>NZ_CP138973.1:0-2461429 GCF_047304905.1 Prochlorococcus sp. MIT 1323
AACTATGGAGATGGGAGCGATTGAGAAGAGATTGCGAGAGGGGTATGGAATGGGCTATGTTTTTGGACTGCGCGAAGGGCTGAGCCCTGTAGCGCAACCCACGCGGTGCTGATAGCGAAAGCTTGAGGTGTCAGTGGGCGCTTACAAGATCAGAGGAGCGATCCGCTGGTGTTGTAGGTTTTAGAAGCGATCGTAAGATCGCAGCGCCTGACACTCCTTACAAGGGAGTGGAGGAGCAGAACCTGGACAACTTAAGAGTTTAGGAACTGACGCTTTTGTCGCGTTTAGGCCCGATGAGCAGCGATCAAAAGCTGATCAAAAGGTTTGAGCAGATATGCGACGAGAGTGTGAGGTCCCGTCAAAAGAAATGAGTTGCAGAAACCTGTTACAGCATCAATTTTTGCTTTCACGGGCGAGGATTGATGTCAAAGGTGTGACAGGTGAAAGCAACGACCGGATCTGAGATCCTGGAAAGTCACAGAAGGAAGAGATTCTGAAGTGCACTCTTGTAATCCTTCTGTCAGAGGAAGGAGGCAACAACTGCTTGTCGTACGCCAGTGCGAATGAGTGGGTGAAGCAAATCAGACTGAGTGATGAGCCTGTAAGGGTTGATTGCGAGAGGGTTTGATCTACTACGGAGAGTTTGATCCTGGCTCAGGATGAACGCTGGCGGCGTGCTTAACACATGCAAGTCGAACGAACCTTCGGGTTAGTGGCGGACGGGTGAGTAACGCGTGGGAATCTGCCCTCAGGAGGGGGATAACGGTTGGAAACGACCGCTAATACCCCATATGCCGAGAGGTGAAATGAATTTCGCCTGAGGATGAGCCCGCGTCTGATTAGCTAGTTGGTGAGGTAATGGCTCACCAAGGCATCGATCAGTAGCTGGTCTGAGAGGATGATCAGCCACACTGGGACTGAGACACGGCCCAGACTCCTACGGGAGGCAGCAGTGGGGAATTTTCCGCAATGGGCGCAAGCCTGACGGAGCAACGCCGCGTGAGGGATGAAGGCCTCTGGGCTGTAAACCTCTTTTCTCAAGGAAGAAGATCTGACGGTACTTGAGGAATAAGCCACGGCTAATTCCGTGCCAGCAGCCGCGGTAATACGGGAGTGGCAAGCGTTATCCGGAATTATTGGGCGTAAAGCGTCCGCAGGCGGCTTTTCAAGTCTGCTGTTAAAACGTGGAGCTTAACTCCATCAAGGCAGTGGAAACTGATTGGCTTGAGTGTGGTAGGGGCAGAGGGAATTCCCGGTGTAGCGGTGAAATGCGTAGATATCGGGAAGAACACCAGTGGCGAAGGCGCTCTGCTGGGCCATAACTGACGCTCATGGACGAAAGCCAGGGGAGCGAAAGGGATTAGATACCCCTGTAGTCCTGGCCGTAAACGATGAACACTAGGTGTCGGGGGAATCGACCCCCTCGGTGTCGTAGCCAACGCGTTAAGTGTTCCGCCTGGGGAGTACGCACGCAAGTGTGAAACTCAAAGGAATTGACGGGGGCCCGCACAAGCGGTGGAGTATGTGGTTTAATTCGATGCAACGCGAAGAACCTTACCAGGGTTTGACATCCTGCGAATCTCTTGGAAACGAGAGAGTGCCTTTGGGAACGCAGTGACAGGTGGTGCATGGCTGTCGTCAGCTCGTGTCGTGAGATGTTGGGTTAAGTCCCGCAACGAGCGCAACCCACGTTTTTAGTTGCCAGCATTCAGTTGGGCACTCTAGAGAGACCGCCGGTGATAAACCGGAGGAAGGTGTGGATGACGTCAAGTCATCATGCCCCTTACATCCTGGGCTACACACGTACTACAATGCTACGGACAAAGGGCAGCAAGTTCGCGAGGACAAGCAAATCCCATAAACCGTGGCTCAGTTCAGATCGTAGGCTGCAACTCGCCTACGTGAAGAAGGAATCGCTAGTAATCGCAGGTCAGCATACTGCGGTGAATACGTTCCCGGGCCTTGTACACACCGCCCGTCACACCATGGAAGTTGGCCACGCCCGAAGTCGTTACTCCAACCCTTGTGGAGGAGGACGCCGAAGGTGGGGCTGATGACTGGGGTGAAGTCGTAACAAGGTATCCGTACCGGAAGGTGCGGATGGATCACCTCCTAACAGGGAGACAACACAATGATTTTGATGTCTGAGTATTTTAATTCTTAGGCCGAAATCCTGTCACCTTAGGTCGATCGGTACCTCAAGTTGAGAATCAAAGAAAAGCTGATTAATCAGCTTGGAGATTGATGATTGATTTTAGTTCCTAAACTTGTCTAGGTCACACCCCGCAAGGGTTACTCCTGGGCCATTAGCTCAGGTGGTTAGAGCGCACCCCTGATAAGGGTGAGGTCCCTGGTTCAAGTCCAGGATGGCCCATTCGGTGTTGGGGGTTTAGCTCAGTTGGTAGAGCGCCTGCTTTGCAAGCAGGATGTCAGCGGTTCGAGTCCGCTAACCTCCACTGACGAATCTTCTGACAACGAGCCAATGGTGAGAACCGTTGTGTGATGTGATTTAGAATTTAAGTTTGCTGGCAGACCCTAGCTTCTTATCATTCCAGGACTCAATCAATTGAGATGAGGTTGATAGGACGCTGGGCTCACTGTAATTCGCAAGAATTTCAGAGATGTTCAGCAGAACCTTGACAACTGCATAGGTAAGTCTGGAAAGAATAAAGCATCTCATGGATGCATTGTTCTTGGCAATCAGCTAATGCAATCTACGTCAGTAGAGAGCTGAGGTTGATCAACGAGAATGATGTTTGATTCTTGAGTCAAGAGCCGAGACTCTATAGCGTTCTTTCGATGTCATCGAGGCATCGAGAGTTTGATTGGTGATTCAAACCATCTTCAATGACAAACAATTCAGTTTAACTGGAGAAGTTTGAGATTGAAGCCAGGTGAATTGCTAAGAATACGTATTCAACTACGTGAAGCGTTATAGAGATTAATTGGTCAAGCTACAAAGGGCTCATGGTGGATACCTTGGCACACAGAGGCGATGAAGGACGTAGTTACCTGCGATAAGTCTCGGGGAGCTGGACACACGCTTTGATCCGGGAATTTCCGAATGGGGCAACCCCTAGTACGGCCAGCTGAATCCATAGGCTGGTGCGAGCCAACCCAGCGAACTGAAACATCTTAGTAGCTGGAGGAAAGGAAAGTAAAAACGACTCCCTAAGTAGCGGCGAGCGAACGGGGAAGAGCCTAAACCGATGGTTTCGACCATCGGGGTTGTGGGACAGCAATGTGTATCAGGGATGTTAGGAGAAGTGTTTGAATGGCACACCACAGAGGGTGAAAGTCCCGTAACCGAAAACTGAACTGAACTAGCTGTATCCCGAGTAGCACGGAGCACGTGAAATTCCGTGTGAATCCGCGAGGACCACCTCGTAAGGCTAAGTACTACTGTGTGACCGATAGCGCAACAGTACCGCGAGGGAAAGGTGAAAAGAACCCCGGGAGGGGAGTGAAATAGAACATGAAACCATGAGCCTACAAGCAATGGGAGCCCGACTAAATCGGGTGACCGTGTGCCTGTTGAAGAATGAGCCGGCGACTTATAGGCACTGGCAGGTTAAACCGGAAATGGTGGAGCCATAGCGAAAGCGAGTCTGAATAGGGCGATCGTCAGTGTTTATAGACCCGAACCCGGGTGATCTAACCATGGCCAGGATGAAGCTTGGGTGATACCAAGTGGAGGTCCGAACCGACTGATGTTGAAAAATCAGCGGATGAGCTGTGGTTAGGGGTGAAATGCCAATCGAACCCGGAGCTAGCTGGTTCTCCCCGAAATACGTTGAGGCGTAGCGTCTAGTGCTCCAGCAGGGGGGTAAAGCCACCATTTCGGTGCGGGCTGCGAGAGCGGTACCTAATCGAGATGAACTCTGAATACCCTGTGTGTAACTAGGCAGTCAGACTGTGGGGGATAAGCTCCATAGTCGAAAGGGAAACAGCCCAGACCGCCAGCTAAGGTCCCCAAATCAACACTAAGTGATAAAGGAGGTGGGATTGCCCAGACAACCAGGAGGTTTGCCTAGAAGCAGCCATCCTCAAAGGAGTGCGTAATAGCTCACTGGTCGAGCGATCCTGCGCCGAAAATGAACGGGGCTAAGTGTTGTACCGAAGCTGCGGATTTAACTTGTTAAATGGTAGGGGAGCGTTCTATGTGGGGCGAAGCGTTAGCGTAAGCGGGCGTGGACTGCATAGAAGTGAGAATGTCGGCTTGAGTAGCGAAAACATGGGTGAGAATCCCATGCCCCGAAACCCTAAGGGTTCCTCCGGCAGGCTCGTCCGCGGAGGGTTAGTCTGGACCTAAGGCGAGGCCGAAAGGCGTAGTCGATGGATAACAGGTCAACATTCCTGTACCGGTTATGTTTTGGGAAGGGGGACGGAGAAGGCTAGCCAAGCCAGATGTTGGTTACTGGTTTAAGCGTTCGAGGCGTTGAGGAGCGGCGAAAACGTTCTGAGCTGAGGCGTGAATACGAGCTGCTACGGCAGCGAAGTTGGTGATGTCATGCTTCCAAGAAAAGCCCTATACCCGTTAAGGCATAACTGCCAGTACCCGAAACCGACACAGGTAGGGTGGTAGAGAATACCGAGGGGCGCGAGATAACTCTCTCTAAGGAACTCGGCAAAATGGCCCCGTAACTTCGGGAGAAGGGGTGCCAGCGAGAGCTGGTCGCAGTGAAGAGGCCCAGGCGACTGTTTACCAAAAACACAGGTCTCCGCTAAGTCGCAAGACGATGTATGGGGGCTGACGCCTGCCCAGTGCCGGAAGGTTAAGGAAGCCGGTCAGCGTAAGCGAAGCTGGCGACTGAAGCCCCGGTGAACGGCGGCCGTAACTATAACGGTCCTAAGGTAGCGAAATTCCTTGTCGGGTAAGTTCCGACCCGCACGAAAGGCGTAACGATCTGGGCGCTGTCTCGGAGAGAGGCTCGGCGAAATAGAATTGTCTGTGAAGATGCGGACTACGTACACCCGGACAGAAAGACCCTATGAAGCTTTACTGTAGCTTGGTATTGTGCCCGGGCTCTGAATGCGCAGGATAGGTGGGAGACGTTGAAGTAGTGCTCGTGGGTGCTACTGAGTCAATGGTGAGATACCACTCTTTCAGAGCTAGGGTTCTAACGTTCACCCGTTATCCGGGGAGCGGACAGTATCAGGTGGGCAGTTTGACTGGGGCGGTCGCCTCCTAAAAGGTAACGGAGGCGCGCAAAGGTTCCCTCAGGCTGGTTGGAAATCAGTCGACGAGTGCAAAGGCAGAAGGGAGCTTGACTGTGAGACCTACAAGTCGAACAGGGACGAAAGTCGGCCTTAGTGATCCGACGGTTCTGAGTGGAAGGGCCGTCGCTCAACGGATAAAAGTTACTCTAGGGATAACAGGCTGATCTCCCCCAAGAGTTCACATCGACGGGGAGGTTTGGCACCTCGATGTCGGCTCATCGCAACCTGGGGCTGAAGTCGGTCCCAAGGGTTGGGCTGTTCGCCCATTAAAGCGGTACGCGAGCTGGGTTCAGAACGTCGTGAGACAGTTCGGTCCATATCCGGTGTACGCGCAGGAACATTGAGAGGATTTCTCCCTAGTACGAGAGGACCGGGAGGAACGCACCTCTGGTGTACCAGTTATCGTGCCAACGGTAAACGCTGGGTAGCCATGTGCGGAGTGGATAACCGCTGAAAGCATCTAAGTGGGAAGCCCACCTCAAGATGAGTGTTCCCATGGCATAAGCCAGTAAGGTCACGGGAAGAACACCCGTTGATAGGCTCTACGTGGAAGTCCAGTAATGGATGCAGCGGAGGAGTACTAATAGACCGAGGGCTTGACCATCCATTTGGTTCTTGCCCGAGAAACAAGTTTTATTCAATTCAGAGCATCATTCGCAAGGATGATGACCTATGCAGTTCTCAAGGTTCACTCCTTGGGAATGATTTTATCCTGGTGTTCATGGCGATGTGGAACCACTCCGATCCATCTCGAACTCGGTTGTGAAACGCATCAGCGGCGACGATATTTTAGGGGTAGCCCTCTGAGAAAATAGCTCAATGCCAGGTAAAACATTTCCGCATGTAGATCATCAACCTCTAGAAAGAGTTGTTGATTTACCAAGAAAAAGCCACCCCTGCGGGTGGCTTTTTTGATGTGCAAGTCAGTGTGATTTTTAAAGAAGATAATCAAATAGACACCTGAGGTCTTTGATTGCTTTGTAGGCCACTTGGATCTTGCTCTGGATTGCCTTCCCTAAGGCTGAATAAAACACGCATGCCTGCTTTTTCTGCGGCATTACATTCTGCGTAGCTATCACTGACAAAAAGCACATTTCCTACGGGAATGTTCATGGCTATGGAGATGTCGCTATAGCTTTTGCTCTCTTTTTTGTTGCCAGTACGAGTATCAAACCAGTGACTAAATAGTGCTGTTTGATCTCCATTGGTCGTGTGTCTGTAGAGCAGCTTTTGAGCTGATATGCTGCCTGATGAATAGACAGCAAGTACATAATCTTTTTGTTTTAGTTTGCTTAGTGCCTCGATAGTTTCTGGGTAGAGTGAAGAGCAGAGTTCACCTTTCTGGTAACCCTCTCGCCAGATCCTACCTTGTAGATCTTTTAAAGCACTAGACTTGCGATCAATTGCTATTAAATGGTGAAGGTAGCTGCAGATGTTCTCGATTTCGCTGCTGTTCTGTCTTAGTGCTTTGCTTAGAAGATCTTTGCTGCTCGGATCCGTATCAGCTTGCCATTCCCCCCAAGCTTCATCTATGAGAGATTGAATCTCATTTTTTTCTCTGTGTTCATTTAGGAATCCTTCTAGATGGGTATCAGCGTAAGGAAAGAGGGTATCGCTGACAAAACTTGTAGGGCATGTGGTGCCTTCAATATCCAGCAAGACGTGAGTGATCACGGGTTTTGTCTGGTTATAAGTTGTTCACGCCAGCAGAGCTCTAGTAGGAACTCCAATATTTCTACATGACGTCTTGCTTCGTTGAGGCTCTCCCCCCAAGCGTATAAACCGTGCCCTGCGATCAGTAGTCCATAGGGTGCATCATGGACTAATTCGCCTGCTGCTTGACTCAATTGGGCAAGGTTTTGGTTGTTTAATAGGATTGGCAGAGTGATTGATGTGGAATGGCTATGAATCCCTTGCAGCCCTTTCAGCATTTCCCAGCCCTCAATTGTTAGTTTCCCAGTATTTTTATAGTAGTTCGATAGCCATGTTGCTGTTATTGAGTGTGTGTGCAGTACGGCCTTGGCGTTGGTCTGCTTGATGATTTTTAAATGCATATCTGTTTCAGCACTAGCCCTACCTTCTCCTTGAATCACGTTACCCGAGCTGTTGACTTCAATGAGTTCGTCTGCCCTGATATTTCTTTTCTCAATGCCGCTAGGGGCCATCAATAATCTCAATGGCGTTTTTTGTAGCACTAGGCTGAAATTACCGCCAGTTCCATCACACCAACCGCGTTGATGGAGATCGCGAATGGTGTCGCTTAGAGCTTTCCGCTGTTGCTGTGAATCGAACATTTTTGCCAGGATTCATCTTTGGCAATTTGGGCACCAGTGGGTGCCACGACCGCAGAGGCTTTCACGGCGGATGGGCGTGCTGCATATCCGGCAGGCTTGGCCTGCTCTGCGATACACCCAGGCTTGACCACCGTAGTTGCCGTTAATGCCTTCAAGATCTCTGAAGTCGCTGAAGGTTGTTCCTCCAGCACCGATGCTCACTCTGAGGACCTCCGTGAGGCAGTTGCATAAGCGTTCAAGTTCGACCTTCTTTAATTGACCTGATGGAGTGTGGGGACGGATTCTGGCTGCAAAAAGGCTTTCATCGGTATAGATGTTTCCTGCCCCTGCCACGATGGATTGATCCAAAAGTGCTGACTTGATTGGTCGTTTCGAACCCTTCAAGCGTTTGCTTAGGTATGAGGAATTGAAGGCGCTGCTGAATGGCTCTGGCCCAAGTTTTTGCAGCCCTGTGATGATTGTTTCCGGGGCGTTGCCAGGTGGAACCCACCACATTTGTCCGAAGCTGCGCGTGTCAACGAAGCGCAGTTCCTCATCTTTTTTGTTCCAGATGCGTACGCGTGTGTGCGGGCAGGGTGAACTGATGACCTCATGCCATTGAAATTGCCCTGTCATGCGCAGGTGAACGCCCCACCATCCACCATCAGGATCTGGTTCTGGTTCTGAATCAGCTGATGGCTGGGCAACATCATGATGTAAAGACGCCATCAAGTACTTGCCGCGTCTTAACCATGAGCCCACGTGCATGCCGCAGAGCATCTTGATGAATAGGGCAGAACCGCCAGGGCTTGCTATGGCTCGTTCTCGGCAAACCTCAACCTGGCCGATCTGAAAATTAACAAGACGGTCTGCCAATCCGCGGCGGACCGTCTCAACTTCAGGTAATTCCGGCAAGCGCCTTAGGCGCGATCGAGCTCTGATTCAGCAAAGCTGTTGGTGAGGTTGCCGTTATCGGTACCTTGCATGCCGAAGTAGTTCGTTTTCTCGAAGCGAACCAGTACCCCATATTTGCCGGTGGTGTCGACAGAGGCCACTGTGCCCACTTCATTGTGCCAGTAACTCTCTTGGCGCCTGATGCGAACTTTGTCGCCTTTTGAGATCGCCATCGCTGCGCAGGTATTGAATTCACCCATAAGACTATCGCCGTGAGTGTGTGAGTTGACTCATGCGTCACAGAATGTCGCCCCTTGGGGTGTAGGCCATGGCAGCATCCAGCCTTAAGTCAGGTGTGTTTTGGTGAGTTCGTCCGTTGCTCTTGATCCTCCTGCTATTGAGTTGGATCTGCCCGATCCGGAGCAGGACGACATCAGCACCATGGAGTTTCTTGCTCGACTCGAGCAAGCCTGGGCCTTGTGCGATCGCTTTGATTTGCAAACTGAGATTTGGCGGGGGCGAATCCTTAGGGCAGTGCGGGATCGTGAGAAGCGCGGTGGTGAGGGGCGTGGTGCCGGCTTTTTGCAGTGGTTGCGTGAACGGGAGATTAGTAAGACCCGCGCTTATGCCCTGATTCAGCTGGCTGATTCGGCTGAGAACTTGCTGGCAGAAGGAATGCTGGAGGAGAGCAGCGTGAATCAATTCTCTAAAAGGGCCTTCATGGAAACAACGCAGGCTGTTCCAGAAGTGCAGATGATGATTTCCGAGGCAGCCAATGAAGGTCAAGAGATCACTCGCAAGCAGGTTCGCCGACTGACAGATGAGTTCACCTCTGCCACAAGCCCCCTGTTGCCGGAGGAGATCCGCCAGCGCACGCAGGAGAATCTTTTGCCTCCCAAGGTTGTGGCTCCTCTGGTAAGGGAGCTGGCAAAACTGCCGGAGCTTCAGCAGGAAGATCTCAGGCGAGCTTTGCGGGAGGAGCCAGAACTGGATTGCATTAAGGATGTAACCAGCACAGCACGCTGGATCAGTAAGACCACAGAGGCCAGCGAGGCGGTGAGGGCTTTCCAGCAAGGTGAACTCAACCTTGAGAAGGCCATGCATGAGGCTCAGCGTCTCGATGCCTTGGGTTTGCTGGCTGATGCTGTCTCTCAGGCTCAGTCGTTAGAAGCCTCCGTTCTGAAGCTGCATACAGCCTGGCGACGATTGGGTGGCTTGCAGGAACGTCTTTGGGTGGAAAGTGGCAGCAGTACCCCTTATCTCCGTGATGTTTTGGGTGCTTTGCAGAGCCTTAGCGGAGCAACCTTGAGGGTGTCGCTTGGGGAGTTGGCGGGAGGGAAACGGGTTCGCTTGCAGCTGGTGGAGGAGGCTCCTGACCAGCTCGAGCCGCCGCCGCTGCCTTGAGTTCGAGATCGTGCCATCAGGCTTGGCGCTCGTTATCTTGAGGGCGCTATTGGTGGTGTGAAGTGGATCCACTGATCGAGGCCCTGCACCATCACTATGGCTGGGATGGTTTCAGGCCTGGTCAACGTCCTGTGGTTGAAGCGATTCTTGCGGGTCAGGATGTTCTGGCGGTGCTCCCCACCGGTGGTGGTAAATCGCTTTGTTATCAGCTGCCAGCCCTGTTGCGTGATGGTTTGGTGGTGGTGATCTCTCCCTTGGTGGCTTTGATGGAGGATCAGGTCATGCAGCTGCAACGGCGGGGGATTGCCGCCGCTTGTTTGCATGCTGGCCTGGATCCGGTGCGCCGTCGAGATGCGCTGGTTCGCTTGCGAGATGATCGCTTGCGTTTGCTGTATCTGGCTCCTGAGCGGTTGCAGGGTGAGGCCACGCGGCAATTGATCGAGGACACAGCTGCGCAGGGAAAGTTGGTGGCACTAGCTGTTGATGAGGCCCATTGCATCAGTGCTTGGGGCCATGATTTCCGGCCTGATTACCGTCGCCTGGGGCAGGTGCGCCGCCTCTGCCCAGGTGTGCCTGTGGTTGCTCTCAGTGCTACTGCGGCTCCAAGGGTGCGTGCCGACATCATCCGCCTCTTGGCTCTTCGTCGGCCGCTGGTGCAGGTTTGCTCGGCCCGGCGCAATAATCTCCACTACGCCATGCGGAGGCGATCGAGAGATCCCTTGCCTGATGTGCTTTCGGCTTTGCAAGGATCACGAGGTGCCACGCTGATCTATGCCAGAACGCGTCGCTCTGTGGAGCAATGGGCAGAGCGGTTGCAGGCTGAGGATGTTGCGGCTACTCCTTATCACGCCGGGCTTGACCCGGAGGTGCGCCAGCAGGCGCTGGCTGATTTCCTAGATCAAGAGAAGCCTGTGCTGGTGGCCACCGTGGCCTTTGGCATGGGTGTCGATCGCAGCGATGTGGGATTGGTTCTGCATTTGAATCTGCCTGCAACGCCAGAGGGCTATTTGCAGGAGTCTGGCCGGGCGGGCCGTGATGGACTTCCGGCCGATTGCTTGGTGTTGTTTTCTCCTGGTGATCGCACCAGCCTTGGTTGGGCGATGCAGGCTTCCGCTCGCCGTTGTGCTGATGAGAACGCTACGCAGGAGATTCAGATGCGGTTGGAGCTGGCGCAGCAACAGTTGCGGCGTATCGAGGCGGTTGCAGAAGGGGAGTTTTGCCTGGAACAAGGGCTCTTGCTTGCCGTTGGTGAATTGGTGCCGCCTTGTGGTCGCTGCGATCGCTGCCAGCAGACTGCCCGCCGCCGTGATTGGTCTGAGCAAGCCTTTGCTGTGCTTGAGGTGCTCGAAGACAGCAAGGGCATGAATCTTCGCAGTCTCAGTGAAAGCCTTTCGTCCACTACAGGCCGCAAGCAAGAGCGTTGGGGTTGGTTGGCTCGCAGGTTGGTGCAGGAAGAGCTGATTACGGAGAGCAATGATGGTGTCCAGCGGCTCTATATACGTGAGAGCGGTCGGCGCTTTTTACGCCAACCCTGGCCGTTGCACTATGCGGCCTGAGTGCAGCCCTCGATGCCCTTAGCCGCCTTTGGCTTTGCAGAGATCCTTGACGAGATCATGCTCAAAGCGCTGCTGTGGAGCACCCCAAGTTTTCCAAGATCCATTCGTGCCGGTGGTATTGATCTTGCGCGCTGGGCAGTTCACAGCCAGATAAAGGGCTTTGCCATCTTTGTTGAGGGTTGGGGCCACGTAGCTTCCTCCCATGAACTTCCAATTGGCCCAGTCCACTTGAAGTGAACCGTAAGTGCGCCATTGCGTTTGCGAAGGCTTGACAGCAACTTGCTGGGTGGATTTGGGCTTGGGTTGTGATTTTGCAGCAGGTTTGGCGGTGGATTTAATCGTTGGTTTCACGGTGGTTTGTGCAGTTGGTTTGATGGCAACTGCCGTGGTGGACTTGGGCTTGGTTTGTGGATTTGCAGCAGGCGTGGTGGTGGATTTAACGGTTGGTTTAACAGCTGGTTTAACGGTGGTTTTTGCAGTCGGTTTGATGGCAACTGTCGTGGTGGATTTTGGCTGGCTTGTTGTTGATGGTTGGACCCGTAGAGACAGTTTGCTGCCGACTAATAACTTGTTGGGGTTGTTGATGCCATTGATCTTGATCAGGGTTGCTACAGGGATTTGATAAGCCCCAGCGATTTGGTTCAATGTTTGCCCTCGAGCCACGGTATGGGAGGTGGCATTTGGATTTGCCTGAATGGCTACAGGTTTGGGCTTTGCTGCTGCTTTGGGTTTGGGAACAACAGCCCCTTGGGGCAGTTTCAGGGTTTGGCCACGTTTGACATAGTTGGCATTGGCAAGGCTATTGAGGGCGACGAGATCCTGTTGGCGCACTCGGTAGCGGGCCGCAATGGTGCTGAGGGTTTCGCCACTGCGGACCGTGTGACGAGTGGTGCCAGCTCTGACTGTGCCTGATGAGCTGCCTGGCAGTTTGAGGGTCTGGCCGATGAATAAGGTATCGGCATTGGCAAGGCCATTGAGGGCGACGAGATCCTGTTGGCGAACTCGGTAGCGGGCAGAAATGATGCTGAGGGTTTCGCCACTGCGAACCTTGTGTCGACTGGCGCCAGCTCTGATTCCCCCAGAAGCACCTCCAGGTAATTTCAACGTTTGGCCGATATATAAATTGTCGGCATTGTTCAGACCATTGAGGGCGATGAGATCCTGCTGGCGCACTCGGTAGCGAACAGCAATGGTGCTGAGGGTCTCGCCACTTCGTACCGTGTGACGGCTTGCTCCAGCCGTGACTGTGCCTGATGCGCTACCTGGCAGTTTGAGGGTCTGGCCGATGTAGAGGTTGTCTGCATTGGCTAGGCCGTTCAGCCGCATCAAGGCCCGAAGGGATACCTGATATCGCGCTGCGATTTCCGAAAGGGTGTCACCGGGTCTCACTGTGACGCTGGCACCCCAGGATGGCAGCGGTAGAAGTGTTGTCAGGGCTAGAGCGCTAACAATGATCCGGCGCATCAATCTCTCTCTACAGTTTGGTGAAAGATAAGCTGCCTCAACAGATGCGCTAGCCCTTTTCAAGCATCCCGAAATGATGCCCTTGCAAAAAGAGGCTTGATTATCCCAGCACCTTTTTGAGCAACGCCAGATTGGCCTTGTAGGGGGGGTAGCGCAATTTGAGATCTAGCCAGAAGGGGCGACGTAAGACAGACTTTTGATGCGAAAAGGTTTCGAAACCAGCCAGGCCGTGATAACGCCCCATGCCACTGGCCCCGACTCCACCAAAGGGCAGCTCAGGAATGCCTACATGCATCACCACATCGTTGAAACACACTCCGCCTGAACTGGTTGTGTTGAGGAGCTGTTGTTGGTCGGCATGTGTTCCGCCAAAGAGATAGAGGGCCAGGGGCTTTGGTTGTTGTCGGACCTCAGCGAGAGCCTCATTAAGGCTTTGCACGCTGATGACAGGCAGCAGTGGGCCGAAGAGCTCTTCCTCCATCAGCGGATCGTCACGCTTGTCTACGTCAATCAGAGTGGGAGCGATGCGTCTTTGATCGGGGTCAATTTGTCCGCCTGAGAGCACCTTGCCGCGCTGCTTTGCTTGATCAAGCAAGTGTTGTAGTCGCTGGAAATGACGATCGTTGATGATCTTGGCGAGGTGGGGTGATCGCAGCGGATCGCCTCCATAGAGCTCAGTAATGGCTCCTTTCATCGCCTGCAATAGAGGCTGTTTGAGTTGTTCTTGGATAAGTAGATGGTCTGGGGCGATGCAGGTTTGACCAGCATTGAGACCCTTCCCCCATACCAATCGCCTAGCCGTGACCGAGAGATCGGCGCCATCAATCACGATGGCTGGGCTTTTCCCTCCTAGCTCCAGGGTCACCGGAGTGAGATGTTCGGCGGCAGCAGCCATGACCTTCTGGCCGATGGCGCCGCTGCCGGTAAAGAAGATGTGATCAAAGGGTTGCTTGATCAGTGCCGCTGCAATGGCCCCATCCCCCTCGATTACCTGTACGACCTCGCTGGAGAAATGTTGAGGGATCAAATGGGCGATCAGTCGAGAGGTGGCAGGGGCATGCTCGGAAGGTTTGAGCACTGCTGTATTGCCTGCTGCTAGAGCACTAATCAGTGGTTGGAGGGTTAGAGAGAAGGGGTAATTCCAGGGGCCGATGATCAGAACGCAACCCAGGGGGTCGAGGATCACCTCGGCTTGACCTGGCTGATGGGCTAAAGGCACTTGTACGTGCCTGGGTTGCATCCAGCGGCTGAGCTGCCGTTGAGCCAGTTTGAGCTCCCCACGCAGAGCGATCAGCTCAAACAATGCCTCGGTTGGTGGTTTGCCTAGATCCGTTGCCAGGGCATCAAGCACCTCGTCTTGGTGCTTTTCGATGAGGACATCAATTTGCTTGAGTTGCTTTCTGCGCCAGGCTTCTGGTCTTGTGAGGCCCGAAATGACTGGCTTGCGCAGTTCACTCAGTAGAAAGTTCTCAGGAAGCAAGGTCTGACACCATTGTTACTCGTGTCTAGGTGTCTAGCAGTGGTGCCGGCGCTGTTGGCGGATGGGCACAAGCGTTGGCGATCAGTTGACCTGCGGGGTTGAAGACGGCGGCCCTGGAGCTACTGGTGCCCTGAGCGAGAGCCAGGCTTAGGAGCTGATCATCCATGGATGTTCTCTTGTTCAAGTGCTAGCGGTGGTCTTGGTATGCAATGGGGCATGCATCAGATCGATGGACTGACCAACACTCCCCGCTGGGTTGCCCAGGCGGTGGTGTATCAGATCTTCCCGGATCGTTTTCGTTGTAGTGGCCGTGTCTTAGTTCATCAGCATTTGGCTTTGCGCTGCTGGGGCAGTGATCCTTCTGAGCAGGGTTTTCAGGGGGGAGATCTCTACGGGGTGATCGAGGCCCTTGATCATCTCCAGGCGCTTGGTATCAGCTGCCTTTACTTGACACCCGTCTTTAGCTCTGCCGCTAACCATCGCTATCACGCTTATGACTACTTGCAGGTGGATCCGCTTCTCGGTGGCAATGCAGCGCTAGAGGCTTTGATTGAAGCGGTGCATCGCCGCGAGATGCGCATCATTTTGGATGGCGTGTTTAATCACTGTGGTCGCGGGTTCTGGGCTTTTCATCATCTTTTGGAAAATGGTGAGGCTTCGCCCTATCGCAATTGGTTTGAGGTGAGGCAATGGCCGCTTCATCCCTATCCACGGCGTGGGCAGGATTGTGGTTACAGCTGCTGGTGGAACGATCCAGCCTTGCCAAAGTTCAATCATGCCCATGCCCCTGTGCGTGAGTATTTGATTGCCGTAGCCCGCTATTGGCTCGAGCAGGGAATCGATGGTTGGCGACTTGACGTTGCTGATGAGGTGCCTGCTGAGTTTTGGCTGGAGTTTCGGCACATGGTTAAGGCAGTGAATCCAGACGCTTGGATCTTGGCTGAGATCTGGGGTGATGCGAGATCGTGGCTGCAGGGGCAGCACTTTGATGGGGTGATGAATTATCGGATGGGTTGGAGCAGCCTTTGCTGGGTTGCTGGCAAGCGATTACGCCGTCGGTATCGCAATCCTGCCTATCCCCTTGAAGCTCTCAGCGGAGAGGCTTTTGTTGAGCTATTGGCAACAACGCTGGGTTGGTATCGACCTGAGGTGAACCGCAGCCAGTTGAACCTGCTTGATAGCCACGATGTGCCGAGAGCTCTGCACACACTTCAGGGTGATCTTGCGGCGTTGAAGTTGGCCTTGCTGTTGCTGTTTTTGCAACCAGGGGCGCCTTGCATCTACTACGGCACAGAGGCGGGTTTGCAGGGTGGCCCTGAACCAGGCTGTCGAGAGGCGTTCCCCTGGGGAACGCAGTGGCCTGCAGACCTGCGCGATTTCATTCAGTCGTTGAGTGATCTGCGCCAACGCTGCCCAGCGTTGGCTGATGGCGGTTTGCAATGGCAGACAATCGGGGCTGACGGGCTGCATGGCTGGGGGGTGAATCCTGAGCTATCCACAGCGCAAGATGAGAAGTCGATCAAGGTTTGGATCAATCGCAGCCGTAGGTCTTGGTTGCCGATTGGCGAATCATCGATGGATCCTCTTTGGTTGGTAGGAGCGCTGGAATGCAATGGCCGGGGATTAGGCCCTCAATCAGCAGTGTTATTAAGGTGAACGTCTGTCGTTGTTGCACTCGAATTTTTTGTTGATTGTTGGCCTGTATTTGATTGACAAAGGCTCGAGGCTTTGATGGCTTGGCTGTGTTTTGTACAGGATATTTGCTGAGGCACTTCCACCAATTGTTGATGTCAAGTTGCGTGCCGATCAATTGAAAGAATAGCTTGATCGATAAGCATGCAGACGATTCTCAGGATCTTTGAGACTTCAAAGGATTGGATCCTACTGCTTAGATAAAATCGGCCTACATCCAAAGTGAGGGCAAAAAGATAACTGATTGCAAGTGCAGCTGTACCACCAGAGATCTTGCTGGTTCTAATGGGTGCTGAAAGGGAGGTGATCAGGGGCTGGGAGGGGGTGATTCCACCGTTATTTGTTGAGGCCGAGTGGCCCAGGGGTGTTCGCAAGCTTTAGGGCATCAAGCCAAATTTCGCTGTCAAGAGGATTGCTGTAAGGGTGATCAGGATGAACGTTTGCCATGCAAAAACTATTGATCGAGTTGGCAATGGTCTTTGTTGCGTTTTCTAGACATAAACGAAGCCGCGCCAAGGTGATCGACGGCTCAAGCAGGCTCGAGGATGCAGACACTTCGTAATGAGCAAAAGTAGAGGTCGATCGTGACAAACCCTCTCTCTGTGGCAATGATGTGTTGAGGCGCCTATTGAGTTGTTATCATAAAGAAAATGAAGGGATTCCCCCAGGCTGAACTGAGTTGTTTGCAGTGAAGTGAAGAGCTGAGGGAGCATTATGAGCAGGCATGACAATCCCCCAATAACCGGATTAACTCCATCAAATACATGGAGCAAATTGTCGGGGAGTAATTTTTCTGGGGATTATCGATATATAGAAGGCATCCTGACAGGTTCTAAATGGGGAAATACCGATCCAGATAAGAACATCAATGAGAGCATTAAGGTAGAACTTCAGTACTCATTTGATGCCAGAAATATTGGACTCGAATGGGGTGATCAAGAAAAACTTGTTGTTAAAGAGTCTCAGGACTCATATCAAGATGTTGGCAATGTCATTTTTACAAAGACAAGCGATTTTGAGTCTAGGAACATTGACTGGGTTTTACTTAATCGCGAAAAGTTTGATCAATATTTAAACATTGAGACTGAGCTTGATGGTGGAATTGTACTTGGTTTGGCGCTAGTGCCAGATAGTAATGATCATGGTGATTTTGATGGCAGTGTGTTTATTAATACTGATGCATATAAAAATAGTGATAACAGCACAATTTCACCCAATGCGTTAGATAGTGGTAGCCTTCATCCTTTGACATTTAAGCATGAACTGGGCCATGCTTTAGGTTTATCTCACCCTCATGATACTTGGGTTGAAAATAAAGCATTTCCAGGTGTAGCTGAAGGCCAGCAAGGATGGAATCAGGGAGGCGATCATGGCCTAAATGCGACTCCTTGGACCGTAATGACATACAACAATGTAGGGGCGAATGTTTACTCACCATCGACTAACACAGGCAAGGGTTTTATCACTGAACTTGGCGCTTTTGATATTGCAGCAATCCAGTATCTCTATGGACCAAACAATTCAAATAAAACTGGCGATGATACTTACTTATTAGATTTAAATTTAAATGGCTTTCAGTCGATCTGGGATGCTGCAGGCAATGACACCATTGACGCATCAAGTTCTACAGGATCAGTCACAATTGATCTACGTAATGCAACGCTTGAAAATGCCCCAGGCGGTGGAGGTTTTGTTTCTCAAGTTGATGGTGAATTGAAGGGCTACACGATTGCCTATAACTCAACCGGTGATGCAGTCATTGAAAATGCAAAAGGTTCAGCGTATGAGGATTATTTAAGCGGTAATAGCTCGAATAACACGCTGGATGGCCAGGCAGGATTTGATACAGCTGCCTTTACTGGAAATATTGGTGAATACAATTTAAGTCTAGATGGCAATACAGCTGCCTTTCAAGTTACTGATAACAGCTCATCGAGAGATGGAACAGATCAGTTGCTCAATATTGAACGGATTAATTTTAATGGCTCAACCTATGACTTTCCAACGGATATAACGCTTTCAACTACAAACTTTGATGAGAATCTTGCTGCTGGAACTACGATTGCATCACTATCTGCAACTGATCGAGATTCAGACAACAACCATAGTTTCTCATTTTCTTTAGGTAGTGAAAATGAAGACAATGCATCTTTTGTTATTACTGGCGATCAGTTAAGCATCAATGAATTAGCAGACTATGAAATCAAGGATGCTTATTCAATCAGGCTCAAAGCAACAGATGGTGATGGATTGGCAATAGCAAAGTCATTTAATCTAAATGTGAATGATATTCAGCAATCTTATTTAGTCAATTCATCAACCAATATTCTCAATGAAGGCGACACCCTAAACACAATAGTAACTACCACAGATGTGGCACAAGGAACAGAACTGTTCTGGTCATTGGCTGGAGACAATATCACAACTAAGGATTTAGTAGATGGTCAACTGAGTGGTTCCAATCAAGTTAATGGGCAAGGCGAATTCACCATATCAAACACATTTGCAGAAGACTGGAGACGGGAAGGCACGGAGAATGTGCTGATCAAGTTGTTTTCTGATTCAGCACGCTTGAGTCAGGTTGCGGAAACAGGCTCTATTGAAATTACTGACACCTCAGTTTCTATTTCTGAAACTTGGCCAGCGAAAGTAGGTGTCACAGAAGCAACAGATCTAAAACTTGCCTATAAACTCAACTCTACAGAAGAAACTAACCATAGCCAACTTGCTGTACTTGGAGATAACGTTGACTTTTCAAAACGCTATAACCTTGAGATTAGTGGTGAAGTTACAGGTGAAACGAAGGATGATAATTACATCTTAGAATCAGCAGAAATCATAGTTAAGCTTGATCCCTTTCTGTTTAATACAGTCAAGGCCTCTGATATTCGTATTAGTAATGATCTCCCCATCGCCAATGCAGTTCATATCGATGAAGACACCGGTAACATTCGTATTGCAGCAGCTGGCCTGAGTGCCCTTTATGCCGGTAATGCGATTTCATCTGAAACTGTACTTGCGTCAATAGATCTTGATATAAAAGAATCCTATCTACAGCTGACTGATCAAGCAGCAGGTGATCTTAACAGAAAGTTCACTGATCCATTGTTATTTTCCTTGGCTGCTAATCAAGACCACACGATATTTTCTCGTGAATTTGATGATGGCACGACTCATAGCAACCGCGAGATCAAAAGTTTACGTGAACTTGGAGGTGATCTTGCCGTAGAAGGAAATGATATTACGCTCTTTAGTGGAAACCTAAACTTAGAAGAACAAGGAGATGGTCTTGTTCTTGGTACGGATCGAGTCATTGGTGTGAAGACAGAACAATTTACCAACCTGGTGCGTTATGGGGATACGATTCAGGCAAGTAGCGTATGGACTAATACCGGTAATGTCAAGGCGAATGATATCCAAGTCATAGGTGTATCTAATAGCAATGCTGAACTCACGAGTTATTATTTTGATACGGGTGTAAGCAGTGTTGATCTAAACAGTGGTCGATTTGATAATGGGATCTTTAATACAGCAGAGCGTCAATCAACTCAACTCAATGCAGAGATCAAGATCACTGGATCGGCAGGTAATGTGGTTGACCTTAGCTCTGGGATAGTCAACCTCAAGTCGAGTGAAGTTGCTAAGTCATTTGAAAATACTAAGGGCTCAAAAAATCTGATTACTTTCCAAGGAGATCTTAATTATGATGGAAGTGTGACAATGAAAGACCTTGCATATCTCAATGCAGGTGCAAGACGTCAACAACTGGAAGATAGAACAGGTGATGTAGATGGAATGATCAAGGATAATGCCGGTAAATCAATAGCAGAAGGCGAAACAAAAAGCCAAGCGAGCAAAGAAACCTATGCGGCAGATGTAGACGCAGATTTCAACGGAAAAATCGACATTAAAGACCTGGCTGTACTAGATCAAGACTGGGGTAAAACACTGCATATTGGTGATAATGATTTTCAAGGCAAAGGAACGAATTTTACTTGGGCAGAACTCAACACTCAATCTGGTATTAGTCAACAATGGAATAATAAATCCTTTGAAGATCAGAATGCCTTAGAAGCCAAGGCCTCTATAGGTGGATATGATGCACCACTTGAGCAAATACTTAGTGTTAATACAGCAGATTCAAATAAAGATGCAGATGCCGTAACTCAATCTGAAATAGTGACTGGCAGCGGCAGCTCACCTAGCATAAGTGATATTCAGGGTGAGGGATTACAAGATGATGTAATCGGTGGATCAAGCAGTTAAGACTTCTTTTAACCTTACAAAATATAAGGCCTAGATCATGAGATTCAACATTTTACAATTTCGAGGAGTTTTTTAACTCATCAGCGAAAGCTAATATTTTATCCACCCTGTGATTGTTCTTTGCATTCTATCTTCCTTGAATATTCATAGATGCTAGTCTATAAATGTTTGCAAGATCATAGATTTTTACTTTTATGTTTTGCTCTTATGTTTCTAGGGAAGTTAGATATTTCGTTGACAACGGGTTTGCTATTGCGTGGGCAATGCAAGAACAAGTGGTATACGTTCCTCAAATGCCCAAAACGGCAGGACGTTTTGCATGCGGCACCCATTGGTTTACTGAATGAATTTCCATTTCCATACCTTTTGGTTTTCTGTTCTCATTCCTTGATGATGTATTCGTATTTGATAAGCGTACTTCTCTACTAAGCTTCTGCAAATTCTTTTCTGCTCACTGGCTTTGGCTAAGCCGCAAAATACAGGCATACTTATGACATAGTATCCTTTTAAAAGAGATACTCGTCTTGGCTTGTCTCTCGACTCTTTGTTCGCTATGTCTGTGCGAAGGAGGTTTTCTTTGAGCTATAATGAGTAGTAATAGCTAGCAGGTGAACCATATGAGATTCACCTCTGAGGACACCCCCGGTCGCATGAGCCCACCCCCGGCCACTTGATGGGTATTTTTACTTATCACGCAAGCGAGGATTATGGTGATTGATCCAGCGAAAATACAAGAGCTTAGGGATCAGAAAAAATCCTATAAGGATATTTATAACAATGGGAACAATGAATGGGGAATAGAGATATCTGATTTAGTAACCCATGCCAAAGCTAAGAATGAGACTGAAGAAGCTGTTCAAAGTCTAAAAGGAGTTGATTCAGCTCACAAAACAAAGCTAGTCAAAGCAGGCTTTGATCTAAAAGAGTTGGCCGATGGAGGAATGAGTGCGGCTGATTTGATTAGAAATGAGGACTTTAACAGCAAAGATATTCTAGCTCTTATGGACGCAAGCGGCAGGCCAAAATTTACTTATAGCGACTTATATTATAATGGTAATAATGGAAGACCACTCCCTGACCTAGCAATAGTAGCGAAAGGTCTAGGCAATGATCAACAAGTAGAAGCGGTTAAAAGCCTAAAAGCAAACCCTTACGTAGACAAAGCAAAGCTAGTGAATGCAGGCTTTGATCTACAGGCCTTAGCCGAGGGGGGAGTGAGCGCGGCTGATTTGGTAAAAAATGAGAATTTTGAGAGCAAAGATATATTAGGGTTGATTGGTACTAATGGAAGTCCAAAATTTACTTATAGTGAATTATATGTGAATGGGACTAGTGGAAGACCACTTTTTAACCTAGTAGCAGCAGCTAAGCAAAAGGATATAGATGGTAATGATCAACAAGTAGAAGCGGTTAAAAGCCTAAAAGCAAACCCTCACGTAGACAAAGCAAAGCTAGTGAATGCAGGCTTTGATCTACAGGCCTTAGCCGAGGGGGGAGTGAGCGCGGCTGATTTGGTAAAAAATGAGAATTTTGAGAGCAAAGATATATTAGGTTTGATTGGTACTAATGGAAGTCCAAAATTTACTTATAGTGAATTACATGTCAATGGGACTAGTGGAAGACCACTTTTTAACCTAGTAGCAGCAGCTAAGCAAAAGGATATAGATGGTAATGATCAACAAGTAGAAGCGGTTAAAAGCCTAAACGCAAACCCTCACGTAGACAAAGCAAAGCTAGTGAATGCAGGCTTTGATCTACAGGCCTTAGCCGAGGGGGGAGTGAGCGCGGCTGATTTGGTAAAAAATGAGAATTTTGAGAGCAAAGATATATTAGGGTTGATTGGTACTAATGGAAGTCCAAAATTTACTTATAGTGAATTACATGTCAATGGGACTAGTGGAAGACCACTTTTTAACCTAGTAGCAGCAGCTAAGCAAAAGGATATAGATGGTAATGATCAACAAGTAGAAGCGGTTAAAAGCCTAAAAGCAAACCCTTACGTAGACAAAGCAAAGCTAGTGAATGCAGGCTTTGATCTACAGGCCTTAGCCGAGGGGGGAGTGAGCGCGGCTGATTTGGTAAAAAATGAGAATTTTGAGAGCAAAGATATATTAGGGTTGATTGGTACTAATGGAAGTCCAAAATTTACTTATAGTGAATTATATGTGAATGGGACTAGTGGAAGACCACTTTTTAACCTAGTAGCAGCAGCTAAGCAAAAGGATATAGATGGTAATGATCAACAAGTAGAAGCGGTTAAAAGCCTAAAAGCAAACCCTCACGTAGACAAAGCAAAGCTAGTGAATGCAGGCTTTGATCTACAGGCCTTAGCCGAGGGGGGAGTGAGCGCGGCTGATTTGGTAAAAAATGAGAATTTTGAGAGCAAAGATATATTAGGTTTGATTGGTACTAATGGAAGTCCAAAATTTACTTATAGTGAATTACATGTCAATGGGACTAGTGGAAGACCACTTTTTAACCTAGTAGCAGCAGCTAAGCAAAAGGATATAGATGGTAATGATCAACAAGTAGAAGCGGTTAAAAGCCTAAACGCAAACCCTCACGTAGACAAAGCAAAGCTAGTGAATGCAGGCTTTGATCTACAGGCCTTAGCCGAGGGGGGAGTGAGCGCGGCTGATTTGGTAAAAAATGAGAATTTTGAGAGCAAAGATATATTAGGGTTGATTGGTACTAATGGAAGTCCAAAATTTACTTATAGTGAATTACATGTCAATGGGACTAGTGGAAGACCACTTTTTAACCTAGTAGCAGCAGCTAAGCAAAAGGATATAGATGGTAATGATCAACAAGTAGAAGCGGTTAAAAGCCTAAAAGCAAACCCTTACGTAGACAAAGCAAAGCTAGTGAATGCAGGCTTTGATCTACAGGCCTTAGCCGAGGGGGGAGTGAGCGCGGCTGATTTGGTAAAAAATGAGAATTTTGAGAGCAAAGATATATTAGGGTTGATTGGTACTAATGGAAGTCCAAAATTTACTTATAGTGAATTATATGTGAATGGGACTAGTGGAAGAGCTCTGTCTGATTTAGTAGCAGCAGCAATAGAAAGACGTGAAGAAGCTATAGCAATTAATAGCTTATATTCATCACCCCACTTATCAAATACTAAACTTGGTAATGCAGGCTTTCAGGCAGATAACTTTTATCAAGCTGGTTTACCAGGCCTATTCAAAAGTCTTCCGGAGCAGGCTAACCGTTTCCATATTGACGCTGCAACATACAAAAGGGAGCTCAAGGGTCTGAGCTATAAAGCTATATACGAAGAGGGACAGAACCCTTTAATAAACGATACAGGATCGCATCAATGGCTAAGCGCTATTATTAAGACGGCTCAACGACGTAATGAAGAAATAGAGGCGATCAAGGATCTTCAAAATCTATCAAATGAATTGCTATCGACATCAGATATTGTTCAGTTCGGAGAAGGTAGTGACAACTATTATTCCTTTAGTTTATCTGCATTAGCTTCTGCGGGGATCTCCATACAAGAATTGATTAAAAATAAAGATTTTTCAAATAAAGAGCTATTATCTATTAAAGATACCGATGGAGTTACTGCTAAATTTACATATAAAGACTTATATAATAATGGTTATGGACGAGATCTCGCTGGACTAGTTGCTACGGCACTTACCAATAATCAAGCAGAAGCAGCGATTAATAGTCTAAAGAGTGTAGAGCATAAATACCTTGGTGAAGCGGATCTGGTCAAATATGGAGAAGGAGATAGCTCGATAAATGGTTTCACTGCTAATGACTTAGCTCAAGCCGGAATTGCTGCATCAGTACTTGTTCAAAATAAAGATTTTTCAAATAAAGAGCTATTATCTATTAAAGATACCGATGGAGTTACTGCTAAATTTACATATAAAGACTTATATAATAGAGGCTATGGACGAGATCTCGCTGGACTAGTTGCTACGGCACTTGCCAATAATCAAGCAGAAGCAGCGATTAATAGTCTAAAGAGTGTAGAGCATAAATACCTTGGTGAAGCGGATCTGGTCAAATATGGAGAAGGAGATAGCTCGATAAATGGTTTCACTGCTAATGACTTAGCTCAAGCCGGAATTGCTGCATCAGTACTTGTTCAAAATAAAGATTTTTCAAATAAAGAGCTATTATCTATTAAAGATACCGATGGAGTTGCTGCTAAATTTACATATAAAGACTTATATAATAGAGGCTATGGAAGAGATCTCGCTGGACTAGTTGCTACGGCACTTGCCAATAATCAAGCAGAAGCAGCGATTAATAGTCTAAAGAGTGTAGAGCATAAATACCTTGGTGAAGCGGATCTGGTCAAATATGGAGAAGGAGATAGCTCGATAAATGGTTTCACTGCTAATGACTTAGCTCAAGCCGGAATTGCAGCATCAGTACTTGTTCAAAATAAAGATTTTTCAAATAAAGAGCTATTATCTATTAAAGATACCGATGGAGTTACTGCTAAATTTACATATAAAGACTTATATAATAGAGGCTATGGACGAGATCTCGCTGGACTAGTTGCTACGGCACTTGCCAATAATCAAGCAGAAGCAGCGATTAATAGTCTAAAGAGTGTAGAGCATAAATACCTTGGTGAAGCGGATCTGGTCAAATATGGAGAAGGAGATAGCTCGATAAATGGTTTCACTGCTAATGACTTAGCTCAAGCCGGAATTGCAGCATCAGTACTTGTTCAAAATAAAGATTTTTCAAATAAAGAGCTATTATCTATTAAAGATACCGATGGAGTTGCTGCTAAATTTACATATAAAGACTTATATAATAATGGTTATGGACGAGATCTCGCTGGACTAGTTGCTACGGCACTTACCAATAATCAAGCAGAAGTAGCGATTAATAGTCTAAAGAGTGTAGAGCATAAATACCTTGGTGAAGCGGATCTGGTCAAATATGGAGAAGGAGATAGCTCGATAAATGGTTTCACTGCTAATGACTTAGCTCAAGCCGGAATTGCAGCATCAGTACTTGTTCAAAATAAAGATTTCTCAAATGAAGAGCTATTATCTATTAAAGATACCGATGGAGTTACTGCTAAATTTACATATAAAGACTTATATAATAGAGGTTATGGACGTGATCTTGCTGAATTAGTCACAACTTCGAAGGCGCGTAAGGAGCAAATTGATGCTATTGATAGTCTAAAGTCTGTGAATTCAAAGTATCTAGGTAACTCTAAGATAGCAAAATCAGGCTTTAATGCATCAGATTTAAAGACGGCTGGAATTTCTGCTAGTGATGTCATTGATAATTCTGACTTTACTAGTAGTGAACTTGTAGGCGCTGGTTATACATACAAGGAATTATTTGATAATTCATCAGGTCGAAGATTAGATGATTTGATTACAACGTCAAAGGCTCGTGGAGAAATGGATATTGCTATTGATCAGCTATCAACTGTTCAGGGGAAGTACTTGACCCAAGGTGAACTCATTTATGCCTTGCCCTCAGCATCTGTAATGGCAGTAGGTGGAGTAACGCAAGATACGTTTGTAAATTCACTTGGCTATACAGAGGCTGAGGCTAAAGGCTTTATAGCAACGGCCAAAGCATTAACAGATAACATTCTACTTGCAGCGGAAGGAGTAACAAATGAATTAGGTCCAGAGAAGTCATTAGAATTTACTTATGAGTTGAGAGATGCAAAAGTAGTCCCAAGCGCCACAAGCACTACTTTCTTAGATTACAAAGATAAATCTCAAACCGCCCTTACAAGTGTAGCCGTTAGAGGAGATAGTATTGATTCTACTTCTAAGTACTTACTTGATATAAAGGTCAAAAACCTGGAAGAAGATTATGATTTGGAATCTACAGATATAACAATCAAATATGATAAGGATCTTTTCGATCAAATAGATCAAAGTCAAATACGCATCGGTGATGCTATGCCTATAGCGAACGCAGTACATATCGATAATGATAATGGCGAGATACGCATCGCTGCAGGTAGTATTAATAAACTAGGTAAAGGCAAAAAAATTGATCATCTTGGTGAAACAACCCTAGCAACAATCGCCTTTAACTTTAATGAAACCAACTTAGAGAAGCATTCAACAACAAATCCAGGCAAGAAGCTTTTTTATTCTCCCCCTGCTGAAGGCGATAATTTAATCAATGAATTTAAAGGTAATCTCAGCTTTTCACTTGAAGTTAATAAGGATTCAACAATATTCTCAAAGGTCGATGAAGCTGCTAACAATTCAACTATAAAAACTTTGCGTGATTTAGCGGTTGATTCCGCTCATGTTGGCGGTGATTTCGAAGTCACTGGTAAGCCAATAAGTCTCTACGAAGCGTCTATGGAGCTTTCTCAGGATAATCAACTTTATTTCGGATCTGAAAGGATTATAGGTGTTTCATCCAACTCTCTTAAAACTAATCTGATTCGGGCCGGTGATACAGTAAAAACAGATATATCTTGGAAGAATACCGGTAATTGTCATGCAGATGATATAAAAATTGAATCTGTTGGCAGCAACAGTTTGGCTACATTAGTTGAAGAGCTTTCCTCTATTAGCTCAACACATCTCTGCGGAGGTGAGTTTGATGACTCAGGACAGTACGTCGCCAATGATAAATCGATAGATGTAAGTCTTGCAGTCAGAATTGAGTCTGATTCAGCTGGAAAAGTCTTCGACTCCTCCCAACATTTCTATAAGCTATCTGTAGGGTCACAATCCTTTGATCAAGGCAAAGGAACTAAAAATTTAATTACTTTTCAAGGTGACTTGAATTACGATGGAAATGTTGGCATGAAAGACCTCGCCTTTCTTAATGCTGGTGCTAGGCGGCAAAAGATAGAAACAGGTCAAACGGTGGCATCGGATACAACTTATGCACGTGATGTAGATGCAAACTTTGATGGATTGATTAGCATTAATGATTTGAGCATTCTAGATAAAGATTGGGGGAAAACAATGCACTTGGGAGATAATGATTTTCATGGACAAGGTACTGCTACCAACCAAATCACCTGGAATGAATTAAGCAGTCAAAATATTGAAGGTACATCAAGTAATCAAGCTCACACTTGGCAGAACGATTCCTTTGAAAAACAAAATTCCCTAGAATCAAAAGCCAAGAGCGACGGCTACGATACCCCTCTTGGTTATCGAGTAATCAATGAGAATTCCAATCCAGCTCCAACTGTCTCTGATTCGAATCAAGACCCTGATGTAGTCACTTATTCTGATTCTGCTCTGACGACTGGTTTAGGTTCTACATCTGGAGATGGCGATATTCAAGGAACTAGCCTTCAAGACGATATCATTGGCGGTTCTAGTATTGGATGAATTGATTTGTCATGCCGTCAATGATTCACTCATGTTTTAATTCAAATAATCTACTTCTTTGCATTATTCATTCTTCTTGCAGTCCTTCCCTTGTTGGCGTCTAAGCAACAAGCTTTTATTTAGTCTCCTTCATTGAATTATAAGTGTAAACTTCCCTGGCAGCACTTGTAGCTCTGGGATCATTCAGTAGTGCTTTGAAAACACTGTATTAGAAGTCAATAGCTCTAAGATGAACAGCCATCCCAAGCCTTTTATTCTCTCATCTTAGGCATATCACTCTCAACCAGAGAAGCGTTTCAAGCTTCTCCCCTTATGATCACCTATATCTTGTTACTGCACTATTGGAATGATCGCATAAGCTCCCGTAGATATTGCTCTCAGGCAATAAGGCCAGTCCAAGGCTTAGACGCAGATCCCTAAGTGCTGCTCTTAAGCAGTATTTGTAACGGGATGAGCATGAACTGCTCAAATCGCTTCCCCTCATTGAAGGCAATGAATAATGAGAATGCAAGATCAGTGCAGTGCTTTTGTCACTTTTCTGTGCGAACGACTCAAGTTTGGTAAAATGTATTGAAATGCTCTTGAACTCCTGTTGGGAGTAAAAGGATGGCCGAATTCACTGCTAGTACAGCCTTTAAGCATGAAATAAAGGGCGATCCTTTGCCTGACAGGGGCTTCATAGACATCGATGGGGATGAGGTTGTTGACATAAAGATAGACCTATACTGGGCACCAGGAGTTCCAAATAACAACGGACACCCATACCCAAAACGCGCCCCCCGACTTTCTGTCAACGGGGGGGACTGGCTTAGTACTAATTCACCTCAATATACACAATATACATATAAGTCATACGACACTGATCCAAACTTTTCCTTAGAGGATTGGAGCAGCTACGACGAAAGTTTATTTGATGATTACGATAAATATGCTGCTGCTTCGACAACTGATTGGCATACGGGGTATATTACTCTTCCAAATAATGACGATGGTAATAGTGTAAGCCAAGAAAATTATATTCTCTATTTTGCTAATCAGGATAAATCCGTTGTCACAAGGTTTGTTGGTGACCATGGTTATGGTGACACCCATGATGCCGCATGGGTCGGTCTCATAGATGGAGCAAGTGCTACCCCCGATCAAGCAACATATAACAGTTGGACTATGTTAAGCGCTACAGCGTCTGGAGGAGATGGCTCTTCATCTGGAGGAGATGGCTCTTCATCTGGAGGAGATAGCTCTTCATCTGGAGGAGATAGCTCTTCATCTGGAGGAGATGGCTCTTCATCTGGAGGAGATAGCTCTTCATCTGGAGGAGATAGCTCTTCATCTGGAGGAGATAGCTCTTCATCTGGAGGAGATAGCTCTTCATCCCAATCAGAAAGCTCTGATCCAGCTGGGTCTTTACAAATCGAATACGAAGTCAGAAAGGCAAAGAGAGTAGATGGTTCTAGTTCTGAAATTCATGATGGAACAAAAAACAACCCCGCAAGTGATATCGCAATTGAGGATATCGATAGCGAGTCCGCTAGTGGTGGAAGTCGATGGACAAGAGCTGCTAGAGGATCTAATAATCTCCCACCGGTTAAGAGTTTAGCGGTAAGGGGTATTGGTGCTAAAGAGGATTCGAATGTTATTTTAGATATTAAAGCTAAGAATCTTTCAGATTATGATCTTGAGTCAGTTGATCTAACCATCAAATTTGATAGCCACCTCTTTGGAGATATCAAAGAAAACCAGGTAATCTTCAATGAAAATATAATGCCTCTTGCGAATGCTGTTCATATAGACAATGCCAATGGAGAAATAAGAATTGCAGCAGGTAGTCTCTCCTATTTTGGCGCGGAAGAAGGAACTACCTCAGGAGCATTGGGTAGTGGCCTGAAAAGTAAGAATGCCACAGAAGGGGACAAGGAAGGAATACTTGCATCGATTGCGTTCAACTTCAGCGATGACTTGGAAAAAGATGGAGGTGTTTATACAAGAACTGGAGATGGTAACTTGCTGACATATAGCGGAGCAAATGGAACTACAAATAAATTTGATGGGCAATTAGATTTTGATATTGAAGTCAATAAAGACCATACAATCTTTAGCAAAGTAGATAGCGCTCTTGGCACCGAAGCGATTGCGTCGCTAAGAGATATGGATGATAGTCGAGTTGACTTAGTTAAAAACAAAGTCAGCCTCTATGAGGGAACGATCGACCTCCATCAAACGTCATTCCTTAAATTTGGAAGTGAAAGAAAAATTGGTGTTGGCGCATCGCCGATTACGACAAACTTGATTCGGGCAGGTGATACGATCTCTGCAGAGGTTGACTGGAAAAATAAAGGCAATACAACTGCCAGTGATTTTAGAGTAGAAAACTGGGATGGATTGGGTTATGACGCTGAAACTCGTACATGGGCAGCTGGCTCACTGAAGGGGAGTAATTGGATTGCAGCAGTTGATGTTAATAAATCTGGACTGGTTGACTCTAGTGATAAGGATAGTGACCCTACGACAGAGCTACTGAAGGGAGCTACTGATGCAACTTTAACTGGGGGTGATTTTTCTCAAGATGGCACCTACAGCGATAAAAATGAGCAAACGAATAAAGTCAGAATTACAGTCGACATTAATGACAATGCTGCCGGAAAAGTCTTCAATGCATCAGATGACTTGTACCAAATTAAAGTTGATGGTGAAGCTACAGCATTCAGGAGCCACGATGGCCAGCAAGCTTATGCGTCCAAAAATCTGATCACCTTTAAAGGAGATCTAAATTATGACGGAAACGTTGGTATGAAAGACCTCGCATTTCTTAATGCAGGTGCTAGGCGTCAAACGATTGAATCAGGTCAAAAGGTGGCATCGGAAGCGACCTATGCACGCGATGTAGACGCTAACTTTGACGGAAAGATTAGTATTGATGATTTGACCGTTCTCGATGAAGATTGGGGTAAAACCCTACACTTAGGTGATGAAAATTTCCAGGGCAAAGTAGGATCAGACGGTGTGACTACTCAGATAACATGGACTGAACTCGATTCTCAAACAAGTGCCGATGTAATCAATGGAGTTTCAATATCAACTGCTGATAGAGCAAACAGCTGGATTAATACATCATTCAAAAACCAAAACGCATTAGAAAAGTTAGCTTCTACTGATGGCTATGACAGCCCTCTTGGAGAAAGATTGGAAGAGGACCAAACATTGGCTGATACAAACATAGATCAAGATGTGGTTAGTCACGGGGGCGAAGGGTTAACTACAGGTTTAGACTCTGGAGATTCGAGTAATGATATGCGATGGACTAGTTTGCAAGATGACATTATCGGAGGAAGCTCAACTTAGTTCTATACCTTCTGTCTAGAACTTTACTGCAATCACTTTAGTCCTGTGATCAAAAAGCTGTAGACATTGAATTGCATTGATTATTACAAGTAAACAGCGCTAGACACTTATCATCAAGTCAGCATAAAGGCCATTAAAAACATTAAGAATTGGCAGCAACAATGCATCATATGGGCAACGCGACCTCTACAGGCAATGCTTTGAATTTTGACCTGATAACAGCTTTAAGTTTAAATTGCGCTCCTGTCTTTAGTCAAAAGAATGACAAAGGAATTCCTATTTCATAGACAGAATTAACGTGATTTCAGCAGAATCGATGAAAAAATAGTTCGTGCTTTTCGATCCCCCGCTACTTCCTGCTGTTGATGATTAGATCGACAACAGCATGCTCTCTTATCCTTTAACCCTCTTCAAACTGATAGTTTTTAGATAGACGGAAGACAGTGCCCGATAGCAACACCAGTGCAATCAAGTTAGGAATTGCCATGAGGCCATTGAGTGTGTCAGCTACGTTCCACACAGCACCGCGATTTCCTGCAATAGCTCCGATCACAACTACAGCTACCCACACCAGGCGGAAGGGAAGAATTGCTCGCACCCCAAAGAGATATTCGGTGCATCGTTCGCTGTAAAAGCTCCAGCCAAGAACTGTCGTTAGCGCAAACACCACGAGCCCAGCTGTCACCACCCAACCTGAGCCTGCAAGGCCACTGTTGAAGGCAGCGATAGATAGATCAGAGCCTGATTCACCACTCTGATAGGCACCGGTGGTGATGATCACCAGAGCCGTCATAGTGCAGATGATCAAAGTATCAATGAAGGTTCCAAGCATGGCGATGGTGCCTTGACGGATTGGGTCATTGGTTTTGGCGGCAGCGTGAGCGATTGGTGCACTACCGAGACCAGCCTCATTGGAGAAGATGCCGCGCTTAAACCCCATCAGAACCACTTGGGTCAACGTGCCGCTGGCAGCGGCTTCTCCTGTGAAGGCATTGGAGAAGATTGTTGAGAATGCCGCTGGTACTTCATTGATGTTGCTGAGGATGATGACCAAGCAGGCAATCACATAAAACAACGACATCAGTGGAACGATTGCCGATGCCGCCTGGGCGATCCGTTTGATTCCGCCAATAATGACTCCAAAGACAAGCACTCCAAGGACGACACCCGTTAAAAGCCGAGGGATGCCGATCGTGGCTAAGGCACTTGACACCTCAAACGATTGCACGCCATTGCCAATACCAAAGCCCGCCAGCATTCCAAACAGGGCAAAGAATCCGCCTAGCCAGGCCCAGTTAGGACCAAGGCCATTGCGGATGTAGTACATCGGACCACCGACATGATTGCCGAGGGGATCCACTTCGCGGAAATGAACTGCAAGGACGGCTTCGGCATACTTGGTGGCGATGCCAAAAATGGCAATCAGCCACATCCAGAACACAGCACCAGGGCCGCCCATGGCAATCGCAACAGCGACACCGGCGATGTTGCCGGTGCCGATCGTGGCTGCCATCGAGGTCATCAGTGCCTGGAATGGACTGATTTCGCCATCGCCAGAGGCGGTTGGCTTGCGAAGCAGCATGCGCATGCCATAGGGAATGCGCAGTAAGGGCATAAAGCCCAGGCCAACCATCAGCAAGATGCCGGTGCCTGCAATCAGGATGACTGTGGGCCAACCCCAGGCAAAGCCGTTGATCGGATTATTGATCGCCTCGACTGCATCTTCCAGTCCGCTGGGGAACTGTCCGAGGTGTAAGGACAAATCTCTCAAGAGCGACGCTGGAAACACATCCATTTCTGCAAGGACTTGCACGATGGTCTCAGAGGTGCCTGCTGAAGGCAATATTCGTATCAGGCTGCCTTTGAGGTTGTTACATCAGCAGTAGCAAGCGTTGTCTCAAGGTTGGTCCTTTGTGACCACCCTCTCTCAATTGCGGCGAACCTCATTTAGGCAAGGACTTGCTGAGATTTGGGCAAGAGTTGCTGAGATTTGGGAAAGAGTGGTTGAGATTTGGCAAAAACAGCCTGAGATTTGTCTTGGCGAGGCAGGCAGAGATTGGCGTAAAGGCTTGCCTTGCAAGCGATGTAGGGCTTGGCGTCGATGCGATCTCTGCAAAAGACCGTTCGTTCTTCCCGCTCCCGGCGGGGAGTCTTTGAGACATCAGAAGGCATTTGGCTCAGCGACTTAAGTCTTGCTGCAGCTAGTGGATTAACCCCATCGCTGCATCTGTTGTCTGCCTAGATGACCCGACAAAAGAGAGAGACCTTGGCAGTCTGAAATTGCTGGTCAGGTTTTTGAGCCAAGGCTCAGCAATGGCGAGAAGCTTGTAGGCGTCAAATTTTTCTCTTCAATTCAGCGAACCTGCTCGTTGATCTTGAGGAGCTTGATCTGATCGGTGATCATCGAGAGCGTTTGAGGCTGTTTGCTGATCCTGCCTACTTCTCTCGAAGAGATACTGATCCGTGCTTTCTCGAGTGTTGTTTGCTTTTTCTTTGCTCGCCAGTTCCGATTAATGGGAACAACTGAACAACGCTGGCTCACTGATTGGGCTCCATAGGGTTGGCAGAGCTTTAAAAAAGACCTCCTAGGCTTTTTAAGCTGGGATTTATTTCTGCGGAGCCAATGAAATGGAGACACTGAAAAGCATTGTGCTTCCTGTGGTTGCGGCAGCTGCTCTGCTAATAGCAGCTTTGTCTCTTGCTTTCATTGCGTTCAGTTTGGCGCCTGTCGCTCACTGGGCAAATAATCAAAACATCTGTGTTGAACAAGAAATCGCGAAGTCGAAGGCTCCTATTTCATGGGGTGTGAGGAAGTGCAATGGCCGCTCAAAGGTCTATCAAGTGCAGCCAACTTGATTTTGCGGGGGCCTGTGGAAAGGCCCCCTGAGCCACAGCGGGTCTCAATCGTGCCCGTATCCCATTTGTGCAAGAAGAGATCTAGTGGCTTGCCCTAGCAATAACCCAAGGCTTTTGGCATGTCATTGGGGTGAACCAGACAGTGCTTTTAGTGGACTTGGTTGATTGTCAAAAGTCTTTTGAGAGAGCCAGCAGGGCTGTGCGCGCTTTTGGTTGCTGCCCTTGAGGTTGCATCGCAAGAGGTATTGGGTAGAAAGCAGATCAGCATGCAGTCCAGCCACCATGTCTTTGATCGAGCGTTGGGATGCGATGAGCGACGAGACAAAGACAATCGTCAAGAAATTCGGTGCGTTCTCTTTGCTTCTCTTTGTTGCTCTCTCGGTTCTTAGAGCCCTTGTGCCTTTGGCGATCATTGCCGCCGGTGGCTATTGGGCTTACAAGGAGTTGGCGAAGAGGGCTTGACGCGCTCCCCACCCTTGAAGTAATACATACTTACTACTAAGGGGCGTTATGGGCGGCAGTTCTGCATGTGAGCCAGAAGGTTGGTTGATTGATCCAAACAAGCACTGGTCCCTTCGCTTCCATCGAGATCAAAAGTCTTGGAGGAGCGATCTGTTTGTGTTTATGGATAAAGGGCGAGCAATGCCTGACGGGTCTCCTGCCTTGCTCAAAAGCAGGAGGCACTTGCCGAAGCGTGATGCCGTTGAGATCTGGAACAAGTTGAGGGCAGATGGATGGTCCCGTGTGGAGCCGCAATGGGGGGTTGGCTTAGACCCTTGACACACCAAGAACAAACCTGAACACCTCGTCTTAAAAACCTGCTACCTGGTTGAAAGAACTTGAAAAGAGGAGATGGATTTTATTTCTCTCAATTGCCTGCATCGGCACAACAAAAGAGACTTTTGCTGTCTCTTGACTGCTCTTGGATTTCCTTCGGTCTCGGTTTCAATGCCCTCGCCGGGATTTGAACCCGGGACCTCTCCCTTACCAAGGGAGTGCTCTACCACTGAGCTACAAGGGCATGTGGAAGGTGGGCCGGGTTGGATTTGAACCAACGTAGGCAGAGCCAGCGGATTTACAGTCCGCCCCCATTAACCACTCGGGCACCGACCCGAACCACACCTGCTGACATTACCAGCAGATCGCACCTTTGTGGCTGAATGTCTGGGAAGGTCTTGTGGGGATCGATACGATCCATTCACCCCCTTCATGCTTCAGGGCCATGCGATTGCTGCTGCTCAACGGCCCCAATCTCAACCTTCTCGGTCAACGAGAGCCTGGTGTTTATGGAGTCATGACGTTGAAAGCGATTGAGGCAGACCTGCTCGCTCAGGCGGAGGCAGAAGCGGTTCAGCTTGAATGTTTCCAGAGCAACTTTGAAGGTGCTTTGGTGGATCGCATCCATCAAGCCATCGGCCAGGTGCAAGGAATCCTGATCAATGCTGGGGCCTATACCCATACCTCGGTTGCTTTACGGGATGCTCTGCTCGGTGCAGCGATTCCATACGTGGAGTTGCATCTCAGCAATACCCATGCCCGTGAGGGCTTCCGCCATCACTCTTATCTTGCTGATCGCGCTGTGGGCGTGGTGAGCGGTTTTGGTGCATTGAGCTATCGCCTTGCTTTGGAAGGGCTGTTGGCTCATTTGCGTCAGCCGCAGCAGGCCCTATGAGTGCTCTTGCTGCTGCTAAGACGTCAAACGCCACGATCAAATGGCTGGCGGCTCCCACCAGTGATGCTTGGTTGGAGCAGGCGATTGCTCATCCGCTCGAGCTGCTGATTGATCACGCTCATTGCGAGCGCAAGGCGGCGGGTGCCGTCGTGCAATTGATGTTCCGCTACTTGTGTGAGCCTGGGCTCGCAGAAGTTCTCAGCCCCTTAGCAAGAGAGGAGCTGGAGCATTTTGAGCGTGTGCTCACGTTGCTCAAGGCCAGAGGGCGTTATCTGGAGCCTCTGGCTGCACCCCCTTATGGCGCAGTTTTGGCCAAACAGATCCGTAGGGATGAACCGCAGCGCATGCTCGATAGTTTTCTGGTGGCAGGGCTGATCGAAGCCCGTAGCCATGAACGCATGTCGTTGCTTGCCACCCACCTAGCTGATCTGGAGTTGCGTCAGCTCTATGCAGATCTGCTGGCGAGTGAGGCGCGTCATTTCGGCCTCTATTGGAGGCTCTGTGAGCAGCGTTTTCAGCGTGAGCTGATCATTGCTCGTTTGCAGGAGTTGGCAGAGGTGGAGGCAGGGATCCTCGCCAACTTGCACCCTCAGCCGCGCATGCATAGCTGAAGCCAACTTCAGCCTCATGGCAGCTTGGCGAATCTCTCGGCGATCGCATCCCCTGTGAAGCTTGCAATCCAGCCTTCTGGGTTATCGAAGAAGCGCACAGCACAAAACTGTGGCTTGCTGCCCATATCGAACCAATGGCGAGTTTTTGCTGGCACGTTGATGCAGTCGTTTTGTTCGCAGAGCACTTGCAGCACTTCCGCGCCGATGTGTAAGCAGAACAAACCACGGCCTTCTACAAAGAAGCGAACTTCGTCTTCGGCATGGGTGTGTTCGGCTAAGAATTTTTGGCGCAGCGCTTCACGATCGGGGTGGTCTGGCGTGATTCGGATTGCATCCACCGTGGGGTAACGGCCATCTGCCTGCACTCGGGCGATCTCGACGGCGTAGGCCGCAAGGATGTCGGCCTCGCTTGGGTTCTGATTGAGCTTGGCTTTGGCTGGCCAATGCTGGAATTCAATGCCCCGTTTGGCCAGCTCGGCTTTGATCACTGCAGGATCATCGCTCTCCAATAAGGGTTCCGCCGGGCTTGTGGCGTTGGTGCTGCCTTCGGGGTGGATGCTGAGGCGACTCATTCCCAGAGGTTTAAGGGGGCTTTGCAGCCATCTTGATCGTGGCGTCTTAGAACGACGGCTGAATGTTTCGTTCGGCTTTGTTGAGCCCTGCTGTTTCAACTACAGCTCTCATCCTGGTCGGAGTGGGCCCTGGTGATCCTGCCCTGTTGACACTGGCTGCCATTGAGGCGATTGAAGCGGCCACTGTTGTGGCCTATCCCGTGGCACGGCAAGGGGGCAAAGGGATGGCCGCGAGCATTGCCTCGCGATGGATTCGTGCTGAGCAACGCCAACTGCCATTGCTTTTTCCCATGGTGGCTGCCGCTGAACCGCGCCAGCAGGCTTGGCGAGAGGCCAGTGATCAACTGGCAAATGCCGTTGCTGAAGGAGAGCGTGTGGTGGTGCTTTGTCAGGGTGATGTGTCTCTGTTTGCCACCAGTTCCTACATCTTGCTTGCTTTGAAGAAGCATCATCCTGATTGCCAGGTTCGGCTGATCCCAGGAGTCACGGCCGTTGCAGCCGCCGCTGCTGCAGGTAACTGGCCCTTGGCGATGCAGCAGGAACAACTTTTGCTTTTGCCGACCCCCGATCAATCCAGCGAGCTCGAGGTTCTACTAGAGGAAGCTGCTGGTGCTGGGCGTGTGCTGGCGTTGCTCAAGTTGGCGCACCGCTGGGCCTGGGTGAGGCCCATGCTCGAAGAGCGCCATTTACTGCAATCAGCACTCTTTGCCCAGCATTTGGGCTGGCCCGATCAGCAGGTGTTGCAGGCCAGCGAGGTGCCCGCAACAGCTAAGCCCTATTTTTCGTTGTTGTTGGTGCGCCAAGGCTGGCCGGAGGTGATGCCCTGATGTCTAGTGCTCTCTCTTTGACCGCCATGCAGTGGTTTGGCTTGTTGCACCCCGTGCTGATCATTTTGTTTGTCTATCCCGTGGTGGGTGCCACGATTCGGCTTGGCACTTTGGCTCGCGAGCGGCGCTTGCAGATCAATCCGCTGCCTGCCTCGGTGCCTGTTGAACATGCCGAGCATGGCCGCTGGGTTGCTGGAGGGGTGTTGGTGGCAGTGTTAATCGCCTTTTTTCATAGCTATTTGGCCGCTTGGTTCGAGGCGGTGCCTGGGGGCTTGGCTGGCGTTGGTCGGCTCGTGGTCTTGGCCTTTGCAGAGTTGGGCACTGTGGTGATCTACCTCCGTCTCCTCAAGGTGAGGCGCCCTGCTGCGCGTGCGCTGTTGGGCCTCGCTTGCTGGTTGGCATTGCTGCTGCTGGGAGCACAACCGGAGATCAATCGCCTCACAGACAACCCTTTCGATGCAGACTTTTGGCGCTCCCACTACTGGAGCGGTGTGTTACTGAGCGGGTTGTTAATTGCATCGGTGGCAGCCAAACCTGAGATTGCTCGTCATCTCTCGATGCGACGACTGCATGTTTACGCCAACGTGTTGGTTGCTGTATTGCTTGCAGTGCAGGCGATTACAGGCACACGTAATCTCTTAGCAGCTTGAGCAGGCCATTGATCGCAACTGGATGATGAGCCGTTGAGTTGATGACGGCGATTGATTAGTGATATTGGCTGGGTGATTGGATGTGGCTTGGTAGCGGCTTGATCGCAACTTGAGGCTTGATTAGGCGTTGGTCGCTTCTGGCCATGCCGTTATGAGTTCTGCGCTGGCTTGCTCTAACAGTGATATTGCATCCGTTGGCGTTGGTGCACGCATCAGGGCATGGCGCAGTTTTGATGCGCCGGGGAAGCCGCTACAAGTCCATCCCATGTGTTTACGGGCAATCAAGAGGCCATGTTCCCCCTTTGCTTGTACCAGCGCTTCAAGTTGTTCACGAGCAATGGTGAGTCGCTCTGCTGCTCCAGGCGTTGCAGGCACTGGGTGGCCGGATAGTGCTGCATCGATTTGGCCCACAAGCCATGGCGCTCCCAGCGAGCCTCTGCCCACCATCACGCCATCGGCTCCAGTGATCGTTAGGCAGCGCTTGGCATCCATGTCGCTCTTGACATCGCCATTGGCAATCACGGGGATTTGCAGTGCGCTTTTGACGGCAGCGATGGCGTGCCAATCAGCTGAGCCTTTGAAGCCTTGCTCTCGAGTTCGAGCATGCAATGTCAACATTTGGGCGCCGGCCTGCTCGAGTGATTGGCACCATTCAATTGGTTTTGCATCGCTGCCACACCAGCCCAGCCTTGTCTTCACGGTGACTGGGATTTTGACCGCTGCAGCAACAGTGCTCACGATTTTTGCTGCCAGTTGTGGGTCACGGATCAGACCAGAGCCACCGCCCTTGCGTGCAATCTTGCGCACAGGACAGCCCATGTTGATGTCGATCAGGAAGGCACCAGCAGCCTCTGCTCGTTGTGCAGCATCGGCCATCGCTTCTGGGCGGTGATCGAACAATTGCACGCCAATGGGCCCGGCTTCATTGGCGAGTTCGTCGATTTTCTGTAGGCCGTGGCCTAGCTCCAGGCTGGTTGCATTGACCATTTCTGTGAATAACAATGCATCTGGCGCCCAGCGCCGAACCAGGCGTCGGAAGATCTGATCACTCACGCCTGCAAGGGGCGATTGCAGCACTCTGCAGCGCAGTGCCCTTGTTGTTCCCCTGCCGGGCAGGCTGAGTTCAGGCACAATGTTGATGATCAGAGTGATCGGATCAACATCCTAGAGAGAATGGCCTCTCTTCATTCAAGGGAGCGTTCTCTAAAAATAAGAATTTTTGGTTTTGTGTGATTGATGGTGGGCTAAATGAGGTGTGAGAATGAATTAGTTGGAGAAGCTTTCGCTTGTTATCGTGGGACAAAAATTGGATTGCAAGTATAACTTTGGCTTTTTGGGAAGTCATTTTTGCTTGTCAAAGACCATCATGCCTCCTCATCCTTGATGGCGGGGCTATGCTATAATTATTGCATGAATATGTAGCTTTTGTGACATGTCTGAGCTGGTGATTAAGTCATTAAAGGATCTCGATGGTCTCCGTTCGGCGCCTGATCTTGATGCGACGCAATCGAAGCATTTGCTTGATCAGCTTTGTGCCTCTATGGGCGATGCTGATTGGTTCACAGTGGGAATCATGGCCCCTTCCTCTAGCTTGGCAATTTTTGTCTTACGAGAGATGGAATCTCGTTTTAATTGGTCTGCCATGAATGTCGTTGATAAGCCTGCTGGCGAAGGGCCTGTCTTTCTTAAGGCGAATCAAAAGACCGGTGATATCCATGTACGCATCGAGCATGGCTTAGGTGAAGGCGTCTTGCTCAGTTGCCAACATAACAATGAAGAAAAAGAAGCAGATACCCTAGGCCCTTTCCCATTAGACTTTTTTAAAATGAAGGATTGAACTTGTTCTGATATTGAATTAAGTTCCTTCGGTTTCATGATCAACAGAAGAGATGCACGATTAGCAAATTAGAGAAATGAGCCATTATAATTTGTCTAAACGTTTTTTGTAATGCCTCTTCCCTTCTTTTTCGATGTGCCCGTTTCGTATTTTTACTATCTATTGGCGGGTACGCTGCTGGGCTTTGTCTTGTTAATTGCTTTTATCTTCTTTAAAATCAAACAAACTCGTTCCTGAACGCTGTATTTGTGATTACTGCCCTTTTCTCTTTGCTGCTGCTAAAATTTGATTTGGCATTCATCCGTTCATTTCTTTTCTATAGCCACTGCTGAAATATCCACGCTCATCATGTGAAAGCTCTGTGCCTGAGTATTCAAAGATGCCTTTTTCTAAATCTTCCATCGTGACTGTATAACCAGCAGCTTTGGCAAGCATCAATACATCCGTCCCTTCGGTTTTTAGCTTCTGCTCTAAGGATGGGCACGCACGCAGCATGGTCATGAATGCTTTGAGATGTGCTTCAGACATACCGTCTTTTGGTAGTTAAGCTGCGTCATCGTATCGACGAATTTAAATTGATCAAGTGCCAATTGTGGAGTGTTTGGCTTTGCTGATGTTGGCTGTGGCGAGCGATTGACTGGGTTAATGAGCCCTTATTTCTCGCGTAGGTTTTCCCGATTTTGCCGATGGCTTGCCTCTCAATCTCGATTACTCTTGACAGTAAACCTAAAATAAATTTTATGCTTGATTCTCTGAACGCTTCTACCCTGCTTGTCGTTGGTGGGATGGCAACCTTGATGTTGCTTTATGCTGGTTTCATCCTGTTTAAGATACGCCAGCGCACTCCTTAGCAAGCATCTCTAGCTTTGATTTGAGGCAATAAGGATCTTGGCTGTTTGGTTTTGATGTTGTTAAGGCGATGTTGCGACCATCGGCTTTTCATTCGCTGAATACGATCGCATCTGCTTAGCAGATGGAGTTGAGCTTTCCTTGATGGAAGTTGGTGATGATTTATCGCTCACAGCAGATGGCATTCACACCACCTTGCTGGATGTTGATAAGGGTGAGTTTCTCGTTGCTGATGTGATTGACTATATCTGATAGAAGAAACCTTGTCCTGGTTCCACATACAATGATTGTGACCGGTGAAATTGGCTTTGCTTCTCATTTAAGTCTTGAATTGTTCTGAAATTTCTTTGCAGGATCCGTCTCTGACTTGGCCTCTTAGCCGGGCTCTATTACTCCAGATTCTCGAAGACCGTCTTAGCGATCGGTTTGTTGCCGAATTGATCTGGGAGCGGCTTGGTTATCAACCCAGTGCTGATTCAGCGTCTGCTTGGTCTGCCGGGCCCCAAACACCGCAGCCCTGGCGTGATGCCTTCCCCACTGCCCCGCCTGTGATTGCGCAGCGGCCGGCAGCTGTACAGCTCACCCGCTCGATCGCAAAAGAACACAAACAGCTGTTAAAGCAGCAGCTTGATTTCGCTGGCTATCGCATTGATGAGCTCTACCCTCGTCGCACCCGTCGTGCCACGGCTGTGAACTGGTTGCTGGCCTGGTTGGCGCAACGGGGAGACGCTCTTCCCGCCGAAGGCCCCTTGCCGCAACCTCTTGACCCTCCCCTTGACCCCGTTAAAGGGCATCCTGGCGATCCGATTGTTGAGTGAACCCTGATTGCAGAGCTGCATCACCCCGTCTCGGTTTGATGCCTCTGTAGGGTCGAGAATGATTGCAAGGATTCAGCCCAGTGGCGCGTCCGATTGTCGCCATCATCGGTCGCCCCAACGTCGGCAAGTCCACGCTGGTGAATCGACTTTGTCGCAGTCGCGAGGCGATCGTTCATGACAAGCCAGGCGTCACCCGCGATCGCACCTATCAGGATGGTTTCTGGGGAGATCGTGAGTTCAAGGTGGTCGATACCGGTGGGTTGGTCTTTGATGACGACAGTGAGTTTTTGCCCGAGATTCGCGAACAGGCCAACTTGGCCCTGGCGGAAGCCTCTGTAGCACTTGTGATTGTTGATGGCCAGCAGGGTGTTACGGCTGCAGATGAGTCGATCGCTGAATGGTTACGCACGCAACCATGTCCCACGCTGGTGGCGGTTAATAAGTGCGAATCGCCAGATCAGGGTTTGGCGATGGCGGCCGAGTTTTGGCGTCTTGGCCTGGGAGAGCCGTTCCCGATTTCTGCAATCCATGGCGCTGGCACAGGTGATCTGCTCGATCGTGTGCTCTCTCTTCTGCCGCCAAAGCATGAGGAGGCAGAAGAAGATGAACCGATTCAGATGGCCATCATTGGCAGGCCCAATGTGGGTAAATCAAGCCTGCTCAATGCTATTTGTGGCCAGCCACGCGCGATTGTTAGCCCGATTCGTGGCACCACCCGCGACACAATCGATACACGTCTTGAACGTGAAGGCCATCCTTGGAGACTGATCGATACAGCTGGCATCAGGCGTCGGCGCAGTGTGAATTACGGCCCTGAGTTTTTTGGCATCAACCGGAGTTTTAAGGCGATTGAACGCAGCGATGTGTGTGTGTTGGTGATTGATGCCCTTGATGGGGTCACAGAGCAGGATCAGCGCCTGGCCGGCAGGATTGAAGATGATGGCCGCGCATGCGTGCTGGTGGTGAACAAATGGGATGCGGTCGAGAAAGATAGTCACACCATGCCGATGGTTGAAAAAGAGCTGCGCGCCAAGCTTTACTTTCTCGATTGGGCCACGATGTTGTTCACCTCTGCACTCACTGGGCAGCGGGTGGAAAGTATCTTTGCTTTGGCCTCCTTGGCGGTTGAGCAGCACCGTCGTCGGGTGAGCACCTCGGTGGTGAATGAGGTGTTGAAGGAAGCCTTGAGTTGGCGCAGTCCACCCACGTCCCGTGGGGGGCGCCAGGGACGCCTTTATTACGGCACTCAAGTGGCTAGCAGGCCGCCTAGTTTCACGTTGTTTGTCAATGACCCGAAGTTGTTTGGCGATACCTACCGCCGCTATGTGGAACGGCAGTTACGAGAAGGGCTTGGTTTTGATGGCACTCCCTTGAAGCTGTTTTGGCGTGGTAAGCAGCAACGGGCTGCCGAACGTGAGCTGGCTCGTCAGCAGAACCGTTCGGGATAAGTCATGGACTGGTTGCGTCAGCTTCCGATCGGGCAGTACGTGGCTGGCAACTCCGGTTGGTTGCGTCGTCTCGATCCCCGTTTGAAGTTGGCCTGGGTGTTGATGTTCCTGCTGACGCCAGTACTGGCTGGCTCGTTGTGGCGTATTGGTTTGGTTGTTGCGCTTGTCTTGATCACCTTGGCCAGTGGTTTGCCGGTGCGGATCTGGTGGCGATCGTTGCTGCTGTTGCTGTTTCTGGGCGCTCTTGTGGGGGTGTTCGCCATGATGTTGCCGACGGGGGAAACCGCTGCCACCCTTGCTGTGCGCTCGCCGCAGGAAGTGCCGGGGGCGAGTGTGACCAGTCTTTCTTGGGAGTTGCTGCGGCTTGGTCCCCTGCGCCTTGGTCCTTTGGCATTGGGGCCCTTTGTGGTTAATCGTCGTTCTGCTGAGTTGGGATTAAACACAGCCACTCTGATCTTCACTGTGGTGCATAGCGTCAACTTGATGTTGCTCACCACCCAGCCGGAGGATTTGGTTTGGGCTTTGAGCTGGTGCCTGGCACCGCTGGCCTTGATTGGTGTGCCTGTCGATCGGCTTAGCTTTCAGTTACTGCTTGCCTTGCGCTTTCTACCCTTGGTGCAGGAGGAGTTGCAGAACCTCTTACGGTCTCTAGCTAGCCGAGCCGTGAACTTGCGGCAGTTGGGTTTCAAGGCCTCTTTTGGTTTGATCCTTTCAGTGGGCGAACGCCTCTTGGCCAACATCCTCTTGCGAGCTGAGCAAGGAGCAGACGCTTTGCTTGCTCGTGGAGGTCTTTGGTTGCCGCCCGATCAGTTCCGCCCTCAGGTGTTATTGACTGGAGCGTCCCTTTGGCTCAACATCGCTTCGGCAATGTTGCTGCTGTTTGTGCTTGGCTTGCGTGGGAAGTACGGTGCTTTGTAGATGATGAACTGTTGCAGGTGAGCGCCGAGAGCTATCTCAATCACCCCACGTTCGGAATGCTCTATCTCGTGGCCCCCGCCGGCGATGGTCGAGACGTTTACGCCACGCTCTATGCCCAGAGGATGTTTTTTCTCGTCACGCTGCAACCTAGAGGGGCACAGTTTGAGGTGATTCCCTATCAGGACGCGCGCCATTACGCCGAACTTCATCTGACTCATTGTCGGCGTGATCGCTCCCCTGAGTACGAGAGTTGGCAGCAGTTGTTTGCTCAGACCTTTATCTGAGGTTGATGTGACGTTGTCTGCTCGTTGGCACGATCTGGGTGATCGGCTTGCTGATGGAGTTCATCTTTTGGCTGTGAGTAAGGGGCATCCCGCAACCTTGATCCGTCAACTTGCCGAGCTTGGTCAGCAGGATTTTGGAGAGAGTCGTTTGCAGGAGGCTTTGCCCAAGTTGGAGGCCTTGGCGGATCTCAAAGGTCTGCGTTGGCATTTCATTGGACGTCTACAGGCGAACAAGGTGCGGGGAGTGGTGAGATCCTTTGCCGTGATCCATTCCGTGGATTCTCTGGCTTTGGCAGAACGCATTTCAAGAATTGCTGCTGAAGAGCAGTGCTGCCCGCAGGTGATGTTGCAGGTCAAATTTCGCGATGATCCCTCTAAGGGTGGTTTCTCTCAAGAGCAGCTCATGCAGGCTTGGCCCGATCTGATCCAGTTGCCTCATTTGCAGTTGATGGGTCTGATGACAATGGCTCCTATAGAGCTTTCACTCGAGCAACGCCAGGAGCTTTTTCGGCAGTGCCGTGAACTTGCCGATCAGCTTGGCTTGCCTGATTGCTCAATGGGAATGAGCGGTGATTGGCTTGAAGCTATGCATGCAGGGGCTACCTGGTTACGGTTGGGGTCAAGTCTCTTTGGCGCGCGTTCAATGGCTAAGTCTTCTTCCGTAGATGACATTAATGCTGTCTAAACCCTTGCCCCGGCCTGCTTAGAGCGCTATTTAGGTGTCAGGTTAAGCAGTCTTCCTCTAAGGGGAACTTACCTTCAGTCGGTTTTAAGCCGATTTACGTTCACATCATCGCGAGAGGATCCCAACGGTGTCGCTTATTTCCCGTCTTCGTGCTGTCGTCGCTGGTGATGACTATCTCGATAGCGATTACGACGACCTCGATTACGACACCGATGACCATATGGATGCTGATCACAGAAGTGATCATGCCAGTGGCGGTGCTTTGGCGACGCCATCAGATTCCAGCCCTTTTGATCTTGGTGGGGGTTTCTCCGGTTCCAATGTGATTGGTATGCCAGGGGTTGGTTCGACTTCTGCTGAGGTGAACCTGATGGAACCAAGGAGTTTTGATGAAATGCCTCGTGCCATTCAGGCCCTGCGAGAACGCAAGACTGTGATCCTCAATCTCACGATGATGGAACCTGATCAGGCGCAGCGTGCGGTGGATTTTGTTGCTGGTGGCACCTTTGCCATTGATGGTCACCAAGAGCGGGTAGGAGAGAGCATTTTTCTCTTTGCTCCTAGTTGTGTCACGGTTTCCAATACCAGTTATGACGAGGCTTCTTCACCATCGATGGTGAGTCAGGATCACGATTCAGTACCGTCATCGTCTCAACAAACTGGTGCGGCGCCTGTTCCGGCCTGGGAGGTCACCAGCGCTGGTGGCCTCTAATCACTCCATGCCCTGCTCTTTGGGGGTAATCGGCCTGGGTCGAATGGCTCAGGCTCTTGTTTTGCCGCTGTTGAAGCAGGGAGAGCTTGCTCCGCAGCAGGTTGTTGCGCTAGTGGGCCGTGCTGCAAGTGTCGAACGTCTCGCAGACCAGCTGCCAATAGGTCTGCGTTTGAAAGCTGCAGATGATCCCACTGCGGCAGAGGCATGGATGGCGCCCATTCAATTGCTAGCTGTAAAACCGCAGCAGCTTGATCAGATAGGGGCTTCAGCAGCTCGTCTTAAGCAAACTGCAGATAGGCCGCAGCTGTTGATTTCTGTGCTTGCTGGCGTGACCTTGGCTCGTTTGCAGCAGGCTTTCCCCGCTCATGCCTGTGTGCGTGCCGTTCCAAATACCCCTGCCTTGGTAGGAGCTGGGCTCACTGGATTGTCTTGGGGAGAGGGAGTTACGGCAGAGCAACGCCTATCGGTTGAGCGATTGTTTTTGCCGGTGAGCGAGGTGCTGGAATTGCCGGAGTCGCAGCTGGATGCTTTTTTGGCGTTGACGTCATCCGGCCCTGCCTATGTGGCACTGGTGGCTGAGGCGATGGCTGATGGTGCGGTAGCGGCAGGCCTGCCAAGGTCCTTGGCCCATCATCTTGCCCATCGCACCCTTGCTGGCACAGCAGCCTTGCTTAAGGAGCAGAAACTGCATCCTGCGGAGCTTAAGGACATGGTGACCTCTCCGGGTGGCACCACGATTGCCGCACTGCGCAAGCTTGAGCGGGCCGGGGTTCGTTCTGCTTTGATTGAGGCGGTTGTTGCAGCTGCTCAACGTAGCCGTGAACTGGCTTGAGTTAGGCCGCCATCTTTGTCGCCCCTAATAAGCCGCGGTAGAGCGTTTCCAGGTCATCGATGTTGCGGGTGATGGTGTATCGCTCCAGCACGCGCATACGGGCGCGGCGACCCAGTTCGGCTGTTAGTACGGGCTGATCGCATAGCACCGGCAGCAGGGTGCGCAATTGGGTGGTGACACCCTGTGTGCTTAATACGATGCCCGCACCGCCATCCAACACTTCCCCATCAGCCCCGGCGTCAGTGGCCACGCAGGCTGTACCTGTTGCCATGGCCTCTAGCAGTGCCAGAGACAAACCTTCTACCAGGCTTGGCAGGAGGAAGACTTCAGCGCATTGCAGTAGGGCCACCTTGGTATTGAGATCTGACTCATAGCCCCACCAGAGCACGTTGTTTTCTTTTGTTGGGGTTGAGTTGTTTTGCAGGGTCGAACGCAGAGGGCCATCGCCAACGATGACCAGTCGACAGCCCTTGGTCTCTACAAGTCGCCAAGCGCGCAGCAGTGCCTCCACATTTTTTTCTGCTGCGATGCGTCCCATGTAGAGGAAAATTCGTTCATTTCCCAGACGTCCAAGCACCTCTTGCTGCATTGGGTTGGTGCATTGGGGACTTGTTGGTGCCCAACATTCAGGATCGACGCCATTGGGGATCACGGCGAGTCGTTGTTCCTGTACTCCAAGTTTGGTAAGAACCTCAGCTTGCAGCTCGGAGAAGACGATCACCTTGTCATAGCGAGCCAGGGCAGGGGCGTAGAGCTGATACGTGAGCTGTTGTGTGCCAGCCGTGAGGTGGCGCATGCCGCTATCAAATGGTGGGTGGAAGGTTGCCACCAATGGCACACCGATTTGCTCGCAGAGTTCTGGCAGCCGGAAGTCGAGAGGGGAAAGGGTGAGGCTGGCGTGGACGAGATCGGGTTGCAGTCTTTCTAATGATTCCCTGAGTTCTCGCTGCGCTCCTGGGAAGGGAATGGTGTAAACCTGTGACTTCACCAGGTATGGCAGGCTCACTTCTGGGTCATTGGCCAACAGTGCGCTCTCGCCGTTGCTAAGGCCGCCTGGATTGTCGAAGTGAATAAAACTCGTCTGATGGCCGCGTTGTCTTAGGGCCTCAGTCGTGTTGAGACCGTAGGTGACGTTGCCGCAGAACGGTGTTTTTTTGCCTAGCCAGGCAATGTGAGCCACCTGCTGCAATCCTCCTGCCGAATGTGAAAGCTAGCAGCGCTGCCAAGGGCGCTCTAATAAAGCTGCTACTAGGGCAAGTGCAGCAAGCAACCACAGCACTGGCACGAGCCCATAGCTGCTGACCAGAGCGCCAGCCAGCACAAGAGGCAAACTCAGGGTGATGTTGATGAGGTTGTTTTGTAGGCCAAACACCTTGCCGCGCTGTGCTTCTGGCGTGTCTTCTTGAATGGTGGTCTGGGCTGGAATCGCTACAAGGGCTGCTCCCACGCCCAGCAAGCCGCATAGCAAAAGAGTTGGTCCGAGAGAACCAAGGACTCCTCCAAGCAGCACAAGGGTGCAGGCGATTGTGCCCAGGCCGGTTGCACACAAGTTGCGGCGGTTGAAGCGGTGGCCGGTTTGGGCCATCACCACAGCCCCCAGGGCCATCCCAATCCCACTCATCGCCAAGATCATGCCGAAACCAGTTGGCCCCAAACCTTTGATCGAACCTGCCAAGGTGATGGCCAGCACGTACATGGCTGCTAGCAGGCTATAGATCACAACAAGGTGGAGCATTGCCCCTCGCACAGCAGCCTGTTGGCGAAGCACCTGCAGACCATCGCCGATTTCCTTCCAGACACTTTCTCTAGAGCTGTCGCGGGGCTGCTCCTGCATGTGGATCGTGCTGAGGCTGATCGCTGCCATGCCGTAGCAGAACGGTAGGAGCAGAAATTCCCCTCCATTCAGTCCTAGGGAGAGGAAGGCTTGTTTGAGCAGACGCAGGATTGGATCACCAAGGGCGAAGCCCACAATCGTGGCGCCCATGCTTGTTGCTTGATACAGGGAATTGGCAGCCAGGAGATGTTCCTTTGGCACCAGTTGAGGGATAGTTGCTTGCTCGGCTGGCGCGAAGAATTGGGTGAGAACTGACTCCAGAAAGGTCATCAGCAGCAGTGCCCAGTACCCCCAGCTCAGACCCATCCAATGGGGACCTGGCAAGAGACAAAGTGGGGCCAAGAGCACCAGCAGAGCACGCAGCGCGTTGGAGGCCACCATCACGCGACGTTTTGGCCAGCGATCAGCCCAGACACCCGCCACGGTTCCCAGCAACATTGCTGGAATGGTGTTGGCTACATAAATGCCTGTGGCAAGCAGGGTGATCTTTTGGGCGCGGGTTTCGAAATCCATCCGAATCGCCGCCGCCACCTCTGCAAGCGCCTCATTGCTTTGAGGGGTACTGCTCACCCAGTACTGGGCAATCAGGTACACCATCAAAACGATGTAGAACTTGTCGGCCAGTTGGGAGAAGATCTGACCGATCCACAGCCGGCGAAAGCCATCCAGCTTGATCACCGCTGCCAATCCGCGGCGTCCTTCTGGATTCGAGCCGGTTGGGAGGGCCGGTTCGGGGCTGTTTAGAGTTGGACCGCTCAAGATGCTTGTGGTGCCGCGGTTATGATCGCCCATCGCTTGAGCTGATGATGGCCTCGCGCAACATCCCTAGAGCTCGCATGTGATGTGGCAGATGGGTGCGGATCCAGCACTCCACTACCGCGAGCAACCGCAGCCACACCTCTGGCGGACCCATCAACTCGCCATCGCGTCGCATGGGCAGGGCAGGGCGAAGCAGCCGCTGCAATAGGGCTAGCTCTGAGGGATTCAGTTGCAGTGCTGCGCCGGGTAGGGCGCCGATGGCAAAACCCTCTTCTGGCATCAAACTGCAGCGCCATTCCCATTGGCCCAGGGGTGGCTCCAGCGCTGTGCCGTTGCGACAGCATTCCTGTACTGGCAGGCCATAGCCGCCTAGAGCAAGTAAATGCACGCACGCTTGCACGCTGCAGGCCAGGGTTGTGTTTGGCTGCGCTGGGTGGGCTTGGCTGAGGGCCTCGAGTCGTTCGAGATGCATCAGCAGTGTGTTTAGCAGGCCAGGTAGAGGATCGTTGCCTGCTACCAACATCAGGCTGAGTTCTGCAAGGGCCTGGGCAGCTGCCAGTGTTTCTAGCTGCTTCCCCACACTGTTAAAGCTGCGTAATACCTTGAGTTGCCGCACCCTTGCTAGGCCTCGGCGTCCTGCGACTTGCAGCTCCAGCAAGCTGAGTGGCACTGCTGCTGCAAGGCTGCTGCGTGGTCGTCGCGCCCCAGGTACGGCAAGGCGAGTCACTCCTTCTTGATCGCTGAGCAGAGTGAGAAGTCGATCATGTTCCCCGAGCGGTCCCACCTTCAAAGAGAGGCCGTTGAGGCGTCGTTCTCCACTCACGTTTGGCCACGGCGTAGTGCCTGCATGAGAGCTGGGCCTTGGCTGGTACCAAGACGGGTTGCGCCTGCTTCCACCATGTCGAGGGCTTGCTCGAGAGTGTGTAACCCCCCGGCCGCTTTGATTCCGCAACGACCCCGAGCGAGGTTTGCCAACAGACGAATATCAGCTGCCGTTACTGCTGGGCCGAAACCATTCCCACTTTGCAGCCCGCTGACGTCAGCATCGATGGCGGCGTCGACTGCCAAGCTCAGGCTATCCGCCGGCAGGCGGGCCATGTTGAGGATGACGTGTACAGGTAGCCCTAGTGCACAGATCTCGGCAAGTTCTTCGGCAAAGAGTTCTGCTTTTCCTTGGCTTAGGGCCCAGAAGTCTGGAACCACATCGAGCTCTTCAGCTCCATGATCGGCGGCCCATTCCGCTTCGGCTTGTTTGAGCGTGCTTGGTATGGCACCGAAGGGAAAAGCGATCACGGCAATCAGCCGCGTTGGACCTGGAGGACCGAGTCGTTCGCGAGCCGCCTGCAGGCGATTGAGGTTGGTGCATACGCCTGCAAAACCGAAGTGACGTGCTGCATCACAGGTCTGCTGTAGGACCTCTTGATCAAGGTGGGGATCGAGCAGTGCCTGATTGATCAGTGGTGCTAGATCAGGTAATTCACGCTGCTGGGAGGGTCCAGGCATCAAGATTGCTCATGCTTAATCTCGAGCCTGTATAACCCCGTAGCCGCCATGGTTACGTCGGTAGATCACCTGCAATTGGCCACTTTCTTGTTCGCGGAACAGGTAGAAATCGTGGTCGATCAGGTCTAGTTGATGCCGGGCTTGTTCGACGGTCATTGGCGACATGGCGAAGTATTTGCGCCTAACGCCTGGACTGGGGAGGTGGGCCTCCTTGCCATCGAGTAGTGAACCGTCGATAGGGGCTTCATCAATCACCGCTTCGGTGGTCGGCGTTGACGAGGCTCGATGCCCGGGGCTGTGATGGTGATCGCTGTGGCGTTCCTTGTAGCGGCGTAGTTGACGGCACAGCTTGCTGGCTACTAGATCAATGCTGGCGTAAAGGTTTTCACTGCGTTCTTGAGCGCGGATTACGGTGCCGTTAGCAAAAACGGTGACCTCGGCAGTCTGTTGAGGCACGCTCGGGTTTCGGGCGACTGAAAGGTGCACATCAGCTTCCTTCACCATGTCTTCAAAGTGTTGAATCGCCCGCTCCAGTTTTGATTGTGTGTATTCGCGTAGGGCAGGTGTTAGTTCAAGATTGCGACCATGGATCAGCAGCTTCATGGCATCCCTCCGGTGCCGATTGATATCGGCAAGTTAGTTACTACCTCTACATCGGCACAATCCCGATCGGCTTTTTTGTTTGAGTGCAGTGAGCCAGTGCCCTTCGAGATGGCTTGGGTTTGGCAGCAGCAGTGGCAGCAACATTTGTTTGCCAAACCCCTTGCTCCGCAGGCGGTTTGGCTGTTGCAGCATCAGGCTTGCTACACCCTCGGTCGCGGTGCAAGCGAGGTCAATCTGCTCTTTGATGTCAACAATCCGCCTGCTGCGTTGCATCGCATTGATCGGGGTGGTGAGGTGACCCACCATTTGCCTGGGCAGTTGGTGGTCTATCCCGTGTTGGATCTTCGGCGCTATCAAACCGATCTGCATTGGTATCTGCGTCAGCTTGAGCAGGTATTGATTGATGTTTTGGCTGTTTTGGGATTGACAGGTGAGCGCTTGCAGGGACTCACCGGGCTATGGCTGGAAGGTCGCAAGGTGGCTGCGATTGGCGTGGGTTGTCGTCGCTGGATTACTCAACATGGATTGGCTCTCAACGTGGATTGTGATCTTGAGAGTTTTTCCGCCGTTGTCCCCTGCGGCCTGGTGGGTCACCCGGTGGGTCGGCTGAATCAATGGATCCCTGGGCTCACAGTGGCGGAGGTGCAGCCTCTGATGCGTCAGAGCCTGAGTGACCGTTTTGGTTTGGTTTGGCAGATCCCAGAGTCTCTGGCCAAGCCAGGGGCATTTGCGTCCGATGCTTAGCGCTCTTAGCCCTGTTTGCATTGAAGATGTCAGATGAGGTAGCAGCAGGTAGCAGGTTGAAAGACGACAACCATGAGGGTTCTCTAGCCAAGGCGGTTTGGCGCCCTTCTAGACATGAAGAAGATGGATTAGCGCATCAGGGTCATGTCGCCCAGATGGGCCGCGTTGATCAGATCTGGCTTTGGTTGGCCCAGAAGCATGGCCAAATCCTGGCGGTTGATGCTCCTCATGCGACTCATCCTGAACGCTTTCGCTATGGAGAGCTTGCTGAGCAGATCGCTTTGGCTGCTGCTGCGTTCAGCCATCTCGGCATCGGCGGTGGAGATGTGGTGGCGTTTTTTGCTGAAAACAGCCCCCGCTGGTTGATCGCGGATCAGGGTTTGATGCGCACTGGTGCTGCTAATGCGGTGCGAGGAGCGACTGCTCCACTGGAAGAGCTGCGCTACATCCTCGCGGATTCAAGCGCTGTTGCCTTGGTGGTACAGAACGCCGAGTTGTGGCACAAGCTTGCTCTTACCGATGAGCAGCGCAGGCCTTTGCGCTTGGTTTTACAGCTTGAAGGTGAGCCCGCTGATGGCGTGATGGGGTGGCAGGAACTGCTTGCTGCAGGAGCGGGTCAGCCTGCACCAGATCCCTTGAAGGATCGCGATTCGGGCTCAGCGGCAACTGTGACGGCCACGATTCTCTACACCTCTGGAACAACAGGGCAGCCAAAGGGTGTGCCCCTTAGCCACGCCAACCTCCTCCATCAGATGAGGTGCTTGGCTTGTGTAGCTTTCCCCTCTCCGGGTGCGCCGGTGTTGAGTGTGCTGCCGATTTGGCATGCCTACGAACGCAGCGCGGAGTATTACTTCTTTTCGTGTGCATGTACTCAGAGCTACACCACGATCAAGCAATTGAAGCGGGACCTGCCGCGGGTTAGACCGATCGTGATGGCGACGGTGCCGCGGCTTTGGGAGGCGATTCAGGCGGGCTTTGATGAAGCGGTTAAGGCTATGCCAACTGGACGGCAACGCTTGCTGCGGATGGCTCTTGCCAACAGTGGCTCGCAACGAAAGGCTTGGCGTAGCTCTCGAAACCTGCTGCTGGAGCCGGTGCCTTTGACCACCCGGACGCTGGCTTTGCTGGAGGCAACGCTGCGCTGGCCTTTGCATGGTCTGGCGGGTGCTCTGCTCTGGCCCAAGGTGCTGAATCAGCTCTGTGGGGGGCGGCTACGTTTTCCCATTAATGGTGGTGGAGCGATTGCACCACATGTGGATGCCTTCTTTGAGGCGGTTGGGCTGGAGCTGTTGGTGGGCTACGGCCTCACTGAGACAAGCCCAGTCGTCAGTTGCCGAAGGCCTTGGCGCAACATTCGTGGCAGTTCAGGACCGCCTCTTCCTGATACTGAGTTTCGGATCGTGGACCCTGAAAGCGGCGTGGACTTGATGTTTCGTCAACGTGGCCGTGTGTTGGTGCGGGGGCCTCAAGTGATGGCTGGTTACTTGAGGAAACCAGATGCCACAGCCAAGGTGCTTGATGGGCAGGGTTGGTTCGATACCGGTGATTTGGGAATGCTGTTGCCCGATGGCTCCTTGGTGCTGACTGGTCGCGCTAAAGACACGATCGTGCTCAGTAGTGGCGAGAACATCGAGCCTGGTCCGTTGGAGGCGGCATTGGTTGCGAGTCCACTTTTGGAACAGGTGATGCTTGTGGGCCAGGATGAGCGGCAGCTTGCTGCACTGGTGGTGCCAAGGGAGGAGGAAATGCTGGCTTGGGCAGAGGATCAGGGATTGTCTATGCAGACTGGCCTGAGTGGATCTCCTGGGGATGAGGCGTTGCGGCGCTTGCTGCGCGGCGAACTCAATCGATTGCTGGCTCAGCGCTCAGGGTCTCGGGCGGATGAACGGTTGGCGGGTGTCGCTCTGGTCGAGGCGTTCACGATCGAGAACGGCTTGCTGACTCAGACTCTCAAGCAGCGGCGCGATCGGATCACGCTCCGAGATGGGGCATTGATTGCGGCCCTTTATGGTCGCTGTTGATTTCGTTTTCAGCCGGCAGTTGACCTCATGGTCACAGGCTGAGACCCTTAGCCATTACTCATCACTTTCATGTCCGAAGGCACGACCCTGTCGATTAAGCGCTCGATTACTGTTCGCGCGGTAGTTACACCAGATTGGAAGGAGGAGGCTGAGCGTGAGCTCAGCAACGCCATTGCAACCACCGATCAGCAGTTGGCCCAGTTGGAGCAGGAAGGTCAGCAGGTGGTTGATGAGGTCCGTCGCCAGAGTGCGAATCCCCTCGACCCACGCGTCCAGGAGCAGGTGGCCCAGGTGCAGCAACAGGTGGCTGGCAAGCGCAGTGAGTTGGAGGAACAGAAGCGCAACCTGCTGCAGCAGCAGGCGCAGGTGCGCGAACTAGAGATGGAGCAGATTGTTGAGCAGGGTCAGATTGAAAGCTTTTGTGACCTGAGCGTCGGTGACAACCTGGTGAAGAAGATGCAGGTGTCTGTGGTTGTACGCGACGGTGTTGTGGTGGAGATAGAGGGAGCCTGACCTCCTTTGAAGATGGGCTTAAGTATTGAAAATAATGTTGGATACAAACTTTGGAGTTAACTAAAGTCCCCTGGAGCCACAGATAGACCGTAGCCAGTAAAATGAACAATAAAGAAGGGCATCAGTGAACCCAACTGAAATAATCAATATAGAGATAAAGAAGAAGTATAAAAGAAAGATGTATCTGGAAATTGCCAGATCAGCCCATCTCTATAAAGATATATGCCTAGATGGGGAAGTCAATCATATGATTGCAGCCTCGTGCATGATCCAAGGGAAAGAAGAAGATCTAATCAGAATTCTGAAAGAAATCCATGAGCAAAGACAAACATGCAGAACAACCGCTCTTATTTTACGAAAAATAAGCGGGAACGATAAATCAAAGATCTACACAAGTTTGCTAAATCATTCTTGCTACAAGAAATCAAGATACGAGCAGATAGATGAGCACCTGACGACAATAAAAAATGGCCTGATCATTGCTAAAGAGGAGTATATAGAGATAAAGAAAAACGAGGATATACCTTGTTGGCCGCTAAGATTAGAAAAATCAAATGAGGTATTAGTTGTTTGCTGGAATGCCTCTATTAATGCAATGGGAAGAGCTGCTGTGCTGTGTGAAGCAGCTATAGAGAGTGGAAAGAATGTCGAACTACTAGGGCTATGTAACAGTAATAGCAAACTTGAGATATGGAAACCAATTCTGGAAAAAAATAGAGAGTACAATATAAGTATAATAACATACGAAAGCAGACAAGATTTATTTAGAAAAATAGTAAAATATGCTAAATGCCATAAATATGAACTTGTATGGGCATCAAAAGTAAGATATGAATCATTAGTCGCAGGAATCATCTATAAAGTCATGTACGGAACAATGATAATGGCAGATGTCGATGAATTTGAAAGTAGCTTCAATACAACAGGGATAGAACTTTCTGACGCGAGGATAATAACGACAAAACCTCTCTCAAGGAGAGAAGTTAATGAACTTGCAGATAATCAAAATAGAAGTACATTATCCTGGGATCTTTATGCCGAAAGAATGATAAACATGTACGATAGAATAACAGTAGCATCAGAAAATTTGAAAAGACATTATGGAGAGGCCGCAATAGTATTAAGACACGTAAGAAATACAAATAGACAGTCAAAAAGGACAATAAAAACAAGGCCTGAATTTATAAGTATACTGTTCAATGGAACAATCAGGAAGCATAAAGGTGTCTGTGAATTGATTGAAGTGCTCAGCGAATTAGCAAAGGCGGGGCAACTAATAGAACTATTTCTATACGAGCAGCCGATAGTTGATGAGTTAAAGAAGAAAAACAAAAGCAGCAATCTAGTAATAAAAGAAATAAAAGAAGTACGGTACAGTGAAAACATAGGCATATGTAAGAATTTTGATTTTATATGTGTGCCACAAAACAAAGAGAACAGCATAAGTAATTATCAAACACCGGCAAAGATCAGTGATGCAGTAATAGCCGAAGTAAGTATATTGTCATCCAATACACCGCCAATAGAAGAACTAATTAATAATGGTATTCAAATAGAGATTGTGGAAATGGAAAAAGAAAGCTTTTTAAAAGCAATTTGCAATTCAAGCAAAAAAAAGGCAAATAAACAAGGGGAAAGTATATTCTCAGTGAAATCTATTCCAAATGAACTGCGAGCAATTATCAGAATGCCTAGTTCATACAAAAAGAAAAGGGAAAACAAATGTAGTGAGCGGGTTGTTGAAGAACTGGAAATGTCTTTAGTAGTTGATATAAAAAAAGAGATCGGCAGAAATATTGCGTTCAAAGAAGAGAGTCTAGAGGTTGTTGTCTTGTGGAGACAGGCAGACACGGGGGATTACCCAAGAAGGCAGCACGCAATAACAAGACGATTAGCAAAAGACAGACGAATTAAGCAGGTTCATCACTTTGAACCACCCGTAAACAAGGATTCACTCGATAGACAGAAGAACAAAGAAAGGGTTATTAGAAGATATAGAGGAATCAAGGAAGGCAAGAAGATAAACTATAATACCTATATATACGAAAGGATAAACGTACAAACAAAAGAATCAGAAACATTCAAGTCAATTGATTGGTATCCAGAGTTCATTGAAAAAAGAATACTTCGTTGTGGTAAAGCCAAGAAGAGAATACTTTGGATATATCCACCATATCCAGAGGTTGGCAGTATCATTCAACAACTCGATTATGACATACTAGTAGTAGACATCGTAGACAATCTTTTAACTGAACATGATCCTTCGAGCATGGATTATAAATATACAATGAGCCAATACAAGTATTTTGCGAATGCGGCAGATATGATAATCGTAAATTGTCAGCCGCTGGTGGATTTATTCGAAAATCTTGGAGGTGAAAAAAAAATTAAACTAGTAAAGAATGCCTATCCAGAAATAATCGAGCAGAAGGTACTGTTTAAAGGACCAATCAAAAATTGTATATATACTGGCAACATGAATGGAAGAATGGACTGGCACCTACTAAGGGATCTATCAGCTCACATTCCAGAAGTAAAAATACAATTATATGGTGAAGCCAATGATAATATTAGTTGGCTAATTAGAGACTGCCCAAATATAGAGTGGAAAGGTGTAATTAGTCAAGATGAAATAAGAAACATATTTGATGAATACTCGATAGCAATTGTGCCACATATTAACAATGAAAAAACAAGATATATGAACCCTATCAAAGTATATCAGTATTTGAGCTTAGGCATACCGGTCATCACTTCATGTGAACTGAATATACCAGCAAGCGAAATATTAATCATAGCCAAAACCTTAGAACAGTTCAAGAAAGGACTTAAGCGCATCGAAGAGTATGGAGCATATGAGAAAGATCAAAATGAAATGAAGAAGACCTTTCTTCAATCAAACAATTGGGATTCGAGGATGGAACTAATCTGGGAAAATCTAAATGAACTAATAATAAATTAAGAGCAAAGAAATGAACCTAGACGCAATCGAAGCAGCATGGAAACAAATAAGTGAACAAGACGAAAAAGGATTGCAAAAAATAGTAATTAATGATCTCAATCAATTTGAGAAAAATATATGGGTTCATATACGAGCAATGAAATACTTATCAGAGCTAATGCCTATCGAAGATTTGGTAGAACTGACATCAATAGGAAAGTGGGAAAGAAATGAAGATGGAGAAAAATGCTTGATAGAAAAAATAGAGTCAATAATAAGAAAAGAGAATAATGAACAAGCAAGAATTAGATTATGGCAAGTTTTCGGTAAAAATAAAAGGTTCAAGAGTTTTTCATTGGCGAAACTCGCATCGATTGAATATAAAAATGGAAACAATAAAAAGGCAATAATATTAATGCTATTGGCAGAGAGTCGAGGAAGAATGAGGAATGATCACAAAAGAATAAAACTAAATATTACAACGAATCAGGAAAGACATATAAGGGAAAAAATGGTTAAGGGCTTAATATATGAGCATGAAAATACAAGATCAATAGAAATATTTAGCTCTTTAATGACACTTGCTATTATATCGGGAGGCAAGGATTACACGGAGAGTTTTTATGCATCACCAAAAGAAACCTTGATACAAAGATGGGAGTATCTATTGTGGTTCAATCGAATACCATTAAAACTGAGTAATGAAGAGGAATTTATTGATGAAATACAAAAAAACTACTTAAAAGCATTGGGTGAAAACGACTACAGGTGGCTTTATCAGTATGCACTAGCAATAATAAGGCATGGCAACTATTTAGAAGGATATGCCTTGCTAAAAAGAGTCAATCAGGAACATAAAAGTTTGGGGCACTTATGTAAACCGGCCATAAGATGTCTAAGAGAATACAAAGAAGATGAGAATAAAGCAAAAAAAGAATTAACATGTCGGACACAAAGGCTAACAATTAATAAAGCAAATAATCAAAAAGGTATTTGCGTACTTTTTTCAGGTTGGTACAGCGCTTTAGGGAATATACCTGATTATATAATCAAAGAAAAATTATTAGAGTTGGGAATATCAACAATCATCCTAAAAGATGATAAGTTGAATTGGTTTTTGACCAGGGAAAAAAAAGCAGATGATAAACTAAGACAGCTCATTGATATTAAAATAAAAGAGTTGAGAACAAACGAGTGTGAGGTGGTATTTATCGGTTCCTCCATTACAGGGTTGAGCGCAATCGAATATGCAACTGTATGTGAGGCCACAACTGTTTTACTGTATGCAAGTCCCTATCGAGAGAAAATAAAAATCAAAGGATCTCGTAAGAAAGTAGGAAAAAAGAATGAACTAAAAATAAAAATAATTGAAGAAATGTTTGCCGACACAGAATCACGGATGGAAATTCTTGAGCTAAGGAAAATACAGATTCTCTACGAGTTTGGCTCGGATAATATTGAAGACAGCGAGAATGCAAAAAAGTTCAGAAGATTCGATAATTGCAAGTCTAAAAGCTACAGAGGTATTGCTAGCCATGGAATCTCAGGGTATTGTGTAAGCATGGGATACTTAAAAAAAACAGTAAAATCAATATGTGAGATAAAATAGTGGCAAACCAAAATGAATGGTTGTGGTTGAAAAGAATAAGTATTCACTTGGAGGTGAATAACGTTTGCAATGCAATGTGCCCAATGTGCTATGACAGAAATTATATTGACGCTGATCAAAACGTAAAAAGACTTGAAAATAATTGTAATTATCAAGTTTCATTTGTCGAATTCAAAAGGTGGTTCAGCAATGAATTTTTCATGGAACATAGCATCAAAAAACTAACAATATGCGGTACAGAGTCTGAGCCCACCTTAAATAATGATCTAGAGAAAATGATAAAATATATTAAAGAAAAACAACCATCGACACTGATCAGAATATCAACTAATGGATCAACACACAAAGAAACATGGTGGGAAGATTTTGGGAAAAACTTGAAGCAGTTTAAGAGTACAATTCAAGTCATTGTAGGAATTGATGGCATAGGAACTAACCATGAAAGATATAGGCTAAACACAAATTACTATCAAATAATAAAAAATATGCAGGCATTTATAAAAGGAGGAGGAACAGCTGTTTGGCAATTCATAGTCTTTGATCATAATCAAGAAGATTTAAATGCAGCGAAGGAAATTGCCTTGAAAATGGGATTTTATGATTTCATAGCAAAGTACAGTAACTACTTATCGCGAGAAAAAAGAAAAGAATTGACTTTTAAATGGAAGGGTAAGACGATTCAATTAAAAAGTAGCGAAGCGAATGAACTCAATGAAAAACAAACGAATAACTCAAGCAATATAGAATGCTACTCGAAACAGAAGAATGAAATTTTTATAAGCTATAAGGGAATAGTGTACCCATGTTCGTGGATTAAATCATCTTTAAAGGGATCATATGGTTTAACAGAAACAGAGGGCTCGTTAAATATACTCAAAAAATTTAGTGTCAGAGAAGCTTCAATCCATCAAAAAGGAATCAACGCCATATTGAAAGATAAGCGTAAATGGCAAGAGTTACAAGACTCATGGGACGAAGTATCGACAAGTCCAAAAGTATGCGATTTATATTGTGGAAAAAGGAAACATGAAACACAATGTTATTTTGATATTGCAAGTAAAGAGAATGAAGGGCCTGAGAGACAAGACAAAATTAATTAAGTCTTTAAGGACAATGAAGTCAGAACGAAGCTAAACTGAAAAACATATGAATGAAATGGAATTAATTAAAACAGAGAGCAATCAATCAACAAAGATTGATTCTTGGGACTTTACCAAAGTAAAGCCCGAGATACCTCAGCAACCTATGGAACATTCAATTCCAGAATATAAAGATGATCATCAAATTATTAGAATTATGAGTCATTATTTTATAAAATAGGGATCCCAAATTTGTGATATTTGCTGCGGACCTGGAAGTCTGATAGAATAATTCTCTGAGGAGCATTCTGAAAAAACAATTTTGAGACTAGAGGGAATAGACCCATGGGATTAAAAACTTAAGGATAGACTACAAATCAAGAGAAAAGACATTTGTGAACAGACTTTTAGCAGATAGCCGATGTAATGTTGAGACATGGAGCTTACAGCTGGAGTTCAAAAGCTGAATGACACGAAGATGTTCATCTTCGGTCAAGAAAGACGTTGGCTCATCTGAAAGCAACACAGAGGGTCGATGAAGAACAACACGAGCAGCTTGTAAGAACTGAACCTGACCAGAAGATAGATCACTAGAAAGTTCACTAATCACGGTGCTCAGGCCCATATGCATTTGGGAGAACAAATCATTTAGACCAACCTGGCCAATTGCTGAGAGAATTTGCTCATCAGAGTATTGAAAAGATGGATCGAAAAAATCTCGTATCGTTGAACCAAGTAAGCGACCAACCTGAGGGACATACATAACATTGAATTGATCCAGTTGATTAATAAGTGGAGTGTTAGGAATGTCATTGACCAAAACGGAACCCTGAGTTGGCAAATAGAGCCCACCTAAAATCTTAAGAAGAGTTGATTTACCAGAACCAGGTGAACCTATAATAGCAGTAGAACCATTAATGAATTTGTAGGATATATTTTGCAGCAAAGGTTCTTGGGTGTTGTAGCAGAATGATACTTTGCGGATTTCAATCTGTATTTTTATATCCTCAGAGTCACTCAGCTTAGAAAAACTAAGATTATATCCACAAAACTGATTGAGATCTCGAATTGCATTCTTACTAAAGTAAGTCGGTGCTGAAGCTAGTATCTGAGAAATCGATTCTGCAAGTTTGGTAAATCCACTAGACACCGATGAGAAAGCAACAAAAATGACTAGATAGCTACCCTGTGATATTCCATTGCTTTCTGAGTATAAAAATAAAATAACAGCTATCAATAGTGACCCTAGAAGCGAATTAAGGAAGATACCAGCTTCACTCCATGCGTTAATTCGCAAGGTAATCTCATTGAGATCTTGTCTAAGATTGTAAAAACGTGAATTAAATGAATTAGTAACACCTAAGGAACGTGCGTCACTAATCGTTCTAAAACTATTGAAAAGATGTTGATCTATTCTTGAATTAATTGAAACAAGTCCAAAAGCTATTTTTCCTGTTCTCCACCCGAAAATAACATTGATAATCGCAGGAATAGTACACAAGAATAAAAGAAGAGCGATGACCCATGGCTGTGCTAAAGCAACACCAAATACGATACAATTAATCGCGATAGTAAATACAGCTAATGGAATACTTACAGACAATGTCTTTATGGAGTTAGTAAATGCCAAGGCAGTTTTGAAGGTTTGAGACCATAGACCAGCTTCTCTCTTAGGCAATGATAGGGGTCGTGCTAGTAGATAACGATCAACAATTGAGATAAAACTTCGATAGCGAATATCTTGTTCAACAAGTGTCGAAAATATTGAGGCTATGGATGAACTGACTGAACCAATAAATTGAGCAAGAATAAGTCCTGTGCCAATTAATAAGAGAGAGGGAAGCTCTCCGCGTGGAACAATAGAGCTGAAGATTGGGTCTATCGCGAGAACTGGTAGAACAGATATTGAAGCACCTAGTAGAAGAAAAATAAGGGTTATAAGATAGCTTTGCCACTGAGGATAAAATTGCAGCCATGCAAATTTGAACTTTGAGATTGGCAACAATGGTAAGCGACTAAACAAAATATAAGGTTGATATTGATCATCGGAATAAGATGGTAAAGTAGGTAGTCGAAGAAGACGAGGAGATAAATACAGACCTGTATTAGAATCCCTATTTAATATAAGAATAGGAGAGCGAAAAACCCCCCTGGCAAAATATCCAAAAGATTGGTTACAAGGAACTGCAATAATATTAAGGTCCTGGAGAATCAATAACAATTGAGAAGCTGAAATGTCTGCGGATGAATCAGAAGAAAGTTGTTTATAAAAATCAATTAATTGTGGAGATGCACAAGAGATAAGTGACTCACAAGAAAGAACTTCCTTTAAGGAAACATGTAGAGTGCATTCACCATTATCGCGAGTCATAGAAATCAGGTAATAGAAGAGAGCTGAATTTGTCCTTTAGAGAAGTCAAGAAATGTCTTAAACTCAATCTGATTAGGAACTTCATGGGATATCAAAATAAGGTTAGGGCAATAACGCATCGCTCCTGAGATAACAAGAGATCTATATCTCTCCGATATTGGAGATGCAGACTCATCTAGTATAATTAGTTTGGGTGAACGTGCTAACACACGAATAAGTTGAACCAGTACAAGTTCACCACCACTCAGATCACGAAAAGAGGAGCTAAGCCTCCGATTTGAGACAGAAAATAGCGGGAGATCAGAAATACCAAGTGTATTAATAATCTCTAAAATAACGTCAACGGAAGCATCTGAACCAATTCGAAGGTTATCAAAGACTGAGCTTTCGCGAATATAAGGGACACCATCAACAAGACCAACAAGCATGTTTAAATCAGTAAATGATATGCCGCTGACTTCATGTCCATACAGTTGAACCGACCCGGATGAAGCAAGTGTACGTCCGGAAACTACACGAGCAAGCGTTGATTTTCCAGAACCACTCTCACCCTTGATAAGAACGGGAAACTGTTCTGTTGACAATGAAAGAGAAAGCCGATTCAGAATTTTGGGTGAATATACGGAATAGGAGTAAACAACATCTGATAAATTCAAGACTAGTTGTTGTGGATCGATTACTAAGCTTGAATCAGATTTCAAAAGAAAACGCTTATCAACCGGTTGGTCTGTAATATCAGACAGACGTTGTATAGATACATTCGTTTCTTGAAGTGTTCTGATAACATTCGAAAGATTCATCAGAGGGGAAAGTGACATTGACACAAGAACATCAATGGCGGCGTATTGGCCTAGTGTCATTTGACCAGACATGATAACAACACCAGCAGCTATTAATAATAATGCTGAACTCGTGTTGTCCAAAACTGACAAGAAAAACTCTTCTCTGACGAAATTGAATGACAAGTCGTTAGATAAAGAAATGCGATTACATTCAGCATTACTGATACTTTTAAGGTAATACTGTTCACGTCCTTCAAGACGGATTTGATCAAAGTCAGTTATCAAATCATAGGTATATCGTTCTGTTAGTGCAGTACATTCTTGAACCTGCTGTTGCTTAGACCGTTGCCTAGGATTAATAGCAATAGCAATTCCTATCGCAAATACAGCAGCAAATAAAGTAAGGATAACAAGAACTAAATTTGTCAAAAATAGAATAAAAAAGAGGATGCCAAGGTTGACAAATGCAACCACAAGTTTAACTAATGACGACTGACTCGACCGGAGAATATTATCAGCATAATTAAACCTAGATATTGTGTCTCCAGATCTACGCGATAAGAAGTATTCTTCTGGAAGATAAAGCATACGCTGGAAAATGCGTGAATTCCATTTAAGGGAAAGATCAGTATATTTTTTAGCAACATATAAAGCGAGAGCGAAGAGAGATAAGGAAGCAAGAAGACCTGTGATAATTTGGACATAACCCAATGGTGTCGACCATTGCTTAATCTGCATCTCAACGATCCAATTGAAAAAAACATCTTGAACTTGTGCGTTACCAACCGCAAAAAAGGAAGAAACAATAACTAGTGAAAGAGCAATGATTAGGAAATATGGGCCAATATCGTTAAGGCTTAATATTCTTGGCACGTTGGCATCGCCAGTACTGTCAAGGGCATGCTTTTTGAGGACAGATGGGATGACACGAGACTTTAAGTAGACAGAGCTGAAATTACTTTGCGCTTCCTCTAAAGGCATCGAAGTGACTCCAAAGGCAGGGTCGTAAACAGTCACAGTATTATTAGTACGTTCTGACAAGACCACAAAATGACTCTCATGCCAAAGAGTAATACAAGGAAGATTTTCTGAAGGTATCTCAGAAATAAGTTCTGTATTCTCAGGGACAAGACGCAATCCGAGAGAAGATGAGAAACGCATTAAGTCTGAAAGATTAATACCACCCCTGGTAGACCCATAAACCTGGCGAATAAGATTAAGTTTATAGGGTGAACGATGAAACAAAAGAAGCATAGATAAACATGCCAATCCGCATTCAGCTTCCTCCGCTTGATAAACAATTCTAAGTTTATTTGTCTTATTCATAGAGATTAACTAACTCGTACGTAACCGGCTTCTTTTCTAAATGCAGGCACAATATATTGAAGAGGTGACCACTGGTCATAAACACATTGAACATCGGCTGCCGAACCTGATATAAAACCCCAAGGGGGAACTAGGCCTGTTGTCCAAATGGGTTTATCATCCTTCAGGTCAATATTGACGACCACGAGATATGGAAATGCGTTGAAACTATTATTCCCTTCATCATCCTTGGATAACTTATCAAATAATTGCTGAACCGTATAATCAAGACCAATTCGACGCTGGTACTCTCCAGGGTTGGTTGGTAAGAGACCAACACTTTCGGCTGTTGCTCTTACATAGCCATATCTTTCTGGTGGAGACTCAGCTGGGCTGATAAGACACTGGTCACCAGGCTTTACTCTTTTTGCCATGTCAGCTGGCATGACAAAAATCCCCTTTACTAATCCAGTCTTGAAATTGACTTGAGCAATTGTGTCGCCTTCTTTGACATAGTCGCCAGCGGTAACGTCTATCAAAGAAATAATCCCGTCTTGGCGAGCAATGATTTCCTTCGTAAGTTTTAAGTTGTAATTTGCAATTTGTGCATCTTGCTGATCGTTAATCTGACCACTCCTCGAGGCAATTGTAAGTTTAAAGAGATCAGACTCAAGTGAGTTGGATTTTCCTTTCAGGGCAAGCAATTGAATCTTGATGTCATCAACTGACTTTAGTTGCTGAAGATATTCCGAATAACTAATGTCATTAGTGGACAACAAAGAATTCATTTTTTCCAAAAGATATTCGTTGTCAACAAGTTGATCTTGTAAAGTAAGCATAGATGATTTTGTGGCCTTGATCTGCCTGATTGTCGATTCCTCTTGTGCTACAAGTTGGGCTGGTGTTAGATCAGACGAAATCTGATAAACCTCTTCGCGATTCGCTGAATTTATCAACTGCTTGGTATTATCAATTTTTGCTATCACATCACCAATTCGGACTTCTTGACCCAACTCGACCTCCACAGATATTACTCGACCTTCAATGGGGGTAAAAACTCGATTTACAATGCCGCGTTTAACTGTTAACCCTACACCATGAGATGTAGGCTTAATACGATAAAAAGCAGCCCATATTACAGTTAGACTTGCCAAAGAGAAAACGGACAAAATAAGAATAAGTATAGGAGAAGAGCTGACTTTTTTTGCCCAATTTGGATTGTAATCGGCCTGAAGCTGACGATAGAAGAATAGTGCAAATTGTTTAAATTTGATCATAATTTGTTCGACTTTTCGTAAACATTTTGCTAGCATTAGCTTATTATAGTCGAAACTGCATGAAAGGCAAAAAAGCAATCATGTTGTTACTTACTGGCCTAGCCAGTGTAACGGAAGCAACCAAAATATCTTTTTCAGAAGAAGCTCCTATGCCAGCAACAATTTCCAATACGAATGAAGTTCTGGCGGCCCAGCAAGAGCTTGGAAGATTGAGAGCAGAAGACCTTGGATTTGAATTTAGCTCTGATTTAATGAATAAAAAACAACAAAAACTTCTACTCAATAAAATAACACTGATTCCCGTCAACGACAATGAATTAGATATTATTCATTACGACCAAAATACATATAGTTGCTGGAAGCAAAAGCAACGAATTATGTTGCTACGTAAGAGATGCCAACCATTTACACAAGAAGAACAAAATTCACTGAGTTTAGACTCTATCTTACTGCGAACAATTGTGCATAGTCCGCTGATACGTTCAAAAGTCAATACTACTGAAAGTAAGCGATGGCTGGTAAGAAAAGCATTCTCTACTTGGTATCCCAGTTTGAGCTTGTCATCAGGTTCGCTCCTAAGTACAAACGTCAAAAACACCCAAAATTATGGGACGCCACCTGATTCAACCAATCCTTCAGTATCTGGAACAGCTTTTCAACCAACAGATCCAATCTCTAACTCCAGTACTCAAAGCAATAATTCCAATGGATTAGTTACACCATACACAACAACAAGTTCGTACACACAGGCTTATCCTGTATTAACACTCAATTGGCAATTCTTTGATGCTACTCGAGCAGATAACATAAACGCCGCAAAATTTGGGCTTGATTCAGCAACTCAAGATACTAAATATGCAATACACCAAGTCATAACAGAAGCAAGTGCACTCTACACCGCAATAATAACTGCTGAATTAAAAATTGCAGGCTTTTTAGATCAGCTTATAGCATACGATCGCTTTATAAAAGTCATTAAAAATCAGGTGCAAAAGGGTTACACCCCTATCAATGAGTTATATAATTCTCAGTCTCAAAAACAGGGAATATTGTATGAATTAAGCAATTCAGAATCAGAATACTTACAGAGCATAGAAGCTCTAAAAGCCCTTTTGAATATAAGCCCAAATCAGTCATTAATTATTGGCAATGAAATGTTCATGCCAAGCTATTGGCCATATTCAGAGCAAGAGACTGAAGATATGATTTATAAATACCCAGAAGTTCAATCATATTTCAAACAGTCGAGTCAATATCAAAGCCTGGCAAAATCAGAATACAAGTCTTATATTCCAAAAATATCCTTGTTGGGATACACAACTTATGTGGGAACAAAAGGTAGTATGTCATATTCTCCACCAAAGCAACCGAATGGTGCCTGGAGTGAACAGTGGTCAAATTACATTGGAATAAACGCAACATGGAATATTTTTGATGGGTTTTCAGAATATCAAACAGGAAAAAGCTATATGAGCCAATCAGATTCCTATAGGGAACAAGGTGAAAATACAATTGTACAATTGAGAGAAAGCATATATGGCGCATTAGCAACATTTAAAATGAGTGGAAGGTTGCTCAACCCTTTGATTAAAAGCTACCAATTAGCAATTCAAAGCCTGAGCTCACAAATAAAGAGGTCAAATATAGGGTTGGATGATCCAACAGATGTTTATCAAGCTGAAATGCAAGCAGCTACAATCATTAATAGCTTTTCAGAAGCATACTCTTCTGTCCTAAACTCTTATTTCACATTGCTAGATTTATCCGGCGCTTATATTTACATAGAGTGATCAACTAGCTTCCGTTGTCTCATACAAGCCTGGATCAACTGACTTTCCTGTTACATCTACCTTGCCTGTATTGGGATCAATTGATAAATCTACTGTAGCAGATGGTTTTGCATATATTTCTGTAATTTCATCACCTTCATCAATAGTGTCAACGAGGATTGGCTTAGTCTCATCAGCTTTCAAGTCAACATCTATATCTCCCATCTCAACATTTGAGGTTACTCCTTTATTAGAAATGTCAACATCTCCATCAACAGAAGTGCTGATTGTCGCTGAAATATCAACACCATCAACGTCCGTATCAACAGTTCCGGAAACCTTAACATCTTGATCTAGCTCTAAATTACTAGCTTCGTTCGTAGCTTTACTCTCAGAAGGATCCTTGAGATCCACATTAATAGCCTCATCGAAATTGCCTGTAACAGTTGTTGTGCCGTCAACAGTAAATTTATCTCCTGAATAATCTTCTTTGATTGTTTCATTGACCTTAGCATCAACATTAACTTCTAAACCACTACTTTCAGTGGTTACTGATGGTTTTTCTCCTGATTCAAAATCAATATCCATGCTTGATTTATCATTAAAGGTAGCCTCACCAGAGATTGAACCATCCTTATTAGTCTCATCAATATCCGTGCTGCCTTTAATATCTACAGTACCTTCTATATTTAGATCATTTACAGAAACACCACTCCCTTCATCGAAATCTAATGATGCTGAACCACTTAGACTTCCAGAAATCTCAGTAGAACCTTCTGTTTTATCAGCACTTGCTGAATCAGATATTTCAACCTGAACACCATCTGCCTGGCCTGCTGAATTGTCTGTTTCTGAGACTGTTACGCTGGCATTACTACCATCTTTAGCCAGGTCTTCGTTAATCTCATCACTGGCTTTGGTTAAAAGAGCATATACTTCATTAATGGCGTCACTTTTTAAGTCTGACTGTATTGTACTTAGGTCATTATCGATTGAATTCGAATACAGCGATGTGGCATCAGAAATATCAGATTTAAGCTCATTTACCTCTCTAGATATATCACTTTTAGAACTATCCGTGTAAGAACTCTCTTGTTCGGAAACATCTGATTGAGTTTCATTTTCTGCCTGTTCATAAGAATGTCTCACATCTGAGACATCAGAAGATGCCTCCGACGTAGCATCGTTGGTTGCTTCAGATTCTGCGTCTGTTTCTACGCCAGCAACAGCCCCTTTTGCTTTCTCAGGAAGTTTTGATGCTGCAGCTGCACCACCAGCAGTACTATCGAGTGAGCGTTTGTATGAAGCGTAGGAGCTGGTAATTGAGGCAATAGCTCCGCTTTGCTCCAGCTTATGCAGAGCATTCAAAACAGCACGAACTGGAGCCAGATCTTCAGGATCGACCTGACGAGAACGAAGCCAATCAGATAATGTTGTTTGAGAACCGTCAATCTCTAGAGGCAGTGAATTGACAGCTTCTTGTATCAGCTTTGGGTCAAAGCCAAGTGATTCAATAATTAGTTTTCTATCGGGTCGATTATTAGCATTAAAATATATGTTTTTTAGTTTCCGATCACGTCCGAGTTCTTGATAGAAAGCAAACAACTCTTGTCTTGCTTCGTCAGAACTGACAGACATTAGGTTTTAAATTACTGAACTTATCTTAGGAATAAAAGCTTTTAGTGATCATAAAGAAACAATTGTTGATACTAGCGACCATCTATTTGTTTTCGCAGCAACCCCGGATATAAGACGATAACTCAATATTTTTATAATTGGAGACGGTGGAGAAAAGCAGATCTTTGAATTATCGAATTGGGATGCAATCGGTCAATAATATTGCGTCTTTTATAGTCATCAGGACAATAGGAGCCCCAATTGAAAGGGTGTTGAAAGTTAATCTTATAAATTTTAAAAAAAACAATAACAAATATTATTCGAAATCACAGAGACTAGCTGCATTGAACCACTATTGATAAATTCAAATACGCTTGTGTCAATTACATACAGTGGCGATCCCTTTGCCAGTAATAACTATTTACAACTTGTGAACATCTTTAACAGCTGACGAATATAAAAATATCGGATTAGTAATTGCGATTAAAGGCATCAATTTAACACCTTTTGTATTGAAGACATATTCTGAGCTTTGGAGAAACCTCATAATCATCACAATATCCGTTGATGCAGCTTGCAAAGGAACCTATCGATAAGAGCGTCTCCCCGGTCATTGGGAATCACTTAGGCAAAATCTGCAGTATCCATTGAAGTGGAGACAATTATAGAAGATTTCTACCAAATTTATCCTATATCTTTGTGTTTACAAACTTAATCTTAGGCAAATGCTATCATTTTATTAATTAGCTGATCAAGTCTGTTTTGACCATTTTTATTATCAACTCACTTCTTAATTGGGGAATGTATACCTCAGAAGAATACCTTAGGCTAGATTTATCACAGCCTTCAAATATTCACAACAAAGTGTTGATTGATATTTTTCAAGAGATTAATATACGCCCTCTCAAGTCACCACAATTGACTCTAGGATTTGGAGCTTTCTAATGTTTACATGCGACGAGTTACGAGAAATTTGGGTCTACGGCACTTTTGATGTAGACAACTTTGGTGATTTACTTCTACCACTCATTGCTCAACATAAATTAGGTCATCATCACCGCGTTGTACCTGTTAGTCCTGAAGGAATGAGAACACAATATCAAGATGCAAAATGCCCTAGATCAATCGAAATCAATGGAATTCCTTCAATAATCTTAGTTGGTGGAGGAAACATCATTACAAGAGAACTGAAAGAACTAGCAGAATATCCTTCTTGGAAATTTGATACCGACACAGCAGCGCTTTCAATATGGCTAGGTCCACTCTTTCAGGCATTAAGGCTCAATGTTCCACTCGTATGGAACTCGCCTGGATGCCTTGAACCCTCCGACATTAGGGGACCACTACAGCATTCGGTATCTAGGTGGATTAATGAAGCATCCACGCTACCTGTTCGACTGAGAGACAACAGCTCTGCTAAAAGATTTTCTGAATTTTACGATGGGCCTATTCAAATTATACCTGATACAGGATATAGTGTTATTGATGCATACCCATATGTCACTCTATTAGAAAGACTAAATATAGTTAGGCAAAAATATTGCTTCGGTGAAAACTATATAGCATGCCATATTAAAATTGAATATGCAGATATAAGCTCTGAATATATAGCTAATATTCTTGATCGAATAGCGAACCATCATCATATGGAACTTGTTTTATTGCCACTTGGCCTATGCCATGGTGATTTAAAAGTTCTGTATAAAGTCTCTAAGAATTTAAAGACAAAACATACAATCATTGATCATGATTTTATGATTATTGATACATTATCAATAATATCAAATGCACATTTAGTGATTACCTCTTCATATCATGCATCCATAATTGCTTCAGTTTATGAAACCCCCTTAAAGCTCATTGCACCTAAGATCTTAGAAAAGTTTGACGATCTACATTTGATCCTCGGCATTGAGCGATTCGAAAGTTGGTCAACATTAACACCCGATCTAGACTTCGCAAAAACTAAAATTATTTGTCAAAAAGCACTTGAACAAACAAGAAAGCTACAGCAACACTGGGACGATATCAAAGATTTGCTTCGACTAAGTTTTCAACAAACTACTCAAAGGAAGCTGCCAGATTCATATCTATCACAACAACCAATCGCAAGAATGGCAATTTATTATTCACTGTTGAAGAAGCCGCGTTATAGAAGAGGCCGTCAGAGTTGTCCGATCTGTGGTTCAAGCAACTTTCTACCAGGAGGCTCGATTCATTTCCGACGTAAACGTGTTTGCAAGCATTGTGGTTCACGACCACGTCATCGAGCTGTTCATCAAGTCTTTAAATCTCTGAAAATCAATCCTGATAGAAAAAAAGCATTGATGTTTAGTCGAGACCCTTCAATTGACCCCAAGCCATTCAGTTCGTTTGAATATAGTATCTTTGATAAAGACAACCATATTAATTTGATGTCCATTGATAGAGAGAACGAATCATATGATTTAATCTTTCTAAATCATGTTTTAGAACATGTACATGATGACCAAAAAGCTTTATCCGAGTTGGCCAGGATATTAAAAGGTAACGGATACATTTTCATTACCGTGCCCAGCCCAGCTTTAATCAACGAGACTGAAGATTGGGGATTTCCAGATCCTAAACTTCACGAACATTATCGAACATACGGTAGAAACATCTATCATTTTCTAAAAGACACCCTTGCTGACTTTACTATTTATGAGGTCGAAGCAGAAGACCCAATTACACAAATTCCAGAATACGTCTATGTTTGTCACAAGGCTAACGTTTATTCGCTGAAATCAGACGTTATTTTAAATTTGAAAATTGTTGATAAACCATCTATCAATGAAAAGCCTGTTCTTGAAAATGGACTATGGCATCTTCGCAAATTAATAGAAACAAGGAATAATCGCAGAGCTCAAAATGCTCTTTCAAGACTCCGTCTTTCCTTTCCAGATGAATTGCGTGTATCAATGCTGGAATGTGACTTACTTCATAGTGAAGAGTTATTTGCTGAAGAGCAAAAACTTCTAGAAATATGTTCGAAGCAACATATCTATAATCATTCAATCATTCTTCGAAAAGCAAGATTAATAGCTGTACAAAATACACAAATAGAGGCATTGAAATTTCTAAGCGATAGCCTCGGCCGAGAATGTGTCTCCAATCAATCCCTTGAAAAAACTCTAGAACCAATCAGATATTTTTTAAACTAGTGAAAAGACACTCGATGTCTTTTGGGAGGTTTAGCTCTGATTTTGAAATACTCCAGAGTCATTTCCTTCAAAGCCTTACGTGTCTGAAGTGGAGATGATGTTGTTGTGCCAAAATGAAATTGATGAAATGTGCCAGCATCAGCCAATACCTTAAGCTCACAATTATTTTCAATCAATCTTGAAAGTAAATCAGCCGATGCAAATCCACCGTCTTTTCTTTGAAATTGAAGATCATAACCATTGACCTCATCCCACATCTTCCGACTTAGGAACAGGCAATTACTTTCAAATATAGTAGGGCCAATTCCAGCATGAGGTTCGAGAAAAGACAATTCAATTAATTGACTTGTCTTTAAAAATGGCCATCCACAGTCTATTAATAACTTGTCTTCACATTTAAAACTTCCAGCACCGTGGTTACCATACATTTGATAATCAGTGCCAAGCTGGTAGTTAGGAACATGGACAACAGTATATAGACTTAAATATTGATCTACCTCTCTAATAATATTTGGAGACCAAAGTCTTGCTCCGTCAATCATAAGGCATAGATAATCTCCACAAGCACGTTCAACCGCAAGGTTCATGGAAGCATGAATAGGTATATCTAGCTCACTAAAGTCTATCACATTGACATTTATGTAATTAACAATATTACTGTCAATGGTTTTTAAGCTCTTGGAGTTATCTGCAATAATTATTTCCGCAGATACTACAGTTTGACTGAGTGCGGATAATATCGATGTCACAGTATTACTGATCTGATGAGTTAATTCATAAGATCCGACGATGATCGACAGTTCCATTACCTAGGGAATATCAGTACAATACTTTGCTAGTGAATTAAGGGTCTTGTGATCCACGAGCAGCATAGGTTCAAATGTAATTCCATATTCATCCTCGATAAGAGATCCCATCATATGTGCTTCAAGTGAATCCATCCCTAAAACTTCAAAATCAATATCCATCTCGTCATTGTAGTTTTCAGGTAATCCCCACACATCTTCAACATAGCGTAGTAGCCAAGAACGAAATTCTTCATATGTGGCAGGAACGATTGGTTTTAGGCAAACAGACTTCGGAGAAGACATCTTTTTATAGACGGTGTGTTCTTATTATAGGTTTCTTATCCAAAAATAATTCTCTTTACTTTCTGCCAATGCAAATCTAGGATAGAGCTTGATTCAGAGCCTAATATAGCAAAAGTACGGGCATCATGATTTTTAATATCATGGAGATGTTGCCAGGATTCAGTAACAAATCCTGGCCTGTGCATAGCTGCCGTAATTGCTTTAAATTTATTGTAATGCGGTTTGGTGATTAAGATCACATCCCCACCAACAGAAGCCTTTGTCACATAGGTATGCATCGAGCTTGTGATGACAAGCCTCGCCTTCTGGATGCTATTAAATGATTGTTGAATGCTCGGTGCCACTTCAAATACAAAAGGAACAGGGGCGTGAGCTGATAGTTGCTGGCATGCCATCAAGTCGCTGTGTGATTCGGAATTCGCATGAGCGACGATAGGGAGGGACCACCGTTGGGCCAAATCTGCGAGATTTGACGCAACATCACTCAGATTAAAACCGAATAGGCTACGAGGCCTTATATTCAGTAAAATTTTTCCTTCAGCCTTTGACATTTTACTACCATGAAAAAGATCAGCATGATCGCGATGCAAAGCTGTATCTGGAACTATAAATTCATTTTTATCAGATCCCATTATCCTCCAAGTCGACAAGTCTCTCCAGGAGATATAATCAACTCTACTTTTTAATTGATCCCATCGTTTTAAAGTATTTCTTTTTAATGGTGCAAAAGCTCCAACAGCGTTAATGATGATTCTGCACTCTTTCTCCAAAGCAATTTCAAGACCTCTTAACCAGAAATCAGAGCCGATGCTATTAAGCGGATATGGTGACTTTTTACTCTCGACAAACCCAAAAGGGATGTCAAAAAGCATATTGCCTCCAATGAGTATAACAATATCACCATTCTGAATAAGATGCTGCGCACGCTCTAGAGAAATTGACGGCCATGCATCACTGAATGTCGATTTTTTACCTGTTAAACTAACACACTTTATTAACATACCAGTTGAATTAATATGGTGACTGAATATATAGGGGAACAGAGCATCGCCATAGTTACTTAAATCATGCATTCCTAGCAGCCATACAGTTTTCATAGCTTTGAATTACAATTCTTAGCCAGTGCAGAATGATTCAGCTTCCGGAAATATTGCCTATTAAATTGCAGCCATTTTTTTTCTTGAGTTATCCAACAAGATGGATCTTCACTCAGTGGCATATGTTCTTGATTACCAAGAGGAGAATAAATCTTCTTATTTAAATAGTCTTCATCGAGAGTATCTATGTTGGCATAGCGTAATACCAAGCCAATACGCCAGTCATTAGATTGATTATTGCTAGACATATGTGCAATTTGACAATGGTGGACGCTAAATTCGCCTTTGCCTAATTCCATCGGAACAAGCTTGCTCCCATCAATACACTCTTCACAAGTTTCTTTCATTTGAAGAATATTATCTTTAGACTGGCTAGATTTATGTCGAAGCTCTTGACAATGAGTTCCTGGAATCACTTGCATGCAACCATTGCTGAGATTTGAATTTGTTAGTGCGATCCAAATACTCAGTGCATGATTATTCTTTAACCCCCAATAGACTGAATCTTGATGAAGGGTGAGATGATCATTACTGCGCGGGGGCTTAGCAATGAAGATTGTATTAATACATACAACGTTCACCCCAATAAGCGACTTAACCATTCGAACAACCTGCTCATCATTAACCAATTCATTAATTTCTGAATACAACAGATGTGGATTCATTTCCTTGTTGAAAAAGCTAAATCTTGAAAACGATGTTTTGGAGCAGGAATCAATTTTCTTATCTCGCACTATTTCACTCATATAGAGATTCAATGCATTATCAACATTCACCTTTCCTGCGGGGCAGATGTAACCATTTTTAGTGAATTTTTGAATATCGACCATTGCTACGTCTATTAATCACTCACTCTAGCTAGTATCACTTCACATTACATAAGAATTTACATATTTCAGCTATAGTTAAAAATGAGTAATATTAAAAATGATTGAAGTACTCATTTCTCTTTCTTCGATCATCAGCTCATACAGCCTTTTTGTCCATATCTAACTTGAGGTAAAGATTAACTTAAATGCTGAGAATATCATTCTTGACCAGTATTAAAAGTCTCGAATTCGTGTCATCTTTCTCTCCCAAAACTTGGAATTGTTTGTCAAACACGACTTAAGGCCGCATCTGTTTTGTTTCTTGGATCTGGAGGTTTAGGGTCACCTATATTGCTTTATTTTGCAGCTGCAGGAATAGGGAAAATCGGAGTCGTAGATTTTTCATATTGTTGATGAATCAAAACTTAAATCACAAATCATTCACGGTACATCTAAAGTTGTTTTGTTGAAAATAAAGTCTGCAAAGGACAGCATTCATTAATTCAATCCGTTTGCGATGTAAGGATTCACAATATAGCTCTAAGCAGTGATAAAGCACTCGATATTCTCAAAGACTACGATATTGTCTGTGACGTAACTGATAATTTCTAGCCCGCTATTTAATCAATGATGCATGTGTCTTTCTTGGAAGACCAAATGTCTATGGATTTATCATTCGTTTTGAAGGTCATGCACTAGTTTTCAATCTTGATGATAAAAGTCCGAATTATCGAGACTTATTTCCAAGTCCACTTCCACCAGAAATGACACCATCTTGTGCTGAAGACGGTGTCATCGTTGTCCTTCCTGGAATCATCGGTGTTATACAAGCAACTGAGGTCATCAAAATCATTACTGGAATAGGAAATCCACTGAATGGTGGCCTTTTACTGTTCCATGCATTTGAGATGAAATTCGATGAACTTCAACTCTTAAATCATATCACAATACGCCAAAAATCACAGAGCTTCTTTACTACAGCATATTTTGTGGCCATCATTGTTCATTAGTAGATTGAATTAAGGCTCAAACCATAAGTTCGCTTCAGCCTTTCTGAATCAGTCAGCTTTTAGGAGAATGATGTTTTCATACTTGCATGGCTTTTTGAGTATTTGCCTATCCCTAATACTCGTTCGCAATCCATGATTCTGTCGAATGCATCACCGATTGCGTAATCAGTTTTCTCGCCCTGCTCTTCCAGTTTTTTGATTTTTTTCTCTAGTTCAAGCATTGGTTTTTGCGCCTTGATGTTTTCAGTTCCGCCATGACTTTTGGCTTCAGGCTCTAAGGCAGCATGATTCAAAAGGATCGATCCCTCTGATTGCAGATATAACGCTGCCAATTGTTCCAGCACCTTTGTGTATTTTTCACCCTTTTGTTTACAGCGTGATCTGAATGCATCCAGCAAATCGGGATTAAAGTTCGCCGAGAATTGCCCTGCTCTCACGATCGACTGTCGATGTATAGGCAAATTTAACAGGTTTGCCTATACATAGCGGCTCTTTTGTATAGGCAAAGCTGCCGCGAGGGATCCTTCGCTTTAATATCTTGATTGATCAACCTCAGTCAGCTCCTGCTATTTGCCTTAGGAACGTTGCAACGAGGTTTGAGCACCCCTCAAAATTCAAGCCGAGGACAGGATTATCGCAACTCACGACATTTTCATGCCTGCTCTGAGCTCAACGATGACGGAGGGCAAGATCGTTGAGTGGCTTAAGCAACCTGGCGACAAGGTTGGGCGTGGTGAGTCTGTGCTTGTGGTGGAGTCAGATAAAGCGGATATGGATGTGGAGTCATTTCAAGATGGCTACTTGGCCGCGGTCTTGATGCCTGCTGGTCGTTCGGCTCCAGTGGGCGAAACGATTGGTTTGATCGTTGAAAGTGAGGCCGAAATCGCGGCTGTTCAGGCCAATGCCCCTGCGCCAGCGTCTGATTCTGCCCCTCTCAAGACTGCTGCAAAAGTTGTCGATGATTCAGCGCCAGCACCAGCAGTGCCACCAGCGCCAGTCATGGAGAGTCCCACTGTTGCGGCTCCGCCGCCTGTTGTCAGCCAAGCAGTAGACACTGATAAACGCATCGTTGCTTCACCGCGGGCTAAAAAACTTGCTGTGCAGATGGGTGTTGATCTGGCCAAGTTGAGGGGTAGCGGACCCCATGGCCGTATCCAGGCTGAAGACGTGCAGCTGGCTGCAGGTCAGCCGATCAGTGTGCCTCAGGTTGCTGAAGGAAACGCTTCTTTCGCAACGCCGCATGCAACTTCTGCAGGCGTTGCTCATGCAGTGTCATCTCCTGTAGGTCAGAGCTTTGGGGCCCCGGGAGAAACCGCAGCCTTCAACAACCTCCAACAAGCGGTCAATCGCAATATGGAGGCCAGTTTGGCCTTCCCCTGCTTCAGGGTTTGCTACACGATCACGACTGATCAGTTGGATGCTTTTTACAAGCAGGTGAAGCCTAAGGGCGTCACGATGACAGCCCTTCTGGCCAAAGCCGTGGCCTTGACGCTGGTGCGTCATCCCCAGGTGAATGCTGCCTATAGCACCGCTGGGATGGTGTATCCAGAGCAGGTGAATGTTGCGATTGCAGTGGCGATGGACGATGGCGGTCTGATTACACCGGTTTTGCAGAACGCTGATCGCACTGATCTTTATGAGATGTCGCGGCAGTGGGCAGATCTTGTGAAGCGCTCACGCAGCAAGCAGTTGCAACCCGAGGAATACAGCACTGGTACTTTCACACTCTCCAATCTGGGCATGTTTGGCGTGGACCGCTTTGATGCAATCTTGCCCCCTGGCACTGGCGCAATTTTGGCGGTAGCTGCATCGCGGCCTGCTGTGGTGGCAGGAAAGGATGGCTCGATTGCTGTCAAGCGCCAGATGCAGGTGAACCTCACTGCCGACCATCGCGTGATCTATGGCGCCGATGGGGCCGCCTTCCTTAAGGATCTTGCAGAGCTGATTGAGACGCGGGTAGAGAGTTTGGCGCTCTGAAGAGGATTCAGATCCAGGTTTGACAATCTTTTGCCGCTCGCCAAAAAGTGATAGCGAGCGGCCTTGATTTTATTCAGGACGCCTAACCACACCAAGTAGAGGATTCTTGACCGGGCCGGCGACCCCGTAGGTCACCACGAATCCTTGACCACCAGCAAACGTCGACGTTCGACCCAAATAACTTTTGTTGATGACGGCATTTTCGTCGTACCAGTTGTTCGCACTCCAGATATTGCCGGCATCATCGACAATCACATCGGTGTTCATTTGAATAACACCACTCTGATAATCGTGAATTACATCACCTGTCGTTTTCCCCTCAGGGCAATTTGATGTATTGGTTCCACAGATGTGCATCAAACTGCTACCAAAAAGATTTGCAACCCATACATTGTCATTGCCATCGATGCTTACACCCCAGGGAATATAGACATCTCCTTTTGCAATGTCTGATTTAATCATCTTCAAATCAGGTGAGATCAAAGCAATCATTCCAGAGCTGGTTTGCTGTGGATTTGCTTTTGCATATTCAAGCCCTTGCATGAATTCCTGCATGATTGTTGTTGGGCGTGGAGGCGCCTTCCTGACCCCAGGAGGTAAAACTAGCGTTGCTGAATCAGTCTGCTGGGCGACCCAAGCATTGCCTTTGGAATCGATTGCTACACCTCTTGCTCCTAAAGCAATGTCAATTGATTGAACTGCCTCAGGGTTTTCTCCAGGGAAGATGGTGAGTTTATTGTTGTAGCTGCTGGTTACCCAGACTCTATTTTGCTGGTCAACAGCAATACCGAAAGGAGCTTGTAATCCTTTGACTGTTAACCGCTCGCCATTCTTATAGTCACCATCGGGGAAACGAATCATGTGATCCTTGGTGTTGTCTGCAATCCATACATCTCCATTCGCTGCGGTTGTTACTGCTTGCAGTTGGCCGATCTCGCCATCAACAGTCGCGGGGCCAAGTGGTTTGCCATCTTCAAGATCAAAGACCCCGATCTTGTTGTTAAAAGTGCCTACCCAGGCATAATTCTTCGAGACTCCTGTTCCCCAGCCCACGCCATTCAGCCCCTGTCCGTTATACCCCTGGGGAGAGGGAGATAAGGCTTCTCCGCTGGCGTTGAACCTGGTGAGGCCTCCGCCAATGGAGTTGATGACACCAGATTGGGAACCAGGCATCCAGTTGGCACCACTCCACATATTGGCGTTGTCGTCAAACATCATTTTCCCGAGTGCCATGGCGCCGCCACCCTCGAGACGGATCGAGAGTGAGAAGCTCTTCGGTTCAAACAACAGGTAGGGAAGGGTTGCGCCTTCTCGTATTTGTTCTGCCTTGTTGAGTGGATATTGTTGAGTGAACAGTTTGTAGAGCTCACTGGCTTTTGCCCATGGCTCTTTGGCGATAGAAATTAGTGCGTTGAGGCTGTTATCTGAATTGGTTAGATTGAGGAACTGATTGCAGCCATCGGCTGTATTGCTATTGCCACAAAGGGCCAATAGGTTGGAAAGAACGTTGAGACGAACCATCGTCTCGGAGTTGGGTAGGTTTAAGCCGTTCAGAAGTGTTTCGCCATATTTGCCGGTGTTTGTATTGACTAGGTGACTTACATGTCCCGAACCAATAGCTAAAGCTGTTTTGCTACCACTGATCTTATTTCCGTTGATCAGTTGAGCATTGGGCCACACTGATCCCACGGATGTCAGTTCGTTGATGACGACAGACTTGTTGGAATTGGAGTCAAGAACACTGAGCATTCTCAAGTTGCCAGCATCTTGCCCATCGATACTTCCTCCTTCGGAAATTAAATAAGTGACCTTATCCTTATTGCGGGGTATGGCCAATTTGAACGCCCCATCCTTAGAGGTTTTGGTCTCAACGATTTTCTTCGCTCCACCCTTGGCGGAAGACTGCCAGAGCAACACCTTGGCTTCACTGACGGGCTTTCCTAATACGGAAACCCTCCCGGAGAGACTTGACGCATTACCCGTGAGGCTGGAGACATCGCAGGAGGCAAGTAAGATCGAAAGCGAGCCCAGCAATGCACCTCCAAGGGTTGGAAAGGAAAGGGGTTTCATCGCTCCAGACCGTTGTTTTGTTTCTTCTAGTTGTAGTACGTAAGCGATGCAAGGTCTTCAGTTCTCGGTGTTACGTCATAGACCTGTGAAAGTGCCGTTTGCTTCCTTTTGTGCATCCTGAAGAAAACGATTCCAAGACGACTTGAGCTTTTTCCAGAAACTTCTGGGGCATCCACTCCTCCGCAATAAGGTTGACGATGAGCGGCTGCCCAGTGTTCAGGCTTTGCCGATCCTTTCTTCGGACGCCTTGTCGTCAGTGGCTTATGCCACTGAAGCTGCACTTGGTGTTCTGATTCTTGGCGGCAGCGGTGCACTTGGCTTTTCTGTGCCGATCACCCTGGCGATTATTGCTCTGGTTGCCATCGTTGTGCTCTCCTACCGCCAGGCGATTGAGGCTTATCCGAAAGGGGGCGGCTCCTACGTCGTGGCACGCGAAAACCTTGGCCGCAACGTTGGTTTGATCGCAGCGGCGGCATTGCTGATCGATTACACCCTTACCGCGGGGGTGAGCCTCATGGCTGGCACTCAGGCTCTCTCCTCCCTTGTGCCATCGATGCTCGATCACGAGGTTTCGCTTGCCTTGCTTTTGTTGGCGTTGATTGGCTGGGCCAATCTGCGGGGCCTCAAAGAGACTGGACGTCTTTTTTCTTTGCCCACCTATGCCTTTGTGGTGATGGTGGCTTTGTTGATCCTTGCCGGTTTGAAGGATCTGATTTTTGAGCATGGCTTTGTGCCGGATATGCCACCAGCTGTGCAAGCCGTTCAGCCGTTGGGGTGGTTTTTGATCCTGCGGGCCTTCAGCTCAGGTTGTTCAGCGATGACTGGTATTGAGTCCATTGCCAATGGAGTGAAAGTTTTTCAGGAACCTGCGGTGGTCAATGCCCGACGCACGTTGTTGGTGATGGGTGTGTTGCTCGCAGCCATGTTTTTGGCGGTTAGTGGGCTGGGTTACATGTATGGCATCGCTCCGAATGATCGGGTCACTGTGTTGGCTCAAATCGGTTCGCGGGCTTTTGGTTCGGGCAGTGTTCTGCTTTGGGCTCTGCAGCTTTCCACTCTCTTGATCCTTGTTTTGGCGGCCAACACCGCCTTTGCAGGTTTCCCTCGTTTAGCGGCGATGTTGGCAGAAGATCATTGCCTGCCAAGGCAGTTGAGCTGGATTGGTGATCGCTTGGTCTACCAGAACGGTATTGGCGTTCTTTTGCTGGTCACGGCGCTGATCATCGTGATCTGCAAAGGCGATACCACTGTTGCTGTGAACCTTTATGCCCTGGGGGTCTTCACTGCCTTCACCCTTTCTCAGCTGGGATTGGTCCGTCGTTGGTGGCGGTTGCGGGGGAATGGTTGGCAGGGCCGACTGTTGATGAATGCTCTTGGTGCAGTCACCACTTTTGTGGTGCTTGTGGTGATCGTGGTGAGCAAATTCCAGGAGGGTGCCTGGACTGTGGTGATTGCCATCCCTGCATTGGTATGGAGTCTGGCGCAGATTCGTCGCCGCTATCGAAAGGCTTATGCAGCGCTCGCTTTGGAGCCTGACTTTGGCCCATTGCAGGTGGCGCCTCGCCAACCTCCTTTGGGTAATCACTGCATCGTTTGGATTCCGGGTTTGTGGCGTGCCTCCATGGAAGCGTTGCGTTATGGATGTTCCATTGCTGATTCCGTGACGGCTGTCTTTGTGCTCGGCGATGATGATGATCCAGACGCAATTCGTACCGCCTGGGACAGACTTGTTGGCGATCATCCCGGTGAACTCGAGCTCCGCCTTTTGGAGAGTCGCTTTAGTTCGGTGATTGATCCTTTTTGTGATTATGTCGTAGAGCAGGAAGAGCTTCATCCGGAGCGCACGACCACTGTGGTGATGGCGCTAGTGATCACTCGCGATTGGCTCGATCAGACGCTTCTCAATCAGCGGGCTGTCTATTTGTTTAAGGCCCTGTCTGGCGACTACAGCCGAGTCTTTTGCGTGGTGCGCTATTACCTAGCGGGATAGTCGATCAGCGACGTCGTTTGGGTTGACAACCTTTCTCTACACACTTTGGCGTTTCAGCTTGAGAGAGGGCGTAGGGGGCTTTTGGGAAAACATCATCGCATTGCTGCTAGCTATTCGCTCCTGTAGTAGGCCTGAGGCTCAAAAGAGGGCACCACAATTGCACTTGCCATCCATGGATCATGAGAAGGGAACTAGAGATTGGATGGGCGACTGAGGTTCTCTAAATGTCAGAATTGAGTTGACGTAGAGCAACACACTCAAGCAAGCATTAAAGATCTCCCATTCCACCCATTACACATCTCCCTTGCGTACAACTCTTCTTCACCCATCCCTCTTTTGTGCAACTGAATAGGCCATTGGTTGATGTTTCTCTCTTGAGAGATTCATTCCTGCAGAAAAAAAGTTCCCTTTGGTGTTTGCATGACTTCATTACTAATCCGTTGCCACTTGCCAAGATTGATGTAGGGTTTCTTCTCGCAATCTTCAGGAAATCTTGACATGCAGGGATCAAAGGCATAGCCATCCTTGTTAACATAAACCCCAGCATCCCCAGGACTCCATGGAGAGTAATAATCATGGTCATTGGTGATACCTTTGCTTGGTTGTGATTTGATTGATAGAGGCAAGGATGCAGCGAGAATGAAAAGAAAACAAGCAGTGAAGGGATTTATGCCTTTAGTCATTTTTAATGGAGTGCTATTAAAAAATACTAGATTAAATGGTGAAACTGGCCAGGCGATGCAATTGATCCTGTTAATGCCCATGCATAGACAAATCTTTTGACCTTGTATTGCTACTGACAATTGTATAGCCTTGAAAAATGAGCACAGATGCGAAAGAATCGAGTTTGCAACGCTCAGCATGATGGTTTATCTCTGCAAGGGATCTGATGCAGTAAATGACAAGATATTATTTCTTCTAAGAGTGATAGGTAGAGATCAATTTCATCAAGATCATGATTTTGAATTGATATTCAGATGTAATCCTCCAGAAATAGTTGAATGCACCCATGAATTGCATCTTGGATCACAAAAGTTTTTACTTAATACCAACAGAGGCAGGCTTTTTCATGAATTTTGCAAGAGAAATTTTTGAACTGTAAATCAATAGTTTTTGCCCTATTCACTTTCATCTGAACAGCATCAAGTGCATGGTGCCGCAATGTGCGATGAGGATGATGCTGAGCGCTCTTAGCAGGGCAGATTGAAAACCTATGCTGATTTTCAGGAGATTTGCTTTGCTTTGCTCCGACCCCTTTTGCAAGGGCTGCTGAACTGACGCTGCTCTGGTGGAGGCTCTTCCCTGCTAGAGCATTAAAATAGATAGGGATAACCAGCGGACCAAAAACTTGCTGGTTTGTGAACCCAGAACTTTTTGAACGGTTTTTTGAACGTCACTCATAAAGCAATACCTCACGAATGATTCTAGATCCAAGAGATTCTCTGCTCAGTTCTTATGACTATCCGCTTGATCCTGAGCGAATAGCTCAGCTGCCTGTGGAGCCAAGGCATGCGGCGCGGCTTTTGATAGTTCAGCCATTGGGGATGAAGCCTCCCATTGCTCGACATGCCGAGGTTTGGGATTGGCAGGAGGAATTGCGCGCTGGTGATCTGCTTGTCATCAATGACACTCGCGTTCTTAAGGCTCGGCTGCGGGTGCGGCGATCAGGTGGTGGCTTGGCTGAGTTGTTGGTGCTTGAGCCGCGTGGTGAGGGATGCTGGCTGTGTTTGGGCCGGCCTGCTAAACGTTTGCGCCCAGGTGATCAGCTTTGGCTTGAGGCTCCAGGAGAGGAGCCCATTGCTTTGCAGGTGGTTAGTAAAGACAGCGCTAGTGGCGGACGGGTTGTGCAGTTCCCGAGCCATTACGCCAATGCCGAGCAGCTTGAGTTGCTGCTTGAGCGCTACGGCGAAGTGCCCTTACCGCCTTATATCAAATGTCATGATCCAAGTGATAGCGACCGTTATCAGACCCGTTATGCATCCCGCCCCGGCGCCGTTGCGGCGCCAACGGCTGGGCTTCATCTCAGTGATGAGTTATTGGAGGCTCTAAAGCAGCGGGGAGTGATACTGACCAGTGTCACCTTGCATGTGGGCTTAGGCACGTTTCGACCTGTTGAAACTGAGGATCTGAGCCATTTGCAGCTTCACAGCGAGTGGGTGGAGGTGCGCGACGAAGTTGTTGAGGCGGTGATGGCTTGTCGAGCACGAGCAGGCCGGGTGATTGCTGTGGGAACCACCAGCGTCAGGGCCCTTGAAGGTGCTGCTTTAGCAGGTGGGGGATTCCTGCAGTCGTTTTGTGGACCAGTGGATTTGGTGATTCAGCCTGGTTATCGCTTTGCCGTGGTGGATGGACTGCTCACCAACTTCCATTTGCCCAAAAGCTCTCTGTTGCTGTTGGTGAGTGCCATGGTTGGTCGTGAACGGCTGCTGGCGCTCTATGCCGAGGCCATTGAGCACCAATATCGCTTTTTCTCTTATGGCGATGCGATGTGGATTGATCCAGAGGCGGTGTTGCCAGCGGCCCGCCCCTGTTGATCTGTTTCAAGCTGGAGGCGATTTAGGCAGCTACAGGGGCCTGAATGATGCCTGTGGGCACATTCTCAAACATCACTGAAGAGAGATAACGCTCGGCCATATCTGGCAGCACTACCACGATGGTTTTGCCCGCAAATTCGGGTTGTTCTGCCAGACGAATAGCCGCTGCAACTGCCGCACCACTGGAGATGCCCACCAGTAGACCTTCTTCATTTGCCAAGCGCAGGGCCATTGCGATGGATTCATCATTGCTGACCTGCTCAACACGATCCACTAAAGAAAGATCGAGGTTTTTGGGAATGAAGCCGGCTCCAATGCCCTGGATTTTGTGAGGACCAGGTTTGACCTCTTCCCCGTTGAGGGTTTGGCTGATGACCGGGCTATGGGTTGGTTCGACGGCTACAGAAATGATGGCTTTGCCTTTCTCCTGCTTGAGGTAACGGGAGACACCTGTGATCGTGCCGCCGGTGCCTACGCCAGACACGAGCACATCAATGGCGCCATCACAGTCGTTCCAGATTTCTGGACCGGTTGTTTTGCTGTGGATGTCGGGATTGGCCGGATTCTCAAACTGACCGGGCATGAAGTATTTCTGGGGATCGCTTTCGGCGATCTCTTTTGCCTTGGCAATGGCGCCTGGCATCCCCTTGGCGGCTTCTGTGAGAATGAGTTCTGCACCAAGCACTGCCATCACCCGCCGCCGCTCTAGCGACATTGATTCGGGCATGGTGAGGATCAGTTTGTAGCCGCGGGCTGCTGCTGTGTAGGCCAGAGCGATGCCGGTGTTACCAGAGGTGGGCTCAATGATCGTGCGCTCTTTGCTCAGTAAACCGCGCTTTTCGGCATCCCAGATCATGTTGGCGCCAATGCGGCATTTCACGCTGTAGGCGGGATTGCGGCCTTCAATCTTTGCGAGAACAGTTGCCTTGGCGTTTTTGCTGACGGCGTGCAGTTTGACCAGTGGAGTGTTGCCGATTGCCTGGCTGTTGTCTTCGTAAATGCGGGACATGCGTGCATATGAATCGACCACATCATTAGCTGGAATTTGGCTCTATTGGTGAGGACGATGATCTGTTGTGACGACCATGTGATGGGTTGCTTACGGTTAGGCCTTGAAGGCCATCTCAAAGCGGCGCCAAAGGGTATCGGGATCTTCAAGCCCTACGGATACGCGCAGCAGATGGCTGGGCACTCCACAGGATTCTGCCCAGCTCAGTTCGTTGTAATGGGCGAGCAGTACATAGGGGCACACCAGCGTGAAGCTTGTGCCGAGGCTTGGACCTTTACAGACCTGCAGGGCGTCATACACCCGCTTGGCTTGCTCTATCCCCCCCCATAGCTCAAACGAGAGCAGGCAGCCGTGGCCGGCGCCAGGGCGCATCAGGGCTTTGAAGTTGGTGCATTGGCCTGGGTGGTGTACTCGAGCAATAGAGGGATGACAGGCCAGCTTGTCTGCCAATCTTTGGCAGGCGTTGTTGAGCTGCGGCAGCCGCTGGGCCACATCTCGGCTGGCTTGTTCTAAGGCGATGGCATCGGCATCCCCCAGGGGAGCAAGGGCAGTCGAGAACTCTCTGGACAGCTCCTCTCGCCAGGGGGAGCTAGGGCTGACGACGAGAGAACCCGCCAGGATGTCACCACGGCCGGCGAAGCTTTTGGTGAGGGAGCTAAACACCAGATCTGCATGGGGCAGCGCATCAAGATTGAGTGGTGAGCCGATGGTGTCATCAGCGATCACGGGGATACCTCGAGCCTTTGCTAGGCGGGCTACCGCTGGCAGATCGACGCACTGCAGCATGGGGTTGCTAGGGAGCTCAACGATCACAGCGGCTGGTTGTCTGCGATCAAGTTCCAGGGCCAATCGGTTCAGATCTGTTGTCAGTAGAAGGTCGCAACCTTCAAACACCACCTCAGGCAGCTTGAGCACATCCACATAGGGGAAGCCAAGCTGCAAACAGGGTTTGCCTGGGCGTAGAGCCGTAATCGCTTGCAGGGCTTTGGTGAGAGCAGCCATCCCGGAGGGATGGAGTTGCACGAGCTCTGAGTCGCAGCCATAGATCTCTGCGAGTCGTTGTTTTAGCAACGTCTGGGCGGCTGCACTGGCTTGCAGTGAGGGAAAAGGTTCCTGCCCAAGTGCGCTAGCAGCCTGACGTGAGGATGCACCAAGGCCGCTGTGTTGCCAGAAGGCCTTGGCAGCGCTGCAGCCTTTTGCGTCGGTGAGCAAACATGGCAGGCCCAGTACGGTTTTGATGCTTGTTTTTGCCATCGGCTCACTGCGCTGGCAATGAAATCTGGCTCGTTCAGCGGCAGCAGCAGTGGGATAGGGCCAGGCACTGCCATCTGCCCAGCCATGCTCTTCCCGTGCTTTTTGGGCGATCTCTGCTACCAGTGGATGGAAGCCGAAACGGGGGTAGATGGCCTGCAGGGCCTTAAGACAAGCAGGGTCTTTCTCCTCATAGGCGACCACGTCTTGCCAGCGGGGTAGGGCTACCGAAACGGCATGGGGAATATCTGGTAGAGCTTTGCCGAGGTCATCAGCGTGCCAGCAGGGATCCTGCAGTAGGTCGCGTGGGCTCACTACAGCTGTTTGAGGGCTTGATCTAAATCTGTTCTGAGATCAGCGAGGTCTTCGCAGCCCACGGAGAAGCGCACCAGACCATCATCGATGCCAAGTTTTCGCTTGATATCTGGATCGACTGAGGCATGGGTCATGGTGGCGGGATGACAAACGAGGCTTTCAACACCGCCCAGGCTTTCGGCCATCGTGAAATAGCGCAGGCTCTTGCAGAAGGCGTAAGTCTGACTTTGGTCAGCGTTGAGACTGACCGTGACAATGGCACCACCACCATTCATCTGCTTGAGGGCTACAGCCTGCTGGGGATGGTCTAAACGGAATGGATAGCGCACCCAGTGCATGCGTGGATGGCTGGCCAGTTGATCAGCGATGGCGGCAGCATTAGTGATTTGGCGTTCCAGTCTGAGTGGCAGGGTTTTGATGCCGCGAGTAATCAACCAGGCGTCAAATGGGGAGGGTTGTAATCCCAAGGCCTTTTGTGCGAACACCATCTTTTGCTGCCATTGCGGGTCGTCGCTGCAGACCACACCACCAAGGGCATCGGAATGGCCGTTGATGTATTTGGTGGTGCTGGTGAGTGAGAGGGTGGCGCCTAGCTGCAGTGGTTGTTGCAGTAGGGCTGTGGCAAACGTGTTGTCGACGACAACTGGGATTTTTTCTGCTGCAGCGGCATCACAGACGGCTGCTAGATCGATCACTTTGAGCAGGGGATTGGTTGGACTCTCCAGCCAGATCATTGCGGGTTTTTGAACTGCAATGGCATCAAGCGCTGATGGATTGGTGAAATCCAGCCAGGCTGTTTGTACACCAAAACGACTAAAAACTTGCTCGAATAAGCGCACGGTGCAGCCGTAAAGATTTTCCTCACAGAGCACCAGATCTCCGGCTTGCAGTGTTGAGGCGATGGCTGTGATGGCGCTCACCCCTGAAGCGAAGACAGTGGCGAATTGACAGCTTTCTACGGCTGCCAACACTGATTCGAGGATGCGGAAATTGGGATTGCCTGAACGGGTGTAGTCGAAGCCCTGAGGATTGCCGTGGGCAAAGGTTGAACTGGTAAAGATCGGTGGCATTACGGCACCGGTCTCTGCTGCAAAGCTTTCGCCGTGGTGGATGGCGCGGGTGCTGATCCCTGCAACCTGCTGTTGATCGCTTTGAGCTGGGGCCACGACCTAGAGAGGGCTTTGAGCAGGGTAGGCAACAGCAACAAAAAACCCCTGCAAAGCAGGGGCCTGTTGAAGAACGCTTGGCTGATTTTGATTCAAACCTTTCTGGAGTAGTACTCCACCACCAGTAGTTCGTTGATCTCAAGTGCGACCCATTCGCGTTCGCACTTGCTAATGATCTTGGCGCTCATTTTTGCTTTATCGAGCTCAATGTGTGGCGGCACATTTGCCAATCCGGGGAACTCTAGGTTCGCTTCGGCCAGCTTTTTGCTGCCTTTGCGCTCTCTAATGGCAACCACATCACCGGGTTTGCATTGGTAACTAGCAATGTCGAGAACACGGCCGTTCACGGTCACATGGCCATGGTTCACCAGTTGACGAGCACCTGGAACTGTGGGCCCAAAACCGAGGCGGAAGCAGACGTTATCGAGTCTGTTCTCCAACAGCTTGAGCAGGTTGGTTCCTGTAGAGCCATCTTGGGCACGGGCTTTCTTCACGTAGCGCACAAGCTGCCGTTCGGAAATCCCGTAGTTGAAGCGGAGCTTCTGTTTCTCTTCAAGGCGGATTGCGTATTCGGAGCGCTTGCGACGGGCTTGGCCGTGCTGACCGGGGGGATGGGACCGCTTAGCGGCCTTCCGGGTGAGACCTGGTAGATCTCCCAAGCGCCGCGTGATCCTCAGTCGAGGGCCGCGGTATCGAGACATGAGTTAAGGCAGGTTGGATAGAATAGTTCGCGCTCCCGATACGTCATGCTGGACCTCAAGGCCCAGCCTTCGGCTCGCCATGCGCGAATCCAATACTCTATCTGGCGGCATCTTTGCACTGCTCAACCGAGCCATTGGTTCAGTGCTGCTGGCCTTGATTGGCTTTTATCGAACCTGGATTTCCCCTTTACTTGGGCCCCATTGCCGCTTCATCCCAAGTTGCAGTGCTTACGGGCTTGAAGCGATCCAGCGTCATGGACCATGGCGCGGTGGTTGGCTCACCTTGCGGCGCCTGTCTCGTTGCCATCCTTTTACCCCCTGTGGTTGCGACCCGGTGCCTGATTAATGCAGGCCTTGAAGTTGTTGCTTTACAGCCGCAATGGTTGTTGTCTATGTGAGGGGCTTGAACAACGCCTGCGCGAGCTGGCTTTGGATCAACTCCAACCACCTTTAACGCTGCGTGTGATCGATATCGATGATGGTGCGACACCCGCCAGTATCCGCGACCATTACGACTTGCAGGTTCCTGTTTTGGTGTTGGTTGAACTGGAGCAACAGTTTTCGCTAGAGCTGCCGCGGGTGTCGCCGCGGCTTGGGGGGGAAGGACTGTTCCGCTGGTTGCAACAGGCCTGCACCAAGGCGCTTGGATCGGACTAGAACGGCTCCATTCATGGGCGGGCCTGGAATGACCCAGATGCTCCATTCATTGTTGCGGGCTGTAGGACTCCCTGTGCCGGAGGGATTGGCGAATCCCTCTCTTGCAATGGTTAGCTGTGATTCCCGTTCGGTTGCTCGAGGCTGTTTATTCCTGGGCTTACCTGGTGAACAGGTTGATGGCGGCAGCTTTTGGCGTCAGGCTTTGGCCGCTGGTGCAGAGGCGGCGGTGATTGGACCCGCAGCAGCAGCCTTGCAGCCGCCTGGGCCTACAGATGCGGTAGTGGTGGTACCGGAGCCGGTTGCAGCATGGGTTGGACAGCTGGCAGCGGCCTTTTGGCAGCAGCCCTCCTCGAGATTTGCTCTGATCGGGGTAACGGGGACGAATGGCAAAACCACCACCACCCATCTGATTGAGCATCTCAGTGTGGCTGTGGGCAGATCAACTGCCTTGTTCGGCACCCTCGTGAATCGCTGGCCTAACTACAGCGTTCCCGCAACGCATACCACGGCCTTTGCTGATCGCCTTCAGGCTCAGTTGGCGCAAGCGGTTGAGGCCGGTGCTGAGTTGGGAGCGATGGAGGTGAGCTCTCATGCCCTTGAACAACAACGGGTCGCGGGATGTCGTTTTGCTGGCGCCGTGTTTACCAACCTCACTCAAGATCATCTTGACTATCACTCTTCGATGGAGGCTTACTTCGAGGCCAAGGCGCAGCTGTTTGCACCACCGTTGCTGGAACCTGGATCAGCTAAGGCGGTGGTGAATATTGATAGCCCCTGGGGCGCAAGATTGGCCCAGCGTCTCGGCGATACCTGTTGGCGCAGCTCTCTTGCCGAGGGTGTTTTGCAGCGAGCTGATGCTGAACTGACAATGACGGAGCTGACGATGAGCTCCGCTGGGGTTCAAGGTCGCCTGATCAGCCCTTGTGGTGAGGGCTGGTTTGACTCTCCATTACTGGGTCGCTTCAACTTGATGAACCTGCTTCAGGCGGTTGGGGTCTTGTTGCAACAGGGCTTGCCCTTGCCGTTGTTGTTGAAAGCGATCGCAGACTTCCGCGGCGTACCTGGGCGGATGGAGCGCGTGTTGATCCCTGCCGCTGATGCCAGTCAAGTGCCCACTGTGTTGGTGGATTACGCCCACACCCCTGATGGTCTGGAGAATGCCTTGACGGCTTCCAGGCCGTTCACCCGTAAAAACTTGTGTTGCGTGTTTGGTTGTGGAGGAGACCGAGACCGTGGCAAGCGCTCTCAGATGGCTGCGATTGCAGCGCGGTTGGCCGATCGAGTGGTGGTGACCTCAGATAATCCCCGTACAGAAGATCCCCAGCAAATACTGGTTGATGTGGTGGCTGGAATCCCTCAAGGCACAGCCTTAACTGTGGAGGTTGACCGGGCGGTGGCGATTGCGCTTGCGATTGCCGAGGCAGCTCCTGGTGATGTGGTGTTGGTGGCAGGCAAGGGCCATGAGGATTATCAGATCCTCGGAACCAGCAAGGTGCATTTTGATGATCGCGAGGAAGCTGAGCGGGCGCTCAGATTGCGACTGCAAATTTGATGAACCCTCTATCGAAAAGAGGTTGCTTGATGAGGTTTTGTTCTTAGTGCTAACAAAAAGTTCAGACTAAGAACAAAATAAGGCCTTGACGTTGTTGATCTTGTTGTGGCTCTTAAAGGGTCTAGTGATCGTGGCTCAAGTCTTGTATTTTTCATCATGTGGACAACTGTTTGCTTTGTTTAAAATAGAAGACTTGATTTACAAGTGGCTTGTCTTTTAAGGAATTAATAGTGACCAGGTAAAAGCGGCTCCAATGCCGATCCAAATGCCTGCGGCAATGTGTTGCGCGCCGTTGCCTATGCTATCAAGAAGACGCTTTGAATATGTTGTGACAAGCAATAGTATGCTTCCCTGACTAATGAATAAGCCTAGGAAATAAGCTGTTAATGGAGTTGGTTCTGCTCCTATAATTGCTCCGCCTAATAGATATCCATGTAGGGAAATTAAAGGTGCCAAAAGCAAGGGAGATGCTTTGCCTAAAGCTACAAGGCCAGCAACGACAAGGCTCAGTGAGACAAGTGCTTCTGCATAAACAGAGAGAGTTTCTGGGAGTGGGATGAGTAGGGAGATCGCACTACCGATAAGACCAGCTGAGAGTAAAGGTGCCAGCCATTGGCGTGGTCTGTTCAAGCCCACGAAGCCAATCGCCAACAGAAACAAGAGATGGTCTGGCCCCAGTAGTGGATGGCCAACCCCACTGATTAAACCCTGCAGGGCATTGAGATTTCCCGCCTCTGGCATTGCGAAGGGGTGATGGGCGAAAGCTGGCCTCACCAGCATCGCTAGTAATGCTGGAGTGGCCAGGATGGCTGCAATGAGCCAGCTGTGGCTGCGGAATAGTGTGGAAGGGTGCCGATGGGCAAGCTTGGTAGGAATGATTCGATCCTCGTCGATGGAAATTCGGCGGGTATTCTGACTTGCGCAAGTGCTCTAAGACGGACGTTTGCGCTTTACAGCTGCGGGACAGCGCCGGACTTTCACCGAACTTTCCCCGTTTCCTTCAGCAGCTGATCTCTGCTGAAACCGAGTTAACGGTTCAAGCATAGCTGTTTTGTGAGATCATCGCCGAAGTGTTACTTTGCCGGCTTGGGTAAGTGCTAATTAAGTGTTGAATAAATTCACCTCTCTTGTCTAAGTATCGGCTGTTTTTACTTTTAAATTCATTTAATCAATGTCTTTATGATTTGATGCACATCAGGCATGCTCTTTAGAGGCTGGATTTGACTTTGCTTCTGATTCGTAGACTTGTTTTGTCGTCGATAATGGAACTTTTGAGATCAATTTTTTGAGATCAATTATATATCTGCTTTTGGCAAATAAGATAACGCAGCTAACGGCTAATTGCTTGGCTCTCCTTTGCAAGCTAGCTGCTTGAGTGCGGTTGTAAGTGTGTTGAGTTCTTGCTCTTCAGTGGTGATGTGCACGCAGGCACGTAGGCAGATTGGATCTTCTAGATATCGAATCCAGAGCTGATCGTTTCCTAATTGTTGAACCACATCAGGAGCTGGGGGGCCTTGGGGTAAGTCAAAGCTGACAAGACCAGCGGCTGGGGCACTGTTGAGCAGTGTTTCAACGCCTGTGAGCTGTTGTAGTTGATTCCATAGTTGTTGGCTGCCTTGGCGAATCTGGCTCAGTCGTTCCTGCTGAGAGCCTGCGGTTTCGAGCAGCTCCAACGAACAGCGCAGGCCTGCCATCAGCGGCACGCAGGAGGTTGCTACCTCAAAGCGGCGACTGTCGTGATGGAAGAGTTCGGCCTGGTTGTGTCGAAGATGGCCTTCGTTCTGCAAGCTGCGCCACCCAATCAGGGTTGGATTCGCTTCGATGAGCACCCGTTCTGAGAGGGCGACTCCACCAAGCCCTTCAGGCCCGCAGGCCCATTTGTGCCCCGTAAAGGCATAGATATCTGAAGCGACAGCTGCTTCCTGTACCGGAACTTGGGCGAAGCTTTGTGCCGCATCGACGAGCAAGAAAGGCTGTTGTGGATGATGGCTGAGGGCTTTAGCAACAGCTGAGATCGGCATCACCTGGCCTGTATTCCAAAGCAGGTGGGAGAGCACTACCAGCCTTGTGTTTGGTTTGAGGTGTTGCTCAAGTCTTTCCAGCACAAGGCTGTCGCTAGTCGTTTGATCGTTAGCACCATGGCGCAAGTTTTTTACAGGCAGCGTGTCTATTGCCAGGTGTTGTCGGCGGGCCAGTTCAATGCATGCAGCAACAACTCCTGGATGTTCACAGTCGCTAATGAGCAAGCGATCGCCTTCTGAGAAAGGCAGGCCCCAGAGCGGCAAGACACAGCCACTGGTGACATTTTCAGTGAGGGCGATGCGATGGGGGGTAACGCCGCAGAGCTTGGCTAATTGTGAACGCGTGGCCTGGATTTCTTTGGCCACATAGGGCCACACATCGTTGGTAAACGGCCCTAGTTCCTGAATACGTTTCCAGCTGCAGGTGATTGCTTCTAGTGATGGCGTTGGCAGGGGGCCTTGGCCGCCGTAGTTAAAGTAGGTCTTGTTAGCGAGTGCTGGGCAGAGATCTCTAAGCATCACTAGAATAGCGTTGGTATAGCTGTTGGTATAGGTGCCGTTCAGAAAGGTCCCGAACTACATCACTAAGGCTCGTCAAAGCTACGTGTTGCAACGGGCAGTTCCTATGGATTTGAGGAGCGTGATCGGCAAAGCAGTGTTTAAAGAGCCAGGTGGGAAGACTCTGCATGAGGCCAGAGCCCGCCAGAAGGCTTTCTTGCAGAGAACTGATGCGCTGATTGCGGAGGCACGGGGGCAAGCTGCCTTGACTACTGATGAGCTGTTAGAGGCTTTGCCTGAGCTGACTCCTCAGGCTGAGAAGGGTGATATGGCAGTCGGCCTTGAGATGTTGAGAGTTCAAGGCCTCTTAAGTAGTGAACAGGCCAAAAGAGGTTTTGATCTGCTCCAAGGCATCGAAAAGTCTGAGAGCTTGTTGATGCCAGAAGACTTGCTTGAGTTACGACGTCAGCAAAAAGAACCTGCCTCAAGAACCTACGTGCAGTGGGTCAAGGCTCTAGAAGCGTTCATGAGTTTTTGCCAAGTAGCGAGCCCTCTTTCGTGTACGCGCGAAATGGCTGAGGCCTACAAGCAAAAGTTGTTAGCTAGGGGATTAAGTAAGAACACTGTAAAAGTGCAGCTGGCTTATCTCTCAGGCCTATGGACCAGCTTGAGTGAAGTACGAGGTGTAGCGCATATTTTTAAGGGTTTACCAGCTTCAGTGCGATTGACTCCTGGAGAGGTTGCTAGGCAGTTGCAAAAGAAAGGCTCGTTTATTTGTCGGCCCATTAATGAGTGGGATCAAAGCAACAGTCAATATCTCCCGATCTTTCAAATCCTTTATTACAGTGGTTGCCGTCTTTCTGAAGTATGTGGTTTAAAAGGAGAAGATATCAATGATGATCGCTTCAATGTTATTTTGTCTGATGAGAGAAGTTTAAAGACCCATTATTCACAACGTCAAATCCCTTTACATCCACAGATCTATGAATTAATGCAGGAACTGCGTAGAATTACCGGTCTGATATGGCCAAGCTTAAAAACAATTGATCGCAAAACAAATGAAATTCGTTGGGGGCATAATCTTTCAAAGCCATGCAAACAAATAACAGGTCTATCACCCAAGGATTTCAGAGATCGAGTAACTGCCCAGCTCGTTGAGCTGGACTATTCAGAAAAGGTCATAGGTTTGCTTCTAGGCCATAGCCCTCGATCTACGATACAAATGTATGGAGGTTCGGTATGGAAAAAGGTTGTTGAGGCAGTTCATTCGTTGTCTTGAAAAAAGACAGTCGATTTACTAAAAATATTTGAAGGTTAACTATGGCCAACAATAACCGGAACAAGTTCAATACAACATCAAAATCCAAGACCTTCTTTCCCATCAAGCAGCACCGCTTTGACTCTTCAAAGCATCCAATCATTCAATCAACTCAAAAGTGTGCAGCACGCATGACAACTATGCTATCTGCGCAAGAAGATCAAATGTTAGAAGGTCTTATTAACTCGCTTCAATGTAATCAAAGGGAAGCCATTCGCATCGCCTAGCATGAGGTATCTAGAAGCGGCTTTAAGGCCCTGCAAGGCAACTCTAGATGCCCCCGCGTCAACAACAAACAAGGGCTATACAGGTCGCTCTAGGCCTATCTCAGTCAGTCTTCCTAAAGCAGAAAAGCATCAGGCAATCTGCCTAGCCGGTCAACTCGAACTTACAGACAAAGAAATCCTCAGACTTGCAATCATCTCTATCCCAACCTGATTTCTTTCCTGTCCCAACCAGACCTCTAGTACCTCCTAATGACTAAAGATATGAAGTTCTATTCATGATAGACAATGATAAAGGTTTGATAAGTAAAAGTTATTAGTGGATTACTTTTTGTCCTGATAATCCCTATTCTCCAATTCCTCTATCTTCTTACGTCTCTTGAAATAGTACCCCAGTTTCCTTATCTTGTCATCAGTCTCATCCTTATCTTCGTTTGAGTTACCATACTGGACACCTAAAAACCAAAAGATAATGGGACTAAACCCCAATGTCTCCGAGTAGTAGAAGACACAGAAGAGAGTAACCCCAACACTAAACAACATCACCCCAATAGACAATTTATTCCTGTTTTTTAATTCCTTCCACAATTTACTAGGGTCTTGAAATTCAGGTGTTATAGAACCTTTTGTCAATTCCTTCACATAATAGTCATTGTTCTGTTTCCTTAGTCTGTCAATCTCTTCACGAATATCGTCGACCATCAGTCACCTCCTTTATCAACACTTGGATTGACCATCAATCTCCACCTTAACACTTCCTTGTGTTTCTCCTTCCCTCTTTGAACGAACCAACCATAACTACAACCAAAAAGAAAGAAGATAAGTTTAGTGATTCCTAACTCCTCCCAACTATAACCAACGAAGAACAAAACAAGGAGTAGGATGAACCACTTCATATAGTTATAAATCCTAAGTTCATTTTCTAAATCTCTCAACTTCTTCTTTTGTTGATGAGGAAAAAGATGAAGAGGTGGTTCTGTCATTAGTCCTCTCCTGATGGTAATTGTTCATTAGTCCAATCTACCGTTTGAATAAGTCTTTGTCTTTCCTCCTCTATCTTTTCCTTCTCCTCATTAGTCCTCCTCCATTCCTTATCCATCAACTCAACCAATCCAAATTCCTTCAACCATTCATAAGTAATCCAATCTTCGTCTTCCTGTGATTGGTTTAGACATTCATCAGTTTCGAGATAGGGATTGATGAGAATATTGTAATCAGAAATAGTTACAGTTACCGTCATCAGTTTATCTCTTATCTTGATGTTGATGTAACTACACTCATCAAGAACACGAAACAAGAAACTAAGATTACTAATGAGACTCCTCACACCAACAGAGACTGATCCCTCATCGAATTCCATCCCTTTACTACTTTCAATAATCCTGTCTCGTTTGTCAGTTACCCAATCCTCTCTATGATTCATTTCTCTTGTTCCAATCTTTTACTCTTCTTTTTTCAGGGTCAGTCATTAGGTGCAAATACTCTCAACATAGTCTAATCGTTGATAGAGGTTTCTACTAGAAAATAAAGTCAAAAGAAAATAAGGTTAGTGACGGAAAAAGGGACCACGACTATTACGACCACCTTCAATGTCTAGAAAGTGTCTACAGTGTCTGGTCTCATCAAACAATTCCTTCATCTTCGTGTCCCACTGTTTTGTCTTTCTCTCACGTTGGTAATCAAAATAGTTCTCTATGCTATCTCTACAAACATTTATCTTGTGGTTCCTTACTGACTGTGGAATTTGAGTAATAATCAAGACAAGGAAGAGACCCATGTAAATCCAATCTGGTTTTGTTATTGATGAGTTCATTGGTTATTTAGATTGGCGTAGGTTGTTGAGACAACACTGGCCAGGATCGGGTCCTATTCCTATTGGATCCCAGGGATTGGGTCCTATTCCCTGTCTTGACTTCTTCCAATCTTTGAGTGACATCACAGAACCTGAACCTTCTGGACCATTCCCTTTCAAATTAGTCCCTTCACCAGGAAGCATTATTCCACCATTAACACCTTTCAACTCGTCTGTTGAGAGTTCCTCATTGATTTCATCGTTTGTCTCCTTGGGGCCAGTCATTAGGGGTAAATACTCTTTCCTGAGTATAGCTAACCTCAGCGGAATTGCTATGAATGTAATAATAGATGAATCAGCTTGGGTTTATATAGTGTTTCTATTGGTTATTGAGGATTGTCCTGTTAAAATCCAACTGAAAAGGCTCGGCGTTCTTTCGCACGTGTTCCCGTACAGCATTATCTAAGACAATATCACCATAGTATTCAAAACTATTATCACCTGTTTGAGCCAGACTCCTTAAAGCCATTCGCTCAGCTCTGAAGCCGTCCAACTTCGCAAATACACCACCACCTTTGATGGCCTGTAGCTCTTCAACCGTAAGTTCGTTGTTTGTCATTAGCTTGGATTGGTTGTGAGGGACTTATCCCTCGGATGAACAGATTATCTCCCAAATCAGCAACAGCTGTGATGATCTCAGTCATCTTCAACTGTGATCTTAATAACAAGCTGAAAAGGCTACAAAAAACCCCGCTCAATGGCGGGGTGATAAAGACACTTCATGTCTAGAAGGGGTCAGTCTTTTTTGTCACTTTTCTTACTAGATAGGAAACCAATAACCGCAAGGACTTCGTCAATGTAGTCACTCACTTCATGTTCTCCATCACCATCACCCAAAGTACTTTCGACCCAGTCGGCTGCTTTCTTGGCTGTTTTTTTAACCCAAGACCAGAAGCCCCCACCAGTTACGAATGCCAGTTGTTCAGGAGTTAGCTCCATGTCTTCAAGCTCACTCATAACGAGTGCTTCAAATTCAGCTTCGGTGATCTGATTTTTAAAAGTAGTCATGATTAAAAATAAGTAGTGTGTTTAAGTTCGTTGGAATCTCTTCCGCCGACAAACACACTATCTCCCAAATCAGCAACAGCTGTGATGATCTCAGTCATCTTCAACTGTGATCTTAATTACAAGCTGAAAAGGCTACAAAAAACCCCGCTCAATCGCGGGGTAGCAAAAATTTGCTTTGAGAAATTTTTATTTGCCGTATACATGCATATAAAAATATTCCCTATCTAAAAGCATCAGTCTTCTATTAAAAACAAGGACCTGGGTTTGGACCTGGGTTTGGGTTAATAGGACCTGAAGGGCCTGGGATTGGGTCACACGGGCCTGGAACGATGATATCAATGATTTTCTTGACTTCGTCTTTGTAGTCGCTCCATTCATGCTTTCCATCACCGTCGCCCAACGTACTCTCGACCCAATCAAGTGCTTGCTTGATTTTATCTCTTAACCAGCCTCCACCGCTAATCACTTCAAGCTGCTCAAGAGAAAGCTCCATGTCTTCAAGCTCACTCATAACGAGTGCTTCAAATTCAGCTTCGGTGATCTGATTTTTAAAAGTAGTCATGATTAAAAATAAGTAGTGTGTTTAAGTTCGTTGGAATTTCTTCCGCCGACAAACACATCATCTGCCAATTTCTCTACTACGTCATTGACTCCAATCATTGCTAGTTGTGATCTGAGTCACAGGCCCTGAGAGGAATTAACAGAACTAGAATATTTGAGGAACCTGCTTGAGATTACCTAAACTGTGGATGACAGACCACGCTATGCCACTTAAGTGAATTAGTACCTGGCAATACAGAGTGCCATTTAGTATGTCCATCTTTATAATGTTCTCCTATAGCACGAAACCTTCAGTTCTTACAATCACCTTCAAAGGAACTATGACCTCGCCCTGCAGGAGTTTTAATTAAATAATAAATCCTCGGCCATGTTCCTCCCATTTTCTTAACCCAAGTACATCCTTCTGGCCGACAGAATGCTTCAACCCAACCTTCTTGAATCCATTTATTCCTGTATTGAGCTTCAATAGGGTTAATATCAATAGCAGAACTAAGTAGAATAGCTAATCCCATCAGCATGGTTTTAGATTTCACCTAGATGCTCTAGTTCTATCAATAGTAGCGCTCCTTGAAGAAATTACTAGAAAAAATAATTTTAGATCGGGCTGAGGTTTCATTACACAAATGTCTGAAGCGATATAACGTATGTAGAAAGATCGATTTGACCCCATAGCCCCTCTGCAACGCACGTCTATTCCTTGAGACGTGATCTGTTAGGGCGAACAAGATGCGTTGAGTCGTGAGCACCAGAGCGAAGGAGCCTGCTTGATATTCACAAACTCCTATCTCTCATGGATTTTTTCTTGTGGGGATTATTTCTGATATCTGCGGATAATGTTGGTATAGCTGTTGGTATAGGTCTGATTCTCTATTCCTGAAAAGCCTTGCACTGCAGGAGATCTTAGAGGCTGTTGGGGTAGTGCTTTCTAGTTGAAGTAGGTCTTGTTAGCGAGTGCTGGGCAGAGATCTCTAAGCATTGTGGTATTGGTGTTGATATTGCTGTTGGCATAGGTGACCTTTAGGAAGGTTCTGCACTCCATCACTAAGGCCCGTCAAAGCTAAATACTGCAAGGTGCTATCTTCTATGGATGTGACGGGCCATAATCGGAGAAACATCGTTTAAAGGGCCAATATGGAAGTCTTTTCAAGTAGAGATAGTCATTGAAGCTCTTCGATTTCTAAAGGCAATCTCACATTAATTACTGATGCCCTATTACCTTAGAGTAAAGAAATTTACTTAGACCTAGATAGCTGATGGTTAGGCTAAGCAACAAGCATACTGGCTCATAAGCTAAGCAAGATGATTTGCCTTCATCTTGAGTTGCCCATAAAGCGGCAATCATGGATGCTATCAATTATCCTATTCACTGAGCCCTTTCAAACCATAGACATTGAATGATCATTCATAAAGTCATGAGAAAACATTTTTTAGACAAAAACCTGCTAAAGAGATCATGATATCTGGCCTCAATGGAAAGGCGCTTCAGGTTTCTAAAGACGATATACCTGATCTGGCTGCAATTAAGGCTGTTTTGCCTCGTCAATGCTTGAATTGCAGCACCAACACTTCCCTTGCTTATCTAGCGCAGTCTCTGATTATACAGGCCATTGTAATTTTTATAGGGTTCTCCATTCCTCTTAGTGTTGAAATATTGCCTGTTTGGCTTCTCTACTGGCTTGTATCTGGCACAACAGCAATGGGCTTATGGGTCATCGCCCATGAATGTGGACACGGTGCTTTTTCGAAAAATAGGAAATTAGAAACATTCGTTGGATATGTGTTGCATTCGATGCTTCTTGTTCCTTATTTCTCATGGCAGCGTTCACATTTAGTTCATCATACCTATACAAACCATATCGCCAATGGTGAGACCCACGTGCCTTTGGTTATTCGTGGCAATGGAATTGATGAGCAAGCTGGTGGAGAAAAAGATATTGCCATGGCAGGCAAATTAGGAAAAGTTCAATATGGTTTATTTCAGCTTGTGCTTCATCTGATTTTTGGTTGGCCAGCCTATTTGCTTATTGGGAAGACTGGAGGCCCAAAATATGGCCTATCGAATCACTTCTGGCCGATCGCACCTTTCTCTAATAAATTGTGGACAAAAAAATGGATAAATAAAGTATGGCTTTCTGATTGGGGGATTGGCCTGACTTTGTTTGCTTTGATTGCCTGGACCCTGCATGATGGCTTTGTTACTGTTTTCGCAATTTATATAGCTCCTCTGTTAGTAGTTAATATCTGGCTAGTGACCTACACTTGGTTGCATCATACTGATACTGATGTTCCCCACCTTGGAAGTTCAGAATTTTCCCAATTGCGAGGTGCATTCCTATCGATTGATAGGCCATATGGAAAAGTAATTGATTTCCTCCATCACAAGATAGGCTCTACTCATGCTATTCATCACATCGCACCTTGCATGCCTCATTACCATGCGGGCAAAGCGACTGTTGCCCTGAAAAATGCTTTCCCAAAGGTATACCTCTACAATCCCACACCAATTCTTCAGGCTCTTTGGCTCATTTCTACCAACTGCATAGCTGTCACTCGGGAGGAGAACAGTGGGCGCTATGTATGGAAAAGTCCTTGGTGAGAGGAGGAGGATAGAAGAAGATCCACTTATTGTCTTAATGTCTATCCAGTCAGTTGTTTACTGATTATCTATAGCCAATATATACTCATACTCCATTGCTTTTTTATAGGGAGTACTCCTTAAATCTGTGGATAATGTTTGTATGGCTGTTGTTATGGGTTTGATACTCTATTTCTGAAAAGGATTGTACTACAAAAGATTTCTTAGGCTGTTGGAGTAAAATCTACTCGTCAAAATAGATCTTGTTAGCGCGTGCGGGGCAGGCGCCTCTATGAATCACATTAAGACCATATATTGGCTTGTAGTGAATGTCAGTGAATAGAATTCGATATGATATCTCAATATAGGATTCTCCCTAGTTAGGTATATGACTATTCATATGAAGTGGCAATCATTCATCTACAGAAACGTAACGTGTCCATTCCTCCTTTCTATGTTGTTGATGGTAGAAAACAACAAAGGGAAAGTTGAATTTATAATGACTGTTGTTCAAGTGCTTGTTCACCCAGTAACAGCCTATCTGATAGTTATTTCTAAACATCTCGTCATTATCTGAATAAATGTCTACGATTGAAGTGTCACCATTTAGGTGTTCTTCTATGAAGGTCTGTTTGTCTTCGAAGACGTCGATCAGAAAAATCTCATAGGTATTTTTGGTGATACCAACCCTCATTAACTCTTCGATAACTTCATCATCCATATAGTCAAATCTCCAGCTACCATTATCCTCATCAGGGGGTTTAATGTCTTCATCCTTAGACAAAAGGATTGCCAAGTCAGTTTTGTCCTTAGTCATGACTCTCTAAGCGGGAGAATAAAAACGGTTGTTTTAAGGAGCTTCTCACGATGCCAAGCTGTTGACCATCATAACCAACACCTTCTTGGACATCATCAGTTAATGATTCACCCAAGTGTAGCTCAGTGTAATTCGTCTTAGGGGTGGGGTGGTTCTCACCACTAGCAATAGTCTCCAACCCGCCATCTTCAATACATTGCTTTTCGTTAGTTTCTTTATAGTTAGTTATCAGTCTAAAGCTAATCGAAAGCTAGCCTGATCGGGCTACATGCTTCCATCCAGGGATATAGATCCTACTTGACCTCACAGCACTTTTCATAATCCTTTTTCGTTAAACCAGAACCTGACCCTTGAGGGTTTTTGTTCATTAAATTATGTTGTGTTGATTGTGGGGGTAATTTAAGTTCATCTCTCAGATGATGTAGCTCATCACCTTTTAGATATTCATAACCACCATCACATTTCACTTTTACCCAAGATTCACAATCCAAGGAAATGACCTTGCTTCTTGATTGATTCTTGCTCATAGGTGCTTTTACTTCGAAGATATTCTAGTGCTTCGCAAGTATCTCCTGGGAAAAATAGAAAAATGCTTGAAGGCAAGCATCTTGTTTAGAAGTGCCCATTTAACCTTTAGCAAGTCTTCTGACAATAGATATACTTGTCAAAAGCTGCATATCAACAATGTCTATTTAGTCCTCAAGCTTCTCCGGTTGCTTTATAAACCAAATTTGGGCACTATTCCTCCCATGCCAATTAGATAGGATAATGCGGCCAAAATTATAAAAGAAACTACGATTTGTAGAGGAAGCTGCAGCAGCTCTTTCGAGGTAGGTAGAGGAGAGAGGTTGGGCATTTGATCACGAGGATCCTCTTCTTCGCTGGGCATGGAATGTTTTTCTCTGACCTTTAATGATTTATTCTAGTCAATCCAAGCATGAGCTCGATGACTTCTTACAATTCTTCTAACTTCCTACTTCTTTTTCTTGCCCTCCTGGGCTAAGTATGTTAATAAAAAAGTTGTCTTTCCCTTTTGTCTTTGCCTGGCTCTGTCTTCTTCCTGATCGCAATCCTCCTGATACTTGTTTCATTTGTAGTGGAGTTTAATTCGTTAGTTGCAAAAAAGAACCGAGTTAAAAATGCTTTTGCGTCAGTTGATGTTCAGCTCAAGAAACGTTATGACCTGGTGCCAAACCTGATTGCGACGGTTAATCAGTATATGCAGCATGAGCAAGGAACCCTCGCCAAGCTAACCGAGCTTCGAGGGATGGCTCAGAGTGGAAGGCTAGGCACGCGTGGCAGGGTTGAACTTGAGAATCAATTCTCCCAGGCCATGGAGTCAATCATGTTTGCAGTTGAGAATTATCCAGATCTTAAGGCTAGCCAAAATTTTCTTGTTCTTCAGGGATCCTTGAATGAGATCGAGGAGCAGCTTTCTGCCGCCAGACGTACCTTTAATGCCGTAACCACTGACTACAACGATGCCATTGAAATGTTTCCTAGTAATCTTTTGGCTGGGCTGATCGGCTATCGACTCCGCCCTCTTTTTGAAATGCCTGCTATCGAAAGAGAGAACCCTAACGTGGCTAAACTATTTGCTGACTAATGGTGAATCAAAGATCCTTTTTTGCTGGTCACCCTTCTTATTTCCGCCAGGAGATCATGCCAGTTTTACGGATATTTGAAAGCAAACGAAAGCTCATTTTGCAGAAAATATTGAAGATTATATTCTTAATTGTCTTGTTGTTAATTGCATTTGTCATTCTGCTAGCTTTTCAGCTAATCTCGCAGAACGCAGCTTTTATTTTGCTTCCCGTAGTGGTGGTTGTCTTTGCCATCGTCTACAGGCAACTGACCAAACAATATAAGACGCAGTTCAAGCTGCAGGTTATTACAGCGATCGTCAACTTTTTTGATTCAACTCTTCAATATGATCCACACGGTCGGGTGTCTAAGTCTCAGTTTGTGCAAAGTGGGTTATTTAATACTTCTCCTGATCGTTATCGTGGCGAGGATCGGGTTTTTGGTACTTTGGGAAAGACCCGTATCGAGTTCAGCGAGGTTCATGCGGAATATCAGTCTCAGAGCACCGATTCTGATGGATCCACGCACACCTCATGGCACACGATTTTCAAGGGTTTGTTTTTCGTCGCAGACTTCAATAAGCAAATTAATGGCACCACTGTTGTGCTTCCAGATGTAGCCGAACGTCTTTTTGGGGGTGTTGGAAAATTTTTTCAAAACATTCAAAAGATTGGACGACATCCCGAACTGATCACTCTGGAAGATCCTGATTTCGAGAAGTATTTTGTGGTTTACGGGGATGATCAAAATGAAGCAAGATACATCCTCAGCCCGAACCTTATGGAGCGGATTGTTTCATTTCGGCAGCGAACTGGACAAAAACTTCGTCTTTCTTTTTCTGGAGAGAACGTTTATGTGGCTATCCCGAGCGACCATGACATGTTCGAGGCCAGAGTTTTTCGCACTCTTTGGAGCAAGACACTGATCAAGAGCTATGTGGACGACATGGCGATGGCGATAGGTGTGGTTGAAGAGCTCAATCTCAACCGTCGTGTTTGGACGAAGCCATGAATTTCTAAATTCTAAAAATTTTCATGCGGAAGAGTTGTTCTGGTTACAGCCTTTAAAGCACCTGCACCACTTCACTGACTTCGGGGATCATTTCACGCAACTTGCGTTCGATACCCATTTTCAGGGTCATGGTGCTACTAGGGCAGCTGCCACAGGCTCCTTGAAGACGCACTTTCACCACAGGACCATCAATTTCGACGATTTCTACATTGCCGCCGTCTGCCATAAGAAAGGGCCTTAGTTCATCGAGAACGGTTTCCACGTTCTCGTTGGTGAGGGCCATGGCTTCTGTACTCATGGATGCTCTGCACGTTTGGATCTATCCAGCCTAGGGGGTTCGCTCATAACCTTGCCAGCAGGGGTGCTTTCAAATTGTGGCCGTCTCTGATGTTGCTGGATCCCAATCTCGCTACGACGCGGTGCTTGTCGGGGCTGGAATTATGAGTGCCACTTTGGCGGCCCTGCTGCATGAGCTCGATCCTGAGCTGAGTTTGTTGATGGTCGAGCGTTTGCAGGCGCCGGGTCTTGAGAGCAGTGCGGCAGAAAACAATGCAGGCACTGGTCATGCGGCTAATTGCGAACTGAATTACACACCTCGTCAGCCTGATGGCAGCGTGGTTACTGCTAAGGCGTTGGCCATTAATACCGCCTTTGAGCGCTCTTTGGAGTTCTGGGCTTCGTTGACGGAAAAGGGCAAGTTGCTACCGCAGCAATTTCTACATCTGGTCCCTCATATCAGTGTGGTTTTTGGCGATGCTGATTTGGCTTTCTTGCATCAACGCTTTCAGCAATTGAGTGCGCTGCCTGCCTTTGCCTCCATGCAATGGAGTACTGATGCCGCTGAGCTTGCCGAATGGATGCCATTGGTGATGGAAGGGCGAGCCAAAGCAGAGTCTGTTGCTGCAACCTGCATTAAGCGGGGTACGGATGTGGATTTCGGATTGCTGACGGGGGCCTATGTGAAGTCATTGCAAGCCAGCGGAGCTTTGGAATTGAGTTGCGGCTGCGAAGTCGTTCATTTGCACCGGCTCGGCAAGCACCAGTGGAATCTTGATCTCAAGCATTCTTCTGGAAGTCGCTCTGTGCAGACACCTTTTGTGTTTCTCGGTGCAGGCGGGGGGGCATTGCCTTTGTTGCAGCGATCTGGCATTCCAGAGGCAGCTGCCTATGCAGGCTTTCCAGTGAGCGGACAGTGGTTGGTCTGCTCTGAGCCAGGTTTAACGGCAAGGCATCACGCCAAGGTGTATGGCAAGGCGAAGGTGGGTGCTCCTCCAATGTCTGTGCCACATCTTGATAGCCGTTGGATTGATGGATGCCGCTCGTTGCTTTTCGGGCCTTATGCGGGTTTCAGTAGCAAATTCCTCAAGCAAGGCTCCCGCTTGGATCTCTTGCGTTCGGTACGGCGAAGCAATTTTCGCTCCATGTTGGAGGTGGGCTTTAAAAACTTTGATTTAGTCACTTATCTCCTCTCAGAGCTACAGCAGAGTGAGAAAGATCGATTTGAAACCTTAAAGCAATTTCTTCCCAATGCGCAGTTGAATGATTGGACGCTTTCAGTTGCCGGACAGAGAGTACAAATCATCAAACGCACAGCCGAGGGGGGGCGGTTGCAGATGGGTACAGAGGTGGTATCCGCTGAAGATGGCTCCCTAGCTGCCTTATTAGGGGCTTCGCCTGGGGCTAGTACAGCGGTGACGGTCATGCTGGAAGTGTTGCAGCGTTGCTGGAGCGAGCGTATGGCAAGTGAATCTTGGCAAAAACGATTGCAAAAATTGTTGCCGAGTTATGGCCATGACCCTAATTCTGATCCCTTACTGCTGAGGCAGATGCGCATACGCAGCAATACATTACTCAGTTTTACTTGATCAAAAGATGGTCTGATTTTGATGTTGTGATAATTGGTCAGTGGCTCTAAAGTTGGGGGGACAGGAGAAGCTTTAAAGCCCTGGCTTTTAGGTCTGTTTTTCAATGGGTCTTATGTGAATAATTCATGATTTACTAGCCAGTGTTTAGACGCTTGTGCGTTCTGCGATTCTCCTTCGAGAACGGGCTTTTAAGGCTTGAAAGTGAGTGAGGGTTGGCTGATCGATTATTATCTCATCCTTTGGATTGTATGAGAATTTTGATCAATAGAGATGACCTTTGCCTCGCGTTTGCTCATCAATTTGAGGTCTGTGATCTTCGGTCTCTGTTTAATACTTGACTCTAGTCTGGATAAGTCGATCGCTATAGATCCTGCTAGTTGAATATCTCTTGTTTGCATGATTATTGCAAAGCCGTTCTCAATTTGAATATGTTGACTTCTGTTGCTGTGAATATTGTTGTTAGGATTGTGCTTGGATCCTGAGGCGCTATTTTGCTAGTTTTGCTTTAGCTCTTTAGAGAGAGTCTCTTGCTTTATTGGCTTTTGACACTATCGAGATCATCTGTGATAGGGATGCATAAGCTTTAAGCATCAGTATCCCAGTGAAGAATATTTGATGCTTTTGAGTAAATCTAGGTTGTAGATGTTGTAAACTAGGTTGTAGATGTTGCAAAATTCTTCCATACACTCATACAGCAATGGGCCTGATGAGATGGCTACCAGCATTCTTCATGGCTGGTCAGATCAGCAGGATCCTTAGAATCTTGATTCTGACTCCAAAGCGCCCGAGAGGGGAATTCGCCAACGCATGACCGACGTTCCCGTTTCTCGCTTGAGGAACTTCTGCATCATTGCCCATATCGATCACGGCAAGTCGACTTTGGCTGACAGGCTGTTGCAGGACACTGGCACGGTGGCCGGTCGGGATATGCAGGAGCAGTTTCTCGACAACATGGATTTGGAAAGAGAGCGGGGCATCACGATCAAGCTCCAGGCTGCCCGGATGAACTACACGGCTGCCGATGGCGAAAGCTATGTACTCAACCTAATTGATACCCCTGGCCATGTTGATTTTTCCTATGAGGTGAGCCGCTCCTTGCAGGCCTGTGAAGGGGCCCTGTTGGTGGTGGATGCCAGTCAGGGTGTTGAGGCCCAGACCCTGGCAAATGTCTATTTAGCGCTGGAAAACGATCTAGAGATTATTCCTGTGCTCAACAAGATTGATCTGCCGGGCTCTGATCCAGAACGGATTAAAGAGGAGATCGAGGCGATCATTGGTCTTGACACCTCAACAGCAATTGCCTGTTCTGCCAAAACAGGCTTAGGTGTATCAGAGATTATGCAGGCGGTGGTGGATCGCATCCCGCCCCCTGCAGATACCCTCGATGAGCCAACGAAGGCATTGATCTTCGATTCCTACTACGACTCCTACAGAGGCGTCATTGTGTATTTCCGGGTGATCAGTGGCCGTATCAGCACGAAGGACAAAGTGTTGCTGATGGCCAGCAAGAAGAGCTATGAGCTTGATGAGATCGGTGTGATGTCACCAGATCAGTGTGAGGTCCATGAACTTCATGCCGGGGAGGTGGGTTATCTGGCGGCTTCGATCAAGGCGGTTGCTGATGCACGGGTTGGAGACACGATTACCCTCCTCAATGCCCCAGCAGATGAGCCGCTACCTGGTTACACCGAGGCAAAGCCGATGGTGTTTTGTGGCTTGTTCCCTACGGATGCAGATCAATATCCAGATCTAAGGGAAGCGCTTGACAAGCTGCAGCTTTCAGATGCAGCACTGAAGTATGAACCTGAAACCAGCAGTGCGATGGGTTTTGGCTTTCGTTGTGGCTTTCTAGGACTCCTGCATATGGAAATTGTGCAGGAGCGGCTTGAGCGTGAATACGACTTGGATTTGATTGTTACTGCTCCTTCAGTGATCTACAAGGTGAACATGATTAATGGAGAGATGTTGATGGTGGACAACCCTGCAACATTGCCAGATCCGCAGAAGCGGGAATCAATAGAGGAGCCTTATGTACGGATGGAGATCTATGCCCCCAATGAGTACAACGGCACTCTGATGGGTTTGTGCCAGGAACGACGTGGTGAATACATTGATATGAAGTACATCACCACTGAGAGAGTTACCTTAATTTATGAGCTGCCCTTGGCTGAAGTGGTGACGGACTTCTTTGATCAGATGAAGAGTCGCACAAAGGGGTATGCCTCAATGGAATATCACTTGATTGGCTATCGCCGCAATGATCTGGTGCGCTTGGATGTCTTGATCAATGCAGAAAAGGCTGACCCACTTACCACAATTGCGCACCGTGATAAGGCTTATAGCATTGGGAAGGGTCTGGTGGAGAAGCTCAAGGAGCTTATCCCAAGACAACAGTTTAAAATTCCCTTACAGGCTTCCATTGGTAGCCGCATTATTGCCAGTGAGAGTATCAGTGCGATGCGCAAAGATGTGCTTGCTAAGTGTTATGGTGGAGACATCTCAAGAAAAAAAAAGTTGCTGAAGAAGCAGGCCAAGGGTAAAAAGCGGATGAAGGCGATGGGCAAAGTAGATGTTCCTCAGGAAGCATTCATGGCTGTGCTGAAGTTGAATCAGGAAAGTTAAGGATGGCCTCTTTATTGACTGGAATTCGTTGTTACGTAATCCTTGTCGATTTGTAGATGATCCCCGGTAGTATTGGCTGATAATTTCTCCATCCAAGGTGATTCTAAACCAAGGGCTATCGTGTTTGTTTTGAGTACCTGTTCTCGTGTGTTGTTGAAGTTTGAATAGTAAGTGACTGTAGGGTCATAATCATTGGTTTGCCAGCTACCGCCCATACGATCGGCATTAGGCTCTCCGTCTGAGAGGAAATAAAGTGTGTCCGATTCGTTATCTTTGAAAGAGGCATCTAAGCCTTCCCATGGATAGGTTCCTCCCCACTTTGTGGGACGATCATTGTTCAGTGAATTAACGAATGCAATTGCGGATTCACGCACACCATCATTTCCAATTTTAACCAATCCATTGCTTGATTGCTCCCAAACTTTGTGGTTTTTTCGACCTGGTGAGCTGAAGGACTGGAGGCTGACTTTTGTATCTGGTGAAAGCGCTGTAAGCAGACTTGTGAGTTCCGTTTGCATTGACTCCATTCTGGTTAAGGCGCAGTTCTGACGAGACCAGAAATAGTAACTTCCACTCCAATATATTTTCCAGTCGCCATAAGTACTCCCCCAAAGGATGCAAGCACTCATGGATCCTGAACCATCAACAAGGAAGCGGATGCGCTTGCTTTTTACATTGCGGAAGTAGGCCCCATTAAGCACACCATTGCTATCATCTCCATAGTGCTCAATCCGTTTGTCTGCTCTAGCGAATGCCGCAAGATAAAGTGGATATCTTGTAATTGTGCGTGCAGCACTGAGGGCTTCAAGATAACTCTCAGTTTCAAATTTTTCTGCGTCGTTGTTGGGGTTCGGATCAATAAATTTGACCAACTTGCGTTTTTTATCAGTCATCACGCCAAGAGCCGGCTCCATAAAGGTGCGTACTGGTGTGCTGTCAGCTGTAAAGGTGACATCAAGGCCTTCAATGACTTCTCTGAGGCTTTTAATATCGCCCTCATTGTTTGTTAAGTGTTCGCAATCACCTTCGGGTTTTGTGCATTTCATGACTCCGATATCTTCAATTGCTTTGGCAATAAATGGATCTTCTGTTTCGCTATAGCGTCCATCCAAGCTTAGAGGTGCACCACATCGCATCAGGGCATAGCCTGCTTTATTTGAATTAACACTGAGCCCATAAAGAACAGGTGTGTTAAGTTCAGCCATCTTGATGCCGAAGATTGGCTTGAACACTTGATGTCGAGCTTCTGCGAGCAGGCCACATTGTTGAAGAGTGTCTTGATATTGCTCATTGGCCATATCGGTATGTTCCATTCCAGCTGGTACAGCGTCGCTGTTATTGACCAGGATGTGGATGCTTCGTTCGATTTCTGATCGCAGTAGGCGTAGACCATTGGTTGTGTTTTGCCGCAGAGTCGCCTTGCTTTCAGCCCTATCCATCAATGTCTGCGTCGAGCGCAGCGCTAATGAGGATGCTCCGATTAGCAGAATGCCTGTCCCCGCTGCGACGACGGCTTCCGACATCCCAAACCCATTGCTAGGTAAAGGATGAGATCGGCGATGATAATGACTCTTTAGCAGTTTCATGGATCAAGTGCCATAGAACTATGGCTTTTGATGGTTTAACGATGACAGGGTTGAGATCTTTTTTCCTCAATTGGTTGTGAATGTTTCCTGAGGATTGTCTGAAGACAACGATTAACTGCTGTCACAGAAATCAGTGCCACCATTCCAGGTTCCGCTTCTGATGTGGCCATTGCCTGAGAGCTCGACGCATCGGGTTCTCAGCAGAGGCTCTTGGGAACTATGTCGAGATCGAACCAGGATCGTGAGATTGTCATGTTGTGCGCTGGTTCCAGGCGGTGATAATTCGTAGCTGGCTTGTGATGCAGACACCTCGACCTCTTTTGACTCTCTGGTTCCTTCAATAGTGAGAAAGCGATAACGTGATTTACCTTTTAGCAATTCGGGCGTGCAGTTAACAATCTCCCCATCTTGATTCCAGCAACACTTAAGACGTTGAGTATTACTTTGAGAGCCATCAGGTTGTTGAAATTCCAGCAGAAGCCAAGGTGGTCCAAATGTTTTTTTGGTTAGATCCTGATCAAGGCTGAAGCTGCAGCTTGATTTTGACTGCCCCAATCTTGCGCGTAAGTTGAATAAGCCAGATTCGATAAATTGTGTGTAGCGATCCACCTGTCCTTGAGCTACATTTCGGCGAAACCTTGGCACCCCATACGCAGATAAAATACTTACAATTGTGATGACAACCAGAATCTCTAGCAGGCTGTAACCCTGCGAGGTGTATTTATCAGAACGTAAGTGTTTTATTTGTAGCACCTCGCCTGGAAATTTGGATTGAGTTCCAGCACTCTTTGTTCAGTAGCATTTTTCATTTCAGTTTCATGGAGAAGCTCAGGAGAACCGTTGTTGGTAACTATTGCTGCTCCTGGGCCTTCAAAGCTGTAGATGACAATTGCAATCTCTTCTTCAGCGGTGGTATTAACTATTCTATTGATCAGTTTTTTGTTTGATTCATTCTTGAGATTCGGAGCTGGTACATGTTGCCGACCCGCGCTCTCAAAGATTTGCTCCTTTAGGTAGTTAGGAGGGTCATTACAGGCATATTGCTGCTCATCTTCGCTTGGGATTGAATCAAAAGTAAGTAGAGAGTCAGCTTGTTGTAAGAGCTGAATGTTGTCATTAATTGCTGCCTCTATACGTGTTCTTTCCAGTTGATTCCTGCTGTTGATCAGTGCTGAAAGTGAGAACCTACTTACTGCAGTCATCACCATGGCCAGCAAGACACCAGCAATCAGAACTTCCACCATGGTGAAGCCCGGATCCCTTTGATTGCTAATGCTGCTGGTGCTGAAAATTTTTAGCTGATTTGTAATCACTTTCCTGTTATTTTCTCTAGGTGCGCCTGAGTCTTGCTTGTGTTGGCTAAGTTTTATCCAATTAATTTGTTTGAGCTTTGGTTTAAGCAGGTGACTGGTTAGGTTCCTCTCAATGGCTTGATTCCATCGAGATCTTTGTAGGTTCTCGCCAGATCGCGTGTGTTTCACCATCGCCGGAACGTATCTAGGCCTGTTCCTCGAATACCGCGGGCTACGGTGCGGCCATAGCCTTTGAAGCCATAAGTGCTCCACTGCCAGAGTTCTTCGGCTGCACGAGTTACAGATCCTTCACCGCCATCGGCGCGATCGGTGATCAGATTGAGTGAATGATCTTTTGAGCAGAAGCTATTCGCCCAAATCACACCACGCATCTCTGCATCACTGCTTAGCGTGAATGTTCCTTTGCCAAGAGCGACCCATGCAGCAGGCAAACTGTTGCCGGCAACACTCAAAACGTATGGGTCATCTAAAACTCTATTAGTGGCACAGTCGCTTGGGGCATCACCTTTTGAAGACGTAATCACAAAACTTTCGGGACGATTGTTACACGTTGTTTGCCCAGAGTTAACCCCACAGAGAAGGCTGCTCTCTGATAGCTCTATACGCCCACTTAGATTCGTCGGGGTAGAACCTGAGACAGGTAATTCAAGGTGTAAAACTATCGGTTTATTGTCATTCTCAATCAATACTCTCGTGTTTTTTATATTGATGTGCTCAACGTAAAGATGACATTCCCCATTTTGATTGGAGCAAATATCATTCTGCCTGATTCTTACCTCCCACTCCTTCTGCGCTTGTGTTGTCCAGGATTTCCAAGTCTTGTAATAGATTGAAGATTTGTACCAGCTGTAGCCATCTCTAAGAGTTGGTTTGCCTGTATAACACCAGTTGTATATACATGCCAGAGTTGCATCCCAGGTGAATCCATTAGAAGCTTGTTGAGAGGTTTGACCAGTAGAGCTGACTTTGCTTGTGATCTGTATTCCTGGTGGTGCAGATGTGGTCTGGCTGTGGTTCGCTCTTGTACAGACAATTTGGTCGGCACCGCAATTAAAATTTGAATTGTTGCCTGTGTCATCAATACTCCATACACGCGTAGCCCCTGAGTCGCTTGGCATCGTGTCGATAACTTTGTTTTTGTCGTAAAGAGCAGTGCTTGGCAGCCCTCTGTTGAGCACTGGCCAAATTCGATCTGCCACTGCGCTTGATTGGCCTTGAATGCCAGCTTTGAGAGTGTTGTCATCACATCCACCTTTTCTCTGGAAACTGTTTGGAGATTCCACGTCCCACAGGATTAAGCCTGCGCCGCTGATGTTTGCAGGGCCAAGATCAATATGTTGTGCAGCAAGGACACCCCAGTCTTCAGGCCTTACAACACTTGAGCTAATGTATAATGAACGTGTTAGAAGTGTTCGAGCTAAATAGTCTTCGTCAGAAGAACCGACCCTTTTTGCGATACCTTCAATTTGGAATACGCCTTCGCCAAGACCATTCTTTCCTGGGCTTAAGTAATCACGAAGGCGGTAAAATGTTTGAATACTGCCTTTGCCATCCTGACGCTGGGTTCTCGTTTCGTCATCAATAAATGGTACTGAGATGATTGTTTCTGTATTCCCTTTACCCACGTGGCCTGTAGGCCATTTGGCTGTCTCGCTGGACGGATGAATGGGTAACCCCATTGAGGTGTCAGTGCATAGTTCTTCAAGAGGTTTGGCTTCTGTCGTATTGATGAGTTCCCAGGAGAATCCGTCATTGGGATTATTAGTATTCTTTTGATTATTGAGTGTGAAAAGAAAGCCTCTATAGTTCTCAGGATCATTTTGGTTGAGCTTGCTCAGGATTCGGTTGAACCCATTGACTGCAGCAGCTTCGGCCATCTGTTGATAGCTTTCGGATGCCCCTAGTTTCCTTGCCATCAGTTGACGTATGAGCAACCCGGTGGCGCCAGTCAGTAAAGTTAAACCTGTTAGCAATGCTAACAATAAGGCTAAACCTTCTTCCCCGCTAGGCGCTTTTCTCTGCCGAGAATACCAGAGGCTATGATGTAGTAATGCTCTTTTAATCTTAGGCATCAACCACCTCCTTTGCAGACAAGATCAGCGTCGCTAATTGTGTTTTTGCTGTCTTTTCTACCTTGCTTTATATCGCTAGCGCCCGTTGCAAGGTCAATGCAAGCCATTACATTTAATTTGGCGATTTCTGGATTTTCACTAGTTGGCTTTGCAGTGAATTCGAAGTAGGTATTGTTTCCTCCATTGTCTGTGCGACTTACTGTGTAATTGCCTCCAGGCAGATTGATTGAACCGAAAGTGGATAGACTTGCCGGCCCGCTGGTTGTCATAATCGCTGCGATGTCATTGAGTTCTGCCCAACCAGTTGGGATTTTATTGAACTCATCGATATAAGCTGCCAGAGTATTTTGTATCTGAGCAAGAGTTGAGACCGCCTCGTTCTGCTTCGCTCTTTGTACTTGATTGAAGTAATTTGGTAACGCAATGGCGCTAAGGATCCCTATGATTACTAGCGTCATAAGCACCTCAATTAGCGTAAAGGCCTTGCTCTCCTTGTTGTTTATTTGGCTTGGAAGAAGCTTCATGTGAAGTTTTCTCTACCTGTCTCACTTTATTTGTCTTTTTTTGCACAAGACTTAGAGAAATCTGAGAAGTGATTGAGAGTTTTATGCAGAAAATGCTTTACGCATAAAGCTCGTATTTATTATCTCTTGGCCATGTTGGCCTTTTGCCAGCATTTTTCGGCCTAAACCTTTAGAGAAAGATTTAGGTCTTCGCTAAATATGTAATTGTGCTAATTGGATTGACTACGTTTATTGATGGCTTATGTGTGACTACTTCTTGTAGTTGTTGTGGTTAGATTCAGCTTGCTGCTTGGGTAATTTGCCCGCTGTCTTTGTCTACAGTGATCTTGCATGCTTTGCCTGCAGCTAATGCTTTGCCGTTGCATTTTGCTCTGCCACCAACAGCGTCTGCTTCGGTTGTGTAAGTTACATCCTTCGTAGGTGCTTTTGTTGTATCTCCGCCATTGCAATTGCCTGAGATTGTTAGGCCTGTTGATGTGGTGGGGTAAGTGTCTGGATAAGGGCCATCTGTGATGATGGCTGCGGCACATTCTTTGGCAAGCCCAGCTCCTTCACCGAGTTGTGTGTTGAGCTCAGCTTTTTCTTTAATCCCGGTGAATTGCGGCAGGGCAACCGCACTCAGGATGCCAACGATCACAATCACGATCATCAGCTCCACCAGGGTGAAGCCTTGCTGTAAAGCACTAGCTCCCTTCTGGCGTCTCAACAGCGCAAGCTTTAGCTGTTGGTTGAGGATGCTCATGGTGATATGCGATTTCAATATTGGCCACATCATATTGCCTTGATATGGCGAATTTGTGGTGAAGGATCGTCTAAGGCTTCTCTGAGAGTTTTCTTTGAGCCGGCTTAGAGGCTTATTCACTGTTGGCGCGAGATGTTTTTTTTTTTTGTGCCCCTGAGCTGATCTGCTCTCACCTCTGGCCCCTCAGGCTTTTAGCAATCCGCAGCTTGTTTGCCGATTGCTATCGCTTTTGATTGATTTCAACACCTTTTTAAGAATGCTTTTGCCGGACTGATCTATTGGCTTCTTACTGATCAAGGTCATCATCGTCAGCGATTGCTGCTTGCCTGCGCCGGCGGGGAATCCTTGTCGTAGTTGTTGTTTAGAGATGACTTCCTATCGCCAGCGGGGCTGTTGTCAAAACACCACCGCTGGCTTGGTGTTGCCCCTGGCGCTTTCGGCTGCGTTTGTGATTTTGCTTGGCAGCACTTCACTACATTCGCTTGCGCTCCTGAGCCGTAGTCGCATGCGCATCAGCACAGCTGAGCGGATGCGCGCCGATGAGCTTCGCTCCGCTGCTCAGCAGTTCGCACAGCTGGCTACAGACTCCCACGCCTGCCTTCTCACTTGGCCTTCCAGCAGTTGGAATGATTCGGCCTCTCAATGCGCTGATGCTGATCCCGGGCGTCTTCAACAAGGCTTGATCGGCGAGGACGTTTGGCGCTTGATCGATTGGGTTCCCAGTGGTGACACAGGTCGTTTGAGGCTGCGTCTTGCCGCTGGTGCTCGAGCTGCGTTTCTGCTCGCATTAGACCCTGATGGACCAGTTGTGCGTGAGGTTGGTGCGATGCAACCTCTGGTCACCCTTGAGCAGAAAAGGTCATGAGTTTGACCGAGCTGATGGTGGCTTCACTGTTGTTAGCGGGCACGGCAACGAGCGGACTGCACGTTTGGGGGCAGGCCGGCCTGGCTGCTCGTGTGGGTTGGCTCAAAGAGGAGCAGCTTGAGTCTGTTGAGTTGCAGTTGTTGGCCGGCCAGCGCTGGTTGTCAGGTGTTGCCCATGGTTCTGAGCTGCTCACTGCCAAGGGAAGTTGTCGTTTTGATCTTGCCGCCGTGTCTCGTTCAGCAGATATAGCTTTGCCTTTGCCGGAGGGGCTTCAGCGGCATTGGCAAGCTTATGGGGCTGGACTTTGGCTTGAGATTGAGGCTCATCCGCCTAAGGATTCGCTTGTTGAGCCGCTTCGACGTCGCCAGTTGCTTACGCCCGCGGGGAATGGTTGGTGCAGGCCCAGTCTGACGGCGCAGCCATGAGCCGTTTGTCCTATGCAGCCTCTGCTGAGCAGGGATTCAGCTTGTTGGAGCTCTTGCTGACTCTCTCGATCCTGGCAGTTCTGGCTGGCTTCAGCTTGGTGAATGCTGGTGAGTACCGCCATCGATTGCAGGTGGATTTTGCTGCTCGACAACTGCAGCTTGGCTTGGAGCGCGCTCGACTGTTTGCTTTAAGTCAGCGGCAGCCTTGCGGGTTGCGTGTTTCTGCTGAGGGTTGGCAGAAGCCGCTTGTTAGTGAGTTGCCGGCGTGTTTGTCCTCTCGATTGAGCCTGCAGGAACCATTCGCTGCAGTGCCATTGACTTGGCAGAGCAACTTGCCTCAGCTGATGCGCTTTGCGGCGAATGGTTTGACGTTGGATGGTGGAACCGTTGTTTTGGGCAGCCTTCACAGCCCTTATCGACGTTGTTTGGTGATCAGCCTGCCCTTGGGCGTGAGCCGTGTTGGCCGTTACGACGGCGATCCCCTCGATCCAGCAATTGGTCTTAGCAGTTCACTTTGTTTACCTGATGAAGCGCTCTAAAGGCAATGACGGTTTTGATGGCTTCACCTTGGTGGAGCTGATGCTGGTGATCAGTGTGGGGATGGTGTTTGTTGCGATGGCCCTTGGCGTGATCACTCGAGATCTTTCCCTTGGGAAGGCAATGGCCCAGCGCCTGCGTGAGCGGGGCCTTCAGCAACGCACCCTGATGTTGATCAAGGCTGACTTGGCGCGCGGCTATGGCTGGCTGGCTGATCCGCAAATCTCCAACCTTTGGCCTTGTTCCTTGGCCGGTCGTCAGCCTGTGTTGGCAATCGCTACAGCACAAGATGATCCCGAAGCCCGTCGAAGGGCCATCATCTACTCGGTTGGCTCTGCTCCATCGCCGATCTGGCGCAGCCAGGTGTTGATGCGCTGTGGCCCGGCGTTTGACATCAACGGCGAGCCTAACCTCGCAGGTGGCTTCCAGAATCGTGTGCTGATCGATGGTTTGTCTTCCTCTCTCAGCAATGGCGAGCTTGGTTTTATGGCTCGTCCAGACCCTCTCCTGCCGGTGTTACGCCTTGAACTGGAGCAGCAGTTTCAGACCCCTGACGGGAAGATGCAGCGAATCCGTTCAGCTGCCTCTGCTTGATGCCCTTACACACTTTGATGCTTGATTGACGTATGTAAAATCATGCTTTTTAAATTATAGATGTTGTATTTGGATCAGATGTGAACTGTTGAGAGGTAATTATTCGATATTAATGATGCTTAAATTGTTCGCAGCATGGCTTTCCGCAATACTCTTTCTTTGTGCGGAATTTGTGATGCCAGTAAGCAACTATTTTCACGATGGAGTTTCACTCTTGCTTGTTTTGATAAAAGATCAGCAATGCCATTAATACCCTTCATTTGAAGGGTTGCGTTAGGGGGGAGGAATTTAGGGTTGAATGATAAATATATTAGGAGAATAATTTGGCAAACTTTTGAGATTAGACCCTTCCCTCTTTGGGGGTGTGAGCTAGATCACAGGGATGAATGATCCCGGTCACTGCTGTAGTCGTTGAGGACGGCAAAACTATCTATTACCCAGTGATGAGTTCTTGTTTGGACATTAACCGTTTAGGCAAATCATTAAGCGTAAGAGGGGCTTGGGTCAATCTTAGGAGTCCGCCCTATTCGATCCGCCGCGTTCTAGAGCGCACCAGCCTGATGGCTGTGTTGCTTGGATATGGGCTATTGCTGTTATTTAACGTTCAGCTACCCGCTGAACAGCGACGGCAGAGTCAACTAGAAGCTCTTGAATATGCCAAGGCTGTGCTTAGAAAGTCGAAGGATTCGATCCTTCGCTCGGACCCCGCATCAGCCTCTGGGGAAAGTATTGATCCACTGTTGCTGAAGCGATTGCTCAGCAATTTCTCATCTTTTCGCCTTGTGCTTTGGATGCATCCAAAGGGATTTGAGGCTGGCTTGGTGCGGCCTGATGTGATAAGTAATGTGAGCCTTGGCAGGGTTCTTGCTCTTCGCTATTTGCAGAATCACCAAGGTGATTCGCAATATGGACCCATCCTTATTGATGTTGATTCAGCTCACTATTCAATCGCCAAAGATGAAATTAAGTTGCATGGAAATACATGGAATATTTATCTGCTAGAAGATGTTAGTAGGCAGATTCGTCAGCAAAAAATTCTAACCTTGGTTATTGTTCTGGCTGCTTCGATTGCTTCGATGGTGACCTTATTTCTCACGCGCACAGGCATTCGAGCAGGCTTGGAGCCCCTGCAGCGATTTGGCGGCGTAATTGAATCAGTATCATCAGGATCGCTGGATGATCATCGTTGCGAGCTAGAGCATGAACCTCTTGAGCTTAAGCCTCTTGCCAGTTCATTTAATTCGCTTTTGGATCGTTTAGCTGAGTCTTGGAATCGTCAGCGCAAATTTGCTAATGCCCTCAGCCATGAGCTGCGCACACCGATTACTTTGATAACTGGCTACAGCTCCAGGGTTTTGCTCCGATCAGGAAACCTTAGTGAAGATCAGCGGCATCAATTGACGATCATTGATGATGAGACTCGTCGTCTCGGAAGGTTAATCACTGATCTATTAGATGTTGCGCGTGATGAGTCTGGCACTCTGGTCATTACGTCAGAGCCTTTTTCCGCATGTGAGACGTTAGAGCAGGTGCTTTTACTGAACCAAGGTGATCATGAGGCTCGCTTGAAAATCCAATCGAGTTCACACGGTTTTGATCAGATCTGGGCTCTTGGTGATCACGATAGGGTCGTGCAGTGTCTTAGCAATTTGATTGAGAACGCTTTCAAGTACAGCCCAGAAGACAAGCGAGTTGAATTGAGCTGCATTAGCACGCATGAGCATGTGAAATTGCAAGTTCGAGATCATGGCCCTGGTGTGCCAGAGGCTGATCAGGAGCTGATTTTTGAGCAGTTTCAGCGCGGCAGTAACACGGCACAACAACCTGGCAGTGGCGTTGGTCTGGCCCTTGTGCGCTCGTTGGTGAAGCGGATGGGAGGCCGCGTTTGGGTTGAGAATGCTGCTGATGGTGGAGCGATCTTTGTGATTGAGTTGCAACGTTGTCAGTCGCCCAAGCAACAATGCAGAGACTGTTCTGTCTCATTCCTCAGCAGTGAGCTTTGACCTTTCGTCTTTGCGTCTGTCACGAGTGACCTTGTCGACTCGCATGGCGCGCTGGGGGATGGTGATTGTTGCCATCTATCTGTTGGTGGCCTTAATCACCCCCTTGTTGGTGATGGTGGGTGTTTTGCCTGAGGCCCACGCTGGTCTTGATAATCCCATTTATGCGCCCCCTTCATGGGGGCATTGGTGCGGAACTGATCGTCTCGGACGGGACGTATGTGTTCGCACCATGGAGGGCAGTGGCGTGGCTTTGCAGGTGGTTCTTCTTGCGGTGACCTTGGCTGTGTTGGTGGGGGTGCCCCTAGGGATGATGAGTGGCTACCTCGGAGGTGCTTTTGATCGCATGTTGGTGTTGGTGATGGACACCCTCTACACCTTGCCGGTGCTCTTGCTTTCTGTGGTCTTGGCTTTTTTGCTTGGACGGGGTATTCCCAATGCGGCCGCAGCCCTTTGTGTTGTTTATGTGCCCCAGTACTTCCGTGTGGTTCGTAACCAAACAGCTCAGGTGAAAGCAGAACTGTTTGTGGAGGCTGCCCGTTCCCTCGGCGCTGGCCCCATTTGGATCTTGCGTAAATACCTGCTTCGCAATGTGATCACATCCGTGCCAGTCCTGCTGACCATGAATGCTGCTGATGCGGTTTTGGTGCTTGGTGGCCTTGGTTTTCTAGGCCTTGGACTGCCGGAAACCGTGCCTGAATGGGGTAGTGATCTGAATATGGCTCTGGCAGCAGTGCCAACTGGGATTTGGTGGACTGCTCTCTATCCAGGCCTGGCCATGTTCGTATTGGTGCTGGGACTCTCATTCCTTGGTGAGGGGCTGGAGGCATGGGTGAGTGGTCTCGATGAGTCGACTGCCTGATGCCAGATCACTCCCATTGCATCCTTTGGAGGGCCACACTGGGGGAAGTCTTTGCTTCAAGCCATGCCCTGGTGGATCACATTGATCTTGCTGGCGCTGATGATCTTCCTTTGGGTCTCCGGGCGCCGAAATCCTGATGATGTGATCGGTCTGCTTGAACAGATGCTAGCGATCGGCTTGGCCATGGTTGTGTTGTTTATAGGCCAAAACATTTTGCTGGAAAGCATTGTCTTGCTGATTGGTTTGCGTCTTCCCGCAGCACGTCAAAACCAACTTGTGATCAATCGATCGCATGCAAGCAAAGATGTGCTGATTCCATTTTGAGTGTTAGCTGGTTGCTTAACAGCGCAATCTCACGTTGCGGGGGAGGCTTCCTTGGATTTCGCCTTGATCGTTAAGGGCAGGATATGACCTGCCTTCCTGCTGGCACCATGCTGCAACTTCTGGATAGGCCCACTCAAATAGTCGCTCTTGATAAAGCGCTGGTTCTAGGCCTTCGCCGGCTTGAGGTGCGATCCCAGCCAGCCGTCGTTGACGTAGGGCCTCAAATAGCAAGGTTGCTGCTGCTACCGAAACATTCAACGACTGAACCATGCCGCACATTGGGATGAAGATCCCTTCATCCATCAATGGCGTCGCCAGCTCACTAAGGCCCCATTTCTCAGCTCCTAGGACGAAGGCTGTAGGTTCGCAAAAGTCGCAGTCTCGGTAGTCGCGTGCGTTTCCACCTAGATGGGTTCCATAAAGCCGAAAGCCACTTTCCTTGATGGCCTTGACGGCAACTTCGATGCTGCTGTGCTCCTTGAGCGGTATCCACTTTTGGCTTCCCTGAGCGGTACTGTTGAAGGTGGGCAGCCGTCCTGAATAGTTCACTGCATGGGCTTCCAGGACACCCACCGCATCGCAGCTGCGCAGAATGGCTGAGAGGTTGTGTGGCTTTTCTACGTGCTCAAGCAGAACCGTCAGATCTGCCATTCGGCAATCCAGAACAGCCTTGAGACGATCAAATCGGCGAGGCAGCAGAGGCATGGGCCAAGCGTCTTTTGACTTGAGGGTATGGGATGCCGTGTCCCTGATCCCTTTCGGCCAGTTAGCGACCTATGGTCAGATTGCCGAGATGATCGGTGCCTATGGATGTGCCCGTCAGGTGGGTTGGGCTATGCGTCGATTACCTTTGCCATCCAAGGTTCCTTGGCATCGAGTGGTGAATGCGAAAGGGATGATTTCGATGAGTTTGAGCCGCGAAGGATCTGACTGGATGCAGCGGCAGATGTTGATCTCTGAAGGAATCCTTGTGGATGGCGAGGGTCATTTGCCTTTACGACGGCATCTTTGGCGGCCGCAGTTGAGTGATGAGGGCTTCTTGTTGGGAACGGCTCAGGAAGGTGTTACCTCTGGAAGATTCATCTCAGCCCAGGACAACCATTGAAGTTGTCTTCTTCCGTTGCTGCCGCTGATGGATCTGTACCTGTACCGGGACTGCTGCCGCGGCGGGTGGCATGGGAGCTGTTACAGGCAGTGGCGGCAGGGGCCTATGCAGATGTCGCTCTCGAACGAGCTCTTCGTCAGAACCCCATGAGCGGTGCCGACCGTGGCCTGGTGATGGAATTGGCTTATGGCGCAATCCGTCAGCGGCAATGGCTCGATGCATGGTTGGATCGTCTTGGCAAGGTGCCTGCCTGCAAACAGCCACCAGTGCTGCGCTGGTTGCTGCATTTGGGGCTTTATCAGATTCTGCGTATGCAGAGGATTCCACCTGCAGCGGCAGTGAACACCAGCGTTGAACTTGCGAAGACCGGCAAGCTTGCCCGATTAGCTCCGGTGGTGAATGGCATTTTGCGGGCGGCATTGCGTGCACGCGATGCCGGTATGGTGCTCCTCGAGCCGGAGGACTCTGCCGCTCGGTTGGCTCAAGCGGAATCTCTACCGTTGTGGTTGGTGGAGCAGTTACTTGTTTGGCGAGGCGAGGCGGGTGCTGAGCTGTTTGCTCGTGCCAGTAATCAGGTGCCAACACTTGATCTGCGGATCAATCGACGTCGTACAAGCCGTGAGAACGTAAGGCTGGCGCTTGAGGCTATTGGAGTGGAGAGCACTCCGATCGAGAGCTGCCCTGATGGTTTGATGGTGACTGGTAATGCTGCTGACCTAAGCCAGTGGCCTGGCTATCAGCAAGGACATTGGTGTGTGCAGGATCGCTCTGCACAGTTGGTCGCACCGCTGTTGGGGCCACAGCCTGGGGAGCGGATTCTTGATGCCTGCGCAGCACCAGGGGGTAAGGCCACTCATCTTGTTGAACTGATGGGTGGTTCGGGAGAGGTGTGGGCTGTGGATCGTTCCGCTGGTCGACTCAAGCGCTTGGCGGATAATGCTGCTCGCTTGGGGGGTGACTGCCTCAATGCTCTAGTCGCAGATGCCACGAATCTGTTGGCGGTGAAGCCAAGTTGGCGAGGATCCTTCCAGCGCATTCTTGTGGATGCGCCATGTTCTGGTTTAGGTACTTTGGCCCGTCATGCTGATGCACGTTGGCGTGTCAATCCGTTGCAGGTTGAGGGGCTGGTGATCCTGCAGTCCAAGCTGCTTGAAGGCCTTCTGCCTCTGCTTAGCTCTGGAGGCCGGTTGGTTTACGCCACTTGCACCATCCATCCGGCCGAGAATTTTGATCAGATCGAGGCCTTCCTTGGTCGGCATCCTGAATTGAGCTTGTCTGAGGAACAGCAACTATGGCCTGATCCTGAGCATGGTGGTGATGGTTTTTATTCAGCCGTGTTGGATCTCAGCTGAGCCTGATCAGGGAATAGGCATTGGCTCGAAGTTTTCATTGAGCGGCGGTCCTCCTGGCGGTGCGATGTATCTGGGTGGAGGGCCCAGGGTTTGATCTTGGTCTTTGGCAGCATCTTCGGTGCCGTTCTTTGGTTTGCTCCTCGTTTTTCCCGGTGGCCTAAAGGTGCGGTTCATAACTGGTTTTGGTGGAAAGGGTTGTACCTCAAAATTGTCTTGGATCTTGGTCATGAATTGCTTCCAGGCCCATGCAGCATCACCACTGCCGCCAGATGTCTTTCGGTTGTTGTCGTAGCCAAACCATACGGCGGTTGTTAGTTGTGGTATTGAGCCAATGAACCAGAGGTCACGGGCACCTTCCGATGTGCCGGTTTTGCCCGCCACCGGCCGGTCACCGAGGGATGCCGCAACTCCAGTGCCACCGCTGACAACGCGCTGGAGCATCCAGTTCATGGTGTCTGCTACGTCGCTGTCGAGGGCTCGACGACCTTTGTATCCTTCGAATTGATGGTTCCAGATCACCTCGTCGTCTGGGCCTCGGATCTCTTCAAATGGCGTGGGCTTCATGTAAATGCCTCGGTTGGCTACTGCGGCATAGGCTGCAGTCATGTCGAGCACTGTTTGCTCGTAGGCCCCAATAGCGAGCGGATAGTACTTGCCCAATGGGCGGGTGGTGCCGATGCCAAGATTATTGGCCATGCTGATCACGGCATCAAAGCCCACCTTGTCTAGTAGCTGGACTGCAACAGTGTTTAGGGAGTATCTCAGGGCATCAGCGAGTGCCACTGATCCCAGGTACTTGTTGCCGAAGTTCTTTGGGCAATACCCTCTCCAGCAGCGTTTCGCGTCCACAACCTTGTCCTCTGGCTTGATGCCGGCATTGATGGCTGCTGCATAGGGAAAAAGCTTGAAGGTGGAGCCAGGTGAACGCAGAGCCTGTGTTGCTCGATTGAATTGGCTGGTATTGAAGTTTTTGCCTCCTACCATTACCCGCACTTCACCGGTGCTTGGTTCGATAGACACCATGGAACCCTCTGTGTTCCCTGGGGCGTATTTGCGGATCACCTCTTGGGCTTGCTTTTGCCAAGCCAGATTGAGGCTGGTGTGAATCTTGAGTCCACCCACTTCTAGTTGCTCTGGGGTGAGCAGATTGGGGAGTTGCTGGGCTACCCAGCTGGTGAAAAATGGTGCGCTGCTGTTGAAGTACTTCGGGATCGCTGGCTTGAGATTGAGGGGGCTGTTGCGAGCTGCATCGGCTTCTCTGGCGGAGATAAATCCGGCCTGCTGCATTCGTTTAAGGACAATTGCGCGGCGTTCTAGGGCGATTTTCTGGTTGACCAGTGGTGAATACACTGAGGGAGCAGGGGGCATGCCAGCGATTAGAGCGGCTTCCGGCAGTGTGAGTTGATTGGGGGATTTAGAGAAGTACACCCAGGCTGCATCGGCTACGCCGTAAGCACCTGAGCCCAAGTAGACGTAATTCAGATACTGCTCAAGGATTTGCTGTTTGCTGAGCTGTCTCTCCAGCTTGTAGGCCAGAGCAGCTTCTTTGAGTTTGCGCGGCAGGGTTCGTTCCTGACTCAGGAATACGGTTCGAGCAAGTTGCTGAGTGATGGTGCTGGCACCTTCCCTCACGGAACCCTGGCGGAGGTTTGTCACCAGGGCTCGGCTGATACCCCAGATATCCAAGCCATTGTGGTAGTAAAAGCGGCGGTCTTCTGCCGCTACGAAGGCTTGCTCCACAAGCAGAGGCATCTTGTCTTGCTCAACCTTCTCGCGGGTCGCGGGACCAAGCTTTTGGATCACCTGCCCATCAGTAGAGAGCAGCGTGATGGTGCCTGGCCGGTTGAAGTTGGCAATCCGCCGGGCATCGGGCAGAACCGAATCCAAGGCATCAGTGAGAGTCCTTTCAGCCAAGGCTGCGACACACCCGATGGCGACAGCACTACCTGCAATAACAATCCAGTGACGGCGCTGGCGAGTCACATCCCCTGTGTTAATGGGCTATGGCCTATGGCTAGAGCAGTAACCAGCATGCCAAGGATTAGAAATGGTTGAGCACTGGTCTGATATCTCACATCAAAGGCCAGGGGATCACGCAGTAACCAGATGTCTTGGAATGTGATCTGGGGAATGATCAATAAGATCAAAATTACTGAGGCAAAATGCTGGCCAATGGCGATCAGAACAACAACCATCGCGAGCTGGAAGATGTCGATCATTCCTGCACTGATCCAGCTGGCCTTTTTGATTCCAAAGACAACTGGCAGGGATTGAAGACCGAGGGCTCGATCTCCCTCTACACTCTTGAAATCGTTGATGACGGCAATACCAAGACCAGCCAAGCTATAAGCAAGTGTCAGGAGTGCTGTGGTCCAAGTCAGTTGTCCGAATAGCGCCTGACCAGCCCACCATGGCAGGGCGATGTAGCTGGCACCAAGCGCGTAGTTTCCTATCCAACCATTCTGTTTCAGCTTGAGAGGTGGGGCTGAATAAATGAAGCTCACAAATGAGCCGCCTAGGGCAAGAAACAGCACAACAGGAGTGGTGTGTTCAGCCCAACGATCTAAGCCATAGGCAACTGCAAGACCACCGAGAAGCAGCATCCAGATCTGAAGCTTGACTTGTGTTAGCGGGATGGCCCCGGAGGGAATCGGCCTATAGGGCTCATTGATTGCATCGATCTCGCGATCGTAGTAGTCGTTGATGGTTTGGGTGTAACCGGTTAGAAGCGGGCCACTCATGACCATGCAGGCCGCGGCTGCAAGCACATCTGGTAGGCGCCATTGGTATTGACCACTGGCAGCTGCTCCACAAATAACCCCCCAGAGCAGTGGGATCCAGGTGACAGGCTTCATGAGCTGCAGACGCAGCTTCCAGATGTTGGTGGTGCCAGTGGCACCTTTGATGCCAAGGAGTTGGCGAGCGTCGCTCACGGCAGGCGTCTCAGGCGGAGGTAACTTCGTCGTCAAAGAACCAGCTGACAGTGCCATCGCTAAGTTCTACGACCAAGCCAATGCCCATGCCGTCAGTCATTTTGTAGCCGGTGACCCTACCAACGTCAGATTTCTTGAGCAGATCTACCAGTTTGCCTGGAATGCGATCACGAACGCGAGAGACTCGGACCTTGGAGCCGATTCTGTAGGAAGTGGCAGCCTGGGACATGGCCTGCAAGGCTTAGAAGGTGGCGCAACCTTAACAGTCGTCACTGCTTTATCCCAATGGTCGCGCTTCGTTTGATTCCTTGCCTTGACGTGGCTGATGGTCGCGTTGTGAAGGGCGTGAACTTTGTGGGCCTTCGTGATGCGGGTGATCCCGTGGAGCTTGCCTGCCGCTATAGCCAGGCTGGAGCTGATGAGTTGGTGTTTCTTGATATCGCTGCCAGCCATGAAGGTCGGGCCACGCTGGTGGCGTTAGTTCGACGTACTGCTGAGGCTGTGACCATTCCATTCACAGTTGGAGGGGGAATCAGCTCTTTGGATGGCATCACAGAGTTGCTTCGGGCCGGAGCCGACAAGGTGAGTCTTAATTCCTCTGCTGTGCGGGATCCAGATCTCGTAGCGCAGGGAGCCGACCGTTTTGGCTGTCAGTGCATTGTGGTGGCCATCGATGCTCGACGTCGTCCTGAGGGCTCGGGGTGGGATGTTTTTGTCAAGGGTGGACGCCAAAACACAGGTTTGGATGTTGTGAGCTGGGCTCAGCAGGCAGCGGAACTTGGTGCTGGCGAAATCCTGTTGACCTCAATGGATGGAGATGGAACTCAGGCTGGTTATGACTTGGAGCTCACGCGAGCAGTCGTGGAAGCGGTGCCGGTGCCTGTGATCGCTTCGGGAGGTGCAGGTTGCCTGGATCACATTGCAGAAGCCTTCACGATTGGTAAGGCCTCAGCTGCATTGTTGGCCTCTCTGCTTCACGATGGCGTGCTGAGTGTGGAGCAAATTAAGACTGATCTGCTGATGCGAGGTTTGTCGATTCGGCCTCTTGAGGCCTGAGGCTTTGTCTTTGTGTTCAGCAACACACTCCTAAATTTGGGAGAAGTTCTTTTGGCAAGAGTGCTTTTGGATGTGTTGCTCATCGATCACCCTTGGGCGCAGCAGTTGCTCCAAGCAGTGTTCACGCCCCTGGATGGGATCTTCTTATGAGGCCTGGTGACCCCCAGGCGGTGGAGCAGTTGTTTGATGCGGTCGCTCCTAATTACGACCGGCTTAACGACTTGTTGAGTCTTGGCTTGCACCGCATCTGGAAACGCCAGTTGTTGGCCTGGTTGTCTCCGCTTCCAGGTGAACATTGGCTAGACCTTTGCTGCGGGACTGGTGATCTGGCACTGGCATTGGCCCGCAGGTTGCGACCTGGAGGGTCTGTGTTGGGGCTAGATGCGGCTGCGGCGCCTCTAGCCGTGGCAAGGCGCCGCGCCGCGGTTGAGCCCTGGCTGCCCCTCTCCTGGTTGCAGGGAGATGCTCTGGACACTGGCTTGTCTTCCCATCGTTTTGACGGTGCTGTGATGGCTTACGGCCTGCGCAATTTGGCGGATCCAGGCGCTGGGTTAATAGAGCTTCGACGCCTTTTGCGGCCTGGTGCTCGGGCAGGAGTTCTTGATTTCAATCGCATGGGCGAGGGTTCCTTGGCAGCACGTTTTCAGCGGTTTTATCTGCGAAGGTTGGTGGTGCCGGTGGCTGCCCAGGTGGGTCTGCGTGAGCATTACGCCTATTTGGAGGCAAGTTTGCAGCAGTTCCCAAAGGGAGAGGTTCAGGAGCGACTGGCTCGGGACGCGGGATTTGCCACAGCGAGCCATCGGCCCCTGGCTGCGGGACAGATGGGTGCCTTGCTGCTTACCGCTTGATGAGCTGATCGAGCAAAAAGACTCTTGCGAAAAGACGGATCGATAGCTTATGAAGAAAACATTAAGACGCAGTTCGCTGTGGCCTTCCCTCACCCTTCTCTTCTCTCCTCAATTAAGGACTTGCTTTTGGAGGTGCAGTGGCTTGATGGCTTGATCTTGGTGACTGATTCTCAGCAGGCCACCTTTGTGCCCTTTTCGCAGGTGGATACTTTGTTGCGCAGGGTGCGGGCACGCCCCAATGGTCAGATTGTGGTTGAACGGTTGTGCATGGCACTCCTTGATGACCATGATGGTGGGGGAGCCAAGCCTGTGCTGGTGTTTCAGGGTGATGACAGGTTCTGGCTGGGAATGATGGGCCTGAACGACAGTCACTCGAACCGTGATGGCGCTGTTGCACACCTCGATCGCTGTTTTGCTCTTAGCAGTTGAGTTATTCAGGCCTCAAGGAAGACCTTGATGAGGGAAGTTCATCTTCTGAGCATGAGCATGTCTGCTATTTGGCTTAACCAGTAGTTGACTTGTTGGCAGAGAGATCAGGCTTTTTGTATCGTTTTAAATCAGCTTTCATCCTCAGGCGTTTTACATTCTTAAATCAGGCGAAGAAAACCTCTGCTAGGTTAAAAATCGGAATATCTTCTCAACTTAAAACTGCCGCTTCCCCAAAGTAAGCGTCCAAACTAAACTGGCAAAATCTTCCTGTTTCGAGGAGAGGAAGTAATCTTTAATCTGGCATGAATAGGCTGATTGCCGTAAAGATAACAAGGCTTCCATTTCCACACCTGTGGATATCCACAAAATCATTTGGCATCACTAATAATAACCATCATGAAAGCTACCAATCACTTATCCTTGAAGGACTTGGCATTTAGTAGGTCAAATTAATTGGTGCTTGTGATGGTAATAACAAGCTTCTGGAGTGACCTTGCTGCGCTATTAATTTTGATTTGCATCGATTGCTGTAGGTATGAATAGAATGGTTATGAATAGCAACATAAGATGTTTTATTGGCTTTTTCGTTAGACAATAAAAACCTTATTGTAGTGAATGAATTGTGCTAAAAATAGCCTCAGCTCATTATTGAAGAAGCACACCTTGCTAGAAAGGCGTTGAAGTTATGCTCTGATCTTGAATATGTTGGCGGCATAGACCAAATCAATCTCCATAGCCCTAACATTATTGACATCATCATTTGATCGGCAAAATATACGATGACCTTTTGGGATGTGCAGTGATAAATACAGGATCAAATACTCCGAGGTATTGTCAATGTTGAGGTGAGATCTTTATTGTTTGCATATTAATTCTTGTTCAGGATAAAGGGTTCTGTTGCACTTATGAGCTGATCGAATGATGAAGAGAAAGAATTCCAATAATATTAATAACTTGCCCTAATCGATAACTTCTATAATTCCTTCGGCAACATACACTGCTAAATCCTCTATGTTCTCTGCTAGCTCTTCTCTTGATATGTCCCATTTATCACACATTTTTGTTGATAACTCATGTTGTTTAGCATGTTCTATCATTGTTTCTACTATATGTTGAGTTAAGCTGCTTCCCATTCTTACTTCCAGATAATCCCATACAGATTTCTCTAAGCGACTAATAAATTGAATATCATCACTGCCAGCGTAGTCATATAGACCCATCACCCCTATATGGCAAAAAACCTGCCCTAATTCGTCGTAAGCACTTTCAGAGCCTTCGGCATGTTCATATTCTGCCAAGATCCACTCTAATTTCTCTCTCTCCTTTTTGTTGCCATTCTTTGCTGCCTTGAGAAGCTCGTAGAATTCTTTGAACTCTATGGGTTTTGGCATGAGGGTCATCAAATTCCAGCAAACATCCTACTCTTAGCACTAGAGCTGATCACCAAAAGCTGGTGTGATGAGTAGAGAAATCATTTCAATCCTATCAAGTCCTTGTCAATAGAAATATCAAATGGTTTTTGAACTTATCATTTGTGCTAGAAGATAACTCAAGGATTTAGGTCGCTCATAGTCTTCCTCCTCCCTGCCTAACACTCTTGAATAGAGCTTGATAAGCCTAAATAAAAGCTGTCGATATATACCCTGCATAATTTTATACTTTTCTTTTTTCTATTAACATTCACCGAGTCCCTTCATTCCTTCAAGAAGTGTTTGATTTAAATTCTCATAACATCTCATGAGCATTAACGGATAGATCGTACCTTGGCTTTATGGAGCATATGGTTCGGCTCAAACCTCACCGATCGCACTCTTCCAGGCCTCAAAGGTTGAAGCTTTTAGTTGAGACTCTAAACTGCTATTTGAACGTTTAAGGGCTTGGGAGGCGCAATAGCTCAGCTCATAGTTGTTGCCTCCTGGGCACTTGAACTCATTTGCCTTGGATGGGACAAGTACTTTCCATATAATTAAGGGGAGTAAGGGGAACACTTGCTTCACTGCCTTGCCTGTTGCTTTTGGCTATTATGTCATGCCATTGAAGCAATCATGTCAATGAATTGGCAGACTTTACTTGTCGATGATCTCCTTAAAACAACCAGAATATGACATACTGGGGCCTTCTAAGGTCCAAGGATTCTCGCCCCTTTTTTTGATGATTTCTTGCCCATCAAAAAAGTCCATCGTTTCATGCTATTACCTTCAAGGTTCAAGAATTTCTTTGGCGATTAGATTAAAGAAGAATATCTCGTTGTGAACATGAAAGGATTTGGAGAAAAGAAGAAAATAAAAAATAAACAACCCTCCAAGAAGTTTTCCCGAATACCACCTGACCAACTCAAGGCTATCGCTTTTAAATATCACCAACAAGGCAATATAAATAAGGCACAAAAAGCCTATCAGGAATTTATTAATAGTGGTTTAAGTGATCCAGATGTATTCTCTAATTTCGCGTTAATCTGTCAATCCCAAGGAGAGATTGATAAGGCAATAAACATCTATAAGAAAAGCGTCAAACTATTCCCTGGCCATGCTTTTTCACATGCAAACTTGGGATACCTTTTCTTTCAGATAGGAATGTTAGATGATGCTGAAGTGGCGATACGCCAGTCGATTACTATACAGCCTAACCTCGCGAATGCTTATTCATACTTGGGTTTAGTCTTGCGAGAAAAAGGAAGACTAACCGATGCAGAAGATATAACCCGAAAGGCCATTGAACTTCAGCCAGATTTGGCTGATGCATACGTAAACCTTGGTCAGATCCTACAGAATCAAGGTAAACTAGATGAAGCAGAACATACAACACGCAAGGCAATTGAATTGCAAGATGATTCGGCAAGTATATATCTCAATCTAGGTGGTATCCTGCAAGACCAAGGTAATCTAACTGATGCAGAAGCGAACACAAGAAAGGCAATGAAGTTGCAGGCCGATCTGCCTGATGTCAATTTAAACCTTTCTATAATTTTAAAGGATTTTGGCAGAATTGAGGAGGCTGTATTTCATGTAACAAGAGAAATTGAGCTTTATCCACAAAAGCAATCATCATATTTGCTTCTTAACTCTCTGCTTGAGGAATCTGATCTTTCATTCTTACCTGAACGACAGTCTAGAGTTTTGCTTCGTGGCCTATTAAAGAGAAATGATATTGCACATAAAAATCTATTCTCAGCAATTAATCGCTTGATCCCAGAACAAACACTAGATAAACTTTCAGGCATTCACCATGATTTATTTGATCACCCCTCTTTTCAACATATTCTTGCTGATGATGAGATAATCAGTGCGCTTGGTTTGATGTTATTCACCACAATTGCCTGGGAGAAGGCATTGACTAATATACGCAAGCAAATATGCCTTTCAATCCAAAATAATGGTTTTGATAAAAGGATTATTGATTTAACTATTGCTCTTGCGGAGCAGTGTTTCCTAAATGAATATGTTTTTACATTTACCAAGCAAGAATTTGATGCAATAGAACAGTTTAAACTTTCCTGCTTGAGAAGTGATTTTGATCTAAAAACCATTTCCATCTTAGCTTGTTATATACCCATTACTCATCTTTCTGAACAGTTCCCTTTACTAAGAGGATTCATTGATGTAAATGAGAAATTAAATAATTTAAAAATAATGCAACTCGTTGAACCAGAACGCGAACATGAGTTTGCAGCATCTATGCCTAAATATGGATCTATAGATGATGGTACTTCTATTCAGGTTAAAAAGCAGTATGAAGAGCATCCCTATCCGCGTTGGAGATATGCTTCTTATTCAAGTGAAAATATTCAAACTATACCTTCAGCGATTAACAATGAAATAAACCCTAACCGGATCTCAATCATTTTGCCCAAGCAGAGATCTCGAGTCTTAATAGCTGGCTGTGGAACCGGACAGCAAATATTCGATGCCCTCTCTTATTCTAACTCTGATTTAACTGCTATCGATCTCAGTTCTTCTAGTATCGCTTATGCAAAGCGTAAGGCTCATGAATATGGAATTGAGCATATAAGATTTATAGAGATGGATATTCTTGATCTTCCAAAACTAAATGAAGAATTTGATCTCATAGAATGTACGGGCGTTCTCCATCATATGAAGGATCCATCTGAAGGTCTGAGATCTCTACTTACTATACTCGCAGCCGATGGAATGCTCAAATTAGGTTTTTATAGTGAGCTAGCACGTCAAGATATTGTCGAGGCTAGGAAAATTATTAAATTAGAATCTTTTGAGGCTAGTAATGAAGGCATTCGTCTATTTAGGAATAAACTAATCAACGGCGAATATCCGAATATTCGATCAATCTCAAACTGGCCAGACTTCTACACTACTTCTATGTGTCGAGACCTTTGTTTTCATATTATGGAACATCGTTACTCACTAGAGATGATAGCAGCGCTGCTTGAACAATTAGAACTTAGATTCTTAGGCTTTGTGTTGCCAAGTCTTGTTAAAAAAGATTATGCCAGAGCTTATCCAGCTGATGCAATGCAGACTGACCTCGGCTATTGGCACCAGTATGAACAGGCCAACCCCAACACCTTTCGACAAATGTACCAGTTTTGGACGAATAGAAGATAATGTTTTATGGTTAAATTTATGGTTAAAATTTTTGCAAAAAGTATTGATGGTTTTTGCGCTGAATAATGTTGAACAATATGGACGATTGAGTGTATTGCCTGGCAACCACTCTAATGCTATAATAATACATGATAGTCAATGCAATGATCATGGAAGATTCTGAGGTGAATTCAGGTAAAGATCAAACGGAAGCCTTTGAGCCTCCAAAAAATAGATTTGGAATACCATATTTGCTCGCAACTGATAAAGAAGAAAAAGATATGCCTAAAAAAGAGGTGCTTAATGTGTTAGGCCTACAATTATCGGCACCAGCGGGAATGCAGAACCCGTTGTTGATCTTCTTTGGATTAATTGGTGTTAATATTGCAATTATTGGATACTTTACATACATGCTAAATAAATAGTCGTAACTTAATCTTACTGCTTGCTTTCAAAGGGTATGGTTTGTTCTCTCGTTGTTAATTGATTCATCAAGATCCCTTGAATCACTTAGCGTAAATACTGCTCAGCAGACCTTCCTTGAATTTTTTACTGTTGTGTATCTTGAAAATGCTATAGGTTTGTATCTCTAATCTCTTTAGACATTTACCATCCTTGGATTTAGTCACTACAAACAGATTTACTTTGGAGACCAGAATAATGACTTTATGCGATTGGTATTCTTCCCAGCTAATCTTACTAAGACGTCAAAAGGCTATAAACGAGCCTTAAACTTCTTCTGACTTGATGGTCTAGAAATGAGACACTGAAAGAAGCAATTGCAACGATGTGCTCTTTAAGAGATAATCATTAATTGGCTGTCCTTTTGATATTATCCTGCCTTCTTTGTAGGACCATATTGATTATTGCCAGGGAAAATATTAACGTTATAGAGGCAATGAATATTGTTAGTGGTTGACCTTGGAGTGCTTTTATATTCCCATTAATAATTTCTTGAATCTCAATGCCGCCGAGGCGTTTAAGTGCATATCCACTCGCAACAAATGGTGCGTCTGATATTATGATGCTAAATAATAATGCAGGCAAAAACTTTTTCCATGTAACTTTTGTAAGTCCTAAGCCATAACATACAAAATCAAATAAATTCGACATTAAAAAACTTGTCATCAAAAAAAAGTTTTGCTCTAAATGTTTTTTGCTGAAATTCTCAACACGATTCATCAGATTCTTGCCTACGAGCTTCTCAATTACGGTTTTGCCAAATTTCCTGGAAAGGGTGAAGCAAGAACAACAAGCGAGCAGATCTGCTATGAAAATAACCAATAAGCCTTGTTGGAATCCAAAGAAATAACCAGAGAGAACCGAGCAGTATGTGCCAGGAAGTATTGGGATTATTATACTTATTGACCGTAGGGCAAAAATAATCCCAATTGCCCATAGCCCTATCGATTCCACGCGGCCATCGATACCTTTTAGCCAACTTCCTATCGTTGACACATCTAGAAATTGAGCAATATAAATCATTAGGGCTACTAGGAGAGTGCTGATTATTAAATAAGACCATTTCGTTCGATTCAGATGTATTCTGATCACTTTCTATTGGATTTAACTAACTAAATATAGCATTTAAATGTCTCCGACTCTATTCGTATTAAACAAGCTTCTGCTTAGGTAATGGATAATAGGAATACAATACAATTACAATCAAGGCCCCTCAGAACAGCGCTAGTGCACTTCCAGGACATCATCACGACCCTGAATTCCTTTTGGGCTGATCAGGGCTGTGTGCTGTTGCAGCCTTATGACACGGAAAAGGGTGCCGGCACGATGAGTCCCCATACAGTTCTGCGCGCTATTGGACCAGAGCCCTGGGCTGTGGCTTATCCAGAGCCCTGTCGTCGCCCCACCGATGGTCGCTACGGCGACAACCCCAATCGCGCTCAACACTATTTTCAATATCAGGTGTTGATCAAGCCCTCTCCAGATGGTATTCAGGAGACCTATCTTGCATCGCTCGAAGCTTTAGGAGTCTGTACGGCCGAACATGATATTCGCTTTGTAGAAGACAACTGGGAATCACCCACCCTTGGCGCCTGGGGGGTTGGTTGGGAGGTGTGGCTTGATGGTATGGAAGTTACACAGTTCACTTATTTTCAGCAATGTGGTGGTCTTGATTGCAGCCCTGTGCCGATTGAGATCACCTATGGCATTGAGAGACTGGCAATGTATTTACAGAATGTTGAGAATATTTGGGATCTCAGCTGGAATAACAAACGAAGCTATGGCGATATATGGCTTTCTCTAGAAAAGGGTCAGTGCGACTTTAACTTTGAATCATCCGATCCAAGTCGCCTCAAGCAGCTGTTCGATCTTTATGAAGCGGAAGCGTCAGACCTGATCGCCAAGCAGCTTCCAGCACCGGCTCTTGATTTCGTTCTTAAATGCAGCCATACTTTCAATCTCCTGGAGGCTCGTGGCGTGATTTCGGTCACGGAGAGAACAGCTACGATTGGCAGGATACGCAGCTTGGCTCGCGGGGTGGCAGAGGCTTGGTTAACAGAAAGAGAGGCAATGGGATTCCCATTGCTTCATGACAGGGCACTTGCTTTAGACAAGCAATTGCAATCTTAAATTGCTCAATTTAAATGGCTCAATAATTTCAAGGGCCTGATTCCATGCACCTGACTTTGCCTGTATCAAAAGATACTTAGAGCTGTTAATTGTGTTCGTTGTGAACACGCATCTTTTCACTAACCTTGGCTGGCCCATGTTTTGGGCTTTTTGTGTGAGGAACCAAATGAAACTCTTCCAGCAATTGCTGGTGGCACCTGCTGCCTTGGGCCTGATGGCCCCAATGGCTGCTAATGCCGCAGACCTAGACATCAAAGGTGTGTCCGATTATTCGGCCTCCAGCGAGCAGGTCACCAGCATCTCCCAATTCCAAGATGTTTATCCAACCGACTGGGCTTATCAGGCTCTGAGCAACCTGATTGAGCGCTACGGCTGTGTCGCTGGCTATCCAAGCGGTAGCTACTTGGGCAACAGAGCAATGACCCGCTTTGAAGCGGCTGCTCTATTGAATGCCTGCCTCGATCGCATCACTGAAGTCACCGACGAACTGCGTCGCCTTCTCAACGAATTCGAGCAGGAGCTCGCCATCCTCAAGGGCCGTGTTGATGGCCTAGAAGCCCGCGTTGGTGAACTCGAAGCCACTCAGTTCTCGACAACAACCAAGCTGAACGGTAAGGCCCATATGGTTCTTGGCGGAACCAGCTATACCGGTGACGAGACCGATGACCTTACGGATGATAAGGGTGCATACCTGGGAACTGACGCACTTAGTTTCAACTACACTCTGCAGTTAGATCTGAACACCAGTTTCACGGGTAAGGATCTTCTCTATACTCGCCTGAAGACAGGTAACTTTGCAGATAGCGCATTTGGTGGCAAGGGTTACGTGAAGCCCGCCTACTTGAATGTTGCCAATAACAATCAAGATGTCGTTAAAGTCGACAAGCTTTGGTACACCTTCCCCATTGGTGACGACTTCACTGCTTGGATTGGTGCCAAGATTGAAAACTACTACATGCTTGGTAGTGCACCATCAGTTTATCAGCCAATCCTGAAAGCCTTCAAGTTGGGTGGTAACTATGGTGTTTACGGTGCAAGTACAGGGCAAGGCTTAGGTTTGGCCTGGAAGTCGCCAGTCGATGACCCAATGGATGCCAGGTTTGGCATTAGTGCCAATTATGTGGCCAAAGAAGGCGAAAATGGTGATCCTTCTGATGGTGGTGTAGGCAACGGTAATTCCAAAGGTAAGTTTCTCGCCAAGGTCGATTACGGCAATCCTCAGTGGCAAGTTTCTGCGGCTTATGCCTACACCCAACAAGGCATGACTCAAGGCTTTGGTACGTCAGATGGTGGTGCCAGCGTCTATAGCAAGTGCAGAGGCACAAGTTCTTGTGGTGCTGATTCCAATGGAGTCGCGTTTAGAGCTTTTTGGCAGCCAGATGAGCCAGGCTTGATTCCTTCCTTCAGTGTTGGTTACGACTTCACTGATTACAACCTGCCAGATGAGGCAGCAGATGGCACCCGCGAGCAAAGCATGGCTTGGTTCGCAGGCATGATGTGGAAGGATGCCTTCATTGAGGGCAATACCCTTGGCGCTGCAGTCTCTGAGCTTCAGTGGGTGACCCAACAGAAGGGTGATGACACTCCTGATGACGGCAACATGGCCTTCGAGCTGTGGTACAAGTTCCAGGTCACAGATAACATCTCTGTGACACCAGCTGTTTTCTATCTGAGCCGTCCGTTTGGAGAGAAAACAGGAACAGCTACAAAGTACGGTGGCAAAGGAGCTGATACTTTCGGTACCTTCGGTGGCCTAGTTCAAACGACATTTAAATTCTGATCTGAGCGAGGGAGGGGATCACCCCCTCCCCTGGTTCGTCAGAACATCAAGGCGCCCCTTTAGCGGGCGCCTTTTTTTTGTCTTTAGAAGTTACTCAAAAGCTGAAGAGAGCAATGCAGAACACTTCAACAAGGAAATATGCATTGGTTCTTTTCTGAATAAATCTACGGTCAAAGTAATAGGAAACTGAAACTACTTCTTCCTTTTTCTTCGGGGATTATATTGCCTCTTTTCTGAGTAGATTAGTTTTATTAGCCTAATAAAAAAGGCTTCTTCCTTGTCAGAAGAAGCCTTGGATTGAGCTTGTTTGTCTTCGTTGAAAGTGGTTTTCGTGAAAATTATTTCAGAATAGGTTTACCAGCAGTTTTCTCCTTCGCCGATCGGGACGCAAATATTTGATTTCTTTGCCTTTTTGGCAGCTTTTTTGGCATCTTCATCAGGTTTGCTATCAGCATCGATGTCTTGATCAGTGGTCCACTCTTTCAGTCCTCCCATATTGCCTTCACCACCTTCGCCAGCGTGACTCAGATTTGGCTGAAGTGCGTTTGCCGCCAGCAGTGTAGAAGCTGCAAGAAATATTGCTACAGGAGACTTTTTACTCATGCTTTGCAGATAAGCGAATCTACATACATATTGGCTCCCCTACTCAACCATTGTTTGGTGATTCGATACTTGTCCTAGTATCAAATGATTCAGTCTTCAGTTGCCGAGGCGTCGAAGCAGATTGGTGTACGCCTGAAAAATCAAGTCCAGTTCTGGTGAACGGCCATGTTCGGCAAGAAGGGCGCGGGCACCAGCATTGAGGCCAAACAGAATGGTGCGGTCTTCATTGCTGCTGATATAGCTCTGGATCCAGCCAACACAAACCAGCCGCTCACCAGCAGTGACTGTTTCCACTGCATGCAGGCTTGTGCTGGGATAAATGATCAACTGGCCAGCCGGCAGCTTCACTTTCTTGCTGTCTTGCAAGGTTTGAATGCAGAGAGCCCCCCCCTCGTAGCTTTCGGGTTCGCTGAGAAATAGCGTGAAGGAGAGGTCGCTACGCCCTGAGCTCATGTAGGCATTGTCGACATGCATTCCATAGCCCTGGCCAATACCGGATCGGCTGAACATCACTCCATGAATGTGACTTGGCAAGGCAAAGCTCTTAACAAGTGGATCCGATTCAAGCTTCTCAATCACCAACTGACTGTTTCCTTTGGCGATTTTTGAGTTGCGATCCAGCTGGAGGTTGTTCTTGACTTCGGCCGCTTGATATCCCGCTGTTTTACGTCCGTCCTGCCATGAGGTTTCGTCAGCCAAGAGAGTTGCACGCAATTGGCTCACAGTTGCCTCATCAAGCAATGGATGGGTCAGGGTCTCCATAGAGAATGCTGGGTAAATCCCACAATAACCAATACCTCGACGTTATAAAACTCTGGAGGACTCGTATAAATAAAACTGTAAACCTCCTAATCTTCGGTCTACTTCCAATTCTTCTATACGAGACAAACTTTTTCCCAATCCCTTAGTGAATGAACGGTGGGAGTTTCAAACATTTAATAGAGAAGGCTGGTCTTTGTTGTCTTACCAGATCGATACCACTATCCCACTATTCCATCTGCCCAAATCGATACTAATAAACCTTGTAAACTACCAACCTAAAGTAAAGAATTAAGATGAACCGCTCAAGGTCAATGAAACAAGAAGCTATCTCACACCCCCTTGCAAAAAAAAAACTTCTATGGAGGAATTGAATAGGTGGTAGGAGAGTAAATAACTATCAATATTACCTGTTCTTCAACTAACACCTAAGGCTCTAGCTCGACACCAACAGGTATAGGCACCCCAGCAAATAGTGAAATCAAAAGCCACGACTAATCTATCTCCTAAACACAAACAAGGAATACTACCTCTGTATACACCGACTCCAAAGAATTCAAAGAAGGATCTAAAGAAATAGGTGAAGTTGATGAAGGAGTGGTTGGAAGGAGTTCAGATTCATTAATCCTATCAATCCTCATCAATCTTCCTGTTTTTATACAGGTAGAACCATAAAAATATCGTCCCTACAAGGATCACAATCCCAACAGTTGTATTCCCCGAAAGAATAGTAAACATAGATCACTCAGGTCTCTTGTTATCAAACGTTTCAACCTCTCCTTCAGTTGAATCATAGTATCGGACTTCATCATATTCTTCTGTTATTAACTCCATGTCGAAACCTTTATGATCGTCATCGTTAACGTATTTATTAAACACACGGATGCCTTCTTCCAGGTTTTCAATCTTCTCGTGGTTTGTAGGAGGGTGTCCAGGAGTATCGTAGGCATTGAGTAAGTAACTCATAAGTTAGTTGGGGTCATAATGACGAATGACTTTGTTGGTTCCATCCTCAACTAACTCTATAACCTCATCATTGAAGTCATCATCATCAACATAGAAGTGAAACATCTCCTCTCCCTTCTCTAAAGACAAGTTAGTTTTTAGTTTCGTAGGAAGATCATCTATGTAATACAACAAATGGTAAGTCATATAAGGTTGTTGTTTATCGGTACCATATTTTGTCCTACTTTCCCACACTTGGATTGACCATCACCCTCAACCTCAAAATTTCTTTGTGTTTCTCTTCCCTCTTTGAACGAACCAACTGTAACTACAACCAAAAAGAAAGAAGACAAGCTTAGTAATTCCTAACTCCTCCCAGCTATAACCAACGAAGAATAAAACAAGGAGTAGGATGAACCACTTCATAAAGTTATAAATCCTAAGTTCATTTTCTAAATCTCTCAACTTCTTCATTTGTTGATGAGGAAATAGATGTAGAGGTTTTTCTGTCATCAGTAATCTCCTAATGGTGATTGTTCATTAGTCCAATCTGCCGTTTGAATAAGTCGTTGTCTCTCCTCTATCTTTTCCTTCTCCTCAATAGTCCCCCTCCATTCCTTATCCATCAACTCAGCCAATCCAAATTCCTTCAAACATTCATAATTAATCCAATCTTCCTCCTCATGTGATTGGTTTAATATTCATCAGTTTCAAGATATGGATTGATGACACTATTGTAATCAAGAATGGTTACAGTAACCGTCATCAGTTTATCTCTTATCTTGATGTTGATGTAACTACACTCATCAAGAACACGAAACAAGAAACGAAGATTGCCAATGAGACTTCTTACGCCAACAGAGACTGATCCCTCGTAGACTTCCATCCCTTTACTACTTTCAATAATCCTGTCTCGTTTGTCAGTTATCCAATCCTCTCTATGATTCATTTCCCTTATTCCAATCTTTTGCTGTTGTTTCTTCAGGGTCAGTAATAGATGTAAATACTCCGAAGTTAGTCTAATTATTCTTAGAGAGTTTCTGTCAGAAAATAACGTCGAACGAAAATAAGGTTAGTGACGTAAGAATGGCCCACTAATATTGTGAATACCTTCATTGTTTAGATACTGTCTACAATGTCTGGTCTCATCAAACAAATCCTTCATCTTCGTTTCCCACTGTTTTGTCTTCTTCTCACGTTGGTAATTAAAATATTTCTCTAAGTTATCTCTGCAAACATTTATCTTATGGTTCCTTTCTGACTGTGGGATTTGAGTGATAATCAAGACAAGGAATAGACCGATGTAAATCCAATCTCTTTTGGATAGTGATGATTTCATTAGTTGATGAGGTCTTGGTTTGTTTCACCTAAGTCTAATTAGGAAAATCTCCTGGGTCCATAACTCCCTGTCTTGAATTATCCCAATCTTTGAGTGTTATGCCAGAACCAGAACCTGTTGGGTCCATAGGATTACGTCCCTTTATATGACAATCCCATAAACCACCACTAACACTCTTCAATTCATCACTTGAGAGTTCCTCGTTGACCTCTTCGTTAGTCTCTTTGGATTCAGTTATAGGTGTAAATACACTGATGGTAGTCTAATCATTTATAGAGGTTTCTACCAGAAAATAAAATTAATCTCTGAAGGCTCTTGTCGTATGTAGTTGGTCCATTTTTACCCCGTAGTACCACCTTCGGATGTTGGATAGACTCTAGAAAAGGGTACATACACCTGCTGATAACTTGATTGTTCCAACCCAGTTAAGTAACTGTTCTAGCTACGCCTCTAATTCCCTTCCAGATGCTGGTTTGTGAGTAGTTATCTGTATATTTCCAACAGGTACTCCATGGCTGGGGACGTTTTCTGGCCATGATCCTGTAGGTACTAATACTACTTTTCTCACTTCGATCCGTCGCGATCGGCTTCATAGATTTTCCTTCTATCCTTCACCAGCTCAGACCAGGGCTTCATTCCTCCCTGAGTGGTTTTGACGTGCCACTATTCCAACTCTTTTCTTGCCCCATAAGTAACCATTTCTTTTAGTTCTATTGCAGATGACAAGAATTGCTGAGAAAGTCCCATCATCAGCGCGTTGCTCCTCCCCAGCCGTGAGTGCATCATTTGTTACAGCAGCTGGTATGGAATGCGCAAGGAGGGTTTGAGTGCTCTTAATAGGGTGAGGCTTGCAACGTTAATGGTTTGTTGGCAATGGGTTTGAAGGCGCGTCTTACGTATGCAGGCTTGGCGGCCGTTCTCGCCCTTGGCACTGGATTGAGCCAAAACGGTGTTGCGAAGGCTCGAGAAGTACGTGTTTATTCAGGTCGGCACTACAACACTGATCGTCAAATCTATAAGAAATTTTCTCGGCAAACAGGGATCAAGGTTCGGCTGATCGAATCTTCTGGTATTTCATTGTTAGAGCGTCTTAAACGAGAGGGGGCAAACTCTCAGGCTGATTTGATCATCCTTGTTGATGCAGCACGTATTAGTAATGCGGCAAAAGAGGGTCTTTTGCAACCTTCGCGCTCAGCAAAATTGGATAGCGAAGTCCCTAGTGCCTATCGCGATCCGCAAGGTCGTTGGTATGGCCTGACCCGTCGCGTGCGGGTGATTGTTGCCAATCCATCGAAGGTGAACGTTGGCAGTATTCGCACTTATGCCGATCTGGCTAGCCCCTCACTGAAAGGGAAGGTGTGTCTACGCAAGCGCAACAACGTCTACAACCAATCTTTAGTCGCTGATCAGCTTGTGTTGCGCGGTGAGGCGGCAACCAAGAGTTGGTTGCAGGGAATGATCTCTAACGTTTCCCAGCCTTACTTTGGAGGAGATGTCTCCCTGGCTCGTGCTGTGTCACAAGGCATCTGTGGCGTTGGCATCGTTAATCACTACTATGTTGCGCGGATGCGTGCTGGTGTGAGCGGATCGAAAGATAAGTCTCTTGCTAATAAGCTCACGGTTATCACACCTGATCCCGCCCACGTCAATGTCAGTGCTGGTGGGTTGGCTAGGTATGCAAAGAATAAGAAGGAGGCGATTCAGCTGCTTGAATTTCTTGCTTCACCCGATGGCAGTCAAGGCATGGCTGGCCCCACCTATGAACATCCGTTGAATGGCTATGGCACGTCGTTAGAACTCAAAAAGTTCGGTACTTTCCGCCCAGATCGGGTCACGATTAGCCAGCTCGGAGCGAATAATGCCAAGGCGATTAAGTTGATGGCTCAATCTGGTTGGAAATAGGGTTTTAGGCTTGTGGGTTCAGGGCTAGAGCCCTTCTTAGGGAGATCCTTTGCAAGGCTCTTCCGCGAACCCTGCAGACTGCGAAGCGTAGAGAGGGGAATTCTCGAGATAGTCGTTTGAGTTTGTTTGCGAGGGTTTTCTTCGCCTTTGCTTGTTGCAGGCTTGGCCCTGATAGCACTAGTGCTTGGTGCCCAGCCCTTTCCTTCTCAGGCAATGGTTGTCGTTGTGGTGGTGTTGCTGATCACGGCTCGTTTCTGCTTGATTCGTCTTGGCATTACACAAAGCAGGGCTACAGCATTGGCGTTGATGTTGCCATTGTTGTTGGCATGGGCTTGCTGGTGGGGGCAGCCGAGGCCTGGACCTTTGGATCCTGTGCGTTTGTTGGCGAGTGCCGGTTCTTTTGATCGTTCATCGCGCCTACCGCTTCGAAGCAGCCTCGAAGGTCGGCTGCTGAGTGATAGCCGATTGCTTCGTGATAGCAGGTTTGTGGTTGATAGTTGTCGTGCCTTGTTGGCGGTGAACCGGATTAATGGCTTGTCGCGCCATGGCCGTAGTGAAGTTCAGCTACGACCTTGCCCTCAGCTTTTGCAGCAGGCTTGGCGAATCCGTGTGCATGGTCAGTTGCGCGCTCCGGCGCTAGGGCCTCATTTGCTATTGCCTGGGCCAGCGGAGCGGCTTCAACAGCAGGGAAGTTGGAGCCAATTCTGGGGTGATCAGGTTGAGGTGTTGCAACGTCCCTGGACGCCCATCGCTGATGCTCGCCGTGTGGTCGCCATGCGCTTACAGCAACTGGCAGGTCCACGTTCGGGAGGATTGCTGGCGGCTTTGGTGCTGGGTCGTGCCCAAGTTGATCTGCCGCTTGATTTGGTGAAGGCTTTCCGCGTTGCTGCCTTTCCCATGCCTTGGCGGCCTCGGGTTTTCATCTTTCTGTGCTGTTGGGAGCGTCGCTGGGGATTGCTCGGTTGCTGCAAAGCCCCTTTCGTTTGACGTTTGCTGCAACGGCACTGATCAGCTTTTTGATGCTGGCCGGACCACAACCGTCGGTTGTGAGAGCTGTGTTGATGGGTAGCACGGTGTTGTTGATCAACGAAGGCTGAGGCCGCAGTCGTCCTCTAGGTGTGTTACTAGCGACGTTGGTGCTGATGCTGTTGGTGAATCCCGCCTGGGCGCGATCGATTGGTTTTCAATTGAGTGCGGCAGCTACTGCCGGATTGGTCATCACAGCAGGGCCTCTAGAGCAGGCTCTATCTAAGCGTTTACCTACATGGCTTCGAGGGTTGGCACCGGCGCTGGCTGTTCCTTTGGCCGCAATCGTCTGGACGCTGCCACTACAGATTGTTCATTTTGGATCCACTCCTGTCTATGCCCTAGTGGCGAATCTGCTGGCTGCTCCTTTGTTGGTGATGCTCACCCTTTCAGCGATGGCGTTGGCCTGGTTGTGTTTGCTCTTGCCTGCTGGCTTGCTGACTCCATTGCTGAATTGGATCATTTGGCCGATCCAGCAGTTGGCTGGGTTGTTGATTGCTCTGGTGCGTTGGATCTGCACTTGGCCAATGGCGCAGTTGTTCACCGGTCATCCCCAGCCTTGGTTGGTGTTGTTGTTGGTGTTGGGATTGCTGCCTTGGTTGGTAACGGGATTGCGTCACTGGCGTCACTGGGCAGTGGTTGCGTTGTTGGTTTGTTCGTTATCGCAGGCTGTTGTACAGATGGGCGATGGACTCGTGGTGGTGCATCAGCGCAGCCGTCAATGGTTGCTAGCTAGGCATCGTGGGCGGGCGGTTTTGGTTAGTACGCATGGAGATGGTCGTAGCTGTTGGCAGGCTCGTCGGCTGAGTGAAGCGTTTGGCCATGCCCGTCTTGATTGGGCGATGGTCTTGGATCCGGTTGCCAGTGAGGCGGCGTCTTGTTGGCGAAATCTGGCCCATACCGTGCTGGCTGAGCATCAGGGTGTGATGCCTTTGCAGGTTGGACAGCTGTTAGTCAGTCCTGGCCTGGAGGTGAGACCAATCGTTGCGGCAGAGCAGAGTTTGCAGTTGCGAGCTGGTCGTTTGCGTTGGCATCTGCTGCCAACGCGTCAGGCCTATTGGAGTTGGCGTGATCGTCAGGGTTTGGATGGCGTGGAGCGTCAACCTTTAGTCAAATCAGAGGGTTTGACAGGGGTATGGCTTGGCTTTGTCCCAACCTCTTTTGAGCGGCGATGGTTGCTACAACACACTGCAGGGCGGCTTTGGGTCAGTGGTAGAGCCAGCGGCTCCTTCAGCATGGTGGCCTCAGCGTTTTAAAGTTGCCTTGCGTCTTAGCGGGCGTTTGGAGAGGTGGCTGAGTGGTCGAAAGCGAACGACTCGAAATCGTTTGACGGGCAACCGTCCGTGGGTTCGAATCCCACCCTCTCCGTTGCTTGATTGTTCGCCTCTGGTGCAAAATATGAAAATTGCTCGGGGTATTCAACATGACTAAATTGCGTAAGTTTTTCCTGATTGCATTTTGGCTAGGAGCATTTGTTGTTCTGGTTTATCTCATACAGACGTATGGCATTGAGCCGCTTCGTAATGCTGTGGAAAGTATGGGCATCTGGGCTCCTTTGGGAATAATGCTACTTCGAGGGATTAGTATTATTTTGCCTGCTTTGCCTAGCTCTGCATATTCACTTTTAGCTGGTTCTCTATTGGGGTTTAAAACAGGATATGTAACAATTGTTTTAGCTGATCTTATCTTTTGCCAAGCAGCATTTTTTATAGCTAGAAACTATGGAAGAGAGCCTGTTCGCCGCTTGGTTGGAGTGAAAGCAATGAAGAGAATCGAAGGTTTCAATCAAAATCAACTGGAAGGAAACTTTTTCTTGATGACCGGACTCTTAATGACCGGACTTTTCGATTTCCTGAGCTACGCCATTGGCATAGGTGGAACACGTTGGCGTCTTTTTACTCCAGCATTAATTGTAAGTCTCTTGATTAGTGATTCCATCATTGTCGCTGTCGGTGCTGGAGTAAGTCAGGGGGCTGGTTTGATGCTTGGAGCTGCTCTACTTGGGATGTTTGTACTTGCTAGTGTCGCTGGTCTGACTAAGAAGAGGGCCTCTAGTACTAATCAATAGGATTCAAAATAGTTTTGTTTCCACTATTTTTTTTCTGAAATCAATCTTTAGTGAAAGAGGCTTGGCAGAGATGGTTCAGTGTGCATGAATTTTTGAACCACTTAGAGCCAATTCTTGGCATAGATCCCCCTTTGTTCTCTCGTCTCCCTAAGTGCGAGGACGCCCTCTCAACTTTTTGGCTGTTCAGCAGTGTTTGCTAGAGACCGGCACGATCAAAAGGTTTTGATTGCTGCTGGGCTCTTAGCTTTTGTTCCAGCCGAGGTTTGTTCTGCGTATGTCAGGAGATTCTGGCAAAAGCTTTTATCAAGCCAAAAATGGCCTAAATGATTTGACTTGATTTCTACTGACCTTCCTGTGACAGGCAAAGAAAAGTCCACTAATAAAGGGGTTTCTAGCCTGGTTCAGGGAATCCAGCAACGCTTTCAAGCCTTTGTCGCTAAACCAAGGGGTGCGTCCAAGGCCACGCCACAGGCTTCTGCTAAGCAGCCCAGCCGGACCGAGGATAGGGCCCAGGATTTCAGCCATGTTTCACTGCAGCCCAAAGACTCAAAGTGGGCACGCTGCAGCTGGAGCATCAGCAAAGCCGATCAGCAACGGGCAAAAAAATCAAATGCAAAAGCCCTATGTCTGCGGCTGGTCGATCTCTACAGCCACGCCGATGCCTTGATAAGTACCCATGCCATCAAAGAAATTCTTGTCGATAGCAAGGCTCATGAGTGGTTCCTTCCAGTGCCGATGGGTGGCCGTGACTATCTCCTTGAGCTGGGCTATCAGCTTCCTAAGGGAGGTTGGCTCTCACTAGCGTTTTCAGAACCGGTCTATGTTCCGCAGAGCGATCCTTCAGAGCAGAGTTCTGATCGCTCATATAGCTCTTTCCGCCAGGAGCAAGACGTCGCCTCCCAACCTTTTTCTCCGACTTCGTCTGTTGCTGATTTTGGTGATGACGGAATGCACGAGCAGATGTATCAGCGTGCAATTTCAAATCATCCCAACCCCAGCTTTGGCAGTGGCTCGGAGACTCTTCAGGGGGATGGTCGTTCCGGTCGCACCAGGCGGTTGAGTAATGATTCTGGCGCTGGATGGTTGGACAGTGGTCGTGGACAGTTTTTACGCCGCCGTAGTGAATCTCAGCAGAATGATCCCGATCAGGCATCTGATTCTGATTGGTTCTGACCGGTTGGTGATCACTTCGCTAAGTGTTTGCTTCTGACCTGTACTAGTTAATTGGTTGGTTCATACAGATCAGCGACAGGTGGATGAGTTGATGAATCGCTAATGAGGGTTAATCACGCGGTGTGGTGTTCTATGGAAGTCTCTTGACGTCTCAGAGCGCCCGGGCTAAATAAGACGAAAGGGATCCACTCTGTAATAGTTAAAAGCTGAAAAAAAAAGAATATTTTCTTATCACAAGAAGTGAGCTTTCATCAATTCACAATGTGTTTGGAAAAGGGCAAACAAAATACGGTTTTCATCGCAAGTCAAAGCCAGGATCCTCTTAAATATGGAATAGAGTTGTTATAATTTTAATTCGGTTTTCTGCGCTGATGGACAAAGTCTTAACCATTCAATACTCTGAGGAGAACATCTTTTTATTAGGGTAAGATTCGATTACTTCTTCCATATTTAGCTTTGTTTTTAATTGCTCAGCAGATTGATTTTTTGTCAATAAGAGATGTCCCAGTGCGATCAGATTTTGACACCTGTGCTTTTCTAGATAAAGAAACCGCATCTTCATATGGAGCAGGGTGTGATCAAGAGATGATCATCTGTGAAGACCGCAATTCACTTGATGGTATAGGTCTTCTCTCTGGAGGTTAGTCATCAGAAGAGTATGAGTGTCATGTCATCAGTTTATTTCTTGCGGCTTAAGAGCGTCAAAAGTTTCAACAGGGTATAAAGATATTGCTGGTATTTGTCTTCAATACTTCTTTGGAATATCGTAATGTACTATCTGCAGCAATCCTTCCAAAGTCTTTCTTTTCCTTAGATACGCTGAAGTGTACAATTTAACTAATCTGCCAAGTATTATAGCATGACGAATAGGTTAAAAGTAGAAAAGCTTGCTGTATAATTAATAAAAAGGATTATGGATCCCCGTAAAGAGCAATATCGCAAATTATTTAAAGGAGTTCAGGATGAAATGTCTTTATTGCTATTAAAGGAAACGAAAAAGCTTGAATCACTTGACGTTTCTTTTAAGGATTCAACCGCAAGGTCTGCAGCCCTCAAGAAGCTTAGGATTGACATGTGTGAACCGTTGCAACTGAAGCAATATAAAAAGACACTTCTTTGTGTTGAATTAGCAGGTAGTAGATCTGGTAGAGAGATTATAGAGGCTTTGATTGCGGATGAAAGCATTAAGCAATCTAGACTTCTTTTTGTGGAATTTGGGAGCTTTATGGGAGCTTCATCTATAAGGTGGAGTCAAGTTGTAGATCACATTGATGTCATCACTGTTGATCCATGGATTGATGATCTAAGTGAATACCTATCTGAAATTAGACTCTGTCCTATACGTAGCTCGATGGTTAAAGGTTTCTCCCATGACGAGTATTTCGAGATGATCGAAGATTTAAAGGCCATGGGCATATATTATTATATAAAAACATTACTCAATGACTATGAAAATATATTGCCCATACGCGGTCGATCGCCATATTTGTTGTTCCAGCTTCATCTTAGAGGTATTTATCCAGATATTATTTATTACGATGCAAATAAGAATGGCGTGGATTTGAAAATTGCACTCGAATTGTTTCCTTTTAGCATTTTATGTGGTGATGATTTTATGTGGAAGGATGAGAATGGTCAATTCCCTTTGCAAGAGGCTTTGGAAGAGATTCACAAGATCTACGGAGGTAAGGTAGATTTTCTTGGCCAGTCCTGGATTCTTCGCCGGTAAAGATCATCTTTTGATTTTATCCAGTGTTTCTAATGGCAGTTTGTAACTACTAATGGCTATGTTCTTTATACGATGTATAATTGTCATTATACATCTAGAAGGTAATGATGTTCTTTGTGCTTATTGCTTGACATCACCACGTAATGCGTGGTCGTTTTATATTTTTAGCTTATACTTCTTCTAAGCATTCAAATAAGAGGAACGAATCTACCTCAATAGAATGGTTTTAATTCTCTATTTTTTTGATTATGTGTTTTCATGCCTTGAGCTTCAAGTTGGCACAGATTTCTGTTTATACACTTATTATTCGAGCCCTGATTTAATTGATCGGTATTAGTACCGTGTTGATTTGCAAGTTAGTTGAAGTCATATTAGTCGGAATCTATTTGTCCAATATAATTGCAAAAATGCTTTTCTTGTAGAGGAAGGTCATGAACAATGCAAAAGTATTTACCGCTTCTCATTTACAATAAGAATCTAAGATGAAACCCTATAGTGATGAATGTGCTTAAATTCATCCGCGCAGTATAGACGAACTTTTGCAGAGAGACTGGTTTAGAGTAAAGAGGAGTAAATTATAGTTTTTCCATATATATGCATACTTTGCTTGCATTGGATGTGGTGAAGTATTCGCTTAATAGAACTAGTTGCTTGCAACTGGTTTAAATAGACAAGATTACATTCCTTTATGATGATTGCAATCGAGAATGGTATGTGATGGTTAAAGTATTTAGATAATGGAATTAAAGGTAAAGGGGGTGTAGGTAATTAATTTTGCTTCCCTTATTCGTTAAGGCGCAACAATATACAATTTGGTGGTAAGTACGAGAATTATTCTCGAACTCATCTGTTCTGCCTGCAAATGACACGACATCCGAATAGAGGCCCTCTTGGTATAGCGCCTCAATTTGTAAAATGAGTATTTCGGATTAGTCCACTATGACGGTTGATTCCTTTTCATACTACCAAAATCTGTTCATGTATAAATTCTATTCTCTTTATGTTTACTTGTTTTTGTAATATTCTCTTTTTTCAGGGAATGTCTTATGTTTTTATGCTCCTCTGTTTTTATGCTCCTCCCTCACCCTTCTTTGTATCCAGTTTGAAATTTTACACCTCTCTTTTGCCTCTACTCTTTCAGCCTCTTTTCTTTTATATTTATTCCTTCAATGTTTTTCCTTTCGATTTGGCCAGGTTCCAATTTTGTCAATTACTCTTGTCGTAGCTTTTCCTTGATTAACTGTTTTTTGTTCTGTATTTGACTTCTTGCTTCACTATTTTTTGTTTTAGTTTTACAATCCTGCTTCTATTTGCTCTTTGGTTCTTGTTCAGCACTTGACAGACTTATGAAATCATATTGTGGACCGATTTGGGAAGAAATTCACACTCATCAAGTTATTATAGTTGCCTCAGCCTCGCTATTCTTACTGTTTTATTGCCCAGCCCCCACTCTCTCTTTTGATCGGCTAAAAGCTCGTAGTCGCTGTTCTGTGTCTTCCTTGCTTTGTCAGGAGATTCTGGCAAAAGCTTTTATCAAGCCAAAAATGGCCTAAATGATTTGACTTGATTTCTACTGACCTTGCTGTGACAGGCAAAGAAAAGTCCACTAATAAAGGGGTTTCTAGCCTGGTTCAGGGAATCCAGCAACGCTTTCAAGCCTTTGTCGCTAAACCAAGGGGTGCGTCCAAGGCCACGCCACAGGCTTCTGCTAAGCAGCCCAGCCGGACCGAGGATAGGGCCCAGGATTTCAGCCATGTTTCACTGCAGCCCAAAGACTCAAAGTGGGCACGCTGCAGCTGGAGCATCAGCAAAGCCGATCAGCAACGGGCAAAAAAATCAAATGCAAAAGCCCTATGTCTGCGGCTGGTCGATCTCTACAGCCACGCCGATGCCTTGATAAGTACCCATGCCATCAAAGAAATTCTTGTCGATAGCAAGGCTCATGAGTGGTTCCTTCCAGTGCCGATGGGTGGCCGTGACTATCTCCTTGAGCTGGGCTATCAGCTTCCTAAGGGAGGTTGGCTCTCACTAGCGTTTTCAGAACCGGTCTATGTTCCGCAGAGCGATCCTTCAGAGCAGAGTTCTGATCGCTCATATAGCTCTTTCCGCCAGGAGCAAGACGTCGCCTCCCAACCTTTTTCTCCGACTTCGTCTGTTGCTGATTTTGGTGATGACGGAATGCACGAGCAGATGTATCAGCGTGCAATTTCAAATCATCCCAACCCCAGCTTTGGCAGTGGCTCGGAGACTCTTCAGGGGGATGGTCGTTCCGGTCGCACCAGGCGGTTGAGTAATGATTCTGGCGCTGGATGGTTGGACAGTGGTCGTGGACAGTTTTTACGCCGCCGTAGTGAATCTCAGCAGAATGATCCCGATCAGGCATCTGATTCTGATTGGTTCTGACCGGTTGGTGATCACTTCGCTAAGTGTTTGCTTCTGACCTGTACTAGTTAATTGGTTGGTTCATACAGATCAGCGACAGGTGGATGAGTTGATGAATCGCTAATGAGGGTTAATCACGCGGTGTGCCGTAGCCTCCACCGCCTGGGGTGCAGATCAGCAACGCCTCTCCGGCTTCGACGTTGATCGTTGCGCATCCTTTCAGCGGCTCTCTTGTTCCATTGACGTGTTCAAGTTGGTTTGCTCCTAACACCCCCGGCAGGCCGCCTGATAGCCCGAATGGTGCAATCCGTCTGGATCCAGAGAGAATCGATGCTGTCATTGGCGCTAGGAATCGAAATTGTCTCAGTAGCCCATCACCACCATGCCATCGCCCAAGGCCGCCACTGCCATGCCTTAACGCAAAGAGCTCCAGCCGTACTGGATAGCGCTGCTCAAGGATCTCTGGATCCGTGAGGCGGGAATTGGTCATATGCGTCTGTATGCCATCAGCACCATCAAACCCTTTGCCAGCACCGCTGCCGCCGCCAACCGTTTCGTAATACTGATGTTCGCTGTCGCCGAAGCTGAGATTATTCATCGTGCCCTGGCTTGCTGCCATAACCCCTAGGGCAGCGAACAATAGATTGCAGAGTGCTTGGGAGGTTTCCACATTTCCTGCTACGACTGCTGCAGGTGGGTGCGGGTTGAGCAAGCAGCCATTGGGAACGATCAGTTCAAGCGGTTCAAAGCAACCGGCGTTGAGTGGGATCGTCTCCTTCACTAAACAGCGGAAGACATAAAGCACCGCTGCTTTTGTTACGGCCAGCGGTGCTTGGAAATTGTCAGAGCCCTGGGCTGAGGTGCCAGTGAAATCAACCTTTGCTGTGCGCTGATGCTTATCAATTGAGATCTGCAGGCAAAGCTTTGCGCCATTGTCGAGCTCTACTGAGAAGGCGCGATTGTTCAATGTTGGGATCACCTTGCGCACTGCTTCGGCCGCATTGGCCTGTACATAGGACATGTATCTGTTGACTTGTCGATCACCTGTGCTGGCGACAAGAGCCGTCAGCTCTTGAACGCCTAACTGATTGGCGGCGACTTGCGCTTGTAGATCGGCGAGTAATTCGGTTGGGTTTCGTGGTGGCATGTTGCCGTTGTGAAGCCTTTTCTCCCAGCTCTTGCGGTCGTGGTGACCATCGATCACAAAAGACACGTTACGGAGGAGAAGTCCTTCGTCTTTGATGCTGCGACTAAAGGGCGGCATCGAACCGGGCGTGAGTCCACCTACATCGGCATGATGCCCACGACAGGCGACAAAATAGCTTGGTTTGTCGCTTGTGGTGAACACAGGCGTGATCGCTGTGATATCCGGCAGATGGGTGCCGCCATGGAAGGGATCGTTGCTGAGTACTGTCTCGCCTGGGCGCAGTGGTCCGCGTTCGCCAGCGGTAATCTGTGCCAGAAGATCGGCGACTGATTCACCCATCGAGCCAAGGTGAACCGGAATGTGAGGGGCATTGGCGACGAGTGCACCCTGGTGATCGAATAAGGCGCAAGAGAAATCCAGTCGTTCGCGGATGTTCACTGAACGACTAGTTTGCCGTAGTCGTTCTCCCATCTGTTCGGCGATGGCCATGAAGCGGTGATGGAATAACTCCAGTAACACTGGATCTGGCTTTTGTTTGGCGAGTGCTACAGGGTGTCTGTTAATCACTGAATCTGCAGCGATGGCATCGAGTACAAGAGCTCCTTGTTGATCCATGCTTGCTCGCCAACCGGGCTCTAGCACGATGCAACCTGTAGCTTCTAAGATCAGCGCTGGCCCTTCTAGTACAGACCCTGCTATCAGACGATCGCGATGATGGAGGGGCACCTGCTGCCAGCCAAGATTTGGCCAATGCACCTCAGCATGTTGATGCTCGCCCCGTGGTGGAGGCGTATGTAGTTGGACGTCACCTCGAGTTGATAGGCCTTGATCGCTTGGGGATGCGGGTGCTACTACTGCGACTTCGAGCCTTTCCACCACTAAAGGCTGATTATGAGGGGGGATATAGCTAAAGCGCTGTTGGTGGGCGACCTCGAATGCTTTTTGTATATCCGTGATGCAAGTTGTTGGCTTCAGCGACAGCGTCAAGCCTTGTTCGCTGGATGCGTAGCGCAGTTCTATGCGGGCCCAACGCTTTGGTGGAGCTGAATCAACAGCACTTGAAAGGTCTCCTGATTCCTGTAGGAGTTGTTCTGCTTGCGTTTGTTCCAGCTTGATGAGCTGCTGAAGTTTGTCCAATAGGTCTTCGTTAAGGGCTTCACGCACAGACCTTTCGCGTAATTGACGTTGACGGGCATGGCCCATCCCATGGGCTGAGAGCACGCCCGCTAAGGGGTGAAGCAGCACTCGCTTCAGTCCTAGCTGAGTTGCTAGCCGGCAGGCATGTTGCCCACTGGCCCCTCCGAAGGCCACAAGCACGCCTCCACGGATGTCATGACCGCGAAGTAACGAGACCTGTCGGATTGCATCAGCCATGCGTTCGATAGCGATTGCCAAGGCACCTTCTGCGCTGTCTTCTGGTGTGCTGCCGATCGTCTGCGCTAGTTGTCTAAAGCGCTTTTGCACAACTGATAGGTCTGGGGGCTGGTTAGCCGATGGGCCGAATAGCGCTGGAAATTCGTTCACCTGTAGGCGACCCAGCAAGAGATTGGCATCCGTGATCGTTAGTGGACCGCCACGGCGGTAACAGGCTGGTCCGGGGTCAGCACCAGCTGAGCGAGGCCCAACCTGTAGCCGTTTGCCATCACTGCTGATGATTGATCCACCTCCTGCTGCCACGGTGTGGATTGGTAACCTCTGCGCCATTAAGCGCTGGCCAGCCACCTCTGTTTCAGGGCTGCGTTGCCAATCTTCCTCTTGTTGCCCGGCAGGAACATGAAACACATCGGTGGAGGTTCCGCCCATGTCGAAGCCCAGTAGAGGTTGTTGTGCGAGGCCTGATGCTCGTGCTGCGGCGACAGCACCAACCATCCCTCCTGCCGGTCCGGAGAGAATTGTGTCTTTAGCGAGTAACCATTTAGGTGTCAGCAATGCACCGCTTGAGCCCATCATGCGTAGACGTGTTGACGGTCCGAGCTCCTTGCGGACTTGGTTTAGATACTTGAAAAGTACTGGTGAAACAGTTGCTTCCACCAGGGTGGTTTGTCCTCTGGGTACCAGGCGTGGCAGGGGGCAAACCTGATGGGAGCAAACCACGGAGTTAAATCCCTGCTGATTTAACCAGTCCTGCAAGTGCAGTTCGTGTTCGGGGTTGCGGTAGGCATGTAGGAGAGCAATGGCGCAGCTTTTCAAGCCTGCCTTGGCATGCCGCCGCACTTCATCTTCTATGGCTGCATCGAAGCTGATCGGTTCGATTTCTTGCCCCTTGGCATCGAGGCGGCCTGGTACCTCGATCACGGCTCGTGCCAGGAAGGGCCTGCGGCGGACCTGTAGAGCAAATAATTCAGGCCGATGCTGATCGCCGATGCGGAGCAGATCTCTGAAACCACGATTGCAGAAGAGAAGAACCGCTTCTCCTGCATTTTCAAGCAAAGCATTGGTGGCCACGGTGGTTCCGAGGCGCACTTCTTCAATCAAGCCGATGGGAATTGGTTGTCCTGCTTTGAGCTCCAACACCTCCCGGATCGCTCGGACGGCTGGATCACCAGGCTGGTCTGGCTGTTCCGAGAGCACCTTGCGGACAATGCATTCTCCAGCGGGATTGATTCCGACAAGATCTGTGAAGGTTCCGCCGCGATCGATCCAGAACTGCCAAGGCATGTAATTGAGCCAGTGGCTTGGCAGAGCATCGTGCTTCCATTATCGAGCCTTGCGGGAGTTGCTGACTAGGCCTGGAATTCAGGAGTGAAACAGAAGCACAAGGCCTTGGCTGACTTGGTGGAATTCTCTCTCTTCGCGACTTAGGTCCAAACCGACTTGAAGAGCTTCTTGTAGTGCATCTTCAAAGGGGGGGGTGAGTGGGGCATTTTGTTGTCTACATAAAGCTGCAATGCCCACAGGAGTGGCATGCCAGCGAAAGCGCCCAGTTTCACCAATCGCAGGTTGATTGAGGGCATCTTCAAGGAGGGAATTGATCGGCATGCTTTATGTGGGCTTAACCCAGCTTCGGAATGCAGCACTCTTGCTGCAATCGGCTGAGAGACTTCGTGATGAACTGAGGATCAATCCGCTATGGCTGGCAAGGCCCCAGAAGACTTGCCCAAACGGATTGCTTTGGTGCATGAGTGGTTCACGCCCCGTGCCGTGGGGGGTGCTGAGCAGGTCGTGCAATCTATCGATGCTCTGTTGCTCAGATTGGGCTGTCAACCAGACTTGGCAGCTCTGGTTGATGGAGAAAGCCTTAGGCCAGGAAGCTGGCTGGAAGGTCGCGCCATTAAGACCAGTCCGATTCAACATCTCCCCTGGGGGGTGAGCCATGTGCAGCAATACCTGCCCTTATTGCCCCTTGCGATTGAGCAGTTAGATGTGGGTGATTACCCCTTGGTCATCAGCAGCAGCCATCTTGTGGCCAAGGGGGTACTCACCTCTCCTGAGCAGCTCCATGTGAGCTACGTGCACACTCCCGTTCGTTATGCATGGGATCAGATGCATGCCTATTTGCGTCGCTCGGCCTTGGCACAAAGCGGTTTAGGGCCGTTGATCCGTTGGCAATTGCATGTTCTCAGGCAGTGGGATCAGCTCAGTGGTGCACGCGTGAATCATCTGTTGGCCAACTCCCGCTTTACAGCGCGGCGGATTGCTTGCTTCTGGGGGCGTGAAGCAGAGGTGGTGCATCCACCGGTCAAGGTGGATCGCTTCCGCTGGGATCAGCCTCGCAATGATGTGTACCTCTGTGTTTGTCGCCTTGTCCCTTACAAGCGAGTGGATCTTGTGATTGAGGCCTTCAATCGATTGCGCTTGCCATTGTTGGTGGTTGGCGATGGACCGGAGCGGACATTCCTAGAAGAGTTGGCAGGTCCCACAGTGCAGTTGCTAGGTCGTCAAACCCAGGCGCAGGTTGAGGCCTTGATGGCAAGTTGCCGAGCCTTCGTTTATGCCGCTTTGGAGGACTTTGGAATTGCACCAGTGGAAGCCATGGCAGCGGGGGCCCCAGTGATTGGCTTGGGGAGGGGTGGCTTACTCGATACCGTGCGTTGTGCGGCGGCGGGAAGGCCTTACCCAACAGGGGTCTTGTTCCCTGAACAGACAGTCGCATCAGTCGCGCAGGCGGTTGCCTGGTTTGAGGAACGTCAGCTTTGGCAGCAGTTGACCCCTGAAGTCGTACGCCTTCGCGCAGAACAATTCCGTCCGGAAGCTTTTGCGTCGCGTTTTGAGACTGCACTGCGTCAGGCCTGGCAACAACATCAGCAGGCCTGTGCCGTTGCGGCGAGTGACCCTGTGGAGCTTTTAGAGTTTCGATCCTGATCTTGAGTAGGAGAGCCGCTTGGAGAGATCATGAGATTGGCCTCCATGCGCTTTGTGTTTCAGGGGGGTAGTAGAGCCCTGGGCCGAGGGGCTTCTCGTCGTCATCTTGAGGTGCTTTCAGCTCCAGCCTCAACGTTGCCTGCGAATGCCTTGATTGGTCAGCAGAGTCGCTTGGGGAGATCGATTAAACGATCTGGAGATGTGGTGTTTTCCCTCGCTGTGATCAGCCTCGGCTCTCCTGTCTTTCTGCTTTTGGCGTTGCTGGTCAAACTCAGCTCACCTGGGCCTGTTTTTTATGTGCAGCAACGAGTAGGTCGTGATTATCGACACTTTGGCTGTATCAAGTTCCGCACGATGAGAGCAGATGCCGACGACATCCTTGCAAATTTGCTTATTAAATCTGCTTCGATGAGGGCTGAGTTTGAGCGTGATTTTAAGATTCGTAAGGATCCTCGGATCACACCAATTGGTCGATTTTTGCGTCGTTCCAGTCTTGATGAACTGCCTCAGTTTTTGAATGTGCTGCGGGGTGAAATGAGTTTGGTTGGTCCCAGACCAATCGTTGATAAAGAACTTGAACGCTATGGGGAGTTTATGCATGAAGTTGCATCTGTACGCCCTGGGCTGACTGGTCTGTGGCAGGTGAGTGGTCGCAACAATCTCAGCTATGCCAAGCGGGTTCGCCTTGACCTTGCTTATGCCCGGGGGCGCTCATTCATGTTGGACTTAGCGATTATTCTGCGCACCTTTGGTGTTCTGTTGCTGCCTATGGATCGCGGTGCCTACTGAGGAGAAGGGGTCAGTTTCGTGCCCAGCGTTGGTTGCAACGAGCTGAACACATCATCTCGCTTTCCGGATAGCTGTAACCAGCCTTACGAGCGTTCTTCTCCACTTCGGCGGGATTGGAACCGCTGAAGGTTCTGGTGTTTTTTGCCTGAGCAGGGATCTGCACCGACCGCAGCAGCAGAGCTGTGGCGGTGATGGTGATCATTCGCATTGGCTTGGTTAGAGCAGAACCAGCGCAATCATGATCCAGACCAGTTCAAGCCAACTGGTGAGTGCCAGGATGCGCTGCAGAGCATCTGGGTCTGCTGGCGGTTGATCGATTGCCAGCAAGGGTTTGTCCACCCATCGGTTGCCGTATCGGTTGCGTCCGCCCATTCGCACCCCGGCACAGTGGGCATAGATCGCTTCGGACCGTCCGGCGTTGGGGGAGTGATCCAAGGCTCCGTCCTGTTCTGCTGCCATCACCAGAGCAGGCAACTGGCGCCAAGGCTTGCTGATTAGAGGAAGGGTGAGCATCACCAGGCGGCAGGGGAGCCAGGTAAGGAGATCATCGAGTCGTGCTCCGGCAGTGCCCAGCCATTGCAGCGTTCCCTGCCGATAGCCCAGCATCGAATCAAGGGTGCTGGAGGCCTTGAAGCTCCAGGCCAGTGCTAGAGGGCCTGGCCATGCATTGGAGACATGCCAGAGGCCAGCACCGATCAACATCCAAAATAGCGGTGCAAACACGCCATCCACGGCGTTTTCGGCAGCGCTTTCAGCGGTAGCCCGCAGAATCTCCTGCTCATTCAACTGGGTTACATCGCGTCCCACGATCCAGCTCAGCTGCAAACGGGCGATAGACAGGTCTCCTCCTGCGTCTGTGGGCAGCGCCTTCAACACCTTCAAGATGCTGTGGCGGAGGCTGCCGGCGGCGAGGGCACTGGCCAGAGCGATCACCAGCATGGGGATCCCGAGCCAGGCTTGGGCGATGCCTTCCTGCAGGGCGAGGCGTTCGATGGCCCAACCCAGTGCACCGCTGCCGCTGATCAGCACAGCGGTGATCAGAACGCCGCTAACACGCAGCAGCACAGGGCGATTCCCGGCGATCGCTTCGGCAAGATGACGCAGATGTTTGATCACAGATCCCATCAACTCAACGGGATGTGGACACCAGCGCGGATCACCGATCAGCAGGTCGAGACCTGCTGCAGTGATGACTAGCAGAATGGCCAGGGTCAGGCTGTTTTCAGCCAGCTGAACATGGCGCGGAGACCTTTGCCGACCTGCTCAATTGGATGGGCGGCATCGCGATCGCGAATCTTCTTCATCTCAGGTTTGCCTGATTCGCATTCGGCAACAAAGTTTTTAGCGAAGGTGCCGTCTTGGATGTCAGCGAGGATACGCTTCATCTCAGCTTTGGTATCAGCGTTGATCAGTCTTGGCCCACTCACGTAGTCGCCGTATTCGGCAGTGTTGGAGATTGAATCACGCATGGCAGTGAGGCCGCCCTTCACCATCAGATCCACGATTAACTTCACCTCGTGAAGGCATTCGAAGTAGGCCAGCTCAGGCTGGTAGCCAGCTTCTACAAGGGTTTCAAAGCCTGCTTTGACGAGCTCTGAGAGTCCGCCACAGAGCACGGCTTGTTCGCCGAACAAGTCGGTTTCGGTTTCTTCCTTGAAGTTGGTTTCGAGGATGCCCGCTCGGGTGCCGCCGATGCCCTTGGCGTAGGCCATGGCCAGTGCACGTGCTTGGCCGGAGGCATCTTGTTCAATTGCGAATAGGGCTGGGACGCCCTGCCCGTTCTGATATTCCCAGCGCACGGTATGGCCGGGCCCCTTAGGAGCGATCATCACCACGTCGACATCAGCTGGTGGCTGAATCAGCTCAAAGCGGATGTTGAAGCCGTGAGCAAAGCTCAGAACCTTACCCGCATTGAGATGCGGGGCGATCTCTTTTGCATAGACGTCTTTTTGGAATTCATCCGGCAGCAGCACCATGATCCAGTCCGCTTTGGCGGCGGCATCAGCGACGCTGAGCACTTCCAGTCCATCGGTGCGGGCCTTCTCGGCGGAGCGGCTGCCTTCATATAGGCCCACAACCACGTCTACGCCGCTGTCTTTGAGGTTGAGGGCATGCGCATGGCCCTGAGAGCCATAGCCAATGATGGCGACGGTCTTGCCATTGAGTAGGCCGAGATCGGCATCGGAGTCGTAGAAGAGCTGGGCCATCCTGGCTGGATTGCGTTCAGGGCAAGGTCAGAGCTTAGGCAAGGGCCCCATGGCTTTGGCTGAAGGCCTAATAGTCCTTCTCGGTTGTCAGTGCAACCAACGCATCAGGCTTCGTTCGGGTGGGCAATCACACGATCGATGAGGCCATAGTCTTTGGCCTCGGCTGCACTTAAGAAGTAGTCGCGGTCGGTGTCTTTTTCGATTTTTTCAAAGGTCTGACCTGTCAGCTCTGCCATGGAGTGGTTGAGCATGTCTTTGATGCGCAGGATTTCTCGCGCTTCGATTTCGATGTCGCTGGCTTGTCGTTGGTTGGTTCCACCCAGCGGTTGGTGGATCATGATTCGGCTGTGGGGCAGGGCGAGTCTTTTCCCTTTGGTTCCTGCAGTGAGAAGGAAGGCGCCCATCGAAGCTGCTAAGCCAACGCAGATTGTTACGACATCACTTTTGACGTATTTCATCGTGTCGTAGATCGCCAGGCCAGCAGTGACTGATCCACCTGGGGAGTTGATGTACAGATAGATCGGTTTTGTGCTGTCTTCAGAATCGAGGTAGAGCATCTGTGCTACCAAGCTATTGGCAACACCATCACTGACTTCCTGGCCAAGGAACAAGATCCTTTCCACCCCAAGGCGGGTATAGATGTCGACCCAGCGCTCCATCTGGCTGCCGGGAAGACGGTAGGGAACGCTTGGGGTACCGATCGGCATAGTGAAAAAAGAAAGGAGGAAATCAGAATTGGATTAGGAATGATCTGAGATTGAGCCTGGAAGGGTTGAGTCCAGGGTTGCAGTGGATCGTTCAGTTCAGTGACTCTGAACTGGGTAGCTCTTTACGGCTGCTGAGAATCCGATCGATGATGCCGTATTCGACAGCGTCCCCAGGGGTGAGATAACTCATTCGATCAGAATCCTTTGATAACTGCTCAATGCTGCGGCCTGTGTTGCTGGCAAGAATTTTGAGCATGGCTTGCTTGTTATGCAGCACTTCCTTGGCACGGATCTGAATGTCGGTGGCTTGACCTTGGGCACCACTGCGAGGTTGGTGCAGCACGATTGAGGCGTGGGGAAGGGCGGCCCTGTGGCCTTTGGTGCCTGCCGAGAGAATCACCGCTGCCGTGCCCATTGCTTGGCCGATGCAGATGGTGTGGACAGGGGGTTTGACGTAACGCAGGGTGTCACAGATCGCAAAAGCTTCGGTTTCAAAGCCGACGGCATCACCCGTATACCAGCTGGTACCAGTGGAGTTGATATAGAAGTAGATGGGCTTTTCTGGGTTGTCGAACTCCAGATAGAGAAGTTGGGCAATGATCAGTTCGGTCACATCCATGCCCAGCTGCCGCTTGGCATCGTCGTCGGAGAACAGGGGCAGTCCTAGGTAGACAATGCGTTCCTTGAGAAGTAGCGATGGCAAATCCGGAGGCGGTGTACGCATCACGGTTGATTCGCCGTAGTAGGGAGCTGACACTGTCATCTGCAGCACATCTTTGGCGGAGTTTGGAGACTAGCGAGGGTTGGCCGGTGGGCGCTCGCTGGTCTTACTTGATTTGCGGGTTGGCTGATTTTTCTCGAACCTTCCAAAGACCATCCTGCCGGTAGGGGTTTGCAGCGCTCCAGTGATCACAACGGGTAGCCGCTGTCCAATGGCCTCTCTGCCGCCCTCCACCACCACCATCGTGCCGTCTTCTAGATAGCCCACCCCCTGGTTGTCTTCCTTGCCCTGTTTGACGATCTTGAGATTCAGCTCGTCGCCGGGTTGTACTTCAGGTCGCAGGGCAATCACGATTTCGCTGAGGTTGATGGCTTTGAGGTCTTTGACCTTGGCGACTTGGGCGAGGTTGTAATCGGCAGTGATCAAGATTCCGCCTGTATCGGCAGTGAGTTTGAGCAGTCGCTCGTCAGTGCCCGATCCCTCGTATCGGGTGCTGTTTAAAACCAGCCTTCTGCCATAGCTTTCGCGTAATTCAGTGAGCAACTTCAAACCGCGTCGACCTTTGGCTCGTTTTTCGGCATTGCTTGAATCGGCCAGCTGTTGCAGTTCATCAATCACGGTTTGGGCCACGATTGCCTGACCTTCCAGCAATCCGCAGGCCAGTAGTCCACGAATGCGGCCATCGATGATCACGCTGGTGTCGAGAATCTTTGCAGTGGCAGGTGTTAGAACCCCATCGGCGACCAGTAACGCCTCGGTGCTGTTGGGATTGAACAGGCGTAGCAGGGTTCGGCCGTGGACCTCCGCCAGGTTGTATCCAAGGACCCCAAAGAAGACATTGCTCAGTACTGCGGCCAGAGGCTTCACCAACACAACCTCAAATGGGAGTGGCAAAAGCAGGATTGGTGCCAGCAGCAAATTGGCAACCAGTAGGCCAAGAATGAGGCCTACGGCTCGACTGACCAAGAGGTCGGTGGGCATCGTGCGAACCTGCTGCATCAGCCTTTGCCGCAGTCGCTGGAAGAAGAATCCAGCCAAAAGTCCAAAGCAGGCGCTCAACCCACTCAGGACCAACCTCAGTCGATCGATATTGATCGTTTGTTCCAGAAGCTGTTCGGGCAACAGCTCAACTCCTAGCCAGCCAGTGGCCGCGCCAGAGATCAGAAACAGCACCAGGATGAGCAGGTCAACCATGGGGTCAGATCGTGCTTGCTCGCTCCAGATGCAGGCAGCATGCACCATCCTCTGGAGCTTGGCCCGGGCAGATGTCCGCACCTTTGCGGATTGATTGATGAGAGACGGTTTTGCTGTGTTGCCACCTCGCAGTGCCTATCTGCATATTCCTTTCTGCCATCGGCGTTGCTTTTATTGTGATTTCGCTGTCGTGCCCCTTGGCGATCATGCCAATGGGGCAAGGGGTTCTGGCAGCGCCTCGATTCAGTCTTATCTGCAGCTATTGCAACGGGAGATTGCGCTTGTCAAGTCTGGGCCAACACTGGCCACGGTTTACATCGGCGGCGGAACACCATCTCTGCTCAGCTCAGCTCAGATTGGTGCCCTGTTGGATCAGCTACGCCAACGGTTTGGCGTTCAACTTGGTGCAGAGATCACGCTGGAAATGGATCCAGCTAGTTTCGATCAGGCTTATCTAGAGGCCGTGCTAGCGGCTGGTATCAACAGGGTGAGCTTGGGGGGGCAGAGTTTCGATGATGCAGTGCTCGAGACGCTTGGGCGCCGTCATCGTCGCCACCATTTACTGGAGGCTTGCGCATGGTTGCATCAGGCTCATCAGTGCGGAGAGTTGAAAAGTTGGAGTTTGGATCTCATCCAGAACCTGCCTGGACAGGAGTTGGTGGCATGGAAGCAACAGCTTGTTGAGGCCATTGATACTGGTTCACCTCATCTTTCGATCTACGATTTATCTGTTGAACCAGGCACGGTATTTGCTTGGCGTCAGCGGCGTGGGGAGTTGGATTTGCCCAATGATGATTTAGCAGCTGAGCAGATGCAGACCACCAGTGTCTTGCTTCGTCAGGCAGGATTTGGTCGCTATGAAATCTCCAATTACGCCTTGCCAGGGCACGCCTCACGCCACAACCGCGTGTACTGGAGTGGGGCAGGGTGGTGGGCTTTTGGTCAGGGTGCGACCAGTGCGCCCTGGGGCGAGAGGCTGGCTCGTCCGCGCACAAGGGATGGTTACTGCAACTGGATTGAGGTTCAGGAGGCAGAAGGATTGGATTCCTCTCTAGTTGCGGCTCAGGCAAGACCCTTACCTCTGGATGAACAGTTCTTGGTGGGTTTGCGTTGCCGTGAGGGAGTGGATCTTGAGGCCCTCAGTAGGGCTTGGGGCTGGACTCATGAGCAGTGCAACGCTCTATTGCCGTCGTTGCATGTGCGCTGGCAGGCGGCGTTGGATCGGGGCTGGTTAGAGCTGCATGGACGACGTTGGCAGCTCAGTGACCCCGAGGGGATGGCCATCAGCAATCAGGTTCTGGTGGAGATGTTGTTGTGGTGGCAGTCTCTGCCTGCTGATGCAGTTGCTTCACCCAACCTTGAAGGGCTTCTACGCAAAGCTGGCGACCTTGGATCAATGGCGGACTGAAGGGGGGTTGGCTGGGAGTCAGTCCCAACAGGTCAGCGGTGACCCTTACCTGTCCATCGCAATCTTCGCCAGCGCCGATACCGATCACGGGGATGGTGAGTTGTTGACTCAGGCAACGAGCGATGGAACTCGGCACATGTTCGACCACTAGGGCGAAACAGCCCGCTTGCTCAAGTTGTTTTGCTTGTTGCAGCAGTTGCGCTTGGCTGCGAGGGTCCTCCGCCTGACGGCGGTAGCCGAGCTGATGTACTGCTTGTGGAGTGAGGCCCAAATGCCCCATGACTGGGATCCCCATCCGCACCAGACGCTCAATGACTGCTAGGACCTCTGGCTCTGCTCCTTCTAGCTTCACGGCGGCTGCACAGGAGTGCTTGAGCAGGCTTCCAGCTGCAGCTACAGCCTTGTCTTCTCCACATTGATAGCTCAGGAATGGGAGGTCGCAGACGACGAGGGGCTGTTGTGGCAGAGGGCGAGTGAAACCCCTACCCACCGCTTGGGTGTGGTGGAGCATCTGCTCCACTGTCACAGGCAGGGTGGTTGCATGGCACAGTGCCACCATCGCTAGCGAGTCTCCTACTAGAACCACATCGGCTCCAGCGGCCTCAACCAAGGCCGCGCTTATGCCATCCCAGGCTGTGAGGATGCTGATCGCTCGCCCGTCCTGCTTGAGTTGAGTTAATTCGCTGGGGCGCATCTGCTTCTCCATGCCCTCGAGGGTCCATTGCTAGCATCGTGTTGACTCGGACCCATGCGGCCGCGACGCCTAAATCTGGTCAGGACCGGAAGGGAGCAGCCACACGGGATGCTCGTGACAGGCGTGGACTCCGGGTCACCCACATGGACGAAGGTTAGATCTCGTTATCGTTGCGAGGTTGACGCTTGCGCAGGAATTCGGGAATTCGTGCACCCGATTCGTTTGCTTCAGGCTGGCTATAGATCGATTGAGAGGCAATCTTGTTGATTGAGCGTTCGCTCCGGTAGGGCTGGTTGCCTTCAAAGCCTGTGGCGATCACGGTGACGTGGACTTCACCTTCGAGTTTTTCGTCCACCACAGCTCCAACAATGATGTTGGCTTCTGGATCGACCACGTCGTAGATCACTTCCGATGCGGAGGTCATGTCCTCAAGGGTCATGTCGCGACCGCCGCTGATGTTGATGACGCAACCTTTGGCTCCGTCGATGCGGGCAGCCTCCAGTAGCGGACTACTGATGGCTGCTTGGGCTGCTTCTATCGCCCTGGAACGTCCTGAACCTTCACCAATCCCCAGCAGGGCCGTGCCGGCTTCGGTCATCACCGAACGCACGTCGGCGAAGTCCACATTTACAAGACCAGGACAGGTGATGATGTCGCTGATGCCTTTAACACCCATACGCAGGATGTCATCTGCACTTCGGAAGGCTTCTTGAAGCGGAGCTTCGGAGATGACGTCTTTAATGCGGTCGTTGGGGATCACAATCAAGGTATCCACATGATCGGCCAGGCGGCTAATGCCTTCAGCGGCCTGTCGCATGCGACGACGTCCCTCAAAGCTAAAGGGTTTGGTGACGATGCCCACAGTGAGCGCGCCGCTTTCCTTGGCAACTTCGGCAACCACTGGAGCGGCACCAGTGCCGGTCCCGCCACCCATGCCAACGGCGATGAAGACGAGATCGACTCCTTGCAGAGCTTGTTGCAGTTCTGCTCGAGATTCCTCCGCCGCCTTCTGACCGATGCTGGGATTACCGCCAGCTCCTAACCCCCTCGTAAGGGTCTGACCCAGCTGCACGCGGTTACTGGCTGCAGACTGAAGCAGGGCCTGAGCGTCCGTATTCATGACCCGATAGTTCACACCATCGAGGTCACTGAGAATCATGCGGTTGACGGCATTGCTGCCGCCTCCGCCGACGCCAATTACTTCAATGCGAGCTGATTGGCTGGGAAGGATCCCTGCGGTCTCCATGGAGGTGGACATGGACATGTTTTTGATCGCCATCTCCATTGTCGATGTCGAACCATTGAGGTGTTGATGCATTATGTCCGTGTTGGAGCTTTTCGCTGAAAGTTTCAACACAGTTGATTTTTTGCGCCATCTCTGCAACGGACATTTGGCGATTTCAGGTCAACTGTCATTGCTTTTGCTTGACATGCCTTGCAGGACGATTGACCTCACTTAGAAGGTTGGGGCATTTGCAGTTCCGGTTTGGAGGGATCGCTCATGTCGATTGTTGTGCCTGTTTTATGGCGAAAACTTGACGGCAGGGTTTTGCTCAATTGGGCCACAGTTTCTAGTTGCTCCTTTAGCAGGGTGCTATTGCTGCCTAGCTGGATCAGGCCAAGGGTCTTGGTTTGCAGGCTGAGCTCTCCATCAGGAGCCACGAGGATTCGCTCTAGGGGGCTGCCAAGCTGATTTCGTTGCTCAAGTACCTGGGAAATGGCTTGCCGTTTGCTGGCCGTCCAGCCTTCCACGGTTAAGTTTGTAGAGGGACGCTCGCCTTGTTTTGCCACGTTGAGTGGTATCCACATCGCAGTGCTGTCGACCATGCCCTGCTCTTGGCCATAGGCGCGTTTTCGTAGTGCATAAGCAACGGGTTTTCGTTCTTGAAGAGCCACATCTATTCCTGGAGGGAGTAGGCGCCTTTGCACGACGACCGAGTTGAGCGGCAGTTTGCGCAGCAGGGTTTGCTCTAGTTCTTTGGGGTTGAAACCAAGAAGTGGCTGGGGGAAGTGGAGCTTACCGGCCTTGATCACGGTGTTTGTTTGGATGTTGCGGCTGCCTTGCACATGGATTTGCTTGGCGTTGTTGAGGCTCCATCCTTGGCTGAGTAGTACCCATCCCAGGCCTGCGGCAATAGAGATGAATGTCAACATTCGCCAGAGGTAGATCAGTTGCTCTCGGCGGCGTTGTTGGCGCAACCGGCGCCGCCTCTCTACCCCTGGGCCGTTTGCAGGCCGTCGATCAGGGGTGGATGAGCTCACAGGTCACAGCGTGCCCGGGCCATCAGCTGATCCACCCAACGGCGAGCCTGTTCTGCATCGGCAAAGGGCACATCCATTTCTTGGCCATTGCCGATTAGCCGAAGTCGACAACGGCCCTGAGATTCTTGGGTGAGAGGGGCTTCCCCTGAGGTAAGGGCCATCAGTTCCAGCATCTCCAACTTGGTGACTTCAAAGTTGCCCTGCTCTTGAAAACGGCCTGCTTCAAAGCTGCTCCAGCTGAGCATGCCTTGTTTCAGTCGAGCAGCTCCTGAGCCGTCCAGTTTAGATAGTTCAGAGTCCTCAGCCCAGACGCGGAAGAGGTTTTGCCGCCGCCTCTCTAGCCACCCGAGAGCAGTGAGAAGCACAAAGACCAGGAGCAAGGGGAACCAGAGCAGACCGTGAATCATTGGCAGGTCAAAGATGGAAGTCCGGAATGCCATCAAGTTGGAACTTGTTTATTCTCCCGCTGTGATCACAAGTTGGCTCACGAGCTCTTCGAGCGTTACACCAGAAGCCTCCCAGAGCATTGGATACATGCTCTGAGATGTGAAGCCTGGCAGGGTGTTGATCTCATTGAGCCAAATTTCATTGCGTGCAGCGTTGTAAAAAAAGTCGACCCTGGCCATGCCATGGGCGGCTACGCAGCGACAGGCTTGTAACGCCAGTGTGCGGATTTGTGCTTCAACTCCCTCTGGTAGAGGCGCTGGAATGAGCGTATGGCTGCAATTTTCGCTGTATTTGGTGTCGTAGTCGTACCAGTCCGCATCAAAGCAAATCTCCCCTACGACCGAGGTTTGCAGCTCACGCTTGCCTAGGACAGCGCATTCAAGCTCTCTTGCGCTCACTCCCTGCTCCACCACAATGCGCCGATCAAGGCTGGCAGCCTTGTCGAGACCGATAAGCAGCTCTTTGCGGTTTTGAGCTTTGCTAATACCGACTGAAGAACCCAGGTTGGCGGGTTTGACAAAACATGGGTATTTGAGTTTGGCCTCCAAGTGTTTGGCGACGCCTTGACGCGATTCATTGCCGATGAGCTCTGCGGCATCAACGGCGACGTAAGGCACCTGGGGTAACCCTGCTGCAGCGAAGGCGGCTTTCATGGCCAACTTGTCCATGCTGAGGGCAGAGCCGAGTACGCCTGAACCCACAAAAGGTTTTCCCATCAGTGTGAATAGGCCTTGCACGGTGCCGTCTTCGCCATTGGGACCATGCAGAACTGGATACCAGACCTGTACCCTTTCGCTCCCCTCAGGCAGTTTGGTAAAGCCCTGCGGGGCAAGGGGCGTCGACAGTTGTTCCGGTTTGGCGGGATGACCTTGCTTCAGCACTGCTTCAGCCACGCATGCTGGCCACCAGCGGCCTCGTTGGTCGATGTAAATCGCAATGACCTCGAAGCGATTGTTGTTCACTCCGCTGCGTAGGGCACCGACCACTGTGATGGCTGATCGGATTGAAACGGCATGTTCCTCGGACGCGCCGCCGAACACCACGCCTACACAGGTGCGGGAGGAAGGCATGGAGATCCTGCAAGGCCTTGGTTGTTAGCGACCAAAGGTATCAGTGCCGACTTCTGGTTTGCTCACAAGGGGTTCCGCTCAGGGAGAAAGCACGCACACTATTAATCTGAATGTCGACGAGATCGCCTGGGCTATAGCGGCAACCTTGGGGTCCTTCGGCCGCAAAGAATGTGAGCCGGTTGGTGCGGGTGCGTCCCATCAGCTGTTGTGGTTTTTTGGGATTGATCCCTTCGGCTAGCACCTGCTCTACCTTGCCGGAGTAGCGGCTATTGCGCTGCAGGGCTACGCGTTCCACCAGCGCATTGAGTTGCTTGAGTCGCTCCACTTTCACCGCTTCGGGGAGTTGGTTGCTCCAGGTGGCTGCAGGCGTATTTGGACGGGGGGAGTAAGCCGCGGTGTTTACCTGGTCGAAACCCACTTCCTCGACGAGGTTCAAGGTGTTTTGGAACTGGGCGTCGGTTTCGCCTGGGAAGGCCACGATCACATCAGTACTGATAGCGGCATCGGGCATAAGCTCCCGGATTCTGTTCACGATGCGTCGATAACGCTCCACTGTGTAACCCCTAGCCATGGCCTTAAGCACATCGTTATCACCGCTTTGGAAAGGGATGTGGAAGTGTTCGCACACTTTGGGTAGATCAAAGCAAGCTTCGATCAATCGTTCCGTGAAGTAGCGCGGATGGCTTGTCGCAAAGCGGATGCGCTCGATTCCTTCCACGTCATGAATGTGATGGAGAAGATCGGTGAGTGTGTTTTGGCGGCGGCCTTCAGGGGTGATCCCGGGCAGATCGCGTCCATAAGCATCAATGTTCTGGCCAAGCAATGTGATCTCCCGAAATCCACGGGCGGCCAGGCCCTCGATCTCCAGTCGGATCGCCTCTGGCGATCTTGATTGCTCCTTCCCCCGAACGGAGGGCACCACGCAATAGGTACAACGCTCGTTACAGCCGTAAATCACATTGACCCAGGCGCAGATTGTGCTGTCCCGTCGAGCTGTGGTGAGGTCCTCGAGAATGTGGTTGTCATCTGTGGCGACAACCTGCTGACCATTGTCCACCTGTGTGAGTAGGGCTTCAAGGCGGTTGGCGTGTTGGGGCCCCATCACAAGGTCGAGTTCAGGGATTCGTCGCAGTAGCGCTTCTCCTTCCTGTTGTGCTACGCAACCGGCAACGACCAGCTTCAGATGGGGGTGTGTTCGTTTGCGGCGGGCCTGGCGTCCTAGGTAGCTATAAACCTTCTGCTCGGCGTTATCGCGAATTGTGCAGGTGTTGTAGAGCACGAGATCAGCTTCTAGTTCTGCTGGCGCCTCGTGGTATCCCATCGCTTCAAGAATTCCGGCCATGCGCTCTGAATCGGCCTTGTTCATCTGACAACCGAAGGTTTGAATCCAGAAACTGCCTTGATGCTGTGCGGTTGTTACCGGATTACTAGCGAGGGCGGAGGTGGCGACCAAGGCAAGAGGCGAAGCGAACGATCGAAACAATCTCATCAACTCCTTGAGTGTGTCGAGCCCTGATGGATTGTGTTGATTTGGAGATGAGGCCGTGAGCGCTATTTATTTACTTGAGTTGCTCAGCCGTTGGAGTGTCTTCAGCATTGCTGGTAGATGCTTTTTGCCACTCGTATTCAGCTTAATTTGGCTGGCCTTGATGATCAGCTGGCCTTTTTCTAGCAGTGAAGGTGGCGATCACACCGCTTAGCAGGCTTCGAAGAGCTTCTAGGCGTTGCAGTTGGGGCTTGCTCGTTGTGGACGCTTTGACTCTTGTGAAGCCATGGAAAAGTTGAGGGCGAGCGAGGGGATTCGAACCCCCGAATAGCGGCGCCACAAGCCGCTGCCTTAACCACTTGGCGACGCCCGCCGCGTCGGTAAGAATTTACCAATTCGCCTTGAAGCCATCCTGCAGAACCCATTTGATCAACGTTGCTGGCCATCCGGACCATGTTTGGCTGGTGTTTTAGTCCTTGCAGGTTGTGGTGCGGTGTTGGTTTGGACCAACCCTTCCATGGAGGATTACAGCGATTATGCAGGTGATCAGTTGGTGGAACTTGCGACTGAGGAGTTATGTGAGCAGAAGGGGCTGCCGATGGTGTTGAGGCTTTGGATTAGAAATTGTCCAGAGCTGATCGCAGCGCAACAGCCGGTGCTGGCATCCGTTGCAGGAGAGTTCACCACAAGACTCAATTTTGGTTTGGGCAGTCTTTACACGACCAAGTTGGATGGTCGGAATTTGCTCCCGAAGATGCGTCTGCCCTCCTATACCGTGAGAACTATTGCGGGCGCTGGGCGTTTCCTGACCATTCAGACTCGGACGGATCCGGGCAATGTGGAGTGAGCCAGGAGCGCAAGGGATGCCTAGAGGCTTGGGTGCCGCGTGGTTTGTTGACACGGGAAGTGGATGTCTTATCAGCACGGGTCACTGCTGAGGGTCTATGTCCTCTGCGCATTTGTTGGCAGGACGGGCGCCTCTGCTCTTTTGAGCTGATTGATGTTGATGTTTTATCGCCGAAGCGGCTGCTTTTGCCGAGGTTGGCAGAGCCCCATGCTCACCTCGACAAGGCATTCACCTGGCTTGAGTTTCCCAACCTGCAGGGCACCTATGGCGGTGCCATGGTTGCGAACTTTAAGGAGCGTCAAAGCCGCACGTTGATTGGGGTGAGGCAGCGTGCTGAGAGATCTCTCAAGCTTGCGTTGAGGAATGGCTTGAGAGCCATGCGCAGTCATGTCGACAGCCTTGGTCCAGCGACCGATAGCAGCTGGGAGGCTTTGCTTGATCTACAGCGTCAGTGGCAAGAGTGGATGGAGTTGCAATGGGTCGCTCTGGTGCCGATTGAGTACTGGAGCACTCGCGAAGGCGATCAGCTAGCGGGTCGGGTCGCAGCGGTAGGAGGTCTGCTGGGTGGTGTGGTTGTGCCCCCTTTTGATCCGGGGAAGACGCGAGATTCATTGCGGCAGATGCTGCAACTTGCCGATCGCTTGGGCTGTGGCATTGACCTTCACATTGATGAGTCGCAAAGCCATCCTGCGGCTGGCTTAAAGCAACTGCTGCTGGTGCTTGATCGCATGTCAATCACAGTGCCGATCACTTGTAGTCATGCCAGCAGCATGGGGTTGTTGCCGCCGGGAGCAGTGCGTCGTTTGGCTGATCGGATGGCGCATCATCGACTCAATGTGGTGTCTCTGCCTCTGACCAATGGCTGGTTGTTGTCGAAGCAACCTCGTCGCACTCCTGTGGAGCGACCTCTGGCACCCATCCATCAACTCCAGCTGGCAGGGGTAACGGTGGCTGTGGGAGGCGACAACGTTCAAGATCCCTGGTTCCCGGTTGGCAACTTTGACCCTTTGGCATTGATGGCTTTTTCGTTGCCTTTGGCTCATCTGGCACCTTGGCAGCGCTTAGGGCTTGCTCCTTTCACCACAGCTGCGGCCAGGCTGATGAACCTATCTTGGGAGGGAACATTGCAGCCAGGCAGCCCAGCCAACCTGCTGCTTTTGGAGGCTGGCAGCTGGGTTGAGGCCCTAGCTGCTCCACCCCGCCGCCAGGTGATTGTTGATGGAAATTGGCTGCAAGACCTAGACCAATAAGCGTCTTTCTTCAATCAAAAAAGAGCAGGTATTTTATTGTTTGAATGTTGAAGCCTTTTGGGTTGGTATTCAACATTAGTGTTTTTTTGATCTTTGACTGGAGCGATTGAAGAGTTGGTTGAGAGATATTTATTTGTAACGCTGAAGGGAGAATGGCTTCGTGCTAATGACGGAATTCAAGGTGTCAAACCTCTTTGAAAGAGAAGATTGTGCTCTAAAAGTTATGAGCCTGTTATGGCTGATGGGCTTTAACGGAGAAACTGGTATTGATTGTAGAACTTGCACATGTAACTATAGTTCTACGGGTGGAGATATTGTTTAGATCTAGTCACTAATAGTAGCTTTGGAGATCTAGGTAGGGTCTAGTTTGCTTATGCTTTTAAAGTTGAATTAGCTGCTAGGTCTAGAGATTTAGCCGCTTTGGAGGCTTGCTTGGCTGCTTAACGTTTGCTCTGTTGATGGATTGCCGCTATCAATTTGTCTTAGCGGTTTGGCCGATGACCAGCACCAGACTCCTTGCCGATTGTTGTGCCGAGCTGACGGCCGTTGCTGATTTGGAGCTCATTGATGCGCCGGTGGAGTTGAAGCGCTTTTCACGGGATGCCTATGACTTCTCTCCTGTATTGCTTGAGCAGCTGGAGGGCTGTTGCGCCGAAGTTGTTGTCCGCCCCCATACGGTGGCGGCGGTGGCGGTTGTGGCTGGTGCTTGCACGAGGTATGGCATCCCTTTGACCCTGCGAGGTTCAGGAACAGGGAACTACGGCCAGTGCGTTCCTCTCCAGGGGGGGGTGGTCATGCTGATGGGTGAACTTTCTAAGGTTCGGCATCTCGATCCCGACACGGGAGTAGTGACGGTGGAGTCGGGCTGTTTGCTGCGCGATCTAGATCAACATCTTTCTCTCCATGGTCGGCAGCTGCGTCTGCTGCCATCTAGCTGGCGAAGTGCTTCGGTGGGTGGATTCGTGGCTGGCGGCTCGGGTGGGATTGGTTCTGTGCGCTGGGGTTTCTTGCGGGATCCAGGCCATCTGTTGGCTTTGGAGGTCGTGACCGCTGAGGATTCGCCCCAACAGTTGCAGTTGGATGCGGCTGGATCGGAGGCCCTCAATCATGCTTACGGCAGCAATGGCATCATCACGGCCTTGAGCTTGGCAACCGCTCCGGCTGTGCCCTGGCAGGAAGTGATGATCGATTGTGAGGATTGGTCAAAGGCCGTGGCCCTTGCGCTCCGCTGTACTCGTGCAGCAGTTGATCTGCATCTCTGTAGCTTGCATGAGCGACCAATTGTCGATCAGCTGCCTCAGTGGTGTGGTGCTTCTAATGGTCAGCATCGCCTGCTGCTACTTGTGGCTCCCGATGGTGTTAGCACCCTGAAGCGTCTGGCAGCAGAGGCAGGAGCTCATTGCAGGGTATGGGGCCCAGAGGCTGATCGGGGTGGCACAGGGTTGCGTGAGCTCACCTGGAACCACACCACGATGCACATGCGTGCTGTCGATCCCGACTGGACCTACTTGCAGATGCTTTTGCCACAGCCTGAGTTAGCTGCGATGCAGGTTCTCAAGCAGCAATGGGGCGATGATCTTCTTTGGCATCTGGAGGCGGTGCGCCAGCAGGGTGTGCAACGCCTGGCTGCATTACCCATCGTCCGCTGGCGCGGCCGGCAGTCGTTGGAGCAGCTAATGAACGATTGCCGGCAGCTTGGGGCTGTTTTGTTCAACCCGCATGTGATCACTGTTGAGGATGGCGGGCTTGGGGTTGTTGATGCCGATCAGGTGGCGGCTAAGCGACGTTATGACCCCAAGGGTGTGCTCAATCCAGGCAAGTTGAGGGGCTGGTTGTAACAGCCATTCGTTCAGCAATTCAAGCTCTCGAAGGTTGCGATGCCGGTGATCTGGTTGATGCCGTCGGCATCAAGGCAAAGGCGGCGCTGGTCATCAAGATCGAGTAGCGCATCGCTGAAGTCGGCACCATCAATCTGCGCTCCTGCGAAGCTGCTGCCTGAGGCAATCACCCCTTTGAGGACACTATTGCGCAGATCCGTATCGACGAAGTCGACACGATCCATCAGTGCATCAGAGAGGTCAGCGCCGCTGAAGTTTGATTGGGTAAAGGTTCCTTGGGTGAGGATCGCGCCACGCAGATTGCTGTTGCTGAAGTCGGCAGCTCGCGCAACGGCACCAGCGAAGGATGAGTTGGAGAGGTCTTGTGCGTGGAAGTCTTTCCCGTTTTGGTTGGTGAGGGTGTAGTCCAGTCGTTCTTGGAATAGAGCCCGATCCTGTAGCCCAACCCCTGAACTGGTGTCGAGAGCCTGCGCAGGGATAGCGATCAGCAGGCAAAGCATCCAGCCCAGAAACGTCATCAGGCTTTGACGTTGCGACAACAAGCTCGGCATCGGCTTTACGGCAGCACCCTTTCACTCTGCCTTGATGGTTTGCTTTGCGAGAAGATCACCTAATAAATAGAGGGAACCAGCTACAACTGGAGGTGGATTTGGCCATCGATTCTGTTTGAGCAGGATGGAGAAGACCTGTTCAACATTGTCAGCAGATTGGAGTTGGCTTGATAGGTCCGGGCAGTGTGCTGCGAGTTGGTGTTGCGTCCAGCTGCAGTGTTCTGGCACCGGCACGATCCAAGCCAGATCGCTTGGCTTGAGTAAATGGCGAAGCATGGCTGGTGCTTGCTTGTGGGCTTGTAGACCAAGCACCCAGCAAACCCCAAACTCTTGATTGCTCCACTGCTGCCGCTCTTGGGCCAACCGTTCGGCTGCTGGTGGGTTATGGGCACCATCAATGAGCACTGGTTGGCTTTGCCAGTGAACGGTCTGCAGCCGCGCAGGCCAGTAGGCGTTGGCCAGCCCTGTGCGAATGACGTCTTGATTGAGTCGCCAGCCAAGTGGGGCCAGGGATTCAAGAGCACCCTTGGCTACCGCCGCGTTCTGCCGTTGCAAGACTCCTGGTAGTCCCAAGTCCCAGTGTTCTGGGAGGGGTGAAACCCATTGCAAGCGGGCTTGTTGATGTTTTGCCTTGTCTTCAAGAATGCTCGCCACTTCAGCTTGTTGGCGAGCACTGATGACAGCAGCCCCAGGACTGATGACGGCACTTTTTTCTGCTGTTATCTCTTCCAGGCTGTAACCAAGGTGTTCGCAGTGGTCGAGGCCGATGTTGGCCATGGCAATGATTGGTCTGTATGGATGAGCTGTGGTGGCATCGAGGCGTCCTCCGAGGCCCACCTCAAGCACAAGCAGCTCTACCTCGCAGGATCTGAAGTGATCAAAAGCCGCGGCCATCAATAGCTCGAAGGGGGTGAGTCGGTGAGTTTGGGCAAGGGGTTGAAGGGCGGTGAGTCGTTGGCGTAGCTCAACGATTGAGATCAGCTCACCATCGCTGCTGATTCGTTCACACCAGCTCACGAGGTGAGGTGAGGTAGTCAGACCCACGCGAATGCCAGCGGCCTTAAGGCTGCTGGCAATGAAGCTGGCGATGGATCCTTTGCCATTGGTCCCTACGACCTGAATGGCTGGAATAGAGGCACAGGGGTTTCCCATGGCCTGCAGTGCTTGTTGCATGCGTTCAAGGCCAAGATCCATCCCCCGCTGATCAAAACGAGGGATCAGATCGCTTAAATCTTCCCTGCTTGGACTTGTGGGCTTGGCCACTTAGCGGAAGTGCGCCAGGGTGGCCTCCAGACGTTGGAGCAGTTGGCGGATTTCATTTGGTTTAATCACCAGCGGCGGCACCATCCGCACAACCTTTGGGCCTGCTGCTATCACCAGTAGCTTTTCTTCAAGGGCGGCTTGGGCGAGATTTGGGGCTGTGAATGTGCTTTCGTCTTGGAGCACCAATCCCTGCAGTAGCCCCCAGCCTCTTACCCCTTTGAGTTGCCTCGGGAAACGTTGCACTAGGTCAGTGAGGCCTTCGCGAAGCTGTGCGCCTCGTTGCTGGACCTTTGAGATCAAACCCCGTCGTTCGATCTCCTTGGCAACTGTGAGAGCTGCCTTGCAGGCAAAGGGATTGCCGCCAAAAGTACTGGCGTGGTCACCTGGTTCGAAAAGATCAGCGTGCTGTTTGACAAGCAACGCTCCGATGGCATGGCCTCCCCCGAGTCCTTTGGCCAAGGTGAAGGCATCTGGTTCGACCCCAAGCTGCTGATACCCCCACCAGTGACCACAACGGCCCATCCCGACCTGAACTTCATCAAAGATCAGCAGGATCTGATGCTGGTTACAGAGCTCTCTAAGGCGCCGGAAGAAGCTTGCTTCGCCTGGATTGACTCCACCCTCACCTTGCAGTGGTTCGATCAGCACGGCGGCAACAGAGGGTCCCTGAGCTTCGAGGCGATTTAGCTGCTGCTCGAAGGCTTGGAGGTCATTGAACGGGAAAAATTCAAAGCCCTCAACCATGGGTTCGAAACCTTTGTGGTAGTTGGGCTGACCTGTGGCACTTATGGCGGCAAGTGTGCGGCCGTGGAAACTGGAATTGGCGGTGAGAATGATTGGCCGATCAATGCCGCGATGGCGATGACCGTGTTTGCGAGCAAGCTTGATGGCGGCTTCGTTGGCTTCTGCACCGGAATTGCAGAAGAACACGCTGTCTGCACAGCTGTTTTCTACTAACCAATGGGCAAGAGCCTCTTGTTCAGGAATCCGATACAGATTGGAAACATGCTGAAGTTGTTTCAGCTGCTGGCCAAGAGAGCGGCGCAGGGCCCGGTCACTGTGACCGAGGGAGCAGGTCGCGATACCGGCAACAGCGTCAAGGTATTGACGACCATTGTCATCCCATACCCAGCATCCTTTCCCGCGTAACAGAGTGACGGGAAAGCGTTTGTAGGTGCCCATCACAGCAGTGGGAGCGGTGGGACTTGAACCCACATGCCCGAAGGCGCTGGATTTTGAATCCAGTGCGTCTACCAATTCCGCCACGCTCCCGTGGAGGTGATGTTATGCCAGGGTCATCCTGAGGGCTGATGCCGAAGGATATGGGCTCCAGATGAATTCAATTTGGTTTCAATCCCGTCATAACCTCGATCGAGGTGGTTGAGGCCATCAACTTGACTGATGCCGCGTGCGGCAAGACCTGCTAACACGAGCGCCGCTGCGGCTCTTAAGTCGTTCCCACTGACTGGTGCAGCACTGAGTTGGGGGATGCCTTCGACCACAGCCGTGTTTCCTTGAAGACGAATCGAAGCGCCCATTCGTTGCAGCTCAGCGACATGCTGCATGCGGTTTTCGTAGATCTTTTCTGTCACCACGCTTGTGCCTTTGGCTGTGGTTAACAGGGCCATAAAGGGGGCCTGCAAGTCCGTTGGGAAGCCTGGGAAAGGTTGGGTGATGATGTCAACGCCATGAAGATCTCCAGGGATCAGCGTGATTCCTTGCTTGTCAATCTCAAGGGTGCAGCCGCAATCTCTCAGTTTCTGGAGCACGGCATTGAGATGCTCAGGGATGACTGGAGACACTCGAACAATCGAGCGGGTGATTGCCGCTGCGATCAGGAAGGTCCCTGCTTCAATGCGATCAGGTATCACCGAATAGTTGCAGCCGTGTAAACGTTCAACGCCTTCGATGGTGATGATTGGACCACCAGCACCGCTTACACGAGCACCCATGGCATTGAGCATTTTGGCCAGGTCTTGAACCTCAGGTTCCTGGGCAGCGTTTTCGATGGTGCTAGTGCCTTCCGCCAACACAGCTGCCATGAGAATGGTCTCGGTTGCACCGACACTTGGGCAGTCGAGCACGATTGCAGCACCTTTCAGTCGCCGCGATGTTCCTGGTACTGAAGCTGTGACAACGCCATGCTCAACTTTCACCATGGCACCAAGAGCTTTAAGCCCTCTGATGTGCTCAACAACAGGCCGGGCTCCGATGCGGCAACCACCTGGCAGGGGGACTTTGGCGTGACCGAGTCGTCCTAGCAGTGGGCCGATGCAGAAAAAGCTAGCTCTAAGGCCATTGACTAGATCGTAGGGAGGTTCGGCGTGATGAAGGTCATCAGCCTGCAGCCAAACGGTCTCCTGACTCCGTTTTACACGTACCCCCAAGGAGGCGAGGATGTCTGCCATCCCCTGTATATCTGTGAGCTGGGGGACATTGTGCAGCTCAAGGGGGCCTTCGCTGAGAAGGGCTGAGGTCATCAGCACGAGGGCAGAATTCTTAGCTCCGCTGACTTTCAGCTCTCTGGAAAGAGTATGTCCGCCTTGAATCTCCAGATGCGGCTTGAGAATCTCTTGAGATATGGATACCGCTGCGGGCATGTCCCGTTAATTATTCTTGAACGAAGACATATTGACAATTACATGTGAGACAGTCTAGACGTCCAGACCTCAAACTGGTTCAAAACTGTCAGGTTGAGATAAGGCTGTCTGGCAGTCGATGTCTTATCGTCTTGATGTCGCTTGCGCGACGCACGCCAGCGGATGTGGCGGAATTGGTAGACGCGCTAGTTTCAGGTACTAGTACTAGCAATAGTGTGGGAGTTCAAGTCTCCCCATCCGCATTATCTTGAATGAGTAATCGACCTCAAGCTGCATCCATGATTGTGCTCAAGATTAACAATGCCTCTGAGTTGGTTGCTTCAAAAGTGGGTCGTTTCCTTGAACGTCTAACCCCTGATGATTTAGACAGTTCCACTGTGGAAGATCAAGTCATCAAAAAGATGATTGAAAGTCTTGCTGCTGAAGGCTTGAAGGGTGAAATCGCAGCAGTCAATGGGCTTGATATTGATGGCGAACAGATTGTCCTGAATGAAGGTTTGAAAGTGCGTCAGCAAGCAACATTCTGAGGTTCTGTAGATCGGAGCCCATTCCTCGCTATTGATTTCAAGTCGCCGCAATCCTCTGGTGCGGAGATTGAAACTCCTCGCTAGCAGGGAAGGACGTCAAGGGCAGTCTTTGCTGCTGCTTGAGGGAACCCACCTGCTCCAGGAAGTGTTGCGAACCACGCATCGTCCTAAAGAGATTGTGGCGACCAACTTTTGGCTGGAGCGTCATGGGGATCTTGTGCAGGCTTTGCCTGCAGAAACCTTGATTCATCTGGTTACCCCAAGTGTTTTGGAGGCTTCGTTGACGACAGTCAGCCCAGATGGTGTCGCGAGCCTTGTGCCCCTTGATTCTCTTCCGCAGGCTGTTAATCAAGCCAAGTTTGTGTTGGCTTTGGATCGACTGCAGGATCCTGGCAACCTTGGCACCTTGCTGCGAACAGCCTTGGCGGCAGAGGTGGAGGCGGTTTGGCTTGCGTCTGGGGCGGATCCCCTTAGCCCAAAAGTGCTGAGGGCTTCGGCGGGGGCCATCCTGCAGTTGCCCCATCAGCGCTTCGGGTCATCAGGGCAGGAGGCTGTGGAGCAGTTAGCTGAGCAACTTGAATGTGCTGCTAGTCGCGGCTTACAGGTCGTGGCCACCATGGTGCCGGGCTCTTCTGCAGCTCATTCTTGTTTGCCTTATTGGCAGCTGGACTGGAGAAAACCGACTGTGTTGGTGCTAGGCAATGAGGGATCCGGCCTGCATCCGCGGCTGCAGGCGTGTTGTACTGATTGCGTCACCTTGCCGCATAGCGCTGCGGTTGAGTCGCTCAACGTGGCGGCGGTGGCGGTGCCACTACTGCTTGAGCGGCGACGAGCCACAATGACCTCTTCCACGCAGTAGTTCGGGTGAGCGAAGCCAGTTTCGACTTCGATGTGATCGTGATCGGTGCGGGTTATGGCGGTTTTGATGCCGCCAAGCATGCCGCTGATGATGGTCTCAAGGTGGCGATTGTGGAATCAGGTGATATGGGCGGCACTTGCGTGAATCGAGGCTGTGTGCCATCTAAGGCATTGCTCGCTGCCAGTGGAAGGGTGCGTGAGCTGGCTGATGCTGAACATCTATCTGGTTTCGGCATTCATGCTGCACCTGTGCGTTTTGAACGCCAAAAGATTGCTGACCATGCCAACCAGTTGGTGGCCACGATTCGCAGCAACCTCACCAAAACGTTGCAGCGGGCTGGTGTCACGATCCTGCGGGGCCATGGACGATTGGAGGGAAGCCAGCGAATTGGCTTGAGAGAAAAAAGTGGTGTGGATCGGGTACTCACCGCAAGGGATGTGATCCTTGCCACAGGCTCTGATCCATTCGTGCCCCCTGGGATTGAAACCGATGGACGCACGGTTTTTACCAGTGATGAAGCCGTGAACTTGGAATGGCTGCCGCGTTGGATTGCCATTATCGGCAGTGGTTATATCGGCCTTGAATTTGCCGATGTTTATACGGCTCTCGGTTGTGAAGTCACGATGATTGAGGCGTTGGATCGGGTCATGCCAACCTTTGATCCCGACATCACCAAGATGGCAGCTCGGCATTTGATTGAAGGACGTGACATCGATGCTCGTGCTGGTTTGCTGGCTAGCAAGGTCACTCCTGGCTGCCCGGTAAGGATCGAATTGGCGGAGATGAAAAGCCGTGAGCTGGTGGATAGCTTGGAGGTGGATGCGGTGCTCGTCGCTACTGGTCGGGTGCCAAGTAGCAAGGGGCTCAATCTTGAGTCGGTTGGTGTGGAGACCAATCGCGGCTTTGTGCCGATCGACGACAGCATGAGGGTATTGGTCAACGGAAAGCCGTTGCCTCATCTTTGGGCCGTCGGGGATGTCACTGGCAAGCTGATGTTGGCCCATACAGCTGCAGCACAGGGCACTTTGGCTGTCGACAACATCCAGGGACACTCCCGCACGATTGATTACCGCAGCATTCCAGCCGCAACCTTCACTCATCCGGAGATCAGTTCAGTGGGGTTGAGTGAAGCTGATGCCAAAGATCTTGCCGCCAAGGATGGGTTTGAGTTGGGGAGTGTGCGCAGCTATTTCAAGGCCAATTCCAAAGCACTAGCAGAGCTGGAGAGTGATGGATTGATGAAGTTGTTGTTCCGCAAAGACAATGGTGAAGTTCTTGGTGCTCATATCTATGGATTGCATGCCGCTGATTTGATCCAGGAGGTAGCCAATGCGGTGGCACGACGTCAGAGCGTTGTTCAATTGGCCACTGAAGTGCATACCCATCCCACCCTTAGTGAAGTGGTGGAAGTGGCCTATAAACAGGCGGCCAAACAGCTTGATAAGGCGGTTGTTGCCTCGGCCAGTGCTTCCTAGGCCGCTGTTTTTCAAGCAGGTCTTAGCCCTGCGATTCACTGTTTTTAATTGCACTATCACCCGATGGAGATCCGCAGACGTCCGCCCAATCCAAGTGTCAAGGTGGCGCATTTGCAGTACGCCATTCCCCACGCCGATGCTGAGCCGCGCCACATTCTTGAGAAGATTGTTTGGGAAAAGGACCGTGAAGTTGAGACGGCAAGACAGCGCGTACCTCTAGAGACGCTTAAATCTCAGATCGCAGACTTGCCCATCCCTCGAGATTTCATTGCTGCCTTGCGTCAAGCTTCGGTGGCTCCGGCAGTGATTGCTGAAGTGAAGAAGGCCAGCCCAAGTCAAGGTGTGATCCGTGCGGACTTTGACCCTGTTTTGATCGCCAATGCCTATGCGGAAGGTGGTGCTAGTTGCTTGTCTGTGCTGACCGATAAGAGCTTCTTTCAGGGTGGATTTGAGGTGCTTGTTGAGGTGCGGCAGACGGTTGGACTACCACTGCTATGTAAGGACTTCATCCTGACGCCATATCAGCTTTATCAGGCGCGTGCTGCAGGTGCAGATGCTGCCTTGTTGATTGTGGCGATCCTCTCTGATCAGGATCTGACGTATTTGAGCAAGGTGGCCAACAGTCTTGGACTCACTGTCTTAGTGGAAGTGCATGATGCTGAGGAACTTGAACGGGTTCTCAACCTTGGTGGTTTCCCACTGATTGGCATCAATAATCGTGACCTCACCACCTTTGAGACAGATCTTGAAACCACTGAAACACTGAGCAAGCAATTCGCTACTCGATTGCAGCAGCAGGGTGTCTTGTTGGTGAGTGAATCGGGCTTGTTTAACCGCGCTGATTTGGACAGGGTTCAGGCAGTAGGCGCTGAAGCTGTGTTGGTAGGAGAAGCCCTGATGCGTCAGTCGGATGTTTGTGCTGGCTTACAGCAGCTGATGATTGGAGACGAAGGAACGAGCAACAGCTGATCACTTTTTTTCTCTTTTATTTGAGGAATCGTTGCGATGTATTGCCACACTAAGAGGTTGATCTGAGCTTGCGGTGAGTTAAGGATGAGCCGTTGCTCTTTGAGCTCAAGACGAGCTTGGTTGAGGTCTTGGTGAGTGTCTTTAAGTTCCTTGTTTTGGTTGGCGTTTTCTCGAGATCTTTCGCTGCTTCCTTGTTGCGTTAATTCTGTTTGTTTCTCATAGGTGTCATCCTTCTGTGTCTCATCTTCTAACTATTTCAGGGATTTTCCAGGGGGTGGTCCTGTTGTTTCGATTCAACAGCCTTGATGTGATGACGACACAAATTGGCAATGCTCGATGTTCTTGAGTTGCCTGAGCTGATTGCCTCTTTACGTGCAGATCATGTTGAGAAATCATTGCGCTTGCTTGCAGACGACGACTTTGATAATCAGATGAGATCTCTGATTAACGAGCGTTCGCAGCGCTTATTTGCGGATCAAGAGGCAAGCGACTGTTGTGTTGAGTTCCTTGCTTCTCTGCGCGATGAACAGCTCAAGGCCCATGCATGAGCAGAGTTTGCCCACAATGCTTATTGCGCCTGATCTGTTCAGCAGTGGCATCAGCGCAATTCCACCCTCAATCCGTCAGACTTCCTCTTGACTGTTTCGATTTCATGCTGATCAGCATCCTCACGGGCTTCGCTGCGGGAGCCCTTCATGTGGTGGGTGGTGCTGATCATCTTGTTGCCATCGCACCGAGCGCATTACGTAAGCCCGCTACGGCATTACGCAGTGGCCTTGCTTGGGGGATTGGCCATTCAACAGGTGTTCTGGTTCTTTCAACCATTGCCATTGTTTTGAAAGACCTTGTTCATATCGAGCGCATGTCCTCCTGGGCCGAATTCTGCGTGGGAGTGGCGTTGCTTGTGGTTGGAGCGATGGCAATTCGTACTGCTCTTGGCCTGGATATCCACACCCATCAGCACACGCATCAGCAAAACTATGGTCACGCCCATGACCATCAACATGTGCACCTGCATCTGCGTGGGCGACACCAGCACGGGCGACATGCTCATGCAGCAAGCAGTCTTGGCCTCCTTCATGGCTTAGCTGGGGCCAGCCATCTAATTGCAGTGATTCCCGCGCTGGCCTTGCCTCCTCTTGGGGCTTTGATCTATATGGCGGCTTATCTGTTGGGTTCCATCGCAGCGATGGTTGCCGTTGTTGGTGCGATTTCCTTAGCCACATTGCGTGTGGGGCGTCGTGCCTTGCCCTTGCTGGTTGGATCAACAGGTGGGCTATCGATCATCACGGGCTTCTTTTGGTTGCAGCAAACATCCCCTCAGCTTCTTTGATTGCCTAATTTGCTGGGCTCTTATGCGCTGAAGGGAACACGCCATACGCATTCAGCGATGCCAAGCAGGCTGTCGCGATTCACCAAACCGAAATGCCGGCTGTCTGTGCTTGCTTGCTCGTTGTCACCACGTAGTTCCAGCCCGGAATTGTTGATTGCAATCAGGCGTTTGATCAGCAGGGTTGCTGGTTGCAATGGATGACGGACAACCACAACGCAGCCTGCCTTGAGCCGCCTGTCATCGCTGGTGATCGGTTGAAAGATCACCAGGTCGCCAGGGGCAAGGCTGGGGCTCATTGAGTCTCCATCGACACGAGCGTGGCGACGAAGACCTGAAAGCAGCAGGAACAGCGAACGCCAGTTCGCTGTTGGCATCATGTTTGTTGGCTTAACTGGCTCTCACCCAGGCGTCATTGCGACCCTTGGATTTCCAGAACATCGTGTGAATGGCTTCCACAGCTTTGATCAGTTCATCTGCCTTGGATTGATCGATGTTGACCTTGCAGGCGCTGCAGAGCTTGGCCGCTTTCCAGAAGATGTCATGCAGATTCGGGAAAGTTGCCAGATGCTCTGGCTTGAAATAATCCGTCCAGAGGATCAGCAGCTCGTTTTTGGTTTGCTGAGCTTGTTCTTCCTTGATGGCGACGAAACGGGAGAAGGTGTTGTTGTAAGCCGCCCAAGCAGCCGGATCGTTGCCTGAGGGAGGCTGCAGTTCGAGCAGCTTTTTGGTCATCGATACGACGGCTTCAGCTGAGACTCTTGCCGAGGCGGGATCGTAAACGCCGCAAGGGCCATCACAGTGAGCCTGGACCGAAGCGGCCGGCAGGTTGCTGTGAAGTGTAGAAAGTGCCGAGCGCAACATCTGGCAGGTAGAGAAAGCCAAACTGAGCCTACCCAGGCTGATTGCTAATTGGGTTTGCTTTTGATTTGATTTTCTATTCAGCCTTTAGATCATTTGATGCCCAGGAGTTCGACTTCGAAAATCAACGTGGCGTTGCCAGGGATGACACGGCCTGCGCCGCGGCTTCCGTAGCCAAGCTCTGGGGGGATGACCAGCTTGCGCTTGCCGCCCACCTTCATGCCAGCAACGCCTTCATCCCAGCCTTTGATCACTCGTCCAGCACCGAGGGGGAACTCGAACGGCCCACGTTTGTAGCTGCTGTCGAATTCCTGGCCGTTTTCCAGTGTGCCGCGGTAGTTCACGGAAACGGTTTGGCCTGCTGTGGCCTCCGGGCCATCGCCGATCTTGAGGTCCGTGATGCTTAGACCACTGGCTGTTAGTTGGGATGGTTCTGCTTCGATTGGGCCGCCAAGGGCTGAGGCATTGGCTTGCGCGGCATCGATTTCAGCAGCATCTGCCTTGGAGCCGTTGATCGCCATCTTGAACAGTGTTGGGTTGGGATCGTCGGGGTCGAGTTCAAGCACTGCCATGCTCAAAGCAGCTGGCTCGCCAGTTCGCACCTCTGTCTGAACGGCATTCACATTGCTGTCGGCGACCACAACTGAGGGTGACACGATCTGGCTGACAAAGGCCACAACCACGCACACCACAAAGACGGCTGCACTGATGAAGATGTCGCGCACTGAATCTCATTGATCAATCAACATGATTCTGGCAGCAGTTGCAGCTTTCGGCTGCGCTTGAGTCATGTCTGCTGTTTCAGTTGCCTTCGCTGCTGCTCCAGCTAGTTGACCCTGCAGAGCAGTTCATCGAAGTCTTTCTGGCTAGCTAAGTCGAAACCCTAGAAAAATCTTGCCGCGTTTACGTTCAAGCTTGAGAGGCATTGATTGGATTGGCTCAGGAATTTTTTTTACCACGCAGGCACTTGAATATGGCTTCCAGTAGGGCAGAAGCATGTGGTTGATTTAGGCATCTAAGGTTTACCCCTTCTTGAAGACATAGATATAAAATTGATCTCTTGATGTGACTGAGGACCCAGCAAAAATTGACGATAGAAGTAAACTTTAATAGTGGTTGATCTGTGCCATGTTTTCTTTTGTTTCAGATCCATCTAAGAGTTGTGGTATTTGCTTCAGCCTTGCATCCCAACTCCAAGGACGTTGTTATTGGCTTGGTGAGATTCATTGTTGAGGCTATTGGTGCAGCTAGCCAATCGTCCGGGTCGAAGGAAATGGACTTTTCTGCTGGACACCATCAAGCATGACTTGGTGAAGTAAAACATTGATTCAATAGCTTAACTCTGCTCTGGAAATCTTCTCAGCTGTACTCGTTGTTAGCTTCATTATTCATTCATTCCTTTATTAGTCATCTTTGCCGATAGTTTTACGTCTCTGTAATAAATGATTTGTCATTGGTTTCATGCTCGCAATAAAAAGCCCCGTAGGTTTTCGGGGCTGTATCTAATACGAAGCGGCTAGTTGTTACACTCTGCATTTTGAACGGATCCTATTGGTTCGTAATCTCACCAATTAGGATATCTAGTTGCAATAGGCAGGCAGGGCTTATTGAATTCTTCCCATTTTGGGAATTTAATTCATCCACCCTCTTTTACACCGCCAGAACAAAGCGATAACTGAGCAACTTTCAGTTGATGGTCTTACTTGGTTGTCATGGTTAAGTAGTGAATTTGATGTTAATTTAAAAACAAGTAGAACTATTCATTTTACTTGAGTAGTTTTGATACTCCGTATGCAGCTCCACCGCCAACTGCAGCGACAGCAGCGACAGCAGCGCCGCCGAGTTTAACTGCGACTATAACTGCAAGAGGACCGAGGCCACCAGAAACATGCTGTAGTTGATCAAGAGAAATCTCTTCATCAATAATTTCGCTTGTGAGAGAAGAAGTTGAATTAGTCATGGTAAAAGTCAATCGTCTTGTGAGTATCGAGATTTTGTTTCCCGATGTCTCAACAATGCCTGAACTATTCATCTTGCTCAGTATTTCGGATCACAGACTTTTTGGGTTTTCTCACAGCAGTGCTTGCTTTAGATCAATGCTTAGAAAGCTTGTAAATGTGATGGTATTTGCATCGAAGGCAATCAAGCCGTCGGTCTTAAACATCCAATCAACCTTAAAACCATGGCGAATCTCAGCCCTGACTGCCACAACAGTGAACTGCTTGACCAAGAGCTGACTACTGAAGAACTATCTGATGTTTCTGGTGGCCGGCTTCCAGTAAATCCCTCTGGTCCCAGATGGTGGTCGGGTGGAGCGATATGTCGCTGGCCTTGGGATGTATATAGGCGGTAGATACTGGGAGTAACTTAATCTCTCTATTCGTGTCTATTAGGTAATCCCCATTCTGCGATCTTCAATTCAAGAATATATTAGCCAATCCCTTGCACTTGCAGGGGATTTTCTTTTGTCTGCAAATACTATAAATCTCTTAGAAAGATTATCGATAACTGGCAGCTTCCTGTATCTTTAATGTTCAAGATTACGTGGATCCGGTCAGTCTATATGATTATAGTTACGCGCCAGTACAAATCATCAACTTCTCATCTCTAAATAATGTCATTATCCCCTTAAGTAACCCTCATGACTGCAACGGAAGATCACCGTTTCTGATTCCATTTGTACCAGGGAGCCTGACTGCAGCTTGACTCTGCCTCCTTGGCGATATTGTTGAGTCAATAAGAAATATCGCCAGTGGTGGCAAGCCCATTTAGCAAGAGTTGCTAAATGGGCTTGGCTTAATCCATCGCAGCTTTTGGACGTTCTCCGATCGCGTCAAGATGGCTTTGGTGTTTGGTGTTGACCATGGGCAATGACCGATCCCTAGCGCTGTTGCAGGGGGCGGTTGGTGGTGTCTTGGCAGGGATTGCTCTTGCCCAGGGGGGGCTGCTTTGGATGGCACCGGCCCTGGCCTTGCTTTGGTCGGCGTGTCGCTTTCCAGTTGCAGCCTCTCTTTGGGGTTTGGTGGCTGTGCTGCTCAGCCATCGCTGGTTGTTGGCGTTGCATCCACTCACTTGGGTTGGCGTGCCTGCACCGCTGAGTTTTCCTATCGCCGCATCAATTTGGTTGTTTTGCGGCGCAGCTGCAGCATTGCTTGTGGGGCTTTGGGCTTGCCTGGCAATCTGGATTGCTCATCTGACAACGCGAGAAGCAGGCATCCGCGCTCAGGTGTTTCATGCCCTGCTGATGGCATCGATCTGGGGGCTAGCGGAAGTTCTGTTGGCCCGTTCACCCTTGTTTTGGATTGGCGTTGGCGGCAGCCTTATGCCCGGTGATCGAGCCTTGGCTGGTTTGGCCCGCTGGTTTGGGGCTGGAGGTTTAGCCACGCTTCAGTTGCTGATCGGTTGGTGGTTATGGCGTATGGCGCTGGCCTGGCGTCGTGGAGTGGGTTGGCGTCGTTCTTTGCTGGTGGGGCTTCTGTGTTTGCTCTTGGCCCATGGTTTTGGCTGGAGTTTGTTGCGTTCATCAGATGCATCAGCACCCATTTCGGTTGCGGCTTGGCAGCCCGCTATCCCTACGCGCAGCAAGTTTTCTGAGGCGCAGCAACGTCGCCTTCCCGAGGCTCTTCAAAACGCTCTCGATCGAGCTGAGGAGCTTGATGCTGCCTGGTTGGTGGCTCCAGAAGGCCTTCTCCCCCCTGATGAGGTGTTGCTCAGGCCGGCTCCGCTTCCACTGCTTAGCGGTGGTTTTCGCTGGCTGCGCGGTCAGCAACGCAGTGCTTTGTTGGTGGTAGATCGCGGCGTAAGGCAGGCTTCCGCATTCATTGATAAACACCGTTTGGTGCCGCTGGGGGAATGGCTACCGGCTTTGCCTGGTGGTGTTTTTCGTGGCTTATCAGCTGTTGGTGGTCTTCAACCTGGTGCTGCTTCGCGCTTGTTGCAGTGGCCAGGTCCTACCGCTGCCGTGGCCATTTGTTACGAGCTCAGTGATGGGGCTGCTTTAGCCCAGGCGGTCGCTGATGGAGCGCAATGGTTGTTGACGGTAGCCAATCTTGATCCCTATCCCTTGGCCTTGCAGCGGCAGTTCATTGCTTTGGCACAGCTGCGCAGCATCGAAACCGCCCGTGATCTACTCAGCGTTGCGAACACAGGCCCCTCTGCTTTGGTTTTGGCGACAGGCAAGCAGCAGCAACTGCTGGCTCCTTTTACGGAGGGGGTTGGCCTGGCGGATTTGCATCTCCATCAAGGCATCAGCGGTTACACCCGCTGGCGTGAAGCACCTTTAATTGGCTTGATGCTCTTTGCAGTGGTTGGGCTGGGCTGGTCGCGTGTTCGCTCCTAGCTGATCAGATTGATGCTGTGTTGATCTGCTGGATCAGTCCACCGCCGAGGACTGCGTCAGCGGCATAAAACACTGCAGCCTGGCCAGGTGTGATTGAGAATTGCTCTTCTTTAAAGGTCAGTCTGCAGCGGTGAGGACGGTCGGCAGCAATGTCATCTGCTGTGGCTTCGATAGGGGTGAGCTGGGCGGCAACGGGTCCGCTTCTGTAACGCACTTGCACCTCCACATTGATGGCGCTGCTTGGCGGTGCTATCGAAATCCAGTTCACTGCACCCACAACGCAGCTGTCGCGCCCCGCCTCTGCTCGAGGGGCAACGATGACGCGATTTGCTGCCGCGTCTAGTTGCACCACGTGCAGAGGCTCTCGCCAGGCCACACCAAGGCCTTTGCGTTGGCCAATGGTGAAATGTTCGATTCCATCGTGTTCACCCACGACTTTGCCGTCTTGCAGCACAATCTCGCCTTGTCTGGCAGGTAGGTAATTGTCAAGGAAGGCTTTCATTGAGCCGTAGTGATCAGCAAGGCAAAGATCCTGACTTTCTGCTTTCTTGGCTGTGCGTAGGCCGTAACGCTCTGCTTCTTGTCTGGTCTCTGTTTTGGTGAGCTCCCCTAGGGGAAAGATCACCTTTGCCAACACATCTTGAGAAAGGTCATAGAGGAAGTAACTCTGATCTTTGTTCTGATCGAGACCACGTAAAAGCTGGTGCCGTCCAATGGAATCCCCAGGTAAGGCTTGTTGAGGTTCTGGATCCTCGCGATGGCGAATACGGGCATAGTGCCCTGTGGCAACGCGGTGTAACTGGCGTTCTTTTTCAGCCCAGCTGAGCATTGCCGCAAATTTCACCGAGCGATTGCAGCGTGAGCAAGGTAACGGTGTCACCCCTTGTTGATAGCCCTGTACGAGTTGGTCGACGATTTCTGCTTGGAATGTGGCGCGTGAATCCACAACATGATGAGGGATTTTGAGTTGCTCACAGATGCCGGCGGCATCGATAAGTCCATCGCTGCAGCATGCGCCCTTGCCACTCATCAGCCAGAGAGTGAGACCTTCCACCTGCCAGCCCGCTTCCACGAGTAGGGCGGCGCTGAGGGAACTATCAACACCGCCAGAGAGACCTACCGCCACCCTCTGCTCGCCTGGCCAACACTGCAAACGTGTCAGGGCTTTTGCAACTGCTGGTGTGGCTGGTGTTCGAGACACATGCTTAAGGGGGGCTGGGATTGGCGGCTGCATAGGCGTTACCGCAATGATGTCTTCATAGTGAGGTCCCATGCGCTCCAGTTTTGTCCTGGCCACCATCGAACGCTGATCATCTTTTGGTTACTGCTGCGCAGATGGCAGCTCTCGAGGAGGAGATGTTTGCCAACGGCTTGCCGGTGGCTGCTTTGATGGAACAAGTAGGCCAGGCGATGGCGGCTTGGTTTCGCCAACACCCTGAGTTGTTGGCAGATGGTGTGGTGGTGTTGGTGGGCCCTGGCCATAACGGTGGTGATGGATTGGTGGTGGCCAGGGAGTTGCATCTTGCAGGGGTGAAGGTCCAGCTCTGGGCACCTTTGCAGATCCGTCAACCATTAACGGCCCAGCATTGGACTTACGTTAAATCGCTTGGCATTCAGCAACTAGATCACGCTCCTGATGTTGCTGGTGAGCCTGTTTGGATAGAGGCTCTGTTTGGACTGGGACAATCCCGCCCACTCCCTGAAGCGTTGGCAACGTTGTTGCAGGCGCGTCAGCGCTGCCAGCCAGGCAAGTTGGTGAGTTTGGATGTGCCTGCAGGGCTGTGTTCAGATTCCGGCATCCCTTTCCCAGGCGGCGCTGCCGTGGCGATGACGACGCTCACTGTGGGGTTGCTCAAGCAAGGCCTTATTCAGGATGCGGCGATCGATCATGTTGGCCGCCTGGTGCGGGTTGATATGGGCGTGCCGGAGACCTTGTTGAAGCAGTTACCACAGTCGCAACCTCGGCGGCTCTGTTCTGCGGATGTGGCCACCCTTGCCTGGCAGCATCCAGCAGCAGGCGCGATGAAATATGAACGAGGGCGGGTGTTGGTGATTGCTGGTAGTGATGATTACCCTGGGGCGGCTTTCCTGGCAATTCAGGGTGCTATTGCTAGCGGTGCAGGCAGCATTCAAGCCGCTGTGCCTGTTGCAGTAGCCGATCAGCTTTGGCAAGTGGCGCCTGAAGTTGTTTTGGCGGCCGCGCTTGAGAGTTCTGCGGCAGGTGGCATGGCCGTTGCTCCTTGGTTGGCGAGTCATGATCTCAGCCGTTTCGATGTCGTGTTGATTGGGCCAGGCTTAGGTCGAGGTGGAGAACCTTGGTCAGTTCTGGCAGAACCGTTGCAGCGCTTTGCAGGCTTGTTGGTTTTGGATGCTGATGGTCTGAATCGATTGGCGCTGGCTACTGATGGATGGCAATGGTTACAGCAGCGCCAAGGGCATACCTGGCTTACTCCCCATGCTGGTGAGTTCAGCAGATTGTTTCCGCAGCTCAAAGCTCGGCAACCTCTTGATGCGGCTTTGGAAGCATCCCGGCTTAGTGGAGCAGCTGTGCTGCTCAAGGGAGCACACAGTGTGGTTGCGGATCCATCTGGTGCCGCCTGGCAGCTAGCAGAGACAGCAAGTTGGGTTGCTCGTACTGGGCTCGGGGATCTGTTGGCTGGTTATGCAGCTGGCTTGGGATCTATGGATGCTGCTAAGGCTCAGGCTTGCCATTGCCAGGGTGAGTCTTTGGCCGTAGTGGCGTTGCTTCATGCAGAGGCTGCACGTCGATGCCGTCAAGGCAGCTCAGCAAGGTCTATCGCTCAGTCCCTTGCAGAACTCACGATTAGCTTGCAATCAAATGAATGTGATCAAGGGCACTTCAAAGGGTATGAATGCAAACGATAAATACCTAATTATCTCGATTTCCCTGCATGAATCCGAAAGCTTTTTTAAAGCTGCAGGGTTTTGCTGAAATTTGTAGGAAGATTTCCTTCCAAATAAATCAGGAGCCGTTGAAATGGTTTCAGCAGCGCCTAAATCAGCAGAAACACAGAGGCGTAGAAGTTCTGATCCTGTCAGCTGGTATCTCACAACGATTGGGCGTATACCTCTTCTTACCCCTGCTGAGGAGATTGAACTTGGCAATCAAGTTCAGACGATGATGAGTCTCACTCAAGACGGCTCACTTGCGCCTGATGATAAGGAGTTTACGACACATCAGCGTCGGATGATTCGCATTGGTCGTCGTGCCAAAGAACGCATGATGAAGGCCAATCTTCGTCTTGTTGTGAGTGTTGCCAAGAAATATCAAGGCAAAGGACTGGAACTCCTCGATCTCATTCAGGAGGGTTCACTTGGTTTAGAGCGTGCTGTTGAAAAGTTTGATCCAACCCGTGGCTATAAGTTTTCGACCTATGCGTTTTGGTGGATTCGTCAGAGCATGACACGTGCGATTGCGTGCCAGTCGCGCACGATTCGCCTTCCTGTACATCTCAGTGAAAGGCTGACCACAATTCGAAAGGTTTCTCTGGATTTGGCTCACAAGCTTGGAGCAATGCCCAGTCGCTCCGAGATCGCTGAAGCAATGGATATCCCTGTTGATGAACTCGATTCTTTACTGCGTCAGGCGCTAACAACCAGCAGTTTGGATGCGCCAGTGAATGGCGAAGAAGGACGAAGTTTTCTTGGTGATCTGATCGCTGATTCCTCTCTTGGGGAACCTCTCGACAAGGTGGAGCAGCGTATTCATCATGAGCAGCTCGGGCGTTGGCTCAGCCATCTCAGTGAGCAGGAGCAGCATGTCCTTAAGCTCCGTTTTGGTCTTGAAACCCATGATCGCCACACCTTGGCTGAGATTGGTCGCTTGATGGAAGTCTCGCGTGAGCGTGTTCGTCAAGTTGAATTAAAGGCCTTGCGCAAGCTGCGTAACCTCACGCGTAGGGTGCCCAACGGGATCTGAAACTGCCTTCCTTATCTTGTTGGCTTTGCTTGCTTTCAGTACTTAGTGCTCAAGAGGGCTATCAATCTTCAGCCCAGATGTAGCGAGTGAGTTCTTTGGGGTTTGGTTCGGCTGCGGCAAGGGCAAACTCCACGCAGTCATTTACTTCTGCATCGATCTCTTTTTCAATAGCGCGTAGCTCTTCAGCACTCACCAAAGATTCAGAGGTGAGATCCTTCTCAAGAGCCTTTAGGGGATCTCGTTTTGCCCAGAATTGCTTTTCCTCTTCGGCGCGTAGTTCATCTGGATCAGCAAGAGAATGGCCACGGAATCGATAGGTGAGGCACTCCAGCAGGGTGGGACCTTCACCAGCCCTGGCTCTTTTTATTGCTCTCTGAGTGGCAGCTCTTACGGCGAGAACATCCATGCCGTCAACCTCTTCGCCAGCCATCCCGAAGGCAGCAGCTTTTTGCCAGATTTCCGGTTCACTGGTGGCTCGCTCATGGGCCATGCCAATGGCCCATTTGTTGTTCTCGACAACGAACAGGATTGGCAGCTGCCAAAGCTGCGCCATGTTGAGGCACTCAAAGAACTGGCCGTTGTTGCAGGTGCCGTCACCGAAAAAAGCTGCTGTTACAGCATTGCTGCTGGCATCACCCAGGGCATCCCGCTTATAGCGACTGGTGAAGGCTGCCCCCATGGCGATGGGAATCCCTTCGCCGATGAAGGCAAATCCTCCTAGGAGGTGATGCTCTTGCGAAAAGAGGTGCATGGAGCCCCCACGACCTTTGCTACAGCCGGTTTCCTTGCCGAAGAGCTCACTCATGACTTCGCGGGCGGGTACACCGGCGCTAAGGGCATGAACGTGATCGCGATAGGTACTGCAAAACCAATCGTGCTGGCGTTTCATTGCACCGATCACACCTGTGCTAACGGCTTCTTGGCCGTTGTAGAGGTGAACGAAGCCAAACATTTTCCCCCGGTAGTACATCTCGGCACATTTGTCCTCGAAGCGTCGCCCAAGGGTCATGTCTCGGAAGAGTTCTAGGCCGACCTGACGATCAACCTTGGCGCGTTTGGAGCTGATTAGCGTGGAGATTCTCTCGCCATGGCGGCCGGCTGCCAGGGGTTTTGCCGTGGTTTGGCCTGAGCTCACGGAGGTTTTCTGGCTCATGACAGACGACCGTCATTCGACTCACGACTGTAATGGTCCGTTGATTAGGAATGGGCAAAATCCCTTCCAATGTCTAGAGTTTTAGGCCAATCGCTGCGCAGCTGGTGGACCTGCCAATTGATCATTTCCGCTTGCTGGGTGTCAGTCCTTCGGCAGACAGTGAGGCGATTTTGCGGGCCTTGGAGTTGAGGTTGGATCGCTGCCCTGACCAAGGTTTCACCCATGAGGTCTTAATTCAGCGGGCAGAATTGTTGCGGCTTTCAGCAGATTTGCTGACAGATCCGCCACGGCGTCAGGCCTATGAGACTGCCTTGTTGGAGCTCAGTCGTGATCATCCAGGCGAGACCGCCGGTCTTGATGTGTCACCTAGTAGAGAGGTGGCAGGGCTGATCTTGCTGTTTGAAGCGAATTCTTCTCATGAGGTTTTTCATCTCGCCTGTCAGGGATTGCAACCGCCCCAGTCCCCGACGCTAGGTAGCGAACGAGAAGCTGACCTCGCTTTGTTGTTGGCACTGGCCTGTCGGGCTGCAGCCGCTGAGGAACAGGAACAACGGCGTTATGAAGCAGCAGCGTCTCTTCTGCATGACGGGATCCAGTTGCTGCAGCGGATGGGCAAGCTCTCCGAAGAGTGCCACAAGCTTGAGAACGATTTAGATGCCCTTCTGCCCTATCGCATCCTCGACTTATTGAGTCGGGATCTTGGTGATCAGGTTTCTCACCAGGAAGGACTGCGCCTACTTGACAACTTTGTGAGCCAGAGAGGAGGCCTTGAGGGAACGGCCCCATCGCCTGCACCTGGTGGTCTTGATCAGTCCGAATTTGACAACTTCTTCAAGCAGATAAGAAAGTTTTTGACTGTTCAGGAACAGGTTGATCTTTTCCTGCGCTGGCAGCAAGCCGGATCAGCAGATGCGGGTTTCCTTGGTGGGCTGGCTCTTGCTGCTGTTGGATTTTCGCGTCGGAAGCCTGAACGGGTGCAGGAAGCTCGGCAGCACTTAGAGAGTCTTGAACTGGATGGATGCGACCCGTTGCCGATGCTGGGTTGCTTGGACCTCTTGCTTGGAGATGTGGGCCGCGCTCAGGAGCGCTTTCTGCGCAGTACAGATCCTCGAGTGAAGGACTGTCTTAACAGCCACCCTGGCGATGAATTGGCTGCTTTTTGTGAGTACTGCCGCTCTTGGCTGCGAGGGGACGTGCTTCCCGGTTATAGGGATGTGGATGCTGAGGCCGTTGATCTAGAGGCTTGGTTTGCTGATCGGGATGTTCAGGCCTATGTGGAGCGCCTGGAACGCAGCGAAAATCGTGCTTCGTCTTTAGGTAAGGCCTTCTCAGGATCGTCTGTGAAGCAACCCTTCCCTTGGGCGCCTCTTGATCCCGATGGGATTTTGCCCCTCTCTATTGGTGGGCCTGATGTTGGTCAACCTGCAGCTGACCAGAGCTCTGATGAGTTTGCCAGCGATGGCATTGCATGGATTGATCGTTTAGCAGATCTGCCACGTCCGACGCGGCCGGTGCTGATCGGTTCTGTTGTCTTTGCGGCCCTGATTGCAGCCTTTGCAGGCTTCAGTTTGTTTGGCCAACGTCCTCGTCCGTCAGTTAGTACGGCTGCTGATCAGCCTCAAGTCACAGCACCTCCTACAGCCACACTGCAAGAGGAGGTCCTCATGCCTCAAGTCCCTGTCAGCGCTGTGGTTGAGCCGCTTACTTTGGAGCAGCCGAATCAGGCACAGCTCAAAGGCCTGCTTCAGGTCTGGCTCAGCAACAAGGCAGTCGTGCTTGCCGGTGGCAAGAGTGATGCACTGCCTGAGGTCGCAAGAGATCCATTGGTGCAGCGCGTGGCGCAAGAGCGTTCCAGGGATGCTGCTTTAGCTCAGACCCAGAAGGTTGTGGCCAGCATCAGCTCTGTGGAGGTGGTGAGTCGAACGCCGCAGCGTATTGAGCTGAATGCCGTTGTGACCTATCGCGATCAACGCGTTGATGCTGCCGGCAAGGTTGTTGACCAAACGCCCCAAAAAGATCTCTCGGTGACTTACATCCTTGGTCGTGATCCCGATCGTTGGCGCCTGCATGAATACATCAGCGGCAAATAATCACTGTTCTGCCTAAGGGCTAGCCATTGCTTTTTACGATGAGATCAAAGCCCTTGGCACGTAGGCACCATGTTTGAAGAACTTTCAGCCCGCTTTGAAGATGCAGTTAAGGGGCTGAGAGGCCAGGCAAAGATCAGCGATACCAATGTTGAGGATGCTCTTAAGCAGGTGCGACGTGCCCTTTTAGGGGCTGATGTGAGTCTTGAGGTCGTGCGCGAGTTTGTCGACGAAGTGCGGCAGAAGGCAGTTGGTGCCGAAGTGGTGCGAGGTGTGACTCCTGATCAGAAGTTTGTTCAGGTGGTGCATCAGCAGCTGGTGGAGGTGATGGGTGGTGATAACGCTCCCATGGCTGAGGCTGAAGATTCACCAACAGTGGTGCTGATGGCTGGATTGCAGGGGGCTGGCAAAACCACTGCAACAGCGAAGCTTGGACTTCACCTCAAAGATCAGGGTCAGCGGCCACTGATGGTGGCTGCTGATGTCTATCGGCCGGCTGCCATTGATCAGCTTCGCACCCTTGGTGAGCAGATCGGAGTGGATGTGTTCAGCCTCGGAGACGATGTCAAACCTGAGGAGATCGCGGCAGCAGGACTTGCCAAGGCTCGTGAGGAAGGTTTTGACACCTTGCTAGTGGATACGGCAGGTCGGCTGCAGATCGATACAGAGATGATGGAGGAAATGGTGCGAATTCGTTCTGCCGTAGAGCCCGATGAAGTGCTCTTGGTGGTGGATTCGATGATTGGTCAGGAGGCGGCTGAACTCACTCGGGCCTTTCACGACAAGGTTGGTATCACTGGATCTGTTCTCACCAAGCTGGATGGTGATTCCCGCGGTGGGGCTGCGCTTTCGATTCGCAAGGTGAGTGGTCAGCCGATCAAGTTCATAGGTACTGGAGAAAAAGTTGAGGCTTTGCAGCCTTTTCATCCGGAACGCATGGCCAGCCGCATTCTCGGTATGGGCGATGTGCTCACCCTGGTGGAGAAAGCTCAGAAGGAGGTGGAGCTCGCTGATGTTGAGAAGATGCAGAAGAAGCTGCAGGAAGCGTCGTTTGATTTCTCCGATTTCCTGCAACAGATGCGACTGATCAAACGGATGGGTTCTCTCGGTGGTTTGATCAAGATGATGCCGGGCATGAACAAGCTGGATGACGGCATGCTCAAACAGGGTGAGCAGCAGCTCAAGCGCATCGAGGCAATGATTGGTTCGATGACTGCTGATGAGCGCAATCAGCCTGAATTGCTTGCTTCACAGCCTTCTCGTCGTCGTCGTATCGCTGGTGGAAGTGGCCACAGCCCCGCTGACGTGGACAAAGTTTTGGCTGATTTTCAGAAAATGCGTGGCTTTATGCAGCAGATGAGTAAGGGTGGTGGAATGCCTGGAATGCCTGGAATGGGTGGTGGGTTGCCCGGTATGGGGGGGCCTGGTGGTGGCATGCCTGGCATGGGAGGCGCAGGCATGCCAGAGCCAGCTTCAGGTGGTCGCGGTGGTGGTTCCCCCAGGCGTCAGCGACCGGTGAAAAAGAAGAAGGGATTTGGAGAGTTGTAATTGGCCGCAGGTTATGGTTGTTGTTTGGCGTGTGTGTAAAACACCGCTGAACCATCCACCTTTTCGAACTTAGGGCCACGATGATCAAGCTCCGCCTGAAGCGGTTTGGCAAGAAGCGGGAAGCGAGTTTCCGCCTTGTGGCCTGTAACAGCACCTCTCGTCGTGACGGTCGCCCTTTGCAGGAGCTTGGCTTTTACAACCCTCGCACGAAGGAAACGCGGCTCGACACTGAGGCACTGCGTTTGCGTCTTAGTCAGGGAGCTCAGCCCACTGATGCAGTTCGATCTTTGTTGGAGAAAGGCGGGCTGATCGAAAAGACCGTTCGTCCTGCTGAGGTTGTTGGTAAGGCTAAGCAGGCTAAAGCTCGTAAGGCTGGTGAAAAGAATGTGGCCAAACAAGCTGCAGAAGCAAAGGCTGAGGAAACTCCTGCAGACAACACAGAAGCCTGAGTTGTTGCATGGCCGGAGTTACCTCAGAGGGTCACTTCGTTCTGGATCTTCCCGATACTGACGCTGCGCTAGCTCTTGCAGGCAACGGTGAACAGACCTTGCATCACCTTCAGGCCTTGACCGGGGCTTCTTTGGTGATTAGGGGGCTTCAGCTTGTGATCGGCGGCCGCCCTGCTCAATTGGAACGTGCCGCAGCAGTTGTTGAGTTGATCAGACCTCTGTGGCAAGAAGGCCAGGCTGTTTCAGCTGTTGATTTACAAGCGGCGCTCACGGCTCTTGATACCGGTCGTAGGGATGCTCATGCGGAATTGGCTGATCAGGTGTTGGCCCGCAGTCAGCGAGGCAACATGCTGCGGCCGAGGACATTGCGTCAGAAGGCTTATGTCGAGGCGATGGAGCGCCACGATCTCACCTTCGCTCTTGGGCCTGCAGGAACTGGTAAAACTTTTTTGGCCACAGTGTTGGCAGTGCGCATGCTTAGTGAGCGAAAGGTTGAGCGCCTGGTGCTAACTCGGCCAGCGGTTGAGGCTGGTGAAAGATTGGGCTTTCTGCCCGGTGACCTACAGCAGAAAGTGGATCCTTATCTGCGTCCGCTTTATGACGCTCTTCACGCCCTACTAGGAGCTGAGAAAACCACCACATTGCTGGAGAAGGGGGTGATAGAAGTGGCCCCCCTCGCTTATATGCGAGGACGCACCTTGGAAGAGGCTTTTGTGATCCTCGATGAGGCTCAGAACACAACGCCGGCTCAGATGCGCATGGTGCTTACTCGGCTTGGGGAGCGTTCGCGCATGGTTGTCACGGGTGACACCACCCAGGTGGATCTGCCACCGGGCCAGCTCAGCGGCCTTGTGGATGCTGCTGAGGTGCTGGCTGATATCAACGGTGTCGCTGTCTGTCGCCTCACCTCTGCGGATGTGGTGCGTCATCCGCTTGTGCAACGGGTTGTGGATGCTTATGCGCGCCGAGATCAACGATAGGGAGACCCGCACTCAACAAACTCAGCAAACTTTTTTTTTGATGGCAAAGTAAAGGGGTTACGTGATCTGGTGAGCCATGCCGGCAAGCAGCAATTTCCAGGAGGCCATTCGCGAGGCGCAATCCAGCGCCTTGGTTGGCCCCAATGTCGTTAACAAGGCCCTGCCCTATGTGGGTGGTGGCATGGTGCTCACCGCCGGTGGAGTGTTGGGAGGGATCGCCACTGTTCAATCCATGGGTTGGCAAGCGTTCCAGCCCTTGTCGCTGATTGCGATCATCCCTTGGTTCATCCTTTTCTTTGTTGCTCAGAATGCAGCAAAAAAAGGCAATAACGCCACCGCTCTTCCCCTTCTAGCCACCTTCAGCCTGTTGACGGGTTTCACCCTCACTGGTTTGGTTCTTCAGGCTGTTGCCGTTGCTGGTGCGGCCTCTATCGGTATCGCCGCTTTGGCGACTGGTCTCACCTTTGCGATTGCCTCGGTTGTTGGTAGGCGCATGAGCGACAGCGTCGGTCAAGCCCTCTCAGGTGTGGTTGGTCTTGGTCTGATCGGCCTGATCATCGCCATGGTTGTGCAACTGATTGGCAGCATTTTTGCTCCGCAGGTTTTCGCGATCGGCACCTTTGAATTGATGATCGCCGGCTTTGGCACGGTGCTCTTTGTAGGTATGGCGTTCGTGGACTTCTACACGATGCCTCGCACCTACACGGATGATCAGTACCTTTCAGGTGCTTTAGGGATGTATCTCACCTACATCAATTTGTTCATCTTCATTTTACGTCTAATCATTGCCATTCAAGGTGGCGGTCGACGTAACTGAACTCAGAAAGAAAACTGCTTCAGCCCCGCCTATTCGGGGCTTTTTTTGTTTCTTGATTCAGTTGAGATCTGTTCATGTTTCTGCGATGGCCTCGATTGAGGCTGTAATCGCTTCCTTCTGCTCGTCGTCATAACCCCAGCGATTGAGGAAGGCGACATCTTCCCCACGAGTGTGCTTAACAGCCTCAAGTAGTTGTTCCAGTCTTGTTTTGACGGACTGAGGTTCGAGCAGACGCAGCAGTTCAGTGCAGCGGGATGTCACTCTCTTCGATCCAGCCTGCTGTTCCATATCGCCTGCGCGTTGATGGTGCATGGCCATCGCCGTGCTCATCGCTAGGTTGCGCACGGTCAGGTCAACGACACCTTCTCCAGCAGCCCTTAATTGCATCACCAGGGCTTCGGGTAGGCGATCCATCAGTGGGGAATCCCCTGCCAGGCTCACCACAAAGAATCCACGGGCGCCATCACGACTGGCCACCAATTCCGCGACCCGGTCGGCGAGTACTTCATCACTGAGTTCGCCCTCTTCCCATAGCCTCAGCCACTGAGCGGTGATTTCAATCGCTTGTTCAAAGCTTGGCGCTGGGGTGCTCATGGATGTTATGCATGCTTTCAGTCAGGCTATGGGGCCACATTGAGCCAGGTCATGTCACCTGACGCCATGGAGTCTCTCCCTGAGGGATATCGTTCCGGTTTTGTCGCTTTGATTGGCAGGCCCAATGTGGGCAAATCCACCTTGGTGAATCAGTTAGTGGGAGAGAAGGTGGCGATTACTTCTCCTGTGGCGCAGACCACGCGCAATCGGCTGCGGGCCATCGTCACCACCCCCGAGGCTCAGATGGTGCTAGTGGACACCCCTGGGATTCACAAGCCTCACCATTTGCTTGGTGAACGGCTGGTGCAAAGCGCCCGTGCAGCCATTGGTGAGGTTGACCTGGTGTTGCTTCTGCTTGAGGGCTGTGAACCACCCGGTCGTGGTGATGCTTTTATCGTGGAACTTCTACGCCAGCAGGATCTGCCGGTGTTAGTTGCTCTTAATAAGTGGGATCTTGTTGCTGAGCAGCAACAAGACCCGGCGGAGGAGGCTTATCGGCAGCTGTTGGCAGACTCTGCTTGGCAGCTCATACGTTGCAGTGCGATTAGTGGTGAGGGATGCAATGGGCTTGTAGAAGCTTTAGTGGGGCAGCTGCCACTAGGCCCCCAGCTCTATCCAGCTGAGATGGTGTGTGATCAGCCGGAGCGGGTGCTGCTGGCTGAACTGATTCGCGAGCAGGTGCTGATGCATACCCGTGAGGAGGTGCCCCATAGCGTGGCGGTAAGCATTGATCGGGTTGAAGAGATGCCTGTTGCCAATGGACGGTCTGGTCGACAGGGGAGGACGGCTGTGTTGGCCACCGTGCTGGTGGAACGCAAGAGCCAGAAGGGGATTCTGATCGGCAAGGGAGGCTCGATGTTGAAGACCATTGGTCAGGGAGCGCGCTTGCAGATGCAGACCTTGATCGATGGCCCTGTCTACCTGGAATTGTTTGTGAAGGTGGTGCCTGATTGGCGCTCTAAGCCAGCGCGATTGGCGGAGCTTGGTTATGAGGGCAAGTGATTGTTGCCCGTTTCAAATGGGCGACTGAGAGGATTGATGAATGATTGATTCTCCAAACCCCTTTTTACAGTCTTTTGGGCTGAGGTTGTTTCTTCAGGGGTGCTCTGATCATCGGATGAGCTTGCCTAGCGTCTGTGCGCAGATCTGTTGGTTCTCCCATTTAGCGGCCTGAAGGAGATGGCGCCTTTTCGCCTTGATGTGGTGACTTTGGTGCCACAGGCGTTTACTCCTCTTGGTGAACTCGGGGTGATTGGACGTGCTTTTGCCTCTGGCATCGCTGCCTTGCATACCCACAATCCCCGCGATTACACCACGGATCGCTACCACAAGGTTGATGATCAGCCTTATGGCGGTGGTGCTGGCATGGTGCTTAAGCCAGAACCAGTTTTTGCTGCTTTTGAGGCGATTCCTGTTCAGTCGCGACGGCGGGTGCTGCTTCTGACCCCTCAGGGAAAACCGCTATGCCAGAAGGATTTGCATCGTTGGGTAATGACCGCAGATCAGCTTGTGCTGATCTGCGGTCATTACGAAGGTTTTGATGAGCGGATCAGAAGTTTGGCAGATGAGGAGGTGTCTGTAGGGGATTTTGTGCTCACCGGTGGTGAGCTACCAGCGATGACGGTGATCAATGGTGTTGTGAGGTTGTTACCGGGAACTGTTGGAACGGCAGAGTCGCTGCGGGATGAGAGTCATAGCGATGTCCTCCTCGAGCATCCTCACTACACAAGGCCAGCGAATTTTCGCGGCATGGTTGTTCCAGATGTGTTGCGCAGTGGTGATCATGGTGCGATTGCTCTGTGGCGACAGCAACAGCGGCAGCTGCGTACTCAGCTGCGTCGTCCGGACCTCTATGTTCGCTGGTCTGATCAGCAGCAATCATCAACACTGACAATGGAGTCCCATGGTTCTGACTCCATGCAGTTTCGTATCGGCAACGGGTATGACATTCATCGCTTAGTGCCCGGTCGCCCCTTGATTCTTGGTGGCGTGACACTTGATCATCCCGATGGGTTGGGGCTCGATGGTCACAGCGATGCTGATGTTCTTGTTCATGCGCTGATGGATGCCTTGCTTGGGGCTCTTGCTTTAGGTGATATCGGTAAATATTTTCCGCCGGATGATCCCCGCTGGAAAGGGGCCGATAGCTTGATGCTGCTTGAGCAGGTTGTGGCTCTGGTACGAGATCGCGGCTGGCAGGTTTTGAATGTGGATGCCGTGGTGGTGGCTGAGCGTCCCAAGCTCAAGCCTCACATCAATGCGATGCGTAGCAACCTTGCACAACGGTTGGGTGTGGAATTGGATGCCGTGGGTGTGAAGGCCACCACCAATGAAGGGCTTGGACCAGAAGGTCGAGAGGAGGGGATGAGTAGTCAGGCGATAGCACTGTTGCAGCAGATAGGCCTGACATGAGTTACAGAATCTTGTCTAGGTTGATTGCCTTTCTGCTTAGCTTTCTGGTAATGCTGTCCAGCCATCCTGATGTCGCGATTGCCGCTCGTCATGATCCTGATGGCGGCGATGACGTTGCTGTCGTCGAGCATCTGCGCATCAAGGTGCCGGCCCATGCACGCGAGGCTTGGCTCAAAGCTGAGCAGGGCAGTTGGGAACCCTGGCTCGCGAAGCAGAGTGGCTATCTGGGGCGGGATATTTTTTGGGACGCTGAACAGGAGGAGGGCATCTTGCTGATTCGTTGGGCCAGTAGAGAACAGTGGAAATCGATTCCCCAGGCTGAGGTGGATGTGGTGCAGGCCCGTTTTGAACAGCTGGCCCGTGAGGGCGCAGGCCAGGCCAGTGGTCATCCTTTCTTGCTGCAATATGAAGGCGAATTGGTACCTCAGTGACTGAGCCGCAGGTACGGCTGGATCTTCAGCGGCGGCAGCGGCTTGGCATGGTGGAGGCGATCTTTGGTGAGCACAAGACCAGCGAACAGATCGCAGCATGTCTGAGTCGTCTTGAGGCTGAGGGTGAACTGGCCTTGGTTACGCGGGTTGATCAAGCCAAGGCGGCGGCCGTGGCCGATCTACTTAGCAATGTGCAGTTTCATGCTCAGGCTCGTTGTCTCACACTCGGGGATCCGGCAATCTTGCTGCCGGCACTTGGTGAGGTCGTGGTGCTTAGTGGTGGTACCAGTGATCTGCCTGTAGCGGCGGAAGCCGCTTTGGCGTTGCGTTGGCATGGCATCCAGAGCGAACTCTTGCTGGATGTGGGTGTTGCTGGTTTGCAAAGGCTTCTCGATCAGTTGGTACGGCTGCAACGAGCCAAGGTGCTGATTGCCTGTGCAGGAATGGAGGGTTCACTGCCGACTGTGTTGACAGGGCTTTTGCCACAGCCTGTGATTGGTGTTCCCGTGTCGGTGGGTTATGGGGTCAGTGCAGGAGGCCGTACAGCCCTTGAGGGAATGCTCGCCAGTTGTGCGCCTGGTCTGGTGGTGGTGAATATTGATAATGGCTATGGAGCTGCTATGGCGGCACTGCGGATACTTAAAGCAGCCGTCTCAGGCGCAGTAGCTGTCAATCAATAATCAGGATCGTGAGACAGCAACTGGTGAGAGTCTTGGGGGCTGAGTTCAAGTAGCTGTTCAACCCAGAGCTTCATTGATCGTGGCAAGCGATTCTGTTCGTAGCGCATCATGGCTTCCACCAAAACGGGTGTATTTACCCAATGCAACGAACGTGAACCCATGCATTTTTCTTGATTGAGCGAACGATGGGGTACCTAATTGAATCGCGCAAGGGGAGTGCCGGGATTCACTCTGATTCTTCGTATTTGGCACCAAGTCGCCATAGCTCATTGCTGTGACTTGGCAATTCAACATCACGCAAACGGCGAACTAGTTCAAATAGATCACCACGAGCCAATTCACCATTGGTTTGCCATTCCATTGCACGGGGGTCAGGTCGGGACGCGGCAGACAAGGTGGGTGCGGGAATGTGTTCGAATCAAGGTATCAATACTTAGGCCTTGTGTTTAGTTCATGACGATCAATCTTTGTGGAAGATTTTGTGAAGACCTGCCTTTAGACCTTCTTGATCGGGGTATGCAATCAGAGGTGCTGCAAGTTGGGGTAGGACGTCACAACCTCTTCCGCACTCAGAACATCGCCTCGACCTTCGGGTTGCCAGATCACCTCCAGGGCCATCAAATCAGTTGAAGAGGTGGATCCAAGGATGCGAAGGCTTTCTCGTAGCTGCTCGCTGCTGATTGATTCGCTCAGCTTGATGCGGCTGCTGGATGCAACCAAAATCGTGACGACGATGTATTCATTTGCTGCATCGGCCTCGCCGGCGCTCTTTTCTGAAAGCTCATCAGTTCGTCTTTCACCGGAAACGTTGGATGTCACCTCCGCTCGCAATTTGCTGCGTTCGGTCATCGAAAGACGGTTAAATGTGGATTCTGCGGAAGCAAATGGCACGCTGCCAGTTTCTACATTGGCGTAAACCCAGAGCTCTGGCTGACGCAGAAGGGCAAGGGTGGTTTCCTGCAGAACCCGTTGCAGCCCGCTTGAACTGCCTGTTTGCGCTGAGGCCGCAAGCTCACGCAGGTCTTCCTGTAGAGCCTTGGCGCTGGCCAGAAGCCCTACTTGCAATTGCAGCATGGTGACGGGTCCAGCCGCAGTGGGTCGTTGAGCGAGTTCGCCTGAACTATTGAGGGCGGCATTTCCCCTGCCACCACCCCGTACGGCATTGACCAGTACGCCCACAATGGACATCAGAATTAGGAAGCCAAAAAGGCCGCCGCCACCGAAACCAAATATGGGAATGAGGAAGGGAAAACCGATGCCACCTCCGCGGTAGCCCCCGCCGTATCCTCCATAACCTCCTCCATAGCCGCCGCGCATACCACCGCTGCTGCGTGGCATTGAGGGAGCACGGAAGCTTCCTCCTCCGATGCGTCCACCACGAGCGGCATGGCTTGGCTCGGGTTGAACCAGAATCAAGCCTGCTACCAGGAGCGGCAGCAATAGAGCCGTCAGCCAGCGGCTGAACGTGCGTCTGGAGGGAAGGTTTGGCAAGCGGGCCAAAACGTTGCGGCGGTTGGTCTGAACTCTAGGAACCTCCGCCGACGATAGTGACGATTTCCAGTTGGTCCATTTCCTGCACCAGCTGCTCCTGCCAGTGATTTGGTGTCAGGATCGTGCCGTTGAACTCCACGACGACAAGGCGAGGGTGGTAGCCCAGTTGTTCGATCACGGCCGCCAGCGAGGTTGGCACCGGTTCTGGTTCGATGTCCCTGATTTCACCATTCACCATCAGTTTCATCTCAGAGCCTCCAGTAGTTGAAGGCTGGTAGCGGCAGGATCTTGGGAATTCATGATTGCTCCGACCACAGCGATTCGTTTTGCTCCGGCTTGACGTACTGCTTCTAGGTTTGAGATGTTGATGCCACCAATGGCAAACCAAGGTAGCTGGGTGGCTTTGGATGCCTCCTTGATATAGGCAAGCCCAATTGGGTGTCGTTCCGGTTTGGTGGCTGTGCTGTTGACAGGCCCCACTCCTAGATAGTCGCAACCTTCTGCTTCAGCTTTTTGAAGCTGGGCAAGGAACTGTGTGCTTCGACCCAGTAGCCGTTCGCTGCCGATGAGTCCCCTTGCTACGTCTGTCGGGAGGTCGTCCTGACCGAGATGAACACCATCGGCGTCCACCGCAAGGGCTAAGTCGATTCGGTCATTAACGATGAATAGCGCCTCATGCTTTCTGCATAGGCTGGCCAGCTCTTTTGCCTGAGTCAATCGTTGCAAGTCACTAGCTTCTTTATTGCGGTATTGCACCATGTCGATGCCAGCGACTAGTGCTGCGCTCACTGTCTTGAGTAGATCGTTGCGATGTAGATCGGATTGTGATGACGTGATCAGGCAAAGATGGCAGGCCTGCAGTTGTTGGCGTCTCTTTTTGCCTGCGTTGGCCTGCAGCACGGTCACCTCTAGGTCGTAGAGGCCATAGCGGATTGCTGCAGCGCTGGCAGCCAGCTGAGGATCTGGCTGACGGGCGAACTCTTCCAGCACGCGTAGAGCTTCTTGAACGCGTGCGCAGTTGGCTGCCACAACATGCCATGGTTCGTGTCGCTCTTGCTGAGCAGGATGACTGAGGCCGATCCCTTGATCTGTAGAAGTGGAGCGTGCTTGTTTGTAGCTGTCGTGATGATGGCGACCCAGTCGCTGACGCCAGTCTTTGAGAGTCACCACAATGTCTTCACGATCTAGGCCGAAGCGGCACCAGTCTTCGACGACTCGCAGTCCTTCCCGAGCTCGATCGAGGTTGGCATCAATCAGCTGAGCAACACGTAGATCTGCGATCGGGGCGACAGGCATCGATTTCATGGCAGTCTTGGCACAATTGCATCCCCATTCCGATCATGGACAACAGTGGTTCAGATAGCACCATGAACGTTCTGATCTGGGGGGTTGTTCTTTTAGGTGGGATTGGGGTGTTCATTGTTTGGGGTTTGACGAATGCTTATCCCACCCCTGCTTGATCTTGCCTTTTAACGCCGGCTTATTGGCCCTTCAATTTGCTGCGTGCTAGGTCGGCATCGCGGCCAATCTGGGCACTGAGTTCTTCAAGGTTTGCGAAGCGTTGCTGGCCTCGAAGTCTCTGGACCGGTTCAACCAAGATCTCGCATCCTTCCAGGTCCATTTGCTGATTCAGCAAATGGACCTCTACGGCGGAGGGCGATGTTGGATCCACTGTGGGTTGGGGGCCCAAATTCATCACGGCAGCATGGGGTTCGCTTTCATCTTTGACTGATGCCCAGGCGGCATAGACCCCAAGACCTGGCAGGAATTTGCGACCATCAACTTGCAAGTTGGCTGTAGGCCAGCCCAGTTTTCTCCCAAGGCCGCGGCCGCTGACGACACGGCCGCGGAAGCGATAGGGCCGGCCCATCAGGGTCGTTGCTGCCTGTAGATCGCCTTCGCTGAGAGCGGAGCGAATGCGGCTGCTGCTCATTCGCCCCTCTGTGTCTTCCAGGATTGGCAACACCATCACTTCCACTCCGGCGGCTGCGGCGAGTTGCTGCAAGGTGGTTGTGTCGCCCTCACGATTACGTCCAAAGCGGAAGTTGGCCCCAACGGCAATGCGCTGCGCTTTGAGGGTGTGGATCAGCATTTGCTTCACAAAGGTTTCGGCACTGAGGGATGCCAGAGCACGATCGAAGGGCACCAGCACAAGTTGTTCGACACCAAGCGGAGCGAGGAGGCAGGCTTTTTCGGTAGGCAGGTCCAGTCGTAATCGCGGTTCGCCATAGAGCACTTCGCGGGGATGGGGCCAGAAACTCACCACCGTTGGCACGCCAGGCGCATTGTTTACAACTGCCTCAATAACGCGGCGATGGCCAGCATGAAGGCCATCGAAACTACCGAGGGCAAGCGCTGTCGGGGTTCTTGCCTGCTGAGGGGGGCAGAGAGGAATCAAGGTGGCCGTGCACATGGCGCGCGTAGATGGCAAGTTTGAACGACCGCCGCAAAAACTTGGATGGCTGACCCTCTCGATCTTCAAATGGTTTCGCTCGGGTTGCGCCGCATGGGATGGATTCGTTTTTGGATACAGACAATCCTTGGGGTTGTTGTTGTTGGCGTGCTGTTGTTCAACAACATCGGTAGCAGCTTGGCCCGCAACTCGGAGCGAGCTCTAGGGCTTGGTCCTGGCTTGTCACTGACAAGCTTGGCGTTCTTGTTTTTGCTCTACAGCCTTTGGCAGGGTTGGCTGATCGTTCGCCTCGGCAGGGCTCTCAACAGTGCTGTTCGCCCCAGTCGCGGTGAGACCAGTCGTCTGCTCAAGCGAGGAGTGATTGTTGATCTGCTCGGGTTGGTATTTTCCTCCATTGGCTATCAGTCGTTGGCTGGAAGTTTGTTTGTACAGGCGTCGATGCAAGCGCCGGGAATATCGATTGGTGCTGGGCGTTCTGCATTAGATAATTACCCGATCACCTCCTTGGAGATGCTTTCAGTTCTGAGCAACACCCAGGTGTTATTTGCGCATTTGGTTGGTCTGATCTTTTCGCTTTGGTTGTTGCAGAGGATTTATCGCACTGGTTGATTGGCTACGCATGCTGCTGGTAGAGCAGAAAGATCACCACGCCAAAACAGATCGGGTTGGATGGGTGTCAAGGAGGGGGAATTTGTTTCGATTTGGGCCACGTCGCTGGGCCAGTCGCGTGGACCATCGCCGGCGGTCTCAAGATCTTTAACCACTTCTCCGGCTAACCAGAAGTAGGTGCGGCTGTGAGGATCGACACGGCGACTGAACTGTTCCTCGTAATGGCGTATTGAAAGGCGAGTCCAGCGAAGTGATCCCATCTGCTCTGGATGGCAGGGGGGAATGTTGAGATTAAGCAGCAGGTTGTTGGGCCAGTGGTCTGCCAATGCATTCTCTGCAACATCCATCGCTAACTTGGCAGCAGCCTGGAAATCCCTCCATTGGAAGCAGGCGACGCTAACCGCAAGCGCCGGCAATCCCTCAAGGGTGCCTTCCATTGCTGCAGCCACCGTTCCTGAACAGAACACATCAGTTCCTAAGTTGGGGCCATGGTTGACCCCAGAGAGCACTAGATCTGGCTTCTCTGCCAAGAGTTCCGAGAGGGCCAGTTTGACGCAATCTGCCGGCGTGCCACTGCAGGACCAAGCCGTCACACCTGGCCCATAGAGCTCATCGACGCGTTCGGCTCGGATTGGGGTATGGATGGTGAGGCCATGGCCGGTAGCAGAGCGCTCATGGTCGGGACATACCGCTGTGACGCTATGGCCGCGGCTGGCGGCGGCAGCGGCGAGGCAGCGGACGCCTTCAGCTAAAACTCCGTCATCATTGCTAATCAGAATTCGCAACGGAGTCATCTCCTCGTATCCACTGCGGGGAACTTAATCATGATGACTGCCTAAAGCATGATGACTGCCTAAAGTCAGTGGCTGCGATCTTTCTTCAGTGAGCGCCACTATCTCCCTGCAGCAGCTCACCGACCAGCTTGATGCCCTCGAGGCTGAGGCGGTGTCTGCTATCGCTGCTGCCGCAGATGCGGATGGCTTGGAGCAATTGCGGGTGAGTCTGTTGGGCAAGAAAGGTCGCTTGTCTGGTGTTCTCGGGGCGATGGGCAAGCTCCCTAGTGAAGAGCGACCGCTTGTTGGTCAGCGCGCCAATGTGCTTAAAACACAGGTGCAAAACCTGCTAGGGGAACGGTTGCAGGTGGTGAAAGCGGCAGCTTTGGCTGATCGGCTGCTGCGGGAAACGATTGATGTCACTGCGCCTTCCAGTGGCATTCCTGTGGGGCATCGCCACCCTTTGATTACAACAACTGAGCAGATCGTGGATCTGTTTTGTGGTTTGGGCTATCGGGTGGCGGAAGGCCCGGAGGTGGAGACCGATCACTATAACTTTTCCGCCTTGAATATTCCCGAGGACCATCCTGCTCGAGACATGCAGGACACGTTCTATCTGGGCGGCAATCTGCTCCTGCGTACCCACACCTCGCCTGTGCAGATTCGTTATCTAGAAGAGAATCCGCCGCCGGTAAGGATTGTGGCGCCAGGCCGGGTGTATCGGCGTGATGCAGTGGATGCGACCCATTCGCCTGTCTTTCATCAGGTTGAGGTGTTGGCCATTGATGAAGGCCTTGATTTCAGCCATCTGCGCGGCACGGTGATGGCCTTCCTGAAGGCCTTCTTTGGCGATATGCCGGTGAGATTTCGGGCTAGTTATTTCCCCTTTACTGAACCATCGGCTGAGGTGGATGTGCAGTGGCGTGGGCGTTGGCTGGAGGTGATGGGTTGCGGCATGGTTGATCCAGCAGTCTTAGAGGGCCTGGGGCTTGATCCCGAGCGCTGGAGTGGGTTTGCGGCAGGCCTTGGCGTGGAACGCTTCTGCATGGTCCGTCATGGCGTCGACGACATTCGCAGGCTTTATACGAGTGATCTGCGCTTCCTTGAGCAGTTTTGAGTCGATAGCCGATCGTGCGCTGGATGAAGCATCGCCGCGGTGCTGCATCCAAAAACAGCTTAATCCCCATAAAGTGAGCTCGTTCTTTGCTTCATTCGATCGGTGCCCTGTGTCGGACTGATCGTTAATGACGGCAAAGAGTTGGCGGTAGAGACCGCATTGACCCTTCAGTCGCGGCTTGAACAGGCTGGTATCGAAGTGGTCAGAGCAAGTAGTTCTGGCGGAATGGTTGGCTTTGCCAATCCAGATCAGCATTTGCGCCTGCTTGGTTACAACGCATGCGTACCTGAGGGATTCGATGCCTCGATGGCACTGGCGATTGTTCTGGGTGGTGATGGCACCGTGCTTTCGGCGGCACGGCAGACAGCTCCTGTGCAGGTGCCAATCCTCACCATCAACACTGGACACCTTGGCTTCCTGGCGGAGGCCTATTTGGCTGATCTCGATCGGGTGCTTGAGCAGGTGCTTAACAAGCAGTGGACGATTGAGGAGCGTTGCACCCTTGTGGTGAGTGTGTTGCGCGGTGATCAGTGCCGCTGGGAGGCACTCTCCCTCAATGAAATGGCTTTGCATCGTGAACCGCTCACGAGCATGTGTCATTTCGAAGTCGCGATTGGTCGCCATGCGCCAGTGGACATCTCTGCTGATGGCGTGATCCTCTCGACGCCTACAGGATCAACGGCTTATGCACTTAGTGCAGGAGGCCCGGTGATTACACCTGAGTGCCCGGTGCTTCAGCTTGCACCGATTGCCCCTCATTCGCTGGCGTCAAGAGCGCTGGTTTTCAGCGACCAGGAGCCAGTGACTGTGTTTCCAGCGACGGCTGATCGCTTGATGATGGTTGTTGATGGGAGTGCGGGTTGTTATGTGTGGCCGGAAGACCGAGTACTGATTCGTCGTAGTGATCATCCTGTGAGATTTGTGCGCTTGGCAGATCACGAGTTCTTCCAGGTGTTGCGCAACAAGTTGGGATGGGGTTTGCCGCATGTTGCTAAACCTGATCGAGTATGAGCTGCAGGGCCCTCTGCTTGCAGTGGGGGAAGAGATTGCGGTTCCCTCTGTTCTGGGCAGGCCTGGCGGTAGGTCTCAGCGTTCTTTCAGCTATTGGTGTGCGGGCAGAACCCCCGCCTCAGTATTTGCCTCTCGAAGCTCAGTGGTGCCTGAAAAGCGGTACTTGTTTGTTATTGGAGGTAGCAGATAAGGCTGAGGAACAGCGCTTGGGATTGATGCAGCGCCATGCCTTGCCATCAGGACAGGGCATGTGGTTTCCGTTTCAGCCTGCGAGGCGATTGCGTTTTTGGATGCTCAACACCTTGGCCGCGCTTGACATGGTTTTTGTGAGTCAGGGTCGGGTGATTGCGATTGAGGCAGCTGTGCCTGTGTGCCCGCATTTGCCCTGCCCGAGTTATGGCCCGAAGCTGCCGGCGGATGGAGTGGTGGAGTTGGCGGCCGGGGAGGCAGCACGGCTATCCATCAAGGTTGGTGATGTTGTGCAGATTCAACCTTTGCCGAAGCCTGTTGATTGGCAGCATTAAGGCATCGTGCCTTTGAGGATCATCACCGGGTTCATCGGCGCCATGCGGGTGCCATCTGCCAATGGCAGGCCCCTCCAGGCTTGGTGTTGACTCACGTTCACGGTACAACCGCAATCTTGAAGTAAGGGCTTGAGTTCTGCCATGGCTTCAACGGTTGCCAGTGGAATCACGACGACTCCATGTGGTTGAAGTTTTTGCAATACGGCCTTGAGGAGAGCAGCTCGCTGGCGCCCGCCACCGCCTAGCAGTACCCGATCGGGGTTGCTGAGTTTTGCTGGTAGATCAGTTCCATTCAGCAGACTGAGGGCCTCGGCTTCGAGCACTGCAGCAGGCTGAACAGCAAGCCGGGCAGCATTGGCCTTAATCAGCGCTGCGCCGCCGCCACGCTTTTCAACAGCAAGCAATTGCAGTTGTGGGCGCAGGCGTAGGGCCTCTAAGCCCACGCTGCCAACTCCGGCACCTAAATCCCAGAGCACGCCCTGTTCTGGTAGCTCTAATTCTGCGAGGAGCTGAACACGAAGCTCCCGTTTGCTCATCAGGCCAGGGCGATCGTCGCGTTGCAGGAACCAGCCATCGTCAAGACCGAACAATGGAAGTTCGCCTGGATCTCCTGGTGGAGCAGCTTGTTCTGCAAGTAGCACCACCATGTGTAGGGGATGAAGATCCGATGGCAAGGCATCCTGTGGCGTCAGCCGTTGCACCCGTTCATTGGCGTGTCCGAGCTGTTCGCAAAGCCACACTGCATAGGCAGCTTCAAGACCAGAAGCGCGCAAAATCATACGCACCTCTTCGGCTCCTCCGCGGCTGGGATCGGTGAGTACAGCCAGAGCTGAGGGGCGTTGTTGCAGCTTTTCAGCCAAGGGGGCCGGGTCACGGCCATGCAGGCTGATCCAGGCAGCATCCTGCCAAGGGCGTCCAAGCCTGGCAAAGGCAAGTTGCAGTGAAGAAGGAGCTGGATGAAAGTGCAGTTGATCAGCAGGAGATGCTTCGAGTAGTCGCCTGCCGATGCCGAACCAGAGCGGGTCGCCGCTAGCAAGCACGACGGCTGTGCCCTGCCGCTGGCGCAACCAGGCGATTAGAGCCTCTGGTTGATCGCTGGCCATCAGTTCTGGCAAAGGCTGATCCGTGTGCTGTTGCTGCCACCAGCTCGGCAGTTGCGGCAATAGGCGACGGGGTGCAGCCAGCGCTTGGGCTGAGAGCACCAGCTCTTGCAATGGAGTAGCAAGGTGATCTAGGCCTGCGGCATCGGTGCCGATGACGTGGATCGCTGCGGAGCTGATTGAGGCGGGCATGTTGTCATTCTCGGCTGAGAGGTTGTATGGCTGACTTGTCGTTGCTTTGAATGGTGAACAGCGCGTTGGCGGACGAGATGGCGGGCAAGGTGCAGGAAACGGAACAGGATGCGTTTGTGCTTGATCGCCGTCGGCGTTTGCATGAGTTGGTGGTTGCCTTGATTCAGCAGCAGGACGAGCTGGAATTGCTTGATGGCGAAGCACCTCGCCTCGATGTTGCTGCAAGTTCAGCTCAATCTCATGATCCAGCGCGCTGGTTGGATCGCAATCGCCGTGTGCTACAGCGCTACCAGGCTTTGGTTCGTTCTGCCGTCACCATCGATGCTTTGTTGGATGCTGAGTAGGGCGTAAGGGTTCGGGATTATGCTTGAGTAAGGTCGTATTTAGCTAATCTTTGGATTGATAAATTACACGTTAATTACCATCTTTTGGATGGTAATTGTTAGGAGGCCGGATATTACTTTGACTATGCTTGTGTTGCAATGACACCCTCAAGGGTGATCGAGGAGTTGATACCTACACCCTGAGTCGTGGTGATGATGTGATTATCGGCTTCTCATTCGCTGAAAACGATCGCATCTCTGTAGCAGATGGAGTGGAGCTTTCTTTGACGCAAGTTGATGATGATCTATTGATCACAGTAGATGGCATTCACACCACCCTGCTTGATGTGGATAAGGGTGAGTTTCTCGCTGCTGATGTTGTTGACTTTATCTGACCTATAGAAAATGTTGGTATGCCATCAAGGTTCAAACGATGTCTTGATCCCCTGGCTGGCCGGCTGATCTGCTGACAAGCTGGGCGCATCATCTCTTGCCCCATGGCCCTTTTTGGCGTTTCAGCTTTCAGATCCTTGTTGCAGCGTGGATCGAGCTTGAAGCCTTGGAGTGTGCCTGCCGCCAGCTGGAGCCGTGCTTTTGGATTGCCTTGGCAACAGCCCTACACGGTGCGTTATGCCAGCAATCTCGATGATGGGCCCTGGCATGGCATGCCCCTGGGAGGCTTCGGGGCCGGTTGTATCGGGCGTAGCCCGCGCGGTGATTTCAATCTCTGGAATCTTGATGGTGGTGAGCATTGGCAGGGCAGTATTCCTGATTGCCAGTTCGCTTTGTTTGAGCGGCAGGGCGATCAGGTGCGTGCTCATGCGCTGGCTGTAGAGCCACAAACCGATGACTCTCAGCCTGAGCTAGACAAGCCTCTCTCCTCTTGGAGCTGGTATCCAGCCAGTACAGCGCAACGCATGACTGGTAGCTATTCAGCTCGCTATCCGCTGAGTTGGACCCATTACAACGGAGTCTTCGCGGCTGAGGTGGTTTGTGAGGCGTTCAGTCCAATCCTTCCTGGTGATTATCGACGCACCAGCTACCCCCTGGCCGTGTTTCGTTGGCAGCTTCAGAACCCCACATCGCAATCTCTGGAATTGTCGCTGCTGCTGAGTTGGCGCAATACATGTGGCTGGTTTACGAACACCGATCCCTCCGCCAGCGTTCATTTCCGCGATGACGGCAGCCCTGAACATAGTTATGTGCCTGCCATCGGTCGTGGCGAGGGCCAGTGCAATCGTTGGATTGATCAGCCAGGGCTGATTGGTGTCTTGATGGATGGTGAGCGAGCTGCCCCCTTGGCTGAGGGTCAAGGGCAGTGGTGTTTGGCTGTCCCTGATCATCTGCCTGGTGTGGAGGTGATGCGTTGTAGTCGTTGGGATCCCAGCGGAGATGGCAGCGAACTATGGAGTTCCTTCGCAAGTGAAGGAACCATTCCAAACAGCAATACCGCCCACAAGAGCTTGGCGGGCGAGCAGACCAGTGCTGCTTTGGCGGTGAAGGTCACCCTGGCGCCTGGTGAAAGTCTTGAGATCCCTTTGGTGATCAGTTGGGATCTACCGGTGACGGCTTTCGCTACAGGCGTTCGCGATTTGCGCCGTTACACCGACTTTCACGGCAGTGATGGGCAGGGGGCTGCTGCTCTTGCTGCCGAGGCCTTGCGTGATTGGCCTGATTGGCGTGAGCAGATTGATGCCTGGCAGGCGCCGGTGCTGGCTCGTGAGGATCTGCCGGAGCGCTTGCGAATGGCTTTGTTCAATGAGCTCTACGACTTGGCTAGCGGTGGCAGCCTTTGGACGGCAGCCCGTCCAGGAGATCCGGTGGGTCGCTTTGGGGTTCTTGAGTGCTTCGACTACGCCTGGTACGAAAGTCTTGATGTGCGCCTTTATGGCTCCTTGGCTCTGCTGCAGTTGTGGCCTGAACTCGATAAGGCTGTCTTGCGTAGTTTTGCTCGAGCCATTCCAGCGGCAGATGCCACACCACGTCCAATCGGCTGGTACTTCACCCAGGGGCGTGGCCGGGTCGAGGCTCCCCGCAAGAGGGCGGCGGCTACCCCCCATGATCTGGGAGCTCCGAATGAGTCGCCGTTTGATGCCACCAACTACACCGCTTATCAGGATTGCAATCTCTGGAAAGATCTGGCAAGTGATTATGTGTTGCAGGTATGGCGAACGTTTCTTCTCTCACCGAATGGTGAAGATCTGAGTTTCTTGGCTGAATGCTGGCCGGCGGTAGTGCAAGCCCTCAGTTATCTCAAGCGGTTTGATGTCAATCACGATGGTCTGCCCGATAACGGTGGTGCTCCAGATCAGACTTTTGACGATTGGCCTTTACAAGGTGTGAGCGCCTATTGCGGTGCTCTTTGGATTGCAGCTCTTGAGGCTGCTCTAGCCATGGCACAGCGCTTGCAATTGGACTTAGGACTGAATACGGCAGAGGAGCAACATCAGTTCAGCGGTTGGCTTGAGCAATCACGGGCCAACTTCGATCGGCTGCTTTGGAATGGGGAGTACTACAAGATCGATGCTGAGAGTGGTACACCCGTGGTGATGGCTGATCAACTCTGTGGAGATTTCTATGCTCGCTTGCTGGGGTTGCCCTCTGTTGTTGCTGATGAACGCAGTCGTAGCAGTCTGAATGCAATTAAAGAGGCCTGCTTTGAAGGCTTTGAAGGTGGCCGTTTGGGAGTTGCTAATGGTTTGTGCCGTGATGGCATGCCACTTGATCCCAAGGGAACCCATCCCTTGGAGGTATGGACTGGCATCAACTTCGGTCTAGCGGCCTACTACCGGCTGATGGGCGATGCAACGACGGCCACAGCCATCTGTTCAGTGGTGGTCAATCAGGTGTATGGCGGTGGCTTGCAGTTCCGCACCCCAGAAGCGATTACTGCAGTGAAGACCTACAGGGCTTGCCACTATTTGCGTGCAATGGCGATCTGGGCCCTTTGGGCAACGCATACCGATTGGCAGTTGATTCCAGGTGCCGAACGGGCAGGGTCTGAGGGGTGAATGAGTGGCGCCAATCTGTGAGGGATGTCCTATCGGCAGCGATGGGTTTTTGCATACGCTGTGAAGACCTTCTTTGAGGTCATGGCCAGCGCAGGGAGTTCTGCATCGCATCGATGGTCTGGCCTTTTCATGCTGAAGAGGGCTTTGGCTTGCTTCTTTGTGGCCGTTGTGCTGTTGCTGCTCAGCCCATCTCTTGCCCAGGCGCAGGTGTTGACCAATGAAAGTGATGAAAGTTCTTTATTTGTACGCAGCTTTGAGACCCTGCGTGATCTCGAGTATCACAGTTGGCAGTTGGTGGCTTACCGCCAGGGCCCGCCAGGTGAGCCAGTGGTGTTGAGGATTGTTGGTTATCCCGGCAAGGTTCGCCTCAATCATCCAACCGCACTGCTCGTGCATGCCGGTCGCCGCGACTGGGCCTTGGATGACATCACAATGGCCAGTCCGCAATTGGCGAAGGATGGCCGTGAAGCAGCAGCAGAATTCGATCTCGACCCTTTGCTGGATGATTTAACCAACAATCGCCCGCTGCGCTTGCAGCTCGCCGGTGTGTTTACTGAACTGCCTGTGCCTCCTTATGTCGTCGGCGAGTGGCGTTCATTGCCGCAGGCTTCTCAATAGTTGATGAACGTCAACCCCTCTGCCAGTGCTGTTTGGCTGCCATGGATGCGGCGGGCGTTGCAGTTGGCTGCTCTCGCAGATGGTCGCACCAGTCCCAACCCTCTTGTTGGGGCAGTTGTTCTCGACAAGGCTGGAAAGCTTGTCGGAGAGGGTTTTCATGCCCTCGCTGGGCAACCTCATGCTGAGGTAGGAGCTCTCACACAAGCTGGTGAACAGGCCAGAGGTGGAACCCTGGTGGTCACTTTGGAACCCTGTTGCCATCAAGGCCGCACGCCTCCCTGCACGGAGGCCGTCATCGCTGCCGGACTTCGCCGAGTTGTGGTGGCAATGCAGGACCCTGACCCACGCGTTGCTGGGGCCGGCATCTCTCGTTTGCGTGATGCCGGCCTCGAGGTGATCACTGCTGTGTTGGAGCCCGAAGCCGCACATCAGAACCGGGCTTTTGTGCATCGTGTTTGTACTGGGCGCCCCTGGGGGATTCTCAAATGGGCGATGAGCCTCGATGGACGCACGGCTCTGCCTAATGGTGCCAGTCAGTGGATCAGTGGTGGTGAAGCGCGTCGCTGGGTGCATCGCTTACGTGGCCAATGTGATGCTGTGATCGTTGGCGGCGGCACTGTGCGTGCGGACGATCCGTTGCTGACCAGTCGTGGGCACTCTGACCCCGAACCCAAGCGGGTGGTGCTGAGTCGCAGTCTTGATTTGCCTCAACAAGCTCAGCTTTGGAACACTGCAGTGGCTCACACCCTCGTTGCTCATGGCTTAGAGCCTGGCCATGAACAGTTGGCTCATTTGCCTGAGGGGCCTGAGCTACTTGCTTTGCCTGCCTCTGAACCGCTTGAGTTGCTCCAGGCCTTAGCTCAACAAGACTGCAATCGTGTGCTGTGGGAATGCGGGCCAGGCTTAGCAACCGCAGCACTGCAGCAAGGCTGTGTTCAAGAATTGGCGGTGGTGGTTGCTCCCAAGCTGTTGGGTGGCTTGCCGGCTAGAACACCACTTGATGATCTTGGCCTCACAAGCATGAAAGAGGTTGTCGGGCTCGCGCCTGGCTCATTGCAGCAGTTGGGGGCTGACTGGCTCTTGCAGCATGAGCTCTCTAAGCATTGCTGAGATATACGTAATATCTATCGTTTGAATATTCTTGGCGTAAGTTATGTATATGCATTGGTAAATATTATTAGAGGCTGACTACAGAAAGTTATCGCAACAATGTTGGAAGCATCAATCGAAGATTGTTGTGGTGTATTAGCAATTGACAAGGCTTGGGATGAATACACCGATTAATTGATCTCATTCGTCTTAGCAAATCCATGCTCTCCTCTATATCATAGAGCTTATTGTTTGATCTTAATGTTGTTAAGCTTGGGGCAAGATTCATCCATCTTTTTGATCAGTAGTGACCTCCTGCTGTGAAGGTTGAGTGTTTTTTGGGTTCGATTCTTTGTTAAGCCGCTTGCTGTTGGTTTTGCCGGAGAATCTGCTGATCAGAGCACCCATCATCAGCGTTAGATAAAGAGGGCCAACAATGCTGGTGGTAACGCTCACCATCCTTGCTGCGGGCAGAATCGGCTTGATCCCCCCGAAGCCAACGGTGGTTAGGCACACGAAGGCAAAGTAGTTGATCTCGGCAAATCTCTGAGGCGTATTCAGTACGCTGTGATTGGTGCTGGTGATGGCCTGGTTGGGTAAATCCAAGAGCGCAAAGCTGTTGGGTTCAAACGTATACAAGGCATTCATCACCAGGCCGGCACTGATTCCTAAGAGTAAGTATCCAGCGGCTGCTCCCATCAACACCATTTCGCTGACTTGGTGCTCACGACTCAGCTGCTTCACCAGTCGAATTAAGCTCCAGCCCACGAACAAAATCCAGCTCCATATCAGGGGAATCCCGCTGTAGGTCCAGTGACTTGGCGTGAGCACCCAGAACCACAGGCTCAGCAATGCTGCCCATCCCAGCCACTGATAGAGCCTTTCTCTCCAAGCATGGCGTTTGACTTTTCTCGCCAGCAACCTGGTGATAAGAATTGCGATGACTGAATAGCAAATTGGAGCAGGCCAATAAAGCTGCGGGACAGCAAAGCTTGCTAATAGCAGCAGGGTAAAAGCGAGCAAGAGGCGATAAAGCCTCTCTCTCTGTTGATGTTTTTGTCGTCGTGGTGTAGTAGTCACACGAAACAATCAGCTCATAAAATGCTTAGTGAAGCTGTGCGTTTGTCAAGCCCCAGCTTGGTGAGAGGAAACGGTTTCGATGATTGTTCGATAGGTCATGGAATTTGCACAATAGCTCTGAGAAATCCGCATCAGCTTTTATATGGCTTGAGCACTAATTTGGATGCATTTTTTAGGCTTTGAGAGGCTTTATATCGTATTGGTTTCGGTAGAGCTTTTGCTTAGATCAAGTAAAGATATTCCCTAGAGGTATTGTTAACTCTTTGTTTGCGAAGATTTCCGTTTCATAAATGACTTAACTCTCTTCTTTTTTCGTCAGTCAAGTTGTATTAGAGAATGGTCATTCCTTGAGAGACCTGATTTGTGTTGCGAGAGATCAGTACAGCCCTGGATCAGAAAAGCTGTAATTGATTTGGGTTGCTCCTTGAAGCCATTTGGGGGGCTCGGCTCACACACCAATCATGTGGATCCCAAGGGTTAAGCAAGCTTTCAAGTGCATGCAAGTGGGTGGCATCCCCTTCTTCAAGCCAGGCCTCTTCTAAGCCATTTGGCACGATGGCAGGCATCCGCGTGTGTAGTGGACGCACTAAGGCATTGGCGCGCGTGGTGATGACGCAACAGGTTTCTACTTCGCTGCCATCGGGCCCGATCCAGTGATCCCAGAGCCCCGCCAGCCAGAACGGTTCACCATTGCACTGATGAATACGTTGCCCTTTTTCATAAAAACCATCGCTAGGTAATAGGCAGCGATGGTGACGCCAAGCTGCGCGAAAAGATGGCTTCTCCGCAAGGGTTTCGGCACGAGCATTGATTGGCCTTGGGCCTCGCCAGGGGTCTTTCACCCAGCTGGCCAAAAAGCCCCACAGAAAATGGGTTACATCCGTATGTCTTTGATGCTCTCTTAGCGCCAGCACAGGCTCGCCTGGGTGGATTGCAGCGCGAGGGGCGTAGTGGTTTAGCCATGTAGACGAAGAGCTGTTGGCCAGCCAAGGCGCCAGGACCTTGCGCAGAGTGTCCTTTGGGGTGGTGAGGCTATAGCAGCCACACATGGTGCCTCTCTCTCCCAGGGCTTGATTGTCTCTGATAAGACCTTTCTGTTGATCTGCTTTGTGTATTTGCGTTGATAGATGGTCGAGATATGGAATTTTCTTATTCTTCAGCCTCTCTTAGCTGCTCAACACAGCTGGTTAGACATTCGCCGTCATCAAGTGAGCAGGTTGAAATGCATTCAAAGTAAGTCTCAACAGCATCCCAAGTCTGCTCTGATTCTAACGAAAACTCATGATTTGACTTCGTGTTTTCAGTGATACCCCAAGGGCTGGCAGAGTCGTTCTCCATTAAGACGTTTGTTGCCGTATCCATCAGCAGAGCAAGTGGTGGATATGGCCATAGCTCATCTGGCTGAAGAGGAGAAGATGGAGGCAGCAACATTGCAGGAAGACCTTTAGACCTCTCTAAATAGTCAAGATGTGATTTCGCTGAGTGCAGTCCTTCGCAATAAAGGCATTGAGATCTTGAGCAAACTCGAAACAGGCGACCTCTGTCGCCCTCGAAACACTGAATTGTCCCGCCTTTTGCACTTACGTAGAATGGATGGTACTTCATGGCGGTGAGTTTTTTCGTTGCTTAGATCAATAGACTTCAGGGTCGACCTGTTGATGCTTCAACGACTGATCTTTATATCGGTATTGGCCTTTTTGAGAAGTCAAGATGACTTGTGTTTTAGATGTTTATGCATAGAGATATCAGCATTTATTTGCTATTGACACACCCGTGAGAAATTACCTTGTTGGGGTTGCCTTGCTACTGCAGTTGACGGATATGGATTTGTGAATGCCTTCAGGAGAATGCAGCCGATTGGTTGCGGTAACAGCCAAGTGCGGTTTAGGTTTTCACGGTGAAGCGAATGCCTCCCTTTTGTTTAATGAATCCTAGCCCACTTTCTTGGGGTTGAATGTTTGATTAATAATAATAAAGCACCTAAGTTACATCGCTTAGGCGCAATTGCCTGAGAGTAAATACCTTCATGGCATTGACTCGCTCTCATGGCTAACGAAAATGTCTTCCTTCTACAGAAAACAAATTGATTGTTCAGGCAGAGCTTTTCAGAAGAGGGCTGACGACATCAAGACTTGTGGTGCCAATCCACTACAAGATTCTTTTTTTGCCCTAGGGGTGTCGTTGGTTGCCTTGAAACTGCCTTTGCAGCATCGGTTTCACTAGTATTCAGATGGCAGTTAATGGCTTGGTTTGGGGAAAATAAGTAAGTGTCTTTGATTGGTAGTGAACTCCTTAAAACCCTTGCCGAAAAGGTTTTGTCTTGGCGGCCACTGACAATGATGCATTGACGTCTCCAAGGCAGCCAGCAGCGCTTCGTTTGGGGTGACGTTCGGTTCTCACACCAGTAAAGGCAAGCGCTTACAGATTGATCGTCTTAGCGTGAAAGCCCGGAAATCAATTTTTTTCGATGGCGATCCGTGAGGATGACAACAAACCGAATCGACGCTTTGGCATCGTCAATTTGGTGTTGATCGGTTTCGGTGTTTTGTTGCTTTTCAGCAGCTTCTTACCCAATCCTGCTGCACAGGTGCCGAGGGTTCCCTACTCACTATTTATTGATCAGGTTGACGATGGTGCCGTGAAGCGGGCATTCATCACTCAGGATCAGATCCGATACGAACTGGCCAATCCTGAGGATGGAGCACCATCGTTGCTGGCCACGACGCCGATCTTCGATATGGATCTGCCCCAACGCTTGGAAAGCAAAGGAGTTGAATTTGCAGCAGCGCCGCCGAAGAAGCCCAATATTTTCTCAACCATTCTCAGCTGGGTTGTGCCTCCGCTGATCTTCATCCTTGTACTGCAGTTTTTTGCCAGGCGTTCGATGGGTGGTGGTGGTGCCCAGGGGGCTCTTAGTTTCACGAAGAGCAAGGCGAAGGTTTATGTCCCTGATGAAGAGTCACGAGTCACCTTTGCCGATGTGGCAGGGGTAGACGAGGCCAAGGATGAGCTCACTGAGATCGTTGATTTTCTCAAAACACCTGAGCGATATACAGAAATAGGTGCGCGCATTCCTAAGGGTGTGCTGCTTGTGGGCCCACCTGGTACAGGTAAGACCTTGCTCTCCAAGGCTGTTGCTGGGGAGGCAGAGGTTCCCTTTTTCATTATTTCTGGTTCGGAGTTTGTTGAGCTGTTTGTCGGCGCTGGTGCGGCCCGCGTGAGGGACCTGTTTGAGCAGGCCAAGAAGAAGGCTCCTTGCATCATCTTCATCGATGAACTTGATGCCATCGGTAAAAGTCGTTCTGGCTCAATGGGTGTCGTGGGAGGCAATGATGAGCGGGAGCAGACCCTGAATCAGCTGCTCACGGAAATGGATGGCTTCTCGTCCACCGATAAGCCCGTCATCGTGTTGGCCGCGACCAACCAGCCCGAGGTCCTTGATGCGGCCCTGCTCCGGCCTGGTCGTTTTGACCGACAGGTCCTTGTGGACCGTCCAGACCTTTCTGGCCGCAAGACGATTCTCGAGATCTATGTCAAGAAAGTGAAATTGGCGGAAGGGGTTGATTTAGATCGCATCGCTCAGGCGACCAGCGGTTTTGCCGGAGCTGATCTGGCCAATATGGTTAATGAAGCGGCCTTGTTGGCAGCTCGTGGCAAGCGAAAAGAGGTTGAACAGCAAGATCTCAACGAAGCCATTGAGCGTGTTGTGGCAGGTCTTGAGAAGAAGAGCCGAGTGCTTCAGGATGACGAGAAGAAGGTTGTGGCCTATCACGAGGTGGGGCATGCCATTGTTGGACACCTGATGCCTGGAGGCAGCAAGGTCGCCAAGATTTCAATCGTGCCAAGGGGGATGAGTGCTCTTGGTTACACCTTGCAGTTGCCTACTGAGGAGCGTTTCCTCAATTCCAAGCAAGACCTTGAAGGTCAGATTGCCACTTTGTTAGGAGGGCGTTCAGCAGAAGAAATCGTGTTTGGCAAGATCACCACTGGTGCTGCTAATGATCTACAGCGCGCTACTGACCTTGCTGAGCAGATGGTGGGGACTTATGGGATGAGCGATATTTTGGGCCCTCTGGCTTATGACAAGCAAGGTGGGGGGCGTTTCCTTGGTGGTAACAACAATCCACGCCGAGTTGTGAGTGATGCCACTGCTCAGGCCATCGATAAGGAGGTGAGGAGTTTGGTGGATCAAGGTCATGAGAGTGCCCTTGCGATTCTTCGGCATAACCTCGCCTTGCTAGAGACCATCGCCCAGAAGATCCTCGAAAAGGAAGTGATCGAAGGCGATGAGCTGATCGAGATGCTCAATTCCAGCGCTCTCCCTAGAGGTGTTGTTATTGCCTGAAGGCTTGACGTCAGGGGGGCTGGTCTCCGATAAAGACTCTTTGAAGCTTCCCTAATGGCTGTCAATCCCCAAGGTGTTGCAGCCGTCCTTGCTGACCTCAAGGGTCGAGACTTTCTTTCCTGCGCTGATTTCACTGCTGAGCAGACTGTTGCCTTGCTTGAGCTTTCCCGTCAGCTGAAGAGCGGGGATCGTCGCATTGATTTGGGAAATCGAGTTCTCGGATTGATTTTTACGAAGGCATCGACGCGCACACGAGTGAGCTTTCAGGTCGCGATGGCACGCCTTGGCGGTCAAACGGTGGATCTCAATCCTCAGGTGACCCAATTGGGCCGGGGCGAACCCCTTGAAGACACGGCGAGAGTGTTGAGTCGTTTCTGTGATGTGATGGCGGTGCGGACCTTTGCTCAGCAGGAACTGCTGGATTACGCCCATTGGGCTTCGATTCCGGTGCTCAATGCCTTGACTGATTTGGAGCATCCCTGTCAGGCAATGGCTGATTTCCTAACGATTCAAGAGGCTCTCGGGTCATTAACTGGCCAGACCTTGGCCTATGTGGGCGATGGCAATAACGTCTCACATTCTTTGATGCTCTGCGGCGCTCTCTTGGGGGTCAACGTTCGGATTGGCTGCCCGAAGGGATTTGAACCTCTACCTGAGGTGATTGATCAGGCCCGCAACTTGGCAGTTGCTGATGCTCGTATTGAAGTGATGACAGATCCAGTTGATGCAGTGCGAGGTGCGCAGGCGTTGTACACCGATGTTTGGGCCTCGATGGGACAGGAACAGGAACAGTCGCTTCGGGAAGAGGCCTTTCGTGGCTTCTGTCTCAATGAGGATTTGCTTGCTCAGGCAGATCCCAACGCGATCGTGTTGCACTGCCTACCGGCTCATCGAGGGGAGGAGATCAGTTCAGGCGTGATGGAAGGTGAGGCCAGTCGAATTTTCGATCAGGCTGAAAATCGTTTGCATGTTCAGCAAGCTTTGCTTGCGGCCGTGCTTGGTGGTCTCTAGTTCCAGGCTGGATTGCTGCTTTCGCTTTTGAGCACTCTGGTCAACTCGGAATCGTCTTGCGGCTGCACTGTTTGGTGTTTATACCCTTGCCAGATCCAGCGCCTATAGGTACACATGTATTGACGAATCAATGCATTGTCATTGGCTGCCTCTTCTCCTGAGTTGCTTACTTCTGCCCAGCAGGAGCTTTATGACTGGTTGGCCGATTACATCAGCAGCCATCACCACAGCCCTTCGATTCGACAGATGATGCAGGCGATGGGTCTGCGCTCACCAGCGCCGGTGCAGAGCCGGCTTCGACATTTGCAGCAGAAGGGATGGATCACTTGGCAGGAAGGGCAGGCGCGTACCTTGCAGCTGCTTGGCGGCTTGGTGTCCGGTATTCCCGTGTTGGGGGCAGTTGCCGCTGGTGGTTTGGTGGAGACGTTTGATGATGTTCAGGAGCGGTTAGATCTTGCACCAGTTTTGGAGACCCGTGGCCTGTTTGCGCTCACCGTGAATGGTGATTCGATGGTGGATGCCTACATTGCAGATGGCGATGTGGTTCTGATGGAGCCAGTGCCTGAGCCTTCGCGCCTGCGAGATGGAACGGTGGTGAGTGCACTTGTGCCTGGAAGTGGCACCACGCTGAAGCACTTTCACCGCAACGGGGCCTCGGTGCGGCTTGAGGCTGCCAATACCGCCTATGAGCCGATTGAGCTACCAGCCGATCAGGTGCAGGTGCAGGGCAAGCTGGTGGCTGTTTGGCGTCAGGTTTGAGGCCTTGCCGTTGTAAGCTCTGTTTTGACGGCGGTACGAGCCCAGTGTTACCGGCGTTTATGGGGCCATAGCTCAGCTGGTAGAGCACCTGCATGGCATGCAGGGGGTCAGCGGTTCGAATCCGCTTGGCTCCATTGAGATTGCATCTAGACGTTTTGCCCAGATAGTCCAAAAGAGATGGGACATGTTTTAGGACTAACCCTTCATTCTTTTTGTGCATCATTGAAAGGATTCATTCTTGCTGTTGATTAAGGGTCAAGATGGGTATCTTTCTTTCTGCGGTCAGCCGAAAGACAATCGCAGAATTATTGAAACTACAAAGTCTGCTGGCTTGGCGATCAGCCTGTGATTAGCCAGCAGAGTGATTTGAGTTAAACAGCAGAATTGATTTGATGATTGAGTGATATAACTTGCTTTTGGTATTTGTAATACGATTGATTGAAGTGAATTAAAAAAAACTAGAAGCATATTTCTTTATTCGCTTGATTGTTATCCCCAAATGCCCCCGCCAAGATATGACAAATGTGCATTATGAACAATTCCCAGATAATCAACGTTTGAGTTAAAGACAGTGTCGTTGTCTAAATGCGTAGACTGTGCGGAAATGCTTTGATCGATTTCAACTTTATCCCGACCAATTTCGAAATCAAGGATTTCTGTATGCCCTGATCCTGCTTCAAGAATAAATGTGTCGTCCCCAACTCCTCCGGAAATAGAATTAATCCCCAGCCCTCCATTGATGATATCGTCTCCACCGCCACCAGAGATATTATCGAATCCATCAGTACCTATAATCGTATCATTGCCATCTTCTCCAAAGATCATTGAATTGCTGATTCCACTAGATTGCGAATTCGATAGGTTGATCATATCATTGCCCTCTCCTGCTTTAATTGTACTATTAATAAAAGTGCCCTTGACCTCAATATTATCTTTAGCAGCCCCAGTATCGATCTCACTATGAGCAACATAACCTGAAATGGTGATATCATCTTGACCTGATTTTGTGACTACAGAAGCGTTAAGCAAAGATCCAGTGTTAACTGTATTATTGCCGTCACCGAGATTTAACTTACCATTTTTAAAAGAACCGTTAATCGAGACATTGTCATTACCATTTAGTGTTTGAATATTGGAGTTTTTTGCATAGGCATTGACATTAACATGATTGTTCCCCGACTGTAGATTAACATCTGAATTTTGTAGGGATTTGGCTATTTTTAAGGAGTCACTTTGAGAACCACCATCAACGGAACTAGTGCTTAGATAACCGCCTATTTCTGCAGTGTTCGTGCCTTTGCTACCGAGATTAATGTGGGTGTTATTGGCATTGCCGCCAATGAAAAGATTATCATTGCTGTTGCCGCCAGTGTATTCAAGAGAGTTTGCATCGCCTTGGATGGTTAGAGAATTTTCACCATTAGCGACATCGACAGAGAGTTGTTTTACATCTCCAGCGATTGCGATGATATCGCTGCCATTGCCAGCTTTAATAGAGCCAAAATTATAGAAACCACCTACATCAAGAGAGTTATCACCTCCTCCAAGGTCGATGGAGCTTTTATAAATGTCTTTGGCGATGTCAATAGAATCGGAATGAGAACCAGTATCGATCTCACTAAGAGCAACGAAACTTGAAATAGTTATATCATCCTCACCCTTGTCTGTGAGTAGAGAAGAGTATTGAAAATAATTTCCAATGTTAACTGTATTATTGCCGTCACCGAGATTTAACTGGCCATGTCTAAAATACCCATATGTAGAGACAGTGTCATTACCATTTAGTGTTTGAATATTGGAGTTTTCTGCATAGACTACATCAATATGATTGTGCCCACCGTTGAGATTAATATCTACATTACTGATATAGCCCCCTACTTTTAAGGAGTCACTTTGAGAACCACCATCAACGGAACTAGTGCTTAGATAACCGCCTATTTCTGCAGTGTTCGTGCCTTTGCTACCGAGATTAATGTGGGTGTTATTGGCATTGCCGCCAATGAAAAGATTATCATTGCTGTTGCCGCCAGTGTATTCAAGAGAGTTTGCATCGCCTTGGATGGTTAGAGAATTTTCACCATTAGCGACATCGACAGAGAGTTGTTTTACATCTCCAGCGATTGCGATGATATCGCTGCCATTGCCAGCTTTAATAGAGCCAAAATTATAGAAACCACCTACATCAAGAGAGTTATCATCTCCTCCAAGGTCGATGGAGCTTTTATAAATGTCTTTGGCGATGTCAATAGAATCGGAATGAGAACCAGTATCGATCTCACTAAGAGCAACGAAACTTGAAATAGTTATATCATCCTCACCCTTGTCTGTGAGTAGAGAAGAGTATTGAAAATAATTTCCAATGTTAACTGTATTATTGCCGTCACCGAGATGTAACTGGCCATGTCTAAAATACCCATATGTAGAGACAGTGTCATTACCATTTAGTGTTTGAATATTGGAGTTTTCTGCATAGACTACATCAATATGATTGTGCCCACCGTTGAGATTAATATCTACATTACTGATATAGCCCCCTACTTTTAAGGAGTCACTTTGAGAACCACCATCAACGGAACTAGTGCTTAGATAACCGCCTATTTCTGCAGTGTTCGTGCCTTTGCTACCGAGATTAATGTGGGTGTTATTGGCATTGCCGCCAATGAAAAGATTATCATTGCTGTTGCCGCCAGTGTATTCAAGAGAGTTTGCATCGCCTTGGATGGTTAGAGAATTTTCACCATTAGCGACATCGACAGAGAGTTGTTTTACATCTCCAGCGATTGCGATGATATCGCTGCCATTGCCAGCTTTAATAGAGCCAAAATTATAGAAACCACCTACATCAAGAGAGTTATCACCTCCTCCAAGGTCGATGGAGCTTTTATAAATGTCTTTGGCGATGTCAATAGAATCGGAATGAGAACCAGTATCGATCTCACTAAGAGCAACGAAACTTGAAATAGTTATATCATCCTCACCCTTGTCTGTGAGTAGAGAAGAGTATTGAAAATAATTTCCAATGTTAACTGTATTATTGCCGTCACCGAGATTTAACTGGCCATGTCTAAAATACCCATATGTAGAGACAGTGTCATTACCATTTAGTGTTTGAATATTGGAGTTTTCTGCATAGACTACATCAATATGATTGTGCCCACCGTTGAGATTAATATCTACATTACTGATATAGCCCCCTACTTTTAAGGAGTCACTTTGAGAACCACCATCAACGGAACTAGTGCTTAGATAACCGCCTATTTCTGCAGTGTTCGTGCCTTTGCTACCGAGATTAATGAGGGTGTTATTGGCATTGCCGCCAATGAAAAGATTATCATTGCTGTTGCCGCCAGTGTATTCAAGAGAGTTTGCATCGCCTTGGATGGTTAGAGAATTTTCACCATTAGCGACATCGACAGAGAGTTGTTTTACATCTCCAGCGATTGCGATGATATCGCTGCCATTGCCAGCTTTAATAGAGCCAAAATTATAGAAACCACCTACATCAAGAGAGTTATCACCTCCTCCAAGGTCGATGGAGCTTTTATAAATGTCTTTGGCGATGTCAATAGAATCGGAATGAGAACCAGTATCGATCTCACTAAGAGCAACGAAACTTGAAATAGTTATATCATCCTCACCCTTGTCTGTGAGTAGAGAAGAGTATTGAAAATAATTTCCAATGTTAACTGTATTATTGCCGTCACCGAGATTTAACTGGCCATGTCTAAAATACCCATATGTAGAGACAGTGTCATTACCATTTAGTGTTTGAATATTGGAGTTTTCTGCATAGACTACATCAATATGATTGTGCCCACCGTTGAGATTAATATCTACATTACTGATATAGCCCCCTACTTTTAAGGAGTCACTTTGAGAACCACCATCAACGGAACTAGTGCTTAGATAACCGCCTATTTCTGCAGTGTTCGTGCCTTTGCTACCGAGATTAATGTGGGTGTTATTGGCATTGCCGCCAATGAAAAGATTATCATTGTTGTTGCCGCCAGTGTATTCAAGAGAGTTTGCATCGCCTTGGATGGTTAGAGAATTTTCACCATTAGCGACATCGACAGAGAGTTGTTTTACATCTCCAGCGATTGCGATGATATCGCTGCCATTGCCAGCTTTAATAGAGCCAAATTCATAGTAACCGCCTACATCAAGAGAGTTATCACCTTCTCCAAGATCGAATGAGCTGTACTTAATGTTCTGGCCGACGTCAACAGAATCTGAATCAGCCCCAGTATTGATATTACTGTCATAAACGCTACCTGAAATACTTATCTCATCCGCACCTTGTGAGCTCTTAATCGTACTATCTATAACACTTCCATTGATCGTAATATAATCATCTCGGCTATATGTCTTGAGCTCCTCCTGGTTTAAGGAGTCGAGGTTAAAAACAGCCATGACTTTTAAGGCTAAAGCCTTATTTGTGTTGGTTTATCTAGGATGACTGCTTTCAATTTATTGATCAGTGACAGCTGCCATTGCCCTCCGTGAGCTTCATCACATCCCAGAACTACTCGGCAAGTAGGGCTTTTACTGGTGTCCTTTAAAGGCAGTCCATATCAACATCAGTAAAAGGACATTGATCAACCTCGAAGACTGAACATCAAAAAGCCCCGCGATTTGCGGGGCTTTGCTTATTTGATTTCTTCCCCCCTAAGGCGGTGGCGACTTTTTGGTTTCATCCTTCACCGCTATTGATAGGTTCTCGCAAAGTCTTTTAGGAAGCGGTGTTTTGACTCAATGCCGCTGGTGAGCTTGAACACAGGCTGACGATGTGAGTCTTTCTGTTTGATGGCGATGCAAACCTGAGCATTAAGAAGGGCACCCGCGTTGGATGCCCTCAAGTCCAGGACAGGTTTTCAGGGTTTCTACGTCCTCGGACTCCTGATCTAGGTCTAAGCAGGCAGGAACAAGACGTCAGTAGGCAAAAACGCTCCTTTCTATACCCACGTCTCAACAAGACAGCCTCTTGCCTGGTTGCTGCAAATGAATAAGCATCCATGCTCTTGGTTGCCCCTAAAGAACTCTGTCTTGTTCGCAAGTCGAGAGCGCTAAACGCAGGTTGCTACATGCACTCCAAACAGTCTTTACATCTTGGATAAGAACACAGCCATACGAGAGGCAGAGCTGTGTCGTCTTGAGGCTTCTCTCGTCGCAATGCACCGAGCTGAGCAGGCTTTGAGAAAGGAAAAACGCCGTGAAGGTGGCCAACCAGCTCAGTGGAAGTCGTGACTTGAGCTGAATAGTCGTCAATGCAGCAACGCCAAGCGAACAGCTAGTGACGGTTGAGGAACTGACAAGGGCAACTGGCACAGTGACAGTTGCGATCGTTATGTTTCATTTGTGAGGAGGACTTCTCCTCGGAGTGGAAACAAGGAAACACGCCCAAAGAGAAGTCTTGAGACCCTGCCTTTGGCGGGGTTTCTTTTTGCCCTTCTATCCAGAGCGTTTAGCTCTCTGCACAATGGTTTGAGGCCGGGAGTAATAGGACTGTCTGGTTAGCACCAATGACTCCCCAAGCATCCAGATCTAGACCTAAAGAAAGCCACTACAACCCCCTTGGGCTCTAGGGGGCCTGGGCGGGATTCCCGGATGAGGTGGCTTAGGGGCCCTACTTTCTCGGGCCCCGCAAACGATTGGCAACCCATCAAGCGATAGCCCACCTACTAACCATATTGGCTGAGCAGTGATAGCGATCTGCGATTTGCTGTCACGTCTAGCCCATTAGGCGATAGCGTTGGATTCTGTGACCCAAAAAAGAACGAAGATGTAGTGGAGCAGCACGAGAACTGCTGCCCATGCAAAGAAACATATGGGGCTCATTGGTTTTCAAAGCTTGTTGTTGGTTATCGGTGGAGTACCCAGCACTGCGCACCCGAATGAATGACCTTATCCCAAGCGTAAGAGCCCTTTTGTCGGGAGATGAATGGCGACAACTAGGCCCCCTGATTTCCCCTTGCGGGTTTTGTATTGCTTACAGCTAATAGGCTTGATGCTTCCCGACTAAAAGGCAACGGCAAACTTAGTTCTCGCTACCATCAAGTAACAGCTAAGGATCAAGGTCTTTCCATATTGATTCGTCTGCATTGATCTAGTATCAACTCACATAATCAGTTTTTAGGCTATCAACTTGACCGGAAAGTCCTTTCTCTCTACATAAGTCATTGTCATTAACCTGTCTACGTTTAGTGGAACTCTATATCGTGGTATCTAGAGCAGTTGCTAATAAGTAAAACCATCAGTGCTTGTTTTACGCACTGTCTTTTAAATTTTCTAATTCAATGGAGAAGTGATATAGGGCGATGCCAAGAAAAGCTCCTAAGGCAACTTGGCCATCGGCATTAGGTGCAATTTCTGTCGCAACGATCAGGATAAAACTAGTTAATGTCAAGGCGCGCAGAGTGCGTCGCTTTATGGCTCTATCTCTCAGCCTTTTGTGGAGTAGGGAGTTGGTCTCACTCATCCACTGTTCAAGCTGTTCTCTGGATTTAGTCACTCCTAAGTCGTCAGCAGCTGTTGATTTCTCATCTTACTGGGCTTTGTCTAAGCTTTTCATTGTGTGCACTAACAGTCCGATCAATAGTCCAGAAAATGTTCCTACAAGAATTTGTCCATCGTTAGGTGCAACTTCTAGCATCATGATAAATACAAAAACTGTCCATATCAATAGCCTCATGTTGACCATTGTCACTGTTTAGCAGTTGGCTAATGATAGTGAGTCGCTTATTAAAAAAAGCTTTAACCTTTTAATTTGAGTTGATCTTTTGCGATGCTTTTTGCTATGTGCTGGCAAGCTTTGGGATTAAGGCGGCAGCTTCTAATTCCTCTGTGAAGCCAAGTGAGGCAGAGTCAACCAGACGATCGGGAAACAAAACCCCGTCTAAGTGGTCACATTCATGTTGGATCACTCTTGCGGGGAAGCCCTCCAGGCAATGCTCAATATCTATCCCATTTTCATCGAGCGCCCTGTAGTGAACTCGACTCCAGCGTGACACCTTGCCGCGCAGGCCTGGCACACTCAGGCACCCCTCCCATCCATCCTCTAGATCAGAGCCGATTGGTGTTAAGACAGGATTAATCAGAAGTGTTCGTGGAATCGCTGGGGCATCGGGGTAGCGGGGATTAAGGCCTCCTCCGCCAAACAGCACCACTCTTAAAGGCACGCCAATTTGTGGTGCGGCGAGCCCTGCTCCTTGATGGGCCTTCATCGTGTCTTGTAAATCCCTTATCAGTTCACTGATTTGCTCATTCGAAACATCATTAACCTCATTGGCCACTTGCCTCAGTAGAGGATGGCCCATACGCAGGATTTCCTGTACAGACATCAGCTCTACTCCTGTCTCTTGGTCGCTTGGCTTCTTGCGTACACAACAAAACCAGCCACAAGGATGAGAAGGATTCCGTCTATGGATAAGTGAGTTGTCAGGTTCATTGATTGTGAGGTTCTGAAGGTTCAGCTGCTTAGCAGTCTCTTGCAAAAATTACTTGAGTGAGTCACTGCAGCGGACCAATTATCGGCTTCAGTGAGTCCAGAGTTTCGGGTGGGTTTGAAGCTGTGATCCCCGGCAGGCATCCATTGCAAAGAGACCATTGGCGACAAATCGTAGCTTTCAACCTCGTCTTGTCGACCCATGCCATCGCGTTCGCCTTGCAAAATTAAGGTCGGCGTTTTTTGCACAGCAAGATGTTCAGTTCTTAACTGCTGAGGTTTCCCCAAGGGATGAAAGGGGTAACCCAGGCAGATGCAGCCAAGCACATTCATGTTGGCTGAGAGTTCATCTGCCAGAAGACTGGCGACCCTGCCCCCCATCGACTTACCAGCGATGAAGACGGGCCGACTTGCAATTTCTATCTCCACTTGCTCCAGGAAGACTTGCTTCAACTTCGGCAATCGATCAGGAGCAGAGCGTTTGCCACTGATGCGTTGTTTTGCCATGTAGGCGAATTCAAAGCGCACAACTCGCCAACCGACTTCAGCTAAGCCACTAGCTATCGCTGTCATGAAAGGGCTATCCATCGCTGCACCAGCCCCATGGGCTAAGAGCAGGGTGGCAGGTGCAGCGCTAGAACCATTCACCAAGCGTGGAGTGGGATCCATCGATGAATTAGTCATCTATAAATTCTCCTAATTTTTGGCAGCTAAGTAGACATGCTTGGTGAGTCATCGTTTTTGTCAGGAAGGAACGCAATGGCTCAATGAAAAAATCGTAGGTAGCTATTCAATGGGGTTGTGACCTAGGGCTGATCTAACTCCCAACAAAGACTCGTAACTTCGTAAGTGCAGTTTTTCTAATTGCCTTCCAAGCAGAACTCGCAAGCTTGATCACTTATGCCACAGCGGCAGCAAGCAATTGACTAAGACTGTTAGGAGAGTTCAGCTCTTGACTAAGGGAATCAATCAGAATTCAACGCTATCGGAGCAAGGATGTTTGGCAGCTCAACCTTGTCTTAAATGGATGATGCCATTGAAGGCAACGTTATGCACTCAATGGCTGCTCCTCTTGTTGATCAATAGCAACCACTTCGAATTCCAGCTTGGCGGCCTCTCGATCACTTAAGCGTCGGGTCCAGGCACCTTGAATTGGATCATTCCAACGAAAGCCAGCTTCTTTGGCCAGGTGTCTTTGTGCATAAGACACCTGGGCACGCATCAAACGCCTTGGCTCTAGCCCATGAAGCAGGAGCGTTTCGAGATCCTTGCAACGGGCGAACACCTCGGCGAGATAAATGCAGTCAGTGAGAGCACGATGGGCGGCCCATACCGGCACGCCATAAGCGAGAGCCAAATCTCTTACAGAAGGCCTGGAACGAAGCTGACGATCAACTGGCCAAGCGATGTCTTCCATCGTGCACAGCCAGGGCTTCGAGACAGCTGGAAGCTGATCCTTTCCGAACCACTGACGATCGAAGGCAGCATTGTGAGCAACTAACAGATCAGCGGCATCCAGTAAGGCTTGGAAATAGTCCAGTCCTTGTCGCCAAGGCTGATCCAAGCGAGTGACCTCAGCGGGGATGCGATTGATTGATTCAGCCGCATTGGTTTCCACAGGCAGCAAAAAGGAATGCTGGGCAAGCACAGCACGCTGCGGTGCATGGAAAAGGATGGCTCCAACCTCTAGGCATTGACCTCGCTTCGGATCCAATCCAGTGGTTTCCGTATCGATGATCAGCAGCATCTCTGGCAGTGAGCTCAAAGCTTCTCGATGCAAAGAAGGCAGTGCTACTGGTGCATGAGGTTGCGGTAAAGAGACAGCCTCTGAATTAGAGACAGCCTTTGAGGTAGAGACATCCTTTGAAGGAGTGACAACTGCCTCTTCTGCATTGAGATCGGGGAGAAGATCCAATTGACCAGCTCCAAAGAGATGCTGCTTTGCTTCCCCCACTCTGAGTTCATCGATCAATTGCTTGTATTCTCCCGCACCCATCAAGGGGCTCTCTAGGGTGAGCCATAGATGCGAGCTTCTGCATGGCCCTTCAAGTTGGTGATAAGGCTCCTGCCATTGATCTGGTCGATCAAAATGGCAACAAGCGGCGGAGTAATGATCTCAAAGGCAAAGTACTCGTGTTGTTTTTCTATCCCAAGGACGACACTCCTGGATGTACAGCTGAAGCTTGTAGCTTTCGAGACAATTACTCAGTTTTTGAGAAACTCGGTTCTGAAGTCTGGGGGGTGAGTGGAGACGATGACATCAGTCATCGGCAATTTGCAGAACGACATGGCCTGCCCTATGCATTACTGAGCGACAAGGACAACACACTGAGGCGAGCCTTTGAAGTTCCTCGCACCCTTGGGATGCTGCCAAGCCGAGTCACTTACGTGATTGATGGCCAAGGAACAATCCGCCATATTTTTAATAATCTCCTCGATGGTCCTGCTCATATGCGTGAGGCATGTCGTGTCGTGGAGGAAATCAAAAAGAAACGATGACCAGATGGAGACGCCTCGGCAACGTCTGGGGACTATGGCCAGCTCAGCCAATCGCACTGGTCGAAATGGTGGGGGGCAGTTATTTGGCGGCGAGCCCCCAGCTCAGCTACCGACGATTGCTTGAAGGTTTAGCTGACCACAATCTGGCGGTTCATGCTTGGGGCTATGTGCCAGGCTTCGACCATCAGGCTCAGGCCAATGAAGCTTGGAAACATTTGCGTCGTTGTCGACAACAACTTGAGGCCAGAGTCGGAGCCCTTCCCACACCCCTTCGCTTGGGCCATAGCCTTGGCTGCAAGTTGCATCTTCTAGCCCCAGATGGAGGTCGTAACAGCAGGGCTTTGGTGGCATTGAGCTTTAACAATTTTACGGCTGATCGTTCGATTCCCATGCTTCGCGAACTTGCACCAAAGCTTGGCTTTTACACGGAATTCAGCCCAAGCCCCAATGAAACATTGCGATTGATCCGCGAGAGTTACCACCAACCTCAGAACTTATTGGTGAGTTTCGGGAATGACAGTCTCGATCAGAGTCCAAGCCTTTTGCATAGTCTCCAGCAGCGAGTGGAAGATGCAACACAAAGCTTGCATCTTCCCGGTGATCACCTCACCCCAGCCAGTGCAGGGTTACGGCAGAACCTTCTCGGCGACTGGGCGGATGACTCCGCCCGGGCCGAGACTCTCAATCAATTGGTGGGAACGATCTCCTCTTGGGCAAGCCCATGAATGAGGTCGTGATCAGGCTCTAAGCCGATCCAGCACGGAGCGATCTTCCAGGGTGCTGGTATCACCCTTGACCTCCTCTCCAGCTGCCAAAGCCCGCAAGATACGGCGCATAATTTTGCCGCTGCGGGTCTTGGGTAAGGCATCACTGCAACGGATCTCATCAGGTCGAGCAATGGGGCCGATTTCCTTGCCCACATGAACACGAAGCTCTTGAATCAAAGCATCACTCACTTCCCTGCTTCCCTCCAAGGTGACGAAGGCCACGATCGCTTCACCTTTAAGGTCATCAGGCCTTCCAACCACTGCCGCTTCAGACACTGCCGGGTGACTCACCAATGCCGATTCGATTTCCATCGTGCCAAGACGATGGCCTGAAACGTTAATCACATCATCAACCCTGCCCATCACCCAGAAATAACCATCACCATCTCGACGAGCTCCATCGCCTGCGAAATAGATGAAACTGCCATCCTTAGGGCGTAAGTATTCCCAATAGCTCTCTCTAAAGCGTTGGGGATTTCCGTGCACGGTGCGCATCATTCCTGGCCAAGGACGTCGCACGATCAGATATCCACCTTCGTCAACGGCTACCGGCTCGCCTTGTGCGTCAACCACATCAGCCTCAATGCCTGGTAGGGGAAGGGTCGCAGATCCTGGTTTTGTTGGCGTCGCACCAGGCAATGGGCTGATCATCACCCCACCTGTCTCCGTTTGCCACCAAGTGTCGACAATTGGGCAACGATCACCACCGATCACCTCGCGATACCACATCCAGGCCTCAGGATTGATGGGTTCTCCGACGGTACCTAGCAACCGCAGACTGCTCATGTCGTATTGATCGGGTACAGCCCGACCACTTTTCATGAATGCCCGAATTGCCGTAGGTGCGGTGTAAAAAATCGTGATCCCGTGCTTCTGAATCAGCTCCCAAAAGGCTCCAGGCTTGGATGGGCGTGGTGCCCCTTCATACATCACAGTTGTCGCCCCATTGGAAAGAGGCCCATAAACAATGTAGCTATGGCCAGTGATCCAGCCCACATCGGCTGTGCACCAGTAGACGTCTTCGTCGCGAATGTCGAAGATCCACTTGAAAGTGAGGTGAGCCCAGAGGTTATAGCCTGCCGTACTGTGCACAACGCCCTTTGGCTTTCCAGTGGAGCCAGAGGTGTAGAGCACAAACAGGCGATCTTCACTCGCCATGGGTTCCGCCGCGCACTCTTGAGATTGAGCTGACACAAGCTCGTGCCACCACTGATCTCGACCAGGTTCCATCACCACGCTTTCTTTCGTGCGTTGCACCACCAGCACCGACGTCACGCTGGGGCAGGCACCCTCCGCTAATGCAGCATCCACTGCTGGCTTCAAGGCAACGGCCTTGTCCTTACGAAAACTACCATCAGCAGTGATCACGGCTTTGGCTTCACCATCCACCAAACGATCTCTAAGGGCTTCAGCGGAAAAGCCACCAAAGACAACAGAATGTGGGGCTCCGATACGGGCGCAAGCCAACATGGCAATGGCCGCTTCTGGGACCATTGGCATATAAAGGGCAACCAGGTCACCTTTGCCAATGCCAAGAGCTTTCAGCGCATTGGCAGCCCTGCACACTTCAGCATGAAGTTCTCGATAGGTGAAGCGCCGCACATCACCTGGCTCTCCCTCCCAGATCAGGGCTGTTTTGTCTGCCTTCGGGCCATTGAGATGGCGATCAAGACAGTTGAAGGAAAGATTTGTCGTGCCTCCTTCAAACCAACGCGCAAAGGGAGGATTCGACCAATCGAGAACGCTATCAAAGGGTTCAAACCATTCCAGCTCAGTGCGGGCTGCTTCACCCCAGAAACTGTCAGGATCAGTTTTGGCTTGCTCTGCCATCCGACGATAGGCTTCCAGGCTGCCAACCATCGACTGTGAGGCCAGCTCTGCGGATGGATGAAAGACGCGCTGCTCCTGCAGGACTGACTTAATGGTGCCGGATGGATCAGGGGACATAAGGCAATCAATGACCAGTGATTTTCCGCATTCAAGCGATTAAGAGCAGGGACTACAGCGCTGTGACACGCTTGTTTAAACGAACCCCATCAGCGACAGTCTCTGAAGGGCATCTAAATGAGTACAAGTTGAAAGAGTAAAAATCTGAAATAAGATAAAAATACGAAGCAAAATGATCAATTCAAAGTCTTTCCCTATCTGCTTGAAGGCCGCCAAATATAGCCATAAAAAATACATTCCTGCTAACGGTGAAAAGAATGCTCATGGCAGCACAACGATGGACCAGCTCTGCGCTCAATCCATTGACTGGGAATCACTTCAATATGAAACTTGTGATTAGGTCGTAAAGTCGATTGTAAAAGCGATGCCGGCTGAGTTGACTCGTGCGATTGATAAACTTGAAAAATGCATTCATCCTCTGACCTCGATACCAATAACACATACAGATGTCGACTTTCATCAGGTCAGCTGTCTTGTGCTTCCAGAATGTCTTGAAGCATCTCAGTAGCATGATTGCTTGGCGGCCATATTCACTACTTCAGTTGAGTGGAAGCTTAGACATTTGTTTAATGCCTTGAATGGCAACTTTCTTTGAATAAGGGGATTGTCATGCTTAAGTTATCCCATTATGCTTGGCTTGCCGGACACGTGTTAGTTTTTGCTTCATGGCAGATTTATCTTTGGATTGACGATAAGATCATCTTATGGGCCAATAAGCCGCAAGCCAAGTACAGCCTATATCTCAATGCAAAATCTCAGCTTTCAGATGAAAATGCGATAGCGGCTTCTTTTCATGACTGATGAGCAGTCTCTCTTGATAGGTGAGCCACTTTTACAGGAAAGGTGTTAAAAGTATCAGTTGAGCCACACAACCTCCTGTTAAACCATTGACAACTGGCATCCAATCGAAAATAACTGAGCTGGATATTGAGTTTTAATCAAGTCAACCGAGAGGGTGCGCATTGGTTCATGTCCTTCCCTGCGGCCTGCTTGTTTGATCTAGATGGAGTGTTGTTGGATACTGAACCTCTACATGCTCAGGCCTGGTCTCAAACAGCGGCTGTCTTTGCTACCAGTCTCAGTACAAGTCAGTTGTCGATTTTAAAAGGTCGGCGTCGGCTTGATTGTGCTCAGCTGGTCAACAACTGGTTGAACACCCCGGTAGGGATCGAACAGCTCTTAGCCGTGCGCCAGCCGATCGCAAAGCATCTGCTCAGTCAGGCCAAAGCCATGCCTGGAGCGGAGGAATTGGTTCGCTGGTGCTACGACCACAGGCTGCCAATGGCCATGGCCTCCAGTAGTACGGCAGATGCCGTGGCATTTAAAAGTATCCATCACAGCTGGCTTGCACTGATTCAGACTCGAGTTCTTGGCGATGATCTATCTCTTACAGCAGGTAAACCCGCTCCAGATCCTTATCTGCTTGCCGCGCGGCGGCTGGCAGTCAAGCCGACTGCCTGTTGGGCATTGGAAGACTCTCAGGCCGGCACACAGGCTGCTCTAGCCGCAGGGTGTCATGTTTGGGTGCTGAGCGAAAATGATGCCCAGATCGATTGCGATGGCAAGTTTAAAGATGAGAATCCTCGTCAAATCTCTCAGTTAAAAACCGTTCTTGACCATCTCCAGCAGGCTTGGGATGCACTCTGAAAAGCTCAGTAGAGACGGCTTAAAACAAAATCAGGTAGTTCCATTAATGCACGCTGGCAAGGTGAATCTGGTAGCCAAGCGATGGCTTCACGAGATTCCCTGGCAAAGTCTTCAGCCAGCTGACGGCTGCGTGAAATAGCCTGCGAATTACGCACCAGCTCAAGGGCTTGATCAAGATCGTCCTCTTCGCTGAACTCTCTCTCAATCAGACGAGCTAGAGCTAAATGCTCTTCAAGCGCATAGAGAGCCGGTGCCGTTAGGTAGCCACTGGCCAAATCACTCGCGGCAGGTTTCCCTAATTGCTGTTCACTGCCTGTGAAGTCGAGGATGTCATCGACAACCTGAAAGGCGAGTCCAAGCTGGCGACCGAAGTGATGCAGTGATTTCTGATGTTCAACACTCTCACCACTGAGCACGCCGGCAGCCTGCACACTGTTGGCCATTAGAGAAGCCGTCTTGCAATAGCTCTTCTCCAGATATGTCGCAAATGATTGGCCGGTGTCATAGCGATAGAGGCCCTGCTTCACCTCCCCATCGGCGAGGTCCATGATGACCCGACTGAGAAGCTTGACCACAGCTAAGTTATCCAGATTAGCCAGATGCCAACTGGCTTGTGCGAATAGAAAATCACCTGCCAAAACCGCAACGCGATGATTGAAACGGCTATGAACAGTGGCCACGCCTCGGCGAGTGGCCGCTTCATCGACGACGTCGTCGTGAACAAGAGAAGCCGTGTGGATCATCTCGGTAATCTCCGCCAGCCGACGATGACGGGCCGAGAGATCACCATCGGCAGATAAAGCTCTTGAGATCAACAGCACAATGCCCGGGCGAAGGCGTTTGCCCCCGGCACTGAATAAGTGCTCTGCCGCTGCTTGAAGAATGGGATGACCGGCACCAATCAAGCTGCGCAGATCAGTGAGCAGGGTCTCAAGATCCAGCTCGACCGGCTGCAGCAGCTCAGTAACGGTGGCCATGGATTCCCTCGGTGGAGTGATCTTACGAGGCGCAGGCAGGACATTGCAGTGAAACCAACTCAACTTGAGGACGCTCGCCCAACCATGGCGTAGCACGTGTGGCAAAGCCCTCGGGATTGGCAGTCACGCAGAACCGTGTAGAGGTCAGCGACAGTGATGTTCCCAATGGGATCGTTGGGCTACCCAACAGACCATCCAGCTCGCGCGCCACACCGATAGCAGGATCAATCAAGCGCACATCTTGCGGCAAAATCTGACGCAAGATTGGTTCAAGAAGAGGATAGTGAGTGCATCCGAGAACCACTGCTTCCACCTGTGCAGCCAAGAGTGGATTCAGATACTCAAGCGCCGCCTGATAAAGCTCCTCGCTGCTGAGTTGACCAGTCTCAATCAATGGCACAAAGGCCGGACATCCCTGCTCAATAACCATCGTGCCTGGTCGAGAGATCTGAATTTGTTTGCCATATGCGCCTGATGCAGCAGCAGCAGGAGTGGCCAGTACTCCCACACGCTCTTCCGAAAGCATGTTGGCTGCTGCCTCGATCAACCTCACGATAGGGATCCCTCCCGCAACCGCTTCAGCCACATCAGAAGCCAACGCATTCGTGGTGTTGCAAGCCATCACAACCGCAGTCACTTGCTGGTCTCGTAACCACTGGACAACCTCCTTGGCGATCACTCGGATTTCATGCGGCATGCGGTTTCCGTAAGGGACTCGGGCGGTATCACCGAGATAGAGGCAAGGCACCTGCCCATGGCGCTCCAGCACTCGCCTGAGCACAGTCAACCCACCCACGCCGCTATCAAATAATCCCAAGCGAGGCTTCAACGGACCCCCTGTAAATAGTTGAGGATGCCAGTAGCAATAGCCAGAGCCAACTTGCGGCGATGGGCTGCTGAAGCCAGCCGAGGAGCATCTAGCCGTCCTGTTAAAAAACCTGTCTCAACTAGGGCGGAGGGCATTGTGGTTCGCCGGATGACAAAGAAACGGCCCCGTCTGACCCCTCTGTTGGGGCTCCCAGGGGAGACGTTCAGCACTTGTTGCTGGATATGAGACGCCAATCTGGCTGAACGGGAATCAGAGAAATAGAAGGTTTCGATTCCATTGACCTGTGGTCTGGACATGCTGATGGCATTGGCATGAATGCTTACAAATGCAGTAGCACCTAATCGATTGGCGATCGCCACTCTTGGCGGTAGATCCACATCCACATCAGCCGTGCGGGTCATGATGACCTGCACCCCTCGAGCTTCTAATAGCTGGGCCACCTGAAGGGAAACATCGAGAACAACATTCTTCTCACGTAGACCGCGAATCCCTATAGCACCAGGGTCTGGACCACCATGACCAGGGTCAATGACAACTCTAAAGCGCCCGCGGGGGACATTCGGCAAACCAGAGGCATTGATAGGCGTCCGTGTGGGGGTAATCCGGATTCCAGGAGCCCATCGGCTCAAAGTTGATGCTGTCAGGTCTCCTTCACCGATACGGCGAAGCCCACGGGTCGGTAAGCCTTCGAAGTTGAGCTTCCAGCGGTACGGAGAGGTTCCTATCAGCTTGAGCTGATTTGGATTCAGAGAGATTGATGGTTTGAACTCAATCACCAGTCGAGTTGATCCAGGCGTTGGTTTCCCCAAACGAATCGCACGCACCGGTCCGCTACCCCGCAGGCTGCGGGAGCGGCTCAATTCTCCAGGAAAATCAATCCAGACCTTTGCTCCCTGGGCACCATCCGCTGGTTGAAAGAACGCTTCTAGACGAGCCCCTCTTGATGTACGCAACTGCAACACCCCGTCGCTTCCAAGTGCCCAGGCCGCTAAAGCGCTTGCCGCTCTGGCCGGCAACGCTGCCAAAACCAAAGGGATCTGCAAGACACCAACCACCAGCAGGATGAGAGGGCGGGACGGAGCCGAGGCCATTGGCTCAGAACAGTGCTGACTGCCGGTGTTGGAGGCTTGGCATTTGCGCGCGAATGCGACCAATGTGCGAGTTATCCACAGGAGCAATGGCTGCACCCTGACTCACCCCTGCATCAGCCAAGACGGTTCCCCAGGGATCAATCACCATGGCATGTCCATGGCTCTGTCGACGGCTGTAATGACGACCTGTCTGGGCAGGTGCAAGCACATAGGAGGTGTTCTCGATGGCCCTGGCCTGAAGTAAGACCTGCCAGTGATCTTTTCCAGTGAAAGCCGTGAATGCTGCTGGAATCATCAATAACTCGGCGCCAGCAGCTACGAGATGGCGATAGAGCTCAGGGAAGCGCACGTCGTAGCAGATGGATAGTCCCACTCGACATAGTCCTGGCACATCCACGACTGGGGGTAGTTCACGACCAGACGTAGTCGTGGCCGACTCCTGATAGGTGTTGCCTTCAGGTAGATCCACATCGAAGAGATGAATCTTGTCGTATCTCGCTAGCAGCTGACCATCACGACCGACCAATTCGGCTCTGTTGACCGTGTGATTGCTATCTCCTGCAGGTACAGGGAAGCCCCCGCCCAGAAGCACCACCTGGTAGCGCCTTGCCATGGTGACAAGAAAGCGGCTGCATTGCTGAGCTAAGTCTTGTGCCAGCTCCAGCCGTCGCTCGTCATCACCCATAAAGGCAAAATTTTCAGGTAATCCCACCAATTCCGCACCACGGCGGGCAGCCAGTTCGATCTGCTCCTCGGCAGCAGCAAAATTGAGCTCTGGATCCGAGGTGCTCGTCAGCTGCAAAGCGGCTGCCAGAAAGTCGGTCACAGGGTTGAAACAGAGAGCGAGACTTTAGATCGCAGTGTGGTTTCAAGAGGCACAAAGGACTCCGGGTTTGACCTGAACAGGAATCACAGAAAGCCGATCCAATTCAGCACAACATCTGAAATCTGCATCGTGGTCGCCAAGCCCAATTAAGCGTTGCCCATGGCTGGCTTGACGAAGACAGGCTTCTGGATCGTGCTTCCACTGCTGCCAAAGGGCTAGTGCAGCAGTGAGTTCGTCGTTCACGACACAAGCCTCATCAGCGGCACCATCCAATAGCAAATCGGCCAATGCTCCGGCCGCCAAAGAATCCTCCAGGGAGTAGGCCCCTTCCCAGCCACTACCAACAATCCAAAGTTGCTCAGGTGGATCCATCAACAAGTGGTCTGCAACAGCTCTGCGGTTTGGTAGTGCCAAAGTGAATAAACGCTGAACCCCACGCACTCGCTGCAAAGAGCGCGTGCCGTTAGTCGTGCTCATAAAGAGTCTTTTGCCAGCCACTTGCTGGGGCACAACAGCGACGGGGGAATTCCCCAGATCAAATCCCTCAATGCGCTGTCCGCCGCGCTCACCAAGCATCAAACGGGAAGACTCCGGCCATTGAGCCGCGCTCTGCCTCAGTTGGTCCAAATCAGCAAAGGTTTCAACAGCTTCGGCACCGTTGTTTAAAGCCCAGGCGATGGTGGTGGTGGCTCTGAGAACGTCGATGACGACAGCAGCATCAGGCTCAGCCCCCTGAGGCACATCCGCGGCCACATGGAAATAAGCGAGCTGCATGGCCTCGATAGGGAACGACGTGCGCCACAGTAACTAGATCATTTTGCTGGCTGTCTTCCCAACCATGCCCCTGCTTCGTCCCGGACCTGCGTCCCAAGACATGCGGGACTTCCTAGCCCTACTTGAGCAACGTGGCCAACTAAGGCGGATCAGTGCCCCCGTAGATCCAGATTTAGAACTCGCCGCTATTACTGATCGGGTGCTGGGCTTGGGTGGGCCGGCCCTGTTGTTCGAAAACGTGATTGGTTCATCGATGCCAGTGGCAGTGAATCTGATGGGCACCTTGGAGCGAGTGGTCTGGAGCATGGGTCTGGACAACGCTCAGCAACTTGAGGATCTGGGAACTCGTTTGGCTCTGTTGCAGCAACCAAGGCCGCCAAAGGGTCTGCAAGAAACCAGACAGTTTGCAAGTGTGTTTTGGGATCTGATCAAAGCGCGACCAGACCTGGATCTCACACCTCCCTGCCATCAGCAGGTGCTGCGTGGAGATGCGTTGAATCTCGACAATCTGCCTTTGATCCGCCCTTGGCCAGGAGATGCCAGTGGTGTGATCACCCTGGGTCTTGTGATTACCAAAGACCCGGAGACGGGAGTGCCGAATGTGGGTGTCTATCGCCTACAACGCCAATCGCCAAAGACCATGACGGTGCATTGGCTGAGTGTTCGCGGCGGAGCCAGGCACCTGCGCAAAGCTGCTGCCATGGGCCAGAAGCTTGAGGTAGCCATTGCTATTGGTGTACACCCTCTGCTGATCATGGCCGCAGCAACTCCGATTCCTGTGCAACTCAGTGAATGGCTTTTTGCTGGTCTTTATGCAGGAGAGGGTGTACGTCTCACTGGCTGCAAAACACTGGATTTGAAAGTCCCTAGCCACAGCGAAGTGGTGTTGGAAGGAACCATTACACCAGGTGAGGAATTAGAGGATGGTCCATTTGGTGACCATATGGGCTTCTACGGAGGAGTGGAGTCCTCACCATTGGTGCGCTTCCACTGCGTGACTCAACGCCGCAATCCGATTTTCCTCACGACGTTTAGCGGCCGCCCCCCCAAGGAAGAAGCGATGCTCGCCATCGCCTTGAACCGCATCTACACGCCAATCTTGCGTCAACAAGTGTCGGAGATTGTGGACTTCTTTTTACCGATGGAGGCCCTCAGCTACAAGCTGGCGGTGATTGCAATCGATAAGTCTTATCCAGGACAAGCCAAGCGTGCCGCGATGGCTTTCTGGAGCGCATTGCCCCAATTCACCTATACAAAATTCGTTGTCGTGGTAGATGCAAACATCAACGTGAGAGATCCACGCCAAGTGGTATGGGCTATCGCTGCACAGGTCGATCCGCAAAGGGATCTCTTTGTACTTGAGAACACCCCCTTCGACAGCCTTGATTTTGCTAGCGAACATCTAGGGCTTGGAGGCAGGATGGCCATCGACGCCACCACTAAGATTGGCCCTGAGAAGCGCCATGAATGGGGCGAGCCACTCAGTCGGGATGCAGATCTAGAAAGCAGGGTGGATGCTCGATGGCAGGAGTTGGGGCTGGAGGATTTGGGCAGCGAAGAACCTGATCCAAGCCTGTTTGGTTATGTGATGGAGAGCCTTTGTCGTCAAGCGATGGTCAAAAAGACCTGAATTAAAAATGGCCTGGTTAGCAAAAAACACTCGGTAGATATCTGTTGCTTGAGATGGTCCAAAAGAGACAAATTACACAGCACAAAAACAAATTGGAAACAAGCTCAAACGCTTGCCCATAAGATCGATCTGATCCGGGCCACACCCATTGAGCGTTACAAGCACTGCCTCATCGTCACGTGAGCTTCGAGCAGGTGGTGGGCTTTCTGGAACGGTGCGAGTCCCTGGGGATAAATCGATTTCCCATCGAGCGCTGTTATTTGGAGCTATCGCAGAAGGGGTCACCACCATCGAGGGCCTTTTACCTGCTGAAGATCCCATGAGTACCGCCGCCTGTCTTCGAGCGATGGGAGCCACGGTCAGCCCGATTCATGCCGGGCAAATAGTTCGCGTTGAAGGCGTTGGTCTCGATGGACTTCAAGAACCGCAAGATGTACTCGACTGCGGTAACTCCGGAACAACAATTCGTCTGATGCTAGGGCTGTTGGCGGCTCGCAAGGGCCGCCATTTCGTGCTTAGTGGTGATGCTTCTTTGCGCCGTAGGCCCATGAATCGGGTTGGCCAGCCATTAACAATGATGGGAGCCAAAATTAAAGGACGATCCAACGGCGACTTCGCACCTCTTGCCGTGAGTGGTCAGAAACTTCGTGGTGGTGTCATCGGTACACCTGTAGCAAGTGCCCAGGTGAAGTCAGCCCTTCTGCTGGCAGCCCTTACAGCCGATGGGGCAACGACTGTGATCGAACCAGCCCATTCGAGAGACCACAGCGAACGCATGTTGCGGGCATTCGGCGCTGATCTCGAAGTGGGAGGAGAGATGGGTCGCCATATCAGAGTGAGCCCAGGACAAAAGCTTTATGGGCAAAATATTGTCGTGCCAGGTGATATCAGTTCCGCTGCCTTTTGGCTTGTCGCAGGAGTGCTTGTGCCTGGAGCTGAGCTCGTGGTGGAAAACGTTGGTTTAAACCCCACCCGTACCGGCATCCTGGAAGTGTTGCAGCAAATGGAAGCTCGCATTGAGGTGCTCAACCGCCATGAAGTCGCAGGTGAACCGGTTGGAGACCTACGGGTGAGGCAAGGACCGTTAAAGCCCTTCAGCATCAATGGGGACATCATTCCTCGCCTGGTCGACGAGGTGCCGATCCTGGCGGTGGCTGCTTGTTTCTGTGATGGTGAAAGCAAAATTACTGACGCCAGTGAACTGCGTGTCAAGGAAACCGATCGGCTTGCTGTGATGACCAGGCAGCTCACGGCTATGGGAGCAGATATCGACGAACATGCCGATGGGCTCACCATCCGTGGGGTCCGAAAACTGCGAGGCACAGACCTCGATAGTGAAACGGATCATCGTGTCGCCATGAGCCTGGCGGTGGCTGCGTTGCTGGCGGAGGGCAATTCCCGCTTGACGGGTAGCGAAGCTGCGGCTGTTTCCTACCCCAACTTCTGGGATGACCTTGAGCGGCTGCATCGCTAATGTCGACCACTCTCGCCCTTTGGGGGCGCTGAATGTTTTCCCAACGGCGGATGGTAGCTTCAGCCTGCATAGTGAGTACTTCGACGAAGCGTTCCACAACTCCGCCGGAGCGCTGAATGAAGCATGCGCGAAATTCGCACAACCGGCAGAGTTGACGCGCTTTAGTGGCGGACAAACTCTTCGGATCCTCGACGTATGCATGGGTCTTGGCTACAACACTGCGGCTGTGTTGGATGCCATGCCAACTCCAGCACCGAATGTGCTGTGGTGGGGTCTAGAGATAGACAGGCGACCACTGGAACTCGCTTTGGCGCAGACGGGATTCTGTAGTGCCTGGTCAGCATCGGTCCACCAGAAACTTATTTTAATCCGAGATTGTGATGGTTGGGATCAGCCAGAGAGCAGGGGAACAATGTTGTGGGGTGATGCACGCCAAACGCTTCATCAGCTACCCCAAGATCAGAAGTTTGATTTGATTCTTCACGATGCCTTCTCTCCAGGTCGCTGCCCACAGCTATGGAGTGAAGAGTTTCTGCATGGCCTGGCCATACGATTGGCTCCAGGTGGGAGGCTCCTGACCTATAGCCGTGCAGCGGCCATACGTGCCAGCTTGCAGCGAGCAGGGCTGAAATTATTCTCGCTACTTCAAGTGCCAGGGGAGCGCGGAGGTTGGAGTAGTGGCACCATGGGGATGAAGCAGTTCAAGATCAGCTTTGGAGAGAAAGGGCTTGGTTGGCGGTCGCTTACTGCAATGGAACATGAACATCTACATACACGCGCAGCCGTTCCGTACCGCGATCCAACTGGAGAAGATCAGGCAGAAGTGATCCTGAGGCGGCGCAGCACTGAACAACAGCTCTGCGGATTAGAGGCGACCAATAGCTGGCACCACCGCTGGACATCCAAGCAAAGGCAAGGTTGATTCTTGTCAGGAAGAAACGAGTGAAAAATTAGAATAGATAAGAATTGGAAGAGATTGTTTAGAGTCATTCTTGAATCCTCCCAACCCAACTCAACTCAACTCAACTCAAGTTCATTGCCTACAGCTGATCAATCCCAAAGGAGATGTTGTGGCAATATTTGATTTAATGGATCTTCTTTTGCTGGGTGATTCATACCAATGACTGGCAGCTTGCTTCCACTTGAGACTTTTGACCATGATCTATAGGCTTGCTTGAACAATGGCTCATCAATAAGGAGGTTTTTTATGTGGAGTCATAGTGTGCTTCATTGCTAGCAACAGTGACAGTGCTAGTGAAAGTAGAAACTGTTTTGGCGCTCTTCTTGCTGAATCATCACTGCTAGAAGCTGAGCTGATCCTGCTTAAAGGCTGTTAACTGCAGTGAAGTTGTCGGAATTCAATTAGATTCCGGCCGATTCGCCATTCGCTCCATGCTTGCCGTCGCCATCTTGGCTGCTGGGAAGGGCACCCGCATGAAGAGCTGCCTGCCGAAAGTCTTGCAACCGCTCGCAGGTTCCACGTTGGTTGAACGGGTGTTGACCAGTTGCTCGGGTCTTCAACCTCAACGGCGCTTGTTGATTGTTGGCCACCAGGCGCAAGAGGTGCAACAGCAGCTCACTGATTGGCCAGGCTTGGAGTTTGTTGTTCAACAACCTCAGAACGGCACTGGTCATGCGGTTCAGCAAGTACTGCCCGTATTGGAGGGCTTTGATGGCGAGCTTTTGGTTCTCAATGGTGATGTTCCATTACTTCGACCAAGCACGATCGATCATTTGGTGAACGAACATCGCTCAAGTGGTGCCGACGTCACGTTGTTAACAGCCCGACTCGCAGATCCCACGGGCTACGGCAGGGTGTTTTCAGATCAACAAGGCCGCGTAAGCAGCATCGTTGAACATCGCGACTGTAGTGACGAACAGCGCCACAACAATCTCACTAACGCAGGTATCTACTGCTTCAATTGGAAGAAATTGGCCGCAGTACTACCCCAACTTTGTAGTGATAATGATCAAGGTGAGCTCTACCTCACCGACACTGTGGCGTTGCTACCTATTGCGATGCATGTAGAGGTGGCTGATCCCGATGAGGTGAATGGCATCAACGATCGTTGCCAACTTGCCAAATGTGAGGCGCTGCTTCAAGAACGGCTACGTAACCATTGGATGAAGGAAGGGGTCACTTTTACTGACCCTGCTAGCTGCACGCTGAGTGAAGACTGTCAGTTCGGTAGAGATGTGGTAATTGAACCCCAAACCCATTTGCGGGGCTGCTGCAACATTGGCGATGGCTGCCAGCTTGGCCCAGGAAGCTTGATTGAGAATGCCGACCTTGGCCATGGAGTCAGCGTTCTTCATTCCGTTGTACGTGATGCCAAGGTGGGAAATGAGGTGGCTATTGGCCCTTTCTCACACCTACGCCCTGGTGCAGACATCGCTGATCAATGCCGCATCGGCAACTTTGTGGAGATTAAAAAAAGCCAAATTGGCGAGGGTTCAAAGGTGAATCACCTCAGTTATATCGGTGACGCACAACTTGGTCGCCATGTCAATGTCGGGGCCGGTACGATCACTGCAAATTACGACGGTGTGAGAAAACATCTCACCGTAGTTGGTGACAACAGCAAAACAGGGGCCAATTCTGTTTTGGTGGCGCCGATTGTTTTAGGTTCGGACGTGACAGTAGGAGCTGGCTCCACTCTCACTAAAGATGTTCCCAATGGTGCTCTCGCCCTTGGCCGCTCCAAACAACTAACTAAAAATGGTTGGCAGTGAAACGAGAGGATTAAGGCTTAGTCCCCTTAGAGCAAAGGGATCAATTTCTCTAGAGCGACACCACGACTAGCCTTAAGCAGAACCACATCGCCGGCCTCAAGCCAAGCCTGCAATGGCTGAGCAGCCTGCTCTGGGTTGGCAACGACGGCCAAATGCGGCAAGGACCCTGCTGCTGTTGCCATGGCTTCAGCCTCTGCGCCTGCAGCAACGACGACGAGTCCATCCAAACCAACTTGTACCGCCCGTTCAGCGACTTGGCGATGCAAAGCCACGCTCTGGTCTCCTAGCTCCAGCATGGTTCCGAGTACTGCAAAGTGACGTCCCGGTTGAATTGCTAATAGCTCCAATGCTGCTTGCACGGCTTCCGGCGAAGCGTTGTAGGTTTCATCCAGAACAGTGAAGTTGCCAACTTTTAGCCGTCGACTACGGCCACCAGGAACGTCTACTTTCAGATCGGATAGCGATTCATTGCAGACATCTAATTCACGGGCTACTGCGAGTGCCAGCATCAAATTGCAAGCGTTATGCATCCCTTCTAAAGGCAGGGTGTAGGCCTTTCCCTCTAGCAATAGTTCACCCTTGGCCAGGTCAACGCAGCCAATGAGATCGGCCTTGGGCAAAAATTTAGAATTCATGCCCTTAACCTCTGCGTCCTTCAAAAGACGATTGTCTTGAACTGCCACGCGGATCACCCGCCCCCGCCAGATCCGTTTAAGAGCATCTTCCAGGAGCGAATCCCCTGCTGGGATGACGATCACTCCTCTGGGTTTCAGGCAAGTGGTGATCTCACACTTGGCGGAAGCAATTGCCGCACGACTACCTAAACGACCGACGTGGGCATTGCCGATATTGGTGATCACAGCGACGTCTGGTTGGGTGCAACAGGAGAGCCGTTCTATTTCCCCAATTCCACGCATACCCATCTCCACCACAACTGCGCCATGATCTGAATGCGCCTGCAACAAGGTGAGCGGAACACCCACGTCGTTGTTGTTGTTGCCTGCACTTGCCAAGACCTCACCAAGGGGTGTGAGTGCAGAACGGATCAACTCCCGAGTCGTGGTTTTTCCTGCTGAACCTGTGACGGCAACCACCGGTACATTCAACTGACGGCGATGCAGCAACCCCAGTTGCTGATAAGCCTCGAGAGTGTCTTCCACAATCCAATGGGGGAGACCCTCGGGCACTGGATGATGATCTTTGCGAGCCACCACAGCCGCCTGGGCCTCAAGCTTCAGAGCTTGAGCAAGAAAGGCATGGCCATTGAAATGCTTCCCCACCAACGGCACAAAGAAGCTGCCTTCGCTCAACTGACGACTGTCTGTGCAGATCGGACCAACAGCTTGGTCAAGATCTAGGTCAGACGCGTGAACATGCATCGGAGCACCCCAAAGCTCGACCAGCTGCCCCAGACGCAGTCTCATCAAGCCAAATCCTGATCGAAAATGATCATGCCCACACCTACTCTTGCTGTCCTGGCAAGCAGTTGATCATCCTCGCTTTGAAGTTGAAGTTCGTCATAACCGAGCTGTTCAGCAAGAGTCTGCCAACGATCGGCAAGTTCATGCTGTCGAGATGAATTGAGGTTGTTCCAAGCTGGACTTAGCCTCAACACAAGATCATTGTCCAGGGGTCTTGGTTCGGCTGCAAGAAGCAAGCCACTGGGGAGATCATTGTCTGCCAGCATCGTTAAGAGAGGCTCAAGCTGAAGAGGTACAGCTAAAGGCGCTGAAAGTTGTGTGGATTCCAGTTCAGAAGGCTCCGACAACGTTGCAACAGGCTGTGACTCCGCAGTGGAGGGGCTAGACATCACAGCCAATGCAGCTGAATTGCTGGGATAGGTCTCTGCAGGATCTAGTTGTGCCACAGCTGCAGGTTGGTCAATCAGCAGACTGCTGAGGAACACTCCCAAGACCAGTACTGTTGCAAGTGTCAATGGCCAGAACATTGGTGCCATTGCAGAAGGCCAGAACCTTGGTGTGGAGAATTCGCCTTGCCGGTTGAGACGCCAGAGTTGCCTGAGTCGCAGACCAAGGTCTGCGAAGACATCACGAAATCCCTCTCGCAGGGATACCCAGGGATTGGTATAGGGGACTGGGAGTTGTCCCGTTTGCTTCTCTGGCCGGGGGGGCGAATTTCCCATGCTGATCAGGAGCCCTGACGACCAAGCGGCAGATTGAAAAGATTGGGGTGCATCAAATCAATGGGGTCGTCTGCAAAAGAGCCGCCAAATCTGCAAAACCAACAACCAAGTTTAAACCTCTTTTTTTAATCATTCCCCTTCTTCTTGCGTCTGGTTCTTTTTTTCGCATTGCTGTCCTGACCCTGACGGGAAGGATCTGAACCCTGGCCGAGAGAAAATTGCTCCACAACCGCCGCATCAGGAGACGGCTCCTTAAGGCCACAGACCTCCCGATACATCTGCGCATAGTCGAGAGCGGAGCGATCCCAGCTGTAGTTTTGAGTCATTCCACGTTGCTGCAACTCACGCCAGCAATCACGATGACGGAACGCCTCCCAGGACCTCACTAATGCTGTATAGAAGTCAACAGGCTCAAATCGATCGAAGCAGAATCCAGTACCGGTTTTATGAATAGGGTCGTAGGAAGGCACCGTGTCGACAAGACCACCCACTTTGCGCACCACCGGCACGCTGCCGTAGCGCATGGCCAACAGCTGACTAATGCCACAGGGTTCGAAGCGACTCGGCATCAGAAATGCGTCACTGCCGCCGTAGATCAAACGTGCTAGGTCATCGTCGTAAGTGAGGAAAACCGAGAAGCGGCCAGGGTTCTGAATCGCCAATTGCCACAGGCCTGATTCCAAACCACGCTCACCAGTGCCCAGCACCACGATTTGGGAATCTGTATAAGCAAGCAAACGCTCTGTCACCTGCAGCAGAAGATCAACCCCTTTCTGATCCACCAACCGACTCACCATCCCCAGTAGATAGGTGTCTGGATTGACCTCAAGCCCCATGCGCTGTTGAAGGGCCTGCTTGTTCACAGCACGACCTGAAAGGTCATCGGCACTAAAAGTGGCTGGCAAAGACTTGTCATTAACAGGGTCCCAATCCTGCAGGTCAATGCCATTGAGAATCCCACGCAGTTTTCCAGAGATGTAGTTCAACAAGCCATCAAGGCTCTCCCCGTATTCAGATGTACAGATCTCTCTGGCATAGGTGGGAGAGACGGCATTCACCCGATCGGCATAAAGCAAGGCTGCTGCCATGGTGTGATCCCCTTGCATGTACCAGGGGCACCAAGTCATCCGATCAAGTTTCCAGCGCCAGGGGCCCTGATATTTGAGGTTGTGAATGGTAAAGACCGTGCTGATTTCAGGGTCCTGATGCATCCACACAGGAATCATCCCGGTATGCCAGTCGTGGCAATGCAGCACCTGCGGTTTCCAAACGTTCCAGGCAAATTCCGTTGTCGCGCTTGCGAAAAACGTAAAACGCCAATCTTCGTCTTCTCCGCCGTAGATCCGTTCAGGATCAAACACTGGATGCCCCACCAGATAAAGGGGCAAACCATTGCTGGGATGACTTGTCTCATAGATGGCAAACTCGTTGCCCATGGTCTGACCGCGCCAAATCGGATCAGTAGGGATATCCAGCAAGCTCCAGAGCTTGCCGTAACCAGGCATGATCAGACGCACATCATGATCAAGCTTGGCCAGAGCTGGGGGCAATGAGCCCACCACATCACCCATTCCACCGACCTTGACCATCGGCGCGCATTCCGCAGCAGCAAATAGCACGCGCATTTTCAAGTCAGTCGAGAGCCGCGAGACTCTAAATGTGCATCAGCTCAATCAGATCACGATCATGGGAGCACCTTGAGCGGCGTGCCGATTTTGACCAGCTGATAGAGGGATTGGATGTCCTCTTCAAACAGCCGAACACAACCATGGGAAACAGCTCGGCCAACAGTCCAGCGGTGTGGCGTCCCATGGAAGCCAGACGTGACGCAGCCATCAATCGTTAGCCAACGATCACCATCGTGAGCGTCTCTGCCGTTGCAATCTCGATAGAAGCCGATCCAGCGACTGCCAAGGGGATTGTTCGGCCCAGATCCGATTCGCCTACCGCTCTGGGGATGCTCCCAAATGGGATGGGGAGTCTTGTTCAAAACTTGAAACTCACCTGCCGGAGTCTCCCAGCCAGGCATGCCAACCGCCACTGAGAAGCTTTTAATTAAGGAGCCATCTTCCAAAACAAGCAGCCGACGGCTACGCCGATCCAAGACCAGATGCCGCCCCTCACGTTCAATTAAAGCGATGGGGAAGCTGGCGACGATTTGCGGAAGAGAGTCCTGAACAGCTGCATGAATCAGGGAGGGCAGCAGCGGCAGTGGAAGCGGTAGCAAGAACTCCTTCCCTAAAGCAAACGATGCGTTAATCATGACGCTGCCTAGAGCGGCTGGTTAGGGAAGCCAGCCTGAGCCTGAAAAATCTGGACTTCGTTTTTGTAGAAAAGCATTTCGGCCCTCCTGGGCTTCATCCGTTCGATAGAACAGATGGGTGGCCTGACCGGCTAGCTCCTGAAGTCCTGCCAATCCATCGGTTTCAGCATTGAATGCGGCCTTCAGGCAGCGGATGGCTGTGGGGCTGTGCTGCAACACCTCTCTTGCCCAACGCACTCCCTCTGCTTCAAGGCCATCAAGAGGAACAATCTCGTTGATCAACCCCATTCTCAGCGCTTCTTCAGCTCCGTATTGACGACAGAGAAACCAGATTTCACGAGCCTTGCGTTGCCCCACGACCCTGGCCAGGTAACCAGCACCAAAGCCACCATCAAAGCTGCCCACCTTGGGACCGGTTTGCCCAAACACGGCATTCTCTGCCGCCAGACTGAGATCACATAACAAGTGCAGCACTTGGCCGCCGCCGATCGCATAGCCAGCCACAAGTGCAATCACAACCTTTGGCAAACTGCGAATGATGCGCTGTAGGTCGAGAACATTGAGGCGCGGCAAACCTTCCTCATCGAGGTAGCCACCGTCGCCGCGCACACTTTGGTCACCACCTGCACAAAAGGCATAGCCGCCATCGTCAGCAGGTCCAACACCGGTGAACAAAACCACGCCTAAACGTTGGTCGTCTCGAATTCGGGTAAACGCATCACAGAGTTCCATCACCGTGCGTGGCCGGAAAGCATTGCGCTTGGCCGGACGATCAATCGCAACCCTGGCAATGCCTTCTGAACTGCGATCGAGCAGTACGTCTTGATATTCACCCCAGGGTTCCCATTCGATCGTGGGCTTGCCAGGCAAAACCTGTCTTGGCCTCATGTCAAACCGATTGGAATCCATAGCCATCGGGATCAAAGATCAATGTGGCCATTTTGGGAAATCGACTGCAGATGCATCACCAATCCCTCGCGAAGCTGTTGCCTCATCGATGAATCTTGACCCCGATGGGTGCACACACGTATCAAAACAGGTCCAGCCTGGAAGAACCCCCATTCCAAGGCTGCTGGTAGGTCTTCAAGACAGGCCACCTGACGGTGAGGAATGTTATGAGCCCTTGCAAGAGCAAGAGGGTCAACCGTCTGAGGCATGGCAAACAGCTGCTCAAATGCTTCGCTCGGAGCTGTCTTCACCAGCAGTTGCTCGAAGATGCCTCCGCCACCATTGTCGATCAACACCACCACCAAAGGCGGGCGCTGGGGATGAGCAAGTAACCAGCCATTGCTGTCATGAAGGAGAGCCAGATCGCCGCTGACAAGCAAAGTGGGCCCAAGGGCCATCGCTAAACCCATGCTTAAAGAAAGGGTGCCGTCGATACCAGACGCGCCTCGAAAACTGAAGCATCGTCTCGAAAATAAGCTCTTGTCCGCATAAGCCAGCCAGTCCCTCACAGGACTACTCGCTGCCAACATGATTGGTAGCTCAGCTGGCAGAAGACGGGATAACCAGCGAGCCAGGGCTGGTTCTGTGATGGCACCCTGAAGGGGTAAGTGCTGATCCAGCCAGTCCTGCGCAAAACGATCGATGATCTGCCATTTCTTCAGTAGAGGATCGGTTGCCTGTTGAGAGGCGGCATCAGCATCGATCCAGCGATGGTGATGGTGTTGCCACCAGGTCGTCAATCCATGACTCCATTGCACTGACAAACCAAGGGGATCGAGACAACGGGAGTCTCCCTCTGTAATCAGGAGCTGACCGTCACCAAAGCTTTTCAACCATGCCTCAAGGCTCCGACTGGCTGACATTGGTCCTAGACGCAGCACTTGAAGCTGCTCCTTAGAGCTTAAAAGCCCAGCAGCCAAAAGCAGCTCCCAGGAGCGGATTAGACCAGGTTGGTCTGAAGGCAGAGCCGATAGTGGATCGGCCAGCACGGGCCAGCCACTCAAGGCCTGCCACTCCCGCAAGGATTGCTGAAAAGCAAAGAGGTCTTTGCTTAGGCCTCGCCAAGCACCAGCTATCACAACGCCGGGTCGTAAAGGATCCAATGCAAAGGGCGCCCGATCGGTAACCCCATCAGTTCCCTCCGCTGCCATTGCCAGATTTATTGGCGTGATCGGAGATGAACGTTGAATTTTGGGAGACCACCCCTTCCAGATCACCCTCTGCTCTTCTTCACTGAGATGTAGAGGCTCCTCAAAAGGCAGATTGAGATGAACGGCTCCTGCGGGGTGATGAGCTCGTTGCCAGGCCTCCTCTGCGAATGATTCCAGCGTTTCTTTACTGAAAAGATGCAACCCCTCTCTTGGGCCCTGCCCAATCCATCGACAGGCAGGACTCAAGAAAGTCTCCTGATTCACCGTTTGATTGGCACCGCAATCTTTGAGTCGATAGGGACGGTCAGCAGTGAGCAGCAACAGGGGCTGACAGGATCGATCAGCCTCCACTGCTGCAGGCAAAAGGTTGGCTACAGCGGTGCCCGAAGTGGTTACTACAGCTGCTGCAGTGCCAGTAGCAGTGCTAAAACCCAAAGCCAAGAAAGCAGCAGAGCGCTCATCAATGGCAGTGCTAAGCCGCAAGCGATTGGTACGTGCCATTCCTCCTGCGGCAAGTGCAAGGGGCCCCGAGCGGCTGCCAGGACAAAGCACGAGATGGCGCAGCCCCAAGGCATGAAATGCCTCGAGCAAGCTCAGGCAAACCAACAGATTGTTGTGAGCAAGAGACAGAGCTTGAGCCTTAGCCAATGCGATTCTCGGTCAATACCGACCGGCGAGGGCCGGCTTAATCAGTTTCGATGACTCCGACACCTTCTCCTCCTCGAAAAGAAGCAAGCGGTAGCTGGCGCAGCCTGCTGCTCTGGTTGGTTCTGGCCTTGTTGATGCGGTGGCAGGTGGTGGAGCCTCGCTGGATTCCCTCCGGTTCAATGCTGCCAACCCTTGAGTTGAAGGATCGCATTCTTGTTGAGAAGGTTCGCCCTCGACTTGCACGTCAACAAGAGCAGCCTTTGCCGCTGGGCAGCGTGGTGGTGTTTCACCCGCCATCCGCGCTACTGGATGCTGGCTACGACCCCAAAGCGGCCTTGATCAAACGCGTGGTGGGGCGTCCGGGCGATCAACTGGAAGTTCATCATGGTCAGCTCTTGCGCAACGAGATCGCCATCAAGGATGACTGCCGTGATGCACCAATGAACTACGAGATGGCGAAGGTGACCGTCCCTGAGCATGAACTCTGGGTGATGGGGGACAACCGCAATTCCAGTCTTGACTCTCATCTCTGGGGGCCATTACCAGAAGAAGCTGTGATCGGAACAGCTATTTGGAGGTACTGGCCACTCAATCGGTTCGGTCCAATACGGTTCCCCTCCCAAGGCAAGAGTGGATCTAACGACCTAGCTGCGATAGGGTCAACACCGTGACGAAAAGCACACCGGATGTTCAACCCGGAGTTCCTGACCACCGATAACAACGATTGCCAGGACGGTAATGGGCTAATTCAGTACCTTCAGGATCAATCCCCTGATGTATTGCAGCGAGTCGCCAAGTCCGCCAGCAATGATATCCAGGACATCATTCGCCACAATGTTCAGGGTCTGCTGGGTATGCTCCCAGGCGAGCAATTTGAAGTGAAGGTCACAGCTAGTCGAGATAATCTCGCCAGTTTGCTCGCATCAGCAATGATGACTGGATATTTCTTGCGCCAGATGGAGCAACGCAAGGAATTGGAAGAGTCGTTGTTTTCAGATGAAGCGATGGCAGTCGAGACAGACGATCTCAATCTCTGAAGGCTGCCTGAGGATCTTTCGGCACCACACCAAGACTGAGCAGGCGTTGATCAACGCTGCCTAGAAAACTCCAGCTGGCTTGATTGATCGCCCATGGGCGTTTGGAAATAGATTCACTTAAATCTCGAACGTGATGAGGCTTGAAGGCCACGATGTCGCTGAAGTGAGCAGACACAAGCCAGCGCATCCCTTTCAGGCGCCGCATCTCATCCAACCATTCCAACAAGACGTCCTTCGCTCTTGGAAATACGAGCCGTTCCAACACTGGCGCAACTTGTAGGAGCGGGCCGTTCTTTCCGAGACGCTCCTGAGCCGCAGCTTCCCAACCGGGCTGCCAAGCGAATGGAAACAGGCCGAAATGGGCTTTAGGGCTAAGTGTTCCGGGCCTGAAGGCATTGCGCAGCACTTCCAACAGAGGAGGTATCACAAGCGGCCCTGGCTTCAGATAGGTCGCGAACAACACCACACGGGCCCATCCTCGGCGGCGCGCTTGTGGAGAATCCGCAAGGGGTTGATCACCCCGATCACGGGCGTGGAATAACAGGGGTGTGGGGTCTAGATCAAACAGAGCTGGAGGCTCTGCCTCGATGCCCACTAGAGCATCTGTTACCAATACAGCTCCGGAAGCTCGGTGAAAACAAGCCACCTCTTCAAAACGGCCAAGCCCCAAATCCAGGGGGCCTAAAGGCAGCCAAGTACAACTGTCCGGATGGGGAAAGCCGTCCTCCTGCAGCACCTTGGTGCGGCGCGCTGGAATGCCCAGCCAAGAGGAAGGCAAGGAAATTGGGAAACTCCACTGACCAGGACAAACCCATACCTCTGCCTGTGGGAAGGCTCGTGCCATTGCCGGTAGAGACAGTTTGTGCTCTAGGCCAGACGCGGTGGGGAGCACAATCGTGACGACATTGCCATGGGTGGCCTCCAGATCAGCTAGAGCTCGGCGCAACTCGGGAGTAGGAGGAAGGGGATTGAACAACATCAACCCACCTGGCACCTTCACCACGGTGAGCCTTACAGGCACAGCGACGTAATAGAGGCCTTGGAGTTGTTCAAAACTCCAGATCTGATTGGGTATTAGTTCCCGGACCAGGGTGCGGCGCTGACCATAGGGATATAGAGGTAACAGCGGCCACCAAGGCCACTCTTGATCAAGCCAAGAGACAGTCTTATTGGCACTCACTTGACCTGAAATAGCTTGATTCTCGGGAGTCATGTCCTCAGTTTGTGCAATTGGTCAACATCTTCTGCAACTGGTTTTAGGGACAAGCTAGAGATAGAACAGGCGAGCAAGCGAGTCTGTCCCTGGATGACGCCCAACTACGGGATGCGTCGCAACAGCGCGAGGAGGCCGAGGCAACTTGCCAATTATCTCAGAGGAGTTCACTCTGAGCGACATGGCTTGTCTCTGCGCAGCAAGACCAGGCCGAATGGCCAGGGGGGTGATATAGCTGCTCTTCAATATCGCTACTGATGGGAAGGCTCTTAACTCCGGCAAAGAGAACGTTTACCAAAAGCTCGTAGCAGGTCAAGGAAAGCCTGTTAAACCAGAAAAGACCAGCGTGTGATTATGGGCGTATGGGTTAGAGCAGAAGCTGAAACCTCGAAGCTTGCAGATGCCGTCGCCTAATCTTCGCGGCGAGAAGTACAAAATAAAAGCTAATACTTCTACCATTATCCATACATAGGCCTACGTAAAAACCTCAAAATCATTCAAATAGTTTGAACAGAAAGAAGGGACTGGTTGAGATCCTGGAATGATTTAAGTATCAAGGATGAGAATAGCAACTATTAACTTATTTACTGCTCTCATTCTAACCCGTAAGCGTTAGCAACAAGAAGGTGCCGGTATTTGCTATTAAGTTAATCGTTAACTCTGTTACTCCTGAGGCTACTTTTTAGAGTCTTTTTATTGATCTAAGCATTGATTGATATGCGAAAATTGCAAAAGAAAATGGCCTGAAATGCATGGTTAGCATCCTTGATACTAAGGAAGAATCCGTTCATGAATGTCTGCCTCAAGTCTGTTAATTCTAATCAAAGATAGAGATATGATGAATTCATCCTAAATAGTTTTGAGCTTTTTTGGGCTGGCAGAGATTGCTCAGTATTTGAGATTCAAGAAGACACCAACTAAAATCAAGAGTACTGTAAGCAAGGCTGCCCATATGATAATCGGGCTAATTGAGGGATTGTTTCTTTTGCTGAGGGCATCAAAAACCTGCTCCTGAATCTCCTGGTCAGAGAGCTCGACTACAGCTTCTGTCGTGGACTCATTTGAGTCAATAAAGAGCGAAGCGACTTTTGCTATTGAAACTATATCTGCACCTTCGGCGGTTAATTGACTTTGCAGCAAGGGCTCTGATTTGAGCTTGGCAAGAAAAACTTTGAGCTGTGCTGCTTGCATTGCAATCTTGCTATTGTTAATTACTCTATCAAGATCATGTGCGATATCAACCTTTCGTAACCAACCATAATTATAAAAACTCTGCCTATGAACGATGATGATGAAAAGACTGCAAGATCCTGACGAATTAAGTGAACTCCCGTGATTCTCTCGCTATCCATTGCATTTTGATCGAAACTTACATCCCAATGCCAAGGCAATCGTTGTTGGTCTGAGGAGATCTATTTCCGCAGTTGATATGGTCTAGTTACAGCAGAGCTTCATCACTATCAAGTTGGAAACTCCATTGGCTATTTAGATCCAATTAGATCAATTGCGTTGTTCGTTTTTCCTTCCATTATCGCTCACTGAATCCTCGATTAAAGAAGAACTGAGTAGCTCTGAACTCTGATCCAAAGTTCGAATTCAGTTGCTGTTGCAAAGATCGAACAACGCCACTTCGGCACAAAGGCCGGGGCCAAAGGCGAGTGCCAGGCAAGGTCCGCTGCAAGCCTTATGACGCATGCGTTCAAGAATGAAAAGAACGGTGGCCGAAGACATGTTGCCGTGAGCTTGAAGGACGGACCGGGACTCAGCCAGGTGCTCATGCTTGAGGGCCAAGGCGTCGGCGCAGGCCTGCAGGATCCTCGGCCCCCCAGGGTGGAGGGCCCAGCTGCGGATTTCAGTCAGATCGGATCCATGGCCCTTCAACCAACTGCTCAGCCAAGGTTGCAATGCATCAGCTATCGCCTCTGGCACCTGTGGTGATAAACCCATAGCGAAACCATGATCTCCGACCTGCCAATGCATCAGACTGCTGGTGTTCGGAATCACGGTGGAGCCAGAAGCCTTCAGGGTCAGAGATTGCTTCGATTGCGCCAAAGCTTGAGAAGCAACCAAAGCTGCGGCTCCATCCGCGAACAGGGCGTTGGCTACCACCTTCTCGGGGTCCCAGCCGTAATGAAGATGGAGACTGCACAGTTCGACAGAACACAGCAGCACTACAGCGTTGGCATCAGCTTCAGCGAACGCCCGCGCCACACGTAGACCGTTCAAGGCACCGTGACAGCCCATGAATCCCACATGGGTCCTCTGAACACCGGGGTCAAGTTCAAGTTGGTCGATCAGAGCAAGGTCAACACCCGGAGCCTTGAATCCGGTACAGCAAACGGTCACAAGATGAGTGATCACATCAGCGGCTAGCTCGGCCTCCTCGAGGGCAAGACGGCATGCATTGATTGCTAGCGCTGAAGCATGGTGATCAAACTCGTTCATCCTTGCGGCAGTCGTGGGGCTTTTGGCCCCGTAGAAGGGCAAACGCTGGTTGATCGGCTCACTCGCGTCGTCTCCCAGCAGAACGCTGCCCCTGTTCTGAACCTGAGTTCGTCGCTGAATCCGGCGGACCAGTGCCGCTCGTTCGGGACTGTCGGCACTGACCAACTCGGCAAGCGCCATGGAATCGCTCTGATTGACTTGTTGTTCCGGCACTGCAGTTCCCATGCCGCGAATGGTCAGAGGCATTGCTGACTTCCGGCGGAGGGGAGCGTCACATGGTTCAGGCTGGCAACAATCCGTTCAGACAGTGCCGGCCAGCGGCTGCTCAGTTCAAACAATGCCCTCGTCGGTTTTGGCTGCCTCAGCACCATGGCCAGAGTGCGACAGATCCTCTGGCGACGACCGATCCGGAGCTTCAGCTCTCTCGTCCAGCGTTTCTCCAGATCATGGCTCCAGCGCAGGAGGCCTTCTTCAACGAATGGTGCCGCTGCGGCACCTGCAGTGAGGGCCCAGGCAATTCCTTCTCCTGTAAATGGCTCCACATAACCCGCTGCGTCACCCATCACCAGAAAGCGCTCTCCGGCAACAACCTCAGCGCCGCGACTAAGAGCTGGTGTCAGCTGCCATCGCCCCTGTCTCAGAGCAGCAGGTGGTGGGAAACCAGCCTGCATAAGCACATCCTGGGTCGCTCCGGCCGCTCCTTGCCCATGGGCTAGCGCCTGCCGATCGAAAGCGGCTGCCAGATTGAGTAAACCGTCCTCTCTGCGCACCAGACCCACATAACCACGTTCGCCGATTGCCATGTGAATGGCGCCTGCGGTGTAGTGCTTCTCATCATCAACAAGAACACAACCCGCCCCAACCCTGGAACGACTACGGATCCTGGTGATGCCAGCATCCTGCTCGGGCAAGCAACGCTGGGCAAGCCCAGCTGCAACAAGCACGACACGCGCCCTGACGTGGTTCTGCTGACCGCTGCGCTGATCCTTCAGCCGCACAATCCGCCAGCCTGGCTGGACTTCTTCGACCCCGGCGCTCATTTGACAGCGAACGGAAGCTCCAGCTTCAACGACCGCGTCCATCAGGGCCTGATCGAACCGTTCCCTGGAGAGAGCAAAACCATCTGGAATGGCTAGAGATGTTTGACGACCATTCAGACCGAGGCGAAGGGTTTGCAGTCGTACGCCGCCGCGATCAATGATGAGATCGTTCTGCCCCAGAGAGGCGAGAGTCGCCTGAGCCTGTTTGTTAAAGCAGCAACCACACACTTTCCAGCGGGGGAAAGCGCGTTTTTCCACAAGTAACACCGTTAATCCTCGCCTTGCGCAATCCAGGGCGGCTAGTCCCCCTGCAGGACCGGCCCCAACCACCAGTACATCCCACGACTCCTGCATCTCAATGTCGCTCCCAGCTGAGCAGGTAACGCTCAGGCCAGCAGCGATTCAGTTGAACACCCTCCAAACCTGCGCGCCGGGCTAAAGCCATGATTTCCTCAGGACGGAAAGCGGCACGAACCGAAAGGGGGCCATCGGTATGGACCACCCAGGAGCGACTCAGGAGACGCGTTCCAGCCCAGGCCATCACGTAGCCCAGACGACTGCGGATCAGATCATTAACCAGCACAAGCCTGCGGGCCCTTGTTGCCATTCTGGCGAGAAGCCGTTCCACGTCGCTGTCGTCTAAGTGATGGGTGAAAAGGGTGCAGAACACCACATCGAACGATTCATCATCAACGTTTTCAGAGAGTGCGTCGGCAGAGAAGAATGTCAATTTGGCATTCCTTTTCCATGCATTGGCACGGGCAATACGCACGGCTTCTGGGTTGAAATCACAGGCTTGAATCTCGAGCTTCAGGCCCTGGTGCTGTGCCATCAGAGCAAGATCGATCGCTGTGTCTCCACCTCCGCAGGCGAGCTCGAGCACCCGTAGGGGAGTCTCGGGGTGGCGGATGGCTAGAGCCTGAATGGATTGGAATAAACCTGCAGAACAGCGGCTGATGGCATTGATGCGTCGCAAGCCGTTTAAGGCCCTGGCATGTTCAGTGGGATCGAGCCCTGGCTGATCCATGACTTCCGGTTGACGATCACGCCGGTTGAGAGCCTCACCCCAGGGCATCGGGCACGAACGTGGTGTTCCCTCAACTTAGGCAGAAGGTTGGTGCGGAAATTGTCAGATCATCTTTAATCTCGATCGAACCGTAGATGCAGGCAATGCGCCCTACCACCGAACCGGTCAAGGCCCCAAAAATTCTCTCAACAACAAGCTGCTGAACATTGCCAGAGAGCACAGGAGAAGACTCATTGCTCAGGCAGACGACGTGTCATTGCAGGAAACATGACTCTTTGCACAAATCCCTAGGGACATCAAAGGGATAAGGCCTGCAAACAAATTGCAACCACAGCCGCAAAGCGGCAGCAGCGGCAATCAAAGCCACGCTTGATCAAGTCAAGTGATTGTTTGAACTGGAGTCTCAGGCGTTATCAGTGGATTCTCTGTTGAAAGTGAACACCATGAACAAAACTTGCCTGCTCAATTTAAATCTGAACAGAGATTAGGCATTGAGCAATTGCTGTTCCTCAAACCACATTGAGCAGAGCCGAATTGAAGAGGCCCATAAAAACCAAACCCTCTCTGGTCAGACTTGCGCTGTTCGGCCACGCCTATGGAGCAAGTGAACGCTGAACTTTCAAAATGCCGTATCGAGGGGAGAATAAGAAAGTCAGCAGGAAAAGAACGGTCTGCACCAGCACAATGCAGCCTGCAGTGGAACTATCGCTCCAATAGCTGATGTAGACACCTAGAACACTTGAAAGGGCACTACTGAGGATTGCTAGCAAAGTCATCCGATCAAAGCGGTCTGTGAGTAGATAGGCCGTAGCACCAGGAGTGATTAACATTGCAACCACAAGGATGATGCCTACGGTCTGTAGACCAGCAACGGCAGCAAGTGATAACACTGATAACAGCAAATAATGCAGTAGTCCTGTATTGATGCCGATCGATCGTGCATGGGTTGGATCAAAGCAGAACAACATAAAATCCCTGCGAAGAACCAACAGAATTGCCACCACAATTCCAGAAATCAAAAGTGTTTGCTGGATATCAGCCATTGAGATTCCCAGCACATTGCCAAAAAGAATATGGGTGAGGTCGATGTTGCTTCTGGTTTTGGATACCAGTACCAATCCGAGCGCAAAAAATCCTGTAAAGACAAGGCCAATCACAGTGTCTTCCTTGACCCTTGACTTTTGTTTTACAAAGCCAATCAAAGCCACCGACCCCACGCCAAAGACAAAGGCCCCTATCGAGAACGGCAACCCCAGGGCATAGGCCACAACCACTCCGGGCATCACGGCATGGGAGACCGCATCGCCCATTAACGCCCAGCCCTTGAGGGTCATGTAGCAGGAGAGCAGTCCACATACCCCTCCAACAAGAGCACTCACCACCAAGGCACGCAACATGAACTCATGACTAAGGGGTTCCAATAACCAAGACAGCGTTGTCGCTGTTGCCAGAAGCTCTGTCATTGCTTGAAGTCCTCCGTGGAGGTTGGACCACCGCTCAGGACGTTCGGAACCATGCCGCCGAATGTCATGGCGAGGTTCTCTGGAGTAAAGACCTCTGCCGTTTCGCCATAGGCCAGCACCGTCTTGTTGATGAGTACCACCAGATCGCAGAACTCGCGCACATGACTGAGGTCATGGGTGGAGATCAAGATGGTGTGACCCTCATGACGAAACTGAAGGAACAGCTCCGCCATGAGCTTTTCGGTTCGTACATCAACACCGTTAAATGGCTCATCCAGTAGGAGTACAGAGGCGCGCTGGGCAATTGCGCGGGCCAGGAATGCCCGCTTGCGCTGGCCGCCGGAGAGGGCCCCAATGGGGCGATGTCTCAAGTCGAGGAGCTCCACCCGTTCGAGGGCATGCCAAACCGCCAATCGATCTGATTCCCTAGGGATGCGTAAGAGATTCATCGAGCCATAGCGACCCATCATCACCACTTCCCAGACGCTTATTGGGAACGAGCAGTCGATTTCCTCGCTCTGAGGGACGTAGGCAACAGCCTGATCGCGCTGGGCACGGGGAACTGATAGACCATTGATTTGGATCGTTCCTCGTGATGGTCTTACAAAACCCATCAGGGCCTTGAAAAGGGTTGACTTGCCAGAACCATTCATTCCAACTAGCCCGCAGATGCAGCCAGCCCGCAAATGCAGGCTGGCGTCATAAAGCGCCACGACGCCGTTGTAATCCACGCAAATTTGATCGGCCTCAATGCGCAGGCGATCGCCGAAAGGAATTGAACGACACTGATCCATTATTTTTCGCGATTGACTGGTACCAATTCATCCAGAATCAGATTGACGTTATGTCGTTGAAGATCGAGCAAGGTCGAGGCCGGCCCATCGGCTTGCGAAAGAGAATCAACAAAGAATGTACCGCCAAAGTGAGCGCCGCTAGCCCGTGCGACCTCACGCTGAGCCTTGTCGCTGACAGTGCTTTCGCAGAAGATCGCTGGCACTTCACGCAGCTTGACGGTCTCGATGAGTTTGGCCATACGTTGAGGGGTGACCTCACTCTCGGCATTGACAGGCCAAAGGTAAGCCTCCTCCATGCCGTAATCCTTTGCCAAGTAGGTGAAGGCTCCCTCACAGGTAACCAGTAAACGACGTTTGGCTGGAATCGTTGCCAGAGATGTCCTTAGTTCATCATCAAGTTTTTGGAGCTGGTCTTTGTAGCGACGACCATTAATGGCAAAGGTCTTGGCACCTTCTGGATCAAGCTTGCTAAAGGCTTTCACCAGTTGATCGACGTATTGCATCGCCCGTTGCGGAGACATCCAGGCATGAGGATTGGGCTTGCCTGCGTAGGCATCCCCCTCAATTAACAGTGGCTCCATCCCCTCACTAAGAGTCAGCGTTGAGACCTTGCCAGCAGCGGCAGTGAACTTGCGCGCCCAGAGTTCCAGCCCAAAGCCATTTTCGACAATCAAGTCTGCACCAACAGCTTGGGACAGGTCACTTGGCGTGGGCTGATAACCATGAATTTCAGCGCCCTGCTTGACGATGGAGCGCACCTGTAAACGGTCGCCGGCAACATTGCGTGCCATGTCTGCCAGCACCGTGAAGGTGGTGAGCACAAGAGGTTTGCCTGAGTCTTGGGCCTTGGACTGGCTCGCCATCCTGGTTGGTGGTGTGCAGGCACCTAGAAGTGCAAGGCAGCAGAAGCCAAGTACAAAACGGACGGCTTGACGCCCAGAGATCAATTGAGACACGTGATAGGTCCGTTCGCGCCAAAGGACTCTCAGGGGTTGTTTCATGTTCCCTGAAGCTCCTAAGTATGGAATCTTGCTGAGCCCAAAAAGAGGCTTTTCAAAGAAGTTGCGACTTAGCAACAAAAAACCCCCTCTTGAGAGGGGGTTGTGAGGTTCAGCTGCTGCCAAACCTTGTATTGGGGATGATCAGATCAGCCAATCGCAGGAGCAATCAGAGCCACAGGTGTGGACTCAGCAGCTGCCAGGTCGAGAGGGAAGTTATGAGCATTACGCTCGTGCATCACTTCCATACCGAGGTTGCTGCGGTTGAGCACATCAGCCCAGGTTGGTACAACTCTGCCTTGGGCATCGAGAACCGACTGGTTGAAGTTAAAGCCGTTCAAGTTGAAGGCCATGGTGCTAATACCCAGTGAGGTGATCCAGATGCAGATCACCGGCCAGGCGGCCAGGAAGAAGTGCAGACTGCGGCTGTTATTGAAGCTGGCGTACTGGAAGATCAGACGACCGAAATAACCGTGGGCAGCCACGATGTTGTAGGTCTCTTCCTCTTGGCCGAACTTATAGCCGTAGTTCTGAGACTCGGTTTCGGTGGTTTCACGAATCAACGATGAGGTCACCAGTGAACCGTGCATGGCGGAGAACAAACTGCCGCCAAACATGCCCGCCACACCAATCATGTGGAAGGGATGCATGAGGATGTTGTGCTCTGCCTGGAACACCAACATGAAGTTGAAGGTTCCAGAGATGCCTAAAGGCATGCCATCCGAGAAGGAACCCTGACCAACGGGATAGATCAGGAAAACAGCAAAGGCTGCCGACAGCGGTGCGCTGTAGGCCACACAGATCCAAGGGCGCATGCCCAAGCGGTAGGAGAGTTCCCATTGGCGACCCAACCAGCAACAAATGCCGATCAGGAAGTGGAACACAACAAGCTGGTAAGGACCGCCGTTGTAAAGCCACTCATCAACAGAAGCAGCTTCCCAAATGGGATAAAAGTGCAGGCCGATGGCGTTGCTGGAAGGAACAACAGCACCAGAAATGATGTTATTGCCGTAGAGGAAAGAGCCAGCAACAGGTTCACGGATACCGTCGATATCAACCGGCGGTGCCGCAATAAAGGCAATGGTGAAGCAGATGGCAGCTGCCAACAGCGTGGGAACCATCAGGACACCGAACCAACCCACATAAATGCGGTTATTGGTGGAGGTGACCCAATTGCAGAAGGATTCCCAGCCACTGAGGCGACCACTGCGAATGGTGGTGGTCATTGAGTATGAAGAGGACGTTAACGAGCCTCAACCCATGGTTAGGGAAGACTCGCCAGTATCATATAAAAATTGGGCAGCAAAGCTCACTTGCTGCAAGTGCTTCCCTCACATTGCGACGCAGTGCGCAAGCAAACTTCATGAAGTTTGCTTGCGCAGCCTACGCAGGGTTCGGCGAGGCGCCTGGTTGGCGAGCCAACTCCTTGATCCAGCTGATTCCCTGTTGTGAAAAGCTTGACCAATCGAGACGTTCCTGCTCTGCAGCCTTAGCAACCAGCAGCGGTGCCTGAATCTTTAAGGCTTCCAAATCCGGCTCAGCAACGCCACTGTTCAATGCCAGCCAATCGGCCATTGAGCGTCCAACAACACGGGTTAGGTAAGCAGCGCTGAGCGCCTGAACAGTACCCGCTGCAAGCCAGCTGCTGCCGTCAAGTTTGGCTACGCCCAATAGAGCTTGGCCACTCCACTCCACCACTCCCTGAGCTAGAGCCGCCCCAGCCAACTGGCGAGCTGCCAACTGCAGAACCTCTGGCTTCAAGGAACACTTCCAAATCCCCGCCATTTCTTTAATCATCAAGCCGTTGACCACAGCCACGGCTAGAAGATCCGTTGTGGGTAAAGGAGAGGCAAAAACAGCTCCTGCAACCAACCATTGAGTGCGCTGTTGGAGTCCAAGGAACTTCTGCCTGCGAAGTTGCTCTAACTCGGCTTGCCAATTGCGGTGCAGACTGCCCAACAAGCGCTTACGCGTGATCTCAAGATTTCGCTGAGGGTGCTCTAACAGACGTCTCACCGGTGCAAGGGCTTCTGAAAGATCGTCTTGATTGCCTGTCCAACGAAGCACCTGTCCGCTCAAGCGTTGTGGCAACTGAGCTTGAAGTGCCTGCAGCTGATCGACCCAAGTCGATGAATCTTGCCAAGAGACGATCAGCCAGATGGGTTGATTGGCTGGCACCCTCTCTAACCAAAGAAGGTCTGCTGCCATCAACGGCAAAGGTAAGACATAGAGCAAGACATCCTGTTCTTGTAGAGCTGCGGGCCAGACCCAAGACTCGCCTGTCTGAGAGAGAGGCCGCGCCCAGCTGATGCTCAGTGGAGTGGATCCTGCAATGGCTGTCTGAACATCGGGATGATCCTCAAGAGAACCCTCTCCGGAATTCACAAAAGAAACTTTTTGAGGTTCGGAACGCTGTAGAACGGCATCAAGGGCCTCGCTGCGCTGTTGGCGAAGCGCAACCACATCGTCCTCACCCTCTTCTAGGTCCTCAAACTGATCAAGGACCTCTTTGCAGCGACGGATCCAGCCCTGCACAGAATCTGGTGCATCAAAACGGGCCGGTATTGAGGGCCTTGACAACCACCAGACGCCCGCACCAGCAACCATCAAGCCAAGACCACCGCCAGGCAGATGAATCACATCAGTGAAGACCCACTGACCGAGGACGAAGGATCCTGTGATGAGTGCTACCCGGCTAATTAAGGCAGGGGGGCGAGGCACAAGATTGATCAGTAGGGCTGGAAGCTTCACGGGGCACCACCTGTCGTGCAAGCCTTACCAGCCTACGTGACCTTCTTCGTTCAATTAATGGCTGAGAGAAGACTTTGCGTTCATTTGGCTCCTCAAATGGGGCCATAAAGAAGCGTTTCTCTGATGAAGATCAAAAAAAATTTAATCCCGTCATGAACGCCAGGCATGTCGCGAAAGACGACGATGCGTCACACTTGCGCCTGATTGAAGGCCGTAGGCCATGACTGATTCTTACAGCGATCCGCAACGACAAGAAAGGCATGGTGATGGTGCCCGGGAGAGTGGAAGGGCTGGATTCCGAGGTGGGCGCGGTCCTGGGAACCGTGAAGCCGGCGGATTTCGTATCCGTTTGAGCGACAACGAAATGCGCTCTGCCAGAGCCCTGCAGGAAGCCTTTCAACTGCGCTCCACAGTGGCGGTACTGGGATTTGCCTTGCGCACCCTTGGCCAGATGTTGGAGGACGGCCAATTGGACGAACTGGTGGCCAGTGAGCGTTCCAAGGCCCCAAGTGGTGGCAGACGAAGAGAAGAAGGAGCTCAGCGAACGCGTAGTGATCGCTCTCATAGAGACAGACAACCAATGCATCGAGGGGCTCGACCTGATCCTTTCGCAAGGCCAGCCAAGCCTCAACCATCGGTTCAAGAGCCCGAGAAGGCTCTAGAAAGTGAACAAAACCGAGCTGAAGAACAAACTCAAGAACAGGCCCAGACTGCTGAAAGCGAACAATTGCACTCAGCAGAGCAAGAGAAGGACCAGGCTACTGAAACTCAACAAGTGCAGGCAATAGAGCATGAACCTGACAATGCACCTAGTGAGGGCTGATTAATGCAGCGCCCGCGGGTCCTTTCCGGCGTCCAGCCGACTGGTGCCCTCCATCTGGGCAACTGGTTGGGGGCCATCCGCAACTGGGTAGATCTTCAGAGCAGCCATGACACCTATGTCTGTGTCGTGGATTTACATGCCATTACCGTTCCGCACGATCCAGAACGTTTGGCCGAGGAGTCCCTCTCCACAGCCGCTCTCTACCTGGCCTGTGGGATGGATCCAGATCTCTGCAGCATCTTTGTGCAGAGCCAGGTTTCCGCCCACAGTGAGCTCTGTTGGTTGCTGAACTGTGTTACGCCTCTGAACTGGCTAGAGCGAATGATCCAGTTCAAAGAAAAGTCAGTCAAACAGGGGGACAACGTTTCTGTGGGACTGCTGGACTATCCGGTGTTGATGGCAGCAGACATTCTTCTTTATGACGCTGATTTGGTGCCTGTGGGCGAAGACCAGAAACAACATTTAGAACTCGCCCGTGACATCGCTCAGCAGCGAATCAATGCTCGCTTCGGTAGTGAAGAGAAACCTGTCCTTAAAGTTCCAGATCCCCTGATCATTAAAGAGGGGGCAAGAGTGATGAGCCTTAGCGATGGCCGCAGCAAGATGAGTAAAAGTGACCCCAATGAAGGAAGTCGTATCACACTGCTTGATCCGCCTGAACTGATCACAAAAAAAATCAAGCGGGCCAAGACAGACCCCCAAATGGGCTTGCAATTTGGCAACCCAGACCGCCCAGAGGCTGACAATCTGCTTGGGATTTACGCCATTCTTAGCGGCCGCGGAAGAGACGCAGCTGCCCAAGAATGCGCAGAAATGGGATGGGGAACCTTCAAGCCTCTGCTGGCCGACGCCACGGTGTCAGCCCTTGAGCCGATACAGCATCGCTATCAACAACTCATGGGCGACCGCATTGAACTCATCAGAGTTCTTGACCAAGGCAGGACAAGAGCGGAAGAGACCGCCCAAGCAACCCTTCAACGAGTCCGCCAGGCCCTTGGCTTCCTGATACCCAGCTAATCAATACAGGCCGAAAGAAAAGCTTGGCTAATCATTGGGGATTAGTGATGGTCGAGGCCTCCTTGTGGCACTGAAGTCAGCGAGTTCTAGTCATCAGCAAGGGTCTCGTGAGACGCAGGATCTGTTGTCAATGTCAGCTTCAGGCTTATGCACACTCTGCTGCGTGAGTCAAGGGTATTAGTCACCATCTCGCCAGGCGGGGGAGGTATTGATCAATGTGACAAACCGTTTAGTTGGTTTACGTGCTTCGCTCGTTCCCATTGCAGTTTGGCTTTTCAAGTCAATCGAATCATTCGAATTGGGTCACGGCAACTTCCGCCATGATCAGTCTGAGTGTTCTTATGGGTACTGGCCAGACCTTGCAAGCTGAACGCATTCAGTTACCTAAAGAACATGCTTTTAGGGTGAACGTTGCTTATCAAAGCAATGAAAGCCAAAAGCTGCACTATTTAATAACGCCCGAACGTCGAGCCCTTCTGAACACCATCCGTTATGCAGAAGGCACTTGGAAAGAAGGAAAAGACCTCGGATATCGCACAATGTTTGGAGGGGGTGTCTTTGAGGACCTCTCTCAACACCCCAATCGAGTTGTGGTGAAGTTTTACAGCAGTGCAGCAGCAGGGGCCTATCAATTCATGCCATCAACTTGGATGGCAGTAGCGAAGGAGCTGAACTTACCCAATTTTCAACCACAACATCAAGATCAAGCAGCGTTGCACTTGGTGAGCAAGCGCGGTGCTCTCAAGGAAATAGATTCTCTTGGTTTAACGCACTCCGCGATGGCTCGTCTTGCACCGGAATGGGCTTCGTTTCCTAATTGGGCTGGCAACAGCAGTTATGGACAGCCAGTCAAGAGCCATGCAGAGTTGGCAAAATTTTATTCAGCCAATTTGCGGCAATTGCAGCAGCAGGCCTTAGCAAGCTAAAAGCATTTAACTTCAGAACCAGAAGAAGTTGTGTGCTTCTACTCGAAAGACATCCCTTGATTGCAACCAAATCCTAGCGTTCCCTTTGCGGATCACTCTCTAAAAGAGACATGCAAAAAGGATGACGATTACAACAGAAGCAGACAATCTCGGCAGCTTTCTTGCCACGAGCAAAGCCCATAGCCGATGCCCTCAACCATGACCCTGAGCATTGCGATCAGGCCCTAAGCGATTTGCTCACTTGTTTTGCTGACGGGCCTGCTGGTAGCTGGATTATCAGCAAAGCTCAAATTCCATGACAGACCATTCCCTAAGCAGAAAATGTTAGGCATCAAGCGTCTCTCGGATTGATTACGATCAAAGCCATGTGTGCTGGGGGTCGGCAGGTAATGCCAACATCTTTTGCTCACGACAGCCAAGAACGGCTACAAAAACGCCTAGGCGGCTAGATCGTCAGTATAAAAAACCATTTTGAGATCGTAGGAAATAGCTCTGACGAATCTAAGCAAGCCCCCATTGAAGTCTATGCTGGTATTTTGCTTGTTGGACTTGCCAGAAAATTTGATTCAATGTTCCTTTTTCGTAGAGTCCCTCTACGTTGTTGCTAATGTGCAAAATATTTTAGTCCAGCATTCAGAGGTGCAAGGATTGCTAATGATATAGCTGATAAAATAGAACACTATTGTAACTCATTAAAGAAAACTCCTTGCTATGCCTATTATTACACTTCCAGACGGAAATAAAAAGAAGTTTGATCAACCCGTAACCATTATGGAGGTGGCCGAAAGCCTTGGGCCTGGATTAGCAAAGGCGGCTATCGCCGGCCGAGTCAATGGCGTATTGCTTGATACCTGTATCCCTATCGAGAAAGACTCTGAAGTCAATATCATCACGGCGAAAGACCAAGATGGAATTGAGACTATTCGCCACTCATTCGCTCACTTGATTGGTCATGCCGTAAAGTAATTATATCCCGAAGCAAAAATGGCCATTGGTCCAGTTATTGAAGATGGATTTTATTATGATATTGCCTATGATCAGCCTTTTACTCCTAAAGACTTGGAAGCGATTGAGGCTCGTATGAAAGAGCTGGTTAAGCTTGACTACGACGTTAATGTTGAAATATTTTCAAGGGAAGAGGCTCGTAAGGAATTCGAAAAGCGATGCGCGCCCTACAAGATCGAAATCGTAGATGAAATTCCTGAGAATGAAATTATTAAGCTATATCGATATCAAGAATATACTGATATGTGTAGAGGTTCACATGTGCCTAACACAAGGCATTTGCGCACTTTCAAATTAATGAAAGTATCAGGTGCTTATTGGTGAGGTGATTCAAATAAAACAATGTTGCAGCGCATCTATGGCACGGCCTGGGGAAGTTCCAAAGAGCTAAAAGCTTATCTCAAGCGCCTTGAAGAAGCTGAAAAGCGCGATCATCGCAGGATCGCCAAGCAAATGTCTTTATTTCATACTCAAGAAGAAGCTCCTGGGATGATTTTCTGGCATGCCAAGGGTTGGGCTATTTATCAGGTTTTAGAGCAATATATTCGCGAGACCCTGAGCCTGCATGACTACCAAGAAATCCGAACACCTCAGGTTGTAGACCGCTCCTTATGGGAGAAATCAGGCCATTGGGAGAAGTTCAAAGATGACATGTTTACAACGACATCTGAAAATCGTGAATATGCCATAAAGCCTATGAATTGTCCCTGCCATGTACAGATCTTCAATCAAGGCCTAAAAAGTTACCGTGACCTGCCAATTAGATTGGCAGAGTTTGGTTCATGTTTAAGGAATGAACCATCGGGTTCATTTCATGGTCTCATGCGCGTGCGCAATTTTGTTCAAGACGATGCTCACATCTTTTGTACTGAGCTTCAGGTTCAGGAAGAGGTTTCTAAGTTTATTGATCTAGTCTTTGAGGTTTACAGATCATTTGGGTTTGACTCGGTGCTTATAAAGTTATCAACCAGGCCCGAAAAGCGTGTTGGTAGTGATGAGATCTGGGACAAATCAGAGAAGGCCTTGTCCGATGCATTGGAGGCTAAAGGTCTTGCATGGGACTTATTGCCAGGGGAAGGTGCATTCTACGGGCCTAAAATTGAGTTTTCTTTAAAAGACTGTCTTGGTAGAGTTTGGCAATGTGGAACGATCCAGGTCGACTTCTCGATGCCGGAACGTTTGGGAGCATCTTATGTAGCAGAAGACAGCCAGCGCAGAACACCAGTAATGTTGCATCGAGCAATTCTGGGTTCTTTTGAACGTTTTATCGGAATTCTGATCGAGCACTATGCTGGACGATTGCCTATTTGGCTAGCACCTGTGCAGGTGGTAGTGATGGGGATTACAGACCGTAATGCTCAGGCTTGTCAGGATATTTGCAAGAAGTTATCAGCTCTAGAATATCGAACTGAAGTTGACTTAAGAAATGAAAAAATTGGTTTTAAAGTTCGCGACCATACTCTTCAGCGTGTACCATTTTTAATCATTATTGGTGATAAAGAACAGCAAAGTGGAGAGGTGGCTGTGCGCACTCGAGAGGGCAAGGACTTTGGCAGCATGCCTTTGAAGGGCTTCACATCACTTCTGGATGAAGCAATTGCTCTTAAAGGTAGATCAGGTGTCTCTTGACAAATGTTGTCAATAGTTAGGTGATAATAATAATTGAGGAATACCTCGCTTTGGAGTGAATCTCTCTTTCGTCTGGATGAGAAGCTGAATGGCAAATTGGGCCTGGCTATAGGAGAAGCTGATTGCTTCTCGTTGGTCGTTCTGGCTCTCTCGTTGGAGCAGGCTCTTTCTGCTCTGCGAAGAATCAGAACTTCTTGATGGTCTCCGATGCAAGCACTACTCAACCATCAAAAGAAATGACTGGTCTTGCGAAACGTCAATCAAACCAGTGGGGAATCTCAATCCGTGTTGAGCAGGGCCAAGTCTGGTGGGGACTAATTAGAGCTGGCCAATTAGTCATTGCCAACCGATCTAGGCATGGGAATCACTATCCCTTGAGCTAATCACCAATCTATCCAACGTAAAAGTTGCAGATCTCTCGCTGTCAATGCAGCCTGAGGGAAGCCCTTTGCCTCATTCGTCATCACCATGCCGTCCCCGAGAACCTTTCTGGCAGGTGATTTGGGGGGCACCAAAACCTTGCTTGCGCTCTATAGCTGGGACGAAAAGCAACTCAAGCAACAGCACCGGCGGAGGTATTTATCCAATCAGTGGACTTCGCTTGAACCCATGCTGAGCCACTTCATCGCCCATTTGCCAGGGGATATGGAGCAACCCAATAACGGCTGCATCGCTGTTGCAGGACCGGTTCGCCATGGTGAGGCACGTATCACCAATCTGCCCTGGAGCCTGAAGGAGAAGGACCTTTGCTCAGCCACGGGACTGAAGCATTTGGAACTGATTAATGACTTTGGCGTATTGATCTACGGCCTACCCTTTCTCAACGACGCGCAGCAGGTGGAGCTTCAGCTTCCACAGCAGCATTTTTCTGCACAAGGACCCATTGCAGTTCTGGGGGCAGGTACTGGACTTGGAATGGCCCGTGGCCTGCCCACAAAAGATGGGATGGTGGCGCTGCCCAGTGAAGGCGGACACCGTGAATTTGCTCCTCGCAGTGAATGCGAGTGGCAACTTTGTGAGTGGCTCAAGGCCGATTTGCAACTCGAACGCCTTTCATTGGAACGTGTTGTCAGTGGCACGGGCCTGGGACACGTGGCGCGCTGGCGCCTACAGCAAAGTGACGCAGATGGTCATCCTCTGCGAGATCTGGCCGATGCTTGGCGCCATGGTGCTAATGATCATTGCGACCATTTGGATCTGCCTGCTCTTGCTAGTCAAGCCGCAAGCAAAGGCGATTCAATTCTTCAAGAAGCCTTACAACTCTGGTTAGCTGCTTACGGCTCTGCTGCGGGAGATTTAGCTCTGCAGGAACTCTGTGTCGGAGGCCTCTGGGTGGGTGGGGGTACCGCTGCGAAGCAGCTTCAAGGTCTTCGCTCAAGCACCTTTCTTGAAGCCTTCCGCAACAAGGGGCGCTTCCGTCCGTTTCTAGAGCAATTGCCAGTGATGGCAGTGATCGATCCCGAGGTGGGCCTGTTCAGTGCAGCCTGCAGAGCACACATGCTTGCTGAGCAAGGTGGGACACTGACCTAAGTAGACAAGTAGGGATGGCGCAGCCGAGTATCGGCCAAAGAATTGTGGTTGACGTACCGTCCACCACAGCCAACCTTGGCCCTGGCTTCGACTGCCTTGGTGCTGCCCTTGACCTCAACAACCGTTTTGCCATGCGGCGGATCGAAGGGGATAGCGGACGCTTTGAACTAATTATTGAAGGCAATGAGGGAAGCCACCTACGCGGTGGGCCCAATAACCTGATTTATCGCGCCGCCCAGAGGGTGTGGAAAGCCGCAGGGCTCGAACCTGTGGGACTAGAAGCCAAAGTGAGGCTTGCGGTACCCCCCGCAAGAGGCCTAGGAAGCAGTGCCAGTGCCATCGTGGCAGGGTTGGTCGGAGCCAATGCCTTGGTGGGCGAACCGCTCAGCAAAGAAAAACTGTTGGAACTGGCCATTGATATTGAGGGACATCCCGACAATGTGGTGCCTTCTCTTCTTGGAGGTCTTTGCTTGACTGCCAAGGCAGCCTCGCAACGCTGGCGGGTGGTTCGTTGTGTCTGGATCAATTCCGTGAAAGCCGTTGTAGCAATCCCCTCTATTCGCCTAAGCACGAGCGAGGCAAGGCGCGCCATGCCTAAAGACATCCCGATCAGCGATGCCGTAGAAAACCTTGGTGCCCTTACGCTCCTGCTGCAGGGACTGCGGACAGGAAATGGCGACCTGATCACAGATGGGATGCACGATCGATTGCATGAGCCCTATCGCTGGCCATTAATCAAAGGTGGTTTGGATGTTCGCGATGCGGCTCTGAATTCCGGTGCCTGGGGTTGTGCCATCAGCGGAGCTGGCCCCAGCGTGCTGGCTCTTTGCCCTGAGGATAAAGGGCAAGCAGTCAGTCAGGCAATGGTAAAAGCTTGGGAGGCCGAGGGTGTAGCAAGTAGGGCTCCACTGCTTAGCATTCAGTCAGGAGGAAGCCACTGGCAACCTCAGATTGAGGATGGGTAGATATACTCAAGCGCCCGTCCGGGGCTGATCAGTTCCTTCGCATTCTCTTGCCTGCCATGGACGCCAATTTGCCGCTGACGGCTGCGTCCCAGGCCTCATTTCCCTGGCTTTCCCTGATCGTGTTGCTGCCGGCAATGGGTGCCCTGCTGATGCCTCTGTTGCCAAAGAATGAAACAAGTAACTCCCAGGCACCACGCAATTTTGCACTGGTCTTTCTGCTGGTGGATTTCGTGCTCATGCTGGTTGTATTTAGCCGCATGTTTGATGGTCAGGATGGAGGGCTTCAGCTGGTTGAACGGGTTAGCTGGATTCCCTTCATCGGCCTGGAGTGGTCGCTAGGAGCAGACGGCCTTTCGGCTCCTCTGGTTGTGCTTAGCGGGCTGATCACTCTTCTTGCCGTGGCAGCTAGCTGGAAGGTGCAAAGCAAGACAAGGCTTTATTTCGCCCTGTTGTTGGTTCAGGCTTCTGCCCAGGGGCTGGTTTTCCTCTCTCAAGATTTCCTGCTGTTCTTTCTTGCTTGGGAACTAGAGCTGGTTCCGGTCTACCTGTTAATTGCCATCTGGGGCGGAAGCAGACGTCTATATGCCGCCACCAAATTCATTCTTTACACCGCTCTAGCGTCTTTACTGATTCTGATCAGCGGACTCGCTCTGGCACTTTCGGGTGGTGAGTTCACGCTCAACCTCACTGAGCTGGCGAATCGATCTCCAGAAGGCAGCCTTGGACTGCTCTGTTATCTGGGCTTTCTGGTGGGCTTTGGCGTAAAGCTACCGATGTTTCCTCTCCACACCTGGCTGCCAGATGCCCATGGAGAAGCCAACGCACCAGTGTCGATGCTGCTGGCAGGGGTACTCCTAAAGATGGGTGGCTATGCCCTTTTGCGCTTCAACGTGCAAATGCTGCCTGATGCTCATCTTCAGCTAGCGCCGGCCCTGATCGTGATTGGGATCGTCAACATCATCTACGGAGCATTCAACGCCTTTGCTCAAGACAACGTGAAACGACGAATTGCCTGCAGTTCTGTGAGCCACATGGGCTTCGTTCTGTTGGGTATCGGCGCGATCGATGCTCTCGGGATCAGTGGGGCCATGCTGCAGATGATCAGCCATGGCCTGATTGCAGCAGCCATGTTTTTCGTCACAGGAACGTTCTACGAACGCACGCAGACCCTCTCCATCCCCAATATGGGTGGCCTGGCCAAGGTCTTGCCAATCACCTTCGCTTTTTTCTTGGCCAGCTCCCTGGCTTCCCTCGCCCTGCCAGGAATGAGCGGCTTTGTCAGTGAAATCACCGTCTTCCTCGGCATCATTAGTCAGGAAGGATTCACTTCAATATTCAGGGTTATCACGATCGTGCTGGCGGCGATTGGACTGGTGCTTACCCCCGTCTATTTGCTGTCGATGTGTCGACGGGTCTTTTTTGGCCCCAGGATTCCCGCCCTTGCAATGATCGAAGACATCAACCCCAGAGAGCTGACCATTGGGCTCAGTTTGATTGTGCCCACGTTGGTGATCGGATTTTGGCCTCGAGTCGCCATCGATCTCTATGAGGCTTCAACCAATGCTCTCGCTGATCGACTGATTAGCCATAGCTTGGTAGCCCAAGGTTCCCTGCTACCCCTTGGCTGAATAATGCCTGTTGCTGTGAACGAAATAAAGTCATCAGCCCTCCTCCAGGGTGAAGGAATCCCAAACTTCACTGCCATTACTGCTCAACAAGTTCAGGATCACATGCCTGAACTTCTCTGTGCTCTTAACAAACAATTCAGCCGGCTGGAACAAGACCTAGACAAAGTTTTGGTGTCTGGCAAGAGCATTAATTGGCAACAAGTCATGTCTCCTCTGCATCGGCTGCAAGAGCAATTGCGTTGGAGCTGGGGAGTCGTATCCCATCTCAACGGCGTCTGCAATACCTCCGAATTACGGCAAGCTCACGCTGCACAAGAACCAGAGGTGGTGCGCTTTGGAAACCTTATGGGCCAAAGCCAAACACTTCATCGTGCCCTGCGCCGGCTTAAAGACCAGACCTCAAGGCCATTGCTGGATTCGACTCAACAGCGGATTTTGAACGCGGAATTACTCTCCATGGATCAACGAGGCGTGGGTCTCGATGACGACGCACAGCAGGCTTTTAATACCACCAGTGAACAACTGGCCGAGCTGTCGACCCGCTTCAGCAATCACGTCCTGGATGCAACCCAGGGATGGAGCCTGCTCCTCAATCGATCAGCACAAGTTGAAGGACTGCCGCAGAGGGCCTTGGAGGTTTTGTCCTCAGCAGCCAAGCAAGCCGGAGATCACCGAGAAGACGGTGGAGAACCTACAGCGGAGCAGGGTCCCTGGCGATTAGGTCTAGATATGCCCCGCTACATCCCCTTCATCACCCATGCAAAAGATCGAGGGCTACGTGAAACGCTCTACAAGGCTCATGTGAGTAGAGCGAGTGCAGGTGAGTTAAACAATCAACCATTGATTGAAGAGCTGCTAAGCCTTCGGATTGAGCAAGCTCAAAGGCTTGGCTACAGGAACTGGGCTGAACTCAGCCTGGCCAGCAAAATGGCCGAGGGCGTTGAGGCCGTCGAGCAGTTGCTTGATGAGTTGCGTGCTGCCGCTTTACCCGCAGCCCAAAAGGAGTTAATTGAGCTCGAGGCCTGTGCCAAAAAACATGGAGCTCCAGAGGCCAGCCAGCTCAAACCATGGGATGTGAACTTCTGGGCTGAACGGCTGAGGCAAGAGCGCTTTGACCTTGATCAAGAAGCGCTGCGCCCTTGGTTTCCCCTGCCACAGGTTTTGGAAGGTTTGTTCGGACTTTGTGAACGTCTTTTTGGCATTCGCATTCAAAGTGCCGACGGCGAGGCTCCGATCTGGCATCAAGACGTGCGTTATTTCCGGGTGTTGGATGCCAATGGTTCAGACCTGGCAGCGTTCTACCTCGATCCCTACAGCCGACCAGCCAGCAAGCGAGGGGGGGCATGGATGGACGAATGCCTGACACGCAGCAAAAGCCTCGAGGGCCAATCGATTCTTCCTGTGGCCTATTTGATTTGTAACCAGACTCCACCGCAAGCAGAGACACCAAGTCTGATGAGCTTCGATGAGGTGGAGACTTTGTTCCATGAGTTCGGCCATGGCCTTCAGCACATGCTCACGACCGTTGAGTATCCACAGGCTGCAGGAATCAACAACGTGGAATGGGACGCAGTGGAACTGCCTAGCCAGTTCATGGAGAACTGGTGCCTCGATCGCACCACGTTGATGGGGATGGCACGTCACTGGCGTACTGGCGAACCGCTTCCGGAGGAGGAGTTCGCAAAATTGCGCTCCAGCCGCACCTTTAATGCCGGTTTGGCAACTCTGCGCCAGGTGCATTTCGCTCTCACTGATCTGCGTTTGCATAGTTGCTGGACACCAGATCTCGGCGTGACCCCAGATCAGCTGCGCCGTCAGATTGCTCAGACCACCACGGTGATGCTTCCGATCGCCGAAGATCAATTCCTCTGTAGCTTTGGCCACATCTTCGCCGGTGGTTATTCCGCCGGGTACTACTCCTACAAGTGGGCAGAAGTTCTTAGTGCTGATGCCTTTGCTGCCTTTGAGGAAGCTGGTCTGGAACTTGAAGATCAAGTTCGACTCACTGGCGCTCGCTTTCGCGACACAGTTCTCAGTTTGGGAGGTAGCCATTCCCCAGCAGACGTCTATGAGCAATTCCGCGGGCGACCAGCGACCACTGAGGCATTGATTCGCCATTCCGGCTTAGCCGCAAGCGCTGCGGATCAGTGAGGAGATGGCTGAAGAGATACCGCACTCTCTGAACCCCCTAGCGTTATCACAAAGCTGGGGCCAAGATGAGCATGACGATATCCACACGGCACCACTGATTGCACTTAGGAGGTGCTTGAAACAAGCAGCTTGCGTCGCGGCATAAGCCGAGAACAATTGCTAAGTGAGTTGTTGCGTGATCTTGATCATCGCCGTGTAATCCCCCTGATAGGAATGCTGCCGAGAGGCTGGAAGGATGGCCACGGCCGTTCTTCCTGAACGTCTACGAGGGATTGCAACCCTATTAGAAGATGGTTTGCTAAGCCCTCTGCTGTTGGCAGCGTTAGCTGATGACCTACAGCATCTGCTGCCGATTCGGGAGAACGAACCGCCCAGTGCCCTGGAACTTTGGCGCCAACCCTCAGTTGCCCTAAAGCCAGGACATGGTGTGGGGGTGCCGTGCAATTTAAAGAACTGTCGATTACTAGCCAACCAGCCAATCACTAATGATGCACTTTCTGACCCGAAACAGCTTGCTCCAACCGCTTTAGGGAAAGGCCTCACGGCACTCGGTAGTGGCCTGGTCTGGCACAACGAGGGGTTGGTCATTCTTCAGAACGAGTCTTCTCAACGCATGAATGAGCTCATGGCTCAGGTGCTCAATTGCCTCGCTGCCAATCGTCTACCAGAGGCATTGCATCCCTCGGAACCTTTCTTATTCGAGGGGCTATCCTCAGGACGTCAACTGATTGAGTTGCTGAACCGACAGGGTTGGCACTGTTGCGGACGAATTAGAGCCAGTGTGGCCAGCTTCGGCCTGGGAGCTAGCCAAGCCAATGAAAGCGGGGGATGGTTTCAGGTCACTTTGGCGATGCCATATCGAACGGGTCTAGAGGATGATCGCAACCAGGAGATCCTCAGCTTGTTGCCGCATTGCGGCTTCGAGCTTGAGCTGTAACCACAGGGCAATGATTCTATTTTACTGCAGTATTACCAGGATATAGAAGGTCTGAATGGCTGGGCTGCGATGAACGACCTGCATCGGCCCTGGCAGAACGATCGCCACAATGGAACAGTCGCGTACCCCAGTCAGCCATTAACACAGCAACGCCTCGCCGATGCAATAGAGATCACCGAATTAATCGCAGCGGTGCACAATATGGAGGCAAGCTCGCAAAAGCTACATCTAGGGGGGTATGGAGCCCTGGGCTATTGCATTGATTCAACAGCCCTACTGGAGCAATGCCTTAACGGCTCTACCCATTTATTTCCACTGACCCTGGGAGGAATATGGCGAGAACGACTACGCCGTAGCCTCGACGCCCTTCTTGATCAGGTTTTTTGTATCAACACTTGTGTGGTAGATCGCTGCCGATGGGGCCTTGACACGTTGCCCCAGGATCTGAGCCTGCAAGGCTCTGCACGATTAGAGGTAATGCAGAGGCTTTTAAGCTGTCAACCCAGCCACAGTCCATTTGCTGTTGTGAGGAACCTCAACGGCGAAGTAGATCTCTAAAGCGATGCCAACGCACGTTTTCAGTTATCACTTATAGATAGATCAACCGGAAGCCGAGCGAGCCAATGCCAAGCAGATGATCCACGACCCTCCATCTGTGAAGTTAGCAAGCTTATCGAAAGAACGACTTTGCTCTGGGGGGATTTCATCAAGCTTCTTAGTCACGAGAAATCAAAGTAGATGCTTTTGATCATGATGCATAGAATTGGTTAAGCATCAAGTTCATTTAGGGCTTTAATACCTAAAAGAAGCTACAGGCAATTCAATCAAGGGAATCGTGCTTGCGAAAAGTACACGTGCTAACTAAGCAGGCATGAAGCTTGAACAAGCATAAATCGTCCACTCGAACTGCTTCCTACTTAACAAGCAAGGCTCTTTTGAAAAGACATTGTCTTGCAACATCAGGAAGTAGCAAGACATGATTGAACTGGTCTTACCCAACTGCCATGCATTCAGATCTCAAGCAGAAGCACTGGAGGCCGCAATGGTTTGTCCGTGGAGATGTCGACGGATTCCTAGGACTTGGCCTCGATAACTTGATTCAAGTCCTCTTGATAATTGCCTTATGCCGCAACGTGCTCGGCTATCCGAATGAATTAGTTTTCGGCACAATCCTTCCTGCCACAGGAATAAGCCTGCTGATAGGCAACCTTGCCTACGCGCATCAGGCTCATCAACTTGCCAGCATCGAAAAACGTAGTGATCGGACAGCTCTACCCTACGGAATCAACACCGTGAGCCTGTTTGCTTATGTTTTTTTGGTAATGCTCCCTGTGAAACTCACCGCATTGGGCCAGGGAATGGATGAGGCAAGTGCTGTTCGCCTCTCCTGGCAAGCAGGGATGGTGGCTTGCCTGGGCTCAGGGCTGATCGAAACAGTAGGGGCTTTTACAGCAGGTGTACTGCGTCGCTGGCTGCCTAGGGCTGCATTACTTGCCACTCTCGCCGGCATTGCTCTTGGCTACATCGCCCTTGGCTTTCTGCTGCGTACCTATGCCCAACCTGTAGTGGGGCTGACAGTACTAGCAATTGTTCTGGTCACCTATTACGGACGCTTGCGATTGCCCATTCCTGGTGGCTTGCTTGCTGTTGTTATTGGCGTGGGGCTTGCTTGGAGTACTGGATTAATCGATAGCGACGCTAGCCGTTGGAGTCAGGAAGCAAGTCAGATTGGCTTGCGCCTTCCTCACCTAGAAATCGCCAATCTTTGGCATGCTCGTGGCCAGCTGCTGCCCTGGCTAGGGGTGATTGTGCCAATGGGCCTATTCAACGTGCTGGGATCTCTTCAAAACATCGAAAGCGCAGAGGCGGCAGGTGATCGTTATTGCGTTCGAAGCTCTTTATTGATCGATGGCATCGGCACAATGGCTGCCGCAGGCCTGGGGTCTTGTTTTCCTACAACCATTTATATCGGCCATCCAGCCTGGAAGGAAATGGGGGCTCGCATTGGCTATTCCTGGCTAAATGGCTTGGTAATGGGTAGCGCTTGTCTTCTAGGTGTTTTTGGTTTGGTCGCAGAGTTGGTACCTATTGAGGCAGGCATGGCGATCGTGCTCTATATCGGCATCGTGATTGCTGCTCAAGCCTTTCAAGCCACGCCCAGCACCCATGCACCGGCAGTAGCTCTCGGCCTGCTTCCTGGATTAGCAGGATGGGGTGCATCACTGATCAAGGCTGGTTTGCGCGCAGGAGGAGCCGGAAGCAATTCAGAACCTTTTAATTCAGCTTTATTGGGAAGGCTTCAAGACGCTGATGTATGGGCAAGAGGCGCTTTTGCCCTTGAGCAAGGACAAATTATTACCGCCATGCTGCTAGCGGCAATGTTGGTTTATGTGATCGAACAACGCTTTTTAGCAGCAAGCATTACTTCTTTCCTCGCATCTGCAGCCTCATGGATTGGGATCATCCACGCTTGGCGATTCACCCAGACTGATACTGTTCTGGAGCTTGGCTGGGGCGTTGGTAACTCTTGGGCAACGGGCTATCTACTAATGGCAGTTGTGTTCATGCTCGCCGGTTTGCATCAGCGCAGATTGATTTCTGGTTGACAAAACTGTTTTCAAAATGCATAAGTTAAAGAAATGAGCGTAGGTAATACTACTGGATCCATTCTGCCCGACTGCTGCAGGTTACTCCTCTTCGTTTGTAAAATGGATGCCAAAAAAATATTTACAACGATGACTGATGCCTAGGAGAATGACTCGATCCCAGTGAAAGGGAGGCAGATCTTCTCTGATAATAACCTTGAGAATATTATTGGTGGAGTTATGAGAGAAAGAGTTTTAAATGGAGATGCTTATATTAGGCTTGAGGGGTTGTAAGTATTGGTTTAGAGCCAAGACGTTGATGGCTGAATTTATAGCGCTAAGTAATTACTTGCAAGCTTTAGATAGTCTCAGCACACCGCTTTGGATGAGTGTTTAAATACCAAGACCAAAGTAAGCCTAGCCACCCTGTGATTGTAAATTATTTACTGGTCTCTATGAAATACAACATCATTGATCCCCTAGATCTTATCCTGAAAAATGGTAGGTACTACTTAGTGCGGTAGTGGAATTCTAGAAACATGGATTCGTTTTGCCAATAGAGAGTACACATTGAGCAGTTAACCTGCCCCAGACACCGAAAGAGTTTCACCAGCTACGCCTTGCAGCGCTTCATTAGAAAGGTTTTGGCGGCCTTTATTTGTCTGCAGGTAAGTCTTCAACAGCTTTTGGAGTCGTAAGAGATATCTTTATGAGGGGATAGAAGGCTCGGAGGTTGTTGCTTAGCTGGCTAACATGTTGGCTAGTTCCTTCGCTAAAAATTTTAATCATTGCGTGCAAGTCTGGCCATGCTAACAATTTGTATTAATGCGAAAAAACTATGTAAAGACTAACTTTATAGGCGCTTATCTGGTCATGCATAGTTCACAACAAATTGCATCAACGACTTTAGAACTGAAATCATCACTGAATGGTCCTGACTGACCACAATGGTTCATGCCGGAAATTTCATAGCGAGTCAGCTTCCTTTTGCGTTGCCATCGATTCCAGTTTGACAATGGCAACAGTGGAGAACGCCCTGGGTAAGCCACTTGACCAAGAGCCGCAACAGGGTCTTTCCCGCCAACGACCATAGCCACACGATTGATCTCTTCTAAAGCGCCATTCCCACTGAACACTCCACAGACAGTGATCACTTGTACTGGAACACGACAAAGTTGTTGCAAGATCTCCGCTGTCCCAATAGCCATCTCTCCTCCTCCGCTGTAACCCACTAATACCAGGCGCACAGCTTGACTGGGATGGAAGCCAAGCGATTCAAGACGTCGGGCGATTTTCAAGGCAAGCTCATAATTCATCACCGGGCCATAACGGCGGTCAGAGGAAATTCCCACTTTGATCACATTATTGGCTTGTACACAAAAGGCGCTTAGAAAACGAACTAATGAATTGGGATGATGCTCTTGTAGAGAAAATAATCTTCGCCAGAACCACTTGCTGTATGAATCTGAACGCAGTGCAACAGGCCTGATTGTGTAAGCCTCAATGCCTTTGACTAAAATAGACTCATGATCAATTCCTTCTTCTAGTTGCGAGAGGAATCGACTAACCCGTGGAGGATGGTCTTCTTCACTTTGATGAATGCCATCCAGGTAAATGATGTAATGCCGATGTCCAGAAATATCCGGGGATCGTTCAGCAAATAGATGACTTGGGTTAGTAAGACCATCAAGCCACCCTTCCCAAAAGACAAAGTCAAGCATCACTGAATAAATACCTGACAGAGGGACCAAGATGATCACCAGAAGTGCCGCAAGCTTAAGAAGCTCATCAATCGATTCGCTGGTTACTAATGCAATAGCATCGCGACGAATCACAGCTAAGCACAGGAACAAAAGGATGGCTGAGGCCAGCATCAAAACAACAACTGTCCTGCGGCTTGTAAGCAGCAGCTCACGATGATGGCGAAGTGAAGATCTAGTCTTAGTCATGATCTCAGATCAGATCTAACTCAATGATTGAGAGCCATTTCTCGTGCTAGTTGGGCGTAACTTGATTTCCACCTCTGAGCGAACAAGAGCGCAATTAAAACAAGTGCCAAGGCAAAACCAGGAAGGGCCATGATCAAGCCATGCTGGAGAGATATACCATAAAGAGCTTTTAATAAAACAACTACATTGAGGTGAATCCATGCGAAAAGTGTTACAGCAATTAGATCACTAATATAAGGAGCTCCGACAAGAATATAAAATAATCCTGGCCAAATTGCTGGTAGTATATGGTTTGCAAAAGTAATCGGATGTAAAGGCACAGCCTTTAGAGAAGTAAGGATCAAGCTGTCACAGAGAATCCCCAATAGAAAAGCTAGGCTTAGGCCTAGCGCATCAAAGAATAAATGCACGGCAATTTGAACAGGACCTAAACGATTAGCAAGAAGAGAAAAGAAATGTGCTGCTGACATTGAAAGGCCAACTGCCAGCAACAATTCAACTCCAGCCTCCATTTTAAGCAGCACCTCAGCCATGGAATCAAGGCCTTGACTCAGTCCGCTTAAGCCCTGCAGAAGAGCATCAGGCACGACGCATCTCCGGACGATTTACGATCCATAGAACAAAAATTGAAAGAATTGCACTGTAGAAGCACCACACTGAATTGAAAGCCATACTATATGTAAACAGTGTCAGAATGATAGATAATACAATTAATACTCCGAAGAGTTTGACGGCTTTGTCTTTCAGAATCAGCAAAGGAATAACAATCCAACACCAATAAATTAGTTCTCCAATAGGCTCTGTATTGATGAAATTATGGAAGATGGTGTTGACGTTGTAGACGATCCTTCCGCCTGTCACTAGTCCTGGCTGGATCAACGGTGGATGTACTAATAAAGGCAGCCAGAATGAGATTCCAAGGATGGAACCAATAATCCAAACCCAGCGTAAAGCTCTCTTGACTCCTTCACTTTCGGAATGACGCCCAATCGAGTATGCGCTCCATGGAATCCATATCATCCAGAAGCAATAGGCAAAAAATAGAAAGCCAACAGAAGTAATTGAGGTGAGAGGTTCGACCGGTGAAGCCACTGTTTCTCCGTGACCCAATCCCACCCATACAAAACCCTCAATAAATTGCTGTAGCCCGAAGAAGAACGGTACTAGGGCTAGAGGTTTGTAGCCGGGACGTTTCGCTTCAGACGCAAGATGGTGGGTATAAAGCCCTAAGGGCATGAGGACCGCTGCAGCCGTAAAGCTGGCTGACGCTGAGAAACACATCTGTGTGCTGGTTTATGAGTATTCGCTCAGTTTGGTCAGGTAACTCGACTTCGCCTAGTTAATGACTGAGAAGCTTTGAAGTCAGCAACTTCAATGCCAGCGGATGAGACATCAATTGTTGATGCGTGATTACTGGAACGGCCTGTTGCTCACCCACTGGTAATACGGCTTGCCAGCCTGGAACAACCATGACATCCCATCGACAGAAATAACTGCTGCATTCAATGTCTTCTAAGGCTGAAACGTCGCCGTTGAGCTGACGCAGTAAGGGGCTGCCGCGCTTCATATCCGCTAAACCAGCAAACAAACAGGCGGGAATCCACTGGGCTGTGATGGTGCCTCGCTGTGGACTTCCTACACTCAGAAAACGATGCGTTCGTCGTGATCCACCTAGTTGTTGCAGCCAAACTCGACTGATCACCCCTCCCATCGAGAATCCAAGTACATCGATAACCGTCTCGGTCCCCCACTGCTCAACGATGAGCTGATCCAACGTCTCAGCCAGCTTGGAAAGCGGAACAACTCCCAGGCGATGAGGCAGATGGGGGATCTGTAGAGGTAGCTGATGCTGTTCGAGTGCCTTCACCAACCGCCTAAAAAGATGCGGGGTATCCCAAAGACCATGTACAAGCACCAATGGTCGACGGGGTTTATCCACTGATGCGACATGCGTAAACATCGCTAAAAGCCTTGACAAAGATCAGGGTGTTGGCCAATTGCGACACCTTTCAACAGCCACACTGCCACTAAACCCAGGCACCGGAGCAGCACATTTACGCACAAGCACTCGCATCGGCACAGGACCGTAGAGATCTTCCAAGAGCACTAGCAATCGCTCGCTGAAGTGTTCGATGGTGAAACACTTCAGTTCAAAGGAGAGTCGTTGCATTGCACCAATAGCCAAGCTGTAGTCCGCAGTGGCATTGAGGTCATCATCCAGGGCAGCCTTGTCAAGGTCTAACCAAAGGCTGAAATCCAAGCTGAACCACTGCCCTTCACGCCTTTCATGGTCAAGCACACCCACGTGAGCCCACAAGCGCACATCGTTAACATGAATGGCTCCTAAAGGGAGACGATTGATCACAGCGATAGGTCCCGGTGAGTGAACATGCATTCACCATTGGCATAGTCCGCCACAATGTGGCCGTGTCCACGCAACCGATAGCGATAGGTCACCAGCCCTTCCAAGCCAACCGGCCCCCTTGGAGGCAGTGTTTGAGTACTGATTCCAACCTCGGCTCCAAAGCCATAACGGAATCCATCGGCAAAACGCGTGGAGCAATTGTGAAAAACACCGGCACTATCGACAGCTTGGAGAAAACGCTCAGCCGTCTCCTGATCATTGCTGACAATCGCCTCCGTGTGACGGGAGCTATAGCGACGGATGTGATCCAGGGCTCCCTCTAGATCAGGCACCACTTTCACTGACAGAATCAGATCGAGATATTCCGTAGCCCAATCCTCTTCACTTGCTGACTCTTCTACTCCTAAAGCCCGGCTCGCTGAATCCCCAAGCAGACGAACCCCGGCCTGACGAAAGGCAGGAATTGCAAGCTCTAAAAACGACGGTGCAATGGACTGATGAATGAGCAGAGTTTCAATAGCGTTGCATGCTGCGGGGTACTGGGTCTTGCTATCGATTGCAATCTGTAGGGCCTGCTTCAGATCCGCCGCGGCATCGAGATAGAGATGACAGATTCCGTCCGCATGACCAAGAACCGGAATTCGTGTGTTGTCTTGAATGAAACGCACCAGTTCGTTGCTGCCGCGAGGGATGATCAAATCCACTAGGCCATCAAGGCGAAGTAGGGCAAGGCTTTCCTGGCGGGTCGTGAGTAAGGCAATTGCCTCGGGATCGATCTCTGTTTCAGCCAGACCATTCTTCAACGCCTCAATGATGGCCTGATTGGTGTGTCTTGCTTCGCTGCCGCCCTTGAGAAGTGCGCCATTGCCAGAGCGAATTGCCAGTGAAGCGATCTGAATTACGGCATCTGGGCGCGCCTCAAAGATTACCCCCAGGACTCCAAGAGGAACGGTGATGCGCTCCAGCACAAGGTCTTGATCCAGTTCACGATGCAACTGACGCAAACCAAGGGGATCAGATAATTGAGCCAACTGCCTGAGCCCCTCGATAGCCGAATTGAGTTTGCTTTGATCAAGCTTGAGCCGCGCCATCAGGGCAGAAGCAAGTCCCTGAGTTCGAGCCTTCTCAAAATCGAGTTGATTAGCCCTCACGATCTGCTCAGAGCTTGACAGCAAAGCATTGGCCATTGCCATCAGGGCCTTACGCCGCTGGTTGTCATCACTTTGCCCAAGAGCCATGGCTGCTTGCCGCACCTCTGCTGCAAGTCGCAGCAACTGGGCGGAAGGCTCAGGGACTCCAGGAGAAGTTGTCATCACAGCGCGGCACAGCTGTGCTCATCATTACGCCTCAAGGGGCATTGCCGACACTTAAGAGACGTTGAAGGGCAAGTCGAGCTGCTCCCAGGCGACCAGCTCCATTCCCAAGGGCACAGGAGCGAATCTGCAAACCCTCTCTGCTCACAGCTTGCACCCGCTTCTCTACTTCCTGACGGACCGCTGGTAGGAAATGAACTGCTCCACCTGCAAGACCTCCTCCGACCAGCACCAGCTGAGGGGTGAAAACATAGACGAGAGAACTGATTCCCACCCCGAGTTTGCGGCCATAGGTTTCCCAGATCTCGAGAGCCTGGCGATCGCCAGAAGCAGCTCGGTTACTTAATTCTTCTGGGTCCCCAGCCCATAGACGTTGAAGGGCGCCAATGCTGGCGTATTGCTCTAGGGAGCCTTGGTTGCCACTGTTGCAGCTGGGACCTTCCGAATCCACCCCAATCAGACCAGGCTCGGCTGCAGCCCCGTTATGACCGACAAACAATTGTCCCCCAAGCATGACGCCCCCACCTACTCCGGTGCCAAGAGTGAGCAGAACGACGTTTTGAAAATCTTGGGCCGCGCCCTGCCATGCTTCACCAACGAGAGCACAGTTGCCATCATTTGCCAGGGTGACGTGCCGATTCAGTCGTGGTTCCAACCAGTCGGCTAAAGGAACCTCCAGCCATCCAGGTAGGTTGATACAGACCCTGGCAACCCGCCCTTCAGCATCCATTGGTCCTGGCAAGCCCACTCCCACAAATGCAGCATGATGGCTTGGATCAACAGTCTCGATAGCTTCGCAAATAGCAACTGTGACAGCACCTGGCACCGAGGGTTGAGGGGTTGGCAATTCGGTTTCTGCCAACAGATTGCCCTGCTGATCAAATCGTCCTAACTTGATCGCGGTACCTCCCAAATCGACACCGATGAACTGAGCTAAGTCGGTTGCCAACTGGTCAAAAGCGGAAAAATAATTGCAATTGGCTTTGCCAAATTCCCTGGCTGTCTACAGAACCTGAGAGATTCATGCTGGGACTGATTTGATAAGTAAGGGTGCCTTGCGGAGGAATATCGTTGCGGTCTGGTGTCGCCAAAATAGAAACGTTAAGTCGCTTAGTGATATCAACACCAATGTCTGTGACTAACTCGAGCGTGGGTGGGACTTGCCCAGAAACGCGCTCTTGTTGACTCGTCACAACCGGCGAGACGTATGCAGGATAAAGGGCAATTTGCATTCGTTGACTGAAAGCATCAGAGATTGTTCCAAGAACAGGCGTGAGAAGAGATTGACCGATCACAGTCGCTAGTGCCGCACCACCATCTTCTCCCGACAACCCTGCCAGTGAATTTCCTCCAATTAACCCCAGCAATTGAGCACGTGGCAGTGACGGCGAGCTGCGTAAGTCAATGTTTTGGAAAAGACGATTTGCAGGTCCCTCGGCCTTCACCATCACTTTGATCAAGCGGAACTGTCCTCCGGCCCGAAGAGCACCTGTTCCATTGGTATCAAATACATTCGCTGATGCGGCGTTACTGTCGGTGCCGATGCTGATGCTGTCGGAGACCTGGCTGTTCATGGCGACATCAACGTAAGGGATTAGGCCCAGAGAAGGAGTAAACACAGCGACATTCGCAGCTCGCTGATCAAGACTGAAGAACGTCGTAAACAGATTCAGCCGCCCATTCAGTAGCCGAATCACCCCACGAGCCTGAAGCTTTGGATCTAGGGGACCATTCAAGCTGAGCAACCCTTCTGTACTGAAATTGGCCAGCGCATTAGCAGTGATGCGCAAATTTGGCCCCAGCTTTAAACGCAGGTTGTCGAAGCTGATAGAGGGGATGTTGGGAATCATGGAGCTCAACATCTTCCTCCGACTGACCTCTACATCTGGTCCAAGCAAGATCAAGGGTTTCTTGAAATCCCACTGCTCCTCAAGCAGGGTGTTGGCATTAACAACTTTGGGGCTGCTGGAAGTCGCTATCACCTCTCCGGCTCCAGGCCTTTTGGTGGATTGAATGGCAGAGTTGATCGGTCGCAGAAGCCCTGAGCCGGTAGGTGAGATCGTTCCTTCTTTGATCGTGAGCTCACCGCCAATCAAGGGTTTCAGCAAGGCACCCGTGAACTTGAGCTTGGCGGCCACCCCTACATCAGCCTTTGGCAACTTAAAACGGGACTTACTGATTTCGATAGTCAGGGGCTGGTCTTCAGGTGCAGGGCGAAGCAAGGCAATGGATCCCGCACCTTGCAAGATGCCCTTCGAGCCAATCTTTGCTTTGAGACGCTGCACCTCAAGGCGATTGAAGTCAAAAACCATGGCAGCCTCCAACCCCTTGACAACTTGTTCCATGACGACGAATTCGCCGTTTTGCATCACCAAAAATCCATTCGCCTGAGGAGCGCTAAGGCTGCCGCTAAACAACAACTTGAGGTCGGAGTTACCGCCCTTCCAGGCGACCGCACCTTCAGCAAAATCAGCCAGAAAATGTAGGCCGTCGCCGTGGCTCTCAACCCTGACGTCTATCGGCAAGGAGGGATCCAGAGGCACTTGACCGGTAATGGTTACAGCCTCTTTGGAAGAAGAGCTTCGCAGCGCCAAGTCGAGGTTCAGGAGGGCATCATTCAAGAGAATTTGTCCTTTGTCCAAGCTCAATGTGCTTTCAGACAACCTGGCGGTTTCCATCACTAGATCAGCTGTGATCTCAGGGGTTCCCCGTCTGAGGTTGTATCGACCCGAAAGTCCTAGAGCGCCCCGCAGTGCTTGAGGTAGAGGTGCGACCAACGAAAGCAGAGAAAAGGGAACGTGAAGCAGTGAAAACGACCCTTCCCCACCATGCAGTGGTCCTTGAATCGAGGCGAAAATGGGTTTGACTTGTAGGGCGTGATCCTGATCCTCACCTTCTGTCCAGAGATGACTGCTGGCCTTTAGCCCCAGATTGAGCTTGGCCAGATCGGGACCCTTCAGATCGATCACCGCATCAATCTGCCCACGTAGATCCTCTGGATGGATGATCTTGCTACGACGATTTCGCTGGTCGAAACGATTGACGGAAGCCTGCGCCGCTGCCAAGACTTTGAGCTGATCATCTAGAGACCTTCCCAAGGTTTGCATCAACAGAGTGCCCAGATCTTGGGCTCGCCCAATCGAAGCTGGAAGAACATCATTAAAATTAGAAAGTTGCTCTGCACTAGAGATCAGCCAACGCGCGCTTAGACCGCGTGCCTTTGCCTTGGCAGAGAGTTCGCCACCAAGGCGACCTCCCGCTGCAAGATTGATCTGGCCTGTATCCGCTGGTAGCAGCTCACCAGTCAGCTTGTAGCGCTGGTTGGCAACCCTCCCCTGCAGCAAAGCCTGTTGAAATTGCAGACCCATCAACCTTGGATTGCTGATGGTGACTTGGCCTTCCATGGCCAGGGGCTGAAGGCCCAGGCTGCCTGACCCGCTGAGTTGACCATAAACGCCTTCAAATCGCTGCTTTGAAGACAGGGCCGCCTCAATCCCATCCACTTTGAAGTTGTTCAACTCCCAGCGATAGCGAGCTGGGGTGCCGTTTAGCGAGAGACGGCCATCGCCACGGTTAATCGCCAACTCCTGTGGCAACCAGTCGCGTCCCAATCGAGCTGAGAGCTGCCCAGGGATCACAGCCCCCACTGATCCCATCAGCAGAGTGCTACCCCCAGCAGGGAGTCCGGCCAAGTTCCCTTGCCAATCTTCCAACAACCGCAACCCTCCAGCTTCTGGATTCACTACCCGGAGGGAAAGATTTGGACGAAGGGCCGAGAATGGCCCTCTCACCTGACCCGAAGCAGCAAGGGTTCCAGCCAAAGAGGTGCCGAGAAGCGGACCAACACGAGCTAAAGGGAAAGGATTCAAATTCAGATTGGCCTGCAGTTCTCCACTGCGTAGGCGTCCTTGATCAACTGAGAGAGGCAAGTCCGCCACAGCTTTGAGCAGGGGACTGTTGAACTGCCTTAAGCGGAGCAAACCGGAATCTGCTGACCACCCCGCTCGCAGAGACCAGGTTTCCAGCAAAGGATTACGTTGCTGAGCAAGGCTTAGCTGAAGTTGGGGGCTCGATGAAGGGCCCTCAAGCTGAAGCTTGCCTTTGATCAAGGATTGGCTGCCGAGAAGATCAGCAAGCACAGGGATGCGCTGCCATGCAGGTCCTGCAAACTCCAGGCGCTGGGTGCTCAGCCCTAACTCGGGATAGAGGGGGCCCCTTGCGCGGACCTGAAGACCTGGACCAAGAACATCAAAAGTGTCAATAAAGGCCCTGAAGGCCTTGGGATTGCGCCAGTTGGTGCGCATCTGCAAGTTCAGTTGCAGCGGACCATCAACGGGGATCTTTGGGGCAAGAATCCAGCGGCCACTGGCGTGCAGATTGGGCTCATGCCAAGGTCCATTGATCCGGGCTTGGAAGGCATGCCCTTGTTGCCGCTGGTTGACCTTGAGGTCGAGGTTGTAGGAGTGATTGAGATGAGCACCTCCCTTGAGAGAAGCGGTCCAAGGGCCGTAACGCCATTGGCTGAGAGGTAACTGAAGACGATCTTGACGACAGTTGATCTTGGCTTCACGAGATGAGAGTGACTTTTTGAGGGGACCACCCGCTAATTGGAATCGAACCAATGACAGGGATCCCTTGCAGTCCATACGTCCCTGATTAAGACTCATTTGGAGGTCACCGCCAATCTGACCCTGCATTTGCATGGGCAGTGTTCCCGGCAAAAGCCCCTGCAATGGTTTAAGGCTGATTTGGTCCAAACGAGCATGGGCCTGAAGCTCTAAACGATCCCAACGCCCACGGCCCTTTAGGAAGAATCTTCCACGATCTGGCAATACAAATTGGACAGACCCATTGGCCCATCCCTCCGCCAACTGAAGGTCTGCCCGTGTGGTGGCGGTGAACTCCAAGTTTGCCGGTTCGATCCGGACCCTGGCGGGCTGAGTCAACCGCAGCTGAAGATCAACCTTTGGGGGAGGCTCGCCTTTAGATGGACCAGGGACCCAGTAGAAACCCTTCTGATTACGACGTAGCGTTAACCGTGATCCTTCAAGGGTGAGTACGGCAACGGGTCGCAAACGGAACAGGCTGGCCATTGGGGCAAGACTGATGGTTAGACCAGAGAGCAATGCGGTGGAATCGTCATGACTTCCAGACAGCACTTCAGTGGGACCAATGGCCATACCCCAGGGCCGCAGGCCCTGATAGGCACCAATTTTCAAAGGATGGCCTAGAGGTTTAGAAAGCTGTTGCTCCAGTTGCGGACGCAGACGTTCAAGAAGGGCAGCAACAACTCGATCGGCGCCAACCCAAACAACCAAGCTGCTGGTTAGCAGTAGAACAGCAGGGCGTTTCCATCGCCCTTTAGCCAAAGATTGACTCTTCTCTCCCATCGATTTGAGTCAACCTTCCTGGGAGCGTGCGAAATATAAGTAGTTCTCCTGAGGTTCACCAGTCCATGTCTATTCCAGAGGTGATTGAAACCGCAACCGGATGGCTTGCCTGGTCAGGCCTAGCCCTAATCCTAATGACCCTGATTGCTTTCTTGGTTCGTTGGGGACAACGCTTCCGGCTGGTGGGAGTGACCAGCTTCAACCTTCTTCTTTTGGCAAGCTGTTGGGCTTTTAGCGTGAGCTATACCCCCCCCCTCAAGGTGGAAGGAGCTCTGGTGGTACCCGTGGTGTTTGACAACAGCACGGACCTTGTTGTCGCCCAGGCCCCCGACGACTTTCCCGATGAAGCGGTCGAAGCCACATTGGAGCAACTAGCAGGCAACATCCATCGCGGTGGATATAACGGCAGTGAAGTGCATGTGCGGCTACGCAGGCTGGAATCGGTTGGAGAGGGTGTCAGTCAACCCGTCATCCTCGGCGAAGTCATACGCGACTTGCGTCAGAACATCACGCTGCCATTAGCCGAAAAAAGTGATGCAGGTTGATCAACCTCTGGGAGATTTACCTCAGAGCTTTCGTGACGAACAAGCCCTGCTCGTGGCCGCAGGGATCACAACATGGAGCGCATTGAAACGCCTCGAGGACCGGGAACTCAACCGACTTGCTAAGGGAGGGCTTGCGACGACACGCAACCTGAAACGATTGCGAGGCATGGCGGCACTTGTTTGTGATCTAGATCTAGAACTGGCGGATGCTGCCTTGCTGATCCACTCCGGGCTAGCCACTGCAGCCGCTTTGGCCGCTGTGACTCCACAGGATGTTGTGCATCAGACGGGACGGTTACAACGCCAACTCAATAACCATCGACAATCGAGCGTGGACCTAGCTATGGCGAATCGCTGGATCCAGCTTGCTCGTACTAGGCAACTGCAGAACTGACCTAGCGAAGCCCCACAATCCCGACAAGAGTGTCTCAAATGATCACAGCGTGCATCTTTGGGACCAATGCGCTATTTGCCAGCGCTGATCGTCGTAGCCCTTGTCAGTGCTTCGGATGTCAAGGCGCAGTCCAGCCTTCTTGAAAGCGTCAAAAACAACCCAGGCGAAGCGCGCGAATTGTGCAGTCAATTTAAGGCTCTCAATACCAAAGGGGTTTCTGCTTATTCATCTCAAGCGATCTCAGAAGTCGCCCGCCAACGCAATCTCAGCTCAAATAACGCTGAGATTCTGGCCACCTATGTGATTGGAATGAACTGCCCGGATGTGCGTTGAAGGTCGAACGAGCTCTGGATCCGTGAACTGGCACGATGCCTGGCTGACACTCTCTGACGGGGTCAAGCTCGTTGCCAGGTTATGGGTCCCGAAAGGTGAGGGACCCTGGCCTGCTCTATTGATGCGTCAGCCCTACGGACGTGCGCTCGCCTCAACTGTGACTTACATCCATCCTGGTTGGTGGGCAAGTCATGGCTATCTGGTCGTGGTCCAGGACGTACGTGGGCAAGGGGATTCCGAAGGGCACTTCAATGGCTTCCTGCAAGAAGCTTCTGATACCACTCAGACGCATGCATGGGTTCGGGAGTTACCAGAATGCAATGGCCGCCTTGGAACCTATGGGTTTTCCTATCAGGGCCTAACACAGCTACTTGCTGAACCCGGGACGCCACCACCGGACTGTCTGGCCCCAGCGATGGCAGGAGTTGATGAGCGCAACCATTGGAGTTGTGAGGGAGGTGCTCACTGGTGGCATCTTGGCTTGGCCTGGGGGCTGCAACTTGCAGCACTACAAGCTCGTCGATGTGGCAACTGGGAAGCATGGAGAGAGCTTCGCCGCAGTTTGGAAGACGACAGCTACCTGTATGAGGGTCCGGCACTTCTGAAACGCCACGATCCCGATGGAATGAGCTTGAGATGGCTACATCAAGCGAGCCAAAACGATCAAGACTGTGTTGTACACAAGCCCTTGGATTCCTGGCTTCGTCAACCGATGCTGCTTCTGGGTGGCTGGTGGGACCCCCATTTGAATGGCCTGCTTGATCTCTATCAACGATCAAGCCAAGTAGGTGGTAGTCCAGAACTTCACATCGGTCCAGCGACTCACCTGCAGTGGTGGCCTGATGCGCAGCAACTTCAGCTGGAGTTCTTTGATCGCCATCTGCAATCTTCGAAAGCCTTAACGAATTCAAGACCCCATGGGCGGATCTGGAATATCACGTCTTGTTCTTGGCAGACATTTGCAAGCCCCACCCTGACCACAACATCAGCCCATGCCGGCTGGAGTCTTGTCAGTGGAGGGATGGCCTGCTTGGACCCCTCAGAAGGCACCCTGCATCAGAACAAGAAAGGTGGCGGCGTGGTTTATGTGGTCCATGACCCTTGGCGACCGGTTCAAGCAGTTGGAGGACATCTCAGCCCAAAACCAGGAGTTGCTGAGCGCAGCGCCGTGGACCAGCGCGCCGATGTAGCTACCTTCACAACCACTGCTTTGCAGGAACCTCTCCAACTCAATGGGATCCCATTACTGCAGCTGACAGTGCAGTCAGATCAACCGGGATTTGACCTTTGCGTTGCCCTCTCCGTTGTTAATCTCAGCCACAGCGAGGTAAGGCAGCTCTCAACAGGTTTTCTGCGTGTGCAAGGAGAGCAGGCCCTGCGCATGCTGCCGCGCAAGGTGAAACTTCAACCAATATTTGCAGACCTGCAGCGAGGAGAACATCTGCGCCTATCTCTCGCAGGTGCTGCCTGGCCGGCCATTGGTGTCAACCCAGGCCACGATCGTCATCCCTGTGGCCCTCCAGGACCCCATTGCCAAGTGGTGACCATGACACTGCAGCTCAATGGATCCAAGTTGAGGCTTTTGCCATGGAACTCCGGCAAAATAGATTTCGATTTGCCCCAAGAGTTTTGAAGCTGTCTGTTTGCCTGCTGAGCCTATCCCTTGGATTGCCCATGGGCTTGAGTGCACTAACCCTTCCGAATGTGGCAGCGCAGGAGACCATTCAAAAGACCACCTTGAGCCCTGCTGAGGCGACAAAAACAGCGCAAATCCTGCTCAAGGCATTAGTGGTGCAAGACGCGAAAACCATCTATGGCCAACTTTCAGAAGCCCTGCGCAGCACCACCACCACTGAACGGATCCAAAAACGTCTGAAAAGGCGTCCTCAAGTCAAGTCAAGTCGCATTGTCGACGTCTCACCAGGCATAGACGACACCACTGTCGACGCCATGGTTCAGACCATCGATGGCGACGTCCCGTTGATCATGGTTCTCGATCAGAAAGGGAAATTGATCGCATGGAAATGGAGTGGTGAAGCGTTGCCGATTGAGCAATCAGCCATTGATTTCGTTGACGATTTGGTATCTGCTCGCTGGATCGCTGCGCGCTCCTTTCTTGAACTGAGCTTTCAACAGGAGTTGAAACCACAAGACTTGCAACGCAAGTGGACAAAACTCAATCGCGTCAGCGGCGGTTTCCAAAAGGTGAAAGATGCGATTGTTGCCAGCCAAGGCGGGGAACAGCAGCTGGTTTTAGTGACCATTGAGTTTGGCGATTTAACAGACAACCTTTTTGTCATTTTCAACAGTCAAGGGGAGATCATCAACGTGGATTTCTCAGCTGATCTGGTCTGATTGATCAGCGTTCGCTGATTCAACTGCTCCCTCTGGTGCTCAGTCTGCCCTTGCGGTCCATGAATCGACCTAAGCTCGCGGCCATTGATGTCTTTACCCCATGACCACCAGTGTTGCCCTCGACTGGGTGGTTCAAGACGGCCAAAGACTTGCTGAATGTCGCCACGATCATCCTTTCTCGCTGTTGGGTCCTCAATCCCATGAGGGGCAATGGATCGTGCGCATCTGGATGCCGGAGGCAAGCCAAGTAGAGCTGCTTTGTGATGGCAGAACGACTGCCATGACAACGCCCAATCACTCCTGGATCTTCGAAGCAGCTCTCAACCAAGATCCCGGCCGCATATACCAGGTGCGGGTTAAACGCGCAGGAATCGTGCATGAGCAGCACGACCCCTGGGCCTTCCACGATGAATGGATGGGGGAGATGGACCGTCACCTCTTTGCGGAGGGCAACCATCACCACATTTGGCAACGCATGGGCGCCCACCTGATGGAGCGTGAGGGTGTTGAGGGAGTGATGTTCTGCCTCTGGGCACCCCATGCTTGCAGTGTGGCTGTTCTCGGAGAATTAAACGGATGGGATGGCCGTCATCATCCGATGCAGCGTCGCCAGGGAGGCCTTTGGGAGCTGTTTATTCCTGGGTTTAAAGAAGGGACCCTTTATAAATACGAAATCCGAACGCAGGAAGGCCATTGCTATCAGAAAGCTGATCCCTATGGTTTCCAGCACGAGGTGCGCCCAGCGACAAGCTCCGTAGTCGCGAGGCTTGATCGCTATCAATGGCAGGACGAGCAATGGATGCGGCAACGGGATAGTCGTAATGCTCTCGATCAGCCAATTTCTGTCTATGAAATGCATTTAGGCAGCTGGATTCATGCAGCAACAGATGAACCGTATATCGAGTTGGATGGCACGCCCCGGGCGCCGGTACCCGCTGCTGACATGAAGCCTGGAGCTCGTCTCCTGACCTATCCCGAACTAGCCGACCAGTTAATCCCCTACGTGAAAGATCGGGGATTCACCCACATTGAACTGATGCCAATCTCAGAGCATCCATTTGATGGCTCATGGGGATACCAGGTCACAGGGTGGTATGCACCCACCAGCCGATTTGGAAGTCCGGATGAATTCCGTGCATTTGTTGATCGCTGCCACGCCGAAGGTTTAGGTGTGATCATCGATTGGGTGCCAGGCCATTTCCCTAAGGATGGTCATGGCCTGGCCTTCTTTGATGGAACCCATCTCTACGAACATTCTGATCCACGCATTGGTGAACACAAGGAATGGGGCACGTTGATCTTCAACTACAGCCGCAACGAGGTTCGCAACTTTCTCGTTGCCAATCTTGTGTATTGGTTTGAGCAATTCCATATTGATGGTATTCGTGTTGATGCGGTGGCTTCGATGCTTTATCGCGACTATCTTCGACCTGATGGAGAATGGATTGCCAATGAAGATGGAGGGCGAGAAAATACAGAAGCAGTTCGATTCCTCCAACAGGCCAATCACGTTCTTTTCCAGCACTTCCCTGGAGCGCTTTCAATTGCGGAGGAGTCAACAACTTGGCCCATGGTTACTCAGCCCACCGATATGGGCGGGCTGGGATTCAATCTTAAATGGAATATGGGTTGGATGCATGACATGCTCGATTATTTCGAGTTAGATCCTTGGTTTAGGCAGTTTCACCAGAACAACATCACTTTTTCGATTTGGTATGCCTACACCGAAAACTTCATGCTGGCACTTAGTCATGATGAGGTTGTGCATGGTAAAAGCAATCTTCTCCATAAGATGCCAGGAGATGACTGGCAGAAATGTGCAAATGTTCGTGCATTGCTTGCCTATATGTGGACCCATCCTGGCAAGAAAACTATCTTCATGGGAATGGAATTTGGTCAACGATCGGAATGGAATGTATGGGGAGATCTGCAATGGGAGCTGTTGAAACATGATCCTCATAAGGGTCTGCAGAGATTGGTTGATGACCTCAACACTTTCTATAAAGCCGAGCCTGCTCTATGGAAAGATGATTTTGATCAATATGGATTCCAATGGATTGATTGCAATGATAATCGTCATTCTGTAATCAGCTTTATGCGTCGTGAAAGTAGTGGCGGAACTTGGCTTGTCGTCGTCGCCAACTTCACACCTCAAAGTCATTCAAATTACAGAATTGGCGTGCCTATGAGTGGCTATTATCAGGAAGTTTTCAACACAGATAGCTCTTGTTACGGCGGTAGAAACCTCGGCAATATGGGCGGTAAAAAAACTGATGAATTCAATATCCATGGATATGAGCAGTCTCTTGAACTCTGTCTACCAGCGCTGAGCGTGCTGGTCTTCCGTCATGACCCGAAGCGAAGTCTTTGAGTGCAGCCAAAGCCAATGAACATGTGACGAAGCTGCGTTCTCAACATCACTGATGGCCTGAACAACAACGGCCTTCAGGTAGGTTTTCTGACTGATCCTGACCCTTGTAATGAGCGACTCCCAGCCCTTATTGCTCCGCGCTGCGCGTGGTGAGTCGGTCGAGCGGACCCCTGTGTGGATGATGCGCCAGGCGGGACGCTACATGAAGGTTTACCGGGATCTCCGGGACCGTTACCCCAGTTTTCGAGAGCGTTCTGAAAATCCTGATCTCTCTTACCAGATCTCGATGCAGCCCTTTGAAGCATTCCAGCCTGATGGGGTGATTTTGTTCTCAGACATCCTCACTCCCTTGCCCGGCATGGGCATCGATTTCGACATCGTTGAAAGCAAGGGCCCCCTCATCCAAAAGCCGATTCGCAGCCTCAGTCAAATTGAGGCTCTTCAGCCATTGGAGCCAAACGCAACCATGCCTTTTGTAGGCGAGGTGCTCGGACGCCTGCGCGAGAGTGTTGGTAATAAGGCTGCTGTGCTGGGTTTTGTGGGGGCTCCCTGGACCCTTGCTGCCTATGTGGTTGAGGGCAAAAGCAGCAAGAATTACGCCGTGATCAAGGCGATGGCTTTCCAGCAGCCAGATCTTCTGCATCGTTTGCTCAACCATTTCGCTGAATCGATTGCCACTTATTTGCGTTATCAAATCGATTCCGGCGCCCAGGTCGTGCAGATGTTTGATTCCTGGGCCGGTCAGCTAAGCCCGGCCGACTACGACACCTTTGCAGCGCCTTATCAAAAAAGAGTCGTAGACCTGGTGAAATCCACTCATCCCGACACTCCAATGATTCTCTACATCTCCGGCAGCGCTGGAGTGTTGGAACGAATGGGGCGCACAGGTGTCGATATCATCTCTCTTGACTGGACTGTTGATATGGCCGATGGCTGCGCTCGACTTCCCGAGCACTTAGGTGTTCAAGGCAATGTTGACCCTGGCCTGTTGTTTGGAACACCAGAAGCGATTCGAGAGCGAATTGTCGATGCGGTTCGCAAGGCTCGAGGTCGCCGGCATATCCTCAACCTCGGCCATGGCATCCTGCCTGGAACACCTGAGGACAATGCCAAGGTGTTTTTCGAAACTGGCAAGACTGTTGACAATCTGATCGGATCTGCCGCTTGACTCCTGCCCGGATCCTGATCACAGGAGCAAGCGGCTGTGTTGGGCAGTACACAGCCTCCTGGCTACTTGAAAACTCCGATGCCGAGTTATTGCTCTGGCTCAGAGATCCGGCCAAACTCACGGCCATCTCAGCGCAACACCCACGTGTTCAACTGCTGGTAGGAGATTTACGTGATCCCTATTGTTTTGCTAATCAGCTAGCCACGGTCAGCCGTGTGATTCATACGGCAACGGCTTGGGGGGATCCAGAGCGAGCCCATCAAGTGAATGTTGTGGCTGTTAAAACTCTGCTCGGGCTTCTCAATCCAGAGGTTCTTGAGCAGATCACCTATTTCTCTACGGCAAGCATTCTCAACCGGGATCTTCAGCCATTGCCAGAAGCTCTTGCGTATGGCACTGAATACATTCAAACCAAGGCTCAGTGCCTCCAGGACCTTGAGCACCATCCGTTGGCTGATCGGATCGTGGCTGTTTTCCCTACGCTCGTTTTCGGGGGAAGGGTCGATGGTACGAGCCCATTCCCTACCAGCTATCTCACTGAAGGGTTAGTAGAAGCAAGCCGCTGGCTTTGGTTGGCACGCTGGCTAAGGGCTGATGCCAGCTTTCATTTCATTCACGCAGCTGATATTGCTTGCATATGTGGCCACTTGGCAACGAGCCCCAAACTCCTCAATCGAGAGGCTGGGCAGGGAGCTGTTCGGCGTTTGGTTATGGGTCAACCCTCGATCTCTGTGAATCAAGCTATAGCGACTCTTTGTCGCTGGCGTGGGCTTAGGCAGACGCCTGGCCTACCCCTCTGGGGTTGGCTGATTGAGGCTCTGATCAAGGTGCTGCCGATCGAAATCACTGCCTGGGATCGCTTCAGCATCAAACAAAGGCACTTTGTGCATGATCCAATTACGACACCAGAACGTGTCGGAGGTCACAGCCATGCAGCCACACTTGAAGCCGTGTTAGCCGATTCAGGGCTGCCGCAGCGCGGAAAACTTCACAATCAGGGCTAAAGTGTTCCTAGAAATCATGTAAGCCCTCATGGCCTCAATGCTTCGCTCTATCGCAGCAGCAGCCTGCACTTTGTTTTTGGTGATTGGGCTTGGAGTCTCTTCCGTTCAGGCTGCCACTACTGAAGTGAAACTAGGCAGCGATTCAGGCATGCTTGCTTTCGAACCAAGCTCTATAACGATTCAAGAAGGAGACACGATCAAGTTCGTCAATAATAATCTCGCCCCACATAACGCTGTATTTGAAGGCCACGATGAGTTAAGTCACTCTGATCTAGCCTTTGCTCCGGGTGAATCTTGGGAAGAAACATTCACAACAGCTGGCACTTATGATTTCTACTGTGAGCCCCATCGTGGCGCTGGCATGGTTGGAAAGGTTACTGTTGAATGAGTTAAATTAACTGACCGATAAGCAGGCATTAAAGACCCTAAAAATATCAAGCCTAAGGTAACTATTCTTTTTGTTTCTACATTTTTATTATTGGATGATATAGGTTTGATCACTCAATTATGCCTGCAAAGGTTTCTCGCTGGTTTGCAGGCGTCAAAGCTTGGATATATTATTAAACTAAGAATGTATATGATGCAATGACACGAGAGGGCCTGTCTGATCTTCTCCATGCCGCTGAGCACAGTTTAACGCTACGAGGCCAGTTGAAGAATTGCTCTAATGATCAGGAGTTAATAGATCTAGCTAAAGATTATGGTTTTCCTGTCAAGCTTTGCGACCTTCAAAATGAGGCTGAGTCACAGCAGATAGAGGATTGGTTTAGAAAAAGTAGAATCTCTCCAATTCGCAAATGATTGGCTTGAATGCAAGTGGCTACAAGTCTTTAAATATTTGCTGGTGAAATGGTTGAAGGTCACGGTGCTTATATTGAATTAAGGTATAAGTATGATTGGTGTCAGTAGTAATACATTTTGCTTAGAGTAAAGGATAAGCTAAATATTGGGTAGGCTGTTGTATTTGGATCAAGAGAATACTAAAAGTTTAAGCCATGAAGAGATGATCTAATCGTGCATAGATGGTTGATCTATAGGCTTCTTTAAACCAATAATTAAATACCTTAATGCATAGATGAAAGTTATTGATGACGAATTCAGCAATGAGGTTTGATTTGTCTCTTGGTGGTGCTTACCACACTCTGCCGAAAGAGCCGTACCAATCAGAACGGTTTACCGCTTGGCGCTAATGGTTAGTCGACATACGGTTGAATCAACGTAAAAGACCACATGCAACCTACGGCGGATCAATTTACCGAAAAAGGCTGGGCAGCAATCGTTTTGGCCCAACAACTTGCCCAACAACGCAAGCACCAGCAACTGGAAACAGAGCATTTGTTGTTGTCACTGCTCCAGCAAAACGCTTTGGCAGGAAGAATCCTAGAAAAAGCAGGTGTGTCGATCGGCAACTTGCAAACAGCCGTGGAGGCACACCTGCAAGAACAGCCCACTCTGCAGGCTGCGCCAGACTCTGTCTATTTGGGCAAGGGAGTCAATGATCTTCTCGATCAAGCTGAGAAACATAAGCAAGCTTTTGGCGATAGTTTCATCTCGATTGAACATCTGTTACTTGCATTGGCCGGGGACAATCGTTGCGGCCGCAAGTTGCTCAATCAAGCGGGCGTAGATGCCGGCAAACTAAAGGTTGCAATTGACGCGGTACGCGGAAACCAGAAGGTGACCGATCAGAACCCAGAAGGAACTTACGAATCTCTCGAAAAATATGGCAGAGACCTGACTGCTGCTGCTCGCGAAGGCAAACTCGACCCTGTCATCGGAAGGGACGATGAGATTCGACGCACGATTCAGATTCTTAGTAGGCGCACCAAAAACAACCCTGTCCTCATTGGGGAGCCAGGGGTGGGAAAAACTGCAATTGTTGAAGGCCTCGCACAGCGGATTGTTAATGGCGATGTACCTGCAGCCCTTCAGAACAGACAGTTAATCGCCCTTGATATGGGTGCTTTGATTGCAGGGGCGAAATATCGAGGTGAATTCGAAGAGCGACTCAAGGCGGTGCTCAAAGAAGTTACCGCCTCTGAAGGACAAATCGTACTTTTTATTGATGAAATCCATACTGTTGTAGGCGCTGGAGCGACCGGTGGGGCAATGGATGCCAGCAATCTGCTTAAGCCAATGCTGGCTCGAGGGGAACTGCGCTGCATTGGGGCAACGACCCTCGATGAGCACCGACAGCACATCGAAAAAGACCCCGCTTTAGAAAGAAGATTCCAACAAGTGCTTGTGGATCAACCCACAGTGCAAGACACGATCTCCATCCTGCGTGGTCTCAAAGAACGCTACGAAGTGCATCATGGTGTGCGCATTGCTGATAACGCCCTAGTTGCTGCAGCTGTGCTCAGTAGCCGATATATTGCCGATCGTTTTTTGCCAGATAAAGCCATCGATTTGATGGATGAATCTGCTGCACGGCTGAAAATGGAAATCACTTCCAAGCCTGAGGAAATTGATGAAATCGATCGCAAGATTGTGCAGCTCGAGATGGAGAAGCTTTCCCTAGGACGTGAGTCCGACTCCGTTAGCAAGGAAAGGTTGGAAAAACTAGAACGCGAACTTGCTGAATTAGCAGAGCAACAAAGTGCCCTCAATGCACAGTGGCAACAAGAAAAAGGTGCGATTGACGACCTTTCTTCGCTCAAAGAAGAAATCGAACGGGTGCAATTGCAAGTTGAGCAAGCCAAGCGCAGCTACGACCTCAACAAGGCAGCTGAACTGGAGTATGGAACTCTGGCGGGATTGCAGAAACAACTCAGCGAGAAAGAAACTGCCCTGGCCCAAGATGGAGAGGCAGGCGATAAATCACTGCTGCGAGAGGAGGTTACGGAAGACGATATTGCTGATGTCATCGCTAAATGGACCGGGATTCCCGTTGCCAAGCTTGTGCAGTCGGAAATGGAAAAGCTGCTTGGACTTGAAGCAGAACTCCACCAACGTGTGATTGGCCAAGAACAGGCTGTGCAAGCTGTTGCGGATGCGATTCAGCGTTCTAGGGCAGGTTTAAGTGATCCCAACCGCCCGATCGCAAGTTTTTTATTTCTAGGCCCCACTGGTGTCGGTAAAACGGAGCTATCCAAGGCATTGGCCTCTCAACTGTTTGACAGCGAGGCGGCTTTGGTTCGAATCGATATGTCTGAGTATATGGAGAAGCACAGTGTCAGCAGACTGATTGGGGCACCTCCGGGTTATGTCGGCTATGAGGCCGGTGGACAGCTCACCGAAGCCGTACGCAGACGCCCTTATGCGGTAATCCTGTTCGATGAAGTGGAGAAGGCACACCAAGATGTGTTCAATGTGATGTTACAGATCCTTGATGATGGACGTGTCACCGATGGTCAGGGTCGCACAGTTGATTTTACAAATACGGTGCTAATTCTTACCAGTAATATTGGTAGCCAGTCGATTCTCGACTTGGGCGGCGATGATAGTCAATACGGGGAAATGGAGCGGCGAGTTCATGATGCTTTGCACGCTCATTTTAGGCCTGAGTTTCTCAACCGCCTGGATGAAACAATCATCTTTCATAGTCTCAGGCGCGAGGAACTGCGTCAGATCGTTGCCCTTCAGGTCAATCGGCTGCGTGAGCGTCTTTGCGATCGCAAGCTTGGCCTAGAGATCAGTGATACAGCAGCTGATTGGCTCGCCAATGCTGGCTATGACCCTGTTTATGGGGCTAGACCCCTTAAGCGAGCGATCCAACGCGAGCTTGAAACTCCAATAGCCAAAAGTATCCTGGCGGGCCTTTATGGAGATAGTCAGATTGTGCATGTAGATGTGGATCAGGAGCGTCTGAGTTTTCGCTAATGCTTATCCCCTTCGCGCTCCCATTAGGGGAGTCGATCGAGCAAATTGATCAGAGCAAAGTCTTCGTCTCAAACCACGTAGGTGTTGCTTCATAGCAAGCTGCATTGGCTTCATTCTCACGCGCTTCTACCCGCCAGCAACAGCTGCGCCCACCATCTCGATCAAGCAGAAGGGCATTGGCCCATTGCCAAACCAGCTCTGCGCTGGACTCCATGCCTACGTTGTCCATCACCCTTAGATCAATAGCGCCTTGATCATTCAGGCTCTGCCATTGAGACAGGAGCGGATCATCAGCATTGGCGAGGAAGGTGTGATCGAATTGGTTGTTGAGTTGTTGTTCCAGATCCCGAAGACTGGAAAAGTCGACGACAAATCCGTAGGGATCAAGCTCTTGAGCTGCAAACCAAAAGGTAAAACTGCGGCTATAGCCATGCACAAATCGACAGTGTCCTGGATGACGCCATTGACGATGGCAGCAAGGATATCCAGAGAAATTCTTGCTACAAGTGTAAGCATTCTTCAGTGTCTTAGTCACGGTCGTTCATCCAGAGAGTTACTGCAGTTGGCGTGTGTTTTGAGATTATGTGTAGAGAGTGACTTTGATGTCGTGATTCAATCTATGTGACTATACGGATCAGCTTAAGCGACGAACAAAATCATCTTCAAATAGAAGCCAATCTTCAAGGCAATGCATTGTCATGCTTTCCATTGAAGGGAGTTGCCTAGGGGAATGTACTCTAGAGGCAAGATCTAAAGACTCATCTAAATTCTATGATTTAGACTCAAAGCTCTTGAGTTTGATTATTAACTCATTTGCAAAAGTGTATCTAATTGAACAAAAAATCTTCAGGCAGCATTTCGGCATGATTGCGGGTGTCCATTGATTTCTGATCAAGGTTTTCAATTTGCCGCCTCCAGTCCGAGTGCAAGAAGAAGCGTGATATTTGATGTTTTCGGCAATTGGCAAGTTCTTTTCAGCGGAAACCTAGGTCAGGCTCCTTTTGACAACATTAGATCTGTGATTGGTGGCAATATCTTGGATGGCGTTGCCTGGTGACAAAGGAGATATGAGAACTGGTAGGTACTAAATCTGGAGAATTGAATTGCTCAGATCTAAGAAGAGAGCAAGAATTGATTGAATTTATTTGCTTGGACCTGCTGCTAGTTAAAGATCGATGTAGCTTGTTTCTATACACCAGTAGAAATAAAATCGGAAAGGTGTCTGTTCAGAGCTTTATCGATGATATGATATAGTAATTGAAATTCAACTTATCAGTATTTGGAAGCTTCCCCTTCTATCTGAGCCTGAGACAAGCCATCTGCTTGATACTGAGACTGAATGCTTTGAGTAGCTCTTATCAGTCCGTAAGCCTACCCATCACCCCTTGATGTCTCTGGTGTCTGTTGATCCTGCCCCCTAGCCATGGCTAGGGATGAAATTTCTAATCAGCACCCATAGGATTCGAGATGCTGATGCACTGCTCCATCCGCTTCCAGGTTAAAAGGCCTTAGGAGGGGCGGATCATGCGAGAGCGAAGCAGTTGATGACTCGTTTGGTGCTGAGGGATGATTGCACGGCCGCTCCTGCGCTCCTTGAGGACGAATGCAACCCCTCAGCCCCGCCTTCATCGACCAACTTTGTTTTGACGATATTGGTTTGATTCCAGCGATCTCCCAAGACTGGCTTGATGGAGCCGTTCTGATGATGGCCTGGATGAATCGCACTGCCTTGGAGCAGACATTAAAGAGTGGCCAAGTTCATTACTGGAGCCGCTCGCGTCAGGAGCTTTGGCATAAAGGTGCCACGAGCGGTCATACGCAGACCCTTAAGGGAATTCGTTATGACTGCGATGCTGATGTGCTTTTACTCAGTATCGAACAAACCGGTTTGGTCAGTTGTCATACCGGAGCGAGAAGCTGTTTCTTCGCAGAGGTAAACCAGCATTCGCAGGGAGACTCACTCACTCTTCCACCTCCGATGGATGCATGCAGTGAACTTTTTCAGGTGATTGATCAACGCCACACCACACCTGAAGCCAACAGTTATACAAACAAGCTTTTAGAAGGTGGAGACAATCGCATCCTCAAAAAAATTGGTGAGGAGAGTGCGGAATTTGTGATGGCTTGCAAAGACGACGATGCGAAGGCAATTGCTAATGAAGCGGCTGATCTTCTCTTTCATCTGCAAGTCGCTCTTGCCCACCATGGTGTGAACTGGAGAGATGTGCTTGAGGTGCTCGCTAATAGACGTGGAGCACCGCGTCGAAACTGAATGCTGAACTGTGGCTGATTGAGTGATTCTTTTTAGTGAAATTCCTATCAACGTGGTTGCCCAAAGTTGGTGGATTGTGAACGGATCCACTCAAGTGTGAGCCGATCTCTTTTGGAAACAGTCAAGACAGGCAATGCCTCCTGGGATACGGCCATGACATCGCCAGCATGATCACTGTGCCCCCATAGGCCAAAAGCATGACCTAGCTCATGCAAGGCTGTCGCTTGAAGGACAGGCGCTCTTAGTTCTGGTGAAACCATGACCTTCACTTTTGGCTCAAGTTGGGTTGCTTTTTTGCGTCGAGCCTCAATGATCGTCAGTAGACTGCGGCCATTGCTGGCACGCCAACCTGAGGGGAGCTGTCGCAGCGGAGGGCGTTTTCTAAACACCATTACATGAGCGCGTTCAATCTCAGCGACCCTCGTTAGTGGAATCACTTCAGACCAGCTATTGAATGCAGCATCCACAGCATTGGCCCATCGCTTTAACCAGCGATGGGCCGCAACAGAGCCTTTGGGGTTTGGTTCAATCCATACACACCAATGAGGCAAGCTTGGATAACCAAAACTGGTGGTCGCTAATTTGTCGACATACCCGAGCCCATTTCTGGACTCTGGTAATTGGAGACCACCATTTAAAACACGCACGTCTTGCGCTGGTGGACAGAGATCTGGAACCATTTGGATTATTGAGAAGGAAGGCCGACGCCGCGGGCCATCAGGGTTGCCAAAAGGGGAATGAATGCAAATCCAACGATTTCGATGTTGATGAACCAACCGAGGCGAGTCACTAACGAGGAACTCACTTCAGGCAGTTCTCCCTTGCGCAGTGGAATAGCCCAGAGGATATAGGTGACAGTTGGATAAAGAGAAAGAGTCCCCGCAACAATAAAGACTCCTACCTTCCACCAGAACAAAGGGTTTTGAGTATAAAAGTCACTTCCTTGGCCGAAATACAACACCCGCAGAATGCCGCTGATCAAAAGCGCCAAGCCTGCTACGCCATAAACGATGTCCGTGATGACCATCGCCGTGGCTTCTCCACGGTTTGGGGAAGCCTTCAACAGCTTTCGCTCAAGCACCAAGGCAGCAAAGCAAACCATGAAGCTCAGGTAGTGGACGTAGGCAATTCCAGCATTGTTGACAATCTCAGGCATGAGGAGGACTCCCAAGTGGATGGGAAGAATGAAATTCGTTTTGACGCTAGCGACATCAAGCTCAATGAACGGCTATCTCAATAGAAGAAGAGGGTGAGGGGGGTCTGCATCAATCAAAGCAACACGACATCCTGAAGAAACTGTTTAATAACGCATAAAAAGTTAATTCCGTACTCTTCCTTACGCAGTCAGGATGGAAACACTTTGGCTCTAGGTTCAATTAAGAGTTGAGTTCCAGATGGTGAGTTCTTTAAGTGCCTATCTTGGGGAGATCGGGCGCCATCAACTTCTGACACCTGAACAGGAACTGACAATGGGTCGGAAGGTTCAGGCCATGGTTGCGCTTACTGACCGCTGCCATCTTGCTGGTGGAGCAGGGCCCGAATGCGAATACTCAGATGATCAGCGCCTCACCATTCGTCGTGGTGAAAAAGCTAAGAATCAGATGATCACCGCCAATTTAAGACTTGTAGTGAATCTTGCCAAGCGCTACCAGGGCAAGGGGCTCGATCTTCTCGATCTGATTCAAGAAGGCACGCTTGGACTTACCAGAGCAGTGGAGAAATATGACCCAACCCGTGGCCATAGATTTTCGACTTATGCGTATTGGTGGATTCGCCAGGGGCTTAACCGCGCACTATCCACCCAGAGCAGGACGATACGAATTCCCGTCAATGTGAATGAGAAGCTAACCAAGTTAAGGGCAGCAAAGTCAAGACTGATGCAGAACAACGGCTTGCCTCCCACTGCTGAGCAATTGGCAAAAACCATGCGACTGCCGATGGCTGAAGTGGAAGATCTGCTCGCTTGTGAATTACGCAGTGTGACAGTGAGCCTTCAAGGAGTTGTGAAGTCAAAATCCGATCCTTCAGAACTTGCGGATGTCCTTCCCAGTGAAGAGATCCCTCCTATGGAGCGTGCCGAAATGTCGGAAAGAACTGCATCTGTATGGACTTTGCTCAATCGTGCGAACCTCACTCCTAAAGAACGGATGGTGGTCACACTTCGTTTTGGCCTCGACGGATCTCATGAATGGCGCACTCTCGCGGAAGTTGCACGACATATGAGTTGCAGTCGCGAATACTGCAGGCAGGTAGTACAAAGGGCACTGCGAAAACTGCGCAAAGCAGGAATTCAGAGTGGTTTGGTAGAAAGCAGCCTCTAAGCGATAAAACTCACTGAAAAGTAGGAAATCCGCCCCAAGAAGGGGCGGAGCTCATCTTATGAATCCCCATAAATCAGGTAAAAATGGAATGACATCGGCGCCGACAAACCATGGTTGATGAGGCCACCGCAACTCACACCACCGTCGATGCAACGGTGCTGGAAAGTTCCGTTATTGATCAGAGTCTGTTTCAAAAGGTGTTGCGTCAGGCTGGGCGAAGCCTTGCAAGGCCGGCCTTAGAAGCTTTGGAAATGCTCCTGGATGCATCAACACCTGCACAGGCCAGACTCACCATGCTCGCGGCACTGACCTACCTCATCATGCCCATTGATTTGGTGCCAGATTTGATCCCTGTAGCAGGATTTAGTGATGACCTTGTTGCACTTACCGCAGTCGTAGGCCTCTGGAGCAATCACATGACCCCCCAGATTCGTGATCGTGCCCGACGCAAACTAGATCGGTGGTTTCCAGTTGGCGGCTGATGTCAGGGTGGTCTGGTCAAGTTGAAGATGAGCTGACCCTCCTGTTGAAGGATTGGTTGAAGCAGCAGGGACGTACTCAGGCAGACCTGCGTCGAAGCCTTCAGGCTGTATCGACTCGCATGCCTGCCTTGCTTGAGGTCTTGGAACGTGAACATCGCCTGGGAGGAATACCACGGGTGGCGGCACGTCTATGTGAAATTGAAGCGGAATGGGTTGGAACGAATGCATCATCTCCATCCGACAACCAAAAAGATGCCGATCCTTTCAGCCAACTAGACCTACTTCTGCAAGAAATCCGCGATGACTGCGGCAGCTGAACCAGATGACAGGCAAAGTGGATCTGAATGACTGTTTCATCATGCGTTTGCCATTACTTGTGACTTGCCTAGGAATGACTGCCAGTCTGCAATTAGCTGCTCCTTTAAGCCTGCAGGCACAGTCGGAGGGTTGGCTACTTGGACCAAATAGCCGTACAGGTGAAAACAGCAAAGTCGTGCCCAGCAACTGTATTGAAGAGGCCGATGGATCCATTACCTGCGATACCAAACTTGAGAATCCCAGCGGCGATACCCCGGCTCGGCCTTCCTACAATCCATTCAATAACTGAGATCCGCCTTGTGCCGTCTCAAGCGGGCAATGCCTTCATTCCTCAACCTAGTGGATTGGGGAGAAAGAGTAATTGTCAAGGTTCTCACAATGATCACCGTTGTTGTGATCATTGCGGCATTGATACAGCTCATCGTGAATGTTGGCAATGAATTGTTCGTTGATTCACAGCAGAGCTGGCTTGGAGATGACTTAATCAAGGTTCTTGGTGATCTGTTAACTGTGCTGATTGCTCTTGAAGTGCTTCAGAACGTCACCAGTTATCTCCGCCGCCACGTGGTACAGATTGAGCTGGTGCTTGTTACAGCGCTGACAGCCGTGGCGCGCAAAGTGATCGTGTTGCCACCAGGATCTGATGATAAACCTCAGTTACTGGCTGGACTGGGGATTGCCTCGATTGCTTTGGCCGGGGCTTATTGGCTGGTTAAGAGAGCGACAATTGATCCGGCCTTTTCTGCTCGTTCCAGAACAAAGCCAACCAAATTGTCCCAGGGTGAGGATCAGTTCGTTCCACACGATGCAGACGGTGAGGGGCCAAATGCAGCTGATCTCCCACGCTGAGATCAACCCACACATCGGGATTTTTCAGTTGCATACGTGCACTCCCCTTCATTAGCACAATCCATTCGTGATCAGCCTGGTCATACCAGAACCCCTCTGGACTAGATGCAGCACAAGAGAGAATTAGCTCTAGCCGCCAATTTGAACCAGCGTGGAGAAGATGCTGTTGTTCCTGTCCTTGTGGAGGTAATGGCCGCGTTAGTAGATTGGCATCGGAAGAAAGCTGCTCGACAGGCTCAAGTTCACCCCAACGGCGTCCAATCTCAAAGCCCCAAGATCGAGCTAACTTCACCACTTGATTGTGATCTCCACAAGCGGCTAGCAGCTCTCGTCGGCCAGGGACAGTTTCTAGCGACTGAATCATTTTTTGAAGCTGTTGCACCTTGTCGAGGAATCGGTAGAGATCCTGTTCTGCCATCCACTTCTCCAGAATTCATTTTCAACTAATGATGCTGATAACAAATTGTTCAAGGCATCAGCGAAATTTTTTTGGTTGCCTCATCCACTTTGATCATCACAACACGCATAGAAATACTCAACCATGAAAACCTTTGACGAGGATTCACAACCTATTTCCATGCCTTGCATCAGCCAGCCTATGAGAGCAGTGAACAGCAGTTGATTCGGCTCGGGATCTGCTCGAGGCCTTTGTGATACCCCAGTCCTCTCTTTCACGGGGGTGCCAAGCCCATGCGCAACTGTTAAAGCGGTATCAGCAGATCACAACAGATCGCTACGGCAGACTTAGGCGTTACTGCTGATGATTGCATGAACCTACAGATTCGTCTGAGGCGACTTGTATTTGAACTTGGGGGCCAAACTGCAGGATTATTAATCCTGATCTCTACACTCTTGATCCATCCTATTGGCACCATTGCATTGGATACCGATGCTGGAGGATCGTTATTCAAGCAACACTGTTCAGGGTGTCATGTAAATGGTGGCAATATCATCCGACGTAACAAAACCCTTAGGCTCAAAGCACTAGAGCGCAATGGTCTAGATAATCCTCAAGCAATCGCCAGAGTGGCTCGAGAAGGAATCGGGCAAATGTCTGGCTACGAGGATGTTCTCGGCGATAGTGGAGATCAGCTCGTGGCGGCCTGGATATGGGCTCAAGCTCAGAATGCTTGGACCCAAGGGTAAACCTCAAGAGAGGTCCATATGCCTTCCTTCCAGTAAACGTCTTGCTCTAGAAGCTTCCTAACAACATCAAGACTTGCGGCTTCGAAAATCCCAAAAACATGAGTGCTCCCTTCTGTTGGACCAAGAGTGATCAGAATGCCCTGTTTCTTAAGAGTGGTAAGCCTATTGAGGTGTTCTTCACGAAAAGGGTTTCGCTTTTCAAGTGCGTTCTCGCAGTAAGTACCCCAAAGAACAAATCGTGCCATGTCTGCTGCGTAAAACTCATCGCTAAAATTTGTCTCTTAAAGGATGGCACAAATGGGTAACTAAACGCTATGTTGTTGAAGTAGATTTCCATTTTACAAATCATGCTCACCGGCAGCGACCTCCTCACGAAAGTCAAAGACCTGGGTGATGTCAGCAAATCAGATCTTGTTCGCGCCTGTGGCTACGTCTCCACGAAGAAGGATGGTGGAGAACGCCTTAATTTCACTGCTTTCTACGAAGCTCTACTAGAAGCTAAAGGTGTAAGCCTTGGTATAACTGGTGTTGCAGGTATCGGTAAGGGTGGACGCAAGCTTAGTTATGTAGCGACTGTTCAGGGCAATGGCAATCTATTGATTGGCAAGGCCTATACAGCCTTACTTGATCTCAAGCCTGGCGATGAGTTTGAAATCAAGCTTGGACGCAAGCAGATTCGCCTAGTTCCCGCTGGAGGAAGCGACGAAGACGACGATTGATTCATATTTTGAGCTAAGGGAGATTCGGAGAAGATCGTTCCAACCTCATTTGAATCACGCAAGCCCTGGAAATCTTCCAGGGCTTTTTTTGTTGTGTCTTAAGGCAGGATGATAGATATGAGCAAGTTAAAACTCATCCAGCAGCGTTGCGCAGCTCCTTGCAGAAAAGACCCGCTTCTTGAGCAACTAATCCAGGAGTCGCAGCAGCCATTCGTTTCACTAGAGCACTGCCAACAATGGCTCCATCAGCACCCCAACTTCGCACCTGCCGTACTTGCTGAGGCCCAGAAATTCCAAATCCGACTGCTACAGGATTGGAGCCGGACAACTTGAGTTGCTGCACCAAGGATTGAACACGATCCTCCATTACAGAACGTTCGCCAGTAACTCCCGTCACGCTTACTAAATAGGTAAAACCCCTGCTGCTTTCTGCAATCCTTGCCATACGCTCCGCAGGTGTAGTAGGAGCCACCAGAAGAACCAGATCAAGTCCACGAGCAGAAGCCAAGGGAGAAAGGCGCTCAGCTTCCTCGAGTGGAAGATCTGGGACCACAAGACCGGCAACTCCAGCCTCAGCAGCTTCATCACAGAAACGCTCCATACCCCGGTTGAACAATGGATTGGTGTAGGTGAACAGGATCACAGGAATGGAAAGTTTGCCCCGCAAGTCACTCAACATCTGCAAGACCCGAGCTGGTGTCGAACCAGAAGCCAGTGCTCGAGAAGCAGCCGCCTGAATTACCGGACCATCGGCGAGAGGATCGCTATAGGGAATGCCCAGCTCGATCATGTCCGCGCCAGATTGCTCCAGGCTGAGCAATACCTCAGCAGTGGTTTCCAGATCAGGATCACCAGCCATTAGGAATGGCATGAGTGCAAGGCGTCCCTCAGCTTGTACTCGTTGGAAGCGACTGCTGATTGTGGCGTGTGTATTGGATTTAGGTGCTAAGAAATCTGCCATAGCAATCAATTAGAAGAAGGCGTGAGGGGGGCAAACGCCCTAGAACCTATGGGTCAGAGGGGGCTTGTTGCTTAGGATTCTCATCCTCAATATCCTTCAGTAAGGAAACTTTCTCAGCATCAGGTAATGCATCGAAGCGAGTCTGAAGTTCAGCAGCTGATAGATTTTCATAGGCCTGTTGATAATGTCGCCGTTGCTGCATGAAGGTCATATTCCCTGAAACCACTCGAAGTAGATATGATCCCGTCCAGGCGACAACAACCACAACAAGAAGTGATTGAGCAGCGATACCGGCAGAAATACTATCCAGGCCAGCAAATCTCAATACACTGTAAGCGATGCCCCCGAGTATCAAAATAAGAAAGCCCAGCTGAATGACCTTGGCACGCGTCATATGTTCAAACCTCTCCTTGACCATTAAGGCGAAGATTTAAAAAAGGCGCGAATAGAATTAAACCGGGAAAGAATAGGAACACCATCCCGTAGGCGCTTAGACGCTCGAATTTGCCCATACAGTGCCACCGTCTGTTCATCCAGGAATAGAGGAGCAAAGGGACAACAATCAAATAGAGGCTGCCTAACAAGGCATAGGCAGCGAGCACCATCAGCGAGTTGATCGAGATTGGACTGGTGACGGCCTGTAGAAACACTGTCAGCAAACTGCTTCGTGTAAATCTAGGATGCCATTGCGGGCCTTGGCCCAGCCATTGCCGGGGGCATGGCGGAATTGGTAGACGCAAGCGACTTAAAATCGCTTGTCCTGAAAAGGACGTGGGGGTTCAAGTCCCCCTGCCCCCACTGGTGATCATCGCAACGAGCCAAATATTTTCCCCATTTGGGTAGAGATTCAAGTTGCTAGCCAGACCCCAATCGGATCCTTGATTGCCAGGCCGAGCAATGGTGCAATTAATGCTCTCCAATGCGTGCTTTATCAATCAACCGAAACAGACCAGCCCAACAGTTCGCCAGCATGAAATGGAACTAAGTGTTCAGAAGAATCTGCGTTCGTCTGTCCGCTAAAAGTAGCTGGTACAACATGAGCTCGTCGTATCAGTTTGATTGAGGTGTTATTGAGGGGCAATCCATAGAAAGCTGGACCGTATTCACTGGAGAAGGCCTCAAGACGATCAAGTGCTCCTTCCTGCTCAAAGACTTCGGCATAACTTTCCATCGCATAATGAGCATTGAAAATGCCACCACAACTACAAGCACTCTCCTTTGCAGAGCGAGGGTGTGGTGCCGAATCAGTGCCAAGGAAAAAGCATGGTTTGCCACTTGTCGCTGCTCGACGCAGGGCGAGTCGATGGCGTTCACGCTTGGCTACTGGTAAGCAGTAGAAATCACTACGAAAACCACCGAGGAACATTGCATTGCGGTTGATATGTAAATGATGAGGAGTGATAGTGGCTGCCAAATTCGGTCCACCTGTTTCCACGAACTGAACTGCCTCTTGAGTCGTGATGTGCTCCATCACTACACGAAGATTTGGATGACGCGCTATTAGTGGAGCCAGGTGGTGCTCAATAAAAAAGGCTTCTCTATCGAAAATGTCGATATTGACATCGCTTACCTCACCATGAACGAGCAATGGCATCCCAATTTTCTCCATCGTCTCTAGAAGTGAGTTAATCGCGCTTAGATCACTGACTCCCTGCTCGGAATTAGTTGTGGCATTGGCTGGATAAAGCTTGGCGGCGATGAAAACATGCTGTTCATGCCCTTGCTCTAAAACATCTGCAGCCAAGCTCTCGTTGAGGTAGGCAGTCATCAATGGCGTAAACGGAGTACCCTCAGGAACGGCTGACAAGATCTGGTCGCGATAGTTTTTTGCTGCTTCTACACTCGTGATCGGTGGCCTGAGATTGGGCATCACGATTGCTCGTCGAAACACCCGCGCTGTGCTGCCGAGCACCGCATGCAGCATGGCACCATCCCTCAGATGGACATGCCAGTCATCCGGTTGACGCAAAATGAGTTGGTCGGGCAAAGAATCCAAAGTCATCAACCCAGAATGAGGTGTAGAGATTTCAGCACCGAAGCAAGACCCAAAAATAAATTTGCTGTGATACACCCTTTCAGGAAGTGCTCCGAAAGATGATGTTTTCGACGTTATGGCTCAGTCATTTCTGAGAACAGGTAATGACATTGTGTTCTCATGAGAGAGCCTTGGCCAGCGCAGAAGAGCAAGAAGCGAAAATCAAGATCATCGATAGAAGCATTTTTGCAGCGTTACGCTTTCTACGTACAGCGACATCTGAGAATCAGCGTTGGTTCGATTGAGCAACAGCGAATCTTGCAAGTATGAAGACCAAAACCTTAAGATCGTCTTACGCAAGCAACCATGATTTTTGAGAGAGAGGGTCAGGGTTTGCGTTCAGATGCAGAATCCCTTTAGTCCGTTCGGATCACATGCCGCAATTCCTTGAACCGGCTTTACAAGTGCTGGCAGGAATCGGCCTGTTGTTTGGGGGCGGAGAACTGTTTGTGCAGGGTTCCGTCGCCCTTGCACTGATCTTCGGTATACCCGAACTTGTGATCGGTCTCACTGTGGTGGCCTTGGGTACATGTGCCCCTGAGCTGTTCGTCAGTGTGAGTTCAGTGCTCAAGGGCTCCGATGCCCTGGCCGTGAGCAATGTGGTTGGTAGCAATATTTTTAATGTGATGGTGGTGCTCGGCAGCAGTGCCCTTGTGCTGCCACTCAGGGTGGAGAGTCGTTTAGTGCGACGTGATGTTCCTCTGCTACTAGCGGTGTCTGCAGCCGTATGGGGAATGGCTTCAGTAGGTCGTGTGACATGGCAGGCCGGAGTAGCCCTCTTGATAGCTCTCGTGATCAATTCTGTATGGGAAATCCGTACGGCCCGGGAGGAACCGGATGGAATGGTGGAGGCTGAGCCGCAGATTAATAGTGAAACTGCCAATGGTGGTTGGATCAAAGCTTGTATTCGCCTTTTGCTTGGCATCCTGTTGTTGACAGTCGGATCGAACCAGCTGGTTAAAGGGGCGAGCGATGCTGCTTCACTCTTAGGAGTGAGTGAGACCGTCATCGGACTCACGATTGTGTCTGCTGGCACCTCAATGCCGGAATTGTTCACATCTTTGGTGGCTGCTCTACGAGGCCGCACAGATCTTGCGATTGGCAATGTGGTGGGCAGCAGCTTGCTCAATCAACTTCTGGTCCTGAGCAGTTCTGCTTTGATCTCTGGTGGGGCTGGGCTGCAAGTCGATCGCTTGATCATTGAGCGAGATCTACCTGTGATGGTGCTCACCACGCTTGCCTGCATGCCAATTTTTTGGACCAGGGGACGAATTAGCCGGCTTGAAGGAGGGATCCTCGTAGGGCTCTACATTTTTTATGTGATCGATCAAGTTCTCCCCCGCACCCTACCCACTTGGCAGGATGGATTTCGATTAACAATGCTCTGCATTGTTCTACCGATTGTTCTCGTTATGATCGTGCTTCAAGCCTTGTTGTATTGGCGTCAACTGCGCAGAGAACGAATAACTCATAGTGTTGATTGATCTAGCAAACATCCTGCTGAAGATGCAGACTAATCGAGTCAACTGATTCGAAGATATCGATATCATGTGACACGAACATCAGAATATATACATCGCCAAGATCATTGTTTGCCGAGCCCTTATAGCATCCCCCTAAGGCCTTGCCTGGACGACTCAAATGGCGCAAGTGATCGACTAAAAGGATGGATGGAATTTATCTTCAGCAATACTCCCTAAGTCATGGTGACAAACTCCTCAGAAACCGTGGGATGTAATGCCATGGTGCGATCAAAGTCTGCCTTTGTAGCACCCATTGCTAGTGCTATTGATGCCATCTGAATAATTTCGGCAGCATGTTCCCCCACCATGTGACAACCAAGGATTCGATCAGTGTTGCGATCCACAATTAACTTGAGAAGACAACGGGGTCCCCGCTTCGGCAAGGCCTGAGCCATGGATCGGAAGCGGGCGCGGTAGACCTTGACCTGATCTTTGCCATAGCGATCAATCGACTGCTCTTCAGTGAGCCCAACCGTGGCTAGCTCTGGTTGGCTGAAGACAGCACTGGCAACGAGGTCATGATTGACCTGGCGGGGTTTCTGTCCAAAAACACTGTCGGCGAATGCCCTGCCCTCATCGATTGCCACAGGGGTGAGGTTGATGCGGTCTGTTACATCACCAACAGCAAAGATGTGAGGGATATTTGTCGATTGGTTGGCATCCACTGAAATACGTCGACCTTCTAAAACAACCCCAGCAGCGTCAAGGTTGAGTCCTTGCAAAAAGGGTCGTCGTCCTGTAGCAAGAAGAACCCCCCCACAAGAGAAGTGTTCCCCACTCTGGGTTGACAAGACGAGATCGCCAGGTTGGCCTTTTAGTGCGGCTGGGTTTTCTCCAAAACGAAGATCAATGCCCTTCCCCTGCATTCCATCCTGTACTGCAGTGGAGAGCTCCCGATCAAAGCCACGCAGCAAGTGATCCCCTCGCACCAGTTGGATGACCTCGACGCCAAGGCCATGGAGGATGCAGGCAAATTCACAGGCAATAAATCCAGCCCCCACCACCACCACTCGGTCGGGGAAGCTGCTTTGCATGAACATGTCATCGCTAACCCAGCCCAACTCCGCACCTGGGATATCAGGACGATGGGGACGCCCACCGACCGCGATCAGAATGTGATCGCCGTGAAGTTCCTGTGAAGCATCGATGGCTCCGTTCCTTGAGACTGCCACGCTGTTTGGGCTCGTAAAACTCCCCCATCCCGTCACAAGCTCAACACCGTTTTTGGCTAGCAGGTCAATGTGAAGAGCATTGAGACGATCCACTTCCTGACGCACATTGGCTAGCAACACCCCCGCATTGATCCGTGCATCACTCAACTCAACTCCAAAACTGGGGGCAACTTCAAGCTGTTCCCGATAAAGAGATCCGTAGACCAACAGCTTCTTAGGTACACAGCCGCGAATGACGCAGGTACCTCCAACACGGTCACCTTCAACGATGGCGACCTTGGCACCATGGCTTGCGGCTCGCTTAGCAGCGGCTAGTCCACCAGATCCAGCGCCAAGCACGATCAGATCAAAAGGATGCTCCAAGAGACGAGGATCACTGCATCCATTGTCAACTCCTTAAGAAACCAACGCCAGGATTACTCAGGGATCGTGACGACAATGATTAGTAAACCTGTCATGACTCATTCAAAACGACGAGTTATGGATTCTCTGCAATCGAGCATTGGCCGAAACTCTTGGCTTATCCAACATCAATGGTTGATCATTTGATTTGAATCGAGAACCTCTTGCCTAAGCACCTAAAGGCACTCGAAACAGGCATGATGATGCGGCTTCAAACCAAGGATTTATGCCTCCTGCAGCGTCGACAAAAGCTCTTGACTGGCAGGCCTTAGCAGAGCTAACAGTACCGGAGGCTGATCGAATCAATGGCCCCACCAATGCCCAAGCCACCTTGCGCCTGTTTGGGCAATCTGAAAAAGCTTTAAGGGTCACTCTTTATCGGGACCATCACGCCTGGTGCCCCTACTGCCAGAAGGTGTGGCTTTGGCTCGAATGGAAGCAGATCCCCTACAGGATTCGCAAAGTCACCATGCGCTGCTATGGGGAAAAGGAAGCCTGGTTCAAGAAAAAAGTGCCTTCAGGAATGCTTCCTGCCCTCGAGCTTGATGGTCGCTTAATCATGGAAAGTGATCAGATCTTGTTGGCTCTAGAGCATGCATTTGGTCCTCTAGGTCATCACTTGGAGGAACCGCGCACCCTTAAGTTGCGAAATCTGGAACGGCAACTTTTTGGAGCCTGGTGTCGGTGGCTTTGCACAGCTCGATTGAATCAGAGGCAGGAACAGGCTTGCCGAGAACAATTCCAGATCAAAGCTCGGATGATGGAACACCAGCTGTCAGCAGAACAAGGACCTTGGCTGGATCCAGCTAGCAATACACCAACCAGCCCATGTCCAGGAAGCGCCGATGTGGTGTTTATCCCCTATGTCGAAAGGATGAATGCCTCATTGGCGTATTACAAAGGTTTCAGCCTGCGGGAAGAACATCCCGCCATTCACAAGTGGTTTAAGGCTCTCGAAGAATTGGAGGTGTATCGAGGTACGCAGGGTGACTTCCATACCCATGCCCACGACTTGCCGCCTCAGATGGGTGGATGCTGGGTTGCACCTAATCCAAAACAACAAGAACTGGCAGAAGCTATTGATTGTGGTGAAGGCCTTGCGGAATTGGAAACCTGCTGGGCTGATCCCGATCACTCAAAGACGCGGCCTGAGGGTCTTGCTCTGTCAAGGGTGTTGAAGCATCACCAACGACTTTTGGAACTCAACCCGCTTGGAGCTATTCGCTTCGATCAACCCTTAAGGGCCACGCTCACACGAATGGCTTTAGGGGCCTCTTGCTCACCAGATCCAGGTAGTGCTAGAGGATTGCGCTACCTCAGGGATCGCATCTCAGTCCCGCGAGACATGCCACTGATATCAGCTCGACGGCTGCGTCAAGCCCTTGAACAAACAGCCCAGCTCGATAGCCCTGAGATGGGAGCTCCAATTCCGATTTACGATCGCTTTGATCAGAATCCCAAGCCTTTCCTGACGAGCTGATGCAACTGATTCCTTCAGCATTGGCTGCGGCGTTTTTGCTGTTCTCAATCCATACGCCAGCGCTTGAGATCAATGGTCAGACATCTTTTGTGGCAGTGCCGACTAAGGCAAAATTAATTAACTACAACAACTATGCATTTGAAGGTGGAGCAAAGTTCTATTTCGTGATCGAGTTACCAAAAGGAGCAGATGCTGGCCTCGGCGGAATCAGCCTAAAACAGATTCGCGGTGTCCAGCCTGCTTTCTATTATGGTCCTATTCAACCAAAGGCATTTTTAGGAATGCCACGTCAGGCTGGATCCTCCATACCGGTATCAGCCAATTTCGAGGACGGCAATCGATCGATCGCTATCAACTTTCAGGAAGCTGTTCCACCCGGATCCGAGGTCACTGTGGCTTTCAATGTGATGACGAATCCACCCGCAGGCCTATACGTGTATTCGATTTCTGCTATCCCTTGGGGCCCTAATCCCATCCCCCAGGATGTAGGAGTTGTACAGATGAGTGTTTTCTCACAAAGACAATTCTGAAACTCCATAGGATATTTAGATGAGCACGAAGATTTTCTTAATAGGGGCATTCTAGAAATAGAAACCTATTATTTCAAAGAAAAAAACGCCTTGATTCTCTAGTGAGGAGTTGATTTGTATGTCGCAAGACAAGCTTTATTGATCATCAGCAAAGCGATAAGACTCTCCTAAATGCAATTTTAGGTCTTAACCTCATCCTCACTACACTCGGCAAGGCTCAGCACACCTACAGCAGTAAAAGCTAAGGCTCCCAATAAGGTTGCTCGGATCGCAACCTGAGGATCTAGCACAGTGGCTATGGATAAATCTATAGGGATAGCAGCGATGGCTGCTTGCATAAACCACAGACATCCGAGGGCATTCACAACAGCCACCCACCAACCAAGATAGTGCGGCTGTATGACGAAGAGACGGCCATGATCTACCTCAAGAAGACCGAAGATCGCCGAAATAACAAACAGCACGGACCCGAGAATGTTGGGAGCAACCCCCAGCTTGAAAATGTCTCCATGTTGAAAAGAATGGTGCCAATGCTTTGCGTTAGCGCACACCAAATTCCACACCAGCCCCAGCGCTGCTTCCGATTGAGCAAACCACGGGTCATCAACAAACCCTGTTCCAACTGAAACCAACCTCCTGCCGTAAAAAAATGGAGCCAATTGCCAAGAGCGCTGCACCCAAGCCAAGTTTGCTCATCAGCAAAACACTGCCAATAACGAACAACAGCGGACCAATGATGAATGCTACGGCCGTTCGCACTTCAAGACGATGGACGTCTTTCCCACGCAGTAATGCTTGAACCATATGCTTCGGAGCCAAGGTTCGATACTTTGCTTGCTCCAGCGGCCCATGGCCTTTTCGCAGGCGACGACTTGTCCACAGCCCCCAACGTGAATGAGCTTCTAAATCACGCGGTCTGTCGCTAACAGGAACATCTTCCCGCCAAGCTGTCGTGCCCCATGGACTCGAATAATGCGACTGAAGGTTTGGAGGATGTTCCCGCTTTAACTTCAAAGCCCCCAATGGGGGGGCATCATCCATGCGCATCAAGGCATTCAACCATTGAACGGCCGAGATGATTAGTAGACGCTGCTTCAGTAGCGTTAAGACTGATCTTGACAGGATGACTCTCGAAATGAGTTATGGCGTTGCGGATGTCGGTAAGTAGGAGATCAGCCATTTCACGTGAGAAATCGCGTTTTACCAAGATCCGCTGAAAGGCTTGATGAGCAAGCTCACCTGTGAATGGATAAGCGGGCACTTGCCAACCACGTAATCTCAGTCGATCAGAGAGGTCGTAAAGGTTAAAACCAAGATCTTGGTCGGCTCGCAATTTCCATACCACAGAGGGGATGCCACGCGCTGGATTGCCATCGTGTATCAACTCAAATGGGCCTAGCTTTTTGAGTTCTTGAGCAAGATATTGAGCATTGGCATAGCTCGCTCCATGGATGGCTTGATAACCATCGCGACCTAGGCGGACAAAGTCGTAGTACTGGGAGATCACCTGCCCCGCTGGCCGCGAGAAGTTGATCTGAAACGTTGGCATATCGCCTCCTAGGTAACTCACATGGAAAACCAATCCTTCCGGTAGATCACTGGACTCACGCCAAAGAACCCAACCGACACCCAGAGGAGCTAAGCCGAACTTATGGCCAGAGGAGTTGATTGACTTCACGCGCGGCAAACGGAAATCCCAGGGAGCTAGATCAGGCGCACAGAAAGGAGCAAGAAAGCCACCGCTGGCTGCATCCACATGGATAGGAATGTCGAGTCCTTTTCGCTGTTGCAGCTCATCGAGGGCCTGACTGATGGCTTGTACGTCTTCATACAGGCCGTGATAAGTGACGCCCAGGGTAGGCACCACAACGATGGTGTTCTCATCCACTTGCTCCAGCATTCGTTCTGGAGACATGCAGAGCTCGCCGGAGGTCATCTCCACCTCTCGCAACTCAACGTCCCAGTAGCGGGCAAATTTCGTCCAGCAGATTTGCACACTGCCGCAAACCATGTTGGGGCGATCGACCGACTGACCTGCCGCTTTGCGATGTTCACGCCAACGCCATTTCGCAGCCAAGCCACCCAGCATGGCGGCCTCACTGCTACCGATGGTGGAGCAGCCCACAGCTTCACCGGGGGCATGCCATAAATCAGCCATCATCGAAACACAACGGCGTTCAATCTCTGCGGTTTGGGGATATTCGTCCTTGTCGATCAGGTTCTTGTCAACCGCGAGGGCCATTAGCTCAGCCACCTGGTTACTTTCATAGGTCTGACAGAAGGTGGCCAGATTTTGTTTGCTGTTGCCGTCAAGCAATAATTCCTCCTTGAGTAAATTAAATGTTGTCAATGCAGGACGGCACTCTTGAGGGAAAGTCGCGCGTGGTAATGGTGAGATCAATGCATCAACGGTTTCCCCAATGGCATGTTCTTCCAGATCGTTGGAACGTGAATTGGAACGATGCAGGACCATGCTTTTTTCTTGTGTCTATGTCTGACCTTAACGACGTTGTTTGAGCAAGGAAGCCTTGCAAGATGGGAGGTGCAATAACAAACAACTGAGTCGGTTGATGATCCATGAACTCAACACCCCTTCGGAGTTGAACGAGGCCTATGGCCTGATCCGCCACCTTCATCCGAAACTCGGCAAAGCTGATTTCATCAGCCGTCTTGGGCTGCAACGCAATGACCATGGCTACGTGCTTTTGGGTCTCTTTCAAGACCTCAATCCAACTGATCAGAAGCAACCCTCTTCATTGGCAGCCCTGGCGGGATATCGCTTGGCTTCTTCCCTATCGCTTGGCACCTACTTCTATCTGGGAGATCTTGTGACCAACCCCACCTATCAGGGCCAGGGTCTGGCAGCTCAGATGTTGCGCTACTTGGAGGCGATCGCAAGGGATGCGGGTTGCAGACAGATCCATCTAGATGCAGGCGTGGAGCGATTTGGAGCCCATCGCTTTTATGCAAAACAAGGGTTCAACATTGTGTTTCACCATTTCGCCAAGGAGCTTGGCTGAAAAGAGTTCCATCAAACCGATGGCTATCAGATCAATCAATTCATAGACGGTTGCAGTCTTGGTAAACGATCTTGAAATACAGAAGTTTGCTTCTTTGGGCTTATATCCCTCTAAAAGATTCTCTCAACATGTTCTTCAAAAACCCTTAAGAAAATAATTGATCCGATGAATTATTTGGTCCGCTTGATCTTTGGCCATATCGATCTTTAGACCGCATTGATTGCTTTGTTATGCGAGGTCCTGCAGGTTCGCCGTAGTTGGAACGTCAGTCGCTGGTCGGAAGCAACCCTGCTCTGGATCGCCTTTTGGGTCATGGGCCTAGGGGGACTGTATGGATTCGCAATGCATATAGCGTTTGGCCAGTTCATCACCGAGCAGATCGGCTGGCCTAATAGATCATTCCAGAATGAAGTGGCATTCACCATCTCACCATTGGCATTCTTGGGCTGAGTAGCTTCTGGCGGCGAAGTCGTGAATATTTGGTTGCCTCGATCGTTGCCTATGCCAGCTGGTTCTTCGCCGATGGGCTCGGGCATGTTTATTCGCTGGTTGTCCAGTCCAATGATGCTCCCTCCAATGTTGGAACAATCTTGTTTACAGACCTTTTAATGCCAATCCTGGTGGTGATCTTGTTGTGGCTAAGTCGCGAAGAACGAACCCGACTAAAGAGCTAAGCCCAAAAAACACTTTCGATTCGTTGTTGCAAGCTGCGCTTCCTTCAAGAACACTGCTGACATCCCGTTGCTAATCCTAGGAAAATGAGGATGTGGCAGAGCTTTCATAAGCTCTCAGTTTGCTGACGATGCAGCTTAAAATCATAACGAAAAAAACCTTCTAAAACTCTTTTTACAGAAAATCATCTAAAAAGAGGTAGAGGCACAAACCTAATAACAACCTCAGTTCAGTAGTAATGTCATCGACACCTCAAAGCCAGCCTGATCAAAGCCAGAGCGTAATTCTCAAACCAAACATCCGCTTACCTGTATTGGTGTACGTTATTGGCCTAGCAATGCTACCGCTTCCTCTCCATCCTTGGGCGACGATTGTGGTGTGCGGATTCGCAGTGTTTTTGCTGGTACAAGCTTATCTGCTGCGTTTGGAATTAACCGACAAAGATCTCGTGATATGGCGAGTAGACGAGGAGATACGCCGCTTCCCATTTGCCAATTGGCTGGCCTGGCGAATGTTCTTGCCGGAAATACCAGGCATCTTGTTCTTCCGCGAAGTCAACAGCCCTCATCTGCTGCCGATCCTTTTTGACCCTGTCATGCTTTTAGAACAGTTGAGGCTTCGAGTGGGAACTCTCGAAGTGCCTAAAGAATCGGACTAAAACAATCCAGGAGATTGATAAGATCCTGGGCAATGACCTTTCACATCCTCAATCACGAACTCCAGATGAATGCATGAAACTGCAAACACCATTGTTTGAAAGCTACTCATCAATTCCGTTACTTATCTATGATGGCGGCTGTCCTTTTTGTCTCCACTTTGCAGAATTGAGTGAGTTACGTAGTGGTGTTCAGGGCTTGGAGATATGTGATGGACGAGCAGAAAAGCCTTTACGAGATAATTTAAAATCTCGAGGATTAGATCTCAGAGATGGAGCCATATTAATCGTAGGTGATGAGGCTTTTCATGGAGCTGAGGCCATTCAGTGGTTATGTAAAAAAATGGAACCATCCGCTCCGCTATTATCTGTTCTTAAGACTTTGATGTCTTCACCATTTCGCTCGAGGCTAATCTATCCTTTTCTAAGGCTGGCCCGGCGTACAGCACTGGCTTACAAGCAAATACCATTAGATCCTGATTAATTGAATACAGGTGTTTGACTTGATAAAATATAGACGCTCGCTTAATATAATCAATCCAAGATATTAGCTGCTTTTACTTTCAGGCAGTAAACTTTATTGTCATTGCTTTTAAGAAGCTATAGCCTTGGAATTCATTGGATATTTATGATTTTGTAGCTGCATCTATTCCTTTTGAAATGGTCACGAATATTTCCCTGAATGAGTTTCAAGGATTGATACTTTAGGGCGTGCGATTAGAATGCTTTTAGTACTTCACGATTATCCTGTCTCCATCAGGTGATTGATACACTTTTTCAGTCACCTCTCCTTTGTCAATAATGATTGTCACCACCCTAGAGCCCTCTGGGATTTGAATAGTTTTTTCAGTTTCTAATTTCTCATCAGCCTCAGGTTCAATGGCTGGATTGTCTGAAGGATTCTCAATTGGCTCTTCAGGCATGGGCGGAATTCACTGCTTTTAGATCATAGCTGTGAGAGTCAAAAGTGACTGATTAAACCAAGGAAAGCGTTAAAATACTTGTTAATGGCAAGTTCAAATCTCTAAAAGTTTTTCACTGACGCTCCAAAGCCTTTGACGGTCTTCCTCCCTAAGTGCCAATGGGGCAATGCTGCAAAGCTTCGGGTAACCCCTAAAGTTAAATCTAGGTCCGTATTGTTCGCCGCCTTGAGCAGTTGGCGCGGTTGCAGCATGTAATTGTGGTAGAGACCCCATTGCAGCGCTCTGAAACATGGGATCCATTAACCGATAAGCAAGGCCTTCCTGCCAGGATTTGTTCGCAGCAACAGATTTAGACTGCAAATTAGTGCGGGCCAGACCTGGATGTGCCAACAATGATGCGATCCCACTTGCTGTCTGGCGCATTCGCTTGTCGAGCTCTAAGGCGAACATCACATTCGCAAGTTTGCTTTGTGAGTAGGCAGCCCAGCGGTCATATTGCTTGATCCCTTGAAGATCGTCCCATGCGATTCGACCCATGTACTGTGCGCCAGAAGTGACGGTAACAACCCTTGCTCCATGTTGCTTTGCGAGTAAGGGTAGGAGCTTTAGTGTTAATGCCATGTGGCCAAGATGATTAACGGCGAACTGAAGCTCCAGACCCTGTTTGCTGAGGGTCTTTGGAGTAGCCATCACTCCAGCATTGTTAATTAGAAGGTCCACTCGGCTGTATTGGCTTTCTACCTGCTCAGCTGCACGCCTAACGCTCGCTAAATCAGCGAGATCCAACTCAATCAGATCAAGCTTTGTGGAATCATTTCTCTCGAGAATAACTTGGCGTACATCTTCACCTTTGGGTAGTGAGCGACAAGCCATAATGACTCTGGCACCCTTATTAAGCAATGCCTTGGCTGTCTCAAGACCAAGGCCACTATTGGCACCTGTTACTAATGCAACCCTTCCTTTTTGATCAGGGATATCTGCAACTTTCCAGCTCATCAGGTGGCTCCCTTATCAGTGGTGATCCATAAAGTAGAACATTGAAGCCTAAGCTGCTTCATAGCATCTTGAGAAGGCCTGTAATTTCTAAATGGTTACACTGCCTGTCTCAATTCGCTAATTGATCCCATAAGGATGGCAAGCAATGTCGTTAAGTCGATTATAAAGGTTTCTTTGCCAATGATGGAGACTTCCTTTTGCTTGATTTAGTCATAAGTTCAATATTTATGGAAGAGGGCAAGATAAGATATTGTTGTATTACATAACACCTCAATCTCTATATTGCCGGAAGCTTTGCCAGTTAACCACAAGCTCATGCCTAGCTGCAAGGATATTCAAGACCAGAACATACAAGACCAGTGATTCTTCTGCTCTTCTTGCATATATCTATATTTTCGACCTAGACCATCTATTAAGTCCACTTAAACTTTCAGTCAGTTTTGGGTTGAAATGCTCTCAAGTAAGTTGCTAACGGAAAATGATCTTTGTTTGATTGAAGAATTGTGAGCTTTAATCAATCTTGCTGCTATCTCTGACGATTTCGTTAAAGCGCTTGGGGACATGATTCATCCTAAGCTTAGTTACTATCGGTAGTGAAACTTATCTCAAAATCATTGGCCAGGCTAGTTATCCAGAACAATCAGCTCATATATTTTGTCTTGGGCACTCATTTATTTTACTGATCTAGATAAAAATAAAGCTTCTTTCTGGCAACGCCGTGGGATGAGTTAGATACGCCATGCCTTTGTTTTGATCAATATTAGAATTTTGCCACGAGCTTTATTGTTTTGACTTAAGATTGTGCAGAAAAATGGACAGAGCTAATGGATTTATGGAACAACTTCTTATTGGTAGACGCAGGGCTGATGCTTGTAGGGATACCCCTGTTGTTCATTTGGAGAGCCGGAAAACATAAAGCAAGCAATCAGGATCATTCAAAATGATGTGCTGCTTGTTGAATGAAACTAGGGTGGCTAACCGGCTGTTGAATTATGGCTCAGGATTGCCATCCTCCTGTATTTCGACTTCATTAAACTTAGAAAGGATATGTGTCTCGATATCCAACACAAAAGACTGAAGTCTGCGGTATGAATTACTAATAAATCGTTTGTGAAAATTATTGCCAGGATACGAGATTCGTTTGTAGGCAACTTTTCTGAATTGCCATGATTTATTATCGAAGTAGCGATGCAGCCAGAATTGCTTTGATGGTTCTGTGGAGTTCTCAACAGTCTGAAGTATATTACGCTCCAGCATGTCTTTATTAAAAAGATTCTCAGTGCGAATTAGGGCGCATCCAGTAGATCTATCTATAGCGGCCAACCTGACATCATATAAATTTGTTAAGTCCTGAGCAGCAAGTACTAAAATTAAATCTTCAGTTGTTAGGAAAGTAGTGATAATAGCCTCATCTAGGATTATCTCAAGAAATTCACTCTTTGTATCCAAATCATCAAGTTTTGCACAATAGATGTCCTCCGTTTCAGGAGAGGTCATGAAAATGACTGACTTTGGATCAAGCCAGAAATCAAGATCAGCTTTTTCAATATTTGGTTCGCCTTTATTCTGATGGGATATACAAGCAAGACATTGTTGGACTGTATCGGTTAGTTCATTTAGGAGGGTCTCAGGCATGTGATTGTAAATGTAATCGTTGACTGTTCTTGCTATCAGGAATAAGTATTTATACTGAAGTATGGCTTTGGCTGAAAGATAGCGTTTCCAGTGTTTATTGTTCGCATGGATACACTCTCTTAAGCAGCTTATTGCATAAGTGCCGCCTGGGTTTAAGGTAAATTGTCTTATAGTCTCATGTGCCAATAACAAGGCTTTCCTGATTGTACATAGTAAACTAGCTTCAGACTATGGCTGAGAATCTAGCAGCAAGAGAAATTCTTTTAGCAGTATCACTGTCATAGATAGTGCCATGTCATTAGCACGGTTTTAGCGCTAAATTGAAATAAGCATTTATGTGCTCTGCTCAGCCTCTTTTGTGCCTCCAGAGATTGCAGAAGCGGGAACCCTAACAACATTGTGCCTTCACCCATTCTGCAGCATCTGCATCTCCCAGAGAGGAGGCCTGCCTCCAATCAGAACAAGCACCCTCTAGATTTCCTTCCAATTCTTTGGCAATACCACGATTTCTATAGGCAGCAACATTCTTAGGGTTAATTACTAGTACCCTCTCATAGGCTTCAATTGCACCTTGGTGATCACTTAATGCAGACTTTGTAAGACCGCAACCAATGTAGGCATCTTCATATATCGAGTTAATTTCTATTGCCTTGCTGTAATCATCAAGTGCGGCTTGATAGTCACCATGGTTGTAATTGGCTAGGCCCCTGTAGTTGTATGCCTCGGCATAGTGTGGATTGACTTCTATTGCCTTGGTATAATGTTCGATCGCTGATTTATTGTTTCCTCGCTTTTGTTCAGCATTGCCTTGGCTGTAATAATTAAATGCATCTTGCTGACTTCTGTCTTCTTCATGGCTCAAATCATTTACAGTCTTATTCTCAACTAAGTTTTTATTTTCACCACGTTTGTTCATCACAGTGACAAGTTGTGGTTTTATCTCTAGCGCCTTCTCATGGTCAGTAACCGCTGCTTGCCTTCGTCCCAGCCTCTCCATTAAATTGCCGCGATTGTAATAGGCAGAGGCAAAAAGAGGCATGGCCTCAATTGCCTTTGTGTAATCAGAAATTGCCCCTTTGATATCATTAAGATTGTTTTTGCTAATCGCTCTATTGTAGTATGATTTAGCATGCTTTGGATTTGTGATAAGTGCCTTAGTATAATCATAGATAGCACCTTTGTGGTCGCTTAGATTGACTTTAGCAATCCCCCTATTGTAATAGGAAGTTGCATGTTTTGGATCTAGTTCAATAGCCTTAGTGTAGTCATCGATTGCCCCTTTGATGTTATTCGAGTGTCTCTTGACAACACCTCTATTGATGTAAAAACTGGCATCAAGTTCGTTGAGTTCAATTGCTTTATTGTAATCATTCAGTGCGCTTTGATAATCGCCTAGTTCATCTTTTGCATTCCCTCGATTATTGTATGTAATAGCATTATTTGGATTGATCTCAATTGCTTTGCTGTAACTATCTATTGCCCCTTGATAATCCTTTGAACGAAATTTCTTTTCACCATCTTTGAAGTAGTCATTTGCAGTTTGTCCAGATACGGAATGATTGGACGACTCATTTGCCATGGCTTCAGGAGTCTCTAGCGCCACTTCAGTTGGATTCTACAAGCCAAACCCAAACTTCTGGCAGTATTTTAACTCAATTTTTCTAGGGACTGCCTTGGCAATAATCAACTCTGTGCTTCCACGAAAACCTACGTACCTTAATGAGAGTTCAACATGCAAGGCAGTGAAGATGGCCAAGCACTTACGTCATCGGCTCTGAATTTTAGAAAGCATCCTTTTGCTAGGGACAAACCAATGTAGAAAGAAATTATTTAAGTTATAGAAATGCTTTTGGCAGTTATTTTGAATCCATTCAACATGGGTCTAGTTTGGTTTCCTTTATTGGATTTGCCAGATTTGACTTTGTAACCAGCTACAAATCATGCATGATTAAGCTTTTGAGGAGTTGTTTTCGAATATGCCTATGATGAACTATTTCAAATCATTGGCTGCCGTCCTATCCATAGAGACTTTCTCTCTGCAATAAGAGGATCATCGTATTGCTTGTGGTAATGAGAATGTTGGTGAAATCCGCATTCAATGTTTGAACACTGCTCAATGATATTTCCCGCTCTGCTGGCCTGCGCAACGTTTGTTTGCCAACCCTCCGCTCTGTAGAGGGATCTTCTTGTCTAGCGTTTCATCTTACCTTCCCGCATAGTCCTCTGTTCTACCTGTCTTTATATCGGCTATTCCACTTCCTCGTTAGAAGAGCCCCTCTAGTGCTGTATCACGACATAGAGCGAAGTTTTGAAGCCGATGGTGTGTAAACCAGCTAAATAGAGAATCCACAATTTATCACCTAAACCACTTATGACCGATCTCGAAGAATAGAAGCTCACAACACGCGAGATGTTTCGTGCTCACCTCAATCCCTCCTTGGCGATCTTTGCAACAGGCCTAGCTACCTTCTCAACTATTTACTTCGCAATTCAGATTGAACCGATTGCCCAACAGTCACGATTGTTTCATCGTTGCGTGCAAGAACTAAAGGCAGACCCTGATCGTCAACTCCAGTCCAATTGGAAGCAAGTCCAGATCTGCAACGGCGGCAAATAAGTATGCCTCGGGCAGCATCGTAATAGGCCAAGAAGAATGTACTTGGCACAGGGGTCCTTCCACCGGACCTTTCAACCATGAGTTGTTGAATCTGTGATAAGCAACATCCAATTTTCTCCAGGTTACGTTTGCTAAGCCGCGATAGCCATTCACGATCTTTTTAAAGGTCTTCTCCATCTGTAGGTAGGCCTAAAAGTTGTCTAATAAAAGACCCGCGCTAGGCGGGTTAAGAGCTTGATTTTAAAATGTTTGATTTTAGAATCAAATCGAAATGACACCACCAATTTCTGGCCTACGACGCAAGTTTTAAGGGTGATAGACGGGCATATAGACGTTGCGATAGACGGGTCTATAGATCGAACGACGGTAAATGGGGGAATAAGGACGTGATACAGGAACGTAAACAGGTCTCAGGTGGCGCTTTACCACACAGCCGCGGTAACTGTGGGAATACCGCCAACCGCGACCACAACCATCAGCTGCTAGCGCTGGAGTGCTGATGGCCAGTCTGATGTTGTGCTAATTACTGCTAGTGCGGTAGCAGCAAGGGCGGATTTGAAGTTCATTGGATGGTGTGGGTTGTGGAGGCTGAGTGTCCCCGATGAACTCACCATCTCCGCGATCAATGATTAAGGTGATGAACTTACTCACTTATTGCTGTGAGCTTGCACACTGAGGGCTTTGAGTGAAATGCAAACCTATTGCTACGACTTGATTTGGCTGCATATGATCGATGCTTTTCAGTCTGGCAAAAAGGGTTGCTATTGCTTTAGAGAGTCCCTGCATGAACCAGTTCTGCAAGCTGCATCTCCTAGATGCAACCCTTAGTCTGAACAAGTGTTTTTACTCATGCCGCCATGTCCGCCTCCTGTCCAGAGATCAAATAGGAGTCCAAGGATGCAGATACCCTGAAAATTAGTCCTGGACTTGAGGGCATCCGACGCGGGTGCCCTTTTTAATGCAATGGGTTTGCGACCCTGAATAGAGAAAGAATGCTCTCTAGAAGATTTTGAGCAAGCTCAGCCTTGGTTTGGAGGCACGTTAAGGGGTGACTTTTTTGGCGTTGCTACCCCTGGGAGATCGACGAACTGGCCCGTAAAGTATCAATGTGTCATTATTCGCGGACCATTTTTGAATCTCTGGCTAATAATTGATTAGTTGGTGAAGTACCTAGTGGGATTTCCACATTGCCCTTTATGTGTTGGAATAGCATTTCTATCCCTTCTTCTGGTTGTGACGCGTGGTCTGATGGTTTGGCAACTTAGGGACACTATTTCGGTAGCTGTCTAGTTAAATAATTGTCCACGAATTCAAATCCTGGGTATTTAAGTAGGCATGGATGTAGATTCAATTGGGGGTGAAAGAGTTTGGTAAGCTTACGCTAAAGAACTGTAAAGCAAGGCGCAAGTTATTAAGACCCATTGACGAATTTTTGCCAAATATCTTCAGAGCGCTTTGGCCTCTTCAATCTTCATAAGTAAATCTTTTGGTCAGATTTCAGAGATCGGAACCCTACTGATAGAGCATGATTGCTGCCCTTCTAGTCAAAAAGGCTCCACTGCCTTCAGGAGAAGATGGCTTAGACTTGCACAGTAATCAAAAGAATCCAGAACCGTTGATTGAGGTCATTCAATATTTTCATTAGTTCCAATGAATGGAACCCAATCTTCTTATTGCTAAGAAGACATGCATTCTCTAAGGCTAGTGATAAACATAAGTACTTTTTAATCGCTCGTTGGCTAGATCGATGTCTCAATCTTCAGCTACTGCTAAACACTCCATAGAGCTTCAAAACTTCGAGGTAGAGTATGGCGCTAAGTGAGGTCATTACAACGATTACCGAGCCGCCAACTTTGACGAGTTTTTTGTCTGTGTTGACTTGACAAGCCTTGATCGAAGCTTCGGTTGCTCCGAACGGTAAAATGATAACACCCAGGATTACAATTGCGATGATTCCAATCACGATTTGACTGCTAACTGTGCTGTTGCTAAAAGTATTGACTGGGACATCTAATAACTCTCTGGCTGATTCCATCAGCTTTTTAAAGTAACCTTCTTGGCTAAGCTCGAATAGAGTTTTGAATTCAGCCAACATTTTAGATTTCCGATAGTACACTCAGTTTAATCTGGCATAAGCATGATGGTTTTAAAGGTTAATCAGCGGTTAGATAAAGCAATGATTGATAGGTCTTTCTACCCATGATCTATTGCCGATGCGAGCAAATGTGTTGATCAATGTATCTCTAGCGGCTGCATCAACGCTTCTAATCCAAATGACTGGCACTAGCTGGCTTTGGTTGAGCCTATATCTTTCAGTTGTGATTGAAGAAGAAAAAAAGAAGGGCCGCAAGAATAGATTGGTCAGGGTCAAATTGCTTTATTGCCTAGCGGCAACATGATCGACTATCGCAATCTAGCCAATGCGCCGTTCAATTTTCTAGATCAGTATCGACGCTGTTTTCTCTGATGACATTGGCAACAGTCTTGAAGTCTATGCACTCTCTCGTTGTTGGAATAGCTCAGGAATTAAAGGCGCTGCTTTTGCAGGTTTTGTGAACAAATAAACTACAAATGAGAACAGGGTAATCAGGTTTTGACAGGACCACCATTTTTTTTTGATCTGCACAAGCTGATGCTCAAATAGTGGAATGAGAAGCACTACCTAATTTTGTTGCAATCGCATTCAAGGTGAAAGAAAAATTTTGCTTAGCCCTCAGCATTAAATCAATAATCGCTTCAGCTTCTCCTGTCAGGCGGTTGTTTGGCCCACAGTCAGGTATCTTTGATTTAGTCAAGACCTAAAAGAGGTCATGAACCAGATGAGTAATTTGTCTAAGTATTTCTTGTCCATCTTTCTTTCTGCAATACTTCTGTTTGCTTCTGTTCTCATTCCTCCACCAGCCTTCGCAGACGACTTCAAGCTATCCCCTGCGGTATCGGAGGTGGGAGAGACTTTCTCAGAAAAGTACTGTGTTGCGATCTCAGATGGAAGCGCTGCAGATCAAGCTGCTTTAGTTGCTGGGCGTCAAATGATAAGTAGCTTAATGCGCTCAGGTACTTTAAAAGAAGTCATGGCAGTTCCAAAAGAAGATATGGCTTCATTCATCGCCTCGAATATTTTCGAGACATGCGGAGATAATATTGGAGTTTCCGAGTCAGAGCTTAATGCTTCAATCCTTAACCTGGCAAATCAAGGTCCTAGACAATCTCAAGCCAAGCCTTTTAACCCTTCTTCGTTAATCAATAAAAACCAAAATACATAATTCCTAAGAAGATGCTTATTCAACCCAATAGTAGAGAGCTTCCATCATGTTCGGCTATTAGGATGTATTCATAGAGTTAGAGCAAGTTGCAGATTCTGATTAAAATTAGGGAAAGTGTCTATAGATGAGAGTCTCACAATCTTTACTTTTCAACTTTTAGGTTCATAAGACCCGAACAAAGCTATTTTCTTTGCTTGTTGTAGGCCAAATCTTTACCAGCAGTCAAAAATTCAGCTTAGGCTCACAAATAGGCTGCTATTATGAAATCAGTAAACCATTTATCATCTATAGGGCCCATGATGCGTATGTTTAATTATAGAATCTCTGAAGAGGCCTAAAATGTCTAAGGATAAAGAGTTCGCAATCAGCAAGGATAGTCTGCGTGCTTTATGGGGAAATGTTCCAATTTCTGCAAAAATTTATCAGCAGATACAAGCCTATCTTCTCCAACGTCAATCAATGGGTTTATCAACTAATGTCGATGAATTGATTAGTACTGCTACCGATGAATTTCGTGATTTTCAGCAACGCCCAGAGGTCAAGGAGGCTCTCGAATTGGTCTTTGCGGATCTTGAATCAGATCTGGCTTTTTCAGGATTAAGTAAAGACGAAAGGACTCAAGCAATCGTGATTAACTTTGCCATCGCAAACTACCTCAATAATCTCACTGGTAAATGATATCTTTATCTCTATGTGATAAGTAGACAGCCTTATAGTAGATCCTCATGAATCCATAAACTACTGTTCGGGCTCTCGTCAATAATTTATCCACACTCTCGTTTCAACCCGTCAACCCTATCTAGGTTCTTGCTACTTAGTTGTAATTAGCTGCCAATGATTAATTCTCTTCCTCCTGTTCCGTTTCAAATTAAATGCATATCATTCGCCTATCTCCTCTAACCATTTGGAATCTTTAACGCAGCAAGTTCGGCTTGGCTCCTTCTGCTATTGATTGACTTCACTAAATAGAGTTCGCCCTTCCTGCTGAAAACTGTGATTAAATCAAGCGTCTTCAATGTATCACTGGTACTTACCACAATCACAATCTTTTTTTATTTTGCTGTAAATTAACCTCAATCACTTGAAATAACTTGCCAAACGTTCATCGCTACTGAGTGTTAACCAAATAAAAAAAATCTGCTTAAACCTGTTTTTTCTTCTTGACCCTCAGCTAGATCTAATCGACCCACAACTTGATGCATTCCTTGATTGCAAGCACGGCCCATAGGCCTTAACCGCGAACTTCTGATGTGCTTCTCTTAGCACCTCTATCAACACTTCTAGCTTGAGCTACGGCACAATCGAGAATAGCTTGCAATTGCATCACAGTGTGATGTGAAAACTTCTAGACCGTTATTGCAACGGCTTTGCGTACTGTATAGCCAGTGTATTGCACGTGGGTGTTGATTTTGCTGCGCCCTCTTAAACGATTGAAAAACAGTCGAGGCTGTCTTGTTGGAATGGAAAGAGCTGATTTGCTTCAGAACTCCGAAGCGCACTGGTGATTTTGCATAGATCGGCTTTGAATTCGTCAAGGTGGACACATGGATGCTTTACCCAGCCACCATCAACGCTCTAAGCAGTGGACTTTCAGTCGTTCACTTCTAGTTGACCCACTACGATCTCGGCTGCGTCAGTGGCAGCAGGTACGAACTTGGGCGCGTTTGATCCGTGAGGCTGAGGCCCTTTGGCATGTGGATGTGAGGGAACTCAGACGTTTGGGTGCCTTGGAGTTGTCCCAGTTGCTTGAGGAGGTTCCACCTAGCCAGCGGGGACGGGTTAATCGTTGGTTGCATCGCTATTCAGTTGCAACTAGGTTCCAATCCACTGGTTTGGAGCCCAATTGCTCTGAACGGTCATGAATCTTTGATGCCACACTAAAAAAAAATTTTTCTGACAAGCCTTTTTATTCTTCATTGTTCAATCCTAGTTGATAAAAAGTTCAAATATGGATTTCTTTTTAGATCTTAGGTTAGACGCTCCCTTTCAAACAATGAACAGTAATACTTTTTACACCTTTAGATATACGTGCTTTCAGAAATATATTGTTGCCTTTTTTTAGTGCTTAGTTGATTTGCTATCAAGCCTTTGAGCAGCTTCTTGCTAGGAGCTCAATTGTTTAAGCTTAGATCAATCCTTTTAATTTGTTGATAACAGGACTTGCTGACGGTCGAATCATGGTTTGTTTGGCTTGCCGTTGGGGTTCGCTATTGCAGATTGAGTCACTAATAGGCGAGTAACGATCTTGATAGCAGAACAAGCGTCGCTTGCAATGTTTTTTATTATGCGCTGACTCTATGGTTATTTTGCTTGGATTCTTCATTGACTCTTGAATAATTCCACTGACAAAATCTATATAGATGTAGATGAATCAAAAAAGCCACCTCTCTAATGAGAAGTGGCCTGAAGACTGAGATCTCAGTCATGCACGGAATCGGAGCGGCGGGATTTGAACCCACGACCCCTACTACCCCAAAGTAGTGCGCTACCAAGCTGCGCCACGCCCCGGCTTATTCAAGCTATCACAGGGTATTGCGTTGCCTACTGGCCGATCTAATCCGTTTTGAAGGCAATCTTCTGCTCAACCGCCTTAAGAGTCGCCTTGACAGCTGATCACGGCTTTCGCTCGCGTAGCCCCATAGCTTGAGCTGATGCGCCAGCTGTCTCAATTCAGAAAGGTTCATTGCTGCCAATTGCAGCTCCGGCAACGTTCTCCATGCGCGCGCCCTCATAGGAAGCTGAGTTTCGCTGGTGCTGTTTCCCATGTTCAAGCTGACCTCAGCAAGCCATTCGGGAATGACCACCATCAGAACTGCGATGAGCCCATAGAGCTCAACCAAGCCCTTAGGGAGCGGAAGAAACCTGCGTGGCTGCTGTTGGTCTGATGGTGAGGGCAAGATCAGCAACCTGATGCTGAATCCTGACCACTTTGCCACTTCTACAAGGGCTCAGATGGGCAGGGGTGGTTAGATCTGTAAGGATCCTGAGGTTGGCTCTGGGGCCTCCCTCCACTGTAGAGCTGGTTCTTTCCCCTGTTGACCGGTAAGCCTCAAGGAGAAGATCAGGCAGAAGACAATCATCAGAGTGGCAGCTAAGGCAAGCATTACCAATCGATCTGGTAAGGGTGGCTTCATTGCTCCATGTTGGGGATCTGCTTGCTTGAGTTGTAGGTTATATGAAATTTGAATGGGAAAAGTTATTTGAAACCGGCTGCTTCTCTTTGTGAGTAATTCTGGTCATACTTATCAAAAAAAGATTAATAATCAATCAGAAGATTTTCTTTGCTTAGAGTAACTTTAGCTCTGCCATGCCTGTTAATCACTATTGCTTTACCGATAAGACTTTTCTCTCCTGCTTTCGCAGATACCATCTCTCAGGGGGAGGTTCCGCTGATTCCACGTGAAGTCTTGTTTGGCAACCCTGAGGTGAGTGGGGTTACCTTGAGTCCAGATGGTAAGCAGATTGTTTTTCTGGCGCCCCATCGGGGAGTGCTGAATCTTTGGGCTTAAGAGCTTGAAGCGGGATCTAAACCACGTCTGCTTACAAAGAGTACGAATCGTCCCACTAGGGCTGCTAGTTGGAGCGTTGATGGGTGATATCTAACCACTAGTCGCGATAGCTATGGCGATGAAAACACTGTTCTGATTCGAATCGATCCAATGATTGGCGAGGCGATTGATCTCACACCAGGTAAGGATGTCAAAGCTGCTATCTGGGGTGATGACCAAGACGTCCCTGACGAGTTGGTCATCGGCCTAAATGATCGCGATCCTCGATATCATGATCTCTGGGTAATCAATCTACAGACTGGTGAGCGTTGCTTACTGTATGAAGATAATTATGGTCATTTGGTCTCTGTTGACTGGATTGACGGTGATTGGCAGTTGGTTCTGCGAAACCGGATACAACCAGATGGTGGCAATACTTACGATCTTCGTTTGCCTGGCCAAAAAGATTGGAAACCATTTTTAAGTTTAGGCTTGGTTGTATGTCTTGAATAATTTGGCTTGAGATTGCACCTTTTATGCATGCTATTTGCTAAAGCTTGATTATTTCATTCCCAGATCTTAGAACGCAATGACTAACTGACCAATCATATTCTTGCCAGACACTTACTGGTAATTTAAATTTTGCACCTGGGAAATCATTTAGAGCAACCTGAGTAGGCATTGCAGAGCAGTATTGTCTGCTTCCGGGTTTTGCTAGGTATTGCTGGTGATATGACTCGGCATAATGGAATTGTTGATCGGCTTTGATTTCAGTTGTAATTGCTCCAAAACCACCCTTGCTTAAGAGTTGCTGAAAGCTGTCTCGACTGGCCTGCGCAAGCTCCATCTGCTGAAGCGTGGTGGTGTAAATCGCCGATCGGTATTGACTCCCTCGATCATTACCCTGGCGATTTCCTTGCGTGGGATCATGGCATTCCCAGAACAATTTGAGGAGGTCGCTGTAGTCAATGACGGATTTATTCCACACCACCCGTACGATTTCAGTGTGTCCGCTACGTCCTGAGCAGACCTCTTGATAGGTCGGTTGCTCTTGATGACCACCGGCGTAACCTACTGCCGTGGTGATGATCCCAGGCAATTTCCAGAAACCCTTTTCGGCTCCCCAAAAGCAGCCACAAGCAAACAGAGCATCTTCCTGATCTGTGGTTAGCGGGGCATGCAGCCTTGTACCTAGAACGGCGTGCTGCTCAGTTCCTGAGGGAATTGCAGCCTCTTTTGAAGCCTTTGGGGTTAACCACGATGGGAACATCAAATTCATGCAAGATTACTAACCATAGGCAACTCCTTTTGGTTTTAGATGCAGGTGGTTATGGAGCCCTGTCACGAAGCACAAAAAGAGGTGGGGTAAGCCTAAAATAAGGATCATCTTCAACAGTTTAGAGCCAATCCTGTTTAGATCAGATGGATTCAGAATACCCATCGCTAACTGAATTATGTGAACATGCAATATCTTCTTTGACAATTTCTTGCACTTATACACAGTGCAGATTGACTTTCATGATTAGCTAAAGTTCAATGATATTTTGATCTGGTCAAAAACTCTGCTAACAGCTGTTTGGCTGCCATTCGGTTCGGGCTATCTTCTTGTTTGCTAGCGACAAACCCTCCAATATGAGCTGAGATACCTCTACTATGCATTTCATTGTTGCTTCAAAGCGTGAAATAGATATTTAAGTTTCCACCATCAGAGCAATCTGTATGCACATTCTTGTAATCAAGGGTTCAGTGGCTTGCGGCTTCAATTCTTTGATTCTCTGATTTTATTTGTTTTAAATTAAATCATTTTATCCTCTGCTTCCAGGTTGATTTATATAATAGATTGGCTTGTTTGATTGATCCTTTTGATTTCCCATTCAGGTCTTCTCCGAACAGAGTCTCTGGATCGCTTCAGCTCTGTCACTTGGCTTGGCTTCGGTTTAATGAACGCTTGTGATTAGAGATTGTGAGACTGACCCATTCGCGTTTCTTTTGATGTTGGTAATAAAATTAAAAGGAGTCTTCCTAGTGATGATTTGAAATAGTTAAGGCAGAAGTTTTTCTGTCATCGGCTTTCCAATGTTGTGCGTCAAAATGGCCACTGATTTGATTGCAGAAGTGGATCACTTTTGCTGAAGCCAGTAGTGGATTTACTTTATACTATACGAGCAACCTTGGTGTTTTTAGTGAGATCCAAGAAGAGCACTTGATAGCTGCCTTGATGTGGGCTCAAGGCATAATACTTAGAATATTTTCGTCTTCGGATCTTAATTAATAGGCTTACCTTTATAAACCTCTAGGTTGATCATTTTGGAAACACACATTACCCAATTATCGTTAACTTTGGGGTGCTTCTTTGGGCTCCAGAGAGATGTGGTTGAGCAGGGTTGTTACGAAGGCGAACAGGAGGAAGGGCAGGCTTAATACCAAGATCAAACCAACGCCAACTAGAGCGAACAGAGGCCTGCTCGAGCCCATTAGACCCAGGCCTGCTGCAAGGCTTACGAAGATCACTGCCATCCAGGCCAAGACTTGACCATAGATGTCTCCAAAGGTGAGAGTACAACGCAAGGAGTATGGAGTGTTGACTGTCATGTCATTGCCTTTATACTTTTCCTTATAGCTAAACCTTTTAACCCCCGCTTGTCTTGCGATTGAAACATATCATATTGAGAGGCATGAACCCTCTGATAGCAATGGCTCTAGGTAATCATGATGTGGGTTGAAGACACCATCTTTGTTCCCACTATTTAATAGATTGACAGATAGATCTTCTTTTAAGTTATTGCCCAAGCTTATTATCGGTTTTGAATGACACAGAACGCTTCTGTCGTAAGTTTCAACTTTATGATGTCCATAGAATCTATGGATGCCTGATTTAGCTAATAGGGAAATCTCAGAAATGAAACCAAGCCTTCCTGCTTCATGTAATTAGAAGGATGTTTCTAGAATGAACAAGAAGTAGTACGCTTATTGAGGCGCAAACTAATCTCACAATCTTAACGACGTGTGCACAGTAAAAGCACCCCTTCCACTGCTTCAAAGACTGAGTCAGGTGCCAGGCATGGAAAAAGGCAAATATCGACTTATTATTTTGCTTCCCCAGTTAGGTGACTTTGACAGCCTCGAATATGCTCAAGCACTAGTTGCTGATATGCCAAGGCTAAGGGCTGCTGGGATCTCCACTTTGGCCATAGGCATAGGCAATGCTGAGAGTGCTGAACGATTCTGCACCTTTACTGGCTTTCCTAAACAAAATATGTTGGTTGATGAGGAACCGACACTCCACAGAGCGCTGGGTCTCTATGGCGGACTAAAAACACTTGGTGGCCCTTGGCCTGCATTGTTTTTAATGTGCGCAGGCATTGGTTCTCCAGGCACCCTGTCTGAAGTACTACGTGGCTACACAGGAGATCGAAGTGCACCCCAGCGAATCGCGAACAACGAAACCATCAACATCTCCCCATTCCCATCCGTAAGAGGATCCTTTTTCAGGCGAGCTGGTGGTGAGGGTTTTCAAAGACCATTTGAGCTCGCCACTATTCGACTGCGAAACATGATAGAAGTGCTAAGTAACTTGGGTACTTACTTACCTCGTGACGACTTCATTACACAACGGGGCGGTACTTATTTACTAGATTGTGACGACACACTTTTATATAGCCACCAAGACAAGGGGATCCTCGGATTCTCAGAAACAATGGCCAAACCCCTTTCTTTCCTAGGCCAATATCTAGATAAGAATCAATATGAATAAAATATCAATTCAAATACTCTGATGATTCACACTTGCTTGCTTTCGATTTGGTGACTAGTATATAAAAAATAGCAATAATAATATGCATGATACTTAAGCAAGCGTTGCAAAATGTCTAGTAACTATTTGGTATAAGTCGCGATCAATAGATGTTGTCGGCACCGCTATGTTATTCAATACCTTGTGACTAAATTGCAATCAACTATATGTATGATCCTCATTAAGTCCAAGCATCCATAGGTTAATCACGGCCCTTCCCATATTATAAAAAGGCAATATCAGACGATTTATCAAATAACTTAATTCTTCAAACCCTGCAAAAATTCTAATCATCACAAGCCACAACTGAAAGTTAGCTGAATCCTTTACAATCTTCTATGAACGACAGTATGTATATTATAAATTAACTACACAAGTGTCCTGCATCCCAGCACTTCTCTATTAGCATGAATAGGTACTATCCTTTAAGTAAGTACATTTCACCAATGATGGCCTTAAACGTTAACCCTGAGCATGAATGATCTAACCAAGGCGATCAACCTTCATTTGGCCTGTGAGTTTCAGGCAAGTCATACCTACCTAGCGATGTCAATTTGGCTTCGCGAGAAGGATTTAGCTGGATTTTCCTCATACATGCAAATTAAGAGCCAAGAGGAACGTGGTCATGCAGATCGACTTATTGCCTACCTTGTTGATTGCGATGAGCAGGTCGAGCTTCCCGCTGTTGAAGCTCCACAACGCAATTGGGGGTCCACCCAGGATCTCTTTGATCAGGTTTACGAGCTAGAAAAAGATGTAACAGCATCAATTAACCGTATTTATTCCATAGCTGAACAAGCTGGTGAGCGTAGTGCGACCGCCATGCTCGATTGGTTCATCGCAGAACAGTTACAAGAGGAAGCGGAAGCTCGTTTCGTGCGTAAGCGACTTCGCCTGGCTGGTGATAACACTGCTGCGCTACTTCTTTTGGATCAACAGTTTCTTGATGGAACTGCCTTGACAACTGTCAAGGGTGGCCTTACTGGATTAAAGCAATCTGAGAATTAATCCCAAGTTGTTATGATCACTATTCAATAATACTAGAAAATATTATCCGCTACTGTTTGTTGCGGCTTACTTTCAAGGCATTTCCATTGCAATGATCTGGCATGAATAAAAATTGTGCAAGGCCTTCTTCTGACATAGAATGCTATTGCATTGCTTAAAGCAATATCTTCTAGCCATAAAATGTTTGTAAAAATAATCATCCTGTTAGATAAGCTTTTAAAAGTTACGTCCCGACAATGATTTCTTTGGTATATCTTATTTCACATTTGAAAAATTTTAAAATCCCAATCATGCTTAAAGTTAAATCAAACAGTGACAAGTTCTCTACCTTGACTTGTAACTAAAACCAAGACTAAAAAAAGGCAGAGTGAGAACTCTGCCCTTTCTTACAATCGATGCCAACTAAGATTTCACGTCATATTGGTTCCTTGTCCATCATTATCGGCTTTACCTCCGATGATAAAAATAGCCATGCAGGCCGAGCCAATGATTCCACACACCACTGCTGAGAGGGTTCCAAAATCCATTGATGAATCCAGACAAAGTCCATATATCACTAGCCCAAGTAATCCCAATCACAGGATGGCATTGTGCAATTCGAAATGAGACTTAATCCTAGGCGTGCTAATCCATTGTGCCAATAGATACATTCACCAAAGCGCCAGCGATGGCTTGCCTTGGTTCTGTCAGGATTCCTCAAAAGCTTGTGATATCAATAGTAATTCACCTTTTAGGATCTGTTGCCATCGAATCACTATTTGATTAGTTGTATGAAATATCACTCTATAAGGTGTCGCCTAACTCTCGCCTATGTGATCAATGCCTTGTCTCTACAGTATCCTCTGAGAGGTCTTTGATGTATCTAATGATCGTGCTTAATCACACATATACTACGGCACATTATCATGTCTAAATCACACTTTACCTCTTCGTATATGTAGAGTTCTGTGTACACCTAGCGTCGAACTGTCGCTATACAAATAGATTTTATTTGCCCTAAACAAGTTCATTCTCGTGCAAACCTACGGGAAAACAGACGTTACCTACGCCTGGTACGCGGGTAACAGTGGAGTGACCAACCGATCAGGCCGATTCATTGCCTCACATATTGGCCACACAGGATTAATTTGCTTCGGCGCTGGTGCCAACACCCTATTTGAGCTAGCTCGTTACGATTCCGCATTGCCAATAGGTGACCAAGGATTTGTAGTTCTTCCTCACCTAGCAGGCCTTGGTATTGGTGGCATAGAGAACGGTGTGATTACTGACTCCTATGGGATGCTTGTAGTCGCAGTCTTCCATCTAATCTTCTCGGCCGTTTATGCCGGTGGTGCGATGCTTCACTCCTTTCGATACAAGGAGGACTTGGGAGAATACCCGCAAGGATCCAGACCCAACAAATTTGATTTTAAATGGGATGATCCAGACAGGCTGACCTTCATACTTGGACATCACCTGCTATTCCTAGGTCTTGGCTGCGTTCAATTTGTTGAATGGGCTAAATACCATGGAATTTATGACCCAGCAATGGGTGTTGTACGTAAGGTCGAATACAACCTTGACTTGTCAATGGTTTGGAATCACCAGATTGATTTCCTTACGATTAGCAGTTTAGAAGATGTGATGGGAGGTCATGCATTCTTGGCCTTCTTCTTGAGTGCTGGTGCTGTTTGGCATATTTTCAGCAAGCCATTTGGGGAATACACTGAATTCAAAGGAAAAGGACTGTTGTCTGCTGAATTTGTGCTTTCCACCTCATTAGCAGGTGCAGCCTTTATTGCTTTTGTGGCAGCCTTCTGGGCTTCTATGAACACCACAATTTATCCAACTGATCTCTATGGTGGTCCTCTCAATATCGAATTGAACTTCGCTCCCTATTTCTCAGATACGGATCCATTGTTTGGTGGAGACGTACACTCAGCTCGTTCATGGCTTTCAAACTTCCATTTCTACCTTGGATTCTTCTATCTTCAGGGTCATTTCTGGCATGGATTGAGAGCGATGGGCTTTGACTTCAAACGTGTTGAAAAATTGTTCGATCAGCTAGAAAGCAACGAAATTAGCCTTAACCCAGCTAAAAGTACGACCGTGCCATCAACATCGAGCGATAACGCCACATAAACTAGCTTCAAATTAACACTGCGATTTATCTCAAAATAGGAGCCCTGCCTAAGCAGGGCTTTTTATTGAGACTATGGTTGTCAACTTGAAAATATATTGCTTAGCAAACTACAACTACTGATTGTTCTATTGTTCGACTTGCTTCCATTAGTTATACTGCTTCAAATACGTAAACCGCTGATCTTCAATTTTGCGATTTTGACAGCCAACGCAAATCGAATTTGTCAATGTATAGAGTGTCTTTGATTTAATAATGATCTAAAGCAAACATCTATAACAAGCCATTGATATGATCTAATCGCTATCTAAACTTGGCTTTTCTTCTTGTGGATCTAGGTTGAGTGCTGCTATTCCTTTCACGAACTCTGCTTCAACGACTTTTTCACTGACTTAATGCGATCGATTTACAATAGACCCTTGGCCTTAAGGTTTAGCAAGGATTGTCTCTCCCACTTATTGATCTCTAACTTCTTGATTAGGAGCCATCTTGCGCAGGCGGCTTTGTTGTTGCTGTCTTATTAATAAATGAATATCGGCGGCCAATACCAAAACACCAAGCAAGACAATTCCGCCAATGGTTATTGGTGTCAGCTCTACTGCCGCTGCAAAGGGAGCTGTAGCCATCTTTGACTTAAAATTCTCTCTAATCATAGCTATAAAGACCCATTTGAGGCACTGCAAACTTAATAATCAACCAATCCAAATATTTAGATAGGCCCTCTTACGTGTGTCGTTTAACAGTCGCTATGTCTTCGCAACGCTGTCTCCTAATCACTCCATTGATAGACTGCCTTGTCTCCAACACAACGATATCAATTTGCTTTTGCTACATTCTATTCATTAACTGTAATCAAGCAGGCTTGCGATCTCAGTATTAATCAGATTTGAAATCACTCTGCCAGATTATCGCTATAAACAGGCAAAGTTTACGGCAAGCACGCCTGGAATGATAATCAGCTTGACAACTGACGCACGATTTAAGTCATTGCATACACCAGTAACATCAATTCCTTCAAGAGATTCCATTTGTATTTCCTTTGGATATGTTCTTCTTCCATCCAAGCTACGCCCAGGATTAGCAACTCTTTCAATGGCCAGGATTTACATCATCTATACATTTGCAGTGCACGGCGTCATTGCTGTTTGGCGATTGATTCCTTCTGCCTATGCCACAGATTTCAACACGTGCAAGTGAGCAAGTTAAAACTTGACGGCACCAGTGGACTAAACAGCACCCCAGGCTGTGACTGAATTTACATAAGTGCCTATCAGCAAGGCATGTGCCTCGCAACAGCTCTATTGCTATTGAGAATCGCTTGCAAAAGGCCCCGTTGAGCGTATAGGTTGCGAAGAGTTCTCAAAAAGCACTGAGAGGCTTCATATGAGCTTCCGATTCCTGCCAGATGATCCGGTCCCAGCAGTGCGGATGCCAACTGGGCAATCCATCCTGATCGATCCCGCTGCACGTTCAGGCGGCGCTTGTATCGAAGTCGTTGAGGGAATCGCCCGCGTTTACTGCCCATGCGAAGAAACTGAAGGAATGACTCTCGCTTTTCTTCAGGAAGGCGACCAACTACGCACCGACCGCTTGTGTAGTGAAGGTGTCTGTGTTGAAGCACTTACACCATTATGTTTTCGCAGCGATGCTGAAATCCGTGATGGGCATGACTTTGATGCAGTGAACGAATGGACCCTACAGCTGCTTCGCATTCGCCATTTAGGTAATGCAGAACAGCGTCTCCAAGCATTGCTTGCCCTGCTTGTTAACCGCTTAGGGCGACGCTGTGGCGACTGGTGTGATCTCCCATTCCGACTCACCCATGAGCGAATTGGCGAACTCATTGGATCTACGCGTGTGACCTCCACGCGACTGATCTCCAGGCTAAGGACCGCTGATCTTTTAAACGTTCCCAGCGGAGAGCCCATCTTGCGTTTAGCTCCAGCCTTAATCGAATCAGCACCTCTTGCCGCCTCATAGATCTGAGTGAATGAAAGACCTAGTTACGACATCAGACAGCGTTATCGCCAGTCTCTGTAGAGAGGTTGATGGGATCCGTCATCGCTGTAGCTCATTGCTAGAGGCTATGGCTAAATGTAATGACGACAACCTATCTTGCCGCCTGAAAAAAGAATTTCAGCAGCTCAGCAATCGACGCAGTCGATTACTCGAAACAGCCAAAGCAATGCAATTTAAAGGTGTCGACGATAAACTCTCTATTGCATTTCTAATTGAGATCAGTAGCAGACCACTTGACATGAGAACTTGTTGGTCTCAAGAACAAAAGTCTGATTTTATTAGCCATAACTCATAGGCACTCTTAGTCAATATTTTAAAAACACAGTTATCTATCTATATTGATTATTGATGGCGATTACTAGGCCAGCTTTGCAGGTGAATGCTTTCCATCGCTCAATTCGCCGTCAATAATTAACATTGCAGAGGGCTGATTCTGGGCAAAACGTACCCGACCCAAGAGGTGAGCAAACTCATTTTCAGAGTCGACTTGATTATCGACTAGTGGATCAAGGAACACTGTCGTGCGCATATCAGAAGCTCGCTCAGCCATTGCATAAAGCTGATGCAGCGAGGTTGTTACATCTGCCTCCATCTGGAATGAGGCAGCCATGATTTCATCTGTAGAGATCCATTCCTGACGGGGTGAAGGTACATCCTGCAGAACAACAGCTTGTCCACGAGCAATCAGGTAATCTGCAAAATGGGCGGCATGTTCCTGTTCTTGAATAGCTTCTTGCTTGAAGTAATGGGAAAAGCCGCGCAATTCGCGCTCAGCAAACCAAATCGCAATAGCAAAGTAAGCAGCGCTAGCATTTCTCTCCATGGTTAGATGCTGATGGAGAGCCTCAACCAGAGAAGCTTCCATTGACTGAGCGATTGCACGTCCTGCAGGACCAGTGGTAAGGGCTACAGCTTTAGTACTGCTAGGCAATGCCATGATTTGTCTTGTGGAGATTGCACAGAGTGGCGAGGATGGATTAGCAACCAGGCAAATGTGCATAGAGTGATGTGACGAATGCTACAAGCCCTTTTACATCTTGAAAAGGTCTCTTCAGGTGCGATTTGGACCCCATATAATGAGAATCAGTCTCAGTTGCGGAGTTACCGCAGGTCTTTATGGCCAAGGCATTGGGGAATGACTTTGTGGACAGTCGTCTGCGACGTCTTGAGCTCGTTCAAAACAAGAAAAAAACCTGCAAAAAGCGGAAGTGCTCGAAGTGGAAAGGTGGCAAATGTGTTTGCAGCCGGGGCTGATTTAATTACCCATTCCTTTGCGAAAAGGGGGTATTGAGGGCTAATACAACTTGATCAGGATAAATTTGTAGCCTTAATAGTTGTTAATTGATTGAGAGCACCACTGGTTAGGCCTTGGTGGTCAAGCATTGCCCTCAACAAAGTGGGCATGGAATCGCTCCGGGGAAAAGAAGGCCTTTTTGTCCCGCGCGGAAGGCGACGAAGCAGCGCTCGCCTGTCTTGACAGGACGTTCAAGTGGTTGACGTACACGCAACGTGTGATTTCCAAGCTCCACACGCAACAACCAGTGACTACCAAGAAACTCGCGACCTTGAATCAGAGCCTCGCCTCTGGGATCCTGCTGAATCTGAAGAGCCTGATCATCGACCATTAACTCAGTTGCCTTAGCAGCGTTCGGTTCCGTGGGTTTTGAGAGAGGACCAATCGGCGTCAGCCAATGTTCGCCACCCATGTTGAGAGGAAGCAGGTTTCCTTGGAGCACAAAACGACCAACAAAAGGTGTGGCTGGTTTTTGCACCAGATCAGGGGGTGATGCGCACTGATGAAGCTCACCATTGCGCAGGACCGCAACCCGATCGCAGATTGCCAGGGCTTCTTGAGGATCATGTGTCACAAGCAGACCACTGGCACCACATGTTTGAAGAACACCTGCAAGCTCGCTGCGCAAACGCAGACGTACCTCAACATCAAGGTTGGAAAAGGGTTCATCAAGAAGTACGAGTGATGGCCCTGGGGCCAATGCCCTTGCCAGTGCCAAGCGTTGGCGTTGGCCTCCAGAAAGCTGATGCGGATAACGGTGACGAAGATCCGCTAGGCCAAGCATCTCAAGCAGCCATTCTGCTCGGCTGGTGTCTTGGCCGCGGCGTAAACCAAAACAGGTATTGCGCCAGGCATTGAGATGGGGGAAAAGAGCATAATCCTGAAACACCATGCCTATGCTGCGGCGCTCGGGTGGCAGCATTCCCCGTGAGCTTGCGACCTCGTGATCATCGATGCAGATTGTCCCTCGCACAGGCTGTTCAAATCCAGCAATCAATCGCAGCAAGGTTGTTTTGCCACAACCGGAAGGTCCCAACAAACCAACGAGCTCACCTCTCTGGAGGTTCATATTGATGGATTGCAGTGTCCAACCTTCTGCTGATCCATCACCGTAGTGATACCAGAGGCCCTTGATTTGCAAGTGGTTAGTCATCAAAATCGTATATCCATAGCTGGGGTGGATTCGATAAGTCGTGCCGAGAGCAGAAAAGTCCCGCCAGGTTCAATTATCTGAAGATCATTCTTGTTCCGAAACAAGGTGATCTGACGAGTAACAGTGGAGCGCGTGGCCCCAATCAGTTCGGCCATGCGTGCATGGCCAAGGGGAAAGGGCAATTCATAACCTTCACTTCTACGGATGCCAAAGCGACCAATCAGAAGTTTTAAAAGAGCAACTAACCTTGCTTCGGCTCCGACTGGATGCCTGACAAGATGAAAATCAAATAGCCAATCCCATAGGAGATCTTGATCTTTCGGGCAGTTGTCTGCGTAATGAAGGCCAATTGAACTATTTGTGAGTGCCTCAAGTAAAAAGTTGCTGCAGTCGGGTAACCGAAGCCAACTAGATTCAGAATCACCACAAAAAGCCAAAGTGATATCAGGAAAATGATCTCCGAAGGAGCCTGAGATCCTGGCAATGCCCTGCTGAAAAAACAGCCGCACGTAGCGAGATTGATCCGTCTGAGAGGACAGCAGAATGCTCTGCCCTACTGTGAGTTGAAGTGATTCCAGCGATTCCAGTTGACTACTGACTGTTATCGGACAAGACGCATTGTGTAATGGTTTACGGAGGTAAGGGAACTCTTCCTCGCCATAACGACTGGTAGAAGAATCAAGGGTGAAGTTTGTGGCAGGTTTCCAAGATCCATTGCTGTCAGATAGATCCCAGCATCTACTAGAGATTTTTGAGTCAACAGCGACCCCAATAGATGACAATTGTCACAAGCAGATGAATCATTCTCACCCATCAAGCACAGATCAATGCTTGCTTGGGATGTGATATTTATTACATCTAGAGGTAGCTATTGATTCGGGCGCTTGATTGGGGGGAGTAGCAAAAAAGCAGAAAAATGAGCGTGTTGGTCTTTTGGTCAAGAGTCAGGCTTTGGATCAAACCAAAGGCCAGCCATGCTATTCATGGGGCTGCTTGGATTCAAGTTAAGCCGTATGGTTTCAAATGTTATTCATGAAAAATAACTTACAGCGAGTAGAATTCATGACCTGCACAAGGATTTTGTCTCCATAGAAGCAATTAAAGATGGCTAGAATGGCAGGCGTCTATATTAAAGAATTATCTGTCTATAATGATCTACTTGGCTAAGCCTATTGTAAAGCTAGCTAGATAACTGTCGGTGCCAGAAGAAGTCAATAACTGCTATGAATATGCTATTCGCAGTCAGATTCCTGGAGGATGACTTGCCTGTTATTAGCACTTTAAATATGGATTGAAGTATGCATTCATGCAGGCAGAGCATCGTGTCTTCTAGGTTTATGATGATGAATACAATGAATAACAGTATTCGCTTTCATGTCTATCAAGTATACAGCGTTGGCTTGATAGAGTTGTGTTAAATAGATCTGCAAATTTAGTTTCTAAAAAATGATGAAACACTTGTTCCTGTAGGTATAATCAGCCCTAGGGGAATGCGTTAACGTAAGAGTTTTGCTATTCTAAATGTAATCATCATTGACAATTAATGTAATGATTATTGATGAGAAATAGAAGATTTAGGCATCCCGTTTGACGACCCATTCTTTTTTTATTTCTTAGTTGGCGTTAATCTTGAAGTTGAAATGTCTCGCTCGGTTTACTGTAGTCCAACAATTAGTGAATGCCGTAGCTGATTGATCAGCTAAGCATCGAGATAAATGGCATAGTTTCCTAAAGACTTCTTAAAAGGCAATTGCGTCCATGCCCTTGATCAACATCCAAGCATCAGTTCCAGCTGTAGCTGATGCCAACTCACTGCTGCAAGAGCTCTCTAGCAAGCTTGCCGAGCTACTTGGGAAACCAGAGAAATATGTGATGACATCTCTTCAATGCGGTGTGCCAATGACATTTTCGGGAAATACTGAACCGACTTGCTATGTGGAGGTGAAAAGTATTGGAGCTCTCGATGGTAGCCGTACGCAAGAAGTGAGCGAACTCGTGTGTGGCCACATCGAGAAAAATCTTGGTATTCCAGCTGATCGAACCTATATCGGCTTTGAGGATGTCCCTGCTCGACTCTGGGGGTGGAATGGAAGTACCTTCGGTTGACGTGATCGTGATATGCCGCCAAAGGATTGGTCAAATAACCTTAGGTTAAATGAAGTAATTGTTGGTGTCCATGTAACTTACAAAGTAGACTTAATATTGGGATTCATAGGTAGGTAAGCAAGAGTAGATGTTCAAAAAGTAATTTTTGGCCAATGAATAATAAAAATGAAACAAACACCGCAATTCGCAATTTAATGAAAGACACGTGAGAAAACATCAACGAGCAGAAACGATCATGCGACGACTAAACGAGCACTATCCTGATCCTGCCATTCCTCTCAACCATCATGATGATTTCACTCTATTGATCGCAGTTGTTTTAAGTGCGCAGTGCACTGACAAGAAAGTCAATGAGGTGACAGTATCTCTGTTTGAACATGCACAGACCCCAGAGGAGATGTATCAGTTAGGTGAAGTGAGAATACTAAATATGATCAGACAGCTAGGGCTGTCAAAGCAAAAAGCCAAAAACATACATAGACTTTCGGAAATCATTGTTCAACGCTTCCATTCTTCCGTACCACAGAATTTCAATGATCTAGAATCACTCCCTGGAGTGGGACATAAAACAGCAAGTGTTGTCATGGCTCAAGCATTTGGGGTGCCTACATTTCCAGTTGATACGCATATCCACCGTTTAGCTCAAAGATGGGGATTATCTAATGGCAGCAGTGTAGTTCAGACAGAAAAAGATCTCAAAAAGCTGTTCCCGAAATCAGCATGGAATAAGCTCCATCTTCAGATCATCTACTATGGTCGTGAAAACTGTACCGCAAGGGGTTGTGATGGAACAACCTGTGGTTTATGTAGAGAGCTATATCCAAAACGACGTAATCCAGTAAAGTGGATCAAAGCCTAGGCCGGTAAATAATAAGATATTGTCTGATAACTATGCATTCGCAAATGACGTCATGAGTTAAATGAAAGTATATATAGCTATAAGAATATTTTGTTATTAACCCTTGGCCTTATTCAATCGCTTTGGCTCCCGTGAAAGAGCAAGTGCAGCAAAAATCCCTCCAAGAAATCCACTAGCATGACCGATCCAGCTCACCCCAGCAGGAGACACGCCTGGGATCAAAGCCGGAAGTGCATTTCCAAAGAGAACCAAACCCACGACTGACAATAAAATGGTCATGAAACGGCGTTCAAGAAACCCAATTAACAAAAGGTAGCCGAGTAGTCCATACAAAACACCTGACATGCCATGGCTTCCTCTTGGCCAAAATAACCAAACCGGTATTTCCATCACAACAACAGCAACTAAAACACCAATGTAATCACGAATGCCCTTGCTAAGTACTAACCAGCTTAGCGGTAAAAACATAATCGTGTTAGAGGTCAGATGACCAAAGCCTGCATGGCTAAATGGAGCGGCAAGTAGACCCCACCAAGGCAGGCCAGGCCCTATAGGCAGATTCCAATTACCCGAAAAAAATATCTGATCAATACTCTCCTGCAGCCAAGCAATCCCGACAAAGAACACAGGGAGTAATAACCGAAAGCTCAGCATCTGCTTACGTTTGGATTGGTTCACTCAAGATGCTTTGAAATGAAAATCGCATGATTCACCATTCTATTGTGCGGCAACTCCCCTACAACTCCATTAAGACATCGCAGTAATCAGCAGCCCTGCAGATCAATAACCTGCGATCAAAGCTGATCTTCTTTGACATTTCGAACCTAAGAAAGGTTCTCCAGCAGGCTTGAAAGACGGCGCTCGCAGTGATGAATCGACATTGCCAAGGCGAAAATCCAAGCGTTTTGAAGCTTGAGCATTGATCAAACAACAGCGTTCTATATATATTTTCGCTAGACCTTGTGCAATCTTCAGCAAAACGACATGGGCATCAAGCTGGCCATCAGTGGAGCCTCTGGCAAAACCGGCTATCGAGTTGCCGAGGAAGCCCTAAAGGAAGGGAATAAGGTGCGCCTGTTGCTTCGTCCAAACTCCCAATTGCCCGACAATTTGAGCCAATGTGATCTACGGCGCTTGTCATTGGCAGATGAAGCTGCCCTCGATGAAGCCCTTGAAGGTTGTGACGCGCTTGTTCTCGCAACAGGTGCCAGACCCTCTGCAGATCTAACCGGCCCTGCGCGGGTGGATGCCTTAGGGGTAAGACAGCAAATCGCCAGTTGCAAAAGGGTTGGCGTCAAAAGGGTTGTTCTGGTTAGTTCGCTTTGTGCCGGACGATGGTTGCATCCACTCAATCTTTTTGGCCTGATCTTGGTTTGGAAACGCCTAGGAGAACAGGCTCTAGAGCAAAGCGGTCTCGATTGGACTGTGATCAGACCGGGTGGCCTGAATGATCGAGAAGAGAACCTAGAGAAAGAAGGGATCCTTTTTACAGGGGCCGATTGTCAGGAAGACGCTAGAATCCCTCGTCGATTAGTAGCGCGATGCTGCATTGAAGCCCTCAAGACTCCATCGTCAATTGGCCGCATCATCGAGGTCACGAGCGACCCTGACCTGAAGAGAATCACAATGCAACAAGCACTCAAAACCATCAATGCTCTGGCGTCATAGTGTCGTCAGATGAGTAGTATCTGGTCATGAACACCAATGCCAGAATTGATGCCTTACAGCTGATGCTTACCGACCTGCGTACTCGTAATGAACCCATTCGTCACAAGGCTGCATTTAGAGGCTGTCAACCTGAGTTTCAATCACTCGTTACTAAGCTGATTGAACAGCTCGAAAGCGAACTTCTTGAGGAGAAACAACGTCAGCGAAACCATAGCAACCATTCGTCTGGTTATTGATACTTGCCATGGTTAAGCTCAGTTGAAGAGCAATTGATCACAACGTTTTGCTTACTAAAATACAATCAATATAGGGTACACAAGAGGGAGACATTTAAAGGAAGTTATTAGCTTCCCTTTTAATGATTCTAATAAGACGACTTAAACGAGTCTCGTGATTTGATCACTTGCCGACCAAGCTGACGGCACTACGAGCTTTGTCGAGAATTTTGCCTTGCAGGGGAACGAAGCCCAACCCGTCAGCTTGCGCCTGAGCCTCATCACTCAACATGTAGTCAAAGGTTGTTTTGAGTGCGTCAAGGTTGCTGCCATTACCAGTTTTGTATGCCAACAACCAGGTGAGAGTGGCAATCGGATAAGCCCCTTTGGCTGTGGGATTTGGATTGGTACCGGCGAGATTGGCGTCTAACTGGATGCCATTGAGGGCAGCAGCTCCAGCATTCACAGTTGGCTTGAGGAATTCGCCAGAGAGATTTTCAAGTGCAGCAGCTTTCACCTTTCCTTTGATGAATGACTGATTCACATAACCGATCGCGCCAGGTGTATTTGTAATCACACCAGCAACACCTGAATTCCCTTTAGCGCCCACCCCTGTTGGCCATTCCACTGATTTCCCGGTTCCCAGGGTCCATTGTTGAGAAAAGGCCTGCATGGAATTGGTAAAAGCCTTGGTGGTGCCAGAGCCATCAGAGCGATGCACCCAAGTGATCTTGCCTGCAGGGCAATTGAGTTGATCCCAATCAGTGATGCTGCCAAGAGCAACTTCAACCGCTTGCTGTTGGGTCAACTTCAGATCGCAGCTGTGGTTGTAGCCAAAGGCGATTGTGCCTCCCACCATGGGGATTTGCACCAAGCCACGCTGAACCTTGTCAATATCCTCCTGCTTCATCGGATCATCCGATGCCGCGAAGCTCACGGTCTGATCAATGAAGGCTTTACGACCAGATCCAGAGCCAACAGCCTGATAGTTGACCTGTGGCCCCCCAGCCGTGGCCAGCTCAGAGAACCAACGGGTATAGATCTTCGCAGGGAAGGTTGCACCAGCTCCGCTTAGACGGCCGGATGACCCTGAGGTGCCGCAAGCCGTGATGCCAACACCGAGAACAACCACAGAAAGGAGCAAAAGGGCCTTCTTTGAGAACGACATGGGGCCCCTGAAGGATTTCATCAACCCATAACTAGATAAGAAAGGCCCTTTGATGGGAAAAAGTCAGCAATTGACTAGGAGATCTTGATGAATCGGTTAGTGGTTAAGGGAGATAAGAACGTTCTACCCAGTAGAACCCTTTTCTTTGCTCTAGGCAAAAACCCAGCAACTGGAACTATCAAAGGGAGATTCCTGCCCCCTTGCTTAGCCAAGCTAGGCTTCGCCTTGATCTACAAAGATCAACAAGGAGTTGGTCTTTCGGTGAATATTTGAATTAATAACAGCTTCTATCCAAAAGAGCTCAATGCCCATTTGATCACCAACAATGGTTGGCGTTGATACCTGCTTCTGATGCGTAGGCTACTTTCAGCTCTCCTTGCTATCACCGTATGCTTTGCAGCTCCTTCTTGGGTGATGGCTGCTGACTCGGCCCATGGCGGACAAGTCTTCTCGTCTACTTGTGCCGCATGCCACGCTGGCGGCGGCAACATCGTAGATCCTGCAAAGACCCTTCAAAAAGCGGCCCTAGAAGCAACCTTAAGCAACTACGGCTCAGGGCATGAAGAAGCAATTGTTGCCCAGGTCACCAACGGTAAAGGCGGCATGCCTTCTTTTGCAGACGTCCTCAGTGCAGCAGATATAGCTGATGTAGCAGCCTATGTTGAAGCCCAAGCCAGCAGTGGTTGGTAGTTATAAAGTCAATCAATCGTTTCAAATCCTTCAATCAAGCTGGTTAATAAACCAGACTTGACTGAAGGATTTTTTTTAGCCCAACTCCAAGCAGGCCAAACCATAAACCTCGTCTAAAGGAATAGATGGTTGTTCTCCGCGATACATGCGCAAAGTTTGAGAAACAGCACTGAAGCCAAGTCGTTTCAGCATGGGCTCTGCCGAAGAGTTTCCTCCAGGTGCGTCCAAGATCACCACACCTGGATGGCGTTGGATCAAACGCTTCAACAACAGCTCCGCGAGTTGCGGACTATCAGCCAATAGCGGCCCAATCCGCCAGCCTTCGCCATCACGTAATAAACAAGGCCGGATCCTGCCAAATCCATGGCAACAATTGTTGCCATCTACCAGGGCCAACACATTACCGGCAGGATGCTGAAGCCAATCGGAAAGGAAGTGAGGGCGGGGGCTGGGTTCACGTATGGCGTCATAAGACTGCACAGCCATCGCGGGAATCGAATCACCCTCAAGCAGTTGCAACCCTTCGCCATTGGAATAGTCATCGTCGTCAATCAGGTTGCCATCACAAATCCTCTGCCAGCGAGTTGTCGGCGATGAAATTGCAAAACCCCATCCGGCATAGTCGTCAATTCGATCGTATGCAGCCTCTAAACCAACGCAAGGAAGATCAACGAGATGCTCGAGAGCATGTTCCCATAGCTCAACTCCATACCCATGACCTCGATGCTCCGGAATGACAAGGAACAATCCGATGAAGCCATAGGAGGCGTTGTAGCGAACTCCAGCAATGCAACCGACAGGCTGATTGCCAAGCCAACCCACCCATAATCCCTGACGGTCGGTATGACGATAAATACTTACATCACCAACACCAGGAGCAAAACCCTCTGCCCTGGCCCATTGCGTAACCATGGCGATGTCATTGCGTTGCAGCGGCCGGATCTTTAGCAGCGAGGCCATAACGGAGCAATTAACGAGATGTTTTTCAGGACCAAGCTGGTTTGGAGATTGATCCAATGATGGGGCGTGATATTTAAAGATTGAGATCCATCAGGATGAGATTTAATCCTGTTCCGAAAGTTGCTGCTGAATCTGCTGGCGATAGATCGCTGGGGCTAGCACGAGAAACAAGCCCCACCATCCGATCACGCCTATAGCGATCAGAACAGTAAACCAAAGCAGATTGGGCCACCACCAGCTGACAGCGACACAAGCAACACCTGTGAGCAGAATGCTCCAGGGTTGACACCACCAGGGTTTTTCATCCCAAAAGCTTGCTGTAGTTGCTTTGCCTTGATCACTACTCATCGCAGTGTCTCTAGTTGGCCAGAAGCATGCATTTTCGATAGTTCATCGTAACCGCCAATCAACTCACCATCGATGAATACCTGAGGGAAAGTATTGAGCTCACTACGCTGATTGAACGCCTTGAAAGAGGCATCATTGTCGATGCTCTTAACGGTGTGCGGAATGGAAAGAGAACCAAGCATCCGCAGAGCTCTGGTCGACCAAGGGCAACCAGGCAGAACAGCAATTTCCACCCTTGGTGTCGGAGAAGGATCAGAAGGCTCTTGTGGGAGAGACTGATCCAATAAACCCACCAACAGATCAGCACCCTTGAGCACAAGGGTTCCTGGTTCAAGATGGCCACCCCATACCTGACAGGCACTATCAGAGAGGCTTAGATGCAGATGCACACTATTGGGAGAAACTGTGCCATTCAGAGTGATGATCTCCAGGTTTCCCTCGAGGACAGTAGGCCCTGACTGACCAGGACACTGAAATGCTGCACGCGAAAGATTGCCAACCACACCAAGAACAAAACCTGAGCTGTTCTGTTCCTGAGCTATTTTCTGAAGGCTTATCAGCAGGTCGCTGCCTGGAGCAAGCTTCAATGGCAGCGATCGCATGGAGTTCTCCTTCGAGAAAGCAGAGATTAAGAAGTCAACAGTAAATAACGGTTCTCAGAGCTGATCGATAGACGACTCGAAGATTGCCATAGAGAGCTTGTGGGCATGAACGGCAAGTTATTGCTGAACTATTGATGCCAAGCTAAGACGTCAAAGTGTCGTCACTGCAGAACCCAATGGCCGAGCTGCAAGAGCGCCAACGATTCTCTCAAGATGCTCCAAGTGCAGCAATGGTGGCCGATTCTGCTCAATCGGAACGCCTCAATGTGACCCTGCCGGTGGGTTTGATGAATCGGCTCAAGCAGCATGCCCTTGCAGAAAGCCGTAGCTGTAGCAGCCTTGCCTCGTTCTTGATTGAAGATGGACTGCGTCGTCATCGTCAGTTAGACGGGTGACGATCAGTTCTACTAAATAGCGAGGATCTTGACTGTTTAGATGCTGACGTAAGTGCAGTATTAGAAGGTTGACTAAATAGTGTTATTGGTTCGTCTTTGCTGCATTGAACAGTTGGAGGGGCGGTTTACTGGATGTTTATAGTCTCAATCTCTATGAAAATAATATTGAGATAAAAGTATCTTTATAGCTTCTGTGGTAATGATTTGTTTTGAATCTTTTAAGTCGATCGTTGATCGTCTTAGTTGTCCAGTGTAAAATAGTTCTAATTAAATACAGTATCTATGGAGAGTCAATGTAGGCAGCTCTTATTAATTTTATAAGTTGATCTGAATGCACCTGCTCTTAAACTCTGTCAACGTGGGGACCTGTCAAGTTGTTATTTTGTCCTTTGTAATGCATCTGACAAGTCAGAAAGGATGTCGTCTAGCCATTGGTGCTTATCCAGCCTTTAGCTATGACGCTAGAGGTGGAGGTGGAGACGGCCTTCTCGGGCCTTTGAATCAAGATGGGCTGAGAAGTCTTCGCTTTGATCCAAAAAACCTGATCATTCCTGCTCTCAGCTGGCGCACAACACAGATACTTGGCTTGCCAATGCCTCCTGGTTTGAACATCAGCATTACAACCCAAAAGCTTGAAGGGTCTTTCGCGCCCGACAGTGGTGAACTATCACTTCAGTTTGAAGCGCAATTCTGTTTCACAGTTGGCAGTTGGCTCACTGCTCCTGATCTGACTGTGAACACATGCCTCAGCAGTGGAAAGGTTGAGAGTCAGCGCCATCATGTACAAGGACAAGCACTTGATGCGGATGGCAATGCCGTACTTGTGGGCGTCGCCATCGTGCCACTCAGTGGAGCCGCATGGCTGGATCATTTTTTGGGACTACCCGATGAAGCGCTAGCAGTGCTGAGGTGTCAGCTGCAAAGCTAAATGTTTGTGAGTATTAGATCAGAGGAGTTATTTCAAAAGCCTGTCACTTATCGCTTTAACTTGATGACTGCGTTCAAGACGAAGGAGTTCAATGTTAATCAAACGTTCCAATGGGCTATCACTGGGCACGACAAATCCATAGGTCTGAAGGGAAAGTCTGAAAGGTGCTAATGTTAGAGATTTGTCTGGATTATTTTTCATATAAAAACTCAAGATAGGTGTGTCTGAGATCACTCCTGAGACTTTATTTCTCTTGATTAGATGAATGGCTTCCTTAAGGGTTGGTACTGGAAACGGCCGTGCACCATATGATCTGGCTAAAGATACACCTGTGGTGCCAGTAACTACACCAATTAATTCACCATCCAAATCCGATGGTTTCATGACCCCAGACAATTGCGTCTGAGATAGCGAGACGGTAAATGCCGAAGCCAATCCTGCAGTAATTGTCGACACTGATACTAGCGAAATTACCATCCAGACCCCTGCTATAGACCTTCCTGCTTTCGTTAAAGGTGCACGGTCTCCGTAACCTACGGTTGTGAGTGTAACCAAGGCAAACCAAATTCCATTCCCTAGACCCTTTATATATTGAGGCGGAAAATGTTCAGGGTTGCGTTTTCGCTCTGCAAGCCAAATCAGATTGCCTACACAGAAAAGTGTAAAGAGCAAGAAAGTGATAGAAGATAAAGCAGCGACACCAAAGAGAGGCTTGATTCTTGCCCACAGTCCGGGTGGCTGTGATGGTACTAAAACACCCTCCTCTGCATAGAAATAAGGTTGCGTGAATTCAATCCCATTTCTTGCTACTCGATCTGGCGTAATGCTGATAGGCCCGATGGCTAAATCAATCTTTCCATCAGCTACCGCCTTGATGTTCGAATCTATGTTGGGATATGGAATGAGAAAGTATTCAAGCTTCTCTGCATTAGCAATTTGACGCCAAACTTCAACACTAATTCCCTCATATACACCAGCTTTCTTGTCCACAAATGGTGGCGAACCACTCACTCCAACCCTCAAAGCCATTGCCTGAAGGGGAGACGGAGTCGCCATGACAATCAAGGCAGCAACGGAGAGCTGTCTCTTTAAATTCATGCCGCCCATCAATCGCCTATACACGAACTGAAAAGCCCATCTCACCTAAGGCTGCCATAGGACTGCGGACGATTCTTATCCACACCACCACGACAAGAAAGGTTGTAAGACCAGTCTGAGCAAGAACTTCAGAGGAGAGACAAGCAACAGCTTATTTCTGTTCAAGGCGACGAACGATCAAAATCATTGCCAGAACGGATCCAACCAGGGCACTAATCAGAAAAAGAGTCATCTAGAAGCTACGAATGCAAAGGTCATCTTAGATTGCGATCAACAGCCCTGAAGAGCGTTTTGCTATTTCCTTTTGTAAGCCTTAAGTGCTTGCAAGTTTTGCAGATGGTTTCCTCACGCAACCATAACCTTTGAATAAGACAGCATCAGACGGCGTAACTAGGTCAAACAGATTGATCGCGTTTTGATGGCATGACAAAGCCAGCCAAGCCAAATTCTTCCCTAAGCAATATTGATGTGGCTAGGAATAGAAAACGGATGCAGCAAAAATACGGCTAACAAGCATTGACTATGAAAAGGCTTGAAAGGGATCAAAACTTAGTACAGAAAGCCCTTTTGGAATCATGAGAAGCTAATAAATTCTGGTAGAGAAGGTTTGAAGCTCGAACGTTTTTGCCTGTTTCATTTTTGAGTAAGAAGCCATTCACTAACGACTTCTTTCATCTAGGGAGTTGACGGGAAGCCATTGATGCAGTGAGCTTTAGCTGAATTTGCTGATGGTGAAGGTAGCCATTTTTTTACTTGCCCCGAACGAAAACAGCTACAACCAAAGCAAAGGCAGCCCCACTTAGAAGTGCTGGTCGCACAGCCTCTTCGCCAAGGCGGCGACGGCGGCCTCAGCGTAGGAGATCTCAGCTATCCAAACGCTTACTTGTGATTGGGTTGCCGCTCACTGTTTTTGCTGGTCTTGTGGCTCTGGCTCCGAAAGCACCCGAACGCTTCAACCCAAGTCAAGTCGTCCCAGAGAGCATTAAGAGACAAGTGAATGCTCCCTTTCGCTATCGACCAAACGATGATGTGTACGCACTCGATTTTGATCCACGTAAAGTGAAGTTCGGCCTTCTTGAAGGCTGGGATAGAGAACAGGACGCTTTCCAGGACTCCTCTTCACTGGCATTTGTCTCTGGTCCGATGTACGAGCGGCATGTCGACATTGGTGGCCAAGAGATCACAGTTCCCCTTGGAGATCTCAAGTTGGGTCAACGCGTCTGGAGAAGTCGTAACCGCGCTGCCTCCATCCAACGCGCCTACATAGGCATTCGCTACAACGGCAGAGTTGACTTCGGTTACGGAGAACTAACAGCCAATCGTGCCTCCACCTACGACACCTTTATCGGTGGACTACACAGCATTTACAACGATCTGGAAGCGCCTCCTCCTCGCTACAAGGGCGCATACAGCATCAGCATGGGCCAGCGGATCCGCTACTACCTTCCTCGCATCAGGATGATCATGGGCCTGCGACAAGACGGGCGTATAGAGGTATTAATGAGCAGAGATGGGTTAACCCTTGAACAGAGCAAGGATTTAGCCCGCAGCCGTGGCCTTGTGGCGGCTTACATGCCAGACCATGCCTCCAAGAGTCGTTTGATCATTCCAGGTGTCAAGGGCTTCACGGAGGATGACGCCAATTGGATCAGCGGTGGTGTCACAAGTTTTGTGCATGTTCCCTATCTCCTGAGGCTCAGTGAACGGCGCTTCCAACTTCAGGGCACCTTGGCAGCTTCTCTCAGCCCCAGGATTGATGGGGCGCAAGACTGCAATGGAGTTAATTGCCAACAATGGCCGGGCGGAAGATTGTTCGACCGCGCCCTAGCTGGACTGAATCGATTGATCGAGCAAGGTGTGGAGCCCATCGCCAGGATGATCTGGGCGCCCAAGCCCGGCACTACCATTCCCAGCGATAGCCAAAGCACTTTTCTGGCTCGTAATAGTGATCGAGCTCCTCTACGGGAACCGCCGATTACGGCAGATCCACTGGTATTACTCGAAACGCCCGAAAAGTTCGATTCACCCTCGAATCTTCAAGATAACGATCCCTTGAGAACGGATCTGGAATGGGGCAACCCCCTGCTTCCACCGGATCTGCCACCACCTTTGTTGCTTCGGGAAGGCGAGGCACTGCCTCCAGCCCAGGAGATCCATCAACGAAGAGACCCGATTCATGACAATCCAGCCGAAATCGAGGCTCCCCCACTGATCGGAGCTCCACCACTACCGCTATTACCTCCACCACCGCCGTCTGCATCAGAGGTAGGACTGATCAATTAACAGTTCAATCAATCGTTTTAATAGCAGGCTCCTAACGATAAGGACTTGCCAATTTGAATCGTGTTCAATTCCCTACGCCTCAAGATTGGCTATTGCATATTCGCGAGCTTCGATAGGCACTAGTCAGACTGCATTGATAAAGCTCGAACAACATCACCCCGGGTAATCACCCCAACAAGTTTGCGCTGATCGTTGATTACAAATAAGCGCTGCGTACTGCGGTCATGAAGCATGGCGGCGGCCCTTGGTAATGGCAGTGCTTCATTGCAGGTATGGGTGTCGCTGCGCATCAAGTCGTTGACGCTAGTACCAAGCACTTGGTGAACTTGCTTATCCCAGTTAAGGGGGTTGCGCAAGTAGATAACACTGTCGAGCAGTAACACATACGGACCAGCATCAACGCCGCTCTCGCGCACCATCAGATCTTGCTCAGTGAGTTCCCCCACAAGCGTGCCATCGTCGTTGACGACTGGCAGGCCACTGATGTGGTGATCAGTCAGCAGTTGAACAGCCTCCTGCAGAGATGTGGCTGGCACGACACTGAGCACAGGCGTTGACATGACATCCTTCACCGTCTGCTGGAGCACCATGAATCACATGCAAGTTCATTCATTCTGAGCCTGTGAGTGCACCATCCCGCCTCGGTTCACCGTCAACACTGAGAAGATCGGCAAATGCTCTAACCGTGGGGAGGTCTGCCGCAGGTCTCCCCCTGGTGTTGTTGCTTCAATTGAGTCAGCCTGCTCTGGCATGGGTGTTGTTGTTGCTGGCAGGGCTTAGCGACGCCGCCGATGGCTGGCTGGCCCGCAGAGCTGGTGGTGGTAGTAGCTGGGGCGCTCGCCTGGACCCACTTGCTGACAAGCTTCTTCTAGCAGCACCAATGATCTGGCTGGCCAGCAACGAGGCCTTGCCTGTTTGGTCGATATGGTTACTGCTGGCCAGGGAACTACTGATTTCCGGTTGGCGTGCTCAAGCCTCATCTGGTGCTCCTGCTTCTTGGGGAGGTAAAGCAAAGACGATCCTTCAATTCCTAAGCATGCTGCTGTTGTTGTGGCCGCCTAGTTGGGGAAGCCACAACTTTTGCCTAAATATGCAGCACCTGGGCTGGTGGTTGTTCTGGCCATCTCTGATCCTGGCGTTTAGCTCTGCGGTGGCATACATCAAACCCCGATCAAGGATTGATCGGCACTGAAATCTGGTTCAGCCGTTGGCTTCAAGGAGTAGTCGTTGCAGTAGCTATCTTCGAGGCCAGTCTCAAGGTCAAAGCGTGGCTGCCAGGCCAATTCCCGCTCCACCCTGGTGATATCGGTAAGGAAATGACTCAGCCTCAGCGGGAAGGCCTTACGAGCTTTGGGATTCAGGCCTGAAGGATCAAAAGAACGAATCTCAACGGCATTTGGATCTTTGCCACAAGCCCTTGCTGCGGCTGCAATCAAGCCCCTGAAGGTGATACCACGCTTGCTGGAACAGTTGTAAATGCGATTCGTTGCTGTCTCCACCTCAAGGGAACGAACCATGGCATCAGCCAGATCAACAACATGCCCCAATTGGGTGATGGTGGTGCCATCTCGTGGCAAAGGAACCGGTCGATTATGGACGATACGATCGAAAAACCAACTTTCAATTGGGTTGTAATTACCAGGACCATAGATATAAGTAGGTCGGAAACTGGTAAAAGGAATTCCTTGCTGAAGCAGCCATGATTCGGTCTGAGCCTTGCCGGCATGACGACTGTTCGGATCGGTTGCACTCTCCTCATTCAGTGGCCACTCTTCGGAATCTGCATAGACGCCAGCGGAACTGACATAGAGGAAACGATGCTTTGGCTCTCCTGTATAGGCCACCACCCTTTGACTGTCTTCAAGCTTGCGCCCTGAGCTGTCGACGATGACATCGAAGCTTCGGCCTTGAAGACGACTCAGCCCCTCAGGAGTGGTTCGATCACCACTGAGATGTTCCACACCATCTGGTAAAGAATGGCGGCCTCGAGTGAACAACGTGAGCGCATGTCCTTGGGCCTGAAGTCGAGTAACCAGAGGCTTGCCGACAAATCGGGTTCCCCCCATGATCAGAATCTTCAAAACAGCTGAATCATCAAACGCGCATATTGAAGCGCGTTCGATCAGCAACTGAAGGCCCTTCGCCCTGCAGGATGGAGGTCAAAGGCAACGTTCTTTGCCAATCATGGAGATCATTCCAGCCATCGACCTACTGGACAGCGTGTGCGTGCGACTTCACCAGGGGGATTACGAGAAGGTGACTCGCTTCAGCGAGGACCCCGTTGCTCAAGCCCTTAGCTGGCAGAAGCAGGGGGCAACTCGCCTACACCTGGTGGATCTCGATGGCGCCAAATCTGGTGAGCCGGTCAACGATTCCTGTGTACGAGCTATTACCTCTGCCCTCAATATTCCTGTCCAGCTCGGTGGTGGTGTGCGCACTCTCGAACGAGCCGAAGAACTCCTCGCCTACGGCCTTGAACAAGTCATCCTTGGCACCGTGGCAATAGAGCAACCCCAGCTAGTGAAACAGCTTGCCCAAAGGAATCCTGGTCGGATTATCGTCGGCATCGATGCCAAAAACGGCAAGGTGGCAACGCGAGGATGGATTAGCCAAAGCGAGGTGAATGCAACAGACTTAGCCGCCGATTTCAATGCTGCCGGTATCGCCGCAATCATCAGCACAGACATTGCAACTGATGGAACCCTTGAAGGGCCGAACCTAGAGTCACTACGTGCAATGGCAAACGCCAGCAGCGTTCCAGTAATCGCCTCCGGAGGCGTGGGTTGCATGGCCGATCTACTTAGTCTGCTGGCTCTTGAACCCTATGGAGTGAGTGGGGTGATTGTGGGAAGAGCTCTTTACGACGGCAAGGTGGATCTAAAAGAAGCAATCCGAGCCATTGGCGATGGCCGACTGCAGGACCCACCAACTAGCAAACCACTGATGGCATGAGGACCTTGGACTATGAATTGACCTTGCTGGAGCCGTAAATTGAATTCATTATCACTTCAGTTGTGACGCACACCGCTCCCAACATCAGCGGCTCAAGTGCTGAGCGGGATGAAGATGGAGTGCAGGGAGCCTTCGAACGCTGCCGGCGGCTTGGGATGCGACTAAGCCGTCAGCGGCGCATGGTGCTGGATCTCCTCTGGAGCGAAGCCACTCATCTCAGTGCTCGCGATATCTTTCAAAAGCTCAACACCTGTGGACGGTCCATTGGTCACACATCCGTCTATCAGAACCTGGAGGCACTTCAATCAGCAGGACTGATCGAATGTCTCGATCGAGCCAATGGTCGCCTATACAGCTACCGAAGCGATCCTCATAGCCACCTCACTTGCATAGAGACCGGCAACATCACAGACCTTGATATAGAACTCCCTGAGGATTTGCTCGATCAAATCGAGGCCAAAACTGGTTACTGCATTCACTCCTACACCCTTCAACTCAGCGGTCGGCCAGCATGTAATAACCAGAACTAAAAACATCAAGATCTCAACGGACTGGAGGATTTGCCTAACGCTCGTTACCTTGATGGCATAAGCCTTGTGCCGTGGTGAATTTGGCGGACAGCACATCCACTCAGATCCTGTTGCTGGCTCCCGATCTGCTCGGTGAATCCTTAGCGTTGCAGCTCAGCAGTGCAAACCCAAACCTGGATGTCATTCTGCGGACGGACCAGCTGAGCCGTCATCCAGTCCTAGTGATCTTGTCGGTGGAGAGTCTCGAAACTCTCAGCACATTGCAACTGGAACTCAAAAGACTTCAGGAGCATTGGCAACCTGCGCCAGTAATGCTGATCCTTCCGGCCCAGCTTCGTTTCAATGCAAACGAGTTGTTGAGCCTCGATTGTCCAGGCCTACTTCAAGACCCCGATCTGGCCACATTGCAGGCTGCCATCACCACTCTTTGTGGCGGTGGCAGAGTTGTGAGACTCAATGCTGCCCCCGTTTCCCAAGACAGCATTCCCCAAGCAACGATGGGGCTTGGTCAGTGGCTGTTGGTGAGTGGTCTCCAGCAGATCGACAACGATCTGAGGTTGATCGAAGCATTCCTCAACCCACCGCCCAAAAATGAACTGTTTCGTCTTTTGATGGAAGGGCGCCAGCGGGAACTCCGTAGTGCAAGAGATTTTTTGTCATGGATTTGGGGCCCGCTGCAAGTGGGTCTCCGCAACCCTTTCCCCCCAAATCGGCCATCCCAAAAGGCACGCATCAATTTCGATTTCGATGCTTCAAGACAGATCTCAGCAGAAGCTGCAGGAACGGTTATCTGCCTCACTGAACGGAACGCAGTGGCGGTATGGGGAGCGATCCGTCAGCGGCTTAGCGATTCCGTAGAAAGAGGGCTCAGAAATTCAACAGGCAGTCTGCTAGCGCTTGAAAGCCTCAATCCTGAGCGACGTCGTGATCTACTCCTTGCCCTTTTGAACCAATTGGATCAAGTGATGAAAAGGCTGCGTCAAGCCAACAGTACCGAGACCCCACTCAATGACTCCTGGCTGACGCTCGAATCTGAACTACGTGAACAAGCCCTGCGATCCATGGCAGGTAATTACGTCAGACTTCCTCGAGGTGGTGAACTCAAACCAGTGGCAGATCAATTGCTTGCCACTGCCGATCTCAAGGGAATTGATCAAGAACTTCCAGATCCTCAGAGAATGCTGGCTCCATTGCTGCTCGACAGACCCGTGCTTGTTGAGGGGCAGCTGCTGCCGGCAGATGCCCCTCGTGCCTTACTGCAACTCGAAATGTTGGTGGGTAACTGGCTCGTACGAACCGCTGAAATAATCAGTGCCGAAGTTCTCGGAACCTGTGGTGAGTGGCCCGAACTACGCCGATTCCTACTTAACCAGCACTTGATCTCCACAAGAGAACTCGAGCGATTGCGTAATCAACTCAATAGTCAGGCCCGTTGGCAAAACTTGATTCAAAGACCAATCCAGCTCTACGAAAGTAAACGACTCCTCTACAGGTTGCGAGACGGCATTATCGAGCCATTACTGCTCACCGAACCTCGTGATGAAGAACTCAGCCAGCTTGGTTGGTGGCAGCAGCAAGTTGCTCTATTGCTCGAAGCCCGCGATGCTCTTGCACCCTCAATGCAATCCCTGATCAAACGCATTGGTGATCTCATGGTGGTCGTGCTTACTCAGGTATTAGGCCGTGCTATTGGTCTGATTGGACGAGGAATCGCGCAGGGAATGGGACGCAGCCTGAGAGGTGGCTAACTCCCACACTTTCGAGGCAATTAAGCGCCAAAATGAGCATTAAACATCTCCGTGTACTGCCCATGACCCATCTGCTCAAAGCACTCATGAGCTTGGGTCTGGCCATTCTTCTGATGGTGCCTCCTGTCCAAGCCATCCGAGATGACGATGCCTACGACGGCAACATCTTCCCGATCTATGCGGGCGATGGTTCATTGGGTTACGGGCAAGGAACAAATCTTCCCGAAGCCCTTAGGGAGAAGCGTACAAGTGTGATCGTGTTTTATCTCGATGACAGCGCCGTCAGCAAGGCTTTCTCGCCTGTGGTGTCAACAATTAACTTGATATGGAGAGATTCCATTGATCTGATCCCATTGACCACAGACGAGTTTCAAGGACGAATAAGCAACGATCCCCAAGAAGAGTCTTATTACTGGCATGGACGCATCCCTCAAGTGGTGGTGATCGATGGTCAAGGTGAGGTGATACTCGATCAAGAAGGCCAAGTTTCACTTGATGAAATCAATGATGCAATCAGTACTGCTACAGGCCTAAGTAAACCAATTGATTCACTAAAAATAGACAGCTTCAATGAGTACAACAGCTTCATGGTGAAAGAATAAGGCGCTAAAGCACTGCTATCAGCATCAACCACCCTTTACGCTGCGCGCCAGGTCCCCCGGTCTAGTAAGCCGGCTGCTCCAATGACTTGCCTGCTTGAGCTGCTTCTAGTGCTGGGTCTTGGTGTGTTTTGGCTCGAACTGAGGCATCGTCTGAGGCCCGCCTCCCCTCTGAGCCTCAAGGCGCTCGACTTCAAGGTCAAGCAAACCAACTCTGATCTTGATGTAGAAATCTGGCTGGAGATCAGCAACCCCCATCCGAGCATGGAAGTGATGGTGCCTGAGTTGCAAATTAACCCTGTTCTTCTTGGCAAAGCCGATCTAAGTGAAGTCAAGTTGAGCACAAAGATCACCCCACATCATCCAGATGAAAAGGCTCGCGATGATGGTTACTGGGCGGCCTACATTGTCAAAGGCCACAAAAGCACGAGGGTGCAGGTGAACCTGTGCCTGCAGAACAGCAAAAGCAGCGATTTGAAAACCAGTGCTGACAGCATTTGGGTAGATGTGAATTGGGTGAACTACGGCCCCTTTGGTCGGCTGAAGCGTCGTCAAGGTGTCCTGGTGCCACTCCATAAGCCTGAACCTCTCCAACCCTCTGAAGTCAGCTTCCAAGCTGGCGATTGCTGCGAGGTGTTGCCTCTGAAAACCCATTTGCTTGGCACCCTCGATAACACCGTTGAGATCTTGCGTGACTATGCCAAGCCGCATCTACGCCCCGGAGATGTCCTCACGATCGGGGAAACCCCGGTGGCGATCATGCAAGGGCGCTATCACCACCCCAGCACAGTCAACCCTGGATGGCTCGCCCGATTCCTTTGCCGAGCCTTTCATCCCACAAGCAGTCTTGCTACTGCTTGTGGGCTACAGAGCTTAATTAATCTGGTAGGGCCAACCAGAGTGCTACTGGCATGGATCGTTGGCCTAATTCTGAAAACGCTAGGTATCAAAGGAGGCTTCTATCGACTTGCTGGCGAACAGGCACGTCTAATTGATGACATCACAGGAACCACTCCTCCATACGATCAAATGATCGTGCTTGGGCCCCTCGCGCCAACAAAGCTCTGCAGAAAAGCAGCCACTGAGTTGGGAGTTGGCGTTGCCATCGTTGATGTCAATGATCTGGGCCGGGTCAAGGTCCTGGCCTCTAGTGATGGGTGCGATGAAACCCTTCTCAAGAAAGCTCTGCGTCCGAACCCAGCCGGTAATGCCAATGAACGCACGCCTTTGGTCTTGGTCCGACCCAATTGACCACACTGGAAGACACGGTCAAGCTGGATAAGATTCAAATCAAGGCATTGGTCGAGGCGTGATCGAGGCATCCAGCAGCACCCTTCAGGTGATGTCCCTCAGAGCGAGCCACTTCCCCATGCTTAATGCCAGCGATCACGCTGGTCGGATGCACTGGCTAGAGACCATGCTTTGGCGCGGTTGGCTGGCAAGAGCTGAACAACAACTTCCAAGCTTGCTGCCAACTAGGCAGCCAAGTTGCCTAGTTGCTCTTGAGCAGAAAAATCTGGTCGGCCTCGTTGTGATTAGGCCCTACAACCGACGTGGTACCTGCTGGTCAGTGACCTCACCGGAGCTAATAACGTCGCCGCGGCACTGCAGCAACCAAAGCGTGAGCCGTGACCTTTTAAAAAATGCCATCCAGCAAGGCAGTAAGCGGGCACAGAGCTGGCTCTTGCGCTGCCCCGCCAATGACACCGATCAGCTGGCACTAGCCAGAGCGCTTGGCTTTCAACCTCTCAAGCTCTTCCAGTGTTGGACACCACCCTCACTGATGGCCCAGTCGATACCAACTTGGCCTGTTGAGCTCAGCTGGCAACAGCTGAGCCGTCGAACAGCCTCCTTGCTTTGGCCACTGGAAAAAGCCGGAGGCTCTGGCCATCTCCGTCAGATCGTCGATCGACAATGGATCGACCTACTTGACCAAAACCAAACGGGCAGTGGCGTGTTGCTTACCCAGGGCGGCGCAACGATTACGGCCATCGCAGGTCTGGTAAGCCATCCTGGAACAAACTCAGAGACAGTGCTTGAACTTATTCGTGATGTCGGCTGGGACCCTCGACTGTCCCAAGCTCTGCCAAAAGTTCTGGCTGACCTTACGAGCATCTCCAAAACATTCCGACTGATCACCACCAGCGAAGACGAGCCGCTCAATACTCTTCTCGAACAACTGAGATGGAAGCGTGCGGGAGAAGAGTTGCTGCTTGGTCGCAGTCTTTGGCGTCGCCAGGTAAGCAATAAGTTGCTTCTTGGAGCTCGACCACTGCAATCGATGCTGGGGCGACTGCAACCACAGCAACCACCCCTCCCTACTCCAAGCCTGGGCCGACGTTAATGATGGCAACAAAACCCAGACCCAAATCCATTCTTAGTCTGGATTTGGGGAAAAGACGCATCGGCCTAGCAGGCTGCGATCCATTTGGCATCACGGTGAGTCCTCTACCACCGCTGCATAGAAAAAGCTTCGACCGAGACCTAAAAGCATTGCAGCGGCACTGTACTAGTCGCAAAGTTGAAGGTCTGGTCGTGGGTTTGCCGCTCGATGCCAAAGGTCTGCCCACAGATCAAGCACGACACTATGAGCGTTATGGACAACGCTTGGCGAGAGCTCTCAAGCTGCCTCTCGCTTTGGTCAATGAACACAGCAGTAGTTGGGCTGCTGCTGAACGCTACAACTTGCAAGGCGATCGCAGTGGCCAGCTTGATAGCGCTGCGGCAGCACTTCTGCTCGAGCAGTGGTTGAGAGAAGGTCCCGAACTGAAACCGGTCCACGTGGCGGCCCATCCAGTGAGCCAGGTGAACAGCGATAGTGGATCCTGAGCAAATCAACCTCAGCTCCAATGACTGCCCCGGGTCCAAACATCAATGGCGAGGTGCCAACGGTCCTAGTAAGAGATGATGAAGGGCGGGATCTGCTCTGTTTTCTCGAGCAACTCATTCCACTTGATGACAAGGATTACGCCCTACTCACACCGGTCGACACCCCGGTCTCCCTCTTCCGCCTCATCGAAGGCAACGATCCTGAACTGATCGAAACGATTGCCAGCAGTGAACCAATCCTTTCAGTAGCAGATGTCGTGCTGCAAGAACACGACCTCACTCTTGTTCGCTCAGCCGTAACACTCACTGTGAACGGTGAACTGGACGAACCCGATCCAGAGGAATTGGAAGATGAGGAAACCGATGACGACTCCGAGACATACGAATTGCTCGTTAGTTTTATGGTCCAAGAGCAGGAGTATGGCCTTTATATCCCTCTGGATCCATTCTTCGTTGTGGCTCGCATGACCGACGGTCAAGCAAAGCTTGTCGAAGGAGAGGAATTCGATCAAATCCAGCCACGTATTGAAGTCGAGCTCGAAGATAGGGAGCTGTAGATCTGATGAGCCAACATTGGCTTCAGCCAAACTGGGAACCCGGCTTGACCCTTCCTCATCTGCCGATCCAGCACTTTCTGGATCAGGGCCTGCAGGCCCTGATCCTTGACGTTGATCGCACCTTGCTGCCCGGGCGTGAGATTGAACTACCGCTATCCGTTACAAGCTGGGTTAAGGAAGCCCAACGCCATCTATTACTTCACCTCTTCAGCAACAATCCCTCTCGAAAACGTATCGGTTCGGTAGCTGAGCAACTAGATCTCACCTTCACCTGCAGTGCAGCGAAACCTCGCAGAGCCCGTCTGCGAAAGGTACTCAATCAGCTCCAGTGCAAACCTACAGAGATCGCCATTGTGGGAGATCGAATCTTCACTGACGTGCTAGCAGGAAACCGTCTTGATCTCTATACCGTTCTAGTTCGACCACTACGCGCCGATGGCTACCCCTGCAACAACAACCGAGTTCAGCGTCTTGAGCAAAAACTTGCAGCATGGCTAGGGGCCCCACAGACATGAGTCTGTGGGTGGTGAAGGTGGGAACCAGCCTGCTGAGAGGCAATGAGAAGCGATCCACCGCCGAAGTGATTGAGAGCTACAGCGCCTGCCTTTCAGCAAGCCTCAAGCGGGGGGATCATGTTGTCCTCGTAACAAGTGGCGCCGTAGGTCTGGGTTGCAATCGTCTAGGGCTAAGCCAACGGCCGGTCGATGTGGTGGCTCTCCAAGCGACGGCGGCTATCGGTCAAGGACAACTCATGGCTCTCTATGAGGCTGCCATGAGCCGAAGGGGCCACACCGTGGCTCAGGTATTGCTCACCCGCTCAGATCTTGGCTCGAGGCACCGATACCGCAATGCTTCAAGCACCTTGAAGCAATTGCTCGACTGGGGCGTGCTGCCGGTGGTGAATGAGAACGACGCCCTCTCTCCGGAAGAATTGCGTTACGGCGACAACGACACCCTTTCAGCTCTCGTTGCAACCGCAGTGGAGGCTGATCAGCTAATCATGCTCACCGACGTGGATCGCCTTTATTCCTCAGACCCCCGCATTAATGCCTCTGCCGAACCGATCTCAGATGTTTACCATCCCCATGAACTGACTGCCTTGGAAGTCGCGGCAGGGGAGGGAGGTCCCTGGGGCACTGGGGGTATGACTACAAAACTTGCGGCAGCTCGCATCGCTACCGCAAGTGGCATCACCGTTCTTCTTGCTGATGGCCGCGATCCTCAAGTGCTTGATGGGTTGCTGCAAGGAAGACGGAGCGGCACTGTGTTTCATCCTCACCCTCAACCTCTCGGCAATCGCAAGAGCTGGCTGGCTCATGCCTTGAAGCCCTTAGGGACCCTTCAGCTGGATGAAGGCGCCTGCGATGCCCTTCAACACCGTGGCGCCTCCCTACTCTTGGTGGGGGTTAAAGAGGTGGAAGGAAACTTTGAAGCCAACCAGCCGGTAAGACTAATTAATCCAGAAGGTAACGAGCTCGCTCGAGGCTTGTGTTCCTTGAGTAGCAAAGAACTGCGCGAGGCCATTGAGACCCAAATGAGCACGAATCGTTCACCGGTCGTGGTGCATAGGGACGTGTTGGTTCTCCGCAACGCGTGACTTGAGTGAACATCAACAACACATCACGCCTACGATCCGCCGAAAAGTGATTTGACATGCGCTTCAGCCAGTTGATCGCCTCCCTCCAACAAGGAAGCGCTGGGCTGCAGGACCACCAGCTAGCTGAAGATCCTGAATTGCTTAGCGGCGCATCTCTCGATCAAGCAAAGGCCAATCAGCTCAGTTTTCTGGAACAGGGCAATGCACTAACCACACAGCTAAGCCATAGCAAGGTTGGGGCCGTATTGATTCCACCTCAGGATGATCTACGTGTCATTGCTGAACAAAGAGGGCTGGCCTTTGCGGTGTTGCGAGATCCTCGCTTGGCATTCGCTGAAGCCTTGCATCAATTGCATCCACGCTCGCGGCCCAAGGCAGGTGTTCACCCCACAGCCGTGATCGGAGATCAAGTGCATCTTGGCCAAGGGATCTCAATCGGTGCGCACGTCGTCATCGGTGATGGCAGCCGTATCGGTGCCTATAGCGTGGTCCATCCAGGCGTAGTGATTTACGAAGATGTGGTGGTGGGTGAAGCTAATGAACTTCATGCCAATGCTGTTCTTCAGCCTGGTTCCAGGCTAGGTCTGAACTGCGTTGTGCACTCCAATGCCGTTGTGGGATCAGAGGGTTTCGGCTTCGTCCCTACCGCCAATGGATGGCGAAAGATGCCTCAAACCGGTTTGGTGGTTCTTGAAGACGGTGTAGAAGTGGGCTGCGGGTCGACCATCGACCGTCCATCGGTGGGTGAGACTCGCATCGGCGCTGGTACCAAAATTGACAACCTCGTGCAAATCGGCCACGGAGTGGTTACAGGCCAAGGATGTGCCCTTGCCTCACAGGTGGGGATTGCCGGCGGTGCTCGCTTGGGTGACGGTGTAATCCTCGCCGGTCAGGTTGGAGTCGCTAATCGCGCTGTAATCGGCGATCGTGCCATCGCTAGCTCGAAGAGCGGTATTCATGGCGAAGTTGAAGCGGGCGAAGTTGTCAGCGGCTATCCCGCGATTCCAAATCGCCTCTGGTTGCGCTGTTCCGCCACCTTCAGCAAATTACCGGAGATGGCCAAAATGTTGAGGAAGCTGACAAGAGATACACCTCAGTAACCTCACAGGAGGCACAAGCCATTTTGGAGTTCTCCACATGCGCCAGCACCGCATCGTTCTGCTGCCTGGTGATGGTATCGGTCCTGAAATCACTGCTGTAGCAAAGCTGTTACTTGATGTAGTAGGCCAACAACACGGTTTCAATCTGAATTTCGAGCAACACCCCATCGGTGGGGTTGCCATAGACGCAAGCGGATCTCCCTTGCCCGCCAGCACCCTTGAGGCATGTCAAGCCAGTGATGCGGTGCTCCTTGCAGCAATTGGTAGCCCTCGCTTTGATGCCCTGCCCAGGGAGCAACGGCCGGAAACAGGCCTGCTATCCCTTCGGGCAGGACTGAAACTATTTGCGAACCTCAGGCCGGTGACGATCCTGCCGGCCCTGATCGATGCCAGCAGCCTGAAAGCAAAGGTGATCAAAGGCGTTGATCTAATGGTTGTGCGGGAGCTCACAGGCGGGATTTATTTCGGCCAACCGAAAGGGCGGATTGAGGCCGATGGGGATGAGCGCGCTTTCAACACAATGACCTACTCCAGAACTGAGGTGGATCGAATCGCCAAGGTCGCTTTCGAGCTCGCCCGCGATCGCAGCGGAAAGCTTTGTTCAGTAGATAAGGCAAACGTGCTTGATGTAAGTCAACTGTGGCGTGATCGTGTCGATGCTTTGGCTGCCAACTATGGAGATGTAGAGCTCAGCCACATGTATGTGGACAATGCCGCGATGCAATTGGTGCGCAACCCCAGGCAATTTGACGTGCTGCTTACCGGCAACCTATTCGGAGACATCCTTAGTGACGAAGCCGCCATGCTTACCGGCTCGATTGGCATGCTGCCCTCAGCTTCGCTCGGCAGCGAAGGACCAGGACTGTTTGAACCGGTGCATGGCTCCGCACCCGATATTGCAGGACAAGACCTGGCCAATCCAATGGCAATGGTGCTTTGCGCAGCAATGATGCTGAGAATTGGCTTAAAGGAAAACGATGCCGCCACGGCTCTTGAAGGATCAGTAGAGCGGGTTCTCGCGGCAGGTTTCCGTACAGGTGACCTCATGAGCGAGGGGTGTACCCAACTGGGCTGCGCAGAGATGGGTGAGCAATTGCTGCAAGCGCTTTAAAGGATTTAAAACCCTGATGCGCAACTGCTGATGTTGCCAAATTGAGCTGTTTGCTCCATGACCTGCCAAAATCTCTGGGCCTGTCCTGCCTGCGTCGATGTCGAAGCGTCACCCGGTTGTTGCCGTTACAGGGTCCTCCGGAGCCGGAACCAGCACCGTAAAGCGGGCCTTCGAGCACATTTTTTCCCGAGAGAAAATCACGCCCGCCGTTGTGGAGGGCGATAGCTACCACCGCTTCGAGCGGATGGCCATGAAGGAAGCCATGGCTGACGCCTTGGCCAAGGGTGAAAACTTTTCCCACTTCGGCCCAGAAGCGAACTTATTCGACAAACTCGAAGAGCTCTTCCGCACCTATGGTCAAACAGGGGGTGGCAAGAAGCGTTATTACTTGCATAGCACTGAAGAGGCAGCAGAACATAACAGCCGCCTAGGCACGAAACTTGACCCCGGTCAGTTCACCCCTTGGGAGGAAATTCCAACCAACACGGATGTTCTCTTCTATGAAGGACTGCATGGTGGTGTCGTTGGTGATGGTTACGACGTAGCAGCCTGCGCCGATCTACTGGTTGGGGTGGTACCAATCACCAACCTTGAGTGGATACAAAAAATCCACCGCGACAATGCCGAGCGAGGCTATTCCGCAGAAGCAATTGTGGATACGATTCTGCGCCGCATGCCTGATTACATCAACCACATCTGTCCACAATTCAGCCGCACAGACATCAACTTCCAGAGAGTGCCCACTGTGGACACCTCCAACCCATTCATTTGTAGGAACATCCCTACGCCGGATGAAAGCTTTGTGATCATTCACTTCCGCAAAGGTGCTCGCGAAAAATGGGGCATCGACTTTGGAGATCTGCTCAACATGATTAATGACTCGTTTATGTCGAGTCCGACAAGCATCGTGGTGAACGGAGGCAAGATGGGTTTTGCAATGGAATTAATTTTGACCCCGATCATTCATCGCCTGATTGAAGACAAACACAAACTCTCCTAAACAAAATAATTTAGTTACCTCAAGAAACAACTATGATGGGATTATCTGAGTAATCAGTTAATCCTATTTCTATTTCCAGCCTCTCATTTGCAATTGCAACAGCCGCTTCCCGATCAACCGAGGCAGCACGCTGGGATCGGATCAACAGCGGCCAACTGATTGAGAAAGCACGACAAATATATTTCAACTATCTCTCCATCACCATCACTGGCACGGAACCCATTGGTGTTGTTCTGAATGAAAACAATGGGAAAGGACGCGTTGTCTTTGATCTTCCGGTTCTGCTTCCAAAAGAAAAATTTCTCAAGCTAGAGCTCCTGCGCACCCTCCCGATGCGCTCCCGTCAAACCCGTGCAAGAAACATCGCCATCTCTAGTCGCAGCTAATGCTCTGGATCTATCTAGCGATCATCGGAGCTTGTATGGGCAGCTTCATCAATGTGATGGTCTGGCGGCTTCCCCGAAAGGAATCATTGATTTGGCCTGGTAGCCATTGCCCACGTTGCGGATGCGGTGTGCGTTGGCACGACAACATCCCAGTACTCGCATGGATTCAACTGGGTGGTCGCTGTCGTGATTGCAGAACTACCATTCCAGTGCGTTATCCAGCGGTGGAGAGTCTCAGCGCCGGGCTTTGGGTATCGGCTGCCTTGGCAGCTCCAACCAGCATGGGCGAGTTGTCTTCCTTGTTCAATCTCTTTGCTGGAGTCGTGCTTGTCAGTGTGCTGTTGCCACTGGTCCTCATCGACCTCGATCACATGTGGTTGCCAGAACCACTTTGTCGGGCTGGCCTTTTGTTAGGCCTGGCTTTCACCACGACAGCGGCAGTTTCACTCGGCTGGAGTAAGTGGTCAGCCCTGCTGCTCGACCATTTACTAGCAGCAGCAGCAGCCTTAATTGCGATGGAAGGGCTTAGCTTCCTTGCCAAAAAGCTGATTGGTCAGCCGGCCCTTGGGCTTGGTGATGCCAAATTGGCGGCCATGGCTGGAGCATGGTTAGGACTGAATGGGGTGGCTATGGCCATGACCCTGGCCATCATCAGCGGCGCAGCGGTTGGTCTCATCGGTCGGCTTACTGGTCAGCTCCAACCTCGCCAGCCTTTTCCCTTCGGGCCTTTCATTGCCTTTGGGGTCTGGGGTGTATGGCTTTGTGGCTCAGATTGGTGGTGGCAACATTGGGTCAACCTAATGGGTCTTTAATAGACAAAAGGCTGCCAGAAAAAAATGCCAACTGTCAGCGAGTGAAGCTCGCTTTAGATTTGGATGATTCACCACTTCTTAATTTGCGGTATTGGACATAAGCATGGACACTTCATCCATCCTTATGTCTGCCCGAGAAGCCTTGTGCCAGTTGAGAAGTCACCCGTCCTCACACTGATTTAAAAGGATGAGTTTATTCGACTGGTTTGCTGATCGTCGCAAGGGTCAGTTCGTTGGCAAGGTGAGCCAGGAAACTGAAGAAAGCGATGGCCTTTGGGTCAAATGCCCCGAATGCGGTCAAGTTGTTTATCGCAAGGATCTTCATGCCAATGCAAGTGTTTGTTCCAACTGCGGCTATCACCACCGCATCGATAGCGACGAAAGGATCGTCCTGATCGCTGATCAAGGAAGTTTTAAATCACTGGATCGCAACCTCAGCCCTACAGATCCACTCGGATTTAAAGATCGACGTGCCTATGCCGATCGACTGAGAGAAAGCCAGGCCTCAACAGGGATGAAGGACGGGGTCGTCACAGGTCTTTGCCAAGTTGAAGGAATGCCGATGGCCATGGCGGTGATGGATTTCCGCTTCATGGGCGGTTCTATGGGATCAGTCGTTGGCGAAAAGATCACCCGACTGGTGGAACGGGCCACAGCCCAAGGCCTACCCCTCTTGATTGTCTGCGCTTCAGGCGGAGCTCGAATGCAAGAAGGCATGCTCAGCCTGATGCAAATGGCCAAGATTTCTGGTGCTCTTGAGCGACATCGAGAGGCTGAACTGCTCTACATGCCACTGCTCACTCATCCAACTACCGGTGGTGTGACTGCCAGTTTTGCCATGCTCGGTGATCTAATTCTGGCGGAACCGAAGGCTCTGATTGGCTTTGCTGGACGCCGGGTCATTGAGCAGACCTTGCGGGAAAAACTACCCGACAATTTTCAGACTGCCGAATATCTGCAAGAGCACGGTTTCGTAGACACGATTGTGCCTCGCACGCAACTTCGTAAAACGCTGGCCTCACTCTTGCTGCTTCATGGCTGCAAAGCGAAAAAGGCTGCGGGCAAATGAGCAAATCTCGATTCCGATTCTGCCTCTGGCTAGGTCAGGGTTTAATGCTTCTGCTGCTCACCCTTTTTATTCCTTGTGGCTTTCTCGAAGCAGAAATCGCAAGCGCTGGCCCAGTGGAATGGAAGGAAGTCCCCGCCACTGAAGCTGGACAGCAATGGTGGGATATAGGCAGCCTTCACTACGACAAGGATGGCAATCTCAGCGTGCTTAGTCGCTTTACTCCAGCGCTTAGAGAAGGCGAGAAGCAGCAAAATGGCAGCCTTTATTTGATGCATGTGGACTGCGATCAAAAGCTCTTCAGGGATACCTCGGTGAATGGTTTGCATCGTTTCCGCGCAGAATGGAAACCCTCTGATGGCGATGAGCTCATCGATGCAGTCATCGATGAGGTTTGCACTGCAGAGGTGACGTAAATATCAATCATGAATCCAATCCGCCCTCCAATTGGTGTTGCTATTGCCGGCCTTGGCTTCGGTGAAAGCGTTCATCTTCCGGCACTCAAAGCCAACCCAGACCTACAGCCTGTTGCCCTATGGCATCCACGCAGAGAGCGACTAGAAAAAGCCTCTAACCAGCATGAACTTGTCGGCTATAGCGACTGGTCAGCCCTATTGACTGATCCAAAGATCGAGGCCGTGATTCTGGCAACACCACCAGGCCCGCGTTTTGAATTGGCGCTCGAAGCACTGAAAGCTGGAAAACATTTGCTTCTGGAGAAACCCGTGGCGTTGCATGCCGATCAAGTCGCTGAACTGCAACGACTGGCCATCAAGAAAAGATTGAGCGTGGCCGTGGACTTTGAATACCGTGCTGTGCCGTTGTTTATGCAAGCCAAGCGTTTGCTTGATCAAGGCATCGTGGGAACGCCATGGCTGGTGAAACTTGACTGGTTAATGAGTAGTCGTGCCAATGCTTCAAGACCATGGAACTGGTATTCCCAATCCGAGGCAGGTGGCGGCGTGATTGGGGCGCTAGGCACTCATGCCATCGACATGCTGCATTGGTTGTGTGGGCCAACTCGCCAGGTGAGCGCTCTGCTATCCACCTCGATTCAAACAAGGCCTGATCCCAGTAGTGGCGAACCGTGTGATGTGAGCAGTGAAGACGTCACCCTGGCTCAGTTAAAGCTGGGTGGAAATGAGAGGCCTGAAATTCCTGCACAGGTGAGCCTCACGGCAATTGCCCTCCAGGGAAGAGGGTGCTGGTTGGAGATCTACGGCAGCAATGGCAGCCTCTTGCTTGGCAGTGACAACCAGAAAGACTATGTGCATGGCTTTGGCCTCTGGGCAGCAGCTGCCGGTGAGCCACTACGCAGCATTAGCGCTGATTTGGATCTAGCATTCCCAACCACATGGACTGATGGTCGCATCGCCCCTGTGGCGAGGCTTCAAGGCTGGTGGTCCGAGAGCATGCGAAGTGGCCAGCCAATGCTGCCAGGCCTTGCGGAAGGATGGGCCAGCCAAAAGGTATGCGACAAAATAAGGGATTCAGCTAGATCAGGACAGCGACTTGAAATCCAATCGACACTCTGAAAATAAATAAGCCTGATAGGGATAGGTGACAGTTCTGACCATCGTCTTATAAAGTCCGGGGCCGCAGGTCCAGGACTCTTTGCTTGAGAACTGGCCCCTACTGACACTACGGAGATTTCTATGGCCCTCGTTCCGCTAAGGCTTCTGCTTGACCATGCCGCAGAGAACGGCTATGGCATACCTGCTTTCAACGTGAACAACCTCGAGCAGGTGCAGTCCATCATGGAAGCGGCTGACGAGACTGACAGCCCAGTGATCCTGCAGGCCTCCCGCGGTGCTCGAAGCTACGCAGGTGAAATCTTTTTAAGACATCTGATCATCGCCGCCGTTGAGACCTATCCAGACATCCCGGTTGTGATGCATCAAGACCACGGGAATAGCCCCTCAACATGCTTTGGTGCTGCCGCCAACGGGTTCACCTCTGTGATGATGGATGGTTCTCTTGAGGCAGACGCCAAGACACCTGCCAGCTACGAGTACAACGTTGCTGTCACAAAAGAAGTCGTAGGTGTGGCCCATGCCATTGGCGTAAGCGTGGAGGGTGAACTGGGCTGCCTGGGCTCCTTGGAAACAGGTATGGGTGAAGCCGAAGACGGCCACGGATTTGAAGGCAAGCTCGACCACAGCCAACTGCTCACTGACCCAGCTGAGGCCTCCGACTTCGTCGCTAAAACCAAAGTTGACGCTTTAGCAATCGCAATTGGAACCAGTCACGGCGCCTACAAATTCACGCGCAAACCAACTGGTGAAGTATTAGCGATCAGTCGAATTGCAGAAATCCATAAGGCTATCCCTAACACTCATTTAGTGATGCACGGTTCCTCTTCCGTTCCACAGGAATGGCTGCAAATGATCAATAAATACGGAGGTGCAATCCCTGAGACCTATGGCGTTCCTGTCGAAGAGATCCAAGAAGGAATTCGCAATGGCGTGCGTAAGGTCAATATCGACACCGACAATCGCCTGGCTTTCACCGCTGCTGTGCGTGAAGCCTCTGTCGCTGATCCTGCCAACTTTGATCCACGCCACTTCAACAAACCTGCGCGTAAATATATGAAGCAGGTCTGTCTTGATCGCTATCAGCAGTTTTGGTGTGCCGGCAATGCCAGTAAAATTAAGCAACGTGATATCAACTATTACTCAGCCCTTTATGAGAAAGGGCAGCTTGATCCAAAAACTGCTGTTGCTGCATGATTAAGGCCAAATGAATCGCTGAGGGGGGCTGTGAGGCCTCCCTTTTTAATGAATATGGCTTAGGACAGCAACATTAGAGATCCATTGCGTCCGTCGAGGCGCGCGTTTGCTCCAAGAGGCAAGGCAAGATTCGGTTGGCCATGACCAACAGGAAGATCAGTGACCAATGGCACGCCAAGAGAAGAAAGACGCTCCTCAAGGATGCCGACCATTGAGAAGTCTCCAGGGACAATCTCCCCTTTCCAGCTGAAACGGCCTGTAGCTACAGCCGCAACATCTCGTAGCAGCCCTGCACTGCGCCATTGTGTGAGCATGCGATCAACCCTATAGGGTGCTTCGCCTACATCCTCGAGCACTAACACGGCACCCCGCAAATCAGGGAACCAGGGTGTTCCGATTAAATGTGTAGCCACGGTGAGATTGGTTACCACTAAAGGGCCTACAGCAATGCCTGGAATGACCCCAAGGCCTGATATCGGAGCTACAGATTGACAAGACAACAGATCAACCGTTCGTTGCCATTGTTCGTCAGACCCAGTCATCGACCCATGGATGGCGCCGCGAGATCCCACAGCCCACTGGGCTAATAACAGAGCACTGGAGTCTGAGAAGCCGAGGCTCCAAAGGGAGCGTCGTGGAAAATGGAACCCGTCCTCCAAAACCCTTGCGCCACCCCAACCAGAGCCGATGTAGACAATTCCATCAACATGAGGATCCCTCCACGCGGCCTCTAGTTCAGCGCGACGCTGGGCATCTGTGCCCGAAAACCACTGCCATTGGCGATGCAACGATTGAGGTAATTCAAGGAGCCACCCCTGCGCCTTGCAACGCTCAACTAAAAGAGAAAAGTCTGTTTGATGATCGATCCACGTACCAGTATTGACCGCCCGAATTCGTGAACCATCACGCAGTGGTGTTGGCGCCGCCAAAGGTGTCGATGCATTAAAGGCTGGGGTCAACGTTCGTCCCAGCTTTGGCCAAGCCAAGCTTGCTGTTACAGCAGCTGGAACCCCCTTCAGTAGCGAACGCCGTCGCATCGTGAATCAGCCAAGCAGTGACTGCAACAATCCTCTGCCATCCACACCACCAATCACAGGATCACAAGCCCGTTCAGGATGGGGCATCAAGCCAAGCACATTGCCAGTCTTGTTTGTAATTCCAGCGATATCAGCCACTGAACCATTGGGATTATTGACATAGCGCAAGGCGATAGCGTCGTCGTCTTGTAACTGGCAAAGGGTTTCGTTACTGCACTGATATCGACCCTCACCATGGGCAATGGGCAGGGTGAGAGCATCCTTGCGTTGATGACCCATTAGCCAAGGCGTGCGGTTGCTTTCCACAGTGAGCAAAGCATCCTCACAGATGAAATGAAGGCTTCGATTGCGAGTTAGAGCGCCAGGGAGCAGACCTAGTTCAGTCAGAACCTGAAAGCCATTGCAGATGCCGAGCACCCTGCCGCCACGTGCAACAAATTCCACCAGCGACTCAAGCACCGGTGCAAAACGGGCAATTGCACCACAACGGAGGTAGTCGCCATAACTAAACCCGCCTGGAAGCACAACAGCATCAAGACCATTTAAATCACGGGTCTCATGCCAGAGAAAGCGCGTTGGGATGTTCAAGCATCCTTGCGCTGCCCAGTGCACATCGCGATCACAATTTGAGCCAGGGAAGACAACAACACCAATACTCATGGCTGCATTAAGCGGTGGTTGTAGGAACCGGCTGAAGCTCAAGACTCCAATCTTCAATCACGGGATTGGCAAACAGGCGATCACTGAGCAGTTCCAGCTGCTTGCGTGCTTCCGCTTCATTATCAGCCTCGAGCTCAAGATCAACAACCTTTCCGATCCGCAGTTTGCTGATGCCTTCCACCCCAAGGCGATTGGCAGCAGATCGAGCAGCCTCCCCCGCCGGGTCAAGCACTGAAGGACGCAGGCTGACAAGAACGCGGGCATGAAATCGCGGCACGGTCTGTAGGAAGTGGATTGTTAAATCTTCGCAGCTCAAGGCACCCTTTTTAAAGGATGAAAGCGCGTTTAAAACCTAGTCCAGTAGGCCTGCACTGCTTGCGTGGTGAATGGTGATGGTTGATTCAACGATCAAAACAATGCAGGTGTAGGAGAAATACAACGCAAAAATTATAGTTATCTGAGCATGACTATGCAGCCAAAGTCAAGATGAGCTGAATGGACTGTACTGACCCTGGTTGTTAGTTGCTTGGCTGATGGCAAGTAAGACTCTCTGATGAAAGCTTAACTTACAAGAGGATATAGATTATGTTGCTAAGCATGAGACAACTCCTTAGCAAAATAATGTTCTAGAAATACTCTCTGGGGCTCTATTGCGTCAATAATATAGATAAGAATTGGCTGTCGGGAGTTTGGCTAGTGGATGGCTTGTTGAATTTGTTCATTCATCAACTCTCTGCCTCGATTAATTAAGTCATCTCGAGTGAACTCACCAGAATCCAGCCTCTCCAATATGATCTTCTGTGCTGCATAGTCTTCGTTGCGCAGCCCAGCACGGCTTTGCATCATCCGCCATGATTTACGGCGCTCTATATGGAAGAGAACCATCTGCCGACTAACCGCATAATACTTAAACTTGCCATTGATTTCAGCCTTAAAATACACACCCCAATCAGGCACATAAGCATGATGATTTTCATTGAAAACATTTCTATAAATAACATCTTGCTGCCTAATTAGAGTAAGCATATTATCGAGATGTATGAACTCGTTGACTTGTGCTTCAGGAATCTCTTTGAGGTGTCTGCGAAAACGTGCTTCGGTAAGAGCCCAGTGAGCAACAGTGAGATTATATGGCTTTCCATTTGATTGATATTTAGCTGCCCTCCAGTCTCGATTGATTGAAGGGTTACCCTTGAGCTCAAAAGTTTCCTGGATGGTCTCGCCAGCGCGAGGATTATAGATAAACTCAGGCATTCCACGACTATCGCGAATCATGCGAGCCTGATAGGCACTCATGTCGTCACCAATACCATGCTCTGGTTGACAAGATGTATAGCATTGGAAAAAGGCTGTACCACGATATTCAAGTCCATCAAGCATGGCCTTATACATTTTCCCTGAATTTGCCATAGAAACCTGGGCAATAAATGGGGAACCATGGCCAGTTGTAAATGCTTCTGCAACACTTTTCTTCTCTACGAGCTTACCTTGCGAAGCAACACCAAATTGGTTCATATCATATCCACCCAACATGTTAGAGCTGTCGGAGTTTTGACCACCGGTGTTGGAATAGACCTGCGTATCAAGCATCAGTAATTTGACATTTGGACGGTTTTGCAAGACGACCTTTGAAACGTTTTGGAAACCTATATCGCCCATAGCTCCATCTCCACCAATCGCCCAAACTTTAGGTAACTCACGTATTTCCTGATCAGTCATGAGTGAGTCATCAAGATGAGTTAGCTCAAAGTATTCACGCTCACTACAAACATTGATGTCACGATCGAGAAGTGCTGTGGCAAGTCGTTCCGGAGTTACAGATCGACGTGCATGATTGAGGACAGCAGATTCTCCTATCAGCCAACTAATGGTTGCGCCATCCTGAAATAAGGAATTCATCCAGGGGTATGGATGAGGATTGGAGGGAGGAGTAGAACCGTAAACCGTATTGCAGCCAGTATGAGCACCCATATACATGGTGCACATTCCATTTGCCATACGTCCATCAACTGCCTGTAGATCAGAGTGATTAAAGGCATCCTGATTGAGGACTGTTACCAGTGCTGTGATGACTTCTTGATCAGTGATCTCACCAAATCTATTGAGCCGAAGAGTTGTATCATTTTCGTTCTCACCACCAAGACCCATCACTGCATGGGCTACAGAACGCTTAAACCAACTATATTCATCATCATCTTGAGTCTTTAGAGTTGCCAACCTTGTAACACCACATTTTTCTAATAGTTGTGCTTTTTTGCGTAATCGCTCTGCTTTTTGGTGATAAATGGGTCGCATGTATGCCTCTGTGATAGAAGCAGCAGCTCTCAGCACACTCTTTTCTCCACAGCCTGCACAAGCACCGTCTCCAGAGACAAGAGACTCGTAATTACTCCGTACCATCAAGTGCTTCCGCAGGGCTGATTCAAGTGATGACTCTGGTGATTCAGACTGATATTGTCCAAGAAACTTTTGACTGGTATCTGGTAATAACCGGCTAAAAACTTGGGCAGTTGTAAGATCGGCATTAAGTTCAGGCGTATCCTGTTTCATTCGCAAGGCATCATGTTCTCCACAAACCTGAACACACTCCCCACAGCCTTTGCAGAGGTCGCTAACAAAAATAGAAAAGATGCCACCACTACCAGGATTCTTCTTTTCAAGACTTTTGTAAATACTAGGGGTGTTGTTATAAGCAAGTGGTAACTTGTCAATAATATCAATTAGCTGCCTACGTGAGGCTTCATCGATTGATGTAAGCTCATCCAACTCATTACTTAGAATAGTTTTAAAAGGCTGTTTGGTTTTGGATGCAACATTGTCATTCATTTTTTCGTGGCAACGTTGATCTAATCCAGGCACCTCCTTCAAAAGTTGCTTCGATGCATTCTCGTCAGTGACATAATTGCGTATGGCAGTGACAAGAATTGTACTTACATCCTGTGCTGTATTAGGCAAGGCAGTATCAGGACATGCCGCGATACATTCCATGCATTGAGTACAATTCTCTGCGATGTAAATTGGGGTTTCGCGCCTGGCTACATATTTACTTTGTGTCGCGCCACTGGCAGGTCCCATAACAGATAAGCTTGCAAAAGCACCTGATGGTTGGTGATAGCCCAAGTCGTTTCGGAATTCTGAATCAAATTTCTGCAGTGTTTGGAATGGTGACCTATTGGTTTGTCCATCAGGCATCGAACAAGACGAACAACCACTAGCGGCACAACCTGCAGTTGCTGGAATCTCAATGAGAGCAGAATCCTTTGGTGCAAGCATGGGGTTGCGCATGCTTGAAGTATCTACATCCTTATTTTTGCCATAAGTAATTTCCTGAACCCTTTCAAAGCCACCAGCCATAACCTTCATATTTGAATCAACTACCGCGTCACCAAAGCGTCCGAACTTCTTTTGATATTGGTTGCGAACAACCTCCTTATACGCTGCCTCACTAATTTCGTGATCCTGCAAAAATGTTGAAACTTTGAAGAATGCACCAAGGAAGGAATTGCCTTGCATCCTTAATTGCAGATCAGTTCGAGTTGTTGCTTCTCGAGCGATATCGAATCCAGGCAGAATAAATACACGAATGCCGTTATCTTTGATGAATTTGCGATACTTTGATGGAATTCGCTGCCAAGCTTCAGCAGCGGGCTCACTTGATTCCCATACAAGGCAACCGCCTTTATTTAAACCCGCCAGCGGATTAGTATGTGTGAATGCTTTGGGGTCACAGCAGAGCACCACATCAACATGATTGAGCTCACAATTCACTTGTATCTTTTCAGCCGCAACTGTTAGGAAATAATTAGTAGGGGCTCCTTTCTTTTCGGAGCCATACTTGGGGTTGGCCATAATGAAGAGCTTCTCTTCTAATTGGCCATGTTGATCATAGGTTGGATCACGTTCGGAAATCATTTGCCCAAACTTACCGATAATTTCACCAAGGTTTTTCCCAGTGGTGATCATTCCCCAGCCTCCAATCGAATGGAATCGAACAGCAATTGCTCCATTCGGCAATAGCGATGGTGTGTCTTTAGAAACAACGCTATAGGGGTGATCAATACCTAGTGTGAAATAAGCTTCGCCATCAGCTGCATTTTTGCCGTCTTTCCGGGCAATCTCCCCAGTGGCATATTCAAAAGCTCCGATGATATGTTCTGGTCGAAAATCTCTAGAGCCAAGCCCATAACTTCCGCGAAAAATTCTTGGTGTTTGATCAAGTGTTATTGCAGGCATCATGCCTCCATACTGTGCAGACTCCTGTCCTTTACTTAGAGCAGTGCGGATGTCTCGACCTAATGGATTATCACCAGCCAAGCCCTCATCTGTTCGTTCTAAAATAATGACATTCTTTTTGCCACGCAAAGCATTAATTAATGCCGCTTCAGGGAAGGGACGTAAAACATTTATATGAATAGAACCAACCTTGGCATTGCGGTGCTCACTTAGATAATCGCATGCCGCTTCAATATTTTCAGCTGCACAACCAAGAGAAATAAAGACTGTATCCGCTCCCTCGGTTTTATATTCTTGAATAAGCCCGTAGTTGCGGCCTGTTAACTGAGCAAACTCTAGATAGCATTGCTCAAGGAATTTAAGAATTGGTTCATTGAAATTATTACGACGTGCTATGACACCATTCATATGGTGCTCTTGATTTTGAACAGGACCTAAAAGCACCGGATTCTTTAAATCTAACATTTCGGGGACTCGGCGACGCCGAACTCCGAACAGTTCTCTTTGGGCTTGTGAAGGGCAATCTATCTGGTCATCTGGTGCGCCCAGATATTCACGTAGTAGATCCGCTTCTGGGGCTCGATAAGTACGCTCAGAATGGGTGGTCAACATCCCATCTTGAATATTCATTCCTGGATTTAAAGCTAATTCATTACATTTACGAAGAATAATAGCCTGATCTGCAGCTTGCTGGGCATCTCGAGCAATTAACATCGTCCATCCAGTATCTAGAGCTGCATTGAAATCATCATGGCCACAGTGAACATTAAGAGCATGCTTGGTCAGGGCTCGAGCTCCAACCTCCAAAACCATCGTTGAGAGCTTCCCTGGTGCGTGGTAATACTGCTCCATTGCATATACAATTCCCTGTCCAGATGTGAAGTTAACTGTGCGCTTACCAGTCATCGCTACCGCAGTAGCACCGCCTTGCGCTGCATGTTCACCTTCTGCCTCAACAGATAACTTTTGGTTTCCCCATACATCAAGAGCCCCTTCTGCAAAAGACTGTTGATATATTTCACCCCCCTCTGTTGAGGGTGTAATTGGGTAATAGACACCTCCTTCTGTAATGCGCGTTTCTACCCACTTGGTGACAAGATGATTGCCATTACACGTCACCGGAATTCCTGGATACTTTGGGTTATCACCCCCCAGTACTGCTGGAACCATCTCCTGTTCTACGGTTTGATCTGCCATACGTAGAAATCAACGAAGGAACATCTGCTGTGTGCGTAAAATCTACTGAAATCTGTGAACAGATTGCAGAACTTGATCAAAGAGAGCGAAAGAACACTTAAGCCCAGGCCCCAACGAGTCGATTCCTAAAAAGCTTAAACCTCACCCTTCTAGCGAATGCCAGTCTTGTGGCTTGCCTTGATTTTTTCAAGAGCTGGGGTTGGGGTCTCTGATTTCAACCCCTACAGATAGTGAACTGTTCTACCTGGCTGCATAACCTGGTAGCACAAGGGATGTTGCCTCATTCTGTTTTTAGAGGATCTCAGGTACTGACTCTGTTGTTTTCAAGTACACCACACCATGAGACCACCTGGTATGACTAGGGAATAGTCCTGTATTGCATGTAAAAGCACAAAGTCCTGTGCTTGCTTGCAGCTCAACAAAACCCATAGCTATCAACATTTCTGTGGTTCCTTGCCTTCGCAATAGCGCCCTCATCAAGGCCTATTCAATGATTGGTTGAAACAGACCACCTCTTTTGAAGATCAGTAGCAAAGCATCGAGGCAAACCGCTCAAGGGGTCTGAATCGGTTTCACAGAAATTCCATCAAAAAGATCTGAACATGGATGGTGGATTTCGAGATCTACACCCGAATTATGGGCAGCATCAAGGGAACTCAAACTCACCACTAGCCGTGCTCCACAGCGATCTTGACCTGGCAGTGATCAGTTTAGTGATCTTCGCCTATTGCCTGCTTTCAAGACGATTGTCCAGGACAGCAGTCTCTGGACCACTGGTCTTTGTTGCGCTGGGCTTAGTTCTTGGCCCTGCCAACCTGGGCTGGCTCAACATCTCATTGGATTCAGCACTGCTAAAGCGTCTGGCAGAGATCACATTGGGTCTCGTGTTGTTCACAGATGCAGCATCCTTGGACTGGACAGTGTTAAGCAACAGTGCCCGCCTGCCAATGCGTCTGTTGCTGCTCGGACTGCCACTCAGCATTCTGATGGGTTTCGTGGTGGCCCGATTGATATTGCCTGAACTAAGCCTGATTGAAGCAGCCCTACTTGCTGTGGTGCTCGCTCCAACAGATGCGGCACTTGGCGAAGCGGTGACCACCAACCGCGAAGTACCAGAAGCTATCCGCGAAGACCTCAATGTTGAAAGTGGCCTTAATGACGGAATTTGTGTTCCTATGTTGTTGTGCTTTCTTGGTATCTCAACTGGTCATCTTGACCAGATCAATGGACCGAAGGATGCATTGCAGAGCTTCGCCCAGCTGCTTGTCAGTGAAATAGGTCTCGGCCTCGTGATAGGAGCCTTTGTTGGATTATTGGCTAGTTGGTTAAGGGATCAGGCAGACCAACGCAAATGGATTGCTGAGGATTGGAGGCCTTTGATCACAGTGGCCTTGGCCCTGAGTGCCTACACCCTCGCCCAAACCCTTCATGGGAGCGGATTTATTTCCTGTTTCATCGCTGGTCTTTTTTATGGGATCTGCAGTCGCAAAGAACTCAAGGACGGTGAGATGGTGGCTTCCCTGGCAATGGGGGACATGTTGGCCCTACTGACCTGGGTTTTATTTGGCAGTGCCATGGTGCCCGATGCCTGGAGCCACATCACAGTCGCAAGTGTGGTCTATGGGGCTTTAAGCCTGACACTAGTGCGCGTTCTTCCGGTTGCCTTAGTAACCAGCGGCCTTGGACTTGATCACTGGACGAAACTCTTCGTTGGTTGGTTTGGGCCAAGAGGTTTGGCCAGCATTGTGTTTGTTGTGATGGTGGTAGACGCGGCGCTTCCAAGCGCACAAGCGATCCTTACTACCACAACGGTCACCATTGTTTTGAGTGTGATTGCCCATGGCATTACAGCTAACCGGTTTTCGATGTTCTACGGCCGTTGGGAAAGAAGCCATGCAGGCTGAAGTAAAGAAGATTGAGTTTATAAAGACAAAACAAAAAAGACGAAAGCCCAAAAGGACAAGCTAGTCAAATGAACGATCTATTGAAATGAAAGTATCTACAGTAATGATCTTCAGGATTAGGGCTGGAGATGGTTGAATGATAGGCCTGTAAGTATCATTAGTGCTTGGAATTATCAAAGATAATGAATGATAGAAATATGAGCCTATTGAGTGTTCTGCTGGAAGATGAATGAATTTAATTCTAGTAATAATTAATAGTTGATGCGACTTGCCTAACTAATGGCTAGCTAACAGTTCTTAAGCCAAGGAACGGCCTTTCCAGGTCCAATCGCGTCCAGTCAGTGTTCTCCAAACTGAAGTTGGTCCAAGCAAGCCAATAAGGATTCCACCTGCACTCATCAACCACCAATTCGTTAATGGCACCTCGAATTTTTGACGTGTCCAAAGACGTAGAATGAACTGAAGCAATACACCAATTACTGAAAAAGTAAAGGCAATTAATAGTGTCCCATAAAAAGGCATCCAGAGCAGGCAAACTATGATCAGCAACAATACTAGCCAGGGGCCTGTGAACATCCAGAACACTAGTGCTGATGCTCCGATTGCTTTGACGATACTGCTATCTAGGCCAAGAAACCAATTCTTGCTCCAGCCTTCCCAAAGCGCAGGAAAATTGTCGTACATCCGCAATTGCAATGCATCTAAGCCAAGCAGATAACGCAGTCGAAATCCTCCGCTTTTCACTCCACGAGCTAGAGCCAGATCCTCTATCACCACATCAGCCAGTGCACGATGACCACCAATCTCCTCATACGTTGATCGGCGAAATAACATAAATGGTCCAGCGGCAAATGCTGTTGATTCAGCTGGATCATTGGCGGCTTTAATCGGAAAACCTACAGCTAAAAGACAGGCCATGATCGGTTGCACCATCCATTCAGCAGAGCAGCTGCAGTTAATACGTGGTACCAGGCTCAGCAGATCTGCTTCTTCCTCAATTGCCTGATTCAGTGCACGCTTGAGGGTTGCTGGGTGAAGCTCCACATCTGCATCTACAAACAGCACCCAGGTGCTACTCACAAGCTCCATTGCACGCGAGCAGGCCCAGTTCTTGCCTACCCAACGCTGCTCCAAGGGTCTTGGTCCAGCGTTCAAAATTGTAAAGCGACCTTCCTCCAGCTTTAAGACTGAGGCAACAGCGCTTGCAACTTGAACGGTTTCATCAGTACTCCCGTCATCTACCAACAACACTCTCCAGTTGTTGCAGGGTGGATCACTGGCCAAAATGCTGCTCAGGCACATCTTGATGTTGGTGGCCTCGTTATAAGCAGGAACAACCACTGTGAGCTCAGTTTTCTTGAGGGTTTCCCCCTTGCTACTAGGTAGCTGCCCAGGCTGAAACTGCTTGGAATTTAAGGTTGGAGCATTTTGGAACACACGTACAAGACTGAACAGCAGCAGTAACAAGCCGAGTGCTGCTCCTGCAGCAAAGACAATCAAGATCCAAGTAAGGATCAACAAAATTGTTTCCCTAAAAAGTCCTTCTATCAAATTATCTCAAGGAGTAATCGCGGAAATCAGTTCCCTAGGCATTTGCGGTGAATGCTGGAATGACCAGTTAACGCTGTAATCAAAATCACAGGTCGCCATGAGCACAGTCACTAACTAACTTATAAAAGCCATAGATAATTATTGCATCAATGAAGGAATGATCATCATTTGGCTAAACCCATGACAACAAATAAATTCGAATTAGAGATCGAAAAGATCATCACACTCACTATTGCGATTGGCTTTGTAACAACTGTTGCTACATCAGCTTTTACAGAAGTTAATGCGCAGTTGAATACCAACTCAGATGCTGCAGGTCTTCCCTTTGTTAGATTGCACAATGAAGTCAAGGCGAAGAACTGAGATTGCCTTAATAAGACTTACTAATCCATATTTGCTGATTGCTTTTATTTGCATAAGCAAAATATAATTTTCTAATATTAGGTGTATTTGCTCGTAAATTCTTTGTTGGTAATAATCAAATCCGATTTTTTACGAGCTTGCCTATATGCAAATGTTTCTATGCATGCACGTACAAGCAGGTGCCACAATGGCTGAGGTTCCTTTGCGCAGGGTGTCCCGCATTGTCAGTCGAGAAGCCCATTGAGCCAAGCACTGTGATGCAGTTTCAGACCGAGAAATTGCGTCGAACAATCCAGGAGTGTCAGGATCTTGACACCCTACGTGGCATCGCAATGCAATTGTTGCAACTTCACGAGAAAAAAAGCGCAATTGCAGAGTGGGCCACAAAAAAGGGAGTTGATGCTGAATGTCGAGCACTTGTGGCCGAGATGGGTAACAACAACAAGCTGGCCAACACTTTTCAAATAATACGAAGTGACGGCCAATCAGATGAGATCGCTGGTAGGTATTTTTCCAGCTATGACGAGGCACATACTGTCTTGGAAAGATATTATGCTGATCTCAGCTGTTGCGATGAGGATGAAAGAGAATACTATGACATTGTTGAGGTAAATAGCTAAGGTATGATGCCTAAACCACCCCTTATTATTATGTCAAGTGGAAGTATTTGCCTAAAACAAGAAAGGAAATTCAGCATCGCATCTTCCTTGTTGATCTTATCAAAACTGAGAAGTAACTAAGGGGAAATGCTTGATGAAAAGCGGAAACAGCACTTTGGTTTAAGCGACAAACTAATTACTTCATTCTTGTTTATTCAGTCTATGTGAATGAAAAAAGATTCTGGAAATTAATTAACTATGCAGAAAGTTGCCACGCACATCTAAGTGCATACAGCTCAGGACTATCTTGTTGAATCAACAGATCTGACAAGCCTTGGTAGGCCTATCTATGGTCTTTCACCAGGGCAAGTCCCAGCCCATTCGACCAAATAGCCAAATTCCTAAGGTGACCTTGGCTCCAGTTGTTAAAAGCCACCAGCCCAAGAGCTGCTTTTTAGTAAAGCCAAACAGCATTTTGACAAGACCTTAGTCATTACCATTCATAGCCCACCAAGCGGTCTGTTAGCTACCAGCTGTAGTGGTTAGTCAAAAAAGAGCCCCCAGCTGTCGGTCTGGAGGCCTGCATACCTTGCTCAATTCAAATCAAAACGCGCTCAATAGCTTTGCGCTCTCGTAAGTAATACTCATAGCTTTATCTCGAATCAGCTGGTTTGCAGGAGGAGAAACCAACCTCGCTTACTGGGATATGTGAGGGCGGCCAGCTCTGGGCATGGTCCCAGTGATAATTGGGGAGGCTTGCCAACATATAAGATAAAAAAGAAGCTCAATCAATCGGCATCTGGTTCCGCTTTGATTCTGTAATAGCGATCAACGCCGAGCCATTTCCAAGTTGCTCTAGCTGACTTTGGCCCCATAAAGGCAGCCAAAAGAAGGATTGGTAAAGACACCCAGACAACTCCTGCTTGAAACGTTAGCCAAATAAGCCATCCCACAAATACAAGTTGAAGCAGACCAAGGATGGTAAAAACTGTTCCTCTGGGGTAGCGGAAGCCTTTGTAGAGAAGAACTGTGCACATGCCAAGGGTGAATGCTGGGGGCATCGCCAAAGCGATGTTCTTCACCCAGAACTCAAGCAGAGACGTGTCTCCATAGATGGGGATACCGCTCAATGAGGGGTTAGTGGCCAGTAGTGCTAGCAGGAATATGACGGTTAGACCTGCGGCGAGTTGACGACTCATGGCTTCGTTGGAACACCCCCTGGAGATAGCAGGTTCTGATGACACTCGCAGTGAATTGGTGGAAAACCAAGTCAAGCAATCTTGGCATCTACAAGTCCCTTACTGAGAAGTAGAAACAAGATGACTTGATGATCGCGAAAAAGCTTTGCAATAAAGCTGCAAACAGTTGAGAGGCGCTAGACAAGCTCAGACCACAAAAAAGCCCCGACTAGCGGGGCGAGTTCAAAGGGTTTTTCAGAAGTGATTGCCAAATGAATTACTTCTGGTACTCCTGCCCGCGATAGGTGAGCACAGGATGCGTCTGGGCTGCTTTCAGCTTGTTGTTTGCGTAGACAGTGCGGCGGTATGTCAGTTCTACGAGTTGCTTAGGTGCAACTTCTTTGTGCTGGGCATACTGCTGGCCGCGATAAAGAAGCGTGGTCATGATTCAGAGTCCGAAATGACGTCCAAGTCCCCGTTCCATGGCTTGGCTCGAACTGCGCCCTGCAATGATCAGGGTGAACGTTTTGGTAGCTATCGCTACAAATCAATTATGCATTCTGTGTAGGAGGGTTGGTTGTTCATGCGGATACAAAATCCTGCTTGGATCGCGCCTCTTCGCTTTGGATTACAACTTTGAAGCTGTTCTGGAAAGCTTGATACGGTCTGAATTCTCTCTAAAGCTGTCGTTACCGAAGGGACCATTCACGACTTTTATCGGGCCGCGGTCGCAACAAATCTTTACGTGTATGGATGAATGGGGGCAACTATCCTTGCAGAACTTACAGCAAGTTTCGCTATTGATTTCTTGATTGTATGCGTGCTGGTCCTTAAAAGGGAGCTAATCAGAGTGAATGAGAACTGGGCATATTTCAACCAAAGAATCAGTGACAAGATTCAACAGTAGAAATACTTGAAATCGTCAGTAAGGCAGGAGGCTCTGCTGGCCTCCCTCAGCGGGCCGGCATTCAGCTCAGTTCGAATGAGGACCTCTCCTAAATGAGACGAGAAAAACTGAGAATCACAATAAAAAATCCCCTTGGTTTCCGGACCCAGGGGATTGGACGCCGTCCATGGCTAACTTCGCATCTGCTTGGAGAAGAAGCTGTAATCAAGGCACCACGCGAACGTGCCGAATGTATCGATCATCCTGATCAGTATTCAATATTCCCCTGAGCTACGTATTTATTTTCAAGTTTTGGGATTGCTAAAAGTCTAAATATTAAGAGTCATAACCATAGTAACGTATAAATAAATTGAACAAACCAATAAAGAATGAGTACTGAACTGTGAACCCATAAAATGGAATGAAACATCTAACGGTCGCTTTTCATGCATCAAATTTCAAAAGAAAGAAGAGGGGAGTTGGAGTGGATGGGATTACAGAAAGAAAAATATCAACAAGCGAATCAGATTATTGTGACTATCAACATTCTCGTGCAAGTCTAACAAGGTTAATTTAACAGAAAATTGACTAGCCATTGGCACGAAAATCACTAGGATTCCTTAATAGAGTCAGCCAGTTATGACCTCACCGCAAAGTCGAAGCTTGCTAAGCAAGTGTACTGATAATACTTGGCAGCTGCTGCGACGTACTCCACCACTGGTCTTTGCAACGGCTGTTTTCGTGTGTGGCATCGTCGCGGCATCTTCAATCTTAGTGAAGGGAATTCGCAGTAGTAATGACACAATTACTGTCACTGGAGCCAGTACGGAGCGGATTACGAGCGACTATGTCGATTGGTCTGTAAATGTTAAACAAACTGGTTACAACCAGCAGACTTCCTATCAGCTGCTAAAACCGTCGTTAGAAAAAACGATTGTCTTTCTAAAAGCTAATGGGGTCAAGCCTGATGAGATAGAATTAGGAACTGTTAGGTCTAATAAAGATCAAGTTCGCAACCCAAAAACGGGAGAACTTCTATCAACAACTTGGACAACAACTCAAGCTGTTCTGATCGGAAGTTGGGATGTTAAAAAAATCCACATGATTTCAGGAAAGATCAGTGCCCTAATTGGTGAAGGGGTACCTCTTTCAATTAATCGCCCCTCCTACACTTTTACAAAGCTTGCAGCCAAGCGAGTTGACATGCTCGCAAAAGCTACTCGTGATGCACGGGAACGTGCAAAGGCTATTGCCCAGGAAGCAGGCTCGAGTATTGGCGCAATTACCAACGCCGATACCGGCACATTCCAGATAACAGTGCCTAACTCTACACAAATGAGTAGTTATGGATCATACGACACCAGCACAATCAAAAAAGACATCACTGCGGTTATGGGGGTAACCTTTCGGGTTGAATGAAGACTGAATAAGTCTATAGAGTTGCGGTTTTATCTTATTGCTAATACGATTGCTGATTATACTAAAATGACTAATTTCATGGAGTATGTTAATGCATTGCTTGTGATTTGCTATTCTTTTTTATTGATAGCCTGATTCGAAATGAATAGTCTTGTTAAAGTTCTATAATCTCTTAGCCGAAACCGTACATTGCATGATCAGGATAGGGATTGTCAAGAATTTGATTGCATGCTTGCTAAATGATCTAGTACTAGCTAGTAAATATGAGCACCATTCGCAATGTTTCTTTCTAATGATCTAGAGTTGAAAAGAGAATCTATTCAACCCAGGGCAAACATTGCCACCCAATTGCCAATCGTCTTGAACGATCGCCCTCAGCCTTCACCTCAGCCAACTTCTGAGAATTTTATTTAATGATAAAGATAATGCAATTACACAACAATATTGAGCAGGATGAATCAATCCCAATGATGATTGGGTGCATCATCAGTTACCTACACTGATGCTGAGCATAACTACCTTATTGCTACGGCCATGACCCGCGAACGAGATCCCTTCCGCATCCCACGAGCAGGACTAGAGATCGCGGCGATCGCAGGCCTTACATCGATTGATATCAACCTCAATGGAGGAGCCATCAATGGTGGCGAAATCGTGGCCGAGTCAACGCTTGGCGGGATGGCCGTCTATGCCATCTACCAAACTCTTCTGAGCGGATTAAGAACCGAAGCATTGCGCAAGCGGGGTGCGATCAGCCGCACCGTACAAATCCAAATGATTAGCACAACTGTCTGGGAATCCGTTAAACAGGGTGCCGCAGTCAGTGTCTTGCTGGGTGTATTGCTACTGGTGTTCCCATGGTTGAGCCTTCCACTCTCAATCATGGGGATGGTCGGCATGGGTGTTGCCTCTATTGAATTGTTCAACGCGTTCTGGGATGGTCTTGATGCAATGCAGCGAGCTGAGCTTCATGTTGCATCAATGGAAGCCGGAGTTAATCTACGTCGCTTTCTGAATGGTGATCAGCCTGATGTTCAATTTTTTTAAATCAAAACGAGCACTTCTACGCAAGCTTTCATTTTTCTGGGCTTCTGCAAAAGTCTCACCCTCATGAACCTCCTGTCTAGACATCTCCAATGAAGGAAAGTTTGTTAGTCGCATTGATCTTTCGCTCACCGCCATATCTAGACCGCGACAGCCTGCACTTCTTCAGTATGAGTGATTTTTAAATAGAAGCAGACTAGTATCAATAATAAAAAGTCAAACTCAAGTATAGATTGTCTTGTTTGCCCACTTTGTTATCTTTAATTGTTGCCAATTAGCGAGAGTATATTCCTGTCCTTATCCTTATGTCTACGATTCTTATCGCAAAGAATCCATATTATTGAAGAGGTTTGGAATGTTTTACTCGTCATTCCTTTGCCAAGAACAAAGTCTCATCAACTCTACTAAGGGTTTAGATCTCATGTGTGCAGTTCATGCTCAGTTCAAACGGTACACAACTGTTAGGTAGCTGTAGCAAATGTGAGCTCAAAGAGGCGATGTCATCAGGTTGAGTCATCGCCTCTTTGGGCAAAGACTTAACCCTTGCAGCCATATCGGTATTGACCCAACCTGGACAAATCGCTGTCACGCGGATGCCTTGCTCCCATCCTTCGTTACGCATGGTCTGACAAAGGCCCATCAGAGCAAACTTACTAACGGTGTAGCCAGCCAAGCGGCCCTTGGAACGCTTGCCACTCATTGACACCAACACAATGATGCGCGCCTCAGCATGACATTCAAGCTGAGACCAAGCAGCGCGGCTGAGCATCCATGGGCCCATTACATTCACCTGCCAGAGCTGATCAATCTCATGCTGCTGGTTATCATTAAACCGTAAGGGGGTGCGATGAAATACGCCTGCACAGTGAATCAAACTATCGAAGCCACTGAAATGAGCCAAGCTTGCCGATACCCAGCTTTCGGCAGCGTTAGCGTCCTGAGCTTCATAGGGATGTAGGAACACTTGTTCAGAACCAGCGATTGCCGGGTCAAGTGAGCTGCCAATTAGGCATTTAGGGTCCCGAAGACCAAGGCTAAGACGATGGCCATCAGCCAACATTCGTTCGGCAATTGCTCGGCCGATACCTCGACTGGCACCACTGATCAAGATGGTGCGCATCATTCCTGAATGGTCGTAAATCCAAAAACATTATTGCTGGGAGTTCTCGTGATGCTCATAACTCTGCAGAATCTGAAAACCTTTTGATGAAATCTCGCTCTACCCAGGCAATCAAAGCCCATGCAACGGAGCAAGCGGTCGCGGGGAACCATTGTTGTTTAATCAGGTCGATAAGCGCAAGCGTGCTTGCGGTGATGGCTAATGCCCGAAGTCCAAAACGTGAGAATCGCAGAAGTGGGTTGTTCATTAGTTTCTCTTCTCCTTTAACAATACTGAGTAAAAGCCAACTCAACTAGGGAGTGATCAGCTGATCTGATTTTGAAAGGTTTTGATGCTGCCGGGAGTCGGCTAGATCAATCAATTCTAATAACTAAGAGTTTTAACTTTGAACCCAGAGTTAAGGGTTGAGTCAAAAGCTTCACTTTCCTCTAATAACGAGATGGCGAAATTCAACTTAAGAAGATCCTTGCATGTAGTAACTCGATGCAGAATCGGAAATGATAAAAGTGCTACGTATGTTTATCGGCTAAAGAATCAAGAGCATCATATCGGAATCACACTAGTTCATTTTACCGAGGCTGAAAGTAGTGACAGTTTCACCTTAACAATAACCAGTAACGGCAGAAAGGGGCAAAAAACAGACAGTGCAGATCAACATCCAAACCGACGGATAGAAAGCCATCGTGAAACCAAGCGCTCGTCCTACCGCACCACGCCGATAGCCTGCAAAGAAGAGAACTCTCCCTAGTGCAAAAGACAATGCTGCAAGCGGTACGACAGACAACCATGCTGAGGGCATAACGAATGTCCAAGTGCCATAAACGAATGCTGCTAGGACCGACTGCTCAAGGGTATTTTGAAGAAGAGACTGGAGGAGGATAGCTCGATCAGAATCTGTTCTAAGACCTCTTCCATCAAGCTCGTCTGGGCTAAAGAAGCGATGCTTTGCAAGACGGCCAATCGAAAAAGTAAGGCAGAGAACAGAATGATCAGTGATTTAAACAGAACAGAACTTTTTTCTAAGAGTGTAAGATTGGAATGGAAATTAAACGGATTTAGCAAAATTCCGAAAATAATGATCCCTATCGAAATTGCTGTGCCAGTGAGCATTCCATGAAGGACACCACGCTGTTTAATTGAAAGTTCGATTGTTAGCTTCTAGCTCGTACTCATATTGGTATCAACTCAATATATCTAGGATTCATGGCCATGACCTGAAGAAATCATATAAAGCTAATTCTGCAGGAGTAATTGAGAATCATCAGAATACGCACTCAATGTTGGCCCGAAGGTCCAAGACGATAGGGCCTAAAACGATGAATGAGCAAGAGAAAAGCCGCTTATTTTTGGAATAAGATTTAATCAATTTTAGAATACTCATGTCCTAGATGTTTTACAACAGAGCAGCAAGATACTGGCTCGGCTGAAGTCCAGACCAGGTTTTTGCGACACTCCTGATCTTAATCTTTTAAAAGTTTTAACCTTTTAAGTGTTTGAAGCCTGGAGTTTCGTTTCTTGCTAGAGCTGAAGCTTGCTTTAGAGACTTTCTTCTCTTAGTTAAGGGTTATATTTCTCTATTCGCTCTTGCGTAGAGGGGATTCCATATTTTACAGCTGGTGATAATTAACTTCTGATAATCAGTACCGTGTGTTCTCTTCTCTTGATTTCTAGGTTTAAGAAGAAGGGTTTTCTTTCTGGATGAAAAGAGTTTGATGTGAATTCATTTTCATCAGGATAGTTAGCCCGATCGATCTCGTGTTGAGATGCATCTTCTGTCTTTAACTCTGATGGATGAATGCCAAGCACCATTGATTGTGAATTATCTGTCTGCTTGGCTGTCGAATCAACGCTTTGACCATTACTGCTATCGACTGTGAATGAAAATCCAAGCAGCCATTCGGCCAGTGCTATAACCAGAGCCATCGAATACACCAGGAGTAGGTGCAGAATCAAGAGCAGAGGTTGTAAGTCTAACCAGGCTGGACGAAGGATGATTAGCAAGGGCTTGATAACCCTCAAGAAGCGTTGTATGGGCACTATCAGACCATTGACAACCACAATGGCCAAATCGATAGGGTGTGGAGAGGATGGCATTACTCGTCGTCCCATTCAGGAAAATCTAGTTCTTCCAATGCATCGCTAGATCTAGAGAAGGATCCATAGACGATCAACAACCATTTAACATCACTCTCTCAGCTCGACAATCGAGATTGGTACTCAAAAAGAGGTTGCTACTTAAAAAGATCTGCTTGCTTCATCGCCTGGACCGCTTCGACCTTTCCCATAATGATCCGATCCGACTAGATAATTGAATCCACATGTTTTTAATTATCTGGAGGATTTAAAGGGATGCTTATGGCAAGTCAATGATGGAGTTAATCCCACTTGAGGAAGATCGGCTTGCCTGTCGATTAATCACCAAGATAGATTCTTGATATGATTCACTATAAAACAAAGGAAGAATTGGTGTTAAGTCCTAAGTTAGTGCTTTGTAAAACGCATTAGGCCCCAGCAAAGTCTTCCCTGACTCCCACCCTCAATCCAATGACCAAGGCCTGCATCCATGCGACTCAAATAATCCGTACTAATCACACTCGCAAGCTCTTGATGTCGTCGACGTAGTTCCTCTCGAACCCGCGTGTAATGCCTCACAAGCATTTCTGTGCGTTCTTGCCATACATCTCTAGTCATACCTGAAGCCTCTGCCCAGATTCGGTAACGATCAGGAGATGCCAAATCTGATAGGTGGATACGATCAAGAATCGGTTGAAGGGCGTTGGCTTCGATGCCGTCGCATGCCATTGGATCTGTTAAGACAAATACCCCCCCCGGCTTAAGAAGCCTTGACACTTCATTCATCACCTGGAGGCGATTACCGGAATGAAGTATGGCGTCTTGACTCCAAACCACATCTGCTATGCCATCGGGCAATGGCACTTCTTCGAATGATGCATCATGTACTTTGATGAGCTTGGCCAATCCAGCAGCATTGTTGAGATCTCGATGGCGCATATTCTCAACGGCAGAGATATTGACAGCATGCACATTGACCTGCCATTGCTTGGCGATACGTCGTGCCGCTCCGCCATAACCAGAGCCAAGGTCAACGACGCAACCTTTAGCTGGAGGTTGAGTTGCAAGCTCCATAAGTGCTTGCACGGTTCTCTCGCTCGCGGAAGCGATGCCTTGATCGGTAGCCTCGTATAGGCCGATATGGATGTCTTCACCTCCCCAAATCTCGGCATAAAACCGATCTGCATCGCTGCTGTCGTAATAAGTAGCAGCAACAGTTGATGATGATGAATTCATGATTGATTAGGATTGTATTTTGCTGAAGTCTTTAATATCACGCATCAGTTTTGTTTAATGTCTGCTTTGTATTCCTTCTCAGCGACATGTACATAAAAATCTGGGTCTTGATGGCCAGGTAAATAATCTCCAAAAGATGTAATCTTCTGGAATCCAACTTCGGTCATAAGTCGGTTTACGTAGCTTTGCCTTAGGGGGAACATATTCAAGTGATAAGTGCTGCCATCACTGAAGGAATATTGAAAACGCGCTAACCCTTCATCAACATGCTCAGGGCTGACATTGACATCCTTCCCGCAATAAACATTTCCCCTCCCAGAACGTATCGCTACCCCTTGATCGAGAAGTCGGTCATAGTTTCGGTGGTCAAGAATCAGGATTCCATTATGCTTAAGTACTGCGTAATATTCAGCTAGAGCCTTGCGTCGATCATGCTCTCGAAATAGGTGGGTAAAGGAATTGCCCAGACAGATAACAGCATCAAATTCGCCATGAATATCTCTATTTAGAAAGCGCCAATCAGCCTGAGCAGTGCGTAACAACTGACCATGATCACGAGCATTCTGAAAGGCCCTCGCCAACATATTAGGGCTTCCGTCTGCACTGATGACGTCAAACCCTTCCTTCAACAAACTAACCGAATGAAATCCCGTTCCGGTAGCAACGTCGAGCACGGAACGTGCGCCATGTTCACGAAGGATTCGAATATAAAAATCGCCCTCAGCTTCGGACCTCGCCTTCCAATCAATAAGTCGATCCCATCTGTCTGTGAAATCCTCAACATATTCCTGCTGATAATGGTCTGTATCACGTACTTGTTCAGGTTTATCACCAAAGTTTTGCAGATCGTCTTGGCAGGGTTTTTGCGAATGTTGAGTCAAAGTCATGCAGATTCAAACTTCCCGAAGATTTTTTTGATGCGCCATGTCTTTGAGGTCGGGAAAGGCCCGAATCAGCTAGAAAGGCATTGGTCTGAGCAAGGCTGCGTTACAGCTTATGCAATTCCCATACGCAATCATAGCGAATGATTCTATGGATGTCTGTTAATCAAAAATTTAATGACATCACATCAGTTCCCTTAACGCCTAAAAATTCATCAAATCCCTTTGGCAATAAGTGGTTTCAGCCGATGATTCAAGATAGACAATTCATTTGACTTCATAGGTGCCTTGGTACGGCCTGCAAGCAGTCATAGTCTGCAAATACAGTCGATGTCAGACATGACGCCCCGGATCAGCATCGACCAAGTCTGGAAGGTGTTTGGTGAGCATCCTGAACGTGCGCTTGACGATCACTGTCAAAGCATGGATGTGGAGCAACTCCATAATCAAACCGGTCTTAAGGCTGCCGTACGCGATGTAACGCTGTCGATCTCTAGTGGCGAGATTTTTGTGGTGATGGGCCTTTCGGGTTCAGGAAAGTCCACACTGCTACGCATGATCAATGGCCTAATCCTCCCAACTGGCGGTGAGGTTTCCGTTGACGGCAAGCCGATCACCCAGTTGGCAGCTGCTGAACTGCAAAAGCTTCGCAGCAACAAAATGGCCATGGTTTTCCAATCTTTTGCGCTCTTCCCCCAGCGAACCGCACTTGAGAATGCGGCCTTCGGCCTTGAGGTTGCGGGAGTTCCGCGACAAAAAAGGCTGGAAAAGGCTAGGGAAGCACTTGAGCGTGTTGGTCTTGGTAAGGATCTCGACAGGCTTCCTCAACAGCTCTCTGGCGGCATGCAACAGAGAGTTGGCCTGGCCAGAGCCCTGGCACTTGATCCTCCAATCCTGCTCATGGATGAGGCCTTCTCTGCTCTTGATCCTCTGATTCGGCGCGAGATGCAAGAACAACTGCTGGAACTTCAGGCAGAGAGACCTCGCACGATCGTCTTTATTTCCCATGATCTAGACGAAGCTGTAAGGCTTGGTGATCGCATTGCTCTAATGAAAGAAGGCAAAGTTCTGCAATGTGGAACGCCACGTGAGCTGCTCTGCAAACCCGCCAATGAGCAAGTTCGTCATTTCTTCCAAGATGTTGATGCTGCCTCTGTGATCAAGGTTGATACCGTTGCCGAATCACCCGCTCGCCTAATCAATCAATCAGATTTGCGGCAGCTGCAGATAGAAGGAGATACAGCAATAGAAGCACCGACGTACATCGTGGACGATCGAAATATCTACAAAGGTGTGCTTCAAAAGAACGGCAAAATCATTCCAGCTGAAACTGGTCCAGCTCTCATCGCCGAGACCACCATTCGCGATGCCATGAAATCTGTTGCCAACGCCCCCTATCCAGTTCCAGTGATTGGATCAGATCAGCGCCTCATTGGCGTGATTAGTCCACGTCGACTTTTGCGCTCGATGATCCTGAGATGATGGATGTGAACGACCAAGTTTTTGCAACCGTCAGTACCGGCCCTGTCGGCGAGGGCATGAGCAGATTCGTGGACTGGTTGCTCAATCATGCGCAACCAATTTTCCTAGTAATTGATTCTGCAATTAATGGGTTAGCCGGAGCAATCGAACAGATCCTCTCCGTACCAGCGCCCTGGCTGCTAGCTCCCCTGATCGCCATACTCGCAGCTTGGCGAGTGAGTTTGAGCTTCGCCATTCTCAGCCTTCTTGGTCTGAACCTCGTTTTGTTCATGGGGCTTTGGCAGCCAATGATCTCAACCCTGGCCCTAGTTATTGCAGCCTCATTACTGGCACTAATCATTGGCATCCCGATCGGCATTTTTTCTGCCCGTCGCCAACACATCTGGGCGATTACCCGCCCAGTATTGGATCTGATGCAAACCATGCCGGCATTCGTTTATCTCATTCCGGCAGTGATGTTTTTTGGCACAGGGCTTGTCCCATCAACTATCGCAACGCTGATCTTCTCGATGCCACCCGTAGTACGCCTGACGTACCTGGGCATACGACAAGTCCCTGTTGATCTAATCGAAGCCGGGCGCGCCTTCGGTTGCTCAGAACGACAATTGCTCTGGAAAGTGCAACTTCCAAACGCCTTACCAACCTTGATGGCTGGTGTTAATCAAACCATCATGCTCGCTCTATCGATGGTTGTGATTGCATCAATGATTGGTGGTGGCGGCCTAGGTGATGTGGTGCTAAGAGGCATCCAACAACTTGATGTAGGCCTTGGCTTCGAGGGGGGGCTTGCCGTGGTAATTCTGGCTGTAATCCTGGATCGACTCACACAAAGCCTGGCTGCCTCAAACTTTTCGAGAAAGTCATTGCCGCAGCGCTTTAAAGCCTTTATTAACCTCTGGACTTCCTCATGAAAATGTCTAACAAGTTGCGAAATCTAAGCCTTGTTATCGCTGGAGTGCTGATGACTGGGTTGTCGGGATGTTCGAATGCCAAACCAGATCAATTGCGCATCGGCTGGACTGCCTGGGCTGATGCTGACGTAGTAAGCCTGATGGCTGAAAAACTAATCGAAAGCCACTATGAGCAGCCTGTCGAACGAGTTATGGCAGATATCGGTATTCAGTACGACTCTGTCGCTCGCGGGAACCTCGATCTGATGTTAATGGCATGGCTGCCAAAAACACACGATAAATACTGGCAAAAAGTAAGCGATCGAGTTGTAGATCTTGGCATGATGTACTCAGGTCGCATTGGCTGGGTAGTCCCTGACTATGTGCCAAAACAACGGATTGGCTCCATTAGCGATCTGAGCGACCCGAAAATTGCTAACGACTTCAACAACACAGTGCAAGGGATAGACCCGGGATCAGGGCTGATGCAGGCATCTGAGCAAGCGCTAACTGCTTATGACCTATCGGATCTGAAACTGATTTCAGCGAGTGGTGCCGCAATGACAGCCGTTCTCGATCGGGCTATCAATGACGATCGATGGGTCGTGGTAACTGGTTGGACCCCTCACTGGATGTTTGCCCGCTATAAACTCCGCTTTTTGAAGGATCCCAAGAGTGTCTTTGGTGGCCAAGAAGGCATCCATGCCATTGCACGCCTAGGGCTGGACAAAGACCATCCCAAAGTGGTCGCCTTTTTCACCCGCTTCAAGTTGTCCGATGGTCAGCTGGATGTCATGCTATTGGATGCTCAGAACACCTCAACAGAGGAAGCCGTTAATAATTACATAGCCAACAACCGGAATCAAATTGACTACTGGATGAACGGCACTATGCAAGAGCCGAAAGATAGAGAAGCCAAACCATAATCACCCGCTAAGCTCTTCAGCTGCTTAATAAGTTGACTTCCCTTAGACAATATCTGACATCAAAGAGCTTTCAAGACCAAAGCGAATCGCTTCAGCTGCTTGCTTTTCAAAACTAAGCACGACCAGATCAACGCCCGCCTCCTCAGGATGCCAGGCGTTCTCTGGAGCAGCCTCAAACCAACTGCTAAGCCTTGGGCCAACCATCTGAAGCTGAAGGGGTAAAGCTTTGCCCGGTAGCCATAAGCGACCTTTTAGGCGTACAACCTGATGACGTGTTGCCAACTCAGGCAGAAGTGCTTCAACCGTAGCCCGATCAACAGAACCTTCAAGGCGCACCGCACCACTCACCATCTCCACATGGTTGTGGTCATGATGATGATCATCTTCATGATGATCGACATCAATGGAAGCATCGTCGATTAGGTCGTCGCCAAATTGTTTAGGCAAGCTCTTTTGTTGGTCACTATTCTCTGTCGTACTGAGGCCTAGCACCACAGCTGGATCAACTTGGCCATGACTGATGGGCATCATTGACGTGCCAAGGCGTACCTTTTCAGCAAGTTCGCTTTTGAGCTTGCGGAGGTCGACATTGGAGACAACATCCGCTCGACTGATCAACACCAAATCAGCAGCTTCCAACTGATCACTGAACAAGTCTTCAACAGCACTGAGATGATCAAGGCTTGGATCCTCCTGTCGCTGCCGTTCCAACCCGGCAGGATCACCAACGGGGCTACCCGCTGCGAGGGCTTCACCATCCACCATTGTGACCACTCCATTCACATAAACTCGAGTGCGAACGGCAGGCCAGTCGAGCGCTTTCAAGAGGGGGCGAGGAAGAGCAAGGCCACTGGTTTCAACGATAATTCCATCCAAATTATTCGCCTGTTTCAGCAAGGTCTCCATGGTGGGTAAAAAGTCTTCCTGCACCGTGCAGCAGAGACAACCGTTATTGAGTTCAACGACTCGACCCTCCAATTCCTCCTCCGGACAAAAGCCACAGCTACGGATTAAATCGCCATCAAGACCAATCGTGCCAAATTCATTGACCATGACCGCTAAACGCTGCCCCCCATGAGTTAGCAGATGACGTAGCAAGGTGGTCTTTCCAGCTCCAAGGAAACCAGTCAAAACAGTGACTGGTAGACGCTTTGAAATCAAGGCAGGTTTATGCAGGTTGGGAATTAAGAACGACAGCCAAGGCTGTCAAGAGTTTGAGACCCGCTAGCGGCATTGGTGCCGTCTGCTCTGGCGCAAAGCTCATTCTGCTGGCGACGATCAAGCACAGCATTGCTGAAATCAGCTCCTTCAATCAGGGCATCTTTAAATTGACTCTGCATCAGCATGGCATTGGTGAAGTTGGCTCCCCTGAGATCGGCTCCATCGAAACGACTAGCAAAAGCCACCACATTTTCCAAATCAGCTCCTTGCAGATCAGCTTCTTGCAGCTGGCTGCTGTTAAACACCGCACCACGCAGATCGGCCTCACTGAGATCAACGCCGCGCAGGTCAGCCTTGAGAAAGTTTTGCTCCTTGAGGTCACGTCCGTGCATGTCTTTGGAGATCTCTTCAATGGCCTGGCCTCCTCTGAATTCAGGAGGGATGATTGCCATTACAGGTGACTCTGTTAAACCCAACACAAGAATCACAAGGCCACTAAGCAACACTGCTCGACAACGGTTCCACCAACAGGGAGAGAGTTTCATGAAACTAGAAAATTGCAATGAGCCAGTAGTTTGAGCAGTCACGTTATGGCAATTGCCGGCCAATTCACGCGTCATGCCAATGACCCTAAGGGTAGTGGTCCCCCCCCATCCACTGATCGCCCACTGGCTCACATTGCTGCGCAACACCACAACACCGCCAGCCCTCTATGCCACAGGCTTGGAGGAACTTGGTCGCTGGCTTACCTATGAAGCCCTGCGGGATTGGTTGCCCCACCGCCGTGAAATGGTAACCACATCCCAAGCAGAAACAGAAGGCACGGTGGTCGAGTCCAATGTGCCATTGCTGAGCATTCCCTTGTTGCCCGGGGGCCTTGATCTGTGGCAAGGAGCACGACGAGTATTGCCCAGTTCACAGCTATGTCTTGGCGGGGTGCCCGATAACATCGAAACCAATGCTGGGGTGATTGTTTTTGTGGATCAGATTGCTAGTGGTGATCGTTTACTAGGCATCCTGAAGCTTCTGCAGACACAAGAAATCGAGGCTCGCCGGCTAAGGGTGATTACTGTTCTGGCATCAAGTCCAGGCCTCAAACAACTTGGCGAAATGATGCCCAATCTCACGATTCACACCGCTTGCATTGACCCCGACCTCACAGAAGATGGTGAGATCAGTCCAGGTATTGGTAATCCGGTTTTGCGACTAAACACCAGAACTGCAGGTAAGACCTAGACTTTCAAAACTGATCCAGCATCTATGGGCCAGCATCGTGAGTCGGCAACCGGCAGCCTCCCCTCCTTGATCAGCGGAGCCGTACTCGGCGCTGCAGGACTTGCTTGGTGGCTTTTTTCTGAGGCAGAGCGTCGGCAACGCAGTCGCCACCAACGCGCCATGCTTCACGCTCCTCGCATGCAGGACGGATCAGAGGCCCTGGAGGCCATCTCGCATCCCCAGAACAACAGCCAGCACCTGGAACATCGAGTCGAACAACTCAATGCCGCCATTGCAGATGTGCGCAGACAGCTTGAAGATCTAGGGGCGCGGACCTAAGAGCTCGGTAAGTTGGCGACTGAGTGCCCCAGTCGCCACCATGCTCAGATCCGCCGCCATCACAAAGGGAACTCAACGCTCTCCCAACCGAGCCATGCTTCGCGCAGTGGGCTTTGGCGACGAAGATTTCAACAAACCAATCATCGGTATAGCCAACGGCTACAGCACGATCACTCCTTGCAACATCGGTCTTAATGACCTGGCGCGACGTTCAGAAGAAGCAGCCCGCCAGGCCGGTGCAATGCCCCAGATGTTCGGCACCATCACCGTTAGTGATGGCATCTCTATGGGCACCGAAGGGATGAAATATTCCCTGGTAAGTCGCGAGGTGATTGCTGATTCGATCGAGACAGCCTGCAACGCCCAAAGCATGGACGGCGTACTAGCAATCGGTGGCTGTGACAAAAACATGCCTGGAGCGATGATCGCCCTGGCCCGAATGAACATCCCAGGTGTCTTTGTCTATGGCGGAACGATCAAACCAGGAAAATTGGCTGACCGCGACCTCACTGTAGTCAGCGCCTTTGAAGCTGTTGGTCAGCATGCCAGCGGCAAGATAAATGAGGAGCAACTCACCGCTATCGAGAAGAACGCTTGCCCAGGAGCAGGAAGTTGCGGTGGCATGTTTACAGCCAACACGATGTCAGCCGCGATTGAAACATTGGGATTGAGTTTGCCTTACAGCTCAACGATGGCTGCAGAGGATGAGGAAAAAGCAAATAGCGCAGCCCGTAGTGCTGAAGTGCTTGTGGATGCCATTAAGGCAAACATCTGTCCCCGCGATCTACTTACCAAGAATGCATTTGAAAACGCGATTAGCGTTGTCATGGCAGTGGGCGGCTCCACCAATGCAGTTCTGCATCTGCTTGCGATTGCACGTAGCGCAGGCGTAGACCTTTGCATCGATGACTTCGAGCGCATCCGCCAGCGTGTACCGGTGATTTGTGATCTAAAACCCAGCGGTCGTTATGTGACTGTTGATTTGCATAACGCTGGCGGCATTCCCCAAGTGATGAAACAGTTGCTTGATGCAGGCTTACTTCATGGAGACTGCCGCAATGTGGAAGGTAAAACCTTGAGAGAACTGCTCAAGGATGTGCCATCCGAACCTTCAGCAGAGCAAGACGTCATTCATCCCCTCTCGAAACCGGTCTATGCCAAGGGGCACCTTGCGATCCTTAAAGGCAATCTGGCCAGCGAAGGATGCGTGGCCAAGATCAGCGGGATCAAAACCCCTGTACTTACGGGACCTGCAAGGGTTTTTGAAAGCGAGGAGGCCTGCCTTGCTGCTATTCTCAACAACAAGGTGAAGGCGGGAGATGTCGTCGTCATACGTAACGAAGGCCCGGTTGGCGGGCCTGGAATGCGAGAGATGCTTGCTCCTACATCCGCCATCGTCGGTGAAGACCTTGGCGACAAGGTGGCCCTGATCACAGATGGACGCTTCAGCGGAGGTACCTATGGTTTGGTGGTGGGCCATGTGGCACCGGAAGCAGCCGTAGGCGGCATGATTGGCCTTGTGCAGGAAGGCGACAGCATCACCATCGATGCCGATCAACTGCTGATCCAACTCAATGTCGAGAAGGATGAATTGGAGCGTCGCTCCAGCGCATGGAAAAAAACACAGCCGCGTTATCAAACAGGAGTCCTCGGTAAATACGCCCGAATGGTGAGTAGCTCCAGCAAGGGTGCTGTCACCGACCAGCCCTGAACTCTGATCAACTAGCTCTGCTCAGGCAATACCAGCAGTGCTCTCAACCTACGAGCAAACGATTCCAATGGTGCTCCATCCTCAGGCGGCTGACAGCGTTGGCCACTGTTGCCATCCATCCACACGGGATGCTGCCCTTGCCAAAGCATTGGACGGTCAGGCAGTTCACACCAAGTCAACATCAGATTTAGATCGTTGCCGCTGCGATAGATCTCAAGTTCAAGGTCATGCTCTGGAAGGCGGTCACCTTCTCGGTTTCGGCATTCAATACGAACAATGAGATCAACAGATTTAGCCGATGTTAGATCAGGCGTAGATCCAGGCTTCTGATTATCGACATCAGCAACATCGGTGAGCACAACAGCATGAAGCCAGGGCTTTAAACAGACATCAGCCGCTGAGGCCACGAGGACCGACCAATTTTGCGCAGTCTGTTGGATTTCATTGCCTGTCAAGGCTTTCAGCTGAATCTAGGAGGTGAAAAAATGTTAGGCTATTTCTAAGCAAGATTTGACGATTGAAAGGAAGTCAATCACTATGCTGAATTGATGATCTATCCCGAATGGATTCAATAATACATTTGATTAGGTAAAAATATACCAAACCCTCTGAATGTATATGGCCATTTTGAATACTAAAAAATTTGCAATGAATCAGTGAATTGCTTTGATCGAGCGCAGTAAAACTCGAATTGGGCCAGGGCGGAATTCTGGGTTCAGTTCTCCTGGCTGACCAAACTTAGAATACAATAATTGCACTTGGTTGATACTTGATGCATCAAAGCGAATCAAGCGCAGAGGCATAGCCAAAGGCTGGGCAAGCACCGTAGGTTTCAGGGTGCTGAATGGGATTTCAATGGATGTAGTACCAGAAGCCTTAGTCGGCAACTGAGCGACCCATCGCAAACCACCATAAAAACGCTCAGTGAGTCCAAAGAGCCCATTGCGAGAGCCGAGTGCAAGCTTTAGGGTGCGACCGTCTCCATTCACCTCTACCTGTAAGGCTCGATAGCTGGAAAGATCAAGAGGAGGGTTCAAAAGGGGTGAACGGCAACTGACAAAGCCTCCATCCTGTTCAACAAGTTCTCCTTCTAGGATCAGGCCCTCGGAGGTCACTCGACAGGCAGCTTGGCTGGATCCGCCCATAATTGTGTCGTTCAAGCTAGACCAGGAGTTGAAGTCGTTCAGTTGAACCTGAACAGAGGCTTCGGGCATTAGATCCATGATTTGCCAACAATCTATTTACCTTATAGTTTCTCTCTTGGTTCATCATTCATTTCTTTAAGGTTAGACATTGATCCTTGAGAGAATTGCATTATTGAGATATCGATGAAATGCCTGAGTATCAAATACTTCTTAAAAAAACCTGCTCTAAGGCGGGCTTCAGCTGATTAACGGACGTTTCTTAATGGCAAGGACCCCATGGTGTACATCCAGGCTGTGTATCGAATTCGTGATTATCCTCTCCGGTTTCACTGTCTGGGCCGAGAGGGCAATCTGGACCTGAGAACATCCCATCAGGACACTGGCGATCGTGCTTTCGCTGAGCACGGCGTTCTTTATGGGCTTCACGCCGTGCTGGTCGGTCTGCCTTTGCGCCTCCAGAAATTTGGGAAAACTGATCAAGAGTTAGTCATTCGTTGGTGATTGCTTTAAAGCGGTAGCGAGGGTGTTGATCCCTTCAAAAAACACACCATCTCTAAAATGTTGGTCCATATGATGTCCAAACTCATTGTCTCTTCTGAGGTTAATCACAATATCTAGGATAACTCTAAAGAATGGAATTAATGCCTTAAGTGCTTATTTTAGTTGAATATTTAGTTGAACTCGTTGCGCAACGCCCTGGGCTGAACTAACTGTGTAGATGGGACATTTCACCTGCTCACGCATCAATTGAGCCAGCCAAAGGCTGGCTAATATAGCTACAACTGTAAGAAATTATTGTCGCAACCAAGCTATAGTAAAGCTTTAAGAATACTGGCCTTGATGCCTTTAATGTTTTTAGATGCAAGTAAAGCCATTGGTCTGTAATTTATGCTGAATGTGTATTTGTAGATATTGGAAGATAATATAAGCAATAATGAACAAGAATACTTCTCAAGAGTGCATCATTATCCGAGTAAGGCGGCCTCATCTGCCAAGACCAAAATCGGTGAACGAGGTTGAACCAAGCGGGCAGGCGTGCGTTCAGTTGATTCAGCAGAATCTAATAAGCGCTTCAGGGCAACCTGCTTCCCTACACCACTCACAAGAAAGATCACCTCGCGTGCAGAGCTGAGCACCGGTGCGGTGAGAGTGATTCTCTCTAGTCCCTTCCCTCTACCGACAGTCGCCCAGCGATCAACAACGGCGGGGGCATCCGTTCCTGGAAAAAGAGAGGCTGTGTGGCCATCTTCACCAAGTCCTAAAACCATTAGATCAAACACCGGCGGATCACCTGCACAGGTTTCCTGCACGAGTTTCGCGTAGGCCTCGGCACTGGCCTCAGGGTCTGGTAGCTCCACCGTTGGCACGGGATGAAACGCAGCCTGCGATCCAGGGCCTTCAGCAAGAAGCGTTGCACGAAGCATGCGGGCGTTACTGGCGTCATCACTGGCATCAACCCAGCGCTCATCGCCCAGGAAAACATCCACACGATCCCAGGGCAGTCGCTCCTGACCAAGCAACCTATAAGCAATAGCGGGGGTGCTGCCTCCCGAGAGAGCGATCTGAACGCGATCACGCTGATCAAGTACCAGATCAATATGAGATGCGAGCCTCTGGGCGGCTCGACGTGCCAGATCCTCAGGGTCGCTCGCTCGCTCAACTTTGTAGGTCGTCATCGCGATCTCCTCAGTCCAGCCACTCAGTATGGAAGGTTCCTTCTTTGTCAACCCGCTGGTAGGTATGTGAGCCGAAGCAATCGCGCATGGCCTGCACCAAATTCTGTGGTAAGCGTGCTGTGCGATAGCTATTGATGTAATCGAGTGTGCTGCTGAAGCAAGGCACTGGGATACCGGCTTCAGCTGCGCCGGCTACCACCTTTGCTAGGCCAGGTAGGCGACGGTTCACTTGCTCAGCGAACCAAGGATCGATCAACAAGTTGGAAAGCTGAGGGTCAGCATTAAAGGCATCCTGGATGCGCTTCAGCAGACGGGACCTGATGATGCAGCCACCCTTCCAAATCTGCGCGATGGAGGGCAAATGCAAGTTGTAGTTGTATTCAGCAGAAGCTATACGCAGTAGCTCCATGCCCTGCGCGTAACTAGCCATGCAAGACAACACGACGGCGTCCATGAGCGGCCCCATACCATCTGCGGAACTGCCAAGATCAAATGGTTTGATCGCTGACCCATGCAAAATCTGCTCAGCGGCAATTCTTTGAGGCTTCATTGAGCTCATCACACGGCCATTCAGAGAGGCGTAAATGGTTGGCACTGAAGCTCCTAATTCCAAGGCACTGACAACGGTCCATAGACCAGTTCCCTTCTGGCCTGCCTGATCCATAATTTTCTCAACAAGGTCACTTCCATCGTCAGGATCCTTGGTGCGTAAACACACTTCGGTGATCTCAACCAGATAAGAAGAGAGCTCTTCTGTGGCATTCCATTGCGCCAAGACATCAGCCATCTGGGTACCGGTCATGCCACCAACACGCTTCATCAGGTCATAGGCCTCGGCAAGAATCTGCTCAATGCCGTACTCGATGCCGTTGTGGACAGTTTTAACGAAATGCCCAGAACCCCCAGGACCGATGTAGGTCACACAGGGACCATCCTCCACTTGGGCAGCCATCTTGCAAACAAGGCTCTCAATCGCCTCATAGGAGGTTTTTGTTCCGCCTGGCATCATGCTCGGCCCTTCAAGTGCACCCTTAGCCCCACCGGAGACACCCATCCCGATATATCCAAAGCTTTTGCTCTCTAACTCGGCGACACGTCGCTCGGTATCACGAAATTCGGAATTTCCACCATCGATCAGTAGATCACCCTCCTGCAGATAAGGGGAGATCTGCTCAATAACGGCATCAATAGCCGAACCTGCCTTGATCATCATCAGAATTCGACGGGGTCGTTCGAGCTTGTCGACGAAATCTTGAAGGTCTTTGGCACCCTGAATGGCTTTGTCAGCTCCACGCCCTTTGAGGAACTCCTCTGTTTTGGCGTAGGTGCGGTTGTAAACGACACTAGAAAAACCATTGCGCTCTGCATTGAGCACAAGGTTTTCGCCCATCACGCCAAGACCGATTAAACCGAAATGTGCCTTGGACATCGCCAGTGAAACGATCAACTGGCGTTAGTGTGACCACCGCATCTCCAATCTGCTGTGATCTGTACAGCTATGTCAGGGTTGAACCATCCTCGTTGTAGATAAGAAACCGTAGAGATCATCACCAAAATTTCCCAAAAAACTTCTTGGATCTTGTGTTGATTCAGCCTCGGGCTGCATCAAATTACGGTGCCATCAGAAATGGTGGCATTTTTGACCACTACCACGATCCCATTGCGGATGTAGAAGCCCTCATCAGCACGATCGGCTTCCTCAACATGATCCTTGTTGACGATCGTGACGTTGTTGCCGATGCGTGTGTTCTTGTCGAGGATCGCACCCTTCACGGTGGTGCCTTGGCCAACGCCGAGTGGGATGCCTCCTCCTTGCCTTAGAAGAGTGCGTTCCTCGGATGATTCATAGAAATCAGAGCCCATCACCAGGGAATCTTGCAAGACCACATCGCTCTCAACTCGGCTTCGCACACCAAGGACGCAATGATGAATACTGCAGGATTTGAGGATGGATCCCTCTCCAATAATTGATTCCGTGATTTGCGCATCGACCAGTTTGGTTGGCGGTAGATAACGGGGTCTTGTATAGATCGGGAACTTCTCGTCATAGAAACTGAAAGGTGGATTGGGCTGCTGGGTCAGAGCCAAATTTGCCTCATAAAAAGCTCCTATCGTGCCGATGTCTTCCCAGTACTCATCGAACACATAGCTTTGCAGCCGGTCACCTCGAGCTAGGGCCTCAGGAATCACCTCCTTGCCGAAATCCTTGTGAGAAGGGTTCTTATGCAGCAAATCGAAGAGAGTGGCGCGACTGAACACATAGATGCCCATTGAGGCGAGATAGGGCTTGTTCCTTGCTGACTCAGCTGACAAGCCAAATCGAGAGGTATCGACGGCCATGGCCTTGAGGGATTCACCCTTGGGCTTTTCACGGAACTCTTGGATGTTGCCATCGCTATCCGTTCGCATGAGACCAAATCCCTCAGCCTGTTCTGCATCAACGGGAAGAGCCGCCACTGTGAGATCAGAACCTGAGCGACGATGGTGCTCCACAAAAAGGCTGTAATCCATACGGTAGAGCTGATCACCAGAGAGGATCAGATATTCATCAACATCCCATTCCTGAAACAACCACTGATATTTACGAACTGCATCAGCAGTCCCCTCAAACCATGAAGGGCTTTCTGGGGTCTGCTGTGCGGCAAGAACTTCTACAAAACCTTGACCAAAGGCAGCACTGAGGTTGTAGCTCTGTCCAAGGTGCCGATTCAGAGAAGCGCTGTTGAACTGCGTCAACACATACATCTTGTTGATGCTGGAGTTAATGCAGTTACTGATTGGGATGTCAATCAGACGATATTTGCCTGCAAGAGGTACGGCCGGCTTGGCCCGCATCTTGGTGAGGGGGTAGAGGCGCGTTCCAGCTCCTCCCCCGAGAATGATGGCCAAAACACGCTTCATGCCGCCCCCGCAAATCGGCGTTGCGCAGCAAACTTACTGGACGGTTGGCCATCTAAAGCTGTCTGCTGCGAAGATCCAACAAGACTTCTGCAAATCAAGACGCAACTAGCATTTGTCATAGAACTACCCATCCTCTAGTGGTGGATCTAACTCAAACAAACTCGCCACCACACGCAAAGCCTGTTGCCGCTCTGGACGAGCCTGAGGAGCCCGTAGCTGAGTGACTGGGGTATGGAGAATTTTGTTAATGATTCCTTTGCTTAAAGCCTCAACTACTTTGCGCTCACGAGCAGAGAAATCAGGCCCCATACGACTGAGCGCTTTTTGTAATTCCTCTGCACGAATAGCCTCAAGGGTCGCCCTCAAGCGATTAATGGTTGGCACAGCTTCCAGACTGTCCCACCACTCTAAAAACAGACGCGTCTCTTCCTGGAGCACAACCTCTGCTTCTTTGGCCATCTGTTGGCGGGCCTCCTGATTACGAGACACCACCTCATGCAAATCATCCACATCATGGGACTCAACACCGGGTACATCGACAACATCTGAGGCGATGTTTCGCGGCACGCCGATGTCAATCAGACGAAGAAGACTGCGGCGCTTGAGCTGCTTGAGCAGAGATGCATCAACAATCGGATCGTCAGCAGCCGTACTGGTAAAAACCAGTGAACAGGTACTTAGACAATGGTTCAAATCATCAAGGGGTCGACACTCAACGGGGAGCTCAGGGAAATCAGCCGATAGATCCTCAGCTCGTTGCCGCGTGCGGTTTAGCAACATCACCCCAGAACAACCTTTCGCCTGAAGATGTTGAAGCAGTAGTCGGCTCATCCGGCCCGCACCCACCACTGCGACCAACTCAGACTCCAGAGTCATCAACTGATCTTCCCCTTGCGCCTGGCCAAGTTTCAGTTGGGCTAACTCCACAGCCGCAGAACTAATTGAGACAGCCCCCGTACCCAGATTGGTTTCACTGCGAACTCGTTTGCCAGTACTCACTGCTTGAGTGAGTAGACGGTTAAGAATCGGGCCCATGGATTTGTGCTCCTGCCCCAATCGCACCATCTTTTTCACTTGGGAAAGGATCTGCCCTTCTCCTAAAACCAGACTGTCCAGTCCCGCAGCCACCCTCATCAAGTGGGCTACTGCTTCATCGTGATGAAAGTTGAACAGATGGGGGGAAAGATCTTCCCTTGCCAAACCAGAATGTTGGCCTAGAAAATCACTGATTGCTGAGATGCCTCGTTCAGGGTGACGAACCAAGGTGTAAATCTCAAGCCGATTGCAGGTGCTAAGGATCGAAACTTCAAGGACTTGATCGTTGCCGCGAAGAGTTTGCAGGGAGGTCTCCATTGTTTGCTCAGGGATGCTGAGCTTTTCACGGATTTCCACCGGCGCCGTGCGATGACTTAAGCCGACGACGGCAATGTGCATGGAGACGTCCCTTAGATCTTGTCTTGGATGGTTAGCTCAGAGCGATGCTCTTAGCTCCATCCTTTATATGCACGGTATTGGTAAACCGAGCTGTGTTGTCAAGAGTGCTGATCACCAAGCTGCTAGTGCGGGTGCAGTCAGGCTCGAACTTAACTCCATGGAACAACAGTCCATCAGTGATCCCACTACCCGCAAAAACAACATTGTTGCCGGAAGCCAGTTCTTCGGCTTCATAGATCTTGTCAACATCAGTAATGCCCATCTCATTGAGGCGGGCAATGTTGCCTTCCTTGGTGTAATCGGCCCACTCACTGGTTTGAGCAATGGCGGGGTCATACACCAGTTGGCCCTGAAAATGACCACCGAGAGCACGCATTGCGGCAGCTGAAATCACACCCTCAGGAGCAGCACCGATGCCCATTAGACAGTGGGTGCCGGTGCCGGCAAAACCACAGGCAATGGCGGCTTGAACATCCCCATCTGAGATGGGTTGAACACGTGCACCAGTGGAACGTATCTCAGAGATAAGGCCTTTGTGACGAGCTCGATCCATCACGACAATCGTGAGTTCACTCACGGCAAGCCCAAGACACTGGCTCAGGATGTTGATGTTCTCGGTGGCAGATTTGCGAATGTCCACCTTGCCTTTCGCTGACGGGGGGGCCGCCAACTTTTTCATGTAAAAGTCAGGAGCATTGAAAAGGCCACCGCGATCAGAGGCGGCCAGTACAGCCATCGAACCTCGCTGGTTGTTGGCGCAAAGATTGGTGCCTTCGCAGGGATCGACAGCAAAGTCAACGCCTGGGCCGCTGCCGCTGCCAACCTCTTCGCCGATATAAAGCATCGGGGCTTCGTCGCGTTCCCCCTCGCCGATGACGATGCGACCCTGCATTTGGATTTGTCCCATCCGCTTGCGCATGGCTTCCACAGCTGCTGCATCGGCTTCGTCTTTCTTGCCAAGACCAGTCAGATGTGCCGACGCAATAGCCGCTTGCTCAACGACCTCGAGAATTTCCTGAATAAGAGTGCGATCCACTGGTATGCGGCGGTGGGGATGGGTGTGACGACCAAAGAAACGAGCAGGGCTGGACTGAATTCACTGGTCAGCGTTATACGCTGATCATGTGAAAGGACCCGATGCCGCAGGGGTTCTCGGCTCTAAAGCGCTGCTCACTGTATCAGTGCAGGCAACAACGAGAATGCCCATACAGCCGATTCCTAGAATCGCCCACTCCCCAACCCCGATCGATGAGCACGAAGCCCCTGGTAATCGCCCCTTCGATCCTCTCTGCCGATTTCTCCCGCCTAGGAGAAGACGTGCAGGCTGTAGATCAAGCCGGCGCAGACTGGATTCATGTGGATGTCATGGACGGCCGATTCGTGCCAAATATCACGATTGGTCCTCTGATCGTTGAAGCACTAAGGCCTGTGACCAGTAAGCCCTTAGATGTCCACCTGATGATCGTGGAACCAGAAAGGTATGTAGGAGATTTCGCAAAAGCTGGGGCAGATCACATCTATGTGCAGGTTGAAGCCTGCCCACACCTTCACCGCAACCTTGCGCAAATCAAGGATCTCGGCAAGAAAGCAGGCGCAGTACTCAACCCAAGCACACCTCTGGACACCCTTGAGTACTGCCTGGAGCTATGCGATCTAGTACTGATCATGAGCGTTAACCCAGGCTTCGGTGGGCAAAGCTTCATCGACAATCAAGTGCAAAAGATCCGCGACCTGCGTCGCATTTGCGACGAACAGGGTCTCGATCCCTGGATCGAAGTCGATGGAGGGATCAAGGCCGACAATGCCTGGAAAGTGATCGAAGCTGGCGCTAATGCGATTGTGAGCGGGTCTGGCGTGTTCAATCAGCCCGACTACGCCCAAGCTATCCGAGGTATCCGTAATAGCAAACGTCCTGAAGGTGTTCTGGTCTGAAGTAAAAGATGCAGCAATAACTGCATCTATTGCCTATTAGTCTTGTGGGGATTTGTTGTTAAAAAGTACAGATCAACATCAGAAGATTAGGCTTCAAAGAACCAGCCGTAGCTGTGCAAACCAATCCCTAACAGATTCACACCGATATAACAAACAACGATCACAACTATGCCTGCCACGGCGACTAAAGCCGGACGTCGCCCGCTCCAGCCACGGCTGAAACGTGTATGCAGATAGGCTGCGTAAACCATCCAACAAATTAGAGCCCAAGTTTCCTTTGGATCCCAACTCCACCAGCTCCCCCAGGCCTCATTGGCCCAAACGGCACCACTGATCAACCCAAGCGTGAGCAACAAAAAGCCAACAGTAATCGTGCGATAACTAAGGCTGTCCAACTGTTCAGTGCGGCTCAAGTTGATTGAACTCAGGCGCAGGCCATCATTCTGATCCATAGCAGATGTGGCTAGCTTGGCCTGACGAAAGCCACCTGTTCCAATTGAACTGCTGCGTAGCTCCAAAGTTTGCTGGCGATCAGTAAACAGAACCGCCATTGATAAGAAAGAACCAACAAGCAGGGCAGCGTAACTGCACATAATCACGCTCACGTGCATCACAAGCCAACTGGAGCGAAGAGCCGGTACTAGAGGAGAGGCCTCCTGAAGAGTTTCTGGTAATGCAAAGCTGGCAAAAGCCACACAAAGCAAAGCCATTGGTGTAGCAGCAGCTGAAACAATCGGGGAAGACAAGGAACGTTCCACCAATAGCTGCGCAAGTGTGCAAGCCCAGGCCAGAAAACAGAGGGATTCATAAAGGTTGCTGATCGGGAAATGACCCGACTGCCACCACCGCAAAACCAATTGAGCGGTAAGAACCAAATTGGCAAGAGCCACCAGAAGTGTCACAACAGCAGAATTGCTACTTCCTGAAACCATCCAAAAAGAGATTGGTATGGCCAACAGAAGTAGGGCAAATGCAGCCAAGCCAAGAGCCAAAACAGGATCCCCTAGCGAGGCGGAAAGCTCAGCCAACGTCACTCCAAACACCTGGTCCCTGCGACAACTCTCTTATTCTGCAGCTGCAGTTCAACGACTGGCCTGACGCAGCAACAGACCGCCACCTGCCAAAGAGATAAAAACAGGGACCCACGCGGCCAACATCGGTGTCAAAGTGCCCGTAACGCCTAGAGAACTGAAGCTGAAGCTAAGCGTGTAATAAGCAAGAATTAATAAGAGACTGATGCCAAATCCCTGGGTCCGGCTGGTCCGAGAATTAGGTTTTGCACCAAGGCTGCTGCCAATCAGGCCAAACACCAGGCAGGACATCGGGAAAGTGAATTTTTCTTGGATACGCACTTTCAAGCGCCTTGCCTCTTTACGGTTACCAGCTTCGGTGTAAATACTTGCAGCCTCCATTGCCTGTGCAACAGTCATGTTGTTGGCATCTTTAGGGAGTTTGGCTACACGAATTGGACCTGATGTTAGGGGGTAGAGATAGCGATCAAATGCAACTGAAGTGGTACTCCCACTTGGTGTGAGAGTAAGGATATTGCCGTTAAAAAATTCCCACATCGCCTCCTGCTCATTCCAAATAGCCCGCTCGGCCTTCAACATCTGAGTAAAACCAAGACGAGATAAATCAAGCACTGTGACATCCTCCATTTCTCCCTTGAGGAATTCCCTTGCATAAAACAACTGAGAAAGCCCTTGATTCCATTCTTCAGCTTTTGCACCAGTAATCGTTCCGAATCGGGAATAAACAACATGTTTGCCTTTCTCTGTAGCAATGGCTTTGCCAAGAGCACGCTTTATCGTCACCTCAGCACTACTATTTGTTCTTGGGACAATGATATCATTGAAGATAAAAGTTAGCCCTGTCATCAATAATGCCAATGCCAATGCTGGAGCAACGATTCGTCTGGTGCTTACACCGAGGCTGCGCAAAGCCGTGAATTCGCTGTTAGAAGAAAGACGGCTATAAGCCAACAATGTGGCCAACAATGTGGCCATCGGAAAAGAAATCACCAGAAAGAAAGGTAATTTCAAGCTAAAAACCTGCAATGCAAAATGCAGAGGCAGTCCAAACTCAACAATCTTGCGCACCAAATCAAACATCACCCCCACTGAGACGGAAACCACCGTGAAGGCCGCTATGGCAAACAGCAATACGGGTATCAACTCACCTAAAAGCCATCGATCCAGCAGCGGGATCAGCCTCCACTTGGACGAAGCCCAGCGCCACCACTTCCAAGGCCAAGAATCAACGTCTTTCAACTTTCCAAGGCGCCATTTGCTCAAAGCTGAAAACCCTCCCCGAGATAGTGACGCCGCACCAAGGGGTTGTTTGCCACTTCTTCAGAACGGCCTGAAGCAAGAATGCTGCCTTCCGTAAGAATGTAAGAGCGGTCAGTGATGGCAAGGGTTTCACGGACATTGTGATCAGTGATCAGGATGCCCATGCCACGCTCACGGAGGGTATGAATCAAAACCTGGAGGTCTGCCACTGCCATGGGGTCAACACCTGCGAAGGGTTCATCAAGCAAGAGGTAGGTGGGACCTTCTAGACCTACCGCCAAGGCACGTGCTACCTCGCAGCGACGTCGTTCGCCACCGGAAAGCTGATAGCCACGACGGTCCAAGAACAAGTTGAGATGAAAGTCTTCAACCAACTGCTCGAGACGCTCCCGACGCTGATGAGTTGTTAAATGACTTTGAGAGAGCGCAAGCTCAAGGTTTTGTCGCACGCTGAGCTGTCGGAACACACTTGGTTCCTGAGGGAGATAACCGATACCTAGACGAACTCGATTGGGCATCGGTAAATCCGCCACTGGCTGCCTATCAAGTTGCACCTGCCCATAATCAGGACGCAACAAACCGATTACAAGATTGAACGTTGTTGTCTTGCCGGCCCCATTGGGACCGAGTAAGCCAACAACTTCGCCTGGATCAAGGCGCAAGGAGACATCTTTTACCAGGTGACGCCCTGCCACGGTGAGCGCCACCTGCTCTAAACAAAGACTCATTGGGCCAAAGGTGCCTCTGCCTGTTTGTTGGAATTAAGTTGCACAGAAGTGAACACTTGAGCACCAGTGCGTGGGTCTGCTACCGCTTGCTCCTCTTCGAGTAGATAAACAACTCGCTCAGCCTGCATGGAATTTTCCCCATCCCGAATCACATCAACATCTCCGGTAAGGACCACACGATCTTCTTTGCTGAAGTACTGAGCCTGTCTAGAGGTAGCAACGATGCCTCGGGCTGGATAAACGATGCGAACGTTGCCGATGGCGGTGAAAACCCCTGTGACGCTGTCTGCGTTTTGGATATCTGATTCGATCGTGATCAATCCGCCATCTTCTATCGGAGCAGAAGGGCTGCCCTCCTGGCTTAAAGCCGCAGGGGTAGATATTCCAACCAACGCTGTCGCTATGGCGAGATGAACTTGCAAACTCCTTGTCATGACTTGAACAAGAGCAGCCAAAGCGGAACAATCAAAATGTTTATGGTTAATTTACTCAGGAACTGAGCTGTCATAGATCAGGCCTGGGACAGTGCAATCGTCGGGATCCTGTCCCTGCTGAAGCCGTTGCAAGCGATTCTCCACACAGATGCAGAGTTGATCAAGGTCAAGACCCAGGTTTGGAGTTCCTACAGCTTTTAGACGCCCGAGGCCTTCACCATAAAGAAGGGTTGCCCCGCGACGATTTCCGCGCTGCAAGTGAAGTTGGGCAACAGCAACCTGAAGTACCCCTTGGATTGTCTGGCGTGCTTGACCGGATGTCTCATGCCAAAGCTCCTCAAAGGCATCATGAGCCGGGTACCAATCGGCCTGATTAAAAAGCTCCACGGCTAGTTGAAAACGTGGATCATTGATCACATCAGTAGGCTGGAATCTCTCTATCAAGAGCTTTAGCGTTTGGCCATCTTCTTGGCAGGCAGCTTGCGCAAGCGAATGGACTCTGGGGTGACCTCAAGCATCTCGTCTGGACCGATGTACTCAAGAGCACGTTCAAGGGTCATCTGAACAGGTGTCTGCAAGGTGTCGAGTTCTTCTGCACCAGCAGAGCGCATATTTGTGAGTTGTTTGGCCTTGCAAACGTTTAACTCCAGATCCTGAGGTCGATTGTTTTCGCCAACGATCATCCCCTTATAAACCTTGACACCTGGAGAGATGAAGAACTGACCTCGACCCTCAGCATTCTTGAGTGCGTAGAAGGTCGCAGTGCCCTGCTCAAAAGCAATCAGAACACCATTCCGACGAGCATCAAACTCACCCAACATTGGGCGATATTCAAAAAAAGAGTGGCTCATAATTCCTTCCCCCCTGGTAGCACGTACAAACTCACCACGAAAACCGATCAACCCTCGAGAAGGAACAACAAATTCAAGCTGGGTGCGACCGTCGTTACCGGTTTCCATATTCTGCATTTCACCCCGACGCACACCCAACTTCTCAATGCAGGAGCCAACTGCTGCCTCTGGTACATCCATGACCAAGGTCTCAACTGGCTCACAAGGAGTGCCGTCAATCGTTCGGAAGATCACCTGAGGCTGGGTTACCTGAAACTCAAAACCCTCGCGGCGCATGGTCTCAATCAGGATGCCCAGGTGTAGCTCACCACGTCCGCTAACCGCAAAACGATCAGGGGAATCAGTGTCCTCAACCCGTAGGGCAACATTGGTGAGTAATTCCTTGCGTAAACGATCTCGCAGCTGCCGGCTAGTGACGAACTTGCCTTCTTTGCCAGCAAAGGGTGAATCATTGACGACAAATGTCATCTGCAAAGTGGGTTCATCCACCTTGATTAGAGGTAAAGCCTTTGGTTCATCTGGACAGGCAATTGTCTCGCCAATATTGACTTGATCGAAACCGGCTAAAGCAACGAGATCTCCAGCTCCGGCTTCTTGTATCTCAATCCGTTGCAATCCTTCGAAACCGAGTAGTTTGCTAATTCGGCCACGTTTAATGCTGCCATCATCCTTAATCAACGAAGCACTCTGACCATTACGGATAACCCCGTTATGGACCCGACCAATCACAATCCTGCCCAGGAAGTCTGAATAATCGAGAGTAGTTATCTGTAGCTGAAGAGGCTTGTTCTCATCTCCAACAGGTGGTGGAACATGACGCAGGATGGCATCAAATAGTGGCTTCATTGTTTGACTTTCAGTTGCCATATCCGGCTTGGCAAAACCACCCATTCCACTGCCGAACAAGTACGGGAAATCACATTGGTCATCATCTGCACCGAGTTCAACAAACAGATCGAGCACCTTGTTGACAGCGGTTTCAGGATCCACCCGCGCACGATCAATCTTGTTTACGAACACAATCGGCCTCAATCCCTGCTCAAGCGCCTTCTTGAGCACGAAACGCGTCTGTGGCATAGGCCCCTCGTTGGCGTCAACGATCAGCAAACAGCCATCAACCATGCCAAGCACCCGCTCAACTTCACCGCCAAAATCGGCATGCCCAGGGGTATCAACAATGTTGATCCGCGTCTCGTCGTAGGTAACGGCCGTGTTCTTTGAAAGGATCGTAATGCCCCGTTCCCTTTCCAAATCATTGGAGTCCATGACACATGTGGGTACAGCCTCGTTGTCTCGGAAGATCCCGGACTGAGAGAGCAGGGCATCCACCAAGGTTGTTTTGCCGTGATCCACGTGAGCGATAATTGCAATGTTGCGGATCGCCTTGGCCTGGGCACTCATGGGTCAGAGACTTTCAAACGGAAAAGGAAACGCACACAGGCGTAGTGGCGGAAGGATATCTCAATTTGAGATTCGACTTAACTTCTAGGCCCCTTCCGCTAGCTAATCAAAACTTCTAAGACCGAAAAAAAACTTCTTCATTTCATTCATTCCAGTTGATGAGCCGATTCAAAGAGTCTCAGAGCAGAAGCTGAACCCTCAAATCGCCAATGCCAAGGCTCATAAGTCACCCCCTGTGGGTTATCAAGGGGAAAGGAAAGGACAAAGTGATAACTAGCAGCATGATCCTGTAGCCAGCGGAACGCCCTCGTGGCTTCGAAGCTTTCAGACAGATTCGCTTCAGGAATCGTCCCGTCACCAAGATCAATGGCATAGCCAGTGCTGTGTTCGGAATACCCTGGAGGTGCAGAGACCTTGGCCCGTTCGGCTGCTGTCTGGTTCCGGTCAGATTTGATATCAAAAAAGATTCGCTCTTGTAGGTCGTGAGAGCGGTAGCCACTCAACAGCCTCAAATCAACACCATCTGCTGAAGCCGCAGCACGCATGGAACTCAATGCATCAGCGGCTTCGTGATGAAGCTCAATCCCAGGCTGCATGAGAATTCGATCCTGTACTGAGGCTTCTGGATAAGGGAAATGTCCGAGCAGACGTCCGTCAGCAGTAGGACGATCCTGAATGCCCTCAACAGGAGCTGGACCCAAAAGCCCAGCAAATAGCCACGGGCCGAACAACACAGCTGTAATGGAACCTCCCAACACCATCAAACAAGCCACCAATAATCCCAATGAACCACCCCTTGCCCGTCTCTGAGGACGCGACCGACGAGCAACGGGAATGTCATCTCGGCTGATGCGTCGAGCGTTGATTGCTCGAGCCACGAAGTTGATGCAGAGTTATATAGATCGTAAGGGGGGGCGCCAGGGGGCCCCAAAATCTCTTTCAGGGAAGTAAGTTTTACTTAAGTGATTCCGCGGAGCGGATCTGAACATGCTGCGTGTTGCCGTTGTCGGTGGTGGTCCAAGTGGATCCTGCGCCGCAGAAGTTCTTGCCAAAGCAGGTATCCAGACCTGGCTATTCGAACGCAAACTCGATAACGCCAAGCCTTGTGGTGGAGCGATTCCTCTTTGCATGGTGGATGAATTCGACCTGCCCGAGTCGATCATCGACCGCAAGGTTCGCAATATGAGAATGATCTCTCCATCAAACCGTGAGGTGGATATCACTCTGGACAAGGTTTACAGCCCAGACGACAAGAGTGAATACATCGGTATGTGCCGCAGAGAGGTCATGGATGCCTTTATGCGAGATCGCGCCGCCAGCCTCGGAACTAACTTGATTAATGGACTCGTTACCAAAATCGATACTGGCTCTAATCGTCAAGGTCCATACACAATCACCTATTCCGACTATTCAACTGGTAAATCCACTGGTGAAGCCAAAAGCCTCGAGGTTGACCTCATTATTGGCGCTGATGGAGCCAACAGCCGTGTAGCAACAGCCATGGATGCCGGTGACTACAACGTGGCCATTGCATTCCAAGAGCGCATCAAGCTGCCAAATGAAGAAATGGCTTACTACGAAGATCTTGCTGAAATGTATGTAGGCACTGATGTGTCACCAGATTTTTACGGTTGGGTGTTCCCCAAGTACGACCACGTTGCCGTTGGCACAGGCACCATGCAGAAAAATCAGACCTTAATAAAAAGCTTGCAAAAAGGAGTACGCGAACGGGCTAAGAAAAGACTTGTTCATGGAGAAGTGATCAAAGTTGAAGCCCACCCGATTCCTGAGCATCCTCGTCCACGCAGGGTTGTTGGCCGCATGGCCCTTGTTGGAGATGCAGCGGGCTACGTCACCAAAAGCTCTGGCGAAGGCATCTACTTTGCTGCCAAAAGTGGCCGCATGTGTGCTGAACAGATCGTGGAATCGAGTCGGTCTGGTGAATTAATCCCCTCCGAAGCTGATCTCAAGAAATATCTGAAAAAGTGGGATCGTAAATACGGTTCTACTTACATCGTTCTGTCAATACTCCAAGCAATCTTTTACTCGAATGACACTGCCAGAGAAGCCTTTGTCGCCATGTGCGATGACATGGATGTGCAACGCCTCACCTTCGATAGTTACCTCTACAAAAAAGTTGTTGCGATGAATCCATGGCAACAGATCAAACTCACACTGCTAACTGTGGATGCACTCGCACGGGGAATTTTCCGTAATCAAACAAGCTATAAACCTGTTCCCAGTGCTGTGCGTAGCGACGAAGAAGTGAATGCCATGCTGGAGATCAAAACCATCACCGGCGGTATCAAGGTAGACAACAACAAAGATGCCTCTAAGCAAAATTTGGCATCAGAACAAGGAGAACGTGACCCTGCTGTTTCAAACAAATCCTAAGCCAGAAATAACCACTTTTAGCCGCTGATTTGGCTGAAATCGGCCAGCACACCAGCTTGGTTGCGCAAAAGGCTAAGCAGATTGAGACGGTTTGCGCGTACAGCGAGATCTTCACTCATGACCATCACACTCTGATCACCATCAAAAAAAGCTGCGAGAGCTTCCGAGCCAGCAATCAGGCCATCTGCTAAATGGCGGTAGCGTTCACTTGAGGAATCCTTGGTGATTGGTTCAAGAGCCTCGAGCACCTTCAACATCTCCAACTCACTAGGCTTTTCAAACAAACCAGGATCAACGACCTCAGCCGCACTCAGTACGGTTGCTGGTAGGTCCCCTTTCTCTGCTAAGCGTGCCGCTCTGGTAACAACAGCCTGAACCGCCAGCAACTTACCCGTGCGGCGCATCCTCACGAGCAGATCCACTCGCAGTCGCGCATCTGCAGGGTCAGAAAGAAGACGATCGATCAAAACTGTTTCACCAGCAACCGCCTGAGCTAGATCACTATCGGTTCCTGCCTCCTCCAGCAGGCTGAGCATCCGCTGGCGAAGAAACTCACCCAGCTCAGCCGCCAAGGTGGATGGTGTGACCTTGAGATGCGGTAGGAGCTTGCTCCAATGGTTCGTCGCTCGTTGCAATAAGGCGAGCAGATTCAGCCGCCAACCCTTCGACCAAAGGATTTGCAAAAGACCGTTGCCGGCCCTGCGCAAGGCATAGGGGTCCGAGGAGCCACTAGGACGGTCACCCTTGGCATAGATGCTGAGCAGCAATTCCAGGCGTTCGGCGAGTGCAAGCACTGCTCCCGCTCCTGACTCGGGCAAAGCATCCCCTGCCCCACGTGGCAGGTAATGCTCCAAAACGGCAAGGGCTACTTCTCGAGGCTCTCCTTCCGCTAACAAATATTTCGCTCCCATTACGCCTTGTAGCTCGGGAAATTCGCCCACCATCTGACTAACCAGATCGTGTTTACAGAGATGGACGGCTCGACACACTTGTATAGAAATTTCAGCAGAAAGATCCAGCAGCTCAACAAGCACATCAGTGAGCCATTCCATGCGCTCAACTCGATCGAGCAGAGAACCAAGGCCCTCGGCAAAGGTCACATGCGCTAGCTTTTTGCGCCGCTCGATGCTGGCTAAAGAGCGATCGGCCTCGACAAAGAATTCTGCATCAGCCAGCCTGGCTTTGAGCACCCGCTCATTGCCCCGTCTTACAGGATCGCTTGCCTTCGCGAGCCCATTGCTGATGCAAAGGAATCTGGGCAGAAGACTGCTCTTGGCATCGAGAGCAAGAGGGTCATTGACAGCATCAAGACGGTAAAGGGGCACATAGCGCTGATGCACTCTCATCACTGTGCTGAGCACTTCAGCGGGTAGATCTAGATATGACTCAGCGAAGGCTCCCTCTAAAAGCAGAGGTGCTTCCACTAGGTCGGTGAGCTCTTCGAGAAGATCATCAGGACAATCAGGGCATGCTTCAAGACCAGCAGCAGCCGTATCAATTGCATGACGGATCAAGGTGCCACGTTTTTGCCGATCGACCTCTACACCAACCTTGGCGAGGGTTTGTACGTAACGGTCTGCAGAAGGAATGATGACAGCTTGATCGTGAAGTCGATGGCCCCGACTCAGGTTCGCTGCACAAATCTCTGGGTCGCTGCCGTCAAGGCAAACAGGGATGATCTGCTCATCGAGCAGGGCCACAAGCCAACGAATCGGACGAGAAAAACGCCTTTCACCTTCGCCCCAGCGCATGAAACGTCGACCTTGAAGGCTACCTATCCACTCAGGGATCTGGTCTGTTAGTAGTTCCATTGCAGAACGCCCATGCTCAAGCACGGTTGCAAACACAAAAGGTCCCTTCGGGGTCTCCCGAATCTCGAGATCCTCTGGTTTCAGCCCACAGCGTTTGGCAAAGCCAGCGGCTGCCTGGGTTGGTACACCATTTTTGAAAGCTTGGCCAGCCGGTGGACCCTTGCGTACTTCCTCTAGATCAGCAGTAGCGCTGGCCAAGTTTTCAACCAACACGACAAGTCGCCTTGGCGTACTCGTGCATTGGATCATTCCGTAGCTAAGACGTAGACCTTGCAAGTCACGACTTACCATCTGCTCCAGTTGGGGTAAGGCAAGCCGGGCAAAATCAGCTGGCAGCTCCTCAGTCCCAATCTCCACTAGAAGGGTCGACACGGAGGCGAGCAATCAAGACCGCCCAACTGTATTGAAGGGAGCAGCTCAACAGGTCGTGTGCATTTCGCTACGGTGTATTAGGAAAATTTTGACGCCGTGACCGAAGGGCAGACAACATCTGGCCAAGCGGCAGATCTCAACTTCGCAGCTTGTCTCGCCAGTGGAGCAGAGCTGAGCAAATTTGAACAATTCAAGGCTGACAGCTGCTACTTACTAGACCCCCTGGCTGCTGAACTTGAGAACAGCAGTGATCACTTCAGCAACGACGCCGTTCAGCTGCTCAAATTCCACGGAAGCTATCAACAGGACAACCGAGATAACCGCCATAAAGGTGCGGGTAAGGATTGGCAAATGATGCTGCGTCTGCGCAGCCCTGGCGGACGCATTCCACCAGCACTGTTTTTAGCCTTAGATGATCTGTCCAATCGCCTTGGCAATGGGAGCCTGCGGGCCACTACACGCCAGGCGTTCCAGATTCATGGGGTCCGCAAGGATGACCTGCGGGAAGTTATCAGCACAATCATCCGATCAATGGGATCAACTCTGGCGGCTTGTGGTGATATCACTCGCAACGTTATGGCACCAGCAGCTCCCTATGAGAAAGGTGGTTATCCAGCTGCTCGACAACTTGCCAATGAAATCGCTGATGTTCTCAGCCCAACGGCAGCGGAGGGGTCCTATCTGGACCTATGGGTGAATGGAAGTGCGACCTACCGCATCCGCCCCTCCAGGCGAGTAAAAAAAGTTCGTACCCGCCAGCATCAGGGCAACGTATTCAGTGGAGATGCCAAGGAACCTCTCTATGGCAAGACCTACTTGCCGCGCAAATTTAAGTGCGCCGTCACCGTGCCAGGCGATAACTCAGTTGATTTACTTACCAATGACATCGGTCTAGTTGTCTTTACTGCTGCAAACGGTGAAATCAAGGGTTGCAATGTCTATGTGGGTGGCGGCATGGGTCGAACCCATAACAATGAACAGACATTCGCCCGCACAGCTGATCCTCTTGGCTATGTGGCTGCAGAGCATGTATTGGATTTGGTGCAGTCGATTTTGGCCTTGCAACGCGACTACGGAGACCGAAAGACAAGGCGTCATGCCCGCATGAAATATCTTCTCAATGATCAGGGGATCAGCTGGTTTAAACAGGAACTCAAGAGCAAATACTTCCTACATCCAATCAAAGCGTTAAGGCCTGAACCAAAGAGCAAACTTGAGGACTATCTGGGCTGGCATCAGCAAAGCGTTGGCCAATGGTTTGTTGGTTTGCCACTGCTTTCTGGTCGCTTGGAAGGAGATTTAAAGAAAGGACTCCGCCAACTGGTGGAGACCTTTCAACTTGAAATTCGCCTAACACCGAATCAGGATCTATTGCTCTGCAATATCGGGACGTCACAACGATCTAGTGTGCGCAAAGGTCTAGCCGCTCTAGGCATCCGCGCCCCAGAGGCTCCTGCGATGCTGGCACGGCATGCAATGGCTTGCCCTGCGTTGCCCTTATGTGGTCTGGCGGTAACCGAAGCAGAGAGAACCCTGCCTGCCTTGCTTGAGCGAATTGATGCTCAGCTGCGACGTCTTGAAATTACTAAATCGATCCTGATCCGCATGACAGGTTGTCCCAATGGATGCGCTCGGCCTTATATGGCCGAGCTTGCTCTAGTGGGAAGTGGTGTCGATCAATATCAACTCTGGCTGGGAGGCACCCCAAACCTGCAACGTCTTGCCAAACCCTATCTACAACGGATGCCCCTTGATCAACTCGAGAGCACACTTGAGCCCCTATTGCTGAGCTGGAAGCAAGCTGGTGGTCGACGCAGCCTCGGAGATCATGTCAACAAACTTGGCGATCAAGCCGTCCTTAGTTTGCTGTCTGGTAATGGCCAGGCTCCATAGATTGCTTCAGCGACACCCGTTCTCCACGCCCAGAGTTGATCTCCATAGCTGAAATGCCACCACTCATTCGGGTGCTGAGAAAACCCAGCTTTATCCATGGCCTCAGCTAAAGCTTGGCGCCTGTTGTGCCAGAGGTAAGCCTCTGATTGAGGTTGATCCTTCGCAGCTTCGCGGTAGTGATCCGGTTCTGAAATGCTGCCAATAGCATCGATCTCGCCACCCATATTCAGAGCTGTTCCCTGGCTATCCGCAAGGGTGAGATCCACGGCAGCTCCAGTGCTATGAGGAGGTGGAGTACAAGGATCGAGGCTGGGCGGAGCCCAAAACCTGCCAACATCATCCATGACCCTTTGCAGCTCCTCGGCCTGACTATGGTCATCGCGCTTCAGTTTGCGTTTGCGGCATTCCTTAGCGATGGCATGTTCGACCATAAAAGCCTGAACAGGAATCGGTCGCCAGGCATCAAAAATGGCAAGGCAAAGTTCTGGATGCTTTTGCTGCAGCTCATCTTGAGCCCTCAGCAGACGATCAACCACACCCTGACGCAGCCGAAAGGGATCAGCCTCTACACCATAGGGGGCACCTAAGGATGCATAGGGATGTGGCTCCAATCGATGCAACGAAAGAGGGATTTGATTGATGGACTCCCCGCAATCACGAATGGGCCTATCACTCCAAGGGCGCAGCCGGAAAAAAGTTCGCGCCGACAACATTTCCACAGCGATAACCTAGTTTTCCACAAAGCAAATCTCGTTGATGCTGCGAGATTGGAAATTGGTACAGCGAACCAACATCAAGCAAGTAAAACCTTGACAAACAGTTGAAAATCAAACAATCAAAAAATTACTGCCAGCTATTCAGTGAGATCTCTTGCAGCACAGTGCCTTTGCGGTACTAGCCCCAAAATTTAGGCACTAACGACAATGACTGCAGCAGAAGCTAGGCCGGCAATCGATGTAGCAGAAGGTACATCGACTCGTGATTTCTGAGTATTAAGACTCAAACGAGTCTCAAGTGTGTGGAAAAACAATGGACTCAATTCAGGTGGGCTGTTCCACTTATGTGCTGCCACTGTGCCTCCAGCAACTCCTTGAGCCGAGAGTGGTCAGTCAGGTTTGGATCTTCGCTGAGCAGTCTTTGAGCCTCATCACGAGCCTCTTCAAGCACGGCCCCATCATCCGCCAGGCTGGCCAGGGCCAAATCAGGCAATCCAGACTGTTTTGTGCCAAGTACCTGCCCTGGCCCTCGCAAGCGTAAGTCAATCTCAGCAATCTCAAAGCCATCACTGGAGCGCACAAGGACTTCAAGTCGCTGCCTTGCTAATGGGTTTGTGCTGTCATTGATCAGTACGCAATGGGACGCCGCTGCGCCACGTCCCACACGACCTCGCAGTTGATGCAATTGGGCTAGACCAAAGCGATCCGCGTGGTCGATCACCATCACACTTGCTTGAGGTACATCCACGCCTACCTCCACCACAGTGGTAGAGACCAGCACCTGGCAATCACCCGCTGCGAAGGATTGAATCACGCCCTGCTTCTCTGAGCTACTCAAACGTCCATGCAGTAATCCAACCGTGAACTCGGCAAATACCTGCTCTGATAAATGGGTGTGAACCTTAACTGCTGAACGCAGATCAAGTTTCTCGGAGTCCTCGATCAGAGGTAACACCACATAAGCGCGCTGGCCACGAGACACTTGATCTCGGATGAGTTGATAGGCCTGATCGCGGTCGCAGCCCCTAATCATCTGAGTTTGAATGGGGGTACGACCGGGAGGTAATTCATCGATCTGACTCACATCCAAATCCCCATGCAGCGAAAGTGCCAGTGTGCGAGGAATGGGTGTTGCTGTCATGGTCAAAAGATGAGGCTGAAGCCCCTTGTTCAACAATCTGTTGCGCTGCTTCACTCCAAAGCGATGCTGTTCGTCAACCACCACCAGCCCCAGTCTTGAAAAGGCAACAGGATCTTCGATTAATGCATGGGTGCCTACCAGTATTTTCAAGGATCCATTGACGAGATCATCAAGGATCTGACGGCGACGTATACGAGTGGTTGCCCCCGTAAGCAACTCGACGCTGACATGCAACTGAGGCAACCAACAACACAATGTGCGGTAGTGCTGCTCGGCAAGGACCTCAGTGGGTGCCATGAAAGCGCCTTGCCAGCCGGCCTCTACCGCTGTGAGCAGGGCTGCTATGGCGACAACCGTCTTGCCACTACCAACATCTCCCTGAATGAGGCGCGCCATTGGTTCCGAGAGCACCAGGTCAGCTTCGATCTCCCTCAACACACGCTGCTGAGCTCCTGTGAGAGGGAATGGCAAAAGTTCCAGGAAGCGAGAGACAAGGCCATCTCGCTGCCCTGCCGTCTGCAATACAGGAGCAGAACAACTGCGCAGCTCTGCTCGCCGTTTGAGCAACCCCAATTGCAATAGAAGAAACTCGTCAAAGACCAATCTGCGTCGAGCAGACTGCAATGTGTGCTGATCGACTGGATGATGAATTGCGATCAAGGCATCGCTTCTGCTGGGTAAACGCAATGCCTGACGACGTGGTTCAGGCAGGGATTCAGGCCAACTTGCTGCCAAAGGTAAAATCTGCCGTACCAGATCACGAAAGCGGTCAGCCGTAAGGCCTTCAGTGAGGGCATACACAGGCAACAACCGGCCAATGCTTTGCGACTGCAACGGCGAATGCGGACTCTCCATGACCTCAATCAAAGGGTCTTGAAAACTCATGCCGTAAGGACCCCCTTTGACCAATCCACTTACGGCCACAGTGACTCCAGGCGGGTAAAGGCGAGACTGGCTTTTGAGGTAAGCAGGGCTGCTGAAACGCCGACCAGCGAAAAATCTCCTCACTTTGAGCCGACCAGTTGGGTCTTGCAGCTGCAGCTCAAGAATGGACAAATTTGGGTTGCGTGGACTGGTGAAGCCATGACAACGCCTCACTGTGGCCACAATCGTGGCCGCCTCCCCTGCCTCTAGGGCCTGGATACGCCGCAGCGAGGAATAATCCACATAGTCCCTGGGGTAGTACTGCAGCAAATCTTTTACGAGCAGTAATCCAAGCCCGGCTAAGCGTTCAGCAAGTTTTGGGCCGATTCCTTTCACCTCTGACAGTGGGCTTTCCAACTTCAGAGAGCGGTTCCCACTAGGTAAAGGCATCTGCCGCTGCTTTTCAGCTCCCCCCTGCTTGAGCCTGGGAGGGCCTATTGGCGCTGGTGGTTCTAATTCCTGGCGAATGCCATGTAAAAGCTGTCTTGAGTCGGTCACCAATCGACGTCGCGCCGATTCAGAGCTGTCTGGATAACTCGCAAAGGCTTCAGCTAGCTGGCTGAGACGAGCCTGACTTTTAGTAGGCAGCAATCCAGAGGGTGGTTCTGCTAACTGACGCACCAAGAATGCATGAAAATTCTCCTGTCGCCCCTCAAGATTCTTAAAACCGTTCTCAGCCTCCAGGGTTAACGCTTGCTGCAGAATGCGCATCCAGCTGAGTAGATGCTGCAACTGATCCTTACTCAGGCCTTGGGTGGACTGGTTGGAGGATTGGCGGAAGGGCTCTGCCACCACTGTTGCTTTACCTCCTGAGCAATGGCGCGACGTTGCCAGTGCCGCTGTTGTCGAACCATTTTGAGCAAGGTACGGCGATGTCGCTTGAGTTGAGCCCGACAACGTCGCAAACGCGGGTCGTCAAACTCCAATTCGGATGGGCGCAGAAGAACGCAAATGATCTCCATGCCCTCTAAGACCATTGGATTGGTTGATACCGGTAAGCGCAATCTCAGCAAATTGGATGCCACAGGTTCAGATTCCAACTGACCATTCAAAACAGCATCAAGCAAGCTGATTGGTAAGAGGCTGTTGACAATTCCGGCTCGCAACATTTCCACGTTGAGAGCGTGGGAAAGATTGCGCAATCTACGAGCGAGAGCACGATCAAGAGATTCCAGCCAACGTGCTAGTTCAAGGGGACTCACGGGCAAAAAAACCTGCTCCTCATCAAGACCATTGTCAAGCTGGGTGCTGTCACCAGGCTGCAAATCGCTGAATTCACTGGTCAAGACATTATCTGTAGCCATGGTCTCGCCAGCCATGACAAAGAGAGAGCGAAGCACATCAAGATCACCCTTCTGCCCGCCACTCGGTTCTGAGTCCTCTGACGCCAGCTCCAAATCCTGAGAGTCAATCTGAGCTTGATCATCCTTGCCTAAATCAGGCTCATCGACAGCCTCATTAACAGTCAACCCTGCGCTTAAGACAGCGTTTTGGGGATCATGATCAAAAGTCAACATGCTGCCGAGAGGATCAGGATGCTCTAGTGGAGGATCAAGGCTTAGGTGAATGGACCCCTCAGCTTCTTGCATGGAGTCCTGTTCAGAACGAAAAGCCAACAACAGCTCACGCCTGTTTTGATCGCTCTTTCTCTGGCGTTCACGTTCCATCTGGCGAACCAGATCCATCAACTGCTCGACAGTCAATAAGGAACAGCAATGAGAGACCAATTGTTCAACCTGATCTTGAAAAGCTGCCCTTGTCTCGTCCGAAAGCCCACTCAGACGATTCTGATCCTGATCGGTTATCAACAGGAACAGGGCTTGACGGACAACATTTAGAAGTTCCCTCCGTAATAATTGCAGGTAAAGAGCTAAATCGTGGTACAGAGTCAGCGACAAGCGCTGACTCTGCTTTTTTAGTGAGGCAATCTGCTGATCGGGCTCGAAGCGTTGCAATCTCTACTTCTCCGCAGCCAAAATTAAGCAGTTTTCATGGACGCTACTTCCGTAGCGAAATCAGTCTGGTCCACTTCTATCCCCTCCCCAAGGGTATATCGGGTGAAGCGGCGAACCTTGATATTCTCTCCAATCTTGCCAGCAACTTGCTTGACGAGTTCCGCAACCGTCATGGAGCTGTCACGGATAAAGGGTTGCTCAAGCAAGACCAGTTCCTTAAGGCGCTTGCCAATTCGTCCTTCAACGATCTTTGCCTTCATCTGTTCAGGCTTGCCAGAAAGATCATCGCGACCCATCTCAATAGATTTTTCCTTTTCAACGACATCAACAGGGATCTCTTCTGTGCTCACGTATTCGACATTCGGGCAGGCCGCCACTTGCATAGCGACATCCTTTAAAAGCCCTTGGAACAAATCACCACGAGCAACAAAATCAGTTTCACAGTTCAACTCCAGAAGTACCCCGACCCTGGCTCCGGTATGGATATAAGTACCAATGGCACCTTCAGCAGCAATGCGAGAAGATTTCTTCTCTGCACTGGCAATACCCTTCTGACGCAGCCATTCGCTCGCCTTGATCATATCTCCGTCAGTCTCCGCAAGGGCTTTCTTGCAGTCCATCATTCCCGCGCCGGTCTTGTCGCGCAGGTCCTTGACAAGCTTGGCTGATACGTCCGCCATGGGTAATAGGGGTGAGGAGTATTAGGGATGCAGCCGACCAGATAAGGAGGACGGCGGCGAGAACTTAGTGCTGTAAATGGACTCAATCGTCGCTGTCGTCAGCACCTCTTTGGTCATTAGTGCCATGACGGCCTTCGTTGATGGCATCAGCCAGTCGGCCCAGCACAAGCTGCACAGAGCGAACGGCATCGTCATTACAAGGGATCGGGACCTCGCAAAGGTCAGGATCGCAATTTGTATCAAGCATGGACACCAAGGGAATGTCCAACTTGCGGGCTTCAAGCACAGCATTGGTTTCACGGCGTTGATCAACTAACACCACGACATCAGGTAACCGTCTCATCCCTTTGAGACCACCGAGGTACTTCTGCAGTCGCTCAAGCTCGCGACGCAAAACGGAAGCTTCTTTCTTGGGTCGCATGGCAATAGCACCACTGGATTCCATCCGCTCCAGATCCTTCAATCGATCAATTCGAGCCTTCATCGTGGTCCAGTTGGTGAGCATGCCACCAAGCCAACGTTGATTCACATAGGAAGCTCCGCAGCGAGTGGCTTCCAACGCCACCACCTCAGAGGCCTGCTTTTTGGTACCAACAAAAAGAAATCGCTTGCCACTTCGGGCGGAAGAACGAGTCCATTTGTAGGCATTGTTCATGCAGATCGCGGTCTGCACCAGGTCAATGATATGGACTCCATTACGCGCACAGTAGATGTAGCGCGACATCTTGGGATTCCAGCGACGGGTTTGATGCCCAAAGTGGGCGCCCGCCTCCATCATTTCTGAAAGAGTGACAACAGCCATAGGTTTTAGGTTTCGGGTTCGCCTCCACCTGCCAGGTATGCGAGACGATTCAGCCAAAAGGCATGTGTCGACTCATTCATCACCCGAAACGGACAGGTGTGCGGAATGAAAGAACCATTGAAATTTATCAAAGCGACAGCTCAGTGCAGCCCTGCTAGTGCTGCTTCTTTGAAGAGCGCGCGTACCCCGATTCGGTTCAGGGGTAAACGCAAGAGCTCCATTGCCAAACCTTGATGACCGTTGCGAATCAACCAGCCAAGTAAAGGTCTGAGGCTGCGCTCATTAAGGAATCCACCGAGCGTAAGCAACTCCCATAACAACCGATGAAGCCAGGTGAATTGGATGATGAAACGCACCCGTCGCGTCGGGTGCTTGCGATAAAAGACCAGACCCATTTTGGCCCGCTCCCGCTCCACTCTGATTAGGTCAGGAACTTGCTCAAGACGCAGGGCAGGATGCCAGTGATAACCAACTGCTTCGGGACATTTCACCAACTGAACATCCATCTGTCGAAGTCGTTCCCCCAGCTCTAGATCCTCCCAGCCATACAGACGGAAATTGGTATCGAATAGTCCAGAACGTTCAAGCACCTCACGATCAATGGCCACATTGCCTGTCGCGAAGTAGGCCCATGAGTTGTCCTGGAATTTGTGAGGTTCTGTAGTGGGCTGCTCGAAATTTGCCGTGTTGATCACCGCGCCATAGGTGAAAGAAAGTCGATCACCGCGTTGCTGCCAACTTTTTCGCAAAGCTCTTGCATGACAGGCGAGAAACGATTCGGTGACAACTAGATCACTGTCGATAAAAACAATTAGATCACCTCGGGCATTGTCTACCCCGCGATTACGCCCCTCTGCCGGGCCCCCATGCTCTTGTTCCAACATGCGCACATGTGGAAAGCGAGACGCCTCATCCCTCAGCCAGCTCGGTGTGCCATCCGTGGAGCCGTCATCCACCACGACCACCTCATAACCATCTAGCTCAGAGAAAAGGAGTTGTTGCTCGAGAGCCAACAGACACTTCTCAAGGATCGATCGACGGTTGTAGGTGGGTATCACGACGCTTGCGAACATTCGCAACCACATCTGCTGCTGACAAGCAACAGCCTAGAGACATGAAAAAAGGGGGCCCATTAATGCCCCCATCTGTTGATTTAAAAAGTCTGTCGATGGGATTAGTCGGCAGCACCACCGTTGTTGGCAGTTCCGGTTACACCATTACCAGCTCCCTCACCTCGGCCGTCATTGCGTAGCTTGCGTTTCTTGAATTTGCGGGCATAGGAGCGATTCCGCTCTTGCTTTTCTTTCTTGAGGTTTCTGCGCTTGGCCATGCTGTTAAAACTTCCAAACTAGAGATCTGTAACCAACCTAACGAAGAGAGGAGATCAGGCGACCATCTTCCATCTGCACCAATCGATCCGCGACATCAACAATGCGGGGATCATGGGTCACCATTAACACCGCACAAGACTGTTCTCGGGCCAATCGTTGAAGCAGCTCTACCACTTCCCTTCCAGTGACGCTATCCAGGGCTGCTGTGGGTTCATCGGCTAGCAAGAGCTGAGGTCGAGCCGCCAGAGCACGTGCAATTGCGACTCGTTGTTTTTGGCCGCCAGAAAGATCATGGGGCAGTTTGCTGAGGTGATCGTCTAGCCCCACAGCCCGCAACCAATAGCGAGCCTGATCACGGCGAGCTCGATAAGAGAGACTTGGCAACAAATCAGCTCCCATCTGCACGTTCTGTTCAGCTGTGAGACACCGCAAAAGATTGTGGCCCTGAATAATCATTCCGATATGACATCGAAGCTGTTGGCGAAGGCGACGATCTGATCCACGTAATTGATGGCCGAATACGCATATATCTCCCTCTTGAACTGTGCGGAGCGCTCCGATCAAAGTGAGCAGGGTGGTTTTGCCACAGCCTGAAGGCCCGTTGAGCAACACCACCTCGCCAGGGGCTATTTGCAGAGAAATGGACTGCAAAACCTGACGTCGCATTGCACCAATGCCAAACCAGTGGCTGAGACCCTGAACTTCAACCATGAGCTTTTCATTCATGGCGATGTCTTCTGATCGAATGATTGAAAGAGAACAGACCCATCAGAAAATCTCTGCAGGATCAGCATCGACCAATCGGCGCATCGCCAGCACCGCTGAGCCCATGCACATCGCCAGGATCAGGCTGAAAACAAGCACGGCACGCGGAAGATCCATTGCCACAGGTAGTTTTGTCGAACTGCGTACCAAGGCGTATAGGGCCTGGCCGGCGGCATAGGCCGGCACATACCCCATCACTGCCAGGAAGATCCCTTCGCGAGCTACCACGCCTAGAAGAGTCTTCAAGCGATAACCCATCGCCATCAGAGTGGCGTACTCAGGCAGATGATCGCTGACATCGGTGTAGAGGATTTGATAGACAATCACGCACCCCACAACAAAACCCATTGCTGCACCGAGGCTGAAAATGAAGCCAATGGAAGTACTGCTTCGCCAGTAATTCTTCTCAAACTCAATGAAAGCCTGCTTGGTAAAGACCTTCACATCGTTGGGCAAACTCGCCTTGAGAGATCGAACCACAGCATCTGGATCTGCCCCTGGCCGCAGCCTTAGCAAACCGATTTCAATGCTTCCAGGCGGATTGCTGGGTAACAGCTCAAGGAATGTCTCCCTGCTGGTGAGCAGATTGCCGTCAGCTCCAAACGATGGCCCCAGGCTGACTAACCCCGCTACCCGAACCCTTTTCCCGGCGAGCTCAGTCTCAACAATGCGGCCCTCATCAAACCACTTGGCAATAGGTCCGAATTCATTTCGAGAACGCTGATCAAACAAAACACGACCACGACTTGTGAGCGCTTTTGCCTTGGCCGCAAGCTCAGGATCTGTGAACAGCGAATCCCCCGGTTCAAAACCTAAGGCAAGAATCTGGCGAGTCGTGAGGGTTTGCGGATTTCTCCAAAGCAAAAAATTCCAGTTCACAGGCGTGATGCCCTGAACATCTGGATGTGCCATGGACTGCACCAACCGACGCCTTGGAAATCCACTCATGCTGATCGAGCTCATCGAGCGAGGGCTCATCAACACCAGGTCAGCATCAAAGAGACGATGCACGGTGACACTGGCATCGAACAAACCATCTCGGAAACCCAATTGCATGAACATCAGGATTCCGGCGAAGCAGATTCCTGCCAGAGCAACCAAAAGCCGCAAAGGTTGACGACTAAGGAGCAACCAAGCCAGAGGGATCCTCCGCTGTTGCCAAAAGCCAGACATCACGAGGGCTGAAAGCGAGCGATCACCTTCATACCCGCGAGACTTCTCACCCGAGCAGCTGAGTTCTGGTCAAGACTGACCCGAACTTCAACTACGCGGGCATCTGCATCACCAGTTGGATCAGTTGAGAGCACATTGCGCTGACGAACCTGGGGGCTAATGCGTTCCACACGACCCATCAAAGTCCCATCGAATCCACCGTTTTCACTGGTTAAGCGAACAACTTGTCCAACATTCACTCGATTCACATCCGACTCATAAACTTCGATCAAGGCTTCCATGGTCTGATTGGCGCCAACTTCCATCACGCCATCACTACCTGGACGCTCCCCGACGCGAGTGTGCACCCTTAACACCACACCATCGAGGGGAGACTTCAATTGACTATCAGCGAGATCAGCCTCAAGTCCGCTGATTTCAGCCAAAGCCTCCCGACGTTGGCCATCGATTTTGACGAGTTCTTCCTGCTTTTCCTCCAAATCCACCAGAGATGAAGCTCCAACCATGGCAGCTTTTTGATAACGAGTGACCTCCCGCCGCTGCATTCGCAACTGAACCTCGAGGGTCTCCAGTCGAGCTTGGACAGCTGCCAGATCAGCAAAAGTTTTAGGTCGGTTGTCGAACTCTGCTAGAACCTGACCACGCTTAACCGCATCACCTTCACGAACACTGAGCTTGGCAACCCGTGGAGTGCCACCAAATCCGCTAGCAGGGGCGGCCAAGCGACGGACCTCACCAGCGGGCTCAAGTTGCCCCAAGGCCGCAACAGCTTCAATTGGTCTGGCAGCTGGAACTAGCACAGCACTTTCTTGAGGTGTCTCAGGCCGACGCGTAAGGCTCCAGATACCAATAGCTACAACAAGGCAGATTCCTCCGGTTATCAACCATCTCCAGGTTTTGCTGCTTAAAGGGGAGGTGGATCCTCGAACAAGATCTCCTCGATGTATCGATCCGCCCATTGAGGATTGAAGGCCTTTTCCAGCACTCCACGTGTCTTGTCGTTGCGTTTCTGTTGGATGCAATAGGAGAGTTGGCTCTTATGCCTTTGGATCGTAGATGCCGCATCAGAAGCATCGGGAGTCGCGTCAATGACGCTAGAGATAAGAGCTTTGAGATAGCCATCTGCCAAATCCACGAACCAGCTTTCCTCTTGGCTACTAGCTGGACGGATGAACTGGACAAACGGCGAGAAAATGGATCCCCATGCTGGCAATTCCCTCACCTGTTGAAACGCAGGAATAGGCAGTGACTCAAGGCCATGGAGTAGGGCCACTGGCATTGTTAGGCCTACAGGCGAAAGATCCACGATGGCCGCCGAGATACCGGCAGGACCAGCAACAATATCGGCTCCAAAAATTGGTAGATCAAAGCGAGGATCGGGAAAGAAGACGCAATGGAGTACTTGCAGTCCCCCTCCCAGCCTTGCTATCTCCAAATGCAACTTGCGCATCCCCCGACAACGATGCAATTCATTGCTAATCAGCAGCTCCTCTCCATCAAGCTGGCCGCTGATTGACTCCATCACTGAATCCAGTGCAAATGGACTGAGCTCCGGCAACTGCGCCCTACGCTGCCTGATCCGCGCTGCCAACGACTCGATTAACGGATGAATTGCCGGGCCGCTTGTGGAGGGAAAAGGCAGCACGATGGCAAGAAGGATCAGAATGGGACTTTGACATGCACCTCTGACACGCTCCACCCCTAAACCCAGTCTTCAACACTGGGCTCTAAAGAACAAGACCCGCTGCGTGCTGGCATCCATGCCAGATGCACCACTGACTTGTTTAGACCTCTGGTGCAAAGCAGGTAGTTCAAGCGAACAAAAAGGAGAGGAAGGACTAGCCCACTTTCTTGAACACATGGTGTTCAAGGGAAGCTCACAGATGGAGGCGGGAGAATTCGATCGCAAAATCGAAGCGCTTGGAGGCAGCAGCAATGCCGCCACAGGTTTCGATGACGTCCACTTTCACGTTCTTGTACCACCAACGGCAGCCAGGGCAGCACTTGATCTACTGCTCAACCTTGTTCTGACTCCAGCTCTGCGTTCAGAGGCCTATGCCATGGAGCGAGACGTCGTATTGGAGGAAATTGCCCAATATCGAGATCAACCGGATGATCAAGTCCTCCAACAGCTTCTCGAAGCATGCTGCGAAGATCATCCCTACGGCCGAGCCATCCTTGGCTTTGAAGCAAGCCTAAAAAGAATTACTCCCGAGCAAATGAGGGAGTTCCACAGCCGCCGCTATCGAGGCCCGAACTGTTGCCTAGCAATTGCGGGTGCCATTCCGATTGGCCTGGAAGAAATCTTGAACAACAGCCGTCTGGCTGAGTTGAATCACCAAACGATGGAGGACATTGATCCTGCCATTTCTCCAACGCTCAGCTTTCAAAAAGGGCGACGAGAAATTCAAGTCCCCAGGCTGGAATCCACCCGGCTATTGATGACCTGGCCGATGCCCCCTGCCTCAAACCAAGAGATGGTGATGGGAGCTGACCTGGCGACCACCCTGCTTGCGGAAGGACGTCGCAGTCGACTGGTGCATCACCTCAGAGAGGAATTGCAAATCGTGGAATCGATCGATATGGATGTAACCGTGTTGGAACAAGGCAGCCTTGTATTGCTAGAAGCATGCTGCAACGAGACGCAGCTGGACAGGGTGGAAAAGGAAATCCACCATTTACTGCAGACGAGCCTCGAATCAACACCCAAGAATCAGGAGATCGAACGAGCTAGCCAATTGGTTTCAAATGGACTGTGTTTCAGCCTTGAAGCTCCCAGTCAAGTAGCCGGCCTGGCAGGGAATCAAGCTCTTTGGAATCGTCCTCAATCCTTGTTGGCACCACTTGATCACCTGACTGCATGGACGCCGACTCGACTTCTCGAGCAAATGCTTCCATTACTGCAACCAGAGCGGAGCTTCACCCTTGTTGCCAGACCGATGGAAGCAGAAGAATGAATCCTCTCGATGTGGTTTTAGATCCAATCGCCGCACCTGGAGTTATCGCCGCCAAGCTCTGGGTTAGAGGCGGCAGTGGTGCTGACCCACAAGGGCAACGGGGAGTTCATCAACTGCTCGGAGCCCTCTTGACCAGGGGCTGTGGACCCTATGACCACCTTGCTCTAGCCGATCTCGTTGAAGGCTGTGGGGCAGGTTTGCGCTGCGATACCCACGAAGACGGATTGCTAATTAGCCTCAAATGTGCAGATCGTGATGCCGAACGACTCCTTGATTTACTTGGCTGGATGCTGATCGATCCGCATCTGGATTCAAGTCAAGTAACGCTGGAAAGGGATCTCAGTCTTCAGGCCTTGCAAAGACAAAGAGAAGACCCATTTCACGTGGCTTTTGACGGCTGGCGGCAGATGGCTTACGGCAGTGGCCCTTATGGCCACGATCCCCTTGGCCTTAGCGAGGACCTCAACCAACTTGGTCGTCAGCAATTAATTTCGCTAATCGACGGGCTAACAGCACAATCACCTGTGCTTGCCCTCTCTGGGACCCTTCCAGAGGATCTTGAACAGCGGCTGGAGGCAATGGAATCTTTCCAGCGCTGGCCCAATCATCCACCTCAGCAAGCGAGAACGTCTGAATCGAGAAAGATCTCAACAGAGAACATTCAGCTCGAATCCAACATTTGTCTTCAGCCTGAACCTACAAGTCAGGTGGTCATGATGCTTGGACAGCCAACCCTTGCGCATGGCCATGAAGATGATCTAGCACTGCGTTTACTGAACTGCCACCTGGGATTAGGCATGTCGAGCTTGCTGTTCAGGCGTCTACGAGAGCAACACGGGGTGGCCTACGACGTAGGCACTCATCACCCGGTACGTCAGTGTGCTGCTCCATTTGTATTCCATGCCTCAACAAGCGAAGACAAGGCAAAACTCACCCTTCAATTGCTTTTAGATTGCTGGTGGGAACTAAGCCAGCAAGAAATATCAGAAGAAGACATTGAACTGGCACGCGCAAAATTCCATGGTCAACTCGCCCATGGAGCTCAAACCACTGGACAACGGGCAGAACGCCGAGCCCAATTGCGGGGACTAGGGCTGCCAGCCAACTATGACAAGCACAGCTTGGAGGCAATCAAAAATCTTGATGGAAGCGCTCTGCAAAAGGCAGCTCAACGACATCTAAGAATGCCCTTGCTAAGTCTCTGTGGCCCAGAAAACAGCCTTCAAATCCTTTCCAAGGATTGGCAACAGCAAGTGGATCAAAGCTCTTAATCACCCTTTGCGCCATCAACATCTGAAAGGTCAAAGATCAGGCGATCCAGTGGGATCAGAAAGCTGCCATGACGAAATCGCACAACAGCGATGTCCTTGGCTCGCAGGCCAACGATCTCGCCAAGCTCTTCTGGGGAGACCAAATCCGGTGGCCGTAGCATTGGCATGGGATCCGCGGTCTTTAGATAAGGCAAGGGCACCTTTAAACGGACCTGTTGACCAATAACCGGTTCCATCAGAAATGAGCAATGCCACTCTCCTACTGCAGGATGGAGCTAGCTGAAAACCTTTTTTGCGAGCCCTGGCTACCTGGAGCGGCGCCCTCGCCGGCCTGATGATGATCCTTGTAGGAGGGTTGATCCCTGCTGCGCTGCTCTTGCCTGGCCTTGACTTACAACCGCACGTGTTAACGCTTCCAAGTACTTGGCAGGTGCCAGCTCTATTGCTGTGTGCACTCGTATGCGGTCCGCGTGCTGGAGTCATCGCTGCAGTTGCCTATCTCACCATTGGCCTCGTTGACCTACCCGTATTTCATGGTGGTGGAGGCCTCAATTATGTGCTGACACCAGGTTTTGGCTACCTGGCTGGATTCGTTCCAGCTGCTTGGCTCAGTGGTCGTCTGGCCCAGCAACCAGGCATGAATGATGTACTGAGCCTGACGATTGCAGCAATCGCGGGGCTGATCATGCTGCAACTTTGTGGCGTACTCAATCTGCTTATCGGATCTGCCCTATACCAATGGCCTGATCGCATTCCAGAACTGCTATTTAGCTATACCTTTGGGCCCCTACCCGCTCAACTAGTTCTCTGTGCAGGCGTTGGCGTACTTGCCTTGCCATTGCGAAATCTGCTGTTTGTTGAATGAATCAACCTCAAATACTGAAGCAACGTCAACTATCACGCAGGGCAATGCTGCTAATCAGCATCCTGCTGATGCTGATTGATCAGATCAGCAAAAGCTGGGCCCGTCAACAACTCAGCTCAGGCTTGGTACTCCCTTTTGTTCCTGGGCTATTGCAGTTGCGTCTGATCAGAAATACAGGCGCAGCTTTTAATCTTTTCAATGGAGCAACATTCCTCTTAGGGCTGCTCAGCCTGGCTGTGACCATTGGTTTGATGGTCTGGATTTGGAGAGCAGGGCAGATGCCGCTATGGCAAGGCCTTGCAATGTCCTTTCTGCTCGGCGGAACGATCGGCAATGGCTTGGACCGATGGCGTCTAGGGCACGTCACCGACTTTCTGCAACTTGTACCAGTGGACTTTCCGATTTTCAATGGAGCCGATGTGGCGATCAATTTGGCCGTGATCTGCTTCGGAATCGATGCCCTGACAAGACGCCATGGACAACAACACACCTAAGCGTTGTGCCATGACTGGAGTGATCATCAATCAGATCAGTTAACCCGATCGAAAAGTTGTTCTTTAAAGCGATAGTTGCCCCTTTAGTGGAAACGTAAGGATGGAGCTTGCCTTACTTGATCATCAAGACAAACATTTAGTCTCTAGATGATCTCAAACCCACCAATGCACGTTGTTGGCGTTGGAGGAGGGGGCGAGAGCTGGAATGATGCGACGCCGATCAAATCAAGATTTCACGATCCTCAAAGATCGAATGACCTATTCGCCTCATTCCTGCATACAGCGAGCGAAAGCATCAAAATTGCTGGTCTGGGCAGATTCAGAGCATGCCTTAAATGGTGGTGATGAACTGGACCAGTGCAATAGGTCTCTTGGCGATATGGAAGATGGCAAGACCGGCACAACCATTAATGCCAGAGATCTGCTATTGATCGGCTATGAGCCTTGCGAATACAAATTCTTGGTCTCTGGCTCAGCAATGATGCCAACAGTTCCAGATCCCAGACGCTGTCTCTCTGGTCAAAGATCATTGAACCTGCAGGCCAGCGGAAGCATGACAAACAAATGATCTCCCGTCAGCGGCTGCTCCTATGGACCGCCTGCGCGCTGGTGGTCTTGCTCGTCATCGGAGCTCTAGTGCAAGTAGTGAGGAACCTGCTCTGGGATTTGAGTTACCTACTACCTCCCTGGTTGCTAGGCCCGGTGTTGTTTCTAACAGCAGGCCTCATCATCTTGATGATCTATCAGGTTGGATGGCCCTGGTGGAAGGCTTTTAAGCGTCAGAACTTAGAAACTGCTCAAAACAATCAACGGCCCCTTTCCCCTCCAAGTAGCCGTCATCAAGCAGCCAAGCAAAGTCTTGAAAACATTGATCGCCTACTTGAACGCCTCAAAGACGAGGTCACTCGAGAAGGGCTTAAGCAAGAGAGAGAAAGGGTGGCTGATGAACTGGCCCGTGGTGATCTGATGGTGGTGGTGTTCGGTACTGGTTCCAGCGGCAAGACATCTCTGATCCGAGCACTCCTGAACGAAATGGTGGGTGAGGTTGGTGCACCCATGGGATCCACAACCAGTAGCCAGATTTATCGACTGCGTTTAGAGGGACTTGATCGAGGCCTTCAACTGGCTGACACCCCAGGAATTCTTGAAGCAGGCAGAAACGGTTTAAGCCGAGAGAAGGAAGCAAGGCAACGAGCCAGCAGAGCTGACCTGATGGTGGTGGTTGTGGATTGTGATCTACGCGCTTCAGAGCTGGAGGTCATCAGTAACCTCGCCAATCTCGGCAAACGATTGCTCCTAGTTCTGAATAAATGCGATCTTCGCGGTGAAGAAGAGGAGCGACGGCTTTTGGCGCAGTTGCGAGGGCGATGCAAGGGCTTGCTTGAAGCTGAGGATGTGATCTCCTGTAGCGCTGCACCCCAGTCACTGCCGCGGCCTGGCAAACGACCTTTGCAGCCTCCTGCTGAAGTCGACAACCTGCTGCGTCGCCTTGCGTCAGTGCTACATGCCGATGGTGAAGAACTACTGGCAGACAACATTCTGCTGCAATGTCGTCATCTGGGAGATGCCGGTCGCCAGCTGCTGGATCGACAACGACACCATGAAGCGCGTCAGTGTGTTGATCGTTACAGCTGGATTAGTGGTGGTGTTGTCGCTGCAAACCCCCTCCCAGGAGTGGATCTATTGGGGACGGCAGCAGTGAATGCCCAAATGGTGATGGAGGTCGCCCGGGTCTATGGCGTTCAACTCACTCGCAACCGAGCGCAAGAACTGGCGGTATCAGTAGGGCGCACTTTGGCAGGACTTGGCATTGTTAAAGGTGGAGTGGCGATCATCGGCACAGCTCTCAGTGTCAACTTGCCCACCCTGTTGCTGGGCCGAGCGGTACAAGGGGTCGCTGCTGCTTGGCTCACACGCGTTGCTGGAGCAAGTTTCATTACCTACTTTCAGCAGGATCAAGACTGGGGGGATGGCGGTATGCAGGAAGTGGTGCAACGTCACTACGATCTCAACCGACGAGAATCTTCGCTTGAACGTTTTCTCACGACAGCCCTGCGGCGGGTGGTGGAGCCTCTTCAGCGGGAGAAACGGCGACAGCTCCCGCCTCGCCCAGGGCCTCGGGGGGTGGCGGACGCATCGGACCACGGGCATCCAGAACTGTGATCAAAGCCAGGTAGAACAATCCAATCGCTACTGATAAAACAGTCGTGATAATCGCCACCCAGCGGCCTCGTGGGGGTGATGAAGCCATTAGCGCAAACCCAGCAAAGATTGATTTATCAGGGTTGCCAATCGATTGAGATGAATCGATTGTGTATGGGGGTTGCCTAAGACCACCTTGAGGAAATGACGACCATGATGCAAGGGTCTTGACACCATCAATTGCTGCTCCAGCAAGCTTTGCCGAGTTGCTAATGACCAGACTGAGGCTTGATCTGCATCGGCGTTCTTAGGGGTACAGGCAATCAGATGCAATGGTCCGCTGAGAAGAATGAACCTGTATGGATCGAGTTGACGCGCGAGCGACTGACGACGCTGAATCGCCCCCTCCAGCAAGCTCTGAATTCCCTGCTCCCCGAGCTGCCGCAGACCCAACCAAAGCTTGAGCACTTCTGCTGGTCGAGTTCCTTGAAGGCCAATTTCACTTCCATGACCGTCTCCCCAGGCTGGTTCCATATAGGGCAAGCCAGTCGAGAAGGCTGAAGCAAGATGGGATTGGTTCGCGACTAACAATAGGGATGATGTCTTAGTGATCCCAAGCAACTTTTGAGGATTCACTGTGATCGAATCGGCTAGAGAGATTCCTTCAACCACAGAAGCAGTGGCTGCTGTTAGAGCAAAGACCCCTCCAATGGCTCCATCGACATGCAACCAGACCTGCTCGCGTCTGCATAGCTCTGCTACCGCTACCAAGGGATCTACAGCTCCCTGGACAGTCGTGCCTGCTGTCGCCACAACGGCTAAGCATGGTCTCCCTTCTGCGCGGAGAGCCTTCAGTTGATGCTCTAGGGCATCGAGATTCATGCAGCCCTCTTGATCGACAGGCACCGTCTGCAAAGCATCGCTAGCCAATCCCATGACCCGAATGGCCTTAGCGAGCGACACATGAGCGTCGACACTTGCAAGCACGACTGCCCTGGGATCATCTTGAAGATCTGCCTGTTGGCGAGCTATCACCATCGCCATAAGGTTGCTGAGGCTGCCACCACTGGCTGCCACACCACCAGCCGTCAACGGCAGCCCCAAGCGCTCAGCAAACCAGCGGCACATCTCTCGCTCTAAACGCGAAAGACTGGGTGACAACTCCTCGGCCAAAAGATTGTTGTTTAGCCCTGCGCAGATCAAATCGGCAGCGATGGATGCCGTTAGAGGAGGCGGATCGAGATGAGCCAAAGCACCTGGATGGGAAGGCTGATAAGCCCCTTCCATCACCAACTGCAAATCGTCCAGCAAGGCATCAACTGAAAGACCTTGAGGCGGCGGCGCCACATCAGGCAAAGCACTAATCGCTGGTAAGGGGCCTCGATTGCTTGCTGTTGCGAACCATTGACAAAGTCGAGCACTGGCCTGCTCCAGAAAAGTCTGCAGTTCTGGATCGAAACGGTCAGGCTTGGCAAAGGGAGCCAAGGTCGCAGTCGGCCTTATCTGGGGAGTGCCAGCCAATAACGCTCGTCATACAAGTTCCATTCTCCCTCCTGATGGCATTGTTTGATCAGGAGATGCCATTCAGCGGTGCCTTTAGCGAAACCTCTTGAACTAACCAACATGCAATGCCGCTATTGGATGTTGCGGCTACTGAATCGAGCAAAACAACTTGGCGATCTTGGAGAAGTTCCTGTGAGTGCCGTAGTTCTGGATGCCGATGGCCGCTGTATCGGACATGGCAGCAACCAAAGGCATCGAGGACGTGATCCATTAGGCCATGCAGAACTGATTGCACTCCGACAGGCTGCCTCGCTCAGAAGTGATTGGCGATTTAATGACTGCACCCTGATTGTCACTCTGGAACCCTGCCCGATGTGCGCGGGAGCACTAACACAAGCGCGCATGGGCCAGGTGATCTTTGCTGCACACGACCCCAAGCGAGGCGGGCTTGGTAGCACAATCAATCTGGGGGAACACCCCAGTGCTCATCATAAAATGAGTGTTCTTGGCGGTGTGATGGAAGTTGAAGCCAGGCAGCAGCTAGAAGCCTGGTTCAAGCAGCAACGGCAACGTTTTCACGAAAACGAGGTAACTCTGACTCGAACAGATTGAGCAACATCTCAACGTTTTTAGGGGTGGAGTTGTATCCCATCAAGCCAATCCTCCAGATCTTGCCAGCCAAGCTTCCTAAGCCGCCGCCAATTTCAATGCCGTGCTCATTCAGCAAATGCAGACGGAAGGCATTGCCATCAACTCCATTAGGAATGCAAACAGTTGTGAGTGTGGGCAAACGCAAGGCTTCAGGTACATGCAACTCCAAACCAAGACTCTCGAGCCCTGCCCAGAGCACTTCGGCATTGCAGCGATGACGATCCCAAGCGTTTTCAAGGCCCTCATCCGCAAGTAATCGCAGGGCTTCACGCATCCCAAAGTTCATATTCACCGGCGCAGTGTGGTGATAAACCCTGTCGCTTCCCCAATACTGATTCAGCAGCGACACGTCTAGATACCAATTGGGCACCTTGCTACTACGGGTCGCAAGCTTCTCTTGGGCGCGGGGCCCCATGGTGAAAGGACCAAGACCAGGAGGGCAGCTGAGCCCCTTCTGGCTACAGCTGTATGACAGATCAACCTTCCATTGATCCAGAAAAACCGGCACAGCGCCTAAGGAGGTGACCGTATCTAGCAGTAAAAGGCAATTGTGCTTATGGCAAAGATCGCCGACACCATCCATTGGATGACAAACGCCAGTGGATGTTTCTGCATGCACTAGAGCCAGAATTGCTGGGCGATGCTCGATCAAACCTGCTTCTAGCTCTGCAAGGGAAAAGGCTTCTCCCCAGGGTTTTTCAATCAACTGAACATTGGCTCGATAGCGAGCAGCCATATCGGCAAGGCGATTGCCGAAATAACCGTTTACCGCAACTAATACCGTGTCACCAGGTTCAACGGTATTGGCCAAGGTCGCCTCCATGGCGGCACTACCAGTACCGCTCATCGGCAGTGTGAAACGGTTGTCGGTCTGCCAGGTGTAGCGGAGCAACTCCTGAACCTCGCCCATCAATTCCAGATAAAGGGGATCAAGGTGGCCAATCGGAGAGCGCGCAAGTGCCTGAAGCACCTTGGGATCGGCATTTGAGGGTCCAGGCCCAAACAGCAAGCGGGTAGGCGTGGCAATCGGTTCGAGAACCGTCTTATGAGATTGGTCAACCTGGGGAAGGGTTTGCGTCGTCGCCAAGGCCCTTGGTTAGTTCAATTGTTTAGAGCCTAAGCAGTCAACCTTCATCCCCGGGACTTTTTTTGAGGGATTGCAACGGCAACCAAGCAGGTCAATCAATAGCGACGGCAATTAAAAAAACTGATTTTTTTTCGAATCTCTTGGCAGCAGAAGGGGAGTAAGTAAAAAAACGCTGGTTCATCTTGCAAAATTCCTTTGAAGCCTGATCAGTCATCGGCTCAACACTGATTCCCTTTGACTGCAAGCAGGCTTGTAAATCGTTGATGCAGATTGAGCGAAGGCTGAAAGATGATTGTTTTAGCAACCAATCAATCTTGTGATGAGATCAGCCATTGAGGACGAATGGACGAATGGACGAGTTGGTCGAGTTGGTCGAGTTGAGGGATTTAGAAGCTAAACAATCAAAATCAGTGATCCAGCCATAACGTTCACCCAGCCTTAGATCAGCTCAAGCTGACAGAAACGGTTACGGAATCCACCCAGAAAGGAAACAAGGCTTCATTAGAAGGTACCTGTTGCTACAAAAAGGAGGCCATGCGGCTGATTACGGTCGCTCTCTTATCGCCGGCTCGGCCTCATCTTCGCCATGGGCAAATCACCCCAAGACGTCCTCCGCCAGATCAAGGACGAGGGCATTGAACTGATTGACCTCAAGTTCACTGATCTGCACGGCAAGTGGCAGCACCTCACAGTTTGTTCGGACTTGATTGATGAGGAAGCCTTCACTAATGGCTTGGCTTTCGATGGATCTTCCATCCGTGGATGGAAGGCCATCAACGAATCAGATATGGATATGGTGCCCGACGCCAGTACGGCCTGGATCGACCCCTTTTATCGCCATAAGACTCTTAGCTTGATCTGTTCCATTCGGGAACCTCGTAGCGGCGAGCCCTATGCCAGATGCCCCAGGGCGCTTGCCCAAAAAGCCCTCGGTTACTTAGCCGGCACCGGCCTTGCTGATACAGCCTTTTTCGGCCCTGAGCCAGAGTTTTTCATCTTTGACGATGTCCGCTACAACTCCGGAGAAGGTGGTTGCTTCTACAGCGTTGACACGATTGAGGCCGCTTGGAATAGCGGCCGCATCGAAGAAGGCGGCAACCTTGCCTACAAGATCCAACTGAAAGAGGGCTACTTTCCGGTTCCACCCAACGACACCGCCCAGGACATCCGTTCCGAAATGCTGCTGCTGATGGGGCAATTAGGAATCCCGATGGAGAAGCACCACCATGAAGTTGCTGGTGCTGGCCAACATGAATTGGGGATGAAGTTCGCTGAGCTGATTGAAGCTGCGGACAACGTGATGATTTACAAGTACATCGTCAGGAATGTTGCACGTAAATACGGCAAAACGGCAACGTTTATGCCCAAGCCGGTGTTCAACGACAACGGCACCGGGATGCATGTTCACCAGAGCCTCTTTAAAGGAGGCCAGCCTCTGTTCTTTGGGGAAGGCACCTATGCCAACTTGTCACAGACGGCTCGCTGGTATATCGGCGGCATCCTTAAGCATGCTCCCTCCTTCCTGGCTTTCACCAACCCCACAACCAACAGCTACAAGCGTTTGGTGCCAGGTTTTGAAGCTCCTGTAAACCTTGTTTATTCCCAGGGCAACCGATCTGCAGCTGTTCGTATTCCGCTCACTGGCCCAAACCCGAAAGCCAAGCGTCTTGAATTCCGCCCAGGTGATGCCTTGGCTAACCCTTATCTAGCTTTCAGCGCAATGATGATGGCGGGCGTTGACGGCATTAAAAACCAAATTGACCCTGGCGATGGTTTCGATGAGGATCTATTTGAACTATCAGCAGAACGCCTTGCCAGCATCCCCACAGTGCCAGCTTCACTTAATGGTGCACTCGAAGCGTTAAATGCAGACAAAAACTACCTCATGGAAGGGGGAGTCTTCACTGAAGACTTCATTAACAACTGGATTGATATCAAATACGAAGAGGTGCAGCAATTGCGTCAACGGCCTCATCCCCATGAATTCACCATGTATTACGACGCTTGAGGTTGGGTGAAAAGATCACCATCTGTTTGAAAAAACAGGGGAAGTTATTCGTTTAAACTAGCTTTGATGTCCCCGCTAGCTAAGCGGGGACTTTTTAATAGCCTGGCATTCTGGGAGTCGTGATTTTTTTCATGAAAAGTTTTCTCCGAGGCGTTTTGACATTGAAAAGAGATTAGAGGTTAATAGCTAATAAGTATGAAGGCAAACATATATGAAATCAAATGTGAACATAAAAAGAGATGGTGTGATTTAAAGTAATCGTATCTCAATAGTAAGCCTTCTAGATGTAATGGCAAGTGCTCAGGAAAATAGACTTTTAGATGGATTTAATTGCAAGAGTTTGCACTGATTAATGAAGAAGAAACCGGTAAGCTCTTATTCTTGAAATCAAGCGGTTCTCATTGTCAAGAATAAGAGTCATTTTAATCACTGGCAAAAGACGCCAGTGAATCCTCAGCGTAGTTCACAAGAGCGCTATTTCGTATTTGAGAAAGGATAGATCTTGTCGATTGGGTTGTCGTTATCCAAATTGCTTTTAATTCTGATTTCTGTCTATGAATGGCGGCCTGATATCAAGCGAACATTGTTGGATGATTATGCCCAACGATCCATGATCTGTTTAACAACCACCTGCTCCATTCCTACCTGTAAAACCACCACAAGTGGCAGAGCCAACAACACCCCTGGTAGACCCAATAAGGCGCCCAAGCTCAGTTGAGCCATTAATGCCACGGTGGGAAGCAGGTTGACCGTACGCCGCAATAACAGCGGGGTGAGCAAAAATGCCTCAAGATTCTGCAAAATCAGCCGCAATACCAGCACTTGCAGCATTAGCAGGGGTGAAACAAGCAGGGCCATGGCCAATGGCAACAGGGAGGCGGCCGTTGGCCCAATGGTGGGGACGAAGGTCAGCAAGCCACAGACCAATGCACTCAATAGGGCCAGAGGAACCTTGAGCAGTGCAAGCCCTGCCCAAGTGAGTACAAACACGCTGGTGGCTGAGATCGTCATCCCAGCCAGCCAGCCACCAAGAGCCAAACGGCATTGATCAAGCAATTCAGCCATCTCCTGTCGCGCAGGCCGAGGTGTTGCAGCAATCACCATTTGGCGATGGGATGCAGGATCTAGCGCTAGCAAGACAGCCAGCAGGCTCATCAACAACAACTGAATCAGGCTGTTGGCGGCTCCGCCTGCAACACCAAGCAATTGAGTGCCCAAGGGTTGGATCCGATCCCAGCTGAACTGTTCGGCAAAAGACTCTTCCAGATTCATCAGTCGAGGGTTGCTGACCAGCATCGATTTCAGCTTGGTCACCAGGGTGGGCACGAGGTTGCCCAACTCTTGAACCTGGGTTATCAACTCAGGCACCAGCAGCTGGAAAATCAAGGCACCGCCAAGTAGCAGCACCACCAGCACCACTGCTAGAGAAAGGGGACGAGGCCAGGAGAGGCGGTCCTGAAGTTTTTCAATTAGGACATCAAGTGCTACTGCTAATACCACTGCTCCAAACAGCACCAACAACACCCAACGCAACTGCCAGGTGAGTAAAGCCAGCACCACCAGAGTGAGTGCGACAAGAAGGGTGCGGGCATTCATGGCGCCAATCGCTTTTTCTTCCAGGGATCAAGCAAATCGTGGATGACCACCTCGCGAATCAACACTTGCAGCACAACAGCGAGTGGCAGCGCCAACAGCAGGCCAAGAGGACCAAATACCACTGTGAATACAAACTGGGCTGTGAGAGTCAGCCCAGGCAACAATTTCACCTGGTGATGCATCACTGATGGAGTGATCACATAACTTTCCAGGTTCTGAATCACCACATAGAGCCCAAGCACAGCGACTGCTTTCCAGGGTGCATCAAGTAGCGCTACCGACATCGGAAAGATCGTGCTCAAGGTAGGCCCCACATTTGGGATCACGTTGAGCATTCCAGCAAGCAAAGCATTCGCCATTACGAGCTTGATCCCAAGTAGTGAAAGGCCGATTGCGGCAAGCAGGGCCACGCAAAAGGAACTGATCAGTACACCCACCATCCAGCTGCTCAGAGCCTCTCCGCATTGGCTCAGGATCGAGCGGGCTCGATGCCGATAAAACGAAGGCAATAACGAGATGGCTACATCTCTGTATGCCGTGGGTTGTACGGCCATCATCAAGCTCATTGCCAACACAAACAGGAGTTGCACCAAGCCGCTGCCGAGGTTGCCTGCAAGGCCCAGAAGGCCTTGCAGGCCTTCCCTCACTCCTGAGGCCAAGCTTGCACCATCTGGTAATGCATTTAACCCATTTGCAAACAGCTGTTCTTCCCAGTCAACATTGCTGTTGTTAACTCCGTAGACCATTGCAGAGGTTTGGTTGATGGCGCCGATGGCCAGCTTCCAGAGTTCTTTCGCTGCTGAAGGAAGTTGTAAAAGCAATTGGTGGAACTGCTCTGTAAAGGGGGGCACCACAATGGCGGTCGCCATACTCACAACAAGCACAAGACCGACCAAGCAGATCAGGAGGGCCATGCTGCGAGGCATGGGTTTCCTTGAGCGCAGCTCACCCACCAGAGTGCAGAGAGCCATGGCAAGAACAACGCCTGCAAAGAGGTGGATGAGCACCTCTCTAAGGCTCCAAAACAGCACACCCGTGGCCATCAGTGCAGCCAGAGCAAGCCATTGGGAGAATTTCACCCGTCTTCAGGCAGCCAGCCTTTGCATTCTCGCCTTAGTTTTGGGAGTAACCCAGACCGTTGCAAGCTGCATAGCGTTTAGCAAAACGCATGAAGCGTTCAAAATCCTCTTCTGATTTCCAGACGTAGGTGACTTCAAGTGCGCTTGGTTTGCCATTCACAAAACGTGCATTCACCTCACGCGTCACGAGTTCGCCTTCTTCGTCGATCATGAACATGCCGGTGATACCTGCCCACGTTTCCGGGGCCATGATCTCTGGCTGATCAAAGACAAAAAGAGCTCTGCCGGTACGGCCGTCACTACTGCGTGTGAGTTTGATGTCGGGAACGACAGGTTCATCAACACCACGTGTGAACTGAATTGCCGCAGTTTTGTTCGCTTTAGCCATTGATCTCTACGACAAGATATGGATCTTACGTTGAGTTCATAACCAGCTGTGGCTTGGGGCTTGATCTGACAAGTTCTCGTTCAATCAACATCTCAGCGGCTTTGGTTGTGTTCAGTCCGCAAAGATCCACGCTTTGTCTTTGAGGGGTCCTGCTTAGTTCGTAGTCATAGCAACGGTCGTAGTAATCCAACATGGCGCGACAGGCTTGGTCCCAGTTCTCAAGAGCGATTGCATCCAAGGCCTGTCGTGTGCACTGTGGGCCTAAACGACGGCTGATGCGTTGGGTCGCTTCCTGCAAAGACTCACGGCCATGCTGGCCATACACATCAACCAGTTGAGCAACCCGTTCATCAAGTGAACGGTTGATCTCCAACACTGGTGCCATTTGCATCTGATGGAAAAGTGCTCGGGGGATTCTGCAGCGACCCACCTGTGAACTTTCTGCTTCCAGCCAGATTTCATCAGCAGAACTGTTTTGACACCGCTGTAAACCTTCGGCAAGGAGATTTTCGTAATGTTCAGTGCTTGGTTGTGGGGGTAAGCCCAACCCACCAAAGCTGCTGCCCCGATGGTTCGCCAAACCTTCAAGGTTTACGACAGCGACCCCCCGTTGTGCCATGGCAATGAGCAGATCAGTCTTGCCCGTGCCTGTTCGTCCACCGAGTAATCGCAAAGGCCAGGTTTTCTCAAATTGTTGCAGCACCCATCGCCGATAGCTCTTGTATCCACCCTCCAAAATTACAGGCTTGAGATCCAGAAGACCCGCTAGCCAAGCAACACTCGCGGAGCGCATGCCTCCTCGCCAGCAGTAAATGCGTAGATCAGATGCAGAGGCGTCTTCTGATTCAGTGGCTGGATCTCTGCTGAGTTTCGTCAGGGCTTCAGCAAGACCTGACAGCTTTGGACCTGTGAACTCAAGACCCAGCTTGATCGCTTGCTGACGGCCTTTCTTTTTGTAAGTGATGCCGACCGCTGCCCGTTGCTCATCGTTGAAGAGAGCAAGGTTGATCGCACCTGGCCAATGTCCCTTATTGAATTCAGCTGGGCTGCGAACGTCCACAACCGGACCATTGGCCTGACGGAATCTTTCGATCGAGTAAGGAGTATTGGTACCCATTCCTGACATAGTGGGCCAGCGCCGAGCCAGAAGAGCCGGTTTCGATCCATGATCTCCGGTCCCCCCCCCTCCACCAACCAGAGCGTTGAAGAACTACTGGAACGATTCACCAGTGGTTCAAAGCGTCAACGGCTCAGCTTGGTGACATCGATTGAAGAACGGGCAGAAGAGCTGGCTGCATTAGGGCAAGCAGCTCTTGCCTCTTTTGACCCAGAGGGAGACGACTGGGCTGCAGGATGGATTCTGCAGGTTTTTCAGCGTCATCAGTCGCAGGTTTTGCCCAGCCTGTTGAGCAGCGAGTCGAGGGGCTGGTTCTCGACCCCATCAGCTGTGGGGATCGACTATGAGCCTTTGCAACTCGAGCTGCTTGCCGAAAACTTTGAAGAGGCTGATCGCTTCACCAGTGCAACTCTGCGCAAGCTCGCAGGACCTGGAGCCGAGCAGCGTGGTTACGTTTACTTCAGTGAGGTGCATGCGATCAATGGCCTCGACCTGGTCACAATCGATCGTCTCTGGACTGCCTATTCACAAGGAAGGTTTGGGTTTACGACCCAAGCGCGCTTGCTGAACGCTCTCGATGGCAGGTATCACAGCCTCTGGGCTCGTATTGGTTGGAAACAGGATGGAACATGGACACGTTATCCAGGTTCCTTTACCTGGTCTCTCTCTGCCCCTGAGGGGCATATGCCTTTAATTAATCAGCTACGGGGTGTGCGCTTAATGGATGCGCTGTTGCATCATCCATCACTTGCAGCCCGCCTTTAGAGCAGATTTCAGCTTGAGGCACCGGCCTAGAGCACGCGAACGGTTATGGTCAAAACAGGTCTGAATGGTCCTGATGTCTTCCTGGCCACGGGCAGCTTCTAGGCTTCTATTCAGCGTTAGCCCTCAAGGGGTGGCCCCGCTCTTTCGTTGGGCTGATTTCATTCTTCCTTCAACTCTGCAGCTCAATCCTTTGCTGGAGATCCTGCTTGAACCTGTTGTCTGTCAGGACACAAGCTATCGCCTACAGCTCGGATTGCAGGAGGCCTTGGTGAATGCGGTGCAACATGGCAATTGCGGAGATCCAGGCAAATCTCTGCGAGTTCGTCGAATCTTTACGCCTAACTGGATGATTTGGCAGGTCCAGGATGAAGGGATCGGTGTACCGCTCAATGCTCGAGTTGGTTGCCTTCCAGCTCAACTTGAAGCCAATAGTGGACGTGGAATGTTTCTGATTTATCAGTGTTTTGATGATGTGCGCTGGAGCCAGCGCGGCAATCGCTTGCAACTAGCCTGTCGACGTCCCAAAGCACTTAAGACTGCTAAATGCGTACAAACTTGAATGCTATTAATCATAACAGCTAATAATTAGAAGCGAAGCTGAAATGTATTCACCATCTAATTAATAATCAAGCAAGAACGTGGATCCATTCATTGTTTCAATCACAGCGTAAGTAGTGTCGGCATGATTCTAACTTTTTAATTCGTATTTCAGTACTGCAACAGCTTCATTCATCGATAGACCACTTCTACTTGAAGCAGGCCTTGCCTCTAGCCAATCGCTATTTGCTGCAATGCTATAGCCAACTGAAAGCCCTTCTTCATGGAGACCAAGCATGGACTTAGTGGACTTCTTGAAAGGAAACTTGCCGTTGAAAAGTGATCTGTCTCTATTTTCAAATAGAGAACTATTTTCTCTATCCAAGCCTTGCTTTTGTTAAGCCTAATCGGCAAAAAGTAAATCAATCATCTCTTCTATAATCATTTTCATAGAGTGTTATGGATGCAAAAAGAGCGTAAGAAAAATTTTCTCATTCAGCATGAAATAGCGCCTTCATGATTTAATTCGCCAAGGTTTTTTAAAATGATCCCCTCTATAATATGAGCAAATCGATCCAACGTTGTTTCGTCTTACTTTCTGCTCTTTATAAGCGATAAAGTCATAATGCCTGCTGTTTTGTCAAGTTGCTGACTTCTCACTAATGCATGCATTTTGTTGATGTTGAGAGCTAATTGATCGGACCACCTTTGTGACTTGATCAGCATTGACGGTTTTGATTACACCAGTATCAATACAAGCGACCTGAAATAGAGACGGGTCAGGGCCTCTAGCTCCAGAGACAATATGAATCACTTCTCCCATCCACCAACTCTCAGGCGCATGCCGTTGATTGTCTTGAACAATCACCACATCTCCACAAGTAACAGCAAGGAAGATTGATTCCTCTGGCAAAAAGCCTGGACCTACTTCTGTGGCCCTCGTTAGCGACACCAACCTGCTGAGCATTAGTACATCAGTCCTAGCATGGGTATCGCGCTTTGCCTGGTTGAGTGATTGTGGGTTGCTTCGATCGCTGCAGGCACAGCCAGCGGCATGAATGGGAAGTTCTGATGCAGGTTTGCGTGAGCATTAGGGCCATTGCTGCAAAGGCCATTCCTGTTGCAACAACCGTCTTAATTCCTGCCGCAACCAGGAGCTTTCAGTTCGCGCCTTAGCCAGCGCAGACTTTGATCGGTAAGGGCTTCAACATCAGAGCGTTCTCCACCTTGAAGCAGCTGGACTAAGGCTCCAGCAAGAAGCTCTGCAGCTCTGCGGTCGGCATCTCCTTTTTGTTGATGCCAGTTGTGATCATTGAGGCTTAACTGAGCATGAAGCTCCATGGCCTGGCGTTGCACCTCAATTGGCCATTCAGCTTGTTTGATTCCCATCTTTATCAGCGGTTCACTTGGTCTATTTTGCTGGTGATAGTAAACGCCGTCTGAATGGTGATACGGCCACGTCAGGTTCAACTCCGTTGGCTGCATGGGCTATCAAGGCTGGTGCTTTTGGGGCAGCGCCAGGACAGACTGAAACGATCTTCCAAGATGCTGGCAGCAAGACGGAGCAAACAGAGGAGGCAGCTCGCGCGTCAGATACTGGAAATGCCTTCAGAACAATGGTTGCGGCCTAAGTCGTCTGGAGAGTGGATTTGGCGGGCCTTGCGTTGGGGTGGACCTGGAGTTGCCCTTGGTTGGTGGCTCAGCCAGAGCGGGTAATTGCGTTTGAATTCAGATCAAACGGCTGTTAGTAGATCCTGCTCGACGACTAAAAGTGACTTAGAGATATCTGGAATGGCATGCTTCAGAGGAGGCAGTGGCATCTCGCTAGGGTTTGAAGTCTGTTGACCGCGCATCCAAGCATTACGAAGAGACTGCCGTCGTTGATCTTCTGCAAGGACCAGTCGGTCTGCAGCGGCTGAGGGGCTTTCACCGTGAAGTAATGCCGTTCGCAGGTAAATCCCAAACCCTTGAGCCTCGACTTGCACTTTGCCTTCCATTAAGACAATTTGGAAGGTCCAGCCCTGTAACCACCGCAGTTGAAAGGGATTACTCATGTTGTCCCTTCAGGAAAAAATACACCGGATTGTGCATCTAACAAGAGCACCCTATTTGTGAGACTCGATTGAACTACCGAGTGTCAGGAAACCCGCTTAAGCGTTGGTCTGGAGCGGTTTGAAAGCAGTCCAAACTCGTGTCATGAAGTGAGACTCGGCAGCAATGCCCTCAAAACCGCTTGCTTGGAAACGTGCCTCAATGTTGTCGGAGATGTAATCGCGGTAGTAAGGCTCATGAAATATCCGCCGGAAGTTCTCCATGGCCGGGATGAACTTGGGCGAGTCTTCCATTTGTACAGAATCTGCCAGGACCAAAACCCCGCCTGGTTCGAGCACGCGCCAGCATTCGTCAAGAACATTCTGCCGTGCCTCGCTCGGCAATTCGTGAAACAGGAAAACGCACGTAATGCCTTGCACACTTTGATCAGCAAACGGCAGCTGTTCAGCATTACCGCGCACCAGTTGCGCGAGTTCTCCATTGCGGCTGTTGAGCGAGCGGCTGGCCTGACGTAAATAAGCTGCTGATAGATCCAACCCCAGCAGTTCAACTTTGGGTAGGGCGCTGCGAATCTGTTGCAGGGTTCGACCGGTTCCGGTTGCGACATCCAACACCCGAAGACTGGCGGAGCTGCGGCTTTGGAAGCGTTTCAGCCCGCGCTTGAGAGGCGCTAAAACCCTGCGCCGCATGGAGTCTGCAGTGCCGTTAAAGAGAATCTCTACCTGCAGGTCATAAAGTTCTGCAGAGTGGTCGCTTAGATAGCCATCGGTTTGATGATGAAAGTTTTGCAGGTAGTAATCGGGATAGATCTCTGAATCGACATCGTTCGGCAGATCATGAATATTGCGTGCCTTGCGCCGCTGCCATGTCGAGGGAAGATCTAACCAGACCAAGGGGTAACGGCTCGCCCATTCCAACCAAGGGGCTTCAAAGAGCTGCGTTTTTGGATAAATGCCTTGCTCAGCTTCATGCCAGTCAAGTTGCTCGAGAGCTGACATTGAGCTGCGCAGCTCCATCAGCAATTCTCGCGGAATCGGTTCAATGCTTGGCATCGCATCAGGTGCCAGCAATTCCATCAGCTTGGTGCTCAATTCCTTGTGGGCCAGGCCCGCAAGAGTCTTGCTCTGCTGCAGGGTTTGATAAGCGAACTTGGTGAGGCTTGGCTGCGCCATAAACCTGATTTGGGTGTGCTCTATGTCAGCGGATCAGCCTTGCAATTGCTGAGATCTCAGATTATAAGCCTTGCCTATTCAATTAAGGATCTATGACAATGCATATGAAATGCTTCGCGAAGCTTTCGCTTGTGGTTGCTTTAAGCCTAATTTTTTGTAGATTAATTCAACAGACCAGGATCTAGTTACGAAGAAAGACCAATGGCTAAAGCCCTAATCGTAAGGATACTCAGTAATAACTATTGGAAGCATCCATTGATTTGTTGCTAATTAATTGGCCTTTGAAATTGATACTATAGGAAAGAAGATAGGCGATCCAAATGCATTCTAGAGACACGCGTCTTAGTATTAAGGAGTAATGCAAATCAAAGGGCATATCAACAATATCCGTGATACTTTGTAGTGAAAATCTTTGTAAGCTTAATATAGCGAGCGTTCGGTTGATATTAGAAGGAATGAAGAGATGAACCAAATCGCGAAAGATTCTTTGACTAGATTAGTTTAAATTGCTACTCGTCTACAATTTCATAGCCAGGGGCGCTCGTCTGCAGTTTGATTATTGAGCACTCCATCAGCCTGCTGAAGGTCTTTACTTTCTAAAGTCTGAGCTTGTTTCTTGAGGTTGTCCATTGTGATAGAGAATCCAGCTTCTTTGGCAAGCACCACAAACCAATGAGTGTCAACACGTTGTGCTTCAAGCTTTTGCTGAAGCACCGGATCTGATGCAACTTTGGAAAGCAACGCTTTCAGATCCTCCTCTGGCATGCCGATCAAAGAATGAAGAAGACAATGATTTTACTATAAATGGGAAATACTCTCGAAGAGAATCATATAAGTTGTTCATGTTTACAGAGAATTTTGCTATTGATATCTTGCTTGGCTGGCCGATGTGCTTAGAAATAGTGCAAACCTGCTTTGCTTAGGTTCCTGCGAAGCTCTGTCGTTGAGCTTCTGTGGAGTTCATCCCTTTTTCAATGCTGAAGGCTGTCCTGAAATAGGTCACCTTGAATGAAAGAACACCATTGGGGCTGATTTCCTATTCTTGTGGTTGCAGGAGAAACGTTTGCAGTTAGGCGCTTGTGGATCTTGTGGCTAACCATTCTCGCGCACTGAGAAATTGGCTGAGGTGATGCATCCGACCAATCTTCAGCTTTGAAGGTGGCATATGGAGATGAAACAGGCGCCATGAATTGAAAGCGGTACATATGTACTAGCCTGCAAGCGTCGCCTTGTCAACTCCAGTCGTCACTGCGCTCTCAAGCCAGGCCTGAATGGCTATGCAAGCCCATCGGTGCAGAACCCGCCCTTGCTGATTTTGTTAGATAGGCCAGGCTCTTGGGCATTGGCATCCCACAGGCCCCATGGATCAAGCTGGCAAGTCAGATTGAAAGTTCACTTGCCAATACCTGTGGGGATCAAAACCTGCTTGAGCTGCTAAGCCGAAATAGAAATCATCAAGGGAACCTTTTAGCTGCCTTGTACAACGATGAATGCAGCGGCATAGGCTGAAAATGCCATTGCTATCTCTGATTTCTTACTGCTCAACTTAATGATCTCAACCCGAACTAATTCGCCATTTCAGATAACATTAGTTTCTCTTTATTGAGGATCGGTAAAGTGCACTCTGCAGCGATAACGAGTGTTGCCAAGCCCGGCTTCGATTGTGGTGCACTTCTTCCCGCTGATCGTTGCATCTGCATGTATTTGCTGTCAGGCTGGCTTGATGGAGTTTTTCTTATCCCAACTGATTGCGCGGTAATACTGCCGGCCCAACTTAAAGGAGCAATATGCAGACTCACTTAAAAGGCTGCCCCCAGGGGCGAAATTAATTGAAGAAAACCAATAAGAAGTGCCAATAGACTATTAATTTAGGAAACAACTCATTTTCGAGGTTAATCAATAATAAACTTGGCAGATCCTCTTGTAGGTGAAGATATTGATAAATCTATTTATCTCTTAGAAGTATTCGTTCGCAGAGGGAAGACAATCGAAGAGCTTCTAAAAATATTACTCTTTTCATTTAACTAGTTTATGATAAGCATCGTAATCCTGTCCAGTCTCCTAAGTTGAGAGGTTTTGAATCTAGTTATCGTATTATTTAAACCGTTCTTAAATGCATACTTATTCTAATCATAAAAGTTGCTGCCTGCTCTATGCAATCATCATTAGATGTTCAACCCCAAAGCAATTGCAAAGCCTGCATATCTGATAATGTTGGCGGATTAAAGCCTGGATCTAAATCATTATAACTCATGATCGTGTCAAATGATGTATATCCAGCATGTCCACCATCACCATAGGGATGATCTAAGCCTAATGAATGTAATATCTCATGGCAAATAACTTCGGCCTCGTCTATGCTAAGCCTACTGCCATATTCATCAGCCCAAATAACTTCGAAGCCCCAATCTCTCTGGACAGTAACTCCACGTATTGCATTGATAATGTTATCATTCTCATCAGTAAAATATCCGATCTTTGATATATTTATATCAGCATAAGTAGATTCAACCTCAACAAAATCAAGTCGCGTAAAGCTTTCAACCCAGTCAAAAACAGAGTCTATAAGCGCTTCCTCTTGCCTAGAAACTCCAATATTCCAAGGTCTGCTCGATCCATAAGGCTCAAATATACTGTATTCGACGATTCCATCGCGCCCTGAAGCATTGTATAAATGACTTGCCAGACCATAATGAATAAGACCAGAAGGATTAATTGACATAACTAATTACATTAGAGAGCATAAGGATTGACAATATGTTGAGTACACTAATCTAAAGGCTCGCAATTTAGCATAAGGACATATTTGCTAGTTGGAGCATGGTTGACACAAATTTGCACATAAGTACGTTTTAGGGAATGTGACAGATTAATTGAAGAAGATAATCTTTTTTAGCCTTTAGACTTCTCTTAAATCAAGAAATCAATCTTCACTAAAAATTGTTTAAGATTAAAGTGGCGATGTGCTCGACTAAAAGCAGAATCAAAAGGCTAAAAGTCGGAGGAGTTTGGATATTTAAAGTGATAGAGTAAGGATATGTCTGGTATTGATATTGGGCAATCCTTTGGCTGGGAAAACAATAAAATTCTCCTTCAAGGCTCATCCAAAAATCTATCTCTGAATCTTCCTGTGGCCCGTTAATGTCACCCTCAGCTTCTCATCGCCTCCGCGAGACCCCATATCGGCGCCAAAGCGAAGGACTGCAAAACAGCACAATCACAGCAAGGCAGTGATGGCGAACAGCAAAAATCAACTGTGTAAAGGTGAAATGCTCCCAGAGCAAGAGAAACTCTGTTCGTAAATCCCAGAGAGACAGACCCAAAAGAAGAACGGGCAACCAACGATCGCCAGATAGGCCACGGGAGCGGGCCCTTTCAGCCATCTGAAATCGTATTTCCTCCCTCAATCGGAGGCTGGGAGGAAGACAACGGCGGTTGTGGAGCAGCAGCAGGGGCTGATAAAGGCCCTGCCGGAGGACCATTGCCTTGCCAGAGGCTCAACAATGAAGGGGCTAGAGCAATACTCGACCAGCTACCAACCACCACTCCAAGAGCAAGTGCAACCGCAAACCAGTAGAGCGTTGCACCGCCAAAAAGGATCAGAGCGAGCAGAGGCAGCAGGGTCGTACCGCTGGTGTAGAGGGTCCTTGTGAGGGTCGCGGATACGGCACGATCAACCTGTTCCGTCAGTGGCAGTGAGTTGTCTTCACGACTGCGCTCACGAATCCGGTCAAAGACCACCACAGTGTCATTGACCGAGTAGCCGGCAATGGTGAGCAGCGCTACCGCGAAGAGGCTATCCACCTCAAGCGTTATCAACAGGCCCAGCCAAGCGAATATCCCACAAACAATGATCACGTCATGGGCAAGGGCCACAAGGGCCAGGAGGGCATAGCGACGGTCGTAACGGAGGCTGATGTAGATAGCGATTCCCGTGAACGCCACCAGAAGAGAAATCAAGCTGCTGCGCAGCAATTGGCCTCCCAGACTTGGGCCAATGGTGTCGACCGATTGACCACCACTCTGAAACGGACCCGCTACAGGATCCATTGCCTTGATGACAGCTTGCCCCTGAGCAGCAGAGAGGAAGGGCAACCTCAAGACCAGAGACTGACCCCCATCAAGAAGCTGAACCCTGGCTCGTGAGAGGTTTGGAGCAACCTTGTCTTTGTCAGCGGGTAACTCAAGAGCCCCCAAAACCTCTTCAACACTTGTGGTTTTCAGCGACTGACAGCTCTTGCTACAGCTGCGCTCCAGCTGGATTTGAGTTCCACCAGTGAAGTCAAGTCCTGGACGAAGGGGAGCACCAATCGAAGGGTTCAGCCAACAGAGGATCAAGCCCACCAAACTCAAAACCACAAACAGGCCTGAGATTCCCCAAACGCGTCGTCGTTGACGACAAAGTTCAAATCTCAGTGGGCGTTGAGGAGTTCCTGAAGATGATGAAACAGCCATGGATCAGGCGAGAGAAGAAGGCAACTGTTTGGCAGGCAAAAAGTTGGTAGGTCGCCTCAAAGCCTGATAGCCCATCAAAAAACGCAGAAGAGTGCGAGTGCAGCTCAATGCCGTAAACAAACTGAGCACAACACCGATGCCGAGGGTGGCGGCAAAACCTTTAACCAAACCCGTACCCAGAAAAAAGAGCGCTGCGCAACTAATCAGAGTGGTGAGATGGCCGTCAACGATCGATGACAAAGCCTGGGAAAATCCAGTCTCGATCGAGCGAATCAAGGTGTTGCCACGCCGCAATTCATCTTTGACACGCTCAAAGATCAGCACATTGGCATCCACTGCCATGCCAATACTGAGGATGAAACCCGCAATCCCAGGCAGGGTAAGGATGACAGGAATCAGAGCATACATAGCGAGATTGAACAGGGCATAAAGACTCAATGCCAACACCGCCACCAAGCCCGCAAGGCGATAAGCCACCACCATGAAAACAGCCACCAAGGCGAGACCAGAGAGCGCTGCGATCAAGCTGCGGCGAATGTTTTCAGCACCAAGGGTGGGACCAATGGTTCGAACCTCGAGAATTTCTACTGGTAATGGCAACGAACCACCTCGCAACTGAACTTCCAGGTCGCGGGCATCTTCAGCATTGAAATTACCGCTGATCGTGGCCGCACCACCAGTAATGCCAGCGGCTTTGAACTGTTCCCCGACGCTGGCTTCACTGATCGACCTTCCATCAAGAACGATGCCAAGTAGACGACCTGTGCCAGCAATTGATTGTGTTAGCTCGGCGAATTGATCTCCGCCTTCTCGGTTGAAGCTAAGTGTCACCTCCCAGCTATCAGGAACGTTCTGCTGTTGCTGACGCCCAGCTGTAACTAGATCCTTCCCGGTTAAGGACGTGGGCTCGAAGAGTTCAGCGATCTTGATGCTGACTTTCTCATTCAACTGTTCCAGCTGCTCGACCTCACTGCCAACACTGCCTTGCAAACCAAAGGCCTGCTGCGCTTCAACAAGTTGCTGTTTGTCGAGTTCATCATCAGAGGGAGACTCTCCGGATATCGCACGCTCCCGCTTGGACTTGAGAATGCTCTCTACCTGTCGTTTTAGGCGCTGAAGGCCGCGAATCTCCTGTTCTGTGCCAGGTTTTTGAGCTCGAAACTCAAGTAAGGCCGTCTCGCCAAGCACCTTGGCAGCCCTGGAGGGATCCTGTTCACCTGGAAGCTGCAACACCAGTTGATCGTCACCAATGGTTTGCAGGGTGGATTCGGCAACACCCAAGCCATTGACGCGACGATCCAAAACAGCTTTGACCGCCTCTAGCTGCTCGGCTTTCACGCGCGTGATCTCACCAGCGGGCTGCACTTCAAGAGTGAGCTGACTGCCACCACGAAGATCAAGGCCCAACTCAAGCGGAAAGCTTGCAGTGACAGAACCTGCCGCAATGGCAAGAGCAAGAATAAGCGCAAACCAGCCCTGTTGACGTGCCATCAATCAAAGCCCCTGAAGAACAATCTGCTGAGCCGCTTCAACAATCTGATGAGGCTGAATGATCGTGAAATTCTCCAATTTGCCGTTATAGGGAGTGGGAATGTCCTGACTGGAGAGGCGAATTGGGCGAGCATCGAGTTCGTCAAAACACTGCTCAGTAATCAGCGCAATCAACTCAGCACCAATCCCACCAGTTTTCATACACTCCTCAACCACAATCACCCGATGGGTTTTACGGATGGAGCGAACAATGGTCTCCATATCGAAGGGCTTGAGACTAATCAAATCGATCAATTCCACATCGATGCCGTCTGCCTCCAACTGTTCAACAGCCTTGAGACAGTGATGACGCATACGGGAATAGGTGAGAATCGTGACGTCTTTACCCTCACGAACTAGATCTGCTTGATCTAGGGCACAGACATAATCACCGTCTGGGAGCTCCTCAATCAGGTTGTAGAGCAGCACATGCTCGAAAAAGAGAACTGGATTGTTGTCTCGGATCGCGGCTTTCATCAAGCCCTTGGCATTTGTTGGCGTGCTGCAAGCAACGATCTTGATCCCAGGCACAGCGTGAAAATAGGCCTCAAGTCGTTGACTATGTTCAGCACCGAGTTGGCGTCCCACACCACCAGGCCCACGCACCACGGTGGGAATTGTGAAATTTCCGCCACTGGTGTAACGAAGCATTCCCATGTTGTTGGAGATCTGGTTGAAAGCAAGCAGCAGAAAACCCATGTTCATGCCCTCCACAATCGGGCGTAGGCCAGTCATGGCGGCGCCAACGGCCATACCCGTAAAACTGTTCTCGGCAATCGGTGTATCCAACACCCGCAACTCGCCATATTTCTCGTAGAGATCCTTGGTGACCTTGTAGGAGCCGCCGTATTGGCCGACGTCCTCTCCCATCACACAAACATGGGAATCTCTGGCCATCTCTTCATCGATGGCATCTCGAAGAGCATTAAATAGAAGCGTCCCTGACACGTTTTCGTTGCAATCCCGGCCATGCCGGCGGATGAGGCCAAGCTATCTCAGCCTGCGCAGCATTAGCCTCCTGCGGCAAATGCTGAAAGCAGCAAAACGGACAGCAACAGACCAGGAGAGAGCAACAGCACTAACTGACCGAGATCGTGAGGCGTCATCTTTAGAAGTCCTGAATCGGCAATCAGGCTGTCAATCAACAAAAGCTAGGCAGCATCTGGCTCCTTGCCAGCAAACAAACTGCGAATAAACACAAGGGTTAGTCCAAAACCAATGAAGGCAAAGCTGAATGTGGCCAGAAAACACATGCCGATTACCAAGGTTTTAAACCCCGAAGCAATGCTTTGGGCAATCGCAGAGCTGTAATTAGGCGAATGAAGAGCAAAATAAGTCACTGTCTTTTGGCTCAAAATCAGGCAAAGCCAGGCAAAAAGTCCACTGGTGATTGCCCCAGACAGAAAACTGAGCGGGCCCTTGCGTGGTGTCGCAGGCGTCTCTGCCAATGATGTGGTGGATGACTCTGCATCTGCCGTCTCGAAAGAGCTGTTTTTGGAATCGCTCATGCTTCCAGTTTGATGCCTTCACAGCGGAACGCGCAGCACCAACTGCTTAAACCAGCTGCGGCGAAGGCAGGCTGTTGGAGCTGAAGCGCAGCCTTAGCTGAAGCAACGTCAGCAAAAAGGGCAAAACAGCTTGGACCAGATCCACTCATCGCCACTGCAAGAGAACCAGGCAAATCAGTGAGCAACTTCAATGTGGTTTGCACAGCAAACACTTCGGGGGCAACCACCTCCTGAAGGTCGTTGCGCAGAGGTGGCGGATCATCAGCCCGCAAAGGATTCAGCCAAGAAGATTCTCTGAGCTGCTGACGACGTTGCTCAAAATCAGATTCCTGTGAAAGATACCGACTACTGAAAAGCTCCTTACAGCGTCCATAAGCCCAGGGGGTTGAAACGCTCACTGATGGATCCTTCACCAACACCACGGCCATTGATGCTTTCATCGCTTGTAGCGATTCCAACCTTTCCCCACGGCCGAAACACAATTGGCTTCCACCTGCCAGGCAAAAGGGCATGTCGGAGCCAAGCTCAGCCGCAAATGCTTCAAGTTGACGCTGAGAAAAACTGAGACCCCATAGAGCGTTCAACCCCACCAGTGTTGCTGCACCATCACTTGAACCGCCCGCAAGACCAGCTCCAATTGGGATGCGTTTTTGCAATTCAATCGCAGCACCAAGTTCAGAGAACCCTGAGCGCTCACGTAATAAATGCGCAGCTCGCACGATCAAATTATCGCCAGCAGTGCTGAGGCTGGAATCATCGCAGCGAAGGCTGATGGTGCCATCAGCCGTATTGCGGAAATGAAGTTGATCAGCGAGTTCGATGCTCTGCATCACCATCGCTAGCTCATGAAAACCATCAGACCTGAGGCCAAGCACCTCAAGATGGAGATTGATCTTGGCTGGCGCCGAGACGCTAACCAGATGCCCTGAAGCAGCAGAAGGGTTAGATATGGTCATGGCTCAGGGTCTACTAGCTCCGCCCGATTCAAACCCCTGGCCAATTCCACCCAAGTGGCAGGGGACAGTTCTTGGGGGCGTTGCTGAAGGCTGATGCCAAGATCATCAGCAAGAGCATTGAGTTCAGCGGCAGGAAGAACCTTGGCAAGAGTGTTGCGCAGCATTTTGCGCCTGGCCAAAAAAGCCTGACGCAACAAAGATTCAACACGTTTGGCGAGCAGTGGCTCAAGGCGCTGTTCAGGCGCAAGAGGTTCAATCAGGATGACCTCAGAATGAACTTTCGGCGGCGGTTTAAAAGAGCGAGGCGGCACTGAGCAAACAGTTGTGCAATGAGCGAGCAACTGCAGGCGCACGCTTAGAGCACTAAAACAGCTCTGCCCGGGCAAGGCACGAATTCGTTGAGCGACTTCCTTTTGCAAAAGAAGCACAAGGCGTTGATAGGGATGATCAACAGGTCGATCCAAGCGACCGAGAAGACGCTCAAGCAGAGGACCGGTGATGTTATAGGGAATATTGGCCACCACTTTGTTCGCAGCACGGCCATCAGCAAGAGTTAATGGAATAGACAACACATCACCTTCTTGCAAGCTGAAGCGAGCTTGATCCGCAAAACGCTGCCTCAAGCCAGAGACAAGATCGCGATCAAGTTCAACAGCATGAACAGCAGAGGCAGAAGAGGCCAACAACCTTTCAGTGAGTGCTCCACGACCAGGACCTACCTCCAGCAGACGATCATCTGGTTGAACATCAGCTGCATCGAGAATCTGAGTCAACACAGCGGCATCGATCAGCCAGTGTTGAGCAAAGCGTTTGCGAGCGTGATGTCCGGAAAAGGCCATCACTCAACTTTGCACCAATCGGTATAGAGGGCGGCGCAATTGATTGAAGATATAAAAAAAGCTGCAGACAGAACTCGGAGTCAAACTCGCTGTTCCAATCAAAAGCGGCGATAGATCCCTGATTGTTCGAAGTCTGCGCACCGCATGGCTACGTGATTGGGATCAAAACAACCCAGCTCAAACAATTGGCTTCATCTATACCGATAACACCGTTTCCTACTCATCCCACCAAGACGATCAAAATGGCGTGCTTTTGGAAGTCGGGCTCGATTACACCACTCACAACATTGGCTCCACATTATTCAAGGTCTATGCACGTGGTGGCGTTGAAATCTGGGATTCATTCAACCGAAACAGCGATTGGAGAGCTTCTGGTGGTTTTACCTTCTAATTCTGATTCAAGCCAAAAAATCTACACAACCCTTTTGATCCATTGAGTTGCTTTAATCAGCAGCATCAATGTCAAGGTCGTCAATTCAGTTCCAATCGAGTGTGTTTCGATATTGACGGTCACATCTAATAACGACTTCAAGAAAATCTGTATTTTTATTGGTTTTTTTGCAATCTATGCAGGCACAATGAAAAAGAGAGATTATTAAAATTCTATCATCGTCAACCTGATACACAGAGTGTAAAAATCATGAAACTTTACCTGTCCCTTTTGATTCGGCCTCAGTCGAACATAATCATATGTATACACTGATATAAAATCAAACAATTCCATAAGCCAGCATTGCATCAGCAACTTTCGTAAATCCTGCAATATTGGCTCCTGTAATGTAATCAGTGTAGTCTTCGTATTTATGACTATGCTGAACACATTTGGAGTGAATTTCCAACATAATTGACTTTAAGCGTTGATCGACCTCTTCACGACTCCAAGATAGACGCAATGCATTCTGACTCTGCTCAAGGCCAGAGACTGCGACACCCCCAGCATTTGCAGCCTTGGCAGGAGCAAGTATTACTTTTGCATGACGAAATTCATGAATGCCGTCAAGATTGGTTGGCATGTTCGCACCTTCAACAACTGCTTTAACACCATTGTTGATCAGTTCCTGTGAATCTGCACGGTTAATCTCATTTTGAGTAGCACAAGGGAAGGCAATATCACAGGGAACATTCCATGGACGCTTTCCTGCGTAAAAATCAACGCCTTTGTAGTGGTTAGCAAATTCATGGATTCGCCCACGGCGAACAGTCTTTAGCTCCTTGACAAACGCAAGCATATCGAGATTAATGCCGTTTGGGACGTGTACAAAACCATCTGAGTCAGAAAGAGTAACAACTTTGGATCCTAGTTCAATGGCCTTTTCAACTGCGTAGAGGGCTACGTTTCCAGAACCGGAGATGGAACATATTTTGTCAACGAGAGAGTCCTCTATATGATTTAGCATATTTTCACAGAAATAAGCACATCCGTAACCCGTCGCTTCAGTACGAACAAGACTTCCACCGAATGACAGCCCCTTGCCAGTCAAGATTCCACTAAACCGATTTTCAAGGCGCTTGTACTGACCGAACATATAACTAATTTCACGAGAACCGACTCCGATATCACCAGCAGGTACATCTGTGTCTTCACCAATATGTCTATGAAGTTCAATCATCAGAGATTGACAAAATCGCATTATCTCCCGGTCACTTTTACCTTTAGGATTAAAGTTAGATCCACCCTTCCCTCCACCCATCGGCAGACCAGTAAGACTGTTTTTAAAGGTCTGTTCAAAACCTAAAAACTTCAGGACACTCAAGGTGACATTGGGATGGAAACGTATTCCACCTTTATAAGGGCCAATGGAATTATTAAACTGTACACGCCATGCTCGATTTGTGCGGATATTGCCTGAATCATCTTCCCAGCAGACTCGGAAGATAACGACGCGGTCAGCTTCCGTCATCCGCTCCAGTATCTGTGCATCTTTGTAAACACGGTTGGAAAGAATAAAAGGAATTAGAGTTTCAACAACTTCATGGACGGCTTGATGAAACTCAGGCTCTCCAGGATTTCTCTTCATCAGACCTTTCATGAAATGATCTATCTCATGGCTAGTAGCATCAGACATCAGCTGTCCTTTCTCAAGAAGTCATTTAGTATGATTTCATGGCAAGCGCCTAAAGTGACTTTAATACAGAATATTATCCAGATCAGCTTAAAAGTATGACCAAGGCATTCTCAGGAATCATGAAAAACTTGGCAATAAGCAGACAACAGCCTGATCCAGTTTTATGATGCATTTTATCCGCATAGCAAACAGTTGAGGAAGTTAAGGAACTGTCAGCAATCTGTCTTCAAGAGATGAAGAATTGAGTTGCTTTAATCAGCAGCATCAATGTCAAGGTCGTCAATTCGAATCCAATAGAGTGTGTTTCGATTCGGCGGTAAGGGCACCAACGCCAACACCAACTCCAAGCTGTGTTCAGCGAAGTAAGGATGAGTTGCCAGCCAACATCCAATCGCACGCTTCAATCGCAGCTGCTTTTCCTTGTTAAAGGCACCCAATCCCCAATGATCTAATCCACGACAACGACGAGACTTCACTTCCACAACCAACAGTCGTTGCTGCTTCTCAAGCACAAGATCTAACTCGCCATAGCGACATGACCAACGTTGACTCACCAACTGCCATCCGCGTTTTCTTAGCAGGCGTAACACCCGCTCTTCGCCCCAACTCCCCTTCCGGGTTGACTCCATCATTTGCTGCTGCATTCACATGAGAATTCCACCCATGCATCGATGTTGTACCAACCCACAAAGCAGTACGTATGAATTCAACACCAGAAGTTTCAGAGAATGATGCCCCAATTATTGCTTATTAAAGTGATAGGCAGATTCATTACTTTAGAGCTAAGCTCAATAAGATATGCTAGGCCCAGTAATTTTTATTGCTGATAAAGTTTAGATTATGATGCATTCAAAATCTATTTATACACTTTTTGATTCAGCGGGTGATAGCCTTGATTGATAGAATATCAGTGTTGAGCCTATTTGACAAAAGCATTCATCAGTGAATCCATTGAACGATCTGTTTTGGAAGAGTTGTCTCTGCTTTGGGATTGCTAAATGGTAGCGATTGAGGAGGTTTGCTGTCAGTAGTGCAGAGTTAAATTCTAATACAAAGCAGCATGAATGAACATCAATACTATAACTGTGAACAAGATGAATGGAATAACCATATTTTTACGCTTGTTGTTATTACAAGCTTAGGCTAATATGGAAAGGGTTCAGATGAATCAATTGATCATGCTCAGATGATAGGGCTAAGCTTTCTTAGGTATATGAACTAGGATACTTCTTATGCCAGTAGAATGAAAATATATATAGCTAGAAAATAGATGGGACAGACAAATCAAATCCAGGGATCTAGATCTCGATATGTACTTCTCATCTTGATTGCTCTAATCTGGGGTTCTCAGTTCTTACTTAATGATCTTGCTCTAGAGGTCTTTACTCCTCAAGCAGTTTCATGGCTTAGAGCGACGATTGGCTCCCTAACACTGAGTGGATTCTTGTTTATCTTGCCTGAAGCTCATGATAATACTGTCTCAAAGATTAGTTATTGGCGTCAAATCATTATGATAGGCTTTTTTGAAGCAACTCTTCCTTTCTTCCTTGTTGCCTGGGGTCAGCAATATGTCAACAGTTCTATTGCGGCGATCCTGATTTCACTTGTAGCAATCTTTACCTTAATCTTAGTTGTTGTTTTTGTTCGCAGTGAGCCAGTTACGAGAGGAAAGTTTATTGGTATTGCCCTTGGTTTTGCAGGTGTTGTTGTCTTGCTATGGCCTCAGGCTAGCCAGTCTCAACAAGGCAACAGCCTACTTGGAAGTGCTGCAATTTTAACCGCTGCATTCAGCTTTTCGATTAGTCTTGTATTGATTAGAACCCTGCCAGAGATGGGTACTCCGATAAGAATAGCAAGAGATATACTTCTTTGTGGTGCCGTCGAGTTAGGAGCTCTACTGCTTTTGCTTGGCCAACCTTTAACGCACCACCCTTTAGAGAGTAATGCGCTGCTAGCAATGGTTGCTCAGGGTGCTTTTGCTGGAGGTCTGGTTTATGTGTTGTATGTTCGTCTTGTTGGTCTTGCTGGAGCTACATTTGCCGGCTTCGTTAACTATCTAGTTCCTTTAGTAGGAGTTTTTCTAGGAGTTGTTTTCCTGCATAACAAGCTTTCAGCAAGTACCTATGTTTCTCTGGTGATTCTAGCGCTTGCAGTCTTTGCGAGTGAGTGGAAGCCAACTCGTGAATTAGTAGGTAGGCAATAATTTATATGGTAAATCCTTAAACAGTCTTGTAGTTTTTGTATTGATTAATGAATTTATTCTTTTGCAATTAACATCACAAATTACCTACTTAGAAGTTTCATGACTAAATGTTGATAGATCTCGTAGAAGCGTTCATGGGGATGCGGATGCGTAGCTCAGCAAACTTCTTTCTCATGAGCCATCATTCCTCGACCTATAGACCTATGGTTTAGCTATTTAACCCCTATCCCAATGTTCTCCCAACTACTTGGCCTTGCTGCTGCTGTCCTTCTACTTCTATTGCCGCCGCAACCAAGCTGGGCAATCATGAATCATTCCCAACAGGTTTTGGTTAATGCAGATTTCTCGAACCAAGATCTGCGAGGCGACACATTTAATCTTGCGAACCTGCGCGAGGCCAATCTGTCTGGGAGTGATCTAGAAGGATCCACCCTTTTTGGAGCCAAGCTTCACGATGCCAACCTCAGCAACACCAACTTGCGAGACTCCACACTTGATTCCGCCATATTTGATGGAACTGATCTCACCAATGCAGTTCTTGAGGACGCCTTCGCCTTCAACACCCGCTTCAAAAACGTGACCATTACAGGTGCTGACTTCACCAATGTGCCCCTGCGAGGCGATGCGCTCACAACGCTGTGTGAGGTGGCGGAGGGAACCAATCCGATCACAGGTCGCAACACTGCAGACAGCCTGGGCTGCAGCTAAATACTCCACGCCAACCACTCCGATGAGTTTCGATCCCAACAGTCTTGAACGTCTACGTGAACTGGGTCGCCAGTTACCCCGGCCCTTGCCAACACCAGATGCTTCAAGTACAGCAGAGCCTCGGGCAAGCAAACGTCGCCATCGCATCGAAACCGAAGACAATCCCCAGGCCCTCTTCCAGGAATTGATGCAGGTGAGCCCTGATGGCACAGTTCCTCCCCACTTGATGGCCCGCCTTAAGGACGCCGAAGCAAAGCGACAAATCCAGGAGCCGCTTGAAGGAGTTCGCCAACAACAAGGCGAAATGAACCCCCTCGACAGATCCTCCCCCGCCAGAAAAGGTAAAACGACCGTTGCCAAGACACCCCCGCTGACGCCTGGCAGCACAGAGGAAAGTCTCTATGTTGCTTTCGGGCAGCTGCTTCTTGAACATGAAGACGAGATTTGATCGTCTTAGAACTGAATCCGGCTAGATCAAGCCACGTTATGAAAGTGCTTAGCCTGGATAGCTTTTCTTAAGACAAAGATCGAAGCAAAGGGCATCTGCAAGGAGGGCTTAGGTAAAAGTCTCATTAACGAGAGAAGGCAACATTCAACGATAGAATCCTTCTTTTGAAGGGTTGAGTTAGAGTAGAAAAGGGTTTAGATCTGAATTGTTAACTACAGAACCTTTGGTTGGAGACTGTCCTTTAACTCTGATCATTTGAACCCTTACCGATGAAGTACAACACTGGTTTGATTGTTTTGATTCTCACTAGATTGCTTCGTGTAGTTCTTGCTGGAGTTCTAGCGGTAACAGCAATTCCATCAATGCGGATGTCCCTAGCAAACCCCGTAAAAAAGCAATTTGACCTCAACTCAGGCCAAAGAGATGTTTTCGGCAGTTTGATCAAAAAGTGGAATCAACACAAATTCTAGTTTCTTTAAGTCTTTCAGCTGCTTCCATCGTCAGAGCAACAACACATGCCTGTGGAGATGCCAATCTGCAAATGCGGTTAAATGCGCTTAATTCTTGCCGTTGGTGCTAATGCTAGGCTAGCAGATCAAGCAATAGATCGATTTGAAAGCCTATTCTGCAATCACAATGTCGCAGCATGATGGTGAGGCTTAAGTTCCTCAATTTAGGATCTTAGCCTATAAGGTAGATAGAAGGCTGGAAGATTTTTTTAAAAATCAATGACGAATAGTTTGTGTAATAAAGCATCAATTACTTTTGCAGATATGTCAAGGCTGATTCAGTCTCAGGTTTTTTCAAGGCTCTTCATTTATATATAATTCTTTCAGTTTCTTCTGTTTAAGTCTTTATGAACAGGTCGGATCCTTTTCATATCGCAAATCTTGCTCAATCAATCGCTTCACCCTCAAAGTAGTCGTATCTGTGAGCTCAAAATGGTTTTTCCAGCGCGATTGTAAATTTGAGATGGTCTTCATCTCGCAACCTTTGCATTTGATGACTGCCCTTCTTTCTAGAAGAGCTATTAGAATTTTTGCGTTTTTTATGCCTGGCTATTGCTGGCATAGATAGTGATGAGACCTATTTTTAATTGTTCAACCTCTGAACAGATCGAGTTAGATGACAAATCTTTAGTTGATTCCTACACTAGGATAAATGCCAGCCTAGTTCTAGATCAATCTGGAGCTTTGCATGTGTTTTGAATCCTTGCTTAGTAGCGGGGCACGCTTGAGTCGACATTGATGCTCCAAGCTTCGATTCCGCCTTCTAGATTCCAGACCTGATAACCAATAGCCTGCTCTAAAAGCCAGGTCCCGAACTTCCAACTGCGTATGCCAGCATGGCAAATCACGACGACATGACGGTCGTTTGGTAATAGTTTAGGCAGAGTTTCCATCCAATCAGAAGATCGACTCAGCGGCAAATGCAGCACATCGGCTGGGAATGGGGCTAACTCAAGCTCCTGGTCTTCTCTCACATCCACACAGATTGGTAGAGAGGATGAGTCGCTCAACCAGCGATGCAGTTCCTTTGCGGAAATAGGGGTTGGAGTGGACTGATTCATCGTTAAATGATTGGCTTTTGATGTGAGTTTCGTTCATCTCGATCCACTTTGATCGCCATTGGTATGGATGATCCTGTATTACAGTTTGATGTAACGCAATGACTATTAATCTGCCTTACCTAGGTTTGCACCAGAGACCATGGCCAAACCTTAGAGAAAATCACATGAGTGTCTCACGGTCAAGTCAATGAAGATCATATTCATGACAGTACTGTACCTCTTAACATCCTGTAGGTTGTTCATTGTTCTGCTGAAGAATACTCTTCCATCGCGATTGCTGCTATCAGACCATGGCAATAACAGACAAACGATCTAGTGGGTGCTGCATCTAAGCCTTTAGCTGGCTCTGAAGACCAAACGCGTTGGCTGATCTAAACCAGTACAAGCGAGAAGCGCCTAGTCTTGAACTCGCACATGCTCAATGCAGATAGCTGTTAATCCATCAGAATTGTTTTTATGAATGCCATTTTGGTAAGGAAGCCACACCAATTGCGCCAGTACAGCATCATTCGTTGATAATTGGCAGAGAACCAATCAGAACAATGTCTCAACCACATGTATGGAAGTCAGTTGATTTCATCGGCAGGCTTTGTTTATCAGCTGTTTTTGTTGTCGCAGTACCGTCAAAGATTACCAGGTTCTCATTAGTAGTTGAAACAATTTCAGGGCAAGGGATCCCAGCACCACTAGCACCCTTCTTGTTGTTGGCAGCAATTGCCTGCCTTGTTCTTGGCACAGTACTTCTACTATTTGGCAAGAGTCAAAAAATTGGAGCATCACTATTACTTATTTTTCTTGTGCCTACAACAATCATCTTCCACGCATTCCCCTTCCAGCCTAAAGCACTATTTATGAATGTTGGATTGATTGGTGGCCTAACTCTAGCCTTGACCAGACCCAAATTCATCGAATGAGAAGCTTGGCTATAAATAGCAAAGAATATGTTTTTTCTACATTGTTCTTATGTTATTCATAGCCATAATTTTTTATCTGGCATGCTAATATCAATCCTCATAGCACTTTGTTGAATGGCAACTTCCCAATAGCTTTATAGACAACATCAGCCTGCCTTCTAGCAGCGCTAGCCTTGCATGACTTAAAAATCTAATTTTAATTTAAAGGTGTCTTGTTCTGCCTCATGATCAACTCAATAGTAACAAGTTTAGGCACTATAAATATGAATCTTTTCGGATGAATCTTATTCTTATCTAATTGAGTAGTTGGAATCTGTTTTCTTCATTCAAAAAGGCTTATTCTAACGCTACGACTACATATTTAACCCATATTCCATTCTACTCATCGAACACCCACTCCTTGTTTTGGCATGATAATCTTCACTTTTAACTATTCTTATAGACTTTAGATAATGCTTCTTGGTTTTGACCGCTGCTTTGTTATTGACTTGATAGCATGATCAATGCTAATGCTGTTGGTTTAGTTTTCCAGATCAGTCAAATCAACCTAAGACAAAGGACCTGAATTAGAATCCAGGTAGTCTGCCTGACCACTATCCAAATAAGGCTTGATGGTGTTATTAAAATGATCTTCGCTAGAAGTCAGCATGATCAATCCGTTGCTTATTTCCCAATCCCAGGGTTGTTCTTTTTCTTGCTTGGCAAATTCTAAATTTCTTACTGTTACAGGTAATGAGGATGTGATTAGCCTGATACTCTCATTTTCTTGGGCTTCAATCTTGTGATTACACTCTACTTCTAGAAAAGTATCCCATTTCTTGGCAATCGCTTCCAATTCCCTATTATTAGAGTTTTCAGAAAGCCACTGCCTATTCAAATCACTAGCGCCAACATCTCCTCTATCCTCCTCAAGAATAGACCTCAAGAGGTAGTCTTTATTTCGGTCAAATAGTTCTATTTTTTGGCCATTCGACAAAAGCAGTAGCTGTGCTGGAGGTGGTGATTTATAGGCTCTGCCAATAGAAGGAAGGTCAAGTCCACCGATCCTTCCCTGCACATCATCCCAACAGTAATTTAACCAACGATCAACCCAAAAAAGCTTATATGAGATCAATTGTTGTTGACTAAGGCTGAAGTGTTCATCAAGAAAGTCCTCTTGTTTGTTGCCGTTAGCGGTCATAAGGTCGATTTTTACTTTTCAATAGATTAGAACGCCTGCACCTCGACCTGTAAAAGGTTTGAAGTCTAGGCATTATAGCCTAGCAATTCCCGCTATCACTTAGACCGATCACTGTCACCTTTTATCGAAAAGTAAGATAAAAGGTTGCTATTACAGTCATGAACATCAGCTCCTGTTAAATCGTTGTGATATTCTTTTCGGCTTGTACAATTTATCTGTTGAAGGCAACAACATCTTTGTGCTTGATCTCTATCACTTTTATATGCATAGCTTTGCCGCCTTCTTGGTGCCAGCTAAAAGGTTCAGGACAACATCTATGAATCTTGTACAGGTTTTCATTATTACAAGAATTTCCCATCATTCGGTTCATCTTTAACTGCAACTGCAAGGCTAGAACAACCCCAGATTATTTCGCTGCAGTTGTTCTCTTAGTCGTTTTAATCATCCGCCCAGTCTTGTCTCATTTAATTAAAATGATGTCGCTGAGCAGCAACAGGTCCGATATCAAAACCAGCTGGCCTCACTCACTATGGCCTTCTAACGTTGCCTTGAGCATTGACTGGTCCAACGACAAAGCCAAATCCGATACCAGTAGAGATGGCTCCAAGTTGATCAAGGCTTAGTTCTTGATCGTGCCGTTCCATGGACATGGTTTTACTCTGGTTGAGAAGGTTGTTTGCCTTCGATGCATTTAACTTCTCGCTGATCACTCGCTCTGGAGGTGATCTCGCTCAAATGAAAGTGTGACCTTGCTCATCGATCTCTAACTCCAGGGACTGTCTCGCTGGCGAATGGAGAACGCTTGATGCGGCTGTCTATTTCTTTTCCTTCTTGTCTGTTGCTTCTCTCGCCATTTCCTCCATGGAGGGACTGTGTGGTCAATAGCCACCCCTCACAGTAAAAAAACATGCCAAAACCAGCCTGGACTTCCTCCGGCGAGCATCAGCCAGATTTCAAGCGCAAATAGAGTCCAGGTCTGCCATTGTGCCCACTCCCTTGCATAGAGCTCCTGCCGCTGCAGTCAGAGCTTTTTCAGCCTTCTCCCCGTTGACGATATCGACGTCTTAGCAACCCATTGGATGCTGTTATCACCGGTCTTGATTGACCTTGCCATTGCCTGCCTTCTATGCCCTGCTTCGCTTTTTGCTATTGCGCCTGGAGGACTTCAAGTAACATTCTCTGCTGGTGATCTGTTGAACAGTGCTTATAACCGAGCATCATGGAGAGGGATGTTGCTGCAACGGTTCTTGAGAAACTGTGCGTTTAGAATCATCGCCGTTGGCAAGGTTCGCAAAGGCTGGATCCAAGACGGCCTAGCGATGTATCAAAAACGCCTACCAGGCTTGATTATCACAGAGGTTCGTGATGCATCTATGCCGCGAGAAGCGGAAGCGATCAGGGCCGCACTCAATGGCAACGAAGTGCTGGTTCCTCTTAGCGAAGAAGGGGAAGCGCTGACTTCAGTGTCCTTTGCTAAACGCCTTGAAAAATATGGCTCTCAACGTCTTGCCTTTGTGATTGGTGGCGCTGATGGCCTATCAGCAGAGCTGAAAAACTCAACCCAATGGCAGCTCAGTTTGTCTGCAATGACGCTTCCCCATGAACTTGCTCGCTTGTTGCTTGTGGAGCAGCTCTATCGAGCACAGACCATCCTGCAAGGAGGTAAATACCACAGGAGTTAACGATTCTGCAGATCTGAATTGCGATCACTGATAAAACAGCTGCATTCGATTAATATGATAACTCTTGAACACACTGAAATGGAAATCAGTTTAAGACAATGATGATGCTCAAATGTCAGATTGCTTCAGCAATATATGCCACAACACTCTCTCCAGAATGAAATTCAACCATCCTCCCATTCTTTATTAGTTGCCAGCCTGGGCTTCTGTTAATTCTTGGTTAACTAACTAATATTAGAACCTTAAAATAGGATGCTGACCAGGTTCATATTATTAATATTTACTTTGAGCTGACCAAGTTTCCAGTTGCCTTTAAACTGATTATTGTCCATCCACTAATCAGTTGAGGTCTTTTGATATGCCTGACGACGAAATTTTACGCAAAAAAGCGTTATCACAACTCAGGAAGAAAAGGATACTGAAGAGACAGGTTCAAACTTACTTCACTGTGAACCTTGCTCTGATTGTGATTTGGTTGGTAACTGGCATGGGCTACTTCTGGCCCATTTGGCCTATTTTTGGATGGGGCATTTCTCTTGCTGTGCAGTCTTGGAAGCTTGCTCATCCAGAGAGAGACTTCAGCACAGAAGAGATCGAGGCAGAGATGCGCCGCAGTTGATTTAAATCAATACTATTATATACACCTGTCTTTTTCAATTTGCTTCAGTTAAGTGAATGCCTAGAATAATAAGCGAGTTATAATATTGAGTAATATTAAGACCTAAATGCTTTTGCTATCCGAATCTTTCTCTGGCCAGCAAATGACTATGAAACGTGTTTCATTAATGCAGCCTATGACGCTAAGTCCCTAATCTCCTTGCGTCTACACCTTTTTAATTGATCATGCAAAGACTATTGCTTGCGCCACTAGCAATTATTGTGGTTTCGACGATTTCAGCAACGTCCTTAAATGCACATGATAATGCTAAATATAGCAAAGATCTTGGCGTTAAGATTGAAACACTTGTGCAAAGCACTAAGCAATGGGATGGAAACTTTCTTCCGCATTACCCAACCAGCAACGCTGAAATCACAGTTCTGCGTATCACGATTCCAGCCGGAGTCACCCTGCCATCGCATACCCACCCAGTCATCAGTGCAGGAGTAATCCTTCAAGGCACGCTTCAGCTAACTCTTCAAGATGGAACGACACGCCTTTTCAATCAGGGAGCTGCGCTCATTGAGACAGTGAATACAGTTCATACCGGAAAAAGTCTTGGTCCAAAAGACACTGTTGTTCTCGTTTTTTATGCAGGCAGCAAGCATCTTCCGAGGACTGTTCAGGTGAAAACGAAAGCCCTTTGAGAAAGGTTCCTTAGGCAGCGCTTAAAACTTAAAAGCTGGCAGGTGCAACAGAGCAGCTCGATCAAGCACGAGCGATCTTCTAAAGAGGTTGCTACCGCCCGGGGGCACACCCCTATCAAGCCAAATTAGAAAACCACCTCAATGGAACGGGTGTACTATCAGGCTGATACCCGATGCCGCGATGGAGTTCAGCGAGCCTCTTCTTCATTTGTGCTCCGAGCGGAAGCAGCAGATCCTGCCATTAGCGAGTGAGCACGTGGCGGCAGGCTTCCCCTCCCCTGCTGAGGACTATATCGAGATCGGTATCGACCTCAACGAACAGTTGATTCGTCATCCGGCTAGCACCTTCTTCCTGCGTGTTAGCGGCCACTCAATGACAGGTGTTGGCATCCACAATGGCGACCTCTTAGTTGTCGACCGCAGCCTAGATGCACGCCCCGGTCACATCGTGGTGGCGATTCTTGATGGTGCCTTCACGCTCAAACAACTTGTCCGCCACCGTGGTGTACTGCGTCTAGAAGCCGCCCATTCCAATTACCCACCGCTGGATCTGGCCCGCTTCGGTGACGTGCAAATCTGGGGTGTGGCAGTGCATTCCATTCATAGCCTCAACCCTGCGCAGCAAATATCCCACTCAACACAACGCCTACATGAATAGGCTCAAAATAGGCAAGACGATGAATAAGGTTGCCCGGCATAGCAATAGTGTTGTTGCTCATCTTTAAAGATATTACCTTTAAATCGTATATAGAGATAGGCAAGTTTGGTGGATCAAATGGATGACTTTTGTTGACCCAGATCGCGTAAGGCAAGGATGCGATCAGACCAATAACAATGAGAGGAGCCTTTGAAATCCCATAACGTGTCGGTCAACTGACCAAGCCATTGACGCCTTTCTTGTTGTTCATTTGCCTCTTGATCGGAAACCCAAGCAGAAACAGAGGTGTGGGAATAATCCAGGGATTTTTCCTCCGGCCCCCTTGCCCAGCCAAGATCTTCCAGATACTCGTGAACACATTCATCTACAAATGCAAACCAATCATGTAAGTGTTTAATGCCATTGGCTTTAATCGCTTTTTGCTGAAGCTCTGATGCTCCTTCTGGAGACTCAACATGGCCATGCACAGCTAAGATTTCTTCTCTGATATTGAGCCATTCGCAATCACCCTGTGATTGAAGCTCATAGTAACGTTCGCGGAACTGATCATCTTCCTTGCAAAGCCATTCGATCCAGACTTCTTCCATCAACTCTCTGATCTCTTGCCTATCTCCTCTTGATAGCCATTCAGAGAAGCTTTCCTTATTGACTCTCTGAATAATATCTTTCTGATGCTTGCTTAGAGTTGGTGCCATTGCAAATCCTTTTGTCTTGTTGGTTTTACAAAAGACCCGACCGACGCGGTTGCTCATAACATGGAATTAACCTAAGTGGCCAGGTCCAGCTAAGACGCCATAGACGACTTTTTGTAGACATTGTTAGGGATTCAGCTACGCCTAGCCGGCCATTGAGCCAGCATCCTCTATTGCAAAAGGTTTCTAGGTCACAACGACAGGCTTGATGTTGGAAACCTTGATGCAGCCAAGCAAGACCAATGCAGCCAAACAACCAATCAAAGTAATGATTGGCCGCCAGTCTGCATTGACATTCTCCTCGCCACATTGACGACAACCATTGCGACTGGCTGTCACAGCAAAGCACGTTCTCGCCATCAAACAGGCGCTAGTATCTCTGTACTAGGATAGGGCATAGTTTCGCTCGCTTCCCTCCAGTGCCATGTCTCGGGTCACGGCTCTGATCGACGGCAACAATTTCTATGCCTCCTGTGAGCAAAGCCTTGACGCCTCGCTGATCGGTCGTCCTCTGGTCGTGCTCTCCAACAACGATGGCTGCATTGTTGCTCGCAGCTCCGAAGCGCGTGCTCTCGGGATCAGCATGGGCACGCCCTATTTCAAGGTCCGTCACAAATTGGACCGACTTGGCGTTGTCGTGCGCAGCTCCAACTACGCCCTCTACGGCGATATGAGCCAACGACTGATGAGCTTGCTGGAAGCCCATTGCGAGGAGCTGGAGATTTACTCGATTGATGAAGCCTTTGCTTACATCAATGGTCCCTCTGATGACAACCTAAAGCCCTGGGCCCGTCAACTACGGGCCCAGGTGCATCGCAACCTGGGCCTACCGATAGCGATCGGACTTGGCGCCAGTAAAGGTCAGGCCAAACTCGCCAACCACCTGGCCAAGGCCATACCGGCTCACGCTGGAGTGTTCAACCTACTCACCGCTAGTGATCCAGATACATGGCTCGAGAGCGTCGCTATCGAAAATGTATGGGGGATCGGTCGCAAGTTGGCTCATTGGTGCCGACTTAGAGGCGTAACCAATGCCCGGCAATTGCGCGATATGCCACGTAGCAAACTTCATGCCCGCTGCGGCGTTGTAGGCATACGCCTACAACGAGAATTACAAGGTTATGCCTGCCTTCCTCTAGCCCTAGCCCCAACATCAAAACAGGAAACCTGTGTTAGCCGCAGTTTTAGCCGACCAATCGCCAACCTAGAGGAATTACGCCAGGCAATCGCAACCTACGTGGTGCGCGCCAGTGAAAAACTGCGACGACAACAGCAACGGGCCGGGATCCTCACCGTATTCACACGTACCAGCCCATTTGCACCATCGTTTTACAGCCAAGCCGCTACCATCCAACTGGATTTGCCAAGCAACGACACTGCAATCTTGCTAGCAGCAGCCTTGCCACTAGTAGAGCGAATCTACCGGCCCCATCGCCGCTTAAACAAAGCCGGGGTGCTGATGCAAAACCTACAGAGCGCAGACCATCTGCAACAACACCTGCTGGTAGCAGTTCATGCCGATGAGCAGCATCGTCGCGATCGACTAATGAACACCGTCGACCGACTCAATCACCGTTACGGCAGCGGAACCGTGAGTTGGGCTGTTTGTGGCATGCAGCCAGGATGGAGCATGCGTCGTCATCAACTCAGCCGCGCGGCCACAACTCGCCTCAATGACGTGCCGTTGGTGCTGGCCTGAAATTTAGAATTGAATGTCAACAGATCTCATTAGTTAGTGGATTGGGCTGGATTTGATTTGCTCGGTTCCATCCACATCTCCAATCCATAAAGAATGCGCCATGCAGAGAAGAAAGAAGTGAGGATAAATAGAAAAGTTACTATGAAAAAAGTCTTGGTCATTAGACGAACAAATGAGAGCCTGGCTGATGGTCTAGAAGGCAACAAGTGCGTGGTTTCATGAGCCAGGCAAGTAGAGCAAATTATTGAAGACCCTCCCGTTCGCTGAATACTCTTGGCAAATGCTTCAGTAATCTCAACAGATTTACCGCAAAGTCTGCAAAGGTGACTGAACGCCATTAAAATAATCTCAAGGCAGAGTAACTGATCTACAGATATACAATGAAGAAGAGAGGTTTTGTTATTTGATCATTAGGGGGTGCATGCATTTTAAAATTGCTGCAGAAGTTGCACCTCCTCTTCGCGACGATTCAACAGCAATACCATGCGCTCACCATGGCAAGCGAGGCCGGTCTGATGACGCAGCAGTTCAGTACTAGCCAAGGCGACCCCACAAGTTTCAACCAAAAGCACCGGCAAAGTTGCAGCATGACCTTGCATGCCCTGCAAATCAAGCGCCTGACGCACTGCGCGTTTTGATTTATCCATTCCCAGCCGTTCAACAAGCTGAGGCCAGAGATGATTCACCGGCGTGCAACCAGCAAAGGCAATAGGGACGTCACTCATCAGAGGCTAATCGCAGCAACCTTTGGATTAAAACAGCGATCATGAGGAAAGTTGTTGTACAGCTCCTGCAATCATCGCCGGGGTTACCGGAATCGTCTCGATTGCATCGGCATTATCAAGATAAGCGTCGAAGGAAGAGTAGTGATCCACATGAGGATTCGCCCCGTCCTTCGCACAGGCTTCTGTCCAGTCGCCATCTTCAGGTTTTACCACGATATAAGCCTGGAGCGACTCCTCTAAATCACCTCCATCACCAATGCCCTCACCGTGCCAAATCGCTTCGTAGAAGCTCATGCCATCAAATTTAAGAAGAGATCATCAGTTTAAAGAGCCATGCTGCAGTTAAAAGGCCTCAGTACACCGCCGTAGAGACAACCATCTGCTAAGATTGACAAGTGAGTTTCATCTTTAAGCTCCACAACTTGACGCCTTATCTGACAGCCCTACAAAGGATTCGCTGACCTGCGTAGCTGTTGCTAATGGACTGAAACGTCGATGGTAAAGCTTCGCTGAGCGGTGCATTCAAAAGCTAGAAAAGATCAGCGACAAGATGCAAGCAGGAATCGTGATGGTCAATCAAGACAACAAGTTCTTTGATATCGCCGATTGGCTTGTGAAGCGCATCCACAGACTGATGACCTAAGCCGGAATGACATCCTGGCCTGAGAAGCCACCACACCGCTGCTGATCTAAGTGACCAATATGCTTGCGCTCGCTGTAATAAAGCTCCTGGAAACGCAACGCATCGCTGTTGAGCTCCTCAAACATTGCTTCGATACGCTTTTCCATATCGACTGATTCAGTAGGTTGCTGTCGCTCTTCTTGAATCAAAGCAGCAATACAACGCTCAAGAGTTTCAAGACGCTGACCACCCCAGGCCTCAAGAAGATGACGACAACGCTTGAGGGATTTCTGGCGTTCTAGAGCCGCTGCTGTGCCCCGGAGCTGAAGCAGTGGCTTAGCCATAGCCGCCAAATGAACCTCGCCAGGCTCTAATAACGGGGTAAGACGAGCGACTAGAGCACTGTTCTCCAGGAGCAACTGATCGGTAAGCAGCCGTGGTAACTCAATATCCTCCAAATCATGACCAGAGTCAGTTCCGCGACTGATCGCCTCTAAACGTCCTGCACCAAGATTGGTTTCCTCCAAATCAGTGATCGCCGCCCAAAGCAAACGGTGATGTTGTAAGGCAAAATCCTCCAGCTCTCGTTGTCGTAACTCCCTGCGAATGGCAGCCCGATGATTTGAGCAATGGAGATATAACCTCAGGATTTCCGCCTCGCTGCGCTCCCGTTGACTGGCCTCGCCAGGTTGCTCATGGCGACTTGAGCGGCCATGCCAGCGCTGCCCTTTCACTTGTTGGCGCAGATCTTCCTCCAACTGCAAGGCCAACCGGCCCTGCCCACCGCTCAAGCGTTCGGCAACCTGTTGCAGGTAGTGGGTCCGTACGGCCGACTGGGGCAACTTGCCGAGCAATGCAACCAGGCCACTCACTGCTTGCTGAAACTGATCCGCTTGACTTAAATCACGGCCCTCCAACACCTGTTGAATCTGCCAATCAAGCCAAAGAGGTGACTGATCTAATAGAGCCCTGTAATCGCCAGCACCATGATCTTTGAGAAATTCATCGGGGTCTTTGCCAGAAGGCAAATGAAGCACTCGTAATTCCAACTGGCCTTGCAAAGCCAGTTGTTCAACTTCGCCAATGGCTCGGTTCGCAGCACGAACACCGGCTCCATCAGCATCAAAATTAAGCACGATCCGCTTCCCTTCGCTGCAACGGCAGATCTGGGTGATCTGCTGACTACTCAAAGCAGTGCCTAAGGAGGCCACTGAATTGGTGACACCTGCAGCATGCAATGCAATGACATCGAAATATCCTTCGACTACCACAGCCCGGTCATCCTTACGGATGGCATTCGCCGCTCGATCCAGTCCAAACAAATGCTTGCCTTTCTCGAACACGTCTGTCTCAGGAGAGTTGAGGTACTTCGGCTCTGAGCCATCGAGACTGCGTCCACCGAAACCAATCACCCTTCCCTGGCGGTCGTGGATCGGCACCATCACACGATGACGAAAGCGATCGTAAAAACCTCCTCCCCCCTTGCGCGCCACAACAAGCCCGGCGGCTTCCAGTAATTCAGCAGACAAACCTTCCACCTGCTGGAGGTGCTTGAGTAAACCATCCCATTGCTCAGGGGCATAGCCAAGCCCGAAGGATTCCAAGGTGACTTCACTAAGGCCCCGCTTCTCAGTGAGGTAATTCAGCGCACTTGCACCAACTGGCGTACGCAGCTGGCCACGAAACCAACCGGCCGCCAATGCAAGCGCACGATGAAGCTTGTCTCGACGAGAGAGCTGCTGACGTAGTCGTTCCTGCTGGGGCCCCTCGACCGTCTCAACAGGTAGTTGATACTTGCGAGCAAGCTCCAGCACCACATCACCAAAACTCTGGCGCTGAAACTCCATCAGGAACTTGATCGAGTTTCCACCAGCTCCACAAGAGAAGCAGTAATAAAACTGCTTCGTTGGCGAGACCGTCATCGATGGTTTGCTGTCGTCATGGAACGGACAGATCCCTACGAATTCACGGCCCTTTTTCTTTAGAACCACATGTTCGCCAACGACATCAACAATGTCGGCACGCTCCTTGACGGCCTCGATCGTGCGCGGGTGAAGACGGGGGACGGGCATGACCTTATTTTGCTGGTTGCGCCGTGAGAGGTCGAGAAGAGAACATGATCAGCAAAATCAATCCATACGACAAGCAAGGCCGAGATCAATAAGAACTCAAAACCTCTTCAAAATCGTCCTCTCTGTATTGGCAGCGCAAACGGCGTAATCAGCCCTGCCGCAAAACGACAAAACTTTGATCGAGATCAATCGAGTTGCAGCACATCACGTGTATTAGAGCGTCGAATTGATTCCTGCTGCTGATAAGACGCCAAACAGCCATCACGTATCACCAATAGGCAATTGACATAATCAGCACCATCAATGAGAGCTGCACGAATGGCTTTTGCTGCGGGAGTGCGATTACTTTCGCTGGATGATTCTTCATAACTAAAAGTGCCTGCAGCCGCAAGGCCATAGGCCCCTGCCCCTCTTGCTCCGGTTGCACCTCCTACAAACCCAGCCAAGGGAGCCAAAGATCCGCCGGAGCCTTTCTGCTTAGCTGTGCTGGTCGCACGCCCCTCTACTGTTCGCGCACCGATAACCTCTCCAGTGGAGGAATCCACCACCCGTAGGTCGATGGAAACATAAGCCTTGGATTCCGAAACAGTCTTCGAGCCTCCAAAACCCATAAAGCGCATCCCACTTCCAGATTGCTTTGTTTCAACCCCATCCTCGTAGCCACTCACACGCCCCATAATTAAATATTGGGCGCCACGCATTTGACGGCTACGTGCGGCGTTTCCGTCGTTTCGCACAATCCCCAACTCGGCAAGCTCTTGCTCAGAGAGGACGGCCTTGAGATTCTGCCGTTCCACGACTGTTAGTCCACCAGCAAGGGCTAGTTCATTGGAAAGAGCATCCGCGAGCTGACGGCTCACACGCGGGCTCCACCAAGACAACCTGCCTACCTGGTTTTTAAAGTCAGGTACAGAAACCGTTGGGCCAGCCCAGGCAGTTACTGGAACAAACACAAAGGAAGCCACCACAGCAGCAACTCCAAAGGAGGAGAGTTTCACGGCTTTTGAATCCATTAGAGATTTCTACAGTCGGGCAATTTAAAAAGAATTAGGAGAGTGGGTTGCTTCTCGTAAAGCAACGCGACTTGCCATCACCAATTTGGAACGTCATGGCGATCTCAATCCTGTTGCTGGTCTTTCCTTGCTGCAATGGCTTTCAGGGATGGCCTCTTCTCTTGTGTTGTTGACTATGCCATTGCCTCAGTTCTGCGGATGAGATGAATGATGTCGATGCAGGGCAACAACCAACCGCAGACAAACAGCCAATGGCGTGGATTCAAATCACTCCTGCTCGCCGCTCTGGCCTTCAGCTTGATGACCGTTTGCGTAAAACACCTTGGTGGTCGTTTGCCTGTCGCAGAAATTTTGTTTGCAAGATCTCTGATCAGCCTGGCAATTACTCGGTTCATGCTCAGTCGGGTTGGGGTTTCCCCCTGGGGACACCGTAAAAGGTTGCTGTTATTGCGAGGGCTGCTGGGCACAGCGGCATTGTTCTGTGTATTTGACGCCTTGGCGTCCTTACCCCTTGCTACAGCAACTGTTCTGCAATACACCTATCCAGCTTTTGTTGCGTTAGCGGCATGGATGTTTTTAAGAGAAAGAATCCATCCTCGTATTGGCATAGCAGTATTTCTTGGTTGGTTGGGGATCACCCTGGTTTTAAAACCCGCATGGCTTGGCACAAGCTTCACCGGTTACTCCCCTTTATCTGTCTCTATTGCACTTTCAGGTGCTCTATTTACAGCTCTGGCCTACGTCTGCGTACGTGAGCTTTCCAAGCAGGAACATCAACTTGTGATCGTTTTCTACTTTCCATTGACATCAGTACCAATAGCCTTGCTCTTCCTCGGGAATCATGGAGTCTTGCCACTTGGAATCGATTGGCTCTGGATACTGGGTATTGGCCTATTTACCCAACTAGGGCAAATCTGGATTACCGAGGGATTATCTCTTTTACCAGCAGCTACAGCAGGTTCAATTGGCTATTTCCAAGTTTTGTTCGCAACTCTCTGGGGTGTACTGCTGTTTGCTGAACCTGTTGATGGCTGGTTCGTGATTGGAGCTCTGTTGGTCCTAGGAGCAACACTCATCAGCTTCAGAAGCAGACAAGAAAATATCCTAAAGCAACCAACATGAAAACAAGATAGCGACCTCAGTCTTGTTGATGGAGTTGTAAACCATGGGTGGGAATTTCTGTAAAAATACCTTAAAAGGGAACGCCTAGGATCACCTTATGAGAATTAGGTCTCGTCTCTTTTAAGCTGTCGAAACATTTCGTAGGTAGTCAAGGTTGGCAGGGGAGTCTTGTAACCCTTTTCCTGGTTCTAAAATGGGGTCAGAACAACCTAGAAACTACTCCCACCGGTGGTCTTGAACCTAGAATCTTCCTTCTCTTGACCATCCAAGTCCTCTAATGCTTTCTTTACTGAAGCCCCTGAATCTTTTGGGTTATTAGATTTTAGATCAAATGGAACACTATCTATGCCACCACTAATACCTTTCAACTCATCATTTGAGAGTTCCTCGAATCTTTCTTCCCACTGCTGAGAGTTCCTCGTTTCTTCGTCTGTCATTAGGTGTTTCTGCTAGGTATTCTAATGATGGGCCATGTGAGGAGATAATCTAGTCACATGTATCTAAAAGAGACGGAATTTTTATGGGTTTATTGGTTGTATGGATTTTAACTTAAATCCCAATATCAATAAATGACCACAAGATAAAAGAATGTAGAAGTAAACCAGAGGCCTTGTATAACTATCATCCCGCAAAAGACTTAATCATTAAGGGTAAAGGTTGGAATAAAGAGAAGGGTGAAAGTCTGAAAGAGAGAACCAGAGCTTGTAGATTATACTTGCCCAGAATCAATGGGTTCTATTGAGTCTAGCTTTACTCAGTAGATGAGGTTGTCTAACCTCGTCAAGCCTATAGGTAAAACGGTATCCAGGTTCTAGTTCTTCTTTGAGTAGACAGTTTGGGCTTCTCTTCTGAAGATGGTCATCAATAGACAGGCAAATGCAACTCACCCTTTTTAAAAAATGTTCTAGAAATTTTTCAAACGAACTTTCTACAGGTAGGGAATCACTAGGTAGCTGTTAAGCAAAGTCACCCATTACCCCCAAGACCCAATTCTCACGAAGATGAGTGTCATCTCGCTTTTCAACATGCACTCGGCCCATGTCTGCTGAATTTCCCGTCTCAAGATCTAGGAGGCTGGTAATAGCGGTTTGCAACAACTCAATCTGTAGTGCCCGGGCTTCTGGCGGACATCCACTGGCGCGGCTACTGATAACCATTGCAGGAATTGAGTTTTAGACCGGTTACGCAAAGCAAAACAAGCTCCAGAAGTTCTGCGCAGGACCTCGAACGATCAAGCAGAGGCTGGACAGATCAGGCAGCATGGATGACATCAAGAGCAACCTCATGATCGGCTGGCTGCAAGGGCAAAAGGTAGAAGCCTGGCAGCAAGGGACTCGGCAAGGAGTCGTTCTGGCATGTGCTGGTGTTGGTTACGAGGTTCAGATTGCACCGCGCCATCTCAGCGAAATGGAGCACGGGCAAAACACATTCATCCTCTGGATCCATCAGGTTCAGCGTGATGATGGATCCAGCTTGTTTGGCTTCCCGGAACGACGAGAACGGGACATGTTTCGTACCTTGATTGGTGTTAGCGGAGTGGGGCCCCAGATGGCCCTCGCTCTTCTAGAGGAATGTCAGACCGGAGAACTTGTAGAGGCGATTGTGCAGGGAGACCTACGCAAGCTTTGTCAGGCTCAAGGTGTAGGCAAGCGCACAGCCGAACGTCTTGCGGTGGAATTGCGCACAAAGTTGGCTGAATTTAGTTGTCGTGATCCTGGAATGTCTCTGGTGGACAATGGTGTGATCGATTCGCATCAGCTCAAGGATTCAAGTCTGCATGAGCTACAGATCACCCTTGGGGGCCTTGGTTACGAAGATCTTGAAATACGCCGTGCCATAAGGGCTGTGGCCAGCGGTGCTGCAATAGGAGCCAGTGACATGCCTGAGTCTGTCCCCTCCATTGACGACATTGACGCTTGGCTGAGAGCAAGCCTGCGCTGGCTTAGTCAGGAAGCTGCCTAAAAAATGGTCCTCAAAGAGTTAGATTGTTTTTTTGGTCTCTTAGGGCAAAACGCCAAGCATGTCGCTCGATACAACAGAAAAGCAACAGCTGATCAATGCCAACCAAACCCATGGAACCGATACAGGGTCTGTGGAGGTGCAAGTGGCAATGCTTAGCGAGCGGATTACAAAGCTCAGCTCGCACCTGCAGGAGAACAAGCACGACTTCTCATCCCGTCAGGGACTGCTCAAGATGATTGGTCGTCGCAAGCGCTTGCTCAGTTATGTACGCGGAAAAAGTGAACAGCGCTACAACGGCCTGATCACCAAACTAGGCATCCGCGGTTAAATCCCTTTTAGCGATTTCCCTCTAATTCTTAAGTAGATGGCCGAACGAAGCAAAGCTATGCCTTTCGGGCCAGAAAAGAGCGGAATGGCCAACAAAAGCCTGCCCCCAAAGGGATCCAAATCGCCAAATATCAAGAAAGCAAAAGCGACTTCCAGCAGTCAGCAGGCCATTCCAAAGCCGGTGGCAAATCGCATGCTGCGGCGCGTGATCTTTGCCTCGGGTCTGCCTACTGCTGCAGGGATGGGTGTTTTTGTAGTTAGTTATCTGATTGTGAGCCGTGGCATTGCTGATATCTCACCATTCATCACGCTGATCACTTCAGCAGCCTGCTTCCTTGTTGGCTTGATAGGACTGAGTTATGGGGTTCTATCTGCCAGCTGGGAAGATGCCCCAGGCAGCCTGCTTGGATTGGAACATATTGGTCGCAACATAGGAAGAATGCGCGATTCAAGCAAAGCTAATCAACCTGGCTCAAAATCAGATACCAAGCCAAAGGAATCCGGACAAACATCAGACAAATAGTCGGTCGCTGCATCGAGCTTTGAATGCCTGCTGTTGAAGAGAACTGAGTGCAGCAGAAGCGTCTCGAACGCAGAACTGATGACCTAGGCATACGTAACGCACCTGGGGACCCTGGCGAACCGCTGCCACCACAGGTACCCGCACGCCAAATTCATCCTTGGCTGGGCGATGCTGATGGAGACATTCCCGAAGCTTGTGCTGCACAGTGATGTCACAGGCTTCATCAGGCATCAACTCCACCAACAGCAGTCGTAGGTCATCGATGGCGCGGCAATCATCAATGATCAATTGGATACGGTCGTCGCGACGATCAACAGAGGCCCAGATGAGCAGTCGCGCTTCCAACATGAGGTGATCTGATAGACGGGCATAGCTCTTGGGGAACACCACAGCTTCGCAACCACCGGTGAGATCCTCAATCTTGAGAACTGCCATACGATCGCCCTTGCGGGTTGTGACTTGGCGCATCTCCGTCAGCATCGTGATCACACTGACCTTCGCCTTGTCAGGCTGATCCTCAAGGCTGGCAAGACCAATGGGCGCCAGTAATTGAGCTGGAGCAGTGAGCTGCTTGAGAGGGTGATCAGAAAGGTAGAAACCAACCAACTCTTTTTCAAGTCTCAGCTTTTCAGTCGGTGGGTAGTCGGGAACCGGTGCTGCTTTGGGTGCAGTGCTCAGCTCATCAGACGTTTGCTCGTCTGCTGCTCCAGCTACAAGATCAAATAGGTTGCCCTGACCACTGAGTCGATCACGGGCACGAGAAGCAGCCCAGTGGATCAGAAGCTCCAAGTCGGCAATTAACTGGGCCCGGTTCGATTCAGGGTCTATGGCATCTAGGGCTCCGCAATGAATAAGAGATTCCAACCCGCGACGATTCAGAACAGTGGAGGGCAGACGATCACAGAGATCGGCAAGGGAGACAAAGGGGCCATCACCATCGCGATTGGCAATTAGCTGCCTGATTGCACCATCGCCAAGATTTCTCACAGCAGAAAGACCAAACAGGATGCGATCACCAGCAGGGGTAAAATCAATCCCTGAAGCATTCACATCTGGCGGCATCACTTCAATTCCCATCGCATTGCAGTTCGAGATATAGCGCTGCACCTTGTCACTAGCGCCAGCATTTACTGTCAGTAATGACGCCATATAGGCAACTGGATAATGTGCCTTTAAATAGGCAGTTTGATAAGTAACAGCGCCATAAGCTGTTGAGTGACTCTTGTTGAAGCAATATTCGGCGAACAAAACCATTTGATCGAAAAGCTCATCGGCGATCTTCTGATCAACACCACTTTGACTTGCTCCTTCAACAAAAATACTGCGATGTTTCTGCATCTCTGAAACCTTTTTCTTGCCCATTGCACGCCGTAGCAAGTCAGCTTCGCCCAGAGAATAGCCAGCAAGATCTTGGGCAATCTTCATGATCTGCTCCTGATAAACCATGATCCCGTAAGTCTCCTTAAGGATTGGTTCAAGGGCAGCATGAGCAAAATCAATTGCCTCTCGACCATGTTTCCGATTGATAAATTTTGGAATCAATCCGGCATCCAAAGGACCTGGTCTGTACAAAGCTAAAATTGAGGAGATATCTTCAAGAGATGAGGGGCGAAGGTCACGCACAATCTGTCTCATCCCAGTCGATTCAAGTTGAAAGATGCCCTCAAGATCTCCTCTTGCAAGTAAGGCAAAAGTTTCAGGATCCTCTGTTGGCAATTGATCAGGATCAATTCTCTCTCCATTGCTGACTTCAACAAGCTCAAGTGTTTTGTCAATCATGGTGAGATTCTTGAGCCCAAGAAAATCCATCTTTAATAACCCCATCGACTCAACATCCTCCATGAAGTATTGAGTAATTACCTGTCCATCGTTATTACGCTGAAGGGGTACAAGATCATCTAGGGGCTCAGCAGCAATGACGACTCCAGCGGCATGAACGCCAAAGGTTTTATTTGTACCTTCAATGCGCATCGCCATATCGACCCATTTTGTAACTACTGGATCGTTCTGATACTTCTCACGGAATTCAGCATTCGGCGAATCGCTGCCGATCATCGCAGCTAGTTTTGCAGGCTTTCCCCTTACTACGGGAATAAGCTTGGCAAGTCGATCGGCATCTCCATACGGAATATCAAGCACACGGGCTACATCCTTCAAAACGGCCTTGGAGGTCATTCGGTTAAAAGTGATAATTTGAGCAACCTTGTCTTCGCCGTAACGACGCGTGACATAGTCGATCACCTCACCACGACGTTCAATACAGAAATCAGTGTCAATATCAGGCATCGACTTACGCTCAGGATTGAGGAATCGCTCAAATAACAATCCGTTTTGAACAGGATCAATGTTGGTAATACCAAGGGCATATGCCACGAGTGAGCCAGCCGCTGACCCCCTCCCTGGTCCTACTGGAATGCCCTGTTCACGTGCAAAGCGGATGTAATCCCATACCACCAGGAAATAGGTGGGGAAGCCCATCTGTTCCATCACGCCCAGCTCATAGGTGAGCCTTTCGCCGTAATGGTCATCAATTGGATCTGTCGTTGCCAGTTTCAACCTTTGCCGTAGCCCCTGCTCAGAGACCTCGTGTAGATAACTCACGGCGCTATGTCCTTCAGGAATCGGGAAACGAGGCATCTGATAACTACCGAGGATTGAGTATTCCTCTACTTTTTCGGCAACGGCTGCTGTGTTGGCAATAGCCTCTTGCAGCACATCAGGTTCGAGATGATCGGCGAATAGCCGTCCCATCTCCTGTTCAGACTTGATGTATTCAGTACCTGTGTAGCGCAGACGCTTCTCATCACTGATCAACTTGCCTGTCAGCACACAAAGCAGGGCGTCATGGGCCTCCACATCGTTCTTGCTGAGGTAATGGGCGTCATTGGTCGCAATCAGCTCAATCCCTAGTTCTTTGGCGATGTTCACAATCTCTACATTGACGATTCGGTCTTCCGGCGAGCCGTGATCCTGAACTTCGAGATAGAAGTCTTTGCCAAAGACCTCCTGGTACCAACGAGCCACATCCCTTGCTACATCAATGCGACCGCGCAAGATGGCTTGAGGAATCTCCCCACCAAGACAAGCGGTGGCAACAATTAACCCTTCGCTATAGGCCTTCAGCAGTTCTTTATCAATGCATGGCCTTGCAAAGATGCCTCGGCCGCGCATGCCGCGCAGATGGCTAATGCTGGTGAGTTTCACAAGATTGCGATAGCCAACATCGTTCTTAGCAAGCACCACCAGGTGATAACGACGCTCCTTCTTCGGTTGCGGATCCTCAATAGACCCGTTGATCACATACATCTCATTGCCGATGATCGGCTTGATCTCAGCGTTCTTGCAAAGCTTCAGCAGTTCAATGGCGCCATACATCACACCGTGGTCGGTGAGTGCCAGAGCGGGCATGCCTAGCTCCTTGGCTCGCTTCACCATCTGGGGGAGCTGTGTAGCTCCGTCCAGAAGGCTGTAGTCGCTGTGGTTGTGAAGAGGAACGAATGCCATGCCCCTAGCCTAGGAGGAGGCGCAAGATGCAGGGTTGTTCAAGTAGCCAAACGCTGCATCTAGTGCAATAGATCGTTTAGGGAATGAAGTTTCCCTGCGGGTGATTTGCCATCACGTTTGCTGCTTGCTCATAGTGAAAAGCCACTTGCAGGAGGCGTGACTCCTCCAGCACATTGGCAATCAACTGCACCCCGATCGGAAGGCCATCGTCATCGAATCCACAGGGAAGACTGATGGCAGGTAAGCCAGCCAGGTTGGCTGGGATCGTCAGCAGGTCAGCCAGGTACATGGCAAGTGGATCATCAGCGTGGGCACCGACTTGGAATGCAGTGGTAGGTGATGTGGGTGTCAGCAGCACATCGACCGTTTGGAAGGCCGCATCAAAATCTTGACGGATCAATGTGCGGACCTGCTGGGCTTTCTTGTAGTAAGCATCCATGTAACCAGCCGACAGGGCATAGGTGCCGATCAGGATGCGTCGCTGCACCTCGCTACCAAAACCCTCTGCGCGACTTCGGGCTGTCATCGCGGCTAGAGCATCAGCTCCTTCAGCTCGGTAGCCGTACTTCACCCCGTCGTAACGCGCCAAGTTTGCCGAAGCCTCCGATGGGGCTATCACGTAATAGGTGGCGATGCCATCGCTAAAGCGTGGGCAACTCACCTCAACCAGTTCCGCTCCCAAGGATTGCAGCTTCTCTGCAGCTGTTAAAACTGTTCTCTTCACTTGCGCGTCCAAGCCGTTCTGGTCAAAGCACTCACGAATCAAGCCGATGCGTACCCCAGACATTGGTTGCGAAAGGGCAGAGCAATAATCGGGAACAGCAACATTGAGACAAGTGGAGTCACGAGGATCAGATCCTGCGATCACTTGTAAAAGCTCAGCAGCATCGGCCACGTTGGTCGTGAATGGTCCAACCTGATCAAGAGAACTGGCAAAAGCCACCAAACCCCAACGACTGACACGGCCATAGGTGGGTTTAAGGCCTACGACTCCACAAAATGAAGCGGGCTGACGGATTGAGCCCCCAGTATCCGAACCCAAGGCAGCCATGCATTCACCTGCCGCAACAGCTGCTGCACTGCCACCAGAACTGCCACCCGGCACACGGCTGATATCCCAGGGATTGGATGTAGCCCCAAACGCAGATGTCTCGGTCGAGCTACCCATGGCGAACTCATCGAGATTTGTTTTCCCGAGAAGCACAGCACCGGCCTGCCAGAGGCGCTCAGTGACGGTGGATTCATAGGGCGGCACAAAGGTTTTCAGCATTCGACTGGAACAGGTGGTGCGTATTCCTTTCGTGCAGAGGTTGTCCTTAATTGCCAATGGCACACCAGCCAGAGGTGGCAGAGACTCACCCGCAGCCAAGGCCTCATCGATGCGATCGGCATCGGCACGAGCTCGATCTGCTGTGATATCCAGAAAAGCGTGCAGAGTGGGATCCACCACTGCGATACGAGCAAGTTGGTGATCTGTGAGTTCCCTGGCGGAAACCTCGCCGAGCTTTAGTTGCTGACGCCATTCAGCGATCGCCATCGGCTTGCGGTGCTGTGCTGTGCAGCAGCGACGCTATCAGTCGTCTGACCGGCCTTCGACTGCGATCGTCAGCGGCTCAACGCGACGACAACGCACGAGGGTGTGATTCACAGACGCAGGTCCCTCAAAAGAGAGATCCGCAACGAAGGTCGATAGCTTGCCCTTAAGACTCTTTCGGGTCAAAAAAGGGCCGAACCAATAGGTGATATTTGGTTCACGGGTTTCAACCCTGGCCCACCAAGCCAAACCAAAGCCATTGACGAGGCTACGCAGCGGCCTAATCAATGAGCCCATGATTGAGGTTGGCGGATGAGCATTATTTTGCCTCGTCATGTTCCAATTGGTGTTCCGCTGTCGGCTGCCAAGGAATTTTTGGATCAACGCTGAACACTCTCTTCATCAGGTGATTGATCCTCACGAACGTCAAAATTCCAATCCTGACTGGTCAGCAAATCCTCATCCTCAATCGAAGTTCTTTCTGCCTGCAAATCCCCTATTTGGCGATCCATCGGTGGTTCATCAACTTTGGAACAAAGTTGCTGGTTAGCCAAGCTGGACGGCAAAGCCTCCCCAAACCGCTCAATCTCATCCGGCTGATGGATTGGCGAACGATTGGTCTTGGCAATGGGTTCTGACTCCACGGAAATGGAGTCGCATGAGTTGACCGGCAAAGGGCATTGAGGCCGCACGATCCTGGGGGATGGAGTTTGGCCATGAACCCCCTTCATCCAGCCACGACGGGCAACCTCGTATAAACACATCGCAGTAGCAACAGAGGCATTCAGACTGGGAGTAACCCCCCGTAATGGAACGCGTACAAGCTGATCGCAATGGCGACGAGTCAGGAGAGAGATCCCCTGCTTCTCTGATCCCGTCACGATCACTAAAGGTCCGTCTAGATCGACATCTGGAAGGGTGATGTCCCCTTCCTCCGCCAGGCCAATAACTCGATATCCCGCCTGCTTCAGTGCTTCTAAAGAACGATTGATATTCACGACACGCGCTACTGGTAGATGCTCCAAAGCGCCTGCTGCAACCTTGGCCACCGAACCAGTGAGACCAGCACTTCGTCGTTGTGGGAGAACAACCCCATGGGCGCCAAGTGCCTCTGCAGAACGAATAATGGCGCCAAGATTGTGGGGATCCGTTAGGCCATCGAGGGCAAGTAAAAGGGGCGATTCCCCAAGACCCGCACATCCCTCGATCAGACTTTGCAAATCAAGGGTCTCCGCTGCAGCAGTCTGCAGAACAATTCCTTGATGCACAGCACCACCTGTGAGTTGACCGAGACGAGCCCAAGTGACTTCTTCCACCAGTACTCCTGAGGATTTGGCCTCACGAAGCAATTGCAAAAACCTTGGTGCGCTTCGTAAATCTGATGTGCACCAGATGCGATGAATCGGGCGCCCAGCTTCCAGAGCAGCTTGGCTGGCATGACGTCCCCAAAGCAAATCATCGGCAGCAGCCGGTCCGAATGTTTCTGCCTCTGGAACGCGATCCGAAGTAGATGGATCGAATCTTTTTGAAGGCAACTGCCTGTCTGTAAGACGTGAACGTTCTCCCAAGGAGGGACGTCGCCCTAGCCGTTCATCGCTGCGACGTCGTGATGGTCTCTCATCACGAAATCGACGAGCCTCTTTTCTGTCAGTTTCACGTGCACGCCCTTGTTCAGAGCGAGGCCGATCCCGGCTAAAACGCCCCTGCTCAGAGCGAGAACGATCACGGTTAAAACGGTCCTGCCCAGAGCCCTCACCATTGAATACTTTTGAAGGGCTATCACCAGCTTCTCCATCAGGGCCAGAGCGATACACCCCTCGCGGTCCAGAGGAACGACCACTCGATGGGCGGCTGCCGGAAGAGCGGCTTCCGTAAGCAGATCGACCAGAAACCCCATCGCCATCCCGTCGGATCCCACCAGGACGACCTCCTCTAGGACGACCACCACGAGGGGGGTTGCCTGAACGGCGATCAAAGCGGGAGCTCATAAGAAGAGAAGAAGCTATAGCAAGTCGTGTTCGGTCTCCTCCAGTTGATCCAAGAGCTGCGCAAGCCGCGCCGGATTCTGCAAAAAGAGCCAGCCAACCATTGTCTCAAACCCTGTGGCCTTGCCGTAGGTCGCTGCCTCTCCACGGCGTGGTCCTCGTCCGGATTTGTTACGACCTCGCCGTACCAAATCCTTCTCAAGATCTGAAAGATGCGGATCTAAGCGAAGCAGAGCTTCTGCCTGAGCAGCGGCCTTCACCTCGTCAACAACTGCTCGATGTAGATCTTCAGATCTGCCAGGTTGGTAACAATGACGCAGACGCTGATGCAATTCCCAAACAGCATCACCAAGCCAAGCCAACTGCAACGGTCCCAGTTCATTAGCACCGCCAATCGCTGACTGACTACGAATCCAATTGTTCAAGCTTTCAACTGATTTAAAGCCGTACGCAGATCAACTGCCAGGTGGAGAAAATCCTCAAGCCGCACAAGTTTCACAGTTTGGACGACCCTTGCATTGCCCACAAGGGCAAATGACCGTTTGGCATCGGTGCACTTCTTGGCAGTTTGAACCAAAGCCCCTAGGCCAGAAGAGTCAAGAAAGTCAATCTTGTTCAGGTCAATAACCAAAGGGGCAGCATTGGCCAAGAGCACATCCTCTACGTAGGTGATGAACTGCTTCTCGGAATAAGCGTCTAGCTGGCCAGTGAACTGGAATACCAGACAACCCTGTCGACGTTCAAAACCCCCTCTTAGAGAAACGGTCAGTCGCTGCAATTCTGTGATGGGACCAGTCCCCCGGGACGCAATGGCACGAAGTGTAGTGATACTGAGTGATCCGCACCACGCTTCAGCGACGATCTGCCATCAGCTCAACAAAGTGAGCGAAGTGGTGGTCTGCATCATGAGGACCAGGACTCGCCTCCGGGTGGTATTGCACACCAAAAACAGGTCGATCCCGATGCGCTATCGCGGCAACAGTGCGGTCATTGAGATTGAGATGGGTCACAACCACGCTGACTTGTGACAGAGACGAGGCGTCAAGTGCGAATCCATGGTTTTGACTGGTGATCTCCACCTGCCCCGTTGTGCCGCAGGGATGGTTGAGCCCGCGATGGCCATAGGCCAATTTGAAAGTACGGCCTCCCATGGCAAGCCCAATAATTTGATGACCCAGGCAAATGCCAAACAGGGGGATATCAACCTTATTGAGAAGATCTTTAACCAAGGCAATACCACCAGTCACGGCAGCAGGGTCACCAGGTCCATTAGATAGAAATACGCCCTCGGGTTGTGAACTCAACACGGTGGCTAAATCGGAACTGGCCGGCAGGACGGTGACCTCACAACCGTGAGCGACCAAACGGTCGAGTATGGCCCGCTTGATACCGAAATCAATCGCGACAACGCGATAGGGCGAATCAATTTGTTGCTTCAACCTTTGATCAAAGCCCACAGCACAAGTTGATCTCCAGCGGTATGGATCTTTCGTTGAGACCTGATCTGCAAGGTTTAATCCCTCCATCGATGGAGCCTGCTGCAACAGTTCCATCAGCTGCTTAGGGGTGGAACCATCGCTGCTTATGACGCCATTCATGGCTCCGACCTCGCGCAGATGTCTCACAAGCGCCCTGGTATCAACACCTGAGATACCAACAACTCTTTGCTCCTCCAGCCAAGTCTGCAGCGACTGTTGGCAACGCCAACTGCTCGGCGTTGGGGAGAGTTGACGGGCGATGACACCCCTTGCATGAGGCAGGGATGATTCTTGATCATCAGGATTTACGCCTGTGTTACCCAACTCTGGATAGGTGAATGTGACCAACTGACCGGAGTAACTGGGATCCGTAAGGACTTCCTGGTAGCCCGTCATGCCGGTGTTGAAAACCACCTCGCCCATCGCGTCACCGCGATGACCAAAGGCCTCCCCCTCAAGCACCGTGCCATCAGCAAGCATCAAGAGCGCCGAATTTCGCGATGAAGCAATCATCAGCTGAAGGATCCCGAAGTCATCGCAGTCTCATTCTCCAATTTGATGATCAAGTTCCATGCGGAGCCCTTCTAGCCGTTGCCAGGGGAGGCCTTCCTGCAGGCAAGACTTTGCAGTAGAAACACCTGCTCGTAAATCATCTTGTAGGCCAGCAGCCCAGAGCACTAGGGCTGTGTTCAATGCCACCACATCCCGTTGAGGGGCGGTGCCGCCTCCCTGAAGTACAGCGGAAAGAATCGCTTGATTTGTTGCCAAATCACCACCCTGGAGAGCCTGCAAAGGAGCTCTAGTAAGCCCGAGTTCTGCTGAATCGATCGATGCTTGTCGCAAGTGACCATTTTCAAGCAAACGCATTGCATTGGCTCCCTCCAACGAAGCTTCATCAAGGCCTCCAGCGCCATGGACAACAACGGCCCGCTGCAAGCCAAGCCGTTGTAATGCTTCCGCCATTGGATTGAGCAGCTCAGCCTTAGCTACCCCGAGAACCTGGGCATTTGGTTGCAAAGGATTCACCAGTGGACCCAGAAGATTGAACACGGTGCGCACTCCAAGGCTGCGCCGCAATGGGGCCAAGTTGACCAAAGCGGGGTGCCAGGCTGGGGCAAATAAAAATGTGACGCCTACCTCAACCAGGGCCTCCACCACGGAGACAAGAGGGGCCTTGAGCTCTAGACCCAGGCCCTCAAGAACATCTGCTGAACCGACTTTGCCACTTGCACTGCGATTGCCATGCTTAGCCACATTCGCCCCGCAGGCGGCAGCAGTGAAGGCCACTGCGGTTGAGATGTTGAAGGTGTCTGCACCGTCGCCACCTGTTCCACAGGTGTCGACCATATGGATGTCTGGCAATGGGCAAGGCAAGGGACAAGCACCTCGCAACACCTGGGCCATTCCTGATAACTCATTTCCTGTGACTCCCTTGGCTCGCAAAGCCGCTAGAAACGCACCGGTCTGCACAGGGGTTAGTTGTTCCGCCAACCAAGCCTCCATCAAGGCAGTTGCTTCCACCTCAGGAAGGTTTTGTCCCTCGAGCAACATCTCGAGGATTTGCGACCAAGAGGAAGAGGCAGTAGCTGAAGTAGGCATCGGAGCAGAAAAAAACCCGGGTGCAAAGCACTCCGGGCCGGGTGATGGGGACAACACCACTATCTCCTAAAACTTTGCTACTGGCTAGAATCTCTTCAAGAGATCAGCAAGAAAGACCTCTGATCCATCCAAACGGTGCTATTGAAGCTGGATAGGAACGACTTTCTGATTGCTGCAACTAGCGCCAATGCCAAAGGTCTCAGGCATTTAGCCCTGCGTCATTCAATCCCAAAAACTTAAGGATCTTGAGACATTCACACTAAAAATCTTGCACCCCTGAAGGACGATGAATCGAATCAACAATCAGGGCATAGAGACCAAATCGACATCCGGAGCTCGTTCGTTAGTGAGCAGCAACGTTACTTAATCGCCAGCATTCACCTGGATTGGATGGTTCTAATGCGCATTAGCTAAGGATCTGTGATCGCAATGTTTCAAGAATCCCTCTAGGCTCGCTCATCAAACTGGCTGCATAGGTTGAACCATGTAGCGATACCTGCATGGCAGCATTTCGCCTCGATCTCATTGGTCGTTATCTAAAGCCCCATCGCCGCACTGTGCTGATGGGTGCAATGGCCCTCGTGGTGGTGAACATTGTCAGCGTCATCATCCCCCTAGAGGTGAGGCGCATCATTGATGATCTCCAAGAAGGCTTTGCCATCACTGACGTGATGCGTCAGGCCAGCTGGATTGTGATTCTCGCCAGCATCATGGGCATCGTGCGTTTGGTGTCTAGGCAACTGGTTTTCGGTGTCGGCCGCCAAGTGGAGGTGGACCTGCGCCAGCGCATCTTTGACCACATGCTTAGGCAGGAACCAGGCTGGGTGCAGGAGACCGGTAGTGGTGAAGTCATCAGCCGCGCAACCAGCGATGTTGAAAACATTCGTCGTCTACTTGGCTTCGCGATTCTTAGCCTTACCAACACTGTGTTGGCTTACTGCTTCACTCTTCCCGCGATGCTGGCCATCGACCCAGGCTTAACCCTGGCCGCGATCTCTCTCTATCCAGTAATGCTTGGCACTGTGCGCCTGTTTGGGGGGCGAATGATGCGGCAACAAAAACGCCAGCAGGAAGCTCTATCAAGTCTCAGCGAACTGATCCAGGAGGATCTATCAGGCATAAGTGCCATCAAGATCTATGGCCAGGAGCAACCTGAACAGGATGCCTTTGCTGAGCGAAACAATACCTATAAAGATAGTGCTATTCGCCTGGCACGAACTCGCAGCACCCTCTTCCCCTTGCTGGGTGGAATCTCCTCGGTTTCACTGCTCCTACTTTTGGCACTTGGCAGCGGTCAACTGGAACAAGGCACCCTCAGCATCGGCGGATTGGTGGCCTTGATCCTTTTTGTAGAGCGCTTAGTTTTTCCTACTGCACTACTTGGTTTCACCCTCAACACGTTCCAGACCGGACAGGTGAGCTTGGAGCGTGTGGAAGAGCTTCTGCAGCGTATCCCGATGATTCGCAACCCAACCACACCATTAAGCCTGGAGACGCCGCTCAAAGGTCGAATCGAAGCACGTGAACTGCGGATTCGTTACGACAAAAGCAAGACCGACTCGCTGTCGGGACTGAGCTTTGTGATCAATCCAGGTGAACTCGTCGCCGTGGTGGGGCCAGTGGGATGTGGGAAAACGACCCTGGCAAGAGCTCTCGGAAGGATGGTGGAAGTTCCAAGGGGGCAACTTTTCATTGACAACCATGATGTCAATGATTTGCTGCTCGAGGATCTGCGCAGCAATGTGGCACTTGTTCCGCAAGAGGGCTATCTCTTCACCAGCAGCCTCGCCGACAACCTTCGTTACGGCGATCCTCAGGCCTCTATGGAGCGAGTTGAAACATCTGCGAGGCAGGCCCGACTGATGGATGACATCAGGGGTTTCCCGGATGGATTGGAAACGCTTGTAGGCGAAAGAGGCATCACTCTCAGTGGCGGGCAGCGTCAACGAACTGCTCTTGGCAGAGCACTTCTAGTGGAGGCTCCTGTTGTGGTTCTTGATGACGCTCTAGCCAGTGTGGACAACAAAACAGCTGCGTCAATCCTGAGTTCGATTCGTGACAAACAGAATCAGACAATCCTGATGATTAGCCATCAGCTTTCTGCGGCCGCTGCCTGCGATCGAATTCTTGTGATCGATCAAGGACGGCTTGTGCAACAAGGCCATCACACTGACTTACTTGCTGTTCAGGGACCATACCGCAGCCTTTGGGAACGGGAGCAAGCTAGTGATCAAATGGAAGCCGTTGTCTAAGCGAATAAAAGCTATTATCAATGAAATGAGTTGATCACAATTAAACCACTATCATCTTTTGAAAAATATGCTAAATATTCAGTGATAATAGCCTGCTTTGTATAACATTTAAATGCCTTTATTTTTGGTATTGGTAATTATAGCTAGCTCTCTTTGATTTGTCTCGCCCCTCTTCTATTCTTTATTATTGCTAGACTTCCTATTTAATGCTAGTCAGGCAAGTTAGAGTTCGACTCCTGCTTACATAGTTTTTCTCTATTGCCAAATGTTTAGTTTAATTTGCATCTATACTTATGTCAGTGACACATGTTGTTGTAAACAATCTATTTCAATAGAGTCTTCTTTTGTATCAAAGATAATTTATAAATCTGTTCCAAACTCGTCTTGTGTCTACGAGCTCTTGTTGGCCGTAAATGGTTGATCAAGCTTCTGACTTATCAGATAGTTTAGTAGAGCCATTCGCTCATCTGGTATTATTCCTGCTTCTAATAATTGCTCTAACTCATGTGCACGTTGCAGTACATATTTACAAGCTAATCTACTGGCATTCTCATTCAATCCTTTTAGATATGTATGAACTCGTCCAGTTGTGGTTGTAGAAGCATCATTATTTAGCCCTAGCCCTTGTCTAAACAAGTCGGCAGAAAACACATTTAGCGCCTTAAGCATACCTAGGGCATCTGCGACCAGTTCATCAAATAGGTTTAATCTCATTTCGCCGGCTAATTTTTTTGTGGCGAGATGGGTTAGCTCATGCTCAAGTCGCCAATGTTGAGAGATTTCAAGCCATGCTTTTGTTGTCGGTTTCCCTGGGATAACACTTTTAGGCAGTGAGCTATATGGAGAGCGATGTAAGATAATCAACTGACAACGTTCCTTAATATTTATATTTTGGATTAACCCCCAGTGAATTAAACCAGCAACAGCTTGGGCATGAACAGAAGATTGGATATGTGGTTGTTCACAGCGGTATGCTAGGCAACGTACCACATTCAAAAAATCATCCTGATCATTTATCTCTATTACAGGGTATGTTCCGCATGGATGATCGACTAATCGAACTGAAAACCCTTGTTGATCCTTAAGCTTCAGAATGTTATCATTTTCTACATTATTCATTGCTTTACCTCGTAGTACTAATTGTTTGTATCTCTCGGATTTACTCGCTCCATCATGAGGATTAATCCATAGCTGTGGTAGATAGGAACGCAAACTCTCGAAATATCCTTCGCAAGCTGTCTCTTGTAGCCATTTTTGCCACCATTCAATGCCTGGCTGCACTGGTAGAGGAAGGCTTGGCCATTGTTTAGTAGATTCAATAAAGGGTCTACAGTACTCTTCAATTGATATATTTGAAACTGAACTCATTTTTCCAGGGAAATTGAATATTTAAATTATTATTATAGTTGATTTCAAGCGTTAATCTCTGATAAGTATTCAGATGCCTAGCCAAACTAAACAATAGATTTCTAGGCTGCTGCTGTACCTATTATTGCTCTCTAGTTAATTTATAAACAAATAATATTCTTAATTATTATCCTCTTGATTGTCTGATTGACTAATCTATTTCTCAAAATGAACCATCAATTTAAAACTAGGGTACCACATTAATTGGTTTCATGTCCTAAAAACCTCTTTCAAGAAAGTTATTTTTATTCCTTTATTGTCTTGATCTCATTTGGCTTGATTGAATAAACGCTCAGCGGATCAAGGTGTAACTAATGCAAATAACTTGTTTAATTTTACCGTTCCACTTCGTCTATATTTATGCTAACGTATTATATCGATTGTAATGATCTTACTGCCTCCATGGGACCAATCACTGTATTTAAGTTCAGCTCAGAGGATTGTGGTACCTGTCACCGCATGAGTCATTACGATGAAGCCGTCAGTAAGGAACTTGGCTATGGCTTTGTCAATGTTATGCTTCAGGATACAGATACTTATCGTCGATACAGGCGATTGTTGCTTGCCCAATACCCAAACAAAGTTGGCATGGGCTGGCCTACTTATTTACTAGTTAGTGATCCAGAGGGTGAATTTACTATTCATGGTGAACTTAAAGGAGGGATGCCAAAAGGAGATTTTCGTAAACGATTGGATTCAATAGAAATTCACTAATACTTTTTATACTTAGTAACTGTTACCCCTTTTCTTCTAGTCATACAAATGAACCTTTTACTTGTAATCGATTTTCATTTTACTTAAGCGACTGTTTTTTCAAAAATACTTAAATTTACAATTCATAGTTCCAGGCTATGAGAAAAGATATTTGATCTAATGCTACTCTTCAGCTTATTCGCTATTAACTAAATACGCTTTGACCCGAAGGTCTCCACTGTTAATTTTTAATTAGATATTTATTATCATAATCAACAGAATTGTTTGTTTAACATCAGTCACAATATTACTTCTTGTTCATCATTCCATAACTCATGAATTTCACTAACTAACAACTTATCAGTTGCTGTTTGATTAGAATATCAAGATTAGACTATTCTTCACTTTCCTTCTTTTACTAATAATAACCAGCATTTTATTAGAACCTCTATCTTTTGCTTGATTCTCTCTACAATTCTATTTATCTATATCAGGCTAGGTTTCTTTTTATACATTAAATATATGCTTATCAAGCTTATTTGTGGATTTCGGCCCTCTTATTCATACTTCTTTTTAGGCAACGTTCATTTGTATGTTGTAGCGATGACTTTTGCGTGTCTCGCTATACTAAAATTATAATTTGATATCCCTTGAATTCCCTATCAACTCTAGATTTGCTCTTGTTCTCACTCCACCGACTTCATGAGCTCTAAATACTGTAGTTCTTGTGGTGGCTCTATGTTTAGGGCCGACCGTTCGCTTGCCGGTCGGTTGGTTTGCATGACCTGTGGAACTCCATTAGGGTCAAATACTAGAAGCAGTCAAATTAATCTATCAAGAAGCACCCCATTAAGTTCAGCATTTAGATTACGCTGGCAGACACTCCTAATAATCTTTATCATAAGTTTATTAATTATATTAATTATGGCTTGATTTCTTTAAATACAATACTGATTTTTCAGAATAGAACCTTGTTTTTTATTCAAAATCTCACAATAGACCTTTCCTATTGTGCTAATAATAGATTAATGCTGTCAATTCACGTTTTTTGATTTGACATATTGTTTGTAACTACCCTGGGATAACTTGATAATATCCATTAGCAAAAACAATTTCTAGTGGTGTTTCATAGAGTTTTTCTAGTGGTTCTGATTGTAGTAGATCATTAGTCGCTCCATCGCGAATAATTGCTCCTTTCTTTAGGAATATGATTCGTTGCATTTCTTTTACTATATCTTCTACTCGATGTGTTATTAAAACGATCGTCGTTTTGCCTTTACACAAGCTGCGAATGCATTTTAGTAACTGGTGTCGTGCTTTTAGATCAAGTCCATTTGTAGGTTCATCTAATATTAAAATTTCTGGTTTGTTTACCATTGCCCTTGCGATTAATAGTCGTCTCCTTTCTCCATCTGATATTTGACCGAATGATCTTGCATCAATGTCTTCAAGTCCAAGATCTGAAATAAGGTCCTGTACTTTTTTTATCTCTTTTTCTTTCGGGCTACGGTTACGGTTAATTCCTATAGAGCCATAAAGTCCTGATAAAACAACATCCTTAGCACTAATATAATCTGGTGTGCGTACCTCCAGGTCAGTGGAAACCACCCCTATACGCGAATGAAGCTGATTTAATTTAATTTTTCGATTGCCGAATATTTTTAGCGTAGAACCCCTTTTTACAATGGGATATATATTTCGAGTAATTAATTTTACCAATGCTGTTTTGCCAGATCCATTTGGCCCTAGAATTACGGTGTTTTCTCCTTGCTTCAATTTTAAGGAGAGGTTTCTAAAAACTTGGGTAGGGCCAAGCCAGGCCTCTACGTCCTTAATGTCCAGCCATGGGTTTTCGTCTTTCATTGGCTTAAGACCAGAATTTCTATAATTTTTTTGCCCCTTCATTATCTTCTTTCTTTCTTTTCAGTCAAGCAACTGTTGTCTTATTTCGTTCTATGGAACAATAATTTTACACTTTTACCTTGCGCTATCACCACATAGTTATATAAGCCATTCTCTTAATATCCTTTCCATTTATATGGTAAGACCTTTTATTTGCATTTCACTCTCTCTTGCAAATCATTTTCCATATTATAACCTTTTCACTCCATTCCCGAAGGTATGTAGCTCTTATCCGAACGCCTATGACTTCTGTCTACAAAGCTTTACCTGCTTATCCATGCGATAATATCGTAAGGATATCTTTCTAATCAATTTCATCTGTATTTCAATAAGCTATTCTTCACACATAGAATCTTCGAGAATAAAGTCAACTAATGAAGCAAACTGTTTTCTATCGCATCATTACTTTGATCACATTCTTCCTGTCTTGTTATTCATGGTGGCTTCTTTATAATCAACAATCTTTATGGTGGATCTTGCTAGGGTTAATGTTGCTTGTTACGATGCTTACTTCTATTTATGGTTTAGAGTCTGTTCGCAGGATTCTAGCCGTTCCTGGCTTGCGTCTCCCAATCTCAGATTTCCTACTCACGGCTTCGGCTATTGGATATTTTGCTTCAGCTTTGGTTGGATTTATGATTTTAATCTTTCAACTCCCATTTCACGATAAAAGCTTTATGATCTTCCCCCTAATTATCGCTATTTTAATATTTGCAGGTGCAACCCTTGGCCTTTACCATGATCAAATTTGATTGCCTTTGATTTTTTTATTCTTATTTCTAAGTTTACTTATACTGTACTTTCCTCATCTATTTAAATATTCTATCCAATTTGCTATAGTGATCTTATCTCAAGCATCACTCCCTCTGCGAATTAAGTTTACTCCATGCAATCTGTTGATCCTAATCAACCTGTTTTAATCCTAGGCGGTTTCTTGATCACAGATGAGGCCTATGCCTCTTTAGCTAGCTGGATTCAGAACAATCAAGGTTCGATTGTAAAGGTCGTACCTTCTTCTAAATTTGACTGGCTGCTCACTTCATGGGCCATTGGTTGGCGCAGACTCCTTGATCGAGTGGATGCAATTGTTCAAGACCTTCAGTCTCGATCTAATACAGGAAAGGTGACACTTATAGGTCACAGTTCGGGTGGTGTAATGCTTCGCCTTTATCTCGGAGAACAACCCTTTTCTGGTCGTGTTTATAGTGGATATAAATCTTGCAATCGACTCATAACACTAGGTAGTCCGCATCAATCTGTTCGTGCCACCCCTCTGCGGTCCCAGGTTAATACTCTCTATCCAGCTTGTTTTTATGCTGATCATGTAGATTATTTTTCTACTGCTGGTCGATTATCACTCGATAGTCCAAATGCCAGCCAGTTTGCCAGGTATACCGCAGCTAACTCCTATCGCAGCATCTCAGATAATCCTCTATTAGAGGGCGACGGCTTAGTCCCTGTCAGCTCCGCACTTCTTTCTCAATCTCGAAATCTTGTTCTCAATGACACAGCCCACGGAGGCCTCTTTGGCGCTACTTGGTATGGCTCAATAGTGCGAATAGAACAATGGTGGCCTTCCGCTATGGGATATGCCTAAGGCATGAAGGTTTTAGTTTCCGTACTATTTTCCTGACTACTTGAACAGTTAAATTTCTTGTCTCCGTTTATTTTGCAGTATTGGCTAGTTTTTTCCACACTATCTTAAAATTAAAAAGAATTATTTCTGACAGTCCCTCTTGTTGTGCTGATCCTCAGCTTCACCGTGAACAATTAATGTTCACTAGCCTCCTGTATTTCTTTCATGCTTAGCATGCGTTGAATAGGAATAAAAGCCTTTTGACGTACCTCCTCTTCGATTTCTATTGATGGCTTCATTGTGCTTAAGCAGCTCCATAGCTTTTCTAATGTATTCAATCGCATATATGGGCATTCATTGCAGCTGCATCCGTCAATACCTGGAACATCCATAAATTCTTTCTTTGGGTTCTTCAATTTCATCTGGTGTAGGATTCCTGGCTCTGTTAGAACGATAAACTTTGTGCATGAGCTTATCTCGGTAAATTCAAGTAATTTGCTCGTTGAGCCAATATAATCCGCCAACTCTAGTAAATTTTCTAGGCACTCCGGATGGGCTATTACCTTTGCTTCGGGGTGCATGATTTTTAATTTTAGTAGAGCTTCTTCGCTGAATGTTTCATGCACCATGCAGCGTCCGGGCCAGATCGTCAGTTTTCTTCCGCTCTGCTTTTGAACCCATCTGCCCAAGTTTTGATCTGGAGCAAAAAGGATTGGTTGATCCTTCGGTAATTGATTTACAAGTGCTACAGCGTTGCTACTTGTACATATCAGATCGCTTTGGGCCTTAACAGCAGCTGTGCAGTTGATATAGCTCACCACAATGTGGTCTGGGTGCTTGTCTCTGAATGCAGCAAACTCATCGGCTGGGCAGTCATCAGCAAGGGAGCACCCCGCTTCGAGATCTGGTAGCAATACAATTTTTTCCGGGCTGAGAATCTTTGCTGTTTCAGCCATGAAGTGCACCCCGCAGAACACGATTACATCAGCATTTGTGCTAGCAGCTCTACGTGATAGTTCCAGGGAGTCCCCAATGAAATCGGCGATGTCTTGGATCTCTGGATCCTGGTAGTAGTGAGCCAGGATCACGGCATTGAGTTTTTTACGTAGCTCAGCAATGGCACCCTTTAATTCTTTCCTAGTTGATGGCACTGGAGAGACCGTCTTGGCGGTGCAAACAGCGGTCATTCGGACCATCTAGGGCAGTATGGCCATAGCCTAGATATTTGCCACGTCACACCAGAGCCTCGCCATTGTTGGAGACCTCCATGGTGTTTGGACACCTGATGATCAGTACTTACTGACTGAACTTCAGCCAGATGCTGTGTTGTTTGTAGGTGATCTCAGCGAAGGTGATCTCAAGTTGGTCAAAGCAATACAACAGATTGCTCTGCCGACAGCTGTCATTCTTGGTAATCATGACCACGGACGAGATCACAGCGGCGCAGTCCTCAGACGTCAATTGACCTTATTGGGCGACCGTCATTGCGGTTGGAGTTTGCGCCAATGGCAGTTTCCACCGATTGCTGTCGTTGGGGCCCGCCCTTGTAGTGCTGGTGGTGGCTTTCACCTCGCCAAAGCCGTTCAGGCGGTTTTTGGCCCGATGTCGGTCAGTGAATCTGCTGACCGGATTGTGGCCGCTGCAAAGCAGGCACCATCCCAATGGCCCTTAGTGATATTGGCTCATTCCGGTCCGACGGGCCTCGGCTCTGATGCTCAGAGCCCTTGTGGTCGCGATTGGAAAGTTCCCGCTCTCGATTGGGGCGATCAGGATCTTGCGATGGCCCTTGATCGCATCCGTAAGGATCGTTTGCCAGATCTGGTTGTCTTTGGCCACATGCATCATGATCTCAAACGCGGAACAGGTTTGCGGCAAACATGTGTTCAGGATCGCTTTGGCACTGTCTTTCTCAATGCTGCTTGTGTACCGCGGCGTGGAAGTGATTCCTCTGGTCGTCAGTTGTGTCACTTTTCCTGGGTCGAGTTCCTTGATGGACAGCTCAGTCAGGTGAGCCACCGTTGGTTTCTTCCAGATTCATCCTTGGCCTATGAACAGATTCTTTTTGAAAGAGCAACACCATTGGTGACACAGTGCTGATTTACCTCTGCTTGAGCAGCCATGGCTATGGCCATGCAGCACGCCAGGCAGCTGTTCTTATAGAACTGCATCGTCTTCAGCCTCAATGGCGATTCGTAGTGAGTACGGATGTGGACTTTCAATTCCTCAGCCTTGCGCTGCAAGGTGTCCCTTTCGAACACCGCAAACTGCGCTGGGATGTGGGCATGGTTCAGGCGAATGCCTTAGCCATTGACCAAATGGCCACTCTTAAGGCTTTGCAGGAACTTGAACAACACATTCCTGCCCAAATTGCGGCTGAGGTCTCTTGGATCCAGTCTCAACAGATGTCGGTGCTTGTACTTGCTGACATTCCACCTGCTGCTGCTGAGTTAGCTGATCAGCTTGGTGTTCCTTTGGTATGGATGGGCAACTTTGGTTGGGATGAGATCTACGCCCCTCTAGGAGATTCTTTTCTTACCCATGCTGAAGCTGCGTCAGCTGAATACTCACGTGGGAAGAAGTTGTTACGTTGCCCATTCTCACTTGCAATGGACTGGGGGCTACCTGAACAGAGCCTGGGCTTAACTGCGTCCTCACCGCGTTCACTACCGCTAGGACTCCAGCAGAAACTTGAATCTTTTCAAGGTCCAATCGTGATGGTGGGATTTGGCGGGCTGGGTTTGGCACTCGACTCAGATTTGTTCCAACGCTGGCCTGATCACCTCTTTTTGATGCCCAAACCACGATCTGTTGACCCTTTTCTGAGCATGCAATCACCTGACAATGTTTTGTATCTACCCAGGTCAATTCGAGTTGTCGATGCTCTTCCTTACTGCTCTAGGCACCTTGGGAAGCCTGGTTACAGCAGTTTCTGTGAAGCCATCAGCTTGGGTATCGGCCTTCATGTGGTTCTTCGAGAAGGCTTTGCAGAATCGGTAGCACTGATCAACGGCTTACAAAGCCATGCAGCCCATCGGCTGCTTGAGCGCGAGGCCCTCGAGCTTGGAGAATGGGAGTTAGATCAACCCTTGATACCAGCTTCTCAGCAACCGCTGGCTGTCGATGGATCCATGGCGGCAGCAAGTGCTGTAGTTGAACTGGTCTCTTAATCAGAATTACTAATCAAAAATCCTAGATCGTTCAATATGCACAACGCTGATTCCTCAACTTGGATTTCAGCGATCTTTGGGCCCAACTCAACCTTTGCCGCATGTGGACGATTCTCCCACCGGCACACGAGGGCTGTCCCTTTGGGCTAGCTTCGTCAAAGTCAACCCGATTATTAAATAATTTGGTTTAATAGTCACCCTTGGTTCATCGGCAACTCCCATTCGCTTCTGGGAATTGCCCAAACCTTCCCCCATTCCAAGGGTTTTTATTCTCTGAATGCAACGAATGATCGCTCCCGCATCGACTGTCTATCGTCTTCTATCAGCAGTCGCAGCTGGTTTTCTCCCTTTCTCAATAGCAGCTGGAGCAGCGCAAGCAACCAATACCCATATCCCTCTCCCTCCTTCACTTCCATCTCTTGAGCTAACAGCACGTTCCCAGTCGCTAAGTAATCCAGAACAGGTTCCCTCAGCGGCATTGCCATATGTGATCACCCCGGAGCGTCGGGCCCTTCTCAACACCATTCGCTTTGCCGAAGGTACTTGGAAGAATGGGCATGACCTTGGTTATCGAGTGATGTTTGGTGGAGGTCTCATGGCCTCATTAGATCGTCATCCCAATCGAGTCATTTACTCCTCTCGATATGCAAGTGCTGCTGCAGGGGCTTATCAATTCATGCCTTTTACCTGGGACATGGTGACCCGCAGTCTTGGTTTGCGTGGTTTTGGTCCAGAAGTTCAGGATCAGGGAGCTCTCTTTCTTGTTCAACGTCGCAAGGCTTTAGGTCTTACCGATTCAGGGTTTATGACCCCTCTATTAGCAGCAAAACTTGCGCCTGAATGGGCTTCATTCCCCACTCTGAGCGGGAGGAGTTACTACGGCCAGCCTGTGAAACGCTTTGCCAGCTTGCTTGGTTTCTACAAGTTCAACTTGGCGCAGCTCAGGTCGATCAGGGATCAGCGCCGTCAAGATCTTGCTGCACCTGGTAATGACGCAGCTAGGAGACCTGTCTGCAAACCCCCCACAATTCTTTGCAGCATTCAAAGTCGCTGATATCAATTGAAGCTAAGGCTCTGACTCTCGCTTTTGCCTACCCCCCAATGTTGCTTGAGCAATAACGTATGCCGCTACAGCTCCTCCCAAAAAGCCCAGCCCGTTGCGAAGGAGTGGTAGAAGATCGCTAGTTCGCGACACGACAGGGGCAATCCCGAAGATTCCAAACAACATGATCCATAGCGGGGAAGCAAGCAATAACCAAGGCCAAGCGATCAGTTCACCTTCTTTCCTGGGGTAGGAAGCAAAGCCAGCAACCAAACCACCAAGTAGCGATGTGGTGAATGTCAACAACCATTGCTCCAATGGCAGCCCAGGTACAAATTGACAACCACCTCGATCCAAACAGGTTTCTACGGCATTGAGTGAATCGAGGATTGCGATGTCCTCGCCATGATCCTTCACGTAAAACTGGTTCCCATAGCGGGTTTGCAGCTCTACCCAGTAGGTACGAGGCATTAGTGCATATAACGCATCACCCACGTTGAAGTTGAGCAGATTTCCACCGCGTGGGTCGGCGACAATCAGCAAGCTACGTTCATCAAGCCCCCAGTACTCTCGAACTGCAAGCCCAGGAGTTCGTTCGTACTGGGTCAGTACACGTAATTTCCAGCCTGTTCTCGTTTCATAGTCGTCTAGTGATTTTTCCAGGTTGGTGAGTTGCTTTTCGCTGAAGACCTTCGCCAGATCAACCACTGGTGTTTGCTGCTGGGGAAGCAGTTCAGGATTGTCGTAGGCGTAAACCGATCCTGCGCAACAAAGCAAGCAAAATAACCATGCCAACAGGCTTTTCAAGATTTTTCGCCTCTGATGTGCTCCCATGGGCCTGTTTCAGTGACAGGCATTCTCTCGAATGGATCTCTGCTCTGTGCCTTGCCCAGCTTGGTTGGTTAACCGAATAGTTCAGGCTGGAGGGAGCATCAGCTTCCATCAATACATGGACTGGGCCTTGCATGACCAAGTCTATGGGGCCTATGCCTCCGGTCAGCTTCGTATTGGTCGTCAGGGTGATTTCGCGACTTCTCCTTCCTTAGGAGCTGACTTTGCCCAACTTTTGGCCATACAACTGGTTGATTGGTTCCAGCAACTTCAGCAGCGTGTTGACAAGGGAAAGTCTTTATCGTTGATAGAGGTGGGGCCTGGTGAAGGCGATTTAAGTGCTGATCTGATCTCAGCCCTGGAGGATCTGTGCCCAGCGCTGATACCAAGACTGGAGCTGGTTTTGGTGGAGAGCAATAAGGCCATGGCCTTACGGCAACGAGAGCGACTGAAATCTGTCACCAGTGTGCCGATTCACTGGCGAAGTCTTAATGAGTTGGCTCAAGCTCCCGCTATCGGCGTGATGCTTGCTCATGAAATGTTGGATGCTCTGCCGGTGGAGCGGTTGGTGTGGCGCGATCAACGTCTATGGCGGCAGGGTGTTTGTCTTGAGAACGTCGATTCGGTTGCTCATCTTCGCTTCACTGAGCTTTCTCTTACAGACGCTTTGCATTCAGCTTTAACTGAGGCCCGAATGTGTTTGGGCATTCAGATCCCCCCTCCTGATGCTGCTGATGGTTGGTGTAGTGAATGGCATGGTGAACTGAAATCGTGGTTGAGTCAGGCAGCCTCTGCTCTGCTTTGCGGCCCCTTACTTGTCATCGACTATGCCCTCGAGGCCCGTCGTTATTACAGCGCGATGAGACCCTGCGGAACTCTGATGGCTTATCGCCAGCAGAGAGCTAGTGGTGCATTGCTTCAAGATCCCGGTCGGTGGGATCTCACTGCACATCTGTGTCTCGAAACTCTTCAACACCAGGCCGAACAGCAGGGTTGGACCTTTCTCGGTGAGTCTCGACAGGGGCAAGCACTCTTGGCACTTGGCTTGGCAGAGAGGCTTCATGCTCTCCAAAGTCTTCCTACCAGTCAGCTCTCTGCTGCCCTCAATAGAAGGGAAGCACTGTTGCGTCTTGTTGATCCAGTCGGCTTGGGAGAGTTTCGTTGGTTGGCTTTTGAGTTGAGGCCCAAACCATCTCTTGATGCTGAGGTCGGTGAACTTCGCTGCCGGTTCCTAGAGGACCCAGTTAGCTGAGCTCTGATAGGCATTTTCGGATTTCTTCTCTGCTTACGTCATTTTTGATTTCGACGTTGCCAATGCCGGTGGGAATCACAAAGCGAAGCTTTCCATCTTTGACCTTCTTATCCCCTTGCAGGGTATACAGCACCTCCTCTGGATCTAGCTTGGGCCAAGCAATCGGCAGCCCTGCCTTTGCGATCAGCGACTTTTGCCTGTTGGCATCATCCCTGTTCCAGCTCTGTCGCAACACCGCCAGCTCCCCAACCGCCACCATGCCGATGGCGACAGCTTCACCATGCAGCCAGGTTCCATAGCCACAGAGGGTTTCCACCACATGCCCGAAGGTGTGCCCGTAGTTGAGGATGGCGCGCAGCCCGCCCTCTCGTTCATCTGAGCTCACCACTCTCGACTTCGCGAGTGCTGAACGTTCGAGAATTTTCTCCAGAAGGTCTTGATGGAGTTGTGATGGTGTGTCTAGTTCTTGAATGCCTTCTAGGAGTTGAAAAAGTGCTGAATCACCGATCACCCCGTATTTGATCACTTCGGCCATCCCTGCCCGGAATTCACGTTCTGGCAATGTTTTCAAAGTTGAGGGATCGATTAATACAAGCCTTGGTTGGTGAAATGCTCCGATCAGATTTTTCCCGCCCGGGTGATTGACGCCTGTCTTGCCACCAATCGCGGCATCCACCATTGCCAGAAGGGTTGTAGGAAGTTGCACCACCGAGATACCTCTTAGCCAAGTAGCTGCTGCAAATCCAGTCATGTCGCCCACGACCCCACCGCCAAGAGCAACCATCAAGGATCCTCTTTCTAGCTTTGCTTCATAGGCTGCATCGTGAATTAACGCCACGCTCACTGGCGTCTTTTGATCTTCTCCGGCCTCGATCACCAGCAGAGTGGGCCTGAAACCGCTCTCCTTAAGGCTTTGGAGGCAAAGATCACCATATGGCTCAGCAACATCAGCATTGCTTACAACCAATACCTTGATTCCCTCTTTCAGCCCAGCACGGCGAAGCTCCTTACCAATACCCCGCAAGCCTTCCCCCCCAATGACCACCTCGTAGGGCTGATGGCTCAGTGCTACTGGGATGCGTTGGGCGTCGATATTCACGAAAGCGGACATGAAAGAGCAAGTCTGCTGATCTCAGTTTGCCGGGTGGCATCAAACGCTCCCACGTAATCTCCTGTCAGTACAGGCATTGTGGTGATGGCTGGTCCTCTGTTTCGGGGATTAAGACAGTCTTGGAGGACCACTCTTGTGGCATGGGTATTCCTCTTGCCTGCGCTCGCCCTGCTCAGCTTGTCGGTGCTGATACCAGCGCTGATGGCTCTTTTGATGAGCTTCACCAAAACAGGTCTCGACGTTACAGACCCCCTTGTCTTTGTGGGTTTGGCCAACCTGCGACGTCTTGCTGGTGATCCGATGTTTTTTAAGGTGCTGATCAATACTTTGATCTACCTGGCTGGGGTGGTTCCACCGATTGTTTTGGGTTCTCTTGCATTGGCGGTGTTGTTGAACCGTTCCTTACCAGGTATTCATTTTTTACGCGGTGCGTTCTATACACCCGTGCTCGTGTCGATTGTGGTTGCGGCCATCGCATTTCGTTGGCTTTATGCAGAGAACGGTCTTATCAATGGCTGGCTTTCCGCCTTTGTTGGCACAGATTTCGTGCCAATTGGCTTTCTCACGAATCCATTCTTGGCACTCCCGGCAGTGATGCTTGTAACCCTGTGGAAGGGGCTTGGTTATTACATGGTGATATTTCTTGCTGGCCTCCAAGGAATTCCTAAAGAGCTTTATGAGGCAGCCGAACTTGATGGTAGTGATGGCTTGCGCAAACACATCGACATCACACTGCCGTTGTTGCGGCCTTACGTAACCTTGGTTGCGGTGGTTTCATCGATTGCGGCAACAAAAGTGTTCGAAGAAGTGTTCTTGATGACTCAGGGGGGACCCGCCGACACCACTCGAACCCTTGTCTACTACGTTTACGACCAGGCTTTTGCTGAGCTTGAGATCAGTTATGCCTGCACGGTGGGCTTGGCGCTTTTCCTTTTGGTCCTGTTGCTCACTGCTGTGCGTTTGGCCTTTGCTGGTGATCAGGGCTTGCTCTGAAATCTCAATTTTGTTGGGATGCAATGCTTGCAGGATTGCGTGTTTGATTCTCTCTGCATGAGCAGCGTTAAAAGCCCAATGATTGGGGTCGTCGGTGGTGGTCAGTTGGCTCAGATGTTGGCGCAAGCAGCAAAAAGACGTGCTGTGGATGTTGTCGTGCAGTCTGGATCTGCAATCGATCCCGCTGCTGTTGAAGCAACTCGACTTGTCTTGGCCGACCCAGTGGATGTAGAAGCTACTGGCAAGCTCGTGCAGGGCTGTTGTGGCGTCACGTTTGAGAACGAATGGGTCGATATTCAAGCTCTGATTCCCCTTGAACAACAAGGGGTGTGTTTTTCTCCGTCTCTTACTGCGCTTGCTCCATTGGTCGACAAAATCTCGCAGCGTCAGTTGCTTGGTGAGCTAGATCTTCCTAGCCCTGATTGGACTTTGCTGAGTTCGATTTCTTTTGATCAGCCTGAGCTTCCTACGGAGTGGAATTTTCCTGTGATGGCCAAGTCAAGCCGGTGGGGATATGACGGCAAAGGAACCAAGGTTCTCAAGAGTGTCGAGGATTTATCGCAACTTCTGCGCTCAGTGGATCCAACTCAATGGCTGCTTGAGAGCTGGGTGCCGTTCGAAAAGGAATTAGCCATTGTTGTTAGTCGAGATGCTGAGGGCCGTGTTCGTAGCCTGCCACTTGCTGAGACTCATCAGTTCCAACAGGTGTGTGATTGGGTGATTGCACCTGCGAGTGTTGATCATGCTGTGGAAATGATGGCCTACAACATTGCAGCGTCTCTTCTAACAGAGCTCAATTACGTGGGCGTGCTTGCTGTTGAATTTTTCTACGGACCAGACGGACTACAGGTCAATGAAGTTGCACCTCGCACTCATAATTCCGCACATTTTTCGATCGAAGCCTGCAGCAGCAGCCAGTTTGATCAACAACTTTGTATCGCGGCGGGCTTGCCTGTTCCTGCAACCCATCTCCATGCACCTGGCGCCTTAATGGTGAATCTTCTAGGTTTGCAAAAAGGGGCTGTGTCCTCTCTAGATGAGCGTCTAGCGAAGCTGCGCAGTTGTGATCGCTTCCATTTGCACTGGTATGGAAAAGATTGTGAAACTCCAGGACGCAAGCTCGGTCATGTGACTGTACTGCTTAATGGTGTTGATGCGCCCAGCCGTCAGCTCGAGGCGGAAACTGCCTTAAAGCACATTCGCTCAATTTGGCCGACGCAGGACACCGTTTGCGCTTAAATTCTGCTTGAACTGCTGTGTTGGTGACGGCCTTTTTCTAGTGCTCTGATCTGACTCTCTTTCGATTTGGGGAGGCTGTCGTGAAGGTGACGTAGACCGGACTTGCTTCCGGAAACGAAGCCCCACTTTGCTTCCCCTTCTGGTTCTTCCAGGTCGAACACTGGGGCTCGCACGGCATGGCGGTTCACCTCTTTTGAACGCCTGGACGGCTGTGATTAAGTCGTTTCAATAATGACCCTTCGTCCAATTTTGTGACAACAAAAACCTCCTGAGCTGAGCTGCCAAGTCTGGCAACCAGTTTGAAACCACCCTTGATCGGCGTTGTAATTCTCAGGCGAAGTTCTGGACAATGACCTTTGACGCGTCGGATTACGGCTGGTGTAATCGTTTGAATATTCTTCTCCTCTGCAAGGGCCTTCAACCAAGGAATTAGACCCTCTACGTAGGTGCTGTGCGTGATTACAACTCGTCCCATCGCAACTTTTTCGTGTAATTGATCGAAACTAGCCAAAGTTTCAAGGTGAAAGCTGCTCTGTCTAAGAGGCGATACTTAAATCCTATATTTTTGCTTGCGGTGGTTTCGATCCCAAGCATTCTACTTTTGCTCCCAGGTCTAGGCCCTCCCTGCAAGGTTCATGACGAACAGATTCACGCGTTGTCTATCCACCCTGGCGAGGTTGTGTTCAATGTGCCTGAAAGGGTTCTAACCCTTTTAATCGAGACTATAGGTGAATTTTATTTTTCTCACTCTTGCTAGGATCTTCATCTAAAGTTCATATATATTCTGGGTGCATTGCTAACCCAAAAGTCAAGTATTGTTCTTCTTTGAGCAATCCCTCAATAAATATATTATGAATTAGTTTGTAGGCTGGATTCAGCTTTTGCTTGCTAAAGTCTGTATTTTGAGCTCAGAGAGTTTTGTTTGTTTGACTATTTTGATAACTATCGAGCATGAGTCGTGGGGCCATTAGAGCGTTGTAACATTGAGATTTTTACAAATGAGTCTTTGCTGATTTTCCTTGTATTTGTTGATGGAAGTTGAACTATCTATGTTCTTTAGGTTGTCGATCATTTTCATTTTTTAGCAGGATCTGTTCCTTTTAAGTTGATTAATCGTGATTTTTTATATTAACGCTTCTAAGATTTTGTTCCATCAACATTCACCTAGGTGTTGAGCTCTCAATGTTTTTGCCGGTGCTGCTCGACGAGCCTTTTATCAGTCTTCGAAAAGGAACAAGTTCACTGTGCTGTAGTGAACGTTGATCAGTCTTGGTCTGTTTCAGCACCGTTCAAGAGGTGCCATCGTTAGCCCCTCTCCAGACAGTTGCTGGTGGTAGAGCTCGGCCTGCTCAAGTGGGCCGCACCAGACCTCAGCGGAACCTTGACCGTCGATTTGATGCGCGAGATTCCAGGCTCTCTCCTCGCTCATGCCTGGAATGATCCTGCGCAGACAATCGACGACGTGCTGAAAGGTGTTTATCTCATCATTGAGAACGATCACGCGGGCTTGCGGATACCTTTGAGTTTCCTTGATACGTTCTAGAAGTGGCGTAGTAGCAGGAGTCGCGAACGTCATGACTGATGAAAGGCTTTGACGTGTAAAATGGAGCAAGCCTTAAAAGGCTAAGTCAATCTGAATTGATCGTTCTATGTTGTTCACTCTCGCCTGGGCCTCACTGGCGGCTGTGTTCAGTTTCTCTATTGCCATGGTCGTTTGGGGACGTAATGGCGACGGCACACTGAATTTCTGAAGTGCCTGAGGCTTTTCAAATCCCAGGGACCAACCAGCTTCTAGGAGGGGCAGCCGTCTTTCTTTTGGGCTTTGTGACCATTTCAGTTATTTATCTTTCAGTCGTTGATCGGCGTGATCGTCGTCGTCGCAAAAAGACAAATGAGAAAGTTTGATCCCCAGCTGCAATAGGGAAAGGGTGATTGGATGTCTCAGCATTCCCTAGGCCTCTTAAGGCTGAAGACGATTGTCTACATCCCAAGTCGCTTTCCTGTCAGTTTGGTGGGGATTTTCTCGCTGCTTTTGATTCCAACGATCGTCATCCTGCTTTTAAAGGGGCATTTGTCATCTAGCCGCACAGACCGGGTAGGGACACTTGCTCGCTTGATGAAAGAGATGGCGTTGATCCAGAGTTATCAAGGAGATCCACAAGGCCAAGCCCCGCGTCTATGGCAGGACCGTCTTGGCATGAACCTAGCCAAGGACCTTTGGCGACGTCAGGGTCGGGGTCTCTGGTGGCAGGCTTGGGCAAATGATGGCGAGGCTTATTTGCTTCTGCCAGAGAGCCTTTGGCCGATGAGTGTTAATTCAATCATTGCGTTTAAGCGTCTTGATGACATGGTTGTCATCGCTTCAGATGGCTTGCATCGTCAACAGCTCCTTCAAAGCCTTAGTGAAGGGTTTGTTCATTCTCCAGCTGGTCAATCGTCTTTACAGCGTTTTTGCAATTATGTTCTACAACATGGGCCAGCGGTGAGCTGGAGTCCCGATGGCTTGGCTTCAGTGAGTGGAGCGATGGCACCTCTCCTGCAGATTTCACGCTATGGATGTTTGTCATTGCGATTGGACCGTAATCAACTCAAATGGCAAGGAGTTGTTGGTTATCGTCCTTTTGGTTTGGCTCCAGTTGGCATCGATGCCAGCCCTTTTCAGTATCGCCCTATGGCGATCAAATTGGCAGCGATACCTGATACTGATCAGGCTCTCCTGAATATGCAAGTGAAGAGTATGGACCTGCTTTTTGGCAGTTTGCTTTCTAAGCAGATTATTCAGGATTCCCTTGATAAGAACTATGGCATTAATCAGCAATTAGGGTTGAGACTCGCATCATTACCACTTGATCTTAGCTTAGCCAAGCAACGTAAAGGGCCTTTTCAAGCCAGCATTCAAATCCAACTTGATCTACCAGAGGGCTCCTCACGATGGCAACCAGTTATCGATACTGTTAGTCAACGTCTGGAGGCACGAGACTTCATTAAAGAAGATAAATCTGTTGTCAAAAATGATCAAAATACTGACGCTGACTTCTCTGGACTTACTCTCTGGCGCCAACCTTACTCGGATGGTGAGAGAGTTGTTGGTGGATGGGTTTGGCAAAAACAAAATGGAAAACCTACTCGTTTTGGTATTGCTATTGGCGACTCACCAATGCTCACTGAGATCTCTAATAAAACTATCAACCTAGTCCATCCTGATGTTATGAAAATGTCCGCTGATACAGCTGGATTGTATCGTTTAGGTTTACTTAGTGGATCCTGGCCAGCCCTAGTTAAACAGGCTAAGTTGTTAACGGTGAACCTAAGTTATTTGCGGGGTGCCAAACTCAAAAAAACAGACTGGTGGTGGATGTCAGGTCAGTTGATATTGGAACAAGCTTCAACCCCCTGAGACATTTGCTCTGATGATCCAGTGTTGAGTTTTGCAGATTCATTTTGTTCCCGTTTGCGACGTTCAGATTCTAGAATTTGTTCAGTTAGTTCTACAGCCTGGGCCATCTTCTCGAGGTTGGACTTGTAGAGGTTCAGATCTTTTTCAACTCTGGCTTTGGAGAGTCCAACTGATTCACTTAGTTCATGGGCGATTTGGCTTAGTTTTTCGGGATCAGAGGATTCATCACCTTGGGCAGATGCGAGAAGGCTGAGCAACCCCACGGCCATTAGGCGTGAGTAATGAAAAGTGGTGCTGCCAGTATTACGCAATGCCTTGGCGAGAGGTTCAGGAGCCCCTTTGCCTTGTTGTTGGATCCAGCCTTGGACCTCCTCAAGATCTTGACCCCGGACCGACTCAAGAGTTTGTTGGGCCTGCTTGCGCAATGCATTTGGGTCGAAGCCGCAGCTTCGACATAGTGCATCGAACAAGGTCTTGACGTGAGCTTCTGGTCGGTAACCACGCGTGAAGACATCAAAAACTTGGCTAAGGCCAATAGCAAAGAGTGCGTCTGGGTGGAAATGCTTCTGGTGGCTCAGGAGATGCAGCTCGACAAGAAGTTCATCGGTTGTACGTCTGTAAAGCGAGGGGATGACATGAGGGAAATCATGATTAAACGCACGTTTGCTGTCAGCAATGGTCTTTCTGTCACTCAAGTGCTTGGCCCGACCTTTTCGCACCTGACCATAGCGCTGCTACGGCGCCGTTAAGATCGTGAAAACCGAGCAGAGCAGCATGATCCCGATTGTGATTGAAGAGTCGGGCCGCGGGGAAAGGGCCTTCGATATTTATTCGCGCCTTTTGCGTGAACGGATCATCTTTCTTGGCGAGCCTGTGACAAGTGATTCGGCAAATCGAATTGTTGCTCAGATGTTATTCTTAGAGGCGGAAGATCCTGAAAAAGATATCTATTTGTATATCAATTCACCAGGAGGTTCAGTATATGATGGCCTCGGAATATTTGACACAATGCAGCATGTCAAACCAGATGTTCAAACCGTATGTGTAGGGCTTGCAGCAAGTATGGGAGCGTTCCTTCTCTGCGCTGGGGCAATGGGTAAACGCAGCAGTTTGCAACATTCTAGAATTATGATTCATCAGCCGCTTGGTGGTGCCAGAGGGCAAGCGAGTGATATTCGTATTCAGGCTGATGAGATTCTCTTCCTAAAGGATCGATTGAACCGAGTATTAGCAGATCGTACAGGTCAACCTCTAGAGAGAATTCAAGAAGATACTGATCGAGATTTTTTCATGTCTCCCGCAGAAGCTGTTGGTTATGGACTTGTCGATAGTGTGATCGATAAGCGTCCGGTTCATTCAGTCAATTGACAAGGCTGCCTTTTGATAGGTAAGAATTGCAAGGCAAAAGAGTTTCTAATAGATATTTGTGAATCCATTAATTCTGAAGGAATTGATTGACTTGTTTGTAATTATGAAAACATGTATGTAGCTTCATCTTGGTGTCAAAATTGTTTTTATTCTAAAATTAAAGATTACATCTTGAAGCGAATGGGGATGCATTGTCAGGATCCATTCGATGATGCTTGATTTCGTGGATGATTATTATTTAACTGCTAGTTCTATTAGCTCTGGAGGATAGGTATGCTTCTTTCCTTCTCTGGAACAGATGTAAATTCTGCTACTACTGAAACGAATTCTTCTCCGTCGATGGTTTCCTTTTCGATGAGGATTTCAACCAGTCTATCCATAGCCTCCCGGTGTTGCTTGACGATTTTTACAGTTTCGCTATAGCAATGCTTAACCATTTCTCGAACTGCCTCGTCTATTTGGCGGGATATTGCATCTGAAATCTCGCTTCGAGTCATCAGGTCTCGTCCAATAAATACTTCTTGATTTCCGCTCTCCAGAGAGACTGGCCCTAAATCGCTCATGCCAAAACGTGTCACCATTTGGCGTGCCATGGATGCTACTTGCTGGATGTCTCCACCTGCACCTGTTGTGATCTCTGCATCGCCAAAAACAACATCTTCTGCTGCTCTGCCTCCTAGTGCTCCCATGATTCGAGCCTTGAGTTGGGCTCGAGTCACCAGCATTTGCTCTTCATCTGGAGCAAACCATGTAAGCCCCTGAGCCTGACCTCGTGGTATCAGAGTCACTTTTTGGACAGGGTCATGATCTTTAACTAATGTTCCTATTAGCGCATGTCCAACTTCGTGGTAAGCGATCAATCTCTTGCTACGTCCATCAGTGAGTGGGCGGCCTTCCATGCCCGCGATGATTCTGTCAACGGCATCGTCAATTTCATCAAGGCTGATAGCCTTTTTACGACGTCTAGCCGTGAGGATTGCCGCCTCATTAAGTAGGTTGGCAAGGTCTGCCCCGGTAAATCCAGGTGTGCGTCGGGCTACATTCTTTAAGGAAAGATCTTCTTCAAGTTTCTTGTCACGTGCGTGCACTTCAAGAATTGCAAGTCGTCCTTTGATGTCTGGTGCATCCACACTGATTTGTCTGTCAAAACGCCCTGGTCGCATCAGCGCAGAATCCAGTACATCAGGACGGTTTGTTGCTGCAATAATGATGATTCCGCTATTACCTTCAAATCCGTCCATTTCTGTTAACAGTTGGTTTAGAGTTTGTTCTCGCTCATCATTCCCGCCACCTATTCCGGCACCACGTTGTCGGCCTACGGCATCAATTTCATCAATAAAGATTAGGCAGGGTGTGTTCTCTTTTGCCCGTTTGAATAAATCTCGGACTCGACTCGCTCCGACACCGACGAACATCTCTACAAATTCCGAACCAGAAAGTGAGAAGAAGGGAACACCTGCTTCTCCTGCAATTGCTTTGGCAAGCAGTGTTTTGCCAGTGCCTGGAGGCCCTACCAGCAGAACACCTCTTGGAATTTGAGCACCTACCGAGGTGAAGCGTTCGGGTTTCTTCAGGAATGTCACCACTTCCTCAAGATCCTGTTTTGCTTCAGTTACACCTGCAACATCATCGAATTTGACTCCAGTTTCAGCTTCCATTGCGAAGCGGGCTTTTGTCTTGCCGAACTGCATTGCCTGCCCTGGGCCTCCAGGCATTGAGCTTGATCGACGGGCCAGCAGAATTAGGCCGCCAATGAGGAGTAGCGGGAAGAGGAGATTGCCTAATAAGCCAAGCGCCGGCGGAGTGGTACGAGCAGGATGAATATCGAAACTGATCCCCTCGCTCTTGAGTGTGTTGATTAACTCCGGAGCAAGACCGGGGAGATCAACTCTTAGCCGTTGTACGCGATTGTCGAGTTCAGGATCTACGGCTTCCACTACTGCATTCCGTCCACCGTCGTAAATATCCACGGCGGTGACTCTTCCTGCTTCCACATAGTCGAGGAAGCGGCCGTAGCTCATCCGAGTAACCGCAGCATTACGCGGAGCGAGAGTTGCGTTACTCGGCTGCTCTCCTGTGAGCTTGCCATTTCCTAAAATTTGCCAGGCGAGCAGCAAGGCAACACCGATGGGCAGCAGCCAGAGAGCAATAAGACGCCAGCGTTGATTCATCTGCTAGAGGATGGTTCACTGACTGTAACGGTGTCGATGGTTAGATCGTTGGCTGCTAGATCCTCTTCTGGCACCATCTTTCTGAGCTTTTGAGCTCAGATTCCCACTTGCGCTTTTAGATGCTGCTTTGAGCAACCGACATCTTTGAGCCAAAAACCGTTTTGTTTTTTCCAGAAAGAACGCGTTGGTTGATTGAGTCATCAATCCAATGCAACCCGCTTTGCTTGCGTTGGGCGCTTGACCTCATTGTTTTCGTAGCGGGGGAGTTGTGATTGCTACCCCTTTTTTGATTTGCCTATTCTCTGAAAATCAAAAAGGATTTACAGGCGCCGTAGGGCAACGATTGGGTCAAGTCTTGCTGCACGTCTGGCGGGCAAAACACCAAAGATCAAACCAATTGATCCAGAGAGACTAACCGTGATTAGAACGACGCTTATTCCGATTGCTGCCGGGAGAGGGGTCAAAACTCCGATTGTTGTGACGGCGCCAACACCTACAGCTGTGCCAATGACGCCACCAAAGCTTGCAAGAACAAGTGACTCGATTAGGAATTGGCTCAATACATCGCTATTGCGAGCTCCTAGGGCCTTTCTTAGTCCGATTTCCTCAGTGCGTTCACTGACCGCAACCAGCATGATATTCATGATTCCGATTCCTCCTACTAGAAGCGATATCCCTCCGATTGCTGCCAACATGAGGGTTAGTCCTCCGGTGATTGTGTTGACGATGCTGAGGGCATCTTTCTGTGATCGAACTGCAAAGTCGTCATCTCTCAGGATTCGATGTCGTTGACGGAGCAGGTTGGTGATCTGGAATTTTGCTGCCCCCGTGCTTTCTTCATTCTTGGCTTCAACACTGATAAAACTAAGGCTGACGCCATAGGTTGGATCTCTGCCTGTGATCCGGCTAACCATTGTTGTGAGTGGAATGTAGGCGTTTTCATCTTGATTGTTTCCAAACACCGCTCCTTTAGGAGCCATTACACCGATTACTTCAAATGATTGATCCTTAATTCGTAGAGTCTTACCGACTGCAGCACTCGTTGGAAAGAGTTTGTTGACAAGGTCGGGACCAATCACAACCACATTGCGTGCGCTACGAAGATCTAGATCACTAATAAATCTTCCACGGGCTACTTCGAAGTTGCGCACTGGTAGAAACGATGGGGTCACCCCAGAGATTGAACTCGTAGCACTTTGGGCAGCCGCTTGAATAACCTCGCTTGAGCTGATCTGTGGTGCAACTTCTTTAACGCTGGGAACTTGCTCAGCGATTGCATCTGAATCTTCGATGACGAGATTTCGCGGGAAGGCCACACCTCGACGACGAGTGTCGTTGTTGCCAGGCACCACAAACAACACATTGGCGCCCAGGTTGCTTAGTTGAGCCTCAGCCAGATTCTGAGCCCCCCTGCCAACCCCTACCAGGGTGATGACAGAAGCATTGCCGATCACAATGCCGAGCATTGTCAGGAGACTACGTAGGCGATTGGCTTTAAGGGTTGAGAACGCCATGCTCACCGTTTCGATGAGCGGAAGTGAGCTATTCATGAGCCCTCAGTCCATTGAGTCGAGCTTCATTGGCAGCTTGCCGCCTGTGCCGCGATGAACTTTGCCATTACTGAGCTGCATTGTTACCACCTCTCCTTCAAGCAGGTTTCTCGTGGCATGTGCTATCCCAATGATGAACGGAATCCCTAGGCGTTTTGAGATCATTTCTGCGTGGTATTCCTCTCCTTCTTGTTCTGTAATCACTCCTGCAGACTTTCTGATTGCATCGAGATAGTCATCGCTTGTTTCATGAATGACCAGGATCTCCCCTGGTTCAATTTTTGTTGAGTCGTTTGGGGAGAAAGCAAATCTGACCTTGCCGCTAACGGTTCCTTTACCAATACCGATCCCTTGGCCAAGTACTGCACTAACAATTCCTACTTTGACAAGATCTGTGGACCCGCTCACGCCAGCAAGGGTTCCTGCAGTTTGAATTGTTAGATCACCTTCTTTAAGAAGACCCAATTCCTGGGCAACAGCAATTGCAGCACTGAAGGTTGCAGTGGTGCTTTTTTGGGTTGGGACAAGCAGTGGGGTGACACCCCATGCCAATTGAAGTTTTCTTGCTACAGCCAATTCGTTGGTTACGGCCAAAATTGGTGCTGCTGGGCGGAATTTACTGACGTTGTGTGCAGTTGCACCACTTTCAGTTAGTGGCACGATTGCTGCTGCGTTGAGATGACTGGCGATGCTGCTTACGGCTGAACTAATCGCGTTGGAAATGGTGCTGGCCAGATAAGTTTCAATTGGACGCTGTGGATAGTCCCGTTCAATCCTTCTGGCAATGGTGGCCATCGTTTGAACCGCCTCCACTGGAAAGTCTCCTACAGCGGTTTCGTTCGAGAGCATCACTGCATCAGTGCCATCAAGGATCGCATTTGCTACATCACTGACTTCTGCTCTGGTGGGCCTCGGGCTTGAGGCCATCGAGTCGAGCATCTGGGTGGCTGTGATGATTGGAATTCCAAGGCTGTTGGCCTTGCGAATCAAATCCTTTTGCAGTAGAGGCACTTCTTCGGCTGGCATCTCAACGCCTAAGTCCCCCCTTGCAACCATGACTCCATCACAGAGAGGAAGGATTGAATCGATTTGATCAATCGCCTCAAATTTCTCGATCTTCGCGATCACTGGGGTGCTGTGCCCATGATCCCGGATGAGTTTGCGGATCTCTTTCATGTCCGAAGGGTTTCGCACAAAGCTCAGTGCGACCCAGTCCACCCCTTGCTGGAGGCCAAAGGCGAGATCTTGGCGATCTTTCTCTGTAAGGGCGCGAACAGAAAGCTGTACATCAGGGAAATTCACTCCCTTGTTATTTGAGAGCACCCCTCCCACTGTGACGATGCAGTGCAAGGTTTGTTCGCTTTGATCGATTTTTAAGACTTTCATCTCCACTCGGCCGTCATCTAGCAAGATTCGACTGCCGGTCGTGACTTCGTCTGCAAGCTTGTCGTAAGTGACGGTTGCCACTGACTGATTGCATTGAACTTGTTTGGAGGTCAGTGCGAAGGAATCGCCATTGGCCAGAGTGATAGGCCCCTTATCAAAACGACCCAGGCGAATTTTGGGGCCTTGCAAGTCTTGAAGAATGCCGATGTGCATTCCCAATTCATCAGAAACCTTACGGATGGTGGAGATGCGCTTGGCGTGCTCGTCATGGTCGCCGTGTGAGAAATTCAGCCGGAAGGTGGTAGCACCTACCTCAACGAGTTCTCGGATTCGTTCGGCGCTCTCGGTTGCCGGACCTATGGTGGCAACAATTTTGGTCCGTCGTGTCAGATCAATCTGGGCCATCAACGGGACCTGAAACATCGCGGAAACTACCATCCAGGCCTCAAAACGTAGTTATTGACAGCGTTGCCAATGATTTTCTATGGACATTAATCATTACCAGCATGGAGCTCGAGCTACGGCCCGCTATCCGAATGTGGGTCAGAACCCGATTTATCCAACCCTTGGGCTCACAGGTGAGGCAGGTGAAGTCGCGGACAAGGTCAAGAAGGTCCTTCGCGATCAACAAGGTGTTTTTGACCTGGATACTCGCCAAGCAATCAAGCTTGAGTTGGGAGATGTGCTTTGGTATGTAGCCCAGTTGGCTAGTGAGCTGGGCTTTGATTTAGAAGATGTGGCTCAAGCCAATCTCGATAAGCTGGCTAGCAGGGCATCACGTGGCCAGATCTCAGGAAGTGGTGATCAACGATGAAGGAGAATTTTTTGCAAAGCTCCATCTTCAAGGTAGTACTCACTGCAGTTTTACTGGTTTTTAATCTGGTTTTCAGTGATCAAGCCTTAGCGGCAACCCTCAGTGTGGATCAGTTGAGTATCGATGCTTGTGATCAAAAGGATCCAGGTGCGCAGCCCAGTCTGACTAGGCCTATCGGCGCCAGTTGCTATGTGCTTTCAGGTGAAGTGACCAACCCAGGCAACTCTGCCGTGATTGATAGCGATGTTTTTGCTCAGATCTTGGATCCAAGTGGTGAACCTGTTTTGCCAAACCGCGCTCGGGTTGGTTCTATTGGCGACGTGCAACCCGGATCAACTATTTTTGCAGTGCGGTTGGCGATTCCGGCAGGAACGCCAGAGCCTTTACAAGTGAAGGGGGCAAAGGTAAAGGGATTCAAGGCTCCTGTTCGTACTCGTGCTGGAGACGATGATGAGCTGCTTCCGCTTGAACAGGCTGTAGACCCTGGTCTTTTATGGGGAACCAAGGCAGTGAACCCTTCGGAACACCCGCTAGATCAGCTGTAATAGCTCATTCCACTATTCAAGATTGCCACACTTGCAGTATTCAGCATTTGTTGCAGAAGACTCAGGGCTACTAACGCCAGGATCGCTGAGAGATCCAAGCCTCCAAGGGGAGGAATCAAGCCACGAAAAGCATTGAGGTAGGGATCTGTGATTGAGCTAACGGTGCTCAGTACTGGATTCGCCCAGTCCAGATTAGGGAACCAGCTCAGCAGCACGCGCACGATAAGCACTAGTGAGTAGATCTCAAGTGTCTGGGCTAGTACCTGTAGCAACGTGGCCAGGATTTGCATGGGTGAAGACAACTATTCTGAGAACTCTATGCAACCTGAGAAGGTTCGGGTGTACCTAAATCAGGAAGTACTGAGAAGGTTCGATGGAACTTTTCAGAGAGCGTGAGCCAATAAGACCTGCCCTCGCTCTGTCGTTTGCGTTCGATGAAGTTCTGAGCAACGAGTTCTTTGATGTGGTCGTAGGCGCCTGATCCCCGTAAATCGACCAGCTCTGATTGAAGAATTCTTTTTTTTAGGGCAATGGTGGCAAGGGTTCTGAGTGTTGCTATGGAAAGATCAACGGGTAAAAGGTGGTGGACCAGCTCGCCAAGTCCTGGACACAATTGAAGGCTATATCGACCATTGTTCTCTTGGATCTCTAAGGCTGTATCTCTCTGTGCATAGCCTGCCATCAGCGCAAGTAGAGCTTGCTCAATCAGATCCTCAGTCTCATTGGCTAGCTCTGCCATCTCTTTGAGCGTTACAGGGCGACCCTTCAAATAAAGAATGGCCTCTAAACGTGCTGGTAAGGAGAAGCTGGAGACCTCATCCCTCTCTTGAGCTGGGGAATCGGTGGCGATGGCAGGCCCTGCTATGGAATATGCCAAGTTACCGCGATCAAACGGTCTGTGCACCCAGAAATAAGCAGTAGGCGGGGTTGTTGGTTTCTTCCCAGTTTGGGTAGCCCAGATCATCAAGAAAGCGCTGCCAATTTTTCATTTCGTTGTCCTGGACCAGCACCCCTACAACGATCCTGCCGACATCTGCTCCGTGATTGCGGTAGTGGAAGATGCTGATACTCCATTCGGGGTGAAGGGCACTAACAAAGGTCATAAGAGCTCCTGGACGCTCAGGGAACTCAAAGCGATAAAGCAGTTCGCGACATCCATCTCGGCAAAGGGTTTTTGCTGAGGCAGGAAGCCGACCACCCACCATGTGACGAAGGTGCCCTTTGGTGAGCTCGTCGTTGCTGAGATCAAGGCATGGGAATCCTGACGACTGCATTCGCGTTAAAAGTTTGGTTCGATCATTGAGGTCTAAAACCTCTACCCCGATGAATATTTGGGCTCTATCGCCCTCTGCCATTCGGTAACTGAATTCGGTGAGATTTGTTCCCGCTAGGACGTTGCAGAGCTTTCGCAGGCTGCCTGCTTGCTCTGGGATCTCCACCGCGAGGATTGCTTCCCTTTCTTCCCCTAGCTCTGCTCTTTCGGCGACAAAACGGAGCCGTTCAAAGTTCATGTTTGCGCCACAGGCCACGGCCACAAGAGTGCGGTCTTGAAGATCACGTTTGGCGATATCTGCCTTCATGCCAGCAATTGCCAGTGCGCCAGCTGGTTCAAGAATTGAGCGGGTATCCTCAAAAACATCTTTGATCGCTGCACAGATTTCATCAGTGCTTACCGTCACCATCGCGTCTACGTGCATCTGAGCTAATGAGAAGGTGTGTTTTCCTACTTGACGTACAGCGACTCCATCGGCAAAAAGGCCTACTTTTGGCAGCTGAATACGTTCACCAGTTTCAAGAGAGAGCGTCATCGCTGCAGCGTCGTGGGGCTCGACACCGATAATTTCGACTTGCGGCCACAAGCTTTTGACATAAGTGGCAATCCCCCCGATCAGTCCGCCACCGCCAACTGCGACATAGATTGCATCTGGTGGATCTTGGATCTGGCGCAGGATTTCTAGAGCAATCGTCCCTTGCCCAGCAATCACCTCTGGATCATCAAACGGGTGGATAAACGTGAGTCCGTCTTTTTCACTTCGACGCATTGCCTCTTGATAGGCCTCGTCGTAGGTCTCTCCATGAAGTGCGACTTCAGCGCCAAGAGCACGGACTGCCCGTACCTTCATTTCGGGTGTCGTAATCGGCATCACAATCACAGCTCTGCAATTGAGATAAGAGGCGCTCAGTGCGACTCCTTGAGCGTGGTTTCCAGCACTTGAAGCAATCACGCCACGCTGTAACTCCTCTTTGCTGAGAAGGGACATGCGGTTATACGCACCACGAAGCTTGAAGGAGAAGACTGGCTGGAGGTCCTCACGTTTCAACCAGATCTTGTTCTTAAGACGGCGACTGAGGTTTTTTGCCAGTTCCAGGGGGGTTTCATGGGCTACGTCATAGACACGTGCCCTCAGAATCCTTTGTAGATAATCGTCCATCACGCCAGTCTTGCAATATTCAGATCCGGCAACTGTTTGCACTTGCCAGGGTTGCTTTCGCCGTTCTATAGCTGAGAAGACCTAGATTGAATGGGTTGGAGTGGGACAGGAACGCGAATGCGTCTGAGCGAGTTAACCCATCCGAATCAGCTTCATGGCTTGAGCATTGCCGAGCTTGAGGATGTAGCACGTCAGATACGGGAACGCCATCTTGAGGTGGTGTCCACCAGTGGAGGTCATTTGGGGCCTGGGCTCGGTGTAGTTGAACTCACCCTTGCTCTTTATCAAACTCTTGATCTAGATCATGATCGAGTTGTATGGGACGTTGGCCATCAGGCTTATCCACACAAGCTGATTACTGGTCGATATGGCGACTTCAATACCTTGCGTCAGCAGGGTGGTGTCGCTGGCTATCTGAAGCGTTGTGAAAGTTCTTTCGATCATTTTGGTGCCGGCCATGCCAGCACCTCGATATCAGCGGCACTCGGCATGGCCGTTGCTCGTGAGCGTCGTGGTGAATCGTTCAAATGCGTAGCTGTAATTGGTGATGGGGCTCTTACTGGCGGCATAGCACTAGAAGCGATTAATCATGCCGGCCATATGCCCAACACACCTTTTCTGGTTGTTCTCAACGACAACGACATGTCGATTTCTCCGCCAGTAGGAGCGTTGTCGACGCATCTAAACCGCATGCGCCACAGTGCGCCTGTGCAGTTCATCTCGGATAGCGTCGAGGAGAGGGTCAAGAGTCTGCCTTTCATGGGAGGGGAACTGCCTGCCGAACTCGACCTGCTCAAGGGCAGTATGCGCCGATTATCCGTCCCGAAGGTAGGGGCTGTTTTCGAGGAGCTTGGCTTCACCTACATGGGCCCTATTGATGGCCATGACATTGAACGCATGGTTCGAACCTTTGAGACGGCTCACAAGGTTGGTGGCCCTGTACTCGTTCATGTAGTTACGACCAAAGGCAAGGGCTATCCCTATGCCGAAGCAGATCAAGTTGGCTATCACGCCCAATCAGCGTTTGATCTAAGTACCGGTAAAGCTCTTCCCTCAAAAGGAAAGAAACCACCGAGTTACAGCAAGGTGTTTGGCGAGACGCTCATCAAGCTTTGTCAGCAGGACAGCACTGTCGTTGGGATCACAGCCGCGATGGCCACAGGTACTGGCCTTGACCTCCTGCAAAAGGCTGTCCCTGAGCAATACATCGATGTAGGTATCGCTGAACAGCATGCTGTAACTCTTGCTGCTGGGATGGCTTGTGAGGGGCTCAAGCCTGTGCTGGCGATTTACAGCACATTCCTGCAGCGCGCCTTCGACCAATTGATCCACGACGTGGGGATTCAGAACCTGCCAGTGACCTTTGTGATGGATCGCGCAGGCATTGTTGGCGCTGATGGACCGACCCATCAGGGTCAGTACGACATCAGTTATTTCCGCGCTATTCCTAATTTCACCGTGATGGCGCCCAAGGATGAGGCTGAACTTCAACGTATGTTGCTGACATGCCTTCAGCATCAAGGCCCTGCAGCTCTCCGTATTCCAAGAGGATCAGGCGAGGGAGTACCTCTGCTTGATGAAGGCTGGGAGCCTTTGGCAATTGGTCGAGGCGAAGTGCTTTGTGAAGGTGATGATCTTTTAATCGTTGCTTATGGAGTGATGGTGCCTGCTGCCATGATCACAGCTCAGCTGTTGCTGGAAGTAGGTGTCAAGGCCACTGTGATCAATGCTCGCTTCCTAAGACCACTTGATCAAGCCTTGATTCATCCGTTAGCCCGTCGTATCGGTCGTGTCGTCACGATGGAGGAGGGTGCTCTTGCGGGTGGTTTTGGTGCAGCTGTGGTTGAGTCCCTTAGTGATCAAGATGTCTTGGTTCCAACGTTCCGAATTGGAATCCCTGATCAATTGGTAGACCATGCCAGTCCCCAACAGAGCCGGGAAGCGCTGGGGCTCACGCCAACACAGATGTCTGAACGAATTCAAGAACACTTTTGCTTAAATTCGAAGCCTTCTCTTGTAGGGCAGGAAGCACCGCAGGCCCTGTCAACCTGATCAATTGACTGTTTTGGTGGCAGGTGCAGGGCCAGCAGGAGCTCGGCTTGCACAACGACTTGCTAGCCAGGGGATTGCGGTAACTCTTGTTGAACGCTTAAGAGAAGCCAATCAGAATGCTTTTTCTAGTGCTGCCATCCCTATCCAGGCGGTGTCTGATCTCTGCATTCCTTCTGAAGCAATTGCCAGCCATTGGAAAGGCTGGCAATTGGTGGATCCAGATGGAATTCAACATCAATGGTGGTCTCAACATGACCTTGGTGTGGTTCTCAACTTCGGCTCGCTACGTCACCAGCTCTGGCAGAAAGCTATTGAAGCAGGTGTTGAATTTTTATTGGGTTGGAGAGTTCATTCCGTTCTTACGGTCAATGACGGCGCAAACGTTGAATTGATTGGTCCAAATGGCTTGTGTCAAACAAGGAGAGTGAGCTGGGTGGTAGATGCCACAGGTCATCGCCGCCTTTTATTGGGTTCAACTGCAGCATCCAAGCTTTCTGATACCGATTGCATGCTTGAAGGTGCTGGCGTTGAGTGGATCCTGCAGGGTGATCAAAAAACAACAGCTCACTGGCGTGACCGGGTTTGTTTTTTTCTGGGATGCCAGTGGATTCAACATGGTTATGGCTGGATTTTTCCCATGGCTGGTAATCAGTTGAAGGTAGGAGTTTGCCGTCTGCCTCCACCAATGAAGGAGTGCCTCGAACCGATGAGCAGCATCTTGAACCGCCTGCTTATCAAGAACCAGCTTGATCAGCTACCAGTTATCGATAGACATGGCGGAATCTTGCGCAGCAGTTTAAGGCGCAGTGAAGCTCACGTTATTGGCAGGATTGTTGGAGTTGGCGACGCTATTAGTACTGCCAATTTGCTTGGCGGAGAAGGCATCCGTCATGCTCTCGTTAGTGCAGAGGTGCTTACTCCTTTGCTTGTTGAAGCCTGCTGTCATCCATCCAGTTCAAATCAAGACAAAGACAACATGGTCTTGATGCAATTTGAACGGCTCCTGCGTCTTCGTTTGGGTTGGCGCTGGAATCTTTCAGGTCGCTTGGCAAAGCGAACATGGTGGGGTTTGTGCGATCAAAAAGGCGATCGACGCTTGTCAGGTTTGATTAATGGGCTGTCAATGCGAGTCAGCGCTGAAGATCTGAGCCGATTGTTGTTCGAATACCGCTTTGAGCGCTACGGACTCCGTCTTCTTCCTTATTTAATGGGCTGGCGATGAATTCGCCAGCCCTAGTGCTGTTCAGAGAACGCCGCGTGAAGCTAATCCGAGGATTGTGCCCATGCCAAGGATGTGGCCTAAGCATTGGGATCCGACAACGGAGGCGTGGCTCATGCCTCCATAGAATTGGTTATTAGGCATGTCGAACCCTTCATTTTGGTGTTCGATGTTGGCCTTAGCAATGACAAATGCGAGCACGTTGCAAGCGATCATCACCATGCCCACCGCAGGCGACCAGGTGAATGTGGAAGGAGCAGCTGCAGCCAGGAGGTGCGTGAACATTTAGACCGTGGAAGCGACACCTTATTGTCCGACATTGATAGGAGTTCTTGGCATACAAGCCATACCTCTTAAGAGTTTTTCACCACCTGTTGCTGGCCAGCACGGATAAATCCCAAAACCACGAGGGCATCGCTTAGCACTAGAAAGGCTTCTGCCGCCCCATGGAAAGCATCAACTTCAACCAGCTCAAGTCCATAAATTTGATCAGCCAGGATCGAAAAAATGATTGTCATAAACACAAAAAGAAGAGTGAGCCGGAATCCCCAGATGGATAGTCGTGGCAAGCTCTTGCTCTGTTGCGCCCACCACAGGAAACCGAGATAGGGAATTAAGGAAAGGCCATATAGAGGACCTGGGTCCATCTCAATGAGGGAGTTCAGAATCTCAGTAGAAGTGGAAAAAATCATGATTTCTGTCGTTCTGAACGCACCAAATTCCAGGTAGCTGCTGCCAAACAGCAGTTGCCAATCAGAGTCAGCCACGCTTGGAGCACAACAATTCCACTAAGGGCTTTGCTGTTGTCAAAAATATGCCAGGTGATGGCTGTCATTGCACTCACCAAGTTGGGGAGCATTGCTAGCGCCAACCATGACATTGCCCTGTTTTGGTTCCTTTTCCCCCATTGCACCACCAGCACAATCGCAAGCATCCATTCGAACAAGGATGCGAGGTGGATCCACCATGTGCCTAGAGATAGGGCGTGCACGTGATTCGCTCGATGGCAGCAGCCTAGGAAGGCTTGGTCGCCGTTAATGTTTGATGCAGCTATTGCTTGGCTATGGCAGTTCAGGCAAAGCAATGCAAGGCAGTGCTGTTATGCGGCTACTACGGCGAGCACAACCTTGGCGATGATGCTCTTTTGCAGGTTTTACTTCAGGAGCTTCCCTCAAGTTTGCAGCCTTGGATCACGGCAAATGATTCAAATGTGATTAAGGATTTAGCTCCTCAGGCTCAAGTCATTAACCGACGCTCATTGCTGGAGAGCATTAGGGCACTTTTTCAAGTTCAGGGTTTGATTCTTGGTGGTGGCAGCTTGCTGCAGGACAGCACGAGCTTTAAGAGCCTGATCTACTACTTGATCTTGATTGTGATAGCCCAACAACGTGGCGTTCCTGTTGTGCTTTGGGGGCAGGGCCTGGGGCCATTTCGTTATCGCTCAAGTCGATGGATGGTTAGGAGAGTCTTACGCAGGGTGCAGGCAGTCAGCTGGAGAGATCCAGACTCTTTTCAGCTTGCTGAGCAGTGGTGCCTACCCTCTCCGATGCTGATGGCACCAGATCCAGTATGGCAGCTTCCCTCTAGGAGCTGGGAGGGTGGCCAAGCAGTTGTGCTCTGTTGGCGTTCCACCTCAATGCTTGATCGCTTTGGCTGGCAGCATTTGCTCCAAGCCCTTGAGATGATCCTTACAGATATTGATGCTCCAGTTCATTGGCTTGCTTTTCATCAACGTCAGGATGAAGACCTATTCCGAACACTAGATAGACAAGGATTGATCAGTTCCAGCTTGAGATCAAGAAGTCATTCCTTTGCATTTGATTCACTAACAGAGGTTATGAATCAGTTCACGATGGCCAGATTGGTGCTCCCCATGCGACTGCATGCACTAATCCTGGCCCAATTGGCTGGTAGTCCCACAGTGGCACTCAGCTACGACCCGAAGGTGTCATCTGCAGCTCTGATGGCAAATGTGCCCTTTACTGATTTGCAATCGTTGCCTGACATTCGTTTGCTTGCTGGACTATGGAGGCAGGTCTTAGATGTTCCTCCTGACCTTGGAAAGATCGAAGCAATCCGCAAACAAGCTTCTCAACACAGTAAGATAATAGACAGAGTCTTTAATTAACGTTCAAGCTTCAGTGTCACTTCTTTGATTATTGTTAAAATTCAATGACATATCAACTTTATTGATCAATACAATTCGCGATATTCTTTGCGAATTAAATCTTTTAAATTATTGTCAGCATCTTTCTCCTGAGCTGGCTTTGAAATGATGTTCTTTATCTGGGGACCAATTGAGCTTAATGTTCTCGGGAATTGTGATCTCGCTAGCGCAAAGCATCCGTAGTGGACCTCTGTTGCTCTCAAGAATGAGCAACTGGGATGTTCCCAGCCACTCCCTGTAGACAAGACGGCTAGGAATCCCATCTGAACTTAGTTGAAGATGTTCTGGTCGAATTGCTTTGATAATGCCTGATTCTGCTGGCAGAAGGTTGATCTGGGGGCGTCCTATAAAGCTGGCCACAAAGAGTGATAATGGATTGTTGTAGAGCTCTTGGGGAGTACCGATTTGCTCGATCTTTCCATCTCGCATTACGGCAATTCGATGTGCCATGGCCATGGCTTCATGTTGATCGTGTGTGACGTAGATGACTGGCTGACTGCCTTGAAGAATTAAATGGCGTAACTGGGGTCGCAGATCTTCGCGCAGCTGAGCATCCAGATTGCTCATTGGCTCATCAAGTAGATACACCAGAGGATCTCTGAGCAGAGCTCTGGCGAGTGCCACTCTTTGACGTTGACCACCTGAGAGTTCTGCCGGATGTCGCTCTGCAAGATCCTCTAATTGCATTAATGCCAGAACAGATGCCACACGTTGTTTGCGATCAGTGGCGGATATTCCACGAACCCGTAGACCAAGTGCAAGATTGGCAAAAACTGTGAGATGGGGAAATAATGCATAGCTCTGAAACACCATGCCGATGCGTCGGTCAACAGGGGACACCTTCGTGACATTCTCGCCAGCGATAGTGATCGAACCTTCGTTGGGCTGATCGAGTCCTGCTATCAGCCTGAGAGTGGTGCTCTTGCCACATCCACTTGGTCCAAGTAGGGCAAGGCATTCACCCTCGCCCACTTCAAGGTCTAGATGACGAACAATCCAGTTTCTACCGAAACGGCGACCGATGTTTTGTAGAACAAGATTCATCCTTTAATTGCTCCCTGTGTCAGACCGGAAACGATCTGTCGCTGAAAGATGAGCACGAGTAACAAGAGCGGCAGAGCACCTAGAACGGTGGCAGCTGCATAAGCGCCATAGGGAATTGAGTAGACCGATGAACCTGCAATTCGTGCTATGGCAACTGGAAGTGTGAGGAGATCAGCTCGACTAATCCAGGTCAATGCGATTGGATATTCATTCCAGGAGAAGAGAAAGACCAAGATGGCAGTGCTTGCGGTTGCAGGACCAATTAGGGGAATCAATACCCAGCGCAATCTCTGCCATAAGTCAAAACCTTCAAGCCTCGCGGCTTCTTCTAGTTCAGAAGGTAGATCGCGGAAGGCTGATAAAAGCAACAACACAGCCAACGGCATAGATAAGCCAGCATAGGGAAAACTGAGCGCAAGCAGATTGTTTCCGAGGTTGAAACTCCTTGCAAGTTCTAATAACGCCAAAAAAAGAAGAACATATGGAAATAGAGCTGCACCAAGCAGTATAAGTTTGGCCGTTCTGGCAACACTTTGGGAGACTCTTGAAAGAGAATAGGCGGCTGGAATGGCTATCAGTAGGGTTAATCCTGTTGAGCTAATGCCAACGATGACACTGTTCAATAGATAACGCCAGAAGGGAGGGTTGGCTGTCAATACCTGGCGATAGTTGTCAAGTGTCCAACGCTGATTATGCTCAGCCAATGGTTGTAGAAGAGCTTCATGGGTGCAAAAAGATGTATAGAGCTGCCAAAGCAGAGGTGCTAAAGACCAAAGCAGGAGAACAATGATCCAAAGATTTCGCTGACGCATCATTTCATTGCCTCTCGCCAATGGCTGGCCTGGTTGATGATCAGCCAAACAAGCAGACAGGCAATAACAAGTAGAAGAAACCCGCTGATCATTACGGTGGCGCTATAGCCAAAATCGAGGTATCGCATTGCGTTTAAATAAGCATATAAAGCAAGGCTTTCCGTGCTTCCTGCAGGACCCCCACCAGTCATCACCTGAATCAAGTCGAAAACGCCGAAGGCCTGCGCAAGGCGAAATAAAAGGCTAAGGAGTAAATAAGGTTGCAAGAGCGGCAAGGTGATCTGAAATAGTGCGGCTCGTGGATGGCCACCTTCGAGATAGAAAGCTTCGTAGAGATCATTGGGAATAGTTTGCAAGCCAGCCAAAAGAATCAGAGCCGCAAATGGCGTGGTCTTCCATACATCACCAACTACCGTGGCCAGCCAGGTGATATATGGATTCGAGAGGATGTTTAGAGGTTGTAGTCCAATCAGTTCTGTGAACTGCTCAATAGGTCCGTAAGGTGTATTAAAGATCCAACGCCAGCCAAGAGCCATCACAGTCGTTGGCAAAGCCCATGGGAGCAAACTGATGGCCCTTACAACACCTCGACCCCGCCAACGCTGATCGAGTAAGAGGGCTATCGCTAAAGCAAGTAATAGTTCTAGGCTGACTGAAACGGTTGCGAAGCGGGCTGTCTGATAGGTGTCTTGCCAGAAGCGTTGGTCGTGCAGTAGACGAAGCCAATTCGCACCATGATTGGGAATCGCAACTAAGCCTGTGAGGACTGAATCAGCATGGAAGCTCAACCAGGAATAACGAAGTAGAGGAATACCAAAGACCAAGGCAATTAATATAGCTGCCGGCAATAGAAGCAATTGGATCATTTAGTTTCTCTTGCCGCCATAAGAATCTTCTCGGTGTTTGCTTGGGCGTTGGCCATTGCATCGCTAACACTGGATTGTCCTGTTAAAATCGAACTAAGATTTCGTTGTAATACATCACTAATCTGTGCATAAAGAGGAGTTGATGGACGTTCATCAGTGCTTTCTAGGGCTTTAGCAAGCTCCGGAAGAATTTGTGACTTTGAGAGCAGCTCTGGGTCTTTGAATAGTTCAGCTTTGGTTGGCGTATAACTTTCGTTCAAGAACAGTGTCTTTTGTGCAGATGTTGAAGTGAGGAAGGCAATTGCCTCTGCTGCTGCTTGAGGGTTCGATGAGCCCCTGAGGATCGAGAAGCCCCAGCTGCCTAGGGTTGATGTGGATCGATTGCCAGCGGAAGCAACCATCCTGGTTACGCCAACATTGCCTCTAACATCGCTGTTAGGCTTCTGAAGTTCTCCCCAGGCATAAGGCCAGTTACGCATTAGCGCAACATCTCCAGACTTAAACGCTTGTAGAGCTTCATTTTCTGCATAGTTGATCACTGCTTTGGGGCTTGCTCCACTGCGAATCAGTTCACGCAACCAACTTGCAGCCTTAAGACTTGCGGAGCTGTCGAGGCCAACATTATCGGTTTCGGGTTCAAGCCATTGCCCTCCAAATCCGTCAAGAACTTCTAGAAATACACAACTTAGGCCTTCATATTGGCGGCCTTGCCAGACATAGCCATTAGCAACACGACCTTCTTTTTGGAGTTTAAGACTAACTTTAATAAGTTCCTCAGGGGTACGCGGTGGTTTACTCATCAAATCAGTCCGCCAATAGAGCAATCCCATGTCCGCCACAAGCGGCCATCGATACAGTTTCCCGTCGAAATTATTTCCAAGCATTGCCCCCGGAGCAATGGAATCAATCTGTTGTTGGTCGATCCATGGATCCAAGGGAATAAGCCATCCTGCAGCGGCGTATTTCGGCAACCAAGTTACATCAATTAAAAGGGCATCGAATGGACTTTTACCTAAAAGCAGACTGCTGATGGCTAAATCAGATACGGCTTCTGTTTCAAGTGGACCTCGAGTCACCCGAAGTTGGATCCTGCCATGATGATCTTTGTTGAATTGTTGTACCAGATCAGTTGTTGACTCAGCAAATGGAGCTGGCATCAAGATATTGATCTGAATAGGGCGAGTACTCAGGGCCCAACTTGCAAATAGTGCGACACTGGTCAAAGAGAATAGAAGAGCTATCTTCGTAAATATCCTTCTCTTCATGGCTGCGTTGCTTCTATTTTATCAACCAAACTTTTCATTTGCTCTTCTCCACAATCTTTGACTGCGTATGAGTCGACAGTAGCAGTAGTTATCACATGGTTATTTTCTGCACTTCTAAGCATGCTTAGCATTTTTTCAGACAAGTTAATGCCATGCTCCAGCATCTTGATGGTAACTAGTTTGCTGAATTATTTAGTGATTAGATCTTGTTCAGGTCAATCCCTAACGATTTGGCATAGACACCGAGACCTTTTTTTTGGATGGTTTTCAGTGCACGGGTGCTTACACGAAGTTTCAACCAACGGTTCCCTTCAGCCCACCAGAGGCGCCGCTGTTGCAGGTTGGCCTGTTGCAGCTTCTTTGTGCGGATGTGGGAATGGCTCACAGCCATGCCGTTGTTGGCGCGAGTTCCAGTGAGCTGACACACCCGGGACATGTCTTGATCCTCTACAGAGCTAGGGCGCTTAACCCAAACTAATATTTTATCAAATCCACCTTTCCTTTAAAAAGCTCGATCCATCAGCTGTCCCATCAACCCAGCACTACGGCTTTGGAATCCAGCAAGTTCATTGGGCTCCAAACCTCCTACACCGAGGCGAGCCATGTCGTATAGGTGACGGGCTAAGCCTTGTGCCAAGGATTCGGTTGGAGACACACCTGAAGTGCTGACCAGCACGGATCCAGATTTGAGTTTCAAAAGTCCTTCGACAAGTGGATGACGACGATTGACAAGAAGGACATGATGCTCGGGAAGACCTGGCAGCCTTTGATCCATGAGAGCTCCAATGTCGTTCATACGTCGCATCTGTTCTGGCAGCAAAATCATTGCTGGAGGTGCGTTATCTCCCTTAAGTGCTTGTACTTGTATGGTGACCTTGTCGTTATTAAGTGATTGCTTCATTAGAGTTCTCAGGCTTTCAGACTTGGTCTCTCCTTCCTGGTCAGTTAGTTCAGGTTTGTCCTCTTTAAGAGTGTCATCCAATTCGGCATCAACGCGCTGGAATCGGAGATCGTCATGACGTGCTTCAAGCCATGGAAGGAATTGGCTGTCTATAAACGTTTCGGTTTTAAGAATTTCAGCCCCCTGTGAAGTCCATAAGCTGAGGGCACTCGCTTGGGCAACTTCATCCGTGCAGTAAAGAATGCGATTGTTTGCTTCTGTACTCAGACGACTTTTGTATCCACTCAGCGTAGTGAAGGCTTTTTCCCCACAAGGAATTGGATCTGGAGTGGCCCCATCTGTTTCTTTTGAAGCCAGAGCAGTCGTCCCAAATAGGATTAGATCGGCAACTTGATCAGCAAACTTTTCATCTTCCATTGATCCTATTTTGACGAATGGTGCTAACGCATCCCATGCTTCAGCATAAAAAAGGGGTTGTTCAGCCTTTAATCCTCGCAGCCGATCGGCAACTTTCTTTGCAACAAAATTCCCAATAGATCTAACACGTCTGTCTGTTTGTAATGCGCTACGACTGACATTAAGTGGAATGTCAGGTGAGTCGATCACACCTCTTAGGGGAAGAAGGTAGTGTGGTACTACTTCTTTAATTGAATCACTGACAAATACTTGATTGCAGTAGAGTTTTATCTCACCTTTTTCCCAATCTGCGCGACCACCAATTCGAGGGAAATAGAGAATACCCTGAAGGTTATATGGGTAGTCAGTATTTAGGTGTACCCAAAGAAGAGGATCACCTTGGAATGGATATAGATAATTATAGAGTTCGATATACTCCTGATCAGTGATTTCTCTTAGGTTGCGCCTCCAAAGAGGATTTCGCTTATTGATTGACTCGCCTTCGAGTTTTACCTCAACAGGCATAAAGTCACAGTATTTTGTGATCAGAGTACGGATTCGACTTGGCTCGATGTATTCCAACTCTTCATCCATAAGATGAAGGATGACATCGGTTCCTGCTTCATTGCGTTCGGCTTCTTGGATGTTAAATCTTGGTGAGCCATCACAGCTCCAACGAATAGCTTTACTCTCGGAACAAGCAGACTTAGTGACTAGCTCTACATATTTCGATACCATGAATGAAGAATAAAAACCTAGCCCAAAATGACCAATAATTCCGTCACTTTCCTGCTTGTATTTTTCAAGGAAGTCTTCTGCACTTGAGAAGGCAACCTGATTAATGTACTTTTTGACCTCATCGGTTGTCATGCCGATTCCGTTGTCAGAGATAGTGAGTGTCTTTGCTTCTCGGTCAATCTTGATATCAATAACTCCTTCTTCAGCTTCAGTGCAGTCACCTGCTATGGCTGCCATGCGCCTTTTGCTTATTGCATCGACGCCATTGCTGACTAGCTCTCTCAAGAAAACCTCGTGGCCGGAATAAACGGCTTTCTTGATGATAGGGAAAATATTCTCGGTGTGAATCTGGATTTGACCTTCTTCCAGCACAGTCATTGGTTTCACTGTTTAGGATTTGACCTTAGGTAGTCTTTGCCTGAGTTCTCAAGCTGGTTTTAGGTGGGGTGACCGTACCTAGTGATTAATTCAGCTGCTTCGCTGTAGGTCACGTCGCTCCTCGGGAAGGACAGCTCCTTCTACGGGGCAGACCTGGAGGCAGATACCGCAATCAATGCAGATGTCGAAATTTATCAAATAGAAATTTCTTCCTTTGTCGTTTTTGCCTTGACCAGGCTGAATGCAGCCGACAGGGCATGCCTGAGCACAGTCAGCAACCCCTTCACATATTTCTGTCACGATGCTGTGTGGCATGGCCTTGCAGATCGGACGACGAGACTCTCGAAATCCTAATGATCTAACCAGTCCAGTGTGCTACAGCCCCGATCTGATAGACGGCTGAAGGCATCTTCACGATCGCGACAGGCTTCAAGTTCAACAACAGCACGCTGGCCCTGCTTGTGCCAGTGACGCTGACGCTTGAGTGCATGTTCCAGCGTTGCTTGCTCGCCGTAGGCAACAAGGGTTGATTCCACAGCGTCAGACGCTTTGATCTCTTTGGTCAGCAGTTCACGAATATCGTCTATGGCGAAACTAAAGCCCACCCCTGCGGCGTGAAGCCCTTTGGCACCACAACGAGCTACAAGGTTGTCGTAACGCCCCCCACGAGCAATCACGACAGGTCCAGCATCGCTTTGACATACCAACTGAAACACCAGCCCGGTGTAGAGCTCAAAATGGGGCTGAAAGGTTGGATCCAGTTGCAGGTCAATCCCCTGATCAGCGGCCAGTGGACTCATCTGTTCAAATAGCCTTTGTAGGTTATTGAGTGCTTGTTGAGTTCCAAATAGGCCTGATAAGCGTTCGAGCACGTCTAGGGGTTCACCACGGCACTCCAAGTGATGGAGGAGGCGCTCGAATTGATCATTCGGCAGTTGCAGGCTTTCAAGAGCAAGGCGGTCATAGTGGATCAATGCTGTTCTTATTTTTTCGCGTAGATCGTTTTGAAATGGCAGCATGATGAGATCCATTAATGCTGTGTGGCCAACAAGTAAACGAGGCTGGTGTCGTTTACTCAGTTCGAGAGTCTCCACTGCTGAAAACAGCAGGGAAAGAAGCTCCATTTCCGCATTGATGGGCTCGACCCCGAAGAGCTCTACACCGCTTTGAAGGTTTTCTTCGATGCAAAGGCTTCCTTCATCAGCAGTACGGCTTTCAAAAATTGTTCCTGCAGCCCATAGCCTCAAGGGACGAGGTCTTTGTCTAAGCCTTGTACAAGCGGCGCGAGCGATTGATGCTGTCATCTCTGGTCGTAGACCAAGGGGTTCATCGGCCACCAATCGCACGATGTCCTGACTGGCAATAGCACCACCAGCTTTCAAGGTTTCGAGTCGCTCGACCCGTGGAGGAGAGACTTCGTCGTAGCCCCATAGTCGATAAACCTCGGCAAGTCTCTGGCTAAGTTTTTGGTTTAGTTCGACCTGCTGGGGGTTCAGATCGCGAGCACCCGCTGCCGGTTGCAGGGCCATCCCTGATTTTCTCGGAGTGACTTCAGGATCCCATGCCCCTGAGTTCGGGAGCGCCAAATGAATCCGCTTCAAGGGGTTTTACTTTGCTGAGTTGATCAACAAGCAGTTTCTGCATTCCAGGCGGACAGGCCAGCACCCTGCCACTATTTAGATCAAATGTGTCACCGCGGTAATCAGTCACCTTCCCTCCAGCTAGCTCCACCAGGGCTACTCCAGCAGCTAGATCCCATGGAGCAAGGCCGCGTTCCCAATAACCATCGAGTCGCCCAGCAGCCACAAAAGCCATGTCCACTGCTGCTGCACCACCACGTCGCACGCCACGTGTTCGGTGTGTCATCCAGCAGAATTCGGCGTAGTTGTTGTCTAAGCGGTTTTGCCTGTCATAGGCAAAACCGGTCACAAGCAAGGAATCAACCAGGCTTTTGCATGATGAAACCTTGATCGGTTTTTGATTGCAAAATGCACCCAGGCTTGGGGCTGCCCAGTAGATCTCATCAAGGAAAGGCACAGCTATGGCGCCAAGGATTGGTGTTTGCCGCCAAGTGAGGCCAATCGAGGTAGCGAAGAACGGATAGCCATGAGCGAAATTGGTTGTTCCATCTAGTGGGTCAACACACCAACAAAGCGAACCTTGGCCAGAAAATGATCCGCTTTCTTCTGCGAGAAGGGCAATGTTAGGAGTTTCCTGCTGGAGAAATTCGAGTACACACTTCTCAGCGGCTAGATCTGCATTGGTGACAAGATCGCCAGTTCGCCCCTTGCTTTCGATGCTTTCAAGATGTCCATAGTGGTCCATCAAAATGGCACCACCACATTCAGAGGCCTTACGCGCTACAGCTGCAAGGCGCGCCAGATCTTCGTTGTTCAAGCCAGCTTGCTCAGCAGCAAGGGTGCAGTTCAGAGGTTTCAAGCTTCACTACCCATCAATTTGGTATGCCATCAGGAATTTATAGATTGAATGATCCTCTGAACCCCAGTCCATAGAGCGTGACTTGTTCCTGCGTTTCCGTTTCCAGTGGAGTGATTGCTTTGTGCTCACAAAGTTAGGTCATCTCCTTTGTCGCTAGTGGTCTGGGATTCTGTTTTTTGGTGTCATGTATGGGTCTACTGGAGAGCCCTGCTACATTCACGAGGGCCTGAAAGCCGCTGGAGAGGTGGCCGAGTGGTCGAAGGCGCAGCACTGGAAATGCTGTATAGGGGCAACTCTATCGAGGGTTCGAATCCCTCCCTCTCCGTTTCAAAGGAAGTCTGATACCGTCTGATTCGGTATGGGCTTCCTTTGGGAACGCTTTTATAGAAGTCGTTTTCGGGCATTTTCGGACTGTCCTCCGTCTGATGCAATCTCGTTGTGTATGACTGGTTTTTTGGTTTTTATGCGAAGCGTGTCGGCACGAAGACCAAGGCGTTTATAGACAGGCCGCCAAAATTAGGTAATCGACGTCGTTCACCTTTGGTATTAATGCCTTGTTTTAAAGGATGCTTTAATTTTATTTTGTTCTAGAGAATAGCTAATAGCTATTCCTCGCAACTACACATCTAGCTATAAACTTTGAATCTTTAACAAATACCGTGATACCTTCAACCAAAGCGGCCGGATATATAATTCTGAGTAGCTTCCTGAGCAGGTGAATGGAAGATTTTCTCTGTTTCATTGAACTCAACAAGATAACCAACTTTTCCTGATCCACCTTCTTGTACCTCAGCATTGAAGAAAGCTGTGAAATCACTAACTCGAACAGCCTGTTGCATATTATGAGTGACAATTACAATCGTAAATCTATTTTTTAACTCATGCATTGTCTCTTCAATTTTAAGTGTAGAAATTGGATCAAGGGCTGAACAGGGTTCATCCATTAAAATCACTTCTGGTTCAATAGCGATTGTCCTTGCTATGCATAGCCTTTGTTGCTGGCCACCTGATAGAGAACATCCGCTTTCTTTAAGCTTATCCTTGCATTCATCCCATACAGCTGCTTGACGAAGTGAGCGTTCAACAAGCTCATTCATATCACCTTTATATCCATTAATTCTTGCTCCAAATGCAATATTTTCATAGATGCTTTTAGGGAATGGATTGGGTTGCTGAAATACCATCCCGATGCGTCGGCGTACCTCAACTGGATCGATATTTGGGGAATACAAGTCGTCTCCATCAAACATCACTCGACCTGTAAGAGAACATCCTTCTATCAAATCGTTCATGCGATTTAGAGATCGCAGAATTGTTGATTTACCACATCCAGATGGTCCGATTAAAGCTGTAATTTTACCGCGCGGTATCTCGCAGTAAACATGTCGTACTGCTTCAAATTCATTGTAACTTATAGTGACGTTCTGAAGTGATATGCAGGGATCAGTTGAAATCTGCTTTGGCCGAGGAGAGGAAGTTGCTGTCATGGATCAGCGCGCGATTAATAATGAAGGCAATTCAGTCGTCAAGATAAAAATAGTCTTGTGTAAGTGACTCATCTTGAGGTTAAGTGGCCAATCCAGCGTGAAAGGATATTCATCGCGAGAATAAATACTACAAGAATAAATGATGCTGCCCAAGCCAATTCATTCTGAACTTGATAGGGTTGAGTTGAAAAATTATAAATCAAAACCGAAAGTGTCGCGATTGGATTGAAGAAAGCATCTGAACCACTAGGCCAAAAATATGAAAAGAGTGCTGTAAAAATCAATGGTGCTGTTTCACCAGCTGCCCGAGCAACTGAAAGAACGACTCCTGTAGCGATTGGAGTAAATGCCATTGGCAATGTAATGTGGGAAATGGTAACAAATTTAGAGGCGCCTACTCCAAGTGCACCTTTGCGAAGGTTGTCTGGTACCAGTTTTAGGCCTTCGTCAGTGGTTTTTATCACTGTTGGCAACATCAGGATTGAGAGTGCTACTCCGCCAGCTATCGCACTGTATGAACTGCCAAGAATGACCCGTGAAGAGACAATTATATCGTAGACAAAGACGCCAGTAATAATTGAAGGAACACCTGAAAGAACATTGGTTCCAAAACGTATAAATCTAGAGAATGGTCCTTCACGTGCATATTCGGCAAGGTAGATACCTCCACCAACACCAACAGGTATAGCGATCATTCCGGCTATGCAGGTGACAATAATAGTTCCCAAGATTGCGTTGCCAATACCTCCGCCATCGAGTCCTGGGGGAGGCGGAAGCATAGTAAAAAGAGAGATACTTAATCTGGTTGCTCCTTTGAAAATTACATAGGTTAAAACAAGAATTAGTGGCAGAATGGCTACGAATGAAAATAATCCCGATAATATTGTGCAAATTCTATTAATTCTATTACGCCTCAAGCCTGGCTTGTAGTAAAGATTGGAGGATAGATCCCCACTTGTTGAAATCGCTTCGCTAGTCATTGATTTCATGTTAGTATTTAAGACTTAATCGTTTGACCATCCATTGTGAAACGATATTTACAGCAAGCGTTATCACCATAAGAATAAATGCTGCATAATAAAGTGATGAGACCTGAGTTCCATCTGCTTCTCCAAACTGATTGGCTAGCATCGCAGCGATTGTGTTGCCTGGGCCAAGCAATGACCAGCTAAAATTATTGGAATTTCCTATAATCATTGTTACTGCCATTGTTTCCCCCATTGCTCTTCCCAGAGCGAGTAGTACGCCTCCAGCAATGCCCGAAATTGCCGCTGGTAGAATGACATTAATTATTGTGCTCCAGCGTGTTGCTCCAACCCCATAAGCAGCTTGGCGCAGGCTAATTGGTACTTGATTGAGTGAGTCTCTTGAAATAGCTGTAATGATAGGAAGTATCATCACAACAAGTATCAAGATCGCTGGGGTCATTCCAGGCCCCATTGGCTGAGTACTAAAAAATGGAATCCAGCCCAAATATATATACAGGAAAGAAAGCAAGGGTCTTAGGAACGGCTCCATTACAAAGATTGCCCATAGGCCAAGTACCACAGATGGAATGGCCGCTAGTAGTTCAATCATTACTCCTATGATGTTTTTAGCTCTTGTAGGTATAAAGCTTTCGGTTATAAAAATTGCTGTTCCAACACCTAGAGGAATCGCAATTAATAGTGAAAGCAATGAGGTTACTGCTGTTCCATAGATTGCGGTTAACACTCCGTACTCATCATCAACAGGGTTCCAATTTGATGTCACTAGAAATTTCCACCCGTAACGCCCCATCGATTCAAGTGACCCCCAAAAGACAACGATCAGGATCGCTACAAGTATCAGTGCAACCATGGATGCCATTGATATGGCGATAGTTCTAAAGCTGCTGTCGACGAATTTTTCATGAGCTGGACGTCTTCTGAGCACGTACAGCTCTTTCTGCACACCAGTTGGCATACCACTGCAATACAGACATAAGAAACCTAATCCTGAGAGGGGTGCTTTTGCATTAACAGGCCATTAACAGTCCAACATCCACATTGCTAAAAAGGCTTGGTTTAGGGTGCTTTTCGCCGTTACCTTGGAGCTTCAGTAAACGCGGCCATGGGGCGGATTGTTGGCATAGACCTAGGGACAACAAACTCCGTTGTGGCGGTGCTTGAGGCTGGTCGCCCTCAAGTGATCGCTAATGCGGAGGGCAGTCGCACGACTCCCTCAGTAGTGGGTTACAGCAAAGAAGCAGAGCTACTTGTCGGTCAATTAGCACGTCGCCAGTTGGTGCTTAATCCAAGAAATACCTTTGCCAATCTCAAGCGCTTCGTGGGACGAGGCTGGGATGAAATGGATGACAGCAGTCTCTCTGTTCCATACACCGTAAGGGCCAATGAACAGGGGAACGTGCGTGTCTCCTGTCAAGTGACGGAGCGTGAATATGCACCCGAAGAACTTGTGGCCAGCATCATTCGCAAGCTTGTGGATGATGCGGCGACATATCTAGGAGAGCCTGTTGAGGCTGCTGTAGTGACAGTACCTGCCTATTTCAATGATGCCCAACGTCAGGCGACTCGTGATGCCGGCAGGCTCGCTGGAATCACAGTGGAACGGATCCTCAACGAACCCACTGCTGCTGCACTGGCCTATGGCTTTGATCGCAGTGCCGCTCGCCGTGTTCTTGTCTTCGATCTGGGTGGCGGGACGTTTGATGTCTCACTGATGCGTGTCGCTAATGGTGTTTTTGATGTCAAGGCCACATGTGGTGATACACAACTAGGGGGCAATGATTTCGATCAGCGGATTGTTGATTGGCTCGCTGAAGCTTTTAAGACCAAGCATGGCCTCGATTTACGCCGTGATCGCCAGGCACTGCAACGCTTGATTGAAGCAGCAGAAAAAGCCAAGCAGGAACTCTCTGGTGTTCTTAATACTCCGATTTCTTTGCCTTTTATCGCAACGGGGCCTGATGGCCCTCTTCATATCGAGACCAGTCTTGATCGCCCCACATTTGAAGGCCTTTGCCCCGACCTTCTCGACCGTCTTCTGAATCCAGTGCAGACAGCTCTGCGTGATTCTGGCTGGTCTGCTGATGATGTTGATGATGTTGTGCTTGTTGGAGGTGGCACCAGAATGCCGATGGTTCAGCAATTGCTGCGAACCCTCGTTGCCAGTGAACCTTGTCAATCTGTCAACCCTGACGAAGTCGTGGCTGTTGGCGGAGCTGTTCAGGCCGGAATCCTTACCGGTGAGCTTCGAGATCTGATGCTCAACGATGTCACTCCCCTTTCATTAGGGCTGGAAACCGTTGGTGGGTTGATGAAAGTGCTGATCCCACGAAATACACCAATACCAGTGCGCCAATCCGACGTGTTCAGCACCTCAGAGGCCAACCAATCGTCTGTTGAAATTCATGTCTGGCAGGGTGAACGTCAGTTGGCAACAGATAACAAGTCTTTGGGTCGCTTTCGCCTGTCAGGCATTCCACCTGCACCAAGAGGTGTTCCACAGGTGCAAGTGGCTTTTGATATTGATGCCAATGGTCTCTTGCAAGTGAGTGCAACTGATCGCACCACAGGCCGCAAGCAATCTGTGAATATTCAGGGAGGTTCCACCCTTAACGAAGAGGAATTGCAAGCCTTGCTCGCGGAAGCTGAAGCCAAGGCAGGAGAAGATCGTCGTCGTCGTGCATCAATTGATCGTCGTAATGGTGCACTCACACTTGTTGGTCAAGCTGAAAGAAGACTTCGCGATGCAGCTTTGGAACTGGGCCCCTATGGGGCTGAGCGGCAGCAGCGGGCTGTTGAGACAGCGATGCGCGATGTGCAAGACCTGCTTGAGCAGAACGATCTACAGGAACTTGAGCTTGCTGTTGCTTCACTTCAGGAAGCCCTTTTTGGCTTGAATCGACGAATTTCATCAGAACGGCGTACTGACGCCAATCCACTCCAGGGCATACGTAACACTCTTGGCTCGTTGAAAGATGAGCTCTTCTCGGATGATGACTGGGATGAAGATCCTTGGAACAGCCCTGCCCGGTCGTCCGACGGCCGACGCATCTACAGGGGACGTGAGCTAAATCCCTGGGACGATGACTTCTACCGCTAAACCGGATTACTGGTCTTTGCTAGGTGTCTCTCCAGACAGTGACGCCTCCCAGCTCAAAAGGGCATTTCGTCGCGAAGCACGGCGATGGCATCCAGACCTCAATGGCAATGATTACCACGCCGAGGAACGCTTCAAATTGGTTAATGAGGCCTATGCAGTTCTCAGTGATCCAAGACGTCGGGCTGCTTGGCAGGGATCGATGTCGACAGAGCAAGCCACTGCTGATCCTTTCGCAGTTGGTTTTCCAACTTTCGATGAGTATCTGGAAGTGGTGCTCGGTTTGGAGCTCACAGACGAACAGCCTGTTGACGTAGCTGACCCTTTCCCCTCAGAACAAGTCCACTGGCCTGCGACGTCTCCACCACCACCTCCTCCTCCCGTACAGGCCAGTGATGATCTCGAGACGTTGGTCGAGTTGACCCCTGAGCAAGCCCTCTATGGAACTTCAGTGGATCTTGAGCTCGATGACGGCACTCTTTTAGAGGTTGACACACCGCCTTTGGCTGGCGACGGTTGGCGGTTACGTCTTGTGGGCGTAGCCCCTGGAGGACGTGACCACTTCCTTCAGTTGCGCGTTCAAACAGAAGACAGACTGAGGATTGACGGACTTCGTGTGCTTTATCGCCTTGAGTTGTTTCCACCTGATGCAGCTCTTGGTTGTGCTGTGGATGTCCCAACTCTCTCTGGTCCTGTCACACTCCAAGTGCCTCCAGCATCATCAAGTGGTCGTTTATTGCGCCTTCGCGGACGGGGACTTGAGCTTGATGGACGCAGAGGTGATCAATTGGTTGAAATTGTGGTGGTTATTCCTGCTGAACTTGCTGAAGCCGAACGTGCTCTCTACCGACGACTTCAAGAATTGGCTCTTGATCCGGAAAATCTATAAAGCCGAATTAGATAATCGAGTGAGAGATCCCATCGGTCTGGCCTGATCCACATGCGCGTGTACGTCCTTCTCTATGACGCCGGTAAAGACAACGAGGGTATTCATTCCCTCGAACTTGCTGGCAATACAGCTGTGCTGATGTTCGAAAACGCTGATGATGCCGAGCGTTATGCCGGTCTTCTTGAGGCTCAAGACTTTCCTTTACCGACTGTTGAAGAGATTGGCCGTGATGAGATTGAAGATTTCTGCCGCCAGGCCGGATATGAAGCTCGTTTTGTGGAGGTTGGCTTTATGCCAAAAACTGATGAGGAGCGTCTTTTATTTGCTCCACCAGAATTAAATCGAGATGTGAGTCACTGGCAGGATGAGGATCATTCCGTTGCAGACAGCAATGGATTGGATCAGCAAGTTGAATCAACAGATCTTGAAGCGATTCGTAAGCGGCTTGAAGGATTGATTTGACCATGACCAATGTTTTTGCAGACCTCAAATTGCATCCTTCAGATAATCGAGGGCATCTGTTGACTGAACAGGTCAATCCCAAAAGTGAATGTTTGGATCAACTAACCACAGAGTCCTTAGTGACACTTTTCTGCGAAGAGGACCGAGAGCCACAGCGTGCCGTCGCAGCGGCTTTACCCGAACTTATTCAGGCAGTTGAAGCGATTACGGACCGGCTTCGAAGCGGAGGTCGCCTTTTTTATTTGGGTGCTGGCACCTCCGGACGACTAGGTGTTCTTGACGCCGCAGAGTGCCCACCAACCTTTTGCAGCGATCCTGATCTTGTTCAGGGTGTTCTTGCTGGTGGGAGCGCAGCTTTGCTGAAAAGCTCCGAGGGACTTGAAGACATTGAACAGGCAGGGCAAAAGGATCTTGAGGAGCGTGACTTTAGCCCTGCTGATTGTCTTGTCGGTATTGCGGCCGGGGGAACGACTCCTTATGTGAAAGGAGGACTTGCATACGCAAAGGAAATCAATGCTTTGGCGATTGCAATTTCATGTGTGCCTATAGAGCAAGCTGAGATGCCATGCAGTATCGATATTCGTCTTTTGACTGGCCCTGAATTACTCACAGGTTCCACGCGTTTAAAGGCCGGTACCGCAACAAAGATGGCTCTAAATATTCTTTCAACCTGTGCGATGGTTCGGCTTGGCAAAGTCTTTGGAAATCGAATGGTTGATGTTGCTGCTACCAACATCAAGCTGATGGATCGTGCCTTGCGAATCCTGCATGATTTAGCTGATGTTGATCGAGTTCGTGGAACTGAGTTGCTTCAAGCAAGCGATGGATCTGTAAAAGTGGCTCTGCTTATGCATGCTTGCGGTTTAGACGCTGAGGCTGCCCAGAAACTACTGATAGAGCATAACAATCAATTGCGAACAGCTTTAGCGAGCTGTAAAAATTGCATTACTTGATTTTAATTGTGCCTTTGCAAGAAGCAAAATAATAAGATCATTCTACTCGGTAGGTACACGATAGCAATAACAGATTCTAAACGATTTGAATATCTTCAAATGGAATACACAGCTTTCCCATGAATCGTTCCATCCTTGTTGAATGCTGTTTATACAATCGATTCTATTGCTTTGATTTAATTAATAATTCTAGAGATGTCGCGAAAGTTGGCTTCGTTGACTAGACTATTTTTTTGAGCATCCAACTGTGACCAAGGCCCTGATGGACACTGATGCTGGTTTGATTGAGTTGGAGCTCTTTGATGATGATGCTCCCAACACGGTTGCCAATTTCACAAAGCTGGTTAAGGAGGGTTTTTATGACGGCCTGTCTTTCCATCGTGTAATCGATGGTTTCATGGCTCAAGGTGGCTGCCCAAATACTCGTGAGGGGGCAAAGGGGATGCCTGGAACCGGTGGGCCTGGCTATACGATTAATTGTGAAATAAATAGCAAAAAGCATCTCGCCGGTTCTCTTTCTATGGCTCATGCAGGAAAGAACACTGGCGGAAGTCAATTCTTTCTTGTCCATGATGCTCAGCCTCATCTCGATGGAGTGCATACCGTTTTCGGTCAGGCTGCCAATATGGATGTGGTCTTAGCCTTAAAGAACGGCTCTAGGATCAATAAAGTAACCATTCAATAGGATTGAAAATATACAGCTGGTCTCTTTCATGACCAAAGGATCAGATTGGGAAAGCTCGTGGCATCCCAATCTTTTAGTGGGGAAAAATCATCTTTAAATAGTGTTGCCAACGACCGCTCTTCTCTCTTTAGGTCTTGAGGAGGATGCATTGCTTGCTCAGCACGGTCAGTACGCAGAAGACCAATTCGACGGCTCCCTGACCATTGAATCAACTCTTGAAGCAGTAACTCCAGCGATGCTTTTTTAAGTGGATCTGATGAAACCTCAGAAGAGGTTTTGACTCGTGGACATACACGCCATACAAAGAGGGGGCGATCCCATAGGGCAAGTAGACGGGGTGAGCTTTCTGCTATGAGCTCAAGTTCATTGCTTTTGGCCCAATCATGTGCACGGGTCCTCAGCTTAGCCAACGTCTCTCCATTCACCTCACCGTCCCAGGCAACCACAACAAAAGGTCCAACTTCTGGAGCTTGATTCTCTGATTTGCCAGCATCAATCAAGTGTCCAAGTTTTTCCCGTTTAACAGCTAAATAAGCGGCATTGTGATCTCCAGGACAGATTACTAGGGGGACACGACTTTCGACTTGTAAGCCATATCCACCCAGTCCAGCAATTTTGCGTGGGTTGTTTGTAAGTAGACGTAAACGGTGGATGCCAAGGTCAGTGAGAATTTGAGCACCAACCCCATAGTTGCGCAGATCTGCAGGGAAACCCAAACTTTCATTGGCTTCCACAGTGTCTAGACCGCCATCCTGAAGGCTATAGGCCTTTAATTTGTTAATTAGTCCAATGCCGCGACCTTCCTGGCGGAGATAAACAACCACGCCTTCACCTTCCTGTTCGATGCGAGCTAACGCTGCCTCAAGTTGGGGGCGACAATCGCAGCGCAGTGATCCAAAAGCATCTCCCGTAAGACATTCGGAGTGCATGCGCACTAAAACTGGTTCTTTCAGTTCTCGTGGATCGCCCTTGACAAGAGCAATGTGTTCCGATCCATCCAAACCATTTAAATAGCCGATTGCCTGAAAACTGCCAAAGAGACTTGGTAAATCGGCAGTGGCTTGACGGTATACAAAGCGTTCATTCTCAAGACGGTAACGAATGAGATCGGCGATGTTGATGAGCTTGAGTCCCCAACGCCGCGCATAGTTTTGCAATTGCGGCAGTCTTGCCATTGATCCGTCTGAGTTTTGGATCTCGCAGATCACGCCAGCTGGAGCAAGCCCTGCCAGCTGTGACAAATCCACGGCGGATTCTGTATGTCCAGCCCTTTTGAGAACACCTCCTTGACTCGCTCTAAGGGGGAAAATATGTCCAGGGCGGCGTAGGTCTCTTGGACGAGTCTCCGGATGTAAGGCCACTTGAATCGTGCGCGCTCGATCCTCCGCTGAAATACCGGTAGAAACCCCTTTTTCAGGGCCTGCATCGATGCTTACGGTAAAAGCCGTTTGGTTGGCATCTGTGTTGCGATCAACCATCAGCGGCAGGTCAAGTTGATCTAGGCGACTGCCTTGCATCGCAAGGCAGATCAGACCACGAGCCTCTGTGGCCATGAAATTGATTTGCTCAGGCGTAGCGAACTGAGCAGCACAAATTAGGTCGCCCTCGTTTTCTCTGCGCTCATCATCGACAACCACAACGCATTCACCGTTTCGGATCGCGGCAAGTGCATCAGAAATGTCGTCGAAGCGGATCTCGACCGATTCAGCGGGTATAGGAGAAGTCCTCAGGGCCTTAGGGATGAACGTACTGGGTTCATTATCGACACCAGTACGATCAGCCGGCGTCCGATGAAGGCAATGGAAAGTTCTCCTCGCTCTTCAGCCTCTGACATTTCTCAGGTTCGAGGCAGCCGAGTAGCGGTTATCGGCGCTACGGGCTACGGCGGTCTTCAAACCATCAGATTGCTTGAGGACCATCCCCAGCTCCATGTGACCTACCTGGGCGGCGAACGAAGTGCCGGCAGGCGATGGAGTGAGCTTTGCCCTTTTTTACCCATCCTTGATGATCCTGAAGTTCAATCTCCCGATCCTGACAAGATCGCTGAATTCGCCGATTACGCAGTCCTCAGTCTTCCCAATGGACTTGCCTGCCAATTAGCACCGCAACTGCTGAAACGCAATGTTCGGGTTGTAGACCTCTCTGCTGACTTTCGCTATCGCTTACTGGAACAATGGAAACAAGTTTATGTCCATGAAGCTCAAAACCTCAATCGAGATGATGTTCAGCTTTGTAGAGAGGCTGTATATGGGTTACCTGAATGGAAGGGACCTGAAATTGCAGTTGCAAATCTTGTCGCTGCACCAGGATGCTTCCCAACCGCAAGTTTGTTGCCCTTGCTGCCTTTTCTAAAACAGGGATTGATCGAAAACGATGGTTTGATTATCGATGCAAAAACTGGCACCTCTGGTGGAGGGAGGGTGGCCAAAGAACAATTTCTTCTGGCAGAGGCCTCGGAGTCGATCATGCCTTATGGCGTGGTTGGGCATCGACATACATCAGAAATCGAACAACTTGCTAGTGAGGTTGCCGGACAACCGATTGAGGTTCAGTTCACACCCCATCTCGTACCGATGGTGCGTGGACTGCTAGCAACGGTTTATGGACGCTTGAGAGATCCTGGATTGACCGCTGAGGACTGCACAACTGTGTTGAAAGCGGTCTATCGACATCATCCCTGCATCGATGTTCTTCCTGTGGGAACGTATCCAGCGACTAAGTGGGTGAAATACTCCAACAAAGCTGTTCTTTCTGTTCAGGTCGACAACCGCAACAGCAGGCTTATCTTGATGAGCGCTGTCGACAACCTGATTAAAGGACAAGCTGGTCAAGGGGTTCAATGTCTAAACCTGATGGCTGGATTACCTCCAACCACAGGGATGTCTTTACTAACCTTCTACCCTTAATTTTGAGCTGCGTTTCTCCAACTTTGGCCTGCAAGAGCAACAGATAGTGGAAGCAATTGATGCTCCATGCGCTGGATCCTTTTGCTGAGGCTCTGATGGTCGTCTGAGCTCAAAACTGGTACTGCAGCTTGCGCAAGCACCGGACCGTCATCTACTTGAGGTGTAACCAGGTGAACGGAACAACCACTGATAGGAACTCTCGCTTTAAGTGCTTGCCCAACCGCATCTAAACCGCGAAAGCTAGGTAGCAGAGATGGGTGAATATTGATAAGGCGATTCGGGAAAGCAGAAATCAGGATTGGGGTGACGATTCGCATCCAGCCGGCCATCACCACGCCTTCTACAGAATGGTTGGTGAATGTCTTTACCAAGGCCTTATCTAGTTCTTCTCGACTACTAAATTCACGATGATCGTGGATGACACAAGGCACACCTAGTCGTTGAGCTCTACGACGTGCTTCACAATGAGGATTGTTAACCACCAATATGGAAATATAAGCATCAAGTTGAGAATTTTGAATGGCTTTAACCAGGGCTTCAAAATTGCTGCCATTCCCTGATGCCATCACGCCAAGATTTAAGCAAGGGTTGAATTTTGGGCTGGCCTGGAGGGTGGGCCAGATCAGCGATCGCTTCGCATCCTTTTCATAGCAACTGTTCTGACCAGGATTCGAAGCAGCGCTGTTCAGACAAATCTCCTTTTTATCTAAGTTGTTCATCTTGTTGACGATCGAGAAGACCAGCTGCATGCTCTAAGCACATCAGATTCACAACCTAATTCCTATATTCATCATCCAATTGGAACCCCTTCTGCGATCCATGATTTTTTTAGACAAAGTCAAGCCTTCAGATGGCTCAAAGCCATGATCCAGAACATCTTCCGTCAAGATACCCATTACCAGCACCATTACAGTTGTTGCATAACGTCTGAGCTTGTTTTTGAGGTTGAGTGAGGTGATCGAGGTTGTTGAAGTCCATCTTGATCTGTGTGACAAGGCAAGTCAGACCTTTAAGGTCAGTCTGAAATGGAAGCCAAGAACACATCGTCAGAGCTGGTCTCTGCCGATATGGACACCAGGCTCTTACACCATTAGAGACCATGTTCAGTATCTCCACAGTCTGAGCCTTTCTCAAGCCTCAAATGATTGTCAAGTTCAACGGATCGCTCCAAGTGGTTGGCAGGCTGATCTCGACACTCTTGATCTTGTCACCCTTGGCTATGTCATAGAGGCTCGAGAGCTCACTGTGCGCACCTGCTACTTAGATCCGGAGTTTGCATCCCTTTGTCTTGCGGCTGCTGTGATGGAAATCGATGGTCAGCGTTGGACTCCTCATTGCCTCACCCTGGCCCTACCAGCGGGTTGGAATGCCTACGTTCCTCTAGCTGGAGAGAAAACTCTCTGGGCTAAGGATTTTGATCATCTTGTCGATGCGCCTGTTCATGCTGGCTGTTTCGTTTCTCAGCCCTTTGTTGTCAAAAAACATTCTCATCAACTTCTCTGTATAGGCGAGCCTCCTATGGGATGGCCAGCAAACCTTGTGAATGATGTCAGCGCTGTTTGTAAAGCTACCTGTTGTCTAATGGATGAACCCCCACCAGCAGGAGATCTCTACCAATTGGTGATTCATATGTTAGAAACGGGTTATGGCGGTCTTGAGCATGATTATGGCGCAGTTTTGCATTATTCCTGGAGTGCATTAACTGAACCTGATGGTTATCGGAAGCTCCTACAATTGATAGGACATGAGTATTTACATCAATGGAATGTGAGACGTCTACGGCCCAGGGAATATCGACCTTATGATTATTCTCAAGCTGTAATTAGTGATGGACTTTGGTTCGCCGAAGGAATCACTAGCTACCTGGACCTCACCCTGCCATTCCTTGCTGGGTTGAGCGATCGCTCAGCATTACTAAAGGATTTATCTCTAGAGTTTTCACCACTATTAATCAACTCAGGTCGTCAATTACAGAGCCTAGCTGACAGTTCACGTGAAGCCTGGGTGAAATTATATAAAGCAACACCGGCAAGTGCCGGTTCTCAGGTCAGCTATTACAAGCTTGGTGCTGCGATGGCCTTTTGCCTGGATGTTCGCCTGCGTCAACAAAACTCGTCGTTAACACAAGTACTCCGTGAACTTTGGCAGAAGTTTGGTCGTAGTCATCGAGGTTATTCCAGGTTAGACATCAAAGCTGCCATCGCCAAGTTCGATCCCAATACTGCGAATGAGGTTGATGCATGGCTTGATCAACCTGACTCTCTCCCGTTGACTTCGATAGTTAAAGATCTTGGACTGAGGTTTGAAAAGAGATATTCAAACAAAAGAGAAACAGGGCTTACTTTAGTTGAACGAGATGGTCTTATTTTGGTGTCACGAGTTTCTCTGTCTAGTCCAGCCCATCATGCAGGTCTTGTCGTTGGTGATGAATTGCTTGCTGTCGGCGGATTTCGATTGCGTAAGGTCGATGATTTATGCAAACTTGTCTCCAAAGAAGAACCTGTATCGATCACCTATTCAAGACGAGGACGACTTAGCGAAACAACACTTTCGAGTGATTTGCCCCAAGTTGATCACTGGGAGATTATTATTGATTGTGAGGCACCATCTGAGTTAAGCAATCTACGGGATCGATGGTTTCAGATTATTTAACCACTCTGATTATGTCTATGAGGAGCAAAACTAAACGATTCCTAATGATACTCATATTTGCAATAAGTGGTTTGATAATATTCACCTGGCATACAAAGAATAGCATTCCTGATGATCAGTCAAAATTAAATCAAAGTCTCCAAAGCCATCTAGAACGACTTGGGCAATTCTCTGAAGAAGTCAATCAAAAGTCAAATGGCCTGCCATCAACTAGTCAACAAAAACCACCGCGAGCAATATCATGGTCATCTCCACTCTCTAAGCAATGCTCTGATGTCGATCAAGGGCTTAAGAAACGTCTTGACCACCGTCAAAAGCAACTGGCAACTGAACGCAATTATGTAGTGATTGATTCATCGAATTATGGCAAAAGATATCGCTGGGATCTTTATGGCCGTCGAATTGATCCGACTCCTAGTGTCGTAATTTTACATGAGACTACCGATTCGTATCAATCTGCACTCTATACATTTAAAGATTATCATCGCAAGGATGAGGATCAAGTTAGCTACCACACATTGATTACATTGGATGGGCGAATTATTGATGTTGTAGACCCACTTAATAGAGCATATGGAGCAGGAAATTCTGCTTTTCTTGGTGAGTGGGTTGTGACAAATCCACGCTTTAAGGGATCCGTCAATAACTTCGCTTTGCATGTGAGCCTAGAGACACCATGGGATGGTCGCAACGGCTATCTAAATCATAGTGGTTATAACGACAAACAATATGATTCTCTTGCTCTAGTCTTAGCAGATTGGATGGATCGCTTCAATATCCCCCCAGAAAATATCACTACTCATCAGCATGTTGATTTAGCAGGTGAGCGATCAGACCCCCGTAGTTTTGATTGGTCAAATCTACAGCGAAGACTAGCGGCGATTGGTTATCTTTGTGTGAGTAGCATGCCCTCAGATTAAGGGCAGCTGGGCTGAAGAACGTTGGGAATAAATCAGACCATGTAGTTCAGGGTCTTGCATATAACGAAGAATTCTTGCGGGATAGTCAAGCTTGCCATTATGAAGATAAGCCAGTGTGGCGATCGCCTTGGCATGTTTATAAGAGCGACTAGCTTGGATCATGGCATTAGAAGGTAAGCCTAAGTCATCCTTTAGACGCGCTATCTTTCCTGCAAGTAACTCAATATTAGATTCTGGATTTAGAAGCAAATTACGTGCACTTGAAATTTGTTCTGCCGTTGGATACTGAGGCAAACGTTTTTGATGGATGAGTTCAGAGATGCCTAGTTGGGCTGGCCCATGGGTCTTCAATAGACCGGAATGAGCCACAAAAGGGATGTTTTCGCCTGGTTTTGAATGCTGAATTTCATCAAAAAGGATCGCTGTAACCAGCATTGGGTTAACGCGGTATCGCTTGGACTCGCGCACGATCACAGGTTTTAATTCATCCAGTCGATTGACTGTCTGAGCTCGCAGTGGCTGGAGGTGATCAATTCCTCGTGTGAACAACTGAGCTAAAGGCGTCTGAGGGCCATGTACCCCGAAACGTTTTTGAAGATATCTGAGCTCTTCTGCTGTGAAATCGGTTGGATCAAGGTGATTAACGGTTGCAATATCCAGCGGTGGTGATTGACGTGTCTGGCTTGCCTGCCGGCCACAATTCTCTGTCATGAGAACCATGAAAAGCGAAGCCAGGACTACAAAGTTGGTTAGTCGAAGACATCTTTTGAGTGTTTGTAGGAGTCTGAAAAGAGTCTTGATCATCGCGCGAGGTTAGCCTGAGTGTCTGAGAAAATGGGCAGGCATTTTGATCGTTGATCGTTTCGAGCTGTGAGCGACGTGCATCAGCTGATGAGTTTCCCGGATTTCAGCGCCAGCGATGCCCAGGTTCAGTGGCAGCGCTTTAACAATTTGCTTTGGTATCACAACGATCTTGGAATTTGGCTGGACATCAGCCGAATGCATATCAATACAGAAGATTTTGAACGGCTAGGGCCACGCTTTGATCAGGCTTTCAAGGCCATGCAGGCTTTGGAACATGGAGCTATCGCTAATGCTGATGAACAACGGATGGTTGGCCACTACTGGCTGCGTCAGCCGCAGCTGGCGCCTGATCAAGAGGTCTGTGATCACATTGCCAAGGAAATTGACCTGATTGAGACCTTTGGCAGCAATGTGGTCAATGGCCTCATCAAAGCCCCCAATGGCAAAAAGTTCACCGATGTGCTTTGGATCGGGATTGGAGGCAGTGGCCTAGGACCTTTATTAATGATTCGTGCTCTTCAGGAAGCAGAGCAGGGATTGCGATTCCATTTTTTCGACAATGTGGATCCTGATGGCATGAGTCGCGTTCTTGGCAATCTTGGAGATGCCCTGAGCACGACTTTGGTTGTCACGGTCAGCAAATCTGGTGCGACTCCTGAACCACACCTCGGAATGGAGCAGGCTCGTCAACGCCTCGAAGAGATGGGAGGTCGTTGGGCGGGTCAGGCCGTTGCCGTGACGATGCTCAATAGCCAGTTAGATCAGCTTGCACAGAAGGAATCCTGGCTTAAGCGTTTTGACATGTTCGATTGGGTGGGCGGTAGAACAAGCATCACGAGTGCTGTTGGCCTTTTGCCGGCAGCTTTGATTGGTTGTGATGCCAGCGATTTTCTTGCTGGTGCTGCCCAAATGGATGAGGCCACACGTGTGTCTGATCTACACAGCAACCCAGCAGCATTGATGGCTGCTGCGTGGTTTGTTGCAGGAGATGGGCTTGGGCGTCGTGACATGGTTGTTCTTCCATATAGAGATTGCCTTGAGGTCTTTAGTCGTTACCTGCAACAGCTGGTAATGGAGTCGCTAGGTAAGCGTCTAGATCGGGATGGCAATGTTGTTCATCAAGGCCTTGCTGTATATGGCAACAAGGGTTCAACTGATCAGCATGCTTATGTGCAGCAATTACGCGATGGTGTTGACAATTTCTTCGCCACATTTATTGAGGTGCTTGAGGATGTTGAGAACATACCGGCGATCAACAATCAGCATCCAGGTGATTTTCTCGATGGCTTCCTTCAAGGCACTCGCGCAGCGCTCAGCCAGGGAGGTCGTCAGAGCCTCAGTATTTCGATGCGTCGATTTGATCCTCGCCGACTCGGCGCATTAGTTGCTTTATTTGAGAGAGCAGTTGGTTTATATGGTGAACTTGTAAATATTAATGCTTATCACCAGCCTGGAGTGGAATCAGGTAAAAAAGCAGCCGCTGCCATCCTTAACTTGCAGTCTCGCGTTGAAGCCTTGCTTGCTGATGGTGTCGAACGTACAGTTGAAGAGATCCATCAAGTGATTGGAGATGGGTCAGAAGAAGCCATCTTTTGGATCATGAGGCATTTAACTGCGAATAAGCGTGGTTACGTTGCAGAAGGTGATTGGGGAATTCCAACTTCACTACGTTTCAGCAAAGGCTGATCAGTTCTATGGCACTAGGTTCACCAACTTGCCTGGCACAATGATGACCCGTCTAGGCGATTGACCCTCTAACCATTTGACTGCGATGTCACTGTTTAAAGCCAATTCTTCTAATGTCGTTTTGTCTGCGTTAGCAGGAACCTGGATTGTTCCACGTACCTTTCCTTTAACTTGAATGACGAGATCAATCTTTTCGAGTACAAGTGCGCTTGGGTCGATTACAGGCCAGGATTGTTGATGGATGCTTCCTTGCCCATGAAGCTTCAGCCAGAATTCTTCTGCAAGGTGAGGAGCAAAGGGTGCCATTAATCTAACTAAAACTGAAAGAGCCTCTGCAGCCACTTCAGCACGGACCATATCTAATTTTCCGCTCAAGGAGTTTGATAGCTTCATGAGTTCGGAGATAGCTGTATTCAATTGAATATCACCACTTAAATCCTCTGTTATTGCTTCTATGGCCATGTGAGTAGCTCTTCTCATATTGATCTCTTCTTCACTTAGATCAGCTGAATCTATAATCAGGTTTGCCGAAGAAATGGAGGCATCGTCACCATCAGTCTTAGGCCATACAAAATTATCAATTAGACGAATAAGTCGTTGCAGAAAACGAAATTGGCCTTCAACATCTGCATCATCCCATTCCAGGTCTTTCTCTGGTGGTGCTTTAAAAAGTATGAACATTCTAGCGGTATCAGCACCGTATCGATCGATTACAACGGCAGGGTCAACGCCATTATATTTTGATTTAGACATTTTTTCAAACAGGACCTCTAGTTTATCTCCAGTCTCTGGGTCCCTCGGATCACTGTCATCACTAACAAGTTCAGGAGAAATATAACTGCCATTTTTAGTATTGCGGTAGGTGAGCCCTTGAACCATCCCTTGAGTAAGTAATCGATTAAATGGTTCTTTAAAGCCAATCAAGTTTCGATCGTGGAGTGCTTTGGTAAAAAAGCGTGCATAGAGGAGATGGAGGATTGCATGTTCAATACCTCCCACATATTGATCAACAGGTAACCATTCATCAACAATATCCTTGTCAAATGGACGTTGACTATTAAGTGGATCAGCAAAACGTAGGTAATACCATGAAGAACACATAAAGGTGTCCATCGTGTCTGTTTCCCTGTGGGCCTTTTCACCACAAATAGGACATTTCACCTCAACCCAATCCTGTTCTTGTGCTAAGGGAGATCCTCCTTTTCCTGAGAGATCTATGTCCCTAGGAAGGGTTACAGGTAGGTCCTCTTGCGGAACAGGAACGATTCCACAGTTTGGACAGTGAATGATAGGGATCGGGCAACCCCAGTAGCGCTGGCGAGAGATAAGCCAGTCTCGCAAACGGTATTGCACTTTGCTTTGAGCCCAACCCTCAGAAGCTCCATGGGTTGTAATCGCAACCTTCGCTTCCTCTGTGGAGAGACCATTAAAGGCTCCGGAATTTACAAGTACTCCGGCCCCGGTCCAGGCTTGTCCATCATTGTGATGCTCGTCTGACTCTGGCATCTGCACCACAATGCGTATCGGCAGTTCGTGGCTGCGAGCAAAGATGAAATCCCTCTCATCATGAGCGGGTACTCCCATGACTGCTCCTGAGCCATAGTCAACCAATACGTAATCCGCAATCCAAACTGGTAGTGATTCACCATTCACTGGGTTGATCACCTGTGCACCGATCGGGACCCCACGTTTTGGTAGGTCCTCAGCGGTGCGATCCTTGACACTGAGTTGGCTTACAAGGTCACAGAATGCGGTAACGGCAATACGTTGCTCCGGACTTGTTAGGGCTTCCACCAAGGGGTGCTCAGGTGCCAAAACCACATAACTTGCACCGTGAAGTGTGTCTGGCCGTGTTGTGAAGACCGTGATGATTGAGTTGGTCTGACCAGCAACTCTGAACTTGATCTCAGCACCATGAGAGCGACCAATCCAATTGGCTTGCATCGTACGGACACGCTCAGGCCAACCAGTCAATTCATCAAGGTCATCAATTAATGCATCGGCATAGTCGGTGATTCGCAGGAACCATTGCTTGAGTTGTCGCTGTTCAACAAGAGCGCCTGATCGCCATGAACGTCCCTCGCCATCTACCTGTTCGTTAGCCAGAACAGTTTTGTCGACGGGATCCCAGTTGACTTTCGCTTCCTTCTGATAAGCCAATCCACCCGCAAAAAGTTCAAGGAACAACCACTGGGTCCAGCGGTAGTAATCCTGATGGCAAGTCGCCTGTTGCCGGTCCCAGTCAATCGACAAACCCAGCCGATCAAGCTGGGCCCTCATTTGGGCAATATTTTGGTCTGTCCAATCACCTGGATCCACGTTTCTGGCGATGGCAGCATTCTCAGCTGGTAAGCCAAAGGCATCCCATCCCATTGGGTGAAGTACCGCATCACCGCGCATGCGCTGCACCCTGGCAATCACATCGGTAATCACGTAATTGCGTACGTGCCCCATGTGCAGTGTCCCTGATGGATAAGGAAACATCGACAGGGCGTAAAAGCGTTTCTGGTTGGTTTCAGCGACTGAAGTTCGATCTAGTCCTTGTCGTAACCACTCCTTTTGCCAACGCGTTTCAAGCTCAATAGGGTCATATCGAGCTGAGGAGTAGCTGGAGGCAGACGTTGAGGGGAAAGACTCCGTCACGTACAAGTTTCACCAACTTTCGATCGTGCCATAACAAGATGACGCTAGGGAGTTGAATTAGCCCAGTGGACGAATTATTAGTACAGCGTGACGATTAATCAGCACAGGTTGACTCGATCCAGGCCGTTCCAGGGCAAGGAATTCTGGGTCCTGCCAAAGCAAGCGGCCTTCCAATCGGAGCCCATCAGCTAATTCAAGGCTGAGAGGGATCTCGTCCCGCACCCAACCCTGAATCAGACGAACCCCTGGAAGGCTGGGATTGAGAGGGGGGTTCTCCATAGGATTGGGATGGGTCGATGCTGGGGAATCTGCAGTTAAGCAAGTAATTAAGTGGGCTGAGATCCGGATATTTCAAATGGAAGGGAGAACAAGGAAATGCTGAATACAGGAGAGCTTTTTAGTTACAATTATTATCAAGGCAAGTTTTTTAAATATAGCTAAAAGGAGAATTAAGGATGAACTCATGCATGGTTGGAATAAATTATGAATGATAGATCTCATACATAATTACTTGACTTAAGATTATAAAATTAATTAACGCCAGATTTGATTCATGCCTCGTGGAATCCCAATAATAAATTATACGACTTTCTTAACAAAACAAAACCTTGTGACAAAAGGACCGAAAATGCCCGTCTGGCAGGTTCGAAACGAAATCGAACTTAAAGCTTTAAGAGCTATAACAAATGAATTCAATGGTTCTATGCACAAAGTTGACGCAAGTCAAGTCGAACCAGCTACTTGGAGATTTAGAAAAGGTTTGGTACTTGGAATTGGTATAAAAAACTTTAATGAAGCAATAATATATTCTCACCTAACAAATCGAAATGTATGCCTTATCAAAGATATCCCCCAAGATTACAAAGGAAGACGGCCAGAGGTAATTGTGACAACAATAGAATATATAGATTCAATTTTACTGGAGTTTGCCGCAATTAATCAAGAAAAGGCAATAATAGGTTTAGTTGCATCAGAAAAAAAAGAAGATTTGTATTTACGAGTTCTTGTTTCATCTGCTGCAGCAAAGCTATGCGGCCCAGTAAATGATAATAATCTTATAATAGATATAAGGCCACTTGAAAAAAAAGGAATAATAAAGAAGAAGAATAAAATTATTGCTGGTAGTCTTGTAATAAATGCTGAACTTAGATCCATTATTAACAAAGGAGCTCCAATTGTTACTTTGTTAAGTCATTCTGATGGTATTGATGCGTTTATGGGGAATGCCATTCTTTGTACACAGAAAGACGTTTATAACCATAAATCAAATGAAAATATACCGCTCTGCCTTGAAAAAGGCTACTGCCATAGAATTGGAGCAAATATAGAGGAGGCTCTTTTAGATGAGCAACTAATAGATACTTCAATCCTTAGAGGGAGAGTACTTGTTCTGGGGATTTGTTCTGGATTACTCTTGCCAGGATCTCTAGCTGATCCAAGATTTGGGATAGCGATAAGACTTAATGAAAATTATAAAATTGGAGCATTCATAACATGTTGGTCAATTGTGCCAGCAAATGCTGCAACATTCGAAACAATTTCGACAGAACTGTCCAATTCTTTATCTGTTGGTAAGGCTCTTGATCGAGTACAGAAAAGAAATACTTTTTATCCAAGCATACTTCATAGGCTAGTGTTATTTGGAGATCCAGCAGTAAAAGTTATTCCATGCAAATCCTCTACTAATTCTTCAAATGCTAAGCAGAAAGAAATAGATGAAATCGATTATCGAAATGAGATGGCTGAAAGGACACAAGAACAGATAGGAATAAAAAGAGTATCATTGAAGAAAAAGGAAGACGACTTTTACGATTTTCTGATGAACATTATCAGGATACAAATGCAATATTCTAATAAGCCTAATGATAACAATGAGATGAAAAAAACATATTCTATTCTTAAAGAATACAGAATCAACCCTAATGCTGATAGCAGACGAAAACTTTTCAAGAGCATATTGACTTGGTTTGATACAAGAGATACCATTTTATCCAAACTATGGCTTACATTTTCGGATTATGTTACTCATGAGACAACTAGTTGTTGTCCTGTGTGTAACCGGAATATGGACGAGTGGTTGGGACATTTTGATAAACTTTTGCTTAATTCTCGTAGAGTTTGCATATGTCCAGCGTGTGGTATTATCCAAGATACATATCCTGAGATTGATTTTCATATTGATATAGGTTCATCTAATACAATGTGTATAAACGGCACACTACCTGAGTCTCCAAATCAAGGGATCATACATATTGGATCTAGTAATGTGAGCGATAATATTGTTTTGCCTTGGCCCTGCAATGGTAAAAATCAATTACTCAGAAAGATTCCATTAAGACTTAAATGTAAACTCCCAGGAACAGTTAGATTGTCAGCAGTGGTAATATGTTGTAAGGGAATAGCTATAGCCGCTAGATATTGGAGACCCAACAAGAGTATAAATATCTATTAATAAATTGGATAGCTCTATATAATCAGATAGGTTTATACAATATAGGTATATAAGGTTGTAGTGAATAATCAGAATAAGAGCCTATTGAAATCGAATATAGAAAAAACTAATGAAGTGATTTCTGAGAGTGGGGACATTGTAAATCTAATTGAATTATCATTAGGGAAATCGAGTAATAATAATATAAGAGGCTATATGCATAATAGAAACAAGAAATTCAAGCAAATGTGTCATAGACGTGTAATCGGGCTACGCTGAAAAATAAAAAAATTAATAAGTAGAGATCATTTACTTTGCATGTCTACTTCTATAGAGAAAAAATTATCCCCAAGAATTTAAAAATACAGCATCTGAACGCTCCTCAGCTGATTGACGGAGAACATCAATGATTTCGTTTATCTTAATTGCACCAAAATCTGTTCCGTCTCGTAACCGGATGGAGCATGAACCGGACTTAATTTCGTCGTCTCCTATAATTAAAAGAATTGGTATTTTTGAAAGAGTTGCAGACCTAATTTTCTTTTGCATACGCTCACTGGAATCATCAAGTTCTACCCTAAATCCTAGAGACCCGTTAAAGACTCTTTGTGTTTGCAGTTGTTCTTTCAATATCCGTGCATGATCTAGATGCCTATCTGAAATAGGAATAATTATTAGTTGGATTGGCGCCAACCAGAAAGGAAACTTTCCTCCATAATGTTCGGTTAAGAATGCTATAAATCTCTCGTGAGAACCAAGTGGGGCTCGATGTATAACATATACGGGATGATCTTCGCCATCTTCTCCTGTATACGTAAGGTTAAACCGTTGGGTCGCTAAGAAATCTAGCTGGTTAGTAGATATCGTATACTCAACTCCTGTGGCAGTTTTGATTAGGAAGTCTATTTTTGGACCGTAAAAGGCTGCTTCACCTTTTGCTTCTTGATAGGGTAATCCGCTCTCCTCCATAGCTTCTCTAATTATTGTTAGAGCATCCAACCACTTCTGAGGCTCGTTTATATATTTATCGAGTTTACTTAAATCAGGCAAAGAGAGCTGCATATGAAAATCATCTATCCCGAACATGTCGTAGTAACAAGCGTGCATGATCATGACTTGCTTAAATTCGTTCTTAGCATCTTGCAATGAACAATAAATGTGTGCATCATTCTGGCAAAACCCTCGAGTTCGGACAATCCCAGACAACGAACCTGATTTTTCATGTCTGTAGACTTGTCCGTATTCAGATATTCGTAAAGGTAGGTCACGGTAAGATCTAGTTTCACTTAGATATATGTGATGGTGGTGAGGGCAATTCATAGGCCGAAGGTAATACCTTTTATCATCGATTTCGATCGGAGCATACATATCATCTTTGTAGTAAGGAAGATGACCTGATTCATAATAAAGATCTTCATTTGTAATATGTGGAGTAGATACCCTTAGGTAGCCTGCCTTTCTTTCACATTCTTTTGCGAGATTCTCAAGTTCATCTCGAATGGCAGTTCCGTTTGGAAGCCAGAGCGGCAACCCAGAACCAACTTTTTCAGAAAGGTGAAATAACTTCATTTCCTTGCCAACACGACGATGATCACGCAATTTAATTTGCTCTAATCGATTTATTTCATTTAGAAGTTCTTCTTTTGACTGATAACAAAGTCCATAAATACGTTGCATTTGAATATTTCGCTCGTCTCCCCTCCAGTAAGCACCTGCAAGTCGGTGTAGCTTAAATTGGCCTATCTGACCGGAATTCTCAACATGTGGCCCCCTACATAAATCTACGAAGTCATCGATTTCATAGATACTTAATTCAGTTAAAGTATCTGTGTCTAAAACAACATTAGTATCTCCTGTCTCTTCAATAATCGAGGTGGCTCCACGGGTACGTAGTAATTCAATAAGCTCGAGCTTAAAGGTTTGCTTCTTTTGTGTAAAAAAATTAACTGACTCATCGATTGACCATAGCTTATGAATAAAATTTCGTTTTTCACGTCTAATTTTCTTCATCAGACGTTCAATCGTCGCTAAATCATCAAATTTAATGGCATCAGGAAATAATACATCATAATAGAATCCATTGGAGATACTCGGTCCAACTCCAAATTTAGCTGTTGGCCACAGTTGCTGTATAGCAGCCGCCATAACATGTGCGCAAGAATGTCGCCTCGACTCAATGCTAATCATCATGACCACCGATTAGTGCCGGAATTAACAGATACTCCGACTTACAGACAAATCTTAGCTCCTAGGCGGGTCATTGTGGCACGACTTAGGTAGGAAAAATAATGAGTATGATAGAAGAAATTAGGCTTACAAAAAAAAGGGGATTAATTATTTCCATAAATACTGATAGAGTTAACACTATTAAGACTGATTAATAGGATTAGGATAAAATAAAATCTAGTCATCAGTATTCAGACTATTAGGTGATTTATTGAAATACTATTACAATTATCGGTTGAGAGGGCTCTTGATCTTTACTAACCTAGAGGACCTTTTTGATGACCTCCAAGCAATCGGTGCGTAACCTCATTTAATGAATGAGTAACATGTTGTGGTAGGGTATAGTTAATAAATGGATAGAAACGTTGCTGTATAAATCTTTTTCCATATGAAGTTAAAAGGAGATAACGTATATTATCTGTAGTATTTTGGTGGGCTGAATGCCATGTTTGATGGTTTAATATCAATATATCGCCAGCGTTAGCATCGAATGTGATTTGATGAAGACCATTTACCTCTTGACTATTCTCGCCTGTTGGCTTATAACCAAAACGATGACTTCCTGGTATAAATCTTGTAGGTCCATACTTTACATCGGAAAAATGGGAAAGTGCAATGTTTACACTTAGACTAAAGCATGGAGTTTGAGGCATGTAAGATTTACCTTCAGGAATAAACCGCTTATCAAAGTATAAATCCCCATCAATATGCCACCGTGTTATTCCGCAATAAGAGTTAGTGCGCAGGGCTGTTTGTGAAATCACGTGGCAATCATTTCCTAAAATATGTTCGACAAGGTTAAGAATTGGCTTATAGGCTAATATCTGTAAAAAAATATTGGAAAATTCAAACATACGCATAAGTGCTAACTTATTCCTTATCTGATCATCTAGCTCGCCCGATGTTGTTGCAGGATGGTTGTATTTTCTATCGATTTCACTTCTCAATATAGATATTACATCTGAGGAAAGAAGTTGCCTTATAATTAGATATCCATCTTCGTGAAAGCTAGATACCTTATTGTCAATATCATTAAGTTCTTTATAAGCATTAGGGTTTATAGAAAATCTATGGAACTCTGATGCGTATGGGTGATGAGGGACGTCTACAGATAAAGACACTTGATACTAAGTTATATTGATAGAGTATTTTCTTTTGCCCAAATTTGCTCTTCTGGTACTTCTGGAGGCATGTGTGGTGCACCTATCCAAATTATTCTACCAAACTCCCAATATTCCTCTGTATTTAGTATAAAGCTATGCCATATCATATCAACAGGTCCAGAAGGGGCATTATGTTCATTCGGATAAAGCATACATAAGGCTACAAACATTCGAAACTCTTCGATAAGTGGAATAGCATATTTCTCATAGAAATAGTCACGAAATTCAACAGCTTTATCATCTACTATTGATTCAAATTCTCCTTGAGATGGATTAAATACTAACCATTGACGCATTATTTCAGAGGCCCAAAAACGACAATGCTTGTCCCATTGAGCAAAATACAGAAGCATTGGAAGTACTTGTTCATTATCAAATAATCGCCCATCGCGGAGCAGCCTTCGAGGGCTCAGTCCAAGTAATAAGAAGCCAAAATCAAAATTTTCAAGGAGTTTGAGACGATCGTTTAACTCAGAGGTTATGTTTACCTTACTGGCGTGGCATTTTGTAACTAATGAACCTGGCTCTGCAACCAACCGGATTTTGTCCATAACTTTGAACCTGAGAATAATATCTTATTTTACTGGTATCTACCTCAACTACACAAGTTACTAAGTGGTAAAGAGTAATTCATCATAGAGTATTAACATGCTACATTCATTATCAAATATTCAGCCCATTAGCAATTTAAACAAACATCTGTGCATGCTAAATTTATTCTTAATCATTAAGAGTCCATATGTATAGAATTTTCACTAACTAGCTATTAAAATAACATGGCATTTCTTGGTTAATTGCTTAACAATAATAAAATCTCTAATCAAGCACTTCCTTTAAAATTATTGCACAAGTTAAAATTTAATCTTATCAATCATATTTAATTATAGAAGCTAGTTTCTTGAATATTATTTTGTGATTTCGGTATTATTATTAATAATATCATATAACTCATCAAGTTAATTATCTACACTATACTTATGCAAACGAGGGATAGGAATTATTCAAATTAAAACATAAGTACAAAATATGTACATTAATTTATCGGTACATTAGCAATAAATTATACTATTCTTTCGAAGCTTGTAGTCGTCACAATCGAATTAAATTTTAAATGACATTGTAAGACAAAATAAAGTTATTTAAGAGGTTGTCTGAATTAAAGTCTAGGGGATAATTGGTACATATTGCAATGTGTAAAGTATGAATATCATAAATTAAGAACAGTTGATCATAAAATCATATTTATTTATATCTTTATTGATTTATTATTACTAATATGAAAGTATTAAAACTGGAAAGGTTAAATTAGTAAATAAACTTTTCTATAGAGCTATCATGTTTGTCTTTTGGGAAAGAAGTGAACATTTGTGATATTTATATTACTAGATTGGATAAATATATTATATAATAAATAAAAATTGTCATTATTTAACTATTTATGACATGTATAGTGGATATTTTTTATAGATTTATAATGAATGCACTAAATATATTAGATGTACGCTGTAATTAAACAAAGAGAGTGATTTATAGTTTTGAGCCTATTGCTGGAGAGACGCTGTAGCAACCTGAGCATGTTTGTTCAGCGGCAGGCCAGACTTTTGCATCACGGGTTCCAAAGATTGCTTCGAATCTTTTTCTTGTGTCGTGATAAATAGGTGAGTATCCTTCTGCTGTGATTTCATTAGAGGGAAGGTGAGTACGCATTAGATACTTTTTTAACTATTTCTAATTTAACTCAGGCATTTGTTTGCTAGCATCTTGTTAACATATCTTATTCCATTTTCCATGAGCTGATTAGTTACCTCTGCTAATGCAAATCGAGATTACTATGTATTCCTATATTGAATAGTGCTACTAACACATATAAAAAATAATGGTGTATTCAAATGCTTTAGATAATACAATGATTTTTTAAAAATTCTTTAGTTTAACAAGCATAAATGATTTCTACAATAAGAAGATTGAAATTAACTAGTATGGGTTAAAGTTTTGTCCTTAAGGCTGGTGTCACACTATAGCAATCTGAGCATGTTTGTTCTCCGGCAGGCCAAACTTTTAGATCACGCTTTCCAAAGATTGATTCAAACCTTGCTTTTGTAGCATAATAAATAGGTGCATAACCTTCGGATGTGTTTTCATTGGAGGGAACGTGGGTTCGCATTGTATTCTTTGCAAGGATTTACTAATTTTAAAATAGCGCAAACTATTATTGCAACAGATTTATCTTAAAAACTCTTAAAACAATACATATGATCAAGAAATTAATGCTTAAATTTAAAGTTGCTATATGAATAATTTGAAATTGATTCTTCATCTGACATAGTAGTTTATTTAATGATTCACATCGAAATACAAAACGTGAAGCAAATATATATCAAGAAATAAGTGCTTTTATTGCACGTCAATATTTTCGATGTAACATATTTATTTAATCACTTAAATTAGCCATATCTCTTGATAATTTTTTCAAGGAGCTATCCATCAATCCAACCATCCAAGATTAAATTCGAAAGCTCGGGGACTCAATTACTACAGAGCAAATCGTATCAGTAGATAAAAAGCATACTATTAGCATCAATGAACAAGATTTGAATCAACCCTTAGATGTATCCGTAGATGAATCTTTTTTTGATAATGAATCAGATTCAGAAGAGCTGGAGGAATCTGAGCTCTTATCTATTTCAGGCGGAGGAAGCAGACGTATTAGTTCGTTTAGTGCATACTCCTGGCTAAAGCTAAGTCGTAAAGCTCCTCGACTTGCTAAAAGTATAAAAATAAACATCAATAGACTGGATTGTGCAGGTGGGTGGCTCTGCTGGTGAAAACCTTTTCAAAATAATCATATTGGTAATTTTTTTAACTAAGATTCACTTAACTAAATAATTTTTAACTCGATTATATTAAACACAATTCTCAATAAATAAAAAGCATCTAGGGGTTTCAGATTGTTAAATAATTAAGGAACTTTATGATCCCCCTATGAATTCGGTGTATTTTAGGTTTAATCAACTTTATAATTATGTCATTTGAGAATTTTTACAAGCAACTTGCCACCAATCCATCAATTCAAGATGAAGTCCGCAAGCTAGGGGACTCAATGACAACAGAGCAAATCGTTTCAATAGCAAGAAAGTTTGATTTTATTATCAACGAGCAAGAATTAAATCAACCCATAGATGTTACCGTTGATGAATCTTTTTTTGACGATGAATCAAATTCAGAAGAACTGCAAGAGGCTGACCTTATATCTATCTCAGGTGGAGGTAGCAGGCGTATTAATTCAATGAGTGTATTCTCCTGGTTAAAGCTAAGCCGTAAATCCCCAAGCCTTGCCAAAAATATAAAAATAAACAGCAATCGGCATCAGTTTGGAGATGTTGTTCTCTGCTGGTAATTACTATCACCACAATATATTTAATGATTTTACCTCCTTATTATTTACCCAGCATAATACAATAATACTTTAGCTTGAATATATTATCATTTAATTGACTTCAATCTTCACCATGAAAATAAGCTATAGACTATATCATCTTACTTACTAAAAAAATATTCTACAGCTTGTCTCTTAATTTTTTAAATGTCAACATATCTATTCCAGCCATTAAGCTTACTCAGAATCAGTTAATATCCATCCTCAGAGATGCGTAATTAGATATACATATAACAATATATATAAATTGTCTCATGCTAAGAATATAATATGTCTCATACCAAAAAGCTATTTAATCTTCGAATAAAATTACTTAATAACAGACCGCTTAAACCCTTAAGAATTATTTCTAATCCTTTTTCAATAAATTATTTTAAATAATTCACCATGTTCAATATTTAGCCCTTTATTACTGGAATGTTTGTATAATTTCTTTGTTTAGAGTATTATTGCAAATATCTTTCAATAGCTTTCATTCAATATCATGTTTTTTCTGCAATTAATTGTCTATGAGTATGTTTGAAAAGACTAATCTTTTTCGCAAATATAGATACATTTAAGGAAATATACAATATTTTTATTCCTTGCATGTCGCATATTAATTAACGTCTGGTCCAGCATGTTGCCTCATGTTATGCTAATAATAGATTCTACGCCATACTGCTAGTACTAATTGTAGAGGTTAAATGTTAAGTTTCAGCAAATATCACGGACTCGGCAACGACTTCCTCCTGATTGATGGGCGCGAGAATCAGCTCAATCAACAAGTGATCAATCCTGGTCCGGCCTGGGTACGAAAAATCTGTGATCGACACTTCGGGATTGGAGCTGATGGGCTGATTCTTGCTTTACCACCTAGCGCTGATGGTGATCTAAGAATGCAAATTTTCAATGCTGATGGAAGCCTGGCCGAGATGTGTGGCAATGGCATCCGTTGCTTAACACGTTTCTTGGCTGATATCGACGGAGATTTGTGTGTTCAGCGGTGGAACATAGAAACCCTAGCAGGAATAATTTCTCCAATTTTGCAGGAAGATGGACAAATTTGCGTCGATATGGGATCTCCATTCTTAGATCCAAAATCGATACCTACAACCCTGACAATCGGTTCTGCTGGATTGCCCCAGGGCGAGTGCCACTTGGGTGATACATCATTGAATGTCGCAGCTGTAGGAATGGGTAATCCCCACGTGATCGTGCCTGTTGAAGATCTTGAAAGTATTCCGTTTGAAAATTGGGGACAAAGACTTGAAAAACATCGCGCCTTCCCAGCTAAAACAAATGTTCATTTTCTGAAAATACACAGCCCGAATCAACTTGAAATTCGTGTTTGGGAGCGTGGGTCGGGACCAACCCTCGCTTGTGGGACAGGAGCCTGTGCATCTCTTGTAGCCGCTTGTTTGTTAGGACTTTCTGATGACCATGCGGAGGTTCTTTTACCAGGAGGTGTGTTACAGATCAGTTGGCCAGGGCGCAGGGGTTCTGTTTTTATGACTGGACCCGCTGAACCTGTCTTTGACGGGGTTTTAACACCTCTTCTCACACCAAGTCATGCTGAGGTCTTACCTCAAGATGATCAGATTATTTGAACACATCGAATAGTCTACAACCATTTATAGCTCTTGAATTAATAAAGACTCCTATCTTGGATAAGATAAAAATCCTAAGGTTTATTCCCTTGAAACGGTGAATGATTGTTTACCTAGTCCCTATTTAGAGAGCATGATCACTCCTGCTTTTGATTCATTTGGCCATCACACTCGATTCGTTCTAGGAAAGGATGGTCAGATCTAGTTCTTGCCCATCTGAAATTTATCTGGATGCTTGTGCAACGACTCCGCCTCGACCTGAGGTGATTCAACGCATCTTGGAAGTTCAGGAGAGTGTCTGGGGTAACCCCTCGAGTCTTCATGGCCCAGGACTGATCGCTGCTGAATTACTTGAACGCAGTCGTCAGGTGATCGCCTCATGCCTTATGGCCAGCTCAACTGAGCTGGTGTTGACCTCGGGGGCTACAGAATCTATTCATTTAGGCCTTTTGGGCATGGCTCGTTCCATGCAGTCGGGCCGTCTAGTGATTTCAGCGGTAGAACATCCTGCTGTTCTTGCAGCAGCTCAGGTCCTCAAGCATGAGGGCTGGGAGGTGTGTTACTGGCCTGTTGATCCACTAGGTCGCGTCAAAATTGAGGATCTAGATCTGATGCTTGCTCCGCCAACACGATTGGTCTCAATCATCTGGGGTCAAAGTGAGGTCGGTACGATTCAACCCATTAAGACGATTGGCTTAGCTTGTAAGGAAAGGGGCATTATTTTTCACACTGATGCCACTCAAGTTCTTAGTCAGGGTCTACTGCATTGGGCTGATCTGCCGATAGACTTACTTAGCGCATCAGCACACAAGTTTCAGGGTCCTAAGGGAATTGGTTTGCTTCTATTACGCCCTGAATTGATAGATGTTTTACAACCTTTACAGGGTGGTGGTGGCCAAGAACAGGGGCTTCGGGCTGGTACAGAATCTGTCGCCTTAGTAGCAGGCATGGCGATGGCCCTCGAACACTTGAAACTATCCAGGCCAAGGTGTGCTGATGTTGAGTTGGCCGATCAGGTCAAAGTTCAAAGAATGCGTGACGCGTTAAGAATCAACCTGCAGACCTTGCCTGGACTTCACTTCACCGGTGATCCAATCAATCGTTTGCCTCACCATATATCCATGCTTGTGGGATCAGGTGATGACCAGCCCATCTCTGGTAGAGCTGTTGTGCGAGAACTTTCACGACTTGGCGTGGCAACAAGTAGCGGTAGTGCCTGTATGGCAGGGCAACCAAAAAACAGTGCTGTCCTACAGGCCATGCAGATCAAACCTAAGTGGCTTCAGTCAGGATTACGTTTCTCTCTGGGTTCATGGTTAGACGAAACACAGTTGGATCAGATCCCTGATCTTCTGCAGCAGGCCATGATTGCAGCAGCATCGCCAGAATGAGCCTTACATCTAATCCTTAAATCATCCACCCCAGCCTGTGATAAAAACTCTTCCCGCTGACCTCCTCGCTGCCGAGAACATGGTTTTGGAGGCTCTACAAACCTCTTTAAAGGATCAACCCCTGGGGCGATGGGAGGTGAACTTGAAGTTTGAGGGCTTGAAATTGATGCCCGTGGCTCTGCGCCTGATGCAGAATCTGCAAGAAGATGGGTTTGAGATTGTTCTTGTTTGGCCTGATATGGGTGGTGCCGCCCTGGCAAAACACAATGCTCCTGAACTTGCTAATCAGATCTCTTCAATCAATGATTTGCTTACTGACCAGAATGGAAAAGATGATGATCGTATCTTTTTGGTTGTTGCACCACAACCCAGCGATTACGAGCAGTTTGAACTCCTCTGCAACAAACATTCAGGTGCTGTTGTCATGCTGAACGGCCGTTTGGAAGATAGTGCTGTAGGAATTGGAGGCGTTGCTAGACAACGTAGACGAGGATTTTTATCTTTATGGCGTAAGGCCTATTGGCTTGAACCATTGGAGTCTGGTGCGTTGATGCGTTCGCACCCAGGCGAATGGATCTTGTTTCGTGCTGATGTTGATGGGTATCGAGAGACGACGACCTTCGACCAGCGTCCAGATGCTGAAGCCATCGACGCTGCTCTTGTTGGCACTTAGAACATCAAGGGGACATAAGACAGACAACAGTAATCAGTTCATTGTTTGCATCGCTTGAGAGACCATTGGTTGACTTGATCAATCGGATCGGTCTCCGTATGGTGCAGCTCTGAAGAGTTTTTATGAGTCGCCAAACCCTTTTGAAACAATTCACCCCTATTGATGGGATTGCCGCAATCGTGGCACTCATCGCTCTGGGGGGTGTGTTGTGGAGTCCGAAGTTAAGTCATTCATTGGCCAGGGCGGCAGGCGTCATGAGGCCTGTGCAGGTTTCTGTCGATGTTCGCAACGTGCCTACAGCTGAGCCCAATGCACTGATCGAAGCGGCCTTGGCCCAGGGCAGCACCAGTATCGTTATACGCAATCAGCCTGCTGGTTCACTGAAACTTAAGGGCATCGAAGACCTCAGAAGCAAGCTCGTGGCAGTCCAGCCAGACGGCTCTGTCGTCATCGCAACGGATCCCAATTTGGCTGCCAACAGTATTCTTGATGCTCGCTTCATACTTGAAGGTGACGGCACAGTCTCCAAGACGGGAGTTGTGTTAGCTGGAACAAAACTCAAAATTGGCACACCAGTTGAGCTAGAGGGATCCAGCTATCGAATCAACGGAACCGTGAGTGGTGTCAGTGTTCAATGAGGATTCTCCCTGCATGTTCCAAGATCGCTAAGAGAAACCATTCTCAATTGTTGATCCGAATTCTTGGAGCTGGGGGAATCCTGATCGGTTCAAATGTGAGTGCAGCACCAACTGTTCTTGCACCACCCCCACCAGTTGCTGTCCAGGGCTGGCCTTCTCTTCAATCTGGGCGTCTCTGCCCTTCCTTGCAAAGGAGTTTCAAATCCTTACTCGGCCAGGGCTCATCGGCATGGAGCGTGAGCGTCGTAGATCGTCATGGTCAGCTCCTTGCTGACATCAACGGAACTGTTGCCAAAGTTCCAGCCTCCAATCAGAAGTTGATTACAACGGCCTTTGCGCTCGATAAACTTGGCCCTGATTTCAAGTTGCGCACCCAACTATTGCGACGCCCTGATGGAGTACTTGAAATCAGTGGTGAAGGAGATCCTGATCTAGGTGTCACAGAGATACAACGCTTTGCGATGGCAGCTCTTGGTCAGGGTGGTTCGCGCACGTTTCGTTCTCACGACGATCTCCAATTACTGATCCGTGAGGAGCCTCAACGACGCTGGTGGCCCAGTGATTGGCACCCAGCTGACCGTATTTATGCCTATGGAGCACCTATCACCCGTCTTGCACTAACAAGCAATGCCCTTGATGTGGCTGTGACGAATCCAATTGGTCGTTTACAACGCTTGCTGGAGCGCGAAATACATCGGCAGGGAGGCAGAGCTCACTTAAGTCTTGTCAACCACGACCATGTGAAGACAAGTTCTGCCCAGTCCGTTCTTCTTCATGAGGAAGATTCCGCACCGATGCATGCCTTGGTGAGTCTTGCTAATGCGGAGAGCCATAACTTCACAGCAGAGGTACTGCTTCGACACGCCGCAGAAAGCTGGGATGTGAGGATTGCCTCCAGGGAGGCTATGCGCTGGATGCAACGACAAAATCTTCCTCTGACAGGACTACGCATAGCCGACGGCAGCGGGCTCTCAAGGAACAACCGAATGAGCAGCCAAACTCTGGCGACTTTATTGATGCGTATGGGACATCACCCTCTTGCTCCTTACTATCAAGCCTCAATGGCCATCACCGGACAGCGTGGAACGTTGCGCAAACTGTTTAGAGGTTCTTCCCTAGAAGGGAAATTCTGGGGAAAAACAGGCACTCTCAATGGAGTGCGTTCTATCTCAGGAATTCTTGAGACAGTAGATGGACCCCGCTACGTGAGTGCAATAGCTAATGGCGCGAGCTCACCAAATAGAACAATCGGATTGTTGTTGAAGGCTACCCAACGCTTCAGCCCGTGTTCTTCATCGCTCTCAACTTCGAAGTAGCTCTACGCCCCCGGTTGATCGGCACGGCCTTGTCTGTGTGTTGGTCAGTTGAACCGCGACTGTCATGACTGCTGATGGTTTGGATTTTCACCAGCTCTTGGCGACCAGCAATGATGACTTGAGCGATTTCTTTGAGGCGCTGCTCAAGTTCTCCAAGGGTCTGTTCGGCATAACGGTTTGCTCCGTCCTGGACACCGGCAGCTTCTTGACGACTGCGCTGAATAAGGGACTCACATTGCTGGTGAGTTTGCTGCCTGAACTGAAGAGCATCGTTATGTAGCCGTTCAGCTTCGTTCTGAGCTTCCTTCTGGAGTCGTGATCCCTCTGATCTGATCTGATCAAGTTCTTGAATTGCTTGTTGACGGTTGCGTTCGTGCTGTTCGGTCAGCTGCCTCTTGATATCAATGGCTTCACGATCCAGTTGTTGTCGACGCTCCAGGGCCTCCTGCTCAAGTTGCTGTCGACGGCTAGAGAACTGCTGTTCAAGCTGAGCAAGTTTCGACTGCATCTCATGTTCCAGCTGAGCAGATTGCTGCCTGGTTGCTTGTAGCAGCTGTTCGCATTGTTGGCGGCTCTGATCACGAAGCTCGGCAACCTGTTTTTCCGCTTCTTGACGAATGGAAGCTGCATTGACCAACTGCTCGCGCTGTTGATTGGCCTGCTGAACAATCTCTTCGGCTTGTTTTCGCGAAGTTGTGATGAAATCATCACGTTTTTGGAGCAACTGATCGGCCTGGTTCACTTGCCCAGGGAGGGTCTCTCGAACGGCATCAAGCACTTCGATCGCTTCCTGTTCATTCACTAGGCGAGTGCCACTAAAGGGGATACGGCTGCCTTCCAGAACTATCTCTTCGAGTTGGTCGAGCTGTTCGAGAACGGTGAACCTAGGCTCGCTCATCACAGTTTTAGTACTAAAGCTCAATTAAATAACCTGTGGAGGTCTTGTGCCACCACCGCAGGCACCATGTGATCAATATTGCCACCAAAACGGGCGACTTCCTTCACCATAGAACTACTGAGAAAGCTGTGATGAGCTGCAGTCGCAAGGAAGATTGTCTCAAAATCAGGAGCCAGGGAGCGGTTTGTATGAGCAATTTGGAGCTCATACTCAAAATCACTCATGGCCCGAAGACCACGCAGGATCAGATCAACCTGATTGTGACGAGCACAGCTCACTGTGAGGCCTTCAAAGCTGATCACACTTACACCCTTGCAATGTGCTGTAGCCATATGAATCTGATTAAACCTCTGTTGCAAGGTGAATGTTGACGTTTTGGCAGGGTTGCTTAAAACCGCTACCACAACCTCGCCGAAGAGTGCGCAGCCACGCTCAATCAAATCCAGATGACCAAGTGTTAAAGGGTCAAAGCTGCCTGGGTAAAGGGCCCTCATGATCCAATCAAACCACCTCTGGATCCTATGCAGAGAGGTGCTGCTTAGAGTTGGTAGATCTGATGAGATGCTCAATGGCACTGGATCTAGAAGCGAAAAAGGTTTTGCTTCGCAAAATCCCCCATGGTCTTTTTATTTGTGGAGTCCGCGAAGGTGATGAAATCAACGGCTTTACAGCAAGTTGGGTGACCCAAGGGTCGTTCGAACCTCCCCTTGTTGTTATGGCAGTTCGATCAGAGGGAAGCAGTCATGGAATCATTGAACGAACGAAGCATTTCTCGCTCAATGTGCTTCGGGCTGATCAGAAAGAACTTGCGGCAGTTTTCTTCAAGCCTCAGTCGGCGATGGGAGGGCGCTTTGAGTCAGCCCCCTTTCGTTATGGAGAATTGGGTCTACCCCTACTAGAGGATGCTATTGGAGGAGTTGAGTGTGAACTTGTGGGCCAGGTCGTTCATGGTGATCACACTGTGTTCGTCGGAGAAGTGAGATCAGCCCATCTAAATCAGGATGGGGATGCGCTTAACCTCGCTTCAACGGGTTGGTCATACGGCGGTTGAATATAATTTGATCAACGCTTCTCAGCGCACCATCCTTCTAAAGGATGAAAATAGACTTGAGCAAAGGCTTAAGGAGATTCCAGCTGAACCTGGTTGTTATCTCATGCGTGATGGAGAAGACAGGTTGTTATATGTGGGTAAATCAAAATGTTTGCGAAATCGAGTAAGAAGTTATTTCCGAAGTAGCAGTGATCATGGGCCTCGTATTCGATTGATGGTGCGGCAAATTGTTGAGATTGAATTTATCGTTACTGATAGCGAGGCTGAATCCTTAGTACTGGAATCTAACTTGATCAAAAATCAACAACCACATTTCAATGTGTTGTTAAAAGATGACAAAAAATATCCATATCTGTGCATAACATGGAGCGAGGAATATCCACGTATCTTTATCACGAGAAGGAGACGTTTCCGGAATAAGAATGACCGATTCTATGGACCATATGTAGATGTAGGACTATTACGTAGAACCCTATTTCTAGTCAAGCGTTCGTTCCCGCTGCGACAACGACCACGGCCATTGCACCAGGATCGTACGTGCCTTAACTATTCAATTGGACGTTGCCCTGGCGTATGCCAGCAGAAGATCACATCAAAGGATTATCATCAAGTTCTTCGCAAAGTTGCGATGGTCTTTCAGGGCAGGAATCAAGAGCTTAAGGTTTTGCTTGAGAATCAAATGGAACGTTATTCAGATCGAATGGACTATGAGTCAGCCGCTAACATAAGGGATCAGATTAAAGGGTTAGAACAACTTACAGAAGAACAGAAGATGACCTTACCAGATTCAAGCGTAAGCCGAGATATACTTGCAATTGCAAGCGATCACAGGGTAGCGGCAGTTCAGCTTTTTCAGATGCGTGCAGGTAAACTTGTTAATCGTCTTGGCTTTACTGCTGATGCAGTCAATCAAACGCTTGGAAGTGTACTTCAGCGAGTTATCGAAGAACATTACAGTCAAGTAGATGCTGTAGAAATCCCGCCAGAAGTTCTTGTTCAACACTCATTACCTCAGCAAGAATTACTAGTTGATTGGCTCAGTGAGCAACGTGGTCGTCGTGTTCAAATCAGTTGTCCTCAACGCCAAGCAAAAGCAGAGTTGATAGAACTTGTTGAACGCAATGCAGTCTTTGAATTATCTCGTGCGAAGAGTGGTCAGCAGAAACAAGAATTGGCAACAGAGGATCTTGCCCAGTTGCTTGAACTCACGACACAGCCAAGAAGAATCGAAGGATATGATATTAGTCATATCCAAGGAAGTGATGCTGTTGCATCACAGGTTGTATTTATCGATGGGCTGCCCGCTAAGCAGCATTACCGAAAGTATAAAATTAAAAGTAGTAGTATCAAATCTGGCCATAGCGATGACTTCATGGCGATGGCAGAGATTATGCGGCGTCGCTTTCGTCGTTGGGCAAGGGTGAAGAAAGAAGGATCAGATTTTGAAAACCTGCAGCGCTGCAGTGGCAGCACCTTGCAGACAGATGGTCTCAATGATTGGCCTGATGTGGTGATGATTGATGGCGGTAAGGGTCAACTTTCATCAGTCATGGAAGCATTACGAGAGCTTGACCTTCATGAGGATCTCGTCGTTTGTTCATTGGCTAAGAAACATGAACAGATCTTTGTACCTGGACAAAGCAAACCATTGGATTCTGATCCTGATCAGTTGGGTGTCGTCCTTTTACGGCGGCTTCGGGATGAAGCACATCGCTTTGCCGTGAGTTATCACCGCCAACAAAGAGGGGTAAGAATGAACCGATCGCGGCTTACAGACATCCCTGGACTAGGGCCTAGGCGTGTCCGTGACCTTCTTGCCCACTTTCAATCCATTGATGCTATTCAGTTGGCTAGTGTCCAGCAAATTAGTCAGGCACCAGGGCTTGGACCAGCACTTGCCTTACAGGTTTGGACCTATTTCCATCCTGAAGCCGATAAGGCGTTGGAGGAGGTTGCCTGACCAAGACGGATCGCTTTTTTAATTCTCATTACTACCTCATCCCAGCAGATTGCTGATAGTTATCCATGACCTTTCCGCCCGAGGCATACCTGTGGTTCAAAACCCTCCACATTGTTGGGGTTGTGGTTTGGTTCGCCGGCCTTTTTTATCTTGTGCGCTTGTTTATCTATCACGTGGAAGCAGCTGAATTAGAACCAACTGTCAAAAAAGCATTTGAAGAGCAATACACGCTGATGGAGCGTCGATTGGCAAATATCATTACCACTCCTGGGATGATTCTTGCCGTTTCTATGGCTGTTGGATTGCTGATCACCCAACCGAGTTGGCTTCATCAAACTTGGATGCAAGCAAAGCTTGCTTTGGTGGCTGGGCTAATCGCCTACCACATCTTCTGCTATCGGCTGATGGGTCAGTTAAATCGCGGGGAATGCAGCTGGAGCGGCCGTCAGCTGCGTGCACTAAATGAACTTCCAACATTATTCTTAGTGCTAGTAGTGATGCTGGTTGTCTTCAAAAACCAGTTTCCAACAGGTGCAGCTACTTGGTTGATCGTTGGCCTTGTGCTGTTTATGGCGGCATCAATTCAGTTTTATGCACGATGGAGACGATTAAGACTTAGTCGACAATTGGAAAGCCCGATAAATAATGGCTAATGTTTCGCATCCTCTAAGGGAAATCCTCTTGGGTGTTAGTCCTCAGAGTTGTCCAAATATTTTGAATTTTCACTGTCATACTATTTGCAGTGATGGCAGCCTTGAGCCAGAGCTTTTAATTGCGCAAGCAAGCGAAAGAGGTTTGCAACATATAGCAGTCACAGATCACCACAGCACTCAGGCCCATCAGCCCATGAACGAATGGCTTGCTAGGCGAAGTGATCAAGGATTACCAGTTCCAAGACTTTGGAGTGGTTTAGAAATCAGTTGCTTGTTGAAAGGTTGTCTTGTCCATGTCCTTGCTCTTGGCTTTGAGGTTGGGCATCGTGCTCTTCACACTTATTGCCAAAATAACTCTGCAACCGGCGGGTCATTACAGGCTAAAGCTGTAAAAGAGGCGATTCATGAAGCAGGAGGATTAGCAGTTCTGGCCCATCCAGCTCGATACCGCGTCCGGCATGCTCTGCTTATAGAAGCAGCCGCTGAACTTGGCTTCGATGCTGGTGAAGCATGGTATGACTACGACTTTCAGACCAATTGGCATCCAACACCATTCATCTGTGAAGAAATCGATCATCAGTTGCAGGGTCTTGGGCTGATGCGTACATGTGGAACTGATACACATGGATTTGACCTCAGCGGACGATAAATCCCATCTATCTCATTAGTATTACTATGATTTTCAGATTAAGCTTAATCATTGACCTATTAATGTAATTTTAACATGTATAGGACAACAACTTACAATCGATAAAATCTCTGAAACAAGCTTGCAAATAGGGCAACAAAGAGGTGTTACTTGATGGCATTAGCTTGGCATTAATGTCCCCATCCAGCATTAAAATATCATTCAGGGCCTTTATTAATAATAACTCTCAATGGTTAGTCGATGGTATCTCAAAAGATAGGCTTTGATTTCTCAATGGATGCCTGGCATTGCGTTATAAATCTTTTAGTTGCTCGATCATTTTCTTAAACCTTTTCAGCTGGATGCATTACTTATCCAGAGCTTGACATAACTATGACCTTGCCAATGAGCCGATTGGTGAGGAATCAAACATATCGTAAGGCATTGGCTCATCAATTAATCCCTTAATGAATTACTCTCCATGCTGTTAATATTGACCCATAAAAGAAAAAAAGGCGGGATTCGATTCGAATATAATGTCTAGAGGAATGTGTATGTTTATTATTGTTCAGGGGATCATTTAACCGGCAAAAAATCGTCGGGCCTTGATTCAATCTGAGCCTCACTAGTATAAATAAGTTGTTTGAGTATTGATATCTTGTCGAGCGATGCTGATTCCCACATGCCACGGTTTGCGGCTTCCAACAAGCGTTCGGCCATATCTCTAAGAACCCATGGATTATTGTCATGGAGGAAACGTTGAATATCTTTTTCTTCTAGCCATTGCTCACATAGAGCGCTATAACACCAGTCTGGAATTCGATCAGTCGTTGCATCATAAGCGAAGAGATAATCCAAACTTGCACCCATTTCAAAAGCTCCCTTGTATCCGTGTTGTTTCATACCCTCGATCCAACGTGGATTCAACAATCTGCTACGTACAACTTTGTCGATTTCTCGTTCAAGTCGACTGAGCCTTGGACGCTCCCGTCGAGAATGATCGCCGAACCAAAGTTCGGGACGTTGACCTGAGATCACTTCCACAGCAGTTGCTAATCCACCGTGAAATTGGTAGTAATCATCTGAATCGAGGAGATCATGCTCGCGATTGTCTTGGTTGTGAAGCACGACCTGCACATCCTGCAAGCTGCGCTCAAGACCCTCTCGATCAAGGCTTGGATTAGATGCACTGTCATATCGCCATTGGCTCCAGTTCAAATAGGCCTCGCCAAGATCAGAACGATCGTCCCAAGAGCCAGAGTCAATTAATGCTTGAAGCCCCGCGCCATATGCCCCTGGAGCAGAGCCATAGATTCTGCCTTGAGGTCCGTGCTTGCGCGTGGTTGCTGCCAAGGGATTTAATTTTTCATCTTCTTCTAGATTTGAGATGAGTTTTTGAGCCTGATGCACCCAAATCACAAGTTGGGGAAAAGCGTCACGAAAGAGACCTGAGATCCTTAGGACCACGTCAACCCTTGGACGTCCAAGAAGGCTTAAGGGGATCACCTCTAGATCAATCATTCGCCGACTGGGACCATCCCAAACAGGTCGAACACCGATCAATGCCAGCAGTTGCGCAATGTCCTCGCCGCCATTTCGCATAGTTGCTGTTCCCCATACAGAAAGAGCAAGATGAGTTAGTGGCTCGCCATGTTCAAGTAGATGTAAGTCACACAACTGTTCAGCACTTCGCTGCCCCAGGTCCCAAGCTGCTTCTGTAGGTAGTCCACGCAGATCAACTGAATAAAAATTTCGGCCAGTAGGAAGAACTTCCGGGCGACCACGAGTTGGTGCTCCAGAAGGGCCACTTGCTATACGGCGTCCAGAAACAGCTTTTAGGAGTGCTTCATGTTCTTTCCTCGGGCTAGTGATAAGCCGAGGCCAGAGATCATGTTCGATTCGTGAAATTAGGGGATCACTTTTAGCAGACTTGAGCCAATCTCGTAATGGCTTTACAAGTAAGTCTTGATCATTTCCCTTCCTCTTTTCAATCTGATTTTTGTCTAGAAGAACATTTAAAAACATCAAAGCTTGTTCTTCGATCCAGGCCACTGCATCGCCTTTTCTTCGAGCATTATCAAGGCCAAAGCTGATTAAAACTTTACTGTCATGGCTAGAAAGTAACTCACCTTCTTCATCACACCAGGGATCACAGTTTAATTCGAGGCGCCTTGCGATGGCTTGTGTTAGCCCTGGCTGATCCGAAGAAGGTGACCGTGCTATTCCTAGAAGAAGTTCAATAGCACTCTTATCAGATGGTGCCTGACCAAAGCGATGCAAACCTGTGCGAATTTGAGACTCCTTAAGTTCACAAAGATAGGCCTCAGCTTGTTCAAAACTTGTTATCAGTAAATCACGGCAACTTTCTGATTTATCAAAGACCTCAGGAAGCCCAGGAAAATTATTTAAGCGTAAAAGATTCAACAATTCTTCCTCTAGTTTCTGCATTCGTTTCGCTCCCAGCTGTGTAGCCTCGACATATTCATCCAACAAAGACTCAAGCCTAAGTAAATCTCCATGAAGTCCGGCTCGACCAAGAGGTGGGGTGAGGTGATCAATGATCACAGCAGCTCCACGACGCTTGGCTTGAGATCCCTCTCCAGGGTCATTAACAATGAAGGGATAAGCATGTGGTACTGCTCCAAGAGCAAGATTTGGATAGCAGGATTGACTAAGACCGACACCTTTACCTGGCAACCATTCGGCACTTCCATGTTTACCAACGTGTATCAACAGATTGGTTGCATGTACCTCTCGCATCCAAAGATATTGAGCGAGATATCGATGAGGTGGTGGTAGATCGGGTGAATGAAGGTCAGCGATTTCATTGCTGTCGTAGCCACGACTCGGCTGAATCATTACCACAACCTGTCCAAAAAGCATGCCATGGATAGCAAAACCATCGGCTTCGAGATCCTCAGCTTGTTCAGGTAACCCCCAACGCTTAACAATCGGCTCACATGCTTCTACTGGCAGGGTTTTCCACCACTTCAAATACTGTGAAAGTGAGAGATATGACAGTGGTTGTCGGTTTTGACTTTCTGGATCATTGGTACGCGATCTGAGTAGATGTTTCATCAATTCCTGGCCATCGGCAGGAATCGGATTGCAACCGAGGTCATGTCCGCTCTCTTGCAACCACCCCAAAATGGACGCTGTGCTTGCAGGAGTATCCAGCCCTACTCCATTAGCAAGTCGCCCATCGCGGACAGGGTAATTGGCCAGAACAAGACTGATGCGTCGTTGGTTTGGCTGAGATTGTTGAAGCTTGATCCACGCCTTTACATGACTGACCGCCCATGCCAATCCGTCATCATCAGGCTCCATGACCTGTACAGCTGTTGCGAGTGAGGCATTCGCCTGCACAGTTGAACGAAAAGCACCAGGCCGAGAAGTGATCCGCCCATCTAGCTCTGGCAGAACGACTTGCAATGAAAGATCTAGAGGGTCTAACCCTCTACTGCTGTTGATCCATTCATTGCGGGAGCGACCGCTGCTGAGTACTTGCACAACCGGTACATCCAAGGCCTCCCATAGATCTGAACCAAGCCCAGCTTCTTGAAACTGCACTGATGCAAACGAGGTGGTCGTCATCACTGCAGCAACGTTCTGTTGCTTAAGCAAATGCTTTACGCCTTGCTGAACGGCAGGATCTCTAAGGCTGCTGACCCAGAGAGCACGCGGGACTAATCCTTGTGCACGAAGTTGCGTATTAAGGGCTTTTGGAAAGGCAAGATCTCCGGCCTGAGAAAGGGCGCGATAAAGCACAACTCCCACCTTGGGTCCATCTTCATCTCGCCAATCCCATGGTGAAGGGTCAACCATCGCTTTCAACACGATGTGATCAAGATCGATGGAAGTGCCTACGAGAAGTTGATCAATGACTCGCAGAAACATCAACATGTTGTCCACACCACCTTCACGCATCAGCTCAGCGAGCCGATCAGCCAATGCGATGGGGTGGCTCCCGAGGGCATGAAGCTCAACATCCAAATCAGTAGTGCCAGAAAGAATCAGCAATTGACGAGACGAGGCGTGTTGTTGCCAAATCCCGAGTTGTTCAAGCCCATAGCTCCAGTGACCCCGACCACCAAGAAGGCGCACAACGATGAGCTGGGCATTTGCTGCCGTCGTAGCGAGATAGTGATCTACCTGAGCTGGATGGGAAAGAGCGGCGAGTGGTAGCGCGCGAATACGACCGTTCCACGCCTGCTGTGATGGAATTTCAAGAACAGAGGCAAGAGTGGAAATATCTGTTCTCGCACTTGTCAGTAGAAGGATTTCTGCCTGTGGTTGTTCAACGAGAATCACCTCCTCGGCTGGTCCTTCACCTGGCAGGCTTGCTAATCGATGCATTGGCTCATTCTTTGATGGAAAATGCCACGTGTGAGACGAGGTAATGAGAAGATTTGGCTATTAGGGCCCTATCCAAGTAATGCATCAGTTCCTGCCTTATGCCTGGTTCAAGGGAGCTTGTGTTCCATTCGAAGAAGCCAAGATTTCTGTCGCCACGCATGCTTTGCACTACGGCACAGGCGCTTTCGGGGGCATGCGTGCCATACCTGATCCCCAAAACAGCAACACCATGTTGCTCTTTAGGGCAGACCGTCATGCCAAAAGACTCAGTCAAAGTGCTCGATTGTTGCTGACGGAACTCAGCGAGACAAGAATTCTGTCAGCGCTTGAGGCGATGTTGCAGGCGAATCGACCAACCACTCCCATTTATCTGCGACCATTCGTATATACCAGTGATCTAGGCATTGCCCCTCGACTCCACAATATTGAAACTGATTTCCTTATCTATGGTCTAGAACTTGGCGACTACCTATCTCCAGAAGGCGTGAGCTGCCGGATCAGTAGCTTTACGCGCCAAGAGGATCGCTCACTGCCGCTACGGGGCAAGATCAGTGGTGCTTACATCACAAGCTCTCTCGCCAAAACGGAAGCGGTCTTAAGTGGATTCGATGAAGCATTGTTGCTCAATAGCAGAGGCAAGATCAGTGAAGCAAGTGGGATGAACCTATTCCTGGTCAGGGAAGGTCAGTTGATTACCCCCGGTGTTGATCAAGACATTTTGGAAGGGATCACGCGATCAAGTGTCATTGAACTGGCACGGGTGATGGGCTTATCTGTGATTGAACGCCCTGTGGACAAAACGGAACTATTTATTGCTGATGAGGTGTTCCTTACGGGAACAGCTGCAAAAATCACGCCTATACGTCAGCTTGAATCAACCACATTGGCTGCAGAGCGACCGATTATGAATGCTCTTCGAGACCGTCTAATCGAGATAACTCAAGGACGTGATAAGGATTATGAGCACTGGATAACACGTATTTGTATGACTAATGACTGATTCTTGAGAAGAGCAACCGATCTATCAGTAAGGGGCTATCTAGGATCGCAACAAAGCATGAGAGACAGGATGACAGCAGGACCATTGGATATCACCAGACCAGAATCAGCTTTTTTGGCACGCCTCCACTCGTCAGAACGTCCTGTTCTTGTATTTGATGGTGCCACGGGTACATCCCTGCAAAAACAGGATCTCAATGCTGATGATTTTGGTGGTGTATTACTAGAAGGATGTAATGAGAATCTTGTCGTTACTAGACCAGACGCAGTGAAGGAGGTGCATCGCCAATTTCTTGAATCAGGTTGCGATGTCATTGAGACAAATTCCTTTGGTGCTGCATCCATTGTTCTTGCGGAATATGGATTAGAAGACCAGGCATTTGAACTGAATAGACAAGCTGCACAGTTAGCAAAATCAATGGCCGTTCAATACAGCACAAAAGATCAACCTCGTTTTGTCGCAGGATCCATCGGACCAACAACAAAGTTGCCCACACTTGGACACATCGCATTTGACACGATGCGTGACTCCTTCCAAGAACAAGCAGAGGGACTATTAGCAGGAGATGTTGACCTTTTCATTGTTGAGACTTGCCAGGACGTCTTACAAATCAAGGCCGCTTTGCAAGGAATTGAATGTGCATTCTTAAAAGCTAATGAACGTCGCCCTATCATGGTTTCAGTGACAATGGAAACAACAGGCACGATGCTTTTGGGGTCAGACATCGCTTCTGTTGTGACAATATTAGAACCATTCCCTATTGATATTCTTGGTCTTAATTGTGCTACTGGTCCTGAACAAATGAAGGAACATATACGATATCTGTCAGAACACTCTCCTTTTACAATTAGTTGCATCCCCAATGCAGGTCTACCAGAAAATATTGGCGGTGTTGCTCATTACAGATTAAAGCCACTGGAACTAAAAATGCAACTCATGCATTTTGTAGAGGATCTTGGTGTTCAAGTCATAGGGGGATGCTGCGGTACAACTCCAGAACACACATCTGCATTGGCAGAACTTGCAAAAGAGATGCGTGCTGCTCAAAGACCATGTCGACAAGGTGAAAACGAACACCAACGCCAACTCTTCGGGTATGAACCATCAGCTGCTTCAATTTATGGAATTACTCCCTATCACCAAGATAATTCGTTTTTGATAATTGGTGAACGTCTAAATGCAAGTGGTTCAAAGAAAGTTAGAGAGCTATTGAATAGTGAGGACTGGGATGGTCTTGTTGGCCTTGCACGAGGGCAGCTTAAAGAGAATGCTCATGTTCTTGATGTTAATGTCGACTACGTTGGGCGTGATGGTGAGAAAGATATGAATCAACTTGTTAGCCGTCTTGTAACTAACATTAATCTTCCATTGATGCTCGATTCAACAGAATGGCAGAAAATGGAGGCAGGGCTAAAGGTTGCAGGTGGTAAATGTATACTTAACTCCACAAACTACGAGGATGGAGAGGAACGTTTCTTCAAGGTTTTAGATCTGGCGAAAAAATATGGTGCTGGATTAGTCATTGGCACCATCGATGAGAATGGTATGGCAAGAACAGCGATGCAGAAGGTCGAGATTGCAAAAAGGGCTTATCGTGATGCAACTGAATATGGCATACCTGCTCATGAAATTTTCTATGATCCACTTGCACTGCCAATTTCAACTGGTATCGAAGAGGATAGGCGAAATGGCCTTGAGACAATAGAAGCAATACGAGTTATTCGTGAAGAGCTAGAGGCAGTACATGTTGTTCTAGGTGTCTCTAATGTAAGCTTCGGATTATCTCCGGCTGCCAGAATTACTCTCAACTCGGTATTTCTTCATGACTGTACTGATGCTGGAATGGACGCAGCTATAGTTTCACCAGCAAAAATTCTACCTCTCAATAAAGTAAGTGATGAACAACAAAAGATATGTCGTGACTTAATAAATGACCACAGACGCTTTGAAAATGAGATCTGTACCTACGATCCATTAACAGAGCTAACGAGTCTATTTGAGGGGGTTAGCACTAAGGAAGCACGTGCTTCAGGCCCTTCATTGGCTGATTTGCCTGTTGAAGATCGACTCAAGCAACACATTATTGATGGAGAGAGAATTGGACTGAATGAAGCCCTCGATGAAGGTTTGGAATCTTACAAGCCTCTACAACTTGTCAATACATTTCTTTTGGATGGAATGAAGGTTGTTGGAGAGCTTTTCGGTTCAGGAAAAATGCAACTCCCCTTTGTTCTTCAATCGGCTCAAACGATGAAGGCAGCCGTTGCCTACCTTGAACCGTATATGGAAAAATCAGCAGGAGAGAACTCATCTAAAGCAAAATTCCTAATAGCTACAGTAAAAGGCGATGTACATGATATTGGCAAGAATCTAGTTGATATTATTTTAACAAATAATGGTTATGAGGTGATTAACTTAGGGATTAAACAGGACGCGGCTTCAATTATAAATGCTCAAATGACACATCAGGCAGATTGTATTGCCATGAGTGGGCTACTAGTAAAATCAACAGCATTCATGAAGAATAACCTTCAGGAATTTAATGATTCTGGTATTACCGTTCCAGTGATATTAGGTGGTGCAGCTCTGACCCCTAGATTTGTAAACCACGATTGCAGTGAAGTCTATAAAGGGAAACTTATTTATGGCAAGGATGCATTTACAGATCTAAGGTTTATGGACGCCTATGTCAATGCACTTTCTAATGATCGTTGGGATGATTGTAGAGGGTTTCTTGACGGCACTCCTGATGGGTTGACACTAGGAGGGCAATCTACTGAATCTGATTCACCTCACTCAAGCAATGAAGAACATCCTCAAGAGGAAAACCAAAAGAACATCGAACATATTAATTTAGCAGTTAATACTAATCGCTCTGAAAAAGTTACCCAAGAAGACGCAGTCACTCCTCCATTCCTTGGTTCAAAACATCTTAAATTAGACAAAATTCCTCTTGACGAGATCATTTTATATCTAGACCGAAACGCTTTATTTTCAGGGCAATGGCAAATACGCAAGAGAAAGGATCAATCTCGTGACCAATATGATCAGTACATTAACGATGAAATAGAACCAATATTGCAGCATTGGCTCCATAGAATTCGTAACGAGTCACTTTTACATCCTGGAGTCGCATATGGGTATTTCCCATGTGGTCGGAAAGATAATGATCTTTTAGTCTTCGATAATGAAGGCAACAGTCTACTTGGGAAGTTTAATCTTCCACGCCAAAAAGGTGGTAATAGATATTGTATTGCTGATTTTTATAGAGACCTTGAAGGCGGTTTGCCTAAGGATATTTTGCCTATGCAAGCAGTAACAATGGGCGAGAATGCGAGTATTTTTGCGCAGAAGTTATTTGAATCAGATGCATATACTGACTATCTCTTTTTTCATGGACTTGCAGTTCAACTGGCTGAGGCTCTCGCCGAATGGACGCATTCTCGAATACGTTGTGAGTGTGGATTTAAATCAGACGAGCCTAAAACTTTGCAAGATGTACTTGCACAGCGCTACAGAGGTAGCCGCTTTTCATTCGGCTACCCTGCCTGCCCAAACGTTGGCGATTCTCGCCAACAATTGAAGTGGTTAAAAGCCGACTTAATCGGGTTGACAATGGATCCAAATGATCAGCTACACCCAGAACAGAGCACAACGGCTCTGGTTACTCTTCACAGTAAGGCTAGATATTTCAGTGCCTAAATTGCCAAGGCTTTATTCAGCGATGTGAAAAAAGAATCTTGCTTTTGTTTTCAGGACAATCACATATCCCATGAAAAGTGAGCCTTTTACCTGGTCTAATCCTGGCAAAGCGCCTCCATTGTATCGATCACTTCCTGTTGAAAATCGTCTAGAGAGCCTGAGTCGCTGAGGTCCAGCCCTTCTCCTGCAGCGTTTTGGGTCAGTTCATGGAAGTGAAAAGCACCCTCCCCATTAGCGAGGAACTCGATAGCCGACGATTCACCACTTTCGCGAAAGGCATCGCAAAGAGCAAGGAAGGCGGCGTCTTCTGTGAACTCCCAATCCATTGAGGAGGCATATCTGATTGACCTTTAACGCCTGCCCCCCGTCATCCGTCAACCATCTCGAAGAAAAATGTGCCACTACTTCGGCAGACTCCTATGCTCAAACAGAGGAGCTGTAGCTCAATAAAGTCAGTGATAGCAATTGATCTGCAAGGCAAGGAGGTCTTTCTGACTTTATTTGCCAAGGTGTCTTTGGTGAAGCTTGGTCACATCGGATCAAGACGCATTTTTGGCTTTTGTTGCTTTAGCTGCGCTTGCGACATCCATGCAACACCTCATAGCCATTAAGCAAGATTGGCCCTGGGAGCCTCTAGGGAGGCTATTCAAGGGGGGTTCCGGCAAATTTCCCCACAAAGGCCTATTGACCCGCTTGTGAAGGCGTTGGCGGCGCATCTATGACCATTGGCCTCATCGTTGATCGCCATGGTTCTGACCATTTAATGAATGATTGGTTTAAGCACGTCTCACTAAACCGAAAAAATTTCTGTAAATAATCAATTTTTTGATCTGGCTTATGGATGAGCATGCGCTTTATTTATATCAATTTAACAGCTGTACTAAAGATTTCAAAAGACTTTCATAAATAAAAAGGTTAACTAGGCAAGCTCTGCATAAGCAAATTTTTACTTGCAGGGATATTCAATAAAGTCACTATCACTAACAATAGCGCAGCTTATGAATTACTCTAAACTAATCCGATATCCACTAGGTATAGGCTGACCATCATGATAAGTACTAAAAAATATCTTTATCTATAAACAATAGATATATGTAATGTTTCCTAATCAGAAGAGGTTGTAATTTGGCGGCTTTTTATTTGGCTTTAAGGAAGACCAGACTAGACGCTCGTTAAAGATTTCAAACATCCGGTCTATGATAATTATTGATTGGGCCTAACAAAGCAATGGTTTTATTAGATGCTATTTCGAAAAATATATTCTGATCTCAATCTGAAACCATCTCTAAAATAGCTATATTTTGCAATCAGTCGCAAAGACAAAGAATTGATTAGCATTCAATTGATAATACTACTATAACAGTGACGCAATTCTCCAATTCTAAGGCTTGTGGAATTTATGATGCTATCTTCAGGCTGTGTTCAATGCTTGATTTACAAATCTTGAAATCAAATTCTGAAAAAGATTGACAGTTGCGCATTCAACTGCAAAAATAATATTATTCATTTATTTGAAATGCACCAATCAGGGCAAATCACTAGGTCTTAATTTTTCTGTGAAACTAAAAGCTCATAATCTTTTGTATTTTTCACAAGCCATACTAGCTTGTGGACTAATCGTAGCTATCGTTAACGTACTTCTAATCTCAATTAATAGATTCCATCAAAGAACAGCAAGAAATCAACTTATGCAGCTCTTTCTGGAGGGTAGACAAGCCATAATTGAAGATAAATCACTTTCAAAGAATGCGAAGGACGTATCTTCGCAACCAACACCCTATTCTGCACTTCTCTCCTCTCAGGATGTCGATTCCTTGTCTTTAGAGTTAAAAGTTGGTCTGATTAGCCAAAGTCCCCCAATACAAATAAAGATAAAAGATTCAGGGTTTTGTAAACATCACTCTGGGAGGCTTATTAATGAGCATACTCTCAATAATATATTGAAGATAAAGAATAATCAGATTGCTGATATCAAATGTTTTACCACAGCCAGTAGCGGCATCCTAGTCAACAATCAGCCATATAGATCTAAAGTTTATTTTGTTAACCGGGGCAATGGCTGGATTGTAGTTAACCAACTCACGCTTGAGGATTATGTCGCTTCTGTTGTTGGTGCTGAAATGCCCAGTCTTTGGAATATGGAGGCTCTTAAAGCTCAAGCGGTTGCTGCACGTTCTTATGCGCTTGCCCATATCGCAAGACCTGCGAACAAGGATTTCCATCTGGGTGACACCACGCGTTGGCAGGCATATCGAGGAATATCAAGCCAAACATCACGATCTACGCAAGCCACTCAAGCCACTAAGGGAATTGTTCTTAGCTACAAGGGAGGAATTGTTGAAAGCCTTTATGCGTCAACGGCAGACATCAGTTTGCAAGCTCATGGCCACCTTGGAGCGAGCATGAGCCAGCATGGGGCCCAGCAATTGGCACGGAGTGGTTTGAAGTTCAATGAAATTCTTGCTAGGTATTACACAGGTGCTTCCTTAGCCAAACTACAAAGCCGTGGCAATTGAGCATTACTGGGATCAGGCGCTTGAACGCAGCACTGCAGCACAACTAGAGGGTGCACTGGTACCTCTCAGCACCGAGCTCACCAGAATTCCAGCACGACAAGGAGAACCCTTTGAACTGCGCAAACTAAAAGGCCCCCCGCCATCCCATCTCCTAGCCAGAGGTCCAAAACCTAACCCATTTTTGCCTTGGGAACCAAGCTTGGAGGTTAGTCAAATTGGCATGAGACATGTGCTAATTCTCAACAAATATCCTGTTGAAAAGGGACACATGTTGTTGATCACACGTGAATGGGCCCCTCAGCATGGTTGGCTTAGTTGTGATGACTGGGAGGCACTGCTAAGTGTTGATCAGGACACCAAGGGGCTTTGGTTTTTTAATAGTTCTCCAACGGCTGGAGCTAGTCAACCTCACAGACACTTGCAATTGCTAAGACGAAGCGACGACGATCGCAGTTGTCCTCGACAGGAATGGTTTCAATCATTATTAAAGGCCTCACCCAGGGAAAGCTGTCAACTTACTCAATGCTGTGCTGCAACAGCTAGAGCACAGAATAATGAAGCTCAAATTCATTATCAAGCTTATCTAACGCTTTGCGAACAGATTGGACTTGGTAATCCGACAGAGAATCAACATCCAAGACAACCATACAATATGCTGCTCTCGAACGAATGGATCGCACTGATACTTCGAAGTCGAGAGGGAATCGCAGGCTTCAGCATTAATGCACTTGGATTTGCCGGTTACCTTCTATCCACAGAAACATCTGATCTGGCCTGGCTTAATCACCATGGGCCTGAGGCCTTGCTAGAAGGCGTGGTCAAGACGATTCAGTGATTTTACGGTTGTGTTGCTGGGCAATTACATGGATCTCTAGAGGGACAGGCGATCGATCAACGACCGCTTTTTATTTACGATTCAACTGATGAATGACAAACTGAAACGTCGGAATAAGCAGATCGAAGAACATCTGCAACTCGTTAGGCCAATAGCACTTCACTACGCTTATCGTACTGGACAAGACAAAGAGGACCTCACTCAGGTCGGAATGTTAGGCCTTATCCGAGCAGCATAATTTTTTCAAAGCAGTAAGTCAGTACCTTTTGCTGCCTTTGCAAAACCGCATATACGCGGTGCCATCCTTCACTACCTCAGGGATAGCTTAGGACCAGTTAAAATACCTAGGCGAGTTGAGGAGCGAGCTCAAGAACTTCTCAGAGGTTGCCCCTTGATGGACAGAGCCAGTTTTTTTGAAAAGCTCAGAGCGGTCGATAGAACAGCGATAGAGAGCTACAAGCAGAAAGGACGCTGGTACCCGCTCGATGATCAGTTAATAACAGCTGATAAAGATCAGTGGAGTGAACTGGTCAACAAGGAACGCAATCGAATGCTGATGAATTCTCTAGAGAAGCTCGATTGCCAAGAGTCTGCGGTGGTTGATCACGTAGTCCTCAGAGGACAAAGCCTTCGCAGTACAGCCAGTCACCTGGGGATAAGCTGCATGACCGTACAAAGACGTGTGAAGCGAGCGCTTCGGCGCATGGCTGCTGATTGCTCTGAGTTGTCTCCTGACGCTGTTTCCCCTCTCAGGAAGCAGGATTTTGATCCCTCTGGATCTGTTGCTCCAAGGTCTCTATAGCTGCTTTCACTGCAGACAGGCGACGCTCTAGACCATCTCGCAGGAAAAGAAGCATTTCAAGCTTCCTATTCTGATAGTGACGGCGACGGTCTGCCGAGTCAACATTTGAGCTGAGACAAAAGGGAGAGAACATGCCGTTCCTACAGTTGGGTGAATCTTCGCGAAATTCTGCCAAGAGTGCGAAATTTCTTTCTTTGCGGTGTTGGCTGGTGTGACTAGGTTTGAATTGGCAGAGTTGCCCTAGGCGCTCGCTGCTCAACGTAACAAATCCATCCGGCTTAAAGGTGTCACAGAAGATCTCATTACTAGTCTCATTAAGTCTCTCGACTCTTGCCTGTGAGATTATTTTCGCAAAAGCATCCTGGTCCTACGTGCCTTTAATGGCTGGACAGTCAGCACGTCCTCTCAATGGAAGCTTTAACAAAGTTCCCGTTCTCCACTCCAACCAGCCGGAGACGGTTGTTGGCTCAGGAATACTTGTTAATACAGCTCCAGGTTCAGCAGTAGTCGTCCGTACAGGGCAACAATTAAGAAATGCAGAATTTACCTTTGACGGCAAGTTCGGGATTCATATTCATCATAAGTATTATCCTCGCGACAGACGTAAACTTGGCAACATCCGACAACGTGGATTGCTTACTGTTGCAGCCATAGCAAACAATCCAACAGATTCATCAATCGAACTTAAATTTGTTCGAGGTTCAGTTAAAAATAGTTTTGAGGCTCCTTACCATTCGAATAAACTTATGGGGGTAAAGCCCCTGGGGCCTCGTCCTTGGAATACAGGTCCGGGGGATGCAACAGCTGTACAGATGCTGAGAGGTAAATTGGACAGAAAATTAGCGGATAATATTGTCATTCCACCTCACACTAAAAAAGTTGTATTCACAACACAAATACCTGCAAGAGGTATTGCTAATGGACTGCTTAGTGGGACTAGCAACGGACCTTTTCAATTAGCTGTGGTTGCAGCAGAGGGGGCTACATCAGAAAAGAATCTGATCGCTATTCTTAATTCAAGGCGATTGGCGCCCGGACGTACTTATCTCAATAGAATCAGTGAAATTGAAACGGGCAAGGTTTTTTCGCGTGTAGCAGGAGTAGCAATTGGTGATCACTATACCGCTAAGCTAAATCATGACCTTAAGCATGGTGCTCTACATGTACCTCTTACCAGTACTCGTAAACATCATTTTGGAACAAGAGAGATCCAGGTCAACCCACTGGAAACTCGCATGATTGATTCTGCCGTAAATAATGTAGGCACTTACGGGGTGCGTTTTGATATCACCCTTAATCTAAAAGGCTCAGGAGCTCATCAATTAGTTTTAAGCCACCCTGCAGCAACAGACAAAAAGAAGCCATTCACGGCATTTCGTGGTTCAATCGGAATCAAGACTGAGAAGAAATACAAAGAAGTTCATGTAGGCCTACGCTCAGGCCAAAGTCTTCCAATATCAAACCTAGAATTGACAACCAAAAAAGATAATCCTGTTACTATTAGTTTAGTCTATCCTGCAGACAATACGCCAGGGCACCTACTAAGTGTTGTTCCAATGGAACAGTATACGCAGGTTATGCAAAAGGAAGAAAAAGCAAATAAAGCAAAGCTACCTGTAACATCAAGTAAGAATTACCACGCCAAACCACTAACTCCAAAGCCTATAGCGAAAACAAAAGTTGTTGAAGTGAACAGAAATTCGACGATACAAAGACATCAAGACAATTACAAATTAAGCAGAAACAAAAAGGAACTTTTACCGAATGAATCCAATGATCACAATTACCCGGTCAGCAATTCACCAATACTCATTTCCAGTCCTAGTAGAACTAATGTTATGCCATTAGCAATTATTGATCCGCAAAGAGTCAATTCGAGCCTTGGAAAACACTACACCGAAGCCCTAAAGGCACAACAGCAATGGTTGCATCAACTGCAAAACCAATAGGCTACCTACAGTTGTTCGGGTTCAAGTGAAAGCGTCCGAAGACAATTCGAGGCGACGGATTACCGTTGAACTACCAAATCATCTAATTGCAAGACTAGATGAACTTAAAAGGGAATGGGGGTTAAGAGCACGAGGTGACCTTTTAGCACGTTTACTTGAAGAACTGTTTACCCCTCAAGAGAATGATCGAGATGATCAACAGGCTGGAGGTCTATTTCAAATAAATGAACCAGATCCACTCGAAAACGATGATAGTGGATCATTGTCTAGATCTTTACCGCCCGAATACAATGAGACAAAAGCACTGGTATTAATAGGGCGGGGATCGAATGAAAGAGGTGAACCTGGCTTAAAGCCAGATGAAAACAAGGTAGAAAGTAGTCATGAAGTAAAGACTACACATTCAGTTGGGATTGATTTGCCAGGCTTTGTGCGTAAACAAACGGATAATCTTCGAGAAAGTCTTGGCAGCAACAAACCGGGTCAAAATTCGAGGGACTTGCCCTTAGTAACAACAGTTGCTGAGACTGATGTGATTGAAAGTCTTAATGCCGCAAATCGACACTGGATTTCACTTTATGGCAATCCACCAGGAGAGACAGTCGTTGAAGCTGCAATGATCTGGTTAGCGAGGGACATATGGCTTCATGTCGATGGCACTGATGGACGGCCATTCACATGGAGTGCCGCAAATCGACTAATGACGGAACTCTGTTCCAGTTGGCAGGTGAAACCGGCGACTTTTGAGCTTGTGATGGTGGTTGCTGGAATTTTGGAAGATCCGTTTGCCTGCAAGAGTCTTTCAGAGAGAATGCCCACACTGATCCGCAGATTTGTTAATCGCTTTAAACGAAGTCGTCAGGTCACCTCATTCCAAACACTTGAATCAACAATGACACTTCATGGAGCACTCAAACTTCTCAAGCTGCCATCTCATGCTGGTGCACCAATGACACTTTCTACCATTCGAGAGGCCTACAAATTACAGGCCATAACCATCCATCCGGACGCTGGAGGCTCAACAGAGGCCATGAGAAGGCTAAATGAAGCATATCAAATGCTTAAAGAGCTATACCGCGAGAGGCCCAGTTAGTCGCAATAGTCTAATCCACGACTCGGCATTAGTCTAATAGTGAGAAATAACAAACACTTAGTAGACTCACTTGGAGCATCTTTTAGCTGCGTTCAGCTGACTTCGAGCAACGAATACAAAAAGGCTGGAACATCTCTAATGGGCAAAAGCTCTAAATGCTAAGGAGTTGCGGCTAAGCCATGAGAGACTCTCATGAGTTGTTTGAGACTAATCTAAAGACTATGAATAAGACTTAGGTAAGATCGAAAAGAGAGGGCAAGGGTTATTGTTGTTGTTATCAGTGAAAGAATTAATATCCTCAAATTCAAAATTCTCTAAATACATCGAACGGTAAGGCGAATTTATTGAAAAAACCCGCTTACTTGTGCTCAAGGTGAACTTCATCATCGGTCCACACTGCGTCCAAAGAAAGTTTTACCCTTTATAGAAGTGTTCTATGACAGGCTTTACAGCTTTGCGTAACTGCATTATTCACAGGTACGCAGGATTTGCTGTATTGCATCCCGCTCATGGGGGGTATTTGTGGTGAGGTTGAAGGGGCAAGGAACCTACCCATGCAACGGTCGCGCAACAAGAGGGGGGGCTCCACGACGCTACGCCTCCTTCTGATCATATAGGTCTAGGAGTGAGACTAGTAAAGCGTCGCATAATATACACATAAGACAAAGGGAATCAGTCATCTATCTTTTATTAGTCTTATACTAAGACTATAACCGAGTCTTATCTAAGACTTTAGAGGCGAAGGTCATAGTGCGAATGGTCAGATCTATTCAGCGCTTCATCAGGCTTACATGCCCTATTGAGTGAGATGCCAGGTCCGATCCAGAATGATTTGTCGATACTGAATTATCCAGCTAGTGGCGATATGCTCAAAAACTAAAATCTCAATTGAAATCGTGAACAGTGCTTATGAAATCCACTATTTCAATGAAATAATCCTGGCTAAGCACAACTCTTCGTTGTGAAGTGTCAGTTTTTTGCAATTGCTTATCAAAAATAAGACTTGAGGGTCTTCTCCTGAATATTCCACCTTCGTTTCGGTTGAATTTATTAATTGGTGTTCAGACTCATAATCATGGAGCTCACTCTAAGCAATCTATAATGAATTTGTATCCGAGCACTTGAAAGGCTCCTGGATCTGACTAAGATTATATTTACCCAACCCAGTACCACATATTTGGATATTTATGATTTATTTATAGACAGCATTGACTTTATTGTTATGCCTAATAAATAGGAAGACTTGCTATGACTAGCTCTACAGACTCAAGTTTGACATTAATACCTTCCCCAGGTGATAAGGTTGAGATCACATGCTTAGATTTAGATCGTCATGGTAATGGTCTGGCACGATGGAACAATTGGGTTGTGATAGTCAATGACCTTCTACCTGGTGAACGTGCACAAATAGAGTTTGTAAGGCGCCATCGAAACCAGTTTTTAGCCCGCAAGGTTCAAACAATTGAGACAGTTGCAAGTCGCAGACCCCCCCCATGCAAAATCGCTAAGGAATGCGGAGGCTGCTCTATACAACATCTTAATGATCATGGACAAACCTTATTAAAGCAAGGTCATCTGCGGGAAATACTTCTACGTTTAGGTCAATTAGATCATAAGATAGAACCAATCATGACTGATTATAATAGAGCTCTTGGGTATCGAAATAGAGCCTTAATTCCTCTTCATCGCAATAGAAAAGGGCAGTTACTTATGGGTTATTACCGACGCGGCAGTCACCAAATTATTGATCTCAATCGATGTCCGGTTTTGGATCGAGGAATCGATCAATATCTGGCCTCGATCAAGGATGATCTTCAACAGCAGAATTGGCCTGCAGATTCTGACCTATCTTCTGGTGAAGGACTCCGGCATCTAGGCATTCGTATTGGCCAAAAAACAAGACAAGTGCTGATCACACTGGTAAGTAGTACCACTCAACTCTCTGGCCTCCATCAACAAGCCAAGGAATGGTATGGCAGGTGGCCGGAAGTAAGAGGGATAACTTTAAACATCCAACGACAGAGGAACAATCTTGTTCTTGGTCAAGAAACTATTTTGCTTGCTGGTGATCTTGAAATTGAGGAGAATTTTTACAATCTCTCCTTATTGCTTTCTACCACAACATTTTTTCAAGTAAACACTCATCAGGCAGAACGGATTGTCTCAAAATTAATTGAATGGCTATCAACTGCTTCGCTCGACATCAATATAATTGACGCATATTGTGGAATTGGCACAATTTCTCTCCCCATTGCAGCAACTGGATATCATGTAATAGGTCTTGAACTTCATGCAGAAGCTATTGCTCAAGCAAATAAAAATGCCTTGCGGAATAGTCTTGATAATGTTTCGTTTTTGTGCGGTGATGTTTCCTTGTTATTGGCCAAAAAACTTCAACATCATGATGTGTTAGTGCTAGACCCACCGCGTAAAGGTTTGGATCAAATGGTGATTAAAACAATCCTTTCAGTTCGACCTGAGAGAGTGGCATATCTTAGTTGTGATCCTGCCACATTAGCTCGTGACCTCAAGCAATTGATCGTACCAAATGGACCCTATCAGATTGATCAATTACAACCCATTGATTTCTTCCCACAAACAATGCATATCGAATGTCTGGCACTGTTAATTCGTATTAGCTCCTAAGCTCTGCAGAAAACTGCTTTACAAGTGCTTGACGTACCTTGTCGTGAATCGGGTTGACCTTGTCTTCACTAAGAGTCCTGTCTTTACTCCGATAGCGCAACCTGAACGCTTGACTGCAAGAGTAAGGATCAAGCTGTCCACCCTCAAAACGATCAATCAGCTCTACATGCTCTAGAAGCGGTTTACCAGCTTTTCTGATGGCCTGGATCAAATCGGAACAACTACATTCCTTTGAAACGATCACAGCTAAATCAAGTTCCATTGCTGGAACTGTCGGGAATGGTCGGAAGGTAGGGTTCCATCGATTAGATCGTGTCGCAGCTTGGATGATGCACTGCAAGTCCAAAGCGAATAGATAGGTTGCTTCAGGTAGATCAAGACGTTCCGATAGTGCTGGATGAAGCTGCCCAAAATCCCCGAGCAGTTTGCCTTCGACAAATAACGCTGCAGACCGTCCAGGATGAAGTGAAGGATTGTCCATGAGGGGACGGTCGTTAATGTCCAACTTCAACCCTTGAAAGACTTGGGAAAGCTGACCGCGTGCCTGGTGATATGTCATTGACTTGATCTTGCCACTTGTACTCCATCGTTCAAACCTTCGCTCTGCACAGATCACGCCACCAAGAACAGCGCGTTGGTTGATGAGCTCGTCAGTGTCTGTATAGACATTGCCTATTTCATATAACCAACAACCAGGCTGCGATGACTGGAGGTTGCGTTGGCAAATACGTAGATGCTCCTCCCAAAGATTGGTACGCAGGTGGCTGGTCTCAGCCAATAAAGGGTTGCTAATTGAAATTCGTTGTGGTTCATCACTATCAGCACCCACTAACGACAAGGTCGTGACTTCCTGCAATCCTGCTCCGCACAACATCTGCCTTAATAGGCGTTCAGCTGTTTGAGCAGTCGTTAGCCCACCAGGTTCAAGCGGATCTGGCAGGTTGGCCTCAAAACGATCAAAGCCAACAAGGCGAGACACTTCTTCGATCAAATCAACCTCTCGCGAGAGATCTCTACGGCGTGATGGTGGAACTATGACCAACCACCCTTCGTTATAAGGAGACAACTCGCATCCGAGAGCAAGCAGCGAAGTCTCGATAATGTCGTCTTCTAGATACCTATTGTCATTCTCATCAGCTATTGGTCCGAGTAAACGATGGATAGCTTCGCGGCGAAGTTTTACCGGATCAGCAGTTTTTAGGGGCTCACCATATACCCAACATCCATTTGATTTAATGCCTAGATGTTCCTCCATTAGTGTCACAGCTCGACGCGCTGATGCCAAAGTCATTTCAACAGGCAACCCTTTCTCAAAGCGACTGCTTGCATCGGTCCTCAAGCCAACAGCTCGGCACGTAGTTCTCACGGCCGTTGGGGTAAACATTGCAGATTCCAGCCATACTCGCCTTGTCTTGGCAGACACGCCGCTTTCAGCACTACCGATAACACCCGCAAGCGCTATAGGAATGTCATGGCAGGTGACGATCTGGCAATTTTCGTTCAGTGCAAGTTGATGTCCATCTAGGCCATTAAAAACTTCATTGTTTCTTGCTTGTCGAAGGCCAAAAGATTCTGCGGAAACTGTTTGACCTGTGATCAATTCGAGAGCATCAATATCAAATGCATGCAATGGCTGGCCTTGCTCCAACATCACCAGATTTGTAATATCGACTACACCATTCACTGATTTCAGTCCTGAACGCTCCAATCGTTGTTTTAACCAGGCTGGCGAAGTTAATTCACCATCCACATTCTCTAAGGCGGTTAATCCATAAAGACCACCCTTCAGCATGGACGCAGAGCTGGTGGAATCAGGCTCAAAAGACTTATGGATTGGGGCCATATCAAGTTGCGGAAGCTGCAGGCTTGCGCCTGTTAAAGCAGCGACTTCCCTTGCGATACCAACCATCGACATTCCATCGGGGCGATTGGCTGTGATTGCCAACTCAAGCACTGTGTCATCGAGTCCGAGCAGAGGAGCTACAGGCTGGCCAAGCTCTGGAACGTTTTCAGCGATCTCTTCAAGGATGGCTATTCCATCACCATTTGATTCCAGTCCTAATTCCGCTAGAGAGCAGATCATTCCTTGACTTGGAACCCCCCGAAGCTCACTGGCTTTGATCTTGATTCCAACTGCTGGGAGGGTTGCACCAACCATGGCAACAGGTACGTGTATACCAAGCCGAACATTTGGAGCCCCACAGACGATCTGAAGACCTTCGCCCAGCCCGACATCCACCTGACAGACGCTGAGTTTGTCGGCATTGGGGTGGGGTTGATGGTCTTTCACCAACCCAACGACCACGCCATCGGCACGGCTGGCTAAATCATCAATAGCCTCAACCTCAAATCCAGCCATCGATAGGCGTTCGGCGAGGTTCTCGACGGTCTCATTCAGCTGTACTAGATCCTGCAGCCAGGAGAGAGAAACCCGCATGGATCAGCTAGATGCAGCCAAAGATCTTACGAAGCAAGAGAACGACGGCGTCAAGTCATGTGAGGCTGCCCTGTAGGATCTTAGTTCTTCACTACGCTTCGCATCTGCGGCGCAACGTCCTTTATGGCCAAAAACAAGGGCGTCCGGATCGTGATCACTCTTGAGTGCAACGAATGCCGGTCCAATCCCGCCATCGACAAGCGGTCTCACGGGGTGTCTCGCTACACCACTGAAAAGAACCGCCGAAACACCACCGAACGGCTGGAAATCAAGAAATTCTGCCGTTACTGCAACAAGTCAACAACTCACAAAGAGATCAAATGACTTTGCAGTCACGAAAAGCACACCAGCGTTCTTAAATCATGTCCAGTTCATTTTTTAAAAAGCGGCTGTCGCCAATTAAGCCTGGCGATCCCATCGACTACAAGGATGTTGATCTCCTCAAGAAGTTCATTACTGACCGTGGCAAGATCCTGCCTAGACGCCTTACAGGTCTAACGTCTAAACAACAACGTGACCTTACTAATGCTGTAAAACGTGCACGTATTATTGCACTTTTGCCATTTGTTAATCCAGAAGGCTGATTGCAACAGCTTTGACGCCTTCTCTACAGCAAGGTGATTTAGTTGGCTTTATTTTAAAAGGTCAACCACAAATTGGCCTGCTAACTTCCTTGAAGGGCAGCCGAGCAATTCTAAGAGTTGCAGGAACACGGCGAGAACAACAGCTAGCCAGTCGAGAACTATCCGTTCTAAAGCAAAATCACAACATGGTAGAGGTGGAGACATCTCTACCCACAATGAGTGAGGTCCGTAACCTTAGTCTTAATTCACGCGATTTAATTGCTGGTTGGCGATTGCTCGAAGGAGAAAGGCGTAAAAGTAAGACTTCACCAACAGCACTCAAAATTACAGAACTAGCAGATTTACTCCTTAATAAAGATGATCCTATCCATCTCGCAGCATTGTGGTTTTGGCTTAATAGCGACCAACCTTTATTTCGAGTTCGACGTGACCACATGGTTGAAGCACGTCAACTTATTGACCTACGCCGCATCCGCCAGCTGCGCCGCAAGCAACAATCTCGAGTGCAGAAACGCCTAGATTCTCTTGCATTGCTGATAGCAGATACACCTCTGAGCAAAGATCAGTGGCAGGATTTACCCTCGGATCTTCAGTTCACTATCAACCGTTTAATCGAGCTGGCTGACGGTCCAGAGGATGTTTTTTTGGCAGATGAACAAGCTCTTGAGCTGATTAAAGATTTAAAGTTGGGTAGATCGCTGAGCGACCTCCGTTATTGGTTGATCAAGAAAGGCTGGCGCGATCCACACGATCTAACAACTCTCAAAGGCAGTATCTGGACAATATCTTTTGAAGGGAGTGTACAAGCTCAAGCGGACCAATTACTCAATAAGTTTGAGCAACTATCTTTCGGTGGCGATGATAATCGTCTTGATTTGAGTGATTTAAGAACCTACACCCTCGACGATCATCAAACTCAGGAAATTGATGATGCAATCTCTTTGCAGTGTGTTGATCAAGACAGCTGGATTTGGATCCATATCGCCGATCCGGCAAGACTTATTCCTGTGGACAGCCCCTTAGATCTTGATGCTCGTGCAAGAGCAACCAGCCTCTACTTGGCTGATGGCCTAAGACCAATGCTGCCATTGAGTGTTGCAGCAGAAGTTCTCAGTCTTAGAGCTGGCCGTCGCTGTGCAGCGTTGAGTGTTGCTGTGGTTCTAGATGAATCAGGATGTATAGCCGACACTCGTGTTTGTCGCACTTGGATTCGCCCCTGCTACCGACTCACTTATGAGGATGGGGATGAATTGATTGAGCTTGCGCCTCCTGGCGATGAAGATCTTTCAACACTCGCAAGCCTGCTAAAAAAACGTCAATTGTGGCGTGAGCGACAAGGTGCACTGCTGCTTGAACAATCTGAAGGGCGATTCAAAGTCAAGGATGATCAGCCTGAGCTTCATGTTGTTGAGTCAACTCCAGCCAGACGGCTAGTCAGCGAAGCGATGATTCTGATGGGTACTGTTATTGCTGAATTTGGAAAGCGTCAAAACCTTGCTCTGCCCTATCGCAGTCAGCCTCCAACTCAACTACCCAGTGCAACTGACTTTTCACAGTTGATTGAAGGACCTGTCCGACATGCCGCGATCAAGCGTTGCCTTAGCCGAGGCGTCCTTGGTACTCGTCCGATGGCTCATTTCAGTCTTGGCCTCTCTGCCTACGTACAAGCCAGTTCGCCGATCCGTCGCTATGCAGATTTACTTGCCCATCGACAGGTGGTGGCTCACTTAGGAGGCTTAGTTCCATTAAGCGAGCACGCTCTCATGGTGCAGTTGGATGCACTTGAAGACCCTCTTCGCCAAGCACAGCAAATTCAACGCGAAGACCAGCGACACTGGCAAAAGGTGTGGTTTTTAAAAAATCGCCATGAACAATGGCCAGCCCTATTTCTGCGCTGGTTGAGGCCACAAGATCAGATTGCACTTGTGCATGTGGAATGCCTGGCTATGGATCTTGCCTGCAAGATCCATGGTTTGATCGACCCTAGTCCAGGTCTTGTATTGATCATGAGAGTTCATGTTATTGATCCATTGACTGATCAGATTGAGCTGGTCGCCAAGTAGCTTCTCAAATCATAGAAACAAACAAACTACCAAAAGCTGTTATTAATATAAAACGCGAATCAACCTCAGCCATGGTCCCCATGGATTAGCAACTGCTAGAAGGTGTACATTCTGCTGGTCTTCACATGATTCTAGCCACCGCTTTAATGCCGGCTCCAGTGTTATTAATCGCCAGGATTTAAACTTGGTATCTAGAGAGAATGTCTGATCAGAATGAACACGAAGGCAACCTGAAAACTTTTTCACATGTTTATTGAGTGGTGTTTGATCTGGCAGTGGCATTTCTCCTACATTTGCTTTAAGATTAAAGCCTTCTATCACGCTATGGTTGCTGAGGCAATCTGGTTGCGCCAAAACAAATTTCTGAGCATTACGCCAGTGAGGATGCCATGCAGGCCAATCCCAAATAGGAACAATCGCGGCTGGGGCATAAATATCATGCAATAGTTCATGCTGTATTTCTGAAATATCAACTTCTGCTGGTTGAAGCCTCTTTTTCAAGGCTATAGCTGCTGCCATTCCAGCAGCCTGGCCAAGATTTAAAATCATTGGCTGTAATCGAGTTGCACCATTGGCTATATGACTCACACTAAAGGCCTTATCAGCTATCAGAATATTCTCCACTTCGCTACTAAGTAGAGCCCCGTAAGGAATGCAGAATGGAGTACCTGTCCATCTCCCACCCCATCTACAACTTTTTGAGGCTAACGGCCAATCTTTACCAGGATAATGATGATCATTAGCGTAAGTCCCTACAGCAATACTGGTGCAACGTCCCTGTTTATCTAAGGGGATTGGTCCTCGGGCTGTACCAGAGGCTAATGGCAGAAGATCTCCTTCCACTAATGTGTATTGACCTTTAAGGCGTCGACCTTCACGCCAGTAGGGCATCAATGCCAGGCTTTGATTGATCCCTGGAAACACCTTGCCAGGATTAAGCCAACCCTCACTAACTGTTTGAAGAGCCTGTAGGAATGACAAGCTATACAGCTGCATTTCAACAGCAAGCTGGTGTTTAATTTTGACGTCTGAGCTGCGAATACGCTCCAAGCCTTTATGCCAGTCGTTTCCATGAAGGGGCCAGTTGAGCATTACTAAACCGTCTGGAAGGCGGCCATAGGTAACGGTGCGCTCAAAACCAAACGCCTGAGTTGCACCTTCGAATGGTCGAGGCAAGCACCCTGGTGATGAAGGTGATTGTGCATGTTGATCGAGTTGACCCATCACAACCCAAGTAGGGGATTGAACAGGCTGGCTGGTAAAGAATGGATCGGAATTCAATTGTTTTGCCGAAGGGGCGCTTGGCTCATTCCAGAGTTCTTGTGATTCCCAACCCCAGCGGTGAGAAATGTCTGCGAGGGAAAAGCTGTCGCCTAAATCACTTCCATCAATGAATAAGTCAAAGCGCAGTTGATGCTGTCGCCCTTCAAGCTCCAGCTCAAGCAAAACAAGGCGATCTCCCTCACGTAACAGTGATTTGAGCTGAACGTCAGACCACCATTCGAGATTGGGGAGATCTACAACCCAGCTCCGCAAAACCTCTTCTGCGCGAGCGGGATTAAAACCAAAGCAACTCACCCAGTTCTGATCCAGTCCATCCTGTTCAACTTTGGCGATGTCTTGAAGGAAGGCCCCCCACAAGCCTGTCTGCCAGCAACTGAGTTCATGGCCGTCTGGAGCCGAAACGCCTGCTGCACTGACCATTCCACCAAGCCACGCACCTGGTGTTAACAGCAGAGTTCTAATCCCTTGTCGAGCAGCTTGTACGGCTGAGGCGACGCCTCCTGTGCCTCCACCCCAGACCACCAAGGGCACCTGCGTAGTGGAAAAAATTTTGTTCGCAGACACTGTCATCCCAAAACATAATCATCTTTGCCAGAAAGCAATTGAGCTTCATAACAAAGGTTGCTTAAACAACGCTGGCGGGGCGCAACAAATTGTTGATAGAGGCGATTTGACTTGATCATCGTCGAAATAAGAACAATCTCCAGCCCAGCATTGTGCTGTCACTCTCAAAAGAACATTGCCCCACTCTCATGTGCACGATGAATTTGGCGATAAGGGGGTCATCAGGATCAAATTATCAAGCCAGTGCCAGATGGAAGCTAAAGGTCGAAGGTCTTGATCACTTTCACCAGGCCAAGACTGAGAACATCTGAATATCAAGCGCTGCTGCCAAAACCTTAACCATAGTCAGTTCTTCTGTTCTGATATGGCCATATCTACGATTGGCTCCCAAAATCGTTGCACGTAGAATCTCTGCGGAATGAATCGGTGCCGCCGCAAAGTGCTTGAGGAGTTTTTTGTATCGTGTGCTGCTTGTGAATCCCAGTCAAGGGGTGCCTCCGGCTGCATCTCAGCTAGGTTTTCAGCAAGTCGTTGAGGCTTGAGGAGGGCAAAATTTCCGTCGGCTTGCTCTAGCTGGTGATAAACACAACGCTAGGAAGGCAAGGCTTGGTCTGAGAGATGACGGCAGACGATCAACAAGCTGAAATGAGTTGTTCTGGTTAGGATCCGGCCGCTCTGCGCAGCAGCAGATACTCCCCACAATGATGACCTATACCATTACGACCCCTCTTTACTACGTCAATGACAAGCCCCATCTAGGCAGCCTGTACACAACCATGGCCAGTGATGCACTGGCTCGTTTCCAGAGACTAGAAGGAAAGCAGGTGATGTTTGTTACAGGTGTCGATGAACACGGCCAGAAAATTCAACGCACAGCAGAAGTCAATAACATCAGCCCCCAACAACATTGTGATCAGATCACAAGCAGTTATCAAAATCTATGGTCTCGTTGGGGTATTTCAAATGATCGCTTTATTCGTACAACCAGCCAGCGCCATCAGTTACTGGTCGAGGCTTTTTTTCAACGTGTCGAGACCTCCGGCGATGTGTATCTTGGTCGGCAGCAGGGTTGGTATTGCGTCGATTGTGAAGAATACAAGGACGAACCTCCGCAAGCCCAGTCACCCTCCTGCCCTATTCATCAGAAGCCTCTTGAATGGAGGGATGAGGAGAACCTTTTTTTCAGACTTTCTCGTTTCCAATCACAAATCGAAGATCTCATTTCACAGCCAGATTTCATCTGGCCAGTCATGCGCCGGAATGAAATACAGAATTTTGTAGCTCAGGGTCTTAGAGATTTTTCAATTTCAAGAGTTGATGTTGATTGGGGCTTACCAGTACCTGGTTATCCAAAACACACCTTTTATGTCTGGTTTGATGCGCTTGTAGGCTATTTGAGTGCTCTTTTAGATGATGGTGGCCAGGTTCGAATAGAACGTCTTGAAGAGTGTGGGTGGCCTGCATCAGTACATTTAATTGGCAAGGATATCCTCCGTTTTCATGCAGTCTACTGGCCCGCAATGCTTATATCAGCTGGCTTACCCTTGCCAAAACAAGTTTTTGGCCACGGATTTCTCACTCGTGAAGGTCAAAAGATGGGTAAATCACTAGGGAATGTACTTGATCCAGAGAAACTGCTTAAAGTGTGTGGTGAAGATGCTGTTCGATGGTATTTATTGCGTGACATCCAGTTCGGTCATGATGGTGACTTTCAGCAGAAAAGATTTATGGATTTAGTCAATAACGACTTAGCAAATACAATCGGAAATCTGCTGAACCGAACTTCGACTATGGCAAGAAAATGGTTTGAAGGATCTGTACCTTCACATCGCAATGAAATAGATTATGCTCATCCCTTAGTGACCACTGCTGAAACAACTATTACCATCGTACGTGAATCAATGCCATCCATGGCTTTTCATGATGCAGCTGAGGCGATCCTTAAATTGGCTATTGCAGCCAACGTCTACCTCAATGAGACTGCACCTTGGAGTCGAATGAAGACGCCTGGTAATGAAGCCGAAGTGGCTGATGATCTTTACTCAGTTTTGGAGGCATGCCGACTTGTAGGACTATTAATTAATCCTCTTGTACCTTCTCTAAGCGAACGCTTGCTCAACCAACTAGGACTAAGTATTGATGGCAACGATTGGTCTAACAGTTTAACTTGGGGACAATTGCAAAGTGGAGCTTTATTGCCACCATCTCAACCCGTAATGCAAAGACTAGAAATCTCTTCTTCCCTCTAATGCGATTCAACCTTCTACCATCACGTCATCTTGGCAGTCTTCTGCTGATATTAACGATGATGGGATGTCAGGAGTCGCCATCACCACAGAAGAAATCATCAGTTCCTTTTGTATTTAAATCTCTAGAACTTCGCCACAAGCAAGCTGATGGTTCACGAGACTGGGACCTAAATAGCCCCTTAGCTCGATATGAATTAGGCAGCAGAGTTGTAAGGGCTCGCAACCCAGAGGGTGTTCTGTACAAAGAAAACAAACCATCATTTAAAATTAGCGCCCAGGCCGCCACAATAGTAAATGATGGTGAGACTGTGCTTCTTGAAGGAAATGTAAATATTCAGCAGCTTACAGGAGAAAAAGTATTGATTACTGGTGATCGTTTGCGTTGGACACCTAATGAATCGAAGATGGTGATTGAGCAACGACCCCAAGCTATTGATAGCATTTCAAGGATTAGTGCCAAGACAGTATTGTTTCAACAGTTAACCCAAGAAATTGTATTTAAAGGTCAAACAAAATTTGAACGCTGGAAAAAACAACGCAAAGACAATCATGAACCCTCAATTGTGATCAGAGGACGCAATGGCCTTTGGAATCTAGACAGCGGCAAACTTAATGCTATGGGACCAATCCTTGGCCACCGAATTGTAGGTAAAAGTGATACTCCACAGCAACTTACAGCCACAAGGTTGCAAGGAAACACGAAGAAGGGTTACCTCGACCTAATCAAGCCTGTTACACTTACGATTCCAGAACAAAAAGCAATTTTACTTGCACAGACAACGCGCTGGAAATTTAATAGCGAAAAGATTCTAAGCAATGAACCTTTTACTGCAACTCAGGAAAGATCAACCTATCGCGGAAATAGTTTTAAAGTTGATCTTGCCCGTACAGAAGTAGAAATTCCTCAGAATTGTGAACTTAGTCAACCTGGCGAACAACTAAAGGCTAAAAAATGTATTTGGAATTGGAGCACAGATGAGGTTCAGGCAATTGGCGATGTAATCTTGAAGCGAGATGCAAATAATCAGATCACTCGAAGTGATAAGCTAGAAGGACGAATTGGAGATGAGGGAAAAGTGTCTTTCTCATCATCTGTTTCTAAAGTGAGATCACAACTAAGAATTGAAGAAGGTAAGGAAAAATCGATCTTTTCCTCTAAGCCCTCTCCTCCAATTCAGTTCTAAGACGTTGCGACCATCCAATAAACCAAAGTTCATCTGAACGACTAAAACATCGCTCGGAACATCCACCCAAGACAACCCAACCATTTAATGCTAATGGATACACCATAACAGCAGGTAAGTTCTCAACAATTGGATTAAATTCGATTCTGCCAGGGAACAGTGATGTGTTAACTAATGAAATCAGTTCGCTTCGATCTCTGGCCTGTTTACAGATCTCTCCTGGAACGAATTTACCATTACCACTGATTCCTCGACGTAAAAGAACTTGATCATTCCAATAAACTAGGATCACTGCCGCTGGGGTTGCTGTAAGTAATAAATGACTTCCCCAGGCAAGTTCTTTTTGTAATACATCGTTCAATCCATCTACTAATTCGAATGTCTGATTTCCCTCAAGGATCTGCTTAATGGGAGCCATCGGGCTCGCTTGTGTCCATAACACTCCCATAAGCATCAACCCGACGGCGGCAACACCAGCCAGGACCTCCGCACGCTGAAAGCTCGGCGTAACAAGGTCCACTGTCAAAGCATTAAATGCTGCCAAAGACAGGGTCAACAGCCCGGCAATCAGGGAAATACGCGCAACTGGTCGCATCGAACGAAACAAAAGTGATGTCAGATGCACGCACTCTTGCTCAAATGGGTTGTGTTGTTCCAGCTTTCATGACCGATGCTGAAGCCTTTGCAGCAGTGGCCCTCGCCGCTGTTTCTTGTGACGGGGTTTTCGGTCGCGAAGAAGCCCATGCCCTTCGTCGCCAACTTGAATTCAGATACCCCTATCGGGAGCGCTCGGAAGCCTCTATGGGCGAGCTCTTTGATCAACTCCTAAGCCTGTTGCGCCAGGAGGGTGTAGATGGTCTGATTAGCAAAGCATTACCTGCCCTGTCTTCGTTCCAGCAGGAAAGTGCCTTGGCAGTCGCCGCCCAGTTAGTCCATTCAGATCGCGAGGTCTCAAAGGAGGAAGCTGCTTTCCTGGAGGATCTAGCTTGCAAGCTTGACTTACCTTCTGATCGAGCAAGGATTGTGATTCAAGCAATTTCTGCTCTGAATCGAGACAGCTTGCTCAGCTGACGTCAGACTGCATTGTGAGCTGTTGTTGAACTGATGCCTGTTCTGAGGTCAAGCCGCATTCTCGGTGTTCTGATCAGCATCCTCCTGGGTCTGATTCTCCTTGTGCCAGGAGCCTTTGCCATAACAACAGAAGATTTTCCTGTTGCAAGGCCTGAAGGCCATGTTGTCGATTCTGCTGATGTCCTCAGCAGAGTGTCTCGTTCTCAGATTGAAGGACGTCTTGTTGAGCTCGGAAACGAAAGGCTTGATGCTCGCTTGATTACTCTTCGTAAACTTGATTATGGTGTTTCCCTTTCCAACTTTGGCAGTTCGCTGATCGATAGATGGTCCACAAACGCTGGTGAAAAAGAGCTGCCCTTGCTAGTGATGTTGATAGATGCACAAACCAAGCAAACTGTTGTCTTGGCAGATGCAAGTTTAAGAAGCACATTACCCGACGCCCTTTTGCAGAGCACTGGCCGTACGACAATGAATAAGCCAGTGGTCGGAGGGGAGCGTTACCAGCAAGCATCCTTTGATGCAATTGCCCGCTTACAAGTCGTATTGGATGGCGGGGATGACCCAGGAGCTCCTGTCGAAACATTTAGCGCAATTAAGCAAACCAATATCCCGTCACAAGAACAAACACAAAACAGTAATGCAACCCTAATTGTCGTTGTCTTGATGGTTGTCGGCACAATCGTTCCGATGGCCACATGGTGGGTGTTCTCTCGCTGACTCAATCACCATGACGCTTAGGGACTGGATGAGAACATTTGGAGAAGCTCGATCAATAGACATCAATAATGACCTTGAACGTGGTTACGAAGCAGCACTTCTGATCCAGACACTTGAGCTTGAATACTACGGCGATCGGCCTATAAGAGACAACCAGCAACTTTCTGTTCCACGATCATTACAGTCAACCATATTGCGTAAATTTCATACTGCCGTAAATATCTGTCGTTTAACGTTTGAGGCTATTAAGCCTAATATCAGCCAACTTGAAAGTCAGGAATATCGAAAATTTCAGTTAATTGAGACGATTGTAAATCGCTATGCCCCGAAGCGTTCATCAAGATCAACGTCTATGAGTAGGGCACCAGACCCTCTTCCCAGATCTCTTCTTGGTTTAGTTGATAAGGTGCGACGACAGCTTGATCCAACATCCGAGGCGACTTTAGTTGCAGGGTTTCGCCGCCGTCGCGATTCCACTCTGATCTCACTAAAGATCATCTTGCTGCTAATTCTGGTGCCGTTACTTGTGCAACAGATCAGCCGAACTTACCTCATTAGCCCGGCGATTGACTACTTGGCCCCAGAGCTGCCATTTCTGAGTTATCCCAAACCCCAACTTGAAGAACAAGCGGTTGAAAAACTTAGAGTATTTAAAGCAGAGATAGAGTTTGATGCCCTACTCAAAGGTGATTCAGTCCCAAGTCAAGACGAACTACAGAAGGCACTGGCAATAAAAGCAAGTCAACTTAAGGATGAAGCTGATAAAGAAAGCACACATGCAGTAAAAAATGTCTTAGCAGATATCGCAGCACTGATTGCTTTTGCTTTTGTTTGTATAATTAATCGGGAAGAATTGAGAGTTCTCCGAGGGTTTCTAGACGAAGCAATTTACGGCTTAAGTGACTCTGCGAAGGCATTCGCAATCATTCTTTTTACAGATATGTTTGTAGGGTTCCACAGTCCCGAAGGATGGCAGGTATTATTGCAGGGAATTGCAAATCATTTTGGATTTCCAGCTCGAGAAAATTTCATACTTTTATTCATTGCCACCTTCCCTGTGATACTTGCAACCATCTTTAAGTACTGGATTTTCCGTTATCTCAATCGCGTCTCTCCCTCTTCTGTTGCAACCCTACGCGGAATGAATGGTAGTAGCTAACACTATTCCTAAAGTCAATGGCCTTACCCTAGTGTCAGGCCCAAGCAGAGGTGGAAAGAGCCGATGGGCTGAACACTTGGTCAAACAATTCAAGTCTGTAACTTATATCGCCACCTCGCCGAGAAGAGCTGGCGACCTGAATTGGCAGCAAAGGCTTGAAAAACATCGTAATCGTCGACCAAAACACTGGTCATTGATTGAATCTGGACCAGACCTTAAAAAGGCAATCATTCAAATGCCAAGATCAGATGTTGTTTTAATTGAAGCGTTGGGTGGTTTTGTTGCATGGCATCTCGACCAACCTTCGAGCAATTGGAAAGCCCTAAAAAACGATCTACTACAAACGATTAAACAACATGATGCATCCATCGTGATTGTCATTGAGGAAACTGGCTGGGGTGTTGTACCCAGTACCTCCAATGGAGGTCTTTTTAGAGATCGTCTTGGGAAGCTATCTCAGGAACTGGAACCGTTGGCATCAAACAGCTGGCTTGTCATACAGGGTCGAGCCTTGAATCTCAAACAGCTTGGTATTGCGGTGCCATGAGCGATCCAAATGAACTCTCACCATTACGCGTAGCTCTATACGAGCCACGTATTCCACCAAATACAGGAAATATCGCCAGGACCTGTGCAGCCTTCCACATTCCACTAGCTCTGATTGAACCTCTTGGGTTCAGCCTTGACGATCGCTATCTACGTAGAGCAGGACTTGATTACTGGCCTCACGTCGATTTATCAGTTCATTCTGACCTGGATACATTTCGCAGGTGCCTGCCATTGAATCATCGACTGATCGGTTGCAGCAGATTTGGAGGAATCCCCCTCCGTTCGATGCGTTTCCAAACCGGAGATGTTTTGCTTTTCGGCCGTGAGGACACCGGTCTTCCTACCAAAATCCGTCAGCAGTGTGATCAGATCACGACAATTCCCATGCCTGGAGCAGCAAGTGAACAGGGGCAGGGCGGAGTAAGGAGCCTAAACCTGTCTGTGGCTTGCGCCATCGTGAGCTTTGAGGCTGGCCGGCAACTGGGGCTGTGGTGAGTAAACCGGAGCAAGATTGCTTCTGCCCCCCCTTGCCTAATCGAGGGGAGATCAGCTAACTTCTCCCGGACTCCGGCCAAGTTCGGCTTGATAGGGGTTTTGAACATCGACTTTATTGAATGAAGCCCCTGTTGTTGCTTATCTCTTCCTTTGCAGCACCAGTGCTTGCTTTAGGAAACCTTGGGTCCTTTCCTGGCTATGCAAATAGTGCTGTAGGGGAGAAGGTCAAGATCTCAAGCACAACCTCACAGCAACTGATATGGATAAAAGTTGCCCTCCCAGTAACCTTAGAGGAACTTGCAGGCAAGCTCGGACTGAAAGCGACTGAACTGTCAAAACTCAATAAAAATTCATCAGATACAGAACTGAGCAAAGGCAGTTGGATTGTTTTGCCAAGATCTGTTCATAGCCGCTTGGGTCGAATCAGTTACCTTGATTCAGATGAGGCACTGCTGCATGACCCTAGTAAAAAAATCGACAACTCAAGCAACAAAGCTAATAGCTTGAATCGACTGCTTGATGAAACTAAGAAAAAAAATTCACTTTACTCGTTCAATGATCTAAATAAGAATAAAAATCAAGTAAAGATCCAAACAAAAATAACTAGCAACAACATCCTTAAAAAGGAGTGTTCACTTGAGTCTCCATGCAACTGCCCCACCTGCTTAGATGTTGAATCACCAGTTAACCCAGCAGATTTATACACCAGAAGTAATGGCATGCTCCATCTAGGAAGCATTGATTCTGACTCCTACATATGGCCTACTAAAGGTGTGTTCACATCTGGTTTCGGATGGAGGTGGGGGAGAATGCATCAAGGCATTGATATCGCCAATAAAGTGGGCACTCCCGTTTTTGCAGCAAAAGACGGAATCGTCACCTATGCCGGATGGAGGGGGGCCTACGGCTACCTCGTAGAAATTGCACATGGTGGTGGCTCCACAACCCGCTATGCCCATAACAATCAGATTTTGGTGCGCAGTGGTCAGTTCATACCGCAAGGAGCAACGATCTCTAAGATGGGCAGCACTGGTCGCAGCACTGGTCCACATCTCCATTTTGAGATCAGAAAGAAGGATGGCTTAGCAATGAATCCAGTCACGTTGCTTCCATCGAATAAGGTCTGACCAGAGAAGGTCCATCGTTTATTGTTGTTAACGACAAGGCTCGGTAGCTCAGCTGGTTAGAGCGTGGGATTCATAACCCCAAGGTCGGGAGTTCAAGTCTCCCCCGAGCCATTCTATTTTCTCAAATAGTCAACCTTCTGCTAATTGATTTATTATGTTATTGAATCTAAAAACTAAGTATAGCTTTAGACGAAATCTCAATCTCAATGATTTCATCTAACAAAGATTTAAACGGCTGACGAATAGGGTTTATACCTTGTTCAAAGAAACCAATCAGCCTTCACCACAACAAATCAAATGCGACCAAATAATAAAAGGAATTTCATTCCAAAAAGCCTAAACGGAAATCAAGGGTAATTAGAAAGTGAATACAGTTAAATTTCGGCAAGATTATCAACAATATCGAGATCGAACTGACGTCGAGTGAAAAAATATCAACCTCCTGAAAGAAGTGATTTGCGAGGTTTGAGTCTCTTGGCCATTGTGTCAGCCTCTACAAGAGATTCAGAAGCACAATCACCTTAAATAAAATATCAAGGGCTTTATGCTGACGAGAGAAGGCAGGCCAAAGCAACGACGGCCGCCTGTGAGTAAAAACACCTACAAAGAATTGATTTGCTCCAGGGTTAATCGCGTTTACCTCAGTTTTGCCCTTGCAGGAAAATGTCTAGCTTACCTATGAGATCAAATCAACGATGGCCAATCAAGCACCCCTTGCGGATCTCTAATTCAGACGTTAATTTTCGCGCGAACTCCTCAAGGCTGAATGTCTAAGGGGTGCTTCACGTTGATTGGCCCCCATGAACTCGCTGCCGTTGCTGATCTCAACCATCGCCGCGCCAGTACTTGCATTAGGGACAGTCAACCACCTGCCTGGCGAAGCCAGTAAATATCATCATCCCTCCTCCCATCCATTACCCCCACCTGTTCTCCCTCAGCCTGATGGACAGATATGGGTCAAAGTCAACAAACCAGCAACGATTAAATTCATTGCTCATCAGCTTGGCATCTCTTTGTCTGAGATTTCGGCGCTCAATGATCAGCCATCAGCCAACAGGCTGATGGCTGGCAGTTGGATTGTGTTACCTGTCTCAGCCATGGCTCGTCTGCAGCAGTCCAAGTCTTTAGACATAACAACAGTCAGCCAAAACCAGCCGCCAGTGTCCGCGCCGGCTCCACCTCCAAGCTTGGTCAAAATAGAAAGCGGAGACTCGATTGCATCAATTGCCAAGCAGCATGGACAAACACATCAGAGGATTCGTCAGCTAAATCCAGGTCTTGAATTCAATCAACTCAAAGTGGGTAGGAATATTCGAGTTGCAAACTCAACGCACCCTCAGAAAACAATTATAACGACAAGTCTTGGCAATAACAACCTTCAATCCCTTTCTCTACTCAGTAATGGAGGTGAATTGATAGATCTAGGTGACACGAACTCTTATATTTGGCCTACAAAGGGTGTAATCACTTCAGGGTATGGCTGGCGTTGGGGAAGAATGCATCAAGGTATTGATATAGCGAATAAGGTCAATACACCTATCCTTTCGGCAAAAGGCGGCATTGTTTCCTATGCGGGCTGGAAAGGAGCTTACGGATATCTTGTAGAAATAGCACATGTAAACGGGGATTCAACTCTGTATGCGCACAACAATCGACTACTTGTTAAAAAGGGGCAGATCTTACCCCAAGGAGCCACAATCGCAACAATGGGCAGCACAGGCCGTAGCACTGGGCCTCACCTACACTTTGAGATAAGGAAGAAGAGCGGTACAGCCATCAATCCAGCAAGCCTACTACCCTCAAAAATAGTAACAACAGCGCCCACTTTTCACTATTGCTATCATCACAAATCCTTCCACGAACATCATGTATGATTAGAGATATAAATCTATCATGAGACCATTTAGCCTATTCTTACTAGGGAATTATGGAGATACTAATGACTACAAGTCTCTTTTTTCAAGTATATATGAAACAAGCAGATTGCTACGCATAATGTTAATCAGACAGTGATAACAATCGTTTCGCATGATTAGATTATCCGGCATTGATGAATATCTTTGTTCTCATTTTTTAATCGCTATTAGGAGCCGATGCAAGGCTAGCTAAATCAATATTTCACATCCCCTGAGGAAGTAATTGGGTCTTCACTAGCGTTATCATGAATCAATCAATTTATATTGGCATTTTTTACAATGACATTAAATAGTTTAGAATCTAAAATCTAACGCATTTCAATTGCATTAAGTCTTTGTCGAAATGAACTCTGGTTCTCTTTCGCTTCTACAGCCTGTGTTTTATCGCTATGGGATGCCTCAGGCGTGTAGGGGCGCCTATTGCCTCGGTGGCTCCCAGATCGAATCGGCATCGCCTGCAGGGTTAGCCTTCTAGTGTTGGGATCGCGAATTAGTGGTTGGAGCTTAAGTTCAGTCCTAAGCTGATTGAGAAGTCGAAAATGGCCTGTGTTGCTGAACTTACGTAGCAAGGCTTGGTCCCAGGCTGTTGTTTGTTTGAGCATGCAAGAAGTTTAGATGATTCCCGCTTCAGCCATATTGATTAAGCTTAGCCCTAGCGATCAAAATAGGCATGGCATGATAAATTTGAGTAGCCAACAAGAAGTCATACCGACTTCACTTTAGCTCTGATTAAGCACATCTCTTGCAGAGCCATCAACTCTTAACTCTCAATCATGACGACCAACGAATGCCTACGGGTGGGTCAGCAGGCCCCAGACTTCAATGCTACAGCTGTTGTTGATCAAGAGTTTAAAGAAATAAGCCTTTCCCAGTACAGGGGGAAGTATGTGGTTTTATTCTTTTATCCCCTAGATTTCACTTTTGTATGCCCAACAGAAATTACAGCATTTAGTGATCGTTACGCTGATTTCTCGAGCCGAAATACAGAGGTATTAGGTGTTTCAGTTGATAGTCAGTTCAGCCATCTTGCATGGATCCAGACATCACGTAAGGAAGGAGGTCTTGGTGACATAAACTATCCACTAATAGCTGATCTCAAGAAAGAGATTTCGACAGCCTATAACGTTTTAGATGATGCTGCTGGAGTAGCCCTACGTGGTTTGTTTATCATTGACCCAGATGGAGTCATAATGCATTCAACAATTAACAACCTACCAGTAGGAAGGAACGTGGATGAGACATTACGTGTACTGCAGGCCTTTCAGTATGTACAGTCACATCCAGATGAGGTATGCCCAGCTAATTGGACACCAGGAGAGAAAACAATGAAACCAGACCCAGTTGGAAGTAAGGAGTTCTTCGCCTCAATAAATTAATCATTAATCTATCAATACATCATTAATTTGATTGATCTGCTTCCTTAATTGGTGGCAGATCAATTCTATTTAAATACACTGCTTTTTTGCTTGATCCATCAACTAAGGCCCTTAGGCCTTCGGCGAGATCCTCAGCCATGGCTATCCTTTTGCCATCACTAACCACAACCCTGGTAAGTGTTGGTAAACCACCTTGACGTGCCCTTAGGTAAACAGGTTCTACATAAAGAAGGGCCTTCCCTAGGGGTACAACAAGAAGGTTCCCTTGCACAACTTCAGATCCAGCACGATCCCAAAGACCAAACTGTTGACTGATCTGTGGGTCCTGATTGATAAGGGCCTGAATCTGTTCAGGACCGAAGATTGGCGTTTGACTTGGGAAACGTAACAAGACTAATTTTCCATAATGCTCACCATCACTGCGAGCAGCGAGCCACGCAGAAAGATTGGGACGAGCCAGTGGTGTTAGTGGTTGTAATAATAGAAATTCTGAACTTTCTTGAGTACCTAACTGTGCAGTGATGTGATAGGGATCAACAGGAACCTGCCGCCTACCATAGAGTTCCTTTGGAACCTGCCAAACATCATCACCGCTATAAAATATACGAGGATCAGTAACGTGGTATCTAAGTAATTGCTGTACCTGTACATTAAACAAATCTGTAGGTACCTTGAGATGCTCTCGCAAGCTTGAAGGCATCTCCTCAAGAGGTTTGAAAAGATCTGGAAACAATCGCTGCCAACCCAATATTATCGGATCCCGCGGTTCACTCACATACAAGTGAACACGACCACTGTATGCATCAACAATAGCTTTGACTGAGTTACGTAAATATCGCAGCGGGCGACCATCTGGTAGGTTTGCTGCGTAGGGGTATGTGCGTGAGCTTGTATAAGCTTCAACAATCCAGTATTGGTTTTGCTTAGCTTCATAATCAAGATCTTTAGAATTAACTGAAGTAGAAACCAAATATGGGTCACCAATGACTTCAAGGAATGGCGCTATTGCCCTCACTCTTTGTCTTACTTCGCGCCTAATAAGAAGTTTGGAATTAATCGTTAGCGACCCTGTATTAAGAAGACGAGGTTCAAAAAGGTACATAGCTGCTGCTAATTGTTGCCAGGGATGCCCCACCGGCACACCTCCTGATCCCAAATAGTGGTTGTAGATATTCTTATCACCTACTGGATAATCAAGTTCTTTTAGTTTGCTCGGAGCAAGAGCATAAGGAGAGGGTAGCATTCCAAAATAAAGAGCTGCTCTCCCAATAGGGACAGCCTCTTTGACCTCATCACGAGTAATGCCTAGCTCAGAACTACCTTCAAGACGTGTTGAGGTTCCTAGATCACTGATAAAATAGTCAGGTAGACCATCGGGTGCTCTTGTATTGACTGGACTGAGAGTAAAGCCATATCCATGCGTGAATACAAAATGACGATTCAACCAAGTACGTGAACGTTTTGGAAGTGCAGCCTGATCAAGTTCGCGTGCTGTGATCATCACCTGTTGCCGGTTCGCTACGTCAGGCACAAAGCGATAACGATCTACTGCTGCATTTGAAAAGCGATAGTAAACCCTCAATTGCTGTAATTGACGATTGGTTGCCAATAGAGGCTGACTATCCCATAGACGAATATTCCTTAGTGTGCTAGCACCTTGTTCAAGATCAAGTTGAGTTAACTGAGGTTGAGGATTAATAAGTGTGGTTGTTATCGAGTCAAGCTGAAATGCTTTCCTTGTGGCTTTAATTGCTCGAATAATGTAAGGGGTTTCTAGTTTCAGTTCTCTAGGTTTTACGACCATCCACTGCACAAATGGAGCCAAAAGTACTTCGAGAAGAATTACTCCTACGCCAATAATTGAAGCAATTAATCTCAATAGACGCCTTTGTTGTATCCATGGAAATGGAATTACCAGAAATGCGAAAACCAAAATGGCCAAGCTTGCCAAACTTCGCAGAGGAAGTATCAGGTGAGCATCCAACCAACCAGCTCCGGCCACCGTACCGTTCTGCGTCCAGAGAAGTTCATGACGTGATAACCATAAAAGTGCTGAAAGTGTTAAAAGTATGATGCCGATTAGTGGCCTTAAAAAATTGCACTGTCTAGGAGATAAACCTTTGAAAACCCAATCCGAAAGCGATTCAGGCTGGGCTAACTTCATCCATATAGTCGTACATGTTGTTAAGATTAGTTGGGCCAACAGAACAACCAAACCAAAGGCTAGTGCTGGAAATTGGCCGAGCCCAAAACTTACATCGCCACCCAGTAGTGGTTCTTTAATACCTGTAGGAGGTATAGCAAGGGCGAGTGCCCATAGCCCCCAGCCTCTAGCAATCGAGATACTGAAGCAAAAACAACCCATTAAATGAGCAATCCTTCCACCTCGGGCATTGCCAAGCATCACGCAAATTGAGATGAATACACAGGACAGCGGAATCACCAGCGCCCAAATGTCTTCAAAAGGTTCACTCCACCAATGCCCAAGGTCAAATGGCTTGAAACAAGCTAACCACGCCAATCGACTGAGTAATACAAGATCACCGACCACCACCACGAAGCAGCCAAGTAGCCCCAAGCCATAACGCCATCCATGCAGGGAAAGGGATGGCTCTCCCAAATTGCTTGCACCTTCGAGTTTGATCCAGTTGCGCTGCCAAAGCTGACAAGTCGCGACAACCAGAAGGGCGAGGAGAAGTCCTCCCAGTTGCCAGAGCCAACGGCGGAGAAGCATCCCTTGCCAATCAAATTGACCGAACCACAACCATTCGACTTGAACCCGCATCAACAACCAGAAAGCTGAAATAGAGAGCAAGAGCCAAAGCCATTGGCTCTTGAACCATTGCAAGGGTCGGGCGAAACCAGCCAAGCCCATCGACTCAATCAACACAGGCTAAGTCCTTCTAATTACACGCCCACTGGCTGTGACTGATCAACAGTCAATCCAGCCAATTGCAGAAAACGATCAGTATGGAGAGTTTCCTCCTGAATCAGAGCATCAACCAACAGATCCATCACTTCCCTTCTTGGCGAAAGCAAGTTAATTGCCTGCTCTAAGGCATCAACCGCTAAAGCTCGTATCTGCTCGTCTATGACTTTTCCAGTCGATTCAGCGTAGCTCGGGCGTGTATGGATCAAATCACGTCCTAGGAAAACCTCTGAGCCCTCTGTCTCCAAAGCGATAGGCCCAAGGCTCGAAAAGCCGAACCGCGTCACCATCTCTCGAGCCAGATGCGCAACGCTCTGCAAGTCGCCACTTGCACCCTGGGTGATTTCATCGAGTCCAAAAACCACCAACTCTGCTGCCCGGCCGCCAAGGGCAACCACAAGCCTTGCGAAGAGATATCCCTTTGTGACAAGGCCTGAATCAAGGATTTCCTCATCTGGCCAGAAACGAGTAAATCCGCCAACGCCTCCGCTACGAGGCAAAAGCGTGACCTTATCTATGCGGTCGGCATGAGGGGTTAAAGCTGCAACCAAGGCATGTCCAATCTCGTGATAGGCAATCAACCTCTTTTTTGCACTGTCTTGTAGAGGTGCTGCAGAGAGTCCCATCGTGATCCTTTCAAGCGCCGCTTCAAGCTGTTCAGTGCCAATGCATGCTTTCTCCTGCCTTGCTGTGAGGATGGCAGCTTCGTTCAATAAGTTGGCAAGATCAGCCCCTGAGAAACCAGGCGTTCGACGTGCCCAATCCTGCAAACATACCTCCTCCGCAAGGGGTCGAGTTCGAGCATGAACAGCGAGGATTTCCTTACGACCCCGACGATCAGGAAGGGAAACTTCAATACGACGATCAAAGCGTCCAGGCCGCATCAGTGCCGCATCAAGCACATCTGGCCGATTGGTAGCTGCAAGAAGAATGACGCCAGAATTATCTGCAAACCCATCCATTTCTGTCAGAAGCTGATTCAGAGTCTGTTCTCGTTCATCATTTCCACCACCGATGCCAGCCCCTCGCTGTCTCCCCACAGCATCAATTTCATCTATAAACACGATGCATGGGGCTTTCTCTTTAGCTTTGCGGAATAGGTCTCTTACTCGACTAGCACCCACGCCAACAAATAATTCCACAAATTCAGAGGCCGCCATAGAGAAAAAAGGCACGCCTGCCTCACCAGCAATTGCCTTGGCCAAGAGGGTTTTCCCTGTTCCAGGAGCACCCACTAGAAGAACACCCCTTGGGATCAGGGCGCCAAGCTTGATGAAACTCTCAGGTTGCCGCAAGAAAGTAACCACCTCTTGCAGCTCCTCTTTCGCTTCTTTAATCCCCGCTACATCATCAAAGCGAATAGGTAGATCCTCTTGCGGTTTCAACCGAGGTTGACTACGTCCAAATCCCATTGCTCTGTTTGCCACTTGAGCAGAACGACGAAAAAGAAACGTCAAGCCAACAACAACCATCAAGATCAATACAAGATTGCCGGCCATTCCTGCAAATGCCTGTTCCTGACGAATGTCCTTCACCGTCAGAGAGGTATCAGCAGCCTCGGCGACTCGTAGGATTTGTTGGTAATTATCGAAGATCGCCACCTTCTCCTGGTGTCCATCCTTGAAAACCACCACGACTTCTCGCCGAGCTGGTATCAACTCCAACGACTTAACCTTTTTCTCTTTGATCTGATTGAGCAGCTGGCTATAGCTGATTGTGGGTTTCTGCTTGAAGGGCGCAAAGGATACAGCTTCAGATGAATGCTGAGACTGATCTGCTTCCAGAGATGAACGCTTCACAGATGGCGAACCCTGCAGTGCCGATGGACCTGAACTCACAGCAACGTTGCGGTGTAGAGAGCCTAGCTATTTGACGCAAGGCCTTACTAAAGGGGAGGATTATCGTTTGGCTGTTCCTGCCTGAGATGGCTGTACCGAAGAAAAAAACCTCCAAAGGCAAACGTAATCAGCGTCATGCCATCTGGAAAGCTAAAGCCGCCACAGCGGCTCAACGCGCTCTATCAATCGGTAAATCGGTTCTAAGTGGTCGAGCACAAGGATTTGTTTATCCAATGCAAGAGTCTGATGATGATGAGTCTTGATATCCCCTCTGACCGACCCACATCAACTGGCGTGCAGGCGTAAGGGTGGCGACGACATCAGCCTCTATCCCATCGAGACAAGTTAAGGGAATAGAGGCAAGGATCATGCGCACAAAACCCTCAAACGATTCTTGATCAAGGCAAACACCACGATTTAGTTGCATCAAGCTCTCCTGGTTAGCTTTCCAAATTCGTGTAGAGCTTGGGTCGATTGCTTTCAGGTGCCAAAGAGTATCTAAACGGTCCCATATCGGCACATAGCCGTTCAACGCCTCTTGGACAACAAAGCGATAATCATGCTCAAGCTTGTTCAGCGGTGGTACGAGCTGATCCGAAAATTGGCCTGCCTCTGCAAATTTGCAAGGCAAGCAACCAAGGATCCATCCTTCTATGACAAGTACCTTTGGATCAGAAAGGTGCCAACCATCTCGATCACCTCGACCATGGCGGAGCGCTTTGTCGAACATCGGTGCTTTTAAGTGACCAGTTGACTGCCATGTATCCAGCACACTGGCCAACAAATCGAGATCATGGCTGCCTGGAAGCGCTCTAGGCACTCTCCAGGGATTACCGCTCATGCTTCGATCGAGCTCAGGGAATGACCAATAAAAATCATCCAATGAAATCACCTTGATCGGCCAACCAAGTTCTCCAGCAGCGGCTTCGAGCCAACAACCAAGGCTCGTCTTTCCGCAACCCGGAAGGCCTGTTATACCAAGCAATGATCGATCGCTTTTACCAAGACACCCTTCCACAAGTGTGAGTAACGGCAAACCAAGCCCCCAAATCCAATCGGTGCGGGTAGATGGATGCCAGAAAGGCCTTTTTAGCGAGATGCCGCCTCGCTTTTGCCAATGGATAAGCCAAGCTTGTGGATCAGGCCAACCCAATTGAACGAGTAACTGTTCAAGAGGTTGAATTGGAAAGAGAATCTGGGGGTCGGCAGGGTCAGACCAAGGCGTTAAAAATTTATTTTGATGATGATCAAGAACCAAGCTTGAAGGCCTCGAGGACAACTGCATAAACCGCGCCAATCCTCAGGTTGTCCAAAGCCAACCAGTGCAACGGCCAAGGCTCAATCTCAACACGGCTGCGCAAGAATACCAATAGCTCAATGATCAAAACCATCACAATGACAACAAGCGGTCTCAAATCAATCTTCTGCAGGTAATAGACAGTGAGGTTGCTACCGAGATAAAAGCCAAGCAACAAAGCGATCAGAGCAATGCTGCGCCGCCGCCATGATCCAAGCCAAGCTTGAGCAAAATGCCCCCACAGCTGACGCTGGAATCGTGCAAAGCGTGTGTTTTGTAGGCTCATGAAGGAGCCATATCGATGAGTCTTTGTAAGTACTCCAGCTTGACCTGCTCTTGAAGACAAGGGGGGCCTACGAGCACTTTGCAGGGCAACCCTTTGTCACCAAGATGGTCGAACACCGCATTGGCTTGGTGGAACTTTGATTTCAGCTCCTGATCCCATGGGGATGGGGTGAGCAGGCATGGCAGATTTGCAGCTCTAGCGGCAGCAAGTCCAGCTGCAGAATCTTCGATCACTATCACCTCATTCTTGTTGAAACCACTGGCGCAAAGTGCATGCAGATAGCCCTCTGGATGTGGCTTGCCAAGGCAAACATCCTCAGCGGTGATGCATCCCTGGAATGGTGAATCACCATGAGGGAAATTCACCTCAAGCAAGGCGCTTACAGAGTCGCGACCGCTTGTGGTTACCACCCATTGCTCCACTCCATTCAGTTGGAGTTCCGTGAGAAGACGCCGCACACCCGGTCTCCAAGGGACGTATCCAGAACGTATTCTTTCGATGTAGTGGTGTTGTTTACGTCTACGCAACTGAGCCAAAAACTCTTCATTGAACTCTTCTCCCAGGCGCCCAGCATAGTTCTCAATACGTTGTCTCCCACCTGGTATTCGTAGAAGTTCAGCGTAGAGGTGGCGATCCCAAAACCAAGCAAGTTCCGCCTCGGCAAACGCTGCATTAAAGGCCACGCGATGGCCATCCATTTCTGTGTCAGCAAGGGTGCCATCAACGTCCCAGAACACTGAACAAAGCTTGTTCATGTCTAGCGGCGATACAACTCCCTGACAGCTTGAAGCAACGCTAAAAATGCAAAAGGTTGCCTAGGACCATTGTCATCATCCGAACATCCCACCTGGAGCTGGCAACTGCCGAGGCCCATCCCCTCTGATCCTCTGCCAGAAGTTCCTCTTCCTTTGCCTCTAAGGGCCGTGCTGGTTCGCAGAGGCGTGCTGGATTCCTCTACAGCTACAACGATCCTGGAACCACCCAAACCACCAGATCCTTGCGATCACTTTCCTGATCTAGCGAAGGCCATTGTGCGTCTGCAGGGAGCCTGTCAAATAGCAGAATCAGTCGCCATCTGTGGCGACTACGACGCCGATGGGATGACCAGCACAGCCTTGCTAATGGTGACGTTGAAGTGTCTTGGCGCTCAACCAATAGCTGCGATCCCGAACCGAAAAAGTGAAGGCTACGGTCTCAATCGCGACATGGTGACAAGGCTTCATGAACAGGGAATTCGACTGATTGTCACCGTCGACAACGGTGTAACAGCCCAAGAGGCACTGCAACAGGCAGAAAACCTCTCTATGGAGGTGATCCTCACCGACCACCACACGCTCCCAGACTCACCTCTTAATGTGCTCTGCCTGCTTCATCCATCAGTAACACCTCAAGACTCACCCTACCGATGCCTGGCAGGCGTAGGTCTGGCATACCTGCTTGCTTCATCTCTTGCTGAAGCGATGGATTGCAAAGAAGCTATAGGGCCTGCAAGAGATTTATTCTGTATTGGAACAGTAGCGGATATGGCACCGCTCACTGGTGCAAATCGAGCCTTCTTGAGAGAAGGTCTGAACAATCTGCATCGAACCCGATGTAAAGGCCTTAGAGCTCTCCAACGGCTGGCTGGTATAGAAGAACGTCCCCTTAAAGCCGAAGACATCGGCTTCCAGCTAGCCCCAAGGATCAATGCGGTAGGGCGTCTAGGTGATCCGCAGCTCGTGGTGAAACTTTTGACTGTCGATAACGAAGACGAGGCCATGACCCTTGCTCGTCAATGTGACCAGCTCAACCGGCAGCGCAAGGATCTCTGTAATGCCATTGAGGCAGAAGCTATTGCCCTGGTTGAGGCCGAGGGTGCAACACCTCCACCATTTTTGATGCTTGCTCAGAATCATTGGCACCATGGCGTGATCGGAATCGTGGCAGCTCGTCTAATGGAAAGATATTTTCGCCCAACTGCATTACTTGCTGGTGAGGGAGACGGACGTCTACGAGCCTCTGTACGTGCACCATCTGGGTTCGCTGTGAATGATTCTCTCAAGGCCTGTGCTGTTCATCTTGATCGCTTTGGTGGCCATTCAGCAGCAGGTGGTTTTACGATTCGAGCTGAAAAAGTAGGAGCACTTCATGAAGCATTAAATAAGCTGGCTAGCAATTGGCATGCAACTGTTGGTGGTGGGGTCTCTATTTCACCAGAAACACTTTTAAAGCTTCATGAGATCAACTTGGATCTATGGAATAGCCTTCAGCAACTAGAGCCCTTTGGCATTGGTCACCCAGCTCCACTGTTCTGGGCACGGAATTGTCTTGTTGTTGACCAGCACAGAATGCGTGGTGGTCACCTGCAACTAATTTTGGCCCAAGGTGACTGCCAGAGAAGGGCAATTGCGTGGCGATGGATAAGCGAAGCCCAAGTTCCTGAACGGATTGACGTAGTATTTCGAATCAACATGAACCACTGGCAAGGGGAGGACCGCCTGCAGATGGAGGTTGTCGCCCTGCGGGCATATTGCCCTGAAATCAACCTTCATCGCAAAGATAAAACCTATCGCTGCCTTATCGACAAAGAAGGTCAAATGGTACTAGTTAATCCTAAAGGTGAGGTTCTAAAAGCCATCTTGTCAAGCAATGGAAAGCTTCAATGCACTGACAGTCGAGCTAGACATCCTTACATTCATAACCTGATCGAAGAGGGATTAATAGGTCTGGGACTTCGCCCATGAGTTTTGATCTACGACGGCTCGAACAATTAATCCCAGGAGTGATTGGAAGAAAACAATCTGAGATTATTCAGCTCTTTCAACATCTTTTATGTCTTTTGATTATTGGCCTTCTAATCGGCCTTGCATGCCTGCCACTCAACCTGATTGATGCAATTCAAAAGTCTCTATTTCAGCAGTTACCAGCAACAACAGGAAGTGCATGGCGGCCCATTGGTCTGATATTGGCACTTTTGCCGATAGGAGTGATGCCAATCCTCTTGTTACTGCAGCGGGGGCCATGGCGAGATGCAGCTGGCTCTGGGATACCCCAGACGATGAATGCTCTTGAAGATCACTCACAGCTAGCACCTGCTCTCGCTGCACCTAGAACCATTCAACGTGGCCTTCTCTGGACTATTGCAACGGTTGCCCTTTTCCCTCTTGGACGGGAAGGGCCAGTGGTGCATGTAGGAGCAGCTGTTGCACGTGCAATTCACAAACGTTTTAAGCGTTGGCTCCCTTCACTGAATGAGCGTCAGATTGTCGCTATTGGTGGCGGTGCTGGACTTGCAGGAGGCTTCAATACGCCTCTACTAGCACCAATATTCATGATTGAGGAACTCACAACTGAATATTCCCTCACTTTGATTTGGCCTGCTCTTGTGATTGGAATCTCCGCGGCTTGGTTTAGCAGCGTTGGCGGAGAACCAATCTTCGGTCTTGGCATGATCAATGTGATGGCTCCAGAATCCGAGCAGCTCTTAATTGCTATTCCAATTGGGATTTTGGCTGGGCTTGTGGGGGGATTCTTTAATCGAGGCCTTGTCTGGTGCTCTTCATTTCTTGAACCATGGGTGCGTCAACGACCAATCCGCACTGGGCTTTTGCTTGGAATATGCCTAAGCGCCTTGGCTCTAACCAGCTGGGGGACAAGCACAGGTGATGGAGAGGGGCTTCTGCAATTGTTGATTCAAGAAGGCATGCCAAACCATTTCCCTGATGGTGGCTCTATTTCAAAAGGAATAACGTCTATATGGATCACCTTGGTTCGCGTCTTGGCTCCGATGATTGCACTTTCACCTGGTGTACCTGGAGGCCTTATTGACCCTTCACTTGCGTTTGGAGGCCTCCTCGGTTACACATTCTGTGGATTGGTTGGTTCAAGCACTCATCTCGGCCTAGCGCTTGGGATGGCTGCTGGTTTGGCTGGTGCCACACAGCTTCCCCTTGTCTCGATTGTGTTCGCCTGGAGACTAGTTGGCGATCAGCAACTTTTTGCAGGTGTGATTCTTTGTTCAGTGCTGGCCGCCTACATAGGAAGGTTGGTGGCACGTACGCCCATCTATCACGCTCTTGCCGAACTTCAAAGACCTAATCGGTTTTGATAGAAGCATAGAAATATAATTGCTGGACCGGCTAGGGCGACTGCGCCAAGTGGCCCAAAGATCTCGAGAATGCGGATGGCAGTGTCCATAGCGACTTAGAGATGATCCCTTTTGACTGGTAGAGAATACGAGATTGCGGTCACATAAAGTGTGACTGATTACCGACTCTGTGATGCCTTGTCACAGCATGAAGGATGAGCGATGCCTGGACGAAGTGGCAATGCATTCAAAATTGCGGAGCCTGCTGCCGTCTAGATCCCACTGATCGAGGAGAAGCGATCGCAGTACTGAATGAAAGGCAGCAAGAGATTTATTTCGGGATGGTCAACCCCGACGGCTGGTGCAAGCATTACGACACTGGTGGACGTCGTTGTCGCATCTATAATTCCCGCCCTGATTTCTGCAGGGTTGGTTTACTGGCAACACTTTTTAATCTGCCGCAGGACAAATCAGAATCATTTGCAATCCACTGCTGCCGCCAGCAGATTCGATCTGTCTATGGCGGTAGAAGCCGAGAGCTACGAACCTTTGAACGTAGCCTGCGCCTGCCATTTCAAAAAGATGGTTAAGGCACCAACTTCTAAGGACACAATTCAAAAACCCGCTCCTGAGAACGGAGCAATGGGTTTCACAACGGTGTTGTTAACAACATTCACCACAGTCTTTTTGGCTGAACTTGGCGATAAAACCCAGCTAGCAACCCTATTGCTATCAGCTCAGTCAGGCCAACCATGGGTTGTGTTTCTCGGGGCTGCCCTAGCTCTCATCTCCTCCAGTTTGGTGGGCGTCTTGGTGGGTCGCTGGCTGGCTGGAATCCTGCCACCAGAACGCCTGCAAAAAATGGCCGGGGTGCTGATGGTGGGCTTGGGGTTATGGCTTGGACTACAAGCAACACAGTCTCTGCTAATCGCAAGCCAATAATTAAGTCTATGGATTTCACCCTGCTGTTATCGACATTCATCACAGTGTTCCTTGCCGAACTCGGTGACAAGACACAGCTGGCAACCGTAGCCATCAGTGGAACAACAAACAGACCTTTTGCTGTTTTTCTTGGTTCTGCAAGTGCTTTGGTCTTTGCAAGCCTGTTGGGAGCCATGGCCGGAGGATCGATGGCTGCTTTAATCCCTGAAAACCTTTTGCAATTGCTGGCTTCGTTAGGCTTTCTGATCATTGGCCTACGCCTTATGTTCTCAAACCTGAGTCTTTCTTCTGCAGAGGAGGAAGCCCCTGAGAAATAAATGCTATTAAATGTCTAGAATTAACTCAGAGCCAATGTTGACTCTGCGCTGTCTTCGGATTCCTCTTTGGTGATGGCACCGCCGGTCATGAAGACTGGTCTTCTACCTTCCTATCTCAATGAAGTTCACGGTCGCTGACCTGCTTGACCAGTTACCCCCCACTGGGGGACTGGAGATCAAAAAACTCGAAAAAATTCTCAAGCTCACCACAAAGGCCGATCGCGACGGTCTTGAAACAGCCCTTCAGGCTCTCTTGAAGCTCGGCATTGTCAACAACGAAGAAGCCGGTGCAATAAAGCGTAGTGATGACGAGTCACTGATTGAAGCTCGTTTGCGCTGCAGCAGTAAAGGATTTTGCTTTGCCCTAAGAGATGATGGGGGAGACGATATCTATATTCGCGATCATCAGCTCAACCATGCCTGGAACGGAGATCGGGTACTAGTCCGCATCACAAGAGATGGGGGGCGTCGAAGATCGCCAGAAGGTGGGGTGCAATGCATCCTCGAAAGGAGCACCACCAGCTTGCTTGGTCATGTTGAACGCAAAGATCAAAATATCCTTGCAATACCTCTTGATGACCGCATCCTTGCAACGATCCAACTGCCAGATGGTGATCAAGCCCATCTGAATGATGGGGAGCAGACAAGCGTGGTGGAGGTGAAGCTTGATCGCTATCCCATTGCCCAGTTCCCCGCTGAAGGGCATGTAGCACGGTCACTTCCCTTGAATGGAGGCCCCTCAAGTGATCGTGATCTTCTTCTTACCAAAGCCAACCTTCAAGATCGACCTGCTCCCCCACGCAGCAGCCTAAAGACCCCAACGGCTAAACATCGGCAAGATCTGAGCTCGCAGCCAGCGTTGCTACTGCGCAGCTGGCAGGTATCTGATGCGCCACCCCTACCAGCAGTCTATGTGGAGCCCCATGCAGGTGGCACACGTCTGTGGATTCATGCGCCTGCTGTAGCAGAACGTCTGAGTATTGGGAACAACCTGGATCTCTGGCTAAGAGATCGAGCGGAAGCTCTCTGCCTTGGTGAAGTTTGGCATCCCCTACTCGGCCAAATTCTTTCAAAAGCCTGTTCATTTAAAGTTGGGGAAATCAACGATGCAGTAAGCGTTGCTCTCGACATCTCGGCAGATGGTGAGGTAACTAATTGGCATTTCAGCCTTAGTTCAATCAAGCCAGTAGCCGAAATCGGACCTAAGACCCTCACAGCTCTTAGCAACAGGAAACCAAAGGCAAGAACAGTCCCTGCTGCTCTGAAGTCCGTTAAGGATCACTTAGCCCAACTCGAGACATTGATCTTTTGTGCTCGTTCATTGCAAATGGGAGAACAGGCCAGTGGCTCTATAGAGCTTGATCTGGCTGTTCCAGAACTTCAATGTCTTGGCGACCTCCGCTGGGCAGACCCTGATTCATATCATCATCAATGGGCTCTTCCTCTTGATCAAACTGACCCCCAATCAGTTTTGAGCCCAATGATCAGAGCTGCTCATCGTGCCTGGGCGCAACATGCCCAGAACTTGCAACTCCCTGGCCTGGTGATTGAGGCTTCAGAAGCAGACAACAGCACCTTGAACGACGTTGCTAAATCAGCATTAGCTCTTGATATTGCCTTGGAACTTGATGAAGAAGGTAGTCCTGCTGCCACAGAGCTTGCAAAAGCATTTTCTACAACAGCCTGTCGAAGAGTGCTGGATCAGCAACTACGCCATGCACTGCCAGAAACTGTGTTAAGACTTGGAATTAATGATAGTCAGAAAGAGAATGGAAAGATTGAATCCGACCATGAAGACACAAAGACAAAGGATTCGAACCTACAATCACCTTGGTGCTGTCCAACTATCCATTACACAGATCTTGTTAATCAAGAGATCATAGTGTCACTTTTAAGTAACGGTAAAGATCGTCCAAATGTCCGACAAAAGGAAAAAGTGGTTCTGGGGTCCCGTGAATGCTGGCAACAAATCAAATGGCCACTATTCAGCACAAGCCAAGAAAAGAACCTAGAAGAAATCTGCAGTAAAAGCCTTGTGCATCGCCTCAACACACTGCGCCGTCAAGCTGAAGAGCTTCGACAAGACCTGATCGCTATGGTTCAGGCACGTATCGTGGAACCCCTTGTTGGGGAAGAACATCAGGGGGTGATAAGCGGAGTGCAGAGTTATGGGTTCTTTGTGGAAATTCCACCTTCTATGGCAGAGGGCCTTGTCCACGTCAGCTCTTTAAATGACGATTGGTACGAATATCGCTCACGTCAAAACCGATTGGTGGGTCGGAAGAATCGCAAGATCTATCAACTTGGTGATCAAGTAAACGTGAAGGTTGTCAAAGTTGATGCCTTAAGGAACCAAATTGACCTCGAAGTTAATGGATCAGCAATAACTGTTGAAGCCAATATGAATGTTAATTCTGATCTAACTAATCAAGCAACAGCAACAACAACAAAAAGTGAGGTCAAAGGAAAAATCTCCAAGAATAATGGACAACTAGTCAGCTCAAATGAGGCATAGTTTATGGATCCCTATGTCCTTGCCGTTTCTGGAGCTTCAGCTCAACCTCTAGCTGAAAGATCGCTGCAGCTCTTGCTTGAAAACAACCGTGACGTCCATTTGATTTTCAGCCACGGGGCTCTTCAGGTGTGGAAAGCCGAAAGAGGAGTTGAAGTTCCAGTGGATCCTTCTGATCAGGAGAAATTCTGGCGCGATCATCTACAAGTAAAAAATGGCAATCTGAGATGCCATCGATGGAATGATCAATCTGCCTGCATCGCAAGCGGTAGTTTCCGCACCCGCGGGATGGCAATCGTGCCCTGCAGTATGGGCACAATTGGTCGAATCAATGCTGGTGTATCAATCGATCTAATCGAGCGTTGTGCAGACGTTCACCTCAAAGAGGGGCGGCCACTGGTGATTGCGCCAAGGGACATGCCCTGGAGCATCATTCACCTTCGCAACCTCACATCACTTGCAGAAGCAGGAGCCAAAATTGCGCCACCAATTCCTGCCTGGTACACAAAACCAAACACAATTGAAGAGATGGTTGATTTTCTTGTTGTGAGATTGTTCGACCTCTTTGATGAAAGGCTCGCCCCCATTAACCGCTGGAATGGTCCTTCAAAATGACAAGACTGCAAAAGTACTTACTTTTGCCTTGCCTGAGTCCTCTGCTGGCTGTGGTTGTAGTAGCAGGTTTCAATCTCAACCAACCTGTCAACCTAAGGATATTGAATTGGCGATCTCCAACCTGGACACTAGGTGGGTGGATGGTCCTTGGCAGCAGCGCAGGGGCAATTTTCGCCCTAACCACAAGTCTCTCCTTACCACTAAGCAGAGACCCATCACATGATCATTTCTATCAAGGGGTAAGAGAGGCTTCACCCAATCCCAGCACCACGTGGCAACGAAACTGGCAGGCAGCCAACGATGAACCATCCCAATCAAGACCAAAGCATGATGAGAACCCAGAACGGGATTTAAGAGATCCATCTCCCACCGTGGCTGTGCCATTCCGAGTCGTACGAAGATCATCAGTAAGGCGGCAAACGCATGATGACAAATCGCCCCAGCGTCCACCTGTCGAGAGCAACGCTCCACATAGATATTCATCAATAGAAAATGATTCTTGGGGAGATTCTCTCAGTGAGGACTGGTAAACCAATCGCGCATCGAACTCAACGGATCTTTGAGTTCGTCGCAAAGCTGTTTAAAGTTCATTCGTCTGTACTGATCCAGTGAACGACAACGACAACCGAGTAAATCCTAATGCGGATGCTCAAAAGCCAGCTGAACAAAAACCAACTCTAGAAAATCCATTGAGAACCAACCCCACTGAAGATCAACAGGAGGGAGCAAAGCCTCAAACCTCCAAACCTCCAGCTGCAAAGGTAGAAGACAAACCTTTTGAGACCTTTATTCGTGATCACTTTCTTCCAAACATAAAACAGGCACTTACTGAAAGAGGTATGCCACCATCAACTCTTGAGCTGATTCAGGGAGATCGACCAGTTGTCGGTGATCCTTGCTGGATGGTCTGTGGTGAGATCCCCCTCGGTCGTCGCTTTTGGCTTTGCTTTGCAAGTGATTCAATCGCTTCTAAAAAGACTATTTCTCTAGCTGAGACTGGAACAGAACCAAGTCTCATAGAGCCATTCCTAATTGATGAAAAAAAGATGACATTGACTTTATTGCGCTCACGTCTGTTGCAGCGGCTCAATGGTCAGAAATGGTTGACTGCAAACTGAGAGACTTATTAGCCTGTTCAGGCTTTTAAACGTATTTTCGCCGTTTCCAAAGCCACGATGCAGAGAACGAAATAAGCATTTTTTTTGCGGTTCGCCTGGATCGGCGCTGTCCATCTACATATCTACGCAAATTCTCTCCATAATCAACGCAAGCTGCAGGAGAAATGGTTGGTCTCGACCTACACCCCGGATCAAAGCCTGGTGCATAAGGCAGAAGCCTTGAATAGCCACTGGCAACCACAACTGGAATTACTACTAGCGCGTGGTCGAACTGCCGGTGCTGATCTGGTGGAGGTCTACCTGGAGCAAATTGATCATCTCAGCGTCCTTGCTGAACAAGACACCATTACCAGTGTCACTCCATCCTTCGGCAGGGGGGCTGGGATCAGGGTGTTCCTGGGCAAACAAGATGGCTTTGTCAGTACCAATGATCTTTCAGATGCAGGCCTGAAGCATGCATTAGAGCAAGCTCTCAGCATGCTTGGGCTTGAGGTTAATGAGGCTGGTCGCTCATCATTTAATGGTCTGCCGAACCTTCGTGATTTCGCCATCGATAAGGCCCAATGGCTCAATCAATGCCCAGAGCTATATGAAGCAAGTGATCGCCTTCTAAACGGAACTCAATTGCTTGATCAATATGGAACCCATCTGCAGGTGCGGCGAGGCAGTTATGCCCGCGACTGGCAGGAGGTTCTCGTGGCTGCCAGTGATGGCACCTTTGGACGCGACATCCGTTTGCATCAGTCCATAGGGCTTAATGTCCTTGCTACAGATGGCGAGCACCGCTCAAGCATTGGTCGCCGTTATGGCACATCGGGACGTCCAGACGACCTTCGCAAGTGGGATGCCGAAACGAGCGCCAAGGAAGTTTGTGAAAGCGCAGGCACGATGCTTTATGCCGATTACGTGGACGCCGGTCAAATGCCAGCAGTACTCGCCAACCGCTTTGGTGGTGTGATTTTTCACGAAGCATGTGGGCATTTGCTCGAGACCACTCAGATCGAGCGCGGTACAACACCTTTCAGCGACAAGTTGAACCAATCGATCGCCCATGAAGCTGTAACGGCAATCGATGAGGGGATTACTGATGGGGCCTTCGGTTCCCTGAGCATGGATGACGAAGGCATGGAAAGTCAGCGAACGGTATTAATTGAAAACGGTGTGCTCAAGCAATTCATCAGCGATAGAGCCGGTGAGCTCCGTACCGGTCACCAGCGCACAGGCAGCGGCCGACGTCAGTCCCACACATTCGCTGCAGCTAGCCGCATGCGCAACACTTATATCGCCGCCGGCCAGCACTCACCGGAACAACTCATCGCCTCGATCGACCGAGGCCTTTACTGCAAATCAATGGGTGGAGGCAGCGTTGGACCCACAGGTCAATTTAATTTTGCTGTAGAAGAGGGCTATCTGATCGAGAAAGGCAAGCTCGGCAAACCTGTTAAAGGAGCCACTCTGATTGGCGAAGCAAAAGATGTGATGCCACGGATTTCTATGTGTGCCAAGGATCTTGAGCTGGCAGCCGGTTTCTGCGGGTCAATAAGCGGTAACATTTTTGTCACCGTAGGGCAGCCTCATATCAAAGTCGATTCAATCACCGTGGGAGGGCGTTGATGATGTCCGAAATAAAAGCAGCAAATGCAATCGAACTCGACACTCATTCTCTACGGGATAAACTCAGTCAACTTGCTAGCCGCGAGAGTATCCACCAATGGGATTTAGGAGCAGCATGCAGCACAGATAGTTCTGTTCAAATTGATCGTGGCGAAGCCAAGCAAATGAAGGGTGCGCAACGCAGCTCAATCACAGTACGTGTATGGAACAACAAAGGGCTTGTAGGAATCACAAGCACTTCAGATCTTTCAGAAAAAGGAATAGAGAAAGCGCTTATTGGTGCTCGTCAGGCAAGTGACTTTGGCAACGCCGATGACGTTCCTGCCTTCTCAACACTCGCTAAATCTCCGTTACCAAAGCTAGAGCGACCTCTAAGACCAGCACAGGGAATTCAACGAATGCTTGAGGTTCTTAAAGAGGCCGAAGCTGATCTTCTTAGTCGACATCCTGCTATACAGAGCATTCCTTACAACGGTCTAGGAGAAGCAACCTACGAACGAGTTTATCTCAATAGCGATGGTGCGCTTCGTCAAATGAAGCGTAGTCAAGCCAGCCTTTACCTTTTTGCCCGCGCAGAAGAAAGTGGACGTAAACCACGCAGTGGTGGTGCAATTCGCCTTGCTCTAGGTAGTCACGATCTGGATATTGATGGATGTATTGATGAAGCAGCAGAACGAACAATCAGTCATCTTGACTATCAGCCGATCGACACTGGGTGTTATCTCGTCTGCTTTACACCAGAGGCTTTCCTAGACTTGATCGGTGCCTTCAGCAGCATGTTCAATGCCAGAGCAGTGCTCGATGGCGTCAGCCTCAGCCAACGAGAAACAATCGGCAAAAATATCGCCGTTCCATTCTTCTCCCTTCATGATAATGGCCTACATCCTGCACATGTAGGGGCCTCTAGTTTCGATGGTGAAGGCACACCTACTCAAAAACTTTGCTTAATCAACGGTGGAAGACTTGAGAGTTTCCTGCACTCGGAAGCTACCGCAAGGGCATTTGGTGTACCACCAACTGGCCATGCCGGACTGGGAGCAAAGGTATCAGTGGGACCCGATTGGTTTGAAGTGAGCAAAACTGAAGGTCAAAACAGTGCAAATACTCATCTGCAACACAGCAGGAGCAAAGAAACCTTCGTGTTAATCGAAGGGTTAAATGCTCTACATGCTGGGGTTAAAGCAAGTCAGGGTTCATTCTCTCTGCCATTTAATGGTTGGTTGGTCATCAAAGGGGAAAGGGTGTCGATCGAAGCAGCGACAGTTGCTGGAGACATCCGTACGCTGTTGAATAGCATTGTGAATATGGAAGCTGAACAGGTGATCACACATGGTGGGGTATCTCCTCATGTGTGGGTCGAAGGCTTATCAATTACCGGTGAAGCATGAGGGTGCTGTTCTGGGGTACCCCCAGCTATGCAGTGCCAACTCTGGATGCCTTAAATGACTCAGGCTATGAAATTGTTGGCGTGGTGAGTCAGCCTGATCGTCGTCGTGGGCGTGGTAATCAGCAAATGGCCTCACCCGTCAAACAACGAGCAATGGATCAGGGGTTGCGTGTATTCACCCCTGAACGGATTAGGGATGAGGGCGACATTCAAGCAGAATTAAAATCACTAAAGGCTGATATTTCTGTTGTAGTCGCCTTTGGGCAGCTTCTTCCTTCAACAGTTCTCAATCAACCTCCTCTCGGTTGCTGGAACGGTCACGCTTCACTGCTACCCCGCTGGCGAGGAGCAGGACCGATTCAATGGAGCTTGCTAAGTGGTGACAGCGTGACAGGCGTTGGAATCATGGCAATGGAAGAGGGGCTTGATACAGGACCTGTTTTAGTCCAGGAAAGGGTTGCTATCGGCTTACTCGAAAATGCGAATCAGCTATCTAATCGTTTGAGCTCTATAACAGCAAAATTGTTTTTAGAATCAATGCCAAGGATTGCAGCAGCAGGCCCTGGAGTCGAATCGGAACGTTGGAAACAATTGGAAGTCATCAAACAGGAAGAGATTGAAGGTGACCCGACATATGCCCGAATGCTCTCGAAAAAGGACCACATTCTTGATTGGAATCAATCTGCAATGGATTTGCATCGCAGGGTTATGGGCCTTTATCCAAACGCATTCAGCAGCTGGAATAACAAAAGGCTGAAAGTACAAGCCACTGAGCCACTTGATGAGGAATTGAAATCTAAGCTTTCGGAAGAAGTAAGGCCACTGCTTGGACGATGGCAAGATGGAGAACATGAACCAGGAAAGATCCTGGCTTGCGAATCCGATCTGGGCCTAGTCGTAAGTACAAAAACATGCCCTTTACTCATTCGACAAGGCCAATTGGAAGGCAAAAGCAGGGCACTTGGAGAGGTGTTAATACAACAATTGCAAGCGACTGTTGGCCAGGGTCTTGGGGTGGGGTTCAACATCTAACTCAAGGGTTATCTTTGCCAGATGTCCTCCTTTAGCGTGTTTCAAAAATTGTCATAGATTCAAACCAGACTTGACCAATCCTGACAGGAGCATGCTTAGAAGACCAATGTGTAAAGGCGAAAGGAATAGAGAAATCACAAACAGCGCAGTTATGAGTTGGTGTGGTCAATAATGCCCAGCAAGACTGGCTTTAGCCGTTGGTGATGCAGATCCAGGTAAAGTTGTGCCACACAGACCCAAATCGTTGCATTGTGCACGTTTCGGGTTGGAAAGGTGGCGATCCTCTAGGAAGTGCCTTAGGAGAGGGACCGACAGCTGAGTCTGCAGAAGACCGAGCGATAGAAAGGCTGATCCAACGACTAACCAACAAGACAAGCCATCTCAATGATAGTGATATAGTTGAGACTCAAGAAACTGATTCAGAGTCAAGCACTAATAAAAGATTGATCAGCGTGCCATTCAAAAAAGATGAGCAGAATCATCAACCAAATAATATAGAACAATTATCAACATCAGAGCATCAAGTAGATGCTCTAACAGATCCCGAAGACTGGAGTGATGAATTGGCAGCAATAGATCATGAGCTACAAAGAATCGGATGGGATAGAGAACAGGAGATGCTTTACCTGCAGAAGTGCTTTGGTCACTCAAGTCGTCATCGCATCACTCGCTACAGTGATTTAACTTCCTTTCTGAATCAACTAAAAGGATTAAAGCCTGGAGAAGACCCTAATGAGGCTAGCCAACCATTACGCCGCAAAGATCTTTTGATCCAATGTGATCAATTGCTCGAGAAACTTAGATGGACACCAGAGCAAGGCAGAAGATACCTACAAGAGCAACTAAAAGCGAGAAGTCGACAACAATTAAATGATCAACAATTGCTGAGTTTCAACATGCTTCTAGAAGCAGAGCTGATATCAAATAGGCAAAAATCAACATAAAAATATTGTCTGCATGATTCGTATATGTTGACTATTTGATAAAGAAAAAGCTTAGAGTTAGCTATCATCGAGAAAGTCGACAATGAATATATCGACCAAGACTGTATAAACCTATAGAGTGGCATCAATGTAGATCAACGAAGACTAGCTGTTAAGTTAGCCTGGAACTAATATACACAAACGCCAAAGGCTCAAACGATAAATTCAAGAGGTATCAATACTCTAGGTCAACATGAGCTTGATAGACAATGAGAATTGGAAGCCTGAAAGGAGGATTGGATGCCTATAAAATAAGGCTGTTGAGCATGCGGAAACAATTAGACCGAACTATCCTGTTACATGGGAAAGAATCAATGGCACGGAATCAGGCCTCAGGGAATAGCATCTTGCACGATATTATGAATCAGAAACTCTTAAGCTGTCAAAAGATCCACAATAGGTTGTTGTTATCAGTGGCAGCCTAATTAGGAGGGCTACATAAGAGTTAAACAGCCAATTGAAATTCAGGCAAAGAGATACTGATAGTCTGTTCGCTGATTCGTCAGAGTTGGTATATTGAATAAATTGTTAGCGTTAAATAATTTTAGCCTGAATAATCAACTGAGTTGTCAAAATACGAAGGTGCCGCAACCCGTGCCGTCAAGGCAGGAAAGATCTACCAGAAAGCGGTGAGCTAAGTGCCACAAACGTCCTGTCAGGGGGGGGGGTGAGGCCCAGGGGTCACCGGTGTGATCGCCTGCAGCACAAGGGTTTATGAGTCTTAACGTCGCATCCAAGAGGCCAATGAGAAGCTCACCAGAATATCAATATTATTACGCCATAACTGCAGAATTTACAAACCAGTTGCCTGCACGATAAAATCGAATTAATAAAAAAAAGACCAAGTTGACAGTTGAGTCTCCAATCGAGAAAGCCATACGTCCTTCAGTAGGCCTACTGGGTTGGTATTCCGTCTGTGCTAGTAAGTTATTAAAAGAAAATGAATTATATCATCTGTCCATGTTTAATGAGCCATTAGTGATATACAGAGACAAAAATAACAAGCCGAGATGTATCAAAGATTCATGCCCGCATCGATCGGCATCTTTTCGTGGAGGAGAAAATGAAAATGGTGAAATTGTTTGTCCATATCATGGAGCTCGCTATACGACATCTTGCAATCATGATGGATCAGACAGAATAACATGCAACCATATTATTGACTCTCATTATGATAACTTCGCGAAACATTTACACCTCAGGCAATATCCCTGTGTAGAGCAAGGTGACTATATATATATCTATTATACAGGAGAAGCACAGCCTAGCCCAAAAGATTTTCAGATAAAATCTCACCTAGAGAATAGTCTTCCAGAGGCATATGGCTTTGACTTGAAAGATTACGAATATGAAGAAGTATTTATAGACTTTAAATGCGATTGGTCTCGCATCATAGAGAATCATTTGGACATCTTACATATCTTTTGGCTACATGGCAATACATTGCCAGGAAATGATGTTAACAGAAAAACAATTAAAAGCTTCAACCAGTCAATTAATAAAGACCAATATCATCTTCGAAGTGTCTACCATGAGAAAGAAAATAACAAGGATGAATTCATTTCTCAAATCTTCATCCCTCCTGGCCGTGTGATTATTTTCAAGGGAGCAACTGAGCAGGCAAGATATGTACAAGTTTTAGATCATATCCCCTTGTCACATAATAGAGCACGAATCATTGTTCGTCATTATAGAAAGTTTCTTAGGAATAAGCTTCTGTGCAAATTACTTCTCTTTAAACAAAGGCAGCAAAAAGTGTTTTATAAAATTTTCTCGGAAGATTATCTCGTCTTACAAACTCAAACGTTTAATGAGCAAATGGGATACTTGAACCAAGACAAAACCAAACTTTTAGCAGAAGACAAGATGATTAATCTTTTTTGGGATTGGCATCAACACTCACTTGAAAAAGAACACCCATGGGATATACACCCCACAACCGCACATACAAATACAATTCATCAAGATATGTTGATGCTATACCCTCCTGCAAACCCACAGTTATCTCATGATATTAAACGTATAATCGATCGCAAAGTAGCCGTTCGACTATTCTCTATAATACTGATCATACTCGCGTTAATTTTTGCGCCAGACTTAGTTCAACAAATAAAGTCTGGCAATGTTTCAATGCCCATGGTTGGAACTCAAGAATAAAGATCTAATTTCCTAGAGATTTTGATTTTTATTGATATGAGTTCTGTTCAAGAATTAGGCCTTGCCTAACAATTGAACAAAACACTTCACTTGGGTCACACAAGCTATATTTATAACATGTTAATTTTGATGATTATTTAGCAACCATGCCTCTGAGCTCATTAGTTCGTCAGCTTCAGAAGTCGACTCTCACTGGTGAGTTGGTGGATAGAAGTAATCGAAACGACCGCTTACTGATGCGGGGAGCCGGGCGAGTCGGGCGCGCATTAATTGCAAGTGCAATAGCTCGTAAGCAGAGCCGTCCACTGGTTGTGATCGTACCGACACTAGAAGAGGCCAATCGCTGGTCTTCGCTGCTTGCAATGATGGGTTGGTCGCATAATCATCTCTACCCAACAAGTGAAGGATCACCTTATGAGCCATTTGACCCCACAACAGAAATCGTATGGGGGCAATTGCAGGTTCTAAGTGAACTTCTTGGAGAATCAACCCGAAGTTGGGATCGAGCCATTGTGGCCACAGAAAGAGCTTTGCAGCCACATCTACCTCCTGTTGATGCACTCGCATCACAGTGTGAAATACTCTGTCGTGGAGAGCATATAGACCTGGAAAGCTTAGCCAATACTCTTAGCAAACTTGGATATGATCGAGTTACAACCGTTGATCAGGAAGCTACCTGGAGTCGTCGTGGTGACATCGTTGATATATTTCCAGTAAGCAGTGAATTACCAGTTCGCCTCGAGTTATTCGGTGATGAACTTGACAAATTAAAAGAATTCGACCCAGTCAGTCAACGTTCCCTGGATGAAGTTAATGAGCTTTGCCTTACCCCTTCAGGGTTTAGTCCATTAATTGCTCATCAACTACGAGAGTCCATGCCCGATGGGCTTGACCGTCTTGTTAGTGAGGAGACTTTAGATCAACTATTAGAAGGTTCTACACCAGATGGTATAAGAAGGTTAATGGGTATTGCATGGAACAAACCTGCCTCGCTACTTGACTACATTCCTGCCAACTCCTTTATCGCAATAGATGAGAAGCGTCATGGCTCTGCACATGGAAAACTATGGCTTGAACATGCAGAAGAACATCACATTGATGTGGGTCAATCATTGGGATTGTCGACTGATGAACAAAAGAAGTATTGGCCTCCATTGCTTCATCGCAGCATCAAAGAAAGCTATGCAACCACAGATGGCTTTGCTGGCATTGATCTTGCCGAACTCCATGAAGACGATGGTTATGCAAATAGTTTTGATCTTGCCAGTCGGCCAATTCCAGCCAACCCAAACCAGTTCGGCAGGTTAGGAGAGCAAATCAAAAATTATCAAAAAGAACATCATCCCGTTTGGCTTTTATCAGCACAACCAAGCCGTGCTGTGGCTCTTCTTGAGGAGCATGACTGCATCACACGCTTCGTCCCAAACGCTAAAGATCACCCAGCCATTGAACGTTTGCTCGAGCAAAACACCCCAGTAGCTTTAAAGACAACCGGTTCTGTGGATTTAGAGGGGCTGATCTTGCCAGCCTGGCGTGTCGTTTTGATGACTGACCGTGAATTTTTTGGTCAAAAAACCCTTGGATCTACCGGTTATGTTCGACGACGACGACAGGCGGCGAGTCGTACGGTTGACCCCAATAAAATGTGCTCTGGGGACTTCGTCGTGCATCGCAATCACGGCATCGGTCGTTTTCTAAAATTAGAAAAACTGGCCATCAGTGGTGAGGTCCGTGACTATTTGGTTATCGAGTATTTGGATGGAACTCTCAGCGTGGCCGCCGATCAGCTCGGCAGCCTTGGTCGGTATCGATCAACAAGTGAATCGCCACCAAAACTTAATCGCATGGGAGGAACAGCGTGGCAAAAAGTTAAAGAGCGAACCCGAAAGTTAGTTCGCAAAGTTGCGATGGATCTGGTCAAGCTCTATGCAGAGCGACTCCAGGCCCCTGGATATGCCTTCCCACCAGATGGACCATGGCAGATTGAACTAGAAGAATCTTTTCCCTATGAACCAACACCTGATCAGGTCAAGGCAGTCGTTGATGTAAAACGCGATATGGAAGCCGCACAACCTATGGATCGGCTTGTGTGCGGAGATGTTGGTTTCGGAAAAACGGAAGTAGCAATACGAGCGATCTTCAAAGCAATTACGTCTGGACGCCAGATAGCCATGCTTGCACCCACAACAGTGCTAGCCCAACAACACTGGAGAACACTTTCAGACCGCTTTGCTCCCTACCCAATCAAGGTCGCTTTACTGAACCGATTCAGAACAAGCTCAGAACGAAAATCAATACTTAATGGCCTCAAAGAAGGGACAATCGATGCAGTTGTCGGTACCCACCAGCTACTCAGTAAAAACACAACATTCCAAAAACTAGGGTTGTTGGTTGTTGATGAGGAACAGCGTTTTGGAGTCAATCAAAAGGAAAAGATCAAAGCTCTTCGTAAGGATGTAGATGTTTTGACCCTTTCAGCCACACCAATTCCGCGAACCTTATACATGAGCCTTTCAGGGGTAAGGGAAATGAGTCTGATCACAACCCCTCCACCATTGCGCCGTCCTATCAAAACCCACCTAGCCGCTTTTGATGAAGAAGCAGTTCGTAGTTCTATTCGCCAGGAACTTGATCGAGGCGGACAGGTGTTCTATGTCGTTCCTCGTGTTGAAGGTATTGAAGATGTAGCTCGTCAACTTCAACAGATGCTGCCCGATTTGAAGTTGTTGGTAGCCCATGGTCAGATGGCAGAAGGCGAACTTGAGAGCTCGATGGTCGCCTTTAATGCAGGGGAGGCCGACTTGATGCTATGCACCACGATCGTTGAAAGTGGCCTCGATATCCCACGTGTGAACACTATTCTCATTGAGGATGCTCATAAATTTGGACTAGCACAGCTCTACCAACTACGTGGACGTGTGGGTAGAAGCGGTGTTCAGGCTCATGCATGGTTGTTCTATCCGGGTGACGCATCCCTCAGTGATACCGCTAGACAACGCCTAAGGGCAATCCAGGAATTTGCACAGCTAGGAAGTGGCTATCAACTAGCGATGCGAGACATGGAAATCCGTGGTGTGGGAAACCTTCTCGGCGTTGAACAAAGCGGCCAAATGGAAACCATTGGTTTCGATCTTTACATGGAAATGTTGCAGGAATCACTTGCTGAAATCCAAGGACAGGGCATTCCATCTGTAGATGACACTCAAATCGATCTGCCGGTAACAGCGTTCGTGCCAGCGGAATGGATTGTTGATGGTGACGAAAAGATCGCTGCCTACCGAGCTGCCGCAAATTGTGCTTCTCATGAATCACTGATTGAGTTGGCAGCTAGCTGGACAGACCGATACGGAGCCATTCCTGGTCCTGTGCAATCACTTCTTCAACTCATGGAGCTCAAACTCTTAGCTCGTCGCTGCGGGATCTCGAGAATTAAGCCAGAAAAGCCAAATATTGCGATGGAAACGCCGATGGAGGAGCCCGCCTTCCGGCTACTTAGGCAAGGTTTACCGCAACACCTGCACGGCCGACTGATTTACCAGACTGGAAGTGGAAATAAAGCCAAGGTGCTGGCACGAGGTCTAAGCGTCTTGCCTATGGAAAAACAGCTTGAACAACTGATGGAGTGGTTGCGTCTCATGGCCACACAGATTCCTTGCGAGGATGGATTAACTGCAATTCAGCAAAAGCAGCAAGCCATTGAACGAGACGAGGCCGTCAGTACCCCCTAAGCCCTTCCAGCGCAACTATATTAAGAAGTCTTTACAAAAGCGCAATTCTTCGTTACATTTGACGAAATAGCGAAAAATGCCTTGGGGGAATTCACTGAGATCGGGAACAATCAGGGAATCATGGGATTAATGAGCGGATTGTTGAGTCTCGCCGCCATTGCCATTTTTGCTGTTCTTCAAAGCGAAGCAGAAAACGATGACGACGACTCGAATTCAGGTGGAGATGGTGGCTTAATGCAACCTGTTACTTAGAGATCAAACGGGGCGTAATTATTATGCGCTCGTACAAATCCTGCAAGATCAAACATTAATCATCATTTAACAGAAAACCTAACTGTTTAGATATTATAGCGTTGATTGAATAGCCTGAGGAAGGTTAACTCCTACAGGCTTATACATTGGTCCATCAAGTATTTTGTTTAGGGCTTTAATTAGTGTTGTTTCGGCCACCTTGTATTGACTATCCTTCCCAGAACCAAGATCCTCAAGCTTAAGATTATTAATTTCTTTTTCAGACATCACGGCCTTAATATCTGGCTTTATGCCATTTTTATGAATGTCAGTTCCGCTTGGAGTGAGATACTTAGCGATCGTGACAGTAAGACCAGAGCCATCAGAAAGGCCTCGAACTGATTGAACCAAGCCCTTGCCAAAGGTCTTCTGTCCTACAAGTACACCACGATGATTATCCTGTAGTGCTCCTGAGAGGATCTCACTTGCGCTTGCTGAGCCTTCATTCACCAAAACAACAACAGGGCGTTGGGTTAAGGCACTTCCATTCGCTCGGCGTACATCTTGAATGCCATCACGAGTTTTTGTGCGAACAATCGTGCCTTCATCTAACCATTGGCGGGCAATATCAACACTGGCCTCTAGCAACCCCCCTGGGTTGCTTCGTAAGTCAAGAACATATCCCTGAGCTCCTTCAACTTCTAGGTCCCTGATAGCACTTCGCATCCCTTTAGCTGCATGGGCATTAAACTGTTTCAGGCGGATATAACCAATCTTTTTACCATCTACTGTCGTATTTAACTGGATATCAACTGCCTGTATCTCAATGCGTGCACGTATCAACGGGACCTGGATAACTTCACCCCTGCGACGCAGACCAAGGGTGACCTCACTACCTTCTTTACCACGAATCAACTTAACAGCATCCGCTGTAGACATGCCCTTAGTGGATTGTCCATTAATGAAAACGATCACATCCTTAGGTTGGACACCAGCCTTAGATGCAGGAGTTCCTTCGATTGGTGAAACCACAACTAATTCTTTTGTATCCTTGTCTAGAGAAAGCTGGATGCCAACACCTGTTAATTCTCCTGAGGTGTCGATCTGCATTTCCTTAAATTCCTTTGGATCTAAGAATCGTGTATAGGGATCATCCAAGCTTGCTAACATGCCACGGATCGCTTCATAGGATTCTGAAGTGGCTGAATAGTTCTTGGCTAATAAGTTCTTGCGTAGTCCCTTCCAGACTTCAGGGTTATATTTACCTGTGGAATCAAGATAGTCACGATATACAATCTGCCAGACCTGATCAATCACCTCTTTAGGGCTATCACTAATAGCGGAAGAAGAACTGCTTGGCAAACCCAAACTTGGAGAGGCAAGTGCAATTGCAGTAGCGGCTCCTCCCGCGCCCAGAAGAACCAGCCATGAACTGCGCTGGCGGCCTAATGAGCGAAGACTTCTAGAGATAGGCATAGCGTCCAAATTGGACTGATCTCACACAATAACGACTTCATGGCGGATCCACCCATCGACCGTCATCCTTAATCAACTGGATCAACGCATCTACACCCTCAGACTCAGAAACCTTGCGAATCTCATCTCTGCCCCGATAGAGGGATATTACTCCTGGGCCTTTACCAACATAACCATAGTCAGCATCTGCCATCTCACCTGGGCCATTCACAATGCAACCCATCACCGCAATATCCAAACCAACAAGATGGGATGTGGAATCGCGCACTTTCTGAACAACCTCTTCAAGGTTGAACAATGTTCGGCCACAACTTGGGCAGCTGATGTACTCGACCATCGTTTTGCGCAGCCCGATGGATTGAAGAATCGAGTAACAAACTGGAATTTCTTTCTCAGGCGCCTCGGTCAATGAAACTCGGATGGTATCGCCTAGACCTTCTGCTAAAAGCGTTGCGATGCCCGCTGTACTTTTAATCCTTCCATAATCCCCATCACCAGCCTCGGTTACGCCCAAATGAAGGGGATAATTGAAACCCTCTTGATCCATCGTGTCAGCCATCAATCGATAAGCCGCCAACATCACAGGCGCTCTAGAGGCCTTCATCGAAATCACGATGTTATGAAAATCGAGCGAATCGCAAATTCGCACGAATTCCATTGCTGACTCAACCATCCCAAGAGGAGTATCTCCATAGGCAAAGAGCATGCGTTCCGCAAGCGAACCATGATTCACGCCAATACGAAGGGCTTTGTCTTGCTGCTTGAGACAAGTGACAAGCGGTTCAAAATTCTCGGAAATGCGTTCTCTGATAGAAGCAATCTCTTCGCCGCTGAACTCGGTTCGATCTGGATCAGCTTTATCAAACACAAAAAGGCCAGGATTGATCCTCACCTTGTCGACATGGTTTGCCACCTCAAGGGCAATTTTCATGCCGTTGTGATGGACATCAGCCACAAGGGGTACCGGTTGATAGGTCTCCCTAAGCCGTTTACAAATCTCGCCGACGGCCTTGGCATGACCGAGAGATGGAACAGTTAGACGAACAATTTCACAACCAGCTTCATGCAAGCGTCGTATGCCTGCTGTTGAACCCTCCACGTCAAGGGTGTCCTCGTTGATCATCGACTGCACCCTGACAGGATGATCACTACCGATCAAGACACCTCCTACGTTGACAGTGCGCGTTACACGTCGGTGGATCTGGGTGTCGTATCTCCTGGATGTGCTGGATTGATACTCAGCCATGGTTGCACTCATGGCAGACGGCGCCTAGATGAATCCAACATTGGCACAACAGCGCACCTATTGACTTGTATGAGCCTTTGGCGGACCTCGAGCAGATCGCCTTTGGTGAGGGCAACAGGAGCACCATCTACTGGAGATGGATTGCGAAGGAGGTAGGCAGGATGCAAAAGCGGCATCAGTAAACGGCCTTGCCAATGCTGCCATTGACCACGAAGACGGGTAATTCCTCCCTTGATACCAAGGATGGCTTCGACTGCTGTCGAGCCAGCCAAGGCAATCACGCAGGGATCAACCAACTCAATCTGTTGTTGCAACCAGGGACGGCAAGAATCAATCTCTACAAGTGTCGGTCGCCGATTCTTAGGGGGCCGGCATTTCACAACATTGCAGATGTAGGCATCAGTTTGAGGGTCAAGGCCAACACTCTCCATCAAACGATCTATAAGTTGCCCAGAACGTCCTACAAAGGGCTTCCCTAGCTCATCCTCGCGAGCGCCTGGCGCTTCCCCGATCACCATCAAAGGGGCATGCGGGTTTCCACGACTCACAACAACCTGAGGCTGGTTAACAGGCAAGTCACAGGAACCACAGCCATTAGTGCGCTCCATATGAGCCCCATAGACATGGGTCAAACCTTGTGAGTTTTATTTTAATTAATTGCGAACAGCTTCAACGTCTCTCTGATGGAAAGCATCGACTTGCGTTGAGGAGATCTAGGCGAATTCAGACTAAAAAACCGCGAAGAGTCTCCAAAAACTAGCTCTTGGCAAGATCGATTGACCTTCAAAGGACAGTTGTTGTGCGACCCAAGTCAACCATGAGCTTTAAAAAGCCAATTGAAAGAAGTTGGTTGTCCATGTCAGAGCATCAGGCAAGATGTGGTCCTTACGGGCATCCCGCAAGGGGATGCGGCACCAATGCCACTCCCGCCTCATCTTTCCGACCGAGTCGTTGCCCTTCAGCCCTCACTCACACTGGCAATCAGTGCTCGAGCAAAGGCCCTTCAGCAAGAAGGCCGCGACATCTGCAGCCTGAGTGCTGGTGAGCCGGATTTCAATACCCCTGAATTCATCATTGATGCCACGGTGAAGGCACTCCGTGATGGCATCACCCGTTATGGCCCTGCCGCCGGAGATCCCGAACTCCGTGAGGCAATAGCAACCAAGCTCAGCAAAGAAAACACTGTGCCAACCAATGCAGAGCAAGTGTTGGTGACAAATGGAGGCAAGCAAGCAATCTTTAACTTGTTTCAGGTGATCCTCAATCCGGGCGATGAGGTTTTAATCCCTGCTCCTTATTGGCTGAGTTATCCAGAAATGGCCCGCTTAGCTGGTGCAAAGGTGACAACACTTCCCTCCACTCCAGAAAATGGTTTCTGCCTAGATCTCAACAACCTAGAAGCCTCCATCGGCCCTAAAACCCGTCTTTTATTACTTAATTCCCCTGGCAACCCAACCGGCCGTGTGATGGCACGCAAGGAGCTGGAAACTTTGGCTGATCTGCTGAGAGATCATCCCCAGATCCTGGTCATGAGTGATGAGATCTACGAGTTCATTCTTGAAGAAGGGCAACAGCATCACAGCTTCTCGGCCATAGCACCAGATCTTTCCAACAGAACCTTCATCGTTAACGGCTTTGCCAAGGGCTGGGCAATGACCGGTTGGCGTTTGGGTTATCTAGCCGGCCCCGCTGATGCTGTAAAAGCTGCTACTGCCCTCCAAAGCCAGAGCACTAGCAATGTCTGCAGTTTCGCTCAGCGTGGAGCCTTGGCCGCGCTGCAAGGCTCAAGGGAGTGTGTGAAAAAGATGGTCAAGAGCTACAACACCCGCCGCGAACTCCTCACCTCTGGCTTGCTTAGCCTTGAGGGAATGAGCCTGGTTCCTCCAAAAGGTGCCTTTTACGCCTTCCCAAAACTGCCCCCTGAAAGCCTCGACTCAGTAAGTTTCTGTGAGCAAGCTCTTGAAAACCATGGGCTTGCGATGGTTCCAGGTGCCGCCTTCGGAGACGACAGTTGCGTACGCCTCACCTGTGCGGTTTCACCAGAAACGATTTGCGATGGACTAGAACGTCTCCGCAAAGCTCTCAAACAGAGCTGAACAACAAACGCAACAAAGACAACATGCCTTTAAGACCAGGCGGGGCGTTGGTCCGCACTGCATTAATCTGCTTCATTGGGTTGCTGAGCTGCACTAATCAAACTGAGAAGACACTTCGTATTGGGGCAATTCCCGATCAGAATCCTGAGCGTTTGAACCGTTTATACGGCCTACTCTCGTCTGAACTGAGCAAAGAATTAAATGTGCCCGTTCGCTACAAAGCAGTAACGAACTATCCAGCCGCAGTCAGTGCATTCCGCACCGACAGCCTTGATCTTGTTTGGTTTGGAGGCCTAACAGGTGTACAAGCTAGGTTGCAGAAGCCAGGAGCAGAAGTTATCGCGCAAAGAGATATTGATGCCAAATTCACAAGTGTATTCATAGCCAATACAAAGAGCGGAATTAAGCCATTAAAAAGCCAATCTGGGCTTCAGCAACTTAATGGGAAGCGGTTCACTTTTGGCTCCGAAAGTTCCACCTCTGGAAGATTAATGCCTCAGCACTTCCTTCAGCAAGCAGGTGTGCAAATGAATGATTTTTCTGGAGGCAAACCAGGTTTCAGTGGCAGTCATGATGCAACAATTGCTTTGGTGCAAAGTGGTTCTTTTGATGCTGGCGCCCTGAACGAAAGTGTATGGGAGTCGGCTCGAAAAAATGGCCGCATCGATCCAGCCAAAGTGAAAGTGATTTGGAGAACGCCCCCATATGCAGACTATCACTGGCTAGCACAACCCAATCTCGATAAAAAGTTTGGCGATGGTTTCACTGAAAAACTAAAGTCTACTCTAACTGGATTAAAGAAAAGTTCAAAATCACAAGAAAAAATACTTGAACTTTTTGGGTCAAGTAGTTTTGTAGATGCAAACCAAAATCAATACATAACAATCGAGAAAATAGGCAGACAACTAGGAAAGATTCAGTGAGAAGATTACTCGAAATAAGGGGCGTATTTGTTCAAAGCAGCAGAGGGAATCGGCTTAATGATATCAACCTTAGCATTTCTTCTGGAGAGCGTGTTGCACTTGTAGGCAGCAACGGATCAGGAAAAAGTAGCTTATTAGGGGTTGCCAACGGAACTCTTATTCCTGATTTAGGGAAGGTGATTTGGCAAGATTATTCAACCTCAAACTTAGGGCAACGTCAACGACAAAAAATAGGAACCCTGTGGCAAGATCTTCGCCTTGTAGAAGAGCTCAACGTTGCACAAAACATCAACTGTGGTGCGTTAGCTAACAGAAATTTACTATGGGCTCTAGCTAATTTACTCAAGCCAATCGAATTAAATGCCTGCAGTGAATGTCTTAAAAAAGTAGGTCTTTCAACGAGCATCCTTTCTGCAATGGTAAGCGAACTCTCGGGGGGACAGCGACAGCGAGTGGCAATAGCACGCCTCTTACGTCAAAAACCAGAACTCATTCTCGCTGATGAACCTTTATTCAGTCTCGATCCAATCCTTGCAGAGGAAATCCTCCATCTTTTCTTGGACAACACGATGACTAGTGATATGGGCGAAGAAAGAACCCTTTTGATGAGCCTGCATCAACCTTCCTTTTTTCGGCACTTTGACAGGGTAATCGCACTTAAGTCTGGGAGAGTTGTCTTTGATCAACCTGCTGAATGTCTTGATGAAGAAGCCTTAGCCTTGATCTACGGATCTGCATGAGTCGCCTCAGTCCAACTCCTCCAATCCTGAGCCTTTTGCCAGCACTGGCTTTATTGCCTGTACTTATTTCTATACTCATAAGTTTCCACAATGGTGGAGTCACTCTCCTATGGGAGTTTATTTGCGCTGCCGTTCATCCATCTATTCAAGCAGAAGTCGTTCAAAGTGCATTTAGAGGAATACAGATCACTTTGGCCACAGCTCTTCTTAGCTGGTCAATAAGTTCAATATTTGGAATTTGTCTTGGCATAGCCAGCGCCAGGGTGGTATGGGAGACCTTTTTAGGTAAAAGCTGGCCAGCGATTGTGATTCGCAGACTTTTGGCAATCCCACGCGCAATTCATGAACTCCTCTGGGGTTTGTTGTTACTTCAAATGGTTGGACTGAGCCCTTGGGTAGCAATTGTTGCAATCGTGATTCCTTACTCCTCACTTGTTGCTCGAGTCGTAAGTGATCAACTTGACACCCAGGATCGTCGAGCCCTAAGGGGCTTAAAACAGGCTGGGGCGGGCTCCTCTTCAGCCTTAATTACAGCTCTTGGCCCTGCGATGGGGCCTGTCTTATTGAGTTATGTCGGATATCGACTTGAATGTGCATTAAGAGGTGCAACCGTGTTGGGGGTTTTTGGATTGGGCGGTATTGGCACTGACCTTCAACTGGCACTTCAATCTCTTCAATTCCATGACGTATGGACAGCTTTATGGTTACTAGCAGCAGTAATGTTTAGTCTTGAGCAGATATTAAGTTTGATAAGTGGATATTTTAAATTATCGAAAAATGGGATTTGGCAAGTTGCCACAATATTAATTGTCTTATTGATTCTATGCGCACTAAGTATTCCCTGGCTAAATGCAGTTGATATTGATCTAGGAGAACCTCTTCACTGGAGCCCCCTTCCATTACCAACTGTTGATGAGCTAATAAATGCTATTCACACTCTCCCATGGATCCAATTAATCAGCAGCACGATGTTGCTAACAGTGTTAGCAGCAGGAATCGCTATTGGAACACCGCCACTAGCAATGATGCTTTGGCCAAGCCGACTGGGAATAGCAATACAAAGAATCATCTGGGGCCTGCTAAGACTGATGCCAACCCCTCTTACTGCTCTATTTTTGCTGCTCTTCAGCAAACCGAGTCTGGCTGTTGCTGCTCTTGCACTTGGAGCCCACAACATTGGAGTGATGGGTCGCCTCTTAAAAGAAGGGCTTGACCAACAAAGCGACAACAACTTGAAAGCCTTAAGCGCGACTGGTGCCGGAGCACGATCGGCTTGGCTCTATGGATGCTTTAGCGGCCAAAGCCGTAGCTATTTAGCCTATGCCGCTTACAGAACGGACGTGATTTTGCGAGAAACCGTGGTAGTTGGCATGGTTGGAGGCACTGGACTGGGTTGGCAGTTAATCGAATCTCTTGGTTCGTTCAACTGGGCACAGGTCAGTGTCCTAATCGCGGTGTTCACAGCTCTGACCTTGATCGGAGAATCGATCACTGATCGCTTGCGATATCACTGGAATGGTTCAACTAAAAAGCTACCTATGGTTGTAGACCTACAAAGCTGATCAGGTTCCACTTCTCGATGTGATGGCCAATACATACAAGAGACTCGTTGTCATAGGTGACAGTGGTGTTTATGGATGGGGAGATCGAGAGGGGGGCGGATGGTGTGAACGTCTGCGATGCCAATGGATGAGCCTCCCTGATGCCCCAGTGGTCTACCAGCTTGGAATTCGTGGTGATGGACTGGAAAATGTTGCCAAACGCTGGCAAAAGGAATGGCAAAGTCGAGGCGAACTCCGTCGTCAGGTTCCTGATGCAGTTCTTGTGGCGGTGGGCCTCAATGACACAGCACGTATTGGACGCCCCGATGGCCGGCCCCAACTCACGGCAGAGGCCTTTCGCTTTGGCCTGCAGCAAATGCTGACAGAGATGAAACACCTCACCAAGGTGATGGTGATGGGCCTCACTCCTGTCGATGAAGCTGTAATGCCATTTGCGCAATGCCTCTGGTATTCAAACCAATCGGGGTCGGTTTATGAAGCCCAGCTTGAGGAAGCCTGTCTTGAGGTTGATGTGCCATTTCTGCCGTTGCACAACGCCATGCTCAATGAACCTGCCTGGCTCAGCTGGATCGAACCCGATGGTATCCATCTCAACTCAGAGGGACATGACTGGATCCACCAACGGTTGATGGCATGGACATCGATGCTGGAGTGGGCACAGCTCGAACCAGTAACAAACTTCACTCCTACGGTTGGCTGAAATCACCCCTAAGGAATCCGATGTTCATCCTTTAGTTGGTTTACCAGTGCTGCAGAAAAGCAGAAAGTTAAGGATGTCAATAGAAAGTCAAGTCATGGCGCAAACTTCTTGCAAAACCTTGAGAAGAAAGAGAGCAGAGTGCTCTGGGAATCAGCGTTCATTTTCATTGCCCGAATCGATACAAAAACGCAATCAGGCTGTAGTTGAACACCTTGGATTGGCGCACCTTGCAGCAACTCGCCAAGCCACCCGTGGCGGAGAGGAACTGGATGATCTCATTCAAGAAGCAAGGCTGGGATTAATCATGGCGATGGAGAAATTCGATGCCAATCTTGGATTTAAAGTAAGTAGCTATGCAATGGCCAGTGCCAACGGCCAGATCCTCCATTTCCGCAGAGACAGAAGCCAGATTGTGAGAGTGCCCTGGCGACTGAGAGACCTATATACCCGCGGTATGAGACTCCAGCAGATGCAGCAGAGTGATGGCTTAAAACCGCTCACCGAAGAGCAGCTGGCTGCACAATTAAATGTAAGTTCAGACCGCTGGCATCAAGCTGCCGAAGCCATATGGCAGACACACCTTGTATCTCTGGATGCCAAAGTGACTTCAACAGGTGGCAATCATGATGAGAAGAGAGTCCCATTATTGGAATTGCTCAAGTCACCAAAGCAGAAAGAACCGGATCTGCAATACCAATGGCTAAAAAAGGCTATTCAGCGTCTAACATCCCACCAGCAACACTTGCTTTAAGCCCATTACATCGATGACATCAGCTTGAGACAGTTAGCAAAGCGCGAAAAGATGAAGGAGAACAAGCTGCGAAGAGTTTTGCGAGGTTTAATTAAACAACTTCAACTTTGGTCAACAAACAAATCTGATTAGCTGATTAAGCAGCCAAACCAAGCCAAGCGGCGATTGCGATGGCAAAAATAGCAGCAAAGCTTGTCTGTAAACCATTAACAAGTTCATTACTCAGCCAACTAATTTTGTTCTGAGCAATTGCGCCTAAAAGGCTCTCCATAAGAGTGGCCAATAAGCCAATCAAAGCAACCAAGATCGCCTGGAAACCAAAAGGCAACAGAGAGAGGGAGACCATCACGAAGGTCATCAAAAGACTGCCAAGGGCACTTGCGAGAGTGCCCTCAAGACTGATGGCTCCATCCGTACCAGCAGGTACAGAACGCAGCGTGGTGATGAGCACAGTGGTTCGGCCCCAACGTTTGCCTATCTCACTGCCGAAGGTGTCAGCAAGTTTCGCAGCAAAACTTGCTGCGAAACCGATCATCAGCAAAGACTGGGAACCAAGGCCCAGTTTGATCAGGATTGCCACTACAGCACCAGTGGCTGCAGATCCCCAGACATTTTCAGGCCCACGCCTACCACCACGTCCCTCAGCAAGGCCAGCGAGTTTCTTCTGGGCCATGCCAAGACGGGTGACCATCGATCCCAGCACGAGATAAATCACTACCGCAAGCCACCCACGCCAGCCAAGACACCCCCAGAGGATGGTGCCTAGTGCCCCGGCATGAATCCATCCGGAGGAAGTGAGTAATGGCAGCCTCTGGGCCAGCGCAATCAATAGAGCATTGAGAGCAAAAGCCCAGAGCCATTGAACCAGAGTCGGATTAGAAAAAAGCATCAACTTTGATAGCACTGCCTTTGGCCAGATTGGACAAGAGACAGCAAGCGTGGGCTATTGCTTGACGCTGTCTGGCAGACCAGAGCATGAAGCAGAAAAAACAGCCTACGGTTTTGATCTTCTCAATCTCAGCATTGAGAAAATTATCACCTCAAAAGACTCTGCAGAAAATCACTGAAGAAGTCCAAGCCCTCGAGTCAAAGGAAGCCGCTATGAAATGAAGGTTTGCTTGAAAAAGACGCCGATAAGCGCTGACATTCGTGAGTAAAAACGCAGCCGCGAAGATCAAAAACAAGCCTGAAGGAATTCAATCAGATCTTGACTGATCTCTTGACAAGCTGATCCGTCGACTTGAAACCATTGTTTGAGCTGCTGCCACAGCAGCTGTGCAAGTGCGCAGGATTGAATCTCCCAACGCCACAGGCACCCAACCGGCGGCCTCAGCGGCACACTCTTCAAGTGGGCTCCAACCACCCTCAGGACCAATCGCAACTGTGACTTGGTTGATTTCTGGGGTCAATCCTTCCATCAAAAGTTGTAGATCAATCAGTCCCTGCCGACGAGTGGTGGCCAAAGCAAAAACTGCATGATCTGGTGGACTTTTCCACAAGGCTGAAGCTTCTGCTATGGGCAAAAGTTCTGGCTGCCAAAGCTGCTCAGATTGCTCAACTGCTTCCCTAAGGATCACCTTCCATCGCAATGGTCGCTCCTCCGCCTGAGGAGTACACCTATCAGAACGTAGAGGCTGAATCAGGTTGACGCCTAGTTCACAACTCATCCTCAAAACCTCCTCAAAGCCACGCTTTGGGAGAACAACAGCCAAACCGAGTTGTTGACGATGGCGAGGTTGTTGTAGAGAAGGAGACGAAGGTGACGTGTCAAGTTTTAAAAAATCACCTGCTTGTAGATGGGCCTCCCAGAAATGGCCAACACCATCAACAACCGCAACCGCTTGCCCATTGCGAAGGCGAAGCACTCTGCGCAGGTAATGGACTTCGTCTTGCTTGAGAGATAACAAATGGTCAGAAGCAGTGATTGCATCAAACCGCTGCGATTCAACCAAAAGGCGCCTGAGCTCAGCCAAGAGACTTCTTAGGCCTCCACAGGGAAGATGCTGTCGGGATGGGGCTCAACAGGCCAGTCATCATTGACACCACCAATCAACACTTCATCCAACTGCACCACATCGGAGTCAATTTGTTGGAGAGCGTTGATCAGGACATCAAGTGCAACAGCATCACTTGTACCAAGATCAACCCAACAACGTGCCCAGCAGCCTTGATATTCCAACTGGCCCATGTTGTGCATCAGCGCAGGGATCACGGATCTGGCGTCTTCATTGTCGTAAGTGATCCAGCTGAGATCCGCACCTTCCTCATGGACTTGTAGGTTCTCAGCATTAAATCCACCCAAACGGCCAATCACGTACCAACTATCAAAGATGCCATCGACGTAATTTTGCTCACCCTGGCTTGGTACATCGGCAAAGTGAAGCCATAGCCAACAGTTGAATGGATCAACCTCGCGGAAACGAACGTCCATGAAAGCTCGACGATGGCTGCATCATCGCGGCATTCGACAGATCCGTCTGCATAAGCAAGCATTCATCAATCAAATTGGAGGATCATTAGCTGCTGTGAGCAGAGAAGTGAGGTGCTCATGCTGGAGCTGAAAGACATTCAATACCGTCCCTCAACATCTGAAGAACCTGTGCTGCAGGGAGTTGATCTCCTTGCTCATGCGAGCCAACCCGTTGTAATAGCTGGCGCTAGTGGAAGTGGCAAAACCAGTCTGCTAGAGGTGATAAGTGGACTTGCAAGTGCTCAACAAGGCGCCATTTACTGGGAACACAAACCCTTAAATCAGCGTCAACGACGCTGGTTGTGTGGGGTCGTCTTTCAATTCCCAGAGCGGCACTTTCTTGGATTAACTGTTGCCCAGGAGCTGCGCTTAGGGCATCGGCGACTCACCAGTGTGGAACAAACACAAGCGCTACAAAAGGTGGGACTGGCTCAAGTCGACATGAAACAAGCACCGGAACGTCTCAGTGGAGGTCAACAAAGACGGCTTGCCCTTGCTGTTCAGTTGCTGCGCAAGCCAACCATTTTGCTGCTTGATGAACCCACCGCCGGGCTTGATTGGTCAGTACGTGATGAGGTATTGGAACTGCTTTCCAAGCTTGCACGAGAACAGTTGTTAATCGTGGCCACTCATGAGCCAGAACTCTTTGTGGGCTTGTCAAGTGCAGCGTATCGGCTCGATTCAGGTCGGCTTCATAAGCTGCCTAAATAACTCTTAATCAACTTAGATGACTAGCTGCCTTCGCAATCGAAAGTCACAGAAAAGCAATTCACAATGGCCAACCATTGATAAGCAACGCCTCAAAAGCGAATTGGGTCAGCGATCTATAAATATCTTCCCGATCTTTAAATCAATAGGTAGTTGATGAAGTAAATAATTACTTCCAAGGCGGCTTGAGCGCAGAAAAGTATTGGAGCACTAAGTCTTTTTGCTGAAGAACTCAAAAGCATTCTTCAGGAAGCTCGCAATATAGAATTAAACAACAACTCAAAAGGAATATTTAATTGCTGGCAAAAGTGAATCAAGAGCTTTTTATCAGTTTATTATATGGTGAAAACAAGCCATTGTTCGCATGGGTCTTATCTACTCAATCCAAAAGGAGTGCACCAGCCCAAAGCAACAACACTGTTGGCACCGCTTCAAGCTGGTCTCCTGTAATCGGCAGGGTAACGCTTGGTAAAGCTGTCATGGCTTGCAGGAGGAGTCCCCCAAGAATCAAGCCGCTAGCAAGTAAGAGAACACTCCAGCCCAATGATGCAAGTGGGCGACGACCTCGTCTGATCTGACTGAGAAACAGAGCAATTGTAGAAACAGCAAGGATAAGCTCCGTACTTCCAACAGGAGCAACAATCACAAGCAATAAGGCAAGTCCTCCCAAGACCAATCGAACCGTGAGGCCCTGTCCTTCAGGTAGAGAGAGATTCGGCCAGAATTCTCCTGATTTGTTGTTAGCAGCTGATGAATTGATATTGCGTAAACGTGTAAGCAAAGCATTGCTTCCACCACTACGAGCAGCTGTCTCGACCTGCAGCTCCTCTCGCTGAGAGGCATTAACTGCAGCATTGCTCACTTTGCCAAGCTGACGTTCCTTGAGACTGGACATGAGCACAGCGTCATAAGACGCTTCAACCCTTGCCCTGGCTTGAAGGTCATCGCCTACCTCTAAAAGCCGCTTTTCCTTTGCTTGTTGCACAGATTCGAAGCTGGCTCCTGGTTCAAGACCAAGGATGGAGTAGGGATCCTGCGACCCTGGATTCGAACTGGAGCCGATGCCCGAGGCCATGGATCTACGAGAACTACTCTGAGCGTATCGAGACCAGCTCAAAAGAGGGGTGAACCATAGCGATAGCCATGGCTGTTCTGGAGCTGTTTGCAACAAACCAAAGCCTCTTGCTGTCCCATCCACTGCCTACTCTTGAGCAACGGCATCTGTGGTGGAAGGTGGAAGCCAACAAGCATTTCAACCCTTTCAGGTTGATCATTGCAGCTTGCAGCACGAAAGCAAACGTACTCAGTGCCACCATCAACACAGGGGCGTATCAGCCATTGGTTGTCCACTACCACTGAAAACATTCTTTAACGATTCTGGCTAACTAGAGCAGTGAATCGCGAGTTCTTTTCGTCAGGAAAGCAGATTTAGGCCCAACGCTCAAAGGCTGATCGGCTCTACACCACTAACCACAGGCGCAACAGCACTAAGTTCCAACGCAGGGTGATCATCAAGAAGCTGGTTAAGGTTCCACTCGTTCTTGAACAAGAGAACAGGACGCTGCCAGGCATCCTGAACGGTCTTGCAATTAAATATCCGTCCCATCTCATCTAGAGCAGGCCAACCATCACTGACCCACCGTGCCACCTGGAACCCCATAGGTTCAAGACGTGTCTGAACGCCATATTCGTTTTCTAAACGATGCTGAACAACATCAAGCTGCAACTGACCTACTGCAGCAAGAATCGGATCCCGCTTACTCTGATCAGTATCGTAGAGAATTTGTACAGCCCCTTCCTCTCTTAACTCATTGACTCCTTTACGAAAATTTTTAAATGCTGAAGGATTCGGGTTACGTAACCAGCTAAATATCTCAGGACTAAAGCATGGTATTCCCTCGTATTCAACTCTAGAGCCTGTATACAGAGTATCACCAATCGCAAACATACCAGGATTGTTTAGACCGATAACATCACCTGGATAGGCATCATCAACAACCGAACGTTCTTGGCCAAATAACTTCTGTGGGCGAGATAGACGTATGGATTTACCGGTTCGTGCTAGGCGCACCGTCATATCCTTTTCAAAACGTCCGCTGCAGACCCTTACAAAGGCAACACGATCACGATGACGAGGATCCATATTGGCCTGTAATTTGAAAACAAAGCCACTAAAGGACGGTCGCAGAGGATCAACAGGGCCCTCACTTGTAGAACGAGCTACCGGACGCTGCGCCATCTCAAGAAAGGCATCAAGGAAAGGCCTTACCCCAAAATTGGTCATTGCTGAACCAAAAAACACAGGTGTCAACTCGCCTGCATGGACTAATTCCAGATCAAGCTCTGCACCTGCTGCTTCCAAGAGCTCTAACTCTTCCAAAGCTTGGTCCAAAAGCTCCTGCTCGACAAGGCTTGGCAATTCCGGATCGTCAAGGTGAAGGTGGCGTTCACTGGCTTGCCTGCCCCTTTCTGCTCTTGTGAAAAGAACAACATTTCTAGTTCGACGATCAATAACACCACGAAACAACTCCCCACTACCAATAGGCCAATTCACGGCCCAAGGTATTAGTTCCAACTCTGCTTCAATCTCATCCAACAGCAACAGAGGATCCCGCCCTGCACGATCCATCTTGTTTATGAAAGTAAAGATTGGAATGTTTCTCATTCGACATACCTCAAACAATTTTCTGGTCTGAGGTTCTAAACCCTTAGCTGCATCCTCCAACATCACTGCATTATCTGCAGCCGCCAGGGTGCGATAAGTGTCTTCGGAAAAATCCTGGTGTCCGGGGGTATCAAGAAGGTTAATTGTGTTATCTGCATAATCAAACTGCAGCACGGTGGAGGTGATCGATATACCCCGCTGCTTCTCCAACTCCATCCAATCGGAGGTCACCTTGCGCTGCTCACCGCGGGCTTTAACAGCCCCTGCTTGCTGGATCGCACCTCCGTAAAGCAACAATTTTTCTGTAAGGGTGGTCTTCCCCGCATCTGGATGGGAAATGATCGCGAAATTGCGGCGACGGCTAATGGCCTCAGCCAACGAGGCCTCAAGGACTTGATCTATATCGATTGAAGAGCTCGAATCAATCGGCGGGCTCGTGGAATCGGGAAGAGAGGTCAAGCTGTGACGAAGATCTGGCGGGTGCAAGTGCATATTAAAGGTGCGATAAATGATCAAGCCTTTGACTGGGTCTAAGATTCATAAGACAAGGAATTCACTTCGCGGCAGGTGTAAAGGTGATATTTCAGCCTCTGTCAATGATTGATTGTGATCAGTTTTTCAATCTCAACTCATCTCAGTGAGAAAAACTGGTTTGGCAAAGTGCTTAAGCGTACTCAATCATTCTGATCCATCGACGCAACCAAGATCATCGATTTCTAGTACTGAGCCCTACCTGAGGGCCATGGCACCAACACCAACGTTGATCTCAATACTTTCTTCAGCGACAACTCAATTCAATGGGAAAAGACTTGCGCCCTCACTTGTGAGAACGGGCGAGAAGGCCTCATAAATGAAACTGACCCTATGCACTTAGATCGTGCCAAATACGTCGAGATACCTGTCCTCAACTTCGATCACATGCAAATGATCTAGACCTGCATGAACAAGCTGTGACTGCACCTCTTCCAAGGTGAAGGCTGCGTGCAGAGACGCCAAATAATCACGAATCAAAATAGAGGGTGCTTCCTGCATGTGTTTTTGTTGAAGCGCAATAGCATTTTTCGTCGATAAGGGTCGACGCAAATCGCGATGAAAAACAAACGCACCTGGGGCTGCTAAATACTTAGTGACCTGCCATAAAAGATTTGGGTCATGAAGGTGGTGAAGCAAGCTATTACTAACAACGAGAGCAGCCGAACATTTCAAATCGACGCATTGGTTCACGAGTGATGAAAGATTGGAACAGCGATAGGTCAGTCGCTTAAGTTCAGCGGCCATCGCTTTTTGCCGTTGCAAAGCGTGATCAAGCATCGCTTGAGCACCATCAATGCCCAGCACCATCACATCAGGCCAGAGGCACTGGAGACGCTCGCAAATATTTCCAGGTCCACAACCAAGATCAACGATCATGCTGCCTGGAGAAGGAATCTTGCACAAGCTGATCAGATACTCCTGCAAGCGTTCGATCAATGCCTCATCACCACAGGAGAAATCTGCTTCGGCATAGGCCTTGGCCTGAAGCGGATCATCCATTAACTCCGGCTCAGGCAAACGCTTCACAAGATCTCAATCAGATTTCTCACTAGTCTCAGCCAGGCACTGTTGATGGTGTTACTAAAGCTTGCAGACACCATGAGTGGCGGTAGCGTTCCCGTACTTATCGGCATAAGCCAACCTATGACCCTGACTTCGAGCAGACCTGAGATAGCAATGACAGCCTTAGAAGCCAGCGGACAACGTGGTGATTTCCCTGCTACGGCTCCAGCCGCTAACCCGGTTTTCTATCGCACTTACAGCCGCCGCACCTCGTCGGGACGAGAAAGCTGGAACGAAGTCAGCACACGCAACCTCCAAGGACTGCAGCAACTCGGCAAACTCAGAGCTGAGGAGGTAGCGCTGATGTCGCGCATGCAAGCCGAGAAAAAGGCTCTCCCCTCTGGTCGTTGGCTATGGATCGGTGGAACTGATTGGATCGAAAGAGCAGAGAATTTCTCAGGTGCCTACAACTGCACATCCACCAACCTGGTGGACTGGGAAGCCTTTGGTCTAATGATGGACCTTGCGATGATGGGCTGCGGAACTGGTGCTGTCATTGAACCTCACTTGATTGATCAGCTTCCGGTGGTTCGCAACCCCATCAAAATCGTTGGCGTCACAGATATTGGCCTAACAGCAGCACATCAAAGACAAGAGCAGACAACGCACAGCATTGAAAACGACAACGTCTTGATCAAGGTTGGAGACACACGTCGTGGCTGGGTTGACAGCTATCAGTTATTACTCGAACTATGCAGCGATGAGCGCTTCGCTGGACGAACCATCAATGTGAGTATTGACCTTTCAGACGTAAGGCCAGTAGGCGAGACTCTCAAGGGCTTTGGTGGAATGGCCAATCCAGTGAAGCTGAAGGATCTTTATACCCGTGTCGCTCGACTGCTTGGTAAAGCAGTCGGCCGTCGCCTCACTTCAGTGGAGTGTTGCCTCTTAATCGACGAAGCCGCAGTAACGATCGTGGCAGGCAACATTCGCCGCAGTGCTGGCATGCGTCAGTTCTCGGCGGAAGATCTTGCAGCTGCAGAGGCCAAAGAAAATCTCTGGCAACAAGATGCCGAAGGTAATTGGCGCATCGATCCCGAAAAAGATGCGCTACGCATGGCCAATCACACCAGGGTTTACCACAACAGACCGAGCCGATCGATTGTGGTTGAAGCCGTAAGAAAACAATTCCATTCTGGAGAGGGTGCCATTCAATTCGCACCAGAGGCCATTGCTCGCTCCAATGCAGACCTGCTCACCACACAAGAATTACGCCAGGAATTCATTGGGATCTACTGCGATCAGGGAAAAGACGAAGCAGGTCGCTGGTTGCAGACCAACCACGGTCCGATCGATGCCAGCGAACTAGAGCATCGACTAGGCCGCTATGGCCTAAACCCATGCGGGGAAATTCTTGGAGCCGACTTTCACTGCAATTTGGCCGAGATCCATCTCAACCAAATCGACCCTTGCGATGAAGACGGTCAAGCCGATGCTTTCAAAGCTGCTGCTCTATCTGTTGCCTGCCTACTAAACCATCGCTTTGAAGTTCCCAGATATCGCCAAAGCCGTGCCTGGGATCCAATTGTGGGCGTGAGTTTTACTGGTTTATTTGACTTCTTCGTCCATGCCTTCGGCACTGCCTGGCTCAGATGGTGGGAAAACGGTCGACCAGACACAGATGAAGGTCGCCAATTCAAGCAAAAGGAAGCATCCTTTTTGATCCGTTGGAAAAAAATAGTCAACGAAACTGTCTGGGACTATTGCGATCGCCACGAGTTGCGTCGCCCTAGCCGTTGCACCACAGTTCAACCAGCCGGAACGAAAAGTCTGCTTACAGGAGCAGCGCCGGGATGGCATCCTCCTAAGGCCCAGCGTTTCATTCGTCGGATTACCTTCCGCAAGAATGATCCAGTGGCGATGGCATGTATGGACTACGGATACACCGTTGTGCCGTCTCAATCTGATAAAGATGAGCAGGGTCGCTTGCTGGATGATCCATTTGATCCTCGCTGCAGCGAATGGTTGGTTGAAATCCCCACGGAAGTCAGCTGGGCCAACCTGCCTGGAGCCGATGCTGTCAATATCAATAACTTCTCAGCACTAGCTCAATTTGATTTCTACATGCAAGTGCAAAGCCATTACACGGCCCACAACACTTCAGCGACGATCGAACTGCGTGAGGATGAGATAGAGAGTCTGGGAGAAGCATTGCATCAGGCCATTGACAACAGTGAGGGCTACATCTCTGCTGCGCTGCTTGCTCGCTTCGATGCCCACAATGCCACCTTCCCGCGCTTGCCGTTTGAACCGATCGATGCAAACACATTCGAGCGCCTGCAAGCAGAGGTGGCTAATCGGAGGGTGAGGAGCAACTTCTTCGAAGCTCTTCACTCCTATGACCAAGGTGAACTGATGGAGGCGGGGCCGGCAGGCTGTGACTCAGACAAATGCCTACTTCCACTTGCCAAACCTGGGAGCTGACAAAAACGCTGATGGGATCCGTGCTGGATGGTTCACCAGGACGGATCTCTAGGCAAGAAGCATAAAATTCTGACGAAACCAAATCAATTGGTTGGTAAAGACCATTGCAACCAAAAGCGATAGGTGGCTATTTATGGGGTAAGGCAAGTTCGATCTACACCTACTTAAGCCAATGAGCACTGCCAAGATCAAGGTCAATGCGATGAGTAAAAGCACACGCGAAGCAATAGTCGACAAACTCAGGGCTTGTCAAACAGATGAGCAGTTACTTGCATACGATGCTCAATTCAATATTGAATCCAATACAGGTCCCTTATATCTGGTGATTTGCGAATTTCTGCATAATCGCACCATCTCTCGTGCGATCGCCGCCAAATGGCTAAGGACACTACTGGAAGACCGCGAAAATAAACTTCGAATGGTGAGTGTAAAAACCTAAAATATTGCCTTAGATACACGTAAACACGATGCTCATGAACCTGAAGAATGATAGACAGACCAACACATCAATAGTTAACAACTTTTCAATAGGAGTTTGACAAGAAGAATGAAGCAGAGACTCCAAGAAGCATGGAATTTATTCTGTATTTTTTACATCACTGATCTCTACGTTGGAAAACCTATCAATCACATGCCTCGAACAAACTCAAAAAAAAGGTTTAAAAAACTGATATAGCCTTAATCGTCGGATAAATACATTAATCATCCTCCTATCAAATTAATTGATTGATCTTTGCGATGGCTAGAGATAGGCAAGTAGCCTTAGGGTATTACTATTAACCTGCAACCATACAAGCATGAAGCCCAAAATTGTTGATGGACCAAATCAATCGAAACGAGGAGAAGAGTTTTCCGCTTTAGCAAAGATTTTTGCTATTGGGGTTGCTCCGCGTGGAATCATTGCAATCGGCATCGTGCCGATGGGCCTTGTAAGTATTGGAGTGGTATTCATGGGTTTAGTGAGCATTGGCTGCGTAGGCATGGGAGCCGTTAGCGCTTGCCTGGTAGGCATGGGGATATGGGCTACGGGAATGAATGTTATGGCTGCTTGGTAAGCAAGACTAATCAGAGTACATAGAATATTGGTTAATAGGCATCCTATTCAGCTCTATTACAAGCCAAGCAGCCACCATTGATTCGATAAGGAGAAAGGTGACCATTAAGACAATAAGTGCCTCTGAAAAATTTCTTTACTCCAATTTCCCTAGCATGAGCATCAGTTAAGGGAAGTTTTAGCCATTGATCTGGAACCTTACCTGCAAGATTCTTTCGATTAATTAGCGCCTGCTTTCTTCTTAAGTTCTCCTCACGATCATTCTTATCACAAACAGCCTCAGTTGTGAGTTCACGAGAACATTCAATGCATTCGGTAATATTCTTTTTCTTTCTCAACCGATGAGATAAAGAGTCACTCGGAACTTCACGTTCATTGCCGCAGCTACAACGGCACCACCAATAGCAATTGCCTGCTGCGGTTCTGCGATCGGACGCACGAACAACAGTTAGGCGACCATAAACTTCTCCGAGCCGATCTCGAGGCTTACTAGGCATCAGTAACTTCTCAAGTCATGCATTGGCAAACATAATTGGTCAAAGGATCTGAAAGCAAATCAATAGGCTGACATATCGATGGAATATAGTCAATACACCTCTACGATATAAATGAGATATTGCTTTTGCCAAAAAAGGAGAGGTTAAGAGATTACCCCAATCAAAGATCTAGGCACAAAACCTTGGATGGTGCATTTTCAAGCAAAGGCAAATGTCATGGTTTAAAATATCAGAGCTGACTTGATCGAGTCAGTTGAGGGAGAGGTGGTCGAGTGGTTGATGGCTCTGGTCTTGAAAACCAGCATGTCCGCAAGGGCATCGTGGGTTCGAATCCCACCCTCTCCGTTTTAGTTACCTTAATATCAGATGATTAGATTTCAAAACAGTTTCTATGTTGATTGTGTTGAAAGTAAATAGAATATCTAATTTTAAGATAGCCTAGTCAAACTGGTTGTAGATTTGCCTCTGCAAGTGTGACTAACTTATTGGAGTCTGAGTCCCAGAGAATATAAGCAAAGCAATCTGGTATGTCTGTAATGCGTAATTTCTTTGCTCGATGCAGAAGTGCTTTATTATGCGTATGGCATGCCTTCAATCTATAATTAGGTATACGCTCGCAAAGATGATGAATGCTGTGGAAAGAAATATCTGCAAAAAACCAATTAAGCCATAGTGGAATATCTAAATTGCTACTCCCTTCAATTGCTGCAGCAAAGTAGCTCCAGTCGTCATTACCATGAGCATAGGAACCTTGGAAATTATGTTGAACAAAAAAGATGCAAATAAAGATTGCTGCCGAAGCTGTCATCACCAAAGAGTAACAAGTCCAAAACAGGCCGACTCCAAGCCATCGACTCATTAATAACCAACTTGCTAGTACTAAGAGATTATTGGCCAGAAGATCAGCTAATTCTCCTGAGGTATACCAATAACTTGACTGATGATTCAGTAATTGAGAGCGAAAACTATTGATACTTTTCCATCCATCATCTCGAAGACCGACAACAAATTGACTGCACTTAGACCAACAATATTCTGCTAATCCCAGAAGCAAGGCCAATCGAGGTTTGATTATGAGGTAAAAGAAACCACCAGGAAATAACATCAATGGGTGCCGACTTATAAAATAAATAGTCTTATTGATTTTGGATAAAGATTGATACTGAGCAAGAGTTAATAAAGCTGAAGGGCCTCGATAAAGCTGCCAATTTCCATTGTGCTTATGATGATATGCATGCCCTCTTGACCAAGGGTGCTGAGGTATCGCATTCAGCACTCCAAGAAAAAAACCGGCCGAGCGGTTCAGCCATCGGGAGTGAAAAAGAGAACCATGTCCGCAATCATGCATTAAAGCAAAGCAGCGAGACGACAGCAAAACCAACAGGACAAGAACAATGAGTAATTGAACAGCCTTCAGGCCAACTGGAGAGGATGCATGCCCAATCAATGAAACCATCAGCCATAATCCAGCGATCGGAACAAGAGTGGAGAACAACTGCCAACAAGCCCAAGGGTCACTGCGTAGCAAGTAGGGCTCAATGACGAAATCAGTCCTGTTTAGAGGCCTGTTATCTGGTTGGATTGGTGGATCGTAGGATTGTGTTGGGATCTGGCTAACGTTTGAAGTCTCCCTCTAATATGCCACTTTTGTCAGCAAACTGCGCCTTTGCATAGAGGTGGGTGTAATCGCTAAGCGGGTTAAACACATATGGGGCAACTGATCTGTTGATGATGGCTAGGCAAGCAGCGCCTAAAAAGTATAGAGAACTTCATTGAGTAACAATATAGGAGAAGCAGAGATCCATGCCAAATACTCATCAAATAAATATATTGACGATAAGGTATCACGATTTAAAGCCATATAAGATCAGGCTATAAATCGATTGTGATTCATATGCGAATCCAAATTAGAATGTCAGCGAAAATTTCCAAAGAAGTCATGCTGAGGTTGCAAAAATAATGCCATAAAGACATAATCATCAAGACAAAGGCAAATCCTCACTGGCCTGCACAAGGGGTAGTGCCAAACACAATCAATAGGTAAAGACAGTGATCAATACTAGAATGGGACACGAGCAGGAAAAATGAAAGGGCATCTTAAGACTTTCGCGGATACTTCTTTATTTTAAAGAATACAGCCAAGCATGAATCAAGCTGTCAACGTGAAAAACATGAGAGCCAGCTAATACTTGCGAGAAAACAATGATTCGCGCAAGATATATAGTCTATCTAAAGTCTAGCAAGAATGCAATCGCTATATATACAAAAAGCCTAGAGACTGGTTTGTTAAGTTTAAATTGATCAATTAAACATTAAATAGTTAAGCTTCTGAAGCAATAGATTACAGAATATCTGATGATCTAAAAATGTGATGGCCAAAGCTCGCGAAATAAATCTGAAAGTAGCTTTAGCCGCCTAGGTCTACTGCTACTACTATAAAATTGCTGCTGATCACGCAAAATATCTGCTGCGTTATCGCCAAGGGCTGCACAGATGAAATCATTGTCTTCAGCAATCCAACGAAAAACATCTTCATCCTCGACTTCTAGATGAAACTGGAGGCCATAAGCCAATGGGCCAATTCTGAACAATTGCTCACGGCAGCGAAGACTACTGGCAAGAACATTGGCATTTGTAGGCAGAATTATCCTGTCGCCATGCCAATGCAAAACATCCAGTGGCTGGATTAAAGACCTGATGACTGACTGATTTCCTGCCTCGAGCGTGGATGTAATTGGTGCCCACCCGACCTCCGCAAGTGGTCGCGGTGGATCGCCGCCCAAGAGCGGTTCAACGCCACCACCACAAGCATGTGCAAGTAACTGTGCACCAAGACACACACCAACAAAAGGGATCTGATGCTCCAAGGCTTGTTGAATTAAAAGAACCTCATCCTCTAACCAAGGGAAGGCTGGGTTATGCAGATCGCCTACGCCCATCGGCCCTCCTAGGACCAGCAAACCATCTCCTTTAACCAAAGAAGGCAAAGGTTCCCCTAGGTCCACTCGGATGACATGGACTGCCATCCCGTGTTTTTGTGCAAGGTCTTCAAACAAACCAGGAGTTTCACGGTCTAAATGCTGAACAACAAAGAGGCGAGTCATTTGCATAGAAAATGAATTTGTTACACTAATATTGTTGAGGTTAACTGCTACAGCAGTACCAACAGCCTGATTGATAAGGGTCGGCTGCTGAAACGAGCTCAATAAACAAATAAATGCAACTCAAGTAAGAAAAAAGAGTGGCTATAAAATAATAACTTGTGTTTATCAATGACATTTACAGCAGGCAAATGTGATTTATTTTAGAATCACGAAAAGCAATAAGGTCATTGGACGAAAGCATTGCGCACAGTATTTGAACCATAAAAAGATATAAGCTGCTGATTGCATAATAATTCAGCGCCTGTCTGGAGGATTTACTCAGCATCATAATGAGCATGAATGATCTTAGACCTGCAAAGTGACAGAATCAAGAAGGTGATTAGAAATGAGCGAGTGGTTCGAGTGAAGTTCACAGGGGAAATAAGGTATAGACTAAGTAGGAATATTTTTCAATATCGGGGATCTGAAAGTAACATCTATTAGAAGATCATGAAGGCCAAATGATCTAAGCACGTAATATCTAATACAAAGATTGTAATCAATCAAAAATTGATAGGATTCACAGCAGAAATCATTTTTTATCTTGCATCTATGATCGACAGTTCGCCTTCATGAAAAAACATCTGTTGGGATGCTGTTTTAAGTATGAAAATCAATCCTTTTAAGTAGTTCAATATTGATGAATAGACCAAGAAATACAGAGTTGACAGTGATAAAGTATAAAATAGTAATAATAAATAATCCCAGAATATATTTGCTTAGCCGACCCATTACCAAGCCTTGAAGCTAACTGGCTGATACTTGGCAAACTCTAGGGTCCAGCCTCTATCGGCTATTTTTTTCAAATCCAGAAGGAAGCTCGAGAAGTCCCCGTTTTGGATCCAGGCTGCCTTGATTGCGGGTAGATCCTCCGGTAAACGCTCCATTGGCAGTTCTACAAGTAGGAAGCTGTTTGCTCCAACAGCTCGGTTCAAGGGGCCGTCATCTGTACGTTGCCATATGCGCAGCAATAATTCCAAAGCAAGGGCCTTGCCATCATCTGATGGCATGTCATGACGCGCCTGATGACCATCAATGTCCACATTGCTAGGTGGAAGAGACTGTGATTTACCTGAAAGTGGTAGTGAACGCTTACCATTTTGCTCAAGCAAGGCCAAGGCGATTAGATAGGGAGCATCTGCCATAAGGCATCATCGGATCCTCCATCATGACGGGTTAACAGGCCTGCAATGGCAAGAAAAGCAAAAAGGCTTTATTGAAATAACTCTAAGGAGAAATTGCCAAATCCAGAGAGTGCATCAATTCCTTCATCCAGATTGAATAATGAGGGAATGCTGCCATGATTTGAATTAATGATGAGTACGAGGATGGACAACCCAGAACGGCCTGTATGGATGAACTGGGCTTTCCTAGGTATATTTCTTTGGACCAGCTGGCAGTTAGCCGGATTTTGGATGGAACGCCTCAACGGATAAGCCACCAGCTGAGTTAAAGCACAAAGGTATAAAGATTGCTGCCTGTAGAGCACAGCTCAAAAGAATCCTTTGACAATAATCCCAATAACCATAGTTAATGTCATGATTTCATTACCCATGAGACATGACTAGAATAAGGTCAATAAAAGCATCATTGAATTTAAGTCATTAAAAATTAAACAAACCAAGCGATAGTGAATAAAAGCTGTCAACAGAGGTTTATCATATAAACAAAACTATAATTAATATAAGAATAAACAGAAAGGCGTAACAACATATACTGCAGAAGACGCAAGGTCATGCTGAAGGAATATAGAATATGGGCTTGAAGGAACATAAATTACTCATTTGATTCAAATCCTGCAGCTCTTTAAAGGCTCATCTAGCCAGAGGCTCATTCAATTAACAAGCCTCACTAATGATTCAGTTTCTTAAAAAGACAAGGTTGAACAAATCATTGCCTATTCTCACCCTAAATTTCATAAAAAACCACATTTCCTTCATTTACAAAATGCCTGCAACAGAGCTTGCTTGCAAAGGAAAATCTTAGAGCCATCTAGAACAACCAATATGTTGTATAAATAAGCACGGCATTGAGTTAATAATGGACGACATAAATAAGCCTTGATGAATTAAGACTAGTTTGCTTTTATTGAATCCATGGCTGTCGGCATCTACTTTGCAACAACAACAGGTAAAACTGAGGATATTGCTGATCGGCTTCATCCTCTCCTCAATGGCACTAATACACCTCAGGATTTGGCTGAACTACAGGACTTAAGCCCGCTAAACGATTTAGATGCGATTATCTGCGGTATTCCAACATGGAACACAGGTGCAGATAGTGAACGATCTGGTACAGCGTGGGATTCAATGCTCGAAGGCATCTCCAAGCTAAGCCTTAGTGGTAAACAAGTCGCAATCTATGGGCTCGGAGACTCATCGACTTATACCGAAAACTTCTGTGATGCTATTGAAGAATTGCATCAGTGCTTCAAAAATGCAGGAGCGACAATGGTGGGATATGTCTCAAAAGATGGTTATACATTTGAAGATTCAAAGAGTTTAATAGGGGACAAGTTCTGTGGTCTACCCCTCGATGAAGATAGCGAATCAGACATGACGGATGATCGACTGATGTCATGGGCAATTCAGCTCAAGCAAGAGATACCTGCGTTAAATTAATGATACTTACAAAATATCTCTATTTAACAAGAGATCAAAATTGCAAACAACTCGTCCACTCTTTTTCACATATCATAGATCGATTAATGGCCTGGTATTAATCGATGAAGAAATAACATATTTCATCACCACAGTAAAGATAAAATAATCAAACATCTCTGATTAATGGTTTGCTCTGAGATTATTAGATTGTTTGTGAGCTTAATCAGGCCTGCTAGTGCCTTAAAACGATAAGCAGGATACTCTATTAAACATTAAATTCGCTAGGTTCTCTTAATATGAAGCGTGTAATGCCTATATGGATTAAACAAATAGTTCATCATGTAAAAATTGCAAACGCCTTTTGCAATAGACAATTGAATATGAAAGAGTGTAAAAATCCATGGATTATCTTCTGGAACAACTTTGAAATATCAACCTGATGATGCAAGTCAAAGCTTGCGATCTAGAAGCTGAATACACCACCAAACTGGTTGAGTGTTTCATCAGTATCCATAAGCCCTGAGGCAGGGCGGCTCAGATAGAAGAGGCTGGGGTAACAACAATGTTGTCAGTCGCCTGCAACTTATACCAAAGCTCTGAAACATAGTTTCCATCATGAGGTGTGCCACCACCTTCAAGCCTGGTTGCGAATGGTGCCTGGCCGATCGCGAAACCACCAGCGTTACCTTCAACAAACAGATCATTCCATTCGAGACCAACCATCCAGGACTGCGACTGAGAAACTTCTCCCTCGTAAACATCATCGTCATCGTCAAAGCTGGTTGAATTGATGCCCCAGCCAAGGCTAACTGAAGGGATCCAACCATTCTCTTGAGGCATCCAGTATGCAGACAATGCGAAGGCATTTGTATAACTGTCGGTTCCAGAAGTGAATCCGTAGCTATCAGCTACATCCATACTCGAGTAAAGGACAAGATCATTATTTTGAAGATAGCTATAGGTCGCAGCGACACCCCACTGCTCATCGATATATCCGATTTGAGCAGTTCCTGTTCCAGCTGAACAATCATTAGCTATGCCACCACAAAGATCATCATTGGAATTGAGATCACCGTTACGTCCATTGGCAGCGACATAATTGACACTGATTGCCCAACCATTGTTCTCCCACCAAATGCCAGCCCCCTGACCCAGGTTTTTGTTGAAAGCACCAGCTGATGCACCAGGTAATGTGACGACATCCAAAACCGTTGAAGATCCATCACTTGCATAGGCCGTTGGCCAAATTGCAAGCATGTCTTCCTGGCCAACGATTGCGCCAAGAGTTGCGGTGAAGCTCTCACCAATCGGGAATTGGTAGAAAATCTTGTCGATATACACGAGATCGGCACCAGTTTCTGACTCAGACGCAACTTCCAAGGTCGAGAGGTTTGTGGGTCCATCTCCTCCGAATACAGTCTTTCCGAAGTTACCTGCACGCAAAGTAGTAGACAGTGAGTCCTTACCTGTAAAGCTCGTGTTCAGCAAAAGCTCAAGGTCATAGTTGAAGCTGGTTGCACCCCACTCTTTGTTATAGATATCTCTTACGTCGTCAACTGAGCCACCAAAGCTATTTGCACCGAGAACAAAGGAAGCCTGACCAACAAGCTTGGTTGTTGTCGAGAACTGAGTGGCTTCGAGTTCACCAACGCGGGCTTCTAGGCCATCAACACGGCCCTTGAGGATGGCGAGCTCCTGCTCGAATTCGTTGAGCAGACGACGCAGCTCGTCGGTGACTTCAGTGATGCGATCGAGGCAGGCATTCAACAGAGCAGCCGCTTCAAAGCGGGTCATTGCTCTGTTGCCCAAGTAGCTACCGCTTGGATAGCCAGCGACACAGCCGTAGCGCTCAATCAGGTTGCTCAGAGCCTGATAAGCCCAGTCGGTTGGGTAAACATCTTGGAATTGGGAGATGCTGGTGACCTGCTCGCTGGAGGCCGAATAATCGGACACACCTTTGATGTCTAGGTCTGCGGCATTAACAGCCATTGGGGCCATCAGGCCCAAGGCAGCAGGTGCCACCAGCAATTGCTGGAAGAGCTTCATTTAGTTCCTCACACAGATAGGGGAGAAAGGCGGATGATAATGATCTGTTATTAGCATTAGCCTTTGAAAGACCATTAGTGCCTATACCGACAGAAATTGCGATATTATCAAGGTCAAGAATCGAATTCTGCATGTAACACTTGACATGCAACTGAAGGCGCTCTAATCAATGAATCTCTACGAAAGACCTGGCTTAATTATTGGTTAGACTTGAAAGCTAGCCTTGTAAAAATAAAACTATCGGCACATAGGCAAAGCCATCAAATTCTGCAAGATAGTATTGAGAGTGAGGAGTACTGACTACTATGATAGAAACATTATTAATGGGAGGAATCCGTCCAATAATATCAATCATAAGGATAGGCATTGGGTACAAAAAACTGCTCATTAATTGGTGGGCGCTCATATTCACCCTGTTCAGGCCTAGCTGGAAGTTTGATGGCCGGCGGTGTCATGTCTTCCCAGGGGACCTTGCTGAGCAAATGCCGAATACAATTTAGACGAGCTCTACGTTTATCATCAGCCTCTACGGTGAACCATGGAGCTTCAGGAATATTGGTGTGAGTAAACATCACATCCTTTGCTTTGGAAAATTCAACCCAACGATTACGAGCCTCAAGATCCATCTCGCTAAGCTTCCAACGACGCGTAAAATCGTTAATCCTTGACTGGAATCTGGCCTCCTGTTGTACATCACTAACTGAAAACCAATACTTGATTAAAAGAATGCCACTTTGTACGAGCATCCTTTCAAATTGAGGACAAGCTTCATAGAAGCGATCTAGCTCATCTTGTGTACAAAAACCCATGACCCGTTCCACTCCAGCGCGGTTATACCAACTGCGATCAAACACGACAATTTCTCCAGCGCCAGGGAAATGATCAACGTATCTCTGGAAATACCACTGGGTCTTTTGTTGATCTGATGGAGTTCCCAAGGCCACAACACGGCAACCTCGGGGATTCAAAGGTTCTGTCAATCGTTTGATCGTGCCCCCTTTACCAGCTGCATCACGACCTTCAAACAGCACAATCATGCGAAAACCAGTGGCTTTTATCCAGTACTGCATCCTCACCAAATCAGACTGAAACTTCTTCAATTCAGACTTATATAGCTTCTTGTTGAGACGTTGAACCCTTGAATGAAGACCATCTGAAAATGCTGATGGATGTTGGATATCTTGATCAGTAGTATCCAGACTTTCCATATCCAGCTCACTGATTTTCTCTGGTGACACAGAAGCCTTCTTCTGTTTCTTGTTCTTGTCTTTGCCCATTCAATCTTTCTAGCAAAGCAAACTTGTATTGCCTGCTAAAGTGACAAAAAGAAAACATCAATCAAGTTTTCTCAATCCTTGAGCAATCTGACATAAACAATTGAGAATATCAACGGCGTTTTACGCCAATGACTAGTCAGGAGGATCAAAAGGCAATTGAAGCCTTACGGCAAATCGACCAGGTTGATCTTCAGTGGTTCCGTCAGAAGCAACAAAACTAAGTTGGCCTGCATGTCGACTAACAACATGAGCAACGATCGCCAACCCGAGGCCGCTATGCCCCTGTTCCCGGCGTGATTCATCCAAGCGTTGAAAAGGTTGTAAGGCTCGCTCCCACTGATCCATTGGCATGCCTTTCCCCTGGTCCCAAACTTCGATGTGATAGCTGTGTTCAAAGCCACGCAGCGTCACATTCACGGGGGCTAAACCGTAGGTAAATGCATTGTCGATGAGATTGACAACTGCTCGTCCCAAGGCAACAGGCCTCACCTTGGCCATAAGAGGCTGAAGATCAAGCCTCAGCAAGTCGGCAGAATGAGCAGCGCAGACCTCTGCCATCCACGCATCTAGAGGCAACTCCACCAAGGCTTCGCTATCACCACCACCGGCAAAAAGAAGAAACTGGCCAGTAATTCGCTCAAGTGACTCTAAATCCCTTGAACATTGCTCACGATCCTTAGCACTGAGGGATGGCAAAGACAGCCGAAAACTGAGTCGAGTTATGGGGGCTCTCAGATCATGGGCGATGCCTGCAAGCATCGTTGTCCTTTCACGGCGGTTGGCCGATAAGCGTAAAAGCATGGCGTTGAAACGTTGTGTGAGGCGTTGAACTTCAGGAGCTCCAACTGCTGTTACAGCCTCAGGATCAATACCATCGCCAACACGAGCGAGAGCCCTTTCCAGCCCCCTCAACGGTCGATCAACCTGAAAGAGCAGAAAAAGACCACCACAAATCACCACGGCACCAACCAAAGCCAGCCCAAACATGATTGGCTCCGGTGGCCAACCAAACGCGGAACGCAGTCCAACTCGGAGCCAAACGGGCTCTAAAGGGGAAATAAGTTCAATCCAAGCTCCACGTTGCGCGCCTTCCGCCGAGAAAGGAATCAAAATTGGACAATGGGAGAGTCGTTGGCATAGCTGCCTCTGAAGCGCATCTGTTTGCCGCTGAAGAGAATGATCAAATCGGGGCGGATCTGGTGGTCGTTCGATCACTGCTAGATCCAGCCCTGTTAGCTCAGAAACCAAAGCAGGGGGATACCGCTCAAGAGCTAACTCAGTAAGACGAACGTTGAGTGATAGATCACGACCAAGTTGAACGGTCTGAAGCATCTCTAACTGTCGGCCAAAGAGCACCTGCAAAACCAATAAACAAAGCGCCCAACTGCCAAGAACAACGCCACTCCAGCCCAAAGAAGTGAACACGATCGCCGACCTGCGTTGTGTCCGCGTCATCAACGAGACCTGGGCTCACCATCAGGGACAAAAACATATCCATAGCCCCATACCGTCTGGATATAGCGAGGTCGACTGGAATCGGGTTCGACCAACCTTCTCACCCTCGAAACCTGAACATCCATGCTTCGACTATCAGTATCACAAGCTGGCCCACGTGCGAGTTCGATCAATCTTTCCCTAGAAAGAGGGCGATGAGGATGTTGTACAAATGCGGACAACAAGCTGAATTCTCCACTCGTAATTACAACTGGAGAACCATTTTGGGTCAGGGTACGAGCGGAAAGATTCAACACATTCCCACCAAAAACCACATCGCTACCCTCTGCTAAAGGGGTGCCAGCAGGAAGCGCACAGCGCCGTCTCAAAACGGCTTCAATACGAGCAGAAAGCTCTCGTGGAAGGAATGGCTTGCCGAGGTAATCGTCTGCACCTTGCTCGAGACCGATGATCCGATCAACGGCCTCCCCCCTCGCGGTAAGCATCACAACAGGCAAATCGTCCCCTGCATCACGCAAACGACGCAGAGCGGAAAGGCCATCATCACCCGGCAGCATCAAGTCAAGGACAACAAGATCAGGTCGTTGAAATTCCAACCGTGCTTCCAGTTGCTTGACATCGCTGAGACAGCGAACGTCATAACCCTGGTCAATCAGATAGGTACCCACCATCTGACGCAGTTCTGGGTCATCGTCCACAACCCAGATCATCGAGGAGCGTTCCATCACTATTGCGTGTTCTAGAAGCCACTGTTCCTCGATGGTATAGACAATCTCTATCGCTTTTTCTACAGGGGTTGGAGCATGTCACAGCTCAAAGAGCTTTGGTCATAGTTCAGTCATCGACATTGCTGGACACGATCCATAGGCTGATTGCATGACAAATCAGCCAAGGCCCCCTCTTTGCTGGCCGAAATCATTGGAGTCAAAGGTTTTCAGGTTCATCACTGCAGGACTGATCAGCACTGGAACTCTGCTGAACCAAACCGGTGCCGAAGCAGTACCAGATGGCATTGAGTATTACGGCCAGCGCATGGAGGCCATGTTCTTACGATTGGACCTCAACGGCGATGGTCGGCTGGATGCACGCGAGGTTGGAGAAAAGACTTACCTGATAAGAAGGCTGAATAGAAAGAATTCACGAGGTTATTTAGTTTTAGAGGACTTGCGACCTCCCGGCACTCATCCAAACGGTAAACGGCTCCAACGACGTTTCAAGCAAGCCGATATCGACGGCAATGGGAAACTCAATCGCTATGAAGCTCAGTCAATCCGCTGGCTGGCCAACAACTTCAGCAGACTGGATTTAAACAACGATAGCGATATAACGATGGAGGAGCTTTGGATGTTGCAAAGATCCCTGGCGCCGCATCCTCATCCTCGCAGGCACTAACGAAGGATCCGGCGACGGATTTGCCTTTTGGAAACCTTCTTCGGCCTACTCAATAGTTGTGTAAAAAACCTCAACATCCGCCAGCTGCCACCAAGGAGAAGGATTAGTCCAAGCATCACGAGTCCAGCCAACAAAATCACCGAACCAAGACCCAAAAGGGCCTCAAGCAGATGAGTAATACCGCGAATCAGATCTGCGATTGCTTCGCTGACAATCACCACCCCATCGAGTCGTTGAGGAACCCAGTTCAAAAAAGCTAATAAACCGATGCCGCCAACCAACATCAGCATCGATTCAACAAATTGACGCCATAGAGGAAGCACCTTTCTGGGTCGAGATCTGCGGAAAACCTGACGTTGACGATCTGAGTTATTGAATTTTCGAAGAGGACTGCTCATGGGGAAAGTCACTAGGGGGGTCCGCTTCAAGAGGACAGGATTAATTCGATCTTCACGCCTGCATAACTCCCAATAGGAGGTATGAAAGTGTTTTCAATAGAATGTAATTCTGGCCTGCAAGATCTGTTCGTCAACGATCAGAATGTGATTGCAACTCTGGCGCATTAGGAGTGGCAGGGGACAGCGTTCCATCTGGATTGCGTGGAACAGGCAGCAACAGACCAAGACCTGCAATCAAAAACAATGCTGCGCCACCAATCAATGGAGCTCCTATGCGTTGGCCAAGAGGGACTCGCTCGGCCAGTTCGTGACGAGGCAATGGGTAATCAATTGGCAACTCCCAGTGAACCTGCACACGCGAGTCAAGACGAAGATCATCCAGACAACACACGAGATCAGCAAGCTCTGCATCGTCAAGGTTAAGAGTGAGAGGAGGAACATTCGGCTGACTACTACGCAAAAGCAGTTGATGTCTATCCCCAACAGGAGAGATAACAACCACACTGGTTTCGTCACCAAAAGCTCGACTCACACCAGAAATGCGGTGGCGTGAATAGGGGAGCACAGCAGCCATCAAGGCCTGCAGATGTTCACGCTTGCCTTCTAGCTCTGGTGAACCAACCAACTGCAGCCGCCAACCCGACAGAATGCCTAGAGCACCATCCCCATGACCTGCGGAGAAATCTGGCAGGCCCTCCACCTGAAGGCGGACTGCCGTTTGGTCATAACGGAAAGAGAGGTTCAACATCAGGGTGTCGGATCAAGCAGGCTGGCGCGCAGGCGATCGACTCCTCCATTACCAGCAGCAAGAGCAAGCGTAAGCACCAGCTCACGCTGAATAGGCTGAGATTGCTCTGGCCTCAACAGACGCTGAACAGCTCCGCGCCGAGGATTCATCCTCTCCTCGATCAGATCGCGCAGTCGCTGATCAAGCAAAGTCCAGCGCTGCAAATTGAGTTCTTCTGGTTCACGTGAAGAAAGCAGCTGATGAAGAAGGGGATAAAGACGGCTTGCCATAAAACAAAGCAGGCGAAGCAAAGCCTCAGTATCAATAGAACTGAGGTCACCTCGACGGGTAGCGCGTCTCAGTGGATTGTGACAACGTCGCTTCCAAAGCTCAACCCGGTTGGGGAACTGTTTCTGCAAACCCAACTGATTGGTTGCCCAGAGCATCGCCTCACCACCATTGAGATCAAGTGATTCGACCACAAGCAAGAGAAGGTCTAGACGCTCAAGTCCTCTCCTGCCAAGAACGGTGTTGTTCTGCACGCCGCTCTGCTTTTGCTCAAAGGGTTTCTGTGGCTGAACAGTTGATGAAGGATCTGAAGTGGTTGTTGCATTGATCATGGCTGCGATGATGCCAGGCCTAAGGCCCCTGCGTCACCACTCTTTGGATCTTCGCCACCTCATTCAAGACGTACCAGACTTTCCAAAACCTGGAATTCTCTTTCGGGACATCAGTCCCCTGCTGCGTGATCCCGATGGCTGGGATGAAGTGATGCGACAGCTAGGAGATCTCTGCACAGAACTAAAACCCGATTTAATTGTCGGAATCGAATCACGTGGATTCATTGTGGGAACAGCGTTAGCAACGAATCGGAAAATCGGCTTTGTTCCGGTTAGGAAGCCTGGCAAATTGCCTGGTGATGTTCTTGGCATCGACTATTCCCTGGAGTACGGCAGCGATCGCCTCGAGATTCATGCGAATGCTCTTCAAGGTCATCCCCGTGTCTTATTGGTGGACGACCTTCTGGCGACTGGAGGAACTGCAAGAGCCACAGTCGAGTTAATCGAGAAAGCTGGTGGCGATCTGGTGGGATGTGGTTTTGTGATCGAATTAGCCGCTCTCGGCGGGCGGCAGCAACTTCCAGTTGAGATACCAGTGAAGTCACTGATTATCTACTCCTGATCATTTTCCCAATCGAGAACCTGCTGATACTGAGCCAAGCTGAGTAAACCGAAACTCCAAAGCACGACAGGCAGAGGTGCTTGCTCAAGTTCTGCCTGACGCAAGCCCAAGTTCAGAGCGTTCTCACTAAGGCCGAGTTTCTGTTGCAAAAACTGCAGTAACTGGGGTGAGAATGAGGGCTGCGGATGGCTACTGATCACCATTTAACCAACTGCAGTAGACGATCATTCTGGCAACAATCTGATGACTGTGATGGGTCCATCTGTCATGGCCTTCAAAAGCAACTGACGCAACAACGAGAGGCGAGCCAGAAGAAACATCAGCGGCAGTCGAACCATCAGCAAAAGGATGTTTCGACTGGAGAAAAAGCGCACGATCAGATCAGTAAATAAACCAACCAACACGAGATCAAAAATGCGCTTGCGGGCATAGACCTGAGGCAACTTCTCAACAGGCAACTTGCCCTCATCGACATTCTTCACAAGGTTCATCAACGTGCTTACGTCACGCCAACAAAGATTCAACCCTTGTCCTCCGACAGGATGACAGCGATGCCCCGATTCACCCACAAGGACGCCACGACCTCGCTGCAAACGAAAGGCAAAGGCGAGTTGGAGAGGGAATGCCGCAGGACGATCCAAGAGCATATCTGGCTGAAGGCCATCTGGTAACACCGCAGCAAGATGATCAAGAAAGCACGAAGGAGACAGACCAGCACGTTCTTGGCATCGTCTCAAAGGACCACTCCAAACCATCTGGAAGACCTCACCTCCCATTGGCAAGACAGCTAGAGGCCCTTCAGCACGAAAAAGCTCATATGCCATCAAAGGATCAGCACCCCGAAGCAGCACCTTGGCGGTTAAACAGCCATTTTGATAAGGATGGTTCCAAGTGTTGATACCCCATGCCTGCCGGGTAAGAGATCTCGGACCATCAGCCGCAACAACCAAATCGTGCCCATCGAGATGATGATCATCAAACCTCCCCAAATTCAAAAGCACCTTTGGAGATGTCTGAAGACGATCAATCAGCAATTCCATTAATGGTCGATGGTCAAGAATCCAGCCGACGGCACCGTGAAGCTGATTTTGGCTTGAAAGATCATCAACCTCAAAATAGGTATGACGATTCAGCTCCTGATCATCTAGCCGCAATCTTGTAAATGGAGCGAGATGAGGAATCAGTGAGGCCCATAGATCAAGTGATTGAAGCAATCGCCTTGATGAATGCGTAAGGGCATAGGCTCTACTTCGTGCTGGCAACTCTTCAACTGTTAAGGGGTCACAGAGGGTGACGCTGTTACCTAGCCGAGCAAGAGCAAGCGCCAAAAGGGTCCCAGTGGGACCAGCGCCAAGGATCTTCACTCGTATGTCAACTGGCAAAGACCCTTTTGCTGCAGAGTGGAACCGGTTCAAGTGGTCAACCAGAAAATGAGAAACAGATCACTAGTGATTTTGCTGCAAGTTCGCCAATAGCTGTGAATTGATCAATCATGTTCTAAAGCTCCTCAAAGCAGTTTCCCAACTATCTCTGCAAAATGTGAAGGGCAATGCAATATCCCTGAGCATGGCGAAGCCTCCACATAGATGTTAACTGGCTGGCACCCCCCCGGTATTTCAGTGGCAAATCCTAAAAGTGTTCAATCTTAAAAGTATTGATTGATCAACCATTCTCATGTTGAGGACCTCACAGAGGAATCGAGTAATTGTATAAGTCAAACGAACGATGCCATTTGCACTCCTAAGACTTTTCAAGCTAGTGGCAAGAAAAATCTCTTAGCGCGATTCAACTGGTCTGGCGTGCAAAACGCAACTGACACAGCTCCTCAAATGCAGGCCTTAGCAAAAAGGGATACTCCCCGACCCACAACCGCTGCCCTGGCAACCATGCATCAGTCAGTGCAGCGATACGGCTGAAATCCTTGCGATCGCTCAGCACAAGGCAACGAATGAGAGATCCAGCTCGGATGAACTGATGCTTCTTGGACATCGGAAAGCTCAGTTGACCCAAATATCCATCTTCATCCTCTAACTCAAGAACAATCCAAGTACGTCTGTTCTCAACAAGCTCCAACTCTCCAAGCTTGTTCGCTTGCTCATGACGGTCCAGCACTCGTTCACGGGTGAACACATTGGCCACCTCACCTTCGAAGATGGCCGCCGCCGGATAACGACGAAGGCCTGCATTGCGCTGACCCGCTTCAACGATTGGGCCCCAAAGCACATAAAGCAGAAGAGCCACTCCAACAACAAGCCAGACAGCACCCCATCGACTCGCCAGCTGACTCTGACTAATCAATAATGTGATCACACCTCCAATGGCGGCGATCATGACCCTCTGCAGAATCTTACGAGGGTTGCCAAGGGCCGCTGCGAATTGATTACTGGTGGCCACTGCAGGGATAAGCCTCTGAAGCTCTCCTGGACGCAAAGGGACCAACATCGACACGCAAATGAATTTCAGATGAGGCGTTCAAGGCCATAAACCAGACCTTGAAGCTGTCGCACCTTACGAACGGTTAGCAACACACCTGGCATGTAGGCCGAACGATCAATGGTGTCGTGCCGGAGTGTATAGCTCTCTCCAGGAGCTCCGAACATCACTTCCTGATGGGCAACCAATCCAGGCAGACGAAGCGAATGGAGTCTTAAGCCACTAGCTCGTAAACCACCACGGGAACCAGTCAGCGATTCATGCTCATCAACTTCAGGAGAATTAAAGCTTTTACCGAGCTCCTCCATCATCTCTGCAGTTTTTATACATGTGCCACTCGGAGCATCAGCCTTACGGTTGTGATGCAGCTCAGTCAGTTCTGCATTGTCATAAAAGCGTGAAGCCGCTGCTGCTGCCTGTTGCAGTAAGACCATGCCAACAGAGAAATTTGGAATCACAGCGCCTCCCATCGACGCTTTTGCTGCAAATTCACTGAGATCAACCAACTGCTGATGTGAGAGTCCTGTGGTGCCTATGACCGGATGAACCCCATAGGCAAACGCCGCCCTGGTGTGCTCATAAACCACTGAAGGATGTGTGAAATCAACAAGCACAGCGCCTTGTCCAGGGCCAGTCCTATGAAAAGACTGGCTGACAGAACAAAGACAAGCCTCAATGTCGGACGTCAAAGCAACATCAAGAACACCAATTCCAAGCTCCTCGCCTATCTCCACACCTTCCTTGCCTGGCGTTGTGTCCACTGCACCAACCAACTCACAATCCGAAGCGAGATGAACAGCTTTGATGACCTCAGCCCCCATGCGGCCCAGTGCGCCAGCAACCACAACAGGAATCAACTCTGGAGGGACTGAGGTCATGGGAGGGCGATCGCTGAATAAAGCCTATGGGTCGACTCATGTAACACCAAGGCAGCGAACTTCACGCTGAGCCCCAGACAACCTAGGCTTCATCAAATTACTTTGCAGTACTCCAATGTTCACGCAGGTTCGCTCAGCCGATCGCCGAGTTGCTCCTGCGGAGAACCACAGCCATCAAGCTGTCATGAAAGCGGTGTATTTGGTACTCGAACCTCAGTACCAAAGTGCGCTTTCCCAGGCCGCAAACAGCCTCAATGCACAAAATGGAGCCATTGGCATTGAACTGAGTGGTTACCTCATCGAAGAACTGCGCGATCCAAGCAACTTTGCAGACTTCCAAGCCGATTTAGCCGAAGCCGATGTTTTTATCGCCTCGCTGATTTTCATTGAAGACCTAGCTCAGAAAGTGGTGGACGCTGTCACCCCCCATCGCGAGCGGCTCAAAGCCATTGTTGTTTTCCCTTCCATGCCGGAGGTGATGCGGCTCAACAAGCTTGGCACCTTCACCATGGCCCAGCTGGGACAGAGCGATAGTGTTATCGCCAACTTCATGAAAAAGCGAAAGGAATCAAACGGTGCTGGATTCCAAGACGCAATGCTCAAACTATTAAATACACTCCCCAACGTTCTTAAATATCTGCCGGTTGATAAAGCACAAGATGCAAGAAGCTTCGTGCTCAGCTTTCAATACTGGCTAGGAGGTACGCCAGACAACCTGCGCAACTTCCTGTTAATGCTGGCGGATAAGTATGTCTTTCCAGCGACAGAAGGAGAAGATCGTCCAAAACTAGACATCGTGGAGCCAGAGATCTTCCCGGACCTGGGCATCTGGCATCCGATGGCCCCGTCGATGTTTGAAGACCTCAAGGAGTACCTCAACTGGACGACCAGCCGCACGGATCTCTCAGAGAAAGCCCATAAAGGCCCAATGATCGGTCTTGTCCTGCAGCGAAGCCACATCGTCACTGGTGATGATGCCCACTATGTCGCTGTCATTCAAGAGCTTGAGTTCCGTGGTGCACGTGTCCTACCCATTTTCTGCGGTGGGCTTGATTTCTCTAAGCCTGTCAATGCCTTCTTTTTCGACCCACTCAACCCTGACCAACCCCTAGTCGATGGGGTGGTTTCCCTCACTGGATTTGCCCTTGTGGGTGGCCCTGCCAGACAGGATCACCCCAAGGCTATCGAATCTCTCAAGCGCCTTAGCCGCCCTTATATGGTTGCGCTCCCGCTTGTCTTCCAAACAACTCAGGAATGGGAAGTTAGTGACTTAGGCCTGCATCCAGTTCAGGTTGCACTACAAATCGCCATCCCCGAATTGGACGGAGCCATCGAGCCAATCGTGCTCTCTGGTAGGGATGATGCCACTGGCAAAGCCCACACACTTCAAGACCGGGTTGATGCGATTGCTGAACGAGCAATCCGTTGGTCATCTCTAAGAATCAAGTCAAGAGCTGAGAAAAAATTAGCAATTACTATTTTTAGTTTCCCTCCAGATAAAGGAAATGTTGGCAGTGCTGCCTACCTCGATGTTTTTGGTTCCATCCATCGTGTTTTGGAGGAAATGAAGGCTCAGGGCTACGACATCCAAAACCTCCCCAAAGACTCCAAAGCACTTATGGAGGCGGTAATCAATGATCCTGAAGCACTAGAAGGAGCACCAGAACTGGCCATTGCACACCGTATGAGTGTGGCTGAGTACGAGCACCTGACACCTTATTCAGAGCGCCTTGAAGAAAACTGGGGCAAGCCGCCAGGAGAACTCAATAGTGATGGTCAAAACCTACTGATCTATGGACGTCACTTCGGCAACATCTTTGTAGGCGTTCAACCCACCTTCGGCTACGAAGGAGACCCAATGCGCTTGCTCTACTCAAGAAGCGCCAGTCCTCACCACGGCTTTGCTGCTTACTACACCTATCTCGAAAAAATCTGGAAAGCTGATGCTGTGCTCCATTTTGGCACCCACGGATCTCTCGAATTCATGCCAGGAAAGCAGATGGGCATGAGTGAAACCTGCTATCCAGATTCATTGATCGGAGGCCTACCAAATCTTTATTACTACGCAGCAAACAATCCCTCCGAAGCAACGATTGCAAAAAGGCGTGGTTATGCCTCCACAATCAGCTACCTCACTCCTCCAGCAGAAAATGCAGGCCTCTATAAAGGCCTCAAGGAACTGGGCGAACTGGTGGGGTCCTACCAGCAACTGCGTGAAGGCGGTCGTGGTGTGCAAATCGTCAATACCATCATTGAAACCGCACGCCAATGCAATCTTGATCGCGACGTAGACCTACCAGGACAAGACGCGGCAGAGCTAGATCTCGACCAACGGGATGCCGTTGTAGGTGCGGTATATAGCCAATTGATGGAAATCGAGAGTCGCCTTCTGCCATGTGGACTTCACACGATCGGTAAACCACCCACGGCAGAAGAAGCGATAGCGACTCTGGTAAGCATCGCCGCCCTTGAACGTGAAGACGATGGTCTTCGCTCGCTTCCTGGGCTGTTAGCAGAAGCAATAGATCGCAAAATAGAAGATATCTACAAAGGAAATGATGACGGCATTCTTGCTGATGTAGAGCTCAATCGCACTATCACTGAGGCATCTCGTGTCGCCATTAGGGCGATGGTGCAATCTCTCACTGGACGAGACGGACGCGTCAATATGAAAGATAATTCGAACTGGTATTTGGATTGGTTTTTTAATCTACTTCAGCGTTTTGGTGTAACACGCCCCAATGCATGGTTGCAAGCCTGTAGAAAAGCTGGATTCGGCAACATTGATTCCATTGAGCTTGACAAACTGTTTGCTTATTTGCGCGGTTGCCTTGAAAAGATATGCGCAGACATGGAAATGCAGAGCCTCCTGCGTGCCCTCGATGGAGAATATGTGCTTCCTGGTCCAGGTGGAGACCCAATTAGAAATCCAGGGGTTCTGCCAAGTGGCAAAAACATTCATGCTCTCGATCCACAGGCCATTCCTACCAGAGCTGCCGTTGCTGCAGCAAAAGGAGTCGTCGATAAATTAATTGAACGTCAACGCCAAGAACAGGGCGATTGGCCAGAAACAATTGCCTGTGTTCTTTGGGGTACAGATAACATCAAAACCTACGGTGAATCACTTGCGCAAATTCTCTGGTTTATTGGTGTAAATCCAGTACCAGACTCTGTAGGCCGTGTTAACAAGCTAAAACTCATTCCCCTTGAAGAGCTTGGTCGACCAAGGATTGATGTGGTTGTGAACTGTTCAGGAGTATTTCGAGATCTGTTTATCAACCAAATGGCATTAATCGATCAAGGCGTCAAGATGGCAGCTGAGGCTGATGAACCACTGGATCAAAACTTCGTACGCAAACACTCCCTTGAACAAGCAAAGGAACAAGGCACAAGCCTTAGGGATGCCGCTTGCCGTGTATTTTCTAATTCAAGTGGAAGTTATAGCTCAAACGTAAATCTTGCAGTAGAGAACTCAACATGGGAAGAAGAGAATGAACTTCAAGAGATGTATCTTTCGCGCAAGACATTTGCCTTTAATGCTGACAACCCAGGAGAGATGAACCAAAACAGAGAAGTGTTTGAATCTGTTATGAAAACAGCAGATGTCACTTTCCAAAACCTTGATTCTGCTGAAATTTCGCTTACTGATGTCAGCCACTACTTCGACTCAGACCCCACAAATTTAATCAAGGGCCTTAGAGATGATGGCAAAGCTCCAACGAGTTACATCGCAGATACAACAACAGCAAATGCTCAGGTCCGCTCACTGAGCGAAACGATTCGATTGGATTCCCGTACAAAGCTACTCAATCCAAAATGGTATGAAGGCATGGTCAACTCAGGCTATGAAGGCGTTCGCGAAGTCGCCAAGCGCCTGAACTTTACCCTCGGCTGGAGCGCAACTAGCGGACAGGTAGATAACTTTGTCTACGAAGAGTCAAACGAAACCTTCATCAATGATCCAGAGATGCGTAAGCGTCTCATGGAACTTAATCCGCATAGCTTCCGTCGTATTGTTGGCACCTTATTAGAAGTTAATGGCAGAGGTTACTGGGAAACATCTGATGAGAACATTCAGCAATTGCAAGAGCTTTACCAGGAAATTGAAGATCGAATTGAAGGAGTAACAACGCCAGACAACCAATCGTCTGGCGAATGATTAAAAAGTAACTCAAACCCTAATTACCAGAGTCTGCTAGCCATTTGAAGGGTCTGATGGATTGGGCCCACATCATGTACTCGAATCATTGCCGCCTTCGCCTGCACGCAGCGGCAAGCCACGGCGGCAGTACCCCATAGACGAGCCTCTGGGTCCGGTTGGTGCAAAACATCTCCGATGAAGCGTTTCCTTGAGGGCCCAACCAAAACAGGGAAGCCTTCAGAGCAAATCCTCTCTAGATGCTTCAACAAAATCAGATTTTGTTCAGTGGTTTTAGCAAAACCCAAGCCTGGGTCCCAAATCAACTGATCAGATCGAATACCAGCAGCCAAAGCCTGATCCGTTCGACGAAGTAGTTCAAGACGTACCTCTTCAATCACATCGCTATAAGTTGCGAGTTGATCCATGGATTGACTGTTACCACGGCTATGCATCAACACATAGGGACATCCTGCTTCGGCAACAACCCGCAGCAACTCTGGATCACGCCTGCCGCCGCTGACATCATTGATCCAATCTGCACCTGCTTGCAGAGCTGCCTCCGCCACCTCCACCAGGAAGGTATCAACAGAGATCAACGCCTGCGGGTGAGCTGCACGTATTGCATGAAGAGCAGGCATCATTCTGTTCAACTCCTCTTGCCAACCAACCTCCTCGGCCTTAGGCCTCGTGCTCTGAGCACCAAGATCAAGAACATCTGCTCCTTGCTTTAAAAGAAGAGTTGCCTGTGCAAGTGCACTATCAGGGTCTAGATAATTGCCACCATCGCTAAAAGAATCGGGCGTGATATTAATCACACCCATCACCTTCGTTCGCTGTCCCCATTCCTGAGGCCAAGGAGATTTAACTGGTTTGATAATTGGCAATGCGAGCAAAACTCTCTGGGTCAAGGGAGGCACCACCCACCAACACTCCGTCGATATCACTCATTGCCATCAACTCATCAATATTTCCTGGTTTTACCGAACCGCCGTACTGAATGATTAGTTCTGAAGCACCGACCCAACGTCGAATGAGGCCACAGATACGATTCGCCTCCGATGCTTCGCACGTCTTGCCCGTGCCAATGGCCCAGATGGGCTCATAAGCAACCACAAGCTTGTCTGGATCGGTGTCTTCCAGTCCCTGTTCCACCTGTCGTCGGATGACTCGTTCGGCCTCTCCACGTTCACGCTGCTCATCACTTTCACCCACGCAGACAATCGGAATCAAACCGTGAGACTGGGCTGAACGAGCACGACGGTTGATCTGTTCATCGCTCTCACTGAAGTATTTGCGTGGTTCACTATGGCCAACAATCGCGTATCGCACTTGATGCTCCAGAAGCATCGTTGGCGAAACCTCTGCGGTATAAGCACCATCATCCTCCCAATGCACATTCTGGCTTGACAATTCCAGACGAGTGCCGCCTACGGACTCTGCCATTGAGGAGATGGCGGTGAATGGTGGGGCAATCACTACATGACGGTCATTGGGAGTGGCTTCGATTAATGGCAGGAACATGGCCGTGTACTCCCGTGCCTGAGCACAGGTCATGTGCATCTTCCAGTTGCCAGCGATCACGGGTTTACGCACGCTCGGGTCCTCTGAAGTTCCGCAGGGGCCAACTTACGGCCCTGTCGAAGCATTGCCGACAAAGACCGCCTCATCTGTGCCCAATCGAACCCGGTTGCCTGAACTCAAATGGCGGCCACGCCTTGTTTCAACAGAGCCATTGACAAACACCTGCCCTGACTGGATCAGCTGTTTCGCCTCGCCTCCAGTGGCCACCCAGCCCTGCCATTTAAGAAATTGATCCAACTTCATTGAATGAGCAGAGCGTTCACGCAACTAGTGTGACTCGATGTTTTCCTCCTCCGAAGCCGGCTTCCGCAGACTGCTTCCCCTCTTACGCCCTCACCTGCGCAGGCTGATCTGGGGAGGTGTGTGCATGCTGATTTACGTAGGATGCTGGCCGCTACTGGCATGGCTTGCTGGGCAGCTGATTCCAGCTATCGGGGCAGGCAAGCTGGCCCAGGTCGTCCAAGTGATTGCCATAGCACTCACTGTTTTTCTGGTTCAAAAACTGGCTCAATTCGGACAGGACACCATGCTTGCTGGGCCAGCATTGCGAGTGAGCCAAGACCTGCGTCGTGATTTATTTGCACAGCTCCAACAAGTCGAACTAGGGGCCCTCGAGAAACTGTCTTCAGGAGATCTGACCTATCGGCTCACGGAGGATGCCGATCGGGTGGGAGAAGTGATTTACAAGACCATTCAAGACACCACACCAAGTGCTCTGCAATTGGTAGCGGTATTTGGCTATATGGTTTTTCTTGACTGGCAACTATCACTAGCCACCCTGCTGCTAGCGCCAATGGTGGCGATCTTGGTAAGCCAGTTTGGAGCAAGAGTCATGAGAGCAGCTGAACGCAGCCAACGACAGGTGAGCGATCTTGCAGGGCTACTTGGTGAAGCAATCCAAGGGTTGCCTTTGGTCAGAGCCTTTGCTGCAGAACCCTGGCTTCAGAAACGCTTTGATGCCGAAGTTGATCTACATCGTCAAGCGCGTTACCAAACCCTGCGTCTGCTCGCTCTACAACATCCTGTCGTGGGCTTCATCGAAGCCGCTGGCATCCTCACAGTCTTGGCGATTGGTGCGGCTCGGATTCAAACCGGCGGAATGGATGGACAAAGTTTCAGCAGCTATGTCGCTGCCTTGCTGATGCTGATCGATCCCATTAGCCACCTCACCACGAATTTCAATGAATTCCAGCAAGGCCAGGCCTCACTCCGACGCCTGCGAGAAATTGAACGCGAACCACAGGAACCTCCTGACATTGACCAGGCTGAACCACTGGGTCGCTTAAAAGGTGATCTGGTGCTTCGTCAAGTCTGTTTTGCCTATGTCAATGAGCAGCATGTGATTCATGATCTATCTCTAGAAGTGAAGGCTGGCCAAGTCGTGGCATTGGTGGGTCCATCTGGTGCTGGGAAGAGCACTCTGTTTTCATTACTTTTACGCTTCAACACAGCCCAACAAGGAAAGATTCTTCTAGATGGCCATGAGCTCGGCCAGGTTAAAGCCCAGGAGCTGAGACGTCAGGTGGCCTTGGTGCCGCAACGAACAACAGTCTTCTCTGGCAGCGTCGAGGAAGCCATTCTTTTCGGTCGAAGTGCGAGCCAAGAGAAGGTCAAAGAAGCAGCAAGCCTTGCCAACGCTCACGATTTCATCATGTCCTTACCGGAAGGATATTCCACTCAATTGGAAGAACGCGGCACAAATCTTTCTGGTGGCCAACTTCAACGCATCGCCATTGCCAGAGCCGTGCTCGGCAATCCAGCCGTGTTGCTGTTAGATGAAGCCACTAGTGCACTAGACGCAGAAGCGGAAGCAGCGATACAACTTGGACTACGTCGTGCCATGCAAGGACGAACCGTTCTAGTGATTGCCCATCGTCTGGCAACTGTTCAGGAAGCCGATCAGATTGTTGTCCTAGAACAAGGGCGGATCAGTGATCGTGGCAGTCATGACGAACTAATGTCCCGAACGGGTCGCTATAGAGAGCTCTGCGAACGACAGTTCATTCGTGATTTGCAGAGTGTCTCAAAAGTAGACAAAGATATGGAACGCATCCCATAGAATGAAGCTCCAATCTTTGCTTCAATGCTAAAGGTAATGCTCTTTTTCCCCTAACAATGGCTCCAAAATGGCCCTTAGGTAGGTCCAAAAGTACAAATGACACTCAAGAACAGACCTCAAACACGATGACTGACTCTGCAGCCAATAAATCAGATCCAGTGCTCACCTTCGAAGGCAAGCGCTACGACCTGAATGCACTACCAGATGAACTGAAGGAACTGATCCGTGGGATGCAAGTTGCTGATGCCCAACTGCGCATGCACGAAGACACACTAAAAGTGCTGGCAGTAGGACGTCAGACTCTGGCAATGCAATTGAATGAAAAGCTCAAAGACATCAGCCCTCTGCCAGACGCGTCTTGAAGTGACGTTTTCAGCCTCACGTCTACCCAGATTCAAATCGGTAGTTTTTGCTGAGGTCAAAGGATATTCCCTATGGCACTCACAAGCAAGCTAATCAGGCTAAGAAGAACCATGAGCCCATAAGGGTGTGAGCAACAGCCCAAACAAACCCCTGATCAGCAACAGGGATTGCACCAGCGAAACCTGAAATAGTGCCAGTGTCATGTCCATGGCCATGGTGGCCCAATGTGATGTCAGTAAATTCAGTGAGCTATTGATTTAGCCTCATAAAAGGTAAAGCCGAATGACCTGCATGATGAACAGCAATAGCATTGGCGTATCAAGGGCATAAAGCCCACCCCTAACATCAACAAGCTGGCTGTGAGCAAGATAAGGTTGACAATTGGTCAACCACAGATGAAAGATTTGCTCGAGTAAACCAATTTTAATAACACCTAAAAACAGATAAACCTAAAAGAATTTATTGGCTTTTCCAATCAAATCAATGCTATCAGCACTGACAGTCAAGCAAAGGCTTCCTATCTTAATCTCGAGTATATTGACAACCATTATCACTTATTTTAAAGCTGCTCAAGCTCTACGAACTTAAATAACTGCCGTTCAGCAGCCATTCCAGCAAAAGCATCTTTTTTCACTAACCTTTCACTCAATACCCACAAGCCATCATCAGCCAAAGGCACAAAAGTATCAGTGAACTGACTTACCCCACTGGTAGGCTCATTTGTTTTTGGGTCGTGGTATTGACTGCTATAAGTATGACTTAGGTAGCCATAACCTGTATCCGTCGTACTTTTTGTAAAAATGGTCACCACTGTTCCGTGAATATGGCGATGAACCATCGTCACCACATCATTTTTGATGCGATAACGATCACCAAGATTTTTACCTCCAACGATCACTTCTAAGCCAACCTCATCATTGTCACCTGCGGTAAAAGTGTTTTCACCATGGGTCTTTTCAAAACTGCGTCGTACTCGATGTATGGCAACTTCCCATAGCTGGGAAGAGACAGCCTTAGCAATCAATTCATCTTCTATACCATCAATATGGGCCTTAAGATCCGCTCCCAACTCAAACTTCCCTTCCACGACGCGATCATCCTTGACCCAGAGACACCGACCCCGATAACCAGAAAAGACCGGATCCCAGGTGTAGCGATTCTCATAAGCCGCCTGAAATAGTTCTCGACAATCACTACCAGGAGCCAAAACAGTAGGGGAAGCGTTAGCGATCACAGCAAGAATTTCAGTTGAGCAAGCCTAATGGGAGATCAAACATGGATGTCTTGAAGGGCCGCTACGGATAATGACTGTTGCTGGAGTGCCGTGATTCCCTCGACAGCGGCTCGTGCTCCAGCAATCGTCGTAAGCGTAGGCACGGAGTAATCAAGAGCTGCTCGTCGCAAATATTTGTCGTCATGAGCGGCCTGACGACCAATAGGTGTGTTGATCACCAACTGAATCTGACCAGAGCGAATCAAATCTTCGATATTGGGACGTCCCTCATGAACCTTAAGTACTGGCTGAACGTTCAATCCAGCCCGATTAAGGGCTTGAGCAGTTCCGGAGGTGGCCGTGAGATCAAAGCCAAGTTCAATCAGCCTTTCAGCCACAAGTATTAGCGCTGGCTTATCCCGGTCATGAGTAGAGAGAAAGACAGTTCCACGAATAGGCAGGGAATCACCAGCTGCAATTTCAGACTTGGCAAACGCCATGCCAAAACTGGAAGCTGAACCCATCACTTCTCCAGTGGACCGCATCTCCGGGCCAAGCACCGAATCGGCCCCAGGGAAACGACGGAATGGCAATACGGCTTCCTTGACAGACTGAAGAGGCGGTTGAGGCTCATGCGTAAGTCCAACAGCCGCCAAGGCCTCTCCTGCCATGAGCCTAGTTGCGATCCTGGCCAGGGGTACTCCTGTGGCTTTAGCCACAAAAGGAACGGTACGAGAAGCACGAGGGTTGGCCTCGATGATGAACACTTGTTCATCACCCGATTCATCTCGCTGGACAGCGAACTGCAGATTGATCAACCCCTGAACTTTGAGCGCAAGGGCCAACGCTTCACTCCAGAGACGAATCGTGCGAAGGGCTTGCTCACCAAGAGAGATGGAGGGAAGGCAGCAAGCGGAATCACCAGAATGAATTCCAGCAGGCTCAATGTGTTCCATCAAACCGCCAATCACTACAACTCCATCAGAGTCACAGAGAGCATCAACATCAACTTCCACAGCATTTTCCAGATACTGATCGATGAGCACTGGATGATCGGGTTCGACCTGAACCGCTTCAGCCATATAGCGATTCAACTCTTGTTCATCAAACACCACCTCCATGGCTCGGCCTCCAAGCACATAAGAGGGACGAACAACAACGGGATAACCAATGCGAAGTGCTACGGCTCGGGCATCTTCTTCACTGCGAGCCAAGCCATTACGAGGCTGGCGAATTTGAAGCTGCCGCAGGATCGCCTCGAACTGTTCACGATCTTCAGCCCGATCAATTGATTCTGGTGATGTACCCCATATACGTGTGCCTGTTGACTGTCCAATCGAACTCTCTAGCCAACGAAGCAAGGGAATCGCCAACTTGAGTGGGGTCTGACCACCAAACTGAACGATGACACCATTAGGCCGTTCAGCCTCGATCACATTGAGTACATCCTCAAGAGTAAGAGGTTCGAAATAAAGTCTGTCACTGGTGTCATAGTCAGTGGAGACAGTTTCGGGATTACTGTTAACCATCACAGTGACAAATCCCTTGTCCTGCGCAGCAAATGAAGCATGGCAACAGCAATAGTCAAACTCAATTCCTTGGCCGATACGATTAGGACCGCCGCCAAGAATCATCACTTTTGCGCGGCTGTCTGTAACGACCTCACTTTCCGGCTCAAGTTTATACAATTGGTGATCAGAATCAAGACGGTACAGGGGTCGCTCATAAGTTGAATAATGATATGGAGTAGTAGATGAAAATTCGGCAGCGCAAGTATCGACTGTCTTAAAAACAGGTTTGATATTTAACAGTTCACGACGTGCACGTACAGCGAGCTCTTCAGAACCTGTCGCCCAAGCAATCTGACGATCGGAATAGCCAAGCTGCTTCAAGCAGAGTAGAGTCTCCTGATCCAATTCATCTAATGTGCGGCCATGCAGATGCGTTGTCTCAATATTGATCATGTGGCGTAATTTGGCTAAAAACCAAATATCAATTTTGCTCAAAGCGTAAATATCATGGTCACTGCGTCCGGTCAACATCGCTGTTCTCACTGCCATGATCCGCTCAGGAGAAGGCGTGCGCAACAAACGCTCAATTTCTGTAGGAGTAAATTCTGGCTCTTGACGATCACAACCCCAACCAGCCCGCCCAATTTCCAGAGAACGCATCGCTTTCTGAAAAGACTCTTCGAAACAGCGACCGATCGCCATTGCCTCTCCCACAGACTTCATTGCCGTAGAGAGAACAGCTGGGCTGCCCTTAAACTTCTCAAATGCAAATCGTGGAATCTTCGTGACGACATAATCAATTGTGGGTTCAAAACACGCTGGTGTCTTACCCGTGATGTCGTTGATAATTTCGTCAAGGGTATAACCAACAGCAAGACGAGCAGCAATCTTGGCAATTGGAAACCCCGTGGCCTTACTTGCCAGCGCTGATGATCGACTAACGCGCGGATTCATTTCAATAACAACCACCTCGCCATCATCTGGATTGATCGCGAACTGAATATTGCTACCCCCCGTAGCAACACCTATCTCACGAATAATGGCAATGGATTGATCTCTAAGCCTCTGATACTCACGATCGGTGAGAGTTTGCGCAGGAGCAACAGTAATGGAATCTCCTGTATGAACACCCATTGCATCGAGATTTTCAATGCTACAGACGATCACAACGTTATCCGCCAAATCACGCATCACCTCTAACTCGAACTCCTTCCAACCCAACAACGACTTTTCGATCAAGATCTGAGAAACCGGGCTGGCATCAAGACCGCTTTTGCAGATCGCTGCAAATTCTTCAGGGTTGTAAGCAATGCCACCACCACTGCCACCAAGAGTGAAGGCCGGTCGGATGATACGCGGAAAACTATTAATCACTTCACCAACCTCTTCTGCCTCCTTGAGGCTGGAAGCAATCCCTGAAGGACAAACGTTGACTCCTATACGCTCCATCGCCTGCTTAAACAGCTGGCGATCTTCGGCCTTTCGAATTGCAGCTAGATCTGCACCGATCAACTCAACGCCAAAACGTTCGAGTGTGTGGTTTTCAGCCAATGCCACCGCCAAATTAAGAGCCGTCTGGCCGCCCATGGTTGGCAGCAACGCATCAGGACGCTCTAACTCAATGACGCGAGTCACAACCTCGGGTGTGAGCGGCTCGATATAGGTGCGATCAGCCATCTCCGGATCCGTCATGATTGAGGCCGGATTGGAATTCACCAACACCACCTCAAAACCTTCATCCCGCAAGGCCTTGCATGCTTGAGTGCCGGAATAATCAAATTCACAGGCCTGGCCAATCACGATCGGACCTGACCCCAGCAGCAGGATGCGACGCAGATCAGACCTACGGGGCATGGAATTTCGGGTATTGGCCAAACGCGACTAGCTTCCCACGCAACGTCAGAGATAGCTCAGGAAAAACACCCAGGCGCCATGTAGTCGCTAGCTTTATGAGTAAGGAGAGAGATCAAGACCATGAGCGAACTCCAGCGCCTTAAGGGGCAGCTGCCGCCAGAGATGCAGAGCTGGGTGTTCGTGGAGGCGGCAGCAGCGGTAGATCCACCACTCATCACCCTCGAGGAAATCGGACGCGATGAGGTCGAGATCCAAATCGATCTCGAACAATGGGACAATTTCGCGCTCGACCATCGCAACTTGCTCTTTTGGCATGAAGTCGGTCGAGTCCAGAACGACACCATTCCTCGCGATGGCTGGGAAATGGCTGCTCTAGCCATCGGCCTGGGCGGTGCAATTGGTGAACTCTGGGTTCAAGACGGATTGTTGCTATTAATGGCCCTAGGTCTTTCGGGCTTCGCTGGATATCGGCTCTATTTAAAGAACAACTCTGAAAAGCGGCTTCAGGATGCAATCGCTGCCGATGAACGGGCTATCGATCTGGCTTGTCGTTTTAATTACAGCGTGCCGAATGCCTACAAGAGCCTCGGGGGAGCGCTAAAGGAGCTTGTGGAACAAACCCGCAAAAAGAAGAAGCGAAGCTTCTATGAAGATCGATTGGAAGCCCTTAGAAAAAGTGCTGGGAAAGCTCGAGCAGAGATGGCCGAACAGGAAGGATCTCGCCAATCCGTAAGCAGTGAGAACGTCTATGGATAGTGAACAGCTAGCAGAAATGGCCGCTGAAGCCTGCGACGATCGCAAAGCTACAGACATTCAACTGATCCGAATCGATGAGGTATCCAGCCTGGCGGACTGGATGGTGATTGCCGGAGGACTGTCTGAAGTCCAAGTACGAGCAATTGCTAAATCTGTAGAAGATCGCCTTGAGGTAGAAGCCGATCGATTGCCATTGCGAAGCGAAGGTCTTAATGAAGGGAAATGGGCTCTGCTCGATTACGGCGAATTAATCGTGCATGTTCTACAGCCAAGCGAACGAGGCTTTTACGACCTGGAAGCCTTCTGGAGTCATGGAAAGCATCACGGCTTCATGAGCTCGAACCTCTCTCAAGCATCCTGAGACTTAAAAACACCAATTTGAATTAGTAGCAATTAACACCAACTCGAAGTTCCATTGCTTGGTTATTTGGCACGAACCATGGACTTCATCACAAGCTTCATCATCCAAGGGGGCGAGTCTCTGCCAGGCTCTCTGAAGCCCAAAAGTCTGCTTGAGCATGAATCTTCCAACCTGGTTCGGAAGCTCCCAGCGTTCGAGCACAACGCCTCTTGAAGTAAGCCTTAAGCGTGGCTCCAGCGTGGAGTCGATCCATCGCGTGCATGCTGTGGTTTGCGATGGGCGAGGGCGCGTCCTGATGCGAGCGGGTTGTGCAGACTTTGAAACCTTCATCCGTTCAGCTCTAAAGCCCTTTCAAGCACTGCCATTTTTAAGTAGTGGTGCAGCAGAGCAAATGAACTGTGGGGAAAAAGGATTAGCAATCTGCTGTGGATCCCATTCAGGGACACCCGCCCATGCCCGCGAAGCCTTCAGGTTGCTTTGGAATGCCGAGCTAGACCCAAGCCTGCTGCAATGCCCGATTCCAACAGGAGGCACGAGCCCGCTAGAGCACAACTGCTCCGGGAAACATGCTGGCTTTCTTGCGACGAGCAAGAAAATGGGTTGGCCCCTTGATTCATACCTGCAAGGCAACCATCCTCTGCAAGTCGAAGTGAATCGACGCATAGCCGAACTACTTGGGCTACCGGCCGACGAGCTCGTAGCTGCCAGGGATGACTGTGGAGCGCCAACCCTTCGCCTACGGCTAGACCAAATCGCTCTGCTCTATGCCCATCTCGGAGCATCACGTCAGGCAGAAATGGAACAAGTGATTAGGGCAATGTTGGCCCATCCTGAACTAGTAGCAGGGGAAGGTCGATTTGACACTGAGCTTATGCAACGAGCTCACGGACAAATCGTGAGCAAGGGTGGAGCAGAAGGTGTCCAATGTCTAAGCCGCGTTGGTGAAGGGATGGGTGTGGCGATCAAAGTAGAAGACGGATCCAAACGAGCAAAACACGCTGTAGCGCTCCACTTACTTCGCCAACTTGATTGGCTCACCCCAACCGGACTCCAAGAATTAGAGGAACAGGTGCTGCTCATTGCTCCAGGTGTGCAGCTTGAAGTGGCCGGCGCTCTTCGATACCAGGAAACCTAAACAAAGACCAGGTTGGACAAGCCTCAAAAGGTATGCTTTGAGGGTCAACGCGGGGTAGAGCAGTCTGGTAGCTCGTCGGGCTCATAACCCGAAGGTCGGGAGTTCAAATCTCCCCCCCGCCACCAAATCAAACACCAGACAGGGCCTCAAAAAGGCCCTTTTTTATTGTCCTGGAGTAGAAAGTTCTAAAACTGACAGGATTCAGGAATATGTCGCTAATCGCACAGGATGCCGCCTAGTGATCCTGGTAGGTCTGGTGGTTGAACAATCAAGACCAAGCAAACCTCGGTACACTTAAGCGAGGACAGACAGCCATAAAAAGGTTCACTTACGACAACCTTTATGAGGGCCTCCAGAAATTTGCTACGAGCAACATCATTTCGTGATCGTTGTCACAACATAAGTCAAAAAAGTTTGGCTGAATAGGGGCAACCAAAGGAGAGTTATGAGCGTTGAGATGGGATCGGCGACCTGCCTGCATCTGATCGAATCAAAGAACCACATCGAAGCGGCAATGGTTGGTGTTGCTCACCTAGAAGACGCTGAGTCTCTAAGGCATCAATTACGTTGCATCCATCGCCAGCTGGAAGGCATGCATGAGATGGAAAGAATTCACGCTGCCACTAGGCTGCCTGTGGTTTAGGTGCTGAAGCCCAGACCCATACGCTGACACAACGCAGCACCCAGCATCGAGATCCGCAAATCAGCACCTATCTTCTAAAGCAAAAAGCCAGACTAAGACTTCTTCCCTGGTGAATCACCAGCTTGGTTTTTTGTCCAGCGATACCAAGTGGGCTTTTGATTGATTTTTTCTTTGATTCTTTTTCTTATTAGCTCAATGTCTTTTGCATTAGGCTCCCAGTCTTTATAAAATTCAGTTGGCCACTGTTCTTTTTTAAATTGTCGTTCTGGATCTGGACGCATGCCTCTACTTTTCATTTCATTTATGAGATCTAAATATCTTTTATGCAAATACTTACCTTTGTTATAGAAGAACTTAACATGTCCAATATTCAAGGTGAATTCTTTGGGTAGCTGTTCTTTGGTCCTCTGCCAGTTTTTCGACTTTATTGAGCGTTGGAGTGCGGAGCCAATCATAAAAATTTCTCTATATTCCGCAACTAAATGTTGATCAGACAATTCACTTGGCTTGACCAAGTTGATTCTTGTCATACAAAAGATCTTATTTATAAAACGTGTCAGTTATTCCAGCTCTCTGAAACTTTGGCCTTAGAAGCATCGATGCTTTTCTTGCTGGTGTTGTCTGTGGACTCAAACGTCTTCTCTGTTGAATCACCGTCATGCTTGTGAGAGTGATCTCCAGAACATCCCATCGCGTGAATGGGAGTGGACAGCAAAAGAGCTGCGAATACGATAGCTAGAGGAGGGATCATTCTTTTGATTGTCAGTACCCCTTTTCTACTAGATCAATGACCGAACTGACTAAGAGCGCACCAAGGGACTGTTGATTTCCATCGATCGACCATTGATCACTTCTATATGGCGATCCAATTAGCTGCGACGTAAAACGTCATTGAACTGAGGAGCCAAAAACCTTCAGGGTCAGATGGCCAGTGCGTCTGAACATCTTGTGCAGCACCCAGCAAGGAGAGCCATGGATCAGTACTTAGGTTCCAAAGCAAGAGCCACGAAATAGCTAAGGCGAGGAGAGGTGCCCCCCGGGCCAGATTGGGAAGGAGGATTTATCGTGGAAGTCAAGTAGTGATTGGCAGTTTAAAAGCTCTGTGACTGGAAGGGAAAACAGCCATATTTGGCAAACTCACAACTCGAAGGTCGGGAGTTCAAACCTCCACCCCGCTACCACCACTTAAAAGTCAGGGGAGGAGGTTGATGTTGACCTGCAAATGAGATCGGAAATTAAGAGGAGAGGACAAACTTGCTGGGTTTGCTGTATTTGCACCAACTTTTAGCATTAGTTGCAACACGGTCTTTATTTGCGCTGAAGCCTAAAAAGGGTCTCAAATGTTCCACGGTGTTGGAGTTCATCAGCGCACCCACTTGAAGTGGAGACCGCAGGCGAAACGGAAGGAAGCGATCACCGACAGGTTCGATCACTTCGGTTCAAAAGAATGGCCACTCGAAATGCCAGAAGGTCCTGATGGAGTTCAGGCAAACAGAAAAACTGAGCCACTCAAGAAGCTGATGGTCTAGTAGAGGACTTCCGTCTTCTGCATGACTTTCGTCTGATGAAAGGTGAAATCACCCAATCCAGCCATCCAGGTGGGAGGCAGCATTGGAACGCACCAAACTGCGAGCAGCCGGCAATGCCGGTTCAAGGCACTTACTAGAAAAAGGCGGTAACGCACGACTGCGCAGCCAGGTTCCCCAGCGGAATTCATGATATGGGATCAATGGTTCAGGGCGTATCAGCCCTTCACTTTTGAGCTTCCAAGCAAGGCTTCGGTAAGGGTCGTCCTCAAGCTTTAACAAGCTCTTAGGTAAACCCTGCGGCAAAAGGGGGCCATGGCCTCGTCCGTTGTAGAGATACAACCAACCACGCTCGGCCAAAAGCTGAAGGCTCTCTAAATCATCCTCGGTAGGACAATTTTCGATCAGATATCCAAAGGTGATGGCGTCTTGGTCAAGATCCAATAGTGCTCGTAGGCGGTGATGGCGATCAATCATCCACAGTGAACCTGAACCGTTACCTACAAGGGGAACGGGCTTACCCTTCAAATATTTTTTTTGATCATTAGGGCTTTTTCCACGGAAATCGAGCTGACGACTCTTCACTTCCGCTAAGCCCACGCACCACTGGGTAGGCTGGAGTTGAGCCACGGAAACCTCAAAAAGCTCAAAGCCTTCATCAGCACCGGGGATCCGCTTATAGCTGGGCAGATGAAAGGACAAACACCTATGGCAGGTGCCATCATCCTGACAAAGCCCCAAAAAATGCCTCTGGACTTACTCAGCTAGGCAGGCCAGAACCTCTCAGAGTGAGGTAAAGAAATGAAAGTGACATAAGCATCTTGTGTAGGCACAAATGATTAGAACCGGTTTGTGGAATGATGCTTTGTACGGATTCATTGCCAATCCACTGCTACCTGATCAATGCTTGTATTCGCCTCTAATCGTAGGAGTTTTATTTATTTTTAGCGTGGAATTGAGCGTGTACAATAGAGATACTGAACATTAATAATGGGTAAAAAGTTATTTCAGTTGAAAAAGCCACTATCCACAGAGAAGCCTAATTGTCAATTTTAAGATCAAGCCTAGAGCTCTAATGATTTTGCAAGAAGTCGAGCTTGTTTGACAAATTTAGCAATCTGGGTTGAATCAACTGCTACTCGCTGCCCATTACTGACTGCACGGTAATGATCGGCAACGGCCCAAGCAGTGGTGTGAAGATCAAGCTGGAAGCGTGGGATCAGATGCAAATGCAAATGATGAGCTCCTTCTCCAAAAGCAATGGCATAAACCCTGTCGCACTTGGTAAGCCGTTGTACAAGCCCACTACCAATTTGCATTGCCTTCCCCCAAGATGCTGCTTCATCGGGTTGGAAATCAATAGGTCCTGCCAAGTGACGACGTGAATCGAGCAGTAGCCAACCAAGCAATGGAGCTGGTGCTGGATGATGGCGAAAAACCCAATGAGTTGTGCGAACAATTTCATAGTTAAATTGATCACTAGCGCTGCGATGGTGTTCACAGACTCCACAATTTTGCATAAATAGAATCAAATACTATGTTTTAAATAAAACAAGTTCAAATCGAAGGCTGATGAGATCAAACAAAGCATGGTTACAGTTGTTTATGCACTAAAGAAATTCCCAGCAGAGTTAGACCGCTTGATAGTTCCTCAGCAATAGATCAGCACCATTGTGGATCACATCTACAACATAACCATTATGAACTGAACCATGGGCGTGATCACATCGGATGAGCTTAGTGCTGAAGGTAGGGAGGGAGAACTACCTGATCAAAGTCTGAGGGCATATGACTCTTGTCGACAGCGCTGAGATCAACGCAAACAAACAAGTCAGCAGAAAGCTGCCTTGCATCGATTAGGCCTGTGATTGGTCGCTAGATCAATGGGGTGAGAGCATGCTTCGCCAGTCGAAAGGAGATTTCTAAGGCAGTGAATTGGATTGGCAACATCGCAGGAGGATCTCGTCGCTGGCCAAAGATCGCTTAAACAACGTTATAGAGTTGATCTCAGCTGAACAAAGTTGTGCGGGGGGTGATGAAGTTAGAGCCCTGGATGAGCAGCGATTGCCCAAACCAAAGGAGCAGCACCGGCAACGATTGCGCTCAGAAGTTGGGCAATGATAACAACGACCTGCTTAGAACTCATAACAGAGGCCTGGGGGTTCTGGGCAAATCCGGTTCTCTGGGATCCGGGCACTCGCAGGTCTCGACTTCACCGCATCCAGAGCAATAAATCTCTGCGAAGATCTCCTCACTGTTGCTCGTTTCGATTTCTTCAATATTGGTGTTGCCTAAAGGTGGCGCAAAATCGAAGCCACTAAGCAACTCCCGAATAAGCAGACGAAGTTCTTCAGGGTCATCAGTAGTGTCAACCCGAGCCTTCGCTCCTTCTACTGCTAGAAGCCTCATTGCTGGAAGTTGCTCAGATCCTTCTGAAATTGGGATCCTCATTGCCTGAGGTTGAACTGGTAATCATTACTAGTGATACAGACCTGAACAAGAACTTGTGTGGACTGTGAGCATCTGAACACTAGACACACCCGTCTGAAGACTTGATTAAGCTAGATCGCGGAGATGGTCGCTATCAAGAAAAATTGGCTGAGCTACAATAAGAAGATCGTTAGAACATGCCTAGGAGAACAAAAAACTGAAATTTTAGATTCGCCTATATTAAATATAGGCAAAAAATTATAAGCATAAAAATTATATCCAATAGTTTAATTTCGCATTAGCGCAAACGCCTCAATAATGACTGAGGACCAATAAAAGATTACTAATTCAACAGAATCGTCAGTCACCAATGGATAAACCTTGCCGCCTAGAGGGAAAAGCAATTAGATGTCGAAGGATATTGTTGGTTTGGGCACACAAAATCAACAACTCAATGTGCTATGGAAAAGGGTTTGACAGTGTAGGCTATAATGCGTAGATACTGTAACAATTGCCCTCTCCATGAGGGGGGTTGCATTTATCCATGGAATGAATCATGACTGTAACCAAGTCCGGTCCAGCCAATAAAAACAGCATACGCAAAGTCCAGCTGATACCCAGAAGCTCGCATTCAGAGCAGGTGAGACTTGTGAATACAAGCCTTCCGGGCATAAAAGTAATCTCAAGGAAGGATCTATGGAACGACTTTAGGAATCGATTAAAAATAAACAATTATGAGATTGGATTACTGGCAAACGATCTAAATAAACTTGCTCAAATAATTCAACCAGTGATTATCAATGTCATTGATACTGTAGAGGGCGTTATTAGAAGTTTCAGGAAAGCGCTTCATATGGACTCAAATTAGCAAAAGATTTTCTTGTTACCAAGAACACAAGAGCTCTAATAGTTCAATATGCTGCATCATTTCATTAGCCAAATGGCAAATTTAATACTAACAACAGATTATCAACAAGGATTCCATTAAAGGAAATCAAATAGATAGAGTATGCTAATACGATAAATAGATTGATCCTAGTCTTTGTCACTGAAGTATAAAGGCAATATCCTCTATGATCCAGTAAAGTTAATCACATTAATCCATTTACAAGGCCAACTAAATTAATTCGTCTTGACCTCAAGTTAATTTTGAAAGGGGATTAAATCAGCAGAAGCAACAACCCTCTGGAACTAGAGTCTTCAGGAGGTGAGAAGGTGCAACCAACGGAAATCAAGTAATAGTCATCAGTAGATGCAGATTATACGATGAAAGAATATCGGGAGAAAAATCATTCATTTCTAATGCGAGTATGATCCTCCCAAAAACGTAAGCTTGTCAACTTCTAACCATTTCGAAGTTTTGCAGGCAAATTCATGACTGAAAACACATTTAAAGCAAATGCTAGAAGGATAACCATGGGTAAACTGGGAAACAAGAACGGATTGACAACATGAATAGGAAGAAACGAATGATGGATGTGCACATGAACTAGAAGCATAGGGATTATGCTAGTAAAGACTTATGAAAAAAAGAAAGGAAATAATATTATTAATCACACAAGCAATGTATCAGTCAAGATAGAAATAAACATGCAAATCGAGCAGAAATAAGGCCAGCTAACAGCACCGTTTAGCAGCACTAATCAGGTATAAAGCCAAGACAGCAAGTATTCGCTGGACAATACGATATAATAATAGGAATTTGAATTTAATGATGGGTAAGACCAAGCAACATAAAAAACTCGTAAGGTTGGCTGAAAAAGCCGAGCTATGCGCGACACGAGAAGAAGCTCAAAAGCTCATACGCAAAGCTGAAAAGGCGCACGCAAAGCTGGAATCTTAGAAGCTGTTTGCTCTTGAGCTCTAGCAGAGTTGCCAGTATTAAGGCAAATATCTCTAGTTAACAACCTGAAGTTAAATTGATTACCTGAGACTACGTAACGAAGCAATTTGATACCGGCGACAAAGAGTTCTCGACTAGGAAATTAATTTGAGAATGAAGCACAAGCAAACCATTGCTCTGCTGAGACCATAAAATCAAGTTGCTTCAGGGTATCGGTCGGTGAATGGGTAGGTTAATCCTGGCATCGGTCTCAAGTATGACTCTGGGGAATGTCTTTTCAAGGTACATTTTCAAAACTATCGCGTCTGGGGGGATAAGTGCTATCACTAGCCTTGAATGTTGCTAGATATAGCAAAGAAACTATCAATGAAATTGCTGCAGCTGTTGCAATGAAATAAGCGAGCATCTGCATCAGATCAACGAATCTAGGTACAGGGACGCTACATCCAAGCAACCGCAAGAATCTTCATTCCGTTGTCTTTCTCATTGATATTAGGCATTTGATCCTCCAAAAGTAGAAATCAAACCAAAGTGATTATCTACGAGAGGCCACGAATGGCGCGAAAAGCAGCAAAGGGCAACTCGTAACAATATATACACAGTAAAACATTAGAGCATGGGCTCATCTTTCCGAAAACAATTAGGGAAATGAAAGTCGAGTAACCAGAATGAGATGTAAAAGCAGAAAATAGAGAACGTTATCTACAAATCAAAAAGAAAGGTTAGATTAGCTCCTTGTAAAGAGCTTATAGAATAGGAAAATATCTTAACTACAACCTTACAAGCAGTATCATAGACCTAAATGTTCAGTTTTGCACGAAAGTATCTCATTAATGAGCAGCTCAGTTCTTATAGACAACAGATACTGTCTTAGCAGTAGCATGTATTGCTTGTATTAAATCACAAGAAGAGTTTATACCATACAACTGAGAGAAAGTGAATTAACAACAATAATGGTAAATCATTAAACTGTAGAAAAGCCAAAACAACTCAATTGTAAGATAAATAAACCCATTTGACTGTTTTTTGGAGAAAACAGTTAAGGCCTATTCTTCTTGTAAAGCAAAGCATAACTTATAGATAAATTTGATTGCTTACAAGGGATTTGTTCGCAAATTATCTGCAATCCATTAGAATACCATGCAATTGAGCTAACAGCGAAAATATTCTGCACATCTCGAGATTTTTAAAAGATTAATATTATTTTTCAGGACCATTTATATGCACTAAAAGATTATTTCAGCAATATCCAGGAAAAACTAAAGAGCTACAACAATATCGTCTACACTAGTGACAGAGGCTAACCCCATCGGCTCAAAACAATCCAAGCTTAACAAGCATACATCCAAGCACCCAGAATTTCTAGCTCAATCCAATGACAACTATTCACATTCTCGACAATTTAGAGCCTTTTCTTAACTCTGTTGGGCGTATCTACGAGGTAGGCGGCGGGATTATTACTGTTTTAGCGATCCTTTGGATACTAAACTTCGTTGCAGGGCTAATCCGTAACACCTATTCCGCTGGCTACTCATTGGGTAAATTTTACAGAGGATATATCCATCGCTATTTAAAGACTATCGTTGTCGCACTTCTATCTCTAATAACGAAGAAAGTTTCCAATTCATCTGATTCTACAAAAGAAACCATCAAGGCTTAGTTTTGAATCAAGAAGAACGATAGGAAGCTAAGTGATTTGGCAATAGATTCAGCAAGAACAGGAAGGAAGCAGAGTAATTCACTGGCCATTAGTGATAATGTTAAGTCAGCAATATCAAAAAGATAATTCAACAAAATCACCAAGAAATGGAAAATGCTAATAAACAAGGCCTTTGCGGTAGTCTATTGGTGGACTAAAATAAATAAAACTAATGCAAAAAAATAGTGACTTTAAGAAGGCTAGAATAAATCGCTTGAGGATGCTTCATCTAAATGCAATGGCTATCGCCAAGAATAATCTATTAATTATAAAATCATTGACTCGAAGAACTGGAAGCCTATTATAATCAAAGAGTATCCAGATATAGAAGAATAAAAAAAACGAAAAAATATTGGATCTAAAGTAGACATTTGCTTTAATCCCTGCAAGAATGATTGGTATTCAAGCCATTTTTGTTGGTTAGACACTCGGGCATCAATGTTGTTCTCAGTCTTGGTCATACTCCACATCCTTGCAGCTACGGTTTGGACTGGAGGACAGTTGCTTTTAAATCTAAGGGTCCTGCCAGATGCTCTCAAAGAAAAAAGTGTGTCTCAGGTGCGCTCATTTGAAAAGATGTTCGAGCCTTTAAGGGTGACATCACTAGCAATTCAAGTCATTAGTGGTCTCTGGTTAACATGGATCTATCTACCAGGAGGCCGAGGACTTTTTACATTTCAGACACCAATTACATCCCTATTAACAACAAAGTTGATCTTGTTGGCGATCGCTTTTGCATTGGCTCTGCATGCACAAATAAGACTCATTCCTAATCTCAGCGACGACAATCTTATTGAATTATCTTGGCATATTCGTAGCATTACAACAGTATCGATTGCCTTTGTGATTGTCGGTGCAGGTATCAGATTAGGAGGATTCTGAGTTAACTTGAATCCTAAATAGTTTCGTATAACATTTCTATTGGTTGGATATCTAATCAGACATTAAGCCTAGATAGTGAGCTGGCTGTGTGAAGGGATAAGCGATTAGATATCCTACCTTCTGTTACAAGATCCTGTTTAGCTCTGTAAAGGCATGTGTTGATAGAATAGACACAACCATTTGTCATGACCAAATTGTACTGAATAAGTACCATTCCTTTCCAGCTCAAACATTCACTGTCGCCCATGAATCTATTGACATTCTTGAGAATCTATTACTAACCCAACAACTACAAAGTTAAAGCCAATTACCTTGTCCCTCCAGATGACTCAACAATTGCTAGATATGGAGCTTGCTGAGCTTTTCCCGTGGACAATTCATACCCGCTGGCTAGAAGGTCCTCCATGTATGTGTGAAGAGTGTCTGCGCGCTCGCCGTCAAGCACGTCATAGTGAATTTGGATGGGTTCGTCAACACCAGCTATTCGACCGGTAGGCAAGGATTAGACTAAGAGCATGAATCAATATTAATACTTATTCATGCTATGTATTTAGGCCCGCATTGATTGTTTGATTACACACTAAAAAAGAACCACTCCGCAGCCATTGATATTGCCCAAACTTGGTTATGGATATTTTCAACAATAATGTTTTTGCGCTTATGTCTAATGAAGAGAAAGAAGTAGATTGAGAGTTCCAATCAATCAAAAATGTCTTGAGATAATGTCAAGGATTTAATTATTTAAGGCATTAATTATTGATTCCTATTATTCATTCTAATAATATAGATCGAACCGAAGGCTAAGTATGTATGGTTTTTACGCCTCGGCCAAGGCAAGTCAAACAAGTGTGATATGTAACAGGCGAAGACTTCAAATAGCCAACACCACCACAACGTATACAAACAGATGAACTCTTAATATGTGAAGCTTTGAGAAAGCGAGGGTCTGTCATGTGGGAGGATTTGAGTGTTGTCTTCATTGTTCTTACGATGAAACAGGTGTGCAAGCACCTTGACATTGACTTGCTCACCATCACAGGCCAAACCCCTCTACACAAGCCCCAATCGGAATAATCTTCACCAATAGACTTGTATAAAACCTCAGCAGAGAAGAGTCATTATTGCCTTAGGCCTTAGGCAATATCCTTTTTTTATTCGGTGCAAATAGTGATAACTTCGACTAATGTCAATATATTGGTGCTATGCATATAAAGCAAAAACCAGTAAACGCCATTAAGCTTATACCTCAGATCCCATTACTATTGCCAAAAATCAACGACATGAAACTCCCGGCAAAAACTGCCCTAACAGCTGGAATTGCAACAGCTGTCATCATGATTCTTCCTTACATTATAAATCTGATGTTTACAGTGCTTCCTGGGTTCCTAGGAGCACTTACCAGCATTTTAACGCCTATTTTCACAGCAGCGGGGCTGGCCTGGTTGATCACCTACATCTGGACAAAGCGGTAAAAGAATATATCTCTAGGCAAGAATGATTTCAAACAGTAATAAAATTGCAATAATGGTTTATTGGTTCATGAAATAGTTGCTCAGTATATATACTGGGTTTGCTTGCAAAAGCACGGCAGGCTCACTTGATAAAGCACTGGTTTTGACAATACTCACACAATTAGCGTTACAGTCTCAGGTATGAATAGTGCTGGCGAAGCATCTCCACGGCCCCTATCGATCAAATCAAATAAGTAAACTCAGCTAAACACTAGCTAATATGCAAAGTAGAAATGTGCGTAGTATTAAAACCAAGATTCGCAAATAGATGCACTATTCTAAGCCATAATAACCTTAAGGTTATTAGCATGCAATTGCATTCGATAAAAGCATCGAGATTGCAACGTCTAATTCTCTCTAAGCTCTATCTTAAAGACTTGATCATCTTTCTTACGGATAACCTTAATCACTATCAATACTCTCTCCCTGCAAAATAAATATAATGACTCAAACAAATAAATTGGCCAAAAACGTTCCAGGCAAGGCCCTAGCCCCAGCCGCCAAAACTGGTTCAAGCCTGGCAACGACAAAAACACCTGCAGCAACTAAGGTTGTTGCATGAATGAGGGCCGAGGCAGGAACGGGTGTTTTCAACACATCAGGCCGCCAGATATACAATGGAAACACTATTAGTTTTGCAATTGGTCCCATAATCATAAGGAAGCAAAGGAGAAGAGTCGTTGGATTTGAAAGCTTACCGCTGATAATCGCTTCCTCGAGAAGGGGGCCAGTTTCATCAAATCCAAAACTTCTGGTCACCCAGAACAAACCAAGACTACCAAGTAGAAATCCAACGTCACCAACACGGTCTACCAGGAAAATCTTTTGGGTTGTTTTGGAAGAGCCATTGGTGTCGTACCAAAAACCAACTAGAAGGTATGAAGAGATCCCAACCAGCATCCAAAAGACAAACATCTCTAATAGGTTTGGACTTAGGGCTAGACCTAATAAGGCACTAGTAAAAAAGCCTAGATAAGTAAAAAAACTCACATAGTTTTTTTTGCCCACCATATAAATATGTGCGGACAACATCAACAACATTCCTGCAGTGCTAATCAGCGCAAGCATCTCGGCACCAATGCCATCTACAACAAAACCAATCTGTAAATTGAGATAAGTTAAGCCTGGCAAGTCGAAGATCACCTTAATGGCAGCAGTTCCAGCCCTTTGTTCCGCCAGAAGGGCGTAACTGAGTACAGCTGCTGCACCAACACAGCTAACTAACAGGAATGAAACCGGCTTACTCAACCGGTTCATGGTGAGATTGAAACTGATCAACAAAAATCCTACAAAGCATGCACCTGCCAAAGGCAGCACTGGAATTAACCAAGCGAGTTCTGAAGGTAAAGCCATTAGGCGAATTTAGTGAAGTTAGAAGTTGCAAGTTCCTTTGTCAGGTCGTCAAGTCCAACCAAGCAAATTAGGCCGAAGACACCAAACATGGAAATTGGAGAATTTCATCCATCACTAATAGGACGAGTTTCCCTGTTGGTAGCAAAGCCTGAGCAAGCCGCCAAATAGATCCTTAGCATTTGGACATGAGGCCAAGACGATGAAAAGGCACGTCGACTGCATAAGGATTCAGTCAAGCCTGAAGGGAATCATCCGAATATCCAACAAAATTCTGAATCAGAGTGAGTTAATCCAATCCAAAATACCCATCAAAAGCTGGTGAAACGAGGGCACCGTGCGATCCAGTATCAAGATCAGTACCACTAAAGCATTCAAAGCAAATACTGAGACAGAAACGGCTATGCCAAGCTTTTTCTCGCGTGGAGAGATCCGATCGTTGGCTTCTGAATTGTCCTTTGGCGTTGCATCCACCGCAATACTCAGATAATCTTTCAATGTCGATGCTAAAGCAGGGAACAGAAGTCGGCGGATAAATGTAGAGGCTATTCATCCTTTCTCTGTAGTCTTGAAATGGAAGGCCTATTAGCCAAAAATCAAACCATATCAGCAAGCTGCCATAACAAGAAACAATTCAGAGCCCCTTGGGCAGCCGTTATCGGTGCAAAGAAAGCGGCATGAGATGGCAGGATGAGAACAGGCGTAACTTTGCCGGCAATGATGATCAACAGAATGCGCGAAGCCATCGTGGATCAACTTCGTTCTTGCAGTACACCTGAGCAGCTTCTAGCGCTAGATGAGCAAATAAGAGTCGAGACCGATGCAGGCCCGCTTTATCGCCTGATCTGCAACTTCCTGCGAGATCGCACGGTTGCTCCCGTCGAAGCAGCAAGATGGCTTGACACCTTGATGGACCATCGAGAGAAGCAACTGGACGACTGTCTCAACCTCCACTGTCAGCTTTAAGAACAGGAAGGAACACTCTGCAGCAGTTCTTTAGCGGATAAAGCCAACAGCAGAGCACCGTGCTGGTGCCCCCCAGCAAAACGGTTTCAATGCAAAGGATTTAACGCATAGAGGTTCTCGAATGAAGATTGCCGACTGCAATAGACGACTTCACTCTCCTAAAACCCGTTGAAATCGACGACGAGTCGCTCAACGAAAGAGACGGCTAGAGCGACCCAAGTCCAGAACAGCCCTCAAGCTGGGTATATTTACTCAACAATCAAAGCAGAGACGCCAAAAGCGCTGGAAGCAGCTTCAAGCAAATCATTCCTAGTCAAGATTGGGGCTTAGGTCGCAATAATCGCTATGGATAGGCCAATTTGATCTGATTTTTGGTGCTCTTGCTCTCCATATCGCTAGCGCACACAAAAGCCCTTATCCCTTACGCGATTAAAAGCGTTGAATCGCCATGTGATCAACAACCCTATGCAAAGAAAACAACAAGAAGCTGTTCAGACTTCAGGGCCAGACCATTGACTGCCACTGGCAGAAGGCTTAAGGAGAGACAGCATTGTCCCAGGCAAGACCACGATATTAATATTTACTTAAGATGCATTTGCGCAAATAAGTATAGGCTTAGGAGCCATAGCTTCCCAAAAATCCTTTCTATGCGCCAATCTTTTGCTGGTACGACTGGTGCAGTACAGCCTTTGGCCACACCACGTATCCAATCAATCCGTGAAAAGATCAGCATACAGGAACTGGAGCTACGACTTACAAGACTTGGTTTAGCAACAACGACCCATACTCCAAACCCTAGCTAGCAACAAAGATATCATCGAAATTTAGAAAAGAAAGACAAAAGATTAAAAGTTGATCACCCTAAAATGGATCTGCAGAGAATTACAATCTGCACAAGTCCAACAAAAAAGTTCTAAATTGCCAGCCACTCCACAGACCTGGCAATAGTCTTTATCCTTCACTAAACAGTTTTTAAGAAAGACTCGATTGACTAGAAAGCCTCCAAAAAACAGGCTCCAACAGTACGATAAATAACGAATCAAGTGACTATGCAAATACGAGCAATACATTCATATGATTGGAGCAAGAGTGGAAATTAGGCACCGATAAGAGCTTCAATAACAACAAATTCACCTCTAAGTCGAGCAAAGAAATCGTTGAAATATTATATTTATCTGTAGAGAAATCGCTTACACCTCTACACTAACTCGCCGATCGTGCTCGATAGCGGGGCAATGTGGAGCAAAAGAGTTAACTAGAGAGAGAAGCGAAGGTTGAACGGCAAATACAAGTTTGCGCTATCAAGCCAGAATGACCAAACAACGGCCTGATCCTCAACGCTATGTCCCTTAACCGCCGAGACTTCCTAAGCCTTAGCGGAGCAGGAATGGCCAGCTTGTTTCTTCATAGGGCCCTTGCCGCAAACCTGGTCAGTGCTCCGTCAAAGTCTCTCTTGTCTGAGCTGCCAAGGGGAGATCAGCGAATCGCACTGATCAGCGACCTCAACTCAAGTTACGGATCAACCAGCTATGTGTCTCAAGTTCATCGTGGCCTAGAGCTTTTAATCAAACTGCAACCCGATCTTGTCCTTTGCGCAGGCGATATGGTTGCGGGACAGAAGCTCGGGCTCACTTCAAACCAGCTCGATGCAATGTGGTCTGCCTTTGATGAGCAGATACTGCAGCCCCTAAGAACTGTAGAAGAGCCTTTCGCTCCAACCATGGGCAACCATGATGCATCAAACAGCCGCACACATTCGCGATATGTGTTTGAGCTCGATCGTCTGCATGCTCAAAAGTTCTGGCGTGCTCGCCAAGGATCACTTGGACTCACATTTGTTGATGCCCATCAATTCCCTTTCCGATACAGCATTCGTCATGGAGAAATCTTCTTGCTAGTTGTTGATGCCTCTTCGGCCAACATCTCAGCAGGTGACTGGGCCTGGGCCGAGAGCCAGCTAGATGGATCAGAAGCTCGCCAGGCAAAGTTGCGAATGATGATGGGCCATCTGCCGCCTTATGCGATTTCAAAGGGACGCGATCGTGCAGGCGAAGTGCTACACGAACCAGAACGTCTGCAGAAACTGCTTCAGCGCAAAAATGTACATCTATACATTAGTGGCCACCATCACGCCTGGTATCCGAGCCATGTGGGTTCCGCCAATCTGCTTAGTCTCGGTTGTATGGGTAGTGGACCCCGTCAAAGACTCAACGACAGAACCCCCCCACAACAGACAATCACCTTGCTCGACCTTTTCAGTCAACAGGGCGAACTTGTAGAGACCACTATTGAACTCGATGGCCTGCAAGTCTTACCAGAACAACGACTGCCCAGTTCATTGCAACCAAGCGTTGGCCCAAGGCTTGACCTGCGCCCAACCAGAATCAATCTCAGCAACAAATCAACTGCAAACAAAACAAAGCTTTCGGTGAAACCTTAATTAGGAAAAGGGTTAAAACCATCGTCTAACCTGAGCAGTGGCCAACTGCACCTCGCGTTGAAAAAGAAGGGCCGCTGACATTAGGCATACCATCGCCATAACAAACAAAGGGACCACAAGTAAGGCAAGATCAAGTTGAGTGACCACACTGATAAAGACAACAGCTACAACCAGTGCCACCAATAGAATCGTGACGGTGAGAAGTTCAATCGCTTTCATCACCAACGCCATGCGCCTCTTCAATGCTTGTAACTCTGTTTTGCACTCACGCTCTGATGAGACAGGTGTATCCCGGCTATGGGTCAAAGCTTGAAGCTCACGAGAACGATCAATTATGCGAACCAATCGGCTATTGAGAACTACCAGCAAGCCTCCAATACCTGCGAGCAAGAAAACTGGCGCAACAGACATCTGGATGGCCCTCGAAAGGTTTTCAGCGGGTTGATGACCCAATTGGGCAACTAGATCAACAAGCCACGAGACATAAATCATGAGCAAACGTATCGAGCAGTCAAGACAAGCTACCAAGACCCAATCGAAAAGATATGGTGGCCTAATAAACACGAGATAAACGTATAAAACGACCTCACTTACTGCAAAGACTTGTCAATAGCTACTTACAGATTTAAGCAAAGAGATTCGGGAACATTGTCAAAGTGATTCTGTAACTGGAGATGTTGATACCTGTATGAACAGGCTTAAAGGGTAGATTGGTTCCAATGCAGAGAGATAGGTAAAAGTGAATTTAGTCGATCAATTCAAATATTATATAAACTGGCTTCAAAACCACAGCAATGATAGGGAGTAAAGTTATCATTTGCCAGCAAAAAAGAGTCAGTCAAAATAACAACCTCTTAAACCAAAAAAGAAAAATAGGGATGGATAGGCTAATAAAACAATAAAACAAGTAAACGCTTCAAATATTGTGAAAAGTTTCTGGAAGATGAAATTTGAACAGTGATAACATAGTCTGACCATCGAGGTTCAGGATAATTACAAAATGGGCAAGAATCCCATGCATCGCGCCTTCGATTTACTAACAGGGCAATGGTCTATTTTTTTGGAACAACCTGTTCCAATTGAAGTGCTTAATGAGGAACGCATTGCAAACTCATTGCCTTCCTTTGGCTTCTTTGTTTTACTTATCACATCAACAATAATCGCTACCTTTGGACTCATTGCCAACAACACTGCCGTTGTCATTGGAGCCATGATCGTAGCTCCATTAATGAATCCAATCTTGAGCATGGCGTATGGGATATCAATTGCAAGCAGCCTGTTGATCCGACGATCGTTAGCGACCTTGATCATAGGTACGGGAGTCGTTGTTATCACAGCAGCATTGATAACAGCGTGCATGCCGGTAAGAGTCTTAGGCTCAGAAATACTGGCTCGTACATCACCAAACCTGATCGACCTGCTAGTGGCTATTGCGGCCGGAATTGCTGGTGCATTTTCTCTGACCCGCAAGCGTATTGCGAGTTCTATAGCTGGGGTCGCAATCGCCGTTGCGCTTGTGCCTCCACTTTGTGTTAGCGGCATTGGGTTGACGCTTGATCCAGAGATCAGTGCCAGATTTGCTAGAGGCGTAATAAGGGGGCTAAACCATGAGGTTGCTACCGGGTCGTTCATACTTTTTCTGGCCAACCTTATAGGCATCACCTTTGCCGCTTCACTGACCTTTCTAAGTCAGTCCTATGGATCGATCAAACGCTCATGGCTTGCATTATTAGCATGGTTAGCTTTGATTATTTTAATTTGTGTCCCTCTAAATTCATCCTTAAGAAAGTTCTTCCTTACCAAGAAGATTGAGATGGAACTCTCTACTATCGGTGCAAATCAACAAGAGCCAGGAACAACAAATATAAAAATCGCAGGAATTAAACAGAAGATGCAGATCCGCTATATGTATGTGAATTTAAAAGAAGATCGTGCTGTTCTAGATCTGGTACTCAATGTCCCAGAAGGCATACTGACTGAGGAAAAAGTAGCATCAATTAATCGGATGCTGTTTGAATCAATAAAACAGTTTGGGATTCGACAACTCGATGTAGACACAAGAATAGTTCCATCACGAGTACATCAGTACAGAGAGACTCTTAAGCAATAAGTAACTTAGTCTAAAAAGTGAGGAATTGGCAATTAATTAGTCAAGGAGAATCAAGCTATCGCTTATGTAAGCGTACATCTCAATTAACATTGCTTCGATATGGAATTGCTATAAATTGGTCAATGTCAATCATTTTTAACGAAAAAATAAAACATTTTGAATAGGTGTACCAAGTGTAATTCCCTATCGGTAATCAGTTAGATAAAAGCAACATAAGATATATCGAATCAAGACTCTGACTTTTTTACTGAGGGCTCTAAGCTTGCCAAATCTGCTGTTGCTTCAGCTATATTGTTGCTGAATTTACAAGTTCCCAGATAACAACCTAGAAAACGCTCTCCCTCTCCTTGCTTGGCAGTAAATTTATGGATAGTGCCACCTTGGGCAGTGGAATGAACAAGAACAGCTTGAAAAGCCATAATAGGATGTAAACACTTGTCTATCTTCACGCAATACACCAGCATTGCCATAGGTGGATGTACTGCCTTGAGAGACAGGATTCAATGTGCCAAACAAATTAATAAATTCTAACGGGTTAATCTTCTAAATATAATTCTCGGAAAAAAAATCTGGACAAAACTTGCTGGCAGACATAAATCAATGAGCATGAGGGTGTATTGGATTCATCCCCAAAATGCTCGTAAGATTAATCAGTACAATCAAACAGAATAGAACTCTCATCTTTAGTTAAAGGTAAAGCTATAACTCGATAGCCACACAGTTAAATAGTCTGAACTCAAGAAAGGCGTTAATAGCAAATTCTAGTGATCATTGAACTTTGGAAATGCAAAGTAATGCTAGAGGTTATCATTCTGATAGGCACTCCTTTACTAAGTTACTAATAGTTTTAAATTCGACTCTATCAGCTCGATGACACCACTCAAACATCACTGATTCTGTAGTTGTTAAAGTCACACCAACAGACTCCATACGTCTTAATGCAAACTCATAGTCAATTCTCCTACGACTACCAATTGCGTCGACAGCTACAAAAACCTGATAATCATTTGAGATAAGATCTATTGCTGTTTGAAGGACGCAAACATGAGCTTCAATTCCACAGAGAAGAATCTTACTAATACCAGACTTCCTAAATTGTTGAAGGATTTCTGCACATCTAACACAACTAAATGACATTTTTGGGTAAGGCTTATGTACTATCCTTTTCGCAATTAGTTCTATTGTATGACCAAGACGTTGAGGATATTGTTCCGTTGCTGCCATCTCTATACTCAGAACATTCGCAGCATCAATCAGACGCCTGATATTCCAAACGATCTGTTTCTGATCATCCACAGCCTGTATCAATCTCTCTTGTACATCAATAATCAAAAGGGCTGTGTCTTTAGATTGCATCAACATTGGGCTATGCAAAAGAGAATCAGTAAACGAAGTCGATAAATCCAAAAATAAGTTTTCGGAATAATCTGTGTTGATAGGGATGTTCAGGTGATACACCAGAAATGGCAGCCAATCAAGCAGAAGCGGTTCAGTGCATTAAGAAACCTAAACTATTTGTATAAGAGTTTGATGAGCTCAAAGCTCACGGCTCTCCAGTGCACTTGCTAAACGTTCAACCGCTTCGGCTAATTGCTGTTGGGTATTTGGACCTGCTACAGCTTTAGCCTCTTGTTTGCGTTTGAAGCGCTCGATGGCCCTCACCACAATAAATACCACGAAGGCAATGACCAAGAAATTGATTATTGCAACCAACAAGGATCCGCCGGGCAAGTCACTTAGTGTCTCTACCTTAAGTTTATGAAGTACAGGGTCCATCGCAGCGATAGTGACCAACTTGACAAGTGCATCCACCACCTTGGAGAAGGCACCACCTACGACAACAGCGACCGCTAGATCAACGACATTGCCGCGATTGATAAATTCAGTGAAGTCATGAAGGACGTTGGTTATTTTGCGACGGTATGCCATATGAAGCAATGACTAAGAAGACACCATAATGACCCTCTCAGTGAGATGACGCCACAATCCTAAAAAATTTAAACGATTTACCCCTTCTAAATCTTCAGGGATTGGTCAGAAGAAATCTTATCAAATAACTAATGAATACATTTAACTGATTAATTCGTCAAAAGAATAAAAATCCCCTGGCCTCCACTGACCAAGGGATCGTTTATGCGTTCCTTGAATAGTATTGCGTATATCCATGAACTACTGAGTAGTCGAAGGCCCACATAGGTGTGCCGGATGTACCAAGCAGAGTAGTCAATCAATCTATTGAGATGGGGTGAGTGATTTAACATCATAGAATTATATGTATTTCTATGATATTAAATAGAACAACTTGTTGGTGGGGGGGGTGGCATTTGCAGGCAAACCTTAGAAACATCAAGCAAGCGATGGATCAGTTTCAGACAATCCCAAGGGGAAAGGTAAAATAGTATTATAAATACTGGAATCAGAAAAGATTAAAATGAGATTACCATACGATATGTTTTGAAAAGTACAGATCAAGTACGCTAATATCTGGCCAAAATATTTAAATTACTAATAGATGAGTAAGCAAATCTGTCCGTGACATGAGAGAGCAGATGTGCGGTCAAAATGATATTCTTATCCGATACATTTTATGTTAATAAGTTGTTTTTTTCTCTGGTGCTAGTCTTAAGGAATATCAGCCTGCCAGTCATCAACATCAAAACGTACTTAGAGAGCTGATGATTAGACCTAATCAAAATTGCCTTGCATCCTTTTTGAAGAGGTGTACAAACCTGAATTCCACGAGATGGATTGAAACGTCCATTTTAGTGATTGGCACCTTTGGTTTCGTTGCCCTGATGCATATAGCGCCTGTAAGGGCAACTCCACTCAAGCTGATGTGCTCTTACATCTATGAAGGCAAAGCATATAAGGAAATATACATTGTCGACCCCGAGAAATTATTAGTAGAGATAAGTTATCCATTTGCACCATCTGAAGAAGATAGAAATGTCATCGAGAGACTTATCGTTGAATCAACCTCACCAGTTATTGTTGTTGCTAAACTTCAAACAAGCAACAGTCATTACTTCAAATATGAGATCAACAAAGTAAACCTTGAGATCAAAACATTTTCAGTAAGCCTTTTCGCCGGAGTTCAGGCGATGACAACCCGTACTTGCAAGAGAATTAAAAATTCTCCTAGCCATCAGATCAAGATTTACAACTCTAATGGTGGCTTCAATTCACTTAGTTAAGGCTAGGCCAACCTAATTCAGAAAAGCTATACCCAATGAGTAAGTTTGCAGGATTATAATCAGTCTCAAGTATCGTTAGCTAAAGAGCATTAACAGTTTCATCTAAACTTATGATCAAACAATTAATCTAAATAGACAGAAAAATCAATTACATTTTAACAATTTGTACTCAATAAAATTTAAATATACGAGCAGTCTTGCTACTGACCTAATTTTTCCATAAACGGAATCCCTGATAGACCCGTTTTGACGATCGGCAACCATAGGGAATGGCGAATTGTGCAATTTGGCTGGAAGGCGATTGCAACCAGTGTGAACCAACAGAGCGCTAACGCCTACCTCGACGACATGGGACTTACAACGGCAACTGAGCCGCGTAGCACCATGGCTACTGATGGCAGCCCTGCCGACATCAGTTGGGAAAATCTCGATGGGCTGAGCTACTACACACAGACTCTCGCAGCACATGCCACAGACAAAGCATCTCACAACCTTTTAGGCCACATGGGATCAGCACTCTTTGATCAACTTCAAGGTGCTAGCTGTCACGTGCCCAGCCAGCGGACAGGGAACAATCAACAGGCATTGGCAAAAGTCATCAAGGACCAAACAATCTGGCCTTACACCGACCTTTTACTTCGCGGGATGGGGCCTAGCCTCGAAGAAGCGATCATCGTGCATGCAGGCGAGGCTCCAACTGCCTAGTAGCGCTATCAGGCCTTGCCACAAAGGCAGAAGGATCAACTATTGGCTTGGCTCAAACAACTTTAAAGAAACAACGCGATCGGCCTTCAGAGGCTGCCTTGCTTGCAGGAATCTCAAACCATCAATTGCGCCAATCACTCTCATTAGCGGTTACTGTTGAGAAATGCACTGCAGAGGTGGCCTTGCCTACTTCTTCGTCCCTGGCCCGTATCCATGGACAACTTGAGGTTGGCTTGCATCAGGGTGGTCGACGTTTAACGCCTCAAAGACGCCGCGTTCTTGATCTCTTTGAAAGTATTGGTTCTGGCATTCACCTCAGTGCTGAAGAAGTGCATCGGCAACTTCTAGAAGCAAACTCGAAGGTGTCTCTAGCAACGATCTACCGCACGCTGCGCTTGCTTGTCGACATGGGCTTTCTACACGAGTTGGAAATAAGCGATGGCGGACATCGCTTTGAATTAGCAAGTCACGACCATCCTGATCATCACCATTTGGTATGCGTGCGTTGTGGTCGTACTGAGGAGTTTGAGAGCAAGCCAGTACTGGAAGCTGGACGCTCTGCTGCTGAGCGAATCGGGTTCCAACTGATCGAGTCAACCTTGAATGTAAGGGCTCTATGTCCGTCTTGTCAGAGACCCTCTACAACCAATGTCCATTGATGGCTGATGACAAACATCAATGCTGAGAATGCTGATCACACGGCATCCAATGGGTTCCCATCTGGTGAACGCCTTTGCATCCCAACTCACGTGCCTTCGCTTCGGCCTCCAATTGAGTGGGGTAGGCCATCAAGCGAGGGTCCGTCTGCGACGAAGACTTGCCGCTCACGGGAAGGTGATGCTGATGGGAATTTTCAATCTCCGACCCACCCAAAGACACCAAGCCCATGCTTAATGGACCTGCCGTCCACACTCCCATGGTGCTTACACCAACAGAAAGCAAGCCCATCCCAACGACAGAAGCATTGATCACCCCCATGGCCACAACGCCAATGGAAACAACACCCATGGGAACAACACCAATGCAAACCACTCCCATTGGCACAATACCGATCGAAATTGTGCCTAAAGGAGCTATCCCAATAGCCAGCTTTTTCGGTTTGCTCCCGCAGTGTGCTGATGCTTTGTCATCGCCAGTTTTATCAGCAGTGTTCATGGATTGTGTTGAGACTCCATTTGAATGCCGTGCTTGTCACAGACCATCCACATCTGACCCATCTGATGGGCTCCCTTGCAACCAAATTGTGGAGCTGCAGCTTCTGCCTCAGCTTGAGTTCTAAACATCGCCTGCTTCGGTTCAGTCGCTGATGTTTCAGCAGCGTTGATCCCTACTTCGCTCATTAAAACTGTCAATCCAGTCGTTGCAGCAATCAACAGTAGCGATCCACTTAATGTAGTTGAGGCTGATCGGCCCATGAGCTCCATTATTTCCACCATCCATGATGCATCCAGATTGAAGGATGCACCACAAAATCCTCTCGCTCGCTTTTGGCGAGCGAGAGCTAGATCAGGCCCATCGACTGCACCAAAACTCCACAAGCGTCGAGGCTATGGACGCACCGTTTGCTGACTGGTGGCACGAGATCGTCGTGTTCAAACCATTGGTTTTTGAAGAGGCCTTTGAAGCGGTTTTGGCTGTCCGCGAGCAACGCACCGTTTTGCTCAACATCTGTCGGATGGACCCGGAACATGCCCGGCGCACCATTGATTTTGTGATTGGAGCTGTGACTGCGCTTGATGGACAATATGTGCGCATTGACGAGAAAGTGTTCCTATTTGCCCCTTCACTTGTCGCGATCAAGACGTTACAAGGTTCCCTTATAAGCGATTCAAGCAGCAAATCTATCGAGCGCTAATGATCAGCTTTGATCACAGGGCCTTGAATGATTAACCGATCTCTCCCTCAGATTGAAGGGCGCCGCCACAACTGGATCCATTGCCTGCAGTGCAACCAAAACAATGAGGTCCAACAGTGATTGGTTGACCAGGCCATTGAATTTCGACATCCAGCAAGTCCCTGAGGTGTTGAACAGGCCCCTTAAGGTGAAGACTCAGTTGCTGGTTAAAATCACAGTCAAAAAGCTGGCCCTGCCAATTCACACTGATCAAGCTTCGGCACATGACCGTTTTTAGATTATCGGGATTATGAGCACCTTCTAAAAGCTGCTGATAACTCTCTCGCTGGCCGGACATGGTCAACTGTGTAGCGAAACGTTGAATCGGCATGTTCGCTATCGTGAATAATCTGGTGAATTCAATGCCATAACGTTGTTTCAGCTCTTTACGATAGGCCTCTTCTAGTTGAGCTTGAGGAGGAGGCAGCTGAGGACCCTGGGGGTTAAAAATCAAGTTGAGAATTAGTTGCTCATCGTTTTGCCCATAACCAAGTTGATTCAACTGACGTAATCCAATAAGGCTGCGTTCAAACACTCCTTTGCCACGTTGTTGGTCTACATTCTCCGCCTCGTAACAAGGCAGAGAAGCCACCACAGTGACACGATGTTTGGCGAGAAAAGCCGCCAAGTTTTCCTGGCCCGGTTCAGTGAGGATGGTTAGGTTGCAACGGTCGATAACCTCCACACCCAAACAGCTGGCCTGAATGACCAAATCCTTAAATCCTGGGTGAAGCTCGGGAGCGCCACCGGTGAGGTCAAGACATTCCAGCTGGTATTGATCCAACACCTTTGGTATCAAGGCCATGGTTTGGGGATCCATCATTTCCAGACGGGTCGGCCCTGCATTCACATGGCAGTGGGCACAGCTCTGGTTGCATCGGTAACCAAGGTTGACCTGCAAAGTACGTAGGTTGTCCCGATGCAGCTCCGGGAAAACCTCAGATCGAAACGCAGTTGCTGATGTGTCGTGAGAAGGCAACACAGAAATCATTTGAGTGCAATCATCCTGACGTGGCCAATGGCAAACAAACCACTTAGTTAGTTATTACTGCTGATGTCGAAACAAACTGATGATTCGTTGCAAACAGAACCTTTGGCGAGACGACTTAATAGAAGTACAATACTTTACTTACGTTCAAAGGAAGTTCTTTATTGAAGTACTCATCCACTAGCACAAGAGCAAAGAGATAACAACAAAACATTCACAAGAAATCCTATGCTTGCAGAATTTGAGCTCAAGTCTGTACAACATTTACTTTCCAACTCTTGCTTTATCGATCGAGAGAGATAAATAGCAAGACGATCAATCATGCTACAAAGATGATGCAAAATACTCAAGGAGTAGTGCAGGTCTCAATGCCGTGCTTCCCAAGGAGCACCGACAGGCAGTAATGTATATCTAAACTAAAAACTGATTAACCTTGAAAAGAATCTCTTTCTAAAAAAGACATGGTTAAAAACAATCATTCAAGGTTAAGGAACTCTAGTGCTTATATCTAATATCATCCTTGAGGCCCAATAGGCACGAAGGAATGGTCTCCTCTTAAGCCTCCCAAAGATTACTAATTACAGCATTCAACGAGCTGAACGACATTCAGCAAGTGACCTAAACCAAGCCACGTATGTGCTGGGGCCGCTAGGAACCAGTACATCAAAATGCAAGGGATCCTCAGGATCACTGATCCCTTGTAAACGTTCATCCGCCAAGCTGGGTCGGTATACTTCACCACCACTACTATCGACAAGAACCACTCGATTGGTTCGGTTATAAGTTGCACCTAAATCCTGTAGCAAGGTAAGAAAACCGCGGTCGCTTCCGCCACGTAACCATCCAGTTCCATCTGGAGATGGATTGGATGTAACCGTATCACCCACACCCATCAAAAGTGGCATCTGATCAATAGGAATATGTTTGCGGCAGAGATCCAACAATCCCTGATGAGTCTTAGGTGCTGAACGCACATCAAAGTCTTTGCCGAGAGGAGCTGTGCCTTTGTGTTGAGCGATATGCTTGTTAATCAAAACCAATAGTCCGGCTTCCTTGACAGCACCTTTGAGCATGAACTGGATATCTGTGGTGCCTACATCGCCAGGGGCAGCAGGCTTGAGCCTCTCCCGTTGTCCATCACAGCCCATGTTGGGAGCAATATGCAGAAAAAACGAATTAGGCAAACCAGCACTTATTGCACTATTAATCAATTCATTCATCAACTCCTGCAGCATAATTTGCAGGGATTGCTGAATACCAACATCGTCAGGAGTCAGGCTAAACAAGCCATTCAAGAGAATTGTGGGCGATAGCTCTGTATCAAGAACTGACATCTTTGCGAGGGTTTGGATCTCATCAGAGGTGATCTGGGGAAGCAATGCAGGGAGACGCTGTTCCAGCAAGGTCTGCATTCGGCTAGGCAGTGCAGCAAGAAAGGCAATTTCTGCATCACTAATGCCGGGATGACTGATCTCGCCATAACAATTCTGCAGTTGCACTCCGCCTGCGGCTAATCCCGGTAAGTAGAGGCCCTGCTTAGCCGGCAGCTGAGGATCACCCAAAGCCCTCTCGACTACACAATTGACTCCACGATGTCCGCCATGCTCTCCATTGGTCAGTACAGAGAAAGACCCCTCAAGCCTTTTGGCTGCCCATACGTAGGCAGGATCCAAAACTCTCGTCAGAGGATCCTTGACAAGAGGGATACAAACGCCGTCAAGATCCTGAACGATCAAGAGGTCTTCAGTACTGACCATCTCAGCCAAAAGCTGATCGAGGTCGATGTGGCCCATGTTTGGTTGCTATGGCCGGGTCTACACACCTTCCCACGTTGAGCACGATGGGCCAAGCCACTGACATGGAAACACTGTGGCTAGCACCTGCTGACTAATGAGCAGCTGTATTGGCGCGAGGTGAAAGTTCAGCTGTTTGTTGAGCAGATCCTGATTGAACTAAAGGCAACAAAAGCAGACCGATCTGAACAGAAGCTGCTCGATTTATCATAGAGATTAAACGTTTTAATATGGTGATATGCAAATTCCCATTTTCCTGAGATCAGCTGCATCCGTAGGGTTAAAGAAGACAACAACAAATCTGCATAGAAGCAAGGAGAAGTGATGAACAACAGTTTTTTCACCAAGTCCCTAAATCCGGAGTTGATTCAAAGCAGAATTAAAGCACTTGAGAATGGCAATGTCGGGTTCTACAGCGTGGGGCTTTATCCAGCCTCACTGGCATACAACTGTGCGATGCAAACCGCTGGTGTCAGCTTATTGCTTGCCCCGCGTCCAGAACGAGAATTACTGGGAGCCTTTCCAGAGGGTTCTTTGGATGGAATGGACGAGGCCCATGTTGCATCTGTTATCAAGATGGGCACACATGTAAAAGCTGGAGTTCGTGTCACAAACACACTGGCTGATCTAATTGAACGCTGTGAGCTCGTCGTTCTCAGTGCGAACAGCAACCATGTAGAGCTAGACCTTGAGGAAGCTTGTCGACTACGTGAGGAGATGAAACGAGAACAGGTTGTTCTAGCTTGTCTGGCCGGTTCCTTCTCTCATAACCAGATCAATAATGAATCATATGTCCTATGTGAAAAGCAACCAAATCTAGCGTTCTTCTCAGGATTTCACCGCCATGGAGCATTGCGAAATCCGTTTGATAGCTTCACGGCCAACTTCTGCCATCCAAATGCACTTACAGCGATGCTTGGAGCTCGAATGCTGGATCGATTGTCACCAAATATCCAGGTATCGTCAGGCGTTCACAATATTGAAGGGCAATATATCAAAGCAGCAAAAAATATGGCATCAATATTTGCTGGGTTTGGTTATACATATCACCATGATAATCCAGGCGTACTTCCAACTCTGCTGACCTTACTTTTAGATCAGTGTCTTGATCAAGCTGCCACAGTATCGATGTGTAGAAATGATCGTCATGGGCTCTACAATCAACAACCATTTTCATTAACTGAGCTTGGTTACGGAGTGCAGCGCATTGAAGCCGCATTGGCTCGAGATGGGGAGATGGAAAAGGTGCGAGATCACACCTTTGCACAACTTACTGCCATGGTTGCAGATGTTAGGGGGAGCATGATGCTTCCGGTTTGTGGCAAACCAACGCGTAACTTTCAAGCTGGGCAAGTACTCGCTAAAAAGATGAAGGAAGAAGAGCGCTGCCCTCATCAAATGGAAGAACTTGAAGAATGGTGTGAATCTGATGGGCTACAAAAGGGAGGGTTAGAAGGCTTGAAGTCTCTGCGTTATTGGCCACAGATTGTTCGTAATTACTCTATTCCTCTGCATGATTCATCGATGGTGAATCTTTTATACATGTCTATCTATGGAAATCAGTCCAGTAAAGGAGTTGCTTATTCTGTGATGACAGAAAGCCGTGAACTAACTAATTACTGCCAGGAATCTGTTAGACCAACCCATAGCCGCAGATATGCCGAAGCTCTTCAAAATCTTGACAACCCAGAGGCCATAGATCTAATCGTTAACGCAGTGATTGCCGACAATGGGCGTCGTGCAATCCGAGATGATTTATTCCTTAATGATTCGGAGGCAGTAGACAAGACACCAGCTTATCTCAGAGCGATGAATGTAATCGAGACAAGCCTATAAGTAGGATTCCCCAGCAGATCACCAGTAATTTCAAAACATCTGCTGAATTAAAAGCAAATATCCATTGATTTGAATCATGAGCAAACTAGCTGATCTAGTTATCAGATTATAAGTCTGAGTCAATTAAGGACTTGGCAAGTAAATAGTCTTATCAGCAATTTTTTCGTAAGGGGTTGGGTCGCAACTGAGCACAATCACCTGAAGGCCACGCTTTACCGCCTGGGTCATCATCCTGAGCACTGTCTCGATGCGATCTGGATCAGTATTGGTAAAAGCATCATCAAACAGAATTGGCAAACAGTCGCCATGTCCTCCTTTGAGGGCATCTGCGATCGAAAGACGAAGAGCCCCATTGAGCTGTTCCTTCATGCCGCCACTTAAATCTCGAAATTGTACGTTTTGACCGTCACGTCGAAGGCCTAATTCTCGAAATCCATCATGAGGGTCGAAATTAAGGTGACAACGATCATTTTGGTTGGCAAGCAGGGGCTCTAAGTAAGAACAAATTGCCTGACTAAGTGGAGTCGTATATCGATTTGATAGTTCAGCTTGAGCTTGTTGAAATGATTTTAAGAGTCTTTGCTGTGCATGAGCAAGCATCAATTGTTCACGCTCCTCCAGCTTGGCCTGATTGAAGTTTACGCGGGCTTCCTCAAGAGCAGCATAAGGTTCAAGGCTTCCAAGCCCTTCACAGCGTTCACGCAGAGCTCCTCGTTGTCCGCTAAGCAGCTGTAAATGTTCCTGCAAACGTTTTTCTTGGGCATCCAGCTCTGCTAGAGCTGACTTGATGGCTTGTAGAGTTTGTTTTCCGAGCTGTTGTTCTAAATCAGAAACTTTCTGTCCCAAATGAGTCAGTGATTGATTAAGTTTCAGTAGTTTTTCCTCAATCTCTGGTTCAGGACCATGTTCAGCCAAAAGAGATTTCATATGTTGTTTTCGTTCGATTTGTTTTGCACTTAATACCTCAAGCGAAAGTGTAAGCTTCTGTAAGTTCTTGTCTTGCTCATACTCTTCTCTATGCAGCTGCTGAAGTCGCAACTTGATCACCTTAATTGACTCACTAATGGTTCTGTAGCTCTGGCGATATCGCTTAAGCTCAACGCGGATGGTATCGAGATCAAGAAGTTGATTCAAGCTTCCATCATTAGAGAATAAACTATCATCTAGCTTGGAAATTTCTGATTCTGAGGTCATCTCTTGTTCAAGTTCTTGCTGACGATTTTCAAGTTGTTTTTTCTGTAGAGATAGGCTTATATTTCCATCATCTCCATCTTGACATCCATTGAGTTGTTCGTTGATAAGATTCAATTGCTGACTCAACTGATTCCTGTGATTAATCTTTTGTTCGGCTTCCTCCAAAGATTTCACTTGCCAAGCCTTCAGGGTCTCCGTGTACTTCAGAAGATGCCTCTCATGGTCACGTTTTAGTTCTTCAATTCCCGTACCTTGGCCAGGATTAATATGAAAGCGAACTCCATCACCAACATTCACGGTGAAGCTTGATATAAGGCGTTTCTTCTCACCCTCCTTCAGGGGAAAACCATCGACAAGTACAGGCTGATCTGCACGTTCTAGATTGAATTCAGATGCCATCGTTTCAATGCGAATAGCACATCCTTTGACTTGGTCATAACAATCACGAAGACGCTGCAAGTTAGCCACACCAAGATCAGGCAGTGCATCGAGTTGAATTTGCAGTGTTTGGGATTGTTTGCGCAAGCGTTGTTGCTCGTTGTGCTGTCGTTGGAGGGATTCGCGTTGAAGCTTGAGCTGTGTGAGTTCTTCTAACCGTCTCATGTGCAGACCCCTTAATTCCCAGTCCGATCGTTGTTGATCCAGATCATCGAGCTCTTGCTGTGTGGTCTCAATCTGCTTTTTGGTCTCACTAAGGCTGTGCTTAAGCAGAGTCTGCTGCTCACTGCCATCCTCAAGATTCTTCTGGCAAAGGAGAAATTCATTGTGGATTTGATGATTGGCATGAAGGACGCTTTGCAGTTGTTTCTTTCGCAGTTGAAGAGGTTCGAGCTGCTGTCGATAAAGGAGCAGAGCAGCTTCGTCCTGGCGGGTCTGCTCTTGTTGCGTTTGCAACTCGAAACGTCGCTTCTTGAGGGCAGGTTTGCGGTCTGACGTGAGCAAATCAAGCTCATGTTCAAGTTGATCCAACTCTGCACTGGTGGATTCAAAGCTGTCCCGTTGCAGTTCTGCAGTTTTAAGAGCATCTTCCGCTCTCTCTCGTTGTTGCTGACATTGCCAAAGAAGTGAGTTACGACGAACCCCTCGACTCGTGAAAGTGGCTTCCACAAGAGCCTCCAGCTCCGTACTCACCTTTTGATCAAGAGGTGATTGCAAAGACACTTCTGCCCGTTGCTCCAATTGCTGCATCAACCCATTGAGGTCGTAATGCTGGGGTCCTTGATCTAAAAGATTCTGGCCAGCGAGTCCCTGTAACACCCAGAGATGAGCCCATCGACTCGGAAGGACTCGCGCTGCCTGACGACTGCCAACGATCTCATCAACTCCGAGAAGTTTTGCTAGGAGCTCTTCTGCCGCAGAACCGCTGAGTGGAACTTCTTGCCCGGTTCCATCAAGCCTTACGCTGCCACTCTGACCACTAAAGCGTTTGCTCAACGACCAGATCGCACCTTTTGCTTCAAAAGAAAGTTCAATGAGGGGGTGACCTGGAAAAAGATTAGAGCGCAACGCTTCTACTAGCGATCCGCTAGCAGTGGCCTTGAGAAATAAGCCTCGATGCATCGCCTCCACAAGTGAGCTTTTCCCGCTTTCATTGGCTCCAGAAATCAACGTCAATCCGGGCGAAAAGTCGATATCCAAGAGCCGATGACGGCGAATATTTTCAAGATGGCAGTGCAATAAGCGCATAGGGCGATCAGTTATTTAAGGATGACTCACTGCAAAGCCGATGGAGTTCACAAAGAGCTAACTCGATCAGCTCGGCTTCGCTCTGCTGTTCAGTTGTAAGAGATTTTGTAAGTTCAAGGTTTTCAAGTTCTCCCTGTAGTTGTAAGGCAATAGAACTAATCAAATGATCTTCACTGCGATCAGTCATGGCCCGAAGTTCTTCCTGACCTGGACGTCGATTGCAGGTTCCTTTGATTCGTACATGCAGCAATTGCGTCCTTAGCACCTCGATTAAGGCTTCAAACCGTTGATACTCACGAAGGCTCAGTTGTCCATTAATTTCAAGCCTCAATAGATCACGGCCTACTCGACTTCCAATGCGCTGCTGGAGAGTCCGCTCCAGTCGATCAAGATCGCTAGTGGTTCTGAGCTGTACCCGAAGATTGTGCCAGTGCAACCCAGCCGTTGATACAGACTTCGGGATGGGACATGTCCCTCGATCGATATCAAACACTAAAACCTGCCCACGCTGGTCCTGGTCTCCCTGATCAAAGCGATCCGGTTCAGGGGTTCCGCAATACCAAGCACGATCTCCTACTTGTTTGAGATTGTGCCAGTCGCCAAGAGCGATGTAATCAACCTGCCCATGTTGGATCATGTCAAGATCAATGCGGTTGATCCGCTCCGACTGACCAGCACTGTCTTGGTTGTAATCAGTGCTCTCGAATCCGTGCACAGCTCCATGTGCCAGAACAATTCGAGGACAATCTTCAGCTAGATCCTGCCAATCCAGCTGACAGATCCAAGCTGAGGGGTCTGCGCTATCGCGCTGACGTAGCAGAGGGCAAGGCAAAACAAGCGCATGATCAATCAAAACCGGCTCCGGTTTAAGAAGCAACTGCATCAAAGGTGCTCGTTCCTTCAACTGCCTTTGAACATCCTGGCGCTGCCAAACACCTCCAGCTCCACCATGGTCATGATTGCCCGGGATCACCAGGACTGGACGATTCATAGAACCAATCACCTCCAAGACCTCCATCACCACAGCTGATGGGACGGTGCTGGAATCGAACAGATCGCCTGCCACCAGCACGGCATCTACGTTGTGCTCTTCGGCAACAGCAGCGATCCGTGAAACAGACAAGATCCGCTGCTGTTGCAGGCGAAAGCGCTTCTGAGGATCTGTGATATTCCTAAAGGGCTTGCCGATTTGCCAGTCAGCGGTGTGGAGAAATCGGGGCAAAGCTGCAACACACTCCGGGTCCCCATGCTGCCGTGAGTCTGCTATTTCTGAAGCCCCTTCAGGGGAGATCAACTTGGCAAAGTGGCCCTAAAAGTGTGTCAAGCACTGACCTCAAAGGTCTTCTGGGCTGGGGCCAGTCAGACTTGGTCATAATTCCCCGCAGAGATAGTCAGATTTAAAGCAGTTCAGCTGCGCAGCATGGTTCTGCCACCCTTAGTGTTCGAAGTGAAATCATTAACGCCTCGGGAACGCTTTGTCCTCCGTCTGGTGTGTGACGGGTTCACCAACCGCGAGATTGGTCACCAGATGTTCATTGCAGAAACAACTGCTCGAGGGCATGTCAACTCAATCCTTCGCAAATTAGATGTCCGTAATCGTGCGGCCGCAGCTGCTGAGGGTATACGACGTCAATGGGTTGCCTAATCAAATCTTGTGTTGAAGAATCTTTATTGAAATCCTCACTGCGTTCAGCTTGATTCAAGCGGATTGATTCTAAAGCCCAGAAGTGATCTACAGAGACAAGGGCGCGCTAGCAAGTCCTGTAGATCACCACAGTTCTCGGTCTCATAAGTTCCATAGAGCAAAGCAAAGTGCTTCTTGTGTTGTCTCCACATGTGTGGCAATATGCCTTGCCTTAACAGATCAGCTGAGCGAGGAATAACAACTCTTTCGAAACATTCGCAATAGAGGTCACTCCTGATGAATGGAGCTGCCATATTAAAGATTTTAGCTTGCGCGCGAGACAAGAGTCTTATCCATAGACAAGGATTAGAATGTTAAGCGGCAGAAACTGTTGCCGAGAAAGAGCTGCAACAATATGCAGATCAAAAAGGTGGTCTATATGGTTACTCAACCAACCTAACAAGACCCAATAATATAGGCCGTCATAAATTCTCCATGCCTTGATAGGCAGGAATAACAAAGCTCGATTAACCATAGATTACTTATCAAGCGATTGCCATAAAGCCAGTCTCTGTGATCAATACCAACTCGCAAATTCAGCCTGTTAACTTAATAAATTTACTACGGTTAGCATCAATCTCTGGATCTTGAACAAGGCTTGCATCTCCAGCTCAAAACAAAACAATCATTCCAAGCATGATGCACTAAGCAACCATGCCCTAACCTAAAGAATTCAATCCGTGCAAACGCGATGCCTGGAGCAAATCATCGCGTCATTAAGTCAAGGCGAGAGCTTCGGAGATCCACCGCCTGCTTTTCCGCACACTGATCTCTGGCAAAAACCTGCAAAAGACATCATCGTGCTAATAAAGACACAAGTAAGCAGTCTTGGCCAAATCCCCACTCGTGACCAGCAATACTCTAATGAGTATTGCTGGTCAGTTTTGTGCTCAAGGAAATATATCAAGTATCGATGTACTGGGATCTGGCAACGTCAATGATACTTTTTTAGTGGCCTTGACTGGGACTGAACCTCAGCGCTTTGTGCTTCAACGTCTCAACACCCATGTGTTTGATCGACCTGATCTAGTGATGACAAACATGCTCAACCTTGTTGAACATGTGGAAAGAAAATTAGCCTCTAATCCATCAGAGCTAACCGGCAGGAGATGGGAGATCCCAAGAGTTCTACCAGTCCATGGCTTAGATGAACATTGGATTGAACAAGATGGACAATTCTGGCGTTCCATCACCTACATCAACTCCGCTACAACTGTTGAGGTACTCCGCGACTATGAACACGCTAAAGAAATCGGATATGCACTTGGTATGTTTCATTACCTCATCAGTGATCTCCCCAACGATGGATTAGCAGACACGCTTGAGAATTTTCACGTTACTCCTGCTTACTTACAACAGTTCGACATCGCCCAAGCCATAGGATCCAGTGGTAGCGTTACAACCTTGAAGCGAGACTCACGCCTTAGCTCGGCGATGCATTTCATAGAGACCCGACGCGCTGGCGTCGATGTACTAGAAGCCGCACTTTGTCGTGGTGAACTAAAGAAACGCCCCATTCATGGTGATCCGAAGATCAACAATGTCATGATCGACAACCTTACAAGACAGGCGGTGGGGTTGATTGACCTCGATACCGTCAAGCCTGGCCTGGTTCACTATGACATTGGTGATTGCCTTCGTTCCTGTTGTAATCCAGCAGGAGAGGAAGCTACCGATATCAGCCAGGTTCAATTTGATCTCTCATTATGTGAAGCAATCCTTGATGGATACCTGTCTGTAGCGAGAGGCTTCTTGAGTGAAAGGGATTATCACTACATCCCCGAGTGCATCAAATTGATCCCATTTGAACTTGGTTTGCGCTTCCTTACTGATCACCTCAATGGCAACATCTACTTCAAAACGAAACATCCAAACCAAAACCTTGATCGAGCGGAGGTGCAGTTCCGCCTCATGGAAAGTATTGAAGCTCAGTGGACCTCTATTGTTGGCTTGGTAGAGCGCCTGAGGAGCCAAAGCTAAAGATGGCTCGCCATGCTGTCATGACACGCCAAGTATGCACTCTGGTTCCCTATGAACCAAGGCAGAAACCAAACTTACTAGTTAGTGCTGAGTTTGTATGGCATGAAGAAGGGATTCTTGAGCTCAGTTATGGGCTTAGAAGTCGAGGAGAAGCTGGGCTCAACGATATTCAAATGCCCGCCACTGCAGTTTCACCACAGAGATGTGATGAGCTTTGGTCGAACACGTGCTTCGAGGCATTCCTAGCTCATCCTGGGCAAGAGAACTACTGGGAACTCAATGTTGCCCCTAGTGGTAATTGGAATCTTTACTCCCTTGAGAACTACCGCAACGGACTCAAACCAGAGCTCGGCGTTATCCTCCCAACCATCAGCATCCATGGTGGACCAAAAGATTTTCGCTGTGATGTGCTTCTCAATTTACAGCCCTGGTTGCCAGGTATTTCCTGCCCTGAGTTCTCTCTCGCTGCGGTCATGAAACATGCCGATGCAAGTTATAGCTATTGGGCCATTCGCCACACAGGCCAAGGTCCAGACTTTCATGACCGCCGCAGTTTCATTCAACCCTAAATCGTGCACTCATCCTGGGGACAATGCAGCAGCTCAAAAGCAAAACCATGCCAATGCTCTAGATCAGGCAGATTTAGCATTCGCAGAACTTCATTGAAACATTGAAGTTTCATGTCTAATAGATTCCGAAAGAATCAAGCAGCCTTCGGTTTCTTGATCATCATAACTGTGTCCATCATGATTACAGCACTCAACATCAGTAAAAAACAGCTTTTAATGCGGGAAGCATCTTTAGTCCATCAATGTCTGCGAATGGCTGATCTCAGCGCTTGCACGTCCATCGATATGGAACGAATCCATCCCAATACGCGTGAACTAATATGGCGGATGATCAAGAAACTGCAGAAGAGCTGGTCGTGAGATAGACAGAAAAGGTTCGCTTCGCTACAAAGTAAATGCCATCTACTATGATCACCATGTTCAATAACATCGTTATCATTCAGCTTGCAGCCATCCTTGCTGCTTGCTCGTATGACAAAGATGAGGCAATTATTAAATGGGGTGGACTGCTGGTTGCTGTCGTGACTTTGGTTGTCGGCTTGGTGCAGGGCTGAGCACTAGACAAAAACAGGCGTTAGCTGCTAGGCGGAAAGAACTCCTACCCCGCCTTTTTTCTTGCCTGAAAAAGGAATTGTGGTTGGACTAAACGCAAAGGATGGTGCAAAGAATTCAATTCAGCGCGTAGAAGCGTTGAAGGTCATCCCCTAGAGCGAGGCAACAAGCACCATCTTCTGCATAGGGTGCAAACCATGACCAAAGCCCCCTCGTCAAAAGTCCACAGCCGTCGAATCCTGCTCACAGGAGCAAGTTCTGGAATCGGCTATCAAGCTGCAGTTCGGATGCATCGTGCTGGGCATCAGCTAATTCTGCCTTGTCGAGATCGTTCTACAGCCACGGCAACGCTTAAAAAGCTCTCAGAAGAGACAGTTCAACATCAGCAAGAGAGAAGCCCAGTTTCAGCTCCAGTCATGGACTTAGCTGATTTGGAAAGCATCAAACATTGTGCTGAGGAGCTATTGAGCATCGGCAAGCCAATCGATACCTTGATCCTCAATGCTGGCCTTCAATACACTGGTGCAGCAAAAGCGCAGCTCTCATCTCAGGGCTACGAACTCACCATCGCGGTTAATCATCTTGGTCATCAAGCCTTGAGCATCCGCCTATTACCGCTGTTAGATGCAGGGATGAGCCCACGTGTAGTGGTAACAGCTTCCGAGGTGCATGACTCCAATTCTCCTGGCGGACGCTTTGGCAAGCCTGCTGGCTTAGGTGATTTGACGGGTCTCAAAACCGGAGCCGGCTTTGAGATGATTGATGGCAGTTCAAGCTTTAATGCAGACAAGGCCTACAAAGACAGCAAGCTTTGCAACGTACTGTTCGCTCGGGAATTGGCAAGACGACTGAGTTTGCGTTCCATACAGATACCAGTGCTGGCATGGGCACCAGGGTTAGTGATACCTCGCAGCTCAGGAGGCTTCTTTCGCTACAGTCGGCGCTACAACGAATGGGGTCAGCGGGTCTTTTCACTAGTGGTGCGAGATCTGTTGCGCATTAGCGAATCAGCAGAGAATGCGGGGTCTCTACTCTCGAGACTTGCGACAGATCAATCGTTAAACACATCTCCATTTAGCTATCGAAGCAATCGGCTTGACGGTCCAGGGCAGCACCATTTTGAAGAAGCAAATGTAAGCAAGGAAGCACAGGACAACAATCTGGCCAAGTCGCTGTGGGAAGTGAGCGCCGAGCTGATAGGACTACCTACTGAGCTACCACCTGCCTCAGTATCACAATGCTAAGCTTTGTTCAAGAGGAGCTAATTAAGTGTATATATAGGCCCTGAATTATCAAAAAGCAGAAGCGACAACATGCAGCATGTATCTCAAATCCACAATCAAAGATTGACAAGTCTTGATCGTAAAACCATTGCGATTTCTGCTAAGCCAACAATAATACTACTGTAATGCCAAAACTCCCCCCTGAACATAAGTTTTGGGACCTGTCAGATTATGCACGCCCAGGGGCAATATGGCTGGTAAAACGACTGCTGCCTACATCGATAGGCGCTATCACATTAACATGGCTATTTACCGCAGTAGGCCTAGTTAGTGTACTGCTAATTTTTAATCGTTATGCACTTACACTTGCAGGCTCACTGCTGATATTAAAAAGCTTGCTTGATGCGGCAGATGGTGAAATGGCTCGCGCAAGAAATCGACCATCACACACTGGTAGATACTTGGACTCAATAAATGATTTAATTCTGAACGGGCTTGTGTTGTTTGCGATTGGCATCCCGCTGATGATACCTGTTTGGAAAATTGCGCTGACCTGGATCTCATTTCAACTGCAAGGAACAATATTTAATTATTTTTATGTGATTAAAAGGCATCAGGCATCCGGCGATAAAACAAGCCGTATATCCGAAGTGACTTCTCCAGTTCCTTACCCTCAAGAAAACCCAAGAGTGTTATTTATTCTTCATAAGGTATATCTAATTTTCTACGGGTGGCAGGACTGGATTATCGACACAACGTTCAAGGGCAATCAAATAACCAACTCAAGATCTCGCCCAATCCCAAACTGGATTATGAGCTTAATCTCAATCTTTGGATTGGGATTCCAACTACTGATTATAGCCATACTTCTCTGCACCAATACCCTAGAGCTAACCTTTCCTATCTTTTTGATCGTCTACAACATCATCGCGGCACTGGTTGTCTTTAGTGTTTTAATATTAGGGTCAAAAAAATTACAAAAAAGGGCCGCAAGGCTATAGCTTCTACTTTATAGCCAATCTTTATTGAAGGAGAGATATTAACCACAATCCACTAGTTCCAGATCAACCCAATAACATTTACTGCAAAGAGCAAGTTTCCTAAATTGATTGATCTACAGAGTTCAAGAACTACCTACAAAAGACATCTCATCGTCAACAAGTGGTCAAACCAAATAACTTTAGATCTCTAGAGGTTATAGCGTTACTCCATGTGCGGGGATTAAAAGCTATTGAGTATTCAAGGCCTAATTCATACTATGTTAGCCATTGATCATCCTCCTGACAATTATGAATTGATCAAAGTGGTTATCTTGGGCTACTTGCTGGAAACTTCCTTAAATAAGTAGACACAGGAATTGGCTTGTTTTGATTATAACCAACAGGCAGCCATAAATCCCCAGCATCAATGTCAAAGTGAATTTCCCAATGATAAAGGCCAGTGAATGCGCGCGGATCTTCCTTCAATAATGCTGTGTATTCGAGCACGGCCCTTCCGTAATGGTCGCTATTGTTATATCCCCACAACCCTTTACGGATATCTTGCAGCCCGCCGCGGCGTACTAGATAGCGCGCGGCTGCCTGAATCGCGTCATGGGGGTCACGGATGTCCCCTTCTCCAATACCATTCTCTTGCCAAGTTGTTGGCAAAAACTGCATCGGTCCTTGAGCATTAGCTACAGAGACACCATCGATGCGGCCCATTCCTGTCTCAACAAGGTTCACTGCCGCCAAAACTTCCCAATCGATACCAGTTGAACTTTCTGCTTTGCGGTAATAGCTCAATAACTTCTCTGCAGGCTCGGGCGGAATGATTCTCCAGGCCGGCATTAAGCGAGGTCTAAAGGATCTCCTGTGCATCGCAAGAAACTCACGCCTTGCGACTAAATGCCGTTCAGCCACATGACGCCAACGGCTCGGCAAGTGAGCCAGCACCTGATTAGAAGTGGGTAGATCCTTAGACAACACCCGGTAGATGAGCTGTTGTTGATGGCCAAGGCTTGGGAGATCTTCTTTAGGTGTTGATGGTTGAAGCAGCGCTTCTTCTACCTCTTGAAGAAGATCCGCAAGCTTGATCGGATCATCTGGAACGATGGGGTAATGACGCCCATCAGCCATACGTGGCCGATCGGCATCGCTTGGCAGAATCGGACTTTTTGATGCGGATTGGCGTTCCGCCACAAAAACATTCGTGGTACTTAGTGACTTCAAAGCCAAGCTACCCATGAGGCTTAGAACCCCAGCGCTGAAAAGCATTAGAGCCAGGTGGCGTTTCCCCATGACAACCAACTCAAAGGCAAAGATGACGCTACCGGAACTAACCAACAAAGGCTCGATGGCACTGATCAGCCCGCCGCCGCTTACGCTGCCGTCCATTACATGAAACCCTCGCGTGGCCAAGGAATCCACTCACCGAGCTGATGAGCTCAAAGAACTTGGCTGGTCCAGCGAGGACGTAGCCCGCTATACGGAGCTATGGGACTACCGGCAGCGTTGGGGTGCAATGAACTTGGAGCGAGAGGACCGCCAGTTCCTAAGAAAGGCTGAAGCCGCTCTGCCAGCAATCATCACTGGCAAGGCTGCAGCCAAAAAAGCCACTGAGGACAAGTCTTATTACCGCAGGCTCCGCTTCTATCTCCAGGCCATGAATGAAGCAGAGTTAGCTCTCGCACTTGAAGAGAACGCTCGTGGCGCATGGCCGATCCTGCTGGAAGAAGAATTGCGAGCTCTCGACTATTACGAACCTGTTCTCGGCCTGCCAGACACCCTCAAGGCCAAGAAGTTCGATGCTGTACGTGAATCGATTGCTAACCGTGCATCAAAGCTTGCTGATGAGCAGGGCCTTGTGGTGAGTTTTGATTTCCAGGCCCCCCTCAACACTCTCAAAGCTCAAGAGCCGACAAAATGGCGCCAATTAAGAGAAGAAGACACTGCTGCTGATCAGAGCTATCCAATACTCAATGCCTCTGTGGTCGAAGGATTCCGCCAGGAAGTGAGGGCCGAATTGGTTCCCTTGATTCGCGAGACACTGCCATCCTTAGCAAAGACAGATAAAGCTGATCTACCTGACGACTGGAACCGCGCCTGAGACTAAGTTGCTAGAAAGAAGGGACCTTCCTGTTTACGTGTAGTTGACTTCACATCGCTTCGAAACCCTCCAGCTTCATGCCGGCCAGGTAGCTGATCCTGTCACGAACTCACGGGCTGTACCCATTTATCAAACCAGTTCGTATGTCTTTAATGACGCTGAACATGGTGCCAACCTGTTTGGTCTTAAAGAATTCGGCAACATTTACACCCGTCTAATGAACCCCACGACGGATGTGTTTGAAAAGCGTGTTGCGGCTCTTGAGGGAGGGATTGCTGCTGTAGCGACAGCTTCCGGACAATCTGCACAGTTCCTGGCAATTACAAACTGCATGCAGGCTGGTGACAATCTTGTCTCAACATCCTTCTTGTATGGAGGAACCTACAATCAATTCAAGGTGCAGTTTCCCCGCCTTGGCATTGATGTGAAGTTTGCAGATGGTGATGATGTTGATAGCTTTGCCACACAAATCGATGCCAACACAAAAGCAATTTATGTGGAGTCGATGGGGAACCCTCGCTTCAACATCCCAGACTTTAAAGGCCTTTCAGGCTTAGCAAAAGACATGGGAATCCCCTTAATTGTTGACAACACCCTTGGAGCAGCTGGTGCTTTGCTTCGGCCCATAGAGCATGGCGCTGATGTGGTAGTGGAAAGTGCCACCAAATGGATTGGAGGCCATGGCACCAGCCTTGGTGGAGTGCTTGTGGATGCTGGCACCTTTAACTGGGGCAATGGCAAGTTCCCACTGATGAGTGAGCCAAGCGCGGCATATCACGGTCTGGTGCACTGGGATGCTTTCGGGTTCGGCAGCGACATCTGCTCCATGCTCGGCGTTCCAAGCAATCGCAATGTGGCCTTTGCACTGCGAGCTCGAGTTGAGGGACTGCGCGACTGGGGAGCAGCTCTTAGTCCATTCAATTCATTCCTACTTTTGCAAGGGCTCGAAACACTAAGTTTGCGAGTGGAGCGCCATGCATCCAATGCCATGGATCTTGCTACATGGCTGCAGGATCATCCCAAGGTTGCCAGTGTCAACTATCCCGGCCTGAAAAATGACCCATACCACGCACAAGCCAAAACATACCTAACGAATCGAGGCATGGGATGCATGCTGATGTTCTCCCTTAAAGGAGGCTTTGATGATGCCGTGAGCTTCATCAATGGTCTTGAATTAGCTAGCCATCTCGCCAATGTTGGTGATGCCAAGACCTTGGTGATTCATCCTGCATCCACCACGCATCAACAACTTTCTGCCCAAGAGCAGGAATCTGCAGGAGTCACTCCCACAATGGTTAGGGTATCTGTTGGCCTTGAACACATCGAAGACATCAAGGCTGATTTTGAACAGGCCCTAGCGGCCATCAGCTGAGACGGGAGGCATCGATGGCGCTGATCCTGCCACGCAGTTATCACAAGATCGCCGCGGTGGAGAAGAACCGGATCTCATGGATAGAGCCGGAACTTGCAGAACGTCAGGACATCCGGCCATTAAGAATCGGAATCCTCAACATCATGCCCCTGGGCAAACAGTATGAATTCAATCTGCTGCATCCCCTAGGGCTTTCACCTCTACAGATCGAACCGATCTGGATAAGGCTACGTAGCCATAGCTATAAAACATGGGACCTTGCTCATCTCGATAATCTCTATGTGAGCTGGGAGCAAGCTATGGAGCCTAATCCTCTTGATGGTTTGATCATCACTGGAGCACCAGTTGAACATCTGCCATTTGAGCAGGTGAACTACTGGCCAGAGCTAGTAAAAATCATCGAAGAGGCACGGCAGAACTGTGCAAACACGCTTGGCTTGTGCTGGGCTGGTTTTGCCATGGCCTATCTCGAAGGTGTCGATAAAAAGTCATTTAGCAAAAAGTTATTCGGGGTGTTCCCAATGCGCAGCTTGGTCCCCGGCCATGCCCTGATGGGCACTCAAGACGATCGATTTGTGTGTCCGCAGAGTCGCCATGCTGGGTTGCCTGATAGCGCAATGGAAGCGGCACAACGGCAGGGACGTCTACGTTTACTGGCCCATGGTGAGAAGGTTGGCTACACAATCTTTGAATCCACCGATCAACGCCAACTGGTTCATCTTGGCCATCCGGAGTACAACGCGGGGCGCCTGTTAACAGAGATGGAACGTGATCAAGCGCGAGGTGATGTTCAGCCCCCTGAAAACTTTGATCCAGACAACCCTCTAACTCTATGGCGATCACATCGAAATCTACTGTTTCAGCACTGGCTATGGTTCTGCTATCAAAGAGTAAGCTTGCTTGGCTGAAATGTTGTCAGGGTGACGACATATAGAAAAAACAATAACCAAAAGAGTCAAGAATTCTCTCTCAATGGACCGTCAAAAGCACGAAATCTAGGGGATCTTCCTCATGCCTCGCTCACTTTCTACGACTTGTAAATATAATCAAGGTAAATCCATTTGGCGCAATCAAGAAACTGGCAGACATGAAACAAAATGTCGTTATCATGAACGATATGCGAAACACCTTAAACCATCATTTATACAAAAATAGAACAACAGAGAAGATCTACAGAAAAGAGAAAAGGTTTTGTTGATTATGAAACCTAGAACCTGAGAAGATTGCTGACTCTGAATGGTCAATGAGCTAAAAGATAAGATCAGCAAATCATATTGTAGTTAAATTTCCTGTCTTGGTCCTAGAGTAATACAAAAGCAGAAATCTAAAGCCAAAGATTCTTCACCGTTTGTCCCCACAAGACAACCAAAGTCATACTCTATGGCAAAAGCCAAGTGTATCGGATGCACTAACGATTCAGCAAAACACGCAAACGTTCTAGGCCAATGCTGATCGGAGTTTTTTCCGTAAACCTAACCGTCAAGTCTTGCTCATAGGTTGTTAGAGGTTCAATCCACGCTTTCTGCAGTTCACGCACGCTTAAATCTGCCTCAGAGGGGTCAGTTCCATCCCCCATCCTTGTAGCGATACGCTGCTGAGCTGTTAAATCACTACATTCACAGGCCACGATAGCAATCGGGCATCCTTGTTGACGCGCCAATACAAACATTCTCTGTCGTTCTCGTTCGCGTAAGAAGGTGGCATCGACAATTGTGGTGTAACCACTGCTCAAGCAACTTTGAGTCAATGCCGGTAGGCATTGATCAAACAACCACTGGGTAACCTCAGGTCGATAAGGGTCTCCTTGAAAAAGTGGTGTAATGCCACCACTTGTCATCGATCCTTTCTCAAAGCCAAGCAGCTTTTGAAGTGGTCGGCGACCGAAAGCACGCTGACGTTCGACATCTGAACGCAAGCGTACTGCTGGCAACTGCTGATAGAGCTGCTCACTCAAAAAGGATTTACCACTGCCGCTGAGTCCATGCATCAGCACAATACCGGCTGATTTTGTTTGCTGGACCTCTCTTGCCCGCTGAATGTAGAGGTTGAGATCCTTAAGCAGCCGTTGAAGATGTTGCTGATCAACAGAGTGATACTGACTCTGGGAGCAGAGTTGCTGCCATTGCAGGCCACTCACCTTGGCGCGCACAAGCGCTCGGTAAGCCGAATACCAAGGCCAAAGATCAAGAGCCTTGTAATCGCCGGTGTGCTCAAGCCATTCGTTGAGTATCACCATGGCATCACCCTGATGATCGTGTACCTCAAAATCCATCACTAGAAAGGCCATTTCACTAATCGGATCGATCCAACGAAGACTTGGATTAAAATCAATGGCATCAAAGACTTCTAAACGTTCATCGTTATTTAAGTGTATATTGCCGACATGAAGATCGCCATGGCATTCGCGTATGGCTCCTGCGTTGAGTCGTTCTTTAAAACGAAAAGCCAGTTCTGGCTGAATCCTCTTAATCCAAGCTCGATGCTGCTCAAGCCAAAGCTCTAATGGCTCAGGAAGTGTTAACTGATCCAACACACGCAAATTGGCATGAACAGGATTGATTACCGCATCAAATCCACCAAAATCTCCATCTGCAACGGCCGTTTTGACACTGAGATGAAACTCTGCAAGATCGAAAGAAAGTCTTTTTAGGGATTCAGTCTTCAAAACCCCATCACTCAGATATACACTGAGAAGACGAGAGGCAGGGAACTGACGCATCTTCACAGCAACCTCAACCACACCATTGATGGATGGATCATTCGATTCAAAGTTTTCATCGAGAACTTTGGCGCCATCAACTGATTCGAGAATCCTGGTCACACCTAGATAAAGGTCTGGAGCCAAGCGACGATTTAATCGCAGTTCCTCTTGGCAAAAATGCAGGCGTTGCTTCAACGTGGTGGCGTCTACAAAGTCAAAATGCACAGCTTTTTTGAGCTTGTAGGCATAGGAACCGGTCAGAAGCACCCAGGAAATGTGGGTCTCGACAAGCTCCACAACCTTCACCGGATGTGGATAAGCCCCTGGCTTCATTAATGCCTGAATCAAAGCGGGTTGGTTTTGCTTGGTCGTGGTCACCCGCGGAGTGTTTCAGCTATGACTCAACACTGGCATCTGTGACTACTCTCCGCCATCTATAAAGCCAACATGGTTCTGTTCAATGATGTTGGCTAGGAGCTCAATGGCACAGCCATCACAAAGACACGGTTGGGCAGAAGTTCGCCCTTGGACGTGGATGGCCAATTGGTTGAACTGCGCTGATGCTCGATCCTGGCTGCATCGACTACAAGACGGTGTGGCCTGGGAGCAACCGGTTGTTCGAGTCTACGGACGTGATCATGTTGTCCCACGACTGACGGCCTTCATGGCAGCTGAGGGGGTCAACTATCACTACAGCGGTGTAAGCCATCGCGGCGAAGGATTGCCTGATTGGCTCTATCCCTTGCTCAGACGAGTGAATGCGGCATGCAAGGAAAACTTCAACGGTTGTTTACTGAATCTCTATCGCAATGGCAACGACCGCATGGGTTGGCATGCGGATGATGAAGCTGAGATTGAACCAAACACACAGATCGCTTCCTTGTCACTGGGAGCAACAAGGGATTTCTGTTTAAAGCATCGCCATCAACCGTTGCGGGAAGTGCTTAATTTGCAAGGCGGCGATCTGTTGATTATGCACCCTCAATGTCAAAAAGAATGGCTACATGCGTTGCCGAGACGAAAGAGAGTGCTTCAACCAAGAATCAACCTTACCTTCCGTTGCTTTATCAAAAGCCAAGGCCTATAGCTCATCAGAATACTTATGGGAGATTAATTGCATTTTTCAACCAAATCGGATGCAAATAAATAATATCGATTGCCATGGGATTGAACGCTTAAAAGGGCTCTCATTATCTGGTTGGTTGCCGGTTGCCGGTTGCAGCTATCAGGCCACATCAACTGCAGCAAAAGAAAACTGAGAATGTTTTACGACTGAACATCAAAAAGCCCCGCCATGCTGCGGGGCTTTTGTTTATTTGATTTCTCCTCCTGGGGCGGTGGCGACTTTTTGTTTTCATCCTTCACCGCTATCGATAGGTTCTCTCAACCTCTTGCAAAACGCAGTGTCCTGTCTCAATGCCACTGGTGAGCCTGAACACAGGCTGTGGATGTGATGAGTTCTATCTAATGGCGGCGCCAAAATCTGCCCACGAAGAAGGGCACCCGCGTTGGATGCCCTCAAGTCCAGGACAGGTTTTCAGGGTCTCAACGTCCTCGGACTCCTGATCTAGGTCTAAGCAAGCAACAACAAGGCGTCAGTAGGAAGAATTGCCCCTTTCCGCTTTTCCCACACGGTGGCTAGCAATGTCCTCTTCCAGTGGACATCGGCATCAGTGAACTTTTTGATGCTTTGCGGGCTTCAGTTCCTTAAGAAGCTCTCGCAGCCCGACTAGTGCAAGCAAAAAGCTGATCCCCATGACAACCACAGCAGGTGTGTCCATGCCCTGAAAAGCGAAGCATTTCTCTAATAGCTACCTCTTGGCTTGGTTGGGATGAGAGCTTTTACTCATTATTTATTCTGGGTTGTACTGACCGAGGAGTAGAACAGAACGGCGGCACTCCTCACACAGTTTGTCGTTGGGCGCTACTCGATGAGGGCGCCCTTTTCTTATGCGCCTGTGATCAATGCTTGAAACAAGGGCAAAGAAGTAGCGGGGGCCCTGCTAATTATCTGCGTCGATCCATCAGGCAAGTTGCACTTCCATGACTGGGTTTTGGTATCTGAAGGCTTGGCTCAGCCTGTTACGCTATTGGTTGGAAGTGGAGAGGATTTCAGCGAGAAACTGGTAGGTCCATCGCCGTCCTAGTTGTTAGTGGCGGCGTATTTGGCTATCTCCGCTCCGCACCTCTCAAAGGACTGTTGAACAGGGATATGCCTTGATCCGTGAGGACATCGATAAGGCAAATATCCAAAGAACAGATCTTGTTGCTCAAGCCATTCATCTAATGATGGAGAGCGCAAGGGTTGCTTTAAAGCAGAACAACCCCGGTGCTGTTGTTAGCGCTGTAGCCCAATTCGACAAGTTATGTGGGTTAGGAGTGAGGAAATAGTTAGGGGCCTTAGTTCTGTCCCTCTTTTAATTTATTGATTTCATTGATCCAAGGAGTTCTTCTAAGCAGAATGAATTTATCTTCATGGCCTGAACTAGAAGTCACGGCTAGCGTGTTGGGAAAGATAGGAATAAAGCCTAAGAATTTTGTCCACTCCTTTCTTAGCCTATTGATTTCAGAAATTGAGAAGATGGTTACTCCTGTTTGAATGTTGAGCGCATGTGACTCAAAAATCAATCTTGCTGTGGTCAGGTAAAGCATCCCTCCAACGGTCTCAATACCTCTTTGATGGTTTGCCTGCGATTTCTTGACAAGCTTCTCTCCAGCCTCAAGAACAGTCTTCACGCAAGGAGCCATACTAATTTAAAATCACACTAGCTTCAATTAAAGAAACTTCAAGCCCTCTTTAGTTAAGTCCTAAGAAGTTGTTGCCTTACCGATCCACCCAAAAGATCACCGGCGAATGTTGAATACGCATAGGTTGAATACGCATAGATATATCCATGCCAATCCCAAAGCGGCTGGGGTAAGGAAAGGCTTTGATGACCCCTATCCCAATTATGGCCACTACAGCAGATTGAAGGCAGACGACATAAGTAAATGGAGCGCTGCCTTTTTAAAGCTCTCGCCCACTCTGAATGTTTATGCCAGGGGCTATGAGCGTTTCTGCCAGCGTTATCGCCATCACAGCAAAGCTGCTCCCAAAAGCCATTGGGCCAGTCGCATGCTCAAACGACTGGTGAGCAGTGCCAGCCCCGCTGGTAATCAGATCACTCCTCCTGGCTGAAATCTCCGATTTTCAGGGCATCGGGACTATCCCAAAACACACAAGTGGTCCGTTGCTAAACAGAAGATGCTTTGCCTCAACGCAGTGCAGCATTACCTGATTGTCTGGACTTTCCCCACTGTTGAGGGGGCCTGGGAGTCGTGCCCTGGATTTGCGGACTACATCAACGCAGGAGGACCTGGCGACAAATTCGAGGGCTTTGAGCTGAAATATCGCGTCTGCGAACCCGTGAGTGGAAGTGGGGTTGCCATCGCAGTAGCTAGCGATATCGGAAAGGTTTGGGCCCACCTCGGCCCTTGGATTAAAGGCTATGGCATCCAATTCGAGGTCACGGCTGTGGTTTCAGATGCAGAGTTCGCAGCAATGTGGCCTGGCGTGGAGGCTGCTGCTGTCGAATAAAGACCCACATGCAGCAGACCGGCTGGCTGCTGATGGACGCCAGCAAGAGACAGCTCAACCCGTGTCAGGAGCAATGGTTGAGCTAATGGCAGCAGCGATAGGGAAACAGCAAGTGCCGTTCTTCTGCGTGGCATCTGCTGGGTGCTGCTGCTATAAGTTTGAGTGGTGCCATTGATTCGGTCTGGTGGGGATATTTCTTGTCCCCTCATCGCATATTGCGGCACCAGGCACCATCTTCTCTGTTTAACCATTGTGCTGTTGATTGACTTCCAAGAGATGCTGCTTTCTTGAAGTCATTACAAGCACTTTGATAATCTTTTAATTTCCACGTGGCATAACCACGATTGTTGTAAGCGAAGACATCCTGCGGATCAATCCTTATTGCCTCGCTGTAATCAGTAATTGCCCCTTGATTATCTCCTAAATTGTACTTGGCAAGACCACGGTTGATGTAGGCATCGGCATATTACAGATCAATCTCAATTGCCTTGTTGAAATCAGCAATTGCTCCTTGATAATCTCCTAATATAACCTTTGCATTACCGCTCTTTTTGTAGAGAACAGCACTTTGAGCATTTGCTGCCTGGGTTGAAAGCAGAACCACACCAGTTGCCAAAGCAGCATTAGATCCCAGTAGCAGCGGTTGACCCAGCTGCAGCAATGACAGGGCAGCAGCAAGTGCAGTTCTTTTCCGTGACATCGGGTATGTGCTGCTGACTTGAGGGTAGGTCGGTGGGCTGTCGGGATCAGAAGTGGGCTGTCAAGTCTTAAGCCTTTTTCTCTTCACTTTTTGCTCCTTTGCATTCGAGCCATTCACCGCAACAAAAGCATCAGCCAGATCGCAAGTCATAAACCTGACAAAGGTACACATATGAACTTCCAAGCTACGTCCAATCTCATCTGCCATTTGTTTTGGGTGTAAACCTCTGGCATGTTTCTGGTTTCAGCCACTAGGTCAGATCAACTGCATGAATGGATAAAGAATGAGATGTTTCTCCTTTAAAAGCTCTGCCTAACGCAGCTGGAGTAATAGAACTGTCTGGTTAGTGCCAATAACTTTCAAAGCTGTTAGATCTAGATCTAAAGAAAGCCACTACAAACCCCTTGGGCTCGAGGGGGCATGGCCGGGATTGCCCGGATGAGGTGGCTTAGGGTCCCTACTTTCTCGGGCCCCGCAAACGATTGAGAATCAATAAAGCACTAGCCAACCTCCTAGTGGTGTTGGTTGAGCCGTTGCCTAATTATCGATCCATTGAGTAATTGCTGTTTCGTCATAGATATGACCACTTGATTCAATCATGACTTTTGCCTCAGGGTCATTCCACATGCCCATCGCAACTCCCTCCTCTGCTTGGAATATCACAATCGCTCTTGATGAATCTTCTTTGTGTAAGCCTCTGTACAGAGATGTGATTCCACCTGCTTTCAACATTGCTTTGTTGTCTTCACTGTCGTAAACAGCTCTCCACTCGTCAAAGGTTTTACTGATTTTGAAGTCAAACACGGTGGTTTCGATTGCCATTACCAATGAAAAGTTTCGACCAATTAGACCATGCTTACCCACCTCCTAGCTGTACGCGCTGAACATTGATAGCGCTCTGCGATCTGTTGCCAGCTGGCGCCCATGCATCGATAGCACTCCCTCAACGCTTAGTGAGGGTTGAAAATGCATCCCCGAAAAACTGGAATCCAATTTCAGTTCACCTGTGCAGTTCCTGCATTCAACTGTGCATAAAGATCTGCTGTTGCATCTGGCGTGAAGCGGGCATAGCTACTTAGGTGCACCTCAATGGTGTGACCCATGGCTTGGGCAATGTTCGCTGTCGGTAGACCTGCAGCATGCGACGCCTTGGCGTAGCGATGGCGAACCAAAGATTCATTTGATGACAACCATTATAAAATGGATTCCCGCAAAGAAGATACTGGAATGAGTGCTATTCGCTCAGAAAGAACAGACTCGATAATGAAATGCATATAGAAAACCTTCCTGAGACTGACTAAAGAGTTCTGATCGGAGATAGGAGTACATTCTATTGCAGAATTAACGGCACACATTGCCTTGAAGTTAGTGGTTCGGTCCATCGTGAAAGCTCCGTATCGATGTCTATAGCCTCACCGCAAGAAGTCCTCAAAGCCCTGAGTTAGATCATCTCGCGCTGTGAGATTGGTCACTGCTCTAGTGGCGCGCTAGCAATGACTTCAGTGAATCCATACCCTTCTGGTTCTGCTGATCAGCAATTGGTTATTGCCTTAGATCACTCGCTCTGCCCCATTTATTTGAACCTTTACGGAATGACCACTTTTTGACGTCATGAGAAATAAGACGCCTTATAGAGAAAAAGATAACATGTTAACAGCGCAATATTTGGCGATAAGTGGAATAACAGCGCTGAGGCTGTAGATGTTCGAGCAAGTGAGGGCAAAGGCGGGAACAAAACGCTTACTGCTATCTGGGTGCAGTTTTCATATCACGCTGCGTTGCAATAGCAGACAGTTCTTGATTGCTAAAGGGCTTAGGCGTGATGTGTTGTTGGCGGTACTTAAAAAGGCCAAACAGAAGTTTGCCGTGAAGGTTTATGGGCTGTGCCTGATGGCTAATCATCTTCACTTGCTCATCAAGCCAACCGATGCCAAGGATTTGCCGAGGCTAATGCACTGGTTCGCGTGGTATTCCGCCATGGCCTTGAACCGCTTGAGTGGACGTTATGGGCACTTCTGGGAGGCAAGGTATTTCTCAACGCCGATCCACCCCAAAGACCACAGAAGAGAGTTGAACACCTTGAGGTATATCCATGCCAACCCAAAAGCGGCTGGGGTAAGGAAAGGCTTTTATGACCCCTATTCCAACTATGGCAACTACAGCAGGTTGCAAGCAGATGGCATCAGCGAATGGAGCCCTGCCTTTTTAAAGCTATCGACAACGCTGGATGGATCAAGAGTATTTCATAAGGATTAGATGGAAAGATTATATATATAGTCACTGCTAACTCAGACAAGAGAAAGGGACCTGCAGGTCCCTTTGAACGTGATGTTGTATCCCAGCAAACGACAGCAGATGGGTCCCACTCCATCTGCCGCTAGCGATCACTCCTCAGCACCCTCTAACTTTTTGGCTGGCTCAGCTTCTGGGAGTGCAGCATGGAGTTCGCCGATCTGAAGGAAGACTGCTTAGGGGTACCAGTCTCCTTCAAGTCTTCCAGTCATTTCTAGATGCTGAATGCGATAACAAATTGTCTTCTCTTGAACAGAACAGCTATTAAATGAACCCCGCATTTAGCGGGGTCATGACTTGTTTGTTTGATGCTATTAAACAGCACTGCGGGGTGGAAGCTTAGCAAACAGATCTTTGTGCGCATCAACTACATCTTGACAGCTCATAACAGGGGTAAATTCCATCACAATTCCGAATTGAGCGCGCCAGGGAGCAAAATGTGTGAACAGCTGTTTGTCGCTCTCTGCCCTGCACAGGATGACGACACGCCCTTCGCCTGGCGCATGAACACGGAAAAGGAGTTCAAAACCTTCAAATTTATCTTCCTTTGCCATGGCTCCACTTTCCCATAGCTCAATGAACTGGGCATAGGCGGCTTTCTGAAGCTCAATATCTTCGAACTGGGCATCACATAGAAAGAGTTGCATTGTCTGTGAGTCGAACAACTTTACTTTCTACATGAGCAAAAAGATGTTTTAACAGTTCGTTAGGATATTAAGACTCAGCTCTTTACCAGACAGAACTTGCCGATGCGAATTTAAGTCTTCTTTTGCAATCGCAAACCCAGTAGCTTGGGAAATAGCTAGAACATCGGCATCTTCTGCGTTTAGCTGTTCATGTAGTGAGCTATGTGCTTAAACTTTGGCTATGAATACCTTGAGTCGTTCTCCTGATATCGATTCTTAATCTCTGAATATGTCAGAGCAGAGAATCAACAAAAAGCCCCGCCATGATGCGGGGCTTTTCCTTATTTATTTTCTCCCCTTGGGGCGGTGGCGACTTTTTGTTTTCATCCTTCACCGCTATCAATAGATTCGCTCAACCTCTTTAAAAACGCAGTGACTTGATTCAATGCCAGCGGTGAGCTTGATCACAAGCATCAAGAACATATCCATTTTCTCTGCAATTAGCACAAATAACTGACATGAAGAAGGGCACCCGCGTTGGATGCCTTCAAGTCCAGGACAGGTTTTTAGAGTTTCTACGTCCTCGGACTCCTGATCTAGGTCTAAGCAAGCAGAAACAAGGCGTCAGTAGGAAGAATTGCTGCTTTCGATCAAGCGTGTCTAAATACCCCAGCACTACCCTTTCGCACCACTCAGGCGCTGGATCGCACAAGCATTTTTATGCTGCTAAAAACACAAAAAAGGACCCCGAATCAAGATGGGGGGGGGAGGTAGGCGTTTCGTTTGAAAGCGGGTTTTCCCAGCCCGCTGTATCCCTAGAGACCAATCCGAATCCCGCATCACCCGGCGCTAGCGGTCACTCTTTGTTGGCAGCTAACTCTTTGTCTGGCTTGGCCTCTGGCAGGGCAGGCTGCAATTCGCCGATTTGCTTTTCAAGCTCTTCAACAACTGAGAGTTGGTCGAGCTTGCGTGCTTCAAGACGGGCAACGTGCTCAGCATTTTGACACTCCTGTGCAGCTTTGTACTCCGAGTCAGAGATCACAACAACGCGATCACGAGGGATGCTGTAGCCGAATGGAACGTCAAAGACGGAATCGAATAGTGAATACAAGAATGCTCTCCTCAAGACCCCTACAGTTTGATACAGCTGGATGATGCGGCCGAACCAAAAAGGTCGTGAGAACCATGGCCGGTCGGCGTTAGACATCTCCTCCTCAACGGCTCGTGTACTGTTTTCGCGAATATCAGCTTGAGTGCTACAAATAAGCCGTTAGAGACCTTTCTATTACCTGGTCATACTGGTCGTCTGCCATCAACTTGAACCAACAAACTTTCATCTTCAAAAAGTACACTAAATGTTCCATCAGCCTGTTCGTAAACTTCACCAGCAAGTATGTCAACACAACAGCCATTAATCTGGAACGTTACTGCTGCAATATTGACCGAGTCGAATTTCTTGACAGTGACTGATTGAACCTTGCCAAGCGGGAGTTCAGCAACCTCACGCGCTCTAAAAATACTTGGCACCTCAATACCATCCATAACTACATAGTTTTCTTGCTTCCAGAGAGGGCCTTCGACTGACTTGGTTACCCCAATCCCCCATGCCTGGTCATTTTGAAAAGTTCGAATGGAATGCCACTTTGCATCAGCGCAAAAATGCAGAAACAGACCAAACTGTAGAAAAGGTACTGAATCGTGATACCAAATCAAAGCCTTATCTCCGCTCCCCAAACTTGGTTCATTCAAGGCCATTTCGGCGCCATACCACTTCGAAACAACACAACCCTCGAAATTCTTGAACCTGGCATGGTGGCTGTAGCTCCACCAAATGCTCCTCACGTCAGCAATCAAACGAGAGGGCTTAAGTGAGTTAATCCAACCAGACATTCAATAAGCATAGATCATTAAGGTTATTGTCGCTGAGATGATTCACATGATGAAGGCCTTCATGAAAGAAGGCTTTCGCACAGGTCAGCTCAACTCAGTCATTGGAGCCGCGAATACGTTTTCGCGTGTGGCCAAGCTCTAAGAACGATCAGACGGACTAGATCAAGCAAAAGGCTGATCTACAATATGAATTCAATTAGCTGCCCCAAGTGAAGATGCGTCCTTTTGCGATAAGTGGAATAAACCAGTAGACCCAGCTGTCAACCTAACTGCAACATAGCCGTAGCCAAAGGCGCAAGCTGAAGACTCTGTAAAGGCATCACCTTGCTTCATTATTAAGCGGTGTGATCAAGCTCACAGAAGTGATTGACTGAGATCATCGCATCTGTTGCTGATTTGGGAGATGGTGTGTTTGTCGGCGGAAGAAATTCCAACGAATTTAAACACACCACTCATTTTTAATCATGACTACATTTACAAACCAGACCAGCCAAGCTGAATTTGAAGCACTCGTTATGAGTGAGCTTGAAGACATGGAGCTTACTCCTGAACAACTGGCATTCATAACCGGTGGAGGCCTCTGGAGTTGGATCAAAAAAACAGCTAAAAAAGTAGGTGACAAGATCGAAAAAACTTTTGGAGACGGAGACGGTAAGCATGAATGGAGCGATTATGCCGATGAGGCTTTATGGGTCATCACAACGATTGCCGGGGCTAATGGTGTTGTGGCAGACGAAAACGGCAAGCCCTGCACCGGTAGACTTTAATCAACATCTTAATTTCTTAGCCCCGCCATGAGCGGGGTTTTTTTATTGCTTACCCGTACAGCTACTACTGCTGTTGAGTGTATTTGATGCCGTTGGCTTTACACATGGCCTTTAAATAGCCTTCATCGCCGGGTCTTAGCCCTTCATACGCGTAGACCAGCTTCGTCTAGACGTATAAGCCAAGTAGACCAATGATCATCGAGAAGGATCTTTAAGCCTGAGGGGCTAAGCCCAGGCGTGGCCTGGATAGGACCTGCTGCTCATCTTCAACAAGCATTAATGTTGGTTGTGCTTGTATTCATCGATACTCAAGATAGAACGAGCTGTTTTGACAACGGTGGTTTTTTCGCAAGCGATCCAAACCAAACCTCTCACTTATACGTCGCCTGCGGCACGTGAACGTGAAATTTACTTCTCATCTGCAAGGAATTTGGCCAACGCTCAGTTTCAACTGGCTGATGCTGAGCTGACGCAGAGGTTATGGCAGGACGTGAGCGATCGCGATCTTGATGTGGATCGGGTGCTCAACCTGATGTATGGCTGCTGGTTCCACGACGATGCGGAAGCGATGATCGATGCAGACGAGGCTTATCTCCAGAGCGGACGTGCGGAAGCTTGAGGACACATCAACTGCAGCACTCATCTATTTAAGGGTTTGTGCCTACACAGATCAAAAAGCCCCGCCATGCTGCGGGGCTTTTGTTTATTTGATTTCTCCCCCCTGGGGCGGTGGCGACTTTTTGTTTTCATCCTTCACCACTATCCATAGATTCACTCAACCTCTTGAAAAACGCAGTGACCTGGCTCAATGCCAGCAGTGAGTTTGAGCACAAGCAACAAGAACATGTCCATTTTCTCTGCAATTAGCACAAATAACTGACATGAAGAAGGGCACCCGCGTTGGATGCCCTCAAGTCCAGGACAGGTTTTCAGGGTGTCTACGTCCTTGGACTCCTGATCTAGGTCTAAGCATGCAGAAACAAGGCGTCAGTAGGCAGAATTGCTCCTTTTGAGCAAGCGTCTCTAAATGCCCCCGCACTACCCTTTCGCACCACTCAGGGGCTGGATCGCACAAGCATTTTTTGCTACTAAAAACATAAAAAGAACTGCCCGAATCTGGATGGGGGATTCAGGTAGGCCTTGTCTTGTTAACGACGATCTCAATAGCCGGTTCTATCACTTGAAGCCTTTACCTTGCTTATCAGCAACTGGCCGACTCAGACAAGAAAAAGGGGCCCGCAGGCCCCCTAGAACGTACCGTTGTATCCCAGCAAACGACGGCAGATGGGTCCCACTCCAGCTGCCGCTAGCGGTCACTCTTTTGTGGCCGCTAACTCTTTGTCTGACTCAGCTGCTGGTAGTGCAGCTTGGAGTTCGCCGATCTGCTCATTGAGGCGCTCAATCACCTGAGAGTGATGCTCTTTGCGAGCTTCAAGTTTGGCAACTTGGCGCTCATTTTCTTGCGCACGTAGCTTGTTGTACTGCGAATCAGGGATCACAACAACGCGATCACGAGGGATGCTGTAGCCGAATGGAACGTCAAAGACGGAATCGAATAGTGAATACATGATTGATCTCCTCAAGACCCCTACAGTTTGACTCCACCAGAATGTTCAACCGAACCAAAAGGGTCGTAAAAACCAGGGCCGGTCGGTGATAGACATCCCGTTTTAAACGTCTCTGGTACGGTTTTCGCGACTAAAAATCGATCGTCTCCTCAAGCGCTAACAACAGCGTCTTCGCTTAACCAAGATTCAACGCTTGACTCTTCGACTAGCTGTTGTTCTCCTCCTCAGCAAGAGGAGCTTCGAGCCGTTTCTTTGCTCTTTGTGCTGTTCGCTTCCTGTTCGTGCCTCTTGTGGCCATGCTGAATACAGCAAACGTTTGTCAGTTCTCCGGTATGGAATTGAACGGTGGATATGTAGGCCTTGCGATCATTTGCCTCTATTTCGCTATCTGGCCGTTTTTTGGGATCGCCAAAGAACTGGGGTGGTTCAGAGCAACAAAGGAGATCAGACTTTCACAGGAAATCAGCCTAGACACTGAATCAGGACGCGATCACAGCCCAATCAGTCGGGATGATTCATTCAAAAGGGATCTGGAGAAGACCTTCGCTCATAGCCCTTCACAGGTCTCAGATGATTGGAGGCCATTACCAGGAGGGTGATACGACCCTTACTACTAGTGGGATGCCGTGGCCATCCAGCCCTCTTCTTGCTGTCTTTTTCGATAGCTCCCTGACCTCATCCACTTGAAGGAAGATCCTCTTGGTTTTTAGGAGGGCCGGCTCGCCTTTCATCGGCCGGCCTTTGATCACTTCAATCTGGAGATCTAAAGAGCTACAGCCGAGAACATCTTTAAAACGCAGATACCAATACCCCTTTGGGTCAGATCAACAGTGCGTCTTGCCATTCCTGACCGCCCTCAGCGTCGAGACCTACGTTTCAATACTTATGCACTACTGAAGCCCAGCGCTAAAGATGCTCTGCGCTTCTACGGCCCTGACGTTTCTCAACAAGGGAGCTAAGACAAGAAGAGACTGGTCAGAACCTATGGAGGACAACCTTGTTCAGAAAGAATTGCTTTATCTATTCGGTGGGATCGTTGCTATTGGTGCTGCTGGCCTCCTGGCCTGGTTCCGTTCGGGCAGGAGAGGCGACGGCTGATGGTGAATCTGAGCAGATGGCACAGGCGCAGGCGCAGCGAAAAGTCCCTCAAGGTAAAACTGTCACTGACATGTCTTGCACAACAATTGCTGTCGCCATGAGCACGCGCTATCGCTGCACGGCCACTTGGGCTGATTGAACGTCCAAATGAAAACCCCTAGCACTTGGTGTGATCTCATCACTTGTTTTGGGCAGTCAATCACTGAAACCCTTTCGTGTTCTTGGGAACAAATTGTTTTTGCTTCGGTTTCTTGTCGGCTTTCTTGTCCCTTTGAAGCCAGACAGCTAGACCACCACCACTAATAACACCGAGTGCAACCAGCAGATAGGGCAAATTGTCGCCTGCTTGAACAGCGGTGTCTTCCATAGTTTTCGAGGTGTCTCCTGTTGTCCTAGCTCTTTTAGGGGCGGGGAAGCACTTAGAACACTTACCCAGTTACATCAAACCCATGAGGCCGAGCAAGTCTTTTGAGCTGAACACTATGAGTTTGGGCCGTCAATCAGCCGTCCTCACCGTTCCCTCCAAAACGCCAGGCAAAGAAGGCAGCAGCACCAATAGCAACGATCCCAATCTCAAATCGATAGAGCCTCAATAGTTCTGGTGGCAAAGGGTTTTAGGCGGATTGTCTTGTCCTAACTCCTTTGTTGAGAAACGTCAGGGGGCGTTGAAGAGGGTCACCCCTTGGCAATGGGGCTTAGGCACTAACGAAAGGCTCCTGATGGTGAGGGGTGCGCATGGCCAACTTTTTACAGATGAACCAAAGCCGAATTGGGAACGCCAAGTTCACCTGCAATGCGTTCAGCTGTAACTGCTGCGGACTGCTAACAGAAGGGAGGGCGACTCCTGGTGTGGAGTTCCCTTCGATAAGCGGCGAGTTGCGGCAATACTTAGCTCCTCGTCTGATGTCTAAGAAGCTACGGCAGGTTATTCGGCCTCTCTATCTCAGCAAACTGATCTGGATCGGCTGGTCTCCAGAACATTCAGATAAAGCTGCTCGTCAATTTCTCGGATGTCGTACTCCGTTGGCTTTACTCCGTGAGCATGCTCATGAACCACCATCCAGCAGCTGCGCTCCAACTCCCCGCCTGCACTTGCCGAAAGCTCTAAAGCCTTAGTGACAAGAGCGTCTAAAACTGCCGGGTCTGGTTCTGTCAATTCCAGCTCTCGATTAGCACACATCATCATGCTGAGCAGGCAGAAATACACCAAGGCTTAGCGACTGCGAGAAGACTTGCTGGCATGCAAAAAAGCCCCACCCTCAGGGCCTTGATCCAGCAACTCCCTGATGTTGACACGTCTAAGAACAGCTTTGATCAAATCCCGATATGTCATAAAAACCAGGCCGGCTGATTTTGATGGGCTGCCTCGAAGGCCCATAGCGGATCACAAGCACGCAAGCAAAGGACGGCCCCAGCAAGTACCGCCCATCCACGCTGTGTGAGGAGTGTCGTAGCTCTATTCTACTTCTCCAAAAAACCTTCCTTAGAAGAAGAACAGGTACAAGCACTCATCCCTTAATAGTGATGGATGTTGCTAGAGCGTGTGTCGAAAGGACAGGGCCTCCTCCGGGGGGCTTTTTATTGGCCTTTTTTGGACAGGGCCATGTAGTTGGTCATGTTGGTGAGCTTGTCTTCCAGCCTTTGCTTGAGCGTGTCGTGAGCTGAAATGACATTCTTGAGTAGAACTCGCATCTCCTCAATGTCATCTAGTGAATCGACCTGAGAGCGTGCGCTCTCGATCGTGCCGTGTGAGGCCTTCTCAAGCCCCACCCAATTCCTCAACACTGCGTCACCCCTGGATGTATCAAATGTAGCTCTGAACACAAGGGGCAAGGTGTGACACCTCGACCCGCAATGGCTGAAACCGCTCACCCTTTGGTGTCTGGCTTCGCACAAGAGGGCAGATCTCGACCCTCCCATGACACTCCAGGAACTTCAGGATCAGTCCTTAGCCTTTGCTCAGGACGAGAAATTAACCAGAACCCAAGCCATCCATCAGCCTCACCATTGCGGTGATGGTCCATAAGGTTCATGCCGACAAGTCAGCCTTTGGTTTGTTCACGGTGAAAACGCCTTCAAGGTTATGGCTGGCGAGATTAATGACGACAAGCGGCTCCGATTTCTGGTTTGACTAGTTTTAAAAAAGCGAAGATCTGCAGGCCCCACGCCTGGGCCTTTTTTATGGGGTTCCTAAAGAATCAACTGCAAAATCGGTGACAGATCCAAGGCACGTCGAGTTGCTGACTCAATAAGACAAAAAAAGTGTCCGGGATTGACAACAAAAAACGGGAAAGTCCTCGATGGTTGCAGAAGTCGCCACGGAAACGATGTCCAGAAGCGCTTGGCTCAAGCCCCCAACTCGCTGCTCGGCAGCCTCGACCTGGCGGTCCTTTTACCAACCGTCAAAACAGACGTCGCCCTCACAGTCCGTGATTACTTCAAAGGATTCTTCGTCTATTCCCGAGGACAACTCGACGTCTCCAAAGTAATCCCGTTCATATAGCCCCCACCCCAGTGGGAATCGATCCCCTATTGAACCCACTTCAAAAACGGTGACAGACTTAGCGTCGCCCGATAGGCCAGGACATTACATGCGCTTCCTACTGATCGCAGCTGCAACGTTGATCTTGACGGTGGGTCCTGGTATCAGGGCTTGGTCTTCTTCTGAAGAAGATCCCTGGATGCAGGGAACTGTTGAGTGGAGCAAGCCAATAAACCCCCCCCGCACTTGGCGGGGCGTTGATGTTTTTGTCGGGGGATTGATCGCGCACAACACTTCGCGCCCTGCTTTGCCCATCGAGGGTGTTGTATAGCTTTCAGCCAAAGCTTCAGGCTCCCCGACGATGATTTCAAATCAGACCAAAGTTATCTGATCAGCAGAGGCAATGCCTGCCAAGAGCATGAGCTGATCGCCATCAGTGCTGGTGAACATCTGTCCGTTGCCGAACTGACTCCAACTACCAGTCATACCAAGCTGAACCATGTCTTCGCCTGGGATGTAGTCCTCGACGGTGACGAAGCCATCGCCACCAACACCGCGAAAGGTGTCGGCACCTTTATCGCCCCAGGCATTGCCCTGGCTGACGGCAAGAATGTCATTATCAGCTGCGCCCCTATATGTAACTCCAGCAGCATTACCCGTCAACACTTCATTGCCGTTGTTGCCATTGACCAAGGTGCCGATAATCGCGTCAAAGACCTCCATCGTGTCGCTATCGGCGCCGCCCAGATAGCGATTATTGATCAGCAGTCACAACAACTGCAGCGACAACTACAAGCACAGGTTACAGAGGCTGTCATTGGCTGAAAAAGCAAGCGGTAACAAAATAGAACGATGAAAAGCAAGGCTATTGATAGGATTAGTCTCAAGACTGATCTAGAAAAATCAGATTCACCATTCACATCACTTCTAATCGATCGATGTGCACAAATAAAGGTGTGACCTACGTCACGATTGAATGAGAGCAAGTTCGCGGCTCAAAAAGTTCTAGATCACATCTAAAGTCATGACATTGATCGAGATTGATTGAGTCATTCAAAAGGCATAGCCTTTTCTCCGGTCATGAAAAGACTCTTCAGAAGTATCCGCTCAAATAACAAGCAATCAGAGCGCAGAGACTTCATCAGTGAATCACTCAATTTAGCAAAACCAACAGACAGTCAGAACACTCATCTTGGCGCGGGGCATTCAAGCCATTATTACTCCAATAGTGGCGAGGTGACTGAACAAGAGCAGCCCTTTGACCTCGAAGCCAAGGGAGCCTCAAATGCAAACAACACAACCAAAGATTATTCTCGCGACAGTAGACTATCTTTTGAGAGGCAAGAAACATTCAATGTTCATCATTCCACAAGACTGGAAGATCCGATTACAGGCAATCAACATGGCCAAAATACATTTGGCCGACGCCTAAGACAGCCATTCCGTTCATTCAATCAGCAAGGTTTCTCTTCCAGGGCGAATCAGAACGATCGCGATGAATCAACTGATGAATTCAACCATCAAGGCCAATTCGAACGAAAGTCAAATAGGTTTTCCTTCGGAAAGCTAAACTGGATGGCAGGAAAAGCCCAACAGGGGTTACCAGAAGATCGTACAAGTGGTGAACATGAAGCTGGCGAAGAAGGTGGTTCACGCAACCCATTTAGCAAAGGTTTTGATCGACACTCATTCAGACATAACCCACGACCATACGATGTCGATCTAAGCATCAGCATCAAGCCATGGGACTTTAGTGTAGGGAGTCTATTTGATTATGGTTATACCCGTATTTATGATGCATCACACGACGGCACGAAAAAAGAAGTCTTTGAAGATGGTGCTATCAGAATTAATTATGATGGTGATTTCTTAAATGATAATAGGTTGGATTTCTCAGATGTTTTTGGCTGGAGTTGGGGCCCATGGGCAACAATGAAGCTTGGCAATGTTGAAGCTCAAGTAAATGCAACCCACACCACTACAGGAGAAAGTGTTGATCTTGGATCATACACACTAGACCTATCAGAAGATCGATTCCTTGTCGATCTTAACGGCAAGATCGATGCTGCGGAAAGCTTCCTCGATAGACGCAGTAACTGGGACTTTGATGTGGATATTGATGCTGTATTCGGTGGCTGGAGAGAGAATATAGAAGACTTTGATGAAACATTAACAATGATTGATGCTCTTGACTGGAGTACATTTGATGGTGACATTGAAGCCAACACTTTTACTTATCATGATCTAGATGCATTATCATGGGTAGGTTCACAATTTGATTCAGGTAGAATTTACAAAGCTCGTGGTGGAACCGACGAACTAATACTCAATGGTATTGATAGTGCAGACATCAAGAGCTTCAATGGCGAAACCTTCAGCGGTTTGACTGATTACACAACGATCGGCGAACAGGCCATTTATCAAGGCACAGCTTTCGACATCTTGAGCCTCAAAAATGGAGATGAGATTTATCTACAAGGTTTTGAGAGGATTACCACCGAAGACGATAGCTACCGGATTAGAGAAGGAATGAGCGACAGTACAAAAGAACAATGGAATCTACAAGCCATGGATGCAGGAGGTGCTTGGCGATTCAACAAAGGTTCAGAAGATGTTGTTCTCGTATCTCTGGATACTGGTCTTAATGATGTTGCAGGAAGTGCAACTGATGCTCATGATGAAATTGATCATGTTGTCAACCAAACCGGCAAGTCAAATAACTCCCATGGACATCGAGCCATGAGTGTGATGGCTGCCAAACATGATAGTCAAAACTTGGCAGGTATTGCTCCTGGAAGTGAACTTTGGGCCTACAATGTTTATGGTGGAGGTGATTCACTCTACGATTCAATTGAAGATGCCAAAGATCAACGCAATTGTAGTCAAAGACTAGTCTTTCAAGGTGGTATTCAAGGTGAAGGTTGGTGGACCCATGGCGCAACCAAGGCAGAAATGCAAACTGCTCTAGATGAAACAGCAGATTATGGCTTCTTTGCCATCGCAGCCGGCAACGGTGGCCCAGGTGGCAACCTCGATGACGACGACTATCTAACTAGTGTTTCAGGTCTAGCCAAAGCACAAACTACAAATGACAATATTGCTAGTGTCGGTGCTCTGAAGTTCACAGGCACAGAAGAAATCGATGCTATTACTGGTGGTTCACTTACTAATGTGACAGGAACTGAACTTGCTGGTTATTCCAATAGAGGCGATAACCTTACATTAGTAGCACCAACTGATAGCAAATCAATTGATGTAAATGGCACAGTTCGTAGCTTCGGCGGAACCTCGTGTGCAAACCCCAATGTAGCTGGAGTTGCTGCTCTTGTTTGGAGTGAAAATTTATCTCTAACTGGCGGAGAGGTTAGAGATATCCTGACAACAAGTGCCATGGATTTAGGAGCTACAGGGCGTGACGACACCTACGGTGCAGGCACAATCAATGCTGAATCTGCAGTTCGTCGCTCTCATGCTCTCTCAGTCGATAATGAATTAGCGAGTCTGTACAGCAATACGGATTTTCTAGCTTGATTAATAACACGATCTAAGCGCTTCTCCTTTCATCGCCCTGGGCATATGTCCAGGGCTTTTTTTGGTAATAATGAGCCTCAACGCACTTCCAGCGTATCAACAACAACAAGAATACCGTTGCCTAGCTTGAGTAATTACCGCGGTCAGCGAAGTTGGCATTGGCTAAAGCATCATTGAACCAAACGCTGTTCTCACCAACGGCAATGGGAAGGAAAGCGCCAATGCCTGCTTGATTGGGTGTGCCTGCTCCTTGCAGCGCACCTTGAAAACCCCAGTTGAACTGAACAGCATCTTTGAGGTTGATCTCCATCACCCCAAGATCTGCTGCACTGCCGTCCTCTTGAGCAGCGACTGGCTGGAGCGGAGCGCTCGCTAAGGCAAGAGCAGCAGCAGTAAGCGATAAGGAGAGGCGGAGGGAACGCTGCACGGGGATTGAACGTTTAAAAAGTCACTCATTATCTGGGATGTTTTTGACTGCAGCCATCTGGCCACATCAACTGCAGCAAAAGGAGATGGAAGAACTTTGATGACTAACCATCAAAAAGCCCCGCCATGCTGCGGGGCTTTTTGTTATTTATTTCATCCCCCCTAAAGCGGTGGTGACTTGTTGTTTTCATCCTTCACCGCTATCAATAGATTCACTCAACCTCTTTAAAAACGCAGTGACCTGGCTCAATGCCAACAGTGAGTTTGAGCACAAGCATCCAGAACATATCCATTTTCTCTGCAATTAGCACAAATAACTGACATAAAGAAGGGCACCCGCGTTGGATGCCCTCAAGTCCAGGACAGGTTTTCAGGGTTTCAGGGTTTCTATGTCCTCGGACTCCTGAACTAGGTCTAAGCAAGCAACAACAAGGCGTCAGTAGGCAGAATTGCTCCTTTTGATCAATCGTCTCTAAGCCCCTCGCAATACCCTTTCGCACCAATCAGGGGCTGGGCTGCAGGTCTTTTTGTAGCTGCTAAGAACATAAAAAAGAACCGTCCGAATCGGGATAGAGGGTTCAAGTAGGCGTTTCTTTTTTAAGCGGTTCTCCCAGACATGCTGTATCCCTCGCAATCACGCCAGTTGGGTCCCAATCCACCTAGCGACAGCCATTATCGATCAGCAGTCACAACAACTGCAGCGACAACTACAAGCACAGGTTACAGAGACTGTCATTGACTTAAAAAGTAAGCGGCAACAAAATAGAAAGATGAAAAGCAAGGCTCTTGACAGGTTCAGTATTAAGACAAATCTAGAACAATAAAATTCACTAGCCACATCTCATCTAATCAATCGCTGTGCACAAATAAAGGTGTGACCTACGTCACGATTGAATGTGAGCAAGTTCGCGGCTCAAAAAGTTCTGGATCACATCTAAAGTCATGACATTGAGCGAAATTGATTGAGTCATTCAAAAGGCATTGCCTTTTCTCCAATCATGAAACGACTCTTCAGAAGTATCCGCTCAAATAACAAGCAATCAGAGCGCAGAGACTTCATTGGTGAATCACTAAATTTAGCAAAACCAACAAACGGTCAGAACACTCATCTTGGCGCGGGGCATTCAAGCCACTATTACTCCAATAGTGGCGAGATGACTGAACAAGAGCAGCCATTTGAGCTCGAAGCTAAGGGAGCCTCAAATGGAAACAACACAACCAAAGATTATCCTCGCCGCAGTAGACTATCTTTTGAGAGGCAAGAAACATTCAATGTTCATCATTCCACAAGCCTGGAAGATCCGATTACAGGCAATCAACATGGGCCAAATACATTTGGCCGAGGCGTAAAACAGCCATTTCGTTCATTCAAACAGCAAGGTTTCTCTTCCAGGGCGAATCAGAACGATCCCAATGAATCACCTAATGAATTCAATAATCAAGGCCAATTCGAACGAAAATCAAATAGGTTTTCCTTCGGAAAACTAAACTGGATAGCAAGAAAAGGCCAACAGGGGTTACCAGAAGATCGTACAAATGGTGAACATGAAGCTGGCGAAGAGGGTGGTTCACATAACCCATTTGGCAAGGAGTTTCATCGGCAAGCTTTCAACAGACTCCCACTAGCGCGTGATGTTGATCTAAGCATCAGCATCGAGCCATGGGACTTTAGTGTAGGGGGTCTATTTGATTATGGTTATACCCGTATTTATGATGCATCACACGACGGCACAAAAAAAGAAGTGTTTGAAGATGGTGCTATCAGAATCAATTATGATGGTGATTTCTTAAATGATAATAGGTTGGATTTCTCAGATATTTTTGGCTGGAGTTGGGGACCATTTTCAACAATGAAGCTTGGCAATGTTGAAGCTCAAGTCAATGCAACTCACACCACGACAGGAGAAAGTGTTGATCTTGGATCATACACACTAGACCTCTCAGAAGATCGATTCCTTGTCGATCTGAACGGCAAGATCGATGCTGCGGAAAGCTTCCTCGATAGACGCAGTAACTGGGAATTTGATGTGGATATTGATGCTGTATTCGGTGGCCTGAGAGAAAACATAGAAGACTTTGATGAAACATTAACAATGATTGATGCTCTTGACTGGAGTACATTTGATGGTGACATTGAAGCCAACACTTTTACTTATTATGATATGGATGCATATTCATGGGTAGGCTCACAATATGATTCAGGCAGAATTTACAAAGCTCGTGGTGGAACCGACGAACTAATACTCAATGGTATTGATAGTGCAGACATCAAGAGCTTCAATGGCGAAACTTTCAGTTGTCTGACTGATTACACAACGATCGGCGAACAAGCCATTTATCAAGGCACAGCTTTCGACATCTTGAGCCTCAAAAATGGAGATGAGATTTATCTGCAAGGTTTTGAGAAGATTACAACTGAAGACGATAGCTACCGCATTAGAGAAGCAATGAGCGACAGCACAAAAGAACAATGGAATCTACAAGCCATGGATGCAGGAGGTGCATGGAGATTCAACAAAGGTTCTCAAGATGTTGTTCTCGTGTCTCTTGACAGTGGGATTGCTGACACAACAGGAGCACACGATGAGATTTCTCATGTCCAAATGCAAACAGGTTTAAACGACTCTGGTTCTCAGCATGGTCATAATGCGATGAGCATTATGTCAGCAAAGCATAATTCAGCTAACATTGCTGGAATCACTAAAGACAATCCACTTTGGGGATACACAATAGGAACATGGCGAAATGGAGTAGATATTTATGATGCAATTGAGGATGCTAAAAGCAAACGGGAATGTGGACAAAGACTTGTTTTTCAGAATGGTTCTGGCAGTGGATGGGGCAATTGGGGTGCCACTGAAGCAGAAATGCGAGAGTCGATTGAAGAAACAGCTAACTATGGTTTTTTCTCAGCATCTGCTGGTAACGACAACGCCACAGATGGGGTTGCTGGTGCAGGTGGAATAGCACCATTCCAAACAGATTTTGATAACGTTGCCAGTGTCGGTGCTCTGCAATTTACAGGTACAGAAGAAATAGATGCCATTGTGGGCGGATCAATTACTAATGTAACTGGTACACAAATAGCCTGGTATTCGAACGAAGGGGATGATCTAACCATGGTCGCGCCAACTGACAGTAACGCGATCAATGGAAGCGGAAGTATAAATACTTTCACTGGTACATCCTGCGCTAACCCAAACCTTGCTGGTGCAGCAGCTTTAGTTTGGAGTGAAAATCTATCTCTCTCTGGCGGCGAAGTTAGAGAAATTCTGACAACAAGTGCCATGGATCTGGGAGATCCAGGCCGTGATAATACCTTTGGCGCTGGTACGGTCAATGTTGAATCTGCAGTTCGTCGCTCTCATGCTCTCTCAGTCGATAATGAATTAGCGAGTTTGTACAGCAATACGGATTTCCTAGCTTGATTAATAACACGATCTAAGCGCTTCTCCTTTCATCGCCCTGGGCATATGTCCAGGGCTTTTTTAGGTATGAATGAGCCTCAACGCACTTCCAGCGGATCAACAACAACAAGAATACCGCTGCCAAGCAACATTCAGCTCATCAGCCAACCACTCAAACTTCAAAATTCCACCAGGCTTCCCTTAATCCCCAGGGAAACCTTATCCTAACCATCAACCAAACCAAAAAAAACCTTGCTAGTGATGAATGCTATTCCAAGTAAAAAAACGCCAGGTTGAGGTTTTGTCCTAGCCTTTTGGATGCGCTGGTGGTAGTGGAAGTGTGTTGAATGACATCTAAGTCTATTGCGGCAGCATTGAAGAACAACTATAATTTGCAAATGAAGATTACCTACAAAGGAAACACCTATCAAGAACTCCTTGATTTAACCGGTGACAAAGGTAAGACATCTTTTGAAGTTCCAGCAAGTGAAACTGAGTTAATCGAGTTTATCTATCAATCAGGTTACGTGGATGAGGATGACTGTGATTGGCATGAAGATAAGTTATCCTTTGACATCCCTTCTTGGTGTAAGCTCTCACCCAACTCTTGGGAGATTGATGAAGATGGTTGGGGTGAAGGTGAGGATAAAGATTATTGGGATTGGAAAAAAACAGTTGAAACTCTCTACCCTCACAAACCTGAGCATTATGAAACTCTTATCTATTTAACTGCCTGTCAATGGGTAGAGGGTGACTGGGACGATGAAGAGATTAATTCTAAGAGGTGTAAAGAAGAGATTGAACCAATCCTTCCACTTGTAAAACAGCTATACAAATACAACAACGGCATATATGGCTAAACCTATCATTCCTTGCGGCAGGTTTATTGTTATTTTCTTTATTTCTATTTGTAATAAATGATGTTCCTGCATTATTCATCCCGTGATTACTTTTACACGTTTTTCAAACCAGTGAAAGCAACAGTTTTGAAGACACATTCCAAACTCATTTGGCTTGGTTGATTTCTACTAAATCCCTCCCATTATTTTAACTTTCCTCTAACCCTGGTTTCACCCTAAAACCCCTAGGGCTGTTATCTTGCTCACAGCCCCCTCAGGTCGTCGGCCACAAAGGTCGCAAGCTCCGAGAATCCATCGCCCTTGTCGATTTGAGTGATCGTCCATGTAAGGCGTTTTTCCTTCTCTTGCTTAATGACTTATCTTTCTGTGATGGCTACCTAGGGAGCAGTGACTGACCGTGATGCTTGTAACACTGTGCTTTTTCGTTTTGTTCCCGTGCTCCATCTTTTGCGGCTTCGTTGCCGAGGAAAAGGGTCACAATAGAATCGCTCGGATTTGGGTTGATCTGATATTTTCCCAAATTTCGTTGATCACTTTTGTTGCACTTGGAGATTGAAAACCGTGGCGATGAGACATTGGTCAGCTGGCGAGCTGTTGGGATGGCTGGCTCTGGTTTGGGTTGGGGGCTCGTGCACCACTGCCGCCCAGGCCCAGTGGGCCGATGTACCGCGCATGGATGTCAATGGAGACTTTCAGACTACAAAGGTGCAAGGAAACAGGGGCTACTACCAACAGATGCTCTGGTTGGTTGTCGACCGTGATCCCGAGGGTCTCAACTGCCGACCTTTTGATGGCGGTGAGCCTTTAGTGAAACTCGACTACGGCGGCATCTTGATGACCCAAATCGAATCCGCAGAAACCAATGCCATCACTTTGAGGGATGGGCAGCCCTGGCTGAATGTGACCTTAGAAACCAATGCCATCACTTTGAGGGATGGGCAGCCCTGGCTGAATGTGACCTTGACCCGCCTGTCATCACCGAAGCTGGATCTAAGGCAGGGCGCTGAGCGACGCGGTCCGTATCACTGCCAGGTGAGAGCCAGTGCCGATCTGATTGCACCGATCAACCTCTCAGCCATCGACGAACTGCGTCGCAGTGGCTTCGACTAAATAAGTGAATGATGTTGGCGATGAAGCTGGTTTGCATTGATGCCTAAGAGCGAGCAACTGCCTTAAAGGCAGCCGGTCATCAAGGTCCGCAGAGACAGAGATCAGAAGACAAATATTTTAATAAATATAAGCATATAATCTTAAAAAACCTAGATGGTTGGCAAAAGAAGAAGTGTCCGACAGACTCAACAAATTGCTCAAATACTTGAGAATTTATGGCAGAGGATATTAATAGAAGCAAGCGGTCTGACCAGTAAACATAACAATAGTAAAGTATCCTCAGGAGTAAAGAGTGTGGTCATAAGTAATCACAAGGTTTGCAGCTCATTCACAGGATTTCTGTGAGCCTATATACCTGCTGTGAGCAAGATCACAGTTGCGAGTGACTGCAATCACGACAAATGTGGTATCTGTTGAAGAAGCTCGGTAGACAGAGGATATCCTCCTCACTCAAAAAAACTGAACATGACTTCATCGATCAAGAAAATTTGTGGGCTTTCCGCATTCTGCATGAGTTTCTATATAGCTGCTCCGGTTGTGGCTCACCCATGCCCAGGTAGTATCTCGGTGGAACCCACAACGCATCCAATTTCAACTAGAGTTACAAAATCACCTAGTTATCTGCGAAATTGCGGAGCCTTGAATCCTGCCAATGTGGGAAGCATTAACAGCGGATGCTCAATTATACCGAGGTCCCTTGTTGGTAGCCGTAGTACAGTTCAGATCATCTCCACGGTAAATCGTACTTCTTCTGGGCAGAGTGGGATCTGGTATCGGATAAGGGTTGTAAGTAATTCAACCTCAAACCAAGTAGCCTCAGTCAATGCTGGAGTAGGTGTCATTGGCTGGCTTAGAGCTAATAAACTTTAATGCCAACATTAATTGAAGACATCAAGGCAACTTTTTGCAAGACAATGTGCCAGGTATCGGACGCTTGTTAGAGATGATTCGGGAATGATTGAAGAAATAAAAAGCCCCCGCGATTGCAGGGGCTTTTAGAGGGTATCATCACTCACACAATGGTCATCGGATTCATTTTTTTCGGATTCATTTTCATTTCCGATTTCACAATTCAGGTTCAATCACCGCCAATAGCTTTTTCATTTTTAACACAGCATACCACAATTGTCAGTGACAGTAACACACAAACCTGAGCAACACACAGCTTTCCACGCAATTGTCGTGCACCCTTACATCTCGATTCGCTGGTGTTGTAGATAACGCTTGAATTGCAGGCATCACTGCTGGTTGTTTCTTGCTTGGTGCTCCATAGCCATTGCTTCCAAAGCGATATTTAATGTCTGCTGTAAAGCGTGTATCAAAAGCCTCGTCATATGAGAGGTTTGCACCAAGTGTTAAACCATTGCTGATGTTGTAAGCCAACCTTCCTTTAACACCAGAACCATCAGCATCATCGAGATCACCTTGTTGGTAGTAATAACCAACAGAGGCATTGAGAGCAGGTGTGATGCTGTAGCCAACATCCAAGCCGTAGGTATCAAGAGCACCACCTTTGTAGTGGCTATTCAGGCGTTTCTCGACATCACCAATAGGAACCAGTGCATAGGCATTGAAGTTCCATGTGTCTGAGACTGCTTCTAACCCTGCAGCAACTTGAGAGAAGAAGACATCACGCTTGTCTGTGACATTGACGCTGGTATCAGCATCCCCTGTATTCATTGGCCGGCTGTCATAGCCAGCATTGATGCCATACATCCAAGAGCGATCACCATTGAGCCAGCGATAGCCAAGCCTTGTTGAAGTGCTGATCGTGTTACCCGCAACCTCTGTGTTGATGATGCTGCTGTAGCCATCAAAATCAGAGAAGTTGGCATTGGCTAAGGCATCGATAAACCAAACGCTGTTCTCGCCAACGGCAATGGGAAGAAAGGCACCAATGCCGGCTTGATTGGGTGTGCCTGCTCCTTGCAGTGCTCCTTGGAACCTCCAGTTGAACTGCACAGCGTCTTTAAGGTTGATCTCCATCACCCCAAGATCTGCTGCTCTTGCCTTAGCGAGTTCTCCGATCCAACCAGTCGCTGCTCAGGAGGACGGCAGTGCAGCAGATCTTTATGTATGAGTGAACGTTTAATGGAAGAACTACAACAAAGCGTGCCTTAACTGTTGAGATTCAGACTGTGATCGTATATCGCACGATCATATCGGCAAAATCCTTATCTCCACCACCAACTCGATCCTCTACACCGAAGCCATTGGGACCAAGAGCAGTGAAATGCGCTGACTTGTCAGAGTTAGCGCCAGTGAAGGCAAAATACTGTTCACCAGTTACTTCGTTGATCAGCAATGGTGCATAAATCTTTCCGGCCTCGGCATTGAACTGAAATTTATTGATTCCCTTATTTTCGATTTTCAATGAACTGTTTTTGCTGGTAAGCAGATTGTTCCTCGCCACATAGTTGTAGCCCCTTTCATCGGGCATCAGCGTTCTGCCAGTAACAGGGTCAACTACACCACCATCGGTTCCTGCTACCTCATAAAACTGCAATGTTGAGCTGTGAGATGCTGAGCGACTAAATGACCCGGAAATAATGACGCTGGAGTCGGTCGCAAAACCTGTTGTGTCGATCAGGTCAATCAGCTTCGGCGTCAAGAGGTTGCTAGGAAGTAACGAGGCTACGTCTTTGGAGGCTTCGAAACTGGTGTAGAAACGACGTCCATAGGGATCTTCGTAAGCGTAAATTTGCTGGCCGCTGATCGTGTCTTCAACTGCTACCCCCAGCAGCTTTCCAACCGGCAAGTTAGTTAATGGATTTGTCAGTACGGCTCCTTCTATTTCGACATAGGTGGCAGTCATCGCACCATTAAGGTCGTTGATGATTGCAATGGTGTGATCGACGCTCGGCACAGTAAACGGACCTGGTGCTGCAGCCTGTGCATCCGGATTATTACCGGGTCCACCAGGGTTATAGACGGCTTGGTAATTACCACTTGATGGCATGCGAATACTTCTTAGTCTCGTAATTGCACTGAAATCACCTTCAAGGATGATGTCGAAGTAATTATCATGATCTTCGATATAAGCGGCATTTTCTATTGTTCCTGCTGGTGCTAAATCTGCTATTCCTACAACTTTGATGGAACCATACTTGCCAATAGTGTAATCCTGATTTGATTTAGTAAGTGAAATTGTTTCGCTGTTATCGCCTTTCGCTTCAATAACAAAGTATTTGTTGAACTCGCTGGGTTGCAGGCTTGCAATACCATCTGGTGAGAATCCTGCACTGGTATAAAGCCGTAGGCGATATTGAGCTTGATCCCCATAAAGATCGCTACCGCTGTTGCTAGCCGAAGTGGCGCCAACGCCGATAGGCCCGCCTTCTCCGAGCGGACTGAAGGTATTGAGTTTGGCCGCAACAAGTTTCGGGCCATTCCCTTCTACATAGGAGTTGCTGCTATCGATGGACAGTTCTGTAGCAAAGACAGGCCCTTTTGCTGAGAGCATCTGCAGGGGTGTGCCGTCATTGACGATTCGAACCGATACCGGATAGCGGGCTCCTTCACTTTCGGGAGTGAGGCGATTGCCGAAATCACCTGCCACCACAATCGTTTGGCGTTCATTGTATTCGAGGTTTGGCAAGAACCCTGCAAGGGCAGGCGATACGATCGAACCATCGTTCAGGGTGATCTCAAAATCGCTTCCATCACCATCTAAGGTTGTTGGTAAGACTGGATAACTGAACACCAATGGCATGGTGTCTTGCAACAAAAGACTCATGCCATAAACAGCTTTAGATCCAACAACGCTCGCTGCACTTGTTAGCGCACGGAGCGTTGGACTCAGATCTGGATCAACACTTTCCCAGGCAACATTGTGATGCGCAGCTGCCTGCTGCCCCCCTGGCCCGAGCAAGCCTGGTACTCCAATATATCCGTCAAATCCATAGTTACCAGTGAAAAATTTTGCCTTGTTAGCAAATAGATCTGCGTTGTAGTTGATTGGGGTCAGTAAGCTTGATGCTCTACCCGATGAATTTTCTTGATCTTTGTCTATGTAGGCTTTCAGAGGATCGGCTAGAAAGCTATACCTGATGGCCATAACTAATCTTTTTAGCTAGTAAACATAGTTTAGACCTTTAAAAAATATATTGTAACAAGGGCTGATGCCATTATCTATTTCTTAGCAGCAAAAAAAGAACGGCCCGAATCTGGATGGGGGGGGGATTCAGGCAGACGTTTCGTTTTTAAGCGGTTCTCCCAGGCATGCTGTATCCCTTGAAGACAGGCCATCTGATCCCCACCACCAGGCCCTGAGGCTGAACCGTGAAGGGCATTTTTGTTTGAGCTCAGCTCTAGGGTGAATGAAAGATTCTTTTATCTGTGTTCAAATTTCACCCGGCTCTGTTTGGCGGTTTCTTCGCATCAAGCCTGCTTTTTGGCATGTCCATAGACAGCACAGCGCTAAAGGCCGCAGAAACGAAATGTGCTCAGTCACCGCCTGCTGCCATTCACTGGTCTACCAAAGCCATAACCCAGGTGAATGAAGACAATTATGCGCTTGCAGAAACTCAGGTCATCTTTGCTGACTACGTGAAAAAGATTGCCAAGAACACTTGCTCTGATGGAGTCGGTGTGTTCTGGCACATGAAGGGAGCCATGGATCCCAACGACCGAACGATCCTTCGCCCGAACTTTGACACGCTCTACTCCGCATTAGTTCTCGACCTCTCAAGACCAGCCACAATCTCAATGCCAGGAACGAAAGGGCGTTACCAAAGTGCACTTGTGGTCTCTGAAGAGCACTACATGCCGATGACAATCACCTCGCCAGGAGCATTCACACTGACCAAAGAAAACGTTGGTACGCCATATGCGCTGGTAATTTTCAGAACAGGCGTGAACATGCGCGATCCTGCCGATATGGCAAAAGCCTCAGCTCTGCAGGATCAATTGGGTGTCTACCAGACCAAGCGCGGATCGTATACCCCCACAAACAATTGGGACATGGATCAGATTCTTGCCATGCGTAAGAAAGTTCAGGAGGTTTTCGATCGTGAAGGATTTAAATCAGAAGATATTTTTGGGAAGAAAGGCGAGCTCACAGCAGATCAGCATCGAGCTGGCGTCGCAATTGGCTGGGGTGGTCTACCCAAAGAGCAGGCTGTTTACCCCTTCTATACCCCAACATTTGAAGGACACAATGTTCTCACCCTGAAGGATGTTCCTGTCGATGGTTTTTGGTCAATCACCGTTTACGACAAAGACGGGTTCGTTCAAGGTGATGCCTACAACATCAACAGTGCTTTCGCGAAAGCGAATGCTGATGGGGCTTATGTGATCCACTTTGGTGGCGAGCATTCTCAGAGCAATTACCTGGGAATTTATCCAGGCTGGAATTTTGTACTGAGAATGTATCAGCCTCAGAAAGCTTATTTTGATGGTAGTTGGCAGCTGCCAGAACTTGTACCAGTTAGATAGAAAACCCCTAAAACCAGCTGATATCTAGTTAGCTTCCTGCCCCTTGGCCTCTTGTTACTTGGCTAGATCTATACCTTCAACAACTTCAAGGGCCTGTCGTTTCAGGATCGACTAAGTATTGCGCTCTTTTTCTAGGCCTTGCTCAACCTGAATGGCAGCGATGCGGTTTACAGGAAGCACGACGCGATCAGTGCACTGAGGTTGTTCAACGAGCCCCTTGCATGAGCGTCAGAACCACTTTGATTATGGAGCTAAAAATCCCCTCAAAGACTCAAGGGGAAAATTGTTCTGGCTTTTGAACCACCAAGCTCTTGATGGAGCTCCGTAGTGTTCTCTCAAGTAGATGATTGCTTTGTTGCTTGACGTAAAAACGACTCCGTCGATGCTGGCTGCTGCGATACTTCCAAGCGCCCGCTCAGTAGCATCTTTTGCCTTGGCGTCGTTAGCGGCCTCCTTCCAGCTGCCTTCATAGCTAGGAGTGAATCTTGCTGCTTTTTGGCACGCAGATCTACCAGGCAACTGTCCTGATTCGATTTCCCTGATGTGATCGCAATGATCAGCGAAGCCTTTTGCGTGAATCAGTATCTCCTTCACATGATTGGCTACTTCATCTGAGTCGTTCGATAATTGACTCGCAACCATTAGCGCTGATAGGCAAAGGTGTTGTGTCTGGTTGCTGCCAGTCCATCCACGAGCAAGTAGGTCATGGGCATCTTGCAAGCTTGTTGGCTCACCACTTTGCTTAGCAATGCTCTCAAGGGGCTGCTCACCTTTATCCGCGTAGACCAGTTGATACAGGTGACTTCATTATCTTCATCAACAAGGTTGTAGGGACCGGAACCTAACTCTCTTTTTCTAAGCCTTATGGATTGAACCAGAACATTGTTTTTTGCTGCGACGTTCCATCTATCAGGCAATAGAGACGGTTCCTCTACTAAGCCGAATCCGTCTAGCAAAAGACCGTTACCTTGACCTGTGAACGGTAACCGGATTGAGATGTAGTCACTATCTACTTGCTTGACGTTAGGGAAGACCTCCAACAGGCCTGAAGATATTTTCAGTTGTTGATCAGTAGTGAAGTCGATGCTCTCGCCCAGCTCGCTTGCATCTATTGCGCCTGCCTCGAGGCATAGTTTCACAGTGAGAGCTACATCAAAGGCTTTAACCGGTTTGGCTAATGGATACCAGAGGTGAATACCTCCACTGTGACTTGAGCGAAATACAAGGGGATCTCTCAAGCCCATCAGTGCACATCTCTCCAACAGGATGTTGATTGCGTCATCTCCACGATCAGGGTGGTATGGAGAACGTGCCTGATCAATGTCAAATGCAATCCATTGGGTAGTCCTAGAAGGGCGAATTGCAAGGTAAGAAGGTTCTTCCCTGGACAATCCCAGGTGATGAGAAAGCATCTTTGCTGAAGGATGACCTGAACGAAATGCCTTGACTCCATTCACCTAAATCACATAGCCCCAGCCAGGCGTAAAGGCCTTTATGAACCACTCAGCTAGTGGGAAAGACTTCGAGGAGGAAGTTTTGCTCATGGAGTCTTGAGATCGGAAGTGGTTAAGAACGAATTGGCTCAATCCTTGCCAGAGCAGTAGGTCTCGATTCGCGAGGCATTGATCTCTGATGTGGCTTCCAGTTGACATGTCTGATTGCGTTGCCACTCCTGCAAGGCCATCACATCCCACAGCAAGGTGCCGTGGATGTTTCCAGTGGAATAGATGTAGTGGGTACCGGGTTTGAAAATCTTTTTGGCCTTGCGCTGACGCAACCAGCTACCTGAAACGCGCAGCAGCTCTGCTGCTTGCTGCGTATTTAGGAATTGGTCGGTGTCATGAGGCCCTTTTGGCTGCGTTGGCGGTGGCTTTGAGCGGCTTGTGCAAGCAACTGCTCGATGGCCCCATTTACAAACTACGAGGGGTTGTCGCGCTCAAAATTGAGCCTTGCAATGGCATGGCAGCTGGGTATGGCCCGCCTAAACCAAAAGCTGTCAGGGCGCACACAGGGCGCAACTGCTTTTGCTATTCGCTGAGATTCAAGTCGGGGCGACAGGATTCGAACCTGCGACCTAGTGCTCCCAAATCACTCGGTCTATTCTTGTGTTCATGCGGCTTTCTTAGTCACTATCCCTTTTTTAGTAGTGGATTCTGTGCTGAGAGATGCTGACAGATTCCAGGAGGTATTGACGCCTAGCGCAAACTTAGCGCAAAATTGAGACAGCACTCGGTCAGCCTTATTTGCCTCGCCTAGTCCACACAGATTCATGGGTTAAGCCCTTTCGCAAGCTTGTTGCCAACAGTTGTGGTGATCAATGGCAGGTGAGACCATCGGGGAAACGAATGCGTTTGGAAGTTAAAGGTGTTGGCTCAGTCACCCTTCCTTTTGATTGGTCAGAAGATGGTGCTGCTCATGCTCTGCCCCGTATTCAGCAGATCTTTAAGCGCTTTTCTACTGGACTGTTCACCCTTGCAGAAGCAGCACGAAACACCAACACCGCTAGTAGTCAACAAAAGATTGACTTCAAGCAGCTATTTGCAGAATTCAGAAAATTCCGCCATACAGCATCAGATGACACCTGGAAAGCAAAATACATTCCAATCCTTAGAAACATTGACGCTGCATTTGTAGGCAAGCCACCAATCGATGGCGAAACGCTTTGCGATGTTGCATTGAAGCAATGGGAACACGGCTCTAGGCAGCGTCAGATCATGCGACAAAACCTCTATGCGTTTCTTACCTGGGCAGTACAGCGAGGACAGCTCAAATCGCTCTATCTGCCACCGGCGGATGCTGCAGAGACACGCAGGCCCAAGCGTGATGGCTACGCCTTGTCAGATGCGCAGATTCTGCAGTTGTTAGAAGCTCTACCAGAAGGAGACTCACATGATCGATGGCGCTTTGCGCTTCAACTATGCGCTGTCTATGGGCTTAGGCCAGAAGAGCTGCGATACCTACGGATTAAGGATGGTCCGATAGGGCCTGAGTTATGGACTATCTACCGCAAGAGTAAAGGCGGAAAAAAAGGCGAACGAACTGAACCTCGTCGACTCAATGCGCTGCTAGTCAAAGACTCAGATGGCACTCCTAGCGACTGGAACCTGCAAGGCCGTCTACAGATTGGCGAACAACTGCCGCCATTAGGACAACAAGGCAACGCTGGTGATGCACTTGGCACTTATCTCAAGCGCAAGGCGATATGGCAGCAACTACGACAAGACGCTGATCATGCTGGTGAGGTATTAAAGCCCTATACCTTTCGACATCGCTACGCCAAAGCGTCACATGCAGCAGGGCTACCGATAGCGAACATTGCCCAAGCCATGGGTCACACGATTGAGGTGCACTTAAGTAGCTATGCCCGCTTTACACCAGATGCAACAGCAGACCTCTATGCGCAGGTGAATGCAGTCAAATAAAAACCCCGTAATTAGCGGGGTCTTGAGAATGTTTTGTCGGGGGATGGATCAGCCACACCTCACGACCGCCTTGCTTTTCCAATTGTAGGTTTTGTATTGCTTACAACCCTATTTAGCCTCAGGCTTCACGGCAAGTTGTCAATACAAGCAGAAAGGATCTATGGACAATGATGAACAACCTAAGAAAAGATATTGACTTTTACATGGAATAGATTAATGGGCGAGTGAACATTGCATAATGCACTACTTCCCCCTTGTCAGTTCGCTTCGCTTGGACTAGGAAAGGCTTATTAGTACAGTTGTGCATGACCATAGATTTAGCCAATGATGGGACCCAAGTCCTCTATCCCAACAAAGTGACTTGGAGCGCGCTCTTTCTGGGCTGTGGTTTTGGTATTTGGACCTGCCTCACAAATGAGACAATTGAAATATTCTGGACAATAACGACAATTCTATGTTGCAGCACTGGTGCACTCGTATCTGTGATTCATATGTGGCCCGGAAGTTCCTGGCTAGAGATTGGAGCTGAAGGCATTCGCTGGCGCCACATGTTTCGCCAAAATGTCCACTACCGCTGGAGAGATATTAATTCGATTGGCATTATAAACATCAGAACTCAATACAACACACACAAGATTGTGGAACTTTATATCGGGCCTGAAAATATAGGGGTATGCTTGCCCGATCTCTATGGCAAAAAGGCCAGACATCTTGTTAAAATTATTGAGGCTTATCGATCGATTTACACCTGAGGTTCTCTATTGATGAGCCTTCACTAGAGCCATCAATAAATGATTCATAGATAACAGCAGTATTCTTTGCACGGGCTATAAATCAAGCATGTTGAGACAGTCAACATGTAGTACTTATCCCTACTGACACCTTATTACTGCTTGCTTAGATCTAGATCAGGAGTCCGAGGACGTAGAAACCCTGAAAACCTGTCCTGGACTTGAGGGCATCCAACGCGGGTGCCCTTCTTCATGTCAGTTGTTTGTGCTGCTTGCAGAGAAAATGCATCTGTTATTGATGCTTGTGAACAAACTCACTGTTGGCATTGAGCCAGGTCACTGCGTTTTTACAGAGGTTGAGTGAATCTATGGATAGCGGTGAAGGATGAAAACAAAAAGTCGCCACCGCCCCAGGAGGAGAAATCAAATAAACAAAAGCCCCGCAGAATGGCGGGGCTTTTTGATGTTCAGTCTTCGGGGTTGATCAAGGTCCTTTTACTGATGTTGATGTCGATGGTCATTGGTACGAGGCAACTGCTTAAAGCATTCCCCGCTGCAATAAAAACCCGCTTTTTCAGAATCCCTGATGTGCTCAAGCACTTCATAGAACCACTAGTCAGGATTCTGTTAGACTGTTATTAAAATCGAACGACTATTGTAGCGTGTCAAACAAATTACCTCAAAAACCACTTTCTGAACGAAGAGCTGGATACGCTCTGGCAATTTTAGGTGGAACTCTTGGCTTGCCTATTGGTTGGTTCATTTCTCCATTAGTTCTCTTTATTCTAAATAAAAAGCTCAAGGGTGAAGGGGATAACAAGCCAAATCGTTTCTTGGTTTGGTCTTTGATTGGAATAGCAGGTGCTCCTATTTGTTTGATAGCCTTTTCACCATTCACAAGTAATGATCTTTCAACTCGTCAGCAAATAGCATTTGATGAATGCAAAGCATGGAGAGACTCAGTAAACATTAACTATAATATTGACTATGGCGATAGAGGTTTAGAACAAGAGTGGTCTCATTCGGAGTGTCTGCTAATAGAAGACGAAGATCCCAATTATGCATTAGTTTTTTTTGATGAAGGGGGTTTAAAAGAAGGTAAAACTTATTCTCAGGAATGGCTGCAAAAAAATATTGTCAATAAAAAAAGAAAATTTATTGTCAAGGACTAATCAATTTTGCATGCGCGCAAGACTTCCCCTAGTCAGGTCTTTGAGCCCCAACTTCTTTACAGCGTGCATGCTTCTGAAACTTTCCTGAACCAGTAGACCTGCAGTAATACCTGATGGATCCACTCTTGGTTTCAACCTTCTGCCAGTAGTGACCACCTGAGACAGGACCTTCAGCAAGAACCTTTGCTGACACAGGCAGAGTCCCAAGCAGAGTCAATGCCAGAACAGGGAGGATGCGGATCATTTAGTGCGTCTAGAGCGTCGGTATTCCCAAGGCAGCTGGGTTTGATATGGACCCCAGACACCTTGCTTTTCTCTCTTAGCCATGGATTCAGCGTTTAGGTAGGCGTCACGATCACATTCCTTTAGATATTGCTTGTAAGCAAAGACCGCACCCTTTCGAACCATCTGAAGGTTGATATTGGTGGACCCAACAAAGATCTCAGCCACAGTGCGCCCATAACGGTCTTTGACCTGTGGCTTGATTGAGATGAATTTTTTGTGGATCATTCCCTTCAAAGTCTTGGTTGACCACTTACCACTTGATCCTTGACTGGTCTCAGGCGCATCAATACACGCAAGGCGGATGGTGACCTTTGCACCTGATTTGTCTTTTACTCGTAAGGTGTCTCCGTCACCAACGGAAACTAGCGTTACTGGTCCGTTTATAAGACCACTACTTTTTTGTGACGCTCTGGCTTCACTTCGATGGCAGTGATGATCTCCAGTTTTGCTGTTGTTGTGGCAGCCACTGGGATCAAGCCCACCACGGTGAGAGCGTGCAGGATGCCAATTAAAGGTTGCCATAGCAATAAATATCATTAATAATATTTTCACGCGTATATGAGAAGAAATTCCAAACCTGAGATTACATCATGTCTAAAAAAAATTGTGCTGACCGGTCAAGATGGCTTAACTGTGCCTACCAACGGAGGCGGCAAAACCCCTGTTTTTAAAGTTCACCGTTGAGTGAACACCTTTGGAGCCCTCCCCCCTTATAGGTTCTTCCTAAGTGCATTAATCGAGGCGGCCCCCGGCTCAGAAAATCGCTAGCGGTAGGCAATTGTTGGTGGTTCACCAGGCTGCCAAGACTAAAGCCGCTCAGTCTGCTGATACCGCAAGTAGTAAGCAAGAGATTGATTGGGGCGAATTGATTACAGAGTTCAGAGACGAACGACCCGCTGCTGGTGATGAGACATGGCGTAAAAAATATCTACCTGTTCTGAGCCGTGTAGTTGAGCTATTCACAACAGCAAAGAAACGACCCTCTGATGGGACTGCCTTATGCATAAAAGTCTTGAGGCAATGGGAGCAAGGCACCAGGCAGCGTCAGATCATGCGACAGAAGCTTTATGCCTTTCTTGAATGGGCAGTGGAAAGGGGGCATCTCAAAGCTTGTTATTCACCTCCCAAAAGTTTGTCTGAACCTCGCAAGGTAAAACGGGTTGGCTATGCGTTAAGCGATCCACAGATTCTGGAGTTATTGGAGGGAACGCCAGATGAACGCTGGCGCTTTGCGATTCAGCTTTGCGCTGTTTACGGCTTACGACCAGAGGAACTTCGATACCTAAGGATCAAGGGTGGAGCTAATGGAAATGAACTTTGGACCATCTACCGCAAGAGCAAAGGAGGCCGCAAAGGCGAGAAGACTGAACCCCGTCGAGTAAATGCATTACAGGTCACAGATATTGATGGCAACAAGTCAAAGTGGAACCTTGAAGAAAGATTCGCAGCAGGCGAGACGTTACCACCGTTAGGAAAGAATGGGCATGGTGCAGAGTCATTAACCACTTACCTAAAACGTCGCAAGGTATGGCAACTGTTAAGAGAAGAAGCCAAGCATCAAGGTGAAGTTTTGACGGCCTATGCCTTTCGTCATCGCTACGCCAAAGCATCACATGCAGCAGGACTACCGATAGCGAACATTGCTCAATCAATGGGGCACACCATTGAGGTGCATCTAAGTAGCTATGCCCGCTTCACCCCAGATGCAACAGCAGATCTTTATGCACAGGTGAATGCAGTTCAGGCGAATGTCGTTAAGGACTTCATCCAACAAGGTGAAAGTCAAGGCAGACTCAGTGCAGAAGATTGGAATCAATCACAGGCTGTAGATGTATGAGCTGCGTCACTGATGGGTATGCAAATACGCAGGTTTAGGTGTGCCAGTTAGGCCTGTTAATTAGGCGATCTCAGGATCTCATTAGCTGAGACTTGATGTGGTTCTGTGTCCAAGGTTGATGTAGGTCTTGTCCAAGGATTTGAGACTCAACGGTATGTGCCGGTTCAGATTGAGTGCTGCAGATGATGTGGGCTGATGGCAGCAACTAGAAACCTCCCAGATAATGAGTGACCTTTTAAGTGTTCAATCCCAGTGCTGCGTTCTGTTTGTCTCTCCTTATCGCTTGCTGGTGCTGCTGCTCTTGCCTTAGCGAGTGCTCCCATCCAACCAGTCGCAGCTCAAGAGGATGGCAGTGCAGCAGATCTGGGGGTGATGGAGATCAACCTCAAAGACGCTGTGCAGTTCAACTGGGGTTTTCAAGGTGCATTGCAAGGAGCAGGCACACCCAATCAAGCCGGTATTGGTGCCTTTCTTCCCATTGCCGTTGGTGAGAACAGCGTTTGGTTTATTGATGCTTTAGCCAATGCCAACTTCGCTGATCGCGATGGTGAAAGCAGCATCGTTAATACCGATGTCGCTGGTACCACCATCAGCACATCAACAAGGCTTGGCTATCGCTGGCTCAATGGTGATCGCTCTTGGATGTATGGAGTGAATGCTGGCTATGACAGTCGGCCGATGAATACAGGTGATGCTGATACCAGCGTCAATGTCACAGATAAGCGTGATGTTTTCTTCTCGCAGGTTGCAGCAGGCTTAGAAGCGGTTTCAGACACCTGGAACTTCAATGCCTATGCACTGGTTCCAATCGGTGATGTCGAACACAAACTGAACAGCCATTACGACGGTGGTGCTCTTGATACCTACGGCTTAGATGTTGGCTACAGCATCACACCAGATCTCAATGCCTCTGTTGGTTATTACTATCAGCAAGGTGATCTCGATGATGCTGATGGTTCTGGTGTTAAAGGAAGACTCGCCTACAACATCAGCAATGGTTTAACTCTTGGTGCAAACCTCTCATATGACGAGGCTTTTGATACACGCTTTACGGCAGATATTAAATATCGCTTTGGCTCTAATGGCTATGGATCACCAAGCAAGAAACAACCAGCAGTGATGCCCGCAATTCAAGCGTTATCTACAACACCAGCCAATCGAGATGTGAGGGTGCACGATTGGGAGGATTGTGTGCCTGGTACGACGGGATATTCGGCGATGGGGTGCTCAGGGCAGTATTAAGCGGCGAAGGATTATGGATGGCAGATGGCAAGGGATAAAGATGATGGAGGATACCCGCCAAAAGCCCCTGCATTAGCGGGGGCTTGCTGACTCTTCAACCACCTCACTATTGGCTTTAAACAACCATCGATACCTGCCACCATTGACATGGATAAGGTTGCCGTGATGTCTTCTTTAGCAGGCAAAAACCAGCAATAGTTTTTCGTATTCATCACAAATTTACCTTCAACTTCTTTTGCCCTAAAACTACTTATATCCCTACCTTAATCACCACAGACTGAGGTTCTCATTGCTATCTCTGATTCCATTTGTTTTTCTAAATCTTACCGCAACTTGATGCCAATCCTCAGGGATTTGGTTGAGGCGTACATCCCAAGCCCATGGCAGTCGTTGTTGACCTGGAGAAACCCTCTTTTCTTGCCCGGCGTCGGAGTACCAAGGCCTATAGCAGCGTGATCCGGAACACCTTGGTAAACCGATCGTCTGCCGAAGTGTTCTTTATTGAGCCTCTAGCAGTTCGGCTTACGAGCTGTTGGTTTAGCAGGGAACGGTGATTGAGGAAGATGGATTACCGCCATGGATAACCATGATGGTTTTGGAGGGGACACCATTTTGGGTGAAGTAGGTAATCCAGGTGCCGTTAGTGAAAGGCATTTAGGGAGGTGGTTAGTAAGACCAGGTTAAGTTGACTGACCAGACCTTGTAGACGTATGGGTTCTATTGCCGAATTACGGGAAGAGATGCTGGTGTTGGAGAAGTATTGTGAGCGAGGCGTTGAGCTTCATTCTGTTGGCGTATTGGATGGCGAGGAGTTTGGGGAATGGGGAGCTGTATGTATGAGCGCGATGGTGTCGATGGGAATTGGTGGTTTGGAGTTTGTGCGATCATTCACATCAGAGCTTAGAATTTAATATATCCTGACGAAAGGAAGAAATTATGAGCAAAGAAAATCTTGAACGGTTTATGGTTGAGGTTGCAGAGAGTCGATCACTACAGGTACTCATTAGTGACGAGATCAATGCAGAATCCTTGGTTGCCTTAGGTGCAAAACATGGCTTTGACTTCAGTGTTGAGGACATACAGCACTCATCTGAGTTGAGTGAGAATGAGTTGAGTCTTGTAGTGGGAGGAGTTAAATCCCGGGGAGGCCAAGGAAGTATGGCTATCGCGTATAACCCGAAATACGGACGAAGCATGTATCACTTCAAGTGCAATATCGGACTTGATCTGCCTCTGGGCATGCCTTAAATCATAGGAAATGCGCTGATTGAGCCAGAAATGGACGAGTCATGGCCATACCTCAAATAGGTGGTGGTGGCGATGTCTCCAACTCGATTCGCTTTTCAGGATGCCAGTCCTGCGCGCTCGACCGCCCTGGCGGGCTTTTGATGGAACGGAGGGCTTTACAGCTGGCCGTTCATTGGATACGGCAAGGTACATCGACTGCGAGGGGTTGCAACCACCGGTTTTTTGAATGCTTTGGAATGCTCACACGAGCAAGGGCTTCTCAGGAAGCTGTAGGTAATTACTCGCGGCGAAGAGCCTCAATGTCGGGGGTAAACCAGCCCAACATCCCTTTGTTTTACCCCCAGCCTTACCCCCAAGGCCTTAGGGCATTCGCTGAGATTCAAGTCGGGGCGACAGGATTCGAACCTGCGACCTAGTGCTCCCAAAGCACCCGCGCTACCAAGCTGCGCCACGCCCCGCCACGAAAGAATCCTAGTCTCTGGAGTGCTTATCAGTAAAACCCTTACCCGCAATAGGTTGGTCTCTTTGTAGAGAATCTCTCTGAGATCGTTTGTGGCGTTTGCGTCACTCAGCCGATCGTCCTGATTTGACCCTTGATGCCCTGACAATGGCGGCGACAATCCCAATGGCTTTGGAAGGCGCAGCCGTTTCAGCAAGAGTCGGCGGGGATCACCTATGCAGTTTTTTCGATGGCCAAGACTTCAAAACTCAACCGATCAGCAATGATCATGATCACCTGATGCTGCTAGAGCTATATCTAGCTGGGCTAAAACTTCAACAACTAATGATGGAGACTGGTCGAGCAGAGACACATTGGATGTTTTACCAGCACGATTCAGGAACATAATGATGCAATGTCCTCCACAAGAAGTGATTCGCCGCTTGGAGCGAGTGCTGACTCCAAAAGAAATGGAAGCCTGGCTAGAAGGCTGGCGACAATCCTTGGCAGCTGGGGCAGAACCACCACCAATTCCAACTTGGGGGTTGCCATCACCTAGTCCAAATAAGAATCTCTAGTCTCCAGAAAAGTTGTTTTTTTCTTCTCTATTCTGATTAAATCATTCAATGGTTGTTGGTGTTTTAGCAGCGCTGTCTGGATCTCTTGCTTGGACATTAAGTAGTAGTCTTTGGCGCTCAATAGATACGTCTTTAACTGCCTGGCAATTAAATGGTCTTAAGATCGTTATTGCCAGCTTAATTCTATGCCCAGTACTTCTATTCTTGCCATGGTCTGAGCAGACCAATGGCTTGATGTTGTTGATGGCTAGTGGCGCATTAGGTATTGCATTGGGAGATAGCTTCTACTTCGCTGCTCTGCGACGACTTGGAACACGAAGAACATTGACGATTGAAGCTCTAGGACCACTTTTGGCGAGCTTTTACGGAATGACATTTTTGGCTGAAATAATTAATTTGAAATCATGGTTTGGAGCAATCCTTGTTACTACATCAGTCGTAATTGCAGCCTTTCAGCAACCGCCGGAAAAGGGACTGGGTTTCAATCGACAGTTCTCGTCTCAACGATTGGGCCTACTCTTTGCTCTCTCTGGTGTTATTTGCGGCGTTAGTGGTGCCGCACTTTCACGACAGGTAATGCTTTTAGGACAGATCACACCTTTGCAAAGTGCCGCGATTCGCTTGCTAGGTGGATTATTGCTCATTATTCCTTGGCTACGCAAATGCATTCGACCAATTCCTTATCCACGCCCGTCGCAAATCCGTTGGCCCAGGATTCTGTTTGCAACATTGTTGGGAACCAACTTTGGGATTATTTTACAACAGCTAGCTCTGCAAAAGCTTCCCTTAGGGATTGGGGTGACATTACTGAGCAGCTCACCTGTAATGGCTTTGCTTCTTTGCCGTTATGAAGGCGATAGACTAAGAATTGGAGGAATAGCTGCATCTTTTATGGCAGTTTTTGGAATTTGGCTTGCAGTAACGAGCTAAAAAAAACTTGAGCTCTATTAAATAGAATCCTTTCATTTTGTCAACCAACTCAGGCTCGCCATGGCATTAACCATTACTTAAGAGGGCGTGGCTATCAAAGATCTCAGAGTTGACTTTGGTGTCTTAAAGATTACTAGGATCAAAGCAACAGGTTAGGCGTTAGAGGAGCAGATAAGTTGAAGAAGTTATTCTTCAAGTTATTAATGATACCTGGCGAAAGGCTGATGGCAGGAATTATGTCTTTATTTAAGACTCTGAGCCTCGTCTAATCACTAGGTAGCTAGCAATGTCTAGACTCTTGATTTCATAAATGAGCGCATCAGATGTTGAGAAGCCTTAATAAAGCAACGTGTCTCTTGTCGCTTGAAGACATCCAGAGAGTCTAAATAATCGGATTTTCATTCAATGCCCATACTGCCCTGCTAATAGATGCTCATTGTCCTTTCATGACGTTTAGCATCGGCCATAGCCAGGGCAAAAGCAACCTTCAGATGGAAGGTTGAGGTAATGAGCATTACTTTTATATTTACTCTATCGCTGTCGACAAAGAGCTACTCAGTTTTGGCTTAAGTTATGCCCCTTATGGGTCGCACTGACTTCAGAAGGCGCATCGTGACCACCAGCCATTTGCTTAAGGGACTGACTAGCGCAGATCGTGCTTAGGGCAATTACAACCAAGGATCCAGTACGCAGAACCTCCAGAACGATAGGGAGGTGAGCATTGATTCGGTCTCGAACAGTTGTCATCAGATCAATTGAGAACATCCAATTACAGCAAACAATCAACCAAGAAAAAACCCTTGGTGCAATTTTTGAAGGGAGATGTTGCTTGAATGTCTTGATTGAAATGGAAGACGCCAGCGAATTCTTCCTTAAGCCTTGAACTAGCTCAGCCATCTGACCTGACAATGATCTTGACCAGGCATACCCAATGCTGTTTTGCGCTAGAGGCCAGATGAAACAGAGCTCCCACAAGCATCAGTGTGTTCGTGAAGATCATTGGAAAAACTGTCTACCCTTGCAGTCGACCGAGCTTGGCCTGGTTGAGTTTTTGGAGCCCAGTGAAATGGGTTAAAGCTCTGTTCAGCAATAGGTTGGAGTTAGACGATGGTCAAGCACTGCCGAGAGAAGCAAGACCTTGCCTAGCCAGCCCTAAGAAGATCGCCAGGCAAATGCTTTCTATTTCTGGTTTGACTGCCAAATTGCATGACCTGGAAGGGCTTTGTTTGTCTCAGCCGATAGTGTTCATGAAATCAGGCAAACAGCGGAGCCGTTCTCATCACTTGTGGATCATCAACCCTGAGTCTGAGCAGGTTGGTTCTAGAAGCATTGCTGCTTAGAGCGGAGCAGAGCAGATCAACTCATATCAGAACAAGGAAACAACCAGGGCTTTGAAGCAACGCAAGACATTCACTCCCCGTGGCAGGCAAGGCAACGGCTATCCGAATGCTGTCCTCATTTGTTGTCTTGATGTAGCGATCACGTGAGGCCACTGCAATAGAGTCTGTAAGGCTTGGCCAAAAATTATCCTTATGGCTCAGGAGGCCCTGATGGACTCTCTCTCTTCTATGGATGTTTTGGGATTAATAGCTGGAACACTAACCACAATTGCTTTTGTTCCACAATTAGTCAAGGTTTGGCGTTCTAAATCAGCAAAAGATATCTCTTACGTGATGTTCATTCTTTTCATAGCCGGCATCATCCTATGGGAAATATATGGCTGGGGCATACATTCTATGCCAGTAATCCTGTTCAATGTGATCACCTTCATACTAGGACTTGCAATCCTAATTCTTAAGTTTGTCTTTGACAGGCCAGATAGCGAGGCAACGGAGATATCAAAATGATTTCGTGAATGACGAGTTCACTCATTAATTTATTTTACTGGGAAGACAAACCTAATAACAGTTCAATGGCTATAACATGCTCGTAAAAGTTTTTAGATTGAGCAGCCATACAACATTGACTAAACTCAACACTTGATGCAAAGTGTTTCAATTGCAACCACTTTAGAAGTTATTACCATTGCCTGGTTTTCCCTAATCAAAGTGAATCTCTTGCGATTAGGGTTCAAAGCCTTTGTGTCTACGAATATTTGTGTGAGCAGAATCACAGCATATCTTGTCTCTGATCACGACTGATCAGGCATTATTGGGAGAAACTATAAACATTGAGAGCTTTATGCTTTCTCACTTATTTCAGACCGATGAACACCGTTAGTGCAAAACAGCAAAAACAAGCACAGATTTTAAAACGCGTGAAATATCTAACGAAGCACGGACATCATCAGGAAGCCCAGTCATTGTTTTCTAAACATTTTAAATGAAGCAAGTCTTCGCAAAAATTGCTCCATCTTTTGATTGCTGAGAAATGAATGGATAACGAAAGGTTCATTTTCTTAACATTACCTTGCTATTTTTCATGGGCCAGTTATAAGGAAGTCAAGAATACTAATAAAATTCTAAATTAATTCCATTTTTCAAATGTCAAATCAAAATCTAACCTCATGAGCAACCGAAAATCAGCCCCGCTTGCCTTAACTATTTTATCCCTTGCCATGATCCTTTGTAGTGGATGCTTAGGGAGCAATGAGCCTCAGAAATCGGCTAGCGATCAGAGCATTCAGGAGAGAGTGGAGATAGAGGAGGATCAACAACAGGCAAAAGAAGAAAAGAAAAAGATTGCCAGAGAACCGATTCCAAGAAATGAGAAAGTTTTGGCTTTAGAAGAGCATGAAAATGGACTCGACGTAGCCCTTCTTAGCGTCAAGCGTGCAAGCGATAACACATTAAATGTTAAGTGGCGATATATCAATAGAACCGATGATGAGATAACACTATGCAATACATATTGTTATACAGCATCTGGTAGTAGTTGGCTTGCAAATGTCTATATTGTAGATAATGCTAATCAGAAGAAACATCTTGTCGTTAAAGCTGATGGTAATCCCATGACAACTAAAGTCAGGCATCCAACAAAGTTGAGTCCTGGTAACACTTATAAGGTATGGGCTAAATTCCCTGCGCCACCAGTGGAAGTTGAGAATGTATCAGTCTACATCCCTGGGACAGCACCAATAGAGGATGTTCGGATAGAGGGATAATCGATGTCTTTATCAATCGGAAATAAAAGGTTAATTCGTGTTACTGCATTTTCTGGTGCTCTGGCACTCATAATAGGTATTAACCCTATACAGGCTTGGGGGAATTATTACAATCAAACCTTCCCTATATTAGCAACTAGCAAGCTTGATAGCATTACTTATGCTAATAAGCATGAAGTATATAGTCTTTTGCTTAAAGCTCATGACTTAGTTTTTGACATACATGCTATTGAGTATCCTATAAATGATTTGAATATTGTTGTTGAAAAAGAAAAAGAGATCCTGATTGAACTTGCGGCGGATATTCTGTTCGACTTTGACAAATCCAATCTAAAACCTTCTGCGATCAAATCACTTCAGAGTGTCGCAAACCGCATTCGTGAATCTTCCCGGGGGGACGTTCGCATCGAGGGTCATACTGACTCGAAGGGTTCGAATGAATACAATCAAACGCTTTCTGAGAAGCGTGCAATTTCAGTTCGAGATTGGTTTGTCTCTGATGGTGGCCTAAGCAATGTTCAATTCGTCACCAAGGGCTTTGGGGAATTGAAGCCGGTGGTCTCTAACACAACCGAAGAAGGAGCCGATGATCCAATAGGGCGCCAACGCAATCGCCGTGTTGAGATTATCATTAAAACCGGAGACTAATTTCTACTAGCGAGAAATTCCAATCCGATAATCTTTCTTGTTATTTAATTTCTCCTTGCCAAGTTTAGTCACGAATCTGTATTCTGTTCGTTCTAACTACCTAGTTTGTTGATTCGCTGCCTTGCTGTGTTAGCCATCTTTAGAATGTTCTTTCAAAAAGCAGAAATCAAACTCTAATTTGTGCATGGCTCGAAGTTTTCATTCAATGCTGGGCCACCATCTGCGGGCTGGATACAGCTCGATTGTTGAGTCTGTGGCTCTTCTTTCTCAGTTCTATACTGTTGATCTTTGGTTCCATTAGAATTCATTTGCTCACTGATATCAGATAAGAGCATCTGGCCAACCAGCCCTAATTGGCTACCAATAAATAACGAGATGAAGAAGCTGATCAGCAACAAGGGCCAAGGTGCTGATTTGTCGGTCTTGAGTTTGGCCATGTCTAAATTTAGACGCTTAGGGTCTCTAATCAATTGATAGTCGTCATGTTTGACACCACTTAACGCAAACCATTGATTCCCTAGGCTTCCGTTCTCTGCAGAACCCTCGCAGCTAGCCATGGTTTAAAAGAGCGTGATTGCCGCGAGACTACCCAGCTGGGTAGATCATAATCCCACAACAATCCCATGGTTTTATTCAAGATAGCTCTAGGATTGTCATGGTTAAAAAAACAGAGTCTCCTGTCTTTGTTTCGTTACTAAAACTATAGATATTTTCCATCGACTCCGAATCCTTGGTAAAAATGTATTTTCCGATTCTTGCATAGCCTTAGTCTACCTATGAACTGGCCACCCAACAAAGCTTGGACAAGTACAACTTCTCGGCTTGGTTTTCGCCATTTTGTTGCCATCAACTACGGTGGCAAGGGGTCAGATCGATGGGTGAATCTCGTTTCTGTGCTTGATGGCCAAGCACGATTACGTGTGTCTTGGCAGGAAATGAAAGACTCCTCTATGTGGAACAGTGGCTGGAAACAGCTCCCTAAACTTGAAACAAAAACAACTGATGATCAGATAGTTAATCAACAAGTAGATCAAAATATGCAAGAGGCTTGTCTGCATCCTTCTGAAGATTTTGATGATCGGCCGTGGTTTGATCAAGAAAACAATTTAGCTGATTAGATGCCTGACTTTTCTTTTTCTATTGATAGATGATTGAATCAAAGACCATTTACCCCCCCCCTCTCTATTTGCTAACACCTACTTGTTCCTAGATTTGCCTCTTATCCACTCTTAACCGCTTACCACTTAGTTCTTGTATACTTTACAATTAGAGCTTTGCTATTAAATAAAAACCAGCTTAATGGAACCCAGCCGGCTTAAGTGTTATGTCTAGAAATCCCTCGAGCTCTGAGATCGGTAGGATCTGTTTAACTGCCTCCCCGATAGGGATGATTAAACCAGACGCTATCAGCAATGGCATGCAGTCAACTCTCATGCCCTTGCCTATCTTCTGAACGCAAAGTAGTTCTGTAACTCCGTCTGAGTTGTTGCGCTCATAGAGCTTGGCATTGTTGATTTGGGCAAGAGCAGATGGAACGAATCCATGTTTTGCTACAACATTTGTGAGTTTCATAGTCCTAGCCTCTCTTTGATGAATGGGTCGAGATCTTTCTTGAGGAAAGCGGCGTAGGCGAGAGCTAGGTTTAAATCACCTCGCTGCTCTGCATATTCGATTGCATCGAGCACTGCCAACTTGATCGTGTGGATGTTTGTCAGCCCACGCGTTGCTGAAGTTCTCTTGATTGTGTTGTTCATTTACTGATTGCGATGGAGTTGTTTTAATGCCGGAATTTGTCGGCATCCGAATCATCGAACCTTTGCGCTGCAAAGTGCAACCCCTTGTGTGTAGAGATATCCCTATGCTTCACTTTGGATCCCTTATGGCTATTGTGTGTTGGCTGATCCAGCTTCAGGGCAATGCCTGTCAATCTCACCATCACCAGGCGACTGGCTGTCAACCTTCCGCTTTCGCTTGCGGCAGAGGTGGAACGTTTGGCAAGAAATGAGCGTCGTTCTATTGCCTCATGGCTTCGGAACGCTATTGAGGATCAGGTCTTGCTCGAACTCAATCGCGAGCAGCACAGGTCTTGAATGGTCTCAAGCCGTTTTTAATCAAGCTGATCACGTAACGGCCAGACCTTATCCCTATCGTCTCTTCTACAAGGCCCTTCGAGCAGACTGGGTTGCTTACTGATTCAATGAAGGAAACTCTTGTCGATAACGATCATTTGCGTACGGCTTTTTAGCCCTCTTTTGAGAATTTGAATGCAAACTCTCTACATCAGTGAACAGTGCAAATCATCATGCTGTGAGGACCAGGAGAAAGGCCAACCCAGCTCGCATGAAGAACTGGGTTTTGGTTCTGTCGATCATCTGCTTGCCATTCTTAGATTATGCGGCCTTGCTGGAATGATGCAGATCAAGACGTTGCCAGCAACCGCTTTGGAATTTCGGAAGTTGCCAGACTCTCTGGGCTTCCTTTTGTTGACTTCGAATCTGACAGCAATGCTCGCAAAGGCATGGCTCTAGCTCCACCCCAGTTGCCTGTAACAGTGTTGCCATTGTGCTTTGGCAGTTACCCAGGGATAGCAAAGAGGCACGCCATTTGCCAGTCCTCCTTTTTTCTAAGGCCACGAATCAGCCAAGGCTTTTTGCATGCCCTGCAACGATCATGGCCTAAGCGAGCGGCCCAGGCTTGTTAGTAGTCAAATCGATAGCCAACAGCCTCATCGGCCTGACCAAGCCGTTCTGATGCATCCTTTTTCTATTGAGTGAATCAATCACCATGAATCTCTTGGAACCCCAGGATCTGCCAGATCTTCCCAAGCTGAAGTTGGCCGTTGTGGGCCACGTTGAATGGGTGACCTTCCTGTCTACAGATCAATTACCCCAGCCTGGGGTAATCAGCCATGCAGATCATTCTTTTGAAGAGCCCGCTGGCGGTGGAGCTGTCGTCGCGGTGCAATTGGCTCGACTCGTTAAACAACCCGTTCAATTCATTACAGCTCTAGGTCGAGATTCATACGGTGAAAAGAGTTTTCAAAGACTGCAACAGCTTGGCTTAAGCCTGACTGTGGCTTGGCGTGATCAACCCACTCGTCGGGCGATCAGCCTTGTTGATTCTCATGGGGAACGGGCAATTACAGTGTTTGGCGAGCGTTTACAACCCAGAGCAAAAGATGCGCTGGGCTGGGAAGCCCTTGCTGGTTACGACGGTGTTTTTGTGACCGCTGCAGATGCACCTGCACTGCATCATTGTCGTCATGCTGGTGTGATGGCAGCTACTCCTCGCGTGCGTCTGGAGGCACTTGAGCAGGCGAATATTCAGCTTGATGCGCTGATTGGTAGTGGTCTTGATCCAGGCGAACACGTTCCAGATACAGCCCTCTTTCCAACTCCCCGGCTGAGAATTGCAACTGAAGGAGCTTTAGGCGGTCAGCTATGGCCTGGCGGACGCTATCAGGCTGTTTCACTGAAGTCTCCAGTCGTGGATGCTTATGGCTGTGGCGATAGCTTTGCCGCTGGGGTAACTGCAGGTTTGGCTGCTGGTTGGACTGATGAACAGGCCATCAACCTAGGGGCTCACTGCGGTGCAAGCTGTGCAACTCATTTTGGGCCTTACGCCAGTGATGAGTGAGTCTGGGAGTTGGGCGTTGATTCGGCCTTCAGACTTGAAGGCAAGCCTGCCAATAGCTTGTGAGCAGCTTGAAGTGAGGATCAACCTGATTCACTTAGCCAATCGCGATCAGATCTTGATCAGCAAAATTAGAGATAGCGCTCAGCTTGATTCAGAAAGATGACGCTTGGTTTGCAGAGGCAATTGGCCGGGAGGGTGATCAGCCTATAAATCCAAAAGATCACAGCTGATTGATGTCCAATATCTGCGCTGTCCCTGAGCACTTTTTTGCTTGTTAGCAAGACGTCTTGTCGGCTTTGATCAATTGAGCATCTACCCATTCGCCCTTTGCATTGTTCTACCGATAGGTAGCTCAGCTGCTGAATCAGGACTTTCGAAGATCGAGGCAATCCTTGCTACAAGAAGATCAATGCGTTAGAAGCTTGAGTACTACCGAATTGGATGACGATCAATGAGATCCTCTCCACACCCTTACGAGCTGACCATTGTTGTTGGCATTGCCCTATTGCTCGGAGGGCGCTTTTCAGTTTTTACTTTGCGCCCCGTATTTATTAGCGCAATCGCATTGTTGATCACCTTGACTGAATCGCGCTCCCAACGACGGTTAAAGCCTTCCCTCTCATCGTTAACTCCAATCCGTTCAACGCATGTCAATCGGAATGCACAACCTGCACCTATCCCCGAGTGGGGTCCACATGCCCATCAATTGTCCAGCAGTGCACCGACTTCACGGTTGAGGATGTCACCCCATCGCGCTAGGAAAAAACTTCATCCCCTTTCTTCTGGCCTGACCAAGGCTGGAAATCCTGACTAGATCAAAAGAGAGAGGCAGGCTGTCGCAGATGGTTGTATTTAGATTTTGCTTCGCCACAAAAACTATTGGGTCATTGACCTCTAAACAGAACACGCTTTGGTCAAAATGACTGAATCTGATCAGTAGTTTGATTCTTTCTTGTCATTTTTTTTACGGGTATAACATTGATTACTCGTTAAAGTTCTCGCGTATTCTAGTACTATGTTTGACATACATATTTCCAGGATATCGATCTTAAAAGATTAGGCAACTATCAAGTCTTGTCTATTACTCGGCTGATATTGTTGTTGTCATTATTTTTCTTCATCTGCAATTCCTTCAACCCAGTGTTGATAAACTTTATTTTTAGTTCCGTCAAACCCCTGCAGCTTTAGCCAATGATTCCAAACCCTCGAAAGCTCAATCGCATCTTCAGGAACTTGTCTTGCGGTCGGCAGGCTTTTTGTAGGTTTTGGCACGAGTAACGTGAGGCTTGGTTCGAGTACATTCCAAGCAGCACCCTTCTGGGCCGAAATGATGACTGCATCAAGATTATCATTTTTGAGTTCCTTGAGTAGCTCGGCCGTTCCTTTCGATGTATTCAAGATAGCGTGCGGAAGCAATCGTTGCACCCAATTGATACTGTATGGGGAATGAGCTTCGAGGCCAACTCGAAAACCTTTTATAGCCTTGATCTCTTTCCATCTATATTTACTACTGAATCGACTCCCCTTTAACAGCAATCCTATGCCATAGCTTTGATTGGTTGAAGTGTACAACACCTCAGCAGACTCCTGAGGTATAATGATATCACTGGATAGCTTTAGGTCACATAATTCATTCTTCAGTGCCTCTAGTCCATTTGGTCTAACCTTATTTGGATTACCCAAGTGATCGATTTGAATAAAGCTGGCTTTCATGCCCATATCTTCTGCGAATAAGAGCCCAGTTTCTACATCAGCACCAACTAACTCTTGTTTTGCATTGCGATAAGCCATTGGATAATCCTGCTTATGGATGCAGTAACGGATTGCTCCTCTAGCCTGCATTGACGGCCAGATCCCGGCTTCTTCGAGTGGCTTGGGTTGCTTGATTAGCTCTGCTTTCTCTTTGGCCAGAACAAAGCCTTGAGTCTCGATTTGACTGCGGTATGGATTGCTTGGTTGCGGAATTTGATTGAGGATAAACCGACTCACACTGATGAATATTGGTATGATTAGCATTGAGATAGCAACTGGTAAAAGTTTCGATAATCTGTATCGAAATCCCTCAAGGCTGATCCATGTCCCAACAAGTACAAGGCTGATCACACTCATGCATGCGAGCAGCGTGCCAAGACGTGCTACAGCCAACTGATCAAGGGCGATGTAGAGATTCACCATGTCTGTAGGTAGGCCCATCTTGCTCAGCAGGAATGTCATCGCAAGCACGCCTTCAAGGAAGGTGCTTGCCAGACCTGTGATGAGGAAGCTGGGCATTTGTTCGACTGTTAACGGATTGCCTGTAAGCCAACCTGCAAAAGGGACGAAAGCAAGCGACAACACTCGGCCCATATCAGGGAAGACCAGCGCAAGAGGAGTCAGCACCTCAACCGGTAATTCGATCGACTGAGCTAACTTTTTACGGCTTTCACGATCTTCTAAGCCAAGGGAACGTTGTCTTGCCATCCCCTCAATCAAGAGCTGTTTGCCTTGATTGATTAGTAATGGAAGGACCACCAGTAAATTTGCTGTTGAGAACGCAATCAAAAGCGGTGTACGGAAAGACTTGATCAGTTCCCCGGCCTTGATAGGGATGACTGCTTGAACGAGGTAGGGAAGGAAGAGAAATGTAAGGACAACTGCAACTCCGCCCTGCAAAACAATGTAGATGGCGAGTCGAGGGATCTCTGATGGTGAGACTTGAGACGTCGTGCTTGCGAGGATCGCAAACACTCCAAGTGGTGTATACCTTGCGATGTATGCAGAGATCTTCAACAGCGCTGATTGAACCCGATCCAACACCTCGATCAAGCCCTGCCTTTTTGGAACTGAAATCAGAGCGATGCCGAGCGCAATAGAAAACAGCACCACTGCTGGAATTTGTGTGTCTGCAAATGCAGCGAATGGATTGACTGGAATAAACAGTTCGATGAGGTTCATCGGCTTAGCAGCCTCTAAGAGGCTTGGCCGGAAGAACGATGCTTCCCGCCAATCTGGAAAGCCAAGGGGAATCAAAAGCACTGCCCCGAGCACGACCACCCAGAACCCCATCAGCACCATCGCTGCTCGGCCGAGTAGCCGACTTGCTTGAGCAAGTTCAAGGCGTCCCACTCCAGCCACGAGCGAAATGCTCAAAAACGGCACAACTGGCATCTGGAACAGGCGAAGGAAGCCTTCCCCTATTGGTGCAAGCAGGCTCACCAGGGCTACGGGAAGCATCAACCCAGCAATGACCCCTGCCAGCAAACCTTCAAGGATCTGCATCGATAGGCTCTGACGCAGAAAGCGGCTCAGTGGCCAGAGAAGCCATCGCAGTCCGGCAACCATCTCGGCAACTCCATGTCCCGGAGGGCGTTTAACGTCAGAAAAACGATTCCTCACGGTTAGCCATTAAAGGCAAGCACAGAGTTGATGACCTGTCACTCAAGATTAATGATCAGTTGATCAATGAGTAGTGCTTAAAAATCTCAGCGTTTAAATTTATCAACACAGAAATGTCTTTTTGGCAATAGAAGCCTCAATACTTATGTGTTTCTTATAGACCCAATCGTGCTTTTCAGTATTGCCTCAATCGTCTTAATTCGCTATTAAAAGCTAAATACCAGAGGAAGCATGGCTTCACGACTGATCTTCTATGCACAAATTTACGATATGGCTTGCTTCTACTTATCGAGGTCTTAAGTGTCAGCGAACCCACTCATATTCTTCCGCATAATTTGCTGACAAATCCTAATTATTCACCGTGACGATAACTCCTTTCTGATGAGTCTATAATAACTCTTCTTTTTGATTGCCGTGCTATTGCCAAAATCAATTTAACGGCAATAGTGCGTATTGGCATGCGCCCCAACACTGAGATTAAATACTTGGATATTTAATCAGGGCTTTTATTGGCTTTTAACTGGCTTTTTGTCTGGTGGTGATTTTTTATCTTCGGTTCTTACCACAGTTGAGAATTTGGCTGATCTGATTAATGATCAACGTCCCCCTACGATCACAGGCGTCCCGCCTCCTTTTGATCCTGGCAAAGCGGGCACAACCTTCGTGCTGCCGTCCCATTTGTCGAGGAACAGTTTGAAAAGCACCTGGTCATCTAGGGTGCGGTTGAGGGTTTCGTATCGCTGTGCTTCCTGCTCAGCAATTTTAACTTCGGTTTGCGCTCTGAGAAGTTGTTGCTCTGCAATCTGCTTTTGTTCGATAGCGGCTCTGTACTCTTCAGCGATAACAAGGCCAGTGAGATCAAGACCACGAACTTCTACATAGTCAAACTTATCGAGTTCATCAGCGACAGCCCGTTCCACCAGCTCTGAGATGTCGCTCCACTTGCTGGCAATAGTGACTAGTTCGTATTGGGAGAACACTGATTTAAGTGCCTTGAGCAGGGAGGGTTGAATGATGCGTGGATAGATTTCGCGGTCATTGCTGGCGATTGTGCTGTACACACGCCCGGCTTCATTCGGCCGTACTGCATATTTCACCGTGGCAGTTGCCTCAATGACTTGAAGATCCTTTGTTAGGGAGGCGAATTTCTCAGGCCTCACCTGCGTGCGAACATCAAAGGGAGCTACTGCTTGGATGAACGGAATTTTGAGGTTTAGCCCTGGCAGACGAGACCCCCCACTGACTTTGCCCAACGTGGTCACAACTGCAACTTGACCTGCTGGGACGACAAACAAAGCCTGCGTGATCAAGATAAAGCTGGAAAACAAGAGAGCGATCAGAAGTGATGCCGCACCTCCAGGGGTATTGGGAGTGACGTTACGAAAGGGGGTTTCCATGTCTAAATCGCGATTGCTAAAGCCTATGGAGCTTTCCTGCATTTTGTTGATACTGGGCGCTTCGATTGAGGACCTCAACACCATTGAGCTCTTTGGCCCTCAGCCAAGCAGTAGATCTAACGAAACTCTGGAGGACTCCTTTAAATACATCGACCCTGCAGCAGCAGGTGACCGAATGCATTCATCTAAGGATGAGTTTTCCGGAGGATCACCTGCATTGTTATGAACATTTCAATGATGTTCATAACTCATCAATTACTCAATGAGTCTTCTCGCGTAGATATAAAATAGGATGTAAATTCATCCACATCAGTTTGGCGATTTAGCCCAAGAGGGTCACCACATTTATCAACAACCATTGATGTAACAAGGGATGCAATTTTGTTTTCGTCTATACTTTCTAGTTGCTTGTCATTGGAGATGACAGCAGTCCATAACGAGGGATTGAATGAGGGTTTGCGATTTTCAGCAATTGCAATTTTAAGAGCACTTTCTTGCGTAAGGCCCATGGCAACTCCATTGCAAAATTTGCCTGCATAGCCTTGTGCGACTTTGAGCTCTAATGGCGTAGGATCTTCTACATCAACAATATCAGAAGCGAAGACTGCTGTAGGTGAGAATATTGTCAAAACAAGTGCTAGCAAGGCTATTAGAGTCGCTGTTCCCTTCAGCCTGATCATGAAGGTCTTGAGAATTGTCATGGCGATCTATTTGTCTTATTGATGGTGCCACAGCTGCTGGGCTTGGCTCAATGGCACGAGTAGCTTCCAAGGCGATCAGGCAGTACATGAAGCCTGAATCAATCTCAAGTTGATTTAGGTATTTTGATCAAGTTCACAGGCTAGATCGCATTGGGTCAGCGCTGGGTTGGTCAATCGCTCGAGCACTCGTGCCATATCCACCGCAGACAACTCTCCGTTGCTGTTCCACTTGAAGGTGGTTTTGCGTTGGGGAGGGCTTTTGTCGGGTTTTGGTGTTCTGGAATTTTGGGTGCTCATGATGGGCTCCCTGTATCTGGTGATACATGTAAGCCTGAGAAGCACTGCTGAACCTCAATTCTTACCCAACCTTTACTCAGCTTTTCTTTAGATTTGCCTTCTAGGAGCTCCCTCTGCGTGTCTTTGCAGCTGTTTCAGCAGGCTTGGCTTGAGTGCATTGGTTGTCATGGCCTTTGATGACGTTGATGGACGAGGGGGGTTGTTCAGTGCTAGAAGTGGCAGCGATTTTGAAATGGACGTCATGGACGTGGTTATGCCTGCAGTGCTCTTTGCCTCAGCAGTCGGCCCCTCAATCCGTCCCGAGATAGCACTGCTTATCGCTGGAGGACTGTTCCTGCTTGCCACGCAAGTCTTCGTCAAAAAAGAAAGCTGAACCTTCTTTTCATAAGGCGAGCATCTAACTGGGCTCAGCCTGAAATGGCCCTCCATGGTTCATGGAGGGAATTGCCATAACGTCTTCAGAATGCTCATGCTCTCTAGAAATAAATACTGTTTTTTTTGCTGATCTCGCTTCAGCACATCTAAATCATTTGGGTCAGGCTCAAATCATTGCTCCTTTTGATTTCCCTAATTTGGTCTAACCATCAAAGATTTGCTTGACTCGATTTTGTCAGTCTGCATAAATTCTTTTCAACATCAGGGTTACTTCTCCTCTGTCAACAGCTGGGCTGGTGCCTTGGACAATGCGGTCTGACCTCCCCAAGACCTGGCCATTGCAGGAAGGTCGGTATCTCATTGGCAGTCTTTGGTTCTTGAAAATTCTGATAAGGAGAGCAAGCGGCCGTTAGCTGCCTATGGGCAAGTCTTGTCTTTAACCTCTTTGCTGAGTTTGAGTTTTTACTCTGGTGAGGATTTCGCCAGCCATCTCAACCAGGTGAAGCAGGAATTGCTATCTATTGAAAGAAGAGTGGTGAATCAATCATGTGTTTAATCGGCTTGCTTGGACTTCTAGCCCCAAGAGTTGTGCTGATTGCACTTTGGTTCTTTTATCAACCATTTATCATGGGCCCATTTGCTGGCGTTTGGATCTGGCCATTGTTAGGGCTGTTTTTGCTACCAACAACAACCCTTGCTTATTGTTGGGCAATCGCACTGGATGGTGGATTCAGCAGCTTTAGTGGATTGTTGATTCTTGCAATGGGCATTCTGTTTGATATAGGTTTCCTTGGCGGAGGAAGAGGAGTGCTGCGTCGTTAATGCGAATGTACCGCTTGATTGATAAGGAGGTTGGAGAGTACTTTCTCAATCTCCTTGAGGATCTAAGTTTGCCTAGCTCATAGCCGCTCCAATCATGATGATTGATTAGCTCGACGATCGCTGATGATTTTGGCCAGCTCCAGGACGTAACCTGCGACTACAAACTTGCCACGATTGTTTCGACTAGAGTCTGGGTCGCTGCGAATCGTTGCGGTTTCGGCCATTAGGAGATCAAGTTCACCTTGAGAGAGTTCGTACAACTCTGAGAGGTTCACCTCCCGTCGAAGTAAATCTGACTTGAACCAGCGGTCCTGAGATTCTTGTGGAGGGACACCTGGTTCAGTTGAGTGGCTACCTACAATCGGACTCAATGGATTGGAAACATAGACATTTCCATTCAGATTACTTCCCGTCGCAAGTTTTAAGGCGAGCACGAGACTTTCAACTCCCTATTGCAGCAGCACATCCATTCTCCAAGGCATCAAGTCAACGCGCAGGTCTGTGAGATCCAGATGGTATCTATGCACGTGAGGGGCGAAACTGTCTTGATGTTGTCTATGCAAGCGTGATTCAACACCCTTATGAGGTGATCGTGATCGGCTCTGGTGCTACTGGAGGGGTTGCGGCTCTAACCCTTGCAGAAGCTGGCGTACGTGTACTCGTGGTAGAAGCTGGGCCAGATTTGTCTGCTCAAAAAGCCCTGGGCTCAGAACCTGGAAACACCCTTAGACGTTTGGATGGTTTATGTAGCGGCAAGCATCGATCTCAGGCTCAACATCCTGGCTATTGGAAAGCGAATCCGTTGCTCTACGCGAATGAAAAAGAGAATCCCTATACCTATCCTTCTGAACACCCCTTCATCTGGACCCAGGGTCATCAGGTGGGGGGGCGCAGCCTCACTTGGGGTGGAATCACTCTTCGCCTTTCAGATCAGGACTTAAAGGCTTCGCGCAGAGATGGGTATGGGCCTGAATGGCCACTGCAATACAGCGAGTTAGCCCCTCATTACTCCGCCCTAGAAGAGCGCTTGAAGGTTCATGGTCATGTGGATGGGTTGGAACAGTTACCGGATGGCAACTACATCGCCCCATTACCGTTCACAGCTAGCGAACAACAGTTCGCTAGCGCCGTTGATACGGAACTTGGTTATCCAGTCATTCATTCACGAGGGTTCGGACCTCACCAGCCTTCAGTTGATGGACCTTGGCCTCGTTCAAGCAGTCCAGGCAGCACCTTACAGATGGCACTTGCCACAGGCAAGGTAGAGATCCTGAGCAACCACAAGGCTGAGCGGTTGCTGATGCATCCAGATCATGAAGCAGCCCGAGGGGTGCTGGTGATTGATCAGCACAACGGCAACCGACAAGAGCTCCATGGTGAGCTTGTGGTGCTTTGTGCATCGACAATTCAGAGTCTTCGACTCCTGCTGAGTTCCGAAGTGAACCATCACAGCGAGGGGTTTACTGACCCCTCGGGCAACCTTGGTTGCTATTTGATGGACCACGTCTCCACCTGTCGTTTCTTTGCTCTGCCACGTAGCCAAGTGAAGCAGGTGTCTGAGACTGACTCAACAGCGAATGTGCTTTCTGGAGCTGGCAGTTTTTTTCTTCCTTTCGGTGCTTGCTTAGAGCCTAAAAATCAGTTGAAGTTCTTGCGGGGTTATGGACTCTGGGGAGGGATTGATCGCTTTGAACCCCCAGATTGGTTGAAACGTAAACCAGAGACGGCTACAGGTTTCCTGATTGGGCATGGTGAAGTGTTGCCTTCACCTCACAACAAAGTGACGCTTTCAAGCACTTTGGATCGCTGGGGTGTTCCGGTACCACATATCGATTGTCGATGGGGGGAGAACGAGCAGGCCATGGTTGATCACATGCAAGGCACGATCAAGGCAGCGATCCAGTCAGCTGGGGGAACAATGTTGCCGCTCAAGGAGCTGATTAATTTGATGTTTCTCGAACCCCTTCTCGATGGTGCGCTAGCTCTCAGTGAAACGTCTCCACCGCCGGGGTATTACATCCATGAAGTTGGCGGTGCTGCGATGGGAGAAAGTGAAGATTGCAGTGTGGTGGATCGTTGGAACCGTCTTTGGCGATGTCCAAATGTGCTTGTTGTGGATGGAGCGTGTTGGCCAACATCCGCTTGGCAGAGTCCCACTCTGACAATGATGGCGATTACAAGAAGGGCTTGTCTAGAAGCCCTTAGGCCTCGGCGTGGCTAAAAAGGTCATTGAGATACCGCTCAGTAACGGCTCGATCCCCGCAGCCGTTTTGAAACAGGAAATGGGCGATGGCTGAACTCATCACACGGTATTGGTCCCAGTTGGGATGTGACCCGATGAATTCCTTCATGCCTCGATAGAGCACTTCTGGAATTTCTGCTTCAAGGCTCACATAGGTGGAAGTGGCCTCAACTGATTGGCAAGCATCATTGATTTCAACGCAGCGCTCGAGGTGATTTCGATCCATAGAACGCCTTCAGCGAGTTTTTTTCTTGACACCAGGAAGCCACACTCTTGGGCTTAGCGTCAATCGTTGCAAGCACTTAGCAAGCTGTCCCGTGGCAAGGCAAGACTCATGTGCTCACAGGCGTTCAGGCTTCATTGGGCTGAGCAGGGAGCCGAACGTAGTCCAAGGCTTACTGATGTAACGCAGACCAGTAACAAAGCTGTTAAACCACAGGACCACCTCCCCATCAAGAGTGTTGCCCAACAGACCGTGGAAAACCCTCGTAGAACTGTGGAAAGCAGTTGAAGAAAAGCACCCCCTTGGCGAACGATAAGCCTTACTTATCTAAGCCGAGTCGCGTCTATCGCAAGTGAGAAAGCTACTGACAATCCTTGCGTTTCATAAGTGATTTTAGGTTTCAGTTTCGCTTGATTTTCTCAGGCTGACTGGACCAAATGGATGTTCAGCATGGGGATAGGGATAGTGACCATGGCTGTGGTCATGGTCATGGTCATGGTCATGGGCATGGGCATGGGCCTTTTCCTTTAGGGACACTGGTATGCCGTCGGGCTGACAGGCACCGGTGCACTCCTTTTTGCACAGGGTGCAGCTCTCTGTAAGGCCTTCGACGTGATGGTGATGGCTTTCCTGCGCAAGACCAACTTCGTTTTCAAAGCCGAGAAGCTCAGACCTGTATTTACATAGCGAACAGTTCATTGCGGTATCTCCGCCAAGCAAGATCTCGTCAATGCGATCCCGGAAGGTCTCGATGACAAGGGGGTGGTCTCCGAGGTATTTGGCCGCAAGAAACTCAATATTGGGATGATCATCTGCAACCCGCTTTGTGTGCTGTCGAATACGACTCACCAACACCCCTGAGAAGAGGAAGTAAGGAAATACGATGATGCGGCGGAAACCGAGGCGGACTAGGTAACGCAAGCCAGGCTCCACAAGGGGGAAGGTGACGCCGGAATACACGGTTTCCCCCCAACCGAATCCGAAGCCTTCCACCAACATCCTGGTGATTTTGGCCACATTGGAATTGGCATCAGGATCTGAGGAGCCACGACCTACGACCACCAGGAGCGTCTCGCAAAGTGGGACGTCAGGAGCAGATTCAAGCGCCTCTTTCAAGCGGGCGCCGGCCGCACCGATCATTAAGTCGTTAATGCCGAGTTCGCGTCCGTAATCAATGATTAACCCCTTTTCAGCTGCGTAGTTGTTGAGTACGGAGGGGATGTCATTTTTGGCATGGCCTGCGGCAAACAACATCGCAGGGACTGCAAGAACCCTCTTCACGCCTTGTTCAAGTAGCCGGTCAAGACCTTCTCTGAGCACTGGACGGGCAAATTCCAGGTAGCCGTATTCAACGGGAATTGTGGGGAATTTTGGCTTGAGCGCCTTGACTAATTGGGCAAACTCCTCAACGGCTAAGCGATTCCGACTGCCATGCCCACAGATCAGGATGCCGAGATGACCATCTGGATGATCTAAGGATGCAGGATTCACAGTGAGGAGCGACCTAGAAAGACCCTATCTGTTGTCGTGAAGCAAGAGAACCAACGCAAAGTTCGATGTCTTCAATGAGATCTTGACTGAAGCCTGATGAGCAAGGGCTTTCTCCTCAAGACAGAGATAGTTACGCTGATCAATGAGGGTTAAGAGGCCGCCATTCATCGTCGCCTCCATGTTCCAAACGCACTTGCAGAGGATGCTTGCATCGCAGGAGTCTTCAATCCCACAGCGGATGACATCCCTGCGCTGATGCGCTCGCTACAGCTCAAACGTAAACCCTTAATGGTTTGCAGCGGAGGCACAACCAGTCGCTGTGCAGCTGAAGGACACTGGACCCTGGATCTGCGCCAAAGCTGTCGCCAGATTCATTTCGATCCCAGCACCCAACACGTGGAGATTGGGGCTGGTCAGAGAATGGAGAGTCTTCTCAGGGAACTCGCCAAGCACGGACGAAGTTTTCCCACAGGGCTATCAGGACTGCCAGGCCTCGGTTACATCCTCACTGGAGGCATCAGCCCTTTGAGTCGCAGTCAAGGATTAGCAATTGATCAAATCCTTGAGATCAAAGGTGTATGGGGCGATGGAGAAAGCTTTGTTCTCTCCAAGCCGGAAGCTGCTTGCTGCTCTGAAGATCAATTGGCTTGGCGTGGCCTCTGCGGAGCAGCTCCTTTTCTGGCTGTGATCACAGACCTGAAGCTTCAGACACATCTGCTGCAACCGCTGCGTATCTGGCAATCAAGTTTGACGTTTGAACAGCTGTTGGAGCTTATCCATCAGGCTGAAAGCTGGCCTGATTCGTTAAGCCTGCAGTGGATCTGGGGGGATGAAGTCCACGCTTACGGAGTGCTTCTTTCTGCCGATGCTGCCGCTGTTTCGACATTCAATCAGCTGCAAAAAACAACTCTCTGCACAAACGTTGTTGAAATTGACGATGTTGCTGGCATACATGAATTGCCACCATTTGCATTGCCTGTTGTTTCGAACGCAGCGATTGGGCGTTGCCACTCTGAAGTCGTTGCATTGCTTGGCCCTGCTTGGGGGTCTGCCTGTCAGGGAGTGATCACGTCCCTTGCCGAACTGATGGCAGAACGCCCAGATCCAAGGTGTTCCTTGGCTGTTCAACAACTCGGCGGAGTCGCCAGTCGGCAACGCAAGGATGTCAGTTCTTTTATTCACCGTGAGGCGATCTGGAAACCATGGATCACGGCAGCCTGGCCGGCTGGAGATAGCCATATCAGAGCGCTAAGTCTCAACTGGCTAGAGAAGGTATGGGAAACGCTTGAGCCTTATTGCGAAGGAGTTCATCTGGCTCAGATGCATCCGCATCTGCCATGGCATCAGCGGGAGCTGAAAGCAGCATTCGGCGAATGGTTACCAGGTCTTCAAGAACTTAAGGCTCGTCATGACCCAAACGGTATTTTGCCGTCGCTTTGAGATAAGGTCTGCCGTCAAAGCCAGCCTTTTTAATGATTAACCGGTCAGAACCATCGTTGATCAAACAGTGGTTAGGCAACCCTCCAAAAGATCTCCTCTCTGGGCTGGTGGTTGCCTTCGCAATGATCCCAGAGGCGATTGCCTTTTCAGGCATCGCTGGTGTTGATCCGCAAGTGGGCCTCTTTGGTGCGTTTTGCCTTTCAGTCACCATCGCCATAGTCGGCGGACGTATGGGGATGATCACCTCAGCGACTGGCTCGACAGCACTGTTGATGACAGGGCTTGTGGCGACTGGTAATGCCGTTGGGGAAGGCCTAGGCCTTGCCTATTTGATGGCAGCAGGCCTATTGACTGGGCTCTTGCAAATCCTTTGGGGTTATTTGAGACTTGCCTATCAAATGCGTTTTGTTCCTCAAGGGGTTCTAAGTGGATTTGTGAATGCACTCGCCTTATTGATTTTTCAAGCTCAATTACCCCAATTAGGCCTGAATCTGCATTACGGAGAAGCAGTAGTTAGCGACCATGCCACCCAGATTTTGCCTACTGGTGGCCAGATCCCTTTGGTTTGGGGGTTAGTGATCCTTGGATTGGTGATTATTTATGGCTTACCACGCTTGACTCGCCTGCTGCCTTCTCAGCTCGTGGCCATCATTGTTTTGACGATCATTAGCATCGGCTTCAGCTTCGATATTCCAACCGTTAAAGATTTAGGACATCTCCCGACTGGTCTTCCTAGTTTCACACTTCCATTTGGGTCATTAGCAGATGGGAAAGTGCCATTCAACCTCGAAACATTTGGATTGGTGTTACCAACAGCTCTCGCGGTTTCCTTGGTTGGGCTGATTGAGACTTTCCTCACCCAAGACATCGTTGATGATTTAACTGATACCACATCAAACAAGAACGTTGAGGCTCGAGGCCAGGGAATCGCAAACGTTGCCTCCTCTCTTTTTGGAGGAATGGCTGGTTGTGCACTTGTAGGCCAATCGGTAATGAATACAGAGAATGGTGGGCGTAGCAGGCTTTCAACATTGTTTTCTGGTGTCAGTTTATTGTTAATGATCTTGGTGGGTCGAGTCTGGTTAGAACAAATCCCTATGGCGGCGTTAGTGGCTGTGATGATTGCGATTGCTGTCAGTACTGCTGATATCCGTGGACTCCGGCAGCTCAAAAAGATTCCTCGTAGCGATACAGCTGTGATGCTGATGACTTTTGCCGTCACCATGCTCACCACACCCCATAATTTGGCGCTGGGAGTTTTAGCGGGTGTTGCACTCGCAGGAATACTCTTCAGCCGTAAAGTTGCCAAAGTGATCCGTGTCAGTGTTATTCAAGTCAACCCTGATGAGCTTCGTTATGAAGTCAGTGGACAATTGTTCTTCGTGAGCAAGGTTTATTTTTTACAGGGCTTTGACATTCACAAGCACCCTGCCAAAGTGACGATCGATATGTCGCGAGCACACATCTGGGACCAAAGCGGAGTTGCTGCATTGGATCAGGTGATCCGCAAGCTTCGCCTTGGAGGATCGGAAGTCGAGGTGGTGAGCCTTAACAAGGAAAGTCTTGATCTATTTGAACGCATAGGCGGCAATCAAGAGCCTGCTCATATCTAGAAGGGTTGTATTTGAGATGATGCCCAAGATTTTCTAAGTCGTCTTATCGTTAGAGTTGTTTGCAGCGCCAATGATTTCAAATCTTGAACTAGCTTAAAGGTCTTAGATTCATCTAAACCATTAATTCTTTAGACACGATGAGATTTTGTTAATGCAATAACTTACTGGGAATATTCCAGTCGGGCCGTATATTTTACCAACCATAAAACGCGCTACTTTGCAAAATCATGAGTTTGATTTGCTGCTAAAAAAAGATGCCTTGGTTCATTTTGAAATTCACTCATACACCTACTCTGAGCTGCTATAACTCTTTAGCTCACCAATGCTTTTCATGGCGAACTTCGATGCTTCTACGCCCTTTCTTCTGCTGGCTCGCATCCATGTAAAACCAGGCTGTGTTGACGATTATCTTTCATTGGCTGCGACGACAGATGCAGGGGTCAAGGATTCTGAGCCTGGGATGTTGCATCACACCTTTGATCAGGATCCAGACGATCCCCTCGCTTTTGTTTGGTCTGAGGTCTATGCAAATGATGCAGCCTTTTTGGCTCATCTATCGAACCCCATCGTTGGTGACTATCTCGCTAAGCATGCAGAGCTTGGCGATGGCTTTAGCGTTGAGGTCTATGGAACCATTGGTGCTGAGTGTCGAGCTGCAATGGCAGCAACTGGATTACCCCTAAAAATCTTCGAGACAAGATGTGGATACAGTCGTGTCTAAGTTTTGTATGAATGCTTTCTGTTGCGATAAAATTGGCATTAAAAAATCATACCCTAATATTAAGTGATCAGCATGAGATCTATTTTTTAGTATTTAATCTAACTAGGAACTATAACTACCCTTTGATTATCAATAGGCTATAGCGCAGAAGGAATGAGGAGCTTATAGACTGACTTTGCGCCATGTGGCTTTCTTTTCCGTCATTGGTTGTCACATGAAAATCATTAAGTATTGATTTCTGCCTCTCTATCCTCAATTATGGCGGTTAAGTGCTTCAAGTATTATCTTGACACTAAGACCAGCATTGAACTGTTGATTCATCGCTATAATATCTCATCAAAACCCATAAAGCTCTTGGTTACCACTCTGGCCTAGCATAGATAAAATGCATAATCCTTATCTCAATGTCACTCGTATTTAGACAAGTTCGGCCTTGCAGATTTTTGCCCTACACTTGAATGCAGGGGCCCATCATTGAAAGTTGAGACAGATCAATAGCAGGGCAGTAAAAATCATTATTGGCATCCAAGTAGACAAAAGCGAGTAAGCCGCAAAAGCGCTTGAACGATCTGTTGAAAGCATTCTGTCATGCATCTAGTTAACCTAGAAATCTCTAGAAGTGAGATAACTGATTGAATTGGGGAGGGATTGACTCTTGGGCCCTTAGTCTATGCTTTCTAGGAAACTCCTCTTCATCCCAAGCAAACTGCTGACCAATGATGAATCGATAATGATAGTGATCCAATATACTATCCCATGCTAATAGCATGGGATAAAGATCTTTACCCTGTTCATGAAAAGAGTTAATAGCGGCAAGATCACTCAATTGACTTTTATTTAATCACGGTAAAACCTAGTTTTTCATATCAAGTCCCATTCCTCTCTCGGTCTAAATGAGCAACAAATCCATTTTAATTACAGGCCATAAAACATGTTTGAAGATATCTACTTTATGCAAGAGTTGATCTTCGGAATTTAAGACGAGTCATTCTATTATCTAGTTCCATTTTGAACTAAGGAATGTTTTAGTTGCTGCATTGCGTCAGGTGGCAATCGATTATTCTCAGGCTTTGCCAAAGATCTGAGAGGATGAGGCCAAATTGCATAGTTACAGCATGATGAGGCATTTTGCCACAGGTCTAGTCACTCTGTCTTTGCTTGCCACAGGATGTGCCTCGATTGATCAAGGTGGTGGTTCTCGGCTGGAATTGATCAGCAAGCGCGGCCAATTGCATTGTGGTGTCAGCGGAAAGATCCCAGGCTTTAGTTTTCTACTTGGCAATGGTCGCTATGAAGGGCTAGACGTTGATATCTGCCGCGCTATGGCCGCTGCAGTTGTTGGTGATGCCACGAAAGTGCAATATCGACCTCTTACAGCTCCCGAACGCTTCACTGCTCTAAAAACAGGCGAAATTGATCTGCTTTCACGTAACACCACATTTAATCTCAGTCGGGATGCAGCAGGAGGCAATGGTCTCACCTTTGCACCTGTGGTGTTTCACGATGGCCAGGGGTTAATGGTCAAGCGAAGTAGCGGAATTAAGGGCCTTCAGGATTTGAAAGCCAGCAACATCTGTGTCGGCTCAGGTACCACGACGGAACAGAACCTCAACGATGCATTTCAGGAACGAAAGCTTTCTTATACGCCGATCAAGTATCAAGATCTCAATCAGGTTGTCGCCGGTTACCTCCAGGGTCGATGTCTAGCGATGACTTCCGATCGTTCTCAACTTGCTGCGGCTCGATCTGGTTTTCCTGATCCTGAGCAGCACATCATTCTTGATGTTGTGCTTAGTAAGGAACCGCTTGCCCCTGCCTCAGTGGGTGGAGACCAGCGTCTTGGGGATGCCATCCGATGGGTGGTCTTTGCTCTTTTTGCCGCTGAGGAATTTGGTATTACTCAAGAGAATGTCGACAGCAAGCTTCAACAAGCCAAGACAAACCCACAGATGTCGTCGCTGAGACGCTTTCTAGGCGTTGATGCTGGCCTTGGTCAAAAGCTTGGTCTGGCAGATGACTTCGTCGTCAAGGTGATCCGAGCCACAGGGAATTATGGAGAGATTTACAACCGCCACCTCGGTCCAAACAGTTCTGTGCCAATTCCTAGAGGCCTAAATCGCTCCTATCGGCAAGGTGGCTTACTGATCGCGCCACCATTTAACTAACCCCCCATGAAGCGCTCGCAGCACTTTTGCTTGCAAGTTGGCGTCGCTCTCGCTCTGCTGACCATTCTTGGCGTGTTGATCAACAATCTCGCTGTGAATCTGATCCGCACGGACATGGGGCTCAGCTTTCTTTGGTTAGGACGACCTGCAGGCTTTGCTCTAGCTGAACATCCGCTGTCTTATAGGCCTTCGGATAGTTATGCCTGGGCTCTTTGCATGGGCTGGTTAAACAGCCTCAAGGTCATCCTTTGCGGCCTTGTTCTGGCCACGGTGATTGGAGTGCTTGCAGGGGCTGCCAGAAGTAGCCGCAATGTGCTGTTACGAGCACTGTCGAGCGGATATGTGGCCTTGATCCGGCAGATCCCTCTGTTGCTTCAGCTGTTGTTCTGGTATTTCGTTGCTTTCTTAAGCCTTTCCGGGACCCCCTTTGCGCCATTAGGAGCCTTGATACGTGTCTCGAACCAAGGGATCGAATTGCTTGGCCTAAATCTGAGCGTTGAATTTTCGGCTTTATTAGTGGGCCTAAGCATCTTCACAGCAGCATCGATTGCTGAAATTGTCCGCGGTGGATTGAATTCTGTTCCGAGTGGTCAATGGGAAGCGTTTCGCAGTCTTGGTTTGCCAGAAGGTTTTGGGTTACGTCGGGTGGTATTACCTCAAGCTTTACCAGCCATCCTCCCTGGCCTGACAAGCCAATATCTCAACTTGGCCAAAAACAGCACATTGGCGATAGCCGTAGGTTATGCCGATGTCTATGCGGTAAGTGATACGACAATCACACAAACCGGCAGAGCGGTTGAAGGATTCTTATTGTTGTTGATTAGTTTTTTGCTGCTTAACCTTCTGATCACTGGAGGGATGGAAGTTCTCAATCGAGTTGTGATCAGATCCCAGCAATAGCCTTAAGCTCAATTAGGTTTTTGTTTTTCATGGACTCTTTACTTCAACGGCGCATCGCAGCAGTGCTCTTGTTTATTGCAGCTGCCATTGCCATCCTTTTGCCTTTTGCCTCGGCCACCCTGCTAACCATTGCCCTCGGGGGGGCTGCCTGTGCCGCAGGCATTGGCCAATTATTGCGTCTTGGCGGTGAAACGAGCCTGCAGGGTAAAGTGTTTAGAGGCTTCAGTGGCGTGCTTTATATCGCAGCTTCTGTTTGGATTTTGATCGACCCGGTCGATAGTGAAATCAGCCTTACCTTGTTTGCAGGCGTCTTGCTTCTAATAGAAGGCTTGATGGAATTAGCTGGAGGTGCTGCATCTCCAAACCCTTTGGGTGGATTGGTTGTCTTCGATGGAGTGATCACAGCAATCTTCGGTCTATTGCTTGTTATTGAATGGCCATCAGACAGTATTTGGGCTCTAGGAACATTATTCGGGGCAGCATTGTTCCTATCTGCAATCAACCTGCTGAGAGCCCCTAAGCCTGCTGAGACCACTTAGCAAGTCACTCTCATTGGCGACATGATCAAATGTCTCCAATGAGACCAGTATCGATTAATAAGGTGAGATCTCAATATTCCCATAGGGATGCATTGAATCCTTGAATATTTGCACTACTACTACTTAGCTGTAGCCAATGCGCTCTGAGGTGATGCAGAAGCCAAAAAAATCCTTGACTTCAGCGAAGCACCAAAGCAGGTGTCAAGCAGAAGATGATGATCATGATTTCGTAAAGCATCATCCCGCCGTAGTGGATGCGGTCATAGCTTCTTTTGCTTAAATCGAGGAACCATCTTGAGTGCCAGCGGTAGCCCCATTCACGGTGTCGAATGAAGCAGATCAACCAGAAGGTCAAGAGTGCGAAATTCAGAACCGTTGCCTTGGCGAAGATTTCAGCGAATTCAGCTCTCTCCATTGGCTCAATCTTGGTTGATCTCTAAGCAATAGCAATGGCTTGTGCTTCTGTCCATGCTTGGCTCAACTAGGGCAACAGAACATCTGTTTCAACACGATGCACAAAGGGGCTTACGTTGATGATCTGCCTCGATGGCCTATGCGTTTGAGCCTGTCCCTTGATCGTTTCTATGCCAAGAGAAGTTGTCCGAATTGAGTTTCTAGTTCTCCTGAGTACACCTGCTAAATCCTGATGCAATCTGGGCCAAGCCCTTTTAAACGTCTGAAACGGCACCTATTGGCCACCCCTCTGGATGGCTTGATGTCTGTTTTGCTGCTTGCCCTGCTTGGTTGGGTTGCGACCACAACCCTGCATTGGCTTTTTGTTGATGCGGATTGGCAAGTCGTTAGCCAAAACCTTCCGCTGTATGCCTTTGGCAGCTATCCACCTCATCAACGTTGGCGCCCATTTCTTTGGATTGCGCTGCTGATAGGCCTCACCTTATTAACTCTGTTAGGGCCACGTCGGGGTTGGATTCGGAAGGCCTTGCCTTTGGTATGGATTGCGATGGTGCCCTGTGGTGTGGTTCTTCTTGCTGGTGGCCTCGGTTTACTGCCGATCCCTTCTCATGCCTGGGGTGGCCTAACCCTCACCCTGCTGCTCACTGCCTGCAGCGGTGCTCTTGCTCTGCCGCTGGGCATCCTTTTGGCACTCGGGCGTCAAACCAGGCTGGCCGTGATCCAACGAAGTTGCAGCGTCTATATCGACGTGATGCGGGCTGTTCCTCTAATCGCAGTGTTGTTTTTTGGTCAGCTTTTGATTCCCCTTTTCCTTCCCATGCATCTAGAAGTAAATAGAGTCTTGCGCGCTGTATTGGCCTTCGCATTATTTGCTGCTGCATACATCGCTGAAGACGTACGCGGTGGATTGCAAGCGATCCCACGAACCCAGCGTGAAGCTGCTGCTGTGCTGGGCCTGAGTCCTCAGCAAATGATTCAACTTGTGGTGTTGCCGCAGGCACTCCGTACAGCTCTACCGGCTTTGACAAACCAAGCAGTTGGATTACTTCAAAACACCAGCCTGATGGCCATCTTGGGTTTGGTGGAACTCCTGGGGATCAGTCGCAGCCTGTTGGCCAACCCTGATTTCATTGGTCGGTATCTGGAGGTGTATGTGTGGCTAGCAGGGGTTTACTGGTTGGTTTGCACTGCTATGGCCTTACTTGCCCGTCATCTTGAACATCAACTGAGCCCCACAAGGTCTGCTATTTCAAAGCGATGATTCCAGCCATTCATGCCTCCGGCCTTGTTAAATCCTTTGGTGATCATCAGCGAGCTCTTGATGAGGTGTCGTTGCATGTTGAAAGCGGAGAAGTTTTGGTCGTGATGGGTCCTTCGGGTTCTGGTAAAAGCACCTTGATTCGAACCTTCAATGGACTCGAGTCGCTAGATGAAGGGCGACTTGAAGTGCTTGGTATCCCCTTGGATGCAGACCACGATGAACATCAGATACGACGTATCCGTAAACGTGTGGGCATGGTGTTTCAACAATTCAATCTCTTCCCACATCTATCCATCCTCGACAACATCACCCTTGCACCAATTCGTGTGCAACGTCGGCCTCGAAAGGAAGCGGAGGCACGCGCTAATGATTTATTGACTCAGATGGGAATTGCCGAGCAAGCAGGTAAATACCCGGGCCAGCTGAGTGGAGGGCAGCAACAACGAGTAGCCATTGCACGTGCACTCGCACTACAACCTGAAATCATGCTTTTTGATGAACCTACAAGCGCTCTCGATCCAGAAAGGGTCAAAGAGGTTCTTGATGCGATGCGGTCGCTAGCGAATGATGGGATGACCATGGTGGTCGTCACCCATGAGATGGGCTTCGCCCGTGAGGTGGCAGATCGGGTGTTGTTTATGGATGAGGGCAAGGTTGTTGAGACCTCATCACCAGATGAGTTTTTCGCGAATGCTCGTGAAGAGCGCAGCCGCCGTTTTCTAAATCAAATGATGTGAATTTCTCCAGGGCTTTTCAGTATTGAAACAATTTCGACGTGAGTGATTGGAACTAACACATAGGCAATGAAATTACAGCCGTTACTGAAAGCTTCTAGTCCTGATGCAACATACGAGAAGAAGACATCACGCTTGTCACTAACGGAGTTAGCTCCCGTGATATAAGTATCAACATAGCCTGTATTCACCGGCCTGCTGTCAGCATCAGCATTCAACCCAAACATCCAAGAGTGGTCTCTGTTCAACCACTGATACCGAAGCCTTGTTGAAGTCCTAATCAAGGAGAGTTTTGCTTTGTCATTGCTTTGATGTCTGTGCTACACGAGCAATTGGGTCAGGCGAGAACGATAACTTCTCTATAAAGCTTGGTAATTCATTACGCCACAGTCATTCTCAGTCGTCCGTTCCTGATGCGCTATCAGCAAAGGTCTTCTCCAATCGCGCTTTGATTGTCTCGTCCTGGCTGATCTTTGGTTGATAGGGAGGCTTTCGTTGAGAGCTGACCTTTGTCCCAGCCCCAAAGTCAAACAGCCCTCCTGCCTTCATTTGTCCGAGTGGACCTCTCTCGATTGGGCCGTTCTTGAATATCGCAGTTTTTGCCAAATAGCCAACACCAAGGCCAACCAACACCGCCATTGAGATCAACGTGAGTAGAGCAGTGTGCGTCTCCATCTAGATCACATGTCCTTCCCAGCAGCCTTGCACACCTCTAATGAGTTCGCATGGCCAGAGGTGGCAAGAAGATGATCTTGTGGTCAGTGATCATTCAGCTATTGATTGCTGGTTGCAGCTTTCCGTTGGCTCTTCCCCAAAGTGGGGCTTAATGGTCAGCGAATGGCATTTCAAGCCATTCCTGCCTACAGATCAGGCCTGGAAGCCCTGATCAGATGACTGAAATTAATCCTGGGGGAGCTTGCCATGGAGCTGGAGCCAATTCTTGATCGCCTGTTCGGCTTCCATCGGAATGGATCTCAGCCTGCGCCAAAAGGCTGAGCTAAACAAGATCCTCCATGGCTAAGGCCAGGTGCTTAAGGAGCTCGAGAACGAAGGGGAAGCTCTAGAAGAGGCTTTTGAGGAGAACGGTTCTTGGGGTCTGTCCTCTTGGTCTACCTTGGTAGAAGCTGCGCGGGCATTTATCCACACCTTCCGCCTTGCAATGGATCAGGCGAAGGAGGCACGGCTTGCTCGGCGTGAGGCCGCCAAGGAGGTGGTCGATGTCGATCACTGATGGGTTACTCGCAGCCATTGAGGAGATCAACAACCTCGACAAAAAGCTGGCTCGTGACATCGGGGAGCACATCGACTCCCAGGCCCGCAGGCTTCAGGCTCTGAAAAATGAGGTGGAGGCCAAGGCATTCGCCACACACGCCTTTAGATCGTTACCTCCAGCAAAGAAGGAGCAGTTCGAAAAGCTCAAGGTCACAGAGCTTAGAGCCATTGCGTCACGCATGGCTCTCCCTGGACAAAGCAAATACACAAGGAAGGCAACCATCATCGAATTCATTATCGATAACAAAGCACCACTCGCTCCGTCATATGAACAGCTGTTGGCGTTTTGGGTTGAGCACAGCCGATAAGGGATTGGTTGCAGAGGAGCGCCTAAGCAAGGAGCGTCTTGCCAAGGCACTCCAAAAAGACACTGGGGTGTGCCTCTCCAAATAGGCAAAGCGGCTGTGCAATTACACTGAGAGAATAATTATCCATAAACTAATTCTTACAGTTCTAAATGGGCATTGATCAACCAATAACTCCTAACACCTTCGGCTTTATAGCTGCTGCATTAACGACCATTGCATTCTTACCTCAGGTCATAAAGACATGGAAAAGCAAGAAGGCTGATGATGTATCGATAGTGATGCTCTTGATGTTTATCACTGGCCTCTTATTTTGGATCATCTATGCAATAGAAACGAATGCTGTTCCTGTTCTTATTGCAAACATCATTACCTTAATCCTCAACGTAACAATCCTTACCTTGAAGTTAATCTACGGGAAGCAACCCACTACAGCAGGCTAAAAGCATATGGCATCAGTGAATAGCAGCCAGCTTTTTAAAGTTATCGGCAACACTTGATGGTTGTGCCAGGCGCTATGAGCGTTTCTGCCAGCGCTATCGCCATCACAGCAAAGCTTCTCAAAGGAGCCACTGGGGGAGTCGCATGCTCAAACGACTAGTCAGTCATTCAAGAACTACAAGCAAGAAGAAAAGGTTTCTCCAGGTCAACAACAGCTGCCGTTTGCGTTCGATATTCGCCCCAACCAAATCCCTGAGAATTGGCATCAGGTTGCAGTGAGATTTAGAAAAGCCAATGGCATCCGTGATGGTGATTCACGTCTGTTACTGTGGTGATTAAGTTAGAAATATAAGTAGTTTTCTGGCAGATAAATTTGACGTTAGATTTGTCATGAATGCGAAAAACTATTGCTAGTTGTTGCCTGCTAAAGAAGACATCAAGGCAACTTTCTGCAAGTCAATGGTGCCAGGTATTGATGGTTGTTTAAAGCTAATAGTGAAGTGATTGAAGAAATAAAAAAGCCCCCGCAATTGCAGGGGCTTATGGAGGGTATCCTCATAAGGGATACACACAACACTCAACCACCAGGTGATAAAAACCCAGGGCAACCATATTGCCACCACAAACAGTCGTGCACCCTTACATCTCGATTCGCTGGTGTTGTAGATAACGCTTGAATTGCAGGCATCACTGCTGGTTGTTTCTTGCTTGGTGCTCCATAGCCATTGCTTCCAAAGCGATATTTAATGTCTGCTGTAAAGCGTGTATCAAAAGCCTCGTCATATGAGAGGTTTGCACCAAGTGTTAAACCATTGCTGATGTTGTAAGCCAACCTTCCTTTAACACCAGAACCATCAGCATCATCGAGATCACCTTGTTGGTAGTAATAACCAACAGAGGCATTGAGAGCAGGTGTGATGCTGTAGCCAACATCCAAGCCGTAGGTATCAAGAGCACCACCTTTGTAGTGGCTATTCAGGCGTTTCTCGACATCACCAATAGGAACCAGTGCATAGGCATTGAAGTTCCATGTGTCTGAGACTGCTTCTAACCCTGCAGCAACTTGAGAGAAGAAGACATCACGCTTGTCAAAAACATTGACGCTGGTATCAGCATCACCTGTATTCATGGGTCGGCTGTCATAGCCAGCATTCACCCCATACATCCAAGAGCGATCATCATTGAGCCAGCGGTAACCCAAACGGGTTGAGGTGGAGATGGTGGTACCAGCCACTTCAGTATTGATGATGCTGCTGTAGCCATCAAAATCAGCGAAGTTGGCATTGGCTAAAGCATCAATAAACCAAACACTGTTCTCGCCAACAGCAATCGGCAGGAAGGCTCCAATACCGGCTTGATTGGGTGTGCCTGCTCCTTGCAGTGCTCCTTGAAAGCCCCAGTTGAATTGCACAGCATCTTTGAGGTTGATCTCCATCACCCCCAGATCTGCTGCACTGCCTTCTTTCTCTTGAGCAGCGACTGGATGGATGGAAGCGCTGGCTAATGCAAGAGCAGCAGCACCAGCAAGCGATAGAGGAAGGCGAATGGAGTGCAGCACTGGGATTGAACGCTTAAAAGGTCATTCATTATCTGATTAGTTTCTGCCTGCTGCTATCAGGCCATATCATCTGCAGCAAAAGGAGACTGAGAAGTTTTTACGACTGAACATCAAAAAGCCCCGCCATTCTGCGGGGCTTTTGTTTATTTGATTTCTCCTCCTGGGGCGGTGGCGACTTTTTGTTTTCATCCTTCACCGCTATCGATAGGTTCTCTCAACCTCTTGCAAAACGCAGTGTCCTGTCTCAATGCCACTGGTGAGCCTGAACACAGGCTGTGGATGTGATGAGTTCTATCTAATGGCGGCGCCAAAATCTGCCCACGAAGAAGGGCACCCGCGTTGGATGCCCTCAAGTCCAGGACAGGTTTTCAGGGTGTCTACGTCCTTGGACTCCTGATCTAGGTCTAAGCAAGCAACAACAAGGCGTCAGTAGGCAGAATTGCTCCTTTTGATCAATCGTCTCTAAGTGCCCCCGCAATACCCTTTCGTACCACTCAGGGGCTGGATCGCACAAGCATTTTTTGCTGCTAAGGACACAAAAAAGAGCCCCCGAATCGGGATGGGAGGTTCAGGTAGGCGTTTCGTTTGTAAGTGGGTTTCCCAGGCCCGCTGTATCCCTCGCAATCACGCCAGTTGGGTCCCAATCCACCTAGCGATAGCGATTATTGATCAGCAGTCACAACAACTGCAGCGACAACTACAAGCACAGGTTACAGAGGCTGTCATTGGCTGAAAAAGCAAGCGGTAGCAAAATAGAACGATGAAAAGCAAGGCTATTGATAGGATTAGTCTCAAGACTGATCTAGAACAATCAGATTCACCATCCACATCCCTTCTAATCAATCGCTGTGCACAAATAAAGGTGTGACCTACGTCACGATTGAATGAGAACAAGTTCGCGGCTCAAAAAGTTCTAGATCACATCTAAAGTCATGACATTGATCGAGATTGATTGAGTCATTCAAAAGGCATAGCCTTTTCTCCGATCATGAAAAGACTCTTCAGAAGTATCCGCTCAAATAACAAGCAATCAGAGCGCAGAGACTTTATCAGTGAATCACTCAATTTAGCAAAACCAACAGACAATCAGAACACTCATCTTGGCGCGGGGCATTCAAGCCATTATTACTCCAATAGTGGCGAGATGACTGAACAAGAGCAGCCCTTTGACCTCGAAGCCAAGGGAGCCTCAAATGCAAACAACACAACCAAAGATTATTCTCGCGACAGTAGACTATCTTTTGAGAGGCAAGAAACATTCAATGTTCATCATTCCACCAGACTGGAAGATCCGATTACAGGCAATCAACATGGCCAAAATACATTTGGCCGACGCCTAAGACAGCCATTCCGTTCTTTCAATCAGCAAGGTTTCTCTTCCAGGGCAAATCAGCAAGATCGCGATGAATCAACTGATGAATTCAACCATCAAGGCCAATTCGAACGAAAGTCAAATAGGTTTTCCTTCGGAAAGCTAAACTGGATGGGAAGAAAGGACCAACTGGAGTTACCTCAAGATCGTACAAATGGTGAATATGAAGCTGGCGAAGAAGGTGGTTCACGCAACCCATTTGGCAAAGGTTTTGATCGACACTCTTTCAGGCATAACCCACGACCATACGATGTCGATCTAAGCATCAGCATCAAGCCATGGGACTTGAGTGTAGGAAGTCTATTTGATTATGGTTATACCCGTATTTATGATGCATCACACGACGGCACGAAAAAAGAAGTCTTTGAAGATGGTGCTATCAGAATCAATTATGATGGTGATTTCTTAAATGATAATAGGTTGGATTTCTCAGATGTTTTTGGCTGGAGTTGGGGCCCATGGGCAACAATGAAGCTTGGTAATGTTGAAGCTCAAGTCAATGCAACCCACACCACGACAGGAGAAAGTGTTGATCTTGGATCATACACACTAGATCTCTCAGAAGATCGATTCCTTGTCGATCTCAACGACAAGATCGATGCTGCAGACAGCTTCCTCGATAGACGCAGTAACTGGGACTTTGATGTGGATATTGATGCTGTATTCGGTGGCATAAGAGAAAATATTGAAGACTTTGATGAAACATTAACAATGATTGATGCTCTTGACTGGAGTACATTTGATGGTGATATTGAAGCCAACACTTTTACTTATTATGATTACGATGCATATTCATGGGTAGGTTCACAATATGATTCAGGCAGAATTTACAAGGCTCGTGGTGGAACCGACGAACTAATACTCAATGGTATTGATAGTGCAGACATCAAGAGCTTCAATGGCGAAACCTTCAGCGGTCTGACTGATTACACAACGATCGGCGAACAGGCCATTTATCAAGGCACAGCTTTCGACATCTTGAGCCTCAAAAATGGAGATGAGATTTATCTACAAGGTTTTGAGAGGATTACCACCGAAGACGATAGCTACCGCATTAGAGAAGGAATGAGCGACAGTACAAAAGAACAATGGAATCTAAATGCTATGGATGCTGCAAGTGCTTGGCGATTCAACAAAGGTTCTGACAAAGTCAAGCTTGTTTCTCTAGATACTGGTCTTAATGACGTTGCAGGAAGTGTAACTGATGCTCATGATGAAATTAGTCATGTGCAAAATCAAAGTGCAAAATCAGGCAACTCACATGGTCATCGAGCGATGAGTGTGATGGGCGCTAAGCATGACAGTGAAAACCTGGCAGGCATTGCTCCGGGGAGTCAACTTGTTGCCTACAATGTTTGGAGTGACTCCATTTATGACTCAATCGAAGATGCCAAAGATGAGCGAAATTGTGATGAACGTCTAGTATTTCAAAACGCAGCCTGGCTCACTAATCCAAGCTCTAACTGGCCTAGCGCAGCGGCAATGAAAACCTCTTTAGAAGAAACTCAAGAATATGCCTTCTTCTCTATTGCCGCAGGTAATGAAGGGAATAAAGACACAGTTTGGGCTGCTGGGCAACTGCCTGATATTGTAATTCCAGATGAAACAACTGAACTGGATAATATTGCCATCGTTGGTGCTCTGAAGTTCACAGGCACAGAAGAAATCGATGCTATTACTGGTGGTTCACTTACTAATGTGACAGGAACTGAACTTGCTGGTTACTCAAATGCTGGTGATGGAATGACGATGGTTGCACCGACAGACAGTCAATCTATTGATGCAAACGGATGGCAAAGATCTTTTGGCGGCACCTCTTGTGCAAGCCCTAACCTTGCTGGGGCAGCCGCATTGGTCTGGAGTGAGAATTTAGCTCTTACGGGTGTAGAGGTTAAAGACATCATCACGACTAGCGCGATGGATCTGGGAGATCCGGGGACTGACGACACCTACGGTGCAGGCACAGTCAATATTGACTCAGCGGTCCGTCGTGCTCACGCCCTTTCAGTCGATAATGAGTTAGCCAGTCTCTATAGCAATACTGAATTTCTAGCTTGATTAATAACATGATCTAAGCGCTTCTCCTTTCATCGCCCTGGGCATATGTCCAGGGCTTTTTTTGGTAGTAATGAGCCTCAACGCACTTCCAGCGGATCAACAACAACAGGAATACCGCTGCCTAGCACCATTCAGCTCATCAGCCAACCACTCAAACTTCAAAATTCCACCAGGCTTCCCTTGCAAGTTGGGTTTCACTTACTGCAAATATCAAACGACGCTGTAGGAACTATTGACAACTACTGCTGGGCCAGCTCCAGAGCAAAACCGATTCACTCAGGCAATTGTGAATCAAGCAAGAGACTATCAATATTAACTGCAACAACAGCAGGGCAACAATAAGCACAGCTACTGCAATGGCAATAGTGCTTGGTGTTCTCAAGGTTATTCATGGCATTCATTGCACGGTTCAAACAAATCCTCCTGCCTCCGCCAAAGACAACCGATTCAAAAAGGTCGTGAGAACCAGGGCCGGTCGGCGATAGACATCCCGTTTTAAACGTCTCTGGTACGGTTTTCGCGACTAAAAATCCATCGATCAATAGGTCGCATCGTCAAGGGAAGACAAGAGTTGCATGGCTTGAGCAAGTCTCAAGCCTGGAGGCTTCTCTCCTATGAACTCCTCGAGCACCTAGAACTGCCCCCGCTTGGCGCCTATAGCTCGCCGTTGCCTTGAAATTCAGCAATAAGGTTCGCGAGCTATTTCTTCTCACGCTGCGCACGTTTACGCCTGTTCTTGCCATCGCTGGCCATGTGAGACCATCAGCTGAGCGAGATTTCCCGCGCCTCGATGCTCAGTAAGTCCATAACTGGGATATTCGGTCGTCGAAACAAAAAAGATGCTCCCAAGGAGGAACCCACAGAAACAGATCTCGAAAGGGGCTACAGGCTCGCTGCCGCTAGGCAAAAGGAGATTTTGAAAGAACTTCTCGCGCAAAAACCAAAGCCCTGACTTTCCACCACTGGTCTAGGGGCAGAGGGGTTGAAACGACCCTCTCCACTGGGCTCACTTGGCACTCCAGCCCACTTTTTGCAGTCTTTTCCATCGCTCCCTTGCCTCATCCACATCGGGATCCATCGATCTGGTTTTCAGCAAGGCGGGCTCGCCTCTCATCGGCCAGCCTTTGATCACTTCGATGGGGCGGTCTCGCAAACTACGGACGAGAACATCTATCAAGTACAGATACCCTTTAAAGAACCAACTGGGAAGCGCTCTGATAAAAAGGCCTGCTCAAACTAGAGCTGGAGATGAAGGAAGCAGGGATCACCTTCGAAATGTCTGAAGCTGAAGTCGATGAATGAGACCGACTTCGATGAACTATTCGAACGCTGGCAAGCGGCGGATGAAGTTGACGCTGAGTTGATCCAACTGATCAAAGACACTTTTCGATTTAGCGAAGAAACTGGTGACGACACTTTGCGTGATCGTGCGGGTGAGCTGCTATCTGGCGCTTTCCACCTGCCGAGTACTCCTCAAGAGATTGCTCTGGTCGGAGAAGCGTTAGAAGGCTCAGGCACAATTCCTCCGCCAACACCTCCTGAAGACGACGAAGCCCGATAAAGAGAGCAAGCCCCCCCGAAGCGGCCAGTCGAGGGGCCTCCGCTCTCCAGTTGCTGTTGGAGGGCCTCAGGAGCCGACTCGGCAGTTGCAACTCCGGCCTCGACACCAGCTCTTATCTGTTGAAACCGCTTCCCTATGGGGACCCACTACAAAATTGGCAACAAAACCAATACAGCACTTTAGTGCGAAGCTCTAGGGGGTTCTAGAAGCTACGCATGGACAAGAAAGGCGCTAAGGGTTATTGGATCAGCACTTCAACAGTCACCAATCCAGCTTTATTTGCTGAGTACGTTGAGAAGGTTGGACCATGGCTTAAAGAAGTTGGTGGAGTGGTTTTTGCTAAAGACACAGAACCTCAAGGGAAAGAGAAGACAGAAGGAGCAAACTTGGCAGTTATTTGTGAGTTCCCTTCGATGAGAGCAGCAGTCGATGCTTATGAATCAGCTGAGTATCAAGAGCTAAGCAAAATACGTAACGCAGCCACAGAGAATGCAACCTTCACGATCATGGAAGGTATGGATGAAGCGGCAAAACTAAGGAGAGCCATGGGTAAGTAGTCGTTTCTTGAAACTGTTACTTGGGTGACATCGCCTTTGATGTAAATCGACTAGAAGGCTGATGCTTTTTTTGTTTGACATGACCTTTCTGATGCATTGGAGCTTTAAAACTGGCTATCACGAGAAAGCAGCTCGTCAGTTCCTTGCTACAGGTGCCCCGATGCCTGAGTGCAAGTCTTGGCAGCGCTTTCACGCACCAGGCTCTGTACAAGGCTGGATCATTGTCGAAACCAACGACGCTGGAGTCTGCTATGAGCATGCAGCTGAGTGGGCTGAGTTCCTTGACTGGGACGTGACTCCCGTCTTCACGGATGATCAGGCAGGCCCATTGATTGCAAAGGTTTATAGCTAACCTCTATTGCAAGGAGTGATGCAAGGTCCTAGCCCAGTTGGAAGCTCCGAGGTTCCTAGGGAAGCTGTAGCTGACCTCGTCTCTTTCTCCCTGAATATTCACCAACCCTCCCCGATCTGGGGGGAGGGCAAGACAAACGCATGAATCCACATTGCACGAAGCGGCTCTTTCCCCATGGCTACTGCTCTGCTGTGCATAACAGGCGTGCTAGCCGGCTTGATCCATAGCCGCCTGTTCATGCGCGGGAACACTGCTGATGACACCAGTGAGAGCAAGCTCTTGGGAACGCTCCCTTGAAGCAGACAACGACCCGACACGGGCATCGGTGCCATCACTGATCAACATCAACACGTTGGAGGTGAACAGGTCTGGGATGTTGTCCTTGTAGTTCTGAAGTTGGTTAACGCTGCCCATACGTCTACCTTCTCATCGGCGTGGTTCTTCAGTTCTAAAACCACGACCGGCAGACCGTTCAGGTGGACGACGACATCATGACGACGGGTGCTTCGGGCCCTGAATCATCAACTCGGAACTGCAGCGAATGATCTGATCTATGCCTTCAGCAGGACAGTACAGATCAGATCAGGTTGTCGTCCTGGACTGGAATGATATGCAGATGGGCCGGTTCATGAGCCAGAAACCCATCCCTGTGCACATTCAGAAGCAGGGTGCTGATGTCGTCTCCGGCACTGATCAACAGTCCCTCTCCTGTCTGTCTGAAGCGCAGGTCAGGAGTTCCCGCAACGCTGATGGAATCCTCGCCGATGCGGAAATCCGTTATCACATCGTTTCCGGGTGACAATACGAAGAGGTCTGGTCCGGGAAGGCCCGTGAGCCTGTCGCTGCCTTCGCTTCCTCCGTTTCGTTGCGCCCAGGCGTAGCCGAGTTTTCCGAAACTGGGCACATCGACGGCGTCTTTTTCATCGGATGATGAGGCTTCAAGCGTCTTGCCAGAATCGATCAGTCTGTTTAATTTCCCTGCATCGATCTCTGGTTTCTGGCCCATCTCCCTGGCTGTAAAACCACTGGTGCCAATGATGGTATCTGGCTCAAGATTGATGATCCAGTTGGAGATCTCCTGCACTGCCGAGACATAACTGTCGAGATCGGAGAGGTTGTATGGAGAGGCCTCTGTATGAACATCAAGAGCGATATTGCCATAACCAATGGCATTCTGGATTTCTTCCGCCCAATAGAATTCAAGGAAGGGTAATCCATCGGCTTTTGTTCCTGCCGGCGCCTCCCATGCGATTCCTCTTGTGAAATTCATGATAGCTCGATAGGGGTCATTCCTGAAGGCCTCCGATTTCATTTCTTCTGGCAGCTGACCCTTGAACATGCCCAGGTCCACGGAGTGCACCATGTATTCATCCTGCTCTCCCTTCACACCGTTCAGATAACGGTATCCGGGTTCGTTTTCGTTGAGAACCTTGAGCCAGGCGTTGCCACTGTTGGCCATTTCTATCCAGAACTCATCCATGGAACTGCCATTTTTATTCTTGTCTTTCAGATTTGAGTAATTGGCTTCCACAACTAGATTGATGTTGAAATCTTCGAATCCGCCTCGCTTCATCTGTGAAAAAGTGTTCAGCGTATGGTGCCCATCGGTGAGGTAAGGGTTTTTATCGGGGCCGATCACCACTGTTTTCATACCGTTGGTCACGGTGCCGGGTGCGACTCTCTCCCAGTTCTCGTTATAAACGTAGTAGCTGTCTGGATTTCCTGGGGTTGAATCGTCAAACCTGACAATCACTGCGTTGTCAACCTTTTGGCCGTTGGAGTAGGCAACATCATCAAACATTTTTTCATCATCACTGAATGTTCGTCCCTGCACCGGATATCCATCCTCGAGAATCCAGTTCACGCCGTCGTAACGCCCAACCTGGTAGAGAACCTGGTCCTTACCGATCGCTGGTTGCCCTGCCTTGATCTCACTCAGTTCCAGCTCGAGAACATCATTTTTGCTTGTTTTCATGAGGTCAATGATGCGTTGTAAAAAGGCAGACATTTTTTATAATTTATTGGAAATAATAGCCATGGCTGCTTTGCAGGCTTGATCGTTTTGGCCATCCTCGCCTTTGACCAGTCTTGTGAGAATGAACAGCCTGGTCGGTTCAAAACGAGATCACTCAGGGCTCAGCGATGTTTGAAATTCCCAAACCGATTCACCGCAGCAGGGTTCGACAACTGCTGGGCCGGGAATATCACATCGCCAAACGCAAAGCCAACTGGCTGTTCGGTTCCAGACAATGGGCGACAACACACGACGTCCTGGCGGCAAGCCACCGCAAATTCTGCCATCAGTCTCTGATCCTTCGCCCTTTAAGGGATGTGGATATGGTGCTTCAGCACAACAAGCGCAGGAATCTGGAGCTAGCGCTTGCGCAACTGGATCGAATCCTGATTCGTCCGGGGGAAACAATGTCCGTGTGGAAGCTGGTCGGACGACCCACTAGACGGAAGGGCTATCTAGAGGGTCTGGTGCTGAATCAGGGCAGGATCTCCAGGGGGACAGGAGGAGGGCTCTGTCAGCTGGGAAATCTGCTGTTCTGGATGGCGGCCCACAGTCCGCTCACGATTTCGGAGCGCTGGAGGCATGGTTTTGATGTGTTCCCGGATGTGAATCGAACCATTCCCTTTGGTGCCGGAGCAACACTGGCGTACAACTATGTGGATCTGCAGATCACCAACAACACGCCCTATTGCTTCGCGATTCATCTATGGCTGGATGACATCCATCTGCATGGTGAACTCTGCTGTGATGAGGATTACGACTGCATCTACAGCGTCGAGGAGCGTCATCACAGGATCCAGCAGCAGATCTGGGGCGGCTATTCGAGGCACAATCAGCTCTATCGGATCTGCACAGCATCCGATGGTGGTAAGACGGAACAGCTACTGGTGGAAAATCACGCGATCATGATGTACGAGCCGTTGCTGAAAGCGGCGCCATGATGCCTTGATACTGAACGAATCTCAGCCTGTTGAATCGTCATCGCCAATCCCTTGAGAGTCGCCAGCTAGCTAGCCAACCAAGGCCACTGGACCCCGAAGGCCTCGAGGGGGGCCATCACCAGCTTGTTAAGCGCACGCCCGAGCACCACCTGCGGTTCATCGGCGCGGATGGGGATCACAGAGTGCTGCAGGGTCCTGGGCAGGTCGGCGCCCCTCACGATCCCGCGCCTGAGCAGTGAGTTGCCCGCTTCCAGACCACACACGTAGGCGCGTTCCTGACAAAGGCCTTTAGCACCATGTTCTTTCTCGCCCATCCGCACCCAGTCGCCGGCACAGACCACCGAAGCCAGTGACGTCTCCATTGGTGGCCGCTTGCTGAAACTTCCAGGAGAGAAGAGAGACACCGAACTCGGATAACGCCGCACCTCCTGATCCACGACCCTGGCCCCCCTGAAGGCAGGCTGCGCTATGGGCAGCAGATCCTGCATCAGGCAGTCGACGATCTCCTGATCGCTCAGCTCGGCAATGGCCGAGGCGTTGTAGAAGTCGCTGGCGATCACCGAACCCTGCGGTGGCTGATCACCCCAGAGCGCCTGCTCCGACTCCCGCTGCAGTTGATCCAACATGAAGAAAGTGGCGCCGGCGCCTCTTAGTGCGCTGAAACGTGAGAACACATTGGCGGGATCGGCGACCGGCACGGTGCGATCCAGCCACAGACGGATCGACACCACATCGATCGATCCGAGCGTGGCGGCACGCACAAGCTCTGGCGCCAGCACGCCGCACTCCGGGGATTGCGCCATCAAAGCACCCATTCCTTTGGCACTCACCGCAAGCACCACGGCATCGACATCCTCGATTAAACCGGTGCTCCCGCTTGTTACGGAACGGGTTCCCACCGAGCGGATGGCCTGAGTCTCCGGCGAGACGTTCAGCCGGGTGGCCAGGGTTCCGCCCAGCACCTCGAGCTGGTGCTGCTCCTGCAGCCGCTCACTAAGCGGGGCAATCAGCTGTTCGGCGATGCTTTTCGACCTGATCCAACGCACATCGAAGGAATCCTGATGCGCCAGGGCGTAGTAGTAGAGGAGCTCCATCGTGACAGCGGCCGACAGCTCCTCCGGCGGCTTGAACAGCCCCACCAGCAACGTGGGCCGCAGGAAATCATCGATCATGCGATCACTGATCCTGAGCTGTCTAAACAGCGTCAGCGCATCGATCGAGTCGTAGCTCGTGTATACCGCATCGCTGCGGTTCAGATCGAGCATGGCGTAGAGCAGGCCGGCGATGCTGAGCCGATCAGCAACAGGCAGGCGCTTGAAGTTATTGATCGTTGCAGCAACCTGACCCAGGGGACTCGGCCACAGCGGAGCGTCACCGAAGACAGGAGCCGTCGCCTCCAGGCCTTCAGGTGACCAGAACGCACTAGTGGTGAACTCCGTGAAGATCGAGCCGAGCCCGAGCTCTGCCGTCAGGGCATTGATGTTTGGATAATCCTTCCAGAACCCCCGGGTGCCTGCCTCGAACGGTTTGCCGCTTGGCGTGGTGAGGGGCTGACTACCAGTTGGATCCGCCATCCCATCCATCAGGGTTACGCGAACACCCGCTTCGCAGAGTGCCTTGGCCGCACCCCAGCCAGCCCAGCCGGCCCCGATGACAACCGCATGAGATTGCTTTTTACCCGGAAAACCTTCGGCCATGAAGCTGTTTTTACATCGGCCCAAGCTAAAGAGATGAACTCATGAACCATGGGCTTCCTTCGCCACCTTGTGATAAAGGCAACTCTTGAAGGAAGTCTTCGTTGTCTCTACAGAGCAACTACTCATTCTTCGTCTCTCCTTACATGGGGGAACGCAGCGAGCCCTGTAGCAAACACCTCAGAGGCAGCGCAGCAAGACCCCTCTCTCTCGTTAAGAGCGCCTAAAAACTGACCTAAATTGGTTTAACACTTAGGAGGGCTGTTTAAAAAAATGGTTTTTCGCACCCTGAGAACAGACACTCGTAGACGTGTGGAGGAGATCATCCATCGCTTAGCGACTGGAGAACCTGTCAGCCTCGAGGAGCGGGCTCAACTGCAGAAGTATGCACTCCACATTCCTTTTGTTGCAGGCCAATTGAGAAGAGCCCTTAAGCATCGAGAGGAGCTGGAGGCAGATGGACTGATTGAATGATCAGAGGGTTAACTCGCCACCGTAAGTTCTCTTCCTGATCTTGCCACCACACTCTTAACTTAAGGAGGCGAGAGTTGTCTGCGCTTATGCATTCTAGATACTCAAGGATGTGGTTTTGCTATTGCTCAACATGTTTGCAATGGGTATGTAGACCCTCAATGAGTTGTTCTCCTGACATTGGTTTATGTGTTGGTTTTGATTGTAAGTATAATTGGCCAGATTTTGGCTTCTTCTTTTCGTTCAAGAGAGCTTGCATGCAAAATCATAATACTACTTAAATGGCGAATCACTATCTGCAGCAATTAGATTTTGAGTGGAGATTGCTCAATGACTGAAACCATGAAACCAAGCCCGATGAAGGACTTCACAGACAAGCTCTTCGATCTGTGCAGGGAATATCAACAAGAGATCCCACCGCACAAAATTGCAGAAGTGCTAAGGGACTACGCAGATCGGTTGGATTGATGGTGCGTTTCTCGTGCTCTTGGCCTCAACGATCGCTGAAGTGTGCACACTACAAATACCCCGTGTGTGAGAACAGAAGGCATCAACAACTAACAAGCAACCAGCTGATCGCCATCACCCGGCCCAGCTGTCACTCTTTGGTAGCCGCCAACTCTTTTTCTGGCACTGCTTCTTGTTGAGAAGGCTGCAATTCGGCAATCTGCTTCTCGAGATGATCAACAACTGAAAGATGCTCTGCTCTGCGTGCTTCAAGACGAGCAACGCGCTGTGCGTTTTGACGCTCCTGAGCAGCCTTGTGCTCCGATTCAGTGATCACAACAACGCGATCACGAGGAATGGTGTAGTCAAATGGAGCATTGAAGACTTCGTCGAATCGTGAGTACAGATCGTGCAGTTCAAGACCTTTACAGCATGACGCCATCAGAACGTGTGAGCGAACTAAAAAGGTCGTAAGAGCCAGGGCCGGTCGGGGCTAGGCATCACCTCCTGAACATCTCGCATACGGTTTGCGTACATAAGAATCCATCGATCAACCCATCACATCTTCGAGGGAAGGCCAGAGCTTGTTTGCTTGAGCCAAGTTTCAACCCAGAGGCTTCTCTCCTGTGATCTTGTCGATGACGAAGACCTGCCCCTCGCTTGGCTCGCTGGCCTCGCCGTGTGCTGATATTCAGCAATACAAGCCTCGATCCACTTCTTCTCAGGTTGGGCAGCACTTTTTGTTCTTCCATTCTTGGCCATGTGAGAACATCAGCTTGGCGAGCCCTTCCGTATCTAGATGAACAGCAAGGAAAGCGAGCAGGAAATCGATCTTCGGATTGCTCGTATCAAGAACGAATTGGCGGAGGCAGAGGCTCGTCTAAAAAACGAAATCGCTGAGATATTGACTCGTCTAAAGAAGGAATTGGCGGAGGTAGAAGCTCCTCTAAAGAAGGAATTGGCTGAAGCAGAGGTACAAAGGGGTTATATCCGTGCTGCTGCTAGGCAAAAGGAAATCCTGAAAGGTCTTCTCGAGCAGAAGCCAAGAGCTTGACTTGCCAGCTCTGAACTGGTGCAGGAGGGTGACACGACCCCTTGCCAATGGCTGACGTGGCCCTCCAACCCTCTTTTTTTCAAAAACTCTCGGATCTTCGAGGAGTCCGAAGCTGCTAGAAATACCGATGGGATAGCGGCTAACCCTTGAATCGACTCGCCACTAGACATGTGAAGATAATATCTACTAGCAGCTGGTCTATAGATGAACTATCAAATGTTGCTCGAATGCCATGCCGCAGGGACAGCAATAACTGTAAGAGAGGCACAGCTATTGGATCTAGAGCTTGACTCTCAAATCGCAAGTATCAAAGTTTCTCGAACGCAGGGTTGTATTGAAGTCGCTCCTGATCACATTTGCCAATCAGCTGGTGTCTGCAAAGGTAGTTTCTGGATCACTTGCTTTGCCGCTGTACTTGATCAGGTCACTCCTGTATCAGCCGGGAAGAAAGCAAGAGGCGCAACAGTCTTTGATGAGTTGATCAACAATCGTTATCTAGTTGATCGTTAGGCACTTGAGAACACACAGCTGCTATGCGATGAACAGAGAGCTGGTGTACCCCATGAAGTCAAAGGAGGACTATCTCACTCTTTATTCATGACTACAATTTAGGTCGGCTGGTAGCTGCAGCCAAAAGGGAAGTGGATAATGAAGCACCTTTTAAGCATGCAACTACCCCACAGGCCAGAGAGACTACGCCACTATAGATCTTTTGGGGCGTTGCTCTGGTATGAATTTTAGATCAAAAGTTTGTTTATATATTTAATGAGATATACAACCCTTTCGTCGTCATCTTTAAATCAAGCAAAAGTCAAAGTGGTATCACCTGGCTAAGGCCATTTAAGTAAATAATGACTGGCCCACCTCGGACAGTTAACCAGTCAGACAAAAGATAGTTCATAGGCTGTCAGTCAGGCCATAGCCCAAGAAGAAGACGGTCGGCAGACTTTCAGACGGATTGAACTCTTTAGCTTTCTGAGTACTTGATGCCGTGGCATTTGCACATCGCCTTGAGATAAGTGGGCATCGGCTAGCTTTAGGCCGTCGAATTCCGTGCTGGTATCTCCAGGATCCCATAAATACTCTCAAGTCCAGCAGTGAACCTCCCAAGGTTGTGATCTTTAGAACTGAATTGCTTTGCCATGGCTGTATGAGCTAGTAGCCCACTCTCTTATGCTCTTTTTATGATTTTCTGCCGGATTGGTGGAACAAAACTATCAGGCAATAGGACTAAATCGGCCCCAAAGAAACGACAGCCTTCTCCTTTGTCTTGAAAAAATACTTGCTTTCACGATACAAAGGGTATGATTAGGATCAATGGACTAAAGCAATGGATTTATTACTAGCGCTAGGCATTCCCATGGTGGTCTTGGGTCTAGCCTATCTACTGATCAATAATGCTTCAGGGTTTCCTGTTTGGTTAGAGAGGCTAACGAATAGAAGTGGAGCAATCTGGACATATGGTGTAATCATCATTGCCGTTATTTCCATAGTTAGATACGCCAGTGGAAATTAACTATGGGTTCATACCTTTTTAATTAAAATCATGCAAGAGTTCTCGAAAGCTAGTTTCACCGCACTATTTGCTTCTCCCAGATACGCTCTAGCGATGCTCTGAAGTCTTCTGTTGCGAATGCTCTATTCAGTGTCTTCTGGAAGAGTAGATGGGAGAGTCTTCTTAATTTCAGGCCCACAGCAAAGCAAGCAACTGCCCAAGCAAGGATTACCCAAATGGGATGTTGCATCGCTAAAGAGCCTCCTCTAAGACAATGCTCTATCAGGCTCCTATCGGCACGAAACCTTCATCAAGTTGCAATCTGCCGCCTGATCGACTCACATGCCTTCCCGTGCTTATCCCCATCCAGACAGGAGTCTCCTTGTCTGAGCAGTTCCTGTGCTACACGCTATGAACTGATGCACTTGCAGCGATAACGTGTTCCCTTGCTGTTGCTCTGCTTGCTTTGCCTGTAGGCCCAAGGTCGCTGTATCCCCCCAGCAACAGACCAGACGCCAATACCTCCCAGTCGGGCATAGGCCTCTAGGCGTAAGTAGACCTGACGATCACACCCTTTGATGGACTGCCAATAGACAAAGACATTTCCCGACTTCACTAATGACTAATTGATGTTGCTGCCATTGCGAATGACCTCTGCCACGGTTCTTCCATAGCGATCAGTTGCCTTGGAGCGGAGAGTCACATCAGACCCAACCGGCAGAACACTGTTGAGTGCTTGTCGTGCTGTTATGCCATAGGGCGTTTGTGAAGTCTCTGGGGCATCTACGCAGGCAAGGCGTACTTTGATCCTTTGGCTGCCTTCTGTGACGGTGAGAGTGTCGCCATCACCTATCGCAAGCACTTCTGCTGCATTGGAAGGGGCTGCCCAAAGAGTAAGAAGCAGAACTAAAAGTGCCTTGCCCATATCCGCTCCAAATACTTAGCGAACTCCTTCTCAGTCAACGGTTTAGCCAGGTCTTGCTTTCTCTTAGCTCTCCTAATCCACCAAATCATCAAACCCCAGTAGAAAACAACCAAAAAACCAACTTCTAGATAACTCCAATGCAAGTGCTCCATCAGTTCTCTCCCAGTCCTTTGAGTTCCTTCAGAAGAGCACGATTGAGGTTGTCATGGCAGCCAATGATCATCTGCGTGTCAATCGTGCCTTGCCTATAAGCGGCACATCCCTTGGCACAAAAATCTTTAGTTATCTGCTGCCATAGATCAAAGGTTACTGAAGGCAATTGAGCTCTCAAGTTCTTATTGATCTTTTCAAAGACAAATGTCTCAGTAGTGAGGCGGTTTTGAGTCTTCAACTGGAAAATAAGCACGTTCTTCCTCATCAGATTCTTGGCTGCTGAGGTACTCATCAACTTCGTCATAGGAATCATCATCGACATCTCTTTCGTGAACAGTCACGCCTAAACCTCCATTTGATCTCATCTAACTCAATTTTGCCTGATCACATCTCATGATGATAGGAGGAAGAACCGTAGGTCAAGAGAAAGAAGGGGTCTATGGCATTGCTGGTGAAGACGCCGGTGCCCTATCTCACAACTCACGAGGCTCTATCTAGGTTGAAGACATAGCCGTGTCATAGATGTCCCGCCTTAGCTCAAGCCTGCTCCTGATGCTGATCTCACTGAACAACTCACAGTAGATGCCACGTTTGTGTTCAGGGTTCGCATCTAAGAAGAGGAGGTCCACAAGCGGCTAGAAATCGCGTTGTTAAAAAGTCCAACCCGCTGAGCTACTTTCGCTCGCGTAAAAAACAGACAATCCTCTTGCTAGTGTATACACGTTAAATCCATTAATTATTCATAGATCCCAAGTCTACAACGGCTAAAATATAATATTCAAGAACGGAATCTTCTAATACTGATAAAATATACGAATCATCTTCAACCCTCTATATGCGACGCACGCCAATCTCAGATTTCACTCTCAAATGTACATTAGCCGGCATCTTGCTCTGCACATCAACAACCTCTACAGAGCCAAAGGATAAAGTCATTGAAGGCACAACTTATAGCTATAATTGCAGAGAAGGGCTCTGGAAAAGCAAAATAATTGGTCGTGGAGTCAACGACAAAGATTGGATTACAATTGAAAGGCTGGAGGAGCTTTCAGGTGCTCGGCAAGTAAATGCTAGGAATGATATTGAAAAATCATGCCAATCCTCTTCACTAATCTCTAAAGCTAAAAGAGCATTTGGAGCCGATTGTGAGCTAGCAAGTGATTCTTTTGATCCTAGGAATTGGCAAATCGATTACGCAAGTAGATTCAACGCTTATGAAAATAAGTAATTGATCTTCGCAATAAGATATGGTGATGGGAGCAGGAAGCTCTGCCTTTCGAAGAATAATTTCAGAGACAACTCACCCATCGAGACCCCAGGGAGGAGCCTGTTCCTCCATAACATCGAAAGACAAGCGGGTTCATCAGTTATTGAATACGAATATCACTCTGGGAATGGATGGGGCTACGAGGTTAAAAAGTACCGACTAGATTTTAGTGATCCAGAACGACCAAGTTTTAGCGTGGTTGATCGTTGGATTCATCAGCGGTAAATAGAATTCTTCTTACCTGAGGCAGGCAAAACACTACTTATGCTTATCTTAAAGCAAATGCTAAGGCTCAGTTGCTATTGCCATGTAGCTTTAAACCTATAGGATTTAGCTAATCAGTCATTTGCAAATGGATCGAAATGTTTTAGGTGAACCTCTCGAGATTTGTAGTTGTGATCCGAACACGGGTTGGTATCGAGACGGAAAATGTAGAACTGATGGGAATGACCTTGGTCAGCATACGGTTTGCTGCGTGATCAGCGAGCAATTTCTGACCTATAGCAAAGCTCAAGGCAACGATCTATCAACGCCAATGCCTCAGTATGGTTTCCCAGGCTTGAAGCCAGGTGATCATTGGTGTGTATGTGCATCTCGTTGGAAACAAGCCTATGATGATGGCATGGCCCCAAATATTCGATTAGAGGCAACGAATATTGAGGTTTTAACAGCTATAGATCTTCAGATACTCAAGCAATACAGTCATGCTTGAGCTGCATAGATCTTTGAGAATTGAGAGCACTAAGAGGCATGATCGATATCTCGGATGCGCTAAGGAATCATTATTTAATACTCTTCGAACAATACTTTGGCATCAATCAGATTTATGTATGTTGAAGAACTAAATACTTCCCAGTACTTTAAGGGATAGTGGCCATGGTTGTTATCAATCATCCCTTTGTGAAGGGCTTTCAGCAAAGGTCTGCTCCAAGCGCCTTTTAAATTCGTCGTCCCGACTGATTGGACTAAGATCCCTTTGCGGCTTGAAGTTTGTGCCGACTTCCTTTGGAGGCTTGAATTCGACTTGTAAGTCCCTTCTTTTACTGAATAGTCCCATCGTCATACCTAGCCACCAGAACTGAAGTCCAGCAAAAACAAGAAAACAGAGCCCAAGCCCTATGTAGCCAGCGTTCATCTCCATACAAGAAGCCTTGCATACAACTGGCATGGGGCTCGAGATGAGCAGGTGTGGCAAGAACAGGTGAACGCGTGCCAAACGAGAGAAGAAGTGAATCGAAGCTCGTGAACTCGACCAGCTCGCGGAGCAGATTGCTGACCGCTGGCTGCTAATGATGTGGGATCAGCCTCGCGCTGCGTAGGTGGGATAAAACAAACAGGGACTATGGATCTTGGATACAAGAGAACGCCTACTCCCCCCCTGTTGCTATGCGAGTGGGCATTTGATACCTAAGCTTGTTGCCTTGGTGCGTGCAAACGCCTTGTGACTTAGCCAAAGTGCGAAAGAACGCATGAGCTGCCCTCTGTACCTACCAGAGGGCCTTTTTTTATGGCAGAGGAGATAGACCTCGATCTGCTCAATCAACGTCGCCCTGCTTCCAGCCAGTGCCATCAATAGAGGGAGCCCAAAACTTGGTGCAGTCGGTTCTCGTCGCCTCTTCCCATTCCTTACCCCCCTAATTCTCCAGATATTGATTCAACTCTTTGCTTGAGTCGCCCCATCTTTCTCCGACGCACCACTGTGGGCATAGGTCGAGGTATTTTTCTAACAGTCAAGGTTGACGTATGGTTTCTCAGCTCTAGAAGGAGCAGCCAGAGCTCCGATCAGCAAGAAGAGCATCAGAGATTGAGCCGCATTGGCGAATGTATTTCTTTGGTTCTCCCAATAGCCTGAAGGGAGCCTTCTTTCTCTTGGGGCCTCAGTTCACATAAAGCCAGCGGGCCTGATCAAGCACCTGCTTCAACTGGTCGTCATCGAGAGCAAGGGCTTCTGGCCAAACATCAGAGAGCCAAGCACGTAGCTTGATGCAATCGATTCCAGCCTTGCTCTGCCAGGGTGTGAAAAACTCCTCCTGAGCAGCCAGAACTCGGAACTTCAGGAACTCCAGCAAGCGGGCTCGCAGCCGCTGTTGGTTTGGCATTGAATGGATCGTTCCGGTCCGTTAAAAATACAATTGCGATCAAAGAAAAAAGAAGTCAAGAAGAAACAGTAAGAGAGAGATGGATTAGCCGGCCTATAAGTGCCCCAAACTGGTGAATAGACGCAAGCATGCAAGCAGCAATCAACAACTGGATGATCACCAACCATCAGAGCAAGCTCCTTAAGATCATCGATAAAATCGGCTTGGGAGAAGAGAACAAGCTGAAGACTGAATCATTTCACCTCGTTTACTGAGCCATTTGGTCAGAAAAATCTGCTGATTCATTTTGAATTAATCCAAGCTGACTTTTCCCTTGTTGCTCAGCAACTCACCTCTTAAAGCCATGGTGTTGATCTTGTGGAGGTGTGCACCATCACGCTGCAGTTCAAGATTCCCTTAGGAACAAAAGCCCCCCGAGGAACCAGGAGGTCTTTTCTCTCCCACACCCATAGGTGCTAGCGGTCAGGTTTCAGCTGCCGCCAACCCTTTGTCTGGCACTGGTTCTTGCTGACAAGGCGGCAATTCGGCAATCTGCTTCTCGAGCTGATCAACAACTGAAAGATGCTCTGCTCTGCGTGCTTCAAGACGAGCAACGCGCTGTGCGTTTTGACGTTCCTGAGCAGCCATGTACGCAGAATCAGGGATCACAACAACGCGATCACGAGGCATGGTGTAGCCAAAGGGAGCATTGAAGACTTCGTCGAATCGTGAGTACAGGTCGTGCAGTTCAAGACCTCTACAGCATGACGCCATCAGAACGGGCGACCGAACCAAAAAGGTCACAAGGACCAGTGCCGGTTGGAGATAGACATCACCCCCTGAACGTCTCGTGTACGGTTTTTGCGAATCAAAATCCATCGATCAATCCACCGCATCCTCGAGGGAACCCCAGAGCTTCTTTGCTTGCGCAAGGTTTCAAAGCAAACGCTTCTCTCCTGTGATCTTGTCGATGACGAAGACCTGCCCCTCGCTTGGCTCGCTGGCCTCGCCGTGTGCTGACATTTAGCAAGACGAGAGTCGATCCAATTCTTCTCAGATTGGGAGCAACTTTTATTGTTCTTGCTCTATCTGGTCATGTAAGCCCATCAGATGTGTGCAAGGCTTCTCTTATTCAACACGCTCTGAGTTGAGATGAATGCTGGCTATATCGCTCTTGGGATCTGTTTGCTTGTCTTCCTTGGCCTTCAGTTTTGGTGGGTAGGAATGACGATGAGAAATGGCCGTGGTGGGGCAAACGGATGGGGGAGAACAGGTCTTTTTGACTTCAGGTCTCAACAAGAGGTCAAACCAAAAGACAGCATCCAGAGCTACAAAATCAGAAAACAGTTAGAGGAAACCTTCTCTAAAAGCCCTTAAAGGCCCTCGATTACCTCGGTGGTGCACACTCCACCGGTCTTTCGATTTACGCAGATCAGATGTGTGCAAAGCTGCCGGTGTACAACAGGTGGTCTAAGTTTCAATACCCCCTTGGACTGCTATGGAGACGAACGCTGCTTTAGCACTTCTTCTCTCTTTGCTTGTCTTATTTGGCCTTGGTTTTTGGTGGTTGTTCAGACTGACGATCAGGAAAGGCCCTGATCGGGCCAGAGAAGTGAGAAAAGCAGGAGGGCTCTTTAACTTCAGTTCTCAACAGAAGGGCAGCTCGCGGCGCAAGATCGCACCAAACGACGCAATCAAAGAGCGATTGGAAAAAACCTTCGCTGATAGCGCTTCACGAACGGAGGACTAAGACGCCTTAACCCTGAGGAGGGGTAGAACTCCTGCCACCGATCTTTCTTGCGCTGCTTCCATCGCTCACGCGGGTCATCCACGTGGGGATTGATCATCTTGGTTTTCAGTAAGGCAGGCTCAGCCTTCATCGAGCGGCCTTGGACAACTCGATATCGCGATCGAGATCGCTAGGGCCAGCGCAATCCATGAATTGCAGAAACCACTAGCCCTTGGGGTCAGGCAACAAATACGCCGCGTCGCGCCTCATCTCACGCATCATTGTCAGTCGCCCATCAAGATCTTGCCTGCGCCATACGTCTCTGGCGGGTCAGGAATGGGCTGTTCCTCTGGGTTTTGTGGGATGGCTTCTTCCATCCCTAAATCGATCTCAATGAAAAGAAGAGATAGGGCACCAATGAGTAGAACAGCTCCTGCGAGTAGAGACCAATGGCGACGGTCCATACAGCGGTGAGGCAAGCACATGGACCTCTTCTACTGGAATTTGCCCTCACCCCTATTGAGCAAACGAATCAATCTCTTGATGGGGGTGGACAGGAGGGAATCAAACCAGTCATGATGAGAATGATTCCCATTCCCATTCTTGGTCTTGGTTCTCCGTCTATCGGCCGAGGCCACGGCTGGAGACTCAGTGGCCTTTCAGGGCGGCGGGTTGGACCAACCCCAAATGATGACCATGCGAATTCCACTCAATCAGCCAACAGCCTTGTTGCGACAACCATGAGTAAAACTTGGCTGATTTCGGGGCCTCCCGGCTGCGGCAAAACAACCTGGATCCTCAACACAATGCAGAGCCACCCAGGCTCTTGCGGATACCTGCGACTTGAGGGTTACACCGATGAAGGCCTTGAACAGGCCACCGACACGGGAATAGATCTTGCCTTTCTCCAAGATCAAATTCCTCAACTGAGAGACCTCACTGATCCGCATCTAGACCTCGCATCCCAACCGGACGACTTGCTGGCATTGATCGAAGTTCCTCAGTTCCGCCCTCCCAAGGAGAGTGGTCTGATCGGGATCGATCCTCGCGTCAAAGCTCAGCTCGAAGCATTTCAGCTGCTCCCTGATCGCCATCTCCACTTCGGCCAAGAGCCTGAATTGCCGAAGCGAGACACCTTGGAATTCAGCAAGCTCGAATCCTGGACCATCAGCCTTCACAAATATGTCTGGGACCCCAGCAGCCTCAACAGCTTCTGGTTCGAACTTGTGAACGGTGCCTATGGCGATGTTTATCGAGCCAAGGCATTAATGAATCTGCCTGATGGTCGTGCATTTTTCTGCAACTGGATGATGACGCAGGACGGTTCACAGTTCCTGCCCCTGCAAGCAGTTGCACCACCAAATGGCCGCCCCACTCGAGTGTCTGAATTGGTGGTTCAAGGCAAAGCGCTCGATGCAGTCGGCGCTCAGTCGACGATCAACGACTGCCTACTCAACGATGCCGTATTGGAGATGCATCAGGCACCTCTGCGGGATCGGCAACCAGAACTCACTCACTCACGCTGATTGTTATGGCTCATGCTGTGATTTCGTGTCTGCACGCCAACCTCGCTGCATTCGAGGCGGTGCTGGATGACATTGATCAACAAGGGATCGAGACGATCACCTGCCTTGGCGATTTAGTGGGCTACGGCCCCCAACCCAACGAAGTTGTGGAGCTGGTGCGAGAACGTGCAATACCCACTTGTCAGGGCTGCTGGGACGAGGACATCATCGATGGACTGAATGCATGCGAGTGCAGTTACCCATCTCAGCTGGCTGAACGGCGCGGACACCTGGCCCATCAGTGGACAGCTGAGCGGATGACGGATGAGAACAAGGCCTTTCTGGCCAGTCTGCCGACATCGTTACGTCGAGATCGGCTCCTGTTTGTGCACGGCAGCCCCAATAGCCAACACGAATATCTGCTGCCAAATATGGATGCCTTTGCAGCACTCGAAAGGGTGGAAACGGCAGGAGCCGAGACCCTTTTCTGTGGACACACTCATCAGCCTTATGTGCGTGAACTGCGCAATGGATCAATTCATGTGCGCCTGCAAAACGCCGGCAGCCACAGTGCAGGGGAACACGAGCTCAATTTGCCAATGCGTCGAATCGTCAATGCTGGCTCTGTGGGCGAGCCACGTCACGGGAGTACCAGCGCCACCTATGTGATTCACAACGATGCCACTGATGAGGTTGAGATCAAAGAGGTGAGCTATGACGTTGGGCGAACCTGTCAAGCCATTGTTGAAGCGGGGCTACCTCCAGTGTTCGCCTGGCGCTTGAGCCATGGCTTCGAATATGCCGAACAAGCAGAAGACGCCAGCCACGTGTGTGAACGCTGATGGATCGCTGGGCACTCGTAAGCGGTCTACGCGGAGATTTGGAGGTTTATAACCTCATCCAGCGAGACTTAAAGAAAACCCGTGGGGTAGAGACCCTCTTTGTCTTGGGAGATCTGATTGGTCCTGATCGCAACTGCAACGCACTGTTGAACCGTCTGCAAAACCCTCATCGCAATGAATTAAAACCCCAATGCATCTATGGGTGGTGGGAAGAACAATTGCTTGCAGAGCGCGGGTTTCGTGGTGATCGAAATGCCGAAGCACTACGTCTCAACCAAGGAGAAGATGCTGTGCATGCACTTGTCAATGCTGTTGATTCTGCTCACTTGAATTGGCTGGCCTCTCTTCAATTCGGCTTCATTGAACTGGATTGTGGTCTCATCCATGGCAGCTCGGCGGACGTTGGCGACAACCTGACGCCTGAGAGCTCACCGTTAGTGCTCCTTGATCGCCTCACACGACTCGATGTGAACAGACTGTTCACTGCACGCAGCACTAAGCAATTTCGTCTTGAGTTAACAGGTGGAGGTATCGACTCACAAGTCAAGGATTTGGAGGGTCAACAGCAACATCAACAGACGGTTCCCAAACGGAGCGTGATCGGCATCGGAGCTGGCCCTCATTACACCCTGTACGACCCAGGCAGCGATCAAATCAACTTCCTCACTGCCGGAAGTCAAACGCCATCCAAGCATCGCGGTTTTGCTTGAACGAACCCTGCCCAACAGAACAAGTTAAAAGTTCAGTGAAAGACAGGAGCGCCTAAACCCTTGATGGCAATGGGGTTTAACACTCTCTTACGATCCAATGCTTAGAAAAGCGAAAGCTTTTAAACGCTCAAACAGTTCCCCTTTGAAGCAATCATTGGCTGCTTTCCCTAAGCATTCCTTGTCTGCTGAAGCCACAATAAAAAAACCTGGAGCTATGAGCGGAGGAGGGCAGGTAGGCATTGCCTTGTTAACCACGCCCCCAATCTTCACTCCTATCCAATAACCCCTAACTGTCACTTGCCAGCAACTGGCCAACTCAGACAAGAAAAAGGGGCCCGCAGGCCCCGTAGAACGTACCGTTGTATCCCAGCAAACGACGGCAGAGGGGTCCCACTCCAGCTGCCGTTAGCGATCACTCTTTTGTGGCCGCTAACTCTTTGTCTGGCTCAGCTGCTGGTAGTGCAGCTTGCAGTTCTCCGATCTGCTCGTTAAGGCGCTCAATTACCTGAGAGTGATGCTCTTTGCGAGCTTCAAGTTTGGCAACTTGGCGCTCATTTTCTTGCGCACGCAGCTTGTTGTACTGCGAATCAGGGATCACAACAACGCGATCACGAGGGATGCTGTAGCCGAATGGAACGTCAAAGACGGAATCGAATAGTGAATACATGATTGTTCTCTTCAAGACCCTCTTAGTTTGACTCCACCAGAATGTTCAACCGAACCAAAAAGGTCGTGAGAACCAGGGCCGGTTGGCGATCGACATCCCGTTTTGAACGTCTCTGGTACGGTTTTCACGACTCAAAATCCATCGATCAATAGGTGCATCGTCAAGGGAATACAAGAGTTGCATGGCTTGAGCAAGATTCAAGCCTGGAGGCTTCTCTGCGATGAACTCCTCGAGCACCTAGAACTGCTCCGCGCTTGGCTCCTATAGCTCGCCGTTGTCTTGAAATTCAGCAATAAGGTTCTCGAGCTATTTCTTCTCACGCTGCGCACGTTTGCACCTGTTCTTGCCATCGCTGGCCATGTGAGACCATCAGCTGAGCAAGCCTTCCAGCTCCTCAATGCTCAGTAAGTCCATAACTGGGATGTTCGGTCGTCGAAACAAAAAAGATGCTCCCAAGGAGGAACCCACAGAAACAGATCTCGAAAGGGGCTACAGGCTCGCTGCCGCCAAGCAAAAGGAGATTTTGAAAGAACTTCTCGCACAAAAACCAAGGGCCTAACTTTCCACCACTGGTCTACGAGCAGAAGAGTTGAAACGACCCTCACCACACGGCTCACTTGGCCCTCCAGCCCACTTTTTGCAGTCTTTTCCATCGCTCCCTTGTGTCATCCACATCGGGATCCATCGATCTGGTTTTCAGTAAGGCGAGCTCTTCCTTCCTCTGGCGACCTTTGATCACTTCGATGGGGCGGTCGAGATCGCTCTTGTCAGTCGCCCATCAAGATCTTGCCTTCGCCGTACGTCTCTGGCGGGTCAGGGATTTGCTGTTCCTCTGGGTTTTGTGGGATGGCTTCTTCCATGCCCAAATCGATCTCAACGAAAAGAAGAGACAAAACACCAATCAGTAATGCAGCCACTGCCAGTAGAGACCAGTGGCGACGGTCCATCATTGAATCAATAACAATCAGTACCAATGCTCTACTAGATCACAGCGCCTTGTTGGATGAAAGCTTTGGAGTTAGCAGCTTTTTTTATCCAGATCAAACGGATAGTCATTCATTCAAGTCTTAGAAGGATAAAAAAAGGGTTTCTCCAAGGCAACAACAACTCCGTTGGCATTGGACGATTCGCCTCATCAAAATCCAAAAACACTTGTGTCAAGATGCAGTGACTATTCCATTTCAACTGGATAAAGACAAGCTGGTTAGCGATATGGACTGACTGAATTCACCAGCAGGTCAACTCTTCAGAGGCCATCAAATCGAACATTTAGGTTCACCCTTTCAGGCCCTAGGGCAGTAGCTTGCGTCACCAAAACTGCTGTCTTTTGGCTTGCTGTTCCATCAACTGACACGCCAATGGGTGGTGCCCAGGTCGCGGAAAACCCCCAGGGTCCAATCGTGGTTCGGATTGGTTGCTCGCTATAACCTGCCTTTGTCAGAGCACTTTTGACAATTGGAAAGAGTGTTTCAGCTGTGCCATTGAGCTGACCATTGAGCCCAGTTTGACCAATCGCATTTGCCATAAATAGAGGAGCCAACTTCCCTCTCACCTCCTTGGGAAGCGTGTTCAGAAGTACCGATGGCTTTTCCGCCCATGCAGCTGGCGAAAGAGTGGTGAACAAAAACACAGCCGCGACCAGGAATCTGCGCATCAGTTGGGGGTATTTCTGTCTCAGTTGTAGCCAAAACAATCGATTTGCCCATGGCAGCAACAAGGCTGAGGATCAACTGCTCATCGATGACCAAGGCAAAGCACCCAGCCACCATGACGATCTGACCACTGCATAAAAACCTTCGCGATCACGAGTAAGCAGGGCCGCTTGAATTCAGCACTAAGAACCCGTTACGAACCGGACCAGAAAAAAGAGACAATGCGCCGGTCTTAGGCATGCCCCATGCCAGTGCAAGCATGCTGATCAGCAACAACTTGAATTGAGCCCCCTGCGACCATCGCCACTGATTGGCTCATGCTTGCCACATCAAAGAGATCACCTAGATGTTGATTTGATGCGCAAGCAGGCAAGACAATAAAAAAGGCCCATTAGGGCCAGGGACAAACCTTGTGGTTCTCACAGAGCTCGATGAGGTTTGGCGACTGCAAGACCGCGCAGTCCGAAAAAGGCAAGGACGGAGCTGATGCCGGTGAGAAGTACAAGGGTCGAGACCAAAGTGGGGGTCAGTTCATAGCAACTACCCCAAAAGCTGATACCCATGTCAGTTACAGCAAGACTTTTAGTTCATAGCAACAACTCAGCCAATCGCCAATAGGGCCAGGTTGATCGTTGCTGATCAGGTCAATGGCAGTGAATGGCGCCAACGAACAATTAAGCAAAAAGACTTACTTTTACAGGCGGTGTAAAACGACAGAGCCACCTCAGCACACCTCAAGCGCGTGGTTCATAGCAGCTACGAGATTGTCAATCAAAGAACAAACACAATCCAACATTTGCGAAGCATCCATCCTGACTGAAGCCGCTAAACCCTGGCCTTAAAGGGATTGGACGCCATGGATCGTTCAGACAGCCTCGCCAAGATTGCAGTTCAGGCCACTTCAGCAATACACCACTGCAGGAAAAAAAGATCACTCCAGCAACACACGCTGCGCGACCCACAAACAAGAACCAAGACCGATATCGCCCGTCAGCGAATGTTCTGATGCCTTAGTTGGTGGACAGAATCAAGTCATACCAGTGGGTTTGCCAGCATATAAAAAAGACCCTTGGTTGCTTTGCATTCACAGCAAGGGTCTTAGCGTTCTCTTGTGAGGTGGGGTTAGCTCGCAGTACGGGCTAGCTCCTTAGCCTTGTCTGACAGAGCTCCCTCAAGAGTCAACCTTGCGATCTGAATTTCAAGACGTTCAAGGGCGCTGAGGTATGCAGCCTTGGTTTGCTCGAGGTCTGCAACACGTGCAGCCTTCTGAGCGTCGTGATGAGCCTTGTACTCACCATCACTCATTGCATAGAAGGTGGGTTTTACAGAGGCACTGGAGGAAGCGAAATAACTGTCGAGGAGCTCGCCTTTGTCCTGATAGTCAGCAATGCGGTTGTCTAAGGAGGTCATTGGAGGGAGAGAAAAATCGTTCCTTACCGGTCTGCATTTAAAGGGCCATCCAGGAGGCAATGGGTACGGTTTCCGCGAATAAAACTCGATAGGCAGATACTTGCTGTCTGCCAACGTCACCCAGAACACCTTGACTTGTGCCTGGTTTAACTGCAGCTGTTGTTCCCCTGCTCTGCGGCGATGCGGTTCTTGAACCACTTCTGCTCAGTTGTGCGCGTCGCTGCTTGTGTACACCTCTTGCCATGAGAGCCGATCAACTAGGCAAGGGATCTTCTTAGTCAGAGCTCATCCCAACTCAAGCAGGTTGGAGGGTTCTAAAGAGCAGGGATTCATACACAGCTATCGCCAACAAGATCAAGACGATTCCGCTCACCAGTACTTTGCCGTTCATCGATGTCGTGGAGACAAGCACTTCCCTTTCTACTTTCTGCGCAAGTGCTGTGCTAATCGAGTTTTGCAAGAACCTGCCACCCTTGCGCTGAGAATGCTGGCCTGGCCATCTCAACCCAACAACTGGGCAAGGCTTTCGCTCTGCACCAATTGAAAATGAGGCAAAGAAGGGCAGCCCAAAGGATTGCACCGTTTAGGAATCATGCGTGCTCAAGTCGGGCCAAGGTCCCCATTGGCAAACCTGGCGATTCCTTCCAAGCTGACCCCGCCAACCAGCACAAATTCATAAACAGCGATCCCCAGAAGGGATAGGACGATGGCCAGAACCACAACTTTGCCGTTCATCGATGCACCACTTGAAAGCATGAAGGATTGATCAAAACTCAACCTGGTTGGAGAAATCTGACGATCAAAGGTTCACATAGAGCGACACCAGCCAGTAGCAGGGCGATTGCCAGAAAAAGAGCTTTGCCACTCATCTATGGCATTGGGGCTTGTCGTCCCTTTCTACTTTCACCTCAAGTGTTGTGCAGCATTGATCGATCCATGCACTCATCACCACTGGGGTGGCGCAGCGCTCCAAAACCCTCGTTGATGCCTTGTTTGCATCGCTCCATGAGCTCCATGGCGCCTTCGATGCAATCGTCAAGCCTCCTTGCCTTGAGCAGCAACAGAGGCTGATGAGGCCATCAATCAAGCGTGCTGCACGCCTCGAGGCTTCCTTCTACTGCAACTGATCAACGCCTACTTTCAACTCGAAGTTCTCAACGCTCTTCTGATCAACATCGATCTACGGCCTGGCTGAAGAGGCAACAACAGAGCCACTCAACACATCTCCTGACAGGTATCCAAGCGGATCGGCAAGGGACTGACGAACCAAGCGCTAGCCACCGATGCGATATATCAAGTTTTCTTGATGGATTGCTAACTTTTCCTCGTTTCACCGACCTGAACGGACTTCGCAGCGTTGTTACTGCTTCTATCGCTGGTTCACTCTTGGCCGCTGGCGGTTTTTGGGCTGTAGAAGACCTCCTGGCAAACGGAGCAGAGGCAGGCATGATCATTCTCACCAATAGCTACACCGCAGCCACGAGATGCAACTGATCAACCGCCCCTCAGGGGGCTTTTTTGCCCTGATACGCGTAGACCAGCTTCGTCTAGACGTATAAGCCAAGTAAACCAATGATCATCGAGAAGGATCTTTAAGCCTGAGGGGCTAAGCCCAGGCGAGGCCTGGATAGAACCTGCTGTTCATCTTGAACAAACGTTAATGCTGGTTGTACTTGTATTCATCGATACTCAAGATGGAACCAGCTGTTTTGACAACGGTGGTTTTTTCGCAAGCGATCCAAACCAAACCTCTCACTTATACGTCGCCTGCGGCACGTGAACGTGAAATTTACTTCTCATCTGCAAGGAATTTGGCCAACGCTCAGTTTCAACTTGCTGATGCTGAGCTGACGCAGAGGTTATGGCAGGACGTGAGCGATCGCGATCTTGATGTGGATCGGGTGCTCAACTTGATGTATGGATGCTGGTTCCACGACGATGCGGAAGCGATGATCGATGCAGACGAGGCTTTTCTCCAGAGTGGGCGTGCGGAAACTTGAGGCCATGGTGGACGCCCTATAGAACGCCATGCCAAATCGTTGACGGTCAATCGCCCCTTCGGGGGTTTTTTTTGCCTTATCCGCACCGGCCGTTTTCATCTCGACGGATAGGCCGGATAACCCTCGCCTACAGGCATTACCTGTGAATGCCACCAGCGCCGTTCTTCTTTTGGCAGCCGGTAGCTGAAGTCTGTTTTGACGTCATGCCATTGATTGCCCGCACGATCAACACCGATGACTGAGTAGCTCGGAGACGTACGTGTGGCGATGTCTTCGACATAGCGCAGACCAAAACGATTCCAGGAAGGCTCCTTGCCCTTCCAGCAGCTGAGCCAGCCAAAGAATTCGTGTCAGGTCGGTGTGTGCCTGAACGCTGAAGCAAAGGTCAATGGAGAGCAGCCTAGATCTGATGGCTGCGGGTAGAGCTGTGTATGGAAGCCTGTTTTTTTGAACACCCAATAAGCTTGCGATTGCGATTTAAATTCAGATGAGTCTTGTGAATTCAATCAAGAAAAACCTGACCTTTGGTAACGGTAAATACATCTTTGATGGCTCAATATCTTGAGGCCAAGACATCAACCCTTCCAGGTAGTTTCCCTGTAATTTCTAATACAGCCTTGATGAATCTCTATGTGTATCATTTGAAAGTCATCTATATGGAGCAAGTTCATGCCCATCAGTGATTTCTTAAAAGAGACCATTAATGATTGCATGACCAATAAGGCAGAATCATTGAATGGCAGGATTGCAATGGTTGGTATGTTGGCTCTTATGGTTACGTACCTTGCAACGGGAGACATTATCCCAGGTGTTTTTTAGTCTGGCGATTCTCCAATTGATGGGGAGCGATTAACTGGGAGTCATTCTTAGATTAAAACTTATATAAAACTCTAATGAATGGGCTCCCGATTTTCCTTAAATGAATCATTTTCTGATTGATATTTGAAGGTTATTGATCTCTCTTCTGTAGACCTGTAGTAACATGATTCCCTCAGTTATGCAGTAGAGGCCTCTGTTGAATTTAATCATCTAGCTTGGTCACACAATGCATGTATTTGCCTTCATGATGCTCAGACGGCTCAAGCCTTTGCGGGCAATAGTGGTTGCTGTGTCTTGATTCTTTCAAAGGCTTTTATTCTTTCTTATGATCTCATCAGCCATTTCAAATGGCAGCCTTTAGGGCGTTGATGGTATTAGATAGCAAGCAGCATCTCCATCTGAAATTTTCAGGAGTAGTTTTGCATGACAGGGTCAACTAAATTAAGCTTTGATTCGTTCAAAGTGAATCAATTGATGCAGACAGAAAAGCGCCTTTTGGCCTAAATAGAGTTAGACGAGAAGACTTTCCATGACTGAAATGTTAAATTTTGATCTGCGGCAGAAAGCTCTGAAACTCCTCAGCAGAAAAAGAGCTTTGAAAAATGAGCTCAAGCTTTACCTTGTTTTCAATCAATTGCTTATCTGGGTTTGGGTGTTTACTAAACTTACCTTTTTTTGGCCCATTTGGTCTATTTTGGCTGGAGGTATTTATCTTCTTTCTAAGTCACATAAACTCTCTCGTATACAGAAGCAGCTTATCCATGCAAAAGCGAGGCAGCGTATGGGTGCCTCGACTCTTCTAAAAGACGAACACATTTCGAAACTTGTTGAAGCATCGTGAATCTTGGCGCTTCATCTTCGTAATGGAGGAGATCGACAGAAACCTTGCAGAAACTATCAAGGCAGCTGAGGGCACGCCCTTTGCGGACCCGAAGAAGATGCTACCGAGACCAACAATTTCTAGATAATTCTGAGGATAAATCTTGATTCAGTCAGAAGAATATTAGATACGAAAAGATCCCATGATATTTTTTGCATTATTAAAGACCGAAACATTGAATATGGATAATAGTAGTTTTATTGATTGGTATTCGAACTAAAAAGCTTGAATATAGATCAAGTGTATTTGAGTAGCCTTGCGATTTTAGCTAGACAAACAATGCCTCAAGTATCAATATGAAATAGATGTAGGTAATAGCAAGTGTCTGCAATGATGCTCATGATGAAAGGTTGATGTATGAAAAGGATTTCAATTCATGCTTGCCGCGAGTTTGTCTTATCTTGAATCAGTTGGCAATTTATAAAGTCGGCCGTCTTAAACTAAGCCAATTGGTTTAATAGAGCTTTTATTCCTACATTTACTAGAAAGCAGCTAAGACCTGCTTCATTATTCTTGGCTTGTCTTGCTGCTTCATGGCTGCGTTTGGGCAAGTCAATTGATTGACGACCACTTCCTCACTAAAAAGGTAATATCACAATAAATTTTAGTTGCCATAGAAGTCAATGCATGGATATTTTCAATTGGCCAATAGAACCTATCTTTTGTAGTTATAAGCACAGGTTTGTTGATTGTAAGTCTTCAAACCATGGCATAGTCAACTTTTGCGGCTGTATTGTGAGGTTTTATACAGCATTCTTTTATAGTTTTTCTTATCTTTATCAAGTCACATATTTTGAGCAAGACCATGACGATCGCTGATTTCATGAGCAACAAGGCAGAGACTTGGAACGGAAGAGTCGCAATGCTTGGCTTTTTAGTGGCCATCGGTACATATGTAGTAACAGGAGAAATTATTCCCGGTATTTTTTAGTGAACTTATAGGGAGCTTTCTTGAGCTATTTTTATATTCAAGTGGCTCCCTATTATTTAAACCAAAAGGCTCTTCATCTATTGCATTGGGGCGTGTCATCCCTTTCTACTTTCACCTCAAGTGCTGTGCAGCATTGATCGAACCCTGCACTCATCACCACTGGGGTGGCGCAGCGCTCCAAAACCCCTTGATGCCTTGTGTGCATCGCTCCATGAGCTCCATGGCGTCTTAGATGCAATCGTCAAGCCTCCTTGGCGTGAGCAGCAACAGAGGCTGATGAGGCCAGCAATCAAGCGTGCTGCAGCCTCGTCGCATCCTTCTACTGCAACTAATCAACGCCTACTTTCAACTCTCAGTTCTCAACGCTCTTCTCATCAACATCGATCTACGGCCTGGCTGAAGAGGTAACAACAGAGCAACTCAACACATCTCCTGGTAGGCATCCGAGCGGATCGGCAAGGTACTGACGAACAAAGGGCTAGCAACCGATTAGATATATCAAGATTTCTTGATGGATCGCTAACTTTTCCTCGTTTCACCTCCGCGCTGCTCTAGTTATGGAACGCCTAACAGCGCTAAAGCTCATGATGACCATTCTCAAGAAGGGCTTTCTGCTTTCTTCACTGGTCGCTCTCGGTGTTGGCATCACGGCTTGCGGCACCTCAGGGTCATCCGGCCGTCTAAGCGGAGCTGGTGCAACCTTCCCTGCGAAGATCTATACCCGTTGGTTCTCTGAGCTGGCCACGGCTGGGGGGCCACAGGTCAACTATCAGGCTGTTGGCTCTGGATCTGGTCGTAAAGCCTTCATTGATCAGACCGTGAGCTTCGCGGCATCGGATGATCCGATGAAGCAGGAGGATATTGACAAGGTTCAGCGTGGCTTGGTGCAAATCCCCATGGTGGGAGGCACAATCGCCTTTGGCTACAACCACAGCTGCGATCTGAAGTTGACCCAACAGCAAGCGGTTGAAGTTGCTCTTGGCAGCATCACTGATTGGGATCAACTCAATTGCCCTGCAGGCAAGATCACTTGGGTGCATCGCTCTGATGGCTCTGGCACCACCAAGGCTTTTACCAATTCCATGCAGGCCTTTTCTCAACAATGGACCCTGGGAACCGGGAAATCAGTGGAATGGCCAACAGGGGTGGGCGCTAAAGGGAATTCAGGTGTTGCTGGTGTGATTACAAATACACCTGGCGCGATCGGTTATGTGAATCAGTCATTCATCAAAGGAAAGGTGAAAGCTGCTGCACTTGAAAATCTCTCTGGCGAATTCCTCAAGCCAACTGTGAATGCTGGAGCTGCTGCCCTCAATGGCATCCAGTTAGACGCCAATCTCGCCGGTACCAATCCAAATCCCACAGCCAAAGGGGCTTATCCGATTGCCACTCTCACCTGGTTGTTGGCATACAAAACTGGTAATGGCAGCAACCTTGACGCACTCAAAACAACCTTTGACTACATGTTGAGTGATGAGGCTCAGGCGCAAGCTGACGGGTTGGGCTTCGTTCCCCTGCAAGGTGAAATTCTCTCCAAGGCTCGAGCAGCAGTTGAAAAGGTAGGCAAATGACTATTGCACCTTCAAAGGTCTTACCTCCTCAGTCATTGTTTATTAGCGCTCGTTAAGAATGTTTTGGCTCTGGCAACCTTAAGCTGCTTAGCAATGAGAGAAACACCAATAAAGATGAGCACCATAAACATAACTGCATTCCCTGCATTGTCGTCTTACCGATCATGAATACAGAGCCTGATAAAACTGTACCTATTAATCTACCTGCGGCATTAGCCATATAATAAAATCCTACATTTAGGCTTACATTCTCACTATCTGTATAAGCCAAAATCATGTATGAGTGTATAGACGAGTTCATCGCAAAAACAACACCAAAAGAAACCAGGCCCAATGTTATAGCTATTGCAGAATCAGTTTCTCGCCATAATGCAATCGCAATCAGTGCTGGAATCGCTGTCAAAGCAGCACTCCAAAACTGAACGGAAGAGACACCGGGAGTTTTTGAGCTGGTCCACAGTTTTCGGATACCTGGTGCAGATGCCTGAACAATTCCGTAGCCAATCACCCATAACCCCAAGAAGCCTCCGATTTCCCAAAACTTCCAGTTCAATGATTCTTCTAGAAAAACAGGTAATGCAACTACAAACCATACATCTCTTGCGCCAAACAGGAAAAGGCGAGCTGCTGACAAAATATTAATACCTTGCGATTTAGAGAAGACACTCATGATTCCCAGCTTCTTTTTGATGATTCCCATATCGTCTGGAAGCTTTAGCGTGACTAGAAAACTTATTGACAAGCCTATCGCCATTATTTCTACTGACTTATTAAAACCTACACTCGTTAAAAGTAATCCACCTAGAAAAAAACCTACTCCCTTTAAAGCATTCTTTGATCCCGTAAGAATAGCCACCCACTTGAAAAGCCTCCTGCCCTCGCGATCGGCATCTCCTTTTCTCTCTGCAACTATGGTTTTTATGGCACCTTTAGCCGTCATTTTATTAAGATCTTTTGCTATGCCACTAATTGCTTGTGCGAACATCACATACGCTACACTTCCTATTTTAGACCAACTTGCTGAGACAGGAATCAACATCAGCAAGGCCAAGATCTGCAACAAAGTTCCAACCCAAAGAGTTAGACGTAGGCCATAACGTGCCCCTATCCAACCGCCACACAGGTTGGTAATAATACCGAAGAACTCATAAAATAAAAAAAGAAATGCGATTTCAAGTGTCGTATAACCAAGCTCATGGAAGTGAAAAACCACAAGCATACGTAATGCACCATCAGTGAGCGTAAAGGCCCAGTAGTTTGTGGTTACAACACCATATTGATTGAGAGGCGAAAGCATCATTTAAAAGGTATTACTAGTATTTTCAAGATTAGAAATATAACACGTAAGATCTGCCATTCGACTGCTATATCCCCATTCATTGTCGTACCATGCGTAAACCTTTAGCTGAGAGCCGTTAACAACCATTGTTGACAATCCATCGACAATTGAGCTTCGAGAATCGTTAACGTAATCAATAGAGACAAGAGGCTTGTCTTCATAGCCAATGATTCCCTTTAACTGATGTTCTGCTGAATGCCTGAACGCTTCATTGGCATCCTTCACCGTAATTGAGCGCTTTAGCTCAAAAACTGCATCGGTCAATGAAGCATTGAGCAAAGGTACTCTTACCGCATGTCCATTGAGTTTTCCCTCTAGATCTGGAAAGATCATTGCGATTGCTTTGGCAGAGCCTGTCGTCGTTGGGATCAGACTTTGTAGACAACTCCTAGCCCTACGTAAGTCCTTTTGGAAACTATCAATCGGAACTTGTGTGTTAGTAGTATCATGAAGAGTTGTTATGCAGCCATGTGAAATACCAAAGTTTTCATGCACAACCTTGACCAACGGAGCCAAACAGTTTGTCGTACATGATGCTGCTGTCACTAAATGATCAATCTTTGGGTCATAAAGATGATGATTAATCCCATAAACGATATTCAACACTTCTTTGCCAGCTAGTTTTCCTTTAACTGGGCAAGCAACAATCACACGTTTTAAAGCATGTTGATCGAAGTAAACGCTGAGAGTTTCTGGTGATTTAAATTTACCGCTGCATTCCAAAACGATGTCAATGCCAGCGTCATTCCAAGGCACAGCGCCAGGAGTGCTTCCTTGGGAGTAACTGATGGTTTGTTGATTCACCAACAGTTGGTTCTCGCTGCCTCCAACAAGCTGATCCCAGCGTCCGTGTACAGAATCGAACTTAAGCAGGTGTGCTGCAGTGGCTGCATCCCCAGATGGGTCGTTCACATGGCAGATCTCGATCCCTGGTCTCCCCCATAGAGCCCTGAAGACCAGCCGCCCGATACGCCCAAAACCGTTGATACCAATACGCATTGGCCCTTGCTTGGCCATAAGGATCAATCAAAATATCTTGATGTATCAACCATAGTCGATGCAAGCGCTCTTTTCCCTTTCTTATATTGTCCTTAAAGTAAAAAACGTCTTACATTAATCATGGGCACAACGATTGCCCCGCCACATTTGCTTGATTCAAGTCGTGCCAGAACTTTAATGAAAGCACTTGCAGATCCTATTCGTCTGCAAGTGATCGAGGAGCTTGCCTGTGGTGAACGTTGTGTGTGTGATCTCATTAATGAGTTAAGTCTTGGCCAATCACGCCTTTCCTTTCATCTCAAGGTCTTAAAAGATGCTGGTTTGATTGTTGATCGGCAGAGTGGCCGTTGGGTTTATTACCGCTTAGAGCCAAAAGCCCTTGGTATCTTGCAGGATTGGCTTTCGTGTTTAGCCGAGCAATGCCAGAAACCAACGATTAACTGCGAATAATCATGTTGTTGGTAGTCATGAACCTGATCAGCAGACCAAAGCAAAAGCCCCAGCCGCTTGAGGATGCAGCCGCAACACTGTTGAATTGACAAGAACAATCAAACAGCTTGCGGTGCAACAGGATCCCAATGGCCGATAAGTCAGCGAAATGGATCACAGCCCTGCGCGACGGGATCCGACGACAATGTGGCGATGGCTGGATGGTTCGCGGCGTTGGTGACGGTCTTCTCCAGAGGGTTCAGCTAACTGTGCGCTTCGACGATGGCAGCCGCACCAGCATCATCCTCGGTCCAAAGGCCAAGACCGATCCTGATTTCATTCCATGGGTCGCAACAAGCGCTGATTGGATCTTGAAAATTTCAACTGAGATCTCTGAGTTAATGAAAGATCAGGGCAAAGGATTGACTGATGCCTACGAGTTGGTGAAAAAAAGAAACGAGTCTGGAGCTGGTGGTGAATTCGATTGGGAACGACTACTAAAAAAATTCAAATCACATAAAACAAGTAAAAGCAAAAATGGAGCCCGGGTTTGGAACCGTAACTACCGCACGCCCCTTGCCCGTACAGTCGTTATTCTCACAAGCCAGCCTGAACCCAGCTCCGGCTACACGCTTTTAAAAGCATTGGTCGAACGTCATGGAGGAGAGCCCGGCTCCACAAGCAGAAGACTTCGCATTCAGTACGCAGCAGAATTCCTTCGCTTCGCGTTTAAACATGGCGCCAACAGGCGTTGGCTACCACCGGAAGATCTCAAGACGTTGATCGGCGAAAAAAGTGTCGATTTCACTCAGAACAACGTCAACACGGTGTAGGGGTGTAGGAAACCAAGCCGCTTCGCCACATTCCAGCTGACAGGCAACCCGCTAGTCCACCTTCAGGTCTCGCCTTGATCAGCGCCTGCTTCAAGCTCTACCAGGCCCGTACTACCGCAAACAAAAATTGATGCCCAAGCAAAGCTTGCCTGCGATCGCTGGCTACGAAGCCGAAATTCTTGCCCTCTTTCAACAAGCTAATCGCGCTGTGCTCACGCATAGCAATCGCAAGCTGGAGCAGTTTCAGTCAGCCTTTGCCTGTGCTCTCCACATGCATCAGCCCACGATTCCGGCAGGTGCGAATGGAGAACTGATCTCGCATCTGCAATACATGCTGGAGCACAGCGAAGAAGGCGATAACCACAACGCCGAACCCTTTGCCCATTGCTACAAGCGCCTCGCAGACATCATTCCCCAACTGATTGAAGAGGGATGCAACCCTCGCATCATGCTGGATTACTCAGGCAACTTGCTCTGGGGTGTTGAGCAAATGGGCCGTGTCGACATTCTCGAGGCGCTTAAACGTCTCGCATGCGATCCCACGCTTCAACCCCATGTGGAATGGCTCGGCACCTTTTGGAGCCATGCCGTTGCACCCTCCACTCCTATTCCAGATCTGAAGCTACAAATCCTGGCCTGGCAGCATCAATTCGCTGCCATGTTTGGGCGGCAAGCATTGCAACGGGTAAAGGGTTTCTCGCCACCGGAAATGCACCTTCCCAACCATCCAGACACCCTCTATGAATTGGTGAAAGCCCTCAGAGATTGCGGATACCGTTGGCTCCTTGTTCAAGAAAACAGCGTTGAAAACTTCGATGGTTCATGCCTTCGCCATGCACAGAAATACGGCCCCAATCAACTTGTGGCTCGTAACTCCAGAGGGGAAACAGTCAGCATTGTGGCGTTGATCAAAACCCAGGGCTCAGACACCAAATTGGTAGGACAGATGCAGCCCTATCACGAAGCATTAGGCCTGGGCAGACAATCACTGGCAGGTAAATCGATTCCATCATTGGTCTCTCAAATTGCCGACGGAGAAAATGGAGGCGTAATGATGAATGAGTTTCCAGCCGCCTTTATCCAAGCCCATCAAACCGTTGCTTCCCAGGTTGATCCTGTAAGCACAGTTGCGCTCAACGGCACTGAATATCTGGAGTTACTGGAGGCCGCCGGTGTGGAAGCCTCTGATTACCCAAAGATTCAGGCGATACAGCAACACAAGCTGTGGCATAACACTGACAGCCCCATCAACCCCGAATCAATCGAAGCGGCCATCAGCAACCTCAAAGAAACAGATCCCTCCTTCTCAATGGACGGCGCATCCTGGACCAACAATCTCAGCTGGATCAAGGGCTATGAAAATGTGCTGGAACCGATCAACAGCCTCAGCGCCAAGTTTCACCAGCTGTTTGATCCCTTGGTAACAAAGGATGCAGCAATCACGCAAACCCCGCAGTATCAAGAAGCTCTGCTCTACCTGCTACTGCTAGAAACCAGTTGCTTCCGCTATTGGGGCCAAGGCACCTGGACCAACTACGCCAATGAGATCCACCGGCGCGGAGAAGCCATGATCAACTCAGCAAACCAAGCACTGAGATAGGTGTTCGTCTAAACAACAAGGCAAAAGCAAAGCCTTCAACTTTGCAGTCAATCCCAAAGCGATCGCAACCATCAATAATCGGCATCGTGCCTAGAGGATTACAAAGTCCTGAACTCCTATTTGGGATGGACAGGGAGGCACCTCCCACAAATGCCAAACAAACGTCTGTAGACTCTTGCCAACCGTTGGCCCCCTTCCGGGGCGCAGTCAGACTTAAGCCAGGCAACGGGGGCTTAAGCACTGCAGGAGCGTTCGATGAACATCCTCTCCATGATTCAGCGCAAAGCGCAAAAGCAAGCTGCCCTGTCTCATTCACAGTTCCTGATGGCGAAAAGCTATCGAGGAATTGACTACACCTCAGCTCATCAATCCCCAGCGAAACTCGCTGTCCACACACACCAATCGAGGGGTTGACTACACCATATAAATCACTTAAATCTCCTACAAATCACATCACATCTGCGGTTTTCCTCCAGGAAGCCGCTTTTTTATTTCCTATGCGCGCTCTCATCGTCTCAACCATCTGCCTCACTGGTTTATTGGCCGTCAGTTGCAGCAACAGGAAGGATCAGGCCAGTGCACCAATCACCTCTGATGTCTTGGTGTCTTCAACAGAATCATGGTATGGCGAGCGGTTCAGCTATCCGCAAGGCAAAGCTGAGATGACATTGATAAGAGCTGTTTTTCCGCCTGGCGCCAAAACCCCAGTCCACACACACCCTCAACCTGGTGTCGTGTATGTCGAGAAAGGTTGGATCAAGTGCACACTCACAGAGTCTGGTAAGGCAAGGGAGTTCAGACGAGGAGAAGCCTTTGTTGCCTCTACCGGAGACACCCAACACGCCTGTGAAAACATTGGCAATGAAGATGCCGTTGTGTTTGTTGCCTGGGCAGGGGTAGAAGGAGTGCCGCTCAAGCAACCTGTCAAAACTGAATGAAGTCAGAACTGTTGGCAGTGTTGCGGCCAGCCCCTCTTGCACATCGCGCCTGCGCAGGTTTTTATATGGGCAATAAAAGAGCCCCCCAGCTAACAAGGGGGCGGATTTGTGCAAAAACCGACTGATCCCCATCACCCGGCCACGCAAAGAGAATAGTGGCTGTCAAGGGTGATAGTGATGGTCTTCACACTATATTTAGGTTTGAATGTATTTATATTGACTTTCTGACACCACCTGTAGCGGAAGCTTGTTTTTTTGATCATTTATGCCTAAAAGTTGATCTCCCCATCACCCAGACCCGTCGCTCTCCTGCGAGGGTCTTTTTTATTGCTTGCCATAGAGCAGCCGCTGCCTTTGTGCCCCAAAACCTTTGCCCTGTTGGTGCGAGAAGAGGTTGGAGATAATTTTCGATTGGATCGACAACAAGATCTTGAACAAACCAATGTCCTTCTCCCCCACAACGCTGAGCACAGCTCAAGAACTCAACAACTCTGCTCATGAGTATGAATATCAAGGCGGTGTGTCCTGCCAAATCTGTTGAGTGATTGACTCACGATCAAGGATCACCAACAAGGCCCCTAACCCCTAACCCCTAACCCCTGACCCCTAACCCCTAACCCCTAACCATCTTGCGCCAAGTTCTGCCTGGCTTGCGTCAAGCACGACAAGAGTCTCAAAAAAAGAGAATGCTGCTGGTTCATTCAATCGCGAGTTTCAATCATGCAGAACAAAAGCCATCGCTTGCAGCAGGAGCCCTTTGTACCCCCCTCACCAAGTGTTCCCACCACCTGGTGCTAGCTGTCAGATCTCAGCTGCCGCAAATTCTTTATCCTTCTCTGCTGCTAGCAGAGAAGACTGCAATTCAGCAATCTGCTTCTCGAGCTGTTCAACAACTGCGAGATAATCTGCTTTGCGAGCCTCTAGGCAAGCAACGCGTTCAGCGTTCTGACGCTCTTGGGGCTTTTCGTACTCAGATGCAGGGATCACAACAACGTGATCACCTGGATGATCAGGCGAGTGATTGAACTCTGTTGTATTAACGATGACAGCAAGACCGCCTGAGACCGCTTGAAACCACTTCGATAATCGATGCTTTGGGCTTAGATAAGTAGCAATAAAGCCTCGGCTATCCGTACCAACGCAGGCCCCAAAGCCCCCACATTGGCGTTGTTTTTTTGTCATTGTCATGGAACGTCTTTTGGCAGGCACATTCAATGCCTCAATCAAAGCTCACCCTCTCCTTCATCCTCTTCACATCACTCTGGATTGTTTGGTCCGCTTGGGATGCAGTGCAACCTGTTCTAAGTAGTGGTCAACTGGCTGCGCTATTCCCTTTACTGCCAGTAAGCGCACTTTTATTAGGCCTCTCTTTCTTCGATAACGAAGATGATGATGATCACAACGGTGGGACGCTTCAACCCATCTATGCCAAGGCTAGAGCTTAATCAGGTGGATTTTTACACGATCACACTCGGCGTTTTTATCGCGCTGTTTTGCCTCGCTGTATACAGGATTGCTGATCAGCCTGCCTAAGCAGCACGGATACAGGTAGCGACACAATTCCATTCTGATTCAGTGGTGTCATCCCAATTCTCTGGTTCGGCACTTAAGTACACCGTCTTCAAGAGGTTCACTGACTCATCAACGCTTGTTGCTTGAGGATCTCTTGCACGAGCCAATGCTGCCTTTTGCTCTTCAGTGAGTGTTACTGGAGAGTAGTTATCAAGGAGTTTGAGTGTTGCTGGCATGTCGAAGAATTTTTGTTGGCTCTTAATAGCAACAAAAAAGCATCTCAGCTAGGGGTCTAGATCTCAATTCAATGTGAGCTAGCTCACACATCAGAGCCTGACCATCTGCCAGAGCGATGATCAAGGGCAGTTCGGTGAGCAGAAGGAGTGTTATCAAGCAGGCGCACTCAATCAAATCTCATCGGGGAGAGCAATGCTGCGAACTTGGCATGCTTAGGCTCGAGCAAAACTTGCTGCATCGCCGCATTCGCGGCTATTGACAAGCTAACCCTAGAGCAAATACATGCATTAACAAAGAATCTACGTAACTGGCATATCACACCAACACGTGCCTAAAGCATTAAAGCCTTCCATGGGCTAGCGCCCTTGGACCTCCCGCCCTATGGGCCAAAGCATGAATTTCAGCCGTCTAGGCGATGCGATTCGCCAGCGAGGCCAAATCCAAGCAAGAAGTGCAAATAAGCTATCGCTCTAAACATTGGCCCTAAACATGGAGAGGCCAACGCGAGCACCCTTGCCAAAACAAAAGATCTGGCATCGATTGACATTCCTCCCTGCGTCTTATCTCTTCCTTGAGTGATGGATCGATGCCAAAGCTGTCGCCAGGAGCAGGCCGCCCATCCACATGTAGGCAATACAGGTGTACTATGCTTACTCACGTTGCCGATGAAAGCACCATGGCTGCAAGCACGCCAATCCCCAACAACCCCAGCACGGGTAAAGCCTGGACACGCAATGAGCTGCTTACAGAGCTGGAGGTAGAGCGCAAAAGAAACTCAGAGCGAACCAGTGGAATTGTCTCCTGGTCTGAGCAAGTTTCAAATGTGCAAGCTCGTTGGCGCATCCATCTCAAAGAGTGGACAATCCTCACCAACCAAGTCTACGAACTGGGCCGCGAATGCCGCGTCTTTACAGAGACCCGCCTGCTCGCGAGCACGAGTACCTCTCTAACGCGATCGAATTGATACCAACTAGAAAACAAAAGAGTGCCGATGGATCAAGATGGATTAATGCTGTGACCAATGTCATTTTTTTCTGCGGATCATCGAGACCATTGATCATGAGCAAGACAACTCGAACCATGCCCTACTAAATCCACCAAGAAGGCTCCAGAGAGCTGATGGGCCAGTCAAGGCTCATTGCCCGCGGAAGATGAACATGCTTATGCCGCTACGAATGGCACGACCCCTCAGCTCTTCAACAAGGCCTGGTTTTCGCTGGATTGAAAGCGTCGTTTCCAGGAGCCTTCAAGATCAATTCGCTGTTGAGGCAAACCAAGAGCCCTAGTCGAAACCAGGGCTTTTCCTTCGTCATCTCCAGAGTTCCTAGGCATCGATCCCATACTCAATTGCGATTTGATGCAGCTCATCGAGCGTCAATTCGGAAAAATAACTCCGCAAGCAAAGCAAGGATTCAAAGCTCTCTAAGGTGCCACCACCCTCTTTAAGCAGCAATAGTCGAGCCAATCTCATGGCTAGTTCATTCTTGGTCACGCGGCGAGCTCTTCTGTGAACTGAGGGTCTGGGTCTTCCCCGCATGGAGTCGTCAGTTTTTGCCATCCATCAAGAAGCATCTGACCACATAGTTCAAGGGCTTGATCCAAAGGAAGCCTCAGGCGCTGTTTCATCTGCGATGGAGTTCCATCCATTTGTGCACTCCATTGGTCAACAAAAACGAAGGGGTTTCTGATCCAACTGTTGGCATCGCGGTGGAAGCGATAGCAGAAATGGCCATCAGGGCTGATCAGCCAGCCATTGACCTGCTGCACTGGAGGACTTTGCATAACACAAGCAAAAGTACACCTGTACTAGCCTTGTTCCTGTGACCTGTCAATAGTGGCGATGGGCGGCACGCTGATCTTGTTAGCTACGCCCCTACATGCCCTTGATCAGAGCGTCCTCCGGACGATCGCGACGACCCGAAAACCGATTTCAAAATCGCGCTGTGAGAGTTGCACCTTGCCCAGGCATCAAAAACACTCCTTCGCAGAGCTTCCCAACTTCACGCAACTCATCTGGCCTGGTTCGCAAAGGCAAAGCCCATCCACTAGAAAATTTTGATCAACCCCATAGCCATCATTGAGCCCTGCAAAGACTTGGCATGGCAAGTCACCAGAAGCTATAGACAGCGCTGAAAAGTGCAGAAAATTTTTTCACCACAACAAAATGAGAACCCACGAAGTAAAGCCTCACTTTTCGCGGGGGCTTTACTTATTGCGATGATTTAAAAATCATTACCTTGAGAGCACGTATTTGCCATACTATCAATCAGTTAAACCCTATTAGTTTAGTCAGGACAGAGTTAATGATGACATTCCTTGGCTTGATGATGAGTTTTCTAATCAGTATTTCACCAGTAGTCCCAAGTGCATTAGCTCCAGAATTAACCTCATTTACATGTGATGGAAGTCTTGTCGAAGCAACAATCTACAACAATGAGAATGGAACATACAGCAGAGTTAAAGCATATGAAGAGCTTGATGCTGGAGCTTTTATCGTGATCAACCTAGTGAATTCAAAACTAATGCTACCAAGAACCTTCAACGTAGGCGAAACAAGTTTTACTGATGGCAAATGGTGGTGGAGCTATGAAGATCATCAACATCCAACCTTCCGTGGTCTTACACCACTCGGCGAAATTCAAGATTTTAGTTGTGAAGCTCTATAAGCTAACATTAGCTTAGGAATGGCTAGCACCATGTCTCGCATATTAGGGATTAGTTAGCAACAGTCAAATGGATATTTCCTAAGCTTTGCTGAAAAAGATTGATCTAAATCAACAAAGAGTCACCTCCAGTAAGCAAGGCATACACAGAACAGCGCTTAAGAAAAATCAGCGAAAGCAAACTAGTGTGAGGGATAGGAGATCACACATCCTTTTAATGAGCCTGTGTCAACCTGGCGTCATTGCTGTAGGGGTTAGTGGGTCTGCTGCTGTTGCGTTGTCACTGTTGAAGGAGTCTTACCAATGACGAAGGCGGGGTTGAAAGTCAAAATCAATGCGTTGCCAGACAACCACATCTCGATAAAGATAGAGGTTACAGCGGCTCGCTGCAAATCAAGTTATGACGCAGCCTTATCGCGCCTGGGTAGCGCGATAAGGCTGCCAGGCTTCCGTCCAGGAAAGATTCCTAAGCAAGTGGTCATTCAGCAGATCGGTATCGCACGTATCAAAGCAGCGGCACTAGAGAAGCTGATCGATATGACATGGAAGGAAGCCATCGTTCAAGAATCAATCGAACCAATTTCTGAGGCGCAGCTCAAAGAAGAACTTCAAACTCTTGTGGATCGCTTCAGTCCTAATAAAAGTGTGACATTTACTCTTGAAGCAGAGGTGGCTTCAGCAAGCAAACAGGAAGAAGAGTGAAAAGCCGACCGGACAGAACTTGAAAAGAGTAAAGAGACAAAGAAGATCAGAGCATGATTAATAACTGTTGGCAGTCTTATGGGGGGACTAAGGTATAGATTCCAATTCAACGCAAGATGTTGGTCAGCTAGCTAAAAATTAGGGGTGCTTGACTCATGAATCCAATTCAACTGGTTGAAATCACAATCGTCAGATTCATTTGCCACATTAGCTCCGCCATGAAGTTGTTCTGACTAATCTCTTCTGCAGTTGGCTTGATACCGGTGAAACGATCTGAACTCTTGAGAGTCATAACAGGGGCGGCAGTGTTGAGTATCAGCCAATGTCTTGGGCGCCCAAGCCAAGCCTTGGCCATGGAGGGAAAGCTTCCTGCTCTAGACGCTCAAGCCCCAGACTTTGAGCTAGAGGCCGCTGCTCAAGAAGGTGCGCTGGCTGAGAAATTACAACGTGATGCCTTTCTAGGCAGTTGGCTGGTTCTTTACTTCTACCCTCGCGACTTCACCAGTGGCTGCACACTCGAGGCGCGTGGATTCCAGCGAGATCTCTCAGACTTTAACGCTGCAGGTGCAGCTGTGGTGGGAGTCAGCGCTGATGGCACCGAAGAGCACGTGAGCTTCTGTAGCAGCGAAGGCCTTGGATACACACTGTTGTCTGACCCAGGTGGAGTCGTAAGCGAAAGGTATGGATCATGGAGTTCACCATTCAGCCAACGTCACACATTTCTGATTGATCCCGATGGCATCCTTCGCGCTCGCTGGGAAGACGTAAGTCCATCTCGCCATAGTCAAGATGTGCTGCGAGCGTTGAAGGAACTTCAGCAGTCATAAATGAATCACGAGAGAAAAAGACCATCTACCTTCTGCCCAAACGGCGAAAAACTTATCGCAAACAGGCAAATTAATAACGCAAATATCTTGAAGCTACCTGCAATATTTTACACACCGGAAAGCGTTGATTCTGCAAGGATTCATTCCATCTGTCAAGCAAGTCTGAAATTAGATAGAATGTTCCACTGCTCAGTATAGGTGAGGCAATGGTCTTTAACCCTGCTCGAAAACACAAGACAGCTAAACATTTGATATGGATAACTTCTCCTGGAATCAGCTTATTGAGTTTTGCTCTGATAGTAAGCCCTTGGTCTAATCCTGCCTTAGCGGAAAAACTAGTTCCAATAACGACATCAGAAGGAATGGTCTTGTTGCAAAGAAGCAAGTCTGTATCAGATTACGGCTCGTTAATGGAAGCTTTTCTGACCCAATCAAACCTTGCCTATTGCGGGGTTGCCAGTGCCGTAATGGTTTTAAACAGCCTAGCAATTCCAGCACCTCCAGTAGAGGGTTTCAGAAACTACCACTTCTGGACCCAAGACAATATCTTCGACTCGGATTCATCTCAAGCAGTCATTAGCCCAGCCAAAGTCAGGCGTCAAGGCATGACACTTCAAGAAGTTCAAAACCTACTCATTCATCATGGTGTTTCTTCTAAGCGTTTACACGGAGACATCCTTAGTCTGTCAGCATTTAGATCGCTTCTTAAAGCTAATCTTGACAATTCTAATGATCGCTTGATTGTGAATTATGACAGGAAGGTTATTGGCCAAAAAGGGGGTGGACACTTCTCTCCACTAGCAGCTTATGACGCTGTTACTGACAAAGTTCTAATCCTAGATGTTGCCAGATATCGCTATCCTTCTGTATGGGTAAAAACACATAATCTATGGAAAGCAATGCGAACATTAGACGGCATATCAGGTTTACAGAGAGGAATACTCGTTATTGAATAGCGTGCAAGATTAGGGAGAATCATTTATAAAACAATTTCTCATGAAACTTGTCCCTTTTCGCAAAGAAATACTAATACAATAGATCAATCATTATCCCTATAAATTCTAACTTGGCAAGATTATCCTTAGCTAATAGCCAGCAGAACCATGAGATGAAACCAATCCGTGAGAATGCTGATCAAGTGATGACCCAGTAGCCACTCCAGTCGGGCTTCATGCCATCATGTCGCCCCTGAGGATCGATCTCCAGGACGACTGAATATCCCTGTAGACAGATGATCGTGGCATGATCATCCTTGTGGATCTGATCCATCGGCTCGAACCAGCGGCTACGTGCCTTGCCCTTGGCAATTTGAGCTGAAGGTGCGACCACAAGTTCCAAATGATGCTGTTCAAGCATTTCACCAGCCTTATAACCTCCAAGGTTGATGAACCAGAGCTTGTTGGCTTCGTTTGCATTAACTTTGCCGGCGCTAGCCATTGTGATCCGGTAACCATCCACGAAGCGGATGCGCATGTAGCTGTCCACATGCAACCCTCGAGGATTGCCAATCCATTGTGATTTCAGCTGGGGAACTGTTGCTTCAATCGTTTCACCCACCACCCAGCGCACATCGTGCATCTCCACGTGTCCTCCGCGCGTCCTCCCACCCAACACGACAAGGTAGAGATTCATCTCTATAAAAGACTAATCAAGGAAAAGATCATTTTTGATGCTTAAAAAGAAATACTGCACAAAAGCTTCACTTAAGCCAGCATGCCAAAAGAAAAGACCAAAAAATAGTTTAAGACTAGACTATCAGCTATTCCTTTTGAGGCTTCCAAAGCAACAATACAACCCAAAGAGTAGATGAGACAACGATCAATGCCTCAACAAGATATGTGTGCATACTAAACCCTCTCGTTCTTCCCAAGCTTAGCAAGCATTTTCAAGAAAAGAAAGCAAAAATGCTTAAACCGGATTAACGGGTAAAAATTTGAATTAATCCCAATATTCAATCATTAATCTATCCTTATTCCATTCATCCTTGCTCTACGATCAAAGCCTCCTGGAGTGAAGATCCGGGGCCTATAGGCATACGAATAAAAACAACATCGAGATTAATTATCAACAGACTAGAGGGGGAGAACTCGCTCTAGATGTTTTGTTAATCCTATCGATCAAGTCGATTCATTATTGCGCGCACGTTTTACCGCTAAACCAGCTTCTACAGCAGTTGTTCCAGCTACAAGCAAGAGACCTATAAGACCCACTAATTGGTTTCTTTGATCATTAACAGGATCAATGTCTTGACCCAAGACAGCACCAAGAACAATCCAAATACTAACGACCGCGGAAGTAATCCAATAGGCCTTCCACCTACGTTGGTAGAGGTAGCCAGCTCCAATACCTGGCAAAATATTTAATGAAACAGCAACCCAACCAGCAGAAGATGCAACAATTTGATCTTTGGTCGACTTATCCATGTGAAAGTGACAAACAGCTCATATCATAGCAAATCAAAATGATGCAATAGACGACATGCAATTAAGCATAAAGAGCCTTGCCGGTACAAGACAAAAGCAATCTATATAAATTTAAAGCAGATGAATGTTAAACGACTAATTTAGTTGGCCCTCCTCCTCCATCAACAAATATAATACTTCTAAGTCTAGAATGGATTCAGCAACTTTACGCCTTAAAGAAACGAGTGATTCAGTGTCCATAGCAGTCTCTGCAATCATCAGCTTTGCCTGTTGAACAGCATGCTCTAGGTTTCTAACTTTAAGCTTGCAAATGTGCTTATTGGCTTTGCACTGCTGCAGCGTATAAGAGTCAATCATAAAATCAATACATCAATCAAAACATGCATCAAACAAAGGAAATCTTAGTTTTAGTCTCTTTCTATTTCAGCTCTCATGAAAGAGTCACTGTTTAATTTTCAACTCCTCCTAGCAGTCCTAAGGTCATTGATAACAATAGAGTGACTTAGCCTTCGTCTTTTGTATAAATCATGGCCCATTAGGAAAAAGCAATACTCTCAGGAAGCAAGCAAACACTAGTTCAAACTAATGAAGAGGTCATGGATTAGCAATGTGTGCATAGAGCCTAGATTAATTGTAGCCTTATGCAAAGAGTTTCGTCTTATTTGCCAACTCAGATTGCTTCCTTTGTTGGCTTTACTGCAGTCAAGGCTTTGTCGCGATCACTGCAAAAAATGGATCTCCTTTGCCGCCTAGCAACCCCAAGACACCTGTTGAGCGAGTCTCCTCTGCGATTATCTCAGGCTTTGGCCAACCCTGAGCCATCAGCACCTTAGAAACGTAGGTGAAATGATCACGGTCATCGCCATCCCTCCAGATCTGCGGAGCTTTTGTGAAAAACATACGATTCGAGAAAGCAACGATGACTTGGCCCTTCGAGCGCGTCACACGCAATAACTCCGCAGCCATATCCTCAGGCTGCTGAAGGTATTGCCAACCCGCAACGATAAGAGTCGCATCAATGCTCTCATCCTTAAGCGGAATGGACTGGTTGAGATTGAAATTCTGAACCCAATGGCTATCAAGCCGGTTGTTGGCCACGAGTTCCTTTTCATTCAGGCCATGGCCGATCACACGGTCATAGATGACGTCATCAGGCAGGTGAGACACCCAGCTCGACATCAAGTCGAGCACTGTGGAGCAAGGTGGAATCTTCTCGCGATAAAGCTGCGTCAAACGCCCCCGAAAGGCCTCGTCCAGATGATGAACGAAACGAGGCTCAGCATAAAAAAGCACGTCATCGTTCTGATCGAGCTTGGAACGCTGATCGTTTCGAAGAACTTGAACCGCCAAGGGGATTGCGAAGCGATGTTCAGTCTCGCCTGCTGCAAACCATTCCGCGAGTCAATAACCTCAAGGCCTCACAAGATTCAACTAAGCTAATATCCGCAAAACATGCTCGCTATCGTCAATTTTTGCGAGTTCCTCTAGATAGATCATGTCAGTGCTAATCCACTCGAGCAGATGATTTTTAAGCTGCCACAGGGGAATTTTTAGCAGCATTATCAGTTAAATTTCTTACCAACCATTGCAGCTACTTGCAGGAAATAGAAAGCCCCCGCGCTAGCAGGGGCTTCATGAATCGCCACTGAGCTTGTAGTGGTTCCTCCTTGCCATAAAAATTCTTGTCATGCCGAGCGCGAGCAGGTCTCATTTGCTGCGGCAGGCTCAGCGATAGGTGCCTTGATCGCTTGCTTGGCTTGCGGCAGTGCTGTTTGAAGCGCCTCAATCTGTGCTTCAACTTTGTTGACTGAATCGAGCAAATCGGCCCTTACATTCTCAAGATGAGTAACACGTTCTGCGTTCTGGCGATCCTGATCAGCCTTGAACTCAGAATCACTAATCACATAAATGCGAGGACGTGTTTTATAGAAGCTTGGACTAGAGAAAAACTCGTCAAAGAGGGAGTACATGGTGTTCTATGAGAGATTTTTACAGCTTGGTCGGCGTAGATGCCTAGACCGAACAAAAACAGTGCGGAGAACCAGGCCCGGTTGGAATTAAAAAGCCACTCCAAAGTGATCTTTGTACGGTTTTCGCCAATCAACTTGCATCGAGGAATCGATGGCTTGATCAAAAGCACTCCACAACAGATAGACCTCGTCGTTAGAGGCACTCCCTTGACGGTGATGCTCATCAGCGACGCAGCAAAAACGACTGAGATCTCTTTTTTTCACTCCTGCGCGTGAAAAACCTCATCCCTATGAGGCAGAAATGCCCCTCCCCAAGGCATTTTCTAGTTGCACATCTGTGGATCCCACCGCTCCATATCAATGTCAGGGCCTTGATCTAGAGGTCTGCTACTACCTCCTGACCGCCATCCCAGAGAGGCATTTTTGTGACTGCATCAGTTCGTTCATGCCGATCACCACATTGCCCATTGGGTCATCAGTGATGCCTTCCACGCCAATTTCACCATTTGACGATTGGCCATCCGCTCGCCAAATCTCAAAGCAATAGACGGGCCTTTAAGGATGAGCCAAGCGGATGGCCCTTGTTTTGCAAGGATTGATCAAAGCTCACTTGATCGAGTAAATGTTCGATCACTCCAACATCATCAACCAAGTGGTAATCACGAATACATGTCTTTGGATCATTGCCTACATCGGTTTTTTCTGGATCATTCATGATCTGTATGCGTGGAGATACAGCGACTCACTCCCTTGGGTACCCGGATCATCCAAGGGTCTTTTCTTGCTCCCGCACGAATCCATAAGTTGATCTGGAAGGAACGGCAGAAGCTTTTTTCGATCAACGTCAGTCGATCGTGTTTAAAAACCAAGTTTTGCAGCTCTGGCGACTTACACTCTCCAATCAGGTTCTTTCCATATTTCTATGGAAGGCCATAGTTTGTATTAAGCGCTTCTAAGCAATAGCTTCTCTTTATGTTAGCCAGACAAAAGAAGTCTAGACGAGCATCAAGGTTTTAAATTCCCCTTTTGAAATTATCCTTACAGAACTCTAAGATTAATCTTTAAGGATGCCTTGATGGAAGCTCAATAACATCGCAAACACTACGATACTTTGCCCCAAAGTACAATCATCAACAAGCTTGATATATGCGATCGAACTCAAGCAGCTGTCTTTGCAATCAGGCATGGCTGCGTGGAGTGAGAAAGGCTCAAAGAGGAATGAACTGGATAACAAATACTGCCGATCAGACTGTAAAGATAGCAGACAGTATTGAGAATCAAAATTGTTGATCATGGTGATGGATATTGATTGTTTTGTCTATCAAAAGAAAGAAGTTAGTTCTTCGAAATCATTGTATATTTAACGGAATTACCTGAGTCTTTCCCTACCTAGGGTCACAAAGATTTCAGCCACTAAAGCCTTACTTTGGTGACCTCGGCCTGAATCGCTGATGGTCCAGTGGAAACCTTGATAGGACGTCTGGTGAAAATCTCAACACGAATGCCCGCGCGAGTAATCGCGATTAAAGCCTTGCTTAAAAAGGCTGTGCTCACGATAAAGGCTAGCGGCCAACGCCAGGCCAGCAACAGCTCAAAAATGCCCCTCATCTATCGCCTCAGTTAGGAGCTAGTCGTAGCTCACCTCACCTATGACCAGCAAGCCCTGAATCATGAGTAGCAACAGTTCCGCCTTCGGCTTATTTTCTACGCAAGGGGCCCCATCTGATGCGCATGACTGAATTGACTTCGACTTAGCTGTTCCTTTCAACATCTGCCAAAAGTAGCTCTTAGCCTTTAGGCAAGCCAAAACCTAGGCTAGGCAAGCGAAATTTGATTCAAACGATCAGCATTGCGAAGCTAATCAAAGAACGTATCTCGTTCATTCGCCACTCAACTCAAAACCTCCCCAAAGCCCCTTATTCCCATGTATTGGTTTTGATGCGGACTAATAACAGCAGCAAAGTATCGCCACAAGCACAGGCTCAGTTCTTCACTCGAACCCCATTGACAATTGCTGGCCTATGCTCATGATCGCTCCTGCTTATATCAGCAAAGACATGGCACCTCAGAAACATTCCTGATGGCTTGACCTACATCCTCTTAGATTCCAATCAAGTTCTATTCATCACTGTTGCAACGGCAAAGGGGTTTGAACTAATTTAAAATGCTTACTCAGCTAGCCAAGCAGCGAAAATAATCATTCACTCTCAAGAATTAGGAAGGTTTGTAGAATCACTGAGTAACATCAACCACCTGAATTCCCATAAGCTCCTTCGATAGGAAGAGAATCAGGGACCCAGAAACGGAGAGATTCTCTATCCAGTTCAACTCAATAAGCTCTAAGCGATGGCGTGCAGGCTTTTAGCACCATTGCTAAATCCAATTGTGTCTCCCTTTTGATTCCCCGACCAGGCCCTCACCATGCAGACCCTTGACTGGATCTGGTTGCTACACCCGATTTTCGCCGTAGCCTTGATCTACCCCCTACTGGGGGTAGTCCTAAACCTGTCACTTCAAACCCGCAGTCGTCGGCTCAAACGTCAGAACGAAAGTCCAGCCAATGTCGGGAGTGTGCACAGCAATCTCGGACGATGGCTCTCAGCCGGAGTGATCGCAATCGTGCTGCTTGCTCTGGTCGTGATGATCAGCACTGAACATCCGCTAACGGAGTTTGAGGGAGGTCTGATCCGTGCTGGATTGCTTCTACTGGTACTCATTGGAAGTTGCATCGCCTTGCTGACAACCTGGCGAGACAAAAGACCCGCCTATCGAGCAGGCTTCTCCTTACTCTGCTGGGCAGGTGTCATCGTCCTTGGGATGCAGCCGGAAGTATTCCGCCTCGGTGACAACCCCCTCAAAGCAGAATTCTGGCAATCGCATTTCTGGGGTGGCATTGGTCTCGTTGGGCTGATGCTGTTCTCGCTGGCATCCCGACAAGAAATCCTGCGTGATCTGCGTTGGCGATGGCTGCACATCACAGCCAATAGTCTTGCGGCGGTGATCTTCCTGGCAGAAGCAATCACCGGCCCCAAAGCCCTACTAGAGATCCCCCTGAGCTGGCAAAAGCCTTACATCCAACAGGCAAAAGCCGAGCGGGTAGCTAATTACACCGCGAATGCTCCCCAACCGTAGGAGTTGTTGTGCGCGCCCGCTCGCCAGTGCTGGAACAAACCTCACGCCGCCAAACAGACCAACGATGCGCTCTAAGCCCTCCTGGTCTTTCAATTGATCCCTATCGAGCGCTTGCCATGGTTGCCATTGGAGAAGAAGGCGTCCATGCCATCAGCATTCTTCAAACTGGTTCAACGCAGCAAACAAATGTAGGAGTTCTGCAAACAAAAGATTCTCAAAAGGGATACAAATGATCACTGTTGCCAGCTCAATTAAGCACTCAATCAGCTCTCAGACCTAAGCCGATAATCAACGAGAAAAGCGAATCCATAGAGAACTGCATCGTGTGAGGAGTGAAGGCAGCAAGACAAATCAAATGGCTGCTGAAACGGCTGCTGTGATGAAAGCAATCAAATTGGCAACGCTTGGTTGAGCGTTTTTCATCAACGAAAGTTGACCATGAACAAAGCTGGCAGTGCAACGCCTTTTAGGCATGAGACTTCAATGCCACAAACCGGTTCAGTCTGCAGTGCCAGAGCGCTGGGATCAAACTCAGTGCTGAACTTGATCCAAGCCACTGCATTTCTACAGAAGCGAGTAGACCCTATGGTCACAACAGGTCAAGGACGACAAGAAAAAGGGTTCACTGCCCTAAGGGTGAAACGAATAAGCAAACCTCCGTCTTAATAGCAGGGCTTTTGCCTGCGCTTCAACAAAAACCCCCACGTCCATTGATGGTTGAGGTGATTGATGCTGCTAGGCAGAGCGATTTATATCTTTAACCAACGGGGCTATTGATCGCAGCCCAAACGAAGAGAAAGACATTTGCGGCAATTGCCAAGCCGACGGAGGAGACCTTCTTCATGGATCATCCAGGTAACCCTTCCACTGCAGCAAATCACGATGTGCCTTTGCCAGAGTCTGTCAGTGAGCCCTCACAAGGCTATGGAAAGAGGCCCACGCTCAATAGACCAATGGTCACTGATCCGGAAGTTGATGTGGTGAAGAAGAGCATTGAAAAAGTTTGGTTCTTGTGCATTCGCTCACTTCTTTGAACAATTAGTGGCAACTCCATACTCTGCTGAGCAAGGATGTAAATGATCAATTGAATGGCTGGACTAATGAGCCGCCACGGTTACACCATCAGCTATCGCGATGCTCAGAGTCATCGGTGCGAATTCTGTGCCTATGCGAATGACTCTTTTGAGGCCAGACAGGTTGCCATGGAAACGATCAAATTCGTCCATGAGCATCCAAATGCGATTGATCACATTCTTCGCTCAAGCTAGAACAACAATTTGAGCCTTAGGACTCAGCCTTCGTCAACCATCCAGCTGGTGGCTAGAGGTCAGGGATATCCTTGAAACTCTTGCCCCTTGTTTAGGGCTGTTTTGCAACACGAATACCATATTTGGCGTACTAACTAAGAAATAAGAGCTTTTCACCCTGCTGATGGTGCAATGGCAGCCATGGTTGATTCCTAGGGGACCACGTGCCGCGCAAAGATTCGTTCGCCTCCCCTCGGCCGAAACGCACCCAGAGACAGAACAGCTCATAGGAACTTGATCTCAACTTGACCAGCTGGGATTGAGCGTTACACGGCCAGTGACAACCATTCACACAAGCCGTGCAGAAACGACGTTCCCCTTTGTCTCGGCGCACCGCTTGCACCACTAATAAGGAACTGGAGCAAGGAGGTATGGCTTCAGTTGAAGCATCAAACCGATCAGATTCACCTCCAGCTCAATGTGCGCCAATAAGCAATGGATGCGTCAATGCTGTAGCAGCTCTAATAGCAAATCAGCAAAAAAACATTCCCAGGAGAATCTTCTTGGACCCAACCAGCAGACATTGGTCATCAAGGCAAGAGCTACCAGGAGGGATCAACTGCTCGATTGGAGTGGACTCAACGTCTGCGACTACGACGACGTTGCTGAGCCTTGCGTTTGTACTTCTCGACTGGGGTCTCGTGGTGACGAATGCGCTTGAGATCAGAAAAAATCCCAGCCTTAGAGACTGCTCGCTTGAAGCGACGCAGGGCCGATTCAACGCCCTCATTCTCCCCTACCGTGACCTGAGCCATAAGCAAATTCAACCAATCAACGAATTTACCAGGCCACCTCTCTTGAGAAATTCACCAACACAACAAAAAGGTGTGCGGCATCACCTTGAGAATTGGAGATCTGATCAATAAAGCAAGCCTATGCAAGGCATCAGGATTTGGTATTTCCATTGATCCAAGGCCACTTCTGTCGGTATTTTTACCTACATGAAGAAAAGCCAATTCAAAGCCAGGAACGGCGATCTCTACGAGGCCATCCTGATTGCCTCAGAGAGGGGCCATCTTTGGGGTCTCGATCGCTCCAGAACAGCAAACCAGACACGCCTGGTTCCTGATTTTCACCAACATGGCTAGGCAGTGAACCGCTGATTGCTCTCTTCACTCTGGCTTAACAGGATCATTTCGCTCAGACATTCCTTTGCTGATTCCGCTAAGACCTTAGTTCGCTACAAATCGGTCGCGATCGATCCCAAGAGGGACCAATTTGACAACCAAAGACCAAAGGCAAGTGTTGTTTACGAGACAGACACCTTATTTATGCAAAATGTCTTCTCAGGCAAGCCCTAGTCCGCTCAAGATCCACTATCAACTGCTGCATCCTGCCAAGTTCTAACCAGGCAAAATCTGCCAAAACCCACCGACTGTTCTACTGAACTCACCACTTGTTCAGAAAGACCTGCACCCTGAGCTGTTTTGATGGGCCCACACATCTTGAGAAGTTCTATCAAAACAAGGACCTATCAAGGCAGCAATGACCCCCATCTAATTTGCCAAACCTCGTCCCAATTGCTTCGGGCAAAAATCATGGCGAACGGGTTTCCAAACGAATAAAGCACACCCCCCGGCAACAGGTTCAGGGGAACTGTTCTCACTCATTCAAATTGAGAACGCACAATTGATGTGAATAGGTTGAGGCACAAGTCTTGCCGGCTACTTGCTCAGCTCATGCTTGGCGGAGTGCGTTCATCAGTCTCCGGAAGTCAGTCCGGGCATAGAGTCGATACTAGCCCGTATCGCCCGACTGCAGATCTAAACAAGAAAAGATTACCAATTATAGGCTTAAGTATTACTTAAGCGTATAAGCCTTGTGTGATCTATCAGTTCTTAATCAATATCTGAAATCCTTCAACTCGCTATTGAAGCCTTTGCTTCACTTAGCCCAAATACTGATCAGGCTATTTCGCTGAGAGGTGTCTCAGCAATAGCTTTGTGGTGGGCAATCAAATCCAATCTCCACTCAGAGAATGCTGCCATTGCAGAAGACATAAAAAAACAAATCAAGCCAAAGCCATTGATGGCTCAATTCAAGCGTTAAAAACGAACCCAAGAACTGCTGAGCGATGGAGGCGCACTAATTAGCAATGGTCACTTTGTTTAGGCCTCCAACCAATATGGTGCTGGTTGAATGCAAAAGACCTACAATAATGAGTATAAAATTTTCAGTAAAATGTGTTTTCTTGAGTATTAAAAACACACTTTATAAACAACCACGATTGCAAATACCCCATGAGCATCCATTCTCAAACCAGGCAACTTAAAAACCATAACCACTATGGATTAGGCATGAGATATCGCCTAATCTATTACTTAAAGAAAGAGAAGTATCGTTTAGAATTGCTTTATTTCTCACCTTTTCTTTTGATCACCTGGCTTCTCCTGGGTCCAATCGAAGATTCCCTGATAGCCACCAAATGCCGAGCTAATCCCGAACATCGCAATGAATAATACTCCGACAACCACAATCACTCCAATCGTCAGTGGACTCAAGTCAAGAGCCATCGCGAAAACAAGAGCAGGCATAACGATCTGCAAGGCATCTTCATCATCCTCTCAGATCGAGTTCAAAGCCGAAGAATTAAGCAAACTAGATCCTTACTCACACCTACCAGGAAATCTCCGGACAACTGGCACGCTAAGGCTCGCTAGATCGACCCATGCCTAGGATGGATTGAAATCAAAAGGGAGAGGGAACCTTGGGGACCATCATGGGATTCCGCCTCAAACTGCATGAACAGATAATCAATCAATCCCCAGGAGGCAATACATCGATATTCAATAAGTTAAGTGGCGCAACAATTGCTGTTTCAATCTTTTTTGCAGTTCTAAGCACTGAAAATCAAATTGATTTTCAGTTTGGCGGACAAATAGATGCAATCGATTGGATAATTGGCTGTCTGTTTTGCATTGAATATTTTTGTCGAGTGTGGACTGCCCCACTTGAGGGCAAATATGGAGAGGGTGTAGAAGGCGCGATTCGCTACATGTTCTCACCAATGGCCATTGTTGATCTGATTGCAATCGTCCCCTCCTTTATCGGCGTAAGAACAGAACTAAAGATCCTGAGAATTATTCGTCTTCTTACGATTCTAAAGGTTGGGCGCAGCGAAAGATTCAAGCAAAGCATGCTTCATTTCAACTATGCACTCAGATCCAAGAGCCAAGAGCTGCAGATATCTACTGTTTATACATTACTACTTTTACTCATTAGCAGCACATTGATGTATCTTGCAGAGTCATCTATTCAGCCTGATCTATTAGGTTCAATACCAAGATGCCTCTGGTGGTCAATTAATGCAGTCAGCTCCGTGGGGCATGGAGATTCAGTACCAATTAGTGCGGTAGGCAAGATTATCGCTTCAATAACTTCTCTTATGGGAATTGGCGCCATCGCCATACCTACCGGAATTCTTGCTGCAGGTTTTAGCGAATCAATTGCTGTGCAAAAGAAGAATCTTGAGGAATCTGCTCAGGAAAGCATTACTTAGAAATCGACAGACGGCAATTGGTTCATAATATCAAACAATCAAATCCTTGTTTTCAGACAAAAGTTGAAAGATGAGAGTTATAGCGGTAGTTGGCTAGATAAAGAAAGGCATCTCTATCTTTCAGCCTATTTTCTTCAAAATAGTCAATTCGCAAGGTGCACAGCAACTGTCGAAAATCACAATGTTGATTTCTGGCAGAAGAGGCCACTATTGCCGAAGGAAGCTTCCTATAAGATCGCCAACTATGAGTTAAATAGACCAACAATTGCCATCACCAGAAGAACTGCGCTGGCAAGGAGGCTAATGGCAAAGCCTGGCCCTCTCAGCTTGGCCGCTTTCCAATAGCCAATGCCATAAGCAATACGTGCGCCCACCCAGATGAAGCCAATCAAACAGGCAACAGACGTGTTGCTAGAAAGAGCTGCTAGCCAGAACACCGGCAGGAAGAACATCATCTGTTCAAGGGTGTTCTGCTGAACACGTAGCACTCGCTCAAATTCTTCTGGCCCACTCGTTGCTGGAGCTTTTACTTTGTGATGGCTTCGTGCAAAAGCCACTGCAAACATGGTTCCTTGGTAGACGATCGCGGCAGCCAAGGTGACAACGGCTGGAAGCACAGGAATGGTCATGAAATTGGTATCAGCACAATGACTTTAAGGATGCCATCTGAATTCCAACCTTGATGGCCAGCGAGTGGGGCTGTGCCTCTCTGATGAAGAGCAGTGCTTGTCTCTGCATAGCCGCTTGGTTCAAGCAACTAGCTGACCAGAGCCACGACATTCATAGTTGCCCAACTGAGGGGAAAGCGCCTCCATGAAGTCGCACACTTGACTGAGGTGATCATCATCATTGAACTAGCGGCTGCCATCCCCCCTCAATTTCCCTAAAGCCCAACAAAGAGAGAGTCCTGTCATGCTGTCTTGGCAAGGGATCGGCCTACAAGATCTTCTGCATCGAAATTCCGCAAAACCTCAAAATATTGCTCCACACAACCTGGCTTCAGTCTTTATCTGAGAGCTGACGCTGCAGCACGATATCCAGGCCTGGCGCAATCGGTCTGAACTCCCCAAGTCTGGGGCTCCAGATAACACCACTCGCCAGCTCCTCCATAGTCGCCAGGGTCATATCCTGACCCTCAAGCAACTGCAATTGGCCAAGGGAAACACACAGTGGCCCTCGAAATACATGTACCACAAGCGTGCTGCTGTGGTTGCTGAACCAAGGAACGAGGAAATTTTCAGGTGCCCAGTTGATTTCCTCGACAAGTTCACGGTTCACGGCCTGAAAAGGCGTTTCCCCTGCATTCAAGTGACCTCCAAATAATCCCCAATGACCTGGAAACAAGATTCCTTCGATGTCATCACGAAGCTGAAGGAGCCAGCGACCATCCCTTTCCAGCACAGCAAGAGAGACCTCGTGCGTCATCTCTTCATTGCGAGAAGTCGTTACCCATAAGGCCAGCCTGCCGCACCCTTGTACTTAACGTCTTATAGACCCGCCCAAAGGTTCAAAAATTCGGCTCATCAGGTTTTGTTCTGTAAACAGATGAGTTGTCAAAGGCTATTGACCTTGGAGAGGGCGTGACCACCTGTCCAATCATGGCCACCACAGCAATCGGAAACAAAAGGCAGCTAGCCAATTCCTGGAATGTGAAAAGGGAGCTTGTTGTCAAATGCCACTAGCCAGCGCTGCACCGCAGGCACACGCAACAAAGCCAAAGGCACAACAATATTCAGAGCAATCCAGGCAAAACCAAGGATTGCGCCGATTCGTCCACTCTTCTTGAGCAAACTCTCTTTCGGCTGCGGTTCGTTCATCGAATCACCGCTCATCAAGCTTTCTGCATTATGCCCTCCACCAAAAAGGAAGCTCATTGCAGCCCCATGGGGGGGCTGATCAACAAAAAAAAAAGACCCTCGCGTGACGCGACGGGCCTGGGTGATGGGGAGCTTTATTTCTAAGGGAAAGAGCTTATTGACGCAAGCCCCTACAAATAGCGCTTCGGCTTAAAGAAAGTACAAGTGGCACCAGTAGTAGTGTTTCTGCGCATCACAGGCTGCAAACCTGTTCCTTGTGTCAATGTGGCTTGGTGGTGATGGGGTTCAGCCGGCGTTTGCACTTCACTCCGCTTCATCAAGCAGAGCGGCCCCTTTATGCGATGGGCAAGGTTCTATGACCAACCACCTAGCCGTGCTGAACTTATAACCAGAAACAAACTGACCCCATTGACTTTCCCCACTCTTCTGGCCTACGCCACAATCGGCGATTCAAGCAATGCAGGTGTGTTTGGCCTAAGCATGGGGACATGGATGATCTTGACGTTGATCTTCCTAGGCATCTCATCGGCCTACTTCATTCTGCTGTGGTTCAAGATTGCCCAGCAGGAATCAAGCAAGAAGGGGAGCAGTTAACCCTTCCTGCTTTAATTTAGGCATTTCAACAGCTTAACAGTATTACATTAACGGCAACAGATTAGTCCTGGTTAAGTCTTTAGATCCTTTTCAAGCCGAGATCGTCTGTACGACCTAGCAGGTCTCAGGGCCGTCATATTTACGCCCATATCAACCGCCAATTAGACTACATAGACTAAAGAATCAGAGTTATCAGCTGATTAGAGCGATCGCTTTCTTTTGTTAGCGCTTTGTTCGTAGAGCTTAGGCTGGCTTGAAAATAAGATGGGAAATTTGTATTAACAAATAGTCTGGTCATTAACATCAGCAGGGAGCACAGCTGCATTGGAGAGTGCCATTGCTGCAACACTGCTCAGCGATAACGACAGGTGCAGAGAATGCTGCACTGGGAGTCAAGAGGCCAATTGAGTACCTAGATCGATGCTGTTGAACAATTACTGTCACTAGACCACATCAACTCAAGCAATTGTTCTACGCTAGACATAGATTAATATTGGCAAATAAGTGTCCGATAACTTCGGAAATTGCCAGAATAAGCTTGGTATTTGATTCCCATATTCCTTGATCTTGCTCATCACCAGAAGAGTTTAAAGCTGAGACTTTAGCTCTATACATCCTTCAACGGTAGGTTTAGTTCATCCAAGAAAGATTTCAATTCATCACTGAATTCTCGACAATATATTTGCATAAGTGTCATTAGCATTTAGTTCAATCGAATCTCACATCGACAAGAATATTTCCTCTTTTCATTGCATAACCACATATTGGTCGCGCTTTGTACTGGCTTATGGCTAGACTATGAGCAGCCAAAAGATCAATACTTGAACAACACCTCTAGCTGGAACGATTTCTTTGCGGGCAATGCAACAATACTTACAGAGTTTACAGTCGCACTAGCGACAGTTGCTTGGCTCTATATCCTGAGACAGCGACCTAATGATAATGAGTAAGAGCAACTAATTTTAGAGACCTGCTATTGCTGTGAATTTATCACTTAGCACTTTAATCATACTATTATTAGTGATGCAGGATAGTGTCAATGCTCAGGGCTTTAAAAACTCAATCCGTCAATGTAGCCGAGAAGTATATAATCTAATCGAAGGAGAGCATCAATACGTATGCATGACTAAATCGGCAGTAACGCAATTAGGAGCTAGAGAGAAAGTCTTCATAGAGGAGTGTAAGACCACATATGCAAGAAGGTTTGACAGATGGTCTAGAACTTTCGTAGAAAGAGTGGTCAAAGAAAAGTGTACCTCTAAGCCTAAGGATCCTGAAATAATTATTGAGTATCCCGAAGTCTGGCCGTAGCTAAATACTTATGGTTGAACACTATGTAGGAATAGTCCCTTGTCACAAATATCTAACATCTAAACAAAGATCATGACATCTGAGCTGGTCAATACGAAGTCGCCTGAAATAGATTTACTTGAATGTAGGTTAGGCAAGTAAATTGCATGAAAGGTGGGGGTTCAATCGCTCGCTATGCTCACTCGTTCACATCACTATCAATAAAGGAGACTCAGTCAATCTAATCTCTCTTCTTGAAGGCATCTGGGACTTGTGAGCAAGGCAACCTCTCCACCCTGTTTATGTGGTGAGTGTGATCAAGGCAGGGCTGCTTGGAGACTCAAGATGACTTAACTCTCTTGTGGTTCTAATAAGTCCTAGCAATATCCTTTAGCATTTTAACGGCAATTTCTAGACACTCATACACAAATTAGAGATAGAATGAATTCCTAGAGATTGGCAGTTCGATTGTATTGATGGAACTCAATGATTTCTTGATCACTAAGCACGCCACACCATGACTGATACTGCCCCATTACACCTAGGTCGATGGTGGTCGCAAGATGGTGAAAAAATCCGATGCGATCTCTGCCCACGTCATTGTCGAATGAAACCAGGCCAGCGAGGGTTTTGTTTTGTGCGACAAGCCACTGCTGAAGGCATGGCCCTAACCACTTACGGCCGGTCAAGTGGTTTTTGCATCGACCCGATCGAAAAGAAACCGCTCAATCATTTTTATCCAGGTTCTTCAGTGCTTTCATTCGGAACAGCAGGTTGCAATCTGGGTTGCAAGTTCTGTCAAAACTGGGACATCTCGAAATCTCGAGAGATGGATCGTTTGATGGATGCTGCCTCACCCGAGGGGCTAGCTGCGACTGCTCAACAACACGGCTGCCGCTCAGTCGCTTTTACCTACAACGACCCTGTGATCTTTGCGGAATATGCCATCGACGTGGCACAAGCAAATCGAGCGCGCGGGATCAAAAATGTGGCCGTCACTGCCGGCTACATCACCGCAAATGCTCGAGCAGAGTTCTTCGAAGTGATGGATGCAGTCAACGTAGATCTCAAAGCCTTCACTCAACACTTTTACCGAGACTTATGTGCAAGCGAGATTGAACCAGTCAAAGACACCCTTCGCTATCTGGTGCATGAAACCGATACTTGGGTTGAGATCACAACCCTATTGATCCCGGAAGAAAACGATGGCGATGACGAAATCCGTAAACTCGCTGAGTGGGTCCACGAAGAGCTACGCCCAAATATTCCTATTCATTTTTCTGCTTATCACCCTGACTACAAGCTCAATCGCCCCAAAACTCCTCCATCAACATTGACCAAGGCAAGGTTGATCGCGATTGAGGAAGGCCTGCAATTTGTCTACACAGGTAACGTGCACGACCCAGCCGGAGACAACACACGTTGCCCTGATTGCAAGCATTTGCTCATCGAGCGCGACTGGTATGCATTGGGCCAGTGGGGACTCTCCACAACAGTGAAAGGAACATGTGCACAATGCGGCACCAGGATCCCTGGTCACTTTGATGCCACTCCTGGTCAATGGGGCCGGAAACGACAACCGGTACGTATTGGCCAATAACTCAGCGATGGAAGGTTGCCAACACCTATCTCAGACAATGCCGCCGAAATGAACGTATTTGAGCTGATATTGAGGCTGCATTAATCATGAAAATTTCCAAGTTAGACTCAAATCAAATATCCTCTAAGCAGATCGAATCGATATGGACTATTGCCGACGGAACTGCATAGATGGGGGACTGCCACGCATCAACGCCTTCAAGTACAAGCCTTTGGCCAGCTAAGGAAAGAGTCTTAAAGCAATGGGTAAGGTGAGAGCCCCTGCAGTAGCTGGAGTTTTTTACTCAGCTGATAGAGAAACGCTCGCAAGCGACGTCGCCAGATTGATCGCGAATGCTGACACAACAAATCCCTTGCAGCCCAAGGCGCTAATCGCTCCACATGCAGGTTACGTTTACTCAGGCCAAGTCGCGGCCAATGCCTATATCACCTGGCAAAGTCAAAAAGACAAAATTGAACATGTTGTTTTGATCGGCCCTGCTCATCGCATCGCCCTACAGGGCGTTGCTGTGCCATCAGTGGATGCCTTTCAAACACCTCTAGGAAAAGTTGAAATTGACCGTGAAGCCATCACCGCAATTCTTGACTTACCTCAGATCAGCGTCAATGACGAAGCACACCGCCCGGAACATTCACTTGAGGTCCATCTTCCATTTCTCCAGAAAGTTCTTGGCGAATTCAAATTGCTACCACTTGTGGTTGGTGCCGTTTCCGGCAAACAGGTTGCCGAAGTCATTGAACGTCTCTGGGGCAGTGATTCAACACGGTTTCTCATCAGCACTGATCTCAGCCATTTCAAGGACTACAAAAATGCCCAGAAGATTGATAGAGAAACGGCTCAATCTATCGAAAGTTTGAATCCAGACATGCTTAGCCCAGAAAAAGCATGTGGTTGTATTCCAGTTGCCGGAATGTTGATTGCAGCACGTAAATATGGCCTCTCTGTTAAGCGACTTGCTTTGCAAAACTCTGGTGACACAGCAGGCAACAAAGAACGAGTCGTTGGTTATGGTTCCTGGGCCGTATGCAAGAAAATCGATCAAAGCAATTCTCTACGAGTGGAAGAGGATTGGGGTCTACTGAATCGTGAAGCAGGGCGTCTTATCAGAATTGCAGCACAGACCGTGGCCTATTCGATTGAAAATGGTCATCCTCCTACTGTAGACATCACTTCTTTCCCGCCAGAACTTCAACAAAAGCGCGCCACTTTTGTCACATTAAATAAAAACGGGAATTTACGAGGCTGTATCGGTACTGTCCAGGCCTATCGACCACTCATCGCGGATGTCGTCGATAATGCCTATAAAGCTGCAATGAAAGATCCGCGGTTTTCTCCTATAGAGTTAGAAGAGGCCTCAGAACTTGAGATCTCAATCTCGCTTCTCAGCCCTTTTGAAAGAATGACATTCTCAGATGAAGCAGATTTCATGCAACAACTGCGTCAAAATGTCGACGGGCTGATCATCGCTGACCAAGGGAAACGTAGTGTTTTTCTACCGCAGGTCTGGGAAAGTCTTCCGGAGAAGACTGAATTCGTAGAGCAGCTCAAAAAGAAAGCTGGTCTGCCTAGCAATTACTGGGGGGATACATTGCAAGCCTGGCGTTTTACGGCTATTTCAGTAAAATCATCAACGGAAACTCAAATCAACAACAAAGAATGAGCAATAAAAACCAAATCAACAAAGCAGCACAATCGCAATTACTTGATTAAAAAGATACAAAAAGGTCAATAAATATGGAAAATAAAAACGGCTTGCACAAATAGGTCCACACATGTACGCAGGCAAAAAAACAAAAACACCTATTTTTAAAAAACTTACAAATTATTTATCACCACTTGATACTTCTCAAGCAGCAATCAAGCAGAGACATTCAAATATCTCGAATTAATGCAACTCAGGCCCTTATACCAATTACCGCTTAAGTGTAAATATTCGAACTAATATCGAAGACAGCGGAGATCTAAAGTTTAAGCAGCGTGGATTATGCTGATTTAATCTATCAAGCTAGTGTTTCAATCTCCCAAAAGAAATGTTCTTGTTAGCCAGCCATGAAAGCTGGGATAATGATGAAAACGTTACACATTGGCGAGGGAGCCATAAGGCAGATAGCAAGATCTTCCACTTGGCTCTCTCGCTATTGGCTGTTCTAAACTTCCAGAATAAATGAAGTGATAGAGAAATTGCCCCGGCAATGACTCCAGCCATAGTTTGTTTTTTTCATTCACTCAATTATCTAGCTTTGTCAAGTTCCAGGGCCTTCTCCTATGGAGCCCCCTCAAAGAACGAGGCCTGAGTAGACCTGTCTAAGGGAGGGATCGCTCGTATTGAGTATTCCCTCCGATCGCGCATTGCAGGTTGATGCGCTTTCCTTCAAGCAAAGAAAATACATGAGTACATGGCACATCAAGCAAGACAAAGAGAAGACCATTACGAATCCATCATTGAGGCCTACAACAGAGGAGAGCTTTGGCCGACAGGCTCATGTCGCAGCACAGGCTGCTCAGCAGAAAACCCAGTCAACATCGAGTCGTTTAGAGAAAGAATGTGCAATGCTTCAGATCAAGCAACTGCAAGATGATCTCGATTGGCTTAGCCATTGGCATGTGTGATTACGCTCCGTCTTCCCCCGTGGCCTTGATGTGAATACAGCATTGATTCTTAGCAACGCGAAGAACGTCAGATCAATCTTGAGTAGGCCAAGCAAAAAGCACAAAACCTATGTAGCAAAACTGAACGACGAAAATGCCCTCCTTCACCAGATCGCACCCTGGACAGTAGCAATACTGCATTATAAGGCTACTGTTATTTACCTGCCTGGTCTGCTTAATGTTCCCCGAGAGCAATCAACGAATCAATGCATTTCTTAGACCATGCATTGATCCAGTTGTTCAGCGAGATCACTTCACAGCTAGCCGTCAGGGCTCATTCATCAACCAAAGCGATAGTGCTTACGAACTGCCTGATGAACCTCCCAAATGCATGACATTCCAGCAGGGAACACCACCAGATCACCTGCACCAAAGCGCACGGGCTTTCCGCCTTCGGGCTTAACGGTCACCTCGCCTTCCAACAACAGACAGGTTTCCTGTTCATCATAAGTCCAAGGAAATGTGCTGGCCTCACATGTCCAAATGGGCCATTGCCGGATGCCCAGTTCATTAATTGTGCTCTCTGGACATGCAGAGGTAACGCTAATCGCCATGGGCGGGTCGAAGGGAAGCTCTCTTGAACCTAGTAGCAGACCTGATGAATTGTTTAACAAGAACACGGAGCGGAAGCTTCAGGTTTCTTTAAAGATGACGAATAGAAGCAAAGGTGCTAACGAGAACAAACTCTTAGATGGAGCTAAGTTTGTCTGTTGAATGAGACAAACCAATCATTTGCTCAGTTATGCCAAGACCTCATTCAACAGAATCAAACCACTTTGCGGTAGCAGCTAACCTGGATCAATCTGCGCTCCAACGCCAAGAGTAAGAAGATGAAGAGACACTGCAGCAAGCAAAAACAGCCACTGCAAGACTTGGGCAAGTCATTGGCAGCAGGGCCTAGGTGTTGTCACTGGTCAGACAAGCTGCACATCAGAGATGCCACTTTATTAAGCCTATGCGTGTCTATCAGCTAGTATTCAACAATTGTTTCGTGTTTTCAGAGGTCACATGTCAAAGAAAGACTGGTTCGGCATTGGATATGTGTCTGCATGGGTATTGATTTGGGGAACCATAGGTTCTCTGATTGATTTGCCATTTCTGAACTCTGAAATCTACTTGCCAGGGTCAATAGGCCAAGTCACGACATTCATTGTCACAGCGATCATATCCGTGATCGTTGGCGTATTGCTATATCCAAAGGTATTAGAAAACACCCTTATTGTATCAGCATTAGGCTTGGATACTGACGAGAAAAAATAATTTCAATCATCGAAGTTAGCCTGCCATAATAGAGACATGCAGGATTGCTAAAAGGTCTGTATTTATTTTCATACGAGAAGAGAATGGGTGAAATTAGACACCTAAGAATGAAAACAAAAGCCTCTAAAATTAGATCCATGCATTCTCGCAGCATTATTGATGTTCTCACCAACAGACGAAGGCTTTATCACTTCATTGGCCCTCAAAGAGTGATGATGAAAAATAGTCAACATTGCCAAAAAGCATGCGAGGCAAAGGCAATCAGCCCCTACGATCATTCCCATAGAGTTAGGAGCAAGAGTTCTGATCACTATTTACCTTCCAATCAATTATGGTAAAAAGCCATAGGAAGCATCATGGCTAGCAATAAGCGGATCAAATCAAAGACTTACTTAAAAAATTGAATTGCTTAACAGGCAAGAAAGTCATTAAATCATATCTACAAAATGCTGCAAGTGTTCACGGCAATGGATAGAATCTAATAGAAATAAATGCAGCCATTGATGATCGTACGGCCATTGGCTTATTGCATGATTTGAGTAAGGTTTCAGCAGCAAAACTCTCTGCTGCAGAGCTGATCAAAATTCACCACGCAGTCATTACTCAACAAGTTCTGATTGCTATTTTCAATAAAAATAAATTGGAATTAACTTTATTATTCAGGTGGTACGGTCTCCTTGTTGAACAGCATTAAGCAAGCCTGCCTCCAAGCGATCAAAGGCATCTATCAATTCAGCGCCTTCAAGCATCCCCACGCTGATTCGCAGTACACAACTCTCGTTCTTGAAACCAAAACTACAACCTCCAATCGTGGCAACTCGATAATCTCTTGCCAGCTGACGCATCAAGGTGTCTCCATTGCAACCACAATCCACTTCAAGTAAGCAATAAAAAGCTCCATTGGGTTGATGTAAAAAGCGCCAGGGTCGATCGTTGCTAGCGGCAAAACGCTTCAAGAGCAACTGATACCGACTCAACAATTGAGAGACATTCTGCCGCACCCAATCAGAACCATCCAACAAGGCCGCAATCGCTGCTCGTTGGCAAAAACGAGGTGGACAGATCAAGACTGTGTCTTGAACCTTGGCCAAAGCCTTACTCCAGCCAATAGGAAAAGACATATAACCAAGACGCCATCCGGCCATGCCATAGGCCTTGGAGAACGAATAGAGCGAAACAGTATGGTTCCCTGCGCCAGGAAGAGATCCAGGGCTCCAATGAGGTACATCACCAAACACAAAATCCTCATAAGCTTCATCGCTGATGTGCAGCAAACCATGCTGGGCACAGATCCCATTGATGGCGGCAAGTAAGGTTTGAGGGAAAACGATTCCGCTTGGATTATTAGGACTTATCGTGACAATGGCACGGGTGCGTTTTGTAATCGCAGCCTCTATGAGCTCAGGGTTAGGTATTAAACCAGCATTCACAGGCACAGGCACTCCACCGGCCAACTGAATAGCCATAAAATGATTAAAGTAATAAGGCAGCGGCAGAATGACCTCATCGCCAGGGTCACAGAGAACCTGAGCAATGGCATGAAATGCCATGTTGCTACCTGCAGTGACCATGACCATGCTTTCGGCCAAATCCAAACCGTTCTGGATCATCAATTTTTGCTTAATTAGGTCAAGCAGATCAGGATCACCTCGAACTGGGCCATAACGATTAAGGCTTGATTCTTGATTCAACAGAGCATTGTTCATTGCCAGTTTTACGGCAACGGGTGGAGCCCAATTCACCATGCCCTGGGCCAGCGAAAGGGTCCCTGGCGTCTTCGCCACCAACTCGTTAAGTTCTGGAATCACAGGATCCAGCACAGCATCGATCTGCGTGCCAGGTTGAGGGTGTTTGATTGAGGACAAAGAGTTCACGTCGATCGAGTTAAAGGGTCGTCCATTATTTACCAGAATGGAATAGAAATCTCAAATGACCAAATCCATAAGATATTGACCAACTAAAAGAGAAGAACCACTTTCTCAACATGAAGTTATTAAAGCATTGATCATTCCTGAAATAATCCGTCTTACACGAAGCAATCTCAGCCCAGTATAAGTAGCCTACCCAAGAAGCCTGCCGAAATCAAACCCATTACTGATCGCGATCTGCTGCCAATAGAGGCACTCATAGATCAAAAACACCTGGCATAGAATCAACATCTGCGGCTCAATCAGACCTGTAAATGTTAGCAACAAAATCAATTAGTGCCGATCTTTATGTCTCTTCTAAACACTGCCATAGGAATCTTTACTGTTGCTAACCCTATTGGCAATCTGCCGATCTATCTTTCATTCACAGATGGAGATCAAAAAACCGACAAGGCAATCGCACGCAACAGTGCCTTCACCCTCTTGATCGCACTTCTCTTGGCTACATGGCTCGGGAATGATTTGCTGGCAATTTTCGGAATAAGCCAAGGAGGCTTTCAAATATCTGGTGGGTTAATTGTTATCTTGATCGGCCTTTCCATGCTCCGATCCAAACCACCAGAGGAGCACCATGACCCAGCCTCGATTGATCGGGACAAGAGTTCTTCAGGGAAAGGAATCGTGCCTATCGGCATTCCCCTTCTTGCAGGCCCTGGCACACTGACGATTGCAATTGCCGACCCGGTGAATTCTTCCATCGATGGCAAAATTTCATTGAGCTTAATAGTCTTACTACTATCTTTGATAATCTATCTTATTTTTGATGCAGCCGAGATGCTTTCGTCCAAGATTAGTGGATCAGCCCTGCAAGTGCTAACAAAAGTAATGGGAATAGTGCTTACATCTATTGCTGTTCAGATGTTACTTGATGGCCTAAAAATCTCGTTCCCAAACATTTCACAATGAGCCTATGTATGATCATCAAGGCAATGAGAAATTCATAAGCTCGCCGCTTGAACCAGTAAACACCTCCATCGAGACAAACAAAACAGCAAGCTTGTGAAAGCTCATCGTCTTGTCACCTCAACTCGGATATCTGGCTCATCAATTGGCTGTTGAAGCTTAAGCAGCATCTGTTTGATTGCATAAGCAGCAACACCAAAGATCACCAGTGCCCCGATGGCCTGAACAAAAACAACATAAGTGGCGGCAAAAGTGTTCATTCCTCTTCCCTCTTAAACCAGCCAAGCTCAGATCTGGCGCGGATCAATGCAGTGATAAGTGCTCCTCCAAAAAACGCTCCAAACGCTGTTGTAACCAGCAGGATTGCTAATGGAAGGTGTCTTCCAGTCTGGCTTAAAGGGTCTAAAGGATCCATCAAGCCATTAAATAGCCTCAGAGCAATATGGAGCAAAGCTTTGATGAACTGGAATCTCACCAGATTGCTGAGTAGTGACTAGCCCAAAATTCGCCATCACCAGCAAGGAGAACGGTCTTCGTTTACGAATCGTCCCAAGCAAGGGCAGTCTTAAGAGCTACGAGCTCCACAAGCCATTGAGTCCATCGGCACAATTGGTCATAGAAGAGGCTCTTTGAGATCTAAACAAGATCACAAAAGTCCTTATCAAGGCAAACCACCCACTCCTAGAAAGCCTGGCACATCAACCAAGTGATCTAGGCAAAGCAACTCCTAGATCAGCCAGCTAAAGGCCCCATACTGCAGAAATCTGGCAGAAGCCTTCGCACCGACGACTCATGAGACAGCTACTCAAATGAAAAGCGAATGGATTGTGATCAAAGAAGGCTCAGTCCCCCTGCGCTGCTGGTGGTCAAAACCGAGTCAAGGTCGTGATGAAATCGTTGAAGGGCCGAATCGTGTTGTCCTGGTGTTACCAGAAATCTTCGGAGTCAATAACTGGGTTCGCAGTGTGGCCGATCGCCTCGCCACCAGAGGCATCCCAGCCCTGGCGATGCCACTATTTTCTCGCACCGCACCGGAGCTAGAGCTTGGCTATAGCGAAGACAACCTTATCGAAGGTCGACGACACAAGGACTCAACCTCAATGGAGCAAATCCTTACCGATACCTACACAGCTATTTGCTGGCTTAACAAACAGCTTGATCAACCACAAATCACTGTGATTGGCTTCTGTTTCGGCGGACACGCTGCACTGATCACTGCAACCATGACCGAGGTGAGCGAGACCTTCAATTTTTATGGTGCCGGTGTAAGCAAAACCCGCCCGGGAGGTGGTGCACCAAGCCTCGAATTATTGCCGCAGGTCTCAGGCCGACTGACATGTCTGTGCGGTACAGCAGATCCGTTGATCCCAACTTCAGATCGGCAAGCAATCCAAACGGCATTACGCATGCAGGATCCTGATGAAGAGCGACTGCGCTACATAGAGATCAATGGCGCCGATCATGGTTTTATGTGCGAAGAAAGAGAAAGCTTCGCCGCTGAAGCTTCCGCCCTAGGTTGGCACCTACTGCTAGAAAGTCTCGAACGCTAATCATTTGGCAGCTTCTGGCGTCATCCTTGCGACGAACCAATTCTGCTTAAAAAACCTGGGCTTTAACCCTTTTGTCAAAGCCCAGTCCACGACATCTCTTGCATGTGCAACCAGGCTCAAATGTCATCACTCACCCCCTGAACCAAAGTCACTATCTCAACATAGAGCTAATGAGCCTTGAAATTGTTGCTGAGTACCCACGTCCGCCAGCTCTTGTGGCCTGCTCAGATCACGTGATTGTGGAGGCCCTCGGTACGCGTATCTGCGAAACCCATGACTGCCTGCGTGTGCTGGAGACATTCCATCCGCCCACCTACTATCTTCCTCCAAAGGCGATGCGGAAGGATCTACTGATACGCAGCCGTCGCAGGAGTTTCTGCGAATGGAAGGGAATCGCAAACTACTGGGATCTGGTGATTGCAGACAAACGTCTCGAGGGCGCAATCTGGTCATATCCAGATCCCTCCCCAACATTTAGGGCCCTGACGGACTGGTACGCGCTATACCCCGGACGCATGGATCATTGCAGCGTCAATGGAGAGACAGTGATCCCCCAACCCGGACAATTCTATGGAGGATGGATCACATCCCAAGTGGTCGGTCCATTCAAAGGTGATCCTGCTCATCCGCAGTTAATTTGATCCATGAGAGCACCTCAAAAGAAATCGAGGCTGAGTGCAACCATGGTGACTCTGCATCAAAGTGAGCAGCGACTACTCCCTAGGCATTGATAGTGATCCACCATTGCAGTAGCGAGTCGCCCACAACTTCGAAACCAACTGTGGATCCGTTGGGAACGTTCTGCGGTCCCAACGAAAAGACTCCTGAAAACATCCGTTCCAGCGTGTTGCCTGCCTAGAGATTGGCACAAGAGACCAGGCAATCACGATCAAGCTAACAGTACATAAAGTAGCCAAAACTACATAAGAGTGAGATCCAAACCCTTCAATCGAATTGAGGTTCTGTTCTTTACGGTCGGGGTCTTGCATCGATGCAGAGACGTTGTCTGAGAGAGGTTTTTGAACGGTCATCGGTGGATGCCAACTATCACTCATTGCTCCAATCGAGACATCAGACAAAGTTGTGTTCTTAAAATACGGCTTGACAACAGCCTAAAACCTGTAGGTTTCTCTTAAATGATTGCTTTTCAATGAAACGTCTAGCATACAGTCTGCTTCCTTGCTTTTTGATAACGCTCATCACCATTCACAGTGATCCCGCCATGGCATTCTCTAGGGAAGGAAGGTTATCCGAATGCGCAGTTGACACAAACTGTGTGCTTGTTGAACGGGAAGTCAACGAAGTGAAGAAGTCCTATGAAGATCTTTTAGGCATTGGGTCTCAACTACCAAGAACTAAGGTCCTCGAGCAAACCAACAATTATTGGCATGCTGTTGTTAGAAGCCTAGTTTTTCGATTCCCAGATGACCTGGAGATTCTTCAAATACCAAACGAAAAGGTTATCCAAGTTCGATCAGCTTCAAGAGTTGGTGTTTCAGATCTAGGCGTGAACAAGAAAAGAGTTGACAGTCTATTTTCTAGATTGACTAAGGATTAAAGCAGCTAGCAATCCCTCACGAATATTGAGAGGAATAGTCGAGACTTACTATCAATCAAAACAGGTCTAAATAAAAATCATTCATTAAACCTATTGACTCAATTCTCCACCCAATACAAGCGATAGAAACGGGCTGGACCTCGAAGAACTCACTATCAAGAATGAAGATCTTGATTAGCTCGTTGGCCGCTAATCATCACACTGATCTTTAGGAGTGCTGATGCGTCGTTGAATAATAAGGTCTCCTTTCTCAATTCGCTCCACGCACTCCAGACAACTCCCACTAGCGATCAGGGCCTCGAGCTCCCATTCGTATGACGACGATAAAGGAATTCCACAGTATCGGCATCTGATTATACTAGTCATAGAACTCGATGAATACACCTACCTTCTAGCCAGAGATCACTGGTTCAACAGTTGATCCAAGCGAACAACTGGAGAAGCTTGCCTGTAAAGAGCATGCCCCCTCAAAATAGGTGCTGGACAGATAGAAAGCCCTCAAAACCATCAACGCTGTTTCTCAAGCCTTGAAATGCAATCAGAACGAAGGCTTTTAAAAGAAAATAAGCAGAAACTCGTCAAAGCATTTGAGGAAAAGCAAGAGAGGCCATCCAACTAATCAGAGGAAGTGCTAGCAAAACACTATTCAAGGAGCTTTTGCTTTCAGTGCGTCTAGCAAGCGCAGGGGCAGATCGCTAGGGAAATCATCTGTTTAGCAAAATTCGGTCTAGGACGAACCAATGCATGGGAGGACATATGGTTAGCACTGGGTGCAACAAGAGGCGAGTCGAGCAGAGCCTATGGGTACCGCAACTCAAAACCACCAAAAGCTACGACGGTTAGAAACAGTTCAGACACAACCATGAGTTTCCTGTCTAATTATGGGTATCGAACTCCGTCAGCCATGGCCTCACCAGTCGAACAGGCACTATCTCTCTTATCGACTATCAAGCATCCCGTGGAAGGAATGGCCTACCTCTTCTACTTGGCTCTAATCGTTCGCTGGAGGTGGCCAAAAGCTTGGAATAAGTTCCTTGATCGATGCAAGGCGCGTGAGGAGATCAAATCCCTATAGATAGCAATGCCATAAATACTGAGCTAATTTTTATCATCTGAAAACTCTCTAGCCGCAACACATATCACTAACTGGAAGACCAAAAAATGCCGACCTATTGATATATACGCATTGATCAGATTAAAATTCCTTGTAGCAAAAACATGACTTCATAGAAAAATTTAAAGCAATTTAACTTATCAATTAATCGCAAAGTCTAGCTAACAGAAAAACTAGAGAATAAAAAATCCATAACTATTGACCAGACTCTTTTGGTAAAGCATACGTAAGTCAACACTATCAATGCTGGTGCAAAGTAGAATTGGATTGATAGCTATCAGGGTATTTCTCAGGCTAAGGTTTTTTCGGATAGAGATTAGCTATTTTTTTTGCTCTCATCTCATCCTGATAGGCCTTGCTACCTTTGTCTGGGTTAAAATCATCACTTTTAATCAAAAAGAATGGAATACAAAAGGTAAAAACCACCCCAAAAGTTAAAAGTGCGATTCCCCAAGGAGAGAAAGGATCTAAGCCATTTGAGAGATCAGGCACAAGCAAGCTTGATTGAATCAGTCACTCATTCTAGCTGTGTATCTGCCTGAACAACATCGCTATGAATCGGCAGCCAAGACCCATCAGGCATGGGTAAAAACCCCTATGTGCTATAAAGGCCTCCATCTCAAGACATAAAATGCAGTCAACAGGTTCACTGTCTCAAGCCTCTCTCAAGGAACGTATCACCGCTTTTGGCAATCAGAGATGGGAGCGCCTTACTGATCCTCAAAAGGCTTACGCCAAAAAGGCCTGGGGGATCCTGACCTTCAAATGGCGCTGGCAAATCGCGATGAACATTCCATACCTAGCAATTTTTATTCTGGATCGCACCATTCCAGCCGTCCACAAGTTCAATATGGATCTTCTTTCTTCACTCATGGATAAGCTGCCAGTCCCGGAATTTTTATCTTCAATGATTGCGGCTGGCTAGAGGGCAATATTAAAGCCAATTAAAATCACAACAATCGCAATCAAGTATACACTTAAAAGTTTACCTCAACAAAATCATACTCTATGAGCTTCATGCAATAATGGATGAAGCTCATAGAGATGCTTATCAAATAAAATCAAAACCACAACTGAATTATAGATGTTTTTTGTTATGCTAAATACATAGAAAATGGTCTTAAGTCGATAACACAGACACTCAAAGTAACTCTTTCAATTTTTATCTAAGCAGAGCCCTAAAGGGTCTCTTCATGGCTAATTTGTACTTGCTTATCAACAGAGAACCTTTACTAACTTTGAAGGCTTTTCTGAATATGCGAAAGAAGTTGTGCCTTGGATTAATTCAGTAGGAGGTCGCATCCTTTCTAAAGAATTAAAATCTGATATCTGTCAAGGCATCGATGTTCTCTTGGCACTACTCATCGAATTTCCATCTAAATAGGATGCTCAAACGGCTTATCAGGCCCAATCAATTCTTGTAACTTACGCAAAAATGGTGAGGCTTCGTTTACTTCCTTGGCATTGGTAGAGAGCCACCATTGCAGTAGCGAGTCGCCCACAACTTCGAAATCGGTATGGACTCCTTTGGGAAGTCCCTACGTTGCCAGCGTAAGGATTCCTCAAAACATCCGTTCCAACGGGCTGCCTGTCGGGAAATTGGGATAAGCGACCAGGCGATCACGATGATGCTGATAGTACTTAAAGCAGCCAAGACGGGAAAAGCATGGGATCTAACCATTTCGCGTGTGGTCAGTCTCCTGCCTTCCTGATAGGGGGCGCTCATCGATGCAAGGCGAACATCAATAGCAGTATCAACCTTGAGCGGCGTACCAATCAGGTCTCCTTGTCAACGACGTCGGCTCCTGAGCCAACGTCATCGCCAGAAGTGGCAGTGCCTGGTCGCCAACCACTGGACCAGATCGCTCTGGTCTTGGCATTCAGGGCTTCACGATCAAAACCCCAACTCTTAACCACCTTTGTCAGATCTTCCTGCAAGTCCATCGCACCTGGGAAACCGTCGTAACGGTTGAGAAGCATCGCTGCCGTGGTGAGCTGGTCTTCACTGGGATGGCCCTTATGCCCTAAAAGAGCATCAACTCGATCACGATCACTCGCATAGAGGGGGTGGTTTTGATCTGGAGGTGAAGTCTCCTCTTGTTTTTTCTTTTCCATACCAACAGGATATTTGAATGGGCCTATACAAAAAACTGATTTGTATTGATCAATCTCTAGTAGTAGGCCTTAAGCAATTAGGGCCATAGCGATTGGGCTTACTTGAGGTTTAATCCAAGATGATCAGATCAAATCAACCTTGAGGCGATCAAGAATTTAATTAATCTTTGCAGGCTAATGGGGCCTTTAATTTTTTATTCGATGTGGTTCTAAAAGACATCCAATAGCAGAATCTCTGCATAGCAAACCAGTTCAGAGCTGAATGACGATGACCACAATCTCCTGTTGCTACAAGGGCAATCTGCGCTGTGAAGCCCTACATACCCCCTCTGGGGATCGTCTTACCACCGATGCCCCCATCGATCACGAAGGTAAGGGCGAGGCATTCTCACCTACAGACCTAGTCGCAACAGCCCTTGGCACCTGCGTGCTCACCGTGATGGGCATCACTGCCCGTCGCAAGGGCTGGAGAATCGAGGGTGCAGCAGTTGAAGTCGAGAAGATCATGACCAGTGAAGGACCGCGCAGTATCAAAGCCCTTAAACTTCGAATTACCATGCCGCCTGAGCTGAGCGATGAACGGGTCAAGCTGCTTCAAAGGGTGGTTGATACCTGTCCGGTAAAACGCAATCTCGAAGAAGGGATCGCTATGGAGTTCAGCTGGAGCTGATTGACTTCCCTCGTACGACAAGCCTGTCTAAAGCAGTTCTAAGCAGGAGGGCCACTGATACGACTTCACTTCACTTCCATACCTATCTTCCGTGAAAGGCCCCAAGTGACCTTCTTCAACGCATACCTTCAGGCTTCTAACCTTACTGATGTTATGAAGCCTGCAGGTTGAGCCGCTTCACCTCCTGATGACCGTGAATTTGAGCAATTCTGCCTACATCACCAGCGAACAGATCACAACCTAGACATAGGAGAGCTGCTCAAGCTCACTCTGCTCAACACCCTTATGGTCGCGAGTGCACCAGAGGATGCATCATCTAGGGCAAGCAATGGCTGCCCTTTGATTACCCATCTGCAACTATCAGCGAATGATCTTGCAGCATTCTTCAATGCACGAAGAAAACTGAATACAATGTGCGTTAGGAAGCGACTAGATCGATGAGCCGTCGCCATCCAACATTTCTCGATCAATTCATGCATCAGTGGCGACGCGTTCGACGGCATGAGTTAACTCGTACCCTTCGTCACATGTATTACCAACAGAAGCGAGCTGCTTACGTAAGAACCTATGTTGAGAAATCCTTGAGCTCACTTGATCGAGCAGAAGGCAAAATTCAAGACGATCAGCAAGGCTCCCTAGCAGATCAAGCCTACTTCGACGAATGGCCCTAACCCAGTTGTTAAAGAAAAAATTGGGAAACGAAGTTGCAGAGAAAATGACTTCAGCTATTTATCTAAAAAAACATTTAAAGCAACAACTTACCCTATGCATCATTCTATTACTCCAATAGAAATAGACTACGTTTTTGAGAGAGTTTATCTTAAAGAAGACAAATGAAAGCGTCGGAAGAAGATCAACTATCAACTGAATGATACCTTCTAATAGGTGTCGCCATTAGGCCTGCTCTCAAAAGCGTGAACCTTTATAGGTAGGTCGATAAGGAAAGGCTTGTTTACTCAGCTCCGATTAGATTATCTCGTGCCATCTTGCGCAGAACTGCCCTAAGGAAAGCAGAAGAAATACGAATTAAAGCTGAAAAGTTCTAGAACATCTTATGATGTCTAAATTAATAATAGTAACAAATCAATGGTGATTAACTAGAGGGTTTATTACAGTTAGAGAGCTGCTCATAGGCGACATTTCTCTGCATCTGAGCTTCCAATGTGCTCAAGGCTGCCTTAATTGCTTCTAATTCACGCTCCATACGTTCGCGTCTATAGAGCAATACCCCAAGCCGTTTTTTCAAATCCAGGCGACGAATCTCACGGTAATCAGCTTTAAGGGCATCGTTTATTGAATAAGAAACTGATTGTCTGGGTTTTCGTTTGCTATCTGAGCTTTGGATTGCCATTGCTTAACTCCAACCGTTGTTAGCGGGGGCCCACAAAGTAGGCCCCTAAAGCCTTTAAGGACCGACCTCTCCATCCATCACCCTGTCCTTGGCTCTAATTCCGTTTTAGTCAGCAGCAAAACGAACGTCATGAGTGGATGCGCTGGAGTGTTTACACTCCCCCAGGCACTACCAATGGTGTTTTAGCGCAGCTGGACGGATTCTAAAAAACCTGCGTTTAAAGCCGACTCAGGCAGACTCAACACATCCATGGCTAATGCTCCAGACCAGTGGAGGACCATAGAGGCCTAGCGATAGAACGTGTTGACGAGCAGACCCATAATGTAAGGGTCCGGAACCAACCATTTGCGCCTCATTCAAGGGATTTTTAGCAGACCCAACAAAGTCGTCGCCCTGCAAAGGATCGACCTCTCGCGCAATGCTGACCCTGTGCAGTCTTTGCAGGCTCGACTAGAGAGGCTCGATCGAGCAATCGGCGAAACCAGCCGTGCACTCATTCAAGCTCAAGCAGTTAGTGTGCGCTCAATGTTTTCTGGCTCCTCAGATCTCTTGGGAAGTATACAGAAAAAGGTCGTTGAATCATCAGCTCGAAACTCAGTCTCCTGGCATCAGAGCCGTCTGCAGGAGATGACTAAAGAACGTAGGGAGCTACAGCATCAACTAGATAGACTCACCGGGCAAGTATGGCCAAAAAGACTACGTCGCTGGTTACTTTGGGCTGGAATCGGAGCCGCAATAATTGTTGCCTCTACTGTTTTCGTAATGGGGGTTTTTACCGCTATTTATCTATTACCAATCTGGGGAACACTGCTTTTGGTATTGTTCTTATCCCAAAGGAAGAGGTGATAAAGACATAAAGAATAAACAAACGTTTGACGGCAAGCGTCAAACATCAGATTTATCCTATGATTCAAAAAAGTGCCATTCATTGTATTAAAATCAAGAACTGACTTCATCTCAGCCAATACTCCATCATCTGTGCCAATATCATCCTTGTACTTAAGACACAGATCAGAGCGAACATGAAAGTCGGCTTCGTTACCATTATTGTTCTCGCCGCTGGCGTGATGCTTTTTTTATTTTTTACTAGTTACCGTTCAGCCTTTGAAGCCGACCAAGCCTGCCACTTCATAAAATGGGAATCCTATAAGGAAAGCCTTGAATTTGGCTGTGATCATGATCTAGAAACGAACCAATGGATCCTCTATCAAGAGGGTTCTAACCATGAACCAGCAAAAGTAATTAAACGCTTCCGCTATTAACAAGAGCGTTAAGACTTGAAGTTCTAAAGTATTACTAAAAAACATAACATTACAGACTCTGGCTGATCAATGATCTTCAAAAGAACTCTGGACATGATGATCTAGCACTTGATAGTGAATTACACAGATGCAAGAATGGATAAGGACTAAAAGTGAAAGGCACTAACCTTTCATAAGAGCTAACTATTAAAATTTAATTTTCAGAGCTCCATCAAACAACTCAACAGTTCCTCTGGGTTCAGGTCGGTATTCCAAACCACGCTCATGGCGTCTCCCCTGATACCAAAGCCCGTTGCGACGACAAACACCATCGCCAACATAGTGATAACCGATAGTACATACATAATGGTCATGATGATGATGTTTTCCGACTGCGGACATCGGCACTCCAATGAAAACAAATGTTGTTGCAAAGGCAGATTTGAGGAGTTTGACGATTTTCATTCGTTGTTCCAAAAGGTTGCCATCCAACTCTTCAGAATGATTGGAGTATTATCAGCATAATACTGCAATCATATAAATTAGGCCCTAACGCCTTAAAGATTAGACAGTTGTTAGCACATCAGATACAAGACAGTTATGAGGTTGTTAAATCATTCGCAATGATCTAAACGAAGTAGGAATTCCTACTAGCATGAGCATATAAGTCTTCATTGAGAGAGTCAGATTAGCGATGGTCCTACAGATCAACCACCTCAACCTGACTTGATCTGCACCAATTAAACAGACTAGAATAAACGTCAATTAGTTATGTGAATCGGTGAAGCAAGATCAAAAGGGTTTTCTGTTTTGACAAAAAAGCTTAGTGGCAATGAACTGACTCCGCTACTGATGTCTTACAATTGAAGAAATACAGGCTTTTCTCCTTAAGAGACAAATCGACGTTCAAAGCGACTTCTCACAAAGGATGAAATAAGCTAAAAGGAGGCATGACCAAAGAAACAACCCCGGACTTTTTTGAAGACAGAGGACGCCTGGCGATGGAGCTCCGTGATGCTTTGAAAAGCCTGCGCTCGTTATTTGTAGCGGCTGTCTCGCTTGTGATCACCATTGCAGGATGGAGGCCACGATCAGAAGCTTCTCAATCAACGACTAGCAAGGATGATCAGAACCCTCAAATGCAAGCAATTCCTGCCTCTTCATATCCAATCCTTACCTCTCGATCCACTCATGACTCACAGCCAATAGCTAACTCGCGAACAAAACTCAACTCAGATCTAATCCCTACCTCGCCAACGCGGTTTAACTGGAAGGCAATTGAGGCCTCCACAAAAATCACACAGCCAGAACGTCATAAAGTTAACAAACTAGGAATTGCCAAAGATCTCGCCTACACATTGATGGCAGCAATCAGCACGATCGCCCTAGTCGTTGGTGTCTCTAGGCTTGAGCCGATTGCTGAAGGGCTTGAGCCGATTGCGCGTTGGGCTAAGTCACAGAATGAATGTATTGAATCGACTTCCAATAATGATGGAATGAATAAAGCTGATCTTCCGATCAAAGTGATGAGTTGTAATGGTGGCCACGAATAAAGGTGAAATCAACTAACCTTACAAAATAAGCATTCCTCAATAGAACACCTAAAGCTACAATAGACTATTTACAGACTGATTAAGCACAGTAATACGCTGCACCCAAATCAAGACTCATGCCAAAGAAAGCCTAGGCCAGCCATTGTCATTAAATAATCATAAATTCAAGTTCTCGTCTTGAATTGATTTCACTAAAAAGCTTGATTGTCATATCTACAATAGAAGTAAAGCGGATGTTTATATAGAGATGGAAACTATAATTAAATTGATTTGAATCTCAGTATTTATTTCTACAATTAAATATTTCTATGGATTAGACACAAGTCAAAAAGGGGGAGTCAGAGCATCTCAATATTAATAAAAGCTAGCAATGAAAAGAGTATCATCTCTGCACGTCATGTGCGCATCCATCTCCCTCATACAAATCACTGTCGTAATATCCATTTCTAGTTCCAAAATAAAGCGTTATCAGTGCAAATGGCAAAGAAGCCCATAGAAGTACTGTTGACAAATCCATGGCGTAAACGAATGGCTGGTTCCTTATCAGAGAATATTAAACGAATCCGGCCAGTGTGGTCTAATACTTATAACGCAACAAATTGCGATTGAGGCCAGCCCTCCTTGCGCTTATTCTGTCAGCAATAGAACACAAACCAAACAATTTGCGGGAATCTCCCCAGGTTAATGATGGACTAGTAAATAACCTTGATTGGGGAATAGCGATACTTGATTTGTTTCTTCTAGGTTCAAGACAGGCATGAAAGTCTCGTCTCTCTAACCCAAAAGATACTTGTTAATAAAGTGATCGAAGCACTGCCCGCTACCCAGTAAGCAGGGCTAATTGGATTTCCACTTCCCTGAATTAACCAGGTCGCTATTAATGGTGTTGTACCACCAAAAATTCCCATAGAAGTGTTGTAGGCAAAGGCCAGTCCGGTACAGCGAACCACCTTAGGCATTAGCTCCACATTCGCGACATTTAATCCTCCCGAAAGAGTTGCGAGTGCAATCACAAATCCAAGCTGCCCTACGAAAATTCGTGAAGGATCAGTGGTGTGAATTAATTCAAACAGTGGAATCGAGCCAAACATCAACATGCCACCCCCAGCGAGCAACAAGGGCTTGCGTCCAATACGGTCTGAAAGCCAAGCTGTTAATGGATAAAGTAGTAAAAGTATTGCCATAGAAACTGTATTTATATTCAAAGCTATGCGTTCAGAAACCATATCTATTTCTTTTATATAACTCACAACATACACAAAAGCTGCATAGAAGCCAACACCGCCACCAATATTAAGCAAGAATAAGCGTAATACCTGCATACGGTATTTTCCAAAAACCTGTTGAACTGGGTCTATGACCTCTTCAGTAGATACATCGCTAACAAGGCCACGACGAATTAAAAGTCCTATTAATGCGACAAGAGAACCAAGAGCAAAAGGCACTCTCCAACCCCAGAGGTCTAGCTGTTGATGATCAAGAATATTCGCAAGAAAACTGGCGACTGCTGAAGCCAACAGAATTCCTAATACTGCACCCCATAGCCCCCAAATAGCAAAGAAGCCTCGTCGTTGATCAGGGGCATTCTCAACGAGATAGACAATCGATGTTGTGTACTCGCCGCCGACTGATAATCCTTGAATGATACGCAACAAAACAACTATGATCGGGGCGGCTATGCCAATCCTGCTGTAGTTAGGCATACAGGCCATTAGCACTGTTGGAATAGCCATAGCCAGTAAGGTAAGGATAAGCGCCTGTTTTCGTCCCAGTAAATCAGCAATACGTCCAAACAAAAGCCCTCCGAAAGGGCGAACTAGAAAGCCGACAGCAAACGCTCCGAAAGCAGCAATTAGAGAGACTGAAGGATTGCTAGAGGGAAAGAACTGTTGCCCAATAACGCTGGCAAAGTATCCATACAAAGCGAAGTCATACCATTCGATCACGTTTCCAACGAGACCCGCAAGTATCACACGTATGTTTGATGTCTCTTGGGCCTTTACGATCATGCCAAAGAACCAAAGTAATGCTGTCTCAAGGTGAATCTCTAATCATTATTTTGCAAGTGATTCTGATCTAAGACTGATTCATAAATGGTGCAATTGAGAGTCAAAAGACAGCAAAGGTGATTCCCATACGTCGCTAAAAAAATCGTTCAATGTGCTCTTCGTATCCTACTTAAACTTATCCACAAGCGCTGAGGTCTCTTAACTCTGTGTTCAAATCATAATTCAATCATTGATGACAACCAAACCTCTAAAAAGGCAAAGGCCTAAAATTGATCACAAAATGTTATTCTTGAGGAATTAATGTTCATTTCCGTTGACCCAATCAAAGGAATGAAGTAATTTCCAGACACTAAATCCTGAAAGGAATGTATTGCTATATATTGAGATAGTGTTGATTCGTAAACTGCTTGAGATTGTTCTGTCTCTAACTTTCAGAACAGTTCTTTGTGCTCATGATGCAGTAAAGCTATAAGAGCTTTTTCTACATCGCGAGAGAATCAAATTTTCTCAACTTGTCAGAATGAATTGAGGAGTTCCATTTCAATGGATGTGTTCCAAGAAACCTTAGAAGAATAAAAAAAGTCGGGTAGAGAAAGGCTCTACCCGATAACCAATTTATGTTCAGGCGTCTGCTGGATCGTTAACGGCCAACCAGAAGAAGAAAGCAAAACCAAGAATGCCAAGGACTCCAAGGATCGCAGCTGAAGGAATCATTTGAATTAGAATGCAAAGCCGGTTAATTATACACTATAAAATCCAACCCTAAGCAGCATTTCTACCATATTTTGAAATCTGTTTGGTTCCATAAGCCCTAAACGCTTAAGTCATTAGGTGAGATGCGCATAATCGATTGGTTGCAAGTAATGAGGCAGGAAGCCTTCTCGGTCAATCTAAAAAAATAATCCACAAATGAACCCTGCCTGGCTAGCTCATTCTCTGTCAAAAGTCCCCATCGAAAAAAAAATGCGCTCACAGAGCTGCGATCAAAAAACAATCCAAATCATCTTGAAAAGCACATGCAAAGGCATTGCTTGTAAACAGCGCCTCACCAAGCTGCTATCAAGATTATTCTGATAAATTTAGGCCTGCAGATGGGGCGTCACAAGCAATGAAGAGTAACTTCAACTTTGCAATCAGATAATTCTAATTCGCCCAAGAAATGCTAGAACTATATGGTCTTCGCTCAACCCTGGAATTATGGGACGAAAAATAGGTGATCCAATTGACCCACTCGACGGTGCTCCCAAGTGGATGCAGCGGTGGCTGGCTCCACCTATTATTTGGTGGCGTGGTGTAGAGGATCAACAAGTTGGTGCCATTCATGCACTTTTACTTGGTGGGCCTGCTTTATTTGTAATGGTCCTTTGGTTCTTTGGCGTAAATGCTGATCCCAATGGCATTGGATCCGTTGCAAGTTGCCCGGCAGAATGGAAATGTCTAGGCCTAGGCTGGCTTTTAAATTTCAGTGGTGCCTAATAGCAAGAGAATCCACGACAAGTCCTAATGAATTTAGGATTCAAATAGGTTCAATTAAACCCTGCACTTATGTGCAGGGTTTTTCTTTTGCAAAAATATCAAGCCATCTATCCACAAAAGCTACGCCCCCACCAAGAAGAAGGAGTCAGATGGGTTAGTGGGTTTAAGCCATAACCAAAAAAGCCATAATCTACAAAACCAAAATAGTCCAACCCTATTCGTGAGAAATAAGACTGGAGGCTTTTTAAAATGATGAGATTTTTAGATGTGTTCTGTTTAGCTTGAGAGTTATACATTCATAAAATCAGGACCAGCAAAACCATCCCAAGTATTTGTTTGAGGCCCGTTTAGCCCTGAACTTCATAGATAGCAGGATTGAGCTTAGAAAAATCTGTAAAAACCTAAAAGGGAATATTCAATTAATGGACAAGTCAGACTATTCCTAAGCAAAAAAAAAGCCCTGCACATGAGTGCAGGGCTTAATTTAATTACTGGAGAACCAATCAGTTCAGAGTAATTGTTGCGCTGTCGGCATTGCCGATAGCATTGGAAACTCTCTTGAAATCAAATCCAAGAGCTCTGAGGGCATGCCACAGATGACCTTGGATATAGAAGAATCCCAAGTAGTAGTGAATGTTGGTCAACCAAGCACGTGATGTGTAGGTTCCTTCAGGAAGATTTGCAGTGTCAACCCAATAAGGAGAGATACTGAATTTGAGATCTAGAACTTCACCGAAGAATGTATCTGGATAAATGGTTGTGTTAGAAGCACACCAGAAGGCAGCAACTAAAGCCATCCAACCTACACCTGCAAGGGCCCATGAGAGCTGAGCTTCAGCACTAAGGATTCCTTTGCCTTTAAATGTGGTGTACTCACCAGCTTGCTTGGTAACAATGTGCCAAAGGCCACCAGACATCATGAACAATGCAAGGAAGGCATGGCCGCCCATTACATCTTCAAGGCTATTAATAGCTAGGAAATTGAACTGAGCATTCCATACCATGCCAATGTTCAGGTTTGGTACGACAGTTCGTACTACCCCTTCTGCATTGTCATACAGGCCGTAATACTTAGCCCATTCAACAAATTGAACGTTGCCGAGGCCTAATAGGAATAGGTGATGACCAAGAATAAAGGTCAACTTGTCTGGATCATCCCACTTAAAGTCAAACTTTCTAGCCCACTTAACTCCCATTTCGCCAATGTCTCCATTGAATAGGAGGGAGTGCATAAGTCCGCCAGCTGCATAAACCATGGATAGAACCAGGTGCAGGACTGCCGTCACAACAATTGGGTAAGTATCAGTTATGACACCACCATCACCGACGCCTATTCCCAGAGTTGCCAGATGAGGGAGGGCAACCAGAGGCTGATGCCCCATGGGTACTGAGGGGTCATAACGGGAAAGTTCAAATAAGGTGAACGATCCTGCCCAGAAGGCCATCAAACCTGTGTGGGCAATATGCGCTGCCAGGAATTTTCCTGATCGATTTGTAGTTCCAGCATTTCCTGCCCACCACCCATAGGTGGGGTTAGGATTTCCATAAGTTTGCACGAGAACGGAGCAAGAGAAACGCCAGCAGCATTATGAACCTTTACTAAGGGATTCACCTAGAACCTGTAACAAGACTCCACTTGAGCAGCAAATTAGTGCTAATTACCTAGGTGTTTATGCTAAAAAAATCGATTTTTTAGGCACAATTACCTACTGTCGATCAATTTACTGGCACACTCTGTCGCCAATTAGAGGCAGGCCCTGCTAATAGGAGCATGTCTCACAATCCACTCAGAAGGCCTGCCATGGTTCAGGCAAGATGAAGTCATTAGGGATTAGGCCTTGCAGGTCAAGAAAATAAGAAGCGTGTTTTGCTCGAGATTCAGTTCAACCATTTCCAGAGGTGCTAAACACTCGCTGGAAATCGATTCCCCAATCGTTTGAGAATCAGCTTTTGTCATTTGTCACTCTCTATGGGTGTCTTAACAACGCTATAAAGAAGCATCTGATCTGATTTCGAGAAAATCCACTAGTAGCACTTTAATAATCTGTTGAAAACAGCCAAGCTAATGAGCCTCACATAGTTCATGACGGATCTTTAGCTAAATAAGGGTAAAAACAATTCATCAGCTTTCAGCTCATCAAGGCCCCACTTCAGATTCTGAGATGGACAATTCGAGCTCATTAGCAAAGATCAAGATAACATTGACCCTGCCATAATGACTTACTAGTAAGAGAACTCAACTTACGAAGTTGTCTGCATAGTTGTGAAGGAGTAACTCTCTTGGATAGCAAGGGGAAAGCCAGAGGGATTCATTCAGTTCCTTTGCTTGGATGTTTCTTATAAAAAGAATCAAGTCAATAAACATGACAAGAAAACCAATTTCGTCTCTATTGTAATCCAGGGCTTTCACGAGACAAGGAATAGAAAAAGTGTATAGCTCATTAATTCTCAACAATCAACTTTTTTCACCAATTAAGGTTATTTTTTACCTTTGGTGAGGAGGGTTATCAATGCGCCAAACAACCAACTTGAAGTAAGGATAGCAAGCACCACTGCGGCAATAGTAAGGTTGCTTGGACCACCAGCTTCGTTCAATAAGTGCATTTCATTTCAGCTCCGATCGATTTCGAATGGCTTTGCTCAACATCAAAGCAATAAACGGAATGTGAATTGCATACTTCTGCAATTTGATCCTCTCCTCCAGACTTACTACTTCCCCAGAGGCTAAGCGATCAATGATTTCCTTGACTCGATTAAGGGTAACTGTAGTAAGCGAGCGAACAGCCATTGCTTTAATGAGGTGTGCACCACTACACAAATCTCGCCAAAAATCCAGTAAATTGCAACCAAGTCTCAACAAAAAGATGGGCTCGTAAGCACCAAGAATCCCTTACGGCCTAGCAATAAATCACGGGATTATATCCGCAGCATCTTGAAACTACCCATACACGATGCTGATAAGATCAATTTGAGCAGGCTCCTCAGAGATCCCTCAACGTAAGCGAATCCTGCTCAACAGCCCAAACCGCAATTAGGCCAAGGATCAGCCCTACTCCTTTGCGGTACAAGAGCACAGTTCCTCAGGACAAAGATTCACGAATGCATTGTCCGAATTGCTCCCACTGAAGGTCGGTCATGTTGTCGGTGCCAAATGGGATGCCAATTTGCTTTGAACAAACAACTCTGCGCGACTCTGCTTTAGCGTTCATCTGTTGGGGATATTGGTCCTGAATGCATATTCCCATGACAATTAAAAGACATGTGACGGCGAGCTGTGATTTCATCTTTTGGATAGCGTGAGGGCTCTATGCCCGTTGTCTACCAGCCTGATTTCATTAAATAGAAGAAGCCTTGAGGCCTCTCACTCATCTTCGTGATCTTGCTCACATGATGGGTTGAACAAGAAGAATGCAAGGTCTCCACTTTGATAGATCTTTTGAAGACCCCTTCTCAAGGCAAATTATTAGCTTCAAAAGCTTGACTCTTTGAGCCTGATTAGAACACCAAAAACCCCATGTGAAAGTAATTTACTGTTAGGGGAATTCGTAAACCTTTGAGGCATTACTACGAAGACTTTGGATCTCTAGAAATCAAGCGCATCATTCTTCTACCACTCCGCCTTAAAATTATTTTTAACTATACCCTGCAATTGATCTTGCATGGATTGGCAAAATCCGTAGAGAAACTACTCGCGGAGCAAAAGGTTTGAGTATCTCTCTCGAAATTATTTTCAGGGAGTTCCATTGATCTAATCAGTCTCAATGATCAATTAAACAACACAACGGAAGCACCTATCGCCAAGATCCTTTTGGACTAAAGAACCAAAGCTATCGGGAGCGAAGCATCAACACAGTGTTTGATTAGTGATTCTTCAAACTAGAGATGGATACACCAATTTCCATAAGCTTGGATGCATCACAAAACCAGGGGATAATAGAGCAGTAGTGGTTCTGCAATCTGCAGAAATGGCGCCTACAAGAGCTTGATAGCTTTTAAATTTCAGGCTATTCCAGTTGGCAAGTAATCCTCTTAGTACCACCCTTATACGGTTCTTGTTAATGCATGCATCACTCCTCATACAGGACACAAATCTGGGTTCAACCCCCTAGCGCTTCTGATTTGCTTTCAGCATCAGATTTTTCCTTGCTTGACAATGACTACAGAAAACCCAACCCCATAGACTGGACTAATGCCCAACAAGCACTTGGAACCATTGGATCAGCTTGGGGCATCATTCTCACAGCAAAGAGATACAAGTAAAGCTCAACCAATCAATCAGATCCATCGAAGTGGATCCAGACTCACAGCTGAGCACATTTCCGAATAACTCATGCCTACAACAGTGAGGATTGACAAAAAACAGCTCTAAGTCATTTAGCTGACTCTTTCGACTTCGATTTTTTAGCCGACTTGCTTTCTAACAGTTCGAGTAGAGCTTCCAACTGGGCAATAGCAGCTCGAATATCTCCAGGCTCAGGGAGCACTGTTTCTTCAAGCACCCCTACATGCATGACCCGCAAGGCCTTGCGGAAGCCCTGAAGCTTGGCCTTAACCTCTTCACGTTTCTCACTCGCTGTAGAAATCGAGAAACTCTTTTTCGAAAAGACCTCAGCACTTTGTCGGAAAGTGTGTCGACTAACACTCATGAGCACAAATACGCAACAGAGTGGATTTGTCCACCAGAACCGAGAACTGGATTGAAAAACGAGCTACTTAATGGGTCTGTAAAAGGCGAAAGAAGCTATTCCCTGGGCTATGACGTTGAAATAGCCATTGACCCCGACAAGCCAATCAAAGAAGAAGTGGCAAGAACCTTCGAAGAGGCGACGCAACTCAAGCCAGTCCTAATCGAAAATCCACTCGTAGCAATCGACGCATCAAGCTGGAGCTGGGTCGTCGAAGACGACGAAGACAGTGACGAATTCCTAGTGGTCTTCAAGAAAGTCGCTCAGGAGTGACAAGGCACGCAAGAGTTTTGCAATCTGACCACAACAAGCTCAACAAAACCACCATCACAGCGTTCAAACGCAAAAGGGCCAAAGCTTTTTGGCCCTAGCCCCTTGGTGTGATTGAGATAGGTCGTCTGCGATTCGAACGCAGGGCCAGCCGGTTTAAAAAGCCGGATGAAAACCCTGAGATGCGCTGCTAAAACAAAGCAGTATTACAAAACTTACGCGTCCATTTCCACGAATGCGATCCCCTCCCCATCAACCAAAGGGGTTTATCCAGTTGCCTTAGCATTCCGAAGCTACTTGAGCTAGGTATTTGAACCTATTAAAAGTTTGGGCTTGGGATATGGCACTCAAGCCGGGGGGCTAAAGACCAGATTGGATATGAGCAAGATCCGAGAACTGGATTGACAAACAAATCAAGGATGATCGAAAGAAATCAAATCACTCAACGCCCAGAACTATGACGTTGCAATAGCCATTGGCCCCGACACGCCAGTCAAAGCAGAAGTGGCAAGAGTCTTCAAAGTGGCGACCCAACTGAACCAGTCCTCATCGAAAATCCACGAGTAGCTCTCGACACATACAGCTGGAGCTAGGTCATCAAAGATGACGAAGACAGTGGCGAATTCCTAGTGGTCTTTAAAAATCCTCTAAGGGATGTCAGGTCATGAGTTTTACTTCTTCGACTTCTTCGCTGACTTGGGTTCAAGTACTTCAAGCAGCTCTTCCAATTTGGCCATTGAGGCACGCACCTCGCCGGGTTCGGGCATCGTGCTTTCCTCCATCACTTTCGAATGGATCTCCCGCAATTCCTTGCGCAGAATTTGGAGCTTGCTTTTGATGTCCTCACGTTTTTCAGCGGCTGTCGCCATTGTTCCTTTTGATAAAACTTTGCCCCTCAAAATAAGGGTTGATTCTTCCCATCCGCGCCTAAGTCCATGTCGCAATGCGCGACATGAGCCGATTCCCAACGAAGCCATCCGAAGTCTTTGATGGCTCTTCAGGGCAAGAAAAAAGCCAGTGACTTCAAGGGCTTTCCCTGAGATCCACTGGCCTGACTGAAGTGGGTCGCCTGCGATTCGAACGCAGGACCAGTCGGTTAAAAGCCGAATGCTCTACCGCTGAGCTAGCGACCCGTCTTTTGGCATGCCATTCAGGCACGCATGAAAATTATCATGCGGCCTATCGAGCAAAAAGGACACCTTGGCAAAGGATCCATGCATCCACCGCATCAACTGAAGATTAAGGACCTAAAGTGATTGATGAAAATTCGATCAGCTGCTGAGGCCAAGCATGCTTGGCCTTATGTAAGTCCGTAGAATCGGTTCTCTGCAAAATCCACTAAGCGATCAGCCCCCTCATGATTCTCATCGTTCTCCTCCCTATTTTACTTGCCGCCACCTGGGCCTTTATCAACATCCGCGGTGCTGCTTTAAAGCAACAGGGCTTAGGGCTTGTCAGCAAAAACAAAGGCTAAAAATCCGCAATGGCCATCCCCAAATGGCCACTGCCTAAGCTCGAGTTCAGGCCAAATGCCGAATGACCTGAACTCTTGAGTTCCCTCCCTACTGTGCTTGTCATAGGAGCCGGCCTGGCTGGTTCAGAAGCTGCTTGGCAAATAGCACAAGCAGGCGTGCCTGTCAGGCTGATAGAGATGCGGCCGGTCAAGCACTCACCAGCTCACTACAGCAGTGAATGTGCAGAGCTGGTCTGCAGTAATAGCTTTGGTGCTCTGAGTAGCGATCGAGCGGCCGGCCTACTCAAGGAAGAGCTGCGCCGGCTGGGCTCAATCGTGATCCGCACAGCCGACAGCCACGCCGTACCTGCTGGTGGTGCACTAGCTGTCAATAGGGCTTCTTTTAGTGCATCCCTTACCAAAGAACTCTCTGCCCATCCACGCATCACGATCGAGCGCCAAGAGCAGGAACACCTTCCAGATGAAGGACAAATCACTGTTCTGGCAACGGGTCCTCTGACCAGTGAATTGCTTGCAGAAAACCTACGCACCTTCACCGGCCGTAGCGAATGCCACTTCTTTGATGCCGCCAGTCCAATTATCGAAGGCGAAAGTATCGATCTCACACTGGCATTTCGAGCAAGCCGCTACGACAAAGGTGACGCTGACTACATGAATTGCCCGATGGACAAAGGGCAATACCTTGCCTTTCGGGAGGCACTGCTCAATGCTGAGCAAGCCGAACTCAAAGAGTTCGATAAGGAATCTGCCAAGTTTTTCGAGGGCTGCCTACCAATCGAAGAGCTTGCTCGTCGCGGCGAAGACACAATGCGCTACGGCCCACTCAAACCAATCGGACTCTGGGATCCCCGCTGGGGCGATCTCAATGATCGAGACGTGCGTCGCTCCAAGCGGGCTTATGCAGTTGTGCAACTGCGCAAAGAAGATCACGAGGGTCGTCTCTGGAATCTGGTGGGCTTTCAGACCAATCTCAAATGGAGCGAACAAAAGCGAGTCCTAAAAATGATTCCAGGGCTGAACCAGGCTGAATTCGTGCGTTTTGGGGTCATGCACCGCAATACCTTTCTCGAAGCCCCGCAGCTACTTGAACCAACCCTGCAATTCAGCAAACGATCCAACCTCCTCGCTGCTGGACAGATCACCGGCACAGAGGGTTATACCGCTGCAGTAGCTGGAGGCTGGCTTGCTGGAAACAATGCAGCGAGATTGGCAATGGGCCTCAACACCATTACGCTTCCTTCCACAACAATGATCGGTGCCCTTACACACTTTGTGAGCGACAGCGACTGCTTTAGGGGCCGCAAAGGTGAGTTCCAGCCGATGCCCGCAAATTTCGGCCTTCTGCCAGAACTTGCAGAGCGAATCCACGCTAAACGCGCACGCTACGGTGCCTACCGGGATAGGGCACTCACGATGCTTGAGGAAGCCCAGCAAGAATGGGGCACGAGTAAGGCCCCTGTCCAGATAGGGAGTTCATAATCGTCTCGAGCAGGGCAAGCATCAAACTGATTCTTTAATCTCTCCAGCAAAGCTGCCGCAAACTTCACAGTCAGAGTTGACGGGTTCAGAGTTGCATGCAAGCCCTTAGCGTCAAGCTGTTGAGACCATGCCATGGAACCTATCCGCATCGAAAAAGACGCAACACAGCCTTGGGATGCTGTGGTTATCGGTTCCGGCATCGGCGGCCTGGTCACCGCCAGTCAGCTAGCTGTCAAAGGTGCCAAGGTTCTTGTTCTGGAGAGCTACACAATCCCAGGTGGTAGTAGCGGCTCATTCCAGCGAGAGGGCTACACCTTTGATGTAGGTGCATCAATGATCTTCGGGTTCGGAGAAAAGGGATACACCAACCTGCTCACCCGAGCCTTGGCCGATGTGGGGGAGCACTGTGACACCCTGCCTGACCCCGCCCAACTCGCCTACCACCTTCCTGGAGGATTAGAGCTCGCAGTTGATCGGAAATACGAGCAGTTCATTGCTGATCTCACCGCACGCTTCCCCCACGAAGCGAAGGGGATCCGTCACTTTTACGACATCTGTTGGCAAGTGTTCAACTGCCTGGATGCAATGCCACTGCTATCGATCGAGGATCCCACTTATCTGGCCAAAGTTTTTTTCAAGTCCCCCCTGGCCTGTCTCGGTCTTGCGCGCTGGTTGCCCGTCAACGTGGGTGATGTAGCCAGGCGTCACATCAAAGACCCAGAACTGTTGCGGTTCATCGACATTGAATGCTTCTGCTGGTCAGTGATGCCTGCCGACCGCACACCGATGATCAATGCTGGCATGGTGTTTTCAGATCGCCATGCCGGTGGCATCAACTACCCCAAAGGAGGCGTTGGTGTGATAGCCCAAAAGCTCGTCAAAGGCATGCAACGTCATGGTGGTGAGATCCGCTACAAGGCACGGGTCACACGAGTGGTGCTAAAAGATAACCGTGCTGTTGGTGTACAGCTAGCAAATGGAGAAATCATCCACGCCCGCAGGGTGATATCCAACGCCACTCGCTGGGACACCTTCAGCGGTGAGGGGTCCAAACAGGCCCTGGTGGATGCAGAACACACACCCGCAGCGGAGCAGACCTGGCGACGCCGCTATGTGCCATCGCCATCCTTCCTCTCTCTTCACCTTGGAGTCCGTAACGAGGCCATTCCAGCCAACAGCCACTGCCACCATCTGCTCCTAGAAAGCTGGGATGAAATGGAGAGTGAACAGGGTGTCGCATTCGTCTCTATGCCGACTCTCCTGGATCCATCCCTGGCGCCAGAGGGGCATCACATCGTCCACGCCTTCACACCATCCTCAATGCAGGCATGGCAAGACCTAAGCCCTGCGACCTACAACAGCAAAAAGCAAGCTGATGCTGATCGTCTCATCAGGAAACTCGAAAAAATCCTGCCTGGCCTAAGTCAAGCCATCGTTCACCGAGAGGTGGGCACTCCTCGTAGCCATCGACGTTTCCTAGGACGATTTCAGGGTAGCTATGGGCCAATCCCCTCAAGTCGTTTACCTGGCCTTCTCACCATGCCCTTTAACCGCACTGGACTCAAAGGGCTTTATTGCGTCGGCGACTCTTGTTTCCCTGGCCAAGGCCTAAATGCAGTTGCTTTTAGTGGCTTTGCCTGCTCCCATCTCATCGGTGCCGATTTAGGGATCAACCCCTGGGCCCTGCCCAATTGAGCCATCTTCTAGATCTTCATAGAAGACAATCGCTACCCGAACGAACTTGAAGTACAAGGCAGCAGCAGAAATTGTTCCGCGGTATTGCTAGCACATCTCAATTGATGTCATCAGGAAATTAGCGAGGAAGCTCAAGCTCAAAAATCTCTACAAACAATCACTCCCCCATGACAACAGCAACCACCCGATTAGCAGATTACAGGCCATATCCCTTCCAGATTCCTAATATTGAACTGGATGTTGTTATCGAAGAACAGCACATCGCGATCTCCAGCTCCATGCAGATCGAGCCTGCCTTGACAACCAAAGTTCCTTTAGTCCTTCAGGGGTTAAACCTGGAGTTGGACTCCATTGTTATAAACGGCAGTTCTGTACCAACGGATGCCTACAGCCTATCTAGCAGTGAGTTAGTTCTCCATCAGCCACCAATTCATCCTTTTAAGTTGAAGATTATCTGCCGAATTGATCCCTTCAGCAACACCTCACTAGAAGGGCTTTATGCCAGCGAGAGCATGATCACAAGCCAATGTGAGGCAGAAGGCTTCCGTCGCATCTGCTTCCATCCTGATCGTCCTGATGTTCTCAGTCGCTATCGAGTACGAATTGAGGCGGATCGGACGCGTTATCCAGTGTTGCTCTCGAACGGAAATCTTGTGAGCAAAGGGTCTTTAGCTAAAGATCCAATGCGACATGAGGCAATTTGGGACGATCCCTATCCCAAGCCTGCCTATCTCTTTGCTTTGGTTGCAGGGGCACTTCAGGAAGTTCAGGCTCATTTCAAAACCACATCTGGACGCTCAGTTCTATTGCGTTTGCATGTTGAAAACGGAGATGAGCCCTACACCTCTCACGCCTTGGAGTCTCTGAAAAAAGCTATGGCCTGGGATGAAAAGGTCTATGGACTGGAGTACGACCTGGATGAATACAACATTGTGGCAGTGCGTCACTTCAACATGGGTGCAATGGAGAATAAGAGCTTAAATATATTCAACTCAAAACTTGTATTGGCTGATTCCGAATGTGCAACCGATGGTGAACTTGAACGAATCGAAAGTGTTGTTGCTCATGAATATTTTCACAACTGGACTGGCAACCGTATCACCTGCAGGGACTGGTTTCAGCTCTCCCTAAAAGAAGGTCTCACTGTATTTCGGGATCAGAGCTTCACAGCGGATCTGCATTCAAAAGCAGTGAAACGCATCGAGGATGTCTCAATGCTGCGAAACACCCAATTTCGCGAAGATTCAGGCCCTACATCTCATCCAGTTAAACCTAGTGAGTACAAGGCAATTGATAACTTCTACACCACAACTATTTATGAAAAAGGTGCAGAGTTAATCCGCATGCTTCACACCCTGCTTGGGCAGCAACGCTTCATGGCAGGAATGGCGTTATATGTGCAGCGTTTTGATGGCACTGCTGCCACCACAGAAGATTTTATCCACTCCATTGCTGAAGGAGCCTGCGCAAATGGGGAACAACTTGGGTTTGATCTTGATCAATTTCAGCGTTGGTATCACCAAAGCGGAACTCCTCAAGTCTGCGTCAAACGCCACTGGGATTCTCAAGTCGGAACACTCACACTTGAGGTCAGCCAATTCACACCACCAACGCCTGGTCAACCCTCAAAAGCACCTCTAGTCATTCCGATGGCCCTCGCCGTGATCAGCCCAAATGGACGCATCGGCGAAGAGAAACTGGTTGTGTTGGACCAAGACACGCAGAGCGTCTCACTAAGGGATCTACCAAGGCAAGCAAAGCCTCCAGCTCTATCGATATTTCGTCGTTTTTCAGCTCCGATCACGTTGCAGATGGACGTCTCAGTCGACGAATCGTTGCAGCTACTTGCTCTGGATGACGATCCCGTTGCTCGATGGGAAGCAGGCCAGAGATTATGGAGAAAGATCCTTTTAGCAAGGGCTCGCAAGCAAGCTGACAAGCCACTTGAAGAACGTTTAGCTCTAGCGCTAAATCAACTGATCACCAGTGGAGGGGAGAGTGATCCCTCTTTTCTGGCGATGTTATTTGGCATGCCAGGAATAGCTGAACTGGAGGCCGCCCAGGATGTCGCCGATCCATTGATGCTCTATCAGGTCTATCAATCACTCAAGTCATGGTTGGGAGTCAAGCTTTCAGATCCGCTCCAGAATCTGCTTGAACGTAGTCGATTGAATTGGGGGGCTCAATGGCCAGCTGGACAAGGTGAACGCATGCTCACAGGACTGACCTGGAGCTGGTTAGCGGCTGCTGGTGATTGCGAAGTTCGCAAGGAAGCAGTTGAAGCAGTCAACGGACCCTCGATGTCTTTGGCTCGAGCGGCCCTTCGGGCACTACAACCCGTTGAATGTCCTGAGAGAGACGAAGCTCTCAAAAGCTTTTACGAGCGCTGGCAAGATCGACCAGTGATCCTAGATACCTGGTTTGCTCTGGAGGCATCCACTCCACGGTCAGATGGGCTTGAACGAATCAAACAGTTACTAAATCATCCCCGCTTTGACCCAATGGCACCCAACGCGATAAGGGCTGTCCTTGGTGGGCTCGCTTCAAATCCACCTGTATTTCACGCTATTGATGGAAGTGGTTACAACTTCATGGCTGAACAGCTCATCGCCATTGATCAACGGAACCCAATCACTGCTTCACGCATGGTGAAAGTGTTCAGTCGTTGGCAAACTTATGCTCCCTCAAGGAAAGAGGCGATGCACCGGGCCATCGATCAACTGGCCAGTGCAGAGCTTTCTGCAAACACCAGAGAAGTGGTCACACTCATGCAGCCAAAACACTAGAAGTAAGCCTAGTTTTTCTTCTCATGCAATTGCTTGAACTGCCTGAGGCGCTGAATTCCACCCTCTATCCCAGCGTGCTGTCCCCAGAGCCCCTCCCAATAAAAATAAATCACTCCATGGCCGCGCGAAGCTGCCATTCGAACCTTTTCAGCCAAAATCGGCATGGGCGTGGTGCGTTTGCCGAATCCTGCCAGCACACCAATATGCACAGGGACACCCAATTGAGGTGCTTTGCGTAAGGCCGGCTGGTCGAGATCCTTCGCAAATCCCTTGAGCGAGTAGGCGTAGTTCTGCACAACCAACTCGTCTATCAATTTGCCTACAGTCCAAAGCTCCCAGTCTTGAAGCCAGTTGTTGTAAGCAAACCTGAAAGGCCCAGGGGCAAGGCTGATGTTGACAGGTAGCTTTTCCTTCTCCAATGCTTGCCTCAGTTCTCTAAGCAAACCGGTGAGCTTCCGTCTTCTCCATTGCATCCAAAAGCGGTCGCTGTAGTCCCGGGGCGGAGAGGAGCCGGTTTCTTGTTGATAAAGAGCCACGGTGTAAGGGTCATAACCAAGCTGCACCGGCCAAGCAAAATGATCATCAAGCTGAACACCATCCATCTTGCAGCGCTTCATGACCTCAATTACTACGCCAATGAATCGCGCACGAACCTCCGGATGGGCTGGATTAAGCCAAACCCGCTGGTGATTCCCATGCATCTTCACAACTGGGTTGCCATCAGCTCTGGCAAGAACCCAGTCGGGATGAAGCTTAACCACCTCTGCGTCATCAGGCTCCATCAGCCCGTATTCAAACCATGGCACCACCTTCATGCCGCGGGCATGACCTTCTCTACTCAGGGTGCAAATAGGGTCTAGAGCCAAGCCTGCTTTCTGAAGGGGCCCTTCTACAGGGGCATAGTTGCTGCGATGGAAGGTAGACCCCCGACTCCAAACATTGAGATAGAGCGCCGTGAAGCCTGCGCTATAGAGATCTTTCACCGCCTTATGCATCAAGTTACGTCTGTAATAAAGAGGGCTCGGACTATTGGTCATCCAAACACCAACAATCGGCAACTGATCACTTAAATGACGCAAGCTTGATTGGGCCACTGATGGGGAAGTTGATGCCTGCGCTGAAATTACGCATGGTTGAGAAGTCATCAACAACACAACCACTAACACTCTCAAGTAGGGATAGCGCCACCAAAAGCTGAGTGATGGCATCGTGTTATCAGGGCATGGCATATTTCTTGGCATGACGCGAGATTCAACCAAAAACAGGATTTAAGCAAAGCGTGGAGAAGGGTTGAAGTTGTAGAAAGATATCTAGTCCTGAAAGATGAGCATAAATAGCCTGCTTGCTAGCAAAGAAGCAAAAGAGATGAAAGAACGAAACCAATCGCACGTAATCGTTATTGAGCCCCTACATATCCTTGCTAACACTCAGACCAACGGACAATCCCAAAGGCATTGATCGCAGCAAGTGTTTTTGTCTGGCCTATGGGCAAAGGTCTATCTGAAGACCACGGTCAAACTTAGTCATGCTTTGGAGTGCTTCTGGTCAGATTTTTGCATGTGCATCCGCGCAAGATAAAAAGGTCAACTTTTGGAGTTCTCGATGAACTTTTCCATACGTTCCAAAGCCCTTTGGCTGATTCCTTGTTTTGCCCTTGCTGGTTCGGCCTTTGTCGTCCGCGATGCTGACGCCAACAAAGGTGGCCAAAGTTTTGGAGCCAAACTTAGCGAAGCTCAGCAACAGAAGCTTTTTGAGGCCCGCAAAGAATGGGAACTAAGTAGTGCAGGCAATCGGATTGCCATCATCAACGCTTCCCAGAACTGTATTGATGCTGCCCAAACACCAGAAGCTTTTCGAAACTGTAAACAAAAAGGGCGGCAATCTTATAGAGCCTTAAAAGAGCAACGCCGCAAAAAAATCAATACCACCCTAAAGAACATGGGGCTAGAGCCTATGCAATCACACCTTAAGCATGGCCATCGCAAAGGCAGAGCAAACAATCAAAGAATTGGAGCTAAGCTGAGTTCAAATCAAGTTTAAAGCCTCAAAATTGGCTTCTTATTTACTCCTTTAGATCAGTTAGGCATGCATGGCTCCAACCCTCTTAAATCCATGAGAGTTGGAGCCATATATGCTACTTGCCTTTCCACGAAGATGTTCCGGCAGAAAAATACTGAGTCTCTGATCAGACTTCTCTAATCAATGCAAGCAAGCGATTCATTCAACATTGCAAGGTTCATTGCTCGAACAAAAGCAACTGTTCATGCATCCATTTAACTAGCATTCCTTCGTGAGAGTAGCCAACGAAAAAACTTCACTTCGACAAGAGGCACATTGCTGGAAAGCCTGCTTGGAGATATTCAACTGCTCTTAGCATAAACTTAGCCAATCTCTAACTAAAAACCATACAGACACACTTTCTTCATCGCTGTGTTATCTACTTCCTAGAACTGTGTGCCATCTGCCGTTGTCTTTCAGCAAAACGAATACGGTCCGTATCACTAAATTGATCCACGCAGTGGCGACATTGAACACCAGGCAGATAACTATTCATCGTCTGTTCCTCAGGGGTGAGGGGCATTCCACAGGCATGACAAAGACAATGGACACCAGGTGAAAGCTGATGATTCAAAGCCACACGTTGATCAAAAACAAAACACTCTCCTTGCCAGCGACTTTCAGCTTGAGATACCTCCTCAAAATAACGAAGAATGCCACCACGAAGATGATGGACGTTAGTAAAGCCCTTCTCAATCAGATAAGACGTAGCCTTCTCACAGCGAATGCCACCTGTGCAATACATGGCTATTCGTGCTGGAGTTTGTGCTTTAACCATCGAACGCAACTGCTGTTCTACCCAAGCAGGAAAGTCGCGGAAGCACTTCGTTTGGGGGTTTATTGCTCCTTTAAATCCCCCAATCGCAATCTCATAGTCATTTCGCGTATCGATCAAAAGAGTATCTGGATCATCAATTAGATCATTCCATTCATGAGCGTCCACATAAGTCCCCACCGTCTTTGATGGATTCAGGCCGGCAAGACCCATGGTCACAATCTCTGCCTTACGGCGAACCTTGAAGCGACGAAAAGCCTGCTCAGGCGTCCAGCTAATTTTCAGTTCAAACAAACCCTCGATCAAATCGCGTTCTAACCTCTCAAGCAAAGCGCTAACACCACCAACCGATCCACAAATCGTTCCATTCACCCCTTCCTCTGCTAACAGCACAGTTCCCATCAGTTGATGTTCATCCCCAAGGCTCAGCAGATCCTGCAATAAGCAGGCAATAGTGACCTCAGGCCAAGCAGTAAAGGAATAGAAAGTCGCTACCTGAAATAGATCTGCAGAGGTCTGATCATCTTGCAGATTCATTCGTCACTCTCCTCCCAATTCGCATGAACTCCTGCCTGAGAGAGAAGTTCGCGATCAGTTTTTACATCAGGATTGCTGGTAGTTAGCAAACTATCGCCGTAAAAGATCGAATCAGCTCCCGCTTGGAGACAAAGGATCTGAGCCTCTCGGCCAAGCTGCTCACGCCCTGCGCTTAGACGGACACGACTGCGAGGCATCAGAATTCGAGCCGTCGCAACCATGCGCACCATCTCTAAAGGATCCACCGCAGGGAGGTCCTGCAATGGCGTGCCCTCCACTGCCACCAGACCATTAATTGGAACACTCTCAGGATGAGGGTTGATATTGGCTAGTACACAAAGAAGAGAGGCTCGATCCAGCGTTGATTCCCCCATCCCGATGATGCCCCCACAGCAAAGAGTGATGCCAGCTGAACGAACCTTCTGAAGGGTTTCGATTCGCTCTTGGTATGTGCGCGTTGTGATGATCTGGTCGTAGTACTCAGGGCTGGTATCAAGATTGTGGTTGTAGGCAGTCAATCCCGCATCTGCCAACCTAGAAGCCTGCTTTTCAGTCAGCATGCCGGCAGTAACACAGGCCTCTAGTCCCAACTCCCGTACACCACTCACCATCGCAAGCATGGCTTCAAACTGGGCACCATCTCTGATCTCCCGCCAAGCCCATCCCATGCAGAAGCGATCCGCACCAGCATCTTTGGCGGCCCGTGCGCGCTCAAGCACTGTTTGGATCTGAACCACTAGATCGGGCTGCCCTTCAACATCACTACTGTTGTGCATGGACTGGGGGCAATAAGCGCAATCCTCCTGGCATCCTCCCGTCTTCACGCTGAGCAAAGAAGCCAGCTGGACCCGATAGCCAGGATTTGCCGTCCGATGCACAAGCTGGGCCTGCCAGAGCAAGTCCATAAGTGGTCGCTCCAAAAGTTCCCGCACCTCATCCACTGTCCAGTCATAACGATGAACTACGGGTTCAAAGGTGAGATCCTTGGCAATAAGCACGGTCATGGAACGACTGGAGCCAACGGTCAAGATCCCAGATGATTCGCTGCGATTGGATCCAAACCGCCGAAACGACGACAGCGTGACTGGTAATCAAAAAGAGCTTTTGTCAAAGCTACTTCATCAAAATCAGGCCAGCACACATCGGTGACGTGAATTTCTGCATAGGCGAGTTGCCAGAGAAGAAAATTACTGATCCGTCGCTCACCACTGGTGCGGATCAGCAGGTCTGGATCAACCTCACCAGCTGTGAGCAACTCAGCCTCGAAACTGTTCTCATCAATCAAAGTTGGATCAAGATCCCCTCTTGCAGCGCGTTGTGCAAGTTTCTGTGCCGCTAGCACCAGTTCACGTCGACCACCGTAATTGGTGCAAACATTGAAGTGAATGCCATTGTTCCTAACAGTGAGCTCGGTGGCCTCACTGATCAACTCCTGCAGACCTGATGGGAGACCCTCAAGGTCTCCCAGAAAACGAATCCGTACCTTTTCACGTTCAAGTGACTCCAACTCCCTCTGCAGCACACGCTCAAACAGAGTCATCAAGAAATTCACCTCATCTCCAGGGCGAGACCAATTCTCCGTAGAAAAGGCATAAGCCGTAAGGGCGCCAATGCCCCAGTCACTGCAAAGACGAAGGGTTCTCTTGAGAGCTTCTACGCCAGCGCGATGGCCAACCATCCTAGGCAGGCCCCTTGCCTTGGCCCAGCGTCCGTTCCCATCCATAATCACAGCCACATGGTTAGGTAGCCGATAGGGATCAAGCCCCGAGGGACATGCACAGACCTTTGGATGGCCTGAACTAGTGGCCGAACGGCGGCTCACGGGAGTGGTTCCTCGATAGAGCTGCTCACGCTAAGCCTGGATGAAGCTTGTGTAGCAACAGCCGAAGCTTTGACTGGACTAGAGGCCCCCTTTGTCGCCGCTGCTCCTGATGAAGAAGCGATCAACTCCTTAAGCAAATCCTGCAGACGACTACTGGTGATGGGCCGTTCAAGCCGGCCCTGGCTTGCAAGAGACAATGTTCCAGTCTCTTCGGAAACCACCACACAAATACAGCGATCAAAACGTTCTGTTATCCCCAAAGCGGCTAAATGTCTCGTGCCATAACGGCTGATGCCCTGCCGCGAGAGGGGCAGAATCACACCAGCAGAAACGATCCGATTCCCCTTTACAAGTACGGCCCCGTCATGAAGGGGCGTATCAGATGCAAAAAGATTCAGCAGCAACTCACTACTTAGCTGGGCATCGATCAGCACACCTGGGTTAAGGAAGTCTTCTGGACGAAGATCACTACCCATATCAACAACAACCAATGCTCCACGGCGGCTCTGAGATAAACGTCCAGCCGCCTCAGTAAGCTGAGCAACAGTGCTGGCGGTGGCCCGTAACTCGTTCTGAGGATTGCCAAGGAGAACGGCCAGACGACCTGTTCCCAGTAATTCCATCAATCGTCTCAGTTCCCCCTGCCAAAGGATCGCTAATGACAAAGAACAAGCCAAAACCAGCGCATCCACCAACTTTGAAGTGAGCGGAAGATTTTCAAAGCGCTGCACAAACCAAGCCAAGGCAACCAAAAAGAGGTAGCCCCTCAACAACCACAGGGTGCGCCGCTCATTGATCCTAGAAAAAAGCAAGACGCCAAGGGCCGAAGCAAACAAAACATCGAGCAGGCGCGGATCTACCACCCCCCACAAGTTCACTCCCACTCCCCAGCCTTGCTTGCTCAGCCTAACGCTAAAAATCGTTCCGGCATAACGTCATATCGCAGAAGATCTTCTGGCTGCTCCCGCCTCTGCACCAACTCCGAGTGGCCTGAATGAACAAGTACCGCTGCAGGTCGTGGGATGCGGTTGTAGTTAGAACTCATAGAGACGTTGTAAGCCCCTGTCGCAAACACCACCAAGACTTCTCCACTGCTGGCATATGGCAAAGCAAGGTCCTTAAGCAGAACATCCCCAGATTCACAATGCTTGCCAACCAGAGTGATCGTCTCGTCTGGCGAGGCCAACGGTCGGTCAGCAAGGCAAGCCGTATAGAGAGATTGATACGTGATTGGGCGGGGGTTATCACTCATGCCTCCATCGACAGAAAGATAGGTGCGCAGCCCTGGGATGGTCTTGCGTGATCCAACCCGATAAAGGGTGACTCCGGCAGCAGCGACCAGAGAGCGACCCGGCTCACACATCAACCGGGGCAAATCCAGTTTGCGAGAACGACAGGCTTGATTCACTGCCTCGGCAACCACCTTGACCCAGTTATCAATTGAAGGTGGATCATCAGAGCTGACATATCTGACACCTAGGCCTCCTCCAACGTTGAGATCCATAACTGGATGACCCAGGCGCCTAGCCAGTTGCAGAGCACCAGCCATCACATCTGCCAGATCCTGATGAGGTTCCAATTCAAAGATCTGCGATCCAATATGAGCGTGGAGTCCCGTTAAGCGTGCCCAGCGACAGCCGAGTAACTGATTCAGAACCGATTCCAGCTGATCTGGATCAAAACCAAACTTGCTATCAAGATGGCCGGTGCGGATGTACTCATGGGTATGGCATTCGATACCCGGAGTGAAACGCAACATCAACTTTGCAGGATCTGCTCCAACAGGCACCAGTTGTGAGAGGCGATCCAGATCATGCTGATTATCAGCAACGATTGTGACGCCATTGCGATAGGCAAGCAGCAGCTCCTGATCAGATTTGTTGTTGCCATGAAGCACAATGCAATCGCCTGGCACACCTCCCTTCAAAGCGGTAAGCAACTCACCTGCTGAGACCACATCCAGCCCAAAACCTTCTGAAGCCACCAGGCTGCTCATCATCAATGAGCTATTGGCCTTAGAGGCATAGATAGGAAGAGATGGCCCTGGATAGTGACGCTGTAATGCCCCACGGTATGACTGACAAGCTGCCCTCAAAGTGGCTTCATCGAGCACATAGAGAGGGGTGCCATAACACTCCGCCAATTCGCTCAGTTGACAGCCTCCAACGATCAAGCGTGATTGCGCATCAAGTTCGGTTGTAATCGGCGCGAGGTTGCAATTGGGGCTAAGGGGATCCCGCCCAGGCTCATAGGGGCTGGATGACATCATGGCGATGGACGAGGAAATTAGTTAGAGGGATCAATGTAGGGATCAATCCCCCCAAGGAAGGGGTTAGGCATGTTGAAGCACGACATCCAAGCAATGGAAGTCATCCATCTAGGGCCGGAACAGATCAATGCGTGCATGGAGCTGAATCAACTCGCACTCAATGGACTCTGGAGCAAACAGCAATGGATTCAGGAATTGATCGATTCCCGCAGTCTCTGCATGGGAGTGCTCAAGTCTTCAACACTGCTTGCTTTGGCCTGTGGCTGGCTAGTGGTAGACGAACTTCATCTCACCGCAATAGGAGTTCATCCTCAACATCGCAGACAGGGCCTTGCCCGTCTGCTGCTATCAAAGTTGCTCGAGCAAGGGCAACGAACAGGAGCCATCCACGCCACACTCGAAGTTGCCAGAAACAATTCGGCGGCCAGAGGGCTTTACGAAAGCTGCGGATTCAAGACAGCAGGATGTCGTCATCACTATTACAGCAACGGCCAAGATGCTCTGATCCAGTGGCGAAGCTTAGGGAAGCAGGCTGAGCCAAGACAAAAGATTTGAATAAGTACGGATTACCGTCCGGGAAATACAACGAAGACAAACATCTTAGCCACTTCATTGTTACTATTGAAACCACTAACTCCCTTGCAGCAAAGGGACTAGGCCAAATAATCCAACAGCTCACATTCCAACACCAACCCTGATAAGTTAGAGATAGATTCACGTGCCCCGGACCATGTTCGAGCGGTTTACCGAGAAGGCCATCAAGGTGATCATGCTGGCCCAGGAAGAGGCCAGGCGTCTTGGTCATAATTTCGTGGGCACCGAGCAGATTCTTTTGGGATTGATCGGTGAGGGCACAGGTGTGGCAGCGAAGGTTCTCAAGTCAATGAGCGTGAACCTTAAAGACGCCCGCGTTGAAGTTGAAAAGATCATTGGCCGTGGTTCAGGCTTCGTCGCAGTAGAAATCCCCTTTACTCCCAGAGCAAAGCGCGTACTAGAACTCTCTCTAGAAGAAGCCCGACAACTTGGCCACAATTACATCGGTACAGAACATTTACTGCTTGGTCTCATCCGAGAAGGAGAGGGTGTAGCAGCCCGAGTCCTCGAAAACCTTGGTGTAGACCTAGCAAAGGTGCGCACCCAAGTAATCCGCATGCTCGGAGAAACCGCCGAGGTCACTGCAGGCGGAGGTGGAGGAAAAGGCTCAACGAAGACAGCCACACTTGATGAATTCGGCAGCAACCTGACCCAGCTAGCCAATGAATCCAAGCTTGATCCTGTTGTCGGGCGACAAAATGAAATCGATCGTGTTATTCAGATCCTCGGAAGACGCACAAAGAACAACCCTGTACTGATTGGAGAGCCCGGAGTTGGGAAAACAGCAATTGCTGAAGGCCTCGCTCAACGCATCCAACAGGGAGATATTCCCGACATCCTTGAAGAAAAGAGGGTTCTAACCCTCGACATCGGCCTGCTAGTTGCTGGAACCAAATACCGGGGGGAGTTCGAAGAACGGCTCAAAAAGATCATGGAAGAGATCAAAGCCGCAGGCAACGTGATCCTGGTCATCGATGAAGTGCACACACTGATTGGGGCAGGCGCTGCAGAAGGTGCGATCGATGCCGCCAACATTCTCAAACCAGCGCTAGCTAGAGGAGAACTGCAGTGCATTGGTGCTACCACTCTTGACGAATATCGAAAACACATCGAACGGGATGCTGCCCTAGAACGCCGATTTCAGCCGGTCATGGTTGGCGAGCCATCGATCGCTGAAACCATTGAGATCCTGCAAGGATTAAGGGAGCGCTACGAACAGCATCACCGCCTAAAAATCACAGACGAAGCCCTAGATGCCGCAGCAAACCTAGGCGATCGCTATATCTCTGACCGCTTCCTGCCGGATAAGGCCATCGACTTAATCGATGAAGCTGGCAGCCGCGTGCGTTTGCTTAACTCCAAACTTCCCCCTGCGGCAAAAGAGGTTGACAAAGAATTACGCAAGGTTCAAAAGGAAAAAGAAGATGCCGTTCGTGATCAGGACTTCGCCAAAGCCGGGGAATTACGTGAAAAAGAAGTTGAGCTAAGAGAGAAGATCCGCACTCTGCTTCAAAGCAGTCGCCAAGGTAGTGAGGAATCGCCCCCCGCTGAGGCGGAAAATGCTGTTCGTTCCAGCGATGAGACGCCAACGCCTCAACCTGAAAAAGAGACAACAGCTGCATTAATTCCTCATCTCACAACACCACTGGTGACAGAAGAAGATATTGCCAACATCGTGGCGGCTTGGACCGGAGTACCTGTACAAAAGCTCACCGAAAGCGAATCAGTGAAGCTCCTAAACATGGAGGAAACCCTCCACCAGAGGCTGATTGGCCAAGATGAAGCCGTCAAAGCAGTCTCCAAAGCCATCCGTCGAGCCAGGGTGGGCCTCAAAAACCCCAATCGCCCCATTGCCAGTTTCATCTTTTCAGGCCCTACTGGCGTCGGCAAAACCGAACTAACCAAAGCTCTCGCCACCTACTTTTTTGGTAGCGAAGAAGCCATGATCCGACTAGACATGTCGGAATTCATGGAGCGACATACGGTCAGCAAGCTGATCGGATCACCTCCTGGCTATGTGGGGTTCAACGAAGGGGGACAACTCACCGAAGCTGTTCGTCGCAGACCTTATACCGTTGTGCTCTTCGACGAAATCGAAAAGGCACACCCAGATGTTTTTAACCTGCTGCTTCAATTATTGGAAGATGGTCGACTAACTGACTCCAAAGGAAGAACAGTGGACTTCAAGAATACCTTGATCATTATGACTTCGAATATCGGTTCAAAAGTGATTGAGAAAGGAGGCGGAGGACTTGGCTTCGAATTCTCAGGTGAAAACGCAGAAGACAGTCAATACAACCGAATCAAATCCCTTGTCAACGAAGAACTAAAACAATACTTCCGTCCTGAATTTCTGAACCGTCTCGATGAAATTATCGTCTTCCGCCAACTCAGTAGAAATGAGGTGAAAGAAATCGCTGAGATCATGCTTCAAGAAGTGTTCTCTCGCATGCAAGACAAAGGGATCACTCTCACTGTTTCAGATGCATTCAAAGAGCGACTAGTGGAAGAGGGATACAACCCCTCTTATGGAGCGAGGCCGCTACGAAGGGCTGTCATGCGACTCATGGAAGACAGTCTTGCCGAGGAAGTGCTTACTGGCCGCATCAAGGACGGTGATGCTGCGGAGATGGATGTGGATGACAACAAGCAAATCGTTGTACGCCATGTCAGCAAAACTGCTGCCACACCGGAACTCGCTGGAGCAAGCGTCTGACACCTCTCCAACATCAATGAACAAAAACAATTTGCCTGAGGCGGTCTCTCACTGCTCTCACTCCATCGCCCCCGCAAAGGTTGTTAGGGGAGAAAGGGCGTGGGAAGAAAACCATCAACTCATTGCCTCGATTTGCCGCTCACCTTTACTTCTTGGACGCAGCATCGCCACGGCTGAGTTACGCCAGGGATTACTCAACAACCTCAGGGACCTTGAACTCAACACAGTTCCTACTGAGCTCAAGCACGATTGTTGCGAGATAGATCTCAAGCGGATCAATGCTCTTGCCTTGTACAACTCCTGCGACGGTGTGATTGCCGCAGGTGGGGGCAAGGTGCTAGATGCCGGGAAGCTTTTGGCCCATCGGCTAGGCATCCCATGCATCACAGTTCCACTTAGTGCAGCCACCTGTGCCGGTTGGACCGCCCTCGCCAATATCTATTCACCAACAGGTGCTTTTCAACGCGATCAAGTTCTGGCTCGATGTCCAGATCTGATGATCTTTGATCATGGTCTCGTGCGTCAGGCTCCTACCAGGACTCTCGCAAGCGGCATCGCAGATGCAATCGCCAAGTGGTACGAAGCGTCTGTCAGCAATGGCTCCAGCAACGATGGCTTGATTCAACAAGCTGTGCAGATGGCAAGGGTCTTGCGCGATCAGCTGCTGCTTGATGGGCCTGAAGCGCTGAAAGATCAAAACAGCCTGGCCTGGATCAGGGTTGCCGAAGCCTGCGCACTAACTGCAGGGCTTATCGGAGGGATTGGAGGTTCTCGCTGCAGTACTGCCGCTGCCCACGCGGTACACAACGCACTCACGCAATTAAAAGATTGCCATGAGGTCCTTCATGGAGAAAAGGTGGGTTACGGGATTCTCGTACAGTTGCGTCTTGAGGAGATTATTGGAGGCCATCAACTGGCCGGACAGGCAAGGCGACAGCTGATTCCATTCCTCAAAGGACTTGATCTGCCTGTAAATCTTGAGGATCTGGGCCTATCGAATTTGAGTCTTCACGAGCTGCATGAGGTCTGCCAATTTGCCTGTCAACAAGGCTCTGACCTGCATCAACTGCCGTTTCCCGTCAATTCCAGCGCCCTTCTCGAAGCACTCCTCGACGCTAGCGACAATAGCCCGGTGCCCGTCGAATCCACAGTCAGCAAGCGAATGGCAGCCTCTTGAACCTCAAAACTGGAATGGCAGCCCAAACAATCGCCTCGTCAGAGACCCTTTTACGTAAGCTCACACCACAACTTCTGGATCCATTAGCCCGTGACCTGGCCAATCAAGTTCAGTGGTGGGCTTTACCGGGGCTTGTCCCATGCTCGACTTCAGAGCCTGAGTCCTACCCAGTAGCGATAACTGGCGAGGGGGCTCCAGTGCTGCTGCTGCATGGGTTTGATAGCAGCTTCCTTGAATTCCGACGCCTAGCGCCTTTATTAAGCCCTCACCATCAGCTTGTGATTCCGGATTTGTATGGTTTTGGCTTCTCTCCCCGTCCCCCTGAAGCTGACTATGGACAAGAGGCGCTCATCCGTCACCTCGATGAACTGCTAGCCCATCTGCCCTCTAATTCTCCAGTGGGAGTCATCGGAGCATCAATGGGGGGTGCTATTGCCATGGAGCTTGCTCGACGTCATCCAAAACAAATCAACCGCTTGCTCTTACTTTCGCCTGCAGGATTAACAGGTCGGCCAAAACCTATCCCTCCAGGCCTAGATCAACTGGGCGCATGGATCCTTAGTCAACCGGCTGTGCGACGCAGCATCTGCCGACAAGCCTTCGCTGATCCCAAAAACTCCGTCGGAGATGCTGAGGAACAAATCGCTTCCCTTCATCTAAAGGTATCAGGCTGGAGGAGATCACTAGCTGCCTTTGCCCGCAGTGGAGGGATCGCCAATTGCGGAACACCGCTACCCCAACAACCACTTCATGTGATCTGGGGTGCCAACGACCGTATTCTAAATGGACCTCAGAGACGGGAAGCCCTCACCCTGCTGGGGTCTCACGTGGAAGAACTTGACAACTGCGGCCATTTACCACATCTCGACCATCCCAAGATTGTCGCCCAACGCTGGCTTCAAGCTTTGTCCTAGCCATGGGAGATCCTTCATCCACCACCACCAGTACCGGCCCTTTACTGCAACTCCTCGCCAATGGTCTAAAGATTTGGGTCCGCCGACAATGCGATGCCGTTGGTGAACTGCAGCTGGAACTGCACGGATCTGCTCTGGAGCTATTGAGAGGTCGTCTTTCAGGAGTCAGTCTCATGGCCAAGGAAGTGATCTTTCAAGGCCTCCCATTGCATTACGCCGAATTAAAAAGCGGCCCCCTCAGGCTGAACATGAACCTCGGCAAATCAGCCCAGGTTGTGACTCTCGAGCAAAGCTTCGATCTGCAGGGCACTGTCTCAATCACGGACAAAGACCTCAATCAGGTCCTGCTATCAGATCCATGGAGATGGCTTGGCGATTGGCTAGCAGAAGAGCTCATTGGCATAACGCCTCTTGGAGGACTTCAAATCAACAACGACACCTTGGAATTACAGGCTGAAGTGATTGGTCAACAAGAACCGGCAAGACGACGTTTTCTAATCAGAGCGGATCAAGGAACCGTGCTGATTAGACACCAGGATTTGGATTTAGAAGCTTCACTACCCATGGACCCGGCTATTCACATTGAAGAAGCCGTTCTGAACGGTGGACAACTTCACCTCAAAGGTCACGCATCAGTAACACCCTGATCGCATTAATTCATGACAGGCAGGATCAGCGTTACTGCGTAATACACCACTGCAGGAGTGAAGAGATAGCTATCAATGCGATCAAGGATGCCGCCATGACCAGGCAGCGCATCACCAGAATCCTTAAGACCCGCATCTCGTTTCATCATCGACTCGATCAGGTCTCCAACCAGCGCAAATAATGCAACCAAAACTCCAAGTAGCACGCCCAGCAAAAACCCCAATGGCCAAGCCAAAAGCTCACCGGCGACTGCCCCTATAGTCATTGCGCAAAACAGGCCTCCGACAGCACCTTCCACAGTCTTGCCAGGCGAAATAGACGATAAAGGTAGGCGTCCAAAACGACGTCCCAATTCATAAGAGCCAATATCACTAGCGACGATCATCAAGCAAGCCACCAAAGTGATCGCCATCCCAGAAGTCAACCAGCCTGCACACCAGCCAGGAAGCTGACCCAGCCCAGGAGCAAGATCGAGAGCACTCAAATTGCGCAATCGCAACCAATGGCTGGGTAAAAACCCCAAGTAAAACAACCCAAAGATCGAGGCGGCGATATCGGCAATGGAGCCGGTGATTGGCTGAAGCAACAACCAACCACAAATGGCTGCTCCAGAGAGAGGCAGCACTGCTGCAGCAAGATCAGATGGCAAGCCGCCAACCACTCCCCACTGTGTACTTATCAGCAACAACTGACAGGCCACAAGAGTCGTTTTCGTCGCCGGCCTAATTCCGGTGAACTTCGCCATGCGGAAAAACTCAAGCAAAGCAAGGTGCACGATCACACCCAAACCAACCGTGAACCACCAACCCCCTAAAGCAACCACCACCAAACCGAACGCTCCGGCAGCCAGACCACTGCTAATCCGCTGGCTGGAAGATCCGGCTGCAACCAATCTCCATCGAAAGGCCTCTGCTCTCACGCCCACACCATTGATGGTCTTACACGGCCAGAACTTTTACCGTACCAGCGATCTGCTCGGGCCAAAGGTTCTGCTGCTCTAAAAGCCAGTCCACACGTCTGTGATCCAGCTTCTCACCTGGCACTAGCAAGGGAATCCCTGGAGGATAGGGACAGATTAACTCCGCCGCGACTCTCCCTACCGCATCAGCAATCGACACTCTCCGACTTTGAGCGCGCCAAGCCAAGCCGCAAGCCATTGCTGGTGCTGTAATGCGCGGAAGTGGCGGGGGCGTAAAGACTGGCAAAGGCAGGCCCTTACCTTTGGCTGCAAGGAGTCCCCGCCAGCGACGATGCATCAGCCTGACCAATCCACGCTGGGGCGCCAAGCCAAGACAGAACGTTAGGCAGCCTGGTTCTGGAAGTTCGCCCACCAGCCCCCTGGCCATCAGCCAAGCATCTGCTTCAAGTCCACTGATTCCCCCTGCAGCGGTGTGCAAAATCAGCCGCAAGGGATCCTGGTTTTCAAGCAAAGGCAATCCCAACTGACGAAGTTGAACCGCCAATTCGCGAGCATCCTTGAGGCGCGTTCCCAGCTTGTGCAAGCCTGCGGGCTTGCACAAGTCACTCAGCGACGCTTCACAAGAAGCCAGCAAGAGTGCGCTTGGACTGGTGGTTTGCAACCAGCCGAGACTGCGCTCGACAGCTTTGGGATCAACGCGATCCCCTTGGCTCCAAAGCACTGCTGTCTGAGTCAAACCGGCAGCAGATTTGTGCAATGAGTGGACGATTAAGTCAGCACCTGCTGTGATCGCAGAATCAGGCAAAGATGAATCCACCCGACTAGCGAAATGAGCACCATGAGCCTCATCCACTAATACCGGCCAACCCCGAGAATGAAGCTCAACAACCATGGGCTTGAGATCCGTCGCATAGCCCTGATAAGTGGGATGCACCAACACAGCTGCAGCGATCTCAACACCAGCGATGGGAAGTTCATTCAAAACGTCCTTCAACCAAGGTCCATCAGGGGGAAACACATGACCCCGATCAACCATGAAAGGGAGGTCAAACAAGACAGGCGTGAGATCGCCCAAAACACAAGCCTGAATGAGGCTGCGATGGACATTGCGAGGCATCAACACAGCCTGTCCAGGCCTTGCTATTGCCAAGAGAGCAGCCTGCAAGAGGCCTGTCGCGCCATTAACGCCATACCAGCCCCGCTCAGCCCCGATAGCAATCGCTGCCTGCCTTTGACTCTCTGCCACCGCCCCCTGCTGCATCAATGGCCCACCCAACTCAGGAAGTTCCGGCAGATCCCAGATGCCAGCTCGATGGCGCAACATTGCACGCAGATCATCAGGCAAGCCAGCCCCACGACCATGAGCGGGGAGATACAAGCTGCGACCACGGTCGCGAGTCAACAGGGGAAGAAAGCCCATGAAGGTGAATCGCCGTTTCTAAAGTCTGATGATCAACGTGCCCGTGCGGTCTGTTGAACACCTCCAATCCATCGTCCGCTTCAGCATCCCGCAAAGCCCCGATGCGTTACGACGCGAATCATGATCTGCTCTGGTTGCTAGCCAGGCCCTGGGTGTGGATACCTCGATTCATTCATGTGCTCACCTCACTGCTCACACTGGCGGTGAGAGTGCTGTCTCAGGGCTCTAACAACGACGAAGAGGCACAAAAAAGGCTCGCAAAAAAACTGCTCATCACCCTCACCAACCTCGGGCCTTGCTTTATCAAGGTGGGCCAAGCCCTTTCCACCCGACCAGACCTAATCAAGCGTGAATGGCTCGAGGAACTCACCAGCCTCCAAGACAATTTGCCCGCCTTCAACCATGCCACGGCCCTCGCCACGTTGGCAGAAGATCTTGGGGCTCCAGCTAGTCAACTCTTTGAAGAGTTTCCTAGCCAACCAATTGCTGCAGCCAGCCTGGGCCAGGTCTACAAAGCTCGCCTACACGGCAATCAATGGGTAGCCGTGAAAGTACAACGTCCTCAACTGGCGTTCATCTTGCGCCGCGATCTCGTCATTATCCGCCTGCTCGGCGTGCTGTCAGCACCAGTGCTCCCGCTCAACCTGGGCTTTGGACTAGGCAACATCATTGATGAATTCGGTCGCAGCCTATTTGAGGAGATTGATTACGAACAAGAGGCTAACAATGCTGAACGATTTGCGGCTCTTTTCGCCAAAGACCCAACGGTGACGGTCCCAAGGGTGGAGCGATTGCTGTCATCCCGTCGTGTACTAACCACAAGCTGGATCGAGGGCACGAAGCTACGAGACCGCAAGGAGTTAAAAGCCCAACTTCTTAATCCAACAGCACTGATCAGGACGGCCGTCATCAGCGGTCTTCAACAACTTTTTGAGTTCGGCTATTTCCATGCTGATCCACACCCAGGCAACATTTTTGCCCTCAGTGGTCAAAGTAAAAGGATGGGCCATCTTGCCTACTGCGATTTCGGCATGATGGATTCAATTAGTGATGACGATCGTCTCACTCTTACTGGAGCAGTAGTTCACCTAATCAACAACGATTTTAATGCGCTAGCCAAAGACTTTCAAAAGCTTGGCTTCCTTAGCCTAACCAGTGATCTAACGACAATCATACCGGCACTAGAAGAAGTACTTGGTGGCTCTCTTGGTGAATCAGTGGAGTCCTTCAACTTCAAGGCAATCACCGATCGTTTCTCAGAACTGATGTTCGATTATCCCTTCAGAGTCCCGGCGAGATTTGCCTTGATCATCCGAGCAGTTGTTAGTCAAGAAGGTCTTGCATTAAGGCTAGATCCAGAGTTCAAGATTATTGGTATTGCCTACCCATATGTGGCCAAACGTCTACTAGCAGGAGACTCAATGGAGATGCGAGAGAAACTGATGGAGGTGATTTTCGATAATAATGGGCACCTACGTCTGGAGCGAATTGAAAGTTTGCTGAAAGTGATAAGCCAAGACGCTGTAGCACCAGATGCAGAACTAATCCCTGTTGCAGGAGCAGGCCTAAAACTGCTACTTGGCCCAGATGGAACCACTTTGCGTAGTCGTCTACTGATGACATTGATCAAAGATGAGCGTTTAAGCGCATCTGATATCAAGGCCTTAATGAGCCTGCTAAGGCGAACCTTCAGCCCTCGCAAGGTCGCAAATGGCATGTTGCAAACCCTTACTCCACGAACCACCTAAACATGGGCATAAAGAATAAGAATCGCCAGGGGAAAAGAAACTACTCCACAATACAAGTTTCTGCCATTCTTCAATGCTCTGATCCCACAATAGCTATCTATCGATTGGCACGAAGATTTAGCAATAATCCAACCAAATTCTATTCATACCATGCTGAACAGGCGATAACAAAGGGAAGAGAATATGCAACTGATACGGACGAGAGTTAGGATAAATTAATCCAGGAATAATCCCTAAACCTTAGTTTTGGTTGTCGACTCTCATAAAACTAAAAAGCAAGTTTTAAACCGCCATATAAGCCTCAAGTTCAAACGAAGAGGTTCGCATCAACGCCAAGCCTTCCCTCTCCAGACGGCGTGTTCGATCGCGACTCATTCCTAAAGTCTTAGCAATCCCGGTGAGGTTCATCGGCTCGCCTCCGTCGATTCCATAACGCATCCGCAGCACACGACCCTGCAGCTCGGGCAACTTTTCTAGCAAGGTACGTAAATCGCCTTTCATGCAATCCACTTCCACCTTCTCACTCGGTAACTCCTCTTCCCCAGCAAGCAACTCAAGCAACTCCGTTTCATCCCCATCTCCCACCTTCATCTCCAAACTCATCGGCTGACGGGCACGGCACATCAGATCCTTCACCTCCTCCTCGGGCAACTCCACAAATTCTGCAAGTTCGCTCACTGTTGGCGTGCGCCCCATCTCCTGACTTAACTCTCGCTGGCCTTTCTTGAGCTTGTTCAGCATCTCCGTGATGTGGATCGGCAGACGGATCGTCCGGCTCTTCTCCGCAATCGCACGCGTGATCCCCTGACGAATCCACCAATACGCATAGGTCGAAAACTTGTAGCCACGGGTTGGGTCGAACTTCTCCACTCCCCTCACCAAGCCGATCGTTCCCTCTTGGATCAAATCAAGCAGCTCCATATTCCGTTTGGTGTACTTCTTGGCAACACTCACCACTAAGCGCAGGTTCGCAGACACCATCCGCTCCTTCGCACGTCGTCCGCTCTGCAACTTCTTCTTGAGCTGCAACGCACTCAATCCAGCTGCCTTCGCTAGCTCTTTATGACTCGCTGGCTCACCTGTTTGACCTTCCAGTTCAGACTCCAACTGCTCTAAAGACATCAACTCCTGCACCTGACGACCCAGCGTGATCTCCTGCTCATGGCTCAGTAGCGGCACTCGACCGATATCGCGCAGGTATGAACGCACCAGGTCGACATCTGAAAGCACCGCCAAGGGAGCCATACTGAATAACGAAACAACCAGGTTTCCTAATTTACCATCGTTTGCCAAGAGCAAATCAATGCCTTGCGGACGAATTCCACTCCATTGCCAAAATAAAGAAGGCTTTAAAAACGAGAATTAACGTTTTATCTTCAAGAGCCATCAATAGAGACAGTCTGTTGATGCGCCAAGCACTTGCAAATCCTTATCTATAATGATGCCCTCGAAAACCTCACCACATCTTCCAAAACACTCTTCCAACTATTAAATGCTTGGAGATGGATATGGTGTAGCTGGGTCTCGGCGCCCGCTGAAAGCCATGCTGAAAACATTGGCATGAAGCAACAAAGACTGCAGAAGCTGATTGCAGCGTCAGGACTCTGCTCCCGACGCCATGCAGAGCAACTCCTCCTGCAAGAGCGGGTAACGTTGAATGGCCATCTTGCCAAGCTTGGCGACAAGGCCGATCCAGAGCTTGACAAAATCTCTGTAGATGGGCGTGTGCTCAATTCCAACACCGAAACAAGAGTGTTGCTTTTCAACAAACCTGCGGGGGTGATCACTAGTTGTCATGATCCCCACGGGCGAGTGACTGTATTCAGCCTGCTGCCCGACAAACTACGCAAGGGTCTTCATCCTGTAGGCAGACTTGATGCCGATAGCCGAGGAGCTCTGCTAATCACCAACCAAGGAGAGCTCACGCTGCGATTGACCCATCCACGCTATGCACATGACAAGACTTACCAAGTCTTGGTGGAAGGTAAACCCTCAGCCCTAGTACTCTCAAGCTGGCGGCATGGCGTCATGCTTGATGGGAAAACAACCTTGCCCGCTGAACTAGAGCTTTTGCAATCACACCCAAGTCAAAGCCTTTTGAAGGTGGTTCTAAGGGAAGGCCGCAACCGACAAATCCGTCGCGTAGCCGAACAACTAGGTCACCCCGTATTAGACCTTCAACGCACTGCGATTGCAAATGTTGCCCTAGACGCATTACCAGAAGGGTGCTGGCGTGCTCTGAACGAGAGAGAATGGACTCCCCTACTGAAAATCACCAAGCCCTCAATGTGTTGATGAGCTTGATAAAGCCATCCAATTGAAACGCCGATGCGACTAAACCTTCCATGGCAAAAATCAAGATCTGAAGTCGAAACCAGACAAGATCCACAACAGATATTCCAGAGCTCATTACTGGAAGCTGGTCGTCAACTCAGAGAGCGTCGCGAACAGTGTGGAATGAGCCTGCGTGATTTAGCTGAAGAAACACGAATCACTACCCCAGTTCTAGAAGCAATTGAACGGGGGTGGGTCAAACGACTACCAGAGCCAGCCTATCTGTGCTCAATGCTTCCGCTGCTGGAGCAGCATCTTGAACTAGCCCCAGGCAGCCTCAACGGGGCCATGCCAGAACGCAATGCTAGGAACCAAACTCATTCCAACAGGGGCCTAACGCGATTCACCCCCGGCAGCATCGATGTCTTCACCACCTGGCAAGGGAGTGTGATTTATGGCGTGGTCATGCTCAGCAGCCTCTTGGCCCTCAATCACCAGCAAAAGCATCTTGCTGCACTCAACAGTCAAACCCTCTCGCCAATCACAGTCAGCCTTGAATCCCTTGCTGATCAACACTCAAGCGAGACATCCAACCCCGCCCTTTATGGCCTAAGACCCCTGGAAGAAGCACAAAAACGATCTCCAGAACAATGGCTCAACGCAACCCTTATCCAGCACCAAGCTCAGGGTGAGATAGGTCTACTGGAGATCAATCTCAGTCAGCCACGTATGCTCAAAATCAACAGCGCTGGGAAAGATCTCACAAATCTCAGAGAAGCTCAGGGGACACTCACTCTTCAATTGCGGCCACCCCTCCTACTAGAGATCAAGCCTCCAGCTGCTCCTGAGGACAGCGTCATTTGGAAGGGCCAGGCGCATACTCACGAACCCAATCATCCTGGGATTTACCGACTCGCAGATGCCGTCAGCAAACCGGCTGCCGATTCAAGCGAACGTCCCCAGACAGCTCCTCTCTCGCCATAGCCTCTCAGGGCTCCATCAAGAGCTGAATCAAAGCAAGGCAACCGCCAACACCAATTTCCCTCGACAGTGCCAGGGGTGTTGAAACGAGCTACATCATCTAAATGAAGCAAATCCTGCACAGGGGTCATCACTAAACACGCCTCTGTCGCTAGGCCCAGCTCCAGCAACTGCCAACCAGGGGCATGAACTACACCCTTCAATCGATCTGCGACCCGCTCACGGATGTCGAGATCAAGCTGCTGCCACCAACCCAGCGTAGTTGGATTGTCGTGAGTGCCTGTATAAACCACCCAGTGATGACCCTTAATATTTTCAGGTAGATAGGGATTACTGGGATTGCCATCAAAAGCAAACTGGAGAATTTTCATTCCAGGCAGACCAAATTGGTCTCGTAGCTCTTCCACATCAGGGGTAATCACTCCCAGATCTTCTGCAACCAGTGGCAAGATGCCACCAGCATCACGCCTTAGCCGCTTCAATAGAGCTGCACCTGGAGAAGACCGCCACTCCCCGTGCTCCGCTGTCGTATCGGATCCAGGAACTGCCCAATAAGACGCAAGCGCCCTGAAATGGTCGAGACGTAAGAGATCCACCTGTTGCCATTGACGCACAAAGCGGCTACGCCACCAATGGAATCCACTGCAGCGATGCCGCCACCAGCGATAAACAGGCGTGCCCCAGAGTTGTCCTGTACTGGAGAAATAATCAGGGGGAACACCACTTTGGATCTCAAGCTCCCCTCCTTGAAAGATCGAAAACAGGCCCTGATGACTCCAGACATCAGCGCTATCGCGCGCAACATAGAAAGGCAGATCACCAAACAACAAAACGCCAAGCTCGCCTGCTAGATGTCTCAGTGCTTGCCACTGCCGATCAAGCTGCCATTGCAGCAAACGATGTTCAAGCAGAGCCTCCTGATGATGACCTTTCCAAGCATTGAGAGCCCTACGTTGATGAGCTGCCAAGTCTTCCGGCCATTCCCACCAAGGGAGGCCTTGATGCTGACGACGGAGCTCCATAAATAAAACATGGTCCTCAAGCCAGAGCTGCTTGCCACACCAACTCTCAAAGGCAAGATGATGGTCTCTAGCCTGCTCTGACCAAGCCTCCCTTAAGGCTATGCCAAGTCGCTGACTTCGAAGGTCAGCCAGAGCAAAATCAACCGATGCGCAAGGCTTCTGGATAGGAACTGTTCCTGGTAACTCACTAAGAGCGGATGCGAACAGGAAATCCTCATCAACAAGATCATCGGCATCTAGCAACCAAGGGTTAAGAGCAAAGCTTGAAGGGGAGCTGTAGGGAGACCCTGTCGCATCAGGAGGAGCCAAAGGCAACAACTGCCACACGCCGATGTCATGGCGAGCAAGTGATTGCAACCAAGCCCTTGAAGGAGCACCGAAACTGCCGCAAACTGGACTTGCAGGCAGTGCTGTGGGATGAAGTAACACCCCGGTCGTGCGGACTAACGCTGAGCTGCCCTCAACCATCAAAAAACACCAGAAAATAAAAACAACAGTGGAATCTGATCGAAGTCAGCATCTAGATCAGCCATTAGCACCAATCAATCTTGGAAGGACTTAGGCCGGGTCGTTACATACTCGCAAGATGCCTTGTCAGCAGTCTCGGTTAGTCCAAAAGCCATTGGACTTTTAACCCTAAGGAGCTGTAGTTGAGCAAGACTGTGATGCCGCTGTCCTCAACACAGTTGATGCCTACACAAGATTCAGGCAGAACGCGAACGCCATCGAGCGTGGGTAACTGGATGGGGAAATATCCAGGCCGTACCTTGCTACGCCTAGCTGCGACCTTGGGTGGTCTTTGGCTGGCAAGCACGGCCCTGGGGCTGCTCTGGCCGGAGCCAGATCAAGTCGCCAAAGGCGATCCATCAGTGGACAAAGCAACCTCCCTAGCGCCGCTTCCCAAAGAACCAATCATCATCTTGTTAGTGGGCATTGATTCGGACCAACTGAACGATCTCACAAACCAAGCTGCACCGATGGGTTCAGCCAATGCAGACAGCCTGATGCTCGTGAAGGTAGCGGCCAAGCAACCTGTTGAAGTTCTTCAGCTGCCGATTGAACTCGCTGTGACCCTGCCTGGAAGCAATGGGATGCAACCACTAGCGTCAAGTTACAGGCGGGGGGGTATTGCCCTTACCGCCGATGTGATTGCGGAAATCCTCGGCCTTACAAAAGGACAACCCCACCGCTTTGTGGTGATCCCCCGCAAAGCTCTAAGAGTCCTTGTAGATGGACTCGGAACTGTGGAGGTCAACCTCAACGCGCCTTTTAAACACAAAGACAATGCCCAGAACTATTCGGTGGACTTGCAAGCAGGGCGGCAGAGCCTCAATGGAAACGAGGTAGAACAATTGGTTCGCTACCGAGCTGGTCCTGAAGAAGAAAGCGGTCGGCGTCAAAGGCAACAATGGATCCTGAACGGTCTGTCTAGACAATTGCGACAGCCGAACACCCTCGCAAAACTTCCCAAACTTCTGAAAGAGTTTTCAAAAGAAGTGCAAACCGATTTAACCCCACGTGAGTTGTTAAGCCTTACGGCAGCGGCTCTTAGCAACAATCAATTCCCAATCCTCAGCGAGTTACCTCTAGCCCCACGAGCCGGTGAACAAACCCTGCGGCAACTCAAGACAAGCCACCCCATGCCGCTCTGGCCGCAGGGCAACTAATAGGGCCTCATCAATCGGACGACAGCAACAGCCGTCGACGCAATTGCACCACGACCTCCTCCAAAGAGGGCCCCTGCTGCAAGCAGCCCCCATTAGGGACTGCTGACAAAGCTGAGGGATCATCTGGAAGCAAACCGAACCACGGCAAACCATCAGAGCGGCGAAGGCTGAGGTCCCATGGGCCACCCAATTGCAGAGCCCCAATCAGAGGAACATCGAGGGCCGCACAGAGCGCTACATAAGCAGGAGCCACTCCAGGGATCTCCCCGGATGGCAAAGGCGAGACCATCAAAATGGTGGGCTGGCGCCATGCTCCCAGAGCCTCCAGCCAGCTACCACCATCTGGATGAAGCATGGCTGGATCACCACTCAGTCGCACCATTCCCCCCTCCGGAGGCAACAAACCAAGAACCTGATGGGGATTTTCAGAGCAGCGATGATGGCGTAACTCCCCTCCCCAAGCGCTAGCCAAAAGCAAGCAACCAGACCGCATCCGACCATCAGAGAGGGGGCCTGCACCAACCAGAAAAGGGATGGGAGCAATCATCAGGCGACCCTACATAGAGAAGAAGTTGAGATGAGAGCCTTTGCAGCACTAGCATCGGAGTACAGCTGATATTGCTCGCTGGCGACGTGACGAGTTTTCTGACCGCAGCCCGTACCGAACAAGAGAGCATCAGCTATGACATGCAGCGTCTGCGCTTGTTCAGCGGCACCTCAAATCCAGCTCTTGCAAGAGAGATTGCGGCCTACCTAGGTGTTCCCGATGGTCCAAGGATCTGCAAACGGTTCGCAGATGGTGAGCTCTATGTACAAATCCAGGAATCGATCCGAGGTTGTGACGTCTTCCTGATTCAGCCCACCTGCGCGCCAGTGAACGACAATTTGATGGAGCTGCTGATCATGGTTGATGCCTGTCAGCGCGCCTCTGCCAGGCAGATCACGGCTGTAGTTCCCTACTACGGCTATGCAAGAGCCGACCGCAAAACAGCTGGCCGCGAGTCAATCACTGCCAAGCTCACCGCAAACCTGCTGGTGAAATCTGGCGTGAACAGAGTCCTGGCCATGGACCTGCATTCCGCCCAAATCCAGGGCTACTTTGATATCCCTTGCGATCACATCTACGGCTCACCAGTCCTGGTTGATTACCTCGCAGCACAAGAACTTAACGAAGTCGTGGTGGTGTCTCCAGATGTGGGAGGAGTCGCACGAGCCCGAGCCTTTGCGAAACAAATGAGGGATGCGCCACTGGCAATTATTGATAAGCGCCGATCAGGTCACAACGTTGCCGAAAGTCTCACAGTGATCGGCGATGTAGCTGGAAAAACAGCCATCCTGATCGACGACATGATCGACACTGGGGGAACCATTTGCTCAGGAGCTCGTCTTCTTCGACAAGAAGGGGCTAAACGGGTGATTGCCTGTGCCTCCCATGCCGTGTTTTCGCCCCCCGCCTGCGAACGATTATCCGAAGAAGGCTTATTCGAACAAGTCTTGGTTACCAACAGCATTCCCATCGCTGCGGAACGACGCTTCCCTCAATTGCAGGTACTTTCAGTGGCCAATATGCTTGGCGAAGCGATTTGGCGCATCCATGAGGAAAGCTCTGTGAGCTCAATGTTTAGAGGAAAACCCTGAGATTAAGTCTAAAATTAGCTGCTAAGCAATAGAGATGACTCTTCTTAGAGCAGCTCATCAATGTTTTAGGCACTAAAATCGAAGAAAAATCAATAAGCCTTAACCCTCTAGGCCTTTTCAATTAATCCCAACTTGCTTGCCTTTTAAATGCTTCATTATTAGGGCAAAGGCATTTCAACTAAGCAAGACCTTAAGACCTATTCACAAGACCATTGCTTACCGATAAAAGTGTGGCGAAAGAAGAAAATCAAACAGACTCTTGAGAAACCTTCTATAAACACTGCAGAACAGCCTAACTATTCGTTTCCACAACCTGCAATTCAAAGCCATCAAAAGAAACTGGCTTGACTTGACTAGGGATAAGCTACGCAATGAAAATGTTAGGCATTGCCATTTCACGCTCATTACTCAAGCAACCTTGATAATTTCCATCACTTACCTAAATACATCTGATTTCTTTCCAAAAGATCGTTTACATTTAGAGTTTTAATAGACAGTTGATAAGCCTAAAATGAGATTAGCGAAAACAAAACTCCATGCTTACACTAACCTGCTGCCTGGCGAAATGATATGCTGATACTGTATACATAGAGCGCTGGCTTGCTTTGAGAAGATGATGGCTCTGAGCATATATTGCAGTTAAATGCTGCTCTATTATCCTGAACTTAGCAATGATGTTATCAAGAGCCACTAAATCAACTTCTGCCGGAAAAAATCCGCCAATTAACAAAGGCAGGCAGCAGAGAGTAGAAGCTGAATTTCATCTTGAATTCTACGATTACTGTGATCAGCTTGCCATTCGTAACTAGGATGTATTGCCTTGACTCGTCAAAAATTTGTCACTCTCATTCCCTTGTCATGACTCAACTAAGTCTAATTGAGTTAGAAAAGCAGGCCTCTGATGCCGGCCTGCTCTTGAGGCTGCAGGTGAGAAGACCACTCAATCTCTGGTCCTTAAAATTAGTCGTCGCACAAGCTCTCGATGAGGAACGTATACAACTTTGGGGTGAGATGAAGGCTTGGGCCTATGCAGGCGAGAAGGGATTACAGCTCGACACAATGCGTGTTCATCCTGAAGCACCCGCCGGAATAGGGGATCTCATCTGGGTTGGCACCATGACCTGGGCACTTGAAGCCACTCCTTGCAAACAGGCTCGACTACTGGCAATTTGTGATGAAGGGCGCCAGCACAATCGCTTAATTCGTTATTTCCGGCAACGTGGATTTCTTACTATCCGAGAGCTAGGAGCAGCCCCAATGGATTTCCCACTCAGGATGATCTGGGGGGGAGCCGGAGCGTTAATGGTTGGAAGCTGCAGTGAGGTGCTGGAACGTAATCAGCGTCGTTGGCAAACCTGCCGGGGATTGGATCGCAGAGATCATTCTTCACCAGCGTGATAACTACTACGCACTAGAGGCCCACTACGCACCTGAGCAAATCCAAGCTTGCGAGCAACTTCAGCCAAGTTCTTGAAATCCTCGGGATGCCAATAACGATGCACCGGAATATGTGCCAATGAAGGGCGCAGATACTGACCCAATGTGACCCGTTGACAGTCAACAGAACGGAGATCCTCAAGAGTCTGAATCACCTCTTCTTGCTCTTCTCCTAGTCCCAACATCAAGCCTGATTTGGTAGGGATGTTGGGAGCAAGTTCCCGCGCTGCAGCCAGCAGATTGAGAGAATGGCGATACGTAGCTCCCCGTCGAACCTTGCTCTGAAGCCTTTCAACGGTTTCGAGGTTGTGGTTGAAACAAACTGGTGCAGCCATGAGCAACTGCGTGAGCCGTTCTCTCTGAGCCTCTAACGCCTTGGCCAGATCAGCGAATCCGCCCCAAAAATCCGGCGTCAGCACTTCTATCTCAATAAGAGGATTGCGCTGGCGAATGGCCGCCATGGTCTCAGTAAAAATACTCACACCATGGTCAGGCAAATCATCCCTTGCTACTGAAGTAAGAACCACATAACGAAGACCCATCTGCTGCACCGCATCTGCAACTCGCTCTGCCTCGAGTGGATCGATTGCCTGAGGAGATTGGCCTTTCATGACCTGGCAGAAAGCACAACTACGCGTACAGATCGATCCGCCCAGGAGAAAAGTTGCTGTGCCGGCTGCGTAACACTCGCCGCGATTGGGACAATGCCCTTCCTCGCAAATGGTGTGAAGCTGATTCCCCTTTACCAGCTGCTGCATCTGCTCCAATTGGGAGACGCTGCCGATGGGGCGCCGCAACCATTCCGGAAGGCGCTCCGTAGGCAAAATGGAGCTGTATTGGGTTGGGCGATGGGTGGAAGACATTGCTTTATTGCATCGCTCGACGCCCTTCAAGCGCACGAGTCAGGGTGACTTCGTCCGCATACTCCAACTCACTACCAACAGGAAGGCCGTAGGCGATTCGACTCACTTGAGTAAACGGCTTTAATAACCGTGCCAAGTAAAGGCTAGTGGTGTCACCTTCCACACTGGGAGTGAGAGCGAGAATGACCTCGCTAATGCCATCACGATCAACGCGTTGAATCAAGCTGGGGATCTGCAGCATGTCCGGCCCGATACCATCCATTGGTGAGATCAGTCCGCCGAGGACGTGGTAACGGCCCTTATATTCCCTGGTTCTTTCGAGAGCTAACAGATCTCGGGAATCAGCCACCACACAAAGCAATTGATCGCATCGCTTGCCATCACGGCAAATGTCGCAAAGAGGCTCCGCGCTGAGATGAAAACAGGTCTGACATTGACCCACTTGAGAACGGGCCGCGAGGAGTGCATCAGCAAAAGCGCGGATTTGATCTTCTGGTTGTCTCAACAGATGCAGGGCAAGTCTCTGGGCAGTTCGTGGCCCAATCCCAGGCAGACGCTCGAACTGGTCGATCAAGCGAGCCAGGGGTCGAGTAAAGCCGCTCAGGGGTCCGCCGCAGATACTGAGAATCTTGGCAGTTCACCAGGTGGCAATTGTTGATCAAGCCAAGACCGTACGCCGGCAGAATGGTCAGCAAGTCCGGTTCTGTTCCAATGCTTGAACTTGTGCGAACCATTTCACGTGTGGGTTTCGCTTGTGCGCTTGTGATGTTGCTCGCTGCCTGCAGTGGTTCATATGCAGGCATGAACTCCTTCCAGAGCCCGGATGGTCGTTATGCATTCCTTTATCCCAATGGATGGAGCCGTGTGAGCATGAATGGAGGGCCTCAGGTGGTATTTCACGACTTAATCAACAGCGACGAAACACTAAGTTTGGCTGTTTCGAAAGTTGACGAAAAGGGAGATCTGCAAACCCTAGGGAGTCCAATCGCAATTGGGGAACGTTTAAGCCGTGAAGTGATTGCACCTCAAGGCAGTGGGCGAGAGGCTGAGTTAGTAGACGCCAATCAGCGTGAAGTAGGAGGACACATCTTTTACGATTTGGAGTATACCGTTCATCTTGAAGATCGAGAACGCCATGAGCTAGCAACAGTGGTCGTTGATCGGGGGCGTTTATATACATTAGCAGCAAGCACTAACGAGTTTAGATGGAATAAAGTCAAGGGGCTGTTCGAAGAGGTAATCACATCATTTACATTCTTAATCTGATCATTAAAGGCCGTAAAAGAAAACACACCATAGCAATAATTATTACTCAAGGCTAATAAATTGGATGCAAAATCCAACTTCTAGTCTTTATTGCTATTTCTTGCATATCATGGAGTTGAAGCTGAACAAACACTTCATAGCAAATTTCCCATTAAAAGCTCAAGGAAAATGATTGAGTTTTGATCTGCCACCGATCGATTTAAAATAGGAATCGGTAAAGTGAGCCATTGGCTTCCGCAGCATCTGGCCATTCAGTGTCTAGGTAACTGATGCCATTACTAAAGAATGGCGTAGCTGCTAGCCGCGTTGTTTCAAGTTCAGTGGTACCCATTGCTGTCATTAAACCTCCAAGCTCCAAAGGCCCCATATCTGTCTTGATGTTACGGCCTGCAGCACTTATCAATGCTGGCAGTCGAATAAGATTCTCAGCTCGAGTTAGCGTACTAAAGAGACTCTTGAGAACTAGTTGTTGACGACCCAGACGACCAAAGTCGCCTTCACCATCATGGCGCCACCGCAAAAACCCCTCGAGATCTTTACCTTTCAAGACCTGAGGGCCAGCTTGAAGATCAATATAAAGACCCTGGGATTGATCTTGGTAATAAAGACGCTTAGGCACATCAACCTCAATGCCTCCCAATAAGTCTGCAATAGTTCTGATTCCTTCAAGATTAACAAGGATGTGATGGCTAATGGGACGATGCATCAGCCGAGTTAACTCACTTTTTACCGCCTCGATACCACCATATGCATACAAAGCATTAACTTTCATTGGCCCAAAATTACGCGAATTAATATAACTATCACGTGGAATCTGGGTGATTCTTGTTTCGCCCCCCGCAACTCGAATTGTGAAGATCACATCAGTGTTACCACGTCCTGCATCCATGCCTAGCACCACCACATCACGATTACCAAAGCCCTGCCAAGCATTAAAGGGATTGCTAATCGGGAAAAGGGGAGCGGTTGTGCCTGCAGTCTTTTGCGTGAGTGATCGACTGAGTGGAATTGAAAGGAACAGGCCTGCGATCAAGCCCACGCCAATGGCAGTGGTCATAGAACGCCAACCAGAACTGCCTTGATGCTTGGGAGTCATATCACCATCTTAGAGCCCTTTAGATTTTTCTCTAATAAAAGTAGCCTGCCGCTTTAAACACCACTCTAGCCAGTGCTCAATTGTGTTGGACATCTAGCTGAACATCTAGAGTTAATCATAAGCTCAATTTGAATTGCTAACTGTTGCTTGCTTCAAGATCTTTAATCAGTGCAAAGAAGATACTGCTTTTATTTCTCAGCAGAAGAAGCGAAAACTTACAAAAAATCAAGCCTCTTCTTGGCAACCTATGTCGACAAGACAACCAGATGAGCTATATTGAAACTGATTAACAACGAGACAATTATGCCATATGGATATTGTGCTAATCAGAAGATATCTCACAAATATGATAGACCAAAGACTCGGCAAGGGTTGATTCAGGCCAACAGCAATTCGTCAGCACGTAACCCAGCCTGAACTCGCCAGAGATCCCTATAGATACCTGATTGCTTCAAAAGTGAATCGTGAGTACCTTGCTCGACAATATTACCTTGATCCATAACAATAATCTGATCTGCATGCCTCACCGTACTAAGACGATGAGCAATCACAACAGTGGTTCGGTTTTTGGTGATATGCATCAATGAACGTTGAATCGCTGCTTCTGTCTCATTATCAACGGCAGCGGTGGCTTCATCCAAGATCAGAATCGGTGCCTGCTTGAGAATTGCCCTAGCCAGGGCAATTCGTTGACGCTGACCACCAGAGAGACGTTGCCCACGTTCACCCACCAACGTATTGAAACCATGCGGGAGGGCTTTAATAAACTCTGAGGCTTCAGCCAAATCTGCCGCATCATCAATTGTTTCCTGAGTTGTCTCGGGACTGCCATACGCAATGTTTTCAGAAACTGTTCCATGAAATAAATAAACTTCTTGACTGACCAGTGCGATTGAACGACGTAGATCCCTTAACTTGAGCATGTCAATCGGCTGTCCATCCAGAAGAATCCGTCCAGAGCTGAGTGGATAAAGCCTCAGCAAGAGTTTCACCAGGGTGCTTTTTCCTGACCCTGTAGCTCCCACAATGCCGATCGTGCAGCCAGCGGGAATATCAAGATTAAAGTGAGTTAGAAGAGGAGCACGGCCTTGGTAATGGAAGCCCACATCCTCAAAGCACAAAGCGCCCCGCACTCGTGCTGTTATCAACGGCTGTGATCCTTCAACGATGGTAATCGGAGTATCGATCAAATCCAGCACACGATTGGTGGAGGCCATTGAACGCTGATATTCATCAAGTGTGCGGCCAAGTGTTGTAAGAGGCCACAGCAAGCGTTGTGTAATAAAAACGAGCACGCTGTAAAGCCCAACAGCCATTTGCCCCTTCCATGCCTGAAGGCCTCCGATCACCAAGATGGCCAAAAAGGCAAACAAAATCGCAAAGCGAATCAGAGGAATGAAGGCTGCTGAAAGTTTGATTGCCTGCTTATTGCTGCAGCGATAGGCCTCACTGCGATAGCGAATTTGCTCTAGTTCCCAGGCTTCTGTAGCGAAACTCTTGATTGTGAACATCCCACCGAGGTTGTTGCTGAGATGAGCAGCCAGCTCACCAGCTTTATCTCTGACCTCGCGGTAACGCGGAGCCAACCGCCGCTGAAATTGAATTGATCCCCATAAGATCACTGGGATAGGCAAAAAGGCGAACAAGGCAACGCCTGGAGCGACGAACACCATCGCCCCACCTACCAACAGCACAGTTGTAATCAACTGCAAGATCTGATTGGCCCCGTAGTCGAGAAATCGTTCTAATTGGTTGATGTCGTCATTAAGAACAGCCATCAGCCGCCCACTGCTATCTGCCTCGAAAAACGCCATCTCCAAATTCTGGAGGTGGTTATAGGCCTTCAGGCGAAGATTGTGTTGAGTTGTCTGGGCGAGATTGCGCCACAACACACCATAAAGATATTCAAAGAAGGATTCAGCACTCCAGATCAGAAAGGAGAGCAACGCAAGAAATCCCAATTGGCTAGGGACAGTGCTAAAGCCAAGATTCGCCAACCAGGAGGTCTGCTCGTGTACGACGACGTCAATGGCCAAACCGATGAGTACCGGTGGGGCGAGATCAAACAATTTGTTGAGAATGGAGCAAGTGGTTGCCGCAAGAATCAGGCGCCGATGAGGCTTAAGGCTGCTGAGCAGCCTTCTCAGGGGACTTGCAGTGCGCCGAACGCGAGAATCCATAAACCTTGGGCACTACCTTCATTCAAGCGCTACAAGGTTTCGGATCAAAACATTGAGCTGAAACCTTGCTAAGCAATCCCGTCTGAACTGTTCATTTGGCCTGAAAGGGGGTAGAACTTAAAGACTTGAAGGAGGTTCGATGATCCGTTCGAGAGCGTTCAATCGATTCCATCGCTTCACCGCAAAGAAACGCAGGCTCAGCCTTCGAGCAGCGGTTCCAAATCTGCAAAACGACATTCGTTCTGGCAATGAAGCGGTTAACCACCGCGAAGAGCTCCACCAACGGGCTTGGCAAAAGGATCTAATGCTCGAATTAATCGATCCAGAAGAAACTTATTAAGACGAATAAGGCCACCCACAGGGTGGCCTTATTGAAAGGGCTAAGGCTACTGATTTACCAGCGGTTGCCGCCACCGCCACCGCCACCGCCGTATCCACCACGGCCACCACCGCCACCTGTGCGTTCACGTGGTGTTGCTTTATTCACGCGAATCATTCGCCCCATCCATTCAACGTCCTGAAGATCGTCAATCGCTTTTTGTTCGTCTGCATCGTTTGTCATCTCAACGAAGGCAAAACCACGCTTGCGCCCCGTCTCTCGATCGAGAGGGAGGCTGCATGTCTTGACTTCGCCATATTGGCTGAACAGGTCGAGCAAGTCCTCCTGTTCCGCCTGGAAAGAGAGGTTGCCTATGTAAATGGTCATTCCTAAAAGGACCGATGGGATTTGATCAGTGAAGCCTTGGTCCGAAAAGGAAAGTCCTTGAATGCTGGAGCTGGAAAGCCGAAGCCTAGGGAGCGAGCCGTTTGGGGCCGGTGAGCTGATGCTGATGCTCACCTAAGTTACAGGGGAGCGAGTCAGAAGCTCTCAAAAAGCCAAAAGACATACAAACAAACTGTTGTCTGGCGACAAAATCAGGCGATTGTCAAAAGTGGCCAATCACGAGCTCTAGAGTGGATTGTCCTTCTTCTCAATCTTGGTTGCAGCTGCGATGGTGTGCTGAACCAAGGGAATCATCAGAATCGGCCTAACATTCTTATCAACAGAACAGAACTATTGAGGAAGTACCGTTCGTATTGATCAGAATGACTGAGATTCTTGATCTAAATCGCTTTCAGGCCAATATTCAGATCAATACATTAAAAGGAGGTTTAAATGTCGTAGTGGGCACCTGCCTTGGCTTCGCATTTGGACTGAGCTGAACTGATGAATTCCCCGGCATTCACCTGATCTAGGAAACATTGACAGGTGAACTGGCCCATCCCTGCAGGGGGCGTCTTACCTGCATTGGCCATAGCTGCGTTAAAACCCAGCAAACACATTGTGGTAATAGCGTTTTCATCCTCGCTGCTTTGAGCTAAACCATCAGCCGTAGACATAGCAAAAAGGACACTGCTCAGACTGATAGATAGGCAGATTCGCTGCAAAAGAGCCATCGACGCTGAATTAAGAAGCACGCTGGATATGCAACTCTCGATTCATCACCTTGAGACGTTTTAGATCTTTAAAAACATCCTCAGGCATTCCTTTGGGAAGATCCACAAGACTGTGCGACTCAAAAATCTGAATGCGACCAATCATCCGTCCTTCTAGCCCGGATTCATTGGCGATGGCACCAACCAGATTGCCAGGCTTAACACGATCGCGATGACCGACTTCCACACGAAAGCGCTCCATGTGATCTTCCGGCGGTCTCGATGAACGCTCAGGCCTTCGGCCAGAGCCTCCACGACTTTCGTGACGATCGTTGCGACGGTTTCGCTGAGTTGATTGCTGCAACCAACCCTCATCAGCCTGCACCAAGATTGGGCCTGGGCCAACAGCAAGCTCTAATGCTGCTAGAGCCAATTGCTCTGGACTGAGGCTGAGCTCCTGCACAACACGCTGGATTAGCTCCTGGAGAAGGGCTGTCTCCTCGGAGTTATCTCTCTCCGTCTTAGCGGCAGTGGTGAGACGTTGACGAAGGCGATCAAGACGACTCTGGTTAATCGCTGCATTGTTGGGGATATCCATCGGTTCGATGGGTTGACCTACAGCACGTTCAAAGCCGCCCACAAAGCGACGTTCCCTAGGGTTCACGAACAAAATAGCCTCTCCACTGCGGCCAGCCCGGCCGGTACGCCCGATGCGATGCACATAGGCTTCGCTATCAAAGGGGATGTCGTAGTTGATCACCAGGCTGATGCGATCGACATCTAGACCTCGAGCGGCAACATCAGTAGCAACCAAGATATTCACGCTGCCTTTGCGCAAACGTTCAACCGTTCGTTCCCGTTGGTTTTGAGGGACATCCCCGTTCAGTACGGCAACATCGTGTCCAGCGGCTTCCAGTGCCTCAGCAACGGTGAGAGTGATCACCTTGGTGCGGGCAAAAATAATCACTCCCTCACCAGTGAAAGCCTCAAGAACCCTTCTAAGGGCTTCAAGTTTGTGGCTGTTCTGGAGAGTGATACATCGCTGACGGATGAGACGAGCCTCCTGATCACGGCTCTTGATCGTGATCTCTGCTGGTTCGTGTAGGTATCGCTTCGAAAGTCGACGGATCTCTGATGGCATCGTTGCCGAAAACAACACCATCTGGCGCTCCTCAGGCAACTGCTCCAGGATCCATTCGACATCATCGATGAAACCCATACGCAGCATTTCATCGGCTTCGTCAAGCACCAAACACCTCAAACCAGAGGTGTCGAGAGTGCCCTGCCGCATGTGATCCATCAAGCGGCCCGGGGTGCCTACCACGACATCCACGCCACGCTTGAGGGTATTGATCTGAGAGCGGAAATCGGCTCCGCCATAAACCGCCAAAACTTTGAGATGCGGATGGCCAACGGCATAAGCACGGAACGAATCCGCGACCTGCATCGCCAACTCCCGGGTCGGGGCCAGCACCAACACTTGGGGACGACTGCCATGATCATGAAGCCGCTCGATCAGGGGCAATGCAAAAGCGGCTGTTTTGCCTGTTCCAGTCTGAGCCTGACCAACTAGATCACGACCCAGCATCAATTCTGGAATAGCAGCTTTCTGAATTGGGGAGGGTTGCTTATAACCCTTTTCTGCAAGGGTCTTGAGCAACGGCTCGCTAAAGCCAAAACAATCGAATTCGGAAACTAACTCTGTCGCTTCAGTCTCTTCACAGGCCTCAGCGGCTACTGCGACCGAGCCATCCCCTGAATTGTTTTGATTGGTGGCCTCAGCCTCAGTCGTCAAACCATCATCCGAGCTCGTTGAAGAGATCTCAGACGCACTCTTTTCAGGGGAACACGAGACATCCTCGTGCGCTTTTGTATGGGTCATTGATAGAAGGCGTTGTCTGCCTGATTGATCCTTTAAATCAGGCAGACAACGCCCCATACGCGGATACCCGCGTTGTGCTGCCTCGCCTTTTCTTCAAAGGTTGATTGCCTAACTTATCACCCGTCCGTAGTCATCCTCGAGGCGTTCAATATCTGATTCCTGCAATAGCTGACCATGCTGAACCTCAATGACCACTAAATCGCTTTGGCCTCCACGAGCTCGGTGAAGCACTCCCAGAGGGATATACAAGGTGGTGCCAGCTTGAGCATTGTGCCAAGTGTTTTTACAGAAAAGCTGCCCCTGGCCTGAGACCACAGTCCAATTTTCACTGCGATGTTGATGGCGCTGAAGGCTGAGCTGTTGACCGGCAAAGACCAAAAAACGCTTGACCTTATAACCCTCTCCTTCGAGCAGATCTTCATACCAACCCCAAGGACGCTCAACTCTGTGGGGGGGCTTGCTCATGCCTCTGCTAGCAGTTGCGTTCAGCATGGCGGCGTCAGCCTCAGCCGTCACTACGAGCAGATGGCATTGCAGTAATGAGATCCACTCGCTGTCGCGCGCGAGTGATAGCAGTGTAGAGAAGTTTCCTCTCGAAGCGAGAAGCGCTCTCACAACCATCAGCGCTGGTAGCAGACACAGCTGTGATTTCCGGCCAGAGAAGAATGACATGATCAGCCTCACTCCCCTGAGACTTATGAACCGTAAGAGCCAAAGCTGGCTCCACCACGCTCAATCGGGCCGGGTGGATGAAGCGTGTGGTCAGCCCTCCCTGCTCAGAGATCACGCGAAACAGGATGCGGAGATTGTCTCCTTGACCAACCACCAAGCCAACGTCACCGTTTGCTAGCCCCAGTTCCGCTTGGTTCTCGCAACACATCACCGGCGTTCCCAACGGCCAGCGCATCACTCCAGCCTCAAGGCTTTGACCCAACAATGCGCGATGCACATGATCGACTCCCCAAAAACCACGACGTTTCGGACAAAGCACCATCAACCGCTCGAGAGAATCCAGCAAAGACTCAGCTGCAACGGCAAGATTGGTGTTGAGCATGGTTGAGGTATAAGCATCATCTGGCAGCTCGAGCATCAGTTCGGCAGTGAGTCGTTGCAGTGTTCTGCTGTGCTCCTGCAAGTGCTGAACTAAAAAGCTTGGCATGCTGCTGAGGTTGCATTGATGCTGCTCAACATTCGCTGATTTGGGCAGAAGAGAAAGTTGTTGCCAAAAAGCAGACAGGCCCTGATCACACAGAACTCTGCTCAACGTTGCTAGTGAACCGCGGTTGCGATAGAGCTGATGCAGATGAATGGCACCATGATTGAACTGTTGGCGGATATCCGCCTGTTGGAGTTGATGCCAAACCGCTCCACTACCAACTGGAGGCAACTGATCGGGATCACCAATCATTACAAGCTGACTATCAACAGGAAGAGCGTTTAATAACGCCTGCATCAGGGTGAGATCTACCATCGACATCTCATCAATAACGAGGAGATCAAGCATTAGCGGGTGTTGTTGATGCCTAGCAAACCCACCAGGCCTGGCCTGAAGCCAGCGGTGAAGGGTGCTACAAGGCAGGCTGGTCAATGCCTGCCGCTGGGGGGGAGAGATTGTCTCAAGCCCCTTGCGAACAGCCTCCTCTAGGCGTCTTGCTGCTTTGCCTGTGGGAGCAGCAAGACCAATCTTCAGGCCTGGTCTCAACGTGACTGCCCGCGCCAACATTTGCACGATGGTGCTGGTTTTGCCCGTACCCGGACCGCCACTCAACAACACCACGCCATGGTGATCAATGGCTTCTACGGCAGCCTGCTGTTCAGGGTTAAGCCCATCCAACAAAGCAGGATGTTGCGATGGTGTGATGCAGATTGAAGTCGGTTGATCAACATTTGACCTGTTGATCAACTCCTTGATCACAACGTCCATGTCACCATGCCAACGACGCCAACTCAATTGATTGCCGTTTAAAACCATCGGAGACGCCGCGCCTTCCAGCCAGCCACTAGCCAGCAGGGCCTGGTAATGAGCCTCAGGCCATCCCATCGCTTTGAGTTCTTGAGGGGGAGACACCGCAGTGAGGTTCAGCTGCAGCTCACCGCGGGCTAATGCATCCATCAAGGCGTTGACCAAATCCTCGAGATGAATTGATGAGGCCTTGGGCGGGAAACGCCTCAACAACGTTTGATGCAGTGCTCTGGGAAAGCCTGATGGCCAAGTGGATAAATCGCTGCGAGTCATTGTCCTCCGTTCTTAAGCAAGCGATCCAAAAGCAAAACCCGCTCCAATGGTGCGGGCTCCACAATCAAGCCAGGCACTGGTTTAGTAAAGGAGCGACCGTTGATGGCCTTAGCACCTGGAACACCTCTAAGAAAAACGTAGACGTATCCACCTAGATGGCGCTGTGGTTCGTAACTTGGCAACCGCCAACGCAGAAAACGATGGAGCGCGACCAAATATAGATGGGCTTGAAGAGGGTAATGATGAAGGAGCATCTGCTGCTCCATTGCGGAGTCGTCGTAATGGAGCGGACCACAAGCGACAGCCTGCCCCTCTGGATCACGCCGACCGATCCAGTTGCTTTTCCAATCAGCAACCCACCAACGAGCTTCTAAAGATTCTTCTGAATCGGTGAACACAAGATCAATCGAACCGGTAAGAAAACCACGACTGCAAACATTGAGACCTTTAATCATTTCGGCATAGGGCAAGCCAAAGCGAGCCAATGGATTCAGATGAAAAACACTGGCTAGATCAAACGAACGCAACACCTTGCCCTGATGAGCAATTGGCAAATCGAAGCTGAGTTCATGAATGCGACGTTGACCATGCAGTTGATTCAGTCGCAAGCCTCCCAGGGAACCACCAATTGGAGTACTCAACACCCTGTCAAGACCATCCTGAACTGAGGCGAGCAGAGTGATGTCAAGGCCTGCGCGTCGTAGCTCTTCTTCAATCACGATGACGGCATTCGGATCTTGCAATGGCTTGCAAAAATCCAGTCGTTCAAGAATCCGGTGTAAGCAATCCCCTGCTGCTGCACCACGAGGGAATTGCCGCAGAGGGCCCTGGTCAGACCAGTTCAACGTTGGAGTTGAGCGAGAGGCATCAGCAATCGCACTCTGATCTTGAAGTTTGAGCATGGGTTCAAGCTTCTGCTGATCGCTATCTCGACCTTCTTCCAACTCCAAAGGATCAGCAGGAGCACTGCCGTCATAAGTGTGTGTAGCAGACACCCAAGCGGAATAACTACTGCGACCCCAAGACAGATCAAGGCGCCGTTGCGGTGTTGGGCCAAGAGCTAACTCACCTTGAAGCGACGGCGGTTGCCAGCGCTGTTGCATCGATTTCAGCTGAGCCGGAACAACAGTGATCGGCAACTGCTGGCGATCAAGCCAAGCACTCATTCGTTCTGGCGTGAGATCCTGCATCGCTGCATCGATGGCATCAACACCAAACAGCCAAGCGCTGAGGGGATTGCCTTCCTGTTTGGCGCCCCGAGCCCAAATCAACATCAACAGAGAGCAGGCTCTAGTGATCGCCACATAAGCAAGACGTTCGGATTCCTGCAGGGATGCTTGATGAGCCTGCTGTGAAAGCTGCCATCCTTTCCCCCAGCCGGTGTTGAGTGCTACACACCAACGCGACTCTGAGCCGGATCTCCACAGGGGGCCTTGGGGGAGGGAGGGGGCTTGCCAGAGGTAGGGACAAATCACAACGGGATATTCCATCCCCTTGCTGCGATGCACTGTGACCACAGCAACCGCACTCTCGGCTACATCACTGTGAGGTTGTCGAACCTCTGGAACCGGATCAACAGGTTGTAGTCGTTGGCGACGCAACCAATCAGCTGCAGTAGACGCATCCAAGCCTTGGCGATGAATCACCTCCTGTACAAGCTGCGCACATTGATATAAGTCGCCTAAAAGGCGTCCGCGTTCTGAGAGATCAGCCATTGTGCGACCTTCAAGTAACTCCGCTAGGCAGCCCATAAGACCAAGGCGGGGAAGATTAATGGCCCAATTCCTGAAGCGAAGGGCTAATTGATCGAGCTCACCATTGCATTCAGCATGAGCGAGCTGCTCTGTATTCCATTGCATCAGAGCTGAACAGGCCACAAGCTTCAAACTGCTGCTGTGGGAGGGTCTGGCCAAACAATCCAGAAAACGTTGTAAGACCTGGGCCGCTTCACTGGTGAGAACATCCCACTGGCTAACAAGCCGAGTGGGCACTGCAGCGACAGCAAGGCCCTGGCGAATGCTGGCTGCCTGTCGATGACGACCAACAAGTATGCAGATATCAGAAGGGCTGAAGTTGTATGAATCACTCTGAAGCAGATCCAAAACAGCATGGGCAACAGCGGTTGGGATCTGTTCTTCCAGGTTGGTTTTAGATGTCAATGGAGCAGGTTGCGCGCCTTTTTGATGAGTAGCGTCATCAAGATTGAGCAGTTGAAGTGGGTGCACACCAAGGGGCAAAGGCTTTGGTGTTGCTCCACTACAAGCAGTCAAAGATGGAACATTTAGTTTTGAACGCCTCAAACCTGGAGCCATCAAGTGGTTCAAGCCATCAAGCAATGGAGTCGTTGTACGGAAGTTATCAAGTAAGGCGTCGATGCGATCAACCTTTGAACGTGCATGCATGTAGGTGTTGAGATCACCACCACGAAATCGATAAATCGCCTGCTTAGGGTCACCCACCATCAACAGAAGATGGTCAGGACTATGTGCAAAGGCTCCTTCAAGCAGACGCCATTGCACAGGATCCGTATCTTGAAACTCGTCAATCAGCGCGACGCGATAACGCTGTCGTAACGCCTCAAGCCATGGTGCTTGTTGATCAGCATGGCTTTGAGCGATGGTCTCAGATTGAGGCTTGGGATCCAGTGCAGAGAGAAGCTCTGCGTAGCTCATCACACCACGCTGCCTGCGGCGCTCAGCTAACGCAGAGAGCCCCCAATGCAAGGCATGATTCCACACCTGTTCAGCAGGGCCATCACAAAGATCAGCAATTGATCTCTGCAATGCAGGCATCAGAGGATTGGGATTTTCTTCGCCGCAACGCCGAGCAACAGTGCAAACAACAGCTGGATGAAAGTAATCCGTGAGCAAGGATTGATCACGGATCGCTGCGTAGCCAGGAGTAAAAGGCTGATCAGAATGTTGTGGTTGTTGGGAGAAAGCTTCAAGCCAGTGATTGAGGATGGCGAAACGATCTTTTTTGGGTTTAGGGCTAAAGGGTTTTGTATCTTTAGCGCCCAGAGATCGCCAATCAGCAGCGCGGCTCGATAAAGCGATATCCAATTCAGAGCCGTGTCGATGCCAGTGATCAACAAACTGTTGCCAGCACTGCTGAAGGTAGGCATCGAACTGGCTACCTAGCGGTTGTGAAGCCTGCAGATTGCTGGGGTGAGTTTCGAGAGCCAAGCTGGGATCGCTATCGAGCTTGAGCAACGCCTTGGCCAAGTTCTCAACGCTCAAGCCAGCATGCAGAAGTCCGCGTAGATGCTGGGCATCGAGAGCTAAGACCTGTTGCTGCCAATACTCATGAACAACTTCTTGAACAAGTTGTTGTCCTGAGTCATCCAGGCGTGGGTCCATGACAGCACCACTCTCAAGAGCCTGACGCCGCAAGGTACGCCTGCAGAAGCCATGGATGGTGGTGATATCAGCCAGATCAAGGCTCTCCAGTGCTACCAAGAGGGAGGAGATCCATTGATGCCGTTGAGAACCATCGTGGCATTTGCGCTGGAGCCATTGTTCGAGAACAAGGTCAGGCGGCTTCTCAGTGACGCCCAGATCGAGGGCTTCAAGACCTTCAAGAGCATCCTCAAGGCGTTTGCCGATGCGAGAGCGCAGCTCTGCTGCTGCAGCTTCAGTGAAGGTCACCACCAACAGTTCACTCATTTGGTGGCCGCCTTCAGTGAGCAGGCGTAAAACCAGATGTGCAAGAGCAAAAGTCTTGCCTGTTCCTGCACTCGCTTCAAGAAGACAAACACCTGGTTGAAGGGGATAGTCGTTCAACTGAAGTATTTGCTCTGCTTGAAGACCTGAAACAGTCATTTAGCTTGGAAGTCGCCGATCAAGGAGCTGGTTAAACATGATGTATCAACATCTAAGATATTCAAGCAAGAGTATAAAGGCGATTAAAAGAAAAATCGAAATATAAAAACTGTCAAATTTCTAAACTGGAACAAACATATTGCAGAAACAAAGGTATTTTCCTTAAATGACTCAAACTCCTCTAAAGGATCAAATCATCAATTGTAAGACTGTCGACACCAAGGAGCTGGATCTAAAAGAGTGGGCTGTTGTTATAGCCAGGAGTACCAAGTTGCAAGATTCCGTTGTCAAAGCGTATTTCTCGTTTGTCTCCTGTGAAATCTGATAATCCTATGAATACAAAGTCTTTTCCTATTGAAAATAGATCAATTTTGCCATCTTCAGACGAGCTAAAATCAGTGATCACATCACGATACTGTGCACCTTGCCTTGATTCTTTGTAATTGCGATAAACAAACCTGTCCGAGCCTTTGCCTCCTGTCAAAACATCAGCCCCACCACCTCCAAAGAGTTTGTCGTCTCCTTCATTTGCATTGATATAGTCTGCTTCAAAACTTCCTTTGAGCTTATTATCAAACATTGACCCGAGAATGCCAGATCCATTGACCTGATTGGTCAAAGAAATATCATTTCCGTCTCCACCCTTCTATAATACCTGTCTCTTTAATGACAAAACGCAATCAGCAGACCATCGCATTAATAAAGACATTCTCAAAGAATTTTCCCTTTGATCTTTCATAGCACGTTGAATCCATAGCTGTAATCAATCACTGTTCTAAAGCAGCCTTAATCTCAATTAGCTTCGCCAGTCCAGCAAGGGCAGCCAGGGGATGATCGCTGCAGTACTAGCTCGATAGGCACTGTATTCAGGATGCAAGATCATTAACTTTCGCTCCTCCCGCCGAGCCTTACCTCTCAGCAAAAGGCACAGCGCAAGGAACAACGCCACATGCAACAGGCTGCCAAGGGCAATGGCAACTCCAGCGGAACACAGTAACAGCGCTTGATAAAGCGGATGGCGGCAGCGTCGATAGGCACCCATCGTCACCAGGGCAGCAGCGGGCTTTGGATCAGGCAGTGGTGAAAGGCTTGCACCAAGACGCCAAAACGCTTGAACCGCTAACAACACCCCCACACCAAATAGGCAGGCTCCAAAAATGGTAATTGGCAATGGCCAGTGATACCCCCAACGCTCTAAAGCAGGCCAAGGGGGCAAGAGATGGGCTGCAATCAGGATGATCTGTGCCAACAGCCACCACTCACCCTGGCGATTATCCAGCCAGCCTCCCCAACTCAGGCCCCAACCAGAAAAAGCCTTACCCAGAGACTCTGCTGCGCTTTGCTTTGAAGAATTTGACATCGAAGCCATGACATGGATCTATTCACACAAGTCTGCGCAGACTGAATAGCAAAAAGCTTGCATGACCTTCAAATCAATGATCAGCCGCAATGACTTCTAGATCGCCAATGCCTCAACCAAAGGGCCATAGAGGCTTGTGTATGCCTGCTCAAAACCAGCGCTGTTGAGAAGCTCTGAAGCTTCGCAGTTCAGACCAAAACAGAGCTGCATCTCAGCCCGTTCACGCTCACCCTGAACATTAAATCCGCCACTCCAAGACTGACGGAAGGCTTGTTCACCCCTACCAGCCGATTTGTTGTTGGCGTTGGCGTAGGCCCAACCACTCATCGGTGGCACCGGCCAACACTGACTCAAGCCCTGACAGGCCAAAGCCTGCAAAGCAATGAGTTGTTCTCTTGCTTGCTCGGCTGGAAGTGGCTGCCAACGCAGAGCTATCTCAAATTGATCCTTCTTGGCTGCTGATCCACAACGGGCTACGACGACAGTTGCCGACGTAAGCGTGTGATTTGCGCAGACCTGCAAATGGCTTAGCCATCCCTCCATCACCCCCCTTGACTTCAACTGACCTGGTTGCACCACCACGACCGTGTCCCCAGCCCAGAGAATTTGCCTGGAGCCATCCGCCAATTCAAGACGTCGTGTCGAGCATGGTCCCATGCTCAGTAGCGTTGCCTGTAAATGTTGCCAACGCTTCTCGAGCCGTTCGCACTCCAGCGTCGCAGCTGCTCCAGGTGGAAGGGTGCCTTGGCCGGCATAGCGATGCTTCCAATCACCTGCTTCTGATCCCTGCAACAATGCCTTCTCATCCGTAGGGAGATGGCCAAGCAGCTCTGACAAGCGTTGCCTGAGCAAACCATGCCGATGCCATTCATCTAGATCGAGGGCCTCAAGGTCTTCAACAGGATCAAACCATTCACGTGGTGTTACCTGAAATTGCTCCAGCCAAATCAGCTGGGGAGCGATTAACCAGCGCAACAACAATTCAGATGAGATAACCGCAGAAGCTTCCAATGACACCGAACTCCAATGCAAAGGCAGCGCAAGGGCAAGGGGTGGTGGCGCTAGAGTTTTATCCAACCAGCAGCGCGCCTCGAAATGGCGACGGTCACAGCTAGGAGGCGGTTGGCTCCCCTGAGATAGAAAATTACTGCGCTGAAGGGGATTGGCGGCTGGTTCTCGACATAGACCCTCAAATGTCTCATCGCTGAGCTCATGCTGCAGCCGTCCAAGCCATTGCTGCACAGGGCTAGCAGCTGGGCGACATTCGCCCGTGTGCTCATCGCGGCTGTTCCAGGTGATCAGCAGATGCTGTCGGCTCGACATCAATGCTTCCAAAAGCACATAACGATCTTGATCACTACTGCGTGGATCACCTAGCTGACGCTGCTGCTCCAATAGATGAAAGCCAGCTCTCTCGCGATGGCGAGGGAAAACATCGGCGTCCAATCCCATCAGCACGATCACACGATGAGGGATGGCACGCATCGGCTCCAGAGCACTCACTGTGAGGGCACCAGTGCGATGTCCAAACCGACCGCTATCTGCAGAGAGAGCTTCATTCAACACATCTGCTACAACAGCAGCTTCCAACAGCAACGGGCAGTCAGCACCAATCTGACGCCAATCCTCCAAAGCAATCAGCAGGCACTGCCGCTCCCAGGCCCAAGAGCCACCATCACCAAACAACTCCTCGACAAAACCCTGTAGAAGCTCTACCCAAGCTCCACAAGTTCGAGCACGACGAAACTCTTTCAGCTGCCGGCAGAACTGGGCTAAAAGCTGCCACCACTTCGCAAGCTGTGCTGATTCCAGCCCCTCTGCGAAGGGTGCTGCTCCCCCAGGGGCCAGACCTGGTGTGCTGGGCAACACCAAGCCAAGCAGCCAGCGATCCAGGCACCAGCTGAGGCTATGGGTCTCATCACCACCACGCTCCTCGGCATCAAGTCCCCAGCGAAATCCTGTGCGCTGTAAACAGCGACTAAGGCTATTGGCATCATCCTGGCTGAAACCTTGCTGCTGCTGTATTGCCGGATTAGCGAGCAAGCCTTCAAGGGCGGTGGCAGTCAACCGCTCTCCTGCGATCTGAAGCAGTTGCAACATCCCCTGCGTCAGCCCAGGGCTGTCCTGCTGGCTGCGATCTGTGAGCCGCCAAGGAAGCTCCACGCCAGTGGCTGCAGCATCGTTGAACACCGAGGCGAGCAGAGGAGCAAAACGATTGACCTGTGGGGTCATCACCAACACATCACGGGGTTCGAGGCTGGGGTCGGCAGCAAACCATTGCAAGATCTGATCGCGGACCAACTGCACCTGGCGCCATTGCCCAGGGCAAGCCAAAAACTGCAAAGAACTGTCCTCTTGCCTGCGTCGCAGAGGTTGATGATCCTCCGGCGAGACAAGCTGCTGCTGAAGCTGCTCAAGCAACGTAGGTTCTTGCCCGGATTCACAAGCCATGGTGGCCGGCGCGGCGAATAGATCACCCTCCTGCCACTGGCCAAGCTGACTCTCACCGCCACCTTCCAGCAACTGCTGAAATTCTGCGCCCATGCGTCCAAGGATGGCTTCTAAGCGCGGCGCTTCGAGCATCCACAAACCATCAGCCGGCTCGGTCCACTGATTCCCCAACGTCTCCCTTCTGCTACGACATCGCTGCCAAAGATCCGGGCAGGGGGTCAGCAGAAACATCTGTACGTCCACAAAACCAGAGAGGGCCTGAATCAACTCCACTTGCACCGGAGCAAGACTGCTCAGACCAAACAGCCGCAGTTGACTTGGCAATGCCATGGCGGGGTTGTCTCCGCTGCGCAGCTTCAAAACAGCCCTATGCACCTGAATCCCGAACGGTTCAACCTGCAAACGTTCAGCCAATAAACGCAGCAACTGGGGTTGCCAGCGCAGGGTTAAAGGCATCTCCTGCGATGAGTTCAAAAGCCGATCACTGCCCTCAAGCCATTGATGGATCAACTTGGGGCGGTAAAGCGCATAGTCGTCAAAGGCATCGGCAATGCTTCTGGCTAACTGCCATTGCACTCGGTTAAGGTGGCCTGGCCGAGATGGCTGCCGATTGACCCATTCTCTCAATGGCGCAGCTTCTTCAGTCTCCAAAAGCTGTGGCAACAAATCAAGCAGAGGCCAAACGAGTCGACTAGCCCGCCAGGGATCTTCAACATCACTATCGATCCCCAATATCATCCGAACCAATTGCCTTAAACGTGATCCTGGGAAAGGGAATCGCACCAAAGCACTGATGCCATTCACGCTTGCCAACTGTTCCCCCAGCCAGCGGCTTGTGGGCCAGGTGTTCACCACGACATCCACTGAGTCAAATAGACCTGGTGGTGCCAGACGCAGCTGCTCCGCCAACACTCGAGCTAACCACTCCGCTCTGTTGCTGCGGTAGATCGTCAGCAAGGCTTAGTAGAAACCAGGGATGATGATGTAGTCATCTCTTGAGTGAACGACTCTTTGAGCTTGTCGACATCGCATGCAAGGTGCTGATTCAACTTGCGGTCACCGCAGACCTGAACAACAGCATCGCGTTCTGGGCAATAGGCGCTCAGCAAGCCCCCGTAGCAAGCTCCCGTATCAATCATCACAAGATGGCGATGGCGCTCCACCTGCGGTCGAGGGGTATGAGCCACGATCACGCGTCCATAGCGACCGTCGTAATCCTCCCAGAATCGCTGACGAATGCTCAAATCAGGATTGCCATCGAGGTCAAAGCCAGCGTGAGTCGCAATCCATCCCTTGGCTTTGTAAACAAGAGGAAGCCCTTTCAAGCGGCTTAACCACTCGCGAGCCTGGCGATCACCCAATTGCCGGTACGTGTCAATCGCCAGCAAAGCAGCCTGGCCATCTTGAGGGTCGACCTCCAGACAATCGATCAGGTGTTGTTCATGGTTTCCACGCAACCAGTGAGCACGACCGCCACAGACCATTTCCCAGGCAAGCAACATGGTGGCCTTAATGGCCGGCCCTCGATTGATCACATCTCCACAAAACACGAGCTGGTCTGAGCTGGGGAGCAAGGCGATGAGCTCTACCAAGGATTGATAACAGCCATGGACATCCCCAATCACCCAGTGACATTCGCGGGGTGACTTCACAATCGCAGCAGCATTCTCTTCAAGATTCTGGCTGGGCAGTAGCCATATGTCAGCGCTACTGCGTACGGTGAACAGTCTTGAAGTGGTTGATTTGGATCCACGCACGTTGCCGGTCATCAAACGAGTCGACTTACTCGTCAAATCCCTCAATGGTGCTGAGCGCACCAATGAAGCTTTGGCGCGTTGCGAGGATGCAGACTCCATGATTGACGTCCTTCTAGGTGCGGCAGCCCAGCTTGAGCTTGGTCTCACCCGGGAAGATTTGATGACCACACCACCAATCCGTGACTGGATCTGGTGGAAGGAGAAAGAGGCCCTGATTACCATCGGTGAAACCAAGCCCCGTTACAAACAGGACGATCGAGCCTCCGCAGAGAACTCGACTGGACGTCGCACCTTCCTAGGGTTGTTCAGATTCTGATTGCTCAATGCTGGAGGGGCCTGTTTTAGGCTTCAGTAGAAGGATCAGTAACGATCGAGACCACCATCACTGCAGGCAGATTCATCTTTTTTACTCAGTCAACATGCCCGGCATCAAATATTTACTGAGTAACCATTAATTTGCAGAGATAAATAATGCCTACTCATCCTTACTGACTACCCGAATAGAGGCTCTCGTCGGGGGTTCTGGACAAGACGCTTCATCTCTCTTACAGCTTCCTGAAGGCCTACAGCGATCGAGCGGGCCACAATCGTATGACCAATATTCAATTCTTCAATCCCTTCAATCGCAGCCACGGCTTCTACATTCTGATAAGTGAGGCCATGCCCAGCATTCACCCGTAAGCCAAGGCTGCGGCCTCTTGCTGTCGCTTCATTCAAGCGTGCAAGTTCAAAGGATTGATCAGCCCAACAGGCTTCGGCGTAAGCGCCAGTGTGCAGCTCCACCCAACGAGCGCCACTCTTACAAGCTGCCTCCAGTTGTTGAGAGACAGGATCTAAGAACAAGCTAACGGGAATCCCTGCAACCTGCAGCTGATCCACCATGCCTTTCAAGGATCCCTGCTGGGCAGCAACATCCAAGCCTCCTTCTGTGGTCACCTCCTGCCGTCGCTCTGGTACGAGTGTCACCATGTCAGGTTGAATTTTTAAAGCAATCCCCACCATTTCAGCAGTGGCTGCCATCTCCAAATTGAGACGACTACGCACTGTTGCCCGAAGCAGGTCCAGGTCTCGATCCTGAATATGACGGCGATCTTCTCTTAAGTGAACTGTGATGCCATCGGCTCCACCAAGTTCCGCCAATAGAGCCATCGGCACTGGATCGGGTTCCACGGTTTGGCGAGCCTGGCGCACATTGGCAATGTGGTCGATGTTGACCCCTAGGCTGGCCATAAAGAAAGGGAAACAGGCCTGATCCTATTGGGGATAATTGACCGCCTTCTACTCTCTAAGGGATTTGACCGCCGGTTCAACTGCCCAATCAACATTGGGTTCAGAGGTTCTTGGCCTTTAACTTCGGATGTTTGAACTCGCCAGAGACGGTGTCCTCGGCCCTAGCGACTCGTGAAAATTCCCTGGGTCTCGCAATAGACCCTTTTTTGGCCCCCGTTGCCATGGTGACGACGCAAGACATCGTCCTGCGCCAATACTTTCGAGAGCGCATCGTTCTGGGTCAAGAGAATCTGCCCATGCAAGGGCCAGTGTTGCTGTCTCCCACCCATCGTTCACGCTGGGATGCATTGATGTTGCCCATGGCCGCTGGCCGTCGGGTTACAGGTCGTGATTGTCGATTTATGGTCACTGTTGATGAAATGAAGGGCCTACAGGGATGGTTTCTCCATCGCTTGGGATGTTTCCCGGTGAATCAGAGCAAACCTTCTCTCACCAGCCTGCGCTATGCGATTGATCTGATGGCCGATGGACAACAGGTCGTGGTTTTTCCAGAAGGAACAATCAATCGCACAGAAAAACCCATCAAGCTCTATCAAGGTTTGGCACGTCTGGCTCAACTTGCAAAAAGCCAAAATATTGATGTCCAAGTCGTACCAGTTGGTCTTGGCTATAGCGAAGTCATTCCCAAAGCCTGTGGACGGGCATCAATTTGCTTCGCAGAACCGATGAAGGTCTTGGAGACTGGTCGTGAGGCGGTGAAAAGCTTCAATGCAGAGTTGTCAGAAAAGATGCATGCAGCTGAACAAGCTGCCCTCCATGCAGTAGGCCGTCTCAAGAAAGCACCTTAAAGTTTCCCCCATCTGTTCTTCAGTTCATGCGTTGTCGCCTTCCGCTGACGGCCCTGGCTCTTTCTGCTGGCCTACTTCTCTCAGGTGGTTCAGCACTAGCTCAAACAGCAGCTTCATCCAATGACAAGGTGCTAGCCCAAGCGGGCGGTGGATTCAATGTGGCAGCAGTTCAAGCCCTCCTAAATCAAGGCGATGCTGCTGTATCCGCTGAAAATCTCACTGAAGCCCGAAATGACTACGACAACGCTCGCGATGCTGCAAAGCAGCTGCTTGCCTTTTATCGAGACCTCAGTGGAGCCTTCCGCGGTCTGGATGCTCGTATCCCACGCGAAATGGATGCCAAAGGGCGTAAAGCCATGGGGCTCCTTGCCCAGGCCAACCTTCGCCTTGCAGCACTTTTCCGCCAACAAAACCAACCTGAGGTCGCTGTACCGGTGTTGGTAGAAGTGGTGAGAGTGATGTCGCCCTCCCGCCCCGAAGGCCAAAAGGCCTATCAGAGCCTTCTGGAGCTGGGCTTCGTAGAAACCCCCTATGCCGGCGCCAAGCTGACAGCTCCCAACTGAGTCAACTTTCGACTTAGATCTGCCAGCATCAAGCTTTGAAGTCAACATTGGTCTCCATGGTTCAATCCGACGAGGTGGGTGCAGCGATCCGGCTAGCCCTACCTGATGCCCAAGTCACCGTTGAAGACCTCACTGGTGGTGGCGACCATCTACAGGTGAGCGTCATCTCAAACGCCTTCGCTGGCCTTTCCAGAATCCGTCAGCATCAGTTGGTTTATGGGGCCCTCAAAGATCAGCTCGCCAGTGAAGTCATCCATGCCCTGGCCTTAAGCACCTCGACTCCCAACTAAACCCTATCCCCCCTCATTTTCGATGGATCCCACTACCAAAACACGTATTGAAGCCCTGATCCAATCAAGCCCGATCATGGTGTTCATGAAAGGCACAAAACTGATGCCTCAGTGCGGCTTCTCCAACAATTGCGTGCAGATCCTCAACTCCCTCGGCATGAGCTTCGAAACCTTTGATGTGCTATCCGACATGGAAATTCGCCAAGGGATCAAGGACTACTCCAATTGGCCGACAATTCCCCAGGTTTATGTAAAAGGAGAATTCATCGGCGGATCAGACATCTTGATTGAGATGTACAACGCGGGGGAATTGGCCGAGAAGCTTGAGATCGCTCTTAACAGCTAAAATCTCAAGCTTTAATTCGTTAAGTTTTAGCAATTAAATGCCGTTACTACTCGCCACAACCTTGCAAGCAAATCTCCTCTATGGAGTGGCTGTGATCGGATTTTTTGCTGGTTCCTGGTTTTTGGGTCGAGCGATCACAGTGATCACCAAAGGCAATAACCCGCTGGTTTGGCGAGGCTGGAAGAAATTATTTGGCCTTAAAAAGGACTGAACTACTCAGCAGCATTGCCCCCCTAGGGCATCCCCATCAGCCCTAGAGAGGCTTGAGGTGATTGGCTTAAACGAGATACTTCTCCAAAACTTAGGGAACCAGGCCCAGGTTGGTGGCCACCGAGCCAATCATGGCCAACACAGCAAGCGAAAACAAAAGGCAGCTAACCAAATCCTGGGATGTAAACAGGGAGCTTGCCCTGGCCGGCTGGTCTGCAAAGGCTGCTGGAATTCCAAAAAGGAATTACCAACCCGCTTCTTTTTTGCGATAAAGAGTTCCCATATCGCCATCTGGGCCAATAAAGCTGGAGGGATCCAAAATCCAACGATCGACAAGATCTTCCAACCTGGCCTGATCCCTTATCTCCAGTTGACCACTACGCCTTAGAGCATGAATATAACCGTCTGCATAGAGCCGCAGCTCCGACTGACTGTGGTAACGACTGGTCAGTTCCTGACAGGCATCACAAAGCGACTGGAAGTGTCTAATCGCCTCAGGGTGATCAAGAGATGTCATGGTCGGAGATCACGGCAGCCTCTTTTGGCAGCTTGCCATTGGATTGGGTTTAGCGTAAGCGCGATCTGTGATCACATGTGACCTCCATTCCCCGCAATCTTCATTCCAATGAGGACACCCAAGTGTCTTCATCGGGGTCTTTGCAGATGCAGACCACGCCAAAGCAGCCCTCAAGGGTCCTTGTGGTGGAACCTCACCAAACTCTTCGCACGGTGCTGGTCCATCGCCTCCGTCAGGACGGCCATCTCACCGCTGCAGTGGCATCCGCCGTGGAAGCCCTTGACGTCTGCCGAGATCAATCACCGGATCTTCTCGTTAGTGCTGAGTTACTTGAGAGGAGTTCTGCAATGCGACTCTCTCATCAGCTCCGTTGTCCTGTGATCGTGTTAACAGCTCGAACAGGCACAGAGCCCATGGTGGGCCTCCTGAATGAAGGCGCCGACGATGTGTTGCGCAAACCATTTGGACTTGAAGAACTCGCCGCACGCTGTCGCACCTTGCTGAAACGAGGACATAGCGGTTTGCAGGAGCGCGTCACAGTGGGCCCCCTTGAAGTCCACTTGTTGCTCAGACAAGTGACTCTGCGCGATAAACCTGTGGAATTAAGCCCCAGAGAATTTGCACTTCTCTGTGCACTTTTAATGCCTCCAGGTATCGTACGAAGCCGCCAGGAATTATTGCGAATGGCTTGGCCTCCCTTCAGCGGCGGGCCTCGTTCTGTAGACACCCAGATCCTTACCTTGCGTCGCAAACTTGAGCAAGCTGGGCTTGGCGAAGGAGGGGGCATCACCACCATGCGCCAGCAGGGCTATCGATTCAGCCTGGACACTCTTCCTGATTCTGAATCATAAATACTGGACCTCAAAACTATCGATTAGCCAATGATTAAAGATCCTGGTTGAAGTTGCAGAAATAGATTCTAAGCATTACTACAAGTTCATGATTTATGACATAATCAAAAGATGAGCGCAATAGATTAATACTCAGGCAACTAGGACAAGTGATCAATCCTTAAGGAAGTCTGTCATCAAAACAAACTCTAAAAGGCTGACAAGCTTGGGTGAGCAGCAATTGCCCAAATCAGCGGAGCGGTACCAATAGCGGTTGCAGTCAGAAGTTGAGCACCGATAACAGCGAAGTGTTTTGCAGTCATGATCTAGGACTGATGGCTGCACACACCATCCATGAGATCAACAACATCTGTTCTAACCTTGCTCAAATACTGCAGTGAGATTGATCACAGTGATGAATCCTGCGTCGAACATCATCAGCATTTATTAGCCAACAAGTTGACAGCGGCTTAATCAGCCAGCAAGAAGAAGTTGATGATCTCAAGCATGAGCTACTCATCCAAGATGCTTTCTCCAGCTTTAAACAGCACCTGAAACCTCACCCCGTCTACTTGCTGTCCTGTTGTTTCTTGACAGCCTCCTCAACCTTGGCCTTCACATCTGCTGGCACCTCCTTAGGGCAGTACTGAATAGCTCCAGTGATGATCTGAAACTCAGCACCAGCGAAAAGCTGTTTGGTATTGAGTTTGCTGGTTCCTGCCGAAGCCACTAATCCACCATGGCGGCCCGTAAGGATCTGCGCGTACGTAGCGGCAGCGATACCAACGGCCTTGGGAAATTCCACGCCAGCGGCACGTGCATTACAAACGTACGAAGAGCCAATGCCTCGATAGAGAAAGATGTCTTCGTTGCTAGCCGGTGTTGCTTTGGACTCACCAGATTGCTGAGCAAACGCAGCAGGACTAATCAAACTGAGGGGCATCAACAACGAAGCCGCCAAAACTGGACGAAGTCGACGGGAAAGGGTTTGCAATGGATCTGGTCTTCAAGACTTTGCCATGGTGCCCTATCCGACAAGGGTTTAACCACCCCAACCGAGTCAGTTATGACATATCAACGCTTTAGAGAGTCAAATCAACTCCTATCCCTTCTGAATCGAGGCTGATGCCCTCTCAAGCAAATTCTGATGGTGGATAAACCCTCGTCTTCAATCAGCCCGTCCCACTTATCGCCAGGTTTTTCGTCAATGAGTCGCACTGCTTGTATGGCCAACAGCTACAGCGATAACGGCTATCACCCTCTTTGGCTTATGCAAAAACCTCCACGCGGATCAACTGATCCAAATATGGGAGCAATCAATCTTGCAATGGGAAGAGAGCCATCAGCAACGCCCACTGAGCAACAGACTGTTCATCAAGGTCTTAGCAGCTCTACCAGTTCAAGTAAAAACCCATAATGTGAACCTCAACCTTGCCAGGCACCCGCCAAAGTGGATGGGGTCAAAGCCAATCAGCGACAACAGCTTCAGCTCCTGCTTGTAGCAGCTCGCCATCAGCTCTCCAGAAGCGATCTGCGATCAATGATCCAGTTTCTGGAGAATGAAGACTGCGGCTTCGATGTCACGCTGCAGATGGCTGATCCAAGTGAACAGCCGGAGTTGCTTGAACTGCATCGACTAGTGGCAACCCCTGCACTAATCAAGCTATCGCCAACGCCAAAGCAAGTGTTCGCAGGCAGCAGTATTTTCCAGCAACTACAAAACTGGATCACTCGCTGGCAGCAAGACATCGTCGTCACTGGCCTGGGCCTGAGCTTGAGGCCAACAGAACTAGATGGCAGCCGTACTCAAAGGGAATTGCAACTGGAAGATCAGCTGCTGGTATTGCGCCAGGAGAACGAAACCCTGATCGACCGCCTCAATGCACAGGAAAGAACACTGAGAATGGTGGCTCATGAGTTAAGAACTCCTCTAACCGCAGCAGTCCTAGCGTTGCAGAGTCAACAGCTGGGGCAAATCAATATTGAACACTTTCAGGATGTCGTCAAACGGCGTCTTGATGAAATCGAATTGCTATCAAAAGACCTGCTGGAAGTAAAAAGCACGAAATGGGAAGACCTTTTCAATCCACAAAATCTTGATCTAGGAAATATCGCCGCAGAAGCGATCCTAGAGCTCGAAAAGCTATGGCTTGATCGAAACATCGAGATCCGTACAGACATTCCCTCCGACCTACCCAAGGTCTTTGCTGATCAGAGGCGCATGCGACAGGTGCTGCTCAACCTGCTGGAAAATGCCCTGAAGTTCACTGAGGATGGCGGAGAAGTTTCACTGACCATGCTGCACCGCACAAGTCAATGGGTGCAGGTCAGCATCTGTGACAACGGGCCAGGGATTCCAGAAGATGAGCAAGAGCGGATTTTTCTTGACCGAGTTCGCTTGCCACAAACTTCAGTTTCAACATCTGGATTCGGAGTCGGCCTATCGGTATGCCGCCGCATCGTGGAGGTCCATGGGGGCAAAATCTGGGTTGTCTCAGAACCCGACAAGGGCGCATGCTTTTACTTAACAGTTCCAGTCTGGCAACGAAATGGACAAGATTGAACTCAGCTTGCCTTGACGGAGGGTCAGGCTTAAACGTAGTTTTCCCGAGTGATCACAAGCACAGACAGCTTTGATTACGGCCTCGCCCCCATCGTCTAGAGGCCTAGGACACCTCCCTTTCACGGAGGCGACAGGGGTTCGAATCCCCTTGGGGGTATCAGCTGATAACGGATTGAGCTTGCTAAAGGTGGGCTTCTATTCGCAAAAGCAATGACCTTTTTCGTAGACCCTTAGCTCGAACAATTCAAACAAACGCTGCTCAAGATCATCTCCATATTTTGAGATGTTCAAACCAAGGACTGGCGACGTAATCCCTCCATCTCCACTGCAAGTAGATTTGCAGTGAGATCATCTCTCAATCGCTGTTCAATCAAGGCAACTGGCATACCAATGCAGCCCTGAACAGTGAGCTCGTAGAGAAGGGAAGTTGACGTTCCCTCAGCCAGCTCGCGCATGATCCAATTCCCCTCAAAACGTCTGAAGTCCCCTTTAAGCAAATGGAACTGCAACTGGCCCTCAGATCGATATTCCACCAACTCCAACTGAACCTGAGCTGAAAACCTCAGCCCCAGCAACTGTTGAGAACCCACCTGGTTCAGCCGCACTCGATTGCCAGTGCGTTCCAACACTGTGCTGCTGGCAAGGTTTGGGATGAATTCACTAAGTTTGTCGTAATCGGTCAGAACGTCCCATAGCAAAGACTCTTTGATCGGCGTTCTCAACTGGACCGCAAGTCGTCGCGCCCCATGAGGCAAGCGTTCCATCGTCTGCTCGATGGCCTGTCGCTTCACAGAGACCGACTCTGGTGAGGCTATGAGCACGGAACCCGAACGTGGCTGAAGATCCTGGATAGGTACCACAAGAAGAGGCTGTGCTCAAGACGCCTAAGAATACCGAAAGAATTCAATGACCGTTGAGCCAATGCCCAGAGACTGAGCTGTGCCAATCGCTAAACGTAACCCGAAAACGCGGATGAGTATGCATACCATCACACCTTCTAAGGTATTCTCGCCGTCACGCTCTTGCTCTTGATGGCTTTCAACCAAACTGAAGTAGTTCTCGGTGGAATCGCCCATATCCCTCTTGTTATTGGCGCTTTCTACGTTGTCAAAGCACTCTTTTACCGAGGCCAAGACGGAGAGTTAGCTCCTTTTAGCTTTTCTTACCGCCAAGCAGCTCAAAGAAAATCATCATCGACAGCTGCCTCAACCGAAAAGCCTGATACCAAAAGCCCACCCGCTCAAAAAGCGATACCCATTAACCTTTACAAGCCGAAGGCACCCTTTGAAGGGACTGTTCTAGAGAACTACAGCCTGGTCAAAGAAGGTGCTGTTGGCAGGGTCAATCACATCACTTTCGACCTTGCCGGGAGTGATCCACATCTCAGTTATGTAGAAGGCCAGAGCATTGGCATCATTCCTGCTGGTACAGACGCCAACGGCAAGCCCCATAAGCTCCGCTTGTATTCCATTGCCAGCACCCGCCATGGCGACAACCTAGAGGGCAAAACAGTCTCTTTATGTGTTCGTCAGCTCCAATACGAGCTAGACGGCAAAACGATCGACGGTGTCTGCTCCACCTATCTCTGCGACATCAAGCCTGGAGCCAAAACGAAGATCACCGGACCGGTAGGCAAAGAAATGCTTCTACCAGATGATGAAGAGGCCAACGTCATCATGTTGGCCACCGGAACCGGCATCGCTCCAATGCGGGCCTATCTTCGCCGCATGTTTGAGCCCACAGAGCGCTCCAAGAATGGCTGGAAATTCCGTGGCAAAGCCTGGCTCTTCATGGGAGCTCCCTACACGGCCAACCTGCTTTATGACGAAGACTTTGAGCGGTATCTCAAAGAGTTTCCCGACAACTTCATCTATACCAAGGCCATCAGCCGTGAACAGCAGAATCCTAAAGGCGGCAGGATGTATATCCAAGACAGGGTGATGGAGTATTCCGATCAGATCTTCAAAATGATTGAGAACCCCAAAACCCATGTTTATATGTGCGGCCTCAAGGGCATGGAGCCTGGCATCGACGAAGCCATGACCGCAGCAGCAACTGCTAAGGGGATCGATTGGTCAGAGTTACGACCCCAGCTGAAGAAAGCTCATCGCTGGCACGTGGAAACCTATTAATCCTGCACTCTCCAGGTTTTTTAACCTGATAAAAAGACCCGCCCAAATGGGCGGGTCTTTTTATGCTTCCTCAAATTTTTTTGGGCATACGACGACAAAGCATGCCGGGATGGTCTGGAGCACTTTGAATTCACAGATCCTTGGTTACCCGTCAGAAGAGGTCTGTGTTCCATGAGCACCACGATCACCAACCCTTTACGGGTTGGACTACGTCAAGAGCGGGTTATCGCTCCGCAATGCCTAGTCATCTTTGGTGCAAGTGGCGACCTGACCCACCGAAAATTGGTTCCAGCCCTTTTCGAGCTATACAAACAACGGCGGCTACCGAGTGAATTCGCCCTACTTGGCTGCGCGCGACGTCCTTGGAGCAACGAAATATTTCGCCAAAAAATGGCTGAATCCCTCGGCGAAACTATCAGCGAAAACCATCTTGCTTGGGATCAATTCGCCGCCGGTCTTTTTTACGAACCTGTCGATCTACAGAAGCCAGAAGACCTCATCAAACTCAGCCATCGGCTGGAAGAGATTGATCGACTCCGCGCCACCCGCAGCAATCGCACCTTCTATCTTTCGGTGTCACCAAAGTTCTACGGCAGTGGCTGCAAAGCTCTTGCTAATGCCGGTCTTCTAAGCGATCCCAAACGCAGTCGAGTGGTCATCGAAAAACCATTCGGGAGTGATTACGCCAGTGCTCAGTCTTTAAATCAAATCGTCCAAAGCTGTGGCCAAGAGAATCAAATCTTCCGCATCGACCACTACCTCGGCAAAGAAACAGTCCAGAACATCCTTGTACTGCGATTCGCAAATACCATCTTTGAACCAATCTGGAACCGGAATTACATCTCCAGCGTTCAAATCACAGCCGCTGAAACCGTAGGTGTTGAAGAACGAGCCAACTACTACGAATCATCAGGGGCCCTGCGAGACATGGTGCAAAACCATCTCACCCAGATGCTGGCCATCACCACGATGGAGCCGCCAGGGCGCTTTGACCCTGAGGCAATCCGCAATGAAAAAGCCAAGGTTTTGCTAGCGGCTCGCCTCGCGGATGAGTTGGAACCTTGGAACTGCTGCATCCGTGGCCAGTACGCACCTGGCGGCACCAAGGAAGCTCCGATAGCAGGCTACCGACAAGAACCGGGTGTCGATCCCATCAGCACCACCGAGACCTATGTAGCGATGAAACTTTTCATCGACAACTGGCGCTGGCAGGGAGTGCCCTTTTACGTTCGCACTGGCAAACGACTGGCAAAGCGTCTTAGTGAAGTGGTTCTCACCTTTCGAGAAGCACCCGTGCACCTTTTCGATGCCGCTGGGGGCAGCCCTACAGCGAACCAACTCATCCTGCGAATCCAACCGGATGAAGGAGCCGAGTGGCGCTTTGAGGTGAAGTCACCTGGTTCAGGCATGCGCAGCCGACCAGTAGAGATGGAATTCTCCTATGACGAATCCTTCGGTGAGCCATCCGATGAGGGATACGTCCGACTTTTAGCCGATGCCATGCTCAGTGACCCAACTTTATTCACCCGCAGTGATGAGGTTGAAGCAGCGTGGCGCCTTTACACCCCTCTACTGGAACTGATTGAAGACAGCCCATGGCAATTGCCCATTCATCCCTATGAATCACGTACCTGGGGCCCCGCTGCTGCCGATACCCTGCTTGCCAATGACGGATTGCTCTGGCGCCGACCCTGATTCCGCCTGGCTTATCTCATCTTGATTACTCAGCTCTATCCATGTCCCCCCAGCTCACGCTTCAGAGCCCTCTGCAACTCCCTCCTAGTGAGGTCCCTAGCTATCTCGAGCAGCTCTGGTTAAATGATCAACCTGGCAACACAGGCGCCAAAACATTCTCCCTGCTGGTTTGGCAGCCGGCCTGGGTCGAACAGCAGCTGGTTAGAACCGGCCAGATTGATGGCCCGATCATTGGATCGCAGAGCCAAGAGCTCATACAAGCTGCCCGCAAAGCCGTTACCGAAGGCGATCTACCCCACAGCACACCTCCTCTGGATTCAAGTGTTGCAGCAGTCCTTGCCAATCGCAAAGGCAATCAACATGGCGAGGATTTACGTGGGCAACACATTGATGCTGCCATCAGTGCCTTAGAACCCCGACGCCTGATCACACTGGCACCAACCCTCGATAAGGGGCATGACCTCGAGACACTCGTGGCTGCCTATTGCCCATTACCAGAAGAAGGAGGAGGAAACAGCGCCTGCGGAGATGTGGTGGTGCTTCGCGGTGACCATCACGCCCTAACAGATGGGCTGGGAATCCTTCAACCTCTACTACCTGCAGAACTGCCCTCCTGGGTCTGGTGGAACGGCAGCCTGGACGAAGCCCCCGAATTGCTCGAGCGGCTGGCTGTGACCCCACGACGCCTGGTGATCGATACAGCACTAGGAGATCCCCATCGCTGCATTGAGCTGCTCAAGGCCCATGTGGAAGCAGGCCGAGCGGTGAATGATCTGAATTGGTTAAGGCTGCGCACTTGGCGAGAACACCTCGCAATGGTGTTTGACCCACCACACCGCCGAAATGCCCTTAGTCATGTTGATCAGCTCGAAATCGACGTTGAGGGTCATCACCCCGTCCAGGGTCTGTTGTTAGCCGCCTGGATCGCCGATCGACTGGGATGGCAATTACAAGCCGCACAGACAATAAAAGGGGAAGGCATTGCTGCCGAATTCCGCCGAACCGATGGCCCAACTGTTCAGTTTCGCCTTATGCCTGTACCCATGGGGCAACCGAGCATTCATCCTGGCCAGATCGTAGGGGTCAGGTTGATCTGCAAGCCAGATGCACAACTCGAACATGCCGTTTGCGTGATTCTCTGTGCCGAATCTGGCGGCTGCATGAGACTCGAAGCAGGTGGCATGGCCAGCATGGAGCTGATTGAAGAAGTCGTCCCCATGCAGGTCGCGTCTGTAGAGATGGATGTAGCCAGACTCCTCGCTGGTGGCCATAACACCACCACCCCCCTGCTTGCCGCTGCCGCCCCCCTTGCTGCCAAGCTGCTTAGCTAAGACCCCCCTTTGGCGAAGCCCTTTTTCAGCCGCCACCCGTCATGGCCTGTGTGATTGCTGCCCCAGCCAGTGGCACTGGAAAAACCTTACTAAGCCTGACCCTCACAGCCTGGGCGCGCAGCCGTGATCTAAGTCTCCAACCATTCAAGGTGGGGCCCGACTATCTCGACCCGCAACAACTAACAGTTGCTTCCGGTAGACCCTGTCGAAACCTTGACCTACTGCTCTGTGGCCCCGACTGGGTGCAAAACAGCTTTCATGGCTTTGGTGCAGCTGCCGACCTTGCGCTGGTGGAAGGCGTCATGGGCCTATTCGATGGTGTCGGCATTTCGCAGCAAGGCAGTACTGCTGCCGTAGCTCGTCATCTGCAACTACCAGTAGTGCTTGTCGTGGATGCATCCGGCCAAGCAGGCTCCCTAGCTGCACTTGTTAAAGGTTTCCGAGATCACGATCCACAACTGACTCTGGCTGGGGTGGTGTTGAACCGGGTCAATAGCAATCGCCACAAAGAATTACTGAAAGAAGTCCTCCACAGCATTGAGGTGAAAGTTCTCGGTTGCTTGCCCCGAGATCCTGAACTCAATCTTCCCAGCAGACATCTCGGCCTTGCCCCAGCCCATGAGCTTGAGCGATTGGAAGCTCGACTACAAGCCTGGAGCGCCCTCGCAGAAACTCATCTCGATCTAACGAGCTTCAAAACGTTGCTCCGCGCGCCTACCCCGGCAATAGATCCAATTGATGCCTTGCTTGGAAAAAAGAGCATCCAATCACCACAACCACTACGGCCTGTAGCAGTAGCTCAAGACGATGCCTTTCACTTTCGCTATCCAGAAACCAAAGATTGCCTTGAAGCTCTTGGGATGCCAGTCCTGCCCTGGAAACCACTGGAGGATGAACCCCTACCTGCACAAGCGAAAGGTGTGATCCTTCCAGGCGGCTTCCCGGAACAATATGCGGCGAGTCTTAGCCAATGTGATCGCAGCATGGCAGACCTACGAGCCTGGTATGGACGGCGCCCGATTTATGCCGAATGTGGCGGGATGCTGCTGCTTGGACAGACCCTCACTGATCTGGAAGGACAAGCCCATCCGATGACAGGCCTACTTCCTTTTCATGCCAAAAAAGGCTCCCTTCAAGTGGGTTATCGCAGCCTTGATGGCACAGAAGACAGTCTTGTTGTACGCAAAGGTGATCGACTGATGGGCCATGAATTCCACCGCTGGGAACTCCACCCCACGGGCCCTAACGATGGCTTAAAAAAACCTCTTGATCGACCACACATGATCAACAAACCAAGCTCTCTATGGCAAGTTCAAGGGTGGCGGGTGCCGCAACACAAAGAAGGATGGAGCCATCAGACATTGCATGCCAGTTGGGTGCACCTGCACTGGGCGAGCTGCTCAATGATCTCCCGTCGATGGCGAGCCGCACTCGAGCCGCAATCAATCCCAGCAACAAGTGATTTCTGAAAAGCACAAACCCAAACAGACCTCAGTTGACGATGCTCGTCAAAATCCAGGCAGCAGCAACCGCCCTGCATGACATCTGGTCAACTTTGGATCATTCGCCATGGGGCTACCGAATGGGCACTCCAAGGCCGCCATACCGGTAGCACCGACCTCCCCTTGCTACCCCAAGGAGAAAAAGAGGCGAAGGCTCTTGCTCCTGTACTCAAAGGCGTGAGATTTGCCGCTGTGTTGTCATCTCCCCTGCAACGAGCCATGCGCACCTGTGCGCTGGCTGAGCTTGAAATGCCCGCTGAAATCCTGCCGGAGCTGATCGAGTGGAACTACGGAAACTATGAAGGCATCACCACAGCAGAGATCCGTCAAACCGTTCCTGAGTGGACCATTTGGGATCAGGGTTGTCCTAGTGGCGAGAACGCTACTGCCGTGCAAGACCGTTGTGAACGAATTATTCAACATGCCCTCGGCATCTCAAACAACGGTGACATCGCTCTCTTCGCCCATGGTCATATCTTGCGTGCCCTGACTGGCACCTGGCTAGGCCTAGGTGCCGCAGCCGGCCGACTGTTCAGACTCGATACCGGCAGCATTTGCATTCTTGGTTTCGAAAGAGAACAGCGCGTGATCACGCGCTGGAATGCCCTCTGCACTGGCCAGTTCTAAATCGAACAACGAAAGGTTCTTGCGCCAAGATTGACCATTGATCATGAGCGAATATTGACAAGCTCACCTGATCGCCTCAATGGCTGACACCACCCTCTGGGCCGAACTATTGGCCTTTGGCACCGGCTTAGCTCTCTCGCCGATCCATTTAGGTGTCCTACTTCTCCTACTGCTAGGGCCTAAACCGATTCAGCGGGGAAGTTGGTTCGTTACTGGCTGGATCGTAACCACTCTGGTCACCGTCATCCTGCTGCTGACTGTGGGCCACAGCTTGGTGTTGGACATGACCCAAGGCTCTCATCATCGAACAGCTCTCGACCTTCTTGGCGGAGGAGCTTTGATCTCGTTGGGATTAAAGGAGCTCTTGCGTTCGTTTGCTGCAGGAGAAGAACAACCAGCCTGGACCAATACGATCGAACGATTTATCAATTTGCCGCTGCCGCTTTTGATCGCCGTTGGTGCGCTAACAGAACTCATCAGCCCAGACGACCTCTTCCTATTTGCCAAGACTTCAGCCGTGGTCCTAGCAGCAAGCCTCCCCAGCTGGCAAGAAATCGTTGGCTTAGTGTTTTTCACATTTGGCTCGAGCCTGCTGCTACTGATCCCCCTAGTCGCCGTGATCATTGGCAGAGAACGCGTGATTCCCCTGCTGCAATCTGGCAAACAACTTTTATTTGCCAAAGGTGACTTAATCGTTGGTGGGGTGAGTTTTGCTCTAGGTACCTACCTTGGTTGGCAAGGAATCAGCGGTCTGACGATTGTGATCTGAGTTGATCCAACCAGCGACCTTGTGAGGCAGCGGCTCCTGTTTTCCCCACAAGCCACACACCTGTACGGGCACGACTAACAGCCACATAAACCAGTTGTCGTCTCAAGCTGAGATCTTGAGGCCAGAAAACATCACCAGCAACAAACACCTCCCCGAAGCTGCTCCCCTGGCTGCGATGGACGGTAAGAACCGCCGCAGGACCCAATGATGCGAAGGCATCTCGAAGCAGAAAAAAACGCCGCCACAAAGAGCGACCATCCCTTTTTCCCGCCGCTTTTGCCTCAACCCTGAGCCTTTGCAACGTGTTATCGAGCAAACGTCTGCCCTCAGAACCAACTGGCGGCTGCAAACGCAACTCCAAATCAAGCTCACCTGCTCGAACTTTGGCCGTCAGGGTGTCAACCACCGGCACAGACCAATCGCTTTGTCCTTCTAAACCAAACTCTGCAAGGTCACAGCGTTCCGGAGTGACGTCACGGACAACCACCTCTCGGTTTGATCCGAGCACCATGTCGGGTTCCTCGCCAGTCTCGGCACCACTACGAGAAGCCGGTGCCATGACTGCTTTGCGTGCAATCAAAACCTCTCCGGGGAGTACCGGCAACTGATCGGCCATATCACCATGAATCGCCCGCCTTGCATGGGGAACCAATTGCTCCAAGCTGCGATTCGTGTAGCAAAGAATCCTTGCTGCATCAGGGTTATCCTGAATCGCCGCGGATTGCAAGGCAGCCTGAGCTCGCTTCAGCCAGTTGTTTTGATCCAGGCATCCAACCCGGCCCCGCTCATCCTCAATCAAGGGAAAGCATGGCGGGGACTGACAGGGCAAGCTGCCATCGCGAAGACGACTCGCCAATCGCAACACAGGGCCCTGATGACGCACCACCTGCTGCAATGTTGCTGTACAGGCTCTATGCATCGAGAACACAGGGCTTTGAGCCTCACCGATAGGAGGCAGTTGAGCAGGATCACCTACAAAAACGAGACGTGTCTGAAAGGGGTGGGCACACTGCAGAGCAAGACCCAGCAGGGTGCTGTCGATCATCGAAGATTCATCGATCAGAACCAGGCCCAATTGCTCTAGAGACTGGGCCGTTTGCTCTGTTGACTCACACAGCTCAAGATCACCCTGCCGCTTCAATTTCAGGCGAAGCAGCCGATGAATCGTGGAGGGATACCAGGTGGGCCTGAGGCCTTCAAGGTCCAAAGCCTGGCGAAGCACACCAACAGCCTTGTGAGTTGGCGCAACAACTGTCCAACACAGGCCAGTGTCCTCCACCTGACGCAACAATCGCATCGAAAGAAACGTCTTACCACTGCCTGCGAAACCACTCAGAACAAAGGGATTGCCATGATTCGCATCATCCAACCAAGAACTGAACGCTTCGGCAGCCTGCTGCTGATCTGCGGTGAGCTCAACAGTCGCAGGATCTAAAGAAGACTGCGTCACCCCAATGTCATACCCAATAAATGGCTGAGATGGAGTGGAGAACCAACAAAAACCAATCCCGGTAAAGCCACTGCAGGGCCGATCAAACTGCCTACTAACACTTCAAAACGAGTGTGACCAAGGCTTTCTTTAAGCTGTTTTTCTGGTGGAGTGGGCCAGGTCTCCACAGGCAAAAGATTCACCCGTGCTGCGGTAAATCCCGCAGCACGTCTAATCCCACTGGCGTCATACATGACCACAAAAGCCACAGTGGCTGCAAGAGCAAATCCTGAATGATCAAAACCCATCTCCCATCCCACACCTGCTGCTGTACCAGTTACAAGGGCCGAATGGCTCGAAGGCATGCCACCCGTTTCAAGAAGCACTGCAGGTCGCCAGCGACGATAAAAAATTAACTCCACAATCAGCTTGGAAAGCTGAGCCAAGCCACAAGCGGCAAGCCCCCAAGCCAATACAGCATTATCTAAAAGTCCAAGCCACGCTGATGGGGAAGAATCGCTGACAATCATCGATCGCGGCTGGTGATGTAATCGGCTAGTGCGAGCAAAGGTGCAGCAGAAGCTTGCCAAGGCTCTAGTGCTGCCTTGGCTTCGCTCACAAGGAGCTCTGCACGCCGGCGGGATTCCTCTAGACCCAACAATTTGGGATATGTGGTCTTATCGGCAAGCAGATCCTTGCCAGCAGTTTTGCCAAGAACATCGCTGCTCGCCGTTACATCAAGGATGTCATCAATGATCTGAAACGCCAAACCAATCCCTCTGGCATAGATGCGTAGCGCATCAATCAAATCGTCTTCTGCTCCACCAATCAACGCTCCGCAGATCACACAAGCACTCAGCAAGGCCCCGGTCTTATGGAGATGAATGAACTCCAAAGTCTCTAGATCCACCTCTTTGCCCTCACACTCCAGATCTACAACCTGCCCCCCCACTAAACCAGGAGCACCAGCAACCAGCGAAAGCTCACCAACAACCTTCAACAGCCGCTCAGGCGCTACACCCTGGCTGCGCAAGGCAACCATCTCAAAGGAACGTGTAAGCAACGCATCACCCGCGAGGATGGCAACGGCGTCTCCATACACCTTGTGATTGGTGGGACGACCGCGGCGGAGATCGTCGTTATCCATGGCGGGGAGATCGTCATGAATCAGCGACATCGTGTGAATCATTTCCAAAGCCACTGCTGTCGGCAGAGCCTGTGCCGGTTCACCTCCAGCAAGTTCGCAAGCTGCAAGGCAAAGGATGGGGCGTAAACGCTTACCACCCGCCAAAAGGGAGTAGCGCATGGCCTCCCTGAGTTGCTCAGGGCGCTCAGGGCCAAGCGAATCATCCAAAGCCTCTTCAACGCTGGCTTTGGCCGCAGCCAAATAAGCAGGGAAGTCGAAGAAGGTGCTGACCGCCGCCGCCATGAACCTTGTCTCGTTCATGGGATTCTCTCAGGCCAACCAGTCTCAAAGCAGCAAATCTCTCAGGCCGAAGGGCAAACCGCAATGCTGCTGCCATCTAGCCACGGTATTCACCAAGAGCATGGTCACGGTCATCGGACCTACACCACCAGGAACAGGGGTCAATGCACTTGCCAAAGGTTCAACTTCTTGCGTTCGTACATCTCCACACAACCTGGCCTTGGCTTGCGTCCCTAGTTCAGGATCTACGGGAAGGCGATGAATGCCAACATCGACAACCACTGCTCCTGGCTTGACATGCTCTGAGCCAATCATTTGTGGCCGCCCGGCCGCTACCACCAACACATCGGCCTGCTGAGTTAACGAGGCCAGATCACCGGTATGAGAATGGGCCACGCTCACCGTGGCATTTGCAGCCTGAAGCATCAATGCCATTGGTTGGCCTACCAGGATGCTGCGCCCAATCACAACAGCCCTTTTCCGCTCCAAAGAAATCTGATGGCGTGCCAACAAGGCCATCACACCGGCAGGGGTACAACTGCGCGGCCCAGGTTCACCTTTCAACAATCGGCCAAGGTTGAGGGTATGCAGACCATCGGCATCCTTCTCGGGATCAATCGCAGCAAGCAAAGGCCCTTCATCAAGGCCCTTTGGCAAAGGCAATTGCAAAAGAATTCCGTCTACTCGCTCATCGATGTTTAAGGCCTGGATCGTGGCCAAAACCTTTGCAGCTGAAATCGTTTCCGGCAAATGGGTTAGATGGCTGGCCACGCCAATACGCCCACAAGCTTTCTGCTTGTGGGCCACATACACCCCACTGGCGGGGTCGTCCCCGATACGCAACACAGCTAACCCTGGCGGCCTTCCGGCTTGCACCAAGCCAGCCGCAATTTCAGATTGGAGACACTGCTCCAATTCTGCGGCCAGTTGTTTGCCATCAAGCCTAAGGGCCATTCACCGATCCGATGCTTCCCCAAGCATGCACGCAGAAGAGAGCTAGCGTTTAGAACAAGTGCCAGCTTCTGTGGTCCGTCTTCCAACCTTAAACAGGCTCTGGCAGAGCTGGTTACGCAGCGAGTCTCCGCGGCGTCCGGTGCTCCGCTGGTCGATGCCCCACAAGGCTGCACTCCTGCTGAGTTGCTTTGCTGTAGCAATCATCTCTAGCTGGCCCTGGTTGGTTCAACCGAATTTGAGCCCAGGACTTCCAGCTCCATTTGAGGCACGAGCCCCGAAGGATGCTCGCGTCGTTGACAGTGAAGCCCACGAACAAAGGCGCTCTCAACTCATACAGAGCACCTTTGTACAGGTAATCGATCAACAAGAAACAACCCAGCTCAAAAAACGGCTAGAGCGCAACCTCGCTGAGCTAGAACGTGTTGCACGCAATCCAAAGACTGGCCGCATAGGGCCTGTCAATCTCACTGCCGAAGAACAAACCTGGCTCAAGACCCGCTCCCAACAGGAACGCAGACGCTGGGACATGGTCATCCGCCGTGCCTCAGAACGCATGCTCAGTCAAGGACTCAACAATCTCGCCCTTGAGCAGCTACAAGAGGCAGCCTCAATTCAATTAGCCGACCTAGGCGAGCAGAACGTACCTGCGAGAAGTCTTAGCAGCAAGTTGCTTGCTACCACCTATCAAGGCAGTACCAATCTGCGCACAGATCCAGCCCGCAGCCAACGCCTCATTGAAGAGCTGATTACCCAACAAGACATCCCAACCATTGAAGTCCGCCGCGGCGATCTGATCACGAGCAAAGGAGAACCCATCAGCCCAAGGGCCTATGCCGTTTTAAATCACTTCGGCCTTGTCAGTCGAGGCCCAGACTGGGGACCTTGGCTCAGTCGATTCAGTACAGCCCTTGCTGGCTGTGGCGTGATGCTGCTGATCATGCGACGGGAGCGTCCCTGCCTAGAAGCACGTCATGGCCTACTGGCCGTTGGATTGCTGCTGATCACTCAGGTCAGCAAACTCTGGTTGGTTCCTGCGGTGAGCCCACTAGCCCTAATCGTGCCGCCAACACTCATACTCGCCCAAGGTCTTGGCACGAGCTGTGGCCTGGCATGGATGGCTGTAGAGAGCCTGCTATGGCCTATGCCAGTCAACGGCCTTGGCGAAGGTCCAATGATGATTGCCTGTGTCGTTGCTGCTGTGGCAGCTTTTTATGCCGGCCGTCTGCGTAGCAGGGTCCAGATCTTGCAAATGGCCTTTTTGTTGCCTCTAGCAGCTCTGCTGGCTGAGTGGCTGCTCCTGAGTGCGGGCGGCGGCGGCACCTGGGGACGATTTGCGCCAAACGCAAACGAATTGGTCTCAGAAGTACTGCTAATGGGCATCTTGCTGATGCTGGCGATCCTGCTGACCCCAATTTTGGAGACCTCTTTTGGCCTGCTCACCAGAGCCCGCTTATTGGAATTGGCCGATCAAGAGCGCCCTCTGCTACGCCGTCTCGCCGCAGAAGCTCCAGGGACTTTCGAGCACACATTGATGATCTGTGGGCTTGCAGAGGAAGGGGCCAGAGCCATCGGTGCCGATGTAGACCTAATCCGAACCGGTGCCTTGTATCACGATATTGGCAAGCTCCACGCACCAAAGTGGTTTATCGAGAATCAGATCGAAGGGGAGGAAAACCCTCACGATCAACTGAATAATCCCCACGGCAGCGCGGAAGTGCTTCAAGCCCATGTGGATGAAGGTTTAAAACTGGCCCGTCGCTACCGCCTACCGCGCCGAGTGGCGGACTTCATCCCTGAGCATCAAGGCACCTTGAAGATGGGGTATTTCCTTCATCTTGCAAGAGAACTAGACCCCTCCGCTGCAGAAAGAAACTTCCGCTACCGCGGACCAATACCTCATTCCCGCGAGACTGGAGTCTTGATGCTGGCCGACGGCTGTGAAGCATGCCTTCGATCCCTGCCACCGAACACCTCTGAACGCGAGGCACACGCCACCGTGAAGAGAATTGTTGAGGAGCGACAACGGGATGGCCAACTGAATAAAAGCAGCCTCAGCCGAGCCGAAGTAGAGCTCGTGGTGAGTGCTTTCGTACGCGTTTGGCGACGCATGCGCCATCGCCGTATCCCTTATCCGATACCTGCACGCAAGGCATTCCCCCCATTAGCAGCAAGAAGCTGAGAGAATCAAATCAATGCCTTACAGATTCATCTCGCCATCTAATCACTATCAAATAAATCCAAGTCTCGGCGAAAGACTCAATTACCATCAACAATCGCAACTTGGCAGCGCAAGATTTCTGTCAGAGCGCACTTGCTAAGGTGCTCGACATTCTTCTATTTCAGCAACAACCAAGAAAGACCTATCTACATTTTTGAAGCTGTACTTTTCTCTTACTTAATTTTCCTGAGCAGGAAGGAATGGAGCCCTACTTCGTAGGCGAAGCCTCTGACCCGTAAAAGGATGACGAAAGCTCAAGGCTGTCGCATGTAAATACATCCTTTCAAAGACAGCTTCTTTGCCATAAATCGGATCACCCAATATCGGATGTCCAACACTTGCTAAATGTGCGCGCAATTGATGGGATCGACCTGTCAACGGCCAAAGCCATAACGTTGAGCCGTTTGCGTTGCAGCTTCTAAGCCTCCATTGTGATCGACTGTCTTTTCCTTGCGGATGCTTGCCATATAGAGGCGGATTCTTCTGCAGCCGCGCCATCGGGAAGCTGATCGTTCCAGCATTGCTCTTCATCCGGCCAACCACCACTGCCACATAAAGCTTGCGCACTCGACGTGCTGAGAAAAGCATGCTGCAACGCCGCAAGCTCTCAGCCCCTCGCGCCAACAACAACAACCCTGAAGTGTCTCGATCAAGGCGATGCACCAAGCGCAGCTCTGGATCAACAACCTGCAGGCAACCAATCAGCGAATCCTGCTGATCAACACCAAGACCAGGCTGACTCAACAAGCCTGATGGCTTCTCCACAGCCATTAGCCAGTCATCCTGAAATAAAACCCTCATCAACTAAGCCCACGCGAGCTCAATAAACAGGCAATGAAAACTGATCAGGGAATCATCAACTGCTGAGATCAGAGTCGTCCTCCCTGGCGATGAACTGGACGACACCAATAAAGCAACGCCAGCAGATTCAAAACGAACATCAACAGAGAAAGTCCCCCAAGAGCCTGAGTATCAGGCACCACCAATGACTTATCCAAAACCAGGCGGACAATTCCGTAAGGCAACGACCCTGCTAAGGCCATGGATAAAGCAACAATGGCAACGATGACGCCCCATCGCCGCTCAGCCAAAAGGCCAGAAGATGCCACGATGCCAACGATGGCAGCCGGCCAGGCGAGGCTAAAAGCGAGGCTGATATTGGTTGTTTGCAGAGCCTGATTAGTAAATGCAACCACTCCAATAATGGGGAGGGCCGCCACGTTGGCTAGCAAGCCGATCCAGGCCATCAACCAATAACCACGAACCACAGCACTCATCACAAAGACCCTAACTAGTGCCAACGTAAGCAGGCCTACTAGATGCTTCTAAAAGAAATCAGGTTGATTCAGGAATTGGACTGAGCTCGCGGATCGATAAGAACGTCACCTTGAGAAGACTTATCGGCAGCAGCGCCATTGTTTGCGGCCTCATCGCCAGAGACTTCTCCAGCACTCTCAAGCTCAGTCTCCAGAGATGAAAACAGCAGAGCCATTGCTTCTTTACAGCCCAGAGGAGAGGCCATGACCTACTCATTCCAGCCCAAGCAAAGGCTTTCAATCTCCTGGGTCAGCAGGCTTAGTTAGCGAAGAGCTTTCGTCACTTGGGCAGAACTTTGTAGGCCAAGATCACCGCCATCAAACGCCAACACCACATAACGGCACCAATCTTTGCCCAGGTAAGTGAGCAGACTTTCGCTATCAATCGTTGGCCCTGTTAGAGGCGTGATCAGATCATCTGCCATGGCCACCGATAGCGATGGCTCCCTATGGATTAGCTAAGGCTCTAAGCGATCGGCACAGTACTGAAGAAAAAGCCTTTTAACTTCCTCAACAGGAAGGGCCTGCACAAGGCGTGCCTCAACCTCCTCACGTTGTTGACTCTTGTGATAGAGGCGAAGCTCCCTCACCACCTCTGGAGAGCTCCGTTGCACAGTTAAAAGTGCTTTGCCTAGCTGGTGATCTGCCAACAAGGGACTGTCCTTGCAAGCTTGCATCACATGGGCCGACTCATGGGCAAGCACTGTCCAAACCTCTGTCGGATCATCCTCAAGGTTGTTGGCACAAAGCAGCACTGCATTCCTGCCAACATGAAAAGCACCCATCAATCCTGATGGACAGTCACCCGCTACCAGAGTATTCGTACCAGCCTGCTGCATAAGGTTTTGATAACGACCAATCTGCTCCCAACTACTGGCATTGCAAACATCAAGCCAAGCCAAACCAGACACGGAAACCAGCAAACATCCCAACCATCGCAATAACACCACAGCCAATCGGGCAATCCTCTGTTCTTATTGGATACATATCGGCCGCGTTAGTTGCTTCAATGCACCGAACTTCTCCGGTTTTCATTCAAGCTCCTCAGAGCAAACGCCCCCCAGGGATCCTCAACGCAATGAGCGATTCAGCATGAGGTTGACCAAATGCACTGAGCAGGGCCCTCATCAGCCAGAGGAAGGGGCTGGAGGGGCCCGATATTCAACCAAGACGAGTCACGAGTTAGTCGTTCAAGGCCTGATCGGAAAGCCTTGCCAATCAGGCTCACAAGAATCCCAACGATTAAATCCTTTCTTAGGCCAATCCCTCCAGAAATCTCTTCAAGAAAAACCCTGCAAATCCCTAAATACGATCCGCCTAAACCTTCTGCGGAAATCAAAGAGCAAAGCTTTGCCGATACAAGTCAGATGAAATTCAAATCTCCGCAGACTAAATCTTGAAGCCAAAGAGCCTATGGCCAATTTAAGCCCTTCTTTTCATCATATCCTTGCAGTAAATGTCGACAAGCCCCCTTGAGAAAAAGCTACAAAGAATCGCCAAAAGACCAAGGCAAGTATTCTTGACTATTTAAAAATAAAGCCAACTTTTATATGAATCAAGCTTCAAACCCTGCTTTCAAAAGCATCAGCACAGTAAATTTTATCACTAGACCATTGCCAAGCTTTTCATGTATTCTTCTTGCCTAAGATAGAAAATCTATTAAAATTAAAACAGGACCTCATAGCACTCGCTCGCTTTTCAAGTCAATGCACTGCCAACCCGAGCGCCCAATAGCCCCTATAGTTTTCCAACCAGAAAGGCTGGCCATTTGTTAAAAAGACATTTCAGCACTGTCGCCAAGGTGACACAAAAGAACCAACCACAAAGCCATCGCGCGCAGCTGCGCAATCAGCTCAGCCTGATTATTAGGGCTTTCACCGCACTGACAGGAGCTATGTTGATTCTGCTACCAATGCAACCAAGCTGGGCTGCCTTGGACTATGCCAAGCAGGATGAAATCCTTAGCAACACCAACATGCCAGAGGACACCTTCGATTCGGCAATGTTTGACGACCTTCCTTTCGCACAACGCCGCCAAGCGCTCAGGGAGGAATCTGGGATCAGGCTTCGTGACTCCTCTACACCTCTAATCCCTTAAGGGTGAGTATTTCACTCATCCAAATGTTGTAAAGCTGGCTCATCAAATAGCGTCTAGTCAACCCAGCCAATGAATAGCCGCTGGACTGACAACCGGACTCAAGATCAGGCAATCAACAGTTAACCAGGTCCACGACATCCTTAGCAGCAATAGGAGTAATGCCTCTTGTATTTAAACGTGTGTTTATACATCATCGCCAAGGACCTAACTGTATATTTAGCCACTCGAGTATCAAGTTGACACAATGGGTCAGCCTCAATTTCTGGGACAGCCCACAGTTCGGCAAGACCCTCTACGCGTCATCACTTCAACACCAATAACCCTTTGACTGATTGAGCAGTTAAGCCCCTGTCTATCACGCCAATTCTTTGCAGCGGCAAGAGCTGCTTCATCTGAGTCATATGGAGAATCCAGCACAGGGAGGGGAGTTCCATCAAGAGAAACCAACCTGTAAAGCAGTCGTTGGGGCGCCATATTTCTTCCTTTGCTCAACACACCCATAATCTCACGATTGAGGAAAAACTTGCAAAACCAGAAAACGATCTCTCTAGCAGTGTTCTTCCCTGCCAAAAACCCATCTCTCTACGGAGCCTGCCATAACTTGATCAACAAGACTGCCGCACAAACTCTTTTTCAATGAAAAACACACTTCTATACATCCAGAATGCCAGTGAAGATCAAGCAACTACAAGCTGTTCATATTTCAACCTCCAGCCTTTGAGCGATTGTTTCTTGCAGCAACAATCGGAGGTCGAGTTTTAGGATTTACCACGAGAAATTTACGGGGTACATCCTGTTATTGCCATAACATAACTAGTGTATTTATCTCTAAAAGCATGTATGCAATCATCAATGATTCAAAGTCATACTGAATTAATAGCAAGTCAATCGAAAAGGCCAAAGTCGAATTTATGGCGCCACATTAACTTTAGGCAGCCAGCACACAAACTCCTATGGAGTCGTCTTGCTTAGACGCCATCCTCATCAATCTTGTCAGCCTTGGATGAAGTGACGCAAACGACGAGACTCTTCAGCCATGCGGCGTTGCAATTCCTCAGCAGGAAGAGAACCCTCATCGCGTTGTTGAGCAGTAAAAAGATCAGCTTCCGTCACGTCAAGCCCACGCTCCTGCGCTAACTCCAGGAACTGCTCAACCTCGATAGCGTCCTCAAGTTGCTTATCGAGCAATGGATCCTCCTCCCTTAAAGCCAACAGACGGTCCAGGTCCTTAATCGACACGACCCCAATGCGAGAGTGATCGGTCTACATCAGCCAGCAGCAAATTGGCAGATGATGCGTTCAAGCATGCCTGAATTTGTAGCTGCATAGATGCAAAGTCAACACAGAACCGCTACACCCATAAAGTCTCCTTAACGACGGCATGAAAAACTGGAAAGGCTGGCGGCTGATTGGTGCCGGAGGGATGAGCATGCTGACAGTGCTTTTTATCGTGATTTGGCAAGCGGTTGCCAAGCAGACCAACACTCTTAACCAGGTTATGGAACGGCTGAGTGAGCTTGAACAAAAACCACAAACAAGCAGCAGCCGTTTGCTGGGCGAGCAACTACACAGCCTTCAGATCCGGCTCAATAATCAAGGGGAAAGGCTTAACGCACTCATCGAACAACAACGACAGATCACCAAGCCGCAAAAAGAGTCCATCCACAGTCAATCTGACCCATGGCGAATGCAACCTGAACCTCCAGCCACACCATCAGCTCCAGGGCTGTCACCACAACCTTGAGCTTCATAGAACCCTGAAAGTCTTGACAAGAGCCTGGGATTGATTCTTGGCGATCAAAAACCTATCCCTTCACCGCATCCCCACTTGCACTAGGGAGAATAAAACGCTGCAAAAGGATGAAGAGTGCCAGCACCGGCAAAATCGACACCACCGACCCAGCCGCCACAATTCTCCAATCAAGAGAGAAGCTGCTGGCGAGCTGCTGTAGGCCGAGTGGAAGGGTGTAAAGGCTGGGGTCATCCAAGATCACCAAAGGCCAGAGGAAATCGCTCCAAGTGCCGATAAACACAAACATGGCCAGGGTGATTAGATCAGCACGAGCAGCCGGAATCATCACGTTCCACCATTCACCCAATCGACTACAACCATCGATTCGCGCAGCCTCTTCAAGTTCCACGGGCACCGTCAAAAAACTCTGTCGCAAGAGATAGAGCCCAAAGGCTGTTGCGGCCTGTGGAATCACCAAGGCCATCAGAGAGTTACGCAATCCCAACTGCACCATCAAAAGATACAAAGGGATCATCACCACCTGAAAAGGAATGAGGATGGTTGCCACCACAAGGGCCAAGACCAGACCTCTTCCGGCAAAGCGCATCCGAGCGAGTGGATAGGCCGCCAGGGAGCAGAAAAGCAGATTGGCTACCACCGCCAAACAGCTCACTACTGTGCTGTTGAGCAAATAAATCCCTAGCGGATTCTCGGCGAATAGTCGCCAATACGCCATCAGGCTCGGTTCGGCAGGTAGTAAGGCTGGAGGACTAGTAAAAATCTCTTCAGCGGGCCCTTTCAAGGACGTGCTTACCAGCCAAAGCAATGGAAGGAGAATGACAAGCGCCAACACGATAAGGACCCCTAACTGAAGACCTTTCAGCAGTGGCGAAGCCAAGCTCTTACGCCTCATCTCCACATAGGGAAAACGCCCCATTGTTCAGATGCCTGACCGTAGATCAGCTAGCACAGCATCATGTTGGGGATGAAGAGACTGGCGACCGCAACCTGCCACCAGCCGATTAAGCGCATTCACAAATGCTTGAGCTGCAGCAACAACCACATCAGTGTCAGCGGAATGACCTGAGAAAAGCTGCCCATCCCGACGTAGCCGAATCGTGACTTCACCCATCGCATCAATCCCTTCCGTTACCGACTTCACCGAGAACTCGATCAGCTCATTAGGTTCGCCAGCTAGAGCATTCAATGCACGACAGACAGCATCTACTGGACCGGTACCCACTGCAGCGGCAGTCTGCTCCTGTCCATCCTCTTGCGCAAGAATGACAGTAGCCGTAGGCCTAAGACTGCTACCGCAACTGACTTGCACCAGTCGTAACTGAAAACGAGCTTCAGACTGCTGAACCTGTTCGCTGACAATGGCCTCAAGATCTCGATCGGTTATATCGCGCTTGCGATCGGCCAGATCCTTAAATCGTGCAAAGGCCTCGTCAAGATCCTCCCGAGTCAAGTCGTAACCGAGCTCCTCAAGGCGAGCTCGGACGGCACTGCGGCCACTTAGCTTGCCCAGCGAGATCCGATTGTCGGTCAGCCCAACCGTACGGGCATCAACAATTTCATAAGTAAGACGATTTTTAAGCACACCATCTTGATGAATACCTGACTCATGGGCGAAAGCATTGCTGCCTACAATCGCCTTATTGGGCTGCACCACCATGCCGGTGAGATTTGAGACCAATCGAGAGGTCTTGGTGATTTCCTCCGTGCGAACGGCTGTTAGAGGAGTAGGGCTATCAGGTTCACGCCCAAATAAGGGATTGAAATAACGCCGCCTCACATGCAAAGCCATCACCAACTCCTCAAGCGCAGCATTCCCTGCCCGCTCTCCAATGCCGTTGATTGTGCATTCAAACTGCCGGGCTCCACTCTTCACAGCTTCTAAAAAATTGGCTACAGCCAGTCCGAGGTCGTTGTGACCATGAACAGAAATAACCGCCTCATTCATGTTTGGAACATGGCAATCGATACCAGCAATCAACGCCCCGAACTCCGAGGGAGTTGTAAAACCAACTGTGTCGGGGATATTGATGGTGCCCGCCCCCGCAGCAATCGCAGCCTCGATCACCTCATAAAGAAACTCAGGATCGCTTCGAGCGGCATCCTCACAAGAGAACTCAACATCATCAACAAGTGAGCGGGCGTAGGCAACCATCTCTGGAACAATCGCCAGAACCTCCGCCCGAGATTTACGCAGCTTGTGCTCCAAGTGAATATCACTCGTGGCAATGAATGTGTGAATTCGTCGTCGAGGTGCTGGGGCAACGGCATCAGCACAAGCCTTGATATCAGCACGCGAAGCCCTAGCCAAGCCACAAATGATTGGCCCTTCATCCCCACCAACCTGCTGGGCAATACGTTGTACGGCAGCAAAATCGCCCTGGCTGGCAAAAGGAAAGCCAGCTTCAATCACATCCACACCCAAACGAGCGAGTTGCTGGGCAATAGCCAGCTTTTCCTCAAGATTGAGACTTGCCCCAGGGGACTGCTCTCCATCCCTGAGGGTGGTGTCAAAAATCAAAACGCGGCCTGGATCCTTGGCCATGACAGCACCCTTCAGGGAGTTAGTCGAAATGACTATGAGTTAAGCCAGTCTAAGGGGGGACTGCCTACTGCGAAGCGACAACTCAGCAAACCAAGGTCGGCTTTATCAACAAAGTCGTTCTAAATTCAACTCCACTGAAATCAGAACGTGGGCAAAGGTGCTCTAGCCCTGGTTCTCCATGCCCATCTCCCATATGTGCGATCGGCAGAGCCCGGTTCATTGGAAGAAGACTGGTTTTTTCAAGCCCTGATTGAGTGCTATTTACCTCTTCTCCAGGTTCTGGAAGAAGCTGCCGCAGCACCCAACCAACACCCCAGGCTCACGATCAGCCTTTCTCCGACCCTGCTCTCCCTACTCAGTGACGACGATCTAAAACACCGATTCCCCGCCTGGCTCGCTGTTCGTCTGGACCTCCTAGCCCAAACCTCCTCAGCCCTACAACCTGCAGCGGACCACCTCGCTGAGATCATCCAACGAAATCTGCATCAGTGGTTGGCATGCGAAGGCGATCTCATTGGTCGCTTTGCCCAACTTCAAAGGTCAAAGGTTGTCGACCTGCTCACCTGCGGAGCCACCCATGGCTACATGCCATTACTGAGGGAACACCCTGAGGCAGTGCGTGGTCAGTTGCGCACTGCCGTACGTGAGCACCACCGCCTACTAGGAGAGCAGCCCCTGGGAATCTGGCTGCCGGAATGTGCCTACTACGAAGGGCTGGACCGTTGGATACTCGATGCTGGACTGCGCTACACCGTGCTCGACGGGCATGGCCTCCTGCATGCCACTCCTCGTCCGCGTTATGGCGTATATGCCCCAATCTGCAGCCGAAATGGCGTGGCCTTCTTCGGCAGAGACAGTGATGCCACGCTTCCTGTCTGGTCAGCAGAGCAAGGGTATCCAGGCGACCCTTTTTACCGTGAATTTCATAGGGATCTTGGTTGGGACCTACCAATCGAACAACTCCATGGGATCGGGCTAAAGGAACCCAGACCCTTAGGGCTGAAACTGCATCGAGTGACAGACCAAACGTCACCCCTTGATGCCAAAGCAGTTTATGAGCCCGCCATAGCTTGCGCACTTACCAAAGAACACGCTCAGCTCTACCTAAAGGGTCGCCGTATCCAACTCGATCAATTAGCTAACACCATGGCCATCGAGCCATTGTTAGTGGCTCCCTTCGACGCAGAGCTCTTTGGCCACTGGTGGTTTGAGGGGCCAACTTTCCTTTCCGAAATCTTCCGCCAGGCCAGCAAGGAGCAGGTGTATTTCACCAGGCTTCGAGACGTCCTCACATCAAACCCCCAACTCCAACTTTGTGAACCATGTCCCTCAAGCTGGGGTCAAGGTGGCTACCACGACTATTGGCTCAATGACAGCAATGCATGGGTGGTTCCTGAGTGGAGCCGAGCCGGAAAAGCAATGGTGGAGAGATGCAGCCTAGGAGTGGCTCGAGAATCGGACCTACGACTGCTGCAACAGGCTGCTCGAGAACTTCTCCTGGCCCAGTCCTCCGACTGGAGTTTCATTCTGCGAGCAGGCACAACCACGGAGCTTGCGAAGGAACGTATCCATCGCCACCTCAACCGTTTCTGGCAATTAATGCAGGCCATCAATGACAAGCAACATCTGCCCGAAGACTGGCTGATCACACTCGAATCGGAAGATGGCCTCTTCCCATTCATTCAAGCGACGGACTGGGCTCGCATTCGTGACTAGGTCGAAGAGGCCCCAAAAAGCATCCCCAACCGAATCTCCCAGGAGGAAAGCAAGAACAACCGCAGCATCACCATCAGAAGACGAGGTAGTGGCAGCGTGTTGGCCAGAAAACCTGCCCAATCCTCACGTGGCAACCGAAAGAAAGTGGCAAAGAAGCTGCGCAAGCGAGCTTCGTCAAAGCTCATCAGTCGCCGCAAACCAAACTGATAAAGGCGATGACGCTGCACAAGCTCCGGCGACCAAAGCACCTGCCACCCTTCCCGAGCAAGAGCGGAAGAATCCAGAGGAGGCTCCACAGCCATAGCCATTGCCAAATGCTTTGCCAATGCCGGAGCTCGACGTAAAAGAGCTCCAACCATGTAGCCCGAAGCAGGATGGACCATGCTTGCTGCACCACCAAACGCGAGCAAAGGTTGACGACGATCAGGCAAAGGCAAGTTCATCGGGAACAGGCAATATTCCTCATGGATCACTTCTTTAATCTCCACCCCGCGGTGAGACAAGCGTGCATGCAGCCTTTCCCTTAATTCACTCCAAGACAATGGAGGCGCGCAGGCAAGCGAAGTCTCCTCAACAAAAAAGATTCCCTCACCAAAATCCATGGCATAGAGAAAGCTGGGGGGTTTCTCTCGTTGTTCATCACTGAGATGGTCGGGACGAAAATCCATTAATACGAACTGACCAGACTCCACTGGTGATGAACTGAAGCGTCCCACGACGCCATAGGCCGCCTGCTCCGCTACGGGCCCATGATCAGGGCGACGGATAAATCGACTGCGATGACCACTGGCATCAATGACAACCCGTGCTCGATAAGCGTTGCCAGAGTGACAGAGAACTTCCGTATCTCTCCCCAAGACCTTAATGCTCACAGCGGTTTCAACATTCCAACTCAATTCACCACAACGACTCAGCAATGAATCTTGTAATGCGGCTGGATCGAAAAGGCCGTAGTCGAAATGATGGTGAATGGGAGCAAGACCCTCCTCGTTATCACCATCACCGAAATAGCTAACTGTGTTGGTCCAACGCTGCCCCAGTAAAGAAGCCATCCCAAGAGACTCAAGCTCCTCAGCCCAGATTCCATAAGTATTGGGCCATGGCTGCTCAGGTGTATGCGAGGCGAGGGCAGTCACTGCCAAGCCTTGCTCGACTAACTCAGCAACGATACAGAGAGCCGCCGGACCAGCTCCCATCACTAAAACATCCGTACGACTGGTCAATGTCAGCTGGAAGGAGCGTCGTCAACCCCAGCCACTTCACTGGGATCAGATCGATCATCTGGCTGGTCCTGATCCTCAGAATCAGGCGGCACAAGCACCACCTCAGAGAGGCGATCACCTGCATCCAAGCGCTGAAGTCGAACACCAGTAGCAGCCCTTGACTGCTGAGGAATTTTATCGGCACTGGTACGCACAATCACTCCACGCTCGCTTACCAACAAAAGCTCTTCTCCGTAGCCAAGCACCCTTAAACCCACCAACTCGTCTCCTTCGCGCCTGAACTTGATGGCACGCAGACCCATGCCTGCACGTTTCTGCAAACGGAACTGATTGACCGGTACCCGCTTACCCAGTCCACTAGCGGAAGCAACAAGCACCCATGGTCCATCACTAACGACAACGGTCTCGCCGCTTTCATCCTGATCATCCTCAAGACTCTTGGCGACCTGATCGGCAAGCTCGACAGGCAATACATCCATGCTCACCAAGGAATCGCCGCCTCGTAAATTCATGGCACGCACGCCACGAGCAGTTCGTCCTAAGGGTCGTAACTCCTCATCACAGAGTCGGAAATGAATGGTCATTCCAGCCCTAGAAGCAATCAAAACACTGTCACCAGGAACTGCCAACCTCACCCAAGTAAGAGCATCACCCTCCTCCAGACCAATGGCAATCAAACCATTGGAACGAATCTTGCTGAAAGCTGATAGAGAGGTGCGCTTGATAAAGCCACCCTTCGTCAACATCAACAAGTGGGTGTCGTCATCGAAGGATATAACTGACAGAAGGGAGGTAATTGCCTCTTCACGGGGAATGGGCAAGAGCTGTACGATAGGTGTTCCCTTCGCTGTGCGGCTGCACTGAGGCACACGATAAGCAGGAAGGGCATAGGAGACACCGCGGTCACTGAACAACAGCAACGTGTCATGGTCATTGCAGCTGATAAACAGCTTCACCGCCTCCTCACCTTGACTGCGAGTGCCTGCCTTGCCTCGTGTCCCACGACTCGTGGCCTCAAACTCGCTTACCGGCATGCGCTTGAGATAACCGGTCTCAGTGAGCAACACCACAGATCGCTCGTTGGCAATCAAGTCGATGTCTTCGAGCCCCCCTCCTAAATCGAGGATCTCGGTGCGCCGAGGCAAGCAATGCTTCTCGCGCAGCTTGGTCAATTCGTCCTCAATCAGACCGAAAACACGCTCACGTCGGCCAAGGATGTCCTTGTAATTGGCGATCTTGGTGACAAGATCCTCGTGTTCCAAACGAATCTTGTCAGCCTCTAAAGCGGTCAAACGCCGCAACTGCATCTGCAGGATGGCATCCGCCTGAATCTCCGTGAGACCATGATGCTCCTGCAACTGTTGACGAGCTGTAGCCGTATCAGAGGCAGCACGAATCAACGCGATGATTGGATCAAGCTGATCGAGAGCAAGCAGAAGACCCAACAAGATGTGGTCGCGTTCCTCAGCTTTACGAAGGAAATAGCGGGTCCGACGTTCAACAGTATCAACGCGAAAATCGAGGAATACCTGCAGCATCTTGCGCAGGGTGAGAAGCACCGGCTCGCCATTGACTAGCGCCAACATATGGGCACTAAAGTTGCTCTGAAGAGGAGTGAGCTTGAAAAGATTATTAAGCACTACCTGAGGGTAGGCATCACGTCGCAGCTCCACGACAATACGCATGCCATCGCGATCGCTTTCGTCGCGAATATCAGAAATACCCTCCAGCTTCTTATCATTAACCATCTCTGCAATCCGCTCAATAAGCGCTGCTTTATTGGTCTGATAGGGCAATTCAGTAATGATCACTGCATCCCGGTCTGCTCGACCGGGATGTTCAATCGTCTCAATATTTGCCACGCCGCGCATCGTTACCGAACCACGACCGGTGAGATAGGTTTCACGAATACCACTACGACCAAGAATCTGACCACCAGTTGGAAAGTCCGGCCCAGGTATAAGCGTCATCAACTCAGAATCACTTAGCTCGGGATTACTGATCAGAGCCTGCAGACCATCGATTAATTCACTGAGATTGTGCGGTGGAATATTGGTAGCCATGCCAACGGCGATCCCTGAGGAGCCATTCAGCAGCAACTGAGGAATACGTGCTGGCAATACCATTGGCTCCTGTTGGGAGCCATCAAAGTTGTCCGCGTAGTCAACTGTCTCTGCTTCGATATCCTCAAGCAGACTGTCTGTCGTAAGCGACTGAAGACGCGATTCGGTATATCGCATGGCCGCAGGTGGATCGTTATCGACCGAACCAAAATTGCCGTGACCATCAATCAACGGCATTTGCATGGAAAAATCCTGAGCCATGCGAACCAGCGCGTCGTAGACGGCTGTATCCCCATGGGGATGGTATTTACCCAGAACCTCACCAACAACTCGGGCACACTTTCGATAAGGCCGATCGCTGGTCAGGCCCAACTCATACATCGCATAAAGGATGCGCCTATGCACAGGCTTGAGACCATCGCGAGCGTCGGGCAACGCACGCCCAACGATCACACTCATCGCGTACTCCAGATAGGAGCGCGACATTTCAATGCGCAGGTCCGTCTGGATTATCCGATCGTCGGACTCGCCGGGACCGCCGTCACTGGGTCCCACTGGATCCGCCATAAAAGAGCTGGTTGCCAATAATCAGGTTATCTCGGAAGCTGATGAATTGAGCCACCAGCATCAACAAAAACCAGCCTGTGCACTGTTAGGGCTTAATACAGCTAAAGGCTCAGTATTAAACAGGCCTCTTAAACTATTTAGAGTGTGATATTTGGACCATGAGCTCGGCTGAGGAATCCAAAGCAGAAGGAACCTCCGAAGCAACGGAAGGCACCGAGTCCTCATCTGAACCCGCTGAGTCCTCAGCTGCTGCAAATGACATCAAAGTGAGTGCGGCTCAGGGTGCCTCCTCACAAGCTAACCCTGCTGTCCCTAAGACACCAGCTCAACAACAACCTGCTCCAGCTCAAGACAGCCCTCCTATCCCCAAGCCAAGCACCATCCCCTCAAGCCCAACACCAACTCCCACATCCTCAGACGCTTCAGATGACCTCAAAGTGAGTGCGGCTCAGGGTGCCTCCTCACAAGCTAACCCTGCTGTCCCTAAGACACCAGCTCAACAACAACCTGCTCCAGCTCAAGACAGCCCTCCTATCCCCAAGCCAAGCACCACCCCCTCAAGCCCAACACCAACTCCCACATCCTCAGACGCTTCAGATGACCTCAAAGTGAGTGCGGCTCAGGGTGCCTCCTCACAAGCTAACCCTGCTGTCCCTAAGACACCAGCTCAACAACAACCTGCTCCAGCTCAAGACAGCCCTCCTATCCCCAAGCCAAGCACCACCCCCTCAAGCCCAACACCAACTCCCACATCCTCAGACGCTTCAGATGACCTCAAAGTGAGTGCGGCTCAGGGTGCCTCCTCACAAGCCAACCCTGCTGTCCCTAAGACACCAGCTCAACAACAACCTGCTCCAGCTCAAGACAGCCCTCCTATCCCCAAGCCAAGCACCATCCCCTCAAGCCCAACACCAACTCCCACATCCTCAGACGGGCCCGAAGGCCTTGATCAAGGAGAGGAGTTGAAGCTGCTTTTGGAGAGACTGCGCAACTTCTTCAAGTTGAGCAACTGGATTAAGCAAGACGATCAGACAAGCCCATGGCAACAACTGAGACGGCCCGTTCTTCTCATTGCTGCACTGATCACCCTTGTGATTTTTGTTCGTATCTACGGCGGTATTTTGTCCACGATTGAGAGCGTCCCTCTGGCTCCATCTCTCTTCGAACTGGCCGGCATCCTCTGGCTGACATGGTTTTCAATCACCCGCCTGATCCGCAGCGAAGATCGACAGGATGTGATCTCCAGAGTGCGCACCCGATGGGAGGCCTTCCGTGGAACAACTGACAACAAGCCCTAGCTAAAGCTCCTTTCCCTCAAAGCAAAATTTGAATCACCCCAGTTGGTAACTTGGCGTGACTTTATTCGGTCTGTGGTGAACATTCAGCTCGGACGCACCAAGGTCGTTCGCCGGGCCTATGGCATCGACGAAACCGCCCTTGTTCCGGGTGGACGAACCGTAGCCCCGGAGATCACTAACACCTGCTGGAACCTCGCAGGCATCGAACGTGAGATACCGATCATTGCGAGCGCTATGGATAGCGTTGTCAATGTCGATATGGCTGTTGCCCTATCTCGCCTTGGAGCCCTCGGCGTAATGAATCTGGAAGGAGTCCAAACCCGCTACAAAGACCCCAACCCAGTACTGGATCGGATCTCTGCAATCGGAAAGGACGCCTTCGTGCCACTGATGCAGGAGATCTACAGCAAGCCTGTGCAAGAAGACCTGATCTATCAACGCATTAAAGAGATCAAAAATCAGGGGGGCATTGCTGCTGTGAGTGGCACACCCGTGGCAGCAATGCGCTTTAGCAAAACCATTGCAGAAGCGGGTGCTGACCTCTTCTTTGTGCAGGCGACAGTGGTCTCAACCGAACACATTGGTCCTGAAGGTCAACAAACTCTCGACCTAGAAACCCTTTGTCAAGGCATGGGGGTCCCTGTGGTGATGGGTAATTGCGTCACCTACGAGGTCGCTCTGCAACTGATGCGTGCAGGTGCCGCAGGGGTGATGGTTGGCATCGGCCCTGGTGCTGCCTGCACCTCCCGTGGGGTTCTTGGGGTGGGCATCCCCCAAGCTACCGCAGTAGCAGACTGCGCTGCCGCCCGTGAGGACTACGAGCGAGAGAGTGGTCGCTACGTTCCGATCGTCGCAGATGGAGGCATCATCACAGGAGGCGACATCTGTAAATGCATTGCCTGCGGTGCCGATGCGGTCATGATCGGCTCTCCGATCGCCCGAGCAGTTGAGGCCCCTGGTCGTGGCTTCCACTGGGGCATGGCCACTCCCAGTCCAGTACTGCCAAGGGGCACAAGAATCAAGGTGGGCAGCACAGGCAGCCTGGAACGGATCCTTAGAGGGCCTGCTCTGCTAGACGATGGCACCCATAACCTTCTAGGAGCTCTCAAAACATCCATGGGCACTCTTGGGGCCCGTACGATCAAAGAGATGCAACAGGTAGAGGTCGTCATCGCCCCATCTCTGCTGACCGAAGGGAAGGTTTATCAGAAAGCCCAGCAACTAGGTATGGGCAAGTAAACACTCCGATCGCAGACGAAAACCAATTGGATCCGAGAGAGGCCATGGCTAGTATGTCTTCGTGAGGGCTCCGGCCCACACACTCCTCACACACACTGGCCCGACGAGCTCGGGCTTTTCGTCTTCTGTGCAAGAGACCGTCACAGTTCCTACCTGTGCAGGCTCTTAAGCCTGAATAAAATACAAACGATTGCTAAATTTCCGCAAAATCAACGACCTAAGGAATGTCCAATGCCGCCGCAGTTACCGACGCCTCCTTCGAGCAGGACGTCCTTCAAAGCGACGTGCCTGTGCTAGTTGATTTCTGGGCCCCTTGGTGTGGCCCATGTCGCATGGTTGCTCCGATCGTCGATGAGATTGCCAAGGAATTCGAGAGCAAGATCAAAGTCTTCAAGCTCAACACTGACGAAAACCCCAACGTCGCCAGCCAATACGGTATTCGCAGTATCCCCACCCTGATGGTGTTCAAGGGAGGTCAAAAAGTCGACACCGTTGTTGGTGCAGTGCCCAAAGCCACGCTTTCTGGAACCATTTCAAAGTACCTCTGAAGCTTGATCCAACTTCGATTCAAGCCCTCCTAGATCACCATTGGCCTGATTCAATGCCACACATGGCTAAAAGGCCAGATTGCGGAGGGTTTCTTTGATTACACGTCTAGGCTTAATTGATTACGGCATGGGCAATCTGCACTCTGTGCAGATTGCCTTTGAAAGGCTCCACAAGGCTCTTCACATAGTGAGGCAGCCCGCCGACCTCCGCCGCTGTGATGCATTGATCTTGCCTGGAGTCGGTGCCTTTGATCCCGCCATGGTGCACCTTGAGCAGACCAGATTGGTTCCAGACCTCAAGAGTTGGGTGAAAGGAGGACGACCTCTTCTAGGTATCTGTCTGGGCCTGCAGCTGTTGTTCGAATCGAGTGACGAAGGAAATTCCACCGGCCTAGGGTTGCTTAAGGGCCACGTTCAACGACTGCCCTCCAATCAAGGCGAACAAATTCCCCACATGGGCTGGGCTGCTCTAAAACATCGAAACGACTGCCCGCTGCTTGACAAAGAAGATCCAGACAGCTGGATGTATTTCGTGCATTCCTATGCTGCAGTCCCCAGCCAAAACAGTGATCTTGCGGCCACAGCGCCGTTTGGCCAAGACAACATCACAGCGATGGTCTGGAAAGGCCGACTAGGGGCCTGTCAGTTTCACCCAGAGAAATCCGCCGCAGCCGGCGAGCGCATGCTGCGGCGTTGGCTGAAGTGGCTGGAGACCGGAGCAAAACCTGTGCCATGAGTAGCAAGCTAAGGCTCTCCGGAGGGCGCAAGCTTCAGAGTCCCGCTGGCCAAGGCACTAGACCCACGACGAGTCGTGTTCGTGAAGCAGTTATGAACGTGCTAGCCCCACGCTTGCATAACTGCCAATGGCTTGACCTATTTAGCGGCAGTGGAGTAATGGGCTGTGAGGCGTTGCAAAGCGGCGCACGACGGGTTGTAGCTGTTGAACGAAACGCGAAGACAGCAAAAGTCTGTCAGGCCAACCTAATAGCCACCGCCTCTGGCCTCTCCCAGCAGAGCAACATTGAAGTGATCCGCCATGACGTACTGAGCTGGCTGAAGAGAGGTTGCCATGCCGCCAGGTTCAATCAACCGTGGGTAGGGGAAAACCCTGGTTTCAACCTGGTCTACCTCGATCCACCTTATTCTTCAAAACTCTATTCAGAAGTCTTCGAAGCCCTGCTTACAGGCCATTGGCTGCAGAGAGATGCGCTAGTGATCTGTGAGCATGCCACGAACAACAGCTTGGAAACCCCGATGCAGTGGATTGAACAAGATCGCCGTATCTATGGCAGCAGCGCCTTACTTTTCACCAATCCCCCAGAACAGTATCGCGACGATACTGATTCCAAGCATCCACAAACAATCCAAGCAAAGTGACCGGAATCAAACCCAGAACGATGCCGCAGAGAAGTGGTTCGATCATGGCCTCGCGCCCAGTTGAAAGATTAAGCACAATTGTTTCATGCTCCTGAACTCACCGTGACGGACCCGTCATCAAACAATCAAAGCAAAAACGGGTTCATTGGAGCCCTAGTGGTACTGGCAGCAGCTGTCTCCATTGCAATTTTGTTATGGGTACTAGGGCACTCACAACGAGACCCCTACGTCAACGCCACCCTTGATTTGGAGGGATCTTTGGAGCAAGGAGGTCGGCTGTTCCGCATCAACTGCGCAGGCTGCCACGGGATTACTGCCCAAGGAAACTTAGGACCGAATCTCCTTGACGTGAGTAAACGCCGCAACGACGCCCAGCTGATCAGGCAAGTGGTAAGCGGCAATACGCCGCCCATGCCCAGATTCCAGCTGGAGCCTCAAGAAATGGCCGACCTACTGGCTTATTTAAATTCCCTGAATTGAACAAGGACATCCGCTCAATCCAAACGACTGTTGTTCTGGTTGAGCCAATTGGTCCACTGAATCTGGGCAGTGTGGCCAGACTCTGCGCCAACTTCGGAGTCCAAGAACTACGTCTGGTCTCGCCCCGCTGCGACCCTGCTGATGCCGAGGCACTACGCATGGCTGTCCATGGCGCAGCAATGCTTGAGCAGGCAAAACAATTCTCATGCTTGCTCGATGCCGTAGCTGACTGTCACAGAGTTGTAGCCAGCTGCGGCCGATTGGATCATGGCAACATCCCCCTGCAAACCCCCGAACAAGCAGTGCCATGGTTACTAGAGAGCATGGGTGCATCACCTGTGGCACTGGTATTTGGCCGTGAAGACAGGGGCCTAACCAACGAGGAACTTCAACTCGCCCAACGTGTACTCACTCTGCACAGCTCTTATGGATATCCATCCCTCAACCTCTCGCATGCAGTAGCAATCGTGCTGCATGAGCTACAACGTTGCCAAGGGCAAGGGACGCTCAGGGAAGGGCGATCGGCAGGGCCCGACCCAGCATCACCTCGTCAACTCGACGCATGCTTAACAGACGCACAGGATCTCCTGTTAGAGGTGGGATTTCTTATGAGCCATACGGCCCAAGCCCGCATGGCCAAAGTCCGTGGTTTACTTCAACGCGCTGCCGTTCGTCCCGAAGAAGTAGCCCTGCTGAGAGGGATGGTGAGGCAAATGCGCTGGGCTATCCATTCTCGTCACTCTTAACCTCAGCCGAACTCACTGATCTTCACTTCCTTGTCAAGCAGCCGCCCTTACCGCAACCGCTCAAACGGGGCTGGGCCCCTCCGGCTTTTGTTGCGTTTGATCTTGATGGGCATCGGCCTCGGCGTGATTACAGGTTCAGCGCTCAAGATGCTCGGCCCACAGGTGAAGCAGGGCAAACTGGACTTGCCGGAGTGGCTTCCTGGGCGAAATTGGATTTCCCTGAAGGGCCTCCCCAGCCGCTTCAACATCGTTGAGGAAGCCACAAACCCCATGCTCAGCAATAGGAATAGTTTGCAACTGGGCAATTTCCAGACGAAGCAAGAACTCACAACGTTGAGCAACCGCTGGAGAGATCTGGCCAAGCAACAGAAAGACTTACAAGCAAGCGCATTCTTGCTAGTGCTTGATGACGGACGCTATGCCGAGCTCTCCGCCGAGACAGCACTGCCTGCAGCTAGCTCCATCAAAACAGCAATCCTGCTGGTAGCTCTCGAACTCATCGATTCCGGTCAGCTCAGCTGGAATGAACCCCTGAAGCTCACCAAAGAGATTATTGGTGGTGGTGCTGGATGGATGGCCAGCAAACCGCTTGGCAGCCAATTCCCTGCCCACGAAGTTGCCACCGAGATGATTCGGGTGAGCGATAACACCGCCACCAATCTGCTGATTCAACGCATTGGTGGCAAGAACGTCCTCAATGCACGCTTCAATGCTCTCGGCCTGAGCTCCACGGTGGTGAATAACTGGTTGCCGGATCTACAAGGCACCAATACCACCAGCAGCCACGATCTGGCACGGGCCATCGCACTGGTCGATACTGGGAAAGCCCTTAGCCCACGCACACGAGATCTATTCAGGGAGGCAATGAGCACCTCCGTCAGCAACCGCCTATTACCTGGTGGATTTCTCAAGGGACTTGGCGGTAAGCAAGGAGAGCCTGACAACAGCCTCCTGGTAAAGGGCTACCGCATCTACAACAAAACCGGCGACATCGGCATCGCTTATTCGGATGCCGGCCTGATCGAACTACCTGATGGCAGTCGTGCAGTAGCAGGGTTCATGGTGAAAGGCCCCTTCAACGACCCCCGCTCCACAGAACTGATCCGCGACATGGCAGCTGCTATGGCTCCAGTACTCAAGCCAAAGCCATCGACACCTCGAACGGAATCAACAAAAAGCAATCAGCCATGATCCCCGCCCTTTTGTCAGTTGCGCTTTTCACCCTATCCGGAGCAGTGCTTTACACCCCTGCTCTCATCGCCGCCCCAACCGTAAAGCAAAGACAACAACAGGTCAGGCCCCTACCAGGCGAGCTTGACAAGGTGCTGATGGTTAATGACAACAATCCCGAACTGATTACAGGTGAAGGGATCCTGATCTCCACCTTCCCTACCAAAAACACACAAAGCTCAAGCGCCAAAGCTGACAAAAGCAACCTGGCCGTGCCACTCGATGGTCGTTTCGATCTATTCAGTCACCACGTGTATGCCGGCCTTCCTGATCATCTCGAATCAACCCTCTGGCTAGCAGTGCTGGCACAGCCACTGGTTGAGGAGCCAGTGCAACTGACCCTACTGAAAGGCAGTACCTCCCTATCGCAAGCCACCGAAGCAGGACAGACAGCTGCACCATTTCTGCCTCTGCCGAACGTGATTGAAGAAACCACGACCCCAATTGCCGCTGGCCCAGGCAGCCGGGTCGCTGGCGATCTACTGCGGGGGAAGCGAGCTCAAGAGCTGCCAGAGCGCTGGGAACTCCTACCAGGCAGCCCGAGTGCCCTATTGGTACTCCCCATTCCCGTAGCAGGTCTCGATCCACTTCTCAACGGTCGCAACCTTCAGATGCGGCTTCATAGCTCCGGCCCCATCTCACTGGCAACCGTGGCTGCATACGGCAATCCCAAAGCGGCCCCTCCACTGTCTCGCTGGATTGAGCTGCTTGAAAGCGGCCAACTCAGCCCCAAGGAACATCACCCCACGCCTCGAGGTAGCAGCGGCAAGATCGTGTATTCGCGCGTCAGCGGAATCCAGTTGGGCAGCACATGGAAGACAACCCTGACTGATCCTGGTAGCACCGTGCTAAACGCAATCAACACTCCCATCTCCTGGCCTATCAGCAGCCTTGAGAGGGGCAGCCTCGGCACAGATCAGGTACAAACCGCTGAATTACAAGCGCATTACGACAACACTGCATGGGCTGCCCATGGCAACTACGGAGTTGAATATGACCTCACCCTGCCGCTACACAACGGATCAAAGCAGGCAAAATCCTTCTTACTGACCCTTGAATCCCCCTTAAAGAAGGACAACAACAACACAAGCCTGAACTTTCGCGTTTCAGCCAGCGGACCTGTGATGTATCGAGGGCTGATCGAGGTCAGTGGACTCGATAGCGAGTCCAGGCGACCCATGGGCCGTCGCCGCTTCCACCTAGTTCTGCGACAGGGGCAGATGGGGCCAGACCTTGGTCGCATCAGCCTGACGCCAGGAGAAACTAGAAATGTCCGAATTCGACTGATCTACCCCGCTGATGCCACCCCACCGCAAGTGCTCACACTCCTACCTGTGAAACAATCCAAAACAACTCCAGACATCAACCCGTGAGTTCAACCCGCAAGCGCAGGGTCTTTCCCTTTACCGCCGTGATTGGCCAGGAAGAGATGAAACTGGCTCTGCTGCTCAACGTGATCGACCCGCGAATCGGCGGAGTCATGATCATGGGAGATCGAGGCACGGGCAAGTCCACCGCGATTCGAGCCCTAGCAGATCTCCTGCCAGGGATTGATGTAGTCGCTGGGGACCCTTACAACAGCTCACCCACTGATCCTGATCTACAGAGCAGTGACGTGCGCCAACGCATTGAACAGGGTGAAAGCCTGGCCACTGAGGCGCGACAGGTCCCGATGGTGGATTTGCCTCTCGGTGCCACTGAAGATCGTCTCTGCGGCACCATCGACATCGAGAAGGCCCTCAGCGAAGGAGTTCGTGCATTCGAGCCAGGCCTGCTGGCCAAGGCCAACCGCGGCTTGCTCTACGTCGATGAGGTCAATCTGCTTGACGACCATCTTGTCGACGTGCTGCTGGATTCAGCGGCATCAGGATGGAACACGGTGGAACGTGAAGGGGTATCAGTGCGACACCCTGCCCGATTCGTACTGATCGGCTCCGGCAACCCTGAGGAGGGCGAGCTACGACCCCAACTCCTTGATCGCTTTGGCATGAGTGTTGAGGTGCGCACTGTCCGAGATCCAGACCTACGGGTGCAGGTGGTTGATCAGCGCACCGCCTTTGATAGCGATCCCGACACCTTTGCCACATCGGTGCAAGCCAACCAAGATGCCTTACAACAACGCGTTATTGAGGCCCAGCAACGTCTTGAACAGGTGAGCCTCGACAACGATTTGCGCCTACGAATCTCGGCTGTCTGTGGCGAACTAGATGTGGATGGACTGCGTGGCGATATCGTCACCAACCGAGCCGCCAGGGCTCTAGCAGCCTTTGCAGGACGAACAGAGGTTTCGGAAGAAGATGTGGCACGCGTGATCTCTTGCTCTCTACGCCATCGATTGCGTAAAGACCCCCTCGAGCAGATTGATTCAGGGGATCGAGTCGTCAAAATTTTCTGCAAAGTGTTCGAACGCAGCGAGAACAGCGATCAGGCTGACTTCGAGCTAACAACTCAAGCAGGCTGATCGCTTGCGCATCCTTGGCATCGACCCTGGCATCGCCAGGGTGGGCTACGGGGTCATCGACACCAGCAACGGACAACAGCAGATGCTCGATTGCGGCATCATCCGCACCAATCCCGGCATTGACGATGGTGAACGGATGGTGGAAATCGCCAGCGATCTTCGCCAGCTCATCCGTCGTTGGAAGCCCCAACTGGCCGCTGTGGAGAAATTCTTCTTCTACCGCTCCAGCACGACGATCAGCGTGGTCCAGGCACGTGGAGTCATCATCATGACCCTGGCACGCTTTCGAGTGCCAGTGATGGAATTCCCACCGATGCAGATCAAGCTTGCTCTGGCGGGCTCAGGCCATGCTGAAAAAGATGAAGTGCTGGATGCGGTGATGCGCGAATTGAATCTTGATCAACCGCCCCGACCCGATGATGCCGCCGACGCTCTGGCCATAGCACTCACGGGTTGGTTCCAGCGCTAAAACCACTGATGGACTCCTCCTGCTCACCAAAACACGGCTGGTTTGACAGCGTGGCTGCGTCCTACGCCCAACAACGTCCCTATTACCCGCAATCCCTGTTTGCCTGGATAAGCAGCAAAGCCGCCGGCCACCAACGTTGCTGGGACGTGGCCTGTGGTAGCGGCCAGGCCTCTCTAGGGCTTGCAAGGCACTTTGATCGCGTCGATGCAACCGATCTCAGCCCCGCTCAGGTTGATGCCGCACCAGCTCACTCAAACATTCATTACCAAGTAGCAGCGGCTGAAGATTCAGGGTTTCCCAACGCATGCATGGACGCAATTGTGGTAGCCGCCGCCATTCACTGGCTAGATGTACCCCGATTCAACGAGGAAGCATTAAAGGTGGCACGCCCAGGTGGACTGATGGTCTGGGTGGGCTATGACCCCCCGCAAGGGGCTCCCCCTGCACTGCAGTTATGGCTAGACCAGCTTTACGGCGAAAGGCTATCGAGCTGGTGGCCTCCCCAGCGTCAGCATGTCGACAACCACTATCAGAATCTGCCATTCCCCGCCATCAGCAAATCGTTGCCCCAAGAGCTCTGCATCTCCCTCAAATGGAGCTGTGATCAGCTGATCGGTTACATAGGAACCTGGTCGGCTTTGAGGAAAGCAAAGCAGGAGGGACATGACTTGCTGCCACAACTCAGCATGGAACTGCAGAGACTCTGGCCAACAGATCAAACAACAATCCCCCTAATCTTTCCACTCATGGGCCGCTGGGGTTACCTAACGCGATGAATCAAGCCATCGCCAAAGCCAAGCTTCGTCGTCAATTCAAGGCCCTGCGTGCTCAACAATTATCTGCGGTTCAAGACACAATCATTCAGCAGGTTGCCAACACTATTCAGGGTTACTTAAAAGCTGGGAACTTGCGAGGGCACATTGGTGTGTATTGGCCGCTTAGTGGAGAAGTAGATCTCCGCGAACTGAAACTCAACTTGAAGTTGCCCTTGGCGCTACCAGCCAGTGGAGAGGACGGAAGTCTCAGTTACCACCCTTGGACTCTTACTCCACTGCGAAAAGATGCCTGCATGATCCCCGCCCCGCTAGAAGAAGACATCCTTGACGCTGATGCAATAGGCCTCTTGCTAATACCTGCTCTGGCGATGGATCAACGAGGGATCAGACTCGGCTATGGAGGCGGTTTCTTCGACCGCTTCAGAAGCAATTTGGCTTGGCGCAAAGTTCCATCGCTTGCAGTCTTGCCACAAGCCTGCGTATCAACAGACTTACTGCCTCGCGACAGTTGGGATGTGCCCCTTGATGGCTGGATTAGTGAAACAGGTGTTACTAGAGCAAAATAGAAACTTAGAATCAGCTCCCAAATTACGAATAAAAATGCATCAAGAAAGCCCTGCTATCACAAAGAGACAAGGCTTGAATTCAATACTTTCTTGACACTTAGTAATCTTTCTATTAGCCTTTTTCAAGGACTAAGCTATCAAGCGCAATGCCACCAAGTGCAATGCCACCACGAGCACTAAATTCGTACGCAATAGTTCAGTCCATAGAGATAGATGGCAAAGAAGACATTGTCACCATTAGGCCAGCTATTGGCTCTAACTTATTCCATTCATTGGACGAGGGTGATCATTATGCATTCCAGGCCACCATCAAAGGCAAAGACTTCACCTTTGAGGCTGCTGTTAATGATCAAGGGCCAAACATAACCCTGGAACTCGAGAATGATGATGCCGCTGCAATCGTTGAGATTCTCGACCAAAATAATGACAATCAGATTAGCGATGAGGAATTCGAGGAAGGTATGGAGAATGCCGTGGTGTTATATGAGGAAGATATTGAGCTTCACGAAAATCATTCCTTAGACTCAGAAGTGAACTTGCTGCTAGAAGCAGAGGATGTTGTTTTTGAATACGGTCCTACAAATGGCAATCCTGGGGAACTGTTATTTGGGCAATCAATTGCTTCAGTCGAGACGGATAATCAGGGAAATATCCTTTCATTTATTCACCCTCAAAGGTCATTCAATACGTTTTTACAAGGCTATACTCTTGACCTTACAGGAGAAGTAGAAGTCGGCCAAGTTGGAGGAGCGATCAACCCTATTACAGGAGAGGGAAACATCTATGTTGATGAACTCAAATGGCTTTTTTGGGGGAACATCACCACACCATCTGGCAGTTCATATGAAATCACTAAAAACGAAGCTGCATTCATCCCTATCAGAGATAAAGACACCAATAGTGGTTTACTAACCCTTGCTAGCATTGAAAATTCTGCCCATGGCAGCGGGAATATAGAAAACGTTTTCAGCTCTTATTTTGTCAGTGGGCAGCAAGGCTCTACACTTCAAACTGGTTTTTTGGAACAACTAATGATTGAGGGAGTTAATCTACTTCATCCAGGTCTTGCAACTGAAGGCACTGCAATTCAATGGAATATCGATTTACAACATCCAACTCCTGTTTGAGGTAGTGGTTATGAAGAGATTGCTCATTCCTTGCACATGGGTCATTGATCAATTGAAAGCTAAAACAAAGTGAATCAGATTCGAATCAAATCTAATTCCAAGAATTGGTCTCAAAAAATATTCAACTCGCCATTGCTGCCATTTTTCAGCAGCCAAATTTTCGCCTCTGGCAAATATTTCGTACGACAATAATCACACGTCTCCAAGGCTGCCACGCAGGTACTAGTCAATCCTGCAAGAATCTCTCAAGATGAATATCAGAGTTTTCAGAGATCATTCAATGCGGAGCCTGATCCAGCCTTTGTTTCTATTGATCGCAACAGCATCTCTTGGTCTCGGGCAAGGTCAGGAAGCGAAAGCCCATGCCATTGAAAGCACTCTCAACTACCTCGATGGCAGCCTGGAACTTCACAGCCAATTTTCAACAGGAACACCTGTTGAGGGAGCAGTGGTACGCGTCTTAGAAGCCAACGGAACACCAGGCCGAGAGCTGGGTCGAATGGATCAACAGGGAAAACTGAGCTTGAGCCTGCCAGACATGCAAGAAGGAACCCTCGACCTGCAGGTGGATGCTGGCCCAGGTCACCGTGACTATCTGATGCTGCCAATCCGCTCAGGCAAGGTGAAGCTCGATGAGGTGGTCAGCCAACCCAAAACTCCACAAACACCATGGTTCCTCGCCAGCACTGGCTCGCCTCTCCTGCTTGGTCTTGCAGGTGTTTTGTTTAGCGTGCGTGAGCAGCGCCTCAAATTCTGATCCTTCGCCATGGCTGAGCCCACCGCCGCACCCTCAAGCTTTGGCAGTGAAGCCCTAGACAGCATGGTCGAACGACTTAACGGCACCTCTGATCCCCGCCGCCGCTACGAATATGTTCTATGGCTGGCTAAAAAGCTGCCACCAATGTCCCCTGACTTACAAACCGACGCCGTCAAGGTCAAGGGATGCGTTTCTCAGGTCCATGTCCTTGGTGAACTCGTGGAAGGACGACTTCACTGGCAGGGAGACTCCGACGCACTGATTACAAGAGGTTTGCTGGCAATGCTGATTCAAGGCCTCAGCAATCTCACACCTGAGCAAGTCATGGCCGTGGACCCAAGCTTCATTGAAGCCACAGGCCTTCAAGGCAGCCTCACCCCATCAAGAGCTAACGGATTCCTCAATATCCTCCTCAACATGAAAGGTCAGGCTCAGCAGCTTGCCAGGGTTTCGTCTTCCACAACTTCCTAGAGTCCGGCTAGCAATTACACGACTGGACACAGCTGCCATGGGCACGAAGATAGGAGTTGGTCTCCTGGGGCTTGGAACGGTAGGCGCCGGTGTTGCAGGCATCCTCCAAGCCCCCGAAGGGCGGCATCCACTGGTTGCTGAGCTTGAACTGGTGCGTGTAGCGGTTCGAGATCTACAACGACCTCGCTCGATTGAACTTCCCGCATCCTTACTGACCAACAACCCACAGGCCGTTGTTGATGATCCTTCTGTGCAAGTGGTTGTTGAAGTCATGGGAGGGATCGAACCAGCCCGAACCCTGATCATGCGAGCCATTGCCGCCGGCAAAGCGGTCGTTACAGCTAACAAAGCGGTGATTGCAAGACATGGCGAAGAAATTGCAGCAGCTGCAGCTGCTGCTGGGGTCTACGTCCTGATCGAAGCTGCCGTCGGCGGTGGCATCCCGATCATCGAGCCACTTAAGCAATCACTAGGTGGCAACAGGATCGAACGCGTGAGCGGCATCATCAACGGCACCACCAACTACATCCTCAGCCGCATGGCACAGGAAGGGGTGGCCTATGACGACGTGCTCAAGACCGCCCAAGATCTTGGCTACGCAGAGGCAGATCCAGCGGCCGACGTTGAGGGGTTCGATGCAGCCGACAAGATTGCCATCCTCACTGGGCTCGCCTTCGGTGGACCTGTCGACCGTGACTCAATTCCCACCCAAGGCATCAACAACCTTCAAAGCCGCGATGTGGACTACGCCACACAGCTTGGCTACAGGGTGAAACTATTGGCTATCGCCGAACGTCTCAACTCAGACGCTCAGACCAGTCAGTCCTTGCCCTTAGCTGTAAGGGTGCAGCCAACCATGATTCCTCTCGACCACCCGCTTGCTGGCGTGAATGGCGTGAACAACGCCATCCTGGTTGAGGGCGATCCGATCGGCCGCGTGATGTTTTATGGCCCAGGCGCAGGCTCTGGACCCACCGCCTCAGCTGTGGTGGCGGACATCCTCAACATCGCTGGCATACGCCAATTAGGGGAAATCAACGGCAGCCTCGACCCCCTTCTTGCCGCAAGCAGTTGGCGTTCCTGTCACCTCGTTGATCCAAGCGCAATCCGTCAACGCAACTATGTGCGCTTCAACGCAGAAGACACCCCAGGAGTGATCGGTCGGATCGGTAGCTGCTTCGGCGATCGTGGCATCTCGATTCAATCAATCGTGCAATTCGATGCCTCCGATGCCGGCGCAGAAATCGTTGTGATTACCCATGAAATAAGTCAAGGCCAGATGCAAGATGCCCTGACTGCAATCACCTCTATGGCTGAGGTCACAGGACTGGCCGCCCATCTCAGCTGCCTTTAACAGCCAGCCACCCCCTGACGAAGAGACCCCTGCTTAAGTAAGAGTTATAAAACAAGTTGAGAGGCAAGTCTGCAGACGCTGACCTGTGCCCCCAAAGGTTCATGTCTACCGCTTCGATGATCTCAAGAGTCCAACTCTTTTCCAAGCCGGACTTCCTACCCATCATGGATCTCCATCAAGGCGACTGTGTTCAACTCCTCAGTGGTGATAAGGAGCAAGTCCAGGTGATCGGAATCGACGATGACCACAACCGCTGTTGGGTAAGACGTTGGCCTCTGCTTCCAAATGGATCGCCTGTGTTTGAAGTGTCGATACAACAAATCTCCTGCGCCTCCAAGTGAACAGGACGACACTCACTAGCAAGTCTTTAAATCAAGGCCATCCGATCCGCCCGCGTTGTGTCCAGCTCTGGCCGTCGTGATTCTCTGCGCTGGGCCGCTGCTCTATTTGTTTGCTCCCTAGCGCTGAGCCAGGTTGCCTGTCATCCGCCTCGCCGTAGTGAGCGACTTGTCGTGGCCAGCGCCGGCAAGATCACCTCTCTCGATCCTGCCCAGGCCAGTACTTTTGATGCTCTGCAACTGCTGAGCGCCCTCGGAGAGCCCCTCTACCGACTTGATCACAAAGGGGACCTAGAGCCACGACTGGCATCCGCCCTACCTCAGATCAGTGATGGCGGCTTCACTATCTCGATCCCTCTGCGCAGGGATGTGCTGTTTCACGACGGCACCCAATTCAACGCCGCCGCGATGGCCTTCAGCCTGCGGCGATTTCTGCGTATCGGCACCCTCAACTATGTGGTAGGAGGACGGATTGCCGCCGTGGAGACAGCCGGTCCCTACCTGCTACGCCTTCGACTCACGCGACCGTCAACTTCTCTAGAGGGACTACTCACCTCAATCAATCTGACGCCGGTATCACCAACGGCCTACGCCAAGCACAGAGATCAGTTCCTCAATAAGCAATTCATTGGAACCGGCCCTTACCGACTCACTAGCTTCCAGACCCAGCAACAACGCCTTGAGCCTTTTCAGCAGTACTGGAGTACCCAGGCCAGTAATGCTGGAATCGATTTCATCAATCTGAGCAACTCCACGGCCCTATTCGGTGCCCTACGAAGCGGTGAAGTGGATGTACTGCTTTCCAATTCACTCGATGAAGACCAACGCCTTGCCCTCCATCGCCTTGCCAAGCAAGGGAAGCTCCGCGAAGGAACGGGGCCAGCACTTGAAATTGGTTACATCACTCTCCTCAGTAATGCCGCTCCACTCAATCAACCACTCCTTCGACAGGCCCTCGCTTACAGCCTCGACCGTCAGCTGATGGTTGAGCGCGTGAGCTATGGACTCAGACGCCCGCTGCGGTCTTTAGTGCCGCCAAACTTGCAGACTGAACCAATCACACCTTGGCCGAGCTACAACCCTCAACGAGCCAAGCAGCTGCTGCAAAAGGCAGGTTATTGCGCAACTCAAAAGCTGACACTCCCTTTCACGTTCCGTTCCAACGTGCCAGCAGACAAGCTATTGGCACTGACGTGGCAGGCACAGGTGGAACGTGACCTCTCAGATTGCCTGACACTGAAGCTCAATAGCGTCGAATCGACCACCGTTTACCGCCAACTGGGGGAAGGCGCATTCCAGGCCGTCATCCTTGAGTGGCGAGGCGCCTATCCCGACCCAGAAGCCTATTTAGCTCCATTATTAAGCTGCAGCAAAACCAATGGATCTGTATGCGAAGAGGGGGAAGCGGCAATTAGCGGCAGCTTCTGGACCGCAGATGGGCTGGAAACGAGCCTTCGCCACAGCGATGAACTTCGCGGCCCCGATCGTCTCGACCAGCTCAGAGAGATCGAGCGCAGCGCCGCCGCCGGAGCGGCCTATCTACCAATCTGGCTGGTAGCACCACGAGCTTGGGCCCAGCTGCGCTTATCCAAGCCAGAATTTGACGGTAGCGGCCAGTTAATGCTCCCCCGTCTACGGGAGCTGAACTGATGGGCAGAGGGAGAGAACTACTGCGCTATAGCTCGACCCGCTTGGCCCTGGCACCGGTGATGCTTTGGCTCATTGCCAGCATGGTGTTTCTACTCCTACGGGTGGCACCAGGAGACCCAGTCGATGCAGTGTTAGGCAATCGTGCGCCGGCGGCAGCCCGCGCTGCTCTGCGCAGCAGGCTTGGACTGGATCAACCGCTTTTGCATCAATACCTGCACTTCATCAAAGACTTAATTCATGGCGATCTAGGCCAAGCTCTTCTCAACCAAGAACCAGTGAGCAAGATCATTGCCAGAGCCCTACCAGCCAGCTTGGAACTAAGCCTGACGGCACTATTAATTGCTGCAGTGATTGGTCTGGTCGTTGGTTTCAGTGGTATTGCCCGCCCGGAAGGCAAGCTAGATCTCGCAGGGCGCCTTTACGGCATTGGCACCTATGCCCTGCCACCGTTCTGGGCCGCGATGATCGTTCAACTGCTGTTTGCAGTCATTCTCGGTTGGCTACCAATTGGCGGACGTTTTCCCCCGAGCTTGCTACCACCAGAGGGGAGCGGCTTCCTGATCCTCGACAGTCTGCGGAGCAGCGACTGGATATCTCTTCAAGGAGCATTGAGACACCTGGTGTTACCGGCAGGGACCCTAGGCCTTCTCCTCAGTGGGATTTTTACCCGTACCCTGCGACTCAATCTTGGCCGCACACTGCAATCCGATTACGTTGAAGCTGCCCGTAGCCGGGGGCTGAATGAGCAACAGGTGGTGCTCAACCATGCCCTCCCTAATGCCCTGCTGCCAGTACTCACCATTGCTGGGATCACAGTGGCATCGCTGATTGGCGGCGCATTGTTAATTGAAGTCACCTTCTCATGGCCAGGCATCGCCTTACGGCTCCAAGAAGCAATCAACCAACGCGACTACCCAGTGGTTCAAGGAATTGTGGTTGTCGTGGCGGCCCTGATGGTGCTGGTAAGCGTGAGCGTGGATCTGCTCGTTGCTCTGATAGATCCCCGCGTCCGCTACTGAGATTTGCGAAGTCTCTCTGCTGCATTGCGATCCAAACGATGAAGCCGCAAATCCCCGACCTGCTGATGTGTGGAGCCCTCAAGGGCTTCGCCAGCCTCAACCTGCTCCAAAAAGATTTGAATCTCAACTGCCAACAATCGCTGCACAGCTAGCGGCTGACGCCCTACCAGCTCTTCGCCTAGTTGAAAGAGATCATCGCCACGTCCCTCACCCATCTGACCTTCAACCCGCACCGGTGAAAAATGGCTGGCGCCCTCCACAAGCACGACTCGACTAGTGGGATGGGGTGAGATTGCCAAAAGCAAATCGAGCTGCTCACTCAGCGGAGGAGTAATCAAATCAAGGGTGCCGCCAGTCAGCAAAACTGGAACAGACAAAGGCACAGCTCCATGACGAGGCCACAGCAAGCTGCCAAAACTGTTGAGAGCAACGATGGCCTCTAGCTGAGAGATTGAATGCAGTTTTGGCATTTGCACATCAACCAACTGACATTGCAATAAGCGCGAGAGATTGGTGAGAGGAAGATCGTCTAGAGCCTTACGACAGCGGGTATACAAACCAGGCTCAGGAGTAATACCAGCAGCCAATAGAGCCGTCAGTGCCCCAAGGGAGTGACCCATCAGCACCAACTTCTGACCAGGCAAGACCAACGTGCCTTTCTCTCGTGCCTGCAGGACAGCCTGCAGATCCGCCAAACGGCCAGGCAACACCTCTGCTCCAGGTGCAAGTCGTTGCCCCTTCAGCAGGGCATGCACCGCTCTGGCATCACTACCTGGATGCTCAAGCACCACAACCGGCCAGCCCTTACGTTGAAGGCTGAGAGCCAACCAACGAAAATGATCCTGGCTTCCACCCAAGCCTGGCATGAGCACCACCCAGCTCGACCGCAACGGAGTGCCATCAGCTGGGCGCCACACCTCTAGCTGGAGGGGCTTGGTGCGATGAGCCACTGGCAAAGGTTTCAACTCAGGTCCTGCATCAAAAACTTCCTGACCTGCCAGCTCTTGCAAAACTGGAAGTTGTGTTGCGGGAAACCTCCCGAGCGCTAACACCAACTGCTGCTGCTTTTGCAACTGACGCCGCCAGCGACTTGCCACCTGAAGTAGAGCATCAAGATCGAGGCGTACATTTTCAGCAGGGAGCTCCTGCAGCAAGTCCAGAGCGGTCACCTCTGACTGACTGTTCAAGAGCAGTTCCAGAGTGTTAAACAAGACAATGCCACTACTGTCGTCATCGACCCTCACCAAATCACTGACGGCATCAAGCAGCTGACGTCCTGCCCAACTACGCAGCATCTGTCGAGCCATGCTCTGATCTGTAAGCAAAGATGCCTGCAGCAGCTCCAAGAGATCGAAACGGCTATCGGCATCGAGCAAATTGAGCCAGGTGATGAGTTCAGAACTACTGCTGCCCCCAGGCCGCCCCAAATCGACCAACTCCCTAATCCAAACCGGTATCACCATCCCCTCAAGCTGCACCTCCAATCGCTCCGCAGCTCTCAGCGGCGATACTCCAGCAAGTCCGAACAGCAAAGCGCCGAATAGCCCAATCACAATTCGCTGTCCAATTGGGCGTGTTAATGCCAACGCCGAATACCGCTAACGAGCCAAACCATTTTCACTCAAGCCTTGAAGGGCTTAGATCGGATCAGTGAATGATGCTCCTGGGTGCCATCGACAAATCAGATGCCGCCATTGAGCTTCCAACTTCTGCTCAAGCCAGGCGAGAAACAACTTATCAACAGTGATCGCCATTTGCGAAGCGAAGTTATTAGCCGAGAAAGAGCTGACAGAGAACAATCTCGTCAAAACCTATACCTGAATAATCAACACAGCGAATAACAACAATCATTCCCCCCAAGCACCTCGCATAAGATCTGTAGCCGAAAACCATCCGGCTATATCATTGTTCAAATTAAAGCGGCTCTTTCGCTAGAGCACCAGACAGTCCAGCAGAAGAGACGAATCAAACAATGAAGAGCGATCCAAGCAACAAGCAAGCATTAAAGAGTAAGAAGAGTGGTACAAGGAAATATTTGCGCACGCAAATGCATGGATCATTCATCAAGCCTACAATAGGCAATAAATTATAAAATATATTATGATTGCCAGCAATTTTCACACCTATAAAAGACAACATCCAAGCAACATGAGAATGCTATTAGGCGCAACAACTGCTATGGCACTTTTGATTACATCCGCAGCCTCCGCCAATGTAACCAACCTTCAAATCAAAAACGCCAGCAAACAACTTGCGGTGAGCATTCGTGCCTTTGCAACTGGGACATCTGCCGCTAGCGAATGTCTCGTCAAAAGCGGAAAACTGAGCAAGAGGATTGCAAAAGAGACATTACCCTTATCACTTCTCGAGGTTGGCATTAGCCCTGAAGTCCTTGACAATCCTCAGGTCATCAAAGCAACCTCAATCTTAAGCCCTACACTTAATGCTGACTGCACATCGACGAAGATGAGCATCGAAGCCATCAATCGTCTAATCAAGGATGAGCTATAGAAATACTTCTAGCCGGGAAACAGATCAGCAAAACAAAAATCTATAAACAAGCCTCTCCTAAAAGCATATGAACTAGACCGTTAAAGCTCGCCAATGGATACAAAAAGCGTAGACAACAGGCAAACCACTTGCGCGAAGCAAGAAATGCGATTCAACTGACAAAGATAAGATAAGTAATCAAAGCCTCTAGAATGGCTCTGGGACAGCCTATTATTTGTCATGTTTGCCTAAGCACCAAAGATGGCTTACCCCGATTCTCAAGTCGTAATGGGCGGTTTGGTGCATATCCCCGTTATTATTGGTGTTTTTTGGGCGCTAAACAACCTAACCACAGGCGGCAGTAAAGCCAAGAAAGCCGCAGAAGCTGCTGCCAAACAGGCTGCTGACGAAGCTGCTGCCAAAGCTGCTGCGGAAGCTGCAGCCGCCAAAAAGGCTGCTGAGGAAGCTGCTGCCAAAGCCGCTGCGGAAGCTACAGCCGCCAAAAAGGCTGCTGAGGCCGCAGCAGCAGCTCCAGCAACAACAGCAGTGGCTCCAGTGAGTGGCGAAGCCGATGCATCACAAGCTTCTAGCAACGACACTCCAGCCACTCCTGCCCCAGACCAAGAAGTGCTCTAGGCATAGAACAGATCACTAGAAGTCATAACCATCAAAGGATATAGATAAACGTTCCGAAAAGTTGTTTACAATTACACAAGCCTAGAGAAAGGCCTGATTTTCAATGGATTCAACTTTAAACAAATAACCTCAGAAGAAAAATTAATAGCAAAAAATATAATCAAACAAATGCCAGCTTGGCCTAAAGCTTGCCAAAGACATAGTTCATCAATAAAATGACGTCTAACCAATCAATACATAGACATCTGGAATCAGGACATTCCCAGCGGAAGCAAACCATCAAATACACAAGAAGACGAATAACAATTGGCCACCAACCATAACTCGATATTTACATTCAGCCACCAATACGCAACACTCTCGAAGAAGAGATGAGAACATAAACAAATAGCATCAACAAGTCAACTCATGCACCCCACATGAAGCTCTAAATTCGAAGAGACAAGATAAACCATAAGGAAGAATTCGGTTGCAATGAAAAATGACTACTAAACAATGTTCGCCAGAAAAGCCAATACTTATTCACGAACAAGCACAGGCAAGGACTTTGACTAACCACAAACATTTCTCTTGAACATCTAATAAGCAAACTTGAAAATTAATTCTAGCGATAAATTCACGAAACATTAAGTACTGCAGGCCTATTTTTCACACCAAGATGTGTTTAAAGAGAGGTTAATGGCCAATATTCAATTGACGCATTGCACCTATCTGTGTGAGGAACCAAATGAAACTCTTCCAGCAATTGCTCGTGGCACCTGCTGCCTTGGGCCTGATGGCTTCAATGAAGGAGTGTCCGATTATTCGGCCTCCAGCGAGCAGGTCACCAGCATCTCCCAATTCCAAGATGTTTACCCAACCGACTGGGCTTATCAGGCTCTGAGCAACCTGATTGAGCGCTACGGCTGTGTCGCTGGCTATCCAAGCGGTAGCTACTTGGGCAACAGAGCAATGACCCGCTTTGAAGCGGCTGCTCTGTTGAATGCCTGCCTCGATCGCATCACTGAAGTCACCGACGAGCTGCGTCGTCTGCTCAACGAATTCGAGCAGGAGCTCGCCATCCTTAAGGGCCGTGTTGATGGCCTAGAAGCCCGCGTTGGTGAACTCGAAGCTACTCAGTTCCCGACAACAACCAAATTAGTTGGTCAGAAGTCCTTAATAAGTCAACGACTCAAAGAAGCCTAGTTCAAATGCGTTGCTCAATATAAATTCTGCTTTGACTTTTATCAGAATGAGATCGGCTTACAACAATCATCAGTCAAGAACTAGATCAATAACGCACAAAAAAGAGATCTTCTCGTCGTCTATGCATGCAAGGTTAGTTCAATAACGAACCATCAGCATTACAATCACGTAGATTATTCCACTTGGCCAAATTTTCTTCTAAGTTGTCAAACTCATTTTCTGATTCATTGATTTGTTGGGCTTTAATTAATGCTTGAAAAGCCTCGACACCATACTTGCTTGCGATTCTTTGCTTGATACAGGCTTTATACTTAGAGCCAGCCTTTAATTCCTCCTCTGCTTCTCTTAAATTATCCTGAGCCAACTCACTCTTTTCTCTCCATTCCAGCATGTGGTTAGTGAATTCTTCTTGTGCACCATCAGCGAAAGCAAATTCACTATGTACAACAAGCAAGAGCAATAACACTAATCCTGCTAAGAAATGACGCATTCCTCGTCCCTAGAGGCCTCATGATTATCCCATAAAAGTTTATAGCACCATTTCTCTTTCGGCGAATGCCTAACTCTTTCGACACCTTTCTTTGTCAGAATAAAGATTGGCTTTCCTGATTCTGAGACCTGCTTGATGTCTACATTACCAAGCATCCACATGCGCATAAATACTTGATTGTCCGTCATGGTCCCAAGATATTCCTTGCAACTTTTACCAACATCAATAAACCAGAGGGAAAGTAGATCTGCCTTCTCTCTATCTCCCTTGCAAAGCTGAAGCGTAGTCCGCAAAATAGCCGTTGCATCGCCTTGCTTAAGCGCAAAACGAATCAAGGCATTTCCAAGGCTAATCTGCTCGCGATCTAAACTCGTGGGGCTATTTCTGCTGGGCATATATAAGGAGTCGAAAATCGTAAGAAAAGTTATAAAATTGACTCTAGCCAAGAAAGCATCGTGCACTCCGGCTTAAATGCTCGGAAGTTATGGAATGAAGATGAGCGGCAAGATACTTTAGATTTGAAGGATTTAGAAGCTGAACCTATCAAGCTAGTATTCTGTTCAAGTAGAATCTAAAAGGTCTAGAACGGTTATTGAAAGCCTAACATTCAAGCCCAATGTCTATCCAATTGGATTAGTAAACTCTCTGTTATGCCGCAAGCTAAGCCTGAAAAAGGTTTGTTTAATAGCAATCAGAGCTGAGTTAACACAATCAACCCCACCTCAGCAGCCATTGCAAGGCTAATAGAAACTCATCAAAGCAACGAGCTTCTCTTGAAGAAACCTCCAAGAAGATTGGATGCCTTTAATGAAAAAGGCAAGTCACAACCAAGCCTTGGATTGATCATCTAAGCAAAACTGTCAATACATACTCAACAGACTATCCTTAATAGCTAGAGGCTCTAGTCCAAAGAAGAGGAGCGGCCTCTAGCTAAAAAGAATTTTTCAAAAGATGCCTGGAATAATCCAACCAGTCAATGCATAATCATAGCGATTAGACCTTTTAACAAGCCTTTTCGTGAATTTCTTGAGAGAGTTAAGGGGATTGAATTCCATAATAAGTCAGAAGAGATTAATAATGCCCTGAAGCTTTCACTTAAGGGCATTAATGTCTATAAAGTGATTAAAATAATCCAGGGATAATCTGCCCTGTAGCAGCATAACTGGCGAGTGCTCCAATAAAGCCAATCATTGCCCAGCGGCCGTTTTGTAGCTCTGCATTTTCATTCATGATGATTGAGAGGTAGAGGAATTGTGTAAGGAAAGGTCAGGAAAGACAAAAAGTCTTCATGCCAATTGGCAATCAGACAATAAATACAGTCAATGGCATATTCTCGGCTAATCCACAGTTTAAAAAAGATGATTAGCCTGAACAATGATCATTAAAATCAAAAAATACCGGGTAAGATTTGCCCTGTGAAAAAATAAGCAACGACAGCAGATAAGAAGCCAATCATTGCCCAACGTCCGTTGGCTAGTTCTGCTTCTTTACTAAAAGCGGTGTATTCAGGATCAATTTGCATGCGAGGTTCGCTTGCATACATGTTCTGACGTCCACCGTCTTCAGTGATGACATTTGTAGAAGAAGTCATGATCTTTCTGCTTAAACCACACCAGGAATAATTTGGCCTGTCGTTAGATACGCTCCGACCGCAGCCCAAAATCCCATCATTGCGGCCATTCCATTAACACGCTCAGCGGTTAACTTCTGATTTTCGACCCTATTGGTCTTGGGTGTTTTTTTCATAAGAAGGAATTTGAGTTCAGGTCCCTTTGATCACGAAGACCAGTGCTCCGGCCTTCGTTACAAAAGCTTAACACAAGAGATTGCGAAGTGTGACGATTTGCCTTTAAGTGAGGTCTCAACCTCAAAATCCCTTTATTCCCAACGCATTTGCGTGCAATAATCTTATTGCTAAATATTTAAATTATTGCATTAAGAAAGAGGTTTCTGCTCTATATAGGGGAATTTATATCACGAAGATGTTTTTTTTGGATGCCTTGGTTCATATGATCTCATTCATTCATGGCAGCCTCAATGCCTCCTTGTCAATACTTAATAATACAAACATAGTCAAGTCTATTGTATTTGAATCCTTCTCACTATTCTTGTAAGAGAGTTTAGAAACTTAAGCCTCTATCAGTTCTCTGTCTAACTCAATATAGAGGCAGACGTCTAATGAATGCTCAAAAAAGCACTCCGTCCATGCTTGCTCAATCCCTCTCTCAATTTTAGGAATTGCATCAAAGCCTCAAAAGACTTGAACTGCACAAGCCTGAATCAAGCAAAATCCCAAGACCCTCAAAGACTTAGGTGTAAACACCTAGGCAGGCCTTGGTATGGGTCGTAATTGGAAGAATTTATTTCAAAGCCCTGCCTAGGCTCTTTAAAGAGCTAATCAATAGATACTGGCATTTGGCTGATGGCGACAAGCTCATCACATTCAACAAACTGGCAAGAAGCTTTCATTGGTGCTCTTACCACCTGTTCAAGTCTTTTAAATTACCGCTTGCCAGGTAGATCATCTATGCGAGTTCAGCTTAGTGAATTCAGAACTCAAGGTGAACTTAATAGAAATTAGATTGAATTGATCAATCAACATACCAAGAGTTTTGCTTACCTTCAGGCCTATTGTTTGGTTTGCTTTTTTCTGGTGAAATAGAAAGTATGCCCCAGAAGAATAAAAACTAGACGTTAAAGAGAAACTCCATAACATCACCCTCCTCTACGACGTAGTCCTTACCCTCACTACGCAGCCAGCCCTTGTTGCGTGCTTCAGCAAAGGAACCGGCCTCAAGCAACTTCTGGTAAGCAATGGTTTGAGCACGTATGAAGCCACGCTCGAAGTCAGTATGGATCACACCAGCTGTCTGCGGCGCCGTCATGCCGGCCTTAAACGTCCAAGCACGGGTTTCCTTCTCCCCTGTGGTGAAGTAAGTACGAAGACCGAGAAGCCGATAGGTCGCCTTGATCAAACTCTTCAACCCCCCCTCACTCACTCCGATGCCTTCAAGGTAATCAATACGCTCTGCTTCGCCGAGTTCAATTAACTCAGCCTCCACCTGGGCTGAAATCCGCACGCATTCAGCATCCTCACGCGTCGCCAAGGTCGTCACCTCCTCACAGTAGGCATTGCCGTCGGCAAGATCATCTTCGCTCACATTGGTGGCATAGATAATCGGCTTCGCTGTCAACAGGCCAAGCGGTTTAATCATCTTTGCTTCTTCATCACTGAGCTCTACAGCACGAGCAGCACCACCTTCCTCAAGCACAGATTGAATCCGCTCAAGCGCAGCATCTTCGAGCTGGGCGTCATTGCTTGTGCGCGTCTGTTTTTTCAAGCGCAAGCGCCGTTTCTCGATCTGACTGAGATCTGCAAAGCCGAGTTCAAGGTTGATGACCTCAGCATCCCTAGAAGGGCCAACTGATCCAGAGACATGGATCACATCCTCGTCTTCAAAGCAACGCACCACATGCACGATGGCGTCAACCTCGCGAATATTGGCAAGAAATTTGTTGCCCAACCCCTCTCCCTCACTAGCCCCCTTGACCAAACCAGCGATATCAACAAACTCCATGCGCGTTGGAATCAGCTCCTTGCTCTTGCTTAGATCGCAAAGCAGCTGCAAGCGCTCATCAGGTACCGCAACGCTGCCCACATTCGGTTCAATGGTGCAGAAGGGAAAGTTGGCAGCTTGAGCCTGCGCGTTGGCCACAAGTGCATTGAAAAGAGTGGACTTACCCACATTTGGTAGTCCAACAATTCCGGCTTTAAGCATGAGGGCAAATCTAGCTGTGCCAATGCCAGAAACCATTGCAAAAGCGAGATAGCACTGCAAAACAACGCTAAAGACACTTACCAGCGACGTAATCGTGCCTTACTGCAGTCAGGCTCGCTGACCAGCGAGACTGCTTGACATCGTTGGTGGGTTGATGGCCAGTACAAAGGCCTCGCCCATATCGGCACATCAGGAGCAGGGATTGGTCCATCTCACACAACTCAAAGGTGCTTTAGGGCAACGCAAACGCTTGATCAGCCTCAGTGCAGCTGTGGTGCTAATCACCGCAGGGGGGATGGCATGGAGGTTCAGCCCCCAGCAGCGCTTGGGTCGCGATCTCAGCAATTACACCGTAGAAACCGAGAGGGGCACCCTTCCTGGGATCGTGAGCGCCAACGGCGAATTGCAGGCGAAGCGGAGCGTGAATGTCAGTCCCAAAAAAGCAGGTTTACTGAAAGAGCTCTATGTCGATCAAGGCGACGAGGTCAAAAAGGGAGAGGTGCTCGCTCGCATGGATAGTGGCGACTACAACGACCGCTTAGATGAAGCGAAGGCCCTTGAAAGAAAAGAGCAAGCTGAATACGAAACGAGAAAAGCAGACCATGAGCGGCGCGACAACCTCTACCAACAAGGAGCCATCTCAGCCGACGACGCGAGCAAATATCGCCGCCTCTACCTGACCAGCCGCGCCAACCTTGCCGCCGCACAAGAGCGTGTTCAACAACGCATTACTGAAGGGAGCGAACTGCTGATCAGAGCACCCTTCAGTGGTGTGATCACAGCCCGTTATGCGGAGCCAGGAGCCTTTGTGACCCCAACAACAGCAGCCTCTGCAACTGCCGGCGCCAGCAGCTCCTCCCTGGTTGAACTCTCAGAAGGAATGGAGGTGAACGCCAAAGTGCCCGAAAGCGACATCGGCCGCATCCGCATCGGCCAAAATGCCAGCGTGCGTGTTGACGCCTTCCCAGAACAACGTTTTATGGCCCGCGTCAGCGAGATCGCCCCGAGGGCAGCAAAAACTGAGAATGTCATCTCTTTCGCAGTCAAGCTCAACCTGATCAAGCCTTCGCCCCAACTGCTGATAGGCATGTCCGCAGACGTGGATTTTCAAACGGGCAAGACTGCACCCAGCACGTTGGTTCCCACCGTGGCGATTGTGACTGAAAAGGGCAAACCTGGAGTGCTTCTGGTGGGCCAAAAAAATCAACCACGCTTTCAAGCGGTGGAACTAGGCACCAGTAGTGGCAGCAAAACAGCCATCCTTAGCGGGCTCAAGCCCGGCACGCGAATTTTTATCGATCTGCCCCCATGGGCCAAACCAAAACGCGACTGATGCCAACCCCCATCAATCGGCCCCATGCCTGAGGCTGCTAACAAGCCACTGTTGCTGCTGGTGGATGGCCACTCGCTGGCCTTCCGCAGCTTTTATGCCTTCAGCAAAGGTGGCGAAGGGGGATTGGCCACAAAAGACGGTACCCCTACCAGCGTTACCTATGGCTTCCTAAAAGCCCTGCTGGACAACTGCAAGGGTCTTAGCCCGCAAGGGATTGTGATCGCCTTTGATACAGCTGAGCCAACCTTCCGCCATCAAGCAGACGTCAACTACAAGGCCAATCGTGATGTTGCGCCAGACATTTTTTTCCAGGACCTCAAACAACTGCAAGAGATCCTTGAAAACAACCTGCAACTTCCCCTTTGCCTTGCCCCTGGCTATGAAGCCGATGATGTGCTCGGCACCCTCGCCAATCAAGCGAGCAGAGATGGTTGGGGTGTACGCATCCTCTCCGGCGACCGTGACCTCTTTCAGCTGGTTGATGATCAGCGCGACATTGCCGTGCTCTATATGGGTGGTGGGCCGTACGCCAAAAACAGTGGTCCCAGCCTGATCGATGAAGCTGGGGTGCTCAGCAAACTTGGAGTCGTCCCAAGCAAGGTGGTTGAGCTCAAGGCCCTCACTGGCGACAGCTCTGACAACATCCCCGGGGTCAAAGGTGTGGGTCCTAAAACAGCCATCACCCTTCTTCAGGAGAATGGCGATCTCGATGGCATCTACAACGCGCTGGCTGAAGTGGAAGTAGAAGGCGAGAAAGCCAGCCGCGGTGCCATTAAAGGAGCACTCAAAAGCAAGCTCAGCAACGATCGTGATAACGCCTATCTGTCGCTCCATCTCGCAGAGATCCTGGTCGATATCCCCCTACCAAAAGCGCCACGCCTAGAGCTAGGCAGCGTTGACAACGATGGACTCACTGACCGCCTGAGCGCCCTGGAACTCAACAGCCTGGTGCGCCAAGTACCAAGTTTCGTGGCCACCTTCTCAAGCGGGGGATTCAAAGCCAATCGCCACGAACTTGAACCATCCAGGTCTGCGACAAGCGCAGCAGAACCTGAATCTTCAACAGAAACAAAAGCTTCAAACAACAACGAACTGCCGGCGCTAGAGCCACAACTGATTACCAATCCAGAAGAGCTGCAAGAGCTTGTCAAACGGCTGATGGGCTGTCGAGATCGCCTCAAGCCAGTGGCAATCGACACAGAAACAACCGCCCTCAATCCCTTTTGCGCTGAACTGGTGGGCTTAGGCGTCTGTTGGGGTGAGGGGCTGCAAGACCTCGCCTACATCCCGATCGGACACCATCCGCCTGCCGCACTACTGGGTGCAGACGCTGCATGCCAACTCCCCCTAGAGGCTGTGCTCAAAGCGATAGCTCCTTGGTTGGCGAGTAACGACCACCCCAAAGCACTGCAGAACGCCAAATACGACAGGCTCATCCTTTTGCGCCATGGACTCGCCCTCGAGGGGGTCGTGATGGACACGTTGCTGGCCGACTACCTCCGTGATGCCGCCGCCAAACACGGCCTGGAAGTGATGGCAGAACGTGAATTCAAGATCACGCCAACCGGCTTCAGCGAGCTGGTTGGCAAGGGCCAAACCTTTGCTGATGTCGCAATCCCAACGGCCAGCCTCTACTGCGGCATGGACGTGCATCTCACCCGACGACTTGCCATCCGACTGAGAGCGCAACTTGAGAACATGGGAGCCAAGCTGCTTCCCCTACTGGAGCAAGTTGAGCAACCCCTAGAACCGGTTTTGGCGCTGATGGAAGCCACCGGTATCCGCATCGACCTGCCTTATTTAAAGGAACTCTCGGTTGAACTTGGCAACACCCTCGAGAAACTTGAGCAACAAGCCCAAGAGGCCGCAGGGGTGAACTTCAATCTGGCCTCCCCCAAGCAATTGGGAGAACTGCTATTCGAAACACTTGGCCTCAATCGCAAAAAATCCAGGCGCACCAAAACGGGCTGGAGCACCGATGCCAACGTGCTGGAAAAACTCGAAGCTGATCATCCCGTGGTGCCGTTGGTGCTGGAGCACAGAGTGCTCAGCAAACTGCGCAGCACCTACGTGGATGCCTTGCCGCAGCTTGTGGAATCAGAAACCGGCAGGGTGCACACCGATTTCAACCAAGCGGTTACGGCAACAGGCCGGCTGAGTAGCAGCAACCCCAACCTGCAAAACATCCCCATCCGCACGGAATTCAGCAGACGAATCCGCAAGGCTTTTCTTCCCCAAGAGAACTGGAAACTGCTCAGTGCGGACTATTCACAGATCGAATTGCGCATCCTCACCCACCTCTCTGGAGAGGAGGTTTTGCAAGAGGCCTTCCGCAATGGCGATGACGTGCACGCTCTCACCGCAAGGCTGCTGCTGGACAAAGATGAAGTCAGCTCTGATGAACGCCGACTCGGCAAAACCATCAACTTCGGCGTGATCTATGGCATGGGCGCCCAACGCTTTTCACGTTCAACCGGCCTTAGCCAAGCGGAGGCCAAAGACTTCCTTAGCCGTTACAAACAGCGCTACGCGAAAGTGTTTACCTTCCTCGAACTGCAAGAGCGGCTTGCACTCAGCAAAGGCTATGTAGAAACCCTGTTAGGGCGGCGGCGGCCCTTCCATTTCGATCGCAACGGATTAGGCCGATTGCTGGGCAAAGATCCAATGGAAATTGATCTCGACGTAGCCCGCCGCGGTGGCATGGAAGCCCAACAGCTCAGGGCGGCAGCCAATGCACCGATCCAGGGTTCCAGTGCAGACATCATCAAAGTGGCGATGGTGCAGTTGCAACAACAGCTAACGGCAGCAGATCTACCGGCACGCCTGCTGCTACAAGTGCACGACGAACTGGTTTTAGAAGTAGACCCCACCGCACTTGAAGATGTTCAGCAGTTGGTGATGCAAACGATGGAAAAGGCTGTTGAACTGAGCGTGCCACTCGTGGTGGAAACAGGCATTGGCGATAACTGGATGGACGCGAAATAAAAACCTCAACAGACAAAAAACTAGACGGCAGTTGACCTCCATCAACAAGGCCAAGCAAACACTTATTTGCATCAATTCAGAGCATGCATTTAAGCAATAAAAAGGCCCGCTAAGCGAGCCTTGCAAGAGATCTAAATCTGTGGGTCTACTAAATCTGTGGATCTAAATTGATGGTTCATCCAAACAATAAAATCGCAAGCCTGAGAGAGAAAGTCTTTGGAACTACAAGCCAAAAAGGCAGCCCAGCAATAGTTTTAGAGTTGACTAGATATTCTTAAATTGAACGAAGAATAGATTTGTTAGAATCAACTCTTCCATAATCCTCATCCGATATGCCTGAAAAGAAGTAGCCATATTCCCTGATTCAATAAAACCCTCCACAAGGCAATCCTGCTGATGAATCTCAACCTGCGCAAACGACTGCAAAACCTAAAACTTGTAGCCAGTCTGGCCAACTTTTTAAAAGATCCTGGCCTAGACAACGTGTTTGCAGTTGCAGGCAGTCTTCAAGACAGCCCCCTAGCCGAGAAGATGGAACGCCACCTGATGGCGAATGCACGCTTTAAGGCCATCGTTGACGAGAGTTGGCGGCCAAAACCGATAGACCTCAACGATCTGCAGAAGCTTCCGCAAGGAAGCCTTGGCCGCAGCTACGCCGATCAACTCCTCAGCCAAGGCATCGATCCAAATGCGCTGATTGATCCAACACCTGTGACTTCCCCCAAGGAGTTCATCGTGCATCGCCTCAAGGAAACGCACGACATCGTTCACGTGCTAACAGGCTTCGGTATCGATGGGGTCAGTGAGCTTGGCCTGCAAGGGTTCAACCTTGCTCAGAACCATTCACCCCTGGCCGTGATGTTGATCTTTGGCGGCATGCTCAACGCACTGCAAGACGATGAGCCGCTTGGCCCGCTGCTTCAGGCTCTAAGCCAAGGCTTCCAGATGGGACTGGATGCTGATTTAGTTATTGCTCACAAACTTGAAGAAGGCTGGGAGCGGCCACTTGTGCAATGGCGCGAAGAACTAATGCTGCCTCACCCCAACGCGAGCTAAGAATCAGCCCGAGCCGAACGCAGGTTCAGAACGCGTGGCCCTAGCCTCAAAGCAAGCTCCAGCCCTGCCAGTGTCCCTGCGGCTCACAAACACCCTCACCCGCCGCACGGAACCCTTCACTCCGCTCAAGGACGGACACGTCAGCATCTACTGCTGCGGCGTCACGGTCTACGACCTCTGCCATCTCGGCCATGCCCGCAGCTACATCGCCTGGGATGTGCTGCGTCGCTATTTGATCTGGCGTGGTTACACAGTCACCTTCGTGCAGAACTTCACTGATATCGACGACAAAATCCTCAAGCGTGCCGCTGAAAAGAAATGCTCCATGCAGGAGATCAGCGAGCAAAACATCGAAGCCTTCCATCAAGACATGGATTCCCTAGGCATCCTGCGTCCCGATCGCATGCCCCGTGCCACCCAATGCCTAGATGGGATACGCAGCTTGATCGGAGAATTGGAAGCTAGTGGGGCTGCCTACTCTGTCGATGGCGATGTCTACTTCGCCGTGATGAAACATCACGACTATGGCAAGCTCAGTGGTCGTGACCTCAATGAGCAGCAGCAAAACGCCGATGGTCGTGTGGCCGATGCCGAAGAGGCGCGCAAGCAACACTCCTTTGATTTCGCACTATGGAAGGGAGCTAAAAGCGGAGAGCCAAGCTTTCCCTCACCCTGGGGAGCAGGGCGCCCGGGCTGGCATATCGAGTGTTCCGCCATGGTGCGCGAGGAGTTGGGCGAAACAATCGACATCCACCTAGGGGGAGCTGACCTGATCTTCCCTCATCACGAAAACGAGATTGCTCAATCTGAGGCAGCTACCGGCAAGCAGCTTGCTCGCTATTGGCTACACAACGGCATGGTGAATGTCGGCGGTCAGAAAATGAGCAAGTCACTCGGAAACTTCACCACGATCAGAGCCCTACTAGAAAGCGGCGTCTCCCCAATGACGCTACGCCTGTTCATTCTGCAGGCCCATTACCGCAAACCGCTCGACTTCACAGCCAATGCCATCAACGCTGCAGCCACCGGATGGAAAGGTCTTAACGCAGCCCTTGGCGTCGGGAACATCTATGGCGAAACCCTGAGCTGGCCTGAATGCAAACCTATACCACAAGGAGTCATTCAACCCGCCCATTCCTCCAATCAGGAGCAATACAACGAAATACGTCAACACTTCATCGATGCACTGGACGATGACCTCAATAGTTCAGGGGCCATCGCCGTGCTGTTCGATCTTGCCCGCCCCCTGCGTGCCCTTGCGAACCGCTTGGAGCGTGGTGACACAAAGGCAATTCAAGAAACAGCGCAGCTGAACTTGCTCCCACGTTGGCACCTGCTGGTGGAGCTGGCCAATGTGCTCGGGCTTGAGGCCGAAAAAGCCGCGCAACCGGCCCCCGAGAGAAACAACAGGGTTGATGAAAACCATATCCAACGCGCCATTGCCGCTCGCAAAGAGGCAAAAGCTGCCCGTGATTTCGCCAAAGCCGATCGCATCCGCGACGAGCTGCGCGCCCAAGGCATCGAACTGATCGATAAACCAGGGGGCCGCACAGACTGGATCAGCAGCTAATCATCATCCGCGGAACGTTCTAGTTTTCAACCATCAGCGCCACGATGAGCGACTTCGGCTTCACCAGCTCTGGGGATACAAACGCTTCAGCCAAATCGACAATACCCACCTCTGCTTTAGAGAACTGAGTCCATAAGCCCCAACCGTGAATACTTGATCAGGTCCCAGTCCATGTCTGCAGCAGATCCACGACGCTAACGATCAAACCAAAGGCCACAACAGGTGGTGACACCCAACGCAGCATGAACAGCAACAAGCGACTTAACCCAAATGGTGTCTCACAACCAGCGAGATCCTCCTTGAAGCGACGGGGCACCACCCAACCCAACAAAAGAGCCAGCAGTAATCCGCCAAGAATTAACAATAGATTCAGCAAAGAATCCATCCAGCCGAGAACATCCGTTGATGTAGCCGCCGGCAGACCGAGCACAAAAATCACTGCTACAGAAAGCCATACCGCCCGAATACGGCTGCAACCAAGGCGATCGATCAAGCAAGCCACTGGCACCTCAAGCAAAGACACCGCAGAGGTGATCGCAGCGATGTAAGCAAGCGCGAAAAAAAGCACAGCCACAACACGACCAGTGTCTCCGAGAGAAGCCAACCCCGTAGGGATAGAAATGAATAAGGCTCCAACGGTGGAATCGCTGATCACATCCTTGAGAGCAAACGTCATCACCACTGGGAAGGTGATCATCCCTGCCAACAAACCCACGGCTGTATCCATGCTCACCACGGCTACCGCTTCGCGAGGCAGGTGATTGCGGCGATCCAAATAGGCTGCATAGGCAAGGATGCAGCCAATACCAGTGCCAATTGAAAAGAAGGCTTGGTTAAAGGCGTTGCGCACCGTCGTGGTATTGAACAACTGATCAGCGTCCCAGCGGAACAGGAAGGTGTGATAACCCTGCAAGGCTCCCTCGAGAGTGGACGCCCAACACGCCAGTGCAATCAGCAACAAAAAAAGCAAAGGCAGCCCCCAGCGAGAGAGGCGCTCAATACCACCACGAACACCGGCTGCCACAACCAAAGCAGTAAGCACCAAGCTGACCATCTGACCCCATAGGGCATTGCTGCCCTTGCTCACGACGCCGAAGAAGCTCTCCGCCTCTGTCATGTCAGCGGGCAAACCCACCAACAGGGCATGAAACAGGGTGTGACCGGTCCAACCCATCAACACGGCATAAAAAGCCAAAATTCCGCAAGGGGCAATCACAAACAGCCAGCCCATCGGTTGCCAGCGGGCCCCAGCTGCTGCAACCGGTGCTAGCAGAGGGCTTTTGCCCGTACTGCGGCCAAGCACCATCTCGGCAATCAACACCGGCAGGCAAACCACCAACACAATCACGACATAGAGGAGCAGAAAAGCCGCCCCACCCCCCTGAGAGGATCGATAGGCGAAGCCCCAGAGATTGCCAAGCCCCACTGCACTGCCTGCAGCGGCAAGCACAAAGCCCACGCCCGATCGCCAATGTTCCCGAACTGCCATGACTGGAGCTCCTTGTTAAGACAAGCTTGCCAGTGTCTGGCCATCTAGTGGGAGACTGGCTTCAACTGCCGGAACAGTGTGAAAGCCATCAGCGTGCTGGGCTCCACAGGTTCGATCGGTACTCAAACCCTCGAGATTGCCGAAGAATTCCCTGAGCGCTTCAGGGTGGTTGCACTCACGGCCGGCACGAACGTCTCTCTTGTCGTGGAGCAGATCCAACGACATCATCCCGAGGTTGTAGCGCTCGCCGACGCGTCGCTACTGCCAGAGCTGAAGCAACAACTCAACGCACTGCCAAGCGAGCAACAACCACCTCACTTACCCCAGTTGTTAGCGGGCCCAGAAGGGCTCAATGTGGCCGCCTCATGGGATAGCGCTGATCTCGTGGTCAGCGGCATCGTCGGCTGTGCTGGGCTACTGCCAACACTGGCAGCAATCAAAGCCGGCAAGGATCTTGCCCTCGCCAACAAAGAAACCCTGATCGCTGCAGCACCTGTCGTGCTGCCGGAATTAAAACGCAGCGGCAGCAGGCTGCTTCCAGCAGATTCCGAACACTCGGCCATTTTCCAGTGCCTGCAAGGAACACCCTGGGCTGAGAACGCACGTCTCTCCACAGGAGTTCCTACCCCTGGACTGCGCCACATCCAGCTCACAGCATCTGGAGGTGCCTTCCGCGACTGGTCAGCAAAAGACCTTGAGAAAGCCACCATTTCCGATGCAACCAGCCACCCCAACTGGAGCATGGGACGCAAAATCACCGTGGATTCAGCCACCTTGATGAATAAAGGGCTAGAGGTCATCGAAGCCCATTACCTCTTTGGCATCGACTACGACCAAATCGAGATCGTGATCCATCCTCAAAGCATCATCCACTCGATGATCGAGCTGGCTGATTCCTCCGTGCTGGCGCAGCTCGGCTGGCCAGACATGAAACTACCTATCCTCTACTGCCTGAGCTGGCCGGAGCGGCTCGAAACTCCTTGGCGGCGACTGAATCTCGCCGAAGTAGGCGAACTCACCTTCCGCGCCCCTGATACCAAAAAATACCCCTGCATGAAACTTGCCTACGCCGCAGGACGGGCCGGCGGAACCATGCCAGCCGTCCTCAATGCTGCCAATGAAGAAGCAGTGGCCCAGTTCCTTGAGGAGCGCATCCATTTTCTTGACATCCCGGAAGTGATCGAGGCTGCCTGTGAACTCCACAAGCCCGACCTGCAGACACAACCCCAGCTTGATGACGTGCTTGCCGTCGATGCATGGGCACGCAAGGCCGTACAAGAGCAGGTGAAACGGGGCACCCGTCGCCTACCACTGCCAGCCTTGACAGCATGAATTTCAAGGTGAGTCATCACCTACTTCTTTGCGCCACAGCCAACAAGGCGGCCTGTTGTCGTGCAGATGTCGGCAACGCCAGCTGGACCAATCTCAAAAAACTAATCAAACAGCTTGATCTCGAAAACATTGATCGCCCAGAAGGTGTGGTTCTGCGTAGCAAGGTTGACTGTCTTCGCATCTGCAACGACGGACCAATCCTGCTGATCTGGCCAGACGGGATCTGGTATGGCGGAGTGACACCAGAACGAATCGAATCAATCGTGAAAGAGCATGTGCTTGGCGGCCAACCAATCGAAGCCTGGATCATCCGCCGGACCCCTCAGCAGCAGAGACATCCCTGAGTTTTTACTGGGTTTTTAGTCAAGCTCCAAACTTTGACAGCCAACGGGCCACCACCTGATCCCCCCAGCAGCCTCCGATGGCATGGAAACCATTGTGGCCGCCGTGAGCTGTCAACAACACTTGGATTCGCTGCTCACTGGATGGAGACATGTTCTCTGCCAACTGTTGAGCGGCTTCTGCTGGCACCCAGGGATCATCTAGCGCTTGCAGGAGCAGTGTTGGCGGCAGGCGGCTGGGGTTCTCAAGCAAGGCGATCAACGGTGAGGCGCCAGCGTAGTAAGCATCAACATCGCAATAACCCCAGCGCGGTGCTGTGATGGCAGCATCAAACTCTCGGATCGTTGCTGGCGGGCTCTGACCCTTCTCCCCATTGAGCACTTCCCTTTCCTGCACAGTCACGCCGAAGGGATCCGCCAAGGTTTGACGGATCAATCGCTGCAGCAACCAACGCTGATAAACCCTATTGCGGGGACGCTCGATTGAGGCACTGCAAGCCGCTAAATCAAGGGGACTACTGGTACAAACCAATCCATCCAAAACCGCTTGGCCATGCGCGCGCGCGTGGCTTGGCTCAAGACAGGCATTGAGAAGCATCGTGCCCCCAAGGGAAATGCCTGTCCCAAGCAGAGGGACTGCCCCTCTCGAAGCAACATCCTCGCGCCCCAGCTGATCACAGAGCTGCCGGGCCCGTAACAACACCGGGCCAAGATCGCTGTTGCACTCAGCGGCATAGGTCCCTGCTGAGAGATGCCGGCCAGGGTCTGCACCACGCAAATTCAAACGCAGCACAGCGAAACCAGCCGCCTGAAGAGCGCAGGCCATGCGTCGTAGACCTTCACGTCGACTGGAGCCCCCCAATCCATGCAGCAGCAAAACCAAGCCACGCGCCTGGCGGGTGTTTTGAGGGCGATCAAACAAAGCCAACAAATGCCCCGAACCCGCCATGCCGCTCGGCAAGGCAGGTACTGCAATTTCAATCGCTTCGCCTCGATCACTCGGCAAGCGCACCGGTCTCAGGGTGTCCCTGAGGGTCTGCAAATCACCGCCCAGCCAAGGCAATCTCTGTCTAAAAGAAGGCATCCCGAGCTGCTTAAGCAGCTCGGGATGGGGTTCACCCCTTCTTGCCAACACCAAGCTCCTTTAATTCAACCAAAAGATCACCCAACACCTTCTTGGCATCACCAAAGACCATGGAAGTATTGGCAAGTTCAAACAGATCATTCTTAATCCCTGAGTAGCCCGCACTCATGCCCCTCTTCACCACGAACACCGTGCGAGCTTCCTGCACATCAAGCACAGGCATGCCATAAAGAGGTGAACTTGTATCGGTCTTGGCCTGAGGATTCACAACATCGTTCGCCCCTAGCACCAGCACCACGTCAGTGGCTGGGAACTCAGGATTAATCACATCCATCTCCTTGAGCTGCTCATAAGGAACATCAGCCTCAGCCAAGAGAACGTTCATATGACCAGGCATCCGACCAGCAACCGGATGGATGGCATAGGTGACCTCAATCCCAGCCACCTCCAAAGCACGGGTGACTTCCCTAAGCGTGTGCTGGGCCTGTGCTACAGCCAGGCCGTAACCGGGAACGATGACAACCCGCTCTGCTGCCTCAAGGGTGAGCGCACATTCTTCAGCGCTGCAACTGGTGATGTTTTTATATTCACCACCGCCGCCAGAAGCAGCGCTTGCTCCTAACGCTCCACCAAACAACACGGATACCAACGAGCGATTCATGCCGTTGCACATCACCTGAGTAAGGATCAGACCAGCAGCTCCAACCATGGCGCCAGCCACAATCAGCAACTGACTGCCAACAACGAAACCTGCCGCCGCCGCCGCAACACCCGAATAACTGTTCAAAAGTGAGATCACCACTGGCATATCAGCGCCGCCGATCGGTAGCGTTACGCCGATTCCCAACAAACCAGACCCGATCACCAGCAACCAAAGCGCACTGACGTTGTCGCCACGGCGGCCAAGTTCGATGGCAGCCACTAAAGACATCACAGCAAGCGCAATGTTCACGGCATGCCGAACCCTGCTCTTCATCCAAGGGGGTGTTGACAGCCAGCCCTGCAGCTTTGCCATCGCCACGATGGATCCTGAAAAGGTGATCGAGCCAACAAAAACAGACACCACAATCGAGATGTCTTCAACGACTGCGCTGCCTGCTTCGCCAGCACCAGCGGCTGTCGGGAAGATTGCAACGCCGAGAGCCACCAACAACGACGACATGCCTCCGCAGCCGTTAAACAGAGCAACGGTCTCCGGCATGGAGGTCATCGGCACTCGCTGCGCTGTGATCGCACCGAGACATCCACCGACCACCGTGCCGAAGATGATCCAAATCCAAGCTTCAGCAGCGATACCGCTGGTGCCGAGATAGTTCACGATCAAGCCCACCACGGCAAGCGCCATGGCAAAAGCTGCAAGGAGATTGGCCTCACGAGCAGAGCGCACCTTCGAAAGGCCCTTGATCCCAAGGGCAAGGAGTAAAACCGCGACCAGATCAATCGCGAACTTGAGGATCTCAGCAATATTCATCAGTGGTTGTCCTTACGGCGAGCGGACTTGCGGCTGAACATGGCCAGCATCCGATCAGTAACGAGAAATCCGCCAATCACGTTGAACAAGGCGAAACCAAGAGCAACAGCACCCATCGCCAGCAGAGGGATGTTGTTACCGGCCTTGATGATCAGGGTGAGAGCGGCCAACATCGTGATCCCCGAGATCGCATTGGCACCACTCATCAAAGGCGTATGCAAAGTGGGGGGCACCTTGCCGATCAGTTCAAGGCCAAGCAAGCTGCCAAGCAGCAGCACCCAAAGGGCCTCACTCAAGAACGACATCAGTTGGACCCTCCCATGTTGAACAAATTGTTATGGCGAATCTCACCGTTGTGACTGATCAGGCATCCGGCAATTAACTCATCCTCAATGTTGAGACTGAGCTGGCCGTCCTTCAAAACGGGCTCCAACAGAGCCACCAAATTGCGGGAGTAAAGAGCACTAGCGTGATTGGGCACACTGCAAGGGAGATCAGAGGCACCGATCAACTTCACGCCGTTGCGATCGACTGTTTCACCAGGACGCGTATTCGCACAATTTCCACCATGTTCAACGGCAAGATCGACCACCACAGCTCCTGGGCGCATGCGATCGAGCATGAGATCACTGATCAATCTGGGAGCTTTTCTCCCAGGCACCTGAGCAGTACAGATCACCACATCGGCCTCCGCTAACTGATTGGAGAGCTGCTCACGCTGAGCCGCCAGGAAAGCCTCAGAAGCCTGCTTGGCATAGCCACCAGACTCATCTGGCCTCTGCTCAATCTCAGGGGGATCGATAAAGCGTGCTCCAAGTGACTCCACCTGCTCCTTCACGGCAGAGCGAACATCACTGACGTAGACCACCGCACCCAGCCGCTTTGCCGTAGCAACTGCCTGCAATCCAGCCACACCAGCACCCAATACCACGACCCGTGCTGGCTGCACTGTGCCAGCTGCCGTCATTAACATCGGGAAGTAACGATCAAGGGCAGCTGCAGCCAACAGCACCGCCTTGTAGCCAGCAATATTGGCCTGAGAGGAAAGAGCATCCGCAGACTGTGCCCGACTAATTCTCGGCAGTAGCTCTAGGGCCATCGCTGAGAGCTTGGCCGATTTCAGCGCCGCCGCCAAAGCAGAATTGCTGTAAGGGGCCAGCAAGCCAACAATGGTGGCTCCAGGCCGCAGCTTCTGCAATGAGATTTCAGACGGTGCATGCACACAGAGGAGTAAATCCGTCTGACCCCAGAACTGTTCATCCCCAGGGGTGACCAGCTCAGCACCAACGTTTCCATAAGCAGCATCAACAAAACCTGCGGCAAGGCCGGCTCCTCGCTCAATGGCAACCTTGCTGCCCAGAGAAAGAAACTTTTTCACCGTGTCCGGCGAAGCCGCAACACGGGTTTCTCCCATCGCCGATTCCAGCTGAATTAAGAGTCTGGGCAAGAGAGAAAACTGGTTTAACCAGGCGAGATTACGGGGTCGACCTCCCGATACCGGGAGCTTTCCTGAAGAAAAGTTTTTTTAGCTGAACTTTTAGCTATGAAGGAGTGTTGACTCCAACTGCCTCAATGGGCCTAACCGCAATCGAATGTCCAGATGGTGTTTGCCATAGCCATCACGGAGGCCATGCCGTGGAGCGCTCCACAATGCAGAACAACCTCCAGGGACACGGGAGAGAATGGTGTGAACGCCTGGCAGAACGAATCTACGAGATTTCGGTGGATACCTTCTCCCAAACAGTGATGCCGAGCCTCCATTCCGCAGGATGGCAGCGACGCCATTTGGATTGGGAATTCAAGCTCGACAAACAGGAGTCGGAGCCTGACAAAGCTTTGGTAGACGGGATTATCAACGCCACCGAGAGTTTCCTCCGCAGCAGTGAAGTCCACCGACTGTTCATTCAAGAACTGGTTCAGGGAACCTTTGCTGAAGCCGGTTCAGACACCCTGAGGGCATCAGCCGTTCAAAAGCTGATCGAAAACGAATTGCTAACGATGCTCAAGGAGAAAAAGGAGCAATTGCTCGATCGCTTAGCTGGTCAACTCATGGATGAGGCTCAGGGCAACTTCGAGATCGCACACACTGCCGCAAACGAAGGCCTCAATGAGGTTGAGCACCTGCTCGTAAACCACACCGAAGCGCTCTGAACTCAGTCAGACAATTGGCAACAACTCCTGTTCCATAGCCAAGGCCTCAAGCCTCAACCCTTGGCTATGGAGCCAGCGTGCTCTCAGAATCAGCGGATCAATGTCAAATTCATGGAGCCAGCACTGCTCCAGGTTGCGGCGTTGCTGAAAAATAAACTGTGATGAATGGCGGCGGTTAGCCATGGTGCCAGGGAGCCGAAAACCCCAGAAGCTCTTGGCCAGAAGCTAAAGATGCCAGCAGCGAAAGAAATGGTTAGAAAGACCTATCTTCTCGTGCAATGCCATCTCCAAGCCTTCCTTTGAACTGCTGGGAGAGTCCTGCCAGCCCAAAATCCGACCCCGGATTTGGCAGCAACAGCTGATTCAGCTCCTTCGTCGCAGACTGTCTCCACAGGCAATCCAAGGGCGAGATGTGCTTGTGCATGCGGGCCCAGGTGCAGGCAAAACCCTCGGCGCCCTCCTCAGCTTTGAGGCCATGCAGCGAGGGGGTGGCTTAACGCGATTCATAGTTTTTTGCCACCGCAACTCGATCCTGAATCAATGGCACCAAGCATCTAAACAACTAGGCCTCAACTTGCAGGACTGGGAAGCCTGCCCAGAACAACCCGAGATCCTCAAACAAGCAGACGGCTGGGCAGTGACCTATCAAGGTGCCGGTCTTCAGTTAGAGACCCTGATAGCAGAACTAAAAGACTGGGCCGGTGACGGCTTACTCGCTATTGCCGATGAAGCCCACCACCTCGGGATGAATCCAGATGAACCTCAGGGCCCAGCCTGGGGACGCACCTTTGTTGCTCTCACTGGCAGCAGCAAAATACGGCTTGGTCTGACTGGCACGCCCTTCCGCGCCGACAATCTGGCCTTCTGTGCAGCCCGAAGAGTGCGCGTAGAAGCCGAGGGGGCTCTGGTGGAGCAGATCAGCCCAGATCTCTGCGTGGAACCCAGTGAGCTGATTCATGCTGGAGATGTGCGCCCCCTCGAATTCCGCTTCCAGGATGGCTGGGTGGAACACAGCCGTCCTGGACAGCCCGATCGAGATGTCTCACCCCTCTCTGCTGAAGTGCGTGAAAGCTGGCGAGCACGCAATCTACGTAGGGCTATTCGGATCTCAGACTCAAGCAGTATTGCCTTGCAACTGTTACTACGGGCACGACGTCAACTTGAGAAGGTACGTCGCCACCATCACGATGCAGCAGGCCTTGTGATCGCTAGAGATATCGAACACGCTGGTGGCATCGCCCAGCTCCTGCAAGAGGAAGGCGATCGTGTCGAGCTGGTGCACTCCCAAGACCGTGATGCCAGTGCTCGCCTGGCAGCCTTCCAAACAAGTAAAGCCGACTGGTTAGTCAGCATCGACATGTGTGCCGAGGGATTCGATGCCCCAAGACTTCGCGTGGTTGCTTATCTCACAACGGTGGTAACGCGCAGCAGATTCATACAGGGAATCACTCGCGCGGTAAGGATCTCCACAGCAAGAGCATCGTTAGAGCCGGTACCTCGTCACCCTTCCTATGTCTTTGCACCTGCAGATCCCTTACTGATGGGCCATGCCCGAAGCTGGTCGAAGACAGAGCCATATCTCATCAGAGACAGCGAAGCGAAAGCAGAGGAAAACACAACGATGGGTCACTGGCGAGGCCCAAGCCTGCCACTCGAAGCAGTCAACGATGGAGCAGGTGCTGTCATCCGACTACGCACACCAAATCTGCCCAGTTTTTTGCAGCGTTGACGACAACTTTTCCAAAAGAAAAATGCGACGTTCTATAAAATCAAACCAAATACAGACCACTTACATGCAATTCTCTGGCCAATGGGGACCAATCATGAACACAGCTATTCGACGACGTATAAGCGTTTCAACGTGTTGGGCATCCGCCAGAATCGCTTTACTAGACAGCAAAGAGAGCTACGAAGACAGTTACGCCATCACCCAAGAATTCCGCGAGTGGATCACATGTCCAGGTGGACATCACGAACTACTTGAGGCCTCAGTTCTTGAGGTGCCGAACCTTTCCAGCAAAAGCCATTCCTACGACAAAACAAGCGACGCAGACGAGGCCCTAGAGATCTAGGCAAATTTAACCAGGGATTTCTGCTGACTGGAAATATTTTACGCGCAAAAGTCAAGCTGTCAGAGAAGCAATGAAAACCTCATCTCATGAGAACATAAATTATCACTTCTCAGATATCATTACCAGAGTTGTTGTCAACAATAACATCATCACCTAGGCTATTTAATTGATCAAGGCAACAAGAAATTCTTTAGTACAAAACTGGGATCAAGCAACAAAGATTTGCCTACCAGTAAAAAACAGCTTGTATCATTATCACATGAAAGTTGCAGTGGCAAAATCTAACAAAGCAGTACTTTCAATCCTTACAAGGATTCAAGCCCAGCCCATCTATTCTTATGAAGCTGATTAACGTCGTCGTGGGCCACCAGGGCGATTTCCACCCGGGCGCCCCCCTGGGGCTCCAGCATTTCGCTCTCGATAAGTGATTCTGCCTCGAGTGAGGTCATAGGGACTGATCTCCACCAGCACCTTGTCACCAGCGAGCAATTTGATGCGGAACTTGGTGAGCTTGCCGGCGGCACGACATAAACACTGATGACCGGCGGGCTGCTCAAGGGTGACCAGATAGAACCCGTTGCCTTGTTCCTTCTCAATCACACCCGAAGTTTCGATCATGCGGTTGTGCCGTGGCTCATTGGTTCAATCGGAGTTTAGGTTGCGGCCCCTGCAAACATGGCAGAGTCAAAAAGTCTCTAGGGCCGATTGTCATTTCGCCACGCTCCATGATGGTCAACCGTTAAGACTCAGGCTTAAACGATGACTCATTTCTATTGAAGCAATCAAGCGCTGACGATCCCTACAACGATTTATCTATGCTGATACTGCTCGCGTCTACTGACTGATCAGCTGACCACCCAAGCAGACGACTTCACGACCCTTCTGTTGAACAAGCCCTACGGCTTCCTAAGCCAGTTCACCCCAGAACCAGGCAGCCAGTGGAGGTGCTTAGCAGACTTGATCCCCATACCAATGGTGTATGCGGCAGGCCGCCTAGATGCTGACAGCGAAGGCCTCTTGGTTCTCACTTCCCATGGGCGCCTGCAGCATCGACTCACCATTCCCCATTTGAGCCACTGGCGGGTTTATTGGGTGCAAGTAGAAGGTTCTCCTAGTGAAAGTCAACTACAAAAACTTGCCTCAGGAGTGATCATTCAGGGAAAGAGAACCCGTCCTGCCCTAGCGAGCTGGCTGAAGGGAAACGCTGCTCCGATCGTGAGAGAGCGTGAACCACCCATCCGTGTGCGGCAAAGCATCCCCACTAGCTGGCTTGAATTGAAGTTAAAAGAAGGGAGAAACAGACAGGTTCGACGGATGACAGCAGCCGTAGGGCTGCCAACCCTTCGCTTGATCCGTCATCGCATCGAGCTTTTGGATGGCGAGCCACCCCTCAGCATTGAAGGGATGGATCCTGGCCAATGGAGGCAGGTCTCATCAAGAGAGACCAACCTCCTGCTGTCCCTCCTCAATCGTCCGGCAGCTGACCCACAAGCGTGACGGCGCGAAATTCAATGTCTTCAACCACCTGCCAGGGTTGATCAGAACGATCGGCATAGCTCACCTTCTCAAAGCCCAAAGCACGAAAATCCTGCAGGAAGGCCTCTTCCTGCCAGGCACCACTAATGCAGCCACTCCAGAGTTCCGGATCCTGCTGAAGAGCAAGGGGTACTGGCTTATCACAGACGATATCGCTAACAGCAAGCCGTCCTCCTGGCCGCAAAACTCTGCGAATGTTGGCCAGCAGATTCTGACGATCTGCAGGATTCACCAAATTGAGCACACAGTTGCTCAACACCACATCAATCGACCGATTGGCAATAAGCGGAGCCCCATCAACCTGAGGGGCTTCAAGCGCTTCGATAGCGCCCTCCACAAAGCGCACATTGGCAAAGCCAATCCGCTCCGCCACAACTGGTGCGGCCTGTCGAGCCAGGTTGAGCATCTCAACATTGCGATCCACTCCAATCACGGCCCCCGCCGAACCGATCAGCTGGGCACAAATGAAAGCGTTCTTGCCACTGCCACTGCCAAGATCAAGCACAGTGTCACCAGGCTTAACCCAGCGAGTTGGGTCACCGCAGCCGTAATCGCGCTCCACAACTTCACGAGGGATGGCCTTAAGCAGGCTGAGGTCGAAAGCCACCGGGGTACACAAACAAGCTTCCTGGGCATGCGCTGCAGCTCCATAGCGCTCCTCTACAGCCTGCGTCTGATCTAACGCATCAGCTCCAGGGCCTGAAGCAGAGGGACTACAGCAGCTACTGCTCATGAAAAAAGCCCTTCAAGAAAGATCAATCCATTGTGGTCGGTAGGGAAAGAATCGATGGCTAAACCTGGATGACCCAAGGCATTAGCCCAAGGCCTCCAACAGCTCATTCACTGTCTGCAACTGGCCGTAGTAGTAATTGGCCCTAGCCCGGCGCTCAGCATCCTCGAGGCCGTCAAAGGCATCGAATCCAAGGTTGCGCCAAAGCTCATGCCCACAAGCCCGATCGAGCTCCTGAGTAGCCTCACAAGACAAATTGTCTAGTCGGCGCTGCAGGTTTTTAACTTGAACAACAGACATGCAAGCAGGAGGAAAACAGATACGCGAATAGTACAAATAAACCATCCTCGCGCCAGTGTCGGATGGAGGATTCCTTAAAAAGGCAGCTTTTTCCTGCTTTCCTCGTCGAGATCTGCCTCCATCTCACGCAGACGCTTGAGGATCGTGTCGTAGTACTCGGAGATATAACTTTCAAGAGGGGTGGTTTCCGAAGGATCCAAGCCAAAGCAGGAATAGGTGTCATCCATCGGTGCATCCAAAGCAATTCCCCCTCCAGTGACCTCTGCAAAAGCAAGCCTTTCAGCCATATTCACTGACTGTTCAAAGAATGAGACCACTCTCTGGCTCAATCCGATCAGAAAAGGTGACACACGAATCACCTTGGCTGTTTTACTGCTGGACTTTTCGCAAAATTGCACAATTTCTTCGGAGGTCCAAGCCTTCGGACCCACGACAGGAAAGCTGCGGCGGATCGTTTCAGGACGCTCCAAAGCAGCCACAGCAAAACGTGCGACGTCTTGGGTATTCATGTATGCAACTGCTGTAGGCGTTTCACTCACCCAAACCGTCTGGTTTTCAAGAACAGGTATGGCGATTTGACCGATCAACCCCTGCATAAAGGCCACACCCTGCAAAATCGTGTAATCGAATGACGAATCTGCCAACAGCCTCTCGGTGCAGAATTTGATGTCCATCAGTGGCACGTTGGGATGCTTCTCAGCTGCCAACAAAGAAAGAAAGACGTAGCGCTTCACTCCTGCTTTCTCACAAGCCCTCAGCAGATTGAGCTTTCCATCCCAATCGGTTGTGTAGACACTCGCAGAATCATCGGGACGGCTCGTGGCCGCATCAATGACAGCATCGATGCCATCAAGAGCGTAATCAATAGTCTCCGGATCAAGCAGATCACCGCAGGTGAGCTCGCAACCCCACTCCTGCAGGAAAGCCCCTTTACGAGGTTTACGGACCATGCAGCGGACCTGATGGCCAGCATCAATGGCACGACGAGCTATCTGCCGCCCAAGGGTGCCAGTTCCACCAACCACCAGAACCTGCATAGGGCCCTTCAATACAAGCAAGGAGCCTATATCGAGCGACTCCAGTCTGCGAACTTCAGTCCCCCTGAAGCTTCAACAAGAGAGCACCACCTGCAAGACCAACTGGGATCAATACCCAGAAGACGGCAGCAATCCCGAAAATCTCCGAAGCCATGAATGGGCATGTGAATCACGCACACCATTTAACGCCCTTCCTGACACATCTCGTGGCAAATCCGCAAAAGCTCGGTCACTGTCGCATCGGTTCGCAGTTGTCCTGCCATCACGGCACTGCCGCAAGCCTCATGGCCAGCAAAACGCAAAGCCCTGACCAATGCCAAAACAGACGGCGGGCCAGACAAAACCAGACGCTTGGCCAGTTCAGCTGTGGACCAGCAATAGACCGGCAAGCCGATATCAGACTGCAAGCGATGCAACAGCCGAAGTGTGGCGGATGCGATCGGAACGATCGACTGTTCTGCTAACACCAACAAATCGGCCAACACAACTGGCGACTGAAGGGGGCCCAACCAAAGGGGACCGCTCACCGCCCAGCGGCCACCTCCTTGAGAACACATACACCCTGACCATCCCTTTAGGGAGAGCAGTGGTTGAGCAAGCTGAGCACCACAAGCCTCACAGCGAGCTAAAAGCCCAAGCTGGCTCTCCTCACCAGCAGCAAGTCGACGCTTGATCCTTACCGCAACACGAAAAGTACGACCTTCACTAAAGCTGATCAGAGGCTCCAAGCCACGCCCTAGCAGCCAGGCATGTCGTGCAAGAACCCCAAGCTGCAGCCTCAAAGCGATCTCCCAGCTGGCTGGGTGCACCCGAGCCGCAGCAGCCAAACTGCGAATTGCCCCTGGCCGGTCATGACCTGTGGGAGAGCGACCATCACTGCTTGCAAGCAGCAACAACCCCTCAGAAGCGAGAACCTGCAACACAGGTTGCAGAAACGCATTCGGACAACCAAAACAATCGAGATCAATCAGATCAAAACGACGCTGATCGAGGTAGGCACGGCTCAGCAGGACTTCAGCGGGCTGATGAAAAAGCTTTAGCGAGATTTGCTCTTGGCGCAGAGGGGCCAGATTCCTCTCCAAAAGAGAAGCGCGCTCAAGATCGGCATCATTCACCCACAGCTCTGGCAGCTGCTCTACTCCTGACGCCAACAATGAGGGCTTAACAGCCTCCAACCCCCAGCGCAAAGCACGAATACCGCAACCAGCCATAAGGTCCAACCAGCGCAAAGCAGGCGAAAACTTCTCTCTCCTCTGCTGCTGAAAAGCAGCCAATAAAACCGAAAGATCACGGGAAGGACGAGACTCTGGGCGGAAGAAACCACCTCCTGGCTCCAAAACGACTGAGCCTTCGCGATAGTGGGTGGTGGGTTGGTTCAAGCCGCTTTGTTTGCAACTGACTTCCAGACTGCCGAGCGGGCCATTCAAGAGACAGGTGCTGACTGGGGCGAATCCCATGATTGGTATTGGCAAGGCCTACGTTGTCACTGGCGTGTACTGGGAGCAGAGGATGCACGGCCACTCGTGCTCATCCACGGATTCGGTGCCAGCAGCGCTCATTGGCGACACAATGCTGCACCCCTAAAAGCGGCAGGATTCCGGGTCTACAGCCTTGATCTGATCGGTTTTGGAGCTTCAGCCCAGCCAGGACTGAAGCAATTTCGACGCCTCGACAATCGACAGTGGGGCAAACAATTAGCAGCCTTTCTTGAGCAAATTGTCCAGGCCAGCCCCTCTCAACAAGCAGTACTAATAGGCAATTCTCTAGGAGCACTAACGGCTCTCACCACAGCCGCATTCCGCCCAGACCTTGTTGGAGCTGTGGTAGCAGCTCCATTACCGGATCCTGCATTGGTTGAACCATTGGGCTTCCGCCCCACCCGCTGGTGGCGCCGGTTGAAGAACAAGTTGATCGCAATCATCTTCCGCCTCTTGCCTCTGGAACTGATTGTTCCTCTCATCGCACGAACGCCACTCCTTAAAGCAGCTCTTCAAATGGGCTACCACCACTCCATCCAGTTAGACCATGAGCTACTTCACCTGATCGCCCAACCTGCAAGGCGACCCTCGGCAGCTCGCGCCCTACGAGCGATGTGCGTTGGCATGACACTTCGGCCAGTTGGCTGCACAGCTCCTCACTTGCTAAAACGCCTTGCTAGCAGGCCCGATCGCCCCCCCATATTGCTTCTCTGGGGACGAGAGGACCGTTTTGTGCCATTAAAAATTGGCCATCGACTGCAGCATCAATACCCATGGATCACGCTTTCAGTACTTGATGAAACTGGCCATTGCCCCCATGACGAATCCACCCAGGCTTTTGATCAAGCCGTGTTCAGCTGGCTGAACCTTAATTTAGGGAATGATCAACAAAGGGCATGAAGCACACCCTTTCAGTGCTAGTCGAAGACCAATCCGGAGCTCTAAGCCGGATCGCAGGACTTTTTGCACGCCGTGGTTTCAACATCGACAGCCTTGCGGTGGGCCCAGCCGAAACGCCTGGACAATCTCGACTGACGATGGTTGTAGAGGGAGACGATCATGCCCTTCAACAGATGAGCAAACAGCTCGACAAACTCGTCAACGTCTTGCAGGTGCTTGATCTAACCAGGCAACCTGCAGTCGAACGAGAACTGATGCTGCTCAAAGTTTCCGCACCCGCTCACCAGCGCAGCTCCATTTTCGATCTCGTTCAGGTCTTCCGAGCGAAAGTGGTTGATGTGGCCGATGGCGCGCTTACCCTTGAGGTGGTGGGTGACCCAGGCAAGCTGGTGGCGCTCGAAAGCTTGCTGACCCCTTACGGGATCATCGAAATCGCCCGCACCGGCAAGGTCGCTCTGGTAAGGGCCTCAGGGGTAAACACCGAACTCTTAAAGGTCTCTCCGAGCGGAAGCCGAATACCGGCCTAAGTGATTGGCAATGTCTTAGGGCTTTTTATTTCGCCATTACCAGGCTGGCTTTAAAAATACGATCACCCTGCTGAATCGAATCCACCACCTCCAACCCCTTGATCACCCTGCCAAAAACGGCATAACGGCCATCAAGTTCGGGCAAAGGGCGCAAAGCAATGTAAAACTGAGCACTGGCTGAATCCGGCGCCGGAGAACGAGCCATAGCCAGAGCCCCTTTCTTATGAGTCAATTGCAATTGCAGCAACTCTCTGGGATTGGTGATCAACTTTCCATAGCGAGGCTGATCATCTGTTTTCAACTTCACTTCAAAAGGAATGAAGCGGGCCTGAGCACTGGCGGGATCGATGAAACTACCCTTCCCGTAATTGGTCTTGAGCGTTTTAGGATCCTTTGAAGCAGGATCACCGCCCTGAATAACAAAGGAAACGGGCTCTTTCACGACCCGATGAAAAACGGTGCCGTTATAGACACCACGTTTAACAAGATCGACGAAATTACCTGCGGTAACAGGAGCAGCATCACCATCCACCTCAAGGGTGATTGCGCCTCGATTCGTACTCATCAGCACATTGGCTTTGCCTTGCAAGCAGGGGCTAGTCAGCGAGGAACAAACCGCCTTGATCGATGCCGTAGTGGACTTGCTGCAGCCAACCAATAAAGGCACACAAAGCAAAATTCCCCAGCTGTTTTGACCCCGAATCAAACGCGCAAGGGATGAGAGCAACACAATTCAGAGCCCTTCAAGATTCACGTCAAGAAAACGCGCTAGCTCAGCACCATCCTGTTCTAACTGTGCGAGGGGGAGAGGCTGACCGACGCGGGTAAGAGTGATGTCTCGCCGACCTTGAACCCGCAAGGACAAGCGGCGAAGGGGATTGAAACCATCACGTACCTCAACCTTGACGGCTTTGACATCCTTGAGGGGGAACTCCGCGCTGATCAGCTTGAAATATCCGCGACGGCAAATTTTCACCATCCCGGAAGACTTGTCAAAGTTGTTGCTACCTGCACCCAAATTGATGTTGATCATTGCCCAGAGGTAACTCGCAAGCAGCAAACCTGCTATGCCATAGAGACCCATCACCAAGCCCTGAGGCACGAATAGGAGAGTCGAAGGACTGCCTATGGGAAGAAGATCTCGCCCCAAATAACTAGACAGACAAGTCAGTGTGAAGCCAAGGCCGCCGATTGTGACGATGACGGCCAAGAGCTGATTGGAGAGCCGTCGAAAACCGAGAACCGATTGCTCAAGCCGCTCCAGAGAAGCATCTCCGGCCTTAGGGGTTTCCTGGAGATCAGCTGACATGACTACCCAATATGAATCTCCATTCTGGACTGCTACAGCCCACAACGGGCAGATTTGAAGCAAGCCAAAGGAGCAACACCACTACAAGGGGTTTCAGCTCAAGGCAACTCTCTCCCAAAGGCCCCTTGGGGATTGTTAAAGTCTTCGGGTATCCCACAGCTTGCGGCAGAACCGCACCGTTTTTTTTCCCATGACGATCGCTGTAGGACGCGCGCCTCAGCGGGGATGGTTTGACGTCCTCGATGATTGGCTCAAGCGCGACCGCTTCGTTTTTGTTGGCTGGTCTGGCCTTCTCTTATTCCCTACGGCCTACTTGGCCCTAGGAGGCTGGTTTACCGGCACCACCTTCGTTACCTCCTGGTACACCCACGGCATTGCAAGTTCCTATCTGGAAGGCTGCAATTTCCTTAGCGCCGCTGTAAGCACCCCCGCAGATGCGATGGGTCATAGCTTGCTGCTGCTATGGGGCCCTGAAGCTCAGGGTGATTTCGTGCGCTGGTGTCAGCTTGGTGGCCTCTGGACCTTCGTAGCCCTTCACGGGTCCTTCTCTCTGATCGGCTTCATGCTGAGACAGTTCGAGATTGCCCGTTTGGTTGGCATCCGCCCCTACAACGCACTTGCCTTCTCAGGCCCAGTCGTTGTCTTCCTGGCGTGTTTCCTCATTTACCCCCTAGGACAACACAGCTGGTTCTTTGCTCCCTCGTTTGGGGTTGCAGCAATCTTCCGCTTCATTCTCTTCCTCCAGGGCTTCCATAACTGGACTCTGAATCCCTTCCACATGATGGGAGTAGCAGGAATCCTCGGTGGTGCCTTGCTCTGTGGCATCCATGGCGCAACGGTGCAGAACACCTTGTTCGAGGATGGAGCTATGTCAAACACCTTTAAAGGGTTTGATCCCACCCAGGAAGAAGAGACCTATTCAATGGTCACCGCCAACCGTTTCTGGAGCCAGATTTTCGGAATCGCCTTCTCCAACAAACGCTGGCTGCACTTCTTCATGCTGTTCGTGCCTGTCATGGGCATGTGGACGCCTTCGGTTGGCATCGTTGGCTTAGCAGTCAACCTGCGTGCCTACGACTTCGTGTCGCAGGAAGTCCGCGCAGCTGAAGACCCCGAATTCGAGACCTTCTACACCAAGAACGTTCTTCTTAACGAAGGTATCCGAGCCTGGATGTCCGTTGCGGACCAACCTCACGAAAACTTTGTATTCCCTGAAGAGGTAATGCCACGTGGAAACGCCCTTTAAATCTTCCATACTGCAGAATGCCGGGGGATACAGCCTTGAATCCACCGGTTACGCATGGTGGGCAGGTAATGCCCGGTTCATCAACCTTTCTGGACGCCTACTTGGCGCCCACGTTGCCCATGCAGGTCTGATGACTTTCTGGGCAGGAGCCATGCTCCTGTTCGAAGTCAGTCACTTCACCTTCGACAAGCCAATTTTCGAGCAAGGCCTGATCTTGATGCCACATGTGGCAGCGCTTGGTTATGGCGTTGGTACAGGTGGCGAAATCGTAGACATCTACCCGTTCTTCCATTGCGGGGTGATGCACTTAATCATCTCTGCTGTGTTCGGCTTGGGTGGGGTCTATCACTCCTTGGCCGGCCCTGAAAAACTTCAGGATTACAGCTCTCCATTTTTCAGGCTTGATTGGAAAGACAAAAATCAGATGACCAACATTCTTGGTTACAACCTGATTTTTCTAGGCTGGGGAGCTCTTGCTCTGATCCTCAAGGCCTGCTTCTTTGGCGGCATCTATGACACCTGGGCTCCAGGTGGTGGCGACGTGAGATTAATCACCAGCCCCACACTTGATCCAGGCGTGATCTTTGGATACGTGTTCAGTTCTCCCTGGGGAGGTACCGGTTGGATCACTGGTGTCAACTCAATGGAAGACCTCATTGGCGGCCACATTTACGTTGCTGCTCTTCTATTCGTTGGCGGCCATTTCCACATTGCCACCAAGCCATGGGGATGGGTTCGTAGAGCCTTCATCTGGAACGGAGAGGCCTACCTCAGCTACGCCCTTGCTGGTCTGAGCTGTTGTGGTTTCATTGCCACGGCCTACATATGGTTCAACGTCACCGCCTATCCATCAGAGTTCTACGGTCCATCGAACGCCGAAGCCTCTCAAGCCCAGAGCTTCACCTTCCTCGTTCGTGACCAACGCCTTGGAGCAAATATTGGTACTGCCATGGGGCCAACAGGCCTTGGTAAGTACCTGATGCGTTCTCCTACTGGTGAAATCATCTTTGGTGGAGAAACGATGCGCTTCTGGGACTTCCGTGGTCCTTGGTTAGAACCACTGCGTGGACCTAACGGCCTGAGCCTTGACAAGCTTCAGAACGATGTTCAGCCATGGCAAGTTCGCCGTGCTGCTGAATACATGACCCACGCCCCCAACGCCTCCATCAATTCAGTAGGTGGCATCATCACCGAGCCCAACTCGGTTAACTTCGTGAACCTTCGCCAGTGGTTAGCTGGTCATGCGTTCTTCCTAGCTTGGTTCACCATCGTGGGGCACTGGTTCCACGCTGGTCGCGCCAGGGCTGTTGCAGCAGGGTTTGAAAAAGGCATCGATCGTAAGACCGAACCAGCCTTGTCAATGCCTGATCTGGACTGATTCTCAACATCAAGCATCGATCTTGTTAATCGGGAAAACCTTCAACCCTCGCCATTGCGGCGAGGGTTTTTTTTCATGAAGCCAAAGCACATAAAAAAAACACAGCGCAACAATCACATGCTCAATAGAACCTGAAGAACAACAACTTGCCTCAAAAAACCACAGCAATGATCAACCTTAACAATTGAAAAATCAACGCCAAGCTTTCAATAACTCACTATCAGTTAATCCAACTTATTCATTAATAACTAGCAACCATCGCCGCAACAGGGGCAAACTCAAGCCAATCACATTGCTAAAACAACCCTCAAGGCGCTCCACCATCAAGCCACCCTGACCCTCAAGAGCAAAGCCACCCGCGCATAACAATGGTTCACCAGTAGCCACATAAGCCTCGATCTCAGAATCACTCAAGGCAGCAAACAGCACACGTGTCGTTACTGTTTCGCTGAGGCGCTCACCATTAACACTGAGCAAACAGTGACCGGTATGCAAAAGCCCCCACGCCCCAGCCATTCGCTGCCAACGGCTACTGGCTTCCAGCGCCGTGGCTGGCTTGCCAAACACTGTGCCATCAAACTCCAACACTGAATCGCAGCCAAGCACCGGCAAAGCCGCCTTAATTTGTTCATGCACCACCCCAGCCTTCGCCTCCGCTAAATGCTGGACAAGCCGCACTGGATCAAGATGGTGGATAGTCTCTTCATCAACCCCACTCACCATCACTTGATGGGGAATCGCGGCCTGTTGAAGCAGTCGACGGCGGGCTGGAGAAGCCGAGGCAAGCATCAACACAATTACAGCAGCGAGAACAAGTTCTTAGGCTGCCATTAATGGTCGACCTTGCCTCCGTTGCCATGACAAGCGAGATGGAATTGCTTGACATGCGCAGCAAAAAACGTGCTGCCCAAGCCATGCGTTGTCTACGGTTTGACACCAGGTTTTATACCGATGCCCAAGCAACAGGGCTCAATGCTGAGAGCGTTTGGCAGCAAGCCCGGCAATACTGCTTGCCTGGATGCAGCTGGTTTCAGCGTGCTGATGCTGTTGAAGCCGATTTTCGCTGGTTGATTACCGTTGGTGTGTTGCGCCGTGAAGTCGATGGGCAGGGGTTGACAGCGAAAATCCGTCTCACCCCCTTGGGCCGCCAGCTACTTGAACAGTCACCAGGGTTACCAACACAACGAGCTGGGATTTTCGAACGACTGCAACACAATCTGCGTCGACTTTGGCCCAGACAATGAGCACCGATGGGATGTCGACCCCCCTGATGGTGTTAGGCACATCCAGTGGCGCTGGTAAATCATTAATGTCTGCCGCTCTCTGCAGGCTGCTGCTTCGTCGAGGCGAAACTCCCATACCCTTCAAAGGGCAAAACATGAGCAACAACGCCTGGGTTGATGAGAGCGGCGGAGAGATGGCCTATTCACAAGCCCTGCAAGCTTGGGCGGCAGGACTCAAGCCCCAATGCGCCATGAACCCTGTGCTGCTCAAACCCCAGGGAGACAGCACCAGTGAAGTCATCCATCTGGGTCAAAGCGTTGGCACGGCGCGTGCCGAGACCTACTACGAGCAATGGTTCCGTCCTGGATGGAGCGTCATCCGTGAGGCGCTAAAAAACCTTCAATGCTCTTATACCCATGGCCGGCTTGTCTTGGAAGGTGCAGGCAGCCCAGTGGAAGTCAACCTGCAACGGCGAGACCTCACCAACCTGCGATTGGCTCAGTTCCTGCGTGCCCGCTGTTTGCTCGTTGCCGATATCGAACGCGGTGGTGTTTTTGCCCAGATCATGGGAACCCTGTCTTTACTGAAGCCGGTAGAAAAGCAGTTGATACGCGGGCTACTCATCAATCGTTTCCGTGGCCGACGCGAACTTTTTGATGAAGGGCGCGATTGGCTAGAAGCCGAAACCGGAATTCCCGTCATCGGTGTAATGCCATGGCTGGAAGAGCTCTTCCCGCCCGAAGACTCCCTTGATCTACTGGAGAGAAGAGGCAAAAAAAATGATGCCGAGATCGAAATCGCTGTCTTGAAATTGCCATCCCTAAGTAATTTTTCCGATCTCGATCCATTAGAAGCAGAACCCACAGTTCAGCTGCGATGGGTTGAACCCGGCACATTCCTCGGGATACCAGATGCTGTCATCATTCCCGGCAGCAAGCAGACACTGCGCGATCTAAATTCGCTAAACCGCAGTGGTTTAGGACGTCAGTTGCAAACCTACGCCCAAAGCGGTGGGCATGTGTTTGGCATCTGTGGCGGCATGCAAATGCTTGGGCGAACTCTGGCAGATCCACTAGGTCTGGAAGGCGTCACAACAACAGAACCATCAAGCAGCATGGCAGGACTCAATCTGCTGCCTGTAGATACCGTTTTTAAACGCAGCAAGGCTCTAAGACAATGCCAAAGGATTACCCAGTGGCCAGACAATGCCAAGGTGAAGGGGTTTGAATTACACCATGGCAATAGCCAACTCATTCAAGGGAGCCATGAGTCTGTCCTCCCTATGGCTGACGATCCCTCAATGGGTTGGGTCAGTAAAAAGGAGAGCTGCGGCCAAGTCGCGGGAACTTACCTGCACGGGATTTTCGAGAATGGTCGCTGGCGAAGGCTGTGGCTCAATCTGATACGGAAGCAAAAGGGTTTAGCAGACTTGCCGACCGATATATCCAACCATGAGCAACAAAGAGAACAACTACTCAATCGTCTCGCAAATGTTTTCGAAGAACATGTCAACATCAACCCACTGCTGGGAACATGACAATCTCTAAGATTGAGATTCAATGGCCCAATGGCACAAGATCCCTTACAGAACCAGGGATTGATTGGCTCCAGGTTGCTCGAGACGCAGGAATCATCATTCCCACAGGTTGCTTACAAGGGAGCTGTGGTGCTTGTGAGATTGAAGTGAATGGAGAAGTGGTGAGAGCCTGCATCGCCATCGTTCCCAGAACGAAGTCATGCCAACTCAAGGTGGAGTTCGCCGATGATCCTTTCTGGTGATCTATCGCAGACCTATCAATCCTTTTTAAACAGCATTTGCCTTACAGCTTTTGCAGGAAGCAACGGGGGGTTAGCACTGATGACTTTCTACCGGGAGAAATAAATGCAGCGACTAATAGTCAGCAAGCAGCAATTAATGCCTGCTCTACTCATTATTTCTGATGCAAGCCCATTCCTACTTATGGTTTTTTCCCTAGAGACAGCCTGGCTTGGTGGCCACTTTGAAAGCAATTCTCTCTAGTTGTGACATCGGCATTGCCTACATCGACTCCTGCCATGTCTAGGCCTCCAAGCTTGCTGGTATGGCGACGTTGTAGGAGGCAGCCCCTCAAGCCTGCTTAAGCCACCTCTTGTCGGATTGAATCCTTGGCAAACACTTTTACAAGGGCATCGAGCAGCCGCTCTACTTTTGAGCCTGCTAATCAGCAAGCTGCGCTGTCCATAGCTTCTCCTTCCTCAAGCATCTCTTGATGACTCTGATGCCATGAAAGATCAACAGCTCGCTAAAGTGATTGCAACAAATAAAAGAACGTGCTTCCTGAAGTAGGCGCCTCAGCGCATGTGGTGAATTGCTTTAGGGCAAAATATACCAACATTAGCCTCGACAACTTTGCACATTTATGGGTCACCAAACCAGCTGAGAAGCTTGCGAATCGATACCTTAAGGAGGTAGGTGAATCCGAAGATATTGCCCACTGCCTCAGACATCGATTTTTCCTAGAAAGGCTTCGAGAGTTCCACATTCAAGCAACAAATGGAGTGTTTATCAATATTGGCGCCGGGTTCACCAATTACCCCTATCTAATCAACACTCCCATAGCATCCTGCGAAGTAGACAAGCCCAACCTGATCAAGTCAAAGCAGCAAAGAATATAGAAGCTTCAATCATCTCGGCAGCTCCCAGAAAGAGACATTCTATTCCTCTGTACAACAGACCTCAACAACAGCAGCGAAAACAAAAAACTATTCGACTCATTACGCCAATGGATAGGATCACGCCAATCATTTATCCTCATGGAAGGGCTTTTATACTGACTTTCGCAAGACTCAGTTAATTCACTTTTTAAACATCTACAGCAAACACAAATAGCCGGAAGCCTTCTCGCACTGAATGCATTCAAACCAAGCGAAACTTCTAAGGCAATGTTTCAAAGACCAAGGAAATTCAGCGAGAAAGACTACGGGATAGGAAACTTTCCCCCAATACACTCAGCGAAACATTCCACGAGAATCTCTTAGGCTACAAATTGATCGACCAAGCAAATTACATCAGCCTCTCAAAGCAACTTGACGAAATCAAAGAGCTTGGCGATAAAGACTCAGTACTAGAAGAGGATTGCTACTTGTTACGTAAGCTATAGAGGGGAGTAGGAAAACAGATGATCAATTTTATATGTAATAAACAGGCAAGAGAAAAGTGAGGGGTTTAGCCCTCAAACTCACGGCGCGGGGAACTAACACCAGCTGGTTGCACACCCTTCATGTAAGCGAGCATCGTATCGGCATCAGAGACCTCAAACGGGTCACCATCAGCATTATCACTAAAGCCTGGCTCGACAAACATTTTTTCAATATTACAATCATTCACTAGCATCGAATAGCGCCAGGAACGCAAACCAAAGCCTAGGTTGGATTTCTCAACAAGCATACCCATTTTACGAGTGAACTCTCCATTTCCATCAGGGAGCATAAAGATATTCTTAGTGCCCAAATGTTTGCTCCACTGGAACATTACAAATGCATCATTCACTGAAAGACAGACAATCTGATCAACACCTTGGGCAACAAGTTCTGCATGCAACTCCTCATAACGTGGCAAATGATTGGATGAGCACGTAGGTGTAAAAGCTCCTGGTAGGGCTAACACCACCACCTTGCGCCCCTTAAAGATTTCAGCACTAGTCAGGTCTTGCCAGCGGAATGGATTAGACCCGGGCACAGATTCATCGCGCACGCGAGTCTTGAAGGTGACATCTGGAACGCTTTGAGGGAAAGGCATTGCAAGGCTGATGTTGATGCAAACAAAATCTCATACACCTCATCTAATCTTGTCAAATAATCAAATTGTTGAAACCTATCGCCCACGGCGTGAATCGATCTGCAGCAGATCTCTCACACGCCGAACCTGACTAGCCAACTGAGGATCACTGGACAACCTTTTCTCCACTTGCTCGATGGCATACATCACTGTGGTGTGGTCCTTTCCCCCAAAAGTCTCACCGATGCGAGGCAAGCTCAAATCCGTGCCCTGACGCATCAGGTACATGCCCACCTGCCGAGCATGGCTAACGGCCCGCCTTCGACTGCTGCTACGCATGTCTTGAGGAGTCACGTCAAAAACCTCAGAGACCTTATCAATCACTTGTTGTGGGGTAACGTCCACACCTTGACCATTAGGGTCAAGCATTGGCGCTACCGATTCAACTGTCATCGGCAGCCCCGTGATCGAAGCAAAGGCAACTGCCCTGGTCAAAGCCCCCTCAAGTTCACGGATATTGGAGGTGAAGCGCCCAGCGATGTACTGAATTAAATCGCGAGGCAGCATCATGCGTTCCTGTTCCGCCTTCTTCTGCAAAATTGCCATGCGAGTCTCAAGGTCAGGCGACTGAATATCAGCGATCAAGCCCATGGAGAATCGAGAGATTAGGCGTTCTTGAAGCTTTGGAATCTGACTTGGAGGTCTATCACTAGCGATCACAATCTGCCTACCTGCTTCATGGAGAGCATTAAAGGTATGAAAGAACTCTTCCTGGGTGTATTCCTTGCCTTCAATAAACTGAATATCGTCAACCAAAATCAAATCAGTGGCCCGATATCGATCTCGGAAAGCTTGCATACCATCCTTCCGAATAGCTTGAATTAAGTCATTCGTGAAGGTCTCAGTAGAAACATAAGCCACCTTTGCTTCAGGATTGATCTCAAGCCTGTAGTGACCAATAGCCTGCATCAGATGAGTCTTGCCCAGGCCAACACCGCCGCAAATGAATAAAGGATTGAACTCTCGCCCAGGAGCTTCTGCAACGGCTAGCGCAGCAGCATGAGCCATGCGACTGTTCGGCCCCACGACGAACCGATTGAAGACATAGCGCAGGTTCAGGCCTGGAAGAATCCGCCGAGGGCCACTAGAAGGGGCTACAGAGGCAGTGGTTGTTTCTGCAGTAGGCAAAGGTGAAGGGATCGGAGCCGATGTCATTGGTGGCAACACCCTCTCAGCAGAGTCTTCCTCCTGAGCCTGAACGGACACCCTCACTGACTGGCCGTAAATCTTGGCCGCAGCCGCCTCGATTGTCTGAACGTAATTCTTGCGAAGCCAGTTACTTGCAAAGCTATTTGGAGCAATCAGAGTCAACTCCCCGTCCCGAAAACCACTACAAATGGCAGGACGAATCCATGTCTCAAACGTAGGTTTGCTGAGATTGTGCTGAAGGGCCTGCTGCACCTTGGACCACAGCTCATTGCCCGTTAGCACCACATCCTTTCCTCTGCGATGGCTGAATCTACGCAACTTCTATCGAGCAAGCCGTCTTTAATAAGACCCTGATGTTCTCGTTCCCTGGCACCTGCGTTTGTCATGCCCCTTGCCCTATCTGCCCACAGGCTGCATCCGCTCAGATGGCTTGGCTTAATCCTCATCAGCATCAACCTAAGTGGCTGCAACGAAGGGTTACGTCAACGCATCGGCATTGGTTCTAAGACAAGTCCAGACAACACCCCTGTCGTCAGTGATCCACCCAAGTCAGCGCCTCTGCAGCCTGGCACCAATGTGATCGTGATTGCGGTGGAACAAGTTGGTCCGGCAGTGGTGCGCATCGACACGGTGAAACGGATCGCAAACCCCCTTGGCAACTTTTTCGGCGGCGGACCTCCCATCCAACGGCAAGCCGGCCAAGGGTCAGGTTTCATCACACGCTCTGACGGGCTGATCTTCACCAATGCTCATGTGGTTGATGGGGCAGAACAGGTATCAGTAACCCTTCCAGATGGACGCAGTTACAGCGGCAAAGTGCTTGGTGGTGATCCCCTTACAGATGTAGCCGTGGTCAAAGTCGTAGCGAAGAAACTTCCCGTAGCCCCACTCGGCAATTCCAACAACATCAAGCCTGGGCAATGGGCAATCGCGATCGGCAATCCTCTTGGACTCAACAACACCGTTACTGCAGGCATCATCAGCTCCGTCGACCGCACCAACGCCTTAGGGGGGGGGCAACGAGTTCCTTACATCCAAACGGACGCCGCCGTAAACCCTGGCAATAGCGGAGGACCACTCATCAATGCCTCAGGACAGGTGATCGGAATCAATACTGCCATCAAAGTTGCGCCGGGAGGCGGGCTGAGTTTTGCAGTACCGATCAACCTGGCCAAACGAATTGCCCAACAAATCGTGGGGAGAGGGCAAGCTTCTCATCCCTATATCGGGGTAAGGCTGCAGAGCCTTACCCCCCAGCTAGCCAAAGAAATCAACGCAACAGGAGGGGCATGCCAAGTACCTGAAGTTAATGCTGTTCTCGTTGTTGAAGTGATGTCTCGCAGCCCTGCAGACAAAGCCGGCGTGCGCCAATGCGACTTAATTCGTGAAGTCAATGGTGAGGTCGTCCGCGACCCTTCACAAGTACAACTTGCCGTTGATCGTGGGGAGGTTGGCAAGTCCATGCCGCTCACCCTTGAGCGAAACAACAAGACGATCGAATTAATCGTGAAACCAGCAGAGCTACCCCGGCAGGGGTGAATTGAAATGGCAAAACCTGCACTGGTGGTGATGGCCCGCTGGCCGGCAGCAGGCAGATGCAAACGAAGACTGGCCGACACTCTTGGAATAGTGCGTGCAGCATCAATCCAGGCCAGGCTTACCAAACACACTCTGAGCGTGGCCAATCATCTGGCCAATAGAGGCCTGGTCGAGCTGCAATTCGCGATCACTGGCCTCGCTCCCAAGGCAGCCAAGCGCTGGGCACACGATCAAGGTGTGAGCACAGTGGAGCCTCAAGGCAAGGGAAGCCTGGGTGAACGGATGCGCCGACAGGTTTTGCGAGTGCAGCAACGACACCATCCACAAATCACAATGGGCCGCACCACATTGCTGATCGGCACGGACCTGCCAAATCTCTGTGATCGAGATCTCCTTCAGGCCCTAGAAGCTTTGCAAGAGCATGAGTTCGTACTTGGACCCGCTACTGATGGGGGCTATTGGTTACTTGGACTCTCAGGGCGCTTGGTAAAGCCCGTGACACGCTGGCCCTTCTGCGGCATTCCTTGGGGTAGCAATCAAGTGAAGCAAGTCACACTGCAGAAAGCAGCGGATGCAGGAGTAAGGCCTTGCTTACTTGGTCAACAAAACGATCTCGATTGCCTTGAAGATCTTTCACCATGGCAAGTATGCGAGAAGTCTGTCCTAGAAACTAGACTATCACTGGGATTATAAGGTTAGAGCTTGACTATCCAATTCAATGCTCAATAAGTAAGAGAGCAAAAGCTTTGAATGTCTGTAGCGATAAATATTTGCCTAGGTGAAATTGATAAAAAGGTGGATTTTCGCTGCTTCATAGCTATGAATATTCTAAAAGCCTATCCCATGGCTACCTATTATCATGCTTCTCTATATGAACCTAACGTCTGGGTACAAATGAGACGTATGCTTTTGTGTCAGTCCAGTTCTACAGCCTAAAACTATATAAAATATAATTTCATACATAAAATAAAGATGGCTAATTTAGGCATATTTGCGCCCGGAGGCGGGAACCTTTGGGACGATTCTGGTTATTATGGAAAGACATTAATAGGCGTGGAACAACATTCTCAGCGACATTATGGCGCACTATCTAACGATGTTTCTGTCAACACTAACCTTGATAGTGTAGGGGCATGGCGTAATGTCAACCCTTGGGAATCCTGGTATAGCGGCTTGACTGGAGACAATGTTGACGTCCAATTGGATATAGGTTTTTTTGGAAATATAGCGGCAAATCCTCAACAAGTACAGAATTCGACCTATTTTAAAATAATTACAAACAAAAATGGTGGCATTCCCTATTCATCATTGAGTGATGTATGGATTAATGGTAGAGAATGGTATCACAGTCTGTGCTCATGGCAGCCAAGTTCATATTCGATTCATAAAGCTATTTACGCAGGGAATGATACGATCAATGCCTCAGAAGTAGAACCACTTTCTGATGGTTTAGGAAATAGACTGGCTGGGTATGACGGTAACGATGTGATAACGGGTAGCAAAGGTAATGATATTATTTATGGGATGATTGGAAGTGATTATATACATGCAGGTGGAGGTGATGACGTTATTTTTGGTGGCAGTGGGCATGATTTTATAGATGGTAATACTGGATCTGATTTGATCAGGGGAGGTATAGGATATAATATGATCAAATGTGGAGCTGACAATGCTAGAGATACAATCTATATTTCTGCAGATAGTGTTAAAAACAACTGGCAGGGGAAATCATGGAGTGGAGTAAATGCTGATATAATAGCAGAAATAGATAAAAACGACCAACTATATATTTATGGTGTTGAGGATTCAACCCTTACTTACGTTGACAATGTCTCGCATCCGAAGGCAGGTCAATTTCATCCACACAGCTATTCAGGAGTAGGAATTTACTCCAATGGAACGCTGGAAGCAATTGTAACTACAGTGGGCGCTACAAGTAGCAGCGTAGATCAATTCACTACAGGAATTATCTAATATTAATTAGATAGCTGATATTCACTCCCTCTAAATCAATTTAATTGATCATTTGTCGATAACTAATATGAGATTATCGCCGACCAAAAGTCTTCCATTATTTGTTGTCGATTGATTTGGCTGAACTTCTCATTCTTCTGGCTTCTTTCTGATACGGATTGATAGTGGGGATTACTGGTGTTTCTCTGCCTTTAAAACTACTTACTGCTCTAATCTATGCTCGTGCGCATGTCGCATCTGTGTCTTGTGCATCGGGTGAGGCTCAAAGCATCCAATAGAGCTAGAATCATTACAGGGCAGAGACAACACCTTTGTCCTGATGATTGGACCAGTATAAACATACTATTCCAACTTCATCTAACTTTTCTATCCTCCACATCCCAGTCATAGCCTCATCCTTTCTCCATGGCAAGCATGCGAGGAAGGATTGATATGACAAGGATATGAACCAGGAAAAAACTCGTTTAAGGCAAGAAAAACGGGTCGAGAAAGAACAAGATGACCTCTTTCAAAAAGGAAGCAATGCCGCTCAAAACTTCTCATCAATGAGCAACATCTCAGCTCTAAGTGAGGTGGGACATCACCTCAGCGTGATTGTGCCGAGCCTCAATGAAGCCAGCCGTCTACCACTGCTGTTGGCCGATCTCCAACGCTGGCCGACACCCCTTGACCTTTGGATCGTTGATGCTGGCAGCTGTGATGACACAGAACTCGCTGCCCAACTCACAGGAGCTCAAGTACTGCGAGTAGCCAATCCCAATCGGGGTGCTCAACTCAGCCATGGAGCATGCCATTCCAAAGGAACTTGGCTGATGTTCCTGCATGCCGACAGCCGACTCCCCCCCCAATGGCCCGCTGTCGTTGAAGCAGTGATTACTGAGCCAGCAAGAGAGCTGAATGCTTGGTTTTTCGACTACAAAATCCAAGGGAAGGGAACAAAACTGCGTCTATTGGAACTAGCTGTGGCCCTTCGCAGTCATTGGCTGCAAAGGCCCTATGGCGATCAAGGCTTGCTCATCAGCAAAAGGCTCTACCAACGCATCGGGGGATACAAACCCATCCCTTTGATGGAAGATCTCGATTTGGTGCAGCGACTCTCTTGCCAAGTCAAGTTGCTGAGCCTGGGATTACCCCTTTACACCGATGGCCGCCGTTTGCAACGGCTAGGTCTACTCAATCAAGCCTGGCAAAACGCCCAATTGCGTAGACGCTGGCGCAGAGGAGAGGCAGCCAAGCAGCTGTCAAAGGACTATTACCAATAATCCTTAGGCATACCAGAAAGCACATTTGTGGCCATCAGGCTCCAGCGTCCAACCTTGTCGCTCATAGAAATCGACAACACCTGGATCAGCAAAGAGCGTGACTCGTTTAACACCCATCTCCTTAAGAGATTCAAGGGTGTAATCCATTAGATGCTTACCCAATCCCACCCCCTGATAAATGGGGTGAATCGCCACATCCCACACTGTGGCTTCAAGAACTCCATCACCTGTACATCGAGCAAAACCAACCAAACGAGGCAACAGGGGATCATGGCGCCAAAGGCCCACTTTCAAGAGCGTGTGATCAAGTGCAAGACGCACTCGACGCATCGGCCGGCGACTCCAACCCACAGCCTCCAGCAATTGTTCAAGCTCAACAAGATCGAATGAACGGTCTTGACTGAAGACAAGCTTGATCTGCTCATTCGAAGACGGGCACTCTCGTGCTCCATGCCCATAGGCCTGCTCAAGAAACTCCGGCGTTAGCGAACAGGAGCTGATCACACGGCAGTGCTGAACTGTATTGATCCTGCTTCACCAAGGCCCATAGCCATTAAGCGTGAAGCTGAAATCAAGATCCAATCGCTGAAAGCAAAAACTAAATTCAAAGTTTCGCCAGTCCCCTTTCCTGTAGTTCCGCTAACTGAGAATAAAGGCCTCCCTTGGCACGAAGCTCAAGGTGGGTTCCCTGCTCAATCAGCTTGCCCCGCCGAAGCACCATGATTCGATCGGCTGCTTCCACAGTGGCCAAGCGATGGGCAATAACAACCGCGGTGCGACGTTCAAGCAAGCGATCTAGATCCCTTTGCAATGTCGCTTCCGTAGAAGGGTCCATGAAAGCGGTCGCCTCATCCATAACCAGCACAGTGGGGTTGCGAATGGCCACCCTTGCAACTGCTAAGAGCTGTCTCTCTCCCGATGACAAATTGCCGCCACGCTCCCTGAGCTCAGTCTCCAAGCCGTTGGGTAGCCGATTGAGCAAAGGATCAAGGCCAAGATCTCTACAGATCGCCCGCAAACGGTCATCCTCAATCGAGGAATCCAATCGGAGGTTATCTGCAACATTGCCGCTAAATAGAAAGGTGTCCTGAAGCACAACCCCCAGTTGTTTGCGTAGCTGCCAAAGAGGGATTGTTTTGATGTCAACACCATCAAGCATGATCCGCCCGACTTGAGGCTCGTAAAGACGACAAAGCAAGCGGATCAGGGTCGTCTTGCCTGAACCGGTTGGTCCTACCAGGGCAACATGTTCACCAGCAGAAATGCGAAAACTAAGGTCCTGGAGAATCGGCTCGTCTGGCCGATAGGCAAAGCTCACCCCCTCAAACACCACCTCACCGCAAGCAGCAGAAGCCGAGGGCCTAACAACGCTGGGTTCGTCTTTAACAGGCTTTGCATCGACAATGTCCAGTGGCTGCTCCAGCAACTCGCCAATCCGTTCAACAGCAGTCAGGCCCCCCTGAATCTGAGTGAAGCGATCAGCAAGTTGACGCAGGGGATCAAACAAACGCTGGGAATAAAGGATGAATGTTGTCAAGGTGCCAAGGCCCATTGTCTCGGCAGTTACCATCCATCCCCCAAGCGCCAGCACCACAGCCACGGCTGCCAGGGCCACCCATTCGATAAAAGCTGAAATGCTGCTGTCATAAAAGATCGTTCCATTCACGGCTTGCCTGTAGGCCGAGCCAGTGCGATCAAATAGCTGCCCATTAAACGTTTCTCGACGAAACATCTGGACAACCTCAAGCCCCTGAAGGTTTTCCTGAAAATCGGCATTGAGCTGAGAGAGTTCCTCCCTCACGCGGTAATTGGCTTTCCGGTATCGGCGTTGCAACCAAAGGATCACCAAGGTGACTGGTACCTGCGTCACCAGCAGCAACCCCCCCAGGCGCCAATCAATCAAAATCATGGTGACTGCAATCACCACAAGGCTGACGAGATCCCCCAAAACTCCTACTGCCCCACTGCCAAAAACCTCCGATAGTGCATTCACATCACTGGTCAGCCGAGTCAACAACTTGCCCACAGGCATTCGATCGTGAAAGCGCAGCGAAAGGGCCATGGCGTGGCCAAAGAGATCGTTACGAATACGCGCCGTTAGCCGTTGCCCTAAGGCCTCGATATTGAAAGACTGAAAGCCCTGCAGACCCAAGCGCAGAAGCACAGAAATCAGCAGAATCCCCACCAAAACTCTTATTGCTGAGCTCACTGGCAGATCACTGAGCCAAGGGAAGGTTGACTCTTGCTTCAAAACACTGATTGCCTGGCCAACCAAGAAGGGTTGAATCGCACCAGCAAGAGCTACCGGCACCAAGAGGACAAGCACCATCCATAGACGCCGGCGGTCCTCACGGAGATAACGCCCCAGACGCCGAACCCGCTGAAAATCAGTAACAGACATCAAGCTGGATTTTTAGGTAATGATTCCTGAATGCGCATAGCCTCCACAATCAACTGAAGATCTCCACGGTCCAACCTCAAGGCCAATGGATGGCCGATCAAGCGAGCCGAAGACTGAAATAGCTCCTCAATGGCCACTAAGCCATTGTCGCGAAGGGTACGGCCTGTCGCGACCAGATCGACAATCGCTTCAGCAATGCCTGTTAAAGGGCCAAGTTCCACCGAACCGGTCAGGTGAACAAGCTCTACAGGCAGATCGAGAGCATCGAAAAATTCTCGAGCACAATGGGTAAACTTGCTAGCAACTCGACAATGGGGAGGCAGATCAGCTGCGTGCTGATAGCCACTGCTGGCCTTCACTGCCACAGCCATACGGCAGCCCCCGAAGCCAAGATCAACCAGCTGAGCAACGGGCATCTGATGCTCCCGCAGCACGTCGTAACCAACAACTCCCAACTGGGCCTGACCATAGGCAACATAAACGGGCACATCCCCGTTGCGCACCAACAGTGCCCGGGCCCGGCCACAATGGGAAGGCACCATTAACTGACGATTGCCTGGATCAAGTACAGCTGAAAAATCCAACCCAGCAGATTGAAAACGAGCAACCGAATCATTCAGCAAAGCTCCTTTTGCAAGCGCGACAGTGATCATGGAGCGATGCGTCGACCTGGACTTTAACGATGGAGGCAACCTCAACAGCTGCGACTAGCGATAAACAACGTTCATCGATCCATGCCCTTCCTGTTCTTCAAGACAACATCATCTGGATCTGGATTAAAGGCAACCAGGCTGTCGTTGTGGATCCAGCAATCGCAGAACCAGTCAAGACATGGCTGCAAACTCGAGAGCTCTCACTCGCAGCAGTACTTCAAACCCATCACCATGCTGATCACATTGGTGGCACCCTTGAGCTGCTTAGGGACTGGCCTAACGCAGCCGTGGTAGCAGCCGCTGAAGACCGTGATCGCATTCCCTTCCAGACGATCTCCGTTCGCGATAGGGACAAGGTTTCTCTTCTCAACAGCAGTGTTGAAGTGCTCGCTGTTGCGGGTCATACCAGAGCACACATTGCTTATTACCTGCCCACAAACAAGGAAGATCTTGAAGATCCAGCAGTGTTCTGTGGTGACACCCTTTTCGGAGCTGGATGTGGCCGACTGTTTGAAGGAACTGCCGAAGACATGTTCAAGGCTCTTCAACGTCTCAGTTGCCTGCCAGCGAAGACCCGTGTGTATTGCGCTCACGAATACACCGAAGCAAATCTGCGCTGGGCCTCCGCCCTGCATCCAGAAGATGTTGCTATCAGCGAACGACTGGCAGACGTTTCAAGTCGTCGCCAGAGGGGTGCCCTGAGCCTGCCTAGCAGCATTTCAGAAGAACAACGTACCAACCTCTTCGTGCGTGCTCAGAACAGCAAAGAGCTAGCAGAACTTCGCCACCACAAGGATCAATGGCGAAACTAAGCACAAATATCTGACTCAGCAACAAGGCAGTCCTGTTGCAATGGAACAGGACCAACAGCTAGTGAGATTGCAATCCATTGAGATCAAGGCCGCTGGAACATCAACGAAGCGGCCTCACACCCAGAGGATTTTCAACAGAAACCAAAGCTGACAGCGATGATGCAACATTCATGCTCAGAGCAGACCATGAACGCCCCTTCTGTGCAAGCAATCACCACAGCATCAGCTCCAGCACCAGTCGGGCCCTATAACCAGGCTGTACTAGCAGGAGGATGGCTGTACTGCTCTGGTCAAATTGCCCTTGATCCAACCAACGGGGTGATGGTTGGGCAAGGTGATGTGGAAGCTGAAACCCGCCAAGTCCTTAGCAATCTGATGGCTGTGCTCACAGCAGCCGGTGCTGAGCCAAGGCAAGTGATTCGTACCACGGTTTACCTCACGGATCTGGCGGACTTTCAAAGGGTTAATGCTCTCTATGGCGAGATCTTCGGGGATGGCATCAGCCCAGCAAGAGCATGTGTTCAAGTAGCCGCCCTTCCAAAAGGTGGGCGAGTGGAAATCGATTGCGTTGCTTGGCTCGGCTGAAAACAACCAGTGGAAACCTGAAGCGCTTTGATCAAGCGTGTAGCGACTCAAGAAAAAAATCTTGTCCCTGAGCTAGCAGGAGTTCTGAGATCCGATCATCCCTAATCATTTTGATTTACGGCTGAAGAGGGGTTACTGCTAACTCCTGTGACTTTCCCTAACGTTGAAAGGATCAAAAACGATTGGCCGAACCAGAAAGCAAAAGCCGGATCCGCCAAGACGGACAGTCCGCTGAGTAGTCTGAAGATTGCATAGGTTTAGAGGCGTACTGCGAGAAACCATGGCCGAAGCCAAGTTGACCATTGGCGAACTCGAGGCGGGTTATCCCCTTTACTGCAAGGCCCTAAGGCGACTGCTGCAGGAAGGTCGTAGCACCCAAGAGATAGAGCGCACAGTTTGTTGGAGCCATCTTGAGACCCTCAATCGTTGCCTCCCCAGCCGTTACAAGGCACCGTCTTATTTGCTTGTGCTGATCAGAAGGGATCTGGAACAACCAAAGTAGAGAAAGGTTTTCATCCAAAAAGCCATCTTCAATCCTCATTCAGACGATTCCATGATGGGTTGAGTCGGATGCCGACCTTCCACCTCCCCTTGGAATACACGACTCGCCAAGATATCAGCAGGTTCGATCGTCATCAGTTCATCACGACTGAGCGGTTCTCCCATGCGTGCAAACAATCGGTTCGCCTGCCTCAAACGGGTACGGTCCAGAGCATTGCGAATTGAGCGAGCATTAGCAAAGAAAGGAAGCTGACGGCGACGTTCGATGTAATCCTCGAAAATGCCCTCAGCTTCATCGCCAAAGTAATAGTTCTGCTGGACCAGGAATAACTGAGCGATAGCCAACAACTCCTGATTGCTGTAATCCGGGAAATCAATATGGTGAGCAACCCTCGAAGAAAGGCCCGGATTAGATTGATAGAAAGCATCCATCTTATCTTTATAACCAGCAAAAATAACAACAAAATCACCTCGCCGACCCTCCATATCCTGTAGCAATATTTCGATTGCTTCTCCTCCATAATCTCTTTCATTACCTGGTTTATAAAGGTAATATGCCTCATCTATGAACAACACACCTCCCTGCGCACGTTTAATCATCTCCCGAGTTTTTGGTGCCGTGTGGCCAACGTACTGACCAACTAAGTCGTCACGGGTGACAGTTACAACATGTCCTTTGCGCAGGTATCCAAGGCGATGAAGAATCTGAGAAATTCTGATTGCAACAGTTGTCTTTCCAGTGCCAGGTCGTCCAGTAAAAGACATATGAAGGCTTGGCATCGTGCTAGCAAGATCGAGATCTTTCCTGGCCCGATCAACTAACAACAAAGCGGCAATTTCTCGAATCCTCGTCTTCACCGGCTTCAAGCCAATCAGCTCACAATCCAACTGATCTAGTACCTCTCCAACACCGGAATCGGCATAAGCCAAAGAGAGATCAATTGAGGAGTCCATCTATCTCAGCTGCAAATTTGTAATCATCATCATTTAACTCAACCTCTTCTTCTTCATCCTCCGGCCGCAAAGTGATATTGACATAGGTACGTCCAAAACTTATATCAGGGAAGCGCTTTGCGGCTTCAGTGTGCTCGCCAAGACGGTCTAAAAAATCCCTGGTTTCTGCATAGGTTCCGAATTCAAATCGCCGTTCGAGTCGTATTGGACGAGAGCGCTTCTGCCATTGATTCATCACAACAGTTGGGAGATGGATTGTTCGAAGTTAAAGAATAACCTTAATGCTTGTCATCAAAGTTGATCAAACCAGATTTCCGAATAACTTCGCCACAGAAGAAACCCGCAAATTAGAAAGCTAAAAATTAGGGTGTACCCAACTTAGCTGCGGCGCTTTGCATGAGTGGGTCTTAATGCTGGCTCAACTTCCTGATGAGGACGAGCAATAATATGGGCTGCAACAAGGCCATCACCAACCCTTTCACAGGCATCTGCACCAGCACGAACGGCTGCATTCACAGCTCCTGTTTCGCCACGCACCATCACAGTGACATAACCACCACCAACATATTCCCTAGAGATGAGATTAACCTCAGCAGCTTTTGTCATTGCATCAGCCGCTTCAATGGCAGGAACCATGCCACGAGTTTCAATCATTCCGAGTGCAATCCCCTGAACAAAAGAAGGCACGGAGGAAGAGGCGGGTGGCTTGATAGCACCACCAGACGCAGAACCACTGCCACTGGAACCCGCAGCACTCTTACCGCCCCTTGATGCAGGCGTCGCAGCCGTTGCTCGGCTGGCGGATGTACGCCCTGTGGCAGCGCTTCTGCTCGTAGTCGACTTTGAACTTGATGAGGACGATGTTGAAGCAGAAACATCAACAGTTTGTGTTGCCTTGGCAGGAAGAACTTTTTTGGCAACTTCAGAGCCAGCAGATTTCGCTGTCGTCAACGAGGGGCTGTCTGAAGAACTAGAGGAAGAAGGTTTTGGCATGGATAAAAGGTTTAAGAAGAAGAGAATAAATGGATCGAATCCGAATCATTTATTAGCTATCCATCAGGCAGCCAGTAATCAATAATTCCTCCAATTGTCAGATCTGTTTGAGTGTTGGGATCTGGACATGCAAAACGTGCAGCTGATCCACTGGAGGTGAACACCCAATTGCCCTCTCGAGCACCAACAGGATCAACAGCCACCAACTGCTTACCAGCGTTATTACGCAGGATACGCAGATGCATATGACCAAGACCGTCAACCCTTTGCGTACAAACCAAACGGCCCATCACCTGCATGATTTCCATCAAGCTGAGCCCCCTGAAACTGGCTTCGGGGCGCCTGGATCCCAATGGTCAATAATGCCTACAATCGTAAGATCACTAGGATAGGATTTACTTCCTGCAGCCTCTCTCGCTGCTGAGCTGCCAACACAAATTACCCAGTCATCTGGCTTACAACCCACAGCATCGACTGCAACCTTCTTAGAACTTCCATCAAGAACAACTTGAAGGTGTTTGTGTTCGAATCCAGGAATTCGATTGGTGGAAACAAGCGGCTTAAGAACCTTGCAGATCAACATGTCAGTGTGCCTCCTGATGAACAGGCTCCAAGGAGGAACCGACGACCTCTGAAGTGTCTTTTTTATCACGATCACGAATGGTCAAGAATGTATGAAGAAGACCCTGATCGAAAAGATCTGAATAACGCTCAGCAATAGCTTGATTTACGCGATAGCAATCAGTCACAGCCCGATCCCTTGCCCCTGGGACTTGGCCAGAATAATCAAAACGAACAACAACAGGAATTGGTAGATCTCGAGAAACATTCAACCCTTTAAAAATTTTCACTCCTACATCTAAATCTGGGGCACCTACTTCGACAGTATCCAAATGGGCGAAATAAGTTAGGTTGCGAAGATGCACTTCCTTAAAACCTATTCCAACTCCAATAAAACGCTCTGCATGCCCAGCATCTGGGTAGGGTCCAGCATGTGATTGCTTCACGTAGTCAATCTGAGAAAAGTTGTTTGCAATCAATTTCACAATGAATGCCACCATCCCCTCGTCGGGTTTCTTAGGCGCACTGGCTTCAACACGTTCAGCAATATGTTGCATCGCCTCATCTGAAGTTAGAGAAAGCGTCTCGTTATAAAGATCTTCCGCTGAAAGCCACTCGTCTAAAACAATTGAACCATCTGCCGCAGGAACATGGACGCGAATGGCATCAGTATCGGTATCAAGCCCGATCAAAAGAAGGTCTACTGATGCTCCACAACAGAAACTATTTTCGACGGATTCACGAAAATCAAGCAGGCGCTGTTGACCAGCAGAAGCTGCCAAGGCATCATCACTCCCATGAGCCGCACATCCTTGATGAGATGGATCAAGGGAACTAAAATGATAGGTGACAACCTTGAGATAACGCGTTGGAGAGTCGGCTGAATTTGGAACACCTTCTCGATAACGTCTATGTTCTGTCTTAATCCAACGGTTTACGGTTTTCTCAACATCAAATAGAGCGCCTGCATGGGAGCGACGTCTTACTGAACTAAATGGAATCCGTAAGGCATAAGCAATCGTATGTGCCAAGCGTCCATCAGCGCAGGGGGATACATCAAGGAGATGAAAACCACAATCAACAAGGAATGATTGGAAATGCTTTGCTTGAATGCTGCCTTCTCCTCCTTGCAGAGGGTCTTCTTGAAAAAAGCGGTCACTCACCTGCTGATGAGACTGAAACACACACCAAGCAAATAAGGCCCTCATATCTAATGCTCGTACCCAAGCCTGTTCCAAAAGGTGGCTAGGCAAATCAAAACCAAGTTCAGAGCGAGAAAGACTTTGAGACTTTGAGACAAAATCCTGATCATGCTGAAGTGCTGAGATCCTTTTAAGCAAAGGAACAATCAGCTCAAAAGAGCCTTTGACATTGGCTTCATAAGTCTGCAGATGCTGATTTGCAGCTCTGTCTGTGAGAGGGTGGCAAGGTCCTGAACCAACATTGACAAACCCTCTTAGCCTTGAGCGATCAGAGATCTGAGGTGTTACCACAGGCCTCCTCCTTGGAGCAGTCGGCGCCAAGGGTCTTTGCGTTTGAGAGGCCAAATTGCGATTGCGATAGGCCATCAATCAATCAACCCCTTGCGCCGCCAGAGACTGTGATCAAGGAGCCTTGATCAGTGTTACCACTTGACCCTGTTACTCGACTCATTGGTTGAGAAAGTTCCTCATTACGCTTTAAATCAGCGGCAGGCATCGCAGACATCGGGCCAGGCCGAGTTGGATTACGGCGACGGGCAGAAGCTCCTTCGGTACCAGTCACCCTTTCACTGCGATCCCAATCATCACCAGTGATATTGAGGCCGGCAGATTGGCCTTCTCCTGTAACTCGTGATTCTGGGCGTGTTTGACTTACATCATTGGGGGTTGCTTCAACAGGAACTGACTTGAAATGACGTTGTTTCCGGTCAAAACGGAACTGCTCAGTGCCAGTAATTTTATCAACCGCCATATTAAAAGGACCCGTAATCTGAGAGCCCTGCTCATAACTTGTTCCTGTCACACCAGAGCGAGGATCACGCTGTAGCTGCATCGCTCTCGCAGGAGACTGAACACTAAAGTGAGTCCAAGGAGATGATTCTGATGAACCCTGGTAATCATTACTACCAGCGGGAGCATCACTTCCACATGCTTGAACAAGTTGATCTCCACCTACATATGGGGTGCCAGTTAAAGGTTCACAAGCACCTTTCTCTGCTCCTGTCATCACTCCACCTACTCCAGGCTGAAGACCTGTCATCACAGCGCCAGGTGTACCCAACAATTTTGGAGTTCTATCCTGAATTTCTCTTACAGAATTTGTATCACACCAACCTGAAGCCTGTTCAACACCGCTATAGGGAGTTCCAGTTACCGCTTTACAAGTTCCAGGCTCATCTCCTGTTACAAGTTCCGAGCGACCTGTAAGAGTTCCACTAACAGTTTGAGATTTATTTGTGAGGCTTAAACCTACCTTTGCGGCCTCAGGATTTGGCTTGCCACCGCAAAATGTTTTGTATTGCTGAGTACCAACATATTCATCACCGGTCACTCTTTTACAACTACCTGGTTCATTGCCTGTAACGTACTCAGAGCGAGCAACATTGGTACCAGTTACACCTGCTCCACGCAGAGTATGAAATGAACCAACTTTTTCAGCAGGTCTTCCTTCAGGGAGTGGGTCAGCTCCAAGATACTGATCACCAGTCAGTTGCCGATTGGAACCAGCTTCGTCTCCAGTAACCCTCTCGGAACGTCCCACCATCACACCGCTAACCTTGCGACCATCTTCTGTAATGCTCTGGCCAACTTTTCTTGGGGAAGGTTGGCTAGCTCCACAATATTGATTGGCCTGATTAGCTGAAATATATTCAGTGCCGGTCAAAGTCTTACAAGTCCCAGGTTCATCACCAGTCACTTTTTCGGAGCGACCAACTTCATTACCGGTCACCCGATTTCCATGGCTAGTATTTGTAACTGCAACTTTTAAAGGCTGACCTGGTTGCGGAGATGACTGACAAAAAGCATCAAACACCTCTGAACCTAAATATTGAGTACCTGTAATTGAACGACAAGTACTCGCTTCGTTGCCAGTGGTTTTAGAAGAGCGATTTGCTTGAGTTCCAGTAACAAACTGGCCTGTATTTGTTTCACTTAAACCAACTTTCCAATGAGCATCTGCCGCAACAGCCTGCTTGGAACCATTACGATTAGGGCCACAGGGACGACAAGCACCTGAACGCTTTTTATCGGTAGATCCACTTTTACTACGCAATTCACGCACTCTCTGTGAAATCTCTCGACTTGACAAGTCAGGGTCTCCCTGACGCGCCACTGATGCGGCAGAGGTCGGTTGATTGGCTGCTGTTTTTCCGTGTTTCGATTGTGCTTCACGGCGTGCAAGAACCAATGCTCGACTTGGATTTTGTATTGAGCGGCGTTTCGAAGTAGGGCGGCTTGAAGATGAGTGTTTAGGACTTAATCTTGAGATGGAATCAGAAGTCCTCAAAGAATTAGCAGCAGATTCATCAAAACTTTTTTGATTAGAGGCTAAATCCTTAACCTCATTCTTTGCAGCAACTTGCTGGCTAAGCTTTGAAGATAGTTTCTCAACTTCTGCACGGGTTCTATCTTTACTTTTTGCCGCTGGCTGACCACGGCGAGAAAGCTGATCACGACGAGCCAAAACCAACTCTCGACTAGGATTAGCTATGGATTTGACTTGACGACGGGAAGCGCCAGAGGATTCTCTTGAAGCAACAAAAGACGTATCTAATAGCTCTTTCTTAGGAGCGGTTATCTGCGGAGATGTTTTTCCAGTCTTGAGGAAAGATTGATCAGTCCTAGTTACACGTGCATCAGAAGCATTGCGGGTGCGATTAGGGCTTGATCCATTTAATGAAGTGGATTTCTTGCCTGAGTTGCTCTGGGCCCTACGGCGTTCAAGCGCTAGCTCTCGACTGGATTGTTTTGCCATGTCCAACCAATAAAAACGTCGTAAGGAGGAATGAGGCTCGTCGCCTCTGATGAGAATTAATAGCCCCGAAAAAACTCGAGGCTATTAAGGAATAGATGCTGAAACTAAATCAACGGCCTTCAAATACTACGAATGCAGTTCCTTGGCTTTGGGTGTAAGCGTCGTAACCGACCATGCGCACATGGTGGTCTGGGTATGCACGATGACAAGCCTCAAGCTCACTAACGACCGCATTCAGATCCTTCTCGCCAAAGAAAGGTAACTTCCAATAGGACCAATAGGTCTGCATGGAACCGCTTGGATGAACGTGCTCAATAACAGGGCTCCATCCCTGAGCAATGATGTAGGCAATTTGATCGTAAATTTCGTCCTGGGTCATCGGCGGTAAAAAGCCGAAGGTTTCCAGGGTGGCGACTGTTTGATAGTCACCAACTGTGCTCTGGAAAGGCATGGTGAACCTTGGAATGTGGATATTGGGGGGCCAATACGATTAAGTGTTGGCCTAACTAAATCTGAGAACAAGTTTTGAGGAGACAGGTGTCTCCTCGATTAAGCCGATCTACTGAACGTCGAGCTTGTCGACAGTATCGAACTCGAACTTGATTTCTTTCCAAGTCTCAAGTGCGATGGCCAGCTCAGGGCTATGCTTCGCCGCTTCCATAAGGATGTCGCGACTTTCCTTCTCGATCTCACGACCGGCATTGCGTGCTTTCACACAGGCTTCAAGTGCGACTCGGTTAGCAGCAGCACCTGCAGCAGACCCCCATGGATGACCATGAGTACCACCACCAAACTGTAGGCAGGAGTCGTCTCCAAAAATTGCCAACAATGCTGGCATGTGCCAAACGTGGATACCACCAGAGGCAACAGCAAAGACTCCAGGCATGGAACCCCAGTCTTGGTCAAAGAAGTTACCGCGATTGCGGTCTTCTGGAACAAAAGACTCACGCAGATTGTCGATGAAGCCGAGGGTGGTCTGACGATCACCTTCTAGCTTGCCAACCACAGTTCCTGTATGGAGTTGGTCACCACCGGAAAGGCGCAAGCACTTAGCAAGCACACGGAAGTGAATTCCGTGCTTGGGATGACGGTCAATTACCGCATGCATGGCGCGGTGGATATGCAACAGCATGCCGTTTTTACGGCACCAATTCGCCAAACCTGTGTTGGCGGTAAATCCACCAGTGATGTAGTCATGCATGATGATTGGCATGTCGAGTTCTTTGGCGAACTCAGCACGCTCATACATCTCTTCAGGAGTTGTCGCAGTGCAATTGAGATAATGACCTTTGACTTCTCCAGTTTCTTGCTGTGCAAGCTTGACAGCCTCAGCAACAAATTCAAAACGCTCGCGCCAACGCTGGAAAGGCTGAGAGTTGATGTTTTCGTCGTCTTTGGTTAAGTCAAGACCACCACGCAGACACTCATAAACAACCCGTCCATAGTTTTTACCAGAAAGGCCAAGCTTTGGCTTAATGGTGCAACCAAGCAAGGGGCGACCGTACTTATTCAAACGATCGCGTTCTACGACAATGCCATTAGGAGGACCACCGCATGTCTTGATGAAGGCCATCGGGAAGCGGATGTCTTCTAAACGCAGATGGCGCAATGCTTTGAAGCCAAAAACATTACCGACCAAAGAGGTCAGAACGTTAGTGATTGAACCTTCTTCAAAAAGGTCTAGAGGGTAAGCAATAAAAGCGTAAAAGGACTCCTTGTCTCCAGGGACATCTTCAATGCGATAGCAACGGCCCTTGTAAAACTCAAGGTCAGTTAATAGCTCTGACCAAACTGTGGACCAAGTACCTGTTGAAGATTCAGCAGCTACAGCCGCAGCAACTTCCTCTCTGGGTACTCCTTCCTGGCCAGTGACCTTGAAGCAGGCCAGCAGGTCAGTGTCTAGGGGTACATAATCGGGAGTCCAGTAGGTGTCTCTGTACTCCTTAACCCCTGCGTCATACTTCTTGCTCATGGAATAGCTCCTTTTAAGTCGGTATAGAAGGTTGAGATAGCGCGGCTCTTAGAGCCATCGCAGAAGGCCTCAGTCCTTCTGACCTAAGAAATTGCCGTTGCCTAGCGCAGGCTCAACTTCGCGATGAGGGCGAGCAATGATGTGCGCTGCCACAAGGCCGTCACCAACACGCTCACAAGCATCAGCGCCAGCACGAACGGCGGCGTTCACAGCGCCTGTTTCGCCACGCACGAGCACGGTGACATATCCACCACCGACAAACTCACGACCAATCAGGCGCACTTCAGCTGCCTTGGTCATGGCGTCAGCAGCTTCAATTGCTGGCACGAGGCCGCGGGTTTCGATCATGCCTAGGGCGATGCCCATGGTTTCGCTAGCCATTGCTTACCTGTAGTAGGAGATTGAATGTTCGGGAAGGAGAATGCTCTGCGCAGGCAACTTCCGTCAAGCAAATTCAGCCGAAACGGAGATCACCATCCGTAGCCCCTTTCATAAGCTCGGCTAATCACCCTTGCTACGACTGTTTTAAACGACTGTTCGTTTTTCTGTCAGCGCTTGGCCACATTTGGTTGCCAAGCCGCGCGAAAGTCTCAATTGATCGACTCCAGAAGCTTCTATCGCTTGTCCAAGGGGAGCAGAAACAATCAAAAATCATGCCTCAGATCTTCCCAAGAGAGAACTTCCACCCCCTAAAGCAGAATAAGAGCGATAGATTTTTTGATTTTGGCTAAACCACTGCTAACCATTGCGAGTGGAAACCCTCGCAAGGTCGCCGAGATCGAAGCAATGCTTGGTCCACTCCCAATCGATGTGCAGAGGCAACCGCAAGATCTAGATGTCGAGGAAACGGGCTCCACTTATCTAGACAATGCCCTACTCAAAGCTCGAGCAGTCGCAAAACGAGTTGGAAACTGGACCATTGCTGACGACTCCGGATTAGAAGTTGATGCCCTGGATGGAGCCCCGGGGCTTTATTCGGCCCGCTTTGCTGCCAGCAATCAAGAAAAAATCAAGAAAATCCTTGCGGCCCTTGAAAACAACCCATATCGGAGTGCTCGCTTCCGCAGTGTGATGGTTCTATGCAATTCCAAGGGGAAGCTTCTTAAAGCAGCAGAGGGGATTTGCTGGGGAGAACTACTTAGATCGCCTGCCTATGAAGGAGGCGAGTTCGAATCGCTGTTTTGGGTTCGCGAAGCGAACTGCACCTACGGAGAACTCAATAATCAACAGCTTTCAAGGCTTGGTAGTCGAGGAAAAGCGGCTAGAGCACTAGCCCCTTGCCTGCGAGAACAACTAGGACTTGATCAGATTGTTTAGCTAGCGATTGATTTGATCGATGGCTCGCATTGCAGCAGCAGCAGCCTCCTCTACATCACCTTCTTTCCCCGCCAATGTGAGCCTGCCAAAGGCTCCCACGCCTTTCACGTCAACGATGGTGATATTGGATGCCTTCTCAGCTTCATTGGCAGCAATTAATACATAACCAGCCGGTTCGGTTTCAAGAATGAACATGCTCATTCCAGCTTCAATCATCGAACCACGACGATTTTGGCGATTAATCAAAACAGCGTGATCTGGGGTTATCGCACGGATCACCTCGGTCCAGCTCACATCACAAGAACTTCTCTGGCTAACAGTGCTGCCAATGGCATCCAAAACAACATCACCGGAATGGAGCACAGTGCTCTGATCACGGTGGTATAGGGCCAAAGAACCAAAAGCCCTTTCAACGACCATCTGGCCTAATCGCACATTGCTGGCCTTAAGGGCAATATCAGTCACTCGATGGACAGCCATGCCTGGTGAGACCTCCATCCACAGGCAAGCATCACCAGGAATCGGTAAAAAGCCTTGACTCACCGTGCCCATGTAGGCAGCTAGCTGAGGCTGAAGTGAATCGAGGAAAACATACGTGCGCAATTCAATTTGCTGCACATGACTATTTTGACGGCCAACCCTTGCTGTCTCCGAATCAGTCGTAATGACGCAGCTTGCCCCTGAGGCCTGAGGCAAAACCTCAGTTCCTGTCACCAGCGAGCTTCCACCTTGACGCCGCTCCCGAATTTCTAAACCCGCAAATCGCTGCATGGCGGGGATAATACCTTGTGATTGAACATATCTTTCAAATGCACTGCTCTTGCAAGTGGCCTTAGAGCCGATACCGTCCAAATCAATGATTGGGATGGACTATGGCCACCATGCAAGAAAAAAAATCTGAATCTACAAACCTTCCAACAGACCTAAAAGCAGAGCAAGCCTTGGGTTTAATTGGTTTGGGCCTGATGCAAAAAATGCGGGAAGGTGCAAGTGAATGGACATGGTCTCAAGCTGAGACTGGCGGACAAGCCGATCTTTTAGCTCTGCGACAACGCCTCGAGCTCACATCTTTGGCCATTCAAACTGGTGCTCCACTGAGCACAGCTGAGGTGTCAAAACTTCTTGGCGCTAGACCCGGCTCAAAGGAAGTCAGACGAGGAGGGCTGATCGCAAGGCGAGTCAGCAGAAACGTTTGGAAGCTCAGCAGTTCCGACAAAACTCCAGAGCGCAATGTTGATGGATTCAGCGGCGATGGATTCCGTCGCCGCCTTTGAATCCCTTGAAAATTAATCATCAAACTGATCAATCTCCAGAAGAGATTATCTTTAATCATTCATCTTCTGACTCGTCTTCATCGTCTGACTCTCCTTTAGCCGACTGTTCAACATCGATGCAGATCGTGGTTGCCATCAATTGTTCTCTGGCCGCAATCACAGGAGCCACTTTGCCCTTTTGCTGATCAGCAGCTTCAGCAAGAGTCAGATCCTTCTACTCACGTATCTCCTCGACAGCGTCGCAGAAGATCTTCACCTGGTCACGATACTCACTGAATTCAGCCTGGGCAATCGTGGGTTCAGAAGTCAGCGCATTGACCACCGCTACAGCCTGATCAACTTGATTTCGAGCAGAGCACACCAGCTCAGCATAATCAGCCACTTGGATTTCATCATTGGTTGCTTTCTGGCTAGATGACTCACAAGAAGCAAAAGTGTTAGATCAAGCCAGAACAGCCGGTAAAAAGCGAACTGCAGCCATCAATCCAAAAAATCGATTCTCGTAAATTTAGTCATGTTTCGTCTGCAATTAAAAAGATCTAAGTGCAGACACATTGCATTGTGATAGAAAAACCTACAATTGAAGGTCAGCTCCTACCTAACCAGGACGGAGCTCCGCCAAACCATTCGCCAAGGTCGTCATCCTCCGAGCAGTAGTGATCATCTGGTTCGGACGAGCCAAGTTGAAGAGCATCGAGCAACTGATCAATACCATCTTGAGGTTGCAATTTCTGTTGTTCTCTTCTCGCTCTATGCAACCAGGTTGCAACAGTCTGGTTTCGGTCAGCAAACTTATGAATATAAATCCGTTCACTTAAGCTAACGGGCTGATCGCTTGCGACTCGAGCAAGAATCTCTTGCAAACGCAGGCGAGTATCTCTTGACAACATCCAGATAACACCGCTAATACTGTTCTAATGGCAGGAAGGGGAGAAGTCATTGAAAAAACCACTTTATTTTAGAAGCTTATATTTAGATTCATATGCGATATTTTAATTATTTCTTTCCTTGCCAGTTGGAGTCATTGCATTCAGCTATGACTTGGTTGCCAAAAAGAGAATAGTGCTCTCAAATCAATCAGGCTAACTTCAAAGAAAAAACTTATCTCTCTAGTGTGAGGCTAAAACTTAAACCTTTAAGGCGGCATCAATTGCGGCTACTAATAAGCAGCACAAAACCCATATCGTTATTATTTATCTTTTCAAAAGATTGTCAGAGTGGTGAGGCCTCTGCAGCATAAGCGACACCACCATAATAATTAAGTATAGGGTTTATCGATACACGCAATTTCTCAAGAACTTCTATCTCGCAAAAGACAATCACATGAGCATTTGTACCAAGACCACTAAAATCCATGCCCTCTGTCACATACGTATCAGGACCTCTACCTGTTACAGGCCTAATGACTGAATAGCCAGGTGCCCCAGCTTTATCAAGAGCTTCAATCACTAACTCAAGCTCTCTCTCACTTACGATCAAATCCAGGCGCTTCATGATTTTAAATTGATGCAGGGATTAATTTGTAAACCAAACCCATATATAGCGGAATTCCAATCGTATGATTAAAAGGGAAAGTTAATCCCAAGGCGCTAGAAATGTAATATCTTGGATTAGCCTCTGGAACTGTCATTCTCATTGCCGTAGGTACGGCAATATAAGAGGCACTAGAGCACAAAATAATAAACAAGAGTGCATTACCATACCCTAAACCAAGGGCCCTAGCAACAAGGCCTCCAATTAACGCATTGAACATTGGCATCAGTATCGCAAAGAAGACAAGAAAAGCGCCTGCTTTTTTGAGGTCTTTAAAACGCTGCGCCGCAACCATCCCCATTTCCAGCAAGAAGAAGCACAAGACTCCATAGAAAAACTTGTAAACAAATGGTTCCATCTTCTCTACACCAGCAGGGCTATAGATAGAAGCAATGAAACCAATTACAAGGCTACCTGCAATCAAATACACATAGCCATTCAGCATCGATTCATGCAGAACCTTGCGCCAGTTCATTCCATCAGAACCAGGACGTGCCTGACGGGAACCAAGCCGAACTAAGATCAAACCAACGATGATTGCCGGTGATTCCATTAACGCCAGTGGGGCCACCATAAATCCGTCATAAGAAATATTTTGAGCTTGAAGAAAACTCTCAGCAGCGATAAAGGTCACTGCGCTAATTGAGCCGTATGTCGCTGATATTGCTGCTGCATTAAAGACATCAAACCTCAATCGCAAAATACAGAAGCAAATCAGCGGGATGACCGCCGCCATTAACACAGAAACAGTAATGGTTGGGATAACTTGGCCACCGAGACCATCTTTCGCCAAAGCCATGCCACCCCTAAAGCCAACGGCCATCAACAAATAAAGCGAAAATAATTTCGGCAGCGGCGCAGGAATCTCAAGGTCAGCATTCAAGAAAACCGCAATCGCACCCAAGAAAAAAAATAAAACCTTTGGTGATAAAACATTTGCCAGTATTAGCCCTGCATCAAGTGCTGTTGCGGTTGCTGTGATCATATAAAAGGTTGCAGGGAGATAAGGGCTGTTTTAGATAATGACTGGGAAAGAGGAACTTAAAAGAAGCGTAGACAATTTTTCAAACCATTCAAAAGCTGTAGATTTTACAAGATAGATTATATCATTGTTTTTATCAAAGATCCCAACCCAATGAAGGTGGTCTCCTGAAGCTGAGATCTCTAATAAGTTGTCACTTGCTCTTATAAGTCAGCCAGGGCAGCTTCAAGAGCTTGAGTTCGATTAGCCATCAAACCTTGCACATCAAACTTCTCAAGTCTGTTGCGGACCCTCTCGTTTGCAGCCACAACATAAGCTTTCCTTGAATGGTTTTTTGCCTCTTGAACCATCTGTTCAATGGCCAAAGTTGCAGTAATGCCAAGCCGAGGAACTTCAGTAATGTCAAGGATCAAGACCTTGTAATTACGTACCAGAGCCATTCGTTCTGTGATCCCCGAAGCAGCCCCAAAGCTCAATGGCCCGCGCAGGCGAAATAACATCACCTGCCCGCCACAACGATCAAGCAATGCTTGTTCTGAAGGGGGCAAAGATGGCTCTTCAGTATTAGCAGCAGCACCAGTTGATTTGTTGTCAAAATCACCATCCATCAAACGATTATCAGCATCCATTCCTTCCAATTGCGCTTGTGTCAACGAATCAATGGTTAATAGGTTTGCAACAAACACACCAACCAAAACTGCTGAGATTAAATCCCAGAAAACTGTCATCAGCAAGACGCCATACATGACAACAGCTGTCTTAATCGAGAGGCGATGAGCTCTAAGCAAGAAGCCCCAATCAATGATATCGAGACCTACCTTGACCAATATTCCTGCAAGCAAAGCAGTTGGAATTAAAGCCGCGAACTGACCTGCTCCATACAAAACAATCAACAGCACAATGGAATGCACCATTCCAGAGAGTGGCGTGCTGCCTCCAGATTTGACATTGATCACCGTCCGCATCGTTGCACCGGCGCCAGGCAATCCGTTAAACAGCCCAGCAAGAGAGTTGCCAATTCCTTGGCCAATCAGCTCTCGGTCAGAGTTATGACGAGTCTGGGTAATGTTGTCTGCAACAAGGGATGTCAACAGCGAGTCGATTGCTCCCAACACTGCAAGCACTAAGCCTGATTTGATAATCAAAGGAAGAAATGCTGGGTCCCAGCTGGGCAAAGAAAAGCTCAGGCCACCTTCAGGGATCGTGCCGATACGCGGCAGCTCATCGATGCCTCGGGCTGAAAGGTTCGCGTCATTGAAAAGCACAACCGAGAGAGGCGTAACAATCAACAAAGCCAACAACGGTGAAGGCACCCACTCGGTGAGTCGCCGAGGTGCCAAAAAGACAATGGCCAAGGTCATCACCGCCACTGCTACGGCGCCCCAGTTGGGTTGAAAGTTTGCCGATAACTGCGTAAGGCAAGCAATCACACCGCCCTTGGTTGAGATGCCAAAGAGAGGTCCAATCTGAAGAATGAGGATGATCACCCCAATCCCAGACATGAAGCCAGACACCACTGAATAGGGCACAAGCGTGATGTAACGACCCAGTCGTAAGACCCCAAACAGAATTTGGAAGAGACCTCCAACAACAACTGCGGCCATCACCAGGGGCAAAAGCTCGCCTGGGCCATCAACCGTTGGCAACGCTGTGGAGATACCAACAGCAGCAAGGGCGGCGACCACTCCTGCCACGGTGACGCTCATCGGTCCAGTCGGGCCGCTGACCTGAGATGGAGTACCGCCAAACAGCGCTGCGAAGAAGCCAACAATCACCGCTCCGTAGAGGCCGTAGATCGCGCCTCCATCGCCAAGGGCAGCATTGCCAAATGCGAGGGCTAAAGGCAGCGCCACCACCGCAGCGGTCAATCCGCCTAATAGATCTCCGCGAACATTGCGCAGATGAAATCCATGGATCAATGCCAAAACGTAGTGCTCCTTCCCACTTGAGTTGAACTAAACAATATCTGGCTGTGGGCCCCTCCTCTATGGCAAGAGAAGCAATTTGTCCGGCCTCTATAACAAAAAGCTTTTCTCGATCCCGAAGAGTTTATTAACTCCCGCAGATTTGTTCATTCATCAAGCAAATTGTTATAGCGATTTTGGAGCAGCCCATGGGCAGCACGACGCTGCTAAAGGAAAGCGGACCTCGGGAGGTTTTCTGTGGCTTGACGTCAATTGTTTGGCTGCATCGACGCATGCCCGATGCCTTCTTCCTCGTGGTGGGCTCACGCACCTGTGCACATCTGATCCAAAGCGCCGCAGGCGTGATGATCTTTGCCGAGCCGCGTTTTGGCACCGCAATCTTGGGGGAGAAAGACCTCGCTGGACTTGCAGACGCCCATGAAGAGCTCGATCGGGTGATAAACGACTTGTTGGCGAGACGTCCTGAAATTCGCACCCTCTTTCTGGTGGGTTCCTGCCCCAGCGAAGTGATCAAGTTAGATCTAGCAAGAGTTGCCGAGCGACTCAATGGACAGCTTCAAGGCGGCGTTCGCGTGCTGAATTACTCAGGCAGCGGCATTGAAACCACCTTTACCCAAGGTGAGGACGGTGCGCTCAAAGCCATGGTGCCGTTGATGCCTAATAGCAACGAAGCCCAGCTTCTGCTTGTTGGCACCATGGCCAACGCAGTTGAAGATCGTCTCAAACATCTCTTCGAGCGCCTCGGCATCCCCTCAGTGTCCAGCTTGCCGCCAAGGCAGTCGACTGATCTGCCATCCGTAGGGCCTGGCACCCGTGTTTTGCTAACCCAGCCCTACTTAACTGACACGGCTAGGGAACTCAAAGACAGAGGCGCCGAGATCCTTCAAGCGCCTTTCCCTCTGGGAGCTGAGGGAAGCCGACTCTGGATGGAAGCGGCAGCCCACGCTTTTGATATCAATGGCAGTCACGTTGCAACCATCCTTGAACCTTTGATGGTGCGCGCCCAAAAGGCTTTATCGCCCTACAAAGAGCAACTGGCTGGAAAGCGAATTTTCCTGATGCCTGAATCCCAGTTGGAAATTCCACTAGCACGTTTCCTTCACAGAGAATGTGGAATGGAACTTGTAGAAGTTGGAGTTCCTTATCTCAATCGAGAGATGATGCAGTCTGAATTGGAACTGCTGCCGCACAACACGCAAGTCATGGAGGGCCAACATGTGGAGAAGCAGCTCGACAGGGTTAGGGAGCAGCGTCCTGATCTAGTTGTCTGCGGTATGGGTTTGGCAAATCCCCTTGAAGCGGAAGAGATTGCAACGAAATGGTCAATCGAATTGATCTTTAGCCCCATCCACGGCATTGATCAAGCCGCAGACCTCGCCGAACTGTTTGCAAGGCCACTGCATCGGCGCAACCTTCTCAACAACCAACTCCTCGTAAGCGTCTAAAAAAGCCAATGGAACTCACTCTCTGGACCTATGAAGGGCCTCCTCACGTAGGAGCCATGCGCATCGCCTCCTCGATGGAAGGAGTTCATTATGTGTTGCATGCCCCGCAAGGAGACACATACGCTGATCTGCTGTTCACGATGATCGAGCGGCGCGGGCGCAGACCGCCCGTGACCTACACCACCTTTCAAGCCAGGGATCTAGGAGGAGATACGGCGGAATTGGTCAAAGGTCATCTGCGTGAAGCCGTGGAGCGTTTTAACCCCGAAGCACTCTTGGTGGGTGAAAGTTGCACCGCTGAACTCATTCAAGACCAACCCGGCTCACTTGCTTCAGGCATGGGTTTCAACATGCCTGTTGTGGGTATAGAACTGCCGGCCTACAGCAAGAAAGAAAATTGGGGAGCCTCAGAAACGTTCTATCAACTCGTGCGAGGCATCCTCAGCAAGCAGCCTTCTGAGCAATCTGGCGTCAGTCATAGCCCTGCTGCATGGAAAAACGAAGGACGCCGGCCCAGAGTGAATCTCTTGGGGCCAACCCTGCTCGGCTTCCGCTGTAGAGACGACATTCTCGAATTGGAAAAACTGCTCAATCAACACGGCATTGATGTACATGTTGTGGCTCCACTTGAAGCAAGGCCAGCTGATCTAATGCGGCTGCCCAATGCTGATCTGAATGTCTGTCTTTACCCTGAAATCGCAGAAGCAACTTGTCTCTGGCTTGAGCGCAATTACGGCATGCCGTTCTCCAAAACAGTGCCGATCGGAGTGGGTGCTACCAAAGACTTTTTAGAGGAACTCCATCAATTGTTAGAGATGCCTGCACCTAATCCAGGCGAAGGTACAGAGCAATCGAGACTGCCTTGGTATTCACAGTCTGTGGATTCCAACTACCTCACCGGCAAGCGCGTGTTCATTTTTGGCGATGGCACCCATGCCCTTGCCGCAGCAAGGATTGCTGATCAAGAGCTCGGTTTCAAAGTGGTGGGTCTTGGCACCTACAGCCGCGAAATGGCCAGACCGGTACGAGCTGCAGCCAAAGAACTAGGACTTGAAGCACTCATCAGCGATGACTACCTTGCCGTGGAAGCTGCCATGGCAGAGGCAGCTCCCGAACTTGTGCTTGGCACACAGATGGAGCGGCACAGTGCAAAACGACTGGGTATTCCCTGTGCAGTCATCAGCACACCGATGCACGTGCAAGACGTGCCTGCCAGATACAGCCCACAAATGGGATGGGAAGGTGCAAACGTCATTTTCGATAGCTGGGTGCATCCATTGATGATGGGCCTTGAGGAGCATCTAATCGGTATGTTCCGCCATGACTTTGAATTTGTGGATGGTCATCAAAGCCACCTAGGACACCTAGGCGGACATCAGAGCCAAACGGAACAACAACAAAGCCAAGCAGCAACCAATCCATCAACGCGATCAAATGCAGATTCCTCATCTGAGGAATCACCTCTCTGGACCCCAGAGGGAGAAGCAGAGCTCGCAAAGATCCCCTTCTTTGTACGCGGAAAGGTTCGTCGCAATACGGAAAAGTATGCGCGCCAGGCTGGTTGTAGACGTATCGACAGCGAAACCGTTTACGACGCAAAAGTCCACTTTCGGGCTTGACTATCAGAAAAAAATAGAGAAGCTTCTAGTCATTACAAGGAGAAAAGAGGATGAGTGTTTACACTCATCTTTCTCTAATGGTCAATCCCTTTGTCTCGAAAAGCAAGCAAACCTTGAAAAAAGTTGTATCGAATTTGTTAGGAACCAGCAGAGATAGATCCCTTGGCCTTGAATAACAATAAGAACTTGAGCAAGATCACTCAATGACCACGACCCTGACACGACCAGCCGATGGTGAAGGCAGTGTGCAAGTTCAACAGGATGCTTCTGTTCGCATTCAGGAAGGGGCCCTGGTAATCGCGGTTTATGGGAAAGGCGGAATTGGTAAATCCACCACCTCCTCCAACCTTTCAGCCGCATTCTCCAAACTCGGCAAGCGAGTACTGCAAATTGGTTGTGATCCCAAGCACGACAGTACTTTCACGCTTACGCATCGCATGGTGCCTACGGTGATCGACATCCTTGAAGAGGTTGATTTCCATAGCGAAGAGTTACGACCAGATGACTTCATGTTTGAAGGCTTCAATGGAGTCAAGTGTGTCGAGAGTGGTGGGCCTCCAGCCGGCACCGGTTGCGGTGGTTACGTGACTGGACAGACCGTAAAGCTGCTTAAAGAGCATCACCTGCTGGAAGACACCGATGTGGTGATCTTCGATGTCCTTGGAGACGTGGTCTGTGGCGGCTTCGCTGCACCCTTGCAACATGCCAACTACTGCCTCATCGTCACCGCCAACGACTTTGATTCGATTTTTGCGATGAATCGCATTGTCGCTGCAATTAACGCTAAAGCTAAGAACTACAAAGTTCGCCTTGGCGGAGTTATTGCGAATCGTTCTGCCGAATTAGATCAAATAGAAAAATTCAATCAACAGACAGGGCTGAAAACTATGGCTCATTTTAAAAACGTTGATGCAATACGTAGATCAAGACTTAAGAAATGCACAATTTTCGAGATGGACTCATCAGACGAGGGGGTAATGGAATGTCAAAATGAATATCTTGCACTCGCACAAAAAATGATCGATAAGGTTGAGCCTCTTGAAGCGGAACCTCTCAAAGATCGTGAAATTTTTGACCTACTTGGCTTTGACTAACCTCTAAAAGGAGCAAAGCCCTTGATCATTTAAGTCAAGCCAACCAATTTCATCGACAATTCCCAGACCCGTTTTGCGGTGATTGGATCTGTTGCCCTTTCCGATAGTTCCTGTCGGAAACTTTCGCGGTTCTTCTTCTGACGATTGCCCCAACTCCAATGCACACCTGATACACCAAACTCTGGATTAGTTACAACCTGTGCAACCCGTTGGCCAGCCTTGGCCTGGGTGACATATCCACCAGTAATCAGCCTCTGGAATATAGGAAACAAAAACCGGAAGATTTTTGGTGTGTAGCGAAATAACGGTGTATCAGCCACACAACCAGGATAAAGAGAGGTAAATAAAATCCCTGATTGTTCATGTAGACGCCGGTGAAGCTCCTGCGTGGTGATCATGTTGCAGAGCTTGCTGTCTTTATAGGCCTTGCCAGGCTTGAAGCTTTTGCCACTCGCCATACTGATAGGCGCATGAAATCCTTGTTCAAAACCTGAAAGATTACCCAGATCAGCCGGTGCAGGAATCGGAATCTTGCCGCCAAGCTCCTTATAATTAGCTGTAACTGTGCCAAGAATGACCACTCGGGCAGCAGACAAATACGAGCCACGCGCTGATTGAAATACTTGTGCTTTGCTGAGGTTCTCAAGCAAAAGTTGAATCAGCAAGAAATGGCCGAAATGATTGGTTGCCATCGAAAGCTCATAGCCCTGAGCTGAGCGTTTCGGCTTGCGCAGCCTGGGCTGATAGACCGCGGCATTACAAACAAGTGCATCCAGCGGTTGTTCGAGCGAGCCGAGCAGGGTCTCGACTCCATCGCGAACGCTCTGGAGATCACTCAAATCCATCCTTAGATGAGTAAGTTGAGCGGCTGGGATACCCACCCTCTCGGCAGCGGCAACAGCTCGCAATGGATGTCGATTTGCAGTGATCACCTGCCAGCCTCGATAGACAAGTGCCTTGCAGGCATACAACCCGACGCCAGAGGTCGTGCCCGTGATTAAGACGGTGCCTGGAGAAGCTTGAGAAGAAGCCATCGACGCAGCCTTGAGAGCAGCAGGTTGGTATAGATATAAAACTAAGCGCTGAGCTTCACTCTCGACGCAAGCAAAACAAAACTCAGCGCCAGATGACCCTCAAGCGATTCGGGGCGATCCACTGATCATGCTCGTCCATCAGACGAATGCCTCCTCCAAGGGTGAACAAGCGATCAAAACGTTGCTGAAGGGTATTCAGCTGAGCAGATTCAAGGTTCAACACAGCGACAAGTTCACCATGACGATCAAGACGTTCCTGATAAGCGATTGAGAGCTTGACCAGAGTCACAACACAAAGGGAAACCAGTCCCAGCTTCATGGTCAATGCCAAAAGGCTGAAATTAATCTCTCTGCGCTGCTGTTGCAGCTGCAAAGTAGACGCGATAGTGACTGCATCAATCACCTCTTGATGCATCTGCTTACGGCGTCGCCGAGCTGTGCTTTTCTGTTTTGACCTGGGTCTAGCCAGGGAGGAGCCCAAGTTTATTCAACGGTTGACCGCTTGTAGCGCAGCAAACCTAAACTGCCAAGGGGCTAGACCCAATTAGATCAAGGCCTCAATCAAGCCTCATGAAGGGTTACGCCAAGGCGAAGAGCTAGCACACCGCAATGAAAAACAACCACGAGGCACAAACCGGCCAAGTCGACATTTGCAATATCAGTGATGCCCATGATGAAAGGGGAACGCTAGAAGCATCCATATTCTCCTCGCAAAACGGCACCTAAGACCAGTCTTCGCAAAGGCCTGTCACACCTATCAATGGCAACTCCTCCGTCGAATGGCATTGATCGATCAATCTCCCCACCATCCAATGACCAAAAAGACGCCTCTCAAAGCCCCTTGAGAGCAAGCTCTCGCAGCGACTTTCTCGGAGGAAAAGGGTTCCTGAGATCAACTCATCAATAACGCCTTGCAGCAAAAAACATGGGCTCTTGAAACTCGAGGCTTAGCACTGAAACTTGCACGAGGAATAGTTAATGCCCCATCGCAAGGGTCAGGGCCTGACGGCCAGTGCCAAAGGCAAGCAACAGCACAAGTGTTCGCAACATCCATGCCAGACGATTGCCAGAAACCCGTTGAAGTCGAGACGCTGACCAATGAGCGGCCAGAGCCGCCACGCCACCGAGCAACAGCCCAATCCCTACAGAGCCCCGACCCTCGCTAAGAAACTGTAAAGATGCCGCAGTCGCTGAACATGTCACAGCCAGGGTGCTTAAACGGATCGCCAAGTGAATAGGAACAGCCAAACCATTCACCATCAAAGGCACCATCAACAAACCACCCCCCAAACCAAGCAAGCCTGCGGAAAATCCTGCTACACCGCCAACGACTGCAAGACCCGGCAGAAAAAGAGTGGATTTGAGCTGCTGAACTGCTTGCTGAGGCTCTGAACGAATCGTGGCAGCCACCAAGAGATAGAGCCCCACCTGAAGGGTCAGCAAAAGCCAGCCAGAAACATCTAAACCAATCTTGCTGAACAGCAGTGAAGACAAAAATGCGGCCACTGCGATGCTCAATCCAGTCCGAAGCTGAAATCCTCCAGCGAAGAGGTGGGTCAGCGAGCCACTCAACGCAGTAGGAACAATGGCAAAAGTACTGGTTGCTAAAGCCTGATGAGGGCTAAGCCCCATCCACAGCAGGAGGGGCGCAAAGATCAGACCGCCGCCAATGCCCAGCAGACCAGCCAGACCACCAGCCAACAGCCCCAAAGGCACAAACACCAGCCAATCCCACAACACCATCACTGCTCTATGCCGACAGCCGCATCCTGCCTACCCATCTCGCCAGGTCGCGGCCGCTTGATCTCCCCTTTGCAATTGTCCGGCCCAGAACAGATGGCCCTCGATGAGGTGCTGCTCGAGGCTTACCAAGCAGATGCGAAACCACTACCAACACTGCGCTTCTATCAATGGAACGGTCCATGGCTTTCCCTTGGTCGCAACCAACGCCACTGGCCCGAGCACTGGAATGCCCTGGCCAAACGAGGAGATCTAAAGCTGGTTCGGCGACCCAGTGGCGGTAGTGCAGTCCTTCATGCAGGAGGGCTCACTTATGCACTGATCTGGCCCTCTCCTCCCCGCCAGAGACAACAAGCCTATAAACAAGCTTGTCAATGGCTCATACGGGGCTTTAAAGAGCTCGAATTACCTTTGCAATTTGGCGATCACCCAGCCAGGGGGGCCAACGAGAGTAACTGCTTCGCCACAGCCACAACCGCTGATCTTGTGGATTCTCAGGGTCACAAACGCATCGGCAGTGCACAATTCTGGCGTCAGGGTCATCTCCTTCAACATGGCGAAATCATCCTGAATCCCCCTCAAAGACTCTGGCGAGAGGTCTTCGATTGCGAACCACCTAGCGACGCACCAGCATCAATCCCCAGGCAAGAGCTGAGCGATCTCCTGCAAATAACGTTTTGCTCGTGTTGGCCAGAGGTGAACTGGCAAGAGAGCCCTATCACTAACGATGAATGGAGCTCAGTTGCCAACAAAGCACCGAACTATGAAGTACTGCTGGATGCCTCAGGCTGCTCAACCAATCCGCCAGAAACCATCGACTCCACAACTTTAGGCAGTGCCATTCCCAGGGGATAGGTGTTCTGACGGCGAGCAGCTTCGAGAAACTGAGCAGGAAGCCTTACCCCAAGACGCTTAAGCACAGCTTCGGAGAGGTCAATTCGATCTAATGTTCCACAAGGAAGACCAGCAACATTAAAAACAAGAAGCCTGCCCTCCTCAGCCTGTTCTAGTGCCATCACCGCCTGCCATAACGGGGCTTTCTCGCCAATGAAAGGCAACTCAGATATCGGCTTCATGTGATCCGCCAGGCATTGCCTATCCCATTGCTGCACAGGCAATTCTTTTAAGGGTTGGTCCGTCATGTAACCAACCCATCGACCAGAGCGACAAACCAAAACCCACTCCTGAGGAGACTGCTCCTCGCTGCCAGACAAACGCAACTGACTAAGCCTGCGCAGCGACTGGTCATCTTCAAGCACACGGAAGTTGCGCCCAGCCGCCAGGCCTACGTTGAGCTCACGCAAGACCTTCTGCAAGGCAAGTAGCTGGGTTTGAGAGCGAGATGCACCGAGACCAAACCAACCGAGCATCAACAGCCAAAGTCCACCAATCCCACCACCTTTAAAGAAGAGCAACCACCCCCCCAACACCATTGCCGAGAGAGATAGGGCACGGCCAGTTGCGGTGGCGACCTGGACACCCTTCCTCTGACTGCCAGTCCACTGCCAGACCAAAGCCTTAAGGATCAAGCCTCCATCAAGAGGCAACCCAGGCAGCAAATTAAAAAGGGCTAGCAACAAATTGAGCCCACCCAACTGACCAACGAGATTGGCAAGCAGCGGATTGACGTGATCAGCTGCATACACCCCTCCAGTCAGCAAGGCAACAGCCAAGACCAAGCTCACCAATGGTCCCGCTGCAGCAACCCTTAAAGAGGCCATCGGTGTCGAGCACTCCCTCTCAACGCTGGCAACACCTCCCAGGAAAAAAAGCGTGATGCTGCGAACCTTGACCCCCTCACGCAGTGCAACCAAAGAGTGGCCTAGCTCATGCAGGAGAACAGACAAAAACAACAGCAGGGCCGTTATCAACCCCAGACCCCAGCTAATCCAAGCTGGAAGCAAAGATTCAGCTGCAGCGGACACCTGGTTTTGTGAAATCCAAGTAAAAAGCAACAGGATCACAAACCAGCTGGGATGAACCCTTAAAGGGATTCCCCGAATCTTCATCAGCTCCCAGCCTTCGCCCACCCTTTCATCTCCATCGAGCCGGATCAGCGGCCAGTAGCAAACCAATCTTAGAAAAGTCTCGAGCCAATGGTCTTGCCTATGGGATCTCCCACATCCACCGCAGTGAAGATCTGTGGTCTTACCAACATTGACCAAGCCAAATCGATTGCAGCGCTAGGTGTCGAAGCAATTGGCGTAATCGGCGTAGCAAACTCACCCCGCTTTGTTGCAGAACAGCAACGACGAGACCTTTTCGCTCAACTCAACAGCTTCAAGCCAGAACTCCAACGAGTCTGGGTGGTCGCTGATCCAGATGACACCGACCTATCCGAAGCCCTGCAAGGAGAAGGTGCACCTTCGGCAATCCAGCTTCACGGCCAAGAAACGCCAGAACACTGCGCAAACCTGCGCATCCAACACCCGAACACGCAGTGGTGGAAAGCCCTGCGCATCCGTAGCCATGAGGATCTCTCCCTTGCCCATACCTATGCAGGCCAGGTCGACGCACTCCTTCTCGATACATGGAGGCCTGGACAACTTGGTGGCACAGGCCATCGACTTCCCCTGAACTGGCTACATCAAGCCTCTTTTGAACTGCCCTGGTGGTTAGCGGGTGGTGTCTCCGCAGAGTGGATTCCAGAACTTTTGAGCCAGGTGAATCCATGGGGCTTGGACGCCTCAAGCCGTCTCGAGATTTCGCCAGGGATCAAGGATCTAAAACTGGTTGAGGCCCTGGTTGAAGCGGTAAGTCAGCAGCAAAAATAGATTCAATGATGCAATCAAAGCTCTTAAACAATTTGAGCTGCAGCAGATTTTTTTATGGGTTGAGATTGAATTTCAATAATAAAGAGCGAATAGAGAATAAGAATTTCAATCAAATCAATAAAATATGCCTGGCTAAAACTTTGTTCGATAAGACGAGCAAGACCCCATCTGAAGATTGCTGCTAATTATTTTTTTGCTTGATCGTTAAGCTGTTCCTGTCTTTGTTGAATTCCAAAAAAGACATTCGCGCCTAACACCAAGACAGTTGCAACTACAATCACTCCAATCGCTAATGGGCTCAGATTAAGAGCCATTGCAAGCAAAGGTGAAGGCATTGACCTCTAAATTGTAAATACAAGAATTAGCTTGGCAGAGCTTCATCGACTTGGCTAGTAACAAGCGAAGTCGATACACACATGTTAATCAGACATGACCATCATCAAGCCTTATACCTCTAAAAGACCTTGAAAGAACTTTTAAGTTACTAGCGTGGACTCCTGCTGGCGAACAAGCTCGAAAAATTCCTGCTTAAGGCTAGGATCATGACGAAAAACGCCTCTAACAACAGAATTGACCATGCTGGTACTTGGCTCTTTAACTCCTCGCCATTTCATACAATAATGTTGTGCTTTTACTATTATCCCTAAACCCTTAGGCTCACATAAACGCTCTATTTCATCAGCAAGAATCATCACAGCCTCTTCCTGAATATGAGGTCTTGAAAATACCCAATCGGCAACTCTTGCGAACTTTGAGAGCCCAATTACACGGCTGCCAGGCTTAATGCCAATCCAACAGTTGCCAAGAATAGGAACCAAATGATGAGAGCAGGCCGAGCGAACAGTTATGGGGCCAACAGTATAAATTTCATCTAAATCTTTTGTATTTGGAAAGCTAGTAACATCTGGCTGCTTATAGAATCGGCCTTTAAATACTTCATTTAAATACATGCGAGCAACCCGCTCGGCAGTCTCTTGTGTGTTGTGGTCATTATCAATATCAATCACTAAGCTTTGGAGCAGTTCTCGAACCCGATCGGCAACTTCTACTTCAAGTTCCTTCAACTCTCCAGGTTGAATATGTTCTGCAATATTGTCGTTAGCGAGGAAGGAAACATCTTCTGCAACTAGGCGGGAACGTATACGTTCAGAGATCTTGTTTTCATTTTTTGGCTGACCATTCCCAGGCAAGCCATTGCGATGCTGACCTAGGTCTTTAGATGATGCTGGGATGATGGAAGTCATTAAAGGCTTGTTCAAAAGGCGCCAGTGGCTGGCATCAGAGTTAGATCTTCAATCACCTGTGATGGTGGCTGCTGAGCCAAGTGTAGAAGGGCGGCGGCTGCCTGCTCAACAGAAAGCATGGCATCACGGTCGAAGCTGCTTTGCACGGTTTCAGTATCCCAAAGAGGGGTATTGACCGCTCCAAGAGTGAGGGTGCAAGCACGTATCCCATGATTGCGCTCCTCCGCCGCCAAGCAACTAGTAAAAGTAGCCAATGCTGCTTTGGTAGTGCAGTACGAACCCCACTGTGGGAAAGCATTGCGAGAGGCATGACTGCTCACATTGATCACCAATCCACCGCTGGTACGCATCGCAGGCACCACAACAGAACACAACTGGAAGACGCTAGTGAGATTCATCTGAAGCAACCATTGCCAACGCTTCAAAGGCATGGATAGAAGATCCCCTGTCCAAGCCGCCCCAGCATTGTTGATCAACACCGATGGGCAATGGCCCCGTCCAAGCAAATCCTCGATACCAGGAGCAATGGCTCCTGGATCAGCCAAATCGATTGATTTAAAAAGAACATTCTGGCCTGTACTTTTTAGCTCTTGGGAAAGTGCCTGAAGTGCATCTTGGCTGCGGGCTACCAACATCAAATCCCAACCGGAATTTGCAAACAACCGCGCAGCTGCTTCCCCAATACCGCGAGATGCTCCAGTAATCAGGGCAGTAGGCAAGGAGCGAATGCAACCCCAATAACCCTAGGCAGGCAAGCCGGTTTCCGACGAGCTTGGATCGAGAACACGACCCATCGCCCGGAATTTTCGATACCGCGCTTCGCGAAGCTGATTAACCTTTAAACCAAGAAGCTCATCGAGGTGCCGCTCGATAGCCTCTCTGAGCACCTCTCCCGCCTGAAGAGGGGCCCAGTTGTTGCCTCCAGCTGGTTCTGGAAGCACTTCATCCACCACTCCTAAGTTAAGGAGGTCTGGACCAGTGATCTTCAAAGCAGCAGCTGCCTCAGGAGCTTTGGCGGCATCTCTCCAAAGAATCGAAGCACAGGCTTCCGGACTGGCCACGGTGTAGACGCTGTGCTCAAACATGAGCAAACGATCAGCTACGCCAATTCCAAGAGCGCCACCCGAGCCTCCTTCACCAATCACCGTGGCAATCACAGGCACGCGCAAACGGAACATTTCACGCAAGTTGACTGCAATGGCTTCACCTTGCCCCTGCTCCTCGGCAAGCAGGCCTGCATATGCACCCGGCGTATCGATGAAAGTGAGGATGGGTAAACGAAAACGATCGGCATGATCCATCAGACGAAGAGCCTTGCGGTAACCACCAGGCGTAGCCATCCCAAAGTTTCTAGCCACATTTTCTTTTGTATCCCTGCCCTTTTGATGTCCGATCAGCAGCACAGAGCGCTTACCAATACGGCCCACACCACCAACCAACGCCTGGTCGTCGCTACCACGACGGTCACCATGCAACTCAACCCAGTCGTCGCAAAACATTTGGATAAAATCCAAAGTGCTCGGCCGGTGAGGATGTCGCGCGACTTGTATTTTTTCGGCCGGTGTAAGAGCTTGAAAAATTTCCTCCCGTCTACGAGCCGCCAAAGTTTCTAACTGGAGCAACTGCTGACTGACATCGACTTCGGAATCGCGTGCAAGCTCTCGGATCTGCTCAATCTGCTGCTCTAGTTCTACCAATGGCTTTTCGAACTCAAACAGATAACGACGAGCCATAACAAGAGAAGATCCGGAAACAAGGTTCAGGCTGCAGCAGCCTGAAGTTGGTGATTGAGATTGAGGCTTGAAAAACCATGACGCAAAGACGCCATGCCGATAAAATCCATTTTCTCAAGGGTGATCTGGTTACGCCCCCAACTGAAGTTTGTGTGGCAATTCTCAAACTCCAACAGCATTGCTTCTGCAAAACAGGCAAACATTTGCCTCGCAGGCTTATCCATCTCTGCAATCCAGCCAACATCCCAGCTGATGTCATTGCAGAACTCAACGATTCCTCCTTTGAGAACATGCACCCCACTACCAGCAAACTTTGCATCTAGGTTCTTCGGATAGCCCCCATCAATCATCAAGCAAGGCTTGCGCAAACTCTCCATATCGATTTCCAGGGTTCTAGGCATGCTGGCAACCCAAACCACAACATCAGCTTCAGGCAAGGCCTCTTCAAGACTCAATATTCTGCCGCCAGCCAATTCAGTTTGAAGATCTATAAGAGGTTGTTGCTGTCTAGCCACCAAAAGAAGTTCGGCGACACCAGTTCGAGAGGAGAGCCAACGGCAAACAGCACTACCTATATCGCCAGTGGCACCAACTACCGCTACACGCGCCTTGCTTAAATCAATGCCCAAAAGTGGGGCATTGTTCTCAAGCTGACGGCAAATAACCCAAGCCGTATGAGTGTTGCCGGTTGTGAATCGCTCCCATTCAAGCGTGGTGTTTCGTACATGTTGATGCTTAAGAAGATTGAAGTTCTCAAAAATAATTGAGGTAAATCCGCCTAGGGCACTGATATGAATGCCTCTCTTCTGGGCCATTTCCATGGCATTGAGAACTTTGCGACGGGCAGTTTTGAACCGACTCAACATTTCTGGCACAAAACATGAATCGATATAAGCGCCTTCTATTTTCTTTCCTGTAAGGCTTTCTACCTCAATCTGTTCCAAAAACTGCGGAGGAGCACTGCACCAAACATCCAGGTCTCCATCTAGATGGTCATAGCCAATCTGAAGTGCCGTCTTCCTGGCATCTTCAAAACTGGTGGAATGACCGATCAGACCAAACATGTAGTGCTGACATACGAAAAAACTGAGCCCACCCTATAAGCCCTGAAGAAGTCCAAGTCAACCATAATCCCATGAATGGTGGCCTTTAGGGTCCATTGTTTGACCTTCGACCAAGCTGCTCACAAATGGATATAAGGGGAAAGGAAGGCCCATAAGCAGCAGTTCAGCTCACAAGGGCGGCCGCTGCCATACGGGTAATTTCACGAGTGTTAAAGCCAATCTCAGTGAGAGATTCCTGGTAGGCGATTAAGAAATCCTCAATCAGATCTTCCTTATCCATCTGCAGCACGGCAGCATCCCCTGCTACCTGATCAAGCATCCGGCGAATCAGAGGCAGGTTCTCGCGATTGGCCTCAAGCAACTCCTCACGGCAACTCTCCAAATTGGCCTTGAGCCAAGCCTCGCCATAATTGAGGTGTGTGTACTCGTCCTTCACGACACCTTCAGTAATCTTGCGAGCAAAGGGGTCAGAAACAGGGATATAGGTGTGATAAGCCGAAATAGCAAAGGCTTCAATCAAGAGCGCCTGGATCAGCAAGCAGGTAGGTGTTTTCCCTTGCTCTAAAGCTGTCTGGAAGTTGTCACGCAAAGGAGCAAAAAACTCCCTTGCGAAGTCCATGTCAGCCTCAACGCCAAGGTTCTTGCCGCAAGCTGTAAAGCCCTTCTTGTGCCTCATCTCCATCTTGGCAAGCCGATTGAGCTCTTCGACATGATCGGGAAGCAGCGTGCCAATCGCGATGTAATTGTCATGGGCTTCCTGTTCGCCCTCAATGACTATTGCGTTGATTCGACTGTAGGCATCCTTATATGCATCTGAAGTGAAGTCTGGCAGGGCTTCTGAAGATCCAACAGTGCTGTCAAGAACAGCAGCCTCAGGCATCTGTAGCGTAGGCATGGATCTTTTTAGGAGTCGTCAGTCGAGAGACTTTAACCTTCTCTTTGAGAAAATCGACACAAGCTTCCCTTTAACATCACAAGCATTCTGGTTTTCTCACCGGAGGCCATTGGCTTCCCATCAGGCTGATCAGCAAATTAACCCAGTGATCGGCTAAAGCCTGTTCCAATGATTTCCCTAGCGCAGCATTAGCCTCTCGGCTATCACCGATCACCCCGGACTCACTGAAATCGTCCGTAAGCCAAGCACATGGAGCATGCCCCTCAAGGCTCCAACCCATCGGCGGAGTGGTGGATAGGCCAGGGGTGTAGTGGTCACCATCGATAGGGCGATCAATCCCTACCAACTCAGGCGCCATGGACAGCATCAGGCTGGTTTCAGCCAGACCAGCATGCAGGCCTACCTCACGCTCACTTTCAGGGAGCAAATCCTTTAATGCCCCGACACCGCTCCAGAGAAAACAGGGCAATACAGCCATCGCAGGGCATTGAGCACGAAGCTGCCGAGCCGCCACATGCAATAAGCCAATCTGGCCTCCATGTGCATTGAAAAGCAGCAAACGACGAACTCCCATGGCCTCCAATTGCTGACCAACTTCGATGACCAGCTGAAACATCAGGTTCGCTGAAAGGGAAAGAGTTCCTGGGAATGCCTCATGTTCCGGAGAAAATCCCAATGACTGGGCTGGCAGCATCCAGATGGGCAGGTCAGCAGGCAAGCGTTCGAGGACCTCTACCAAGATCCGCTCTGCGAAAAAAGCGTCCGTTATCAGAGGCAAATGCGGACCATGCTGTTCACAGGCCCCGAATGGCCAAACCAAGGTGGATCCCTCCAGACCAACCGCCTCTGCAGCCTCTGGCCAGCTGAGATGGTCAAAACGCCTGCAAGAAATAGACATCAGCCCCAATCTGCGAACAGAACCCCACCCTGCCTGTCAGAATGCTTGATCGACGACCCCAAGGCCCCCATGGCCGGATCAGGCAGTCCGCAGCCCAATAGACCAAAGCCCCCTAAACCCGCAGCGGAAGCCCCTCGCAAGCCCCTGCAGGTCATGCACATCAGCAGGCGTGGGGAACAAGAAAAGCTAGTGCGTGAAGCCGCCGAAACAACTTCACCTAGCAGCGAAACAACTGCAGCATCAGGCCAGCTCAGCAACGCCCCCAATCGATCCGTCTCAGCTGATGCAGCCTCAGATGAGAGTCGTTTTGATCTCGGCGAGCTGCAAAACATGACGATGGCCGATCTACTTGGTCCGGCCGATCAGTCACACCGAAGCGCTTCGGCCCCAAAGGGCATTGATCATCGCAACGAAGAAGGGCAATCCAAGCCAGCACGCAGTGTCGACGATTTCGACTTCGATGAAGACGCCTTCTTGGCTGCTCTAGATGAAAACGAACCAATTGGAACCACAGGGGAAGTGGCTACAGGCAAGGTCATCGCTTTGGAAAGTGATGGTGTTTACGTCGACATCGGCGGGAAAGCACCAGGCTTTATGCCCAAAAATGAATGCGGCCTTGGCGTGATTACCAACCTCAAAGAGCGCTTCCCAAAGGGTTTAGAGGTCGAAGTACTCGTCACTCGAGAGCAAAATGCCGATGGGATGGTCACCATCAGCTGTCGAGCTCTAGAGCTGCGTAAGAGCTGGAGCACGGTGCAGCAGATGGAGAAGGAAAGCAAGGTCGCCCAGGTCAAGGTCAATGGATTCAACCGTGGTGGAGTGACCTGCGACCTTGAAGGCCTGAGAGGATTTATCCCCCGCTCTCAGCTCCAAAATGGAGAGAATCACGAAGCGCTTGTCGGAAAAACCCTTGGTGTGGCATTCCTGGAAGTCAATCCAGAAACCCGCAAGCTGGTGCTTTCAGAGAAGCGGGCCGCTACCGCCGCCCGCTTCTCTGAACTTGAAGTAGGACAGCTCGTGGAAGGTCAAGTCGTAGCAGTGAAGCCCTACGGTTTCTTCATAGACCTAGGCGGTGTGAGTGGCCTCCTTCACCAATCCATGATCACCGGTGGCAGTCTTAGATCCCTGCGGGAGGTATTCAACCAAGGCGATCGAGTCAAAGCCTTGATCACCGAAATGGACCCTGGTCGCGGACGCATTGCCCTGAACACAGCCCTACTGGAAGGACAACCGGGCGAACTCCTAATCGAAAAAGATAAGGTTATGGCTGAAGCGACTGATCGAGCCAACAAAGCTCGTAACGTCCTTAGGCAGCAGGAACAGTCAGCAGGATGATTGCTGCCAATACGCCCAACATCACAGACCAACACCCTAAGACTGACTGGGAGCTCGACTTCTACTCGCGACCAATCCTTGAATCTGACGGCAAAAAACGCTGGGAGTTGTTAATTAGCAGCTCCCAGGACCCGTCAGGAACTGCACCATTCCGCTGGGTAAAACGCTGCCCTGCAGGAGAAGTCAATTCACTGTGGCTGACCGATGCCCTGAGAGAGGCCCTGAAAGACTCTCAGGAACAAGGCTGGGAGGCCCCTCTCAGGCTTCGCTGTTGGCGTATATCGATGCGCACCATGGTGCAACGGGCTGCCGCAGAGCTTGGCATCGAAGTAATTCCAAGCCGCAGAACCTATGCCCTACTCGACTGGCTCGCCGAGCGAGAACGGGATGTCTACCCCCTTGAGGAGGGCTACATGGCTGGTCCTCTGGCTCCTCCCCCAACTCCGATACCAACACCCCCAGTGCCTCTACCTGAGGCTGTAAGGGGAGACGCCTGGAGCTGGGCCTCCCTACCCTTAGGTTTGCTACGCGAAGCCCAAGAGTGGCCAATCGGCTTCGGCGGCCTACTACCAGTTGGAGCAAACGACAACGACAACATCCCAGTGCCAGGTGTACGGATGTTCAGTCAAACCCGTGCTTTGGCTCTAGCAGGCTGGCTTGGAGGCCTGGAACCAGTTTGCTTGGCCGTCGATGGCACGCAGCTGATGCTTGAAGCAGGTCAAGACGATCGCTGGCTGGTGACGGATTTGGATGACAAAACAGCCACGGCAGTTCAACAGAGCCTCCTAGAAGCAAGAGAGCAAGCCGGTGGACTGCAATTCATCTCTGTGCAGACCTCCCCAGAGGAAAAACGATTTGCTGGTTTCTGGATGCTGCGTGACCTGCCGCAACCATGACATCGCTGGGGCCGGCAGCGGAAACTGACAACCAAGACCCGCTTGCTACTCCAGATACCCTTTTCAACCAACTCAAAGGATGGACCTGGGTCGGTTGCTATGGGGGCTACTACCTGCAGGCCGACCTTCTACAAAAGGCTGGTTTCGAACATGGATTCTTCACGCGACGCTGGCAAGATCGAGGCCCCGATCAACTAGCTGGTTACCTAAGCGCAGGCATTAGCGTTCATAGACCCCAACAAGTTCATGGCGGCAATGTGCTCCAAGCCTCACAAGCCAACCGCCCACCCTGGCCGGAGGCTGATGGCCTCGTCAGCGACAGGGGTGGACAAAGTCTCTGGGTCTGCACTGCCGACTGCACTCCAATACTGATTGCCGACCAGTCCACGGGGCATGCAGCCGCATGTCATGTGGGCTGGCGAGGCGTAGCCGCCAAAATCCTGCAGGAAGCTCTAGCAAAGTTGGAATCTCGAGGAGCAAAAATCGAGACTCTGCTTGTTGCTCTAGGACCAGCTGTCAGCGGTTCCAACTATCAGATTCAAGTTGATGTTGCAGAAGCTGTGGCCAAAAGCCTCGAAGCAGATCCAAGCAACCCACCAATCCAGCTGAAGAAACGGCTCTCCGCACTAAAAGAACGAGGCATTCTCGATGCAGACAAACAGCCACAGCGATTGCGTCTCGACATTCGCTTGGCTGCTGCTGAACAACTAAAACGAGCTGGGTTAAGCAGCGAGCAGATCAGCAGTTGCCCGCTATGCACAGTGGCAGAGCCCAGCCTCTTTTACTCATGGCGCAGGGACCACATCAAAGCTGTGCAGTGGAGTGGAATCGTTGCTCAAGCTGAAGACTGAGCAACCACAAGCTGTTTCGCCAGGGCTTCTGCAGCCCTAATCCCATCAATGCCAGCCGAAAGGATGCCTCCGGCATAACCAGCCCCTTCTCCAGCAGGAATCAGCCCAGTGGTGTTAAGCGACTCAAAGGAGTTATCCCTGGGAATACGCACAGGCGATGAGGTACGGGTCTCAACCCCAGTGAGTACAGCATCAGGATGCTCATAGCCTGGTAAACGCCTAGCGAAGGCCGGCAAGGCCTCTCTTAAAGCCTCAATCAACGGAGCCGGCAACATCTGATTGAGGTCAACCAACCTGATCCCTGGCAGATAAGAGGGAATCACCTCACCGAGGCAAGTTGTAGGCCTGCCCGCCAGGAAATCCTCCTGGCGCTGAGCAGGGGCGCAATATCCACCCCCTCCAAGCTGAAAAGCCCTTCGTTCCAAGTCCCGCTGCAAGGCCACTCCTGCCAAAGGATCTCCTGGCCAACGCTCATAACTGCACAAATCCTGATGCTCCAAATTCACAACCAAGGCACTGTTGGCATTGCGTTCATTGCGCGTGTGTTGACTCATGCCATTGGTAACCACGCAATCTGCTTGCGATGTAGCACCCACCACAACTCCCCCCGGACACATGCAGAAGCTATAGACAGAGCGGCCATTACGAGCGTGATGCACCAACTTGTATTCCGCATGGCCGAGTTGTGGATGACCCACCATTGGACCCCAGCGCGCGCGATCGATCAGAGGCTGAGGGTGTTCGATGCGGAGTCCTACAGAAAAGGGCTTGGCCTCAAGCTTCACGCCAACCCTTTCCAACATGGCGAAGCTGGCCCTTGCTGAATGACCCAGGGCAAATAACACATGCCGACTGCTAATTGTGCTGCCATCGGCAAGCTTCAGCCCTACCACCTGCAAAGGCTTGCCAGTGCGTGAATGATCTAAATCTCGCCGCAGCAGCAATTCATCAACTCGAGTCTCAAATCGAATCTCACCACCAAGCTCCTCAATTCTGGCGCGCATTCCACGCACCACCGTGGCCAATTTGTAGGTGCCAATGTGAGGTCGGTGCACCGTAAGGATCTCTGGATTGGCTCCACTGGCCACCAATTCTTCAAGCACCTTGCGCCCATAGTGCTCAGGGTCACTCACCTGGCTATAAAGCTTTCCGTCTGAGAAAGTCCCCGCCCCACCTTCACCGAATTGGGCATTGGAATCAGGATTGAAAGGCCGCTGTCCCCTCCAGAAAGCAAAGGTTTCTAGCGTGCGCTTTTTGATCGACTGACCACGCTCCAACAGCAAAGGCTTGAAACCCATCTGTGCCAGAAGCAGAGCTGCAAAGTAACCACAAGGGCCTGCACCCACCACAACCGGCCGCTGCGTTTCTATTTGAGGGAAATCTGTTGGCGCCTGCGCAACTGGGTAATAGCGGGTGTCTGGAGCCTTACGAATCTTTTGATTGCCTGCGTGGCGTTTCAACAGAGCAGCTTCCCCTCGAACCTTCACATCCGCGCTGTAGATGAACTGGATCCGCTCATGACGTCGAGCGTCAATACTTCGTTTCACCAGCCTGTGATTGATGAGCTGGGAAGGCGGAATACGCAACCGCTTAAGGATGACTGCTTCGATCGCCTCTGGCGAATGATCAAGGGGAAGCTTCAACTCACTCAACCGCAACACGTCATCACCTCACACGTAAAGAGCATCAGCTCCATCCAATCCTGATTCAACCCCAGCAGATTCGAGTTCTGCCTCAGTCAGGCCCCAAAGCAGAAACTCGTGTAAAAACTGTTGTCCCAGAAGGTGTCTGTCCTGCTCGCAAAGCAAAACTGCTAGCGGCGCCCTCCAAACGCACTTGTTTGCCTTTGAGCCGCAAGCGCAAAGCTTTGCAAAGAGGCTGGGGTTCACTTTCTGCATCAACCCATCCAAGAGGATCAGCGCTTCCCTCTGCAGAAGCTAGAGAAGCAGACATCGTTGACAGCGCAATTATTCGAGCAGTATCAAAGCCAGCAGCGGCCAACAAATCGGGCGCCTGCCCCCAATGCTGCTCAAACGATTCAGAAAATTTCTGCCAACCAGGCCCCCGTGAGGATTGCTTCAACAAAAGCTGCTCCCAGGCTTCTGGACCGATATCACTCGCCAAATCCGATGATGCAAGCCATACCCAGGCTGGATGTTGTGGTCCCCGCCCAAGCGATCCATCCATCTGCGCCTTTTTCAAAGCCTGCGCAAGAGGACCTGATGGGCGAGACGCCAAGACAAGAGCATCAGGTCCTAGCCAGACCAGGTCCTGCTGCAAACGCTTAAGTCGTTCGCCATCGTCAGGATTCACGCTCTGCACCAACTCGGGCTCGTAGCTCTCCACCCTCCCCCCAAGGATTTCAAAGGCTTCAATAAAAGATTTCGCTGCAGCAACACCAAGCTCAGATGGATCTCGCACCACCATGACGCGGCGCCAACCCTGCTCCATCACTCGCTGAGCCATGGCCTGATGATCATCGCGAACAGGTGCCACCAAGAACCACAGGCGTGAACGTGCATCCAGCTCACCAAGACTTCGTAACGAAGCGCCCCGCTGATAAGGCAACACCACACTGAGATTGCGCTTAGACGCCAGAGCAGAAAAAGCACGAAGATCCGCAGCAGGAGGCGCCACGACCAACTTCAACCGCGGGTTACCTGATAAAGCCACAGCAGGATCATCATCCAGATTGAGAAGACGCAACTTCACAGACGCCAGCGAAAGACCGCAACCTCTTACCTTCTCCTCTCCCAACTGGAAGCCCTTGAGGAAGATCTCATTGGCACCTTCTACAGCAGAGCCCTTTGGCAACAGAACCACCACAGATGGAGACAGCAGCCCACTTGCCGAAACCGCCTGACAGCCAAGGAGGCTGGCAAAAATCATCAACCAGCTCCGCCAGGGAGCCTTAAAGAACCTTTGCCTCCAAGACCCACTTGCAATGGAATCTGCAGCCAAAGACGAACCACTTGAAGGGGCCGCTTGGGAGGGGGCCATGATCCTGAAGACCCAACGTCATCAGAGTAGGGCTGATGGATCAGACACCTCTGGCTTTATCACAAGATCTTTCTAGAGAAACAATTTGATCCTGCAGAGCCACTCCTATCTCAAGCCTGAGGCAAATCGCACGTTAAACGACCTAAACCAGCAGCCGCTAGCCCTGCACTGAGATCTACATCGCTGCCGATGGAGGTCACCCGCGCCAAAAGCACCCCTTCGCTAGAACCTTCTGGACGCAGATTGACCCGCCGGCGCCTGGGTAGCTCTGACTTCAACCAAGCCATCGCTTCCGCCTCATCAGATGGATCCACCTGCAAACAAGCAAGACGAACCGTATAGGTTCGGTTGTGGTCACCAACCAGGAGCAACGAGGAGCTACTCACACGCAGCACTTCCGCCGCCATGACAGGCAATGGTGTGATGAACAAAACAAGCAGAATGCTTAGAAGAACAAACTGCAGTCGTTGCATCACAGAGAAACCCCAGAAAGTTCAGGGTGGTTAGATAAACCCACCATTTGAGCGTTGCTCTTGCCAGGAGGAACCATCGGATAGCAATTTTCATCACGTCGCACATGCACGTCGATGAGCATCGGACCTGGAGTCGCAAGGGCCTGCTTCAAACTTGACCTGAGATCCTTTCGCTCAGTGATCAACACCCCGCCAACCCTGAAGGCCTTCGCCAATGCCACGAAATCAGGCATGCCCGGAAGCATGTCAGTGGCTGAATAACGATCTTCGTAGAAGCTTTGCTGCCACTGACGAACCATCCCTTGCCAGTGGTTGTTCACAATCACAATCTTGGCTGGGATGTTGTACTCAATCAATGTTCCCAACTCCTGAATATTCATCAGGATGCTGGAATCACCAGCGATACAAACAACCTGTTCATCTGGCAAAGCAATTTGAACACCAATAGCAGCTGGCATCCCGAAACCCATCGTTCCCAATCCCGCGCTACTAATCCACTGACGAGGCCCATTCCGTAAATATTGAGCCGCCCACATCTGATGCTGGCCCACATCAGTTGTTATATAGGCCTCAGGAGCCAAGTCCCTTATCGCCAAGAGCACCTCCTGAGGATAAATTGGCCCCTCCTCAGGCGGAGTCATCAAGGGGTAAAGGTTCTTCCAACTCTCAATACGAGTTAGCCACGCTGAAGTCCTCAACTCAACAGACTTTTGCTTACTCAAGTCCAATAACTTCACCAAGCTGACACCAACATCACCCAATACCGCAACATCAGGACGTCGGTTCTTAGCCACTTCTGCTGGATCAATTTCAAAATGAATCACTCTTGCGCGGGGTGCAAAAGTATCAAGCTTGCCTGTAACACGGTCATCGAAACGTGCACCGACAGCGATCAACAAATCACATTCAGTAACTGCAAAGTTGGCATAGGCAGTGCCATGCATTCCCAACATCCCCAAAGCCAAAGGATGTCGCTCATCAAACGCCCCCTTACCCATCAATGTGGTGGTGACAGGTATCTGGTGACGTTCTGCAAAACCCTTAAGACTCTCGTGAGCTCCGGCAGAAATAACTCCTCCGCCAACGTAAAGGAGAGGCCTCTGAGCATCATCAATTAAATCGAGAGCCGCCTCAATTGAGGAAAGTTCTGGAGCCGGGAATCGGTGAAATCCTGCAGGCACGACGGATCCAGGTTCAACTGGCTGATAGTCGAATTCCTCCTGGCCCACATCCTTAGGGATATCAATCAACACCGGACCAGGTCTCCCAGAAGCTGCAATAAAAAATGCTTGAGCAACAACAGAAGCCAAATCACCCGGATCGCGAACAACCCAGGAGTGTTTCACGATAGGCAGAGTGATCCCGAAAATATCAGTTTCCTGAAAAGCATCTGTACCAATGCATGGTCGAGGGACCTGTCCTGTAATTACCACCATTGGAACTGAATCCATCTGAGCCGTGGCGATACCAGTAACCAGATTGGTTGCGCCTGGCCCAGAGGTTCCAAAGCAAACTCCAACACGGCCTGTAGCCCTTGCATAGCCATCAGCCGCATGGGCGCCCCCCTGCTCATGGCGAACAAGGATGTGCTTCAACCATCCCTGCTGCTCAGCCTTATAAACGGCGTCGTAAATCGGAAGGATTGCACCACCTGGATAACCAAAGATGATCTCCACACCGTTGCGGCGAAGAGCATCCATCAGGGCATCGGCGCCCGTCATACGCTTTTGCACTTGTTGTGATGAACCACCGAGAGCCGTGGTTGAAGAAGTCAAGGTCACGGCAGTGGCAAAGCATGGTCTGCTCCTAAAGATTAAGGGCCTGCCGTACAGATTGCCTATTGGTTCTTCACCATCACCAGCAAAATCAATCCGTCAGCGAGCCTGCTGCCTGAGGGCGAATGCCCCAATACAAATGGACTCCGTTGAGAACAGTCATCCCACATACGAACCAACAAGAAGAGTGAGACGACCCTTAACGAGCCAACACTCAGAGCAGACCGATGCCGTGCAAAGGGCCATGGCCAGTGATCAGCTCCAACAAAAAAGCCGCAAACCCAAGCATGGCTATGCGTCCATTCCATGCTTCAGAACTGGTATTCAAGCCCCATTGCCATCTCTCCTGTGGATAGAACTTCACTCGACCAGGCAGCTTCGCAGCCTCATCGAGATTGATCTCTGGCCCCTCAAGACTGGATCCAACCAGATCAGCCAGGCCCTCAATGAATGTGGGGTAAGTATCAAGAGCAGGCACCCGCCTGAAATGAACAATCCCTGCTTCGGTCGCCAGCTCGCGGTATTCGATATCAAGCTCGGCGAGAGTTTCGATGTGTTCACTCACAAAGCTGATCGGCACAACCACTAAATCCCGTGTACCAGCATCACCAAGCTGCTTAATAACTTGATCGGTATAGGGCTGAATCCATTCCTCTGGACCCACTCGGCTTTGATAGGCAAGGGAATGAGGATTGCCATAGCCAAGAAGGTTTTCTAGCTCAGCCATGATCAAAGTTGTACAAGCCTCGATCTCCTTCTGGTATGGATCACCTGCTTGTTCGACATAGCTCTTGGGCACTCCATGAGCACTAAAAAACACTTGAGCTTCTTCAGGCACATCACTCAGCCGAACCTGCTCAGCGATCAACTCCGCCATGGCACGAACATAACCAGGGTGGTCGTACCAGCTGCGGATACAACGTATTGGCAGCTTGCGGAAAGATTCATCAGTCTGTCGCAAGCGCTGCAACTCTCGAAAACTCGAGCCACTGGTACTAATCGAAAAATGAGGGTAGAGGGGAAGCACCACCACCTGATCAATCCCATCAGCTTTGATATCTGCGACAGCGGATTCTGTGAAGGGATGCCAATAACGCATCGCCACATAGCTCGTGGCATCGATACCGCGTTGCCGAAGCAAGCTCTGCAACTCCCGAGCCTGTTGTTCAGTGATCCGCCGCAGAGGTGAACCGCCCCCGATTGAGCGGTAGGCCTGCTCGGATTTACTGCTGCGCAGCGTGCTGATCAACCAGGCCAGAGGCTTCTGAAGAGCGGGGTTAGGCAGCCGAATGATCTCCGGATCGGCAAAAATATTAAAGAGAAAAGGCCCTACATCCTGGATACGTTCAGGCCCCCCTAGGTTCATCAAGAGGACACCGACCCGGGCCATATAGAAGAGAGTTCTTTAGAGGGACTTGAGGGTAGCTGCCATCAACGCCAAGGTGTCACCATCCCTACAAGGCCATGGAGCTGAGCAACGAGCTAATCAACATCAACCGTGCCCTGGCTGACAGCGGCATCAACCTGAGAATTGAACAGCGAGGCCAGTGGCTCAATTTACGCGGCGCACTGCCCTGCCGGAATGGAACTGGATTGATCAAAACTCAACGAATCAGTTTGCAGCTTTTGGCAGAACAAAAAGGATTGAAAGAGGCTGAGCGAATTGTGCAACTTGTGCACTACCAACTGCAACGCAAACAATTCGACTGGTCCCAGTGGACGACCAAATCAACACGGACACAACCTGAACAGATAGCGACAGGGCTCAGAGAAGCTTTGATCAGCTTTGAAGAAGCATTCTTTACTGATCCATATCGCCGACGGTCACCTGCCGGTAGCCGCAGCACATGGACGTCCGCTTACCTTCCTTACTTACGACGACTCAAAGCCCTAGCTGTTAACAAGCAGAGCTGTTTTGATTCAGACCTTTTAAAAGACACTCTGGCCAGTTATGCAGATGGCAGCCGAAGCCGACAGCAATGCGCCACGGCCCTAGCTGCATTGGCACGCCACCTGGAAATGGCACTGCCGGAAGATTGGCGAGCAGAAGCGGATGGCTATGGACTGCATCAGGCGCGCTTTCGTCAACTACCCAGCGACAAGCAGATCATCGAGGCGGTGGAGCACATCCCCAACCCAGGATGGCGACTTGCCTATGGACTGATGGCCACTTACGGCCTGCGCAATCACGAGGTGTTCTTCTGCGACCTTGCTGCTTTAGCGAAGGGGGAAGATCAGGTGCTGCGGGTCCTACCAAACACAAAAACCGGCGAGCATCAGGTTTGGCCGTTTCATCCAGACTGGGTCGAGCATTTTGAACTTGAACAACTAGCAAACAATGCCCAGGCCCTGCCGCCGGTGAATGTCGATCTGCGTCACACCACACTCCAACAGGTGGGGAGAAGAGTGTCGGAACAATTCCGGCGCTATCAACTGCCCCTAACCCCCTACAACCTGCGGCATGCCTGGGCGGTACGCACAATCCACATCGGCCTTCCAGACACAGTTGCAGCAAGAATGATGGGCCATTCAGTGGCTATTCATACCCGCACCTATCACCACTGGATCACCCGACGTGACCAACAACAAGCGGTAGATGCAGCCCTAGCTCGACAGCTCAGCCCATGACCTCACCACTAAGAACCTTTGCCTACGAGCATCGCTGGTTTTATAACCTAGTGACAACCATTTCGGCCCTCAGCGTAGGGGGTGTAAAGCGGTTGAGGTCCTTAGGGCTGACTGCTCTTCAAGACAAGATTTCTAAAGGAGCACCCGTTTTGGATCTTTGCTGTGGGTCTGGCGAAACAGCAGCACCATGGATCGAGGCTGGTTTCGCTGTAACAGGTTTAGATCTTTCACCAAAGGCACTGGCACTAGCAGCTGAACGAACCCCCCAACTGCAATGCATCGAGGGCATGGCAGAAAAGCCACCGCTGAACACCAACCAATTTGCGGCCATCCAAATCAGCCTGGCCTTGCACGAATTCAGCTCAGAAGAACGACAACAAGTGCTCAAAGCCTGCAAGCGCCTATTGCAACCGGGGGGGTGGCTAGTGCTGATAGACCTCCATCCAGCAGGCCCCTACCTCAAGCTGCCCCAACAGTTGTTTTGTGCCCTGTTCGAAACTGAAACCGCTCTCACAATGCTGCAAGCAGACTTGCCCAAGCAACTTCGGGAGATGGGTTACAGCACTATTGAGCAAGAACTATTAGCTGGCCGAGCACTACAACGAATCACAGCCCGCCTTCCATAAGCAGCCCAACTCAAAGCATGCTCAAGACCTTGCCAACACTTTGATGACCAACCCGCCAGCTCCGCATTCGCCCTCTTCAACCGAACTCGATCACAGCGCAGAAGTTCTCGGCATAGGCGGGCATTTAGCCCCCGAAACCGACGAACAGAGCTACCGCAAACGCATGCAGCGCCGACAAGACATTCAGCGCCAACGTGTAGGAGAACGAGACAAAGAGAAGGGCCTAATCCTTGTGTTCACAGGACATGGCAAAGGCAAAACCACCGCAGCGCTAGGGCTAGCCTTACGCACCCTTGGCCATGGCGAGCATGTTGCAGTCGTGCAATTCATTAAAGGGAGTTGGCAGCCAGGCGAAGCAAAAGCGTTAAAAGTTTTTGGTGACGCATTGAGCTGGCATGCGTTTGGAGAGGGCTTCACCTGGACAACCCAAGATCGGGAAAGAGATCAGCAATTGGTATCAAAAGCATGGCAACAGGCTCTGATTTACCTCCACAGCAACACCCACAAACTTGTAGTGCTTGATGAGGTCAATGTGGCGATGAAACTGGGATACCTCAAGGTAGAAGAAGTACTAGGGGGGATCACGGAAAGGCCACCCCTAACCCACGTAGCACTCACTGGCCGAGGCGCACCAAAAGAGCTCATTGAACGGGCAGATCTGGTCACAGAAATGACCTTGGTGCACCATCCCTTCAAGGAGCAAGGCGTCAAAGCACAAGCAGGCATTGAGTTTTGAAGCAAGCAATCATCTCACCTCTAAATGCACATCAAATAGCTGATCTGTAGCAACAAAAACCGACAGACCGTTCACCAGCAAAGCTCTGTGCACAATGAGCTCGCTCCAACAAGAAGGATCCTGAATCTCTCAGATCAATTGTGATGAATCTGTTCTCTGTATTGAGAATAGGGTTTGTAGAGATATTGTATTGTGTGGATGAATGGGTAGTTTTACTCAGTGAATTCATCGTTACAAAACGACCAGAACAGATCACGATTCACGCACGACCTGTTCTCAACAGCAGGTTGCAACTAAGAAAATGTGGTCTAAAGTTCGGTAATAGTTTAACGTGAAGTATTCCACGCCAGTTATAGCAGTCATTCTCAGGGAATATTGTATAGAAGGTGGAGAATATATTGTATAGACATCTTCAGGCATCTCATTCCCACAGTTTATACAACTTCTCAAGGGGGCCTATGGGGGTTAAATCGCTCCTTCTACATACGTTATATCGCTTCAGACAATTGTGTCATAAAACCTAAGCCCGATCTGAAATTATTTTTTCTGGTAATTTCTTCGGCAAGGTGTGACCAACATCACAACTAGCAATGATTCGGATCAATGACGTAGTAGAGAAATTTGGAGATGATGTGTTCATCCGAGGGATAAGTCCCTCACAACCAATCCAAGCCAATGACAAACAACGAACTTACGGTTGGAGAGCTACAGGCCATCAAAGGTGGTGGTGTATTTGCGAAGTTGGACGGCTTCAGAGCTGAGCGAATGGCTTTAAGGAGTGAGGCTCAAACAGGCGATAATAGTTTTGAATACCTTGGTGATATTGTCTTGGCTAATACTGTACGGGAACACGTGCGAAAGAACGCCGAGCCTTTTTAGTTCGATTTTAACAGGACAATCCCCAATAAACAATAGAAATACTAAATAAACTCAAGCTGGTTCATTTACTATTGCATTCATAGCAATTCCTCTGAGGTTAGCTATACTTAGCGAAGAGTATTTACACCTAATGACTGACCCAAAAGAAAACGAAGAACTCAACGAGGAGCTATCAACTGACGAGCTGAAAAGTGTTAGTGGTGGTGCCAAAATACACGGTAAGCAAAGGGACTTGCCTGGAGGTAGTAGTAGTTTCGTCTATAATGAGCCGAACCCTGGGGCTCCTCCTTTTGTTGCGCCTGATCCAAAAGGATCTGGTTCAGGGATGAACATAAAGGATTGGAAGAGAGCAAATAAGAGAAGCGCAATAGGTTCTGACCTTAGCGATCAGGTGATGGATCGCAACTTGGGTGCTACTTAGGGTTCAAAATAGAAAAAATATCCTAGCCAATCCTCACGTTATTTAACCAGTCCAACATCTCCTGCTTCTGCTTTTTAAGTTCAGATGGTGATGGCTTAACAGGTTTAGTTGGATTAGCTTTTGCATACGGAGCCTCCAGACGGTTGGCTCTTTTTTTATGTGTCTGCTTTACAGTCTGTTTAGGGATCTCTTTGATTGGTTTGTTAATCGTAAGTGGTTGCTGTGCTTTAAGTTCCTTTTGTTGTAGCTTTTCTATTTCAGGGATAAGTAGCTGTTGGACTTTGAGTTGCCTTCCCTTACTTGAGGTTACTTGTTTACGTGCCATTGGTAAATATATTGTGGGTAATGAGCCGAAGATGAATTGCACATCAAAAAGTAGATCAGTCCACCCTTCTGAACTATTTGCATCTATGCCGGCTCTATAAGCTAATTACGCTAAGTATTTAACTTAAGAACTTGTCGACGTATTATTGGAAACTGTATGGCACCAAGATAGGTGTTTGTTTTTAATACGTCTTTCTGATTAGCTTTTATTGTCATCTATCAGGTTGGACAGTGCTTAGAGAATCCATTCACTTAATACAACCTTAGCTAAATCCTCACGGTTGTTAGTCCTATGTTCATTCATAGATTTATAGGCTGTCTGTGACATTTCACCTTCAGTCCAGAATCTAATCTTAGTTGTATGTGGAACGTTGTCTCGTGTTAACTCAGTTTGCTTTTGCATTAATGTTTAGGTTGGATTGTGTTAAACGTAAGTTGGTCTTGGTGGTGATGGGATAGCAATGTGAGCAAGTGTCATTAGTGGATCTCTAACTACCTCCAGCTTAGCTTTGTGTTCTTGGTCTCCATAGATCTCATCAAGATTCATAGCTTGTACAATTGTTATCAGTTGATCTACAAGCTGTTCTTGTGTTGGTGGTAGTGATTCCTCAGCAGTGTTAGATGGTTCAGTTACTACTTCGACATCTACTGCAGAAGCTTGTGAAGTCTGCTCTTCTATCTGTGGTTTAGTTCTTAGACTAGACAGAGGTTTGAATTCATCTGTAAAGAAACCAGCTTGGTAACCACGTAGTGCAGATGCTGAAGGAATTTCACCATGCTTTGTGAAATATTCATCAACTTTAGATCTTAAGAGTGCTGTGTTGTCTCTACCTAGTATTGCTAAATGGGTCACAGAAGCTTGATCTAGGTATTGTGGTCTACTGTTAAACCAATCACCTTCATCGTACTCCTGATGGTAGAAGTTATACGCAGATACATTGTCTGAGATGACATCCTTAGACCATCCTTCAGACTTCATAGCGTTAGCTAATGTTCGATGCTCCGCTGATCGTTGTGGGAATTGCTTCTGATATTCCTTTATCTTTCCTATGATCATCATCCTTTCAAACTGAGCTTTACCCTTAGCTACAGCGTAAGCTTCTACGTTTGGCTTAATCTGATCTAGGAATGATTTGAATTCACTAGTTAATTCTTTGTCGTATATTTGTATAAGTGTCATTTGAAAAAATATTTCAGTCGAGTTTCGTATCGATACGAATCTCATTTATTCCATAGCCACATACTGGTAGCTCGTCCTGGTACATGGTGGTGATCTGTCTTTCCCCTGTATACAGTGGTGATGTGTCTTTACCCCTGTATACGTCAGTGATCGGTCTTCTCCTGTATACGTCAGTCATCTGTCTTTCACCTGTATACGTCAGTGATGTGACTTTGCCCTGTATACGTAAGTGATCGCTCTTTATCCCTGTATACGTGACTGATGTGTCTTTCTCCTCTATACAGTGGTGATGTTGATTTCTCCTGTATAGGGTGGTGATGTGTCTTTCTCCTGTATAGGGTGGTGGTCAAGCTTATCCATGTATAGGCGCGTTACCGCTCTATTCCCCTGTATAGGGGTGTCATGTGTCTTTCCCCTGTATACGGGAGTCATGTTGATTTCCCCTGTATAGGTGTGTCATTGGTTCTCCCTCTATACGGTGGTGATCGTTTCTCCCTGTATACATCAGTGGTTAGATCTCCTGTATAAATGTGTCATGTAGTTCTCCTGTATACGTAAGTGATGTCAACTCTGCCCTGAGAGGCCCTGAGAGCTGCGAAAGGGCACACTTATAATGAATCCCACCTGGATTGGTATTAAATGCGCTACAAGCGCTCCTGGATGCCTCTGGTGAGCATATACTGTTGCTATTCAGTAGTCTTTTCCTTCCAATCTGTTATTGGTGGGTTATATTAATCGACTGATTTAAGTCTGATACGTTCCTTATTGGCCATGTCGGGGTTAGCATCCGCCCATGCTTTTATTGAGGCATTTGAATCTAAGTATTTGGAATAGCTACAGTCGTAATCATGTAGAGCCCTATTACACTCTGGCGCCTTAGGAATAGACTTCTTATAAGTATACGTAGTTGGAATATTCTTCCTGTATTTTGATATTATCGTATCTCTAATCTTATCAGCAACCGCTGACTGATATCCTTCAGGCGTGAAACCAGGCTCTCCTGTTAAATAACAAAAATGACTTGCGAGATCATAACCAAACAATCCTTGCCTTAGGTGATACCAATTATAAACTATATGATTTCCATATTTACCATCAGCTATTTCATGTCTAGCCTTCATTGAATCACAACTAATTCTAATTTTCCCTTGCCATGTTTGCCTAACGTTAACAGTATCTTCTCCAGGCTGGCCAGCTCTAGAAACGTAAAAGCGCAACCGCTTCCCTTTCATCTCTATGTCTTCAGTATCTATACCCCACGCATTATTCCATTGCATCCACTTTTGCTTGGAAGACGGAACACCAGCTATGCTAATTGGTATATACGATAAACCAATAACTAAGGGCGTAAGAATGATTCCGAATACCTTTAACTGTCTATTCATATACCAAATAATAAGGCATTCAGATTATACTTCTATTCTCTATGTTTATCCAATAACTTAATCATAATGCAACTTTAAACGATTTGCTGGACTTGTCTTGCACTTTCTACACTTAGCGATTTAAGGATGATTGAATATGCTTATATGTATCTTATATGGAATATAAAGAGCAGGGCTTACATCTAGAGAATGCCTGCTCATTGATTGTTAGTTTGTTAATGCTCCAGTAAGTAGCAGAGTGATAAGACCTCCAAGTATTCCTGCTGGTAGTAGTTCCTCTCGTGCTTGCTTGAGTTGATTCTGGGAAGATAGATATGCTTCGTAGATCTCGTTCTTAAGGTGTTTCTTGGTGATGACGGGAGCCTCTTGATCAAGGTCTGCAAAAAGAGACGAGACATTGGGTAGGTTCATCGTAGGTGGTTGGTGTATCAACGTCCCGAATCAGCAAGAGACAACGTGATAGATAAATGAATGATCCATATCAATAGGTATTTCACACTCATTAAGTATTACGTTATCACTTGCTTCAGCTAGGTATCTTCCTCTACTCAGCAGATCAGCCCTGTTAGAACCGGATCTTGTAGCAAATTCTGTGTCCCAAGCCGTCGGGACGACAGCAGTATAGCAGACAAAAGGGTAGTTTTAATCATTTTGCTAGGTATCGATGGTTGTTTAAAGCCAATAGTGAGGTGGTTGAAGAAATAAAAAGACCCTGCATAAGTAGGAGCTTTGCCTCTGTAACCTCATTTTTTGTAAGAATCTCAGCAAATCTCTAAGGTACACATCTAGGTGGTTGACAATAACTAAATTAAAACCCCAATCACGCGATCTTGTGAAGCTGGTCACACCTGCTAGGAAGATTCAAAAAATAAATGCGAGAAGCTATATACCATATGGAGAATGACGTATTGCCCCAATTGCGACTGTTCCATGCAAAGCTATTGGTTAGAAGCGTGATTTGTTAGGGAGAACTACTTGTGTTTTGAGACCACCAGGGCAATTTGGTCTCACATTTCGCATTCCATAGCTTCCAGTTTTTGCACACACAGTCTTGCACCCATCCCGTCCCAGCCCATATCGCAGTTGTTGTACAGTCGTGCACCCTCACATCCCGATTGGCTGGTGTTGCAGATAACGCTTGAATTGCAGGCATTACTGCGGGTTCTTTCTTGCTTGGTGCTCCATAGCCATTGCTTCCAAAGCGATATTTAATGTCTGCTGTAAAGCGTGTATCAAAAGCCTCGTCATATGAGAGGTTTGCACCAAGTGTTAAACCATTGCTGATGTTGTAGGCAAGCCTTCCTTTAACACCAGACCCATCAGCATCATCGAGATCACCTTGCTGGTAGTAATAACCAACAGAAGCATTGAGATCAGGTGTGATGCTGTAGCCAACATCCAAGCCGTAGGTATCAAGAGCACCACCTTTGTAATGGCTGTTCAGCTTGTGTTCGACATCACCAATAGGAACCAGTGCATAGGCATTGAAGTTCCATGTATCAGAGACTGCTTCTAACCCTGCAGCAACCTGAGAGAAGAAGACATCACGCTTGTCAAAAACATTGACGCTGGTATCAGCATCACCTGTATTTATCGGCCGGCTGTCATAGCCAGCATTGATGCCATACATCCAAGAGCGATCACCATTGAGCCAGCGATACCCCAAACGGGTTGATGTACTGATGGTGGTGCCAGCGACATCGGTATTAACGATGCTGCTTTCACCATCACGATCACCAAAATTGGCATTGGCTAGAGCATCGATAAACCAAACGCTGTTCTCACCAACAGCAATCGGCAGAAAGGCACCAATACCAGCTTGGTTCGGTGTGCCTGCTCCTTGCAGCGCACCTTGAAAGCCCCAGTTGAACTGAACAGCGTCTTTGAGGTTGATCTCCATCACCCCGAGATCTGCGGCACTGCCTTCTTTCTCTTGAGCAACAACAGGCTGAATGGGAGAACTAGCTAGAGCAAGAGCAGCAGCACTTGCTACGGATAAAGAAAGACGAAGCGAACGCTGCATTGGAGTCGAGTGAGGACTGCGGAGTTTATCTATAAAATTAATAATAGCCTGAATTTCAAGAAAGCAGTAAATACACTTTATTCCTAAATCTTGTAAGTCATGTGAATTCTTAAATAGCATTAAGTTGCTTGGATGCGAATATTGCTCAATAACAATCCACATTTGAGAAATAATTTGACGATTTGCATTCTCTATACAGACTCTCTTGCTCTAGCCAGTTCCTCTTCAAGCGCTTCAGTCTTGGCCTTCCATGTCGCCTTCACTTTGGCAAGTTCGCCTTGAAGCTCTGCATTTGAATTTTCAAGTCTAGATATTTTGGACATTGAACTATTTAATTTAGTCTCTAGCCCTTCAACAATTCCCTGGTAGTGCTTGACCGCCTCCTCTTTAGTGGCGCCTTCGCTCAGTGTTTTGATAGCCTTCTTTGATTCCTTAAGAGCTTTCTTCGGCCTTGACTCCCTAAGTATCTTTTTAACCTCTGCTTCGCTGATCCCTGCGCCTTCTACTTCAACAATCTTTTGAGTGAGCTTCTGCTGTATGCCTTTGTCATTCACGCGAGCAATTGTGCCAAGTGTTCTAGCGGAAATATTGGTCAAGAACCTGTCAGGCACTTGATGCTCTGACAACCACTTATTGGCAGCAACCAGGTCTTGGGCAACACTCTTCGAGAAGTGGAGGTCGCCAGAGTCCAGTAAGGCGGTCCAGTTACCCTTGCTCTTAGCGTTGACCTGGATATCGCAAAGGACTTGGGCGCACGCCCTTACTGAGTTCCCGGCAGTATCCCAGGCTTCATTCGCGATAACGACCCTTGCCTTCAGCAAGCCTCGCTCGTCTTGACTTAGACCCTTTACGGCGTTCTCGTTGAGCACAACTCCTGATACGTCAACGTCGCTTAGCCTTTGAATAGCGGAGGTGGTCAACTTGCTGGCCCATGTCTATTGAAAAGGATACCTTCTTGTTGCGAGCCCGCAAGAACTAATACACTTGAACCAGCACCACTCCTTTGGCGTGAGTGTGCCTACTTGCTTGGATGCCTGTCGTAATTAAGTAGTGACTTCAATGTTTGGATCTCCTTCAATGGGTATATCAGAACGGCTCGTTCACCTTTGATTATGCTTTTACATTTACTGTTCTTCATCAGTAAATGTTTGGCTTCTGTTAATGGTAGTTCTATTTTTGCCTGTAGCTCGTTGATACGTATTTGAATCATCTATTTTCCAGTGTTCAGGTAGTTTGATCTTTCGTTGTAGTTTATTGGTGTTAATTTGCGAATCTTTAGTGGTTACTTCTTCAATATCATCCTCAATGTAACTGCCACTATCTGCTTTCCTGCGACCTTTAACACCGAATTGAAAGTCTGTGACCTGCTTAACCTTTGAACCCATATCTAGCTTTGCATAATACTTCTCACAAATAGCCACAGTGTGACCAGCCAACTTAGCAGTTGTGTATATATCTTTGCCTTGAAGTATCAAATTACATATGTAGGTGCTCCTGAGACTGTAAACCGTGTATGGACGGTCACTAAAGACATATGGCTTCAACTTATCACCACATATATCCATCAACTTTCTCCAGTAAGCACTGAATCGTGAGTAACTCATAGGCCTCATATGATTTCCGGGACTCCCAAATATGTACGACTTCTCAGAAATCTCCAGCCAAGGATAATGCTCTTCAATGTGTTGTTGTTGCTCACGCTTCCAATGCCTTAGCTGACTATCAACCCCATTAGTTGGAACAGTTCGTTGCTTACCAGTCTTTGTTTTCTTTACGTTTATTACCGCCACCCACTTATCTTTTGTTGTCTTCTCTGTTTTTGACCAGCGTCCGACGTTCTCCCTTGTAATATCACACCACCTTAACTGAGTTAACTCTACATTACTACGTAGACCACTATTCTTAGCTATCAACACCCATCTGTAAAACATTTTACCCATATAATCTGATCGAATATTTTTCATTGCTCCTTCACGCTTTCTTAGCTCAGATAACCCTTTAAGAATTACGTTCCAATTACCCTTTTCAATCAGTGGTGGATTGGCATCCAATTCAGATTCATTCATCTTAATTACAGGCATCAGCCTGTCCATATCAACTTCACTTCTAATCAGTTGATTACGGTGGCAGTAGTTCCTGATGAAGTCCTTAAATAAAATCAGTTCAACTCTTCGTGTTGATTTAGAGGCCTCTCTCCATACTGGGTAATTATTGAAGGAAGTGTTAGATATTTGAATAGTTTGTGTTACGCCTTCGGATTTTAAGTAAGGTATTAAGTGATTGCGTAGAGCATTCTGTTTATTCTCATAGGTTTTCATACTCAGCAAGCCTGACTCAACCTTCTTCAAAGTCTCAGTTAAATAGTCTTCAACACAATTGCTAACTTCTCTGGACTTCTGTCGTTGCTTCTTTATCAAGCTGTTCCACCTGCTGAAGTCACTTTCAGGGTTAATATCTTTACCACTCCTGACTAATTCAACTCCAGTTTCAATTGCTTTAATCTCTTCCCGCAGCTCAGAATAAGCTTCAATACAATTATCTACTGCTGAATCTAGAGTATAAGCATTCTTAATCAGTTTGTATCTGTATGTATTGGTTCCCTTAACCATCTCTCTGTAGTAGAACTTCTCTTCATCAGTTACATACGAGAAGACCACACCCTTACCACCCAAGACCTTTACTTTTTCTTTAATCTTCGGCATCGGTCCACTTCTGAACTCTCCGCTCAGTTTAAGCCATTATTGTATAGACATTGTATACACTTCCATGACAGAGTGTAAAGTTTCAGTTATACCAATGGATTTTACTTAAATAATTCGCTCCAACAAGAAGGATCCTGTCTGATGCCTTCAAGCGCTCAACAGCTCAGACGGGCCATCACATTGCTGCGACAAAGCACGTTCTCTCGCATCGATCAGGAATGATGACTTCATCCAAGCGAATCTGAGAATCGACAACCCTTCAGACCATCCAGCTCAAGGACGATTCGGAGAAGGCTTGCTACTCTCTTCGGGATCTGGACGATGAATGGCCTACGCGCGAGTCCTTCTAAAACTCAGCGGCGAAGCGCTGATGGGCGATCAGAGTTATGGCATCGATCCAGCAATTGTTCAATCCATCGCAGAGGATGTAGCCAAAGTGGTGGCCAAGGGCACCCAATTGGCGATCGTGGTGGGCGGTGGCAACATTTTTCGAGGCCTAAAGGGTTCTGCCGCGGGCATGGATCGGGCCACAGCCGACTACGTCGGCATGTTGGCCACAGTGATGAATGCCATCACATTGCAGGACGGCTTAGAGCGAGCGGGGGTACCAACCCGAGTACAAACTGCAATCGAAATGCAAGAGGTGGCGGAGCCTTACATCCGTCGGCGAGCCATTCGTCATCTAGAGAAAGGCCGAGTGGTTGTGTTTGGTGGAGGCTGCGGTAATCCATTCTTCACAACTGACACCACGGCCTCACTTCGGGCTGCGGAAATCAACGCTGATGTGGTGTTCAAAGCCACGAAGGTGGATGGGGTTTATGACCGTGATCCCAAACGCTTCCCTGATGCAAAACGATACGAATCACTCACCTTCCAGCAAGTGCTAAGCGGCGAGCTGGCTGTGATGGACAGCACTGCCATTGCCCTATGCAAAGACAACAATATCCCGATCGTTGTATTTGACCTCTTTGAACCTGGCAACATCGGAAAAGCAGTGGCTGGCGAAGCAATCGGCTCCCGTATCAGCAATGCAACCTAAACAGGCCATCCCAACTCATCCCTTCACCCAGCCTTCGCCTCTCTGAAGCCATGTCGAACCAGGAACTCAAAGACAACATGCACAAATCAGTGGAGGCCACACAGCGCAACTTCGCCACCATCCGTACTGGACGCGCCAACCCGTCACTACTTGATCGAATCAACGTTGAGTATTACGGCACCGAAACACCCCTGAAATCTCTAGCAACAATATCCACCCCTGATTCACAGACGATTGCCATACAGCCCTTTGACAATGGATCAATGGGCCTGATTGAAAAAGCCATTGCCACTAGTGATTTGGGCTTGACACCAAACAATGACGGCAAAATCATTCGCATCAATGTGCCGCCGCTAACTGAAGAGCGCCGCAAAGAGTTCTGCAAACTGGCAGCAAAATATGCAGAAGAAGGCAAAGTAGCCCTGCGCAACATCCGTCGCGATGCAATTGATAAAGTGAAAAAGCTAGAAAAAGATGCTGAGCTCTCTAAAGATCAGAGCCATGATGAACAGGATGGGATACAAAAACTCACCGACACATTCATCACTGAAATCGAAAAATACCTCGCCGAAAAAGAAGCCGACATTCTCAAGGTTTGAGCACTCGCGATGTGCTGGTCATCGGAGCAGGCGCCGCTGGATCTGCGGCAGCTTTCCATCTGGCTGCAGCCGGCCAAAGCGTCACAGTGCTCGAACAGAATGCACACCAAACGATCAAACCCTGTGGCGGAGGCATGGCAGCTGCGGTGCAGGAGTGGTTTCCATTTGATTTGCAATCGGTCGTTGATGAAGTCATTGAAAGGGTTGAGTTCAGCTGGCAGCTCAGTGATCCCGTCGTGGCCGACCTGCAAGATTCCGCCCCGTTTTGGATTGTGCGGCGAGAAAAGCTTGATGCCCTCCTAACAAACCAGGCGATTGATGCAGGCGCCGAACTGCTCCGGCCCTTTACGGTCAAAAGCTTGCAAAGACAAAAAGAACGATGGCAAGTCACAGCCGATGACGGCAGACAACTTGAAGCAAGAGCGGTCGTACTGGCGAATGGCTCCCAGTCCGCTTGGCCTGCAGCCTTGGGATTGGGACCAAAAAACCTGCATCACGCGAGCACCATGTCTGTGCGCCTGGAGGGTCGAGGCAACCTCAAAACTGGTTCAGCCCGATTTGAATTTGGGCTGGTTCATCATGGTTTTGCCTGGGCTTTCCCCTTGGCAGGAGGCGTGAATGTAGGCGTAGGTACGTTCATCGGCCGCAATGCCGCCGATAGTGATGCCGTCTTGGAACAACTGCTACCGAACCTGGGATTTGACCCGCAAGCAGGCAAACGACAAGAAGCATCTTTACGGGTATGGAACGGCCATCAAGCACTGCATGGCGATGGTGTCATCGCCGTGGGAGATGCGGCATCACTATGCGATCCGTTCCTGGCAGAAGGTCTGCGCCCAGCGTTGATGAGTGGATGTGAAGCAGCCCGCTGCCTGAATCATTGGTTGAACGGTGATACCAACAACCTGGCTGATTACAGCCAAACCATGCGACAACGGTGGGGAGACTCCATGGCCTGGGGCAAGAGGATTGCTCAGGTGTTTTATCGATTCCCCAAGGTGGGATATCAGCTTGGGATCAAAAGGCCAACAGCTCCACAACGGATTGCTCAGATCCTTTCTGGAGAGATGGGATATGGCGACATTGCCCAGCGTGTGATTAAACGGTTGCTCTTGCAACGTTAATTGCCTAAAATAATAAAGATTAGCCGAACGAAGTTCGATAACTGGCATTCAAGCATTTCTAATGCAAAATAAATTTCAGAGTGAGCAGTGAAGTGCTCTCAAGTGATTACGAATAACGCAAAATTATAGACCAAAAGCAACGTCAATCACTTCTTCAACAAACCAATTGTTACCAAGGGAGAATCTCCCCATTGGCATGCCAAAAAGTACCTGAGTTTTCCAAATTGAGATTGTCAATACGGGCCAACAAGCCATCAACCGATTCTTCTGGAGTAATGCCTTGATCAGTGAATCCTGTCATGCGGGTTCGCACAAGCCCTGGATGAAGAAGCGCCACGGCAATGCCTTGAGATTTAAGGTCGATAGCTAATGACTTTCCTGCCATACACAAAGCCACCTTCGACATCCTGTAGCCATAAGAACCGCCGGAACTGTTGTCATCGATCGAGCCCATTCGGCTAGTCATCAAAATGACTTTTGCGCCAGGAAGTAGATGATCCATAAGAGCATGTGTGACACGTAATGGCCCAATGGCGTTGACCTCGAACTGACGACGAAGGCTCTCGGGATCAAAATCTTTCAAAGTCGTGCTTTCCAAAATGCCGGCATTGTGGATCAGCACATCGATCGGCAAGCTGCGAAGCCGTTGCTTCAAGCGCGCAATCGATCCATCTGAAGTGATCTCGACTCCGGCCTCAATACGCACGCCTAAGCCTTCCAATTGCTGCGAAGGCTTACGGCATGCAGCCACAACCACGTCACCACGAGCATGAAGCTGACGACAATATTCATAGCCAATGCCGCGATTCGTTCCTGTGATCAGATAGGTCGCCAAGAGCAGAGAAAGCAGAAGCCTATTTAGAAAATAACTTTATAGCGAGAGATCATCTTTGCACGCATGCCAGTTGAATTGGCAGGATTGCCAACCCTGATCTCTCTCATGCTCTGATCAAACGATACCGACCTTGGGATTCAGAGCATTAGTCCTTTCTAGATGGCAGAAAAAACTCTCCAGCTTCAACTCAGGCAAAGTAGAGTATTTTTCAACATTATAAGGAATGATGATAAATACTCATCACCTTATTAACTTATTAAGCAAGACTTCAAGCTGTTGTTAGTGACAAAGCAGCACCCAGCCCAGAACGAACATCTTCCTGAAGAAGTCGGCCATCATGGTCATGATCTAAGGCATCAAATACCGCATCACTACCGAGCCATTCTTCTCTAGTAATACAACCATCACCATCGAGATCATTGAGCATGAAAATCTCCTGAACAATATGGCAGAAGGCCGCTCCTCCCTCCAAAACAGCTAATCGATGCGCCAACTGAGCCTCAAGAGTTTCAATCGCCTTGCTAAAGCCGCGAATCCCTTCATCCAACTTCTCAAAAGCCATGCGATCAGCCCTCATCATTGACTCAAAACTCTCCTTATCGACATGGATCTGAGACTCTGCAGCAACAGGATTGACTGCATCCAACTTACGCATCAGCGGAGCCTCTGTACCACCCAGCTGATCCAAAAGCTTCGGTGAGATGGTCAACAAATCACATCCAGCCAATTCAATGATTTCGTCAAGATTGCGGAAACTCGCACCCATGATCTCAGTCTTATAATTATAGGTTTTGAAATAATTAAAGATCTTGGTCACCGAGATCACACCAGGATCTTCTGGGCCTGCATAAGAATCCCGACCAGTAGAAGCTTTGTACCAATCAAGGATTCGCCCAACAAAAGGAGAGATCAAAGTGACTCCTGCTTCTGCACAAGCGACAGCCTGAGGAAAGCCAAATAGCAGAGTTAAGTTGCAATGAATTCCATCCTTCTCCAAAACCTCAGCCGCTTTTATACCCTCCCAAGTAGAAGCTATCTTGATCAAAACGCGATCATTAGTAATGCCAGCGTCATTATATAGGCCAATTAGTTTGTGAGCCTTAGCGATTGTGGCTTCAGTATTGAAACTGAGGCGAGCATCCACTTCAGTGGAAACACGGCCAGGAACAATCTTGAGAATTTCCTTTCCAAAGATTACACAAATCTCATCGAGAGCCTCATGGACCACCTCCTCCACAGCTGCAGAGTTGCCCAATAACTGACGGGAGGAGTGAAGAGCCTCATCGATCAAACTCTGATAAGCAGGAATCTGAGCCGCCGCAAGGATCAATGAAGGGTTGGTCGTGGTATCCCTGGGGGTGAACTTTCTAATCGCGTCCAAATCACCGGTATCCGCCACGACCACGGTCATGGTGGAAAGCTGCTCAAGGAGTGTGGCCATGAAGCAGAACGTCTCGCAAGATCTTTAAGCTAGCGGCGTTTTTTTTACTGACAGCCCAGGTTCAGAACTCACCATCGAAGCTTTGCCAAGACTTAGCCTTTGGCCGGCTGAGAATGGGTCTGCTCAGTGCTAGGTGGGATTTTTTCTAGCACCAGCAAAGCATCAATGATCTGCTTCGCCACAGGCACCGCCACCGTGGACCCATAAGCATTGCCCCCCTGGGGTTCATCCACCACGACCACAACCACATAGCGAGGATTGTCAACCGGCAGATGGGCAACAAAGCTGCAAATCTTTGCTCCTGACAAATAGACCCCATTCAGTGCTTTCTGAGCAGTGCCGGTCTTGCCACCGATGCGATAACCAGGCGTTTTCGCCCCTTTCCCACTTCCTTTCTCTACAACCGATTCCATCCAGTCCCGCACAATCCTGGTGACATCTGGGCGCAGTAGTTGATGTCCAGTTGTTGCGGCGGCGCGTGGAGCCAACGCTTCTCCCGACCGCAATCCCCTGGTGATGTGGGGACTCACCAGGCGGCCACCATTGGCAATCAAGGCATGCAACTGAGCCAGCTTCAGTGGCGTGAGCGACAATCCCTGTCCAAATGCGGCCGTGGCCGGCTCAATTGGCTGAGCCACGAACTGCTCCTTCGTCTTTAACTGACCTGCAATAGCCCCCGGCAGATCGGTATCGGGCTTGACATCAAGTCCTAGCCGTCGCAACCAATCCCAGTACAGCGTGGGTTTGAGCTGACGCATGATCTTCACCATGCCGACGTTGCTAGAAACTTGCAGCACCGTGGCGTAGTCGATCACCCCATGGCTCTTGCGATCATGATTGGAGATTGGCCATCCACCGATCTTCAGTGATCCGTTGTCGTTCACCATTCCCCCCGGCTGAATCACACCTTCCTGAAGAGCAAGGGCAAGGTTGATCGGCTTGAAGGTAGAACCAGGTTCATAAAGATCCTGAACGGACCACTCGCGAAAGCGAGAGGGCGAATATTTCCAATACTGGTTCGGGTCATATGTGGGTGTGGACGCCAGCGCCAGCAACTCTCCATTGGTGACATCAATCACGATGGCCACTCCCTTCTTGGCCTTCCACTCTTTGACCTGGGCCACAAGTGCCTGCCCCGCCAGCTCCTGCAAACGAGCATCCAAAGTGAGCTGCAGGCTTAGATGATCGCCATAAAACACTCCCGGAGCCAGGTCGTCAGGAAGGGGGGTGCCATCCGCTCCTCGGCGCAGGCTACGAACCTGTTCATGACGCAACAAATCCTCGTGACGACTTTGCTCCAATCCCGCCTGTGGGACGCGATCCAAATTAAGAAAGCCCACCACGTTGGCAAACAGAGAGCCCTGCGGATAGAGCCGCTGTGGATAAGCCTCAAGATCTAAACCACTGATACCAAGGTTGCGGATTTCATTGACGATGTCCTGATCCAATCCTTCAGCAAGCTTCACACCAGAAGGACGGTCACCAAATCGCTGCACCAATTCGGCAACAGGAATCGCCAACACCCCGGAGAGCTTGCGAGCAACATCCAGTGGCTTACGAATCAAACCGGGATCATCCCCGGGGAAATTAAAATAACGAGGATGAGCCCAAAGCCGAAAGCGTTCCTCATCGAGAGCTACCAACCTTCCATTGCGGTCCACAATTGAACGCCGTGTCCCTATCGGTTGGGTTCGCTGGGTCTGCAAAGCCCTTGCACGGGATTCAAGTTCCGGTGATTGCAGAACCTGCAGCCAAGCCATCCGGCCCACAAGTCCAATCAGCCCAAAGCAGAGGATGGAAAACACCCATTTCATCCGATGAGCAGGAACTGATTCCAATGCAATCACGCCCTGGGCACGCCTCCTGGAACTTCGTGAGCGGCGAGCCTTGGAGGCAGGCATCAGTAGCCGTGATTAATGGGTTGGACCATCAATTGGCTAAGCAGTTCCGACTCTCCAGAAACAACAACACCAGACGGATCAGCAGAGCGTTCGAGGTAAAGAAGGTTGGCAACCTTTGTGGGAACCATCGACTGAGGCAACCTGGTTTCAACCAACAAGTGACGCTCAATCATCGCGGTTGACTCCGTAAGACGATGAGCCAATGAGCGAGTGATCTCCAGCCTGTTGAAAGCAATGGTCCAACGATGCTGCCAATGCAGCGTGAGAGCGGACATCAATGCCGCAGCAACCAAAACACCGATCAATGCACCATCAGTAGCGCGATGCAGTCCTGCCAGAACTGGCGACTGACGAGCCACCTTCCTTGAAGACAAGGATCCCTGGATCAGCTCAAGTGTGCGGACAGATCGTGCCCGCGAAACATCACGGTTAGCCGTTACCGAACGATGTTGTAGTGCGGCAACCACCTAATAAGCCACTGCAATAAATCAGTGAACCACCCTCAATAGGCCTCCGCAAGGCTAAGTCGCTGACAATCACATTCTGATTGAAGAGTTTAGTTATCCGCCAAGCAGCAAAAGATTGATGAAAGTAACCCCATTCCAGAGAGCATGCATCAACACGCAAGGCAAAAGACGACCTGAACTAAGCCTTAATAGACCGAGTCCCAAGCCCAACACAAACAGCGGAGGTAATTCACCAACACTCAGGTGAGCCACACCAAACACCAACGCGCTGGTTACCACACCCCATACCGGACCAAAAGATTTCGCCAATACAGGCAGAAGCGCACCACGAAAAACCAACTCCTCAAAGAGAGGCGCCAGAATCACAGCGGTGGTGGCTAGCAACATCAAGGCCAATGGATCCTTGCTGCGCAGTACCAGTTCCAATAAGGGGTTACTTCCTCCTTGATCCCCCAACAGCAATCCCATCAGCCATCCAGTCAGTAGAACCAAAGGCATCACCATCAACCAGCCTCGACCTGCCTTCAGCAACGCTGAACCCCAAGGCTGCAGACGCCACTGCAACCATCCATCAACGGGCCGATCAGTTGCCTGCAGACTGCGCAGCTGCTGACGCAGAATCAACAATGGCGGTAGTGCCAAAGCGCCGTAGCCAATCACCACTGTCAACGCTTTGCTCAAGGGGCTGTCCATCCCCCTAGTTATCAAGGCACTCAGCGGAGCCACGAAAGCGGGAGCCATCACCTCACCCAAGACCACAAATCCACAGGCAATCAGGAGCACCATGTCCGTTAAGGAAAGTGGTAAGGCCTGAAGCGGTGGCCAGGGAGCAACGGACTTGCGCAACAACATCCACAGATGACGCAACAAAAGCGCAGTACCGGCAAGTAGAGCCGCCGCAGGTAACACCACGCTCAAGACCAGCCGCAAAGCCATGCTCGATGCGACACGGGGATTCACGCAGTCATCGCGATCCCCGCCAAGAGCAAAGCAACCAACCTGCTGAAGCAAAGGGTCCCCGCTTAATGAGCCAAGCGCCTCACGATCAGCAAGTGACAAGCCCCCTTCTTGCGTACTAGCCAGTAGCGCCTGCTCTAGAGGAATCAGTAACGGTGACTGCACTGAAGCAGCCAGGAGCTCACGACGTTCTGCCCTTGAAGATTGGAGTCCGGCGAGCAACAGCCTCTGGCGGTCATTCATCTGACTGAGAGGGATCTCACCGAGAGCTTCTTGCAAAGCCAATGTTGGATCCTCACCCACCAGCAGAGGCCTAATGGCTGCAGGGACGGCCTGATCAGCAAGCAAAGCCATCTCCTGTTGCTGCATGGAGATGGTTGGGGTCACTGACGGCCTGCTGAAGCTGTCTTGCAACCCCACAAACCAAATCAAAACCGCGAACATCAGTGATACAAAAGCCAGTCCGACTTTCCAAAGCGGCTCACGGGTGTATCGCCTGATCAGGCTGAACAGGGGATCAAAGCTCAACGACCAGGCATCAATTGAAGCTGATTCTCGCTGGCCGCAGCACAGCGCGCTGACAGCTGTTCAACACTCCCTCAAGGGCATCGCCGAAGACCATCCCATCCGGCGCTGGCAGGGGGCCCCATACGATGGCCGCGTCAAAACATCTTTGCCGGTGCCCCTGCGTCTTCTCCTCGTCCGTCATGGTCTGAGCAGCTTCAACCGCGAGCGACGGATTCAGGGTCGCAGCGATCTTTCCACGCTCACCTCGAAAGGCCAAGAACAGGCTCGTCAAACTGGACAAGCCCTGAAAGAAATCCAAATCAATGCTGTTTATAGCTCCCCCCTGAAGCGGGCCGCATCCACAACAACAAACCTACTAGCAAGCAAAGGCAGTGATCTCAGGCCTTGCTTCGATGATGGGCTACTGGAAATCGACCTGGCTCCATGGAGTGGTCTCTGCAGCGATGAGGTAAAGATCACGTTCCCAGATGCCTATCGCACCTGGAAGCAACAACCACAGGAATTGGTTCTCAAGCGAGAAGACGGCAATCCCTATAAACCCATTAGCGAGCTGATGGAACAGGCTCGTGAATTCCTACGGAAACTCATTGAACGTCACCCACTGGAGGGTGACGAAACAGTTCTGGTTGTTTCGCACAATTGCATCCTGCGCTGCTTAATCCTTGTTCTCCTTGGTGAGCCAGACCAAGGCTTGCGACGACTGCGCCTCGATAACGCCTCACTCTCGGTGTTCAACCTGATACCCCTCTCAGAGAAATCCCATCAAGCACAAATCGAATGTCTAAACAGCACCGTTCACTTGCATCAGCAACTACCCAGCAAAGGGAAGGGTCCGAGACTGATCCTTGTGCGCCATGGTGAAACCGACTGGAACCAACAAGGCCGGTTCCAAGGCCAAATCGACATCCCGCTGAATACAAATGGCTTCGCGCAAGCCGCCGCCGCCGGAGCCTTCCTAAGCGATGTGTTGATCGATCAGGCCTACAGCAGTTCGATGACCCGACCAAGACAAACGGCGGAAGCCATCCTCAAGCACCATCCAGATGTCCAACTCGAAGTCACCCAGGGGCTGGTGGAAATCGGCCATGGCCTTTGGGAAGGGAAGCTGGAATCAGACATTGAAGACGGCTGGCCTGAACTGCTAGATGCCTGGAAACAAGCTCCGCAGACGGTGCAGATGCCCGAGGGCGAAACCATCCAGGATGTATGGAAGCGTTCCGTGGCCTGCTGGAACAAGATCGCCAACAGCCTGGCTCCAGAAGCAACAGCGCTCGTGGTGGCTCATGACGCTGTCAACAAAACGATTCTCTGCCATCTACTCGGAATGACCCCGGCTGATATCTGGGCAGTCAAACAAGGGAATGGAGGTGTCACGGTGGTCGACATCGCTACAGATCCCGGCCAACCTGCAGTGGTGACCTCTCTCAACCTCACCTCTCACCTTGGTGGTGTGCTCGATCGCACAGCTGCTGGGGCGCTCTAACGTGATGCCCGAGGCACAACTTCTAGACCCCATAAGGATCCTGCACGGGTCGGATCAACCTGTCGTTGAAGATGCTGTGCTGATCAGAGACAGCCATCTGATCGCCTTTGGAGCGAAGGCACGTAAACAGGCTCAACAGCTCGGGCTGCCCCCCAAATCAGCTAGCCAACAACTGCTCGCCCCCTGTCTTGTAGACCCCCATTCCATCCTTGAAGATCCAATCAGTGGTTATTGCGAAACCCTTGCAAGCCTGAGACATGCTGCTGCTGCTGCCGGTTATGGCCAACTAGCTCTGCTACCCCGCAGTTCCTCCTGGCGTGATCGCCCCGAAAGATTGCAGGGATTTTTAAATCCAAATAGCGATGTGGACATTCACTTATGGGGCAGCTTTAGCAGAGATGGTGCCGGCAGCGAACTATCCCCCCATGCGGATTTACTGCAACACGGTGCCGTAGGACTGGCAAACGACGATTTAATCCTGCCAATCGCTCTCCTACAACGGGGGCTGGTGCTAGGCGAAATGGGATCAGCCCCAGTGTTAATCGCCCCCAGAGATGAAAAAATTCAAGGTGGCGGGATGGTGCGCGAAGGCGTTGAAACACTACGAGCGGGCTGGGCACCTGACCCCTTCGCCAGCGAAACCCTCCCCCTGGGACAACTTCTCGAACTTCATCGGCAGCACCCTGAACGTTCCCTAAGACTGATGAACCTGGCCACTGCCCCTGGAGTCGCCATCTTGGGGTCCTGTCCCTCCCGGCCTCTGGCCAGCGTGTGCTGGTGGCATCTGGTGACTGACCAAAGCAAACTTGATCCCACAGAGCTTGGATGGAGGGTCATCCCATCTCTTGGTAGTCCTCGGGATCGAGCAGCCTTGATCAAGGCCCTTGCCAATGGCACCCTCACGGCCGTGGCTGTCCATGCCATACCCCTTGATGAGGAAGATACCCAACTGCCTCCAAATCAGCTTGAGCCTGGCCTAGCAGGCCATCAACTCGTGCTGCCTGCGCTTTGGCAAGAGCTTGTGGTCAAAGCTGGTTGGTCTGTAGAGCAGCTTTGGCATGCTCTGAGTTTTGGACCGTCAAAAATGCTCAACCTGCCGGAGGAACGCTTGACCATTGGCAGCCGGCGCTGGCTCATGTTCGACCCTGATCAGCTCTGGACTCAAGATCGGCATAGTGATCATGCACCCAAAGCAGCTAATCAACCCTGGCAGGGCTGCCAACTGCAAGGCAGTGTCGTGGCATGTGGACTCAGGGAATGAGTGAGCCGAAACGATCAAAAGGCCAAAAACGCCATAAAGCACGCCCAAGGATTTCTTTCTCAGGCAGAAATCCCCAAATTCTTCCATCAGTGCTATTGCTTCGGTTATCTCCCAGCACCAAGACATGATCGATGGGAACTGTCGCGATCAGGGAATTGCAAGGTCCCATTCCCCTCTCGTTCACAGGGCAATACTGGGTTACATAGGGCTCCTTCAGCCTCTGTCCATTCACGCTCACTTCTCCCTTGGGATTGATCGAAACCTGGTCTCCACCCACGGCGACAACACGCTTAATCCAAGCATCACAGCTGGGATTGGTTAGTCCCATCCAGTTCACAAAAGGAAGGTTCACCACAAAGCAAGGAAGGGACCTCTGACCACTCTTCAAATTCAACGCAGCATTAAAGGAATAGGGCGTGTTAAACACCACGATCTCCCCACGACGTGGAGATCGACTGCGAAGGCTGACTTTCTCAACCAGCAACCGATCCTGGACTTGCAGCCCTGGGATCATCGATTCAGAGGGAATGTATCTCGCCTCAGCGACGTAATGACGAATGCCGAAATACAGGCCCAAAGTGAAGAAGACTGGTCCCCAGAAATCCCAAAATGGATGAGGTTTAGAGGTTGATGCTCCCCGGGGAGCAGACGCCTTATCGTTTGTGGGATGGTCCTGCTGCTGCGCGTCAGACAACTCAGCCCTGTTATGAATTCGATGCTTAACGATAAGGCCAGCCTGTCCGGCCCCTTAGCGTGATCAAAGCAACCTCAGCCCATGGTGCGTCCCCGCTGGCAAGGGTTGAGACCCTCCCCCTCGCGTAAGTTCTGGCAGCGCTGGGATCAGGTTTTGGCGCTAATCGCTGCCACCAACTTGAGTTGGATCCTCTTCGACGTTACCTACATTCCGCTACGCAATTTCTGGTTACACCGCAATCTCTATCTCCTGCCCTCGACATCGTTGATGGTGCCGTTGCCATGGTTGCCGAACGTGACGCCTTTCTATGACATTGTCAAAGGCATCAAACCGCATAGAGATACCCAGCTTTATATCAAACATTTCAGCCAACTCGATCAAACTGCAGCAAGGCAAGGAATCAATAGCCCTGCTTCACAACAACTACGCCTTAATCAAGTCGAACTCACGACTCAACTGATCGATGAGAATCCGTTCGTCAGCTCTGGCAACGTCGGCACCCTTGAAAAACTAAAAAGCCTACTGCGTGCAAGGGCTGGGATGGATTCCTCCAAGCAGGCAGCCGCCCATCTCTTGGGAAACAAATACCTCAACAACCTCGATTGGCAGCAAGAAAGACTGTTCTGGACCGAGAAGATTCTTCCCCTGATCGCCACCAACTATTGGCGATCGATCAACGAAAACGGGCAGCCTGTTGACGATGCCTGGCGCCTCGACACTCCCTTCCAACTTCTCTTTCTCCTCGACATCCTGCTAAGGGCTATGCGCCTGAAGCGTCGCTTCCCCGGCATTAGCTGGCGAGAGGCCCTGCTGCGACGCTGGATCGACCTGCCTCTACTCCTCCCATTCTGGAGACTCTTGCGGTTAGTGCCCGTTACCGAGCGCCTATCCAGCGCTGGGCTCATTCAGCTGGAACCTTTGCGCGCTGTCATCAGCAGGGGCGTCGTAGCCCTATTAGCCCTGGAGCTGTTTGAAGTTCTCACCTTACGCATCGTGGATGCGATGCAAGAAATCATTCGCTCACCACATCTGCCGCAACGAATCCGCAGTCTTTGTAGTCATCAATCAGTGGAAAAGAACGAAGAACGTGAACTAGCCGAATTGCTTCGGCTCTGGCTACCGCTAATCCTCAGTGAGGTAGGGCCAAGCATGCGCCCCCAACTTTTGGCACTCTTTAGTCACGCCTTGCAGCGCAGTATGGATGGCGTGATCGTGCCCGCTCCTCTCAAAGGGCTTGCCGTCATTGAAAAGGCCGAATCGGAACTAAGCCGGCAACTCGCAGCCGGAATGATCGATACATTTCTGCAGCTCTCTCGCAATGCCGGCGACCAACTTGGCCGCAAGGATATGGTGCTAGAGCAACTAGGAGTCGATACGATTGATCGCTTCTGGGAAGAGCTCGCTCGCACCCTCGAGCAGGGACCCGTTCTCGAACGCAGTCAAGAACTAATGGTGGCCTTCCTTGAAGAGTTCAAGCGCTCCAGCTTCCGCCAGCTCAGAGAACAAGGTGGGGTTAATGAATTGATCAGTGAGCTCGATGGTCTTAACTTCAGCGAGGCGAAAATGACAAGCCAAAAGCAAGAATCTAGCAATAAAATAACACTATAAGATGTCATGCAAGCTACCATTAGAAAACATTTAAAGGCAACGAGGGCCTGGAATACGCAAGCAATAGAATACAAAATAGCGAAAAGATAAACAACGACAAAGATTACAATTACCTCCGCATTTAATACTGCATCGCAACCCCTTAACGACTTTAATCTCTTGACCATCTAGGCTTGATCCGGATCCACTTAATTGAACTTCTTTGAAAAAACTTGCTGCTTTATCTAGAAAATATCCAACACAAACCATCTCCTTCCACCAGTATGAATAGACAACAAAGCCTATCCTTTACAGGCTGCCATCAACTTGCAGACAAAGTAGATAAATACTTAGACAAGACCATTATATTCGCGCACAGGGATGACCCATGGCCCGTCATACACCTGCTATTGCCATGGCAGTCAATACCCCTAAGGACAAACCATATACGAATAAGCCTTCAAGTTCTTGATTACTAGCTTTTACATATTGCGAATAGCAATAGTCACATTTCCATCATTCGCAATCTCTTTGGTTCATTGTCCTTTAGCAGCTCTACTAAAAATTTATCGCATCAAAATAACATTTATTTTCGCCGCAACATACTCCTATTTCTACGGATTTACTCTTCAAGGCAGCAACACCTCAGCCCAGACCTCCGGTTTGAAGCCCACCAATACACTGCCATTTTCAGCAATCAGGAAAGGACGTTTAATCAACTTACCATCGGATGCAAGTGCATCGAGCGCCTCGTCATCGCTCATGGCCTTGACTACAGCCGCGCCAAGGGCGCGATAACTTACACCACTTGTGTTGAAGAGAAGTTTGCGGCTTGCTAACTGCTTAATAGCGCCACGAAGCATCTCGCGACTAGGAGGTGTCTCAACGATGTCGAAAAGATCATGCACAATTTGATGCTGCTGCAGCCAAGCCAACGCCTTCCGACAAGTAGCGCAGCGCGAATAGCTATAAATCCTTATTGAGTTGAGCATGATTTAACTGACCAGCAAAGAATGAACTCGTTCATTCAAGCGATTAGGGTTCATAGTTACTTTTTCAGCTTAGCCTGCGCAGCTTTGGTGCAGGTCTCCAACAGAGGCTCAACAGCTTCTGAATCTCTCCAGCCACCGATATCAACAACTCGCCCCTCAAGATTTTTGTAAGTGCGGAAGAATTCAGCCACATCCTCCAGTTGACTGGCTGAAATCTGCCGAATGCTGCTGATCGACCGTTGACGGGGATCAGCAACGGGAACACACAACAACTTGCCGTCATAAGCCCCGAAATCATGCATATCAAGCACCCCGATTGGTCGTGCCCTAATCAGACAGCCAGCAAATGTGGGCTCCTCCATGATCACCATTGCATCAAGAGGTGCACCATCTTCAGCAAGGGTGTTGGGGATGAAGCCGTAATCAAACGGGTAGCGAACCGAGGAATGAAGAACCCTATCGAGGGCCATCACACCAGCCTCATCGAAATATTCGTACTTGTTCCGGCTTCCCGCCGGAATCTCCACCAACAGGTTGACCAACCCGGGTGAAGGAGATGGGAGTAGAGAGCTTAGATCCATCTTTCTCCAAGGCTGTGGGAACCATGCTTTCCCTCCCCGCAGACCGATCTGTCAAAACTGCCGCGAGGGGTACTCCAACGGTTGCGATGGCAATAGTCAAACCCAGCAACGCAATCGAAGGCGCACTCAAACTGAAAGGATCTTCAGGATCTGGTCCAATGAGACCAGAATCATGATGTGATCTGGACGGCTCCTCACCCTTAGACGAGGGGCTTGAAACTGAGGCTGGGTCAGGATCCATGCAGGGGTGGTTTAGAACGACCCGGTGTAGGGGATAGCATCAGCCACCTTCATCGGGGCGATTTCAGGGTCTGGGCAAGCCATTGCCGGAAACCGCTACAAAATATTCTGTCACCGAAAGAGACGTTATGCAGCAGGACGATCCTGCCGCTCTCTATGGGCGGCCAAATCTGACGGTGCATCATTCAATCCATCAAGCTGTGACCTAATTGCACGCAGCTCCTCAAGGATTGATCCAAGAACCTGTTGCGTTGCTGTTGAGGGGGAATTAAGAACCTCAACAGTGACCTCTTTGATCCTTAAAACATCCTTTGCGAAACGGGCGACTTCATTTGGATGAAAAAGAAGGGGATCTTTCTGATCGCTTCGATACTCAGGATTGAGCTTGCGAGGATTAAACGAAGGATTGAGGTTGCGTGGATCTGTATTGGTGTAGCGATACACCGAAGCCCTTGAACGATTCAAAGACTTCTGAACGTCATCGATACCAACAAGCGCATCAGATTGAGCCATCACAGCATTAATATCTTTGCTTAAATCGGAAGAAGGGCTGGGCAGAGGAGAATCAGAATTGACCGAGCCTTCAGACATGAGATCGACTAACCGCTTCTTTTGTTGCGCGACATTAGCAGGTGAGACTCATCTCGCACAGGTCGATTCGGCGCCTAAAGACACTTTCGCAATCGGCTTTTTTGGACCGCGGATGGTAGTTTCCCCCATCCACTGAGGTCCGATTCATGCGCGTCTCCCGCCTGATGCTGGTGACGTTGCGCGACGTACCAGCTGACGCGGAAATCGCCTCCCATCAATTGCTGCTCAGAGGGGGATATATCCGTCGTGTTACTTCAGGCATTTATGCCTACCTACCCCTGATGTTGCGGGTCCTGCGCAAAATCACAGCGATTGTGCAGGAGGAAATGGATGCCACTGGTGCTCTGGAGACCTTGTTACCTCAATTGCAGCCTGCAGAGCTCTGGCGGCGTAGTGGCCGATGGCAGGGGTACACGGCCGGCGAAGGCCTGATGTTCCACCTTGAAGACCGCCAAGGACGAGAACTCGGACTCGGCCCCACCCATGAAGAGGTGATCACAAGTCTTGCCGGAGACCTGCTGCGCTCATATCGACAGCTTCCTGTAACGCTCTATCAGATCCAAAGCAAATTCCGCGATGAGATCCGCCCACGTTTTGGCCTGATGCGCGGCCGGGAATTCATCATGAAGGACGCCTATTCCTTCCATGCCTGCGAAGCAGACCTCGCCATGACCTACAGAGCCATGGATGAGGCCTATCAACGAATCTTCTCCCGTTGCGGACTCGCAACCGTCGCCGTGGAAGCCGACAGCGGAGCCATCGGCGGAGCCTCGTCTCAAGAATTTATGGTTACAGCGGATGCTGGCGAAGACCTGATCCTGATCAGTGGTGATGGCCTCTACGCCGCCAACCAAGAAAAGGCCGTCTCTCATCCACCAAAGGCCATCCCCCTGCCTGCTTCAAAAGTTGCCTTGATTGATACACCCGAACAGGGAACGATCGAGACACTGTGTGCCGCCCAGGGCCTTGTTCCGTCGCAAGTGATGAAGGTGCTGGTCATGCTGGCCCGCCTCGAAGATGGTGAACTTCAACCAGTCCTTGTAAGCATCCGAGGCGACCAGCAACTCAATGAGGTAAAGCTGATCAACGCCCTAAGCAGGGAACTAAACAAGGGGGTGCTCGATGTGGCCCCCATCAGCGCCGATCAAATCACTGCGCAAAAGCTTGAAGCCTGGCCCTTTGGGGCGATAGGGCCTGACCTAGACGATGCCCTATTAAGCGGAGCCACAAGCTGGACAAAACAGTTCCTACGCCTAGCTGACCCGACAGCTACTGAGCTGAACTGTTTTGTCTGCGGTGCCAATCAAAACAATCAGCATCGAACTGGCATGACCTGGTCAAAACTCGGGGAAGTGCCCAAAAGGGTCGATCTACGCAAATCGCAGGCTGGCGATCGCTGTATCCATGACTCCAGCCAGATTCTGGAGGAGAGAAGAGGCATTGAGGTAGGACACATTTTCCAATTAGGTCGCAAGTACTCAGAAGCCCTAGAGGCCTGTTTCACCAATGACCAGGGCACTCAAGAGCCTTTCTGGATGGGGTGTTACGGCATCGGGATTTCCAGACTTGCCCAGGCCGCTGTGGAACAACACCATGACGAAGCTGGCATGAATTGGCCTCTGGCCATCGCCCCATTTGAGGTCATCGTCGTGGTAGCCAACATCCAGGATGAGGTTCAGCAAAAGCTGGCCGAACAGCTTTACACCGAACTACAAGCAGCTGATATCGAAGTGCTACTTGATGACAGGACTGAACGCGCCGGCGTGAAATTCAAAGATGCTGACCTGATCGGGATCCCTTGGCGAGTCGTGGTTGGCAGAGATGCCGCCAAGGGGCAGGTGGAACTGATTCAAAGATCCAGCCGCAAGGTTCAAATACTTTCTGCAAAACAGGCCTTTACCGCACTGGTTAAAGAGATAGCAGCGAACCAAAACACAAGGGTCTGACCAGCCATTTAAAATTCTTGGGAATGGAATGAACCGGATGACTACTGCCTTGCATCACATCGCCAAGCAGTTGATGCGGGCAGGATTGGCAATCTGCCTTGTCCTTTGCCTGATGCTCACAGCCAACGGAAGCGCCAATGCAGCCGAGATCCAATTGTCCGGAAACTATGTAGACGACACAGTCAACGTGGCTCACAACCTGCAAGACGCAATCGCCCTGTCCTCGGACGACGAAGGCTATTCAGCAGCTCAAGAGGAGGCTCGTGACCTGAGCTACAACTACATCGCCCGATATCGGCCTCGCTCCAAGGTGAATAACCTGCCGTCTTTCACCACCATGCAGACAGCCCTCAATTCCCTAGCTGGTCATTACAACAACTTCGCCAACCGCCCCCTACCGGAAGAACTTCAAAATCGGATCACGAAGGAACTTGCCAAAGCAGAACAAACTGTATTAAGAGGCAGATAAATCAACTGCTAGGTAATCACTGTTTGACTTAAGGCAGGGATATCTGGGAAGATCCCCGTTTGTGAATAACGGCGGCTTCGGGCCGCAGTGTCCTTGGCCAATGTTGTCGTCATCGGTGCGCAGTGGGGTGACGAAGGAAAAGGCAAGATCACCGATCTCCTAAGCCGTTCAGCTGATGTTGTCGTCCGCTATCAAGGTGGCGTCAATGCCGGCCACACAATCGTTGTGGATGACCAGGTGCTCAAACTGCACCTCATTCCCTCAGGAATTCTTTACCCAGAAACTATCTGCCTCATCGGCTCTGGCACAGTCATCGATCCCAAAGTGATGCTCAAGGAGCTAGACATGCTGCTTGAGAACAGCATTGATATCTCAGGTCTTCAACTGGCGTCGACTGCCCACGTAACGATGCCGTATCACCGCCTCTTGGATGAGGCGATGGAGCAACAACGTGGCGATCAACGTATCGGCACTACTGGACGGGGCATCGGTCCCACCTATGCCGATAAATCCCAACGCAACGGCATTCGCGTACTTGATCTTTTAGATAGCCAACGACTACGAGAACGACTGCGTGGCCCTCTACAAGAAAAGAATCGTCTACTCGAACAAATTTATGGAGTAGCACCACTTGACTCAGAGCAGGTCATCGAGGAATACCTCGGCTATGGCCAAAGGCTTGCTCCACACGTTGTCGACTGTATTCAAACCATTCATCAAGCTGCCCGCAGCCGCAAAAACATTCTTTTTGAAGGAGCTCAAGGGACCCTTTTAGACCTTGATCACGGCACCTATCCCTATGTCACCTCCTCCAATCCAATCTCAGGCGGTGCATGCATCGGAGCTGGAGTCGGACCCACGCTGATCGATCGAGTGATCGGTGTTGCCAAGGCTTACACCACCCGTGTAGGAGAAGGTCCTTTTCCAACAGAACTGGAAGGAAGCATCAATGAACAGCTCTGTGACCGGGGAGGTGAATTCGGCACCACCACAGGCCGCCGCAGACGCTGCGGCTGGTTCGATGGAGTCATTGGTCGTTACGCAGTAGCAGTGAATGGCCTGGATTGCCTGGCTATTACCAAACTCGATGTGCTTGATGAGCTCGACGAAATCCGAGTGTGTGTGGCCTACGAGCTCAACGGTGAACGAATTGAACACTTCCCTAGCAGCGCAGAAGACTTTGCCCGCTGTCATCCAATCTTCGAGACCCTGCCAGGCTGGCAATGCTCCACTGCAGACTGCCGCCGTCTTGAAGACCTACCAACCACGGCGATGGACTATCTGCGCTTCCTCGCCGACCTCATGGAAGTGCCGATTGCCATCGTCTCCCTAGGTGCCAACCGTGATCAAACAATCGTTGTAGAAGATCCGATCCACGGTCCCAAACGGGCTCTCCTAAGCGCCTAAGCCCTTTCTCAAAACAGATGGTGGACGGGGATCGATACTTCTGAGGTTTCCCATGCATCCCTCCATGGCTATCCCCAGGTTCAGTGATCGTCCTCTCGATGTGGTTGGAATAGGCAATGCCATCGTGGACGTGCTGGTGCAGGCGGACGATGCCTTCCTTGATGCGCACAGTCTGAGTAAAGGCAATATGGCCTTGGTGGATGAAGCCCAAGCAGAAGCGCTTTACTCCATCAGTGGACCTGGTCTAGAGACTTCAGGTGGATCCGCCGCCAACACCCTGGTAGGTCTGGCGCAGCTCGGCGGGAAAGCAGGCTTCATCGGTCGTGTCAAAAATGATCAACTAGGCAGCATTTTTAGCCACGACATCCGCTCAGTAGGCGCTCGATTCGAGACTCCACCAGCAAGTGATGGTCCTTCTACAGCTCGCTGTCTGATCCTGGTCACCCCGGATGCGCAACGCACCATGTGCACCTATCTAGGAGCTTCGGTACAGCTGGACCCTGAAGATTTAGACCTGTCAATGGTTCGCCAAGCCAAGGTGCTCTACCTCGAGGGGTATCTATGGGACAGTCCGGCAGCCAAAAAAGCCTTCATCGCAGCCGCACAAGTCTGTCGTGATTCAGGAGGCCAAGTAGCCCTCTCTCTTTCCGATGGCTTCTGCGTTGATCGGCATCGCGACAGCTTCCTCGAGCTGGTTGATAACCACGTTGATCTGCTGTTTGCTAACGACAGCGAAATCACCTCTCTTTACAAGAGTGTCAGCTTCGAGGCTGCATTGGAAGAAGTGAAAGGCCGCTGCAAGGTGGCAGCCCTCACCCGCAGCGAGCACGGATCTGTCGTGCTCGCTGGTGATCAACGCTGGGATATTCCTGCCTACAAACTTGGCAACGTGGTTGACACCACAGGTGCAGGTGATCTCTACGCCGGTGGCTTCCTACACGGTTACACCCAGGGAACCCCTTTGGAAACCTGTGGACAAATCGGATCCATCTGCGCCGGCCAGGTGATCACTCAACTCGGTCCCCGCTCACAGGTGTCACTTCCGGAATTAGTAGCGAAGCATCTGAACTAATTGAAGGGCTGTTTCACCCTTCAACAGGTTCCACAGCTGCTGCTACCCAAGCAGCGTAAGGATCACTTGCAGTGGCTGACCAGTAAATCCACTCTGGGGTCTCATAGCTGTGTAACTCTTTAATCGTCTGATGCAGTGCATCCAGCTGATCCTGACTGGTCTTGATCAGCAATTGCACTTCCTGCGCTCGTTCCAGCTTCCCCTGCCAACAGTAGTGGGATTGAATCTGCTGCAAACTCACGCAGGCCGCCAACCTGCGAGCCAAGAGCTCATTGGCCAATCCCTCGGCCAGGTTTGCGTTTGCCTCTGTGGTCAACACCAAAACCAGTGTCGATGAGGATCCTCGATCAACCATGAAGACCTTTGCGAAGAACGTCAGCACAGTGGAGCTACTGGATTGGTTGAGAGCCGATTGAGCAGTCTCTCAACGCTACCGATGGCTTCTACTGCAACGCAGGGCTGTGGCCGGGAGATCAACCAAAGGCCAAGACCCTGCTGCCGACAGATCTTGTGCCAGAGCTGCTCCGTCACCCCCCCCGACTGCCTGCAAACCACTGCTGTAATCGACCAGCGGCGGCACAAGGCTGACTCCAGTTCGCCATGAGATTGCCCCTGCAACGGACGCACCACTGCCAGATGGTGCTCTGGCAAGCCACTCGCCAACGCATGTCGAAGACTTTCCGGCGAAGGAAGCACACGGGCAAACACTTGAGCTCCAGCCTGACGAGCTGCCCTAACAGCCTGGCCAAGATGCCTTGCCCCAAGAGCCATCAACAATCGACTTCCTTGCAATGTTTGCCTTGCCAAATCAGCCGAGTTCACGATCAGGGATGCTTCTCCACAACCCTCCATGGGACGCTCAAAGCGCAACAAAGGCTGAGCGAATTCCTGACAGGCACGCTGCAGATCCCTACTGATCTTGACTGCAAAGGGATGGGTCGCATCCACCACCCAATCAAAACCTTGATGGCGATCACGAGCCTGATCAAGCACCCCGAGTATCCCTTCCACTCCGTCGAGGGGGCCCGTCCAAAGATCTTCCAAGGACAGACCTGCGTAGGCACCTGCGGCGCTAGCACTGACGACACTGACACTGACTCGCCATCCCTGAGCCACCAAAGCGGCCACCAAAACAGGCCCTTCACCAGTCCCAGATAGCAACCAGATATGCCGCTGGTCATTCCTGCAAGCTTGCATCAAAATGACTCTCACTCCAAGGGAAGGACATGAACCACTGCGTACTTGAAGTGGAAGTGATCCAGGCACCAACCATTCGTTATACCCAAGACAACCAAACACCGATCGCCGAAATGGAGGTGCGCTTCGATGCACTTCGTGTCGACACTGCCCCTGGTCAACTCAAGGTGGTGGGATGGGGCAACCTTGCCCAGGATCTACAAAACCGCGTCCACGTTGGGCAAAGGCTTGTGATTGAAGGTCGACTACGCATGAACACAGTTCCCCGCCAAGATGGCACCAAGGAAAAGCGCGCCGAATTCACGCTCGCGCGTCTTCATTCCCTCTCCGGCCAAGCTGGTCAAACTGCTAGTAGCCCAGAACGACCTACTAGCACTACAACCAACCAGACCTCACGACCTATACCGATAGCCGAGACGCCAACACCCAAACCGGTAACAACTGCAGAACCAGAAGCTGCCAGCTGGAATAGTGCCCCACTGGTGCCAGACACCGATGACATTCCCTTCTGAACACATTCATTACCCGAAGCTGTTCTCGTCTTCAAGGCCCTCGGCAGCTCGAGTCAACAGCTGGCCCAATTCCCTCTCCAGAGCAGCCAAATCAAGGCGCAACTCAACCCAACGGCCACGATCAATCTGCTCCAGCAACCAAGCACGATCAGCATCCAACTGAGTGATCAACTCAGACAAGTCGCTATCAGAGGGATGAGCTGAAGCCATTGCAACGGATCCTTACCCTCAGCCTGGAGGCTAAAGCGTCAGAATAAACGCCATGAATGATCTGTTCTCTCCAGGCAGCCTCGTCACCGTGGCAGGTGGTGTACTTGCAGTTGTTGGTGCGGTGGCCTACACAAATGGCGATGCCAACCTCAGCCTGCCAACCATCTTCTATGGAGTGCCCATCCTCATAGGAGGACTAGCACTGAAATCCTCTGAACTTCCCCCTGCTAAACGCGTCACTCCAGCGGCAGTTCTGCGTCAAGCCAGGGAGAAGGGAGCACCGGAACTGGGCAAACTCGTCTGGGATGTAACCCGCTGGCGTTATGGACAAAAAGCCCATCTTGAGACGTCCTTAGAAGCGCTCAAACTCTGGGATAAAGACAACCCCCCTCAGCTCCAAGAGATTGAAGAACTAGAAACTGCAGCGGGGTACGGCGTACGGTTGAGATTCAATCTGGGTGCTGTGCCACTCGATCTCTGGAAGGAACGCCAGGAACGATTGGGCCGCTTCTTTGCCAAAGGCCTGAACGCCGAACTGAAATCTCCAAGCGCGGGGGTCCTGGATCTCATCCTGCTGCCAGTCAACAAGGATGATGAACTAGCAGGTCAAGATGGAGTCAGCTAAATCTGATGCAGCGCTGGTTGAGCCCTGCCAAACCAACTCCGCGAGAAGGCTTACAGAGGATGACTCCCTCAGGGTTTCTGTGCTTAGCGAAGCCCTCCCTTACATCCAACGTTTTAGCGGACGGCGCATTGTTATCAAATACGGCGGAGCCGCCATGGCCCACGCCAATTTGCAGGAAGCGGTTTTTCGCGACCTTGCCCTCCTCGTCAGCGTGGGCGTAGAGCCCGTTGTGGTTCATGGCGGCGGACCAGAGATCAATCAATGGCTGGAAAGGCTTGAGATTCCAGCACAATTCCGCGACGGCCTTCGCGTTACCGATGCAGACACCATGGACGTGGTGGAAATGGTCTTAGTTGGACGCGTTAACAAGCAAATCGTTAATGGCCTCAACCAACTGGGGGCCAAGGCTGTTGGCCTTAGTGGCAGTGACGGGAGTCTGGTTGAAGCCCGACCCTGGGGCGACGGCAGCCATGGCCTCGTCGGAGATGTAGCCCGAGTCAACACCGATGTACTTGAACCCATTCTCGCAAAGGGTTATGTACCAGTGATCTCAAGCGTGGCCGCCACTGTTGAGGGCTGCTCCCACAACATCAACGCAGACACGGTCGCCGGTGAGATCGCCGCCGCTCTTGAAGCAGAGAAACTCATCCTGCTGACCGACACGCCAGGCATCTTGCTAGATCGGGATGATCCAAGTTCCCTTGTTCATCAGTTGCGTCTCTCTGAAGCACGCCAGCTCATCACTGAAGGGGTGGTGGCTGGCGGCATGACCCCAAAAACCGAATGCTGCATCAGAGCTTTAGCTCAAGGGGTCGGCGCTGCCCATATCATCGATGGGCGTGTTCCCCACGCCCTGCTTCTCGAGGTGTTCACCGACGCCGGCATCGGCACTATGGTGGTCGGCCGAAGCTGAGTGATGCACGCGAATCTGGCCGAGGCTGAAGCCGCCCTCGCCCGGGGAGACTATGGCCAAAGCCTTGCTCTATTAGAGCCTTTGGCAGCAAGCCATCCACTCCCCCATGCGGAGGGGGCCAGGATCAGAATGCTGATGGTTACTGCTTGGATGGGGCAAGGTGACGAGCGCAAGGCTCTCGCAACCTGTCGTCTTCTCACCCGCTGCAAAGACCTCGAACTTCGCCAGAACGCGAAACAGCTACTGACCGTGCTGGAAGCACCAAGCTTGCAACGGCCTGCCAACTGGTCGATACGCTTGCCGAACTTAAACATGACAGCCACAACGGCTGCACGCTCTGCCTCAGCCCGTCGACCTTCACTGCGGCCAGCGCCGCCGCCACCGCCAGCCACCGGACCAACAAAAGCCCCCAATCTGGGCTTCTCAATCTTGGTCTTGCTCGTTCTCATCGGGTTAACCATGCTTCTCAGTGGCTTGGCCATACCCACGAGATGAGCTTCTCAAGGCCAAACGAGTGAACCCAGTAACCAGCCAAAGACTCACCAACAACCCTGACGGGGATCTGAGTTGGCCTCTACAGCAAGGCGACTCTTCAGCAGCTAGACCTTGATCGCAAACGCTCCAGCCGACTCGAGGTTGGCAACCCTTAGGGCATGGAGCTGTTGGAGACCAGCCTGATCCTGCAAACCGTTCAGCGCAGACTCGGCTTCGGCGTGCTCAAAATGCCCCTCGCAGTGACCTCCAACAACATCAACCCGTGAAGATGATGGCCTAATCAAAGCTGAATGGGATCTGGGTCCACCGCTAAGGAAACCCCACGGGGCAATCCATTCCAAAGAGTCGATCCTGAAGGCAATGGCAAAGGACTCTCCTCCGGACCATGCAATAGCAGTTGCCAACGACTTCGACCAGCGACCCTTGCAATCGGAGCTGGCGCTGGTCCTACAAGACACCAACCCTGAGCATCACAAAGGGGTTTGATCTGTTCAGCGAGGACCGCAGCAGCTGTGGCTGTCGCTGCAGCTGAATCACCTGACAAGCGCAACAAGCAGGCCCGGCTATAAGGCACCAAACCAGCCTCATGACGAAGACAGGCCTCTTCTTTCAGAAACTCCCCATAGCGACCATCAACCAAATGGTTAATCACAGGATGATCAGGGCAATAGGTCTGAACAAGCACATGACCTGGCCGCTCGCCACGTCCTGCACGACCAGCCAATTGCATCAATAGCTGCAAGCTCTGCTCTCCAGCTTGTAAATCAGGGCGATGCAGCAAACCATCTGCAGCCAACACAGCCGCAAGAGTGACCCGAGGCAAATCCATACCCTTGGCCAACATCTGGGTGCCAACCAGCACATCTGCCTCCCCTGCTGCAAATTGCTCCAGTAAACGGCGATGCCCATCACGCCCACCGGTGCTGTCACGATCGAAACGCAACAACCTCAGACCCTGGAGCTCCTCAACGAGATGCTCCATCACGCGCTGCGTGCCTGCACCGAAGGGTTTGAAAGCCTTCGATCCACATTTATGGCAACTGGACTCAACCTCAGCGCGATGGTCACACCAATGGCAACGCAACCACTGGTGCCCTTGACGACTGCGATGCACCGTAAGCGCCACATCGCAGTTAGGACACTGCACGACCTCTCCACAGCTACGACAACTCAAAAAACTGCTGTGGCCACGTCGTGGCACCAACACCACCGCCTGTTCACCGGCCTCAGGCAATGCCGAAAGACGTTCCATCAATGGACGGCTGATCAAGCGACGATGGCCATCGGCCAATTCCTGTCGCATATCAACCACATGCACCGGCGGTAAGGGCTGATCGGAAATGCGACGGGTCAGTCGAGCCAAGGCAAGCTGGCCTTGAGGAGCGAGGTTCTTCCAGCTGACAAGCGAAGGCGTAGCGCTTCCCAGCACCACCCTGGCGCCAGTTCGCCTGGCCCTATCCATGGCCATGTCACGGGCGTGGTAGCAAGGCATGGGTGACTCCTGCTTGTAAGAACTGTCGTGTTCCTCATCAAGCACGATCAAACCCAATGGTGCCAATGGCAAAAAGACTGCTGAACGAGTACCAACCACCACCAATGGCTTTGCAGCAGTAAGCCCCTGCCGCCAGGTGCTCACCCGTTCACGATCGGAACAGCCACTGTGATATTCCAGAACCTTGGTTCCGAAACGACGACGGAAACGATCGACCAACTGAGGGATCAAACCAATCTCCGGCGTGAGAATCAAGCAATGACGACCGGCTTGCAGTTCTCTTGCCGCAAGCTGCAAGTAAACCTCTGTCTTGCCCGAGCCTGTCACCCCCCAAAGCAGCATCCCAGTTCCAAGGGGCTGGGATTGGAAAGCCTCCACAACCGCCTGCTGTTCAACAGTCAGAGACTGAGGCACCTCCAAATCCTGATCACAAGCATCTGAGCAGGAAAGCCCGTTGGAGGCATCAGTAGGTTGACGCTTTTCCCTACGAATGAGACCTCGCTTGATGAGGCCATTGACAAGACCAGACCCGAAGCCAGCAGCCTGAAGATCCCTCTGCCATGCACCACCGCCCCCTGCAGCCAAGGCCGCCTGCAAAGCAGCCTGACGCTGAGGAAGATTCTGGGGATTGATCGCAGAAGATTCGAGTTGAATCCACCAGAGTCGACGGGGCTCCGCCTGATGAGACGGCCGCTGACCGAGCCAACCAGGCGGCAAAGCTGCTTTAAGCATGCGAAATGAACTGATATGGCAATGAACAGCCATCGCTTCAATCCAGCCAAACCAGAGAGGGTCTACCGCCGCAGACTGCACAAGAGCCTCGATGGCCTCTAAGTGACGCGGCGGCGCTTCACTTCCAGAGTCCTGCCCACGATCAACAGGAGACGAGATCCGCCGATCCATTACCAGGCCGTGCATCCTTCGTCCCCGCAGGCGAACGAGGACGAGATCCCCTAAATCCACCCCTAACCGTCTGCTGTCCAGATAGGTGAAACACCGCCCTTCACGACCTGCCTCCACCCAGACGTCCACCTCTGCGCAGTATTCGGAAGGGCAGGGGGCCGGTTCAGCCGGATCAGGACTTGCAGGCGTCACAAGTTTTTTTTAGAATGTCAATGTTGGACAGTCCAAAGACTGTCGTCGGAACCAAGCAGAGTTCCGTCCAGTGGGAAGACACGAAATTCGAGCCTTTATAGGGAACCCTCTATAAAAGTTCGGTCGGTCTGAGAAAGCCCCTGACAGCCCTGCTTTGGTCCACAAAAACATTTCCTGTTCCTTTCGCTCCAATTCAGAGCATCCCAAGTCTCAACCTGGATAACAGGATCGTCAGACTACTTCTAGCTCAGATGATCACTTGTTTATGAGGTTCTGATCTGATGCTGTGAGCCGTCGGTGCTGCAGTGGCCTCTTTTGCATGGTTTTGCATAAGCCTGGGTTCTGCTCCCTCATTCCCACTTTCCACTTTCATTCCCCTCACCTGCCATGAGTCCTGCAGCCACCCAAGCAGCAGCTGCAAAGGCCAAGCCAAAAGCCTCTGCAAAGACTGCCAAACCCCAAGTGGCCAAAGGTACGGTTAAAGCCAAAGCCAAGAAAGTCAAGGCAACAGCTCCTAAGGCCAAGACTGCTGCCAAGCCGGTCAGCTCTGCTGCAAAAGCGTCCAGCCCCAAAGCAAAAAAAGCAAAAGCCACCCCTACCCCTACTGTCAGCAAAAACCTTGATTTAACGGCTGACAAACTTCTTGCTACTGCAACGACAAGCGCCCCTAAGGCCAGCGCTGAGACTGAAAGCAACCAAGCTGCTGCTAAAGCAACCAGCGAAGCAGACGCGAAGGCCAGAGCTCTAGCCAATATCAAGATCGGTCCTAAAGGCGTCTACACCGAAGATTCCATCAGGGTTTATCTCCAGGAGATCGGCCGTATCCGCCTGCTGCGTCCGGACGAGGAGATTGAACTAGCCCGCAAAATTGCTGACCTCCTGCATCTAGAGGAACTGGCAGAGCAGTTCAATAGTGATCACGGTCACTACCCCAACAACAAGGAATGGGCTTCCCTTGTTGAAATGCCCAACATCAAATTCCGCCGTCGCCTGATGCTGGGGCGCCGAGCCAAGGAAAAGATGGTGCAATCCAACCTGCGGCTGGTTGTTTCAATCGCCAAAAAATACATGAATCGAGGCCTGTCCTTCCAGGATCTAATCCAAGAAGGCAGCCTGGGATTAATTCGTGCTGCCGAAAAATTCGACCACGAGAAAGGGTACAAATTCTCCACCTATGCCACCTGGTGGATCCGTCAAGCCATCACCCGAGCAATTGCGGATCAGAGCCGCACAATCCGTCTTCCTGTTCACCTCTACGAAACAATCTCACGCATCAAAAAAACAACCAAAGTGCTGAGCCAGGAGTTTGGCCGTAAACCAACAGAAGAGGAAATTGCCGAAAGCATGGAGATGACAATCGAAAAACTTCGATTTATCGCAAAAAGTGCTCAACTACCCATCTCCCTCGAGACACCGATTGGCAAAGAGGAAGACTCCAGACTTGGTGATTTCATCGAATCTGATACTGAGAATCCAGAACAAGATGTTGCCAAAAATCTCTTGCGAGAAGATCTAGAAGGTGTTCTCGCAACCCTCAGCCCCCGCGAACGTGATGTTCTGCGTCTGCGCTATGGCCTTGACGATGGCCGCATGAAAACCCTCGAGGAAATTGGACAGATCTTTGAGGTCACACGAGAGCGCATCCGTCAGATTGAAGCCAAAGCCCTACGCAAACTTCGTCACCCGAATCGCAATGGTGTTTTAAAGGAATACATCAAGTAATCAATTTAAAAGTCAATCCAAAAAGGGGGCTTAAGCCCCCTTTATTTATGCCCGCCATCAGATAGCGAAAAGGCTTTGAAACCTGCTCAGACCCCAATGCCCATAAATTTTCAGAGCAACAACGTGTTTTCTCGCCCTACAAGGGCGATGGGTCCAACTGCTTAGTATTAAAAGCTTCAATTATTCATTCCAACATGTCTACAGCATAAAAAACCCCGCTCAATGGCGGGGTGGCAAAGATCTGCTTGGAGCAATCTTTATTTGGCGTAGACATATATATAAAAATATGCCCTATCTAAAGGGGGGCGTCTGGGTTATAAGGGCTTGGGCAACCGGTTAAGATATCGACGATTTTCTTAACTTCGTCTTTGTAGTCGTCCCATTCATGCTTGCCATCACCATCGCCGAAAGTACTTTCAATCTTGTCACCTATTTTTTTAGCTATTTCTTTGATCTTATCCCAGACGCGGCCTCCACCAGCTATGAATGCCAGTTGTTCAGGAGTTAGCTCCATGTCTTCAAGCTCACTCATGACGAGTGCTTCTACTTCAGCTTGGCTGATCTGGTTTGCAAATGTAGTCATGATTAAAAATGAGTAGTTTGTTTAAGTTCGTTGGAATTTCTTCCGCCGACAAACACACCATCTCCCAAATCAGCAACAGCTGTGATGACCTCAGTCAATCACAGCTGTGAGGCTAGTCACACTCTAGCTTCTCCTGAGACAGAGATATCAATCAACTTGGCTGCAAGTCACTCCAGCAGATACCCCCCCCATTGATGATGCATCAAATTCAAGATCTAGCGATACTATTGGCTCCTTCCTTTCACTCTTACAAAGCCTCGCCTACTGAGGATTGCCTGTCTGCTGATTTTCCGCTTTTAATTCCACCATTTCTTGGGAGAGATTACACCTTGACACAATAAATCTACAATGTCAAATCAGGCAGCACAGTCTAATCACAATGATGCTTCAAAGGAATACATCAAGTAATCAATTTAAAAGTCAATCCGACAAGGGAGCTGAAGCCCCCTTCTTCAATGCAGGTGATCAAGATTTTTCAGCCACTTATACCTCTAATACCTAATACAAATAGAGCAGCAAAGCTATTTAGGTTAAGACCATGAAAAAAGCAACAAGTCTCAATCTGATCAATGGCACTCCAAATACTCTAACCACTATGACCATTTATATTGGACATAAAATACCTCCATCCTTCTGATAAAAGTAAAGCCTGGCCATCAAGGTAGCGCCTCCGCATTAAATTCAATCAAGCCACTCACTAGGAGAAGTTTTATTTTTTAGCATGCAATCCGGAGACAAGCTAAACATATTTCTGATCACTTTTTCAATAGCTTGGAAATGATATTTGCTTTCCAAACGGAAGCTCTTACATCTATTGCTGGTCTTGGGAAAGGAAATGAACAAGTCCTATTGATTGAGCAGACAACCTAAAAAACCTCCCTTCCCTCAGAGCATTAACGGATTATCAGCCAATCGCGAAGATCGTGGGGTCGACTGCTTAATCTGGAGGGCTGGAGTTCTGAACACATGGTCCTCACCCAACTGCGCATCGCCTCACGCCGAAGCCAGCTGGCCATGGTGCAAACCAATTGGGTGCAAGCGGAACTGGAGCAAGCACACCCTGGCCTTTCCATCTCGGTAGAAGCGATGGCAACCCAGGGGGACAAAATCCTCGATGTCGCCCTTGCCAAGATCGGCGACAAAGGTCTTTTCACCAAAGAGCTTGAAGCTCAGATGCTGATCGGCCGTGCGGATATCGCTGTTCATTCCCTCAAAGATCTACCCACCAATCTTCCCGAAGGGCTAATGCTTGGATGCGTGACTGAGCGAGAAGACCCAGCCGACGCTCTGGTAGTGAATCAAAAGAATGCCGAGCATCAACTCGACACCCTGCCTGAAGGGGCAATCGTTGGCACAAGCTCGCTACGGCGCCTCGCCCAATTGCGGCATCACTACCCCCATCTGGTGTTTAAGGATGTGCGCGGCAATGTGATCACCCGCCTTGAAAAACTGGATGCCGGCAACTATGACTGCCTGATCCTTGCAGCAGCAGGTCTGACAAGGCTTGGCTTTGGAGATCGCATTCATCAGTTGATTCCCAGCGAGATCTCCCTTCATGCCGTTGGCCAGGGAGCCCTAGGCATTGAATGCGTGGAGGGTCACCCCGAAGTCCTCGAGGCCATCAAGGCACTGGAACACAAACCAACAGCGCAGCGCTGCCTTGCTGAACGGGCCTTACTAAGAGAACTAGAAGGGGGCTGCCAGGTCCCCATCGGTGTCAATAGCCGCATCGAAGCCAACGAATTACTGCTCACGGGCATGGTTGCCAGCTTGGATGGCAAACGCTTGATACGTGATCAGCAGCGCGGCCCAATTGATCGCTGTGAAGCCATCGGCAAGGAACTCGCTGAAACCCTGAAATCTCAAGGCGCTGGAGAGATCCTTGCGGAGATCTTCGCTGCTGTCAGGCCAGAAGCCTGACTCCTCTCAATCTCTATTGAGCCAGCTAGCGAGATCACTCAAGCAATTGTCAGTCTGTTGGCTGCGCTAACAAGGATCAGCGCAGGATTTCCACAGTTGTTCCCACCTCGACGACGTCAAACAACTGACGTACATGCGCATGAAGCATGCGCACACAGCCATTGGTGACTGCAGCTTTTGCATTGACCCAGTAGGGCCATGGGGTGCCATGAATGCCGAATTGGTTCTGACCACTTTGCAGAAAGCCAATCCAGCGATCGCCAAGGGGACTAGCAACCCCAATCGCAGGATTCACTCGCCCAGATTTGGTGCTCTGATATTGCGGATTGATCACTTTGTTCTCCACCTTGAAGACACCTGTAGGAGTAGGCGTAAGAGGATCACCAATAGCAACCGGCCAGGGGCCAAGCTTCTCGCCATCGCGGATCACACTGATTTCACGACGACCAAGCAGCAAGACAACTTTCGTACTGATCTCAGGCGATACAGATGCTTCAGTGTTTTCCGCTGAGGCCTCAAGAGATGCAGACGCTTCAGTGTTTTCCGCTGAGGCCTCAAGAGATGCAGACGCTTCAGTGTTTTCCGCTGGGATCTCAACAGATGCTTGAACCATGCCTGGCAAAGCAACAGCTCCTGCCAGGATCAATGAAACAGGCAACAGCGAAAACGGACGGCGCAACAGGCTTGACACGGGCCAGCAAAGACTGATCAGTCTCCAGATAAACAGCGAGCAACAAAACCTTTCAGGCCATGTTCATTCGCTGCCAACGACCATTGCCGCAAGGATCAATCAACCAGTTTTGGATCGATCTCAGCGAGATAACGGGCTTCGCAGGCCTTGATAATCTCTACAGCCTTTTGCACCCCTAAGAAGCCGTTCACCCTGCAGGTACCAGGCTTTTTAAGGTCCTTGTAGTGCTCCCAGTAGTACTGGGTCTCCTTCAGCCATTGCTCTCCGAGCTGTTCAAAGCTGGTGATGTGGTCCATGCGCTTGTCATCAGCCAGCACAGCGATCACTTTGTCGTCGACTTCACCACCATCATCAAAGGTCATGATGCCAATGATCCTTGCCTCAACAATCGAGCCAGGCACCAGCGGCTCTGTGACACTGACGATTTCGATGTCGAGTGGATCACCGTCTTCGTCCCATGTACGAGGAATGCAACCGTAGGCAAAGGGATAGGCCAGGGAGGAATAGCCGACACGATCAAGCTTGAGGTGGCCTGTTTCCGTGATCAGCTCATATTTATTGATCGTGTTGGAGTTGAGCTCCACGATCGTGTTGAGCCGCAATTCCGATTCATCGGCAAAGGCAGGCAACACATGCAAGAGGTTGGGAGTGCTGCGGCTTGGAGCCTGATCGATGTTGGCCATAAGTAGCGAAGTCGCCAGCGGCGCATCCTACGGGGGCGCCGCGATCAAGCTCATCGCCGCAACGAATCCAAAGTGATTGATTCAACAAACGATGCTTAACACGATCCAAAGCTTCAAGAGGGAAATAAGCCAACAGCTGGCATAGCAGTTGGCTTGATTAAAAGAACAAATAAAAAGATTAATGATTGACCATCTAAACATCAATCAAGAACTTCTCGTTAAAAGAGAGACCTCTAGCCAATCATCTTCTTTTCTTCCATAAAAAAAGTCAGAAGATTTTGGGCTTAACAGAAGCGCCCACACTCCCTTCCACATTGACCTTGCCATCAATATTAACTCTACCTTGCACTTTTAGTGGAGATGAATTCACCACATCCACCGGTGTTCGAATTTCATCAACACTCACACTTCCTTTAATCTCTTCTACCAACACTTGGCCGAGGATTGGTAGAGCTTTATTGGAGTTAATCGTCACGCCATTCTTAACAGCCACATCACCGTTCACGGGGAGCGGCTGTTCGGCGTTGATATCAACGGTGGGCAAAGCAATCTGATCCACTTGCAATCCACCAACGATGCGAATTGGAATCGGCCGGCTGAGCAACTGCAGCGCTGTTGCCGAAAGCATGCCGATCGAAATCACCAGAGCAAAGGGCCATCGACTGACGATGAACACTTGAAGCCACAACGGCGTGTCTTCTTTTGGAGTGAATGGCTTGCTCTGCATTGGACAAGATCTACTGCCCTATTGATACAAGACCAGCACCTCATGCGCTCATTACCCACCAGCTAAAACTGCGCAAAAAAGGAACCGATCCTGCTGTTCGTTTTGGCGAAACAGATGGGGGCAGTTCGAAAAGCCACATCTTCCCATCATGCTGTTGACAGCATTGAACAGCTCAATCCCAGTGCTGCGTTCGCTTCGCCTCGCGTTATCGCTGACTGGTGCGACTGCTCTTGCACTAGCCAACACTCCCATCCAGCCTGTTGCTACTCAAGACGACGACAGTGCAGAAGATCTAGGCGTGATGGAGATCAAGCCTAAAGACGCTGTGTGGTTCAACTGGGGTTTCCAAGGAACACTGCAAGGAGCAGGCACACCCGATCAAGCCGGCATAGGGGCATTTCTTCCCATTGCTGTTGGTGAGAACAGCGTCTTCTTTATCGATGCCTTAGCCAACCCTCAAAAGCACAGCCAGCTGTCGCCAGCCTTGACCAAACTAGTTTTTCAAACCTCAAAACTATCTATTGCTATTTAAGTGCAGACGCTGTGAATTAATCAAGGTAATCATACCAATAAATAGGTACTCTAGGAGTTTAACCCTAAATAGATCCAACCAACTTATGCAACTACAATGCATAGAGTCGCATCAGATTCTTTAGTCGCGGCAATTAAGCACCATCCCTCCAGCCCAACAATTCTTCTCGCCCGGACCGCCCGTATCAGCAACATCAAGCATCTTAAACAATCCAGGCACACATAAAATGCCATCGCCTGTCTCTACCCAGCCAGGCGCACATTTAGAGCCCGGCTGTTCAACAGCGGTCTCATCTGTTGATACTTGATCATTCGGCACTGGCTGACTGGTTACTGAATTAGCTGGCACTCGCTGAATAACTAGCGGATTAGTGGCTGTTGGATTAATTGCCACTTGATTATTCTTCAATTGATCACTGGCTACGCCCCTAGCATCAAGCCGGATTTCAGCAACTTGCCTAGTGATAACATTACCTCCAGGAATTATCCCCATGGTGATAACAATAAACACCAAAAGCATGACGCCAATGGCAGCCAATATGCCGTTAATGCCTTTCATTTGCGACGTTCTGCTGTATCAAGCATAACGGGCCCTGGAGAAATCCCAGAAGAAAGCAAATAATTAGTAAGAACATCTAAGAGCAAAGAAAGATGCCATTCACCCAATGCCCTTCACTTCAAAGCAATTGATTTGATCTAGTAACGGCAGCAGACGTTTTCAACATAGCGCCAAATCCAGGCCAGGAGTATCTATTAAAGTTCTTGCAGATGCTCAAGCTTGTCTTCTAAGTAATCAAGGAAAGGCTTGCTCGATAAAGGTTTTCCGGTTACATGCTCCACCAATTGCTCAGCATTCATCATCCGGCCAATCGGGTGAACATGTTCTCGCAACCAAGCCAACAGCTGATGCTCATTCCCATGAGAAACATGTTCCTCAAGTGGTCCAATCGCCTGCTGCATCGCTTCTGATAGCTGCGCACTAATCAGATGCCCCATCAGATAAGAAGGGAAATAGCCAAATAAACCTTCACTCCAATGCACATCTTGCAGACAGCCCTCGCCATCATTTTCGGGAATCACACCAAGCAAATTGCTATAGCGCTGGTTCCATTGATCAGGCAAACCCTCCACCGGTAAGCCTTCTTCTAGCAGCGCAATTTCAAGATCTGTTCGAATTAAAATATGCAAGCCATAACTGAGTTCATCGGCTTCGACGCGATTCAAGCCTGGTGTTAATGGATTCATCGCCAGCCAAAGCTCATCAGCAGAGCTGAGTGGCGCGCCTACAGAGGCAAAATGAGGCCACCAGCATTCGCAAAAAGCCCTACTGCGAGCAATTCTGTTCTCCCAAAACAGAGACTGACTCTCATGCACCGCCATCGACGTGGCCTGGCCCAACGGCCAGGCAAACCATTGATGACTTTGAGCAGGTAGGCCCTGTTCATAGAGGGAGTGTCCCCACTCATGGGCGGTGGCCAAAAAACAAGACAAGGGCTGCCCAGGCACCACTCTTGTCGTGAGTCGAAAATCCTGAGGTCCAAGGGTGGTTGAAAACGGATGAGGTGATCGCGCCACGCAAGTGATGCTCAGATCCCGACCCCAGCCCTGCAGCAGGCGCTCACAAAGATCCTGCTGAGTGGTGTCATGCAAATCCCATCCCAATGAAACAGCACGAGAACGAGTCCAAGCGCGTGCCTTCTCAACTAAATCAGGCAGGCGTTGACGTAATGGAGCAAACAGCTCCTTTAGACGCGCCAAGGTCAGATCTGGCTCAAAAGGTTGGGCCAAACTTTCCCAGCAGCTGCGTTGTTCTGCCAGCTGCTGCGCCTGTTCCTGCCGCAAACTGATCAGATGCTGCAAAGCCGGCGCGAAGCAGGAAAAATCAGCCGTTGATTTAGCTTGCTGCCATCGGGCATATCCCTTTGCCTTCGCAGTCGCGAGCGCTCCCACCAAAGCAGGATCTAGGCGCTGCTGTCGCCTGAGGTCTTGCTCAAGCAGCTCCAGGTTGCGAGCTCGCTCAACAACCTGGCTTGGCTCCAACTGCCCCGCCAAACGAGCTTGCTCAAATTCAGCGCGAACCTCCACCAACAGCCCCTCAAATTGCGAACTGCTTTGACGAGCATGCAGTTGCTTGGCCAAAAGACTGAGCTGCTCACCACGCCAAGCAGCGCCCGCAGAAGGCATCCTGGTGTTCTGATCCCAATAAAGGGTGCTTTGAATCGAACCCAAAAGCTGGGTCTCGTGCAGATATTCACCAAGTCGTTGCCAAGCCAGCGCAGGCAAGGGCTGGATCCATGACTGCATCAACCTTAAACAGACGAGTGCCCTAAGGCCAAAAGTTCGTCGAGCTTGACTCCCCCTTACCCCTTAAAAGAGAGACAGAAGAGAGGTGAAAAACTAAAGCCGCTTGATGCGGCAACGGCATAGCTGATCGAGGGATTCGCGGCCAGTGAGCCGCAGGCGCAATCGAGCCCAGATCTTGTAGACCCCATCCACAACACGAGCAACACCAGGCCAGGCCGTGGGTGCATAGAGCCATCCCCATTCCACCAATTGATAAGCCTCGCGAAAGACCGCGACATCTCGCACGACTTCACCATTACGACGCAACGCATGCATGCGCCCCATCGCCTGCCGATAACTGATGCCTGCAAAGGCCTCAGGGTCATAGTTAGGGGAATCAATATCAACAAAATTCAAGCGGCCGTAACGATCATGAGCGCGTAAAAAGCTCACTTCACGGCAACAAAAAGGACAAGCCCCGTCAAATAAGAGCGTGAGCTCAGGTTCAATATTGACGGTCATCTCCTGTTCCAGCTGCATTCCTTGCGGCATCAGTCAACGTCATCCAACCACAAAGGAATTGCTGACCATTGCTGGCCATCAAGGCATAGGTCATCCATTGGCGAGTGTTGTCTTTGCCAGCAAAAGGTTTCGAGACAAGCCATCGGGTAGATATTTTTCGGCTGCTTCAGCCCCGCTGCGCATGGAGAGAGGCACAGCCACTCGCAAGCGCAGCAAGCAAAGCAATGATCGCCAGCAGACCCTTTCAGCGCAACAGCACGCCCCATTGCTGCTAGGTCAACTGTGTAGACCAAACTTAGGCAGCCAGTCACTCCCCCCAACAACGATGTCTCTTCAGCAAGCGTTACACCAGCTGGAGATCGTCACGACAGGAGAAGGCTTCACAGACCTCACTGCCCAACTCAATCATTGGATTGCCTCCTCGAGAATTAAACGTGGCGTTCTCCACCTCACGGCATTGCACACCAGCTGCAGCCTCACCATCAACGAAAACGCAGACCCACGAGTGCTCACAGATCTCTCGGCTTATCTCAAGGCTCTCGTACCAGAAGAGGGCTTCCGGCCGATCAACGGCCTAGGCGAGCGGCGTTCCTATCTCCATGACGATGAAGGGCCAGACGATATGCCCGCGCATATCCGCACAGCTCTCACCTGCAGCACTCTTAGCCTCAGCATTGATCAAGGCAGGCTGCTACTAGGCATCTGGCAGGCGATTTATCTCTGGGAACATCGCCGGAATGGAAGCCACAGGCGGGTGGCGATCCACGCGATTGGCGAAATGAACAGCCATGAATGATCTGCCTGATGAATTGTTAAAGCGACTTGATCGTTATGCCGCGATGCACGGCGTGGATCAAAAACAAGCCATCGAGCATCTACTACGAGCTGCCCTCAATCTCGCCATTCCTGATCTCTCGAAGTCCAAGCCAGTCAAGCCAACTGCTAGCAAAAAAGAACCAGCACCAAGCAGCACAGCCAACTTATTCGCACGCCGCAATGGTTCCAAAATCAACCAGTTGGTGCAGCAACGCCACAACCCTGATGCCTGGGCTGAAGATGGTGGTGCTGAGACCAACGTAGATCTGCTCGTTGATCGTCTCCACGATCTAGCTGAATCACCAGATCAGGAGCAATCGATGCCAACAGATCAAACCTGAGCCGCACAAATGCACTGTCCAATGTGCATCGTTGATCGATGCTCTGACAAGAAAACACCTCGACAACGCACCACAGCACTCAATGATTGCCAGTTCAAAGAAAAATTGTTTAGCAGTATCCGACCAGCTCGGACAACAGCATTGGATTCTCAACTGCCGCAATCACTCCTAGGGGACAACATCAAATCACCCTTCAGCCATTGCATCAGTAGAGCAACACAACACAGCAACCATCACAGACAAGAATGACTCCAAAGCTCACAACACAACCTCATGACGGCAACCCTGCTTACTGCTGAACAGCTCTCTTCCCTAGCTGAAAAGCTGCCGGGGTGGACCCTGGCGGATCAACGGCTGCAAAGGCAATGGCGCTTTCGCAACTTTGTGGAAGCCTTCGGTTTTATGACCCGTGTAGCACTGCTAGCTGAAGCCATGAATCATCACCCGGAATGGAACAACGTCTATGCCACTGTGACGATCGAGTTGACGACCCATGACGTCAACGGATTGAGCGATCGTGATTTGAAGCTCGCCGAAGCAATCAATTTGCTTGAGCCTGGCTGATCAAAACTCACTCAGGCGAAACTGCTGCCAGCATGGAATCAAAGAACGGCTGTGGTTCCGGCACCCTCCCGTTCCCCTGACGGCAAGCCCATGAACGACGCAATCGCATCCGAAGCAACCACTCAACCTGATCATGGCGAAGCGCTCGAGCAAGACCGGTGCGTACCGGTAACAATCCTCACTGGCTTCCTAGGCGCAGGCAAAACTACCCTGCTCAATCACATCCTCAGCAATCAGAAGAGCCTAAAAACCGCCGTATTGGTGAATGAATTCGGTGAAATTGGAATCGACAACGAGTTGATCGTGACCACCAGCGAGGACATGGTTGAACTCAGTAATGGCTGCATCTGCTGCTCGATCAATGGGGAGCTGCTCGAAGCGGTTGATCGGATTCTCGAACGTCCAGACCCAATCGATTACCTCGTTGTAGAAACCACAGGCCTGGCAGATCCGCTACCCGTTGCCATGACCTTTCTTGGCAGTGAACTGCGAGATCAAACCCGCTTGGATTCGATCATTACCTTGATCGACGCGGAAAACTTTAACGACCAACTCCTGGAAAGCGAAGTCGGCAGAGCCCAGGTGATCTATGGCGACATCCTGCTGCTCAACAAAACAGATCTCGTCCCTGAAGAGCGATTAAAAGAGGTTGAATCCAAGTTGGCAGACCTCAAACAAAATCCCCGCATCCTTCGATCAATCAAAGGGAACGTGCCCTTACCGCTGCTGCTAAGCGTGGGCCTGTTTGAAACCGATCGCCTACAACCAGCAGACCTTGCAGAGAGCCACGATCACAGTCATCACCACGACGATCACAGTCATCACCACGACGATCACAGTCATCACCACGATGACCACCCTGATCACCTAGCAATCGAAGGCTTCACATCCCTATCCTTCAGCAGCGATGACCCTTTTGCGCTGCGGAAGTTCCAAAATTTCTTAGACAATCAACTTCCTGCAGAAATCTTTCGTGCCAAAGGGATTCTCTGGTTCAACGAGAGCGAACGCCGCCACATCTTTCATTTAGCCGGCAAGCGCTTCTCCATTGATGACAGCGACTGGCCCGCTGAGCGCAAGAACCAACTCGTTTTGATTGGACGCCAACTCGATCACGACACCCTGCGACGCCAACTTCAGGCCTGCGTAGCAAAGGACGCCGGCAAAGGGTTCAGCTGACTCCAACCAACAGGCAAACAGATCGATAACTTCGCCCACTGCTTGCTACTCAACAGCTGCATCAATGGCCGTTACTCAACCCGCGCCAGGCGGAGAAGCTGACCAACAGCTTGATCAACAGCGCACTCAATTCTGAGGCAATAAAAACGACTGCACACTCGCTGGTTATGTTTGCTGTGCTGAATTGATACTTCAGTATGAACAAAATCAAGCTTCTAATACTTCTTATTGAGATCTACCTGGCTAAAGTGTTTTTTCAACGGAGAGGGCCATGCTTGAACTGCTGACCGCCATCACCGCCCTGGCCCTCGTGATGCTGGCCTTTTGGTTATTGGCCGATTCCGATGACGACAACAGCGGCGGCGGACTGATGGAACCCTCACTTGTGCCTATTCCGGTACGCGAGCGACGCCCCTAGAAAACCACCCCTCAATCAACTAGCTGGAAGGGAACTCGAGCACAAAAAGAAGCTGCAGGCCAGCTTTCAAAGTCATCGCAGAGCAAAAAGAATGTCGTGACTCACAATGCTGTTGAACGCAGTTGAGGTCATGCTGAGAAAAGTCGTCACCGCTGCAGAACTCTGCCAATTCCACCCAACTCCACTTGCTCAACATCAAAACCTTCTCCCTGATGGCCTCTAACGGTTGAGATTGATCGCCTGATGACCCAAGACGCCGTCCCCTCAAACTACGGCTCGAACCGCCTGCGCAAACGCCATTGGCAACCAGACCGCCTGCTTCTCAACAGCATGGCCATTCTGCTTGCTGTGCTTGCTCTCTGGCCTCTGATTGGTCTGATCCGTGAAGCACTGCAGGGATTCATCAATGGATCGGCCAGCCTTGGAGTCGATGGCCCACAACAGATTCAAGGGACCTTAACTCTGCTGATCGGGACATCTTTATTGGGTGGCCTACTTGGAACTGCAAACGGCTGGTTATTAGCAAACTGCCGCTTCCCAGGACGTCGAGCCCTACGAGTGGCTCAGCTATTGCCCCTCGCAACACCCGCCTACCTACTCTCGGCCATCCTGATCGACCTTGGCAGTCGCAATGCCATAAGAATTCATGGCATGGGCTGGGGGATTTTGATCATGGCGCTGACAACCTATCCCTACGTTTTTCTCCTCAGCACTGAAAGCTTTTCAATCTGCGGACGCCGCCAACTGGAAGCCTGTCGCAGTCTTGGGGTTGGACCGTGGAACAGTTTTCGACGCATTGCTCTGCCCATGGCTTTGCCAGCGATTGGTGCCGGGATTGCCCTGATGGGCATGGAAGTCGTCAATGAACTCGGGGCTGTAGCACTACTCGCCATCCCAAGCCTGTCAGCTGGCATCGTTGAGACCTGGCAAATGGAAGGCAATCCTGCCGGTGCCATTGGACTAGCCATGATCGCGCTGATCATCGTGATGTCACTGGTGGGGTATGAACGCAGACTGAGACGACGCAGCCGCCGCTGGACAGAGGGTGTCGCTGGTGGCGATTCTCCAGCCTGGCAGCTGCACGGTGTACGCGCTCTGTGCGCTCAGTGCCTAGCCCTCCTTCCTCCCACGATCACTTTGGGCGTCCCCCTGCTGTGGGCCATCCTCAATCTCGATCAACTCGAACAAGGGATAGATCCTGATCTAATCCCACTAACAGAACGCAGTCTTGGACTTGGGCTGGCAGCAGCAAGCCTGGCCGTGGTAGCAGGTCTGATCCTTGCAATCGCCAAGCGTTGGTCATCAACTCGCTGGATGGGCAACCTCTCATTTATGGCAGGTATTGGTTATGCCATTCCAGGAGCTGTAATGGCCATTGCGCTGATGCCATTCAACGGTGCTCCATGGAACCTCGCCTGGATTCTGCTGCTGCTGTGGGGCTATAGCGATCGCTTCTTGGCAGTTGCAAAAGGAGGACTCGACGCTGCCTTCGAGCGCCTCTCCCCAAGCCTGGATGAGGCCGCTACTGGACTTGGCTATCAATGGCAGGAGGTGCTTCGACGCGTTCATCTGCCTTTGCTGAAAGGTCCCCTAGCGGTAGGAGCACTTTTGGTTTTTGTCGACACGGTTAAAGAACTACCTCTCACATTTGTTCTGAGACCCTTTGATTTCGACACCCTTTCTGTAAGGCTGTACCAATACGCCGCAGATGAACGCATGGCGGAATCCATCTTGCCAGCACTGATTATCATCGCTCTGGGATTAATCGCTTCGCTGGCATTGGTCCCAGGGCTCGATCAAGGGGAACGAAAAAAGCCTCCTTTAAGTAAAGAACCACTCACTTAGTTTTGAATACTTCAAATGATCTTCAACAAGAGTTTTGGGTCAGCTTCAGATAGGCAGACCCCTATTCAAAACCACAGACTCATAACAAGCGAAAATTGCAAAGAGAGACTCGACAGACAAAACCCTCTACTCCACAACACTTGCTACAGATAAATCACTTATTTGATACGAGATTAGCAGCATGCGAAGACTAAAATATTGGCATCTTTTGATTGACTACCAAATCATTGAAAAATCCGATAATGCGCTTCTAATACGCCTATTTCTTGGCCTGGCCGCTTTCCTTTTACTACGATTAGTCGGAGTTACAGTTGAAATGGACTCGCCAATTTGGCATACAACCAATGCCCCACTTGGCTAAACACACAATCAAGCAACCTCTCTCTTAGACCTATTACATTGAACGAGGCTTAAGTTGCTTCGAGCCTATTAATATATGGAGCCTATGATGCTTACACTTGTTGTTACTGGCTCTGATATCAGGCAACGACTAAGCATCTTTTCTCTTAGCAAAGTTGCAGGGCATGAGTTAATTCTCTCCAGGCTATTGGAGCTGTTCATGGCCAAGGTAAAGCATTGATTTTTCAACCAAAAAATTAGCTAAAACCCTTTCGCCTCAGCCCTCTGGGATGAAAGGGACACGTTTCGATTGAACTGAGAGGTGGTGGGCTGATCCTCTGGCTTGGGCTGATCATTTGGCTTAGGCAATGCCAAAACATTAAAAGCCAATGACCAGCGCTCTCCTTCACCTCGAAAAGGCATCACAGAATGAGGTTGCCATGCCGGGAAAACATAAAACTCACCTGGCACTGGCAAAACATAGTGCGCCATTCCCGTGCGAAAACTTTGGATGTGCCATTCCTCAGGGCCATGAAAACAAAGCTGACCATCAAAACTCTCTGGCCTGATCTGAGATGGCACTTGCAGGAATGCAACACCCGAAAAACTTCCACCATGGGTATGGGTCGGGTTGTAATCACCAGCACGTTGACTGTTCAACCAAACATCCACCATCTGCAGCCGATAGCGGCCTGGTGTCCATGGGCCACGTCCTTGCGGAGGTTGCCGATCAATCACATGACGAATCCAACGGTCACAACCAGGCAAGACAGCTTGATTGCAAAAATTCTGAACTTCTAGTTGGTTGAGAGCAAGCTCTCTTTGTTGGTTGAGTTGCCCAGCCAGCTTCGCCGATGCATCAGGGCTGTTTTCTGGATTCGCGAGAACCTGAGCCGCAAGACTCTGCAGGCTGCTGAGCACTGAGGGTTCAAGCTCCCCCTTGAGGATGGACCTTGGGAAAAGGTCAAGAACATCCATGGCCAGTTTCTTTGCTAGCAACAGTGTGATGCATGCGATACAAATTTATGTTCACAACGAACCGGTGCTTAGCCAAATCAACGAACACAAGAAGATTTCAGAGAACTTCTTGCAGTTCAAACCAATCCAAGTAAATTGAAAATTTTCGCTAGAAGCGATGATAAGCAAAGTGTAAAAGCCACTGCATGAAAGAGAATTAGCAAGCTGCTTTTCTTTTGGCTCAAAGAGAACTTTTCAGCCCAGAAGCCTATCTTTTAAGGCTTTAGCCTCCAGCCATGATTTCATAGATTGACAGTCATTAAGAGAAATTCTACCCCTAGAGTGACCCAAGAAACCATAATCTCTCCAGCACTCTCTATCGCAAGGCTCAAGCAACTTCGCAACAAGAAATGCCATTGATTCCGATCATTTGACCCAGCCCTTTTCAGCCATGCAGAAAAAGTAAAGGCCAAACCATATCCAGCAACAAGGCACCCGGATTGATCTCGACTCAACAACACAGAGAACGTTCTACTTAGAGCCGCAAGATTTATCAATGCTGTCGCTAATCTGAAATCATCAATAAGGGTTTCAGACTTTTATAGACAATTTAATTTTTGAAAGTCGAGACATCTCATCACCTCATTGCATGCGCCGTCTGCCTCGCTAATGCGCCTTCTGTCGCTTCAATAACGCACGATCCCCCGCAACCGCAGCAGCGGCAAGCCCATCGGCAATCGTTGCGATCACCCTGTAGCAGAGCACCACCGCTAACAAGGGCGCTTCCGGCACCTCAGAGCCCACTCGCAACAAAAGAGTGGCTTCAAAAACCCCTAGCCCTCCAGGCGCTGCAGGAACAACCAAGCCCACAGTCCAAGCCAAGGCAAACGCTGCCAACCATTCCCCCATCGTCAAGCTGGTACTCAGCGAAAACGCCATCAAACAACACCAAAATCCAGCAAAGCGAAACGCCACGAAGAGCATCTCCATCACCAGCGAACCCCAGGGGTAGTCGTCTCGTCCACTGCCCAATGATTCTGCTGAGACACCACCAACCAGACCCGCATCAACCCGATCGAGCTGCTTGGCTTTGGCACGTTCTAAGCGTCTGAGCAGGGGCTCTCTCCAGCGAGGTATCAACAACATTGCTGGCAAGCAACAGGCCATCGCAAGGCCTGACTGCCAACCTCCGAAGGGAACCCAAAGCAGGGCTGCTACGGCCATGAGCAAGGGCTCGAGCAACACAGAAGCCAATGCAGGCCCGGCCCCCAGATGGGGCCTTAACACCCGCATTCGTTCAACCAAATGCCAGATCCCGCCAGGCAGATACTTGAGCAGATTGCTACTCAGGAAAAGGGGAATCAGTGATATTTGCCTGGGTCGATGGCCCAACCAACCCACCAACACTCGCCAAGCGAGTGCATTCACCACGAGGCTCGACCAGCTGATGCCCACGCCAAGCACCAGCCACCAGCAGGCCAGGCCACTCAGGGAAAGCTGACGCAACTGTGCCCCATGGCTGACCAATGCCACCGCCACAAAGGCAAGACTTGCGAGCGTGATCCAGAGTCGAAACCCACCTGGGAGAGCCACCTTGCCCAGCCAAAACCTCAACCCCCGCCCATGGCGAATCAAGCCTGAGATCACCATGTCCAATCCTCATCTGCAACAAAATCCTCCGAAGCCAACAACACTTCACGGCGTAACTCCTCCAGAGAATGGCCCGTCTCAACACTGAGGCGAAGGAGATCGTCATGCTCCGGCTTGACAGTAAGAATCCCTTGAGGTCGCCGTACCTGCTTGACACGCACTGAGCCCCATGGCGTGGGACAGGATCCCCCACGACGAGGCAGCACCCATCGCCCATGAGAGTGCTCCCGCAACCCCAGAGTCGTTCCCTGAGAGAACCACACCACTCGCAACCCAGGAGCCTGTTCAGCAGTCACCAATGCCTTCACACTGACCCCCTGGCGACCTTTTTTCATCTGCACTTGCTCAGAAACAACATCCAACGCTCCGGCATCCCTCAACTGATCACTGAAAACGGCAACGTCCTCAGGCGTGGCGTCATCAATCCAGGCTTCCTGCACAACCACCGACTGCCATCTCAAACCAGCCATCTCTTCTTCAGATCGCTCTCTCGCGAAACCATCGAGCTCACAGATTCGCAGGATGTTTGGGCGATCAAGAGTGCGGTGTCCCAAACCCACGCCAATCGCGTTGATTCTTAGCGACGGAGGCTGACCAAAGCGCTCTGCCAGCACAGCCATCAAGGCAAGCCCAGTCGGAGTGGTGAGCTCACAAGCCGGGAGGTCATCACCAACCTCGAGGCAGATTTGATGTCTTCGGGCTAGTTCCAAAACGGCCGGGACCGGAACCGGCAAGAAGCCATGAGCTGTTGCCGTCTTGCCTCGCCCCGCCGGCGGTACGGCGCAGACAATCTGTTCGGGAGCCAAGTGCTCAACAGCCGCACAAACGCCCACCACATCAACCAAAGCATCGATCATGCCCACTTCATGAAAATGCACCTGCTCGATGGGGTGACCATGAACCGCAGCCTCTGCTTCCGCCAAAGCTTTGAACACCGTCAATACCCTGGCGCGCAAAGGTTCTGACCAATCAGCCTCCATGATCAGCGCTCTGATGTCATGCCAAAGCCGACCAGGAGACTCCAAGTCGAGCCCTTCGACGGATAACCTCAGGCCCCTCAAGCCAGCGCTGCGGTCCTCTGCGACCGTAAGGGCATAACCCTGCTCAAGGCCAAGTCCTGCAAGAGGAGCCTCAATCACGGCCCGAGGCACACCCAGATCCAAAAATGCGGCCAGGAGCATGTCACCAGCCAGACCAGTTGGGCAGTCAACAAACAGGGCCGTCATTGCCCCTGAGGAAGTCCCTTGGGAAACTGACCAAACCAAACATAAACAGACTTCCAATACAGCTTGTCAACCGCCAAACCAATAGCAATCACAACGCCTAAATAGACAGCCAATGCAGCGAAAGATCTAACACCAAGGCTTAAGCAGAAAGGTTGGATCAACGACATTCAGTTATTGGGCTGGCTACCGCGTCCATCCCGTCGAACAAGGGAACCTCTTCCACCTCGCCCCTTGCCACCGCGAGTAGGCATCGGCCCCATCACTTCATAGTCTTCAAGGTGAAGCTGCTGCCCACGACGTCGCACCTCCAGGCTCACAAAATGACGCAGGTTACTGAGGGGCACATCCCCTTTTAATTGCAATTTGAACGGCAATGGTCTACTGCCATCAGCCCTAGGCTTCTGGCGAACCTTCAAAACCAGGTCACCGGTTTCAGGCCTGGTATAGATCAATTCACCACGAATAGAAAAGTAGTCGTCCCCTTGAGGAAGCTGATCTTCAATTTCCAAGCTGGAATCACTCGAACGCTCTGAATCACTTTCATCAAGCAAGGTTTGTTTCAGGGTGCTGGGCTCCCAGATTCCAGAGATCTGTAGATGCAGATGATCCGCTTCGCGGCAGCGGGGATAGACGACCCATAGATGAGGTTGATCCATGGCTAGATGACGACGCATCAAGGTGAGCACCCGGCCTAGGACAACAGCCTCAATCTCAACCCCGTCAGAATCCACCAGGAAGCCTCGAGTGAACTGCTCAGAATCTTGCGGCCGATAAGTGCCTCTTACGACACCGATGGCCCTGTACTGCAACGGCTCAGTGGCCGCAGGAATCGGATGGTCGCGCATCGAAAAAAAGGGCATCCACTGGCCCAATTGGAAATCTAGCCAGCATTCGTGAACCGTCCCAGACTGACCAGGTAATTTTCTGCTCGCTGAAGTGCTTAAGCCCGAAAGGATTCTGCCCTCCCGCGGGATGATCCTTCTGATCACTGGGCTCATGACCGCCTCAGCACTGGCCTGGTTTGGAGCGCAATTAATCGCACCTGAGTCAAGAGCTCTGGGCAATCGAGAGATCCTCAATCGGCAGGTGAAAGATCTGCTAGATCAACAAAATAATGGTGATCTGAACACAGAAGAACAGCAGAAGCTGCTGGAGCGATTGCTGGTCCTAGGCCGCAACGAGGAGGCAATGAACCAAATTGAACTGCTAATGGCCAGGCAGCCAAAAACCTGGTCATGGAAGTTGATGCTCGCGGAACTAAAGCGCGAACAGGGAGATCGCGATGGAGCCCGGAAGGACATCAACCAGCTAATGACCATCCAGCCTCACAACCTCGAGGTCCTGCAACTAAAGATCTTGCTTGACCTAGAGGCCGGGAGAGAAAAAGCAGCCGTGACTGAACTCAAAAAGAGATTTGAGTCCAAAACGAAAGGCAAGCGCATACCCATAGGGCTTCTCCTGGCAGATTTGCAGCGCCAGACAGGACAAACCAAGGCTGCCGCTGCGCTCTATCGCGTTCTATCGAATGAGTCACCAACAGACGCACGTCCCTTGCTCGCTCTTGCTCTGATGCGGCAGGAGCAAGGCCAAGACCAGCAAGCACAAACTCTGCTTCAAGAAGCTAGAGAACGCCGTAACAAACCAGGCGAAGCGGATCCCTTGATTGATGGCCTGGCGAGTCAGTGGAGGCTTAACTCAATCCGCACAAAAGGTTCAAACACTGTCCTCAGGGCTGATTCACCGAAGCCTCAGAACTCTCCAATTCCAGGGCCTTGAGGGCTGCATCGATTGCATCAGAAGGAGCTGTGGCATCGTCCATTGCTGTGGACCTTCGCAAACGATTCATAAGGTCCATCGGATTGGTGGCATCGAGAATCGTTCCTTTGTCGTTGTTCCCCGGAACGGTGTTGTAAAGATCACGCTCCTGAGGTGTCTGATAGTCACCTGAAAGCTGTGCTTCAGCAGGATCGACAACTGTTGTCAGGCTGAGCAAGGCAATTGGCAGTGCAGCCAAACCAAGCTTGCGCAAGGTATGAAGACCTAAGGGGGCTCGGTTGATCAATGACGCATCCCCAAGTTCACTAAGGCTAATGCTAATTGTCATGGTCAGATTTCCATGACCTGTGCAGATCGCTACCTGGAACGTCAACTCAATTCGCACCCGCCTCGATCAGGTGCAAGCTTGGCTACAGGATGCCCAACCCGATCTACTTTGCCTCCAGGAGACCAAAGTGGATGATCCGCTGTTCCCTCACGAGGTCTTTGAAGCTCAGGGCTATCAAGTGCACTTTCACGGACAGAAGGCCTACAACGGCGTTGCAATCGTTAGCCGCCAACCTCTCGAAGATGTGCGCCGGGGCTTCACTGATGAGCTCCCAGAGGATGCCGAAGCCTTGCAACTGGGAGAGCAAAAGCGCGTCATCAGCGCGCTCGTTAACAACATTCGTATCGTCAATGTCTACGTTCCCAACGGTTCCGCTCTGAAATCGGAGAAATATCCCTACAAACTCGAATGGCTGAGCTGCCTAAACCGCTATCTGAGTGCACAAGCGAAACGGGATGAACCCCTCTGCCTCGTTGGGGATTTCAATATCGCCTTGGAAGCAAGAGACATTCATCATCCCGAACGACTAACGGGCGGGATTATGGCTAGCGAGCTTGAAAGAGAGGCTCTTCTAAACGTTCTAGGGGACCGGCTCCACGACGTGTTCCGCGTGTTCGAACCAGATGCCAACCATTGGAGCTGGTGGGACTATCGAAGTGGTGCCTGGGACCGTGATCAGGGTTGGCGTATTGATCACATCTACCTATGCGATGAGCTTCTCAGTCAGGCCAGAAGCTGTGTGATTCACAAACATCTAAGAGGCCATGAAAAGCCTAGTGATCATGCCCCGGTAACCGTAGATCTCAACTGGCCTCCAACTGATGACGATGAGGAGATGTCGGAATTATTCAGCAATTGAAGGACATGATTATTTAAGGCAATAGTCGCAGTCAAGGATTCACCTCCGGAGCAGTCAGAATGCCTTGGCTTCTGAAGGCATCTCAAGACCTTCTGAAGTCAAGATGACCTGCCGCCGAGCCGACTCACCACAGCTTTTTGGAGTGGGGAAAATTTTGTCAGGATTGGCCCGTCCATCTGGATCGAAGGCTCTTCGTAGCAGTTTCATTGTGGACAGATCATCCGCTGCAAACATCCAATCGAGATAACAGCGCTTATCAGCCCCAACCCCATGTTCACCAGTAATGCTGCCGCCAACATCAAGACACTCAAGCAGAATGGCTGACCCCAGATCCCGAACACGAGACTCCACATCAGGCGTGTCTGCGTTGTAGAGGATTAAAGGATGCAAATTGCCATCGCCAGCATGAAAAACATTGGCCACCGGCAACTCATACTCCCGACTAAGCCTCTCGATTGCCGTGAGCACCCTCGGCAAAGTACTGCGTGGCACGACACCGTCCTGCACGTAATAGGTGGGTGAAATCTGCCCAACCGCAGCAAATGCTGACTTGCGTCCCTTCCAAAGCAAGGCACGGTCAGCAGCCTCTTCTGCACGACGAATGGTCCTCGCTCCTGCCTTGCTACAAAGTCCACTGGCCTGGTCTGCGGCCACAGTGACTTCCGCCGCCTGACCATCGAGCTCGATCAGAAGCACAGCCGCGGCATCACGAGGGTATTCGTCGAAGCCAAACAGATCATTGACTGCATTAATCATGAAGTTGTCCATGATCTCCATACCCGCAGGTAAAACTCCGGCAGCGGTGACCTGGCAGACCGCCTCGCCAGCAGACTCCATGGTGGGGAAATCTGCGAGCAGCACAGTCACATGTTGCGGCGCCCGCAAGAGCCGCAGAGTGATCGCTGTGGCGATCCCCAGGGTGCCTTCGCTGCCAATAAAGGCCCCACGTAGGTCGAGCTCCGCATGCTCCGACAGTCCACCACCGAGAAGGGTCACCGTGCCATCAGCAAGCACGACTTCAAGCCCCAGCACATGATTACTGGTGACGCCATATTTAAGACAGTGCACACCACCGGAGTTCTCGGCCACATTGCCGCCGATGCTGCACACCACCTGACTGGAAGGATCAGGGGCGTAATAAAACCCTTCCCCAGCGACCGCCCGAGTCACCCAACTATTGATCACGCCTGGCTGCACCGTAATGGTGTGGTTATCAAGGTCCATCGAAAGGATCCTGCGCATGCGACTGGTCACCACCAACAGCGCCTCTTGCTCCACTAATGCACCTCCCGAGAGCCCCGTACCACTACCCCTAGCGACAAAAGGGATGCCATAGCGATGACAACAAGCCAAGATCTGAGACACCTCCTCAGTGGTCTCGGGCAACACTGCCAAAGGAGGACAATGACGATCGATGGTTAACCCGTCACAGTCGTATACGAGCAACTCTTGCCGCTTTGAGACCACCGACTTCTTCGGCAAAAATCGCCTTAAGTCACTGTCTAGAGCAGTCCAGTCGTGGGACACCATGCCCGCGCATCTGTCCAACAACCTAGGCAGCAAACCCAGAAGTAAACGGATGACCTGACACAGTTCATCCGCTTCTGACCTTTTTGGGTCAAGATGGCGAACGGTTCGTATCAGCCACTTGGCTTCGGTCCCTGTGACAGCTTCAGCCTTGAACACCAGCCGCTCCCAGGCGATTTTCAGCGCCGCCCAGCGCTTAATGCCTGGTGGCGTTAGTTCTCCAGTGCGAGCATTCCGCTCCGTAGGCGGTCAACCGATCGTGTTTGACCGCGTAAAGGGTGCCTACGCCTGGGACGTCGATGGCAATCGCTTCATCGACTACATCGGCAGCTGGGGGCCCGCAATCTGCGGCCATGCCCACCCAGAAGTCATCGTCGCTCTACAAGATGCGATTGAAAAGGGCACAAGCTTTGGTGCCCCATGTGAGCTAGAGAATCAACTAGCCGAAATGGTGATCGACGCCGTGCCCAGCGTCGAGATGGTCCGTTTTGTGAATAGCGGCACTGAGGCCTGCATGTCTGTACTGCGGCTGATGCGCGCATTCACTGGCCGCGACAAGCTCATCAAATTCGAAGGCTGCTATCACGGCCACGCCGACATGTTTTTGGTGAAAGCTGGGTCCGGGGTGGCAACTCTCGGTCTACCCGACTCACCAGGGGTTCCCCGCAGCACCACTAGTAACACCCTCACTGCGCCCTACAACGATCTCGAGGCAGTCAAAGAGCTATTTGCCGAGAATCCTGACGCAATCAGCGGGGTGATCCTTGAGCCGGTCGTAGGGAATGCCGGATTCATTACTCCAGAGCCTGGTTTCCTGGAAGGTTTACGAGAACTCACCCGTGAACACGGAGCCTTGCTTGTGTTTGATGAAGTCATGAGCGGTTTCCGCATCAGCTATGGAGGTGCTCAGGCCCGATTTGGCGTCACGCCTGATCTAACCACCATGGGGAAAGTGATCGGTGGTGGGCTCCCCGTTGGTGCTTATGGTGGCAGAGCCGAGATCATGGAGATGGTGGCCCCAGCAGGCCCCATGTACCAAGCCGGCACGCTGAGTGGCAACCCGCTGGCCATGACGGCTGGCATCAAGACCCTTGAGCTACTCAAGCAAGAAGGCACCTATGAGCGCCTAGAAAGCACAACAGAGCGCTTAATTAACGGCATTCTCGAAGCAGCCAAAGCAGCAGAGGTTCCCATTACGGGCAACAGCATCGGTGCGATGTTCGGCTTCTTCCTTTGCGAAGGCCCAGTACGCAATTTCGAAGATGCCAAAGCAACCGATGCCGAACTCTTCGGCAAGCTGCATCGGGCCATGCTCGAAAGGGGCATCTACCTAGCCCCAAGTGCCTTCGAAGCAGGCTTCACATCCCTTGGCCATTCCGAAGCAGACATCGAAACTACCCTGAAGGCATTCCGCGAGAGTTTTGCAGCATTGGCGTGAACAAACAACGAAAATAGAGAGCTGTTCTTACAGCTCTCTTGCGCAAATACAAGCCAGCTAAGCCAAGGGGTTACATCTAGAACTAAAAGTTGGGAAACGAGAGTTAATTCAATTCTCGTTTTTTAGCAATCCCTAATTCTGCCTGTTTTTGCGGAGTAGAAACCTCTCAAGAACAGGAAAAAGCTGGATAAGCAGAGCAGTTATTCACAAGCTTGGACAGACTGTTGATTTGCCTGAGCGAATTTTTGCGTTTGCTGCTCAAAAAACCTTTGATAAGCAGCTGGCTCAATACTCTGACCATTAGCATCCTTCAAGAACTGCTTATAACTATGCCAACCAGCCTGAGTAATAAAGTAATTGATTCCTTGAACACAAATATCCTCGAAATGAAAGTCATTCTTGCCAACGTTCAATTCAGGCAAAGGCCTGCCTGGAAGACCAGAAGAATATGCCTGCGCAAGGCCGATCAAATCCCCCTCTCCATATTGAAAACCAATCAATTCAAAGCCAATAGGCATCGCTGGAGTTGCCGATGTCCAACCAGCAATCAAAGCAATTGCCGGCAATCCGGAGTTTGATGCAACAGGCGATTCCGTTGTGGCTGTGCGATACATATCATCGTAATAGCTTGGGGGTTGCCAAGAACTAAGCGGCATTAGCAAAGCATCAATGCCATCTTCTCGCATCAATCCCTCTACATAGTTTCGATTCTTCTCAAAAGTCTTTAACGCAGAATCATATCGATCGCTATACTTTGGCGCAATGCTTTCCATATACCCTATGCAGGCTTTCTCGCCTAGCCGTGTGCGACCAGATAAACATATGTCCTGAAGGCTCCTTCTGGTCGACGCAAAAGAACCTAGGTATTGATCAATATCTTCCGCCTCGCCCGCCATATTATTGTCTCTGTTCGTGTCAAATAAGGGCAGATTGATTTCAACCAGTGATGCAGCCTGTCTCTCAAGCCTGGCTTTGACCTGATTGAATATAGCCATTGAAGACTTATCGCTAGCATCAAAGACCTCATTGCCTGCAACACTGCGAATTACGCCAATTCGCCTTCCATCAAGGGAAGCATTTTTTAAATTATTTGCATAAGAATCTGTGCGCGGCACTTGCTTCGTAAAATGATCATCAGGGTCAGATGTGTTTGCTATCGCAGCAAGGCCAAGAGCAAGATCAGGAATCGACCTTGCCATCACGCCAGCGACTCCATCCAGGTTGCCTCTCGGGAGAATTCCTGAATGACTGATCAGACCCGTGCTTGGGCGAATGGCATAAACCCCATTGAAGACTGCAGGCACTCTGACCGAGCCACTATTATCCGTACCGATCCCCAACACAGCAAAGTTCGCACTCACTGCAACTGCAGAGCCTCCGCTTGAGCCACCTGAATTTTGATTAGGGTCATACGCATTGCCAATCCTTCCGCTGCGGCCACTAATCCCTTCCCCGCCGGAAGCCAATTCATCCATGGCGGCTTTACCAATAATGATGCCGCCAGCGGCTCGTAATTGATTAACCAAAAAAGCATTGCTGACTGGCTGAGAGCCAAGCAAAGCCAACGTCCCAGAAGTAGAAGGAGTGTCAACGGTATCAATATTATCTTTAACAGCAATCGGGATGCAATGCAAAGGACCAATCAGTTTATTGCTTTGTTTAAAATGCCTATCCAGAGCCTTTGCCTGCCTGACTGCATTCGGATTAAGTGCAACAAATGCATTCAGAGGAGCTCCTCTTTCGAGGCTAAAATTATACTTCTTGATTCGATGCAAAAAGCTCTGAATTAATTGCTCACAATCAATCCTTCCCTCTTTAAAAGCATCATGGATGGATTCAATTGTAGACTCATTAATCTGAAATTTCTGACTGCCAAACTGGCTGGCCATAGACTTCTCAGTCATAAGACAAGCCATGCTCAGAGCAAGCGCAAGCCTTATGCCTTGGTCAAATATCTTCAGCCCCTTCGAATGATTCATATCTAATACTTAAACAAAGAATTTTGCTGTCAGTATTACACACACATCAACATTCACAAGAGCATTTCATTATCGATAATTTTCAAACTGAAGCGGCACATCTAAATCATCTTCCTTGCTTTTGACTAACTTAATCGCTGCTTGCAGATCATCCTTGTTTTTGCCGGTGATCCTCAAACTCTCTCCTTGAATCGCCACGGTCACCTTCTTCAGCTCATCGCGCACGGACTTGCTCAACTTCTTGGCGAGCTCCTGGCTTAAACCCTTGCGCAGCTTCACCACCTGCTTCACCCGGCTGCCACCAACTGCCTCCGGCGTCTGAAAATCGAAGATTTTGAGCGAGAGGTTTCGTTTGGTGGCCTTGGCTCGCAGCACGTCCTCCACCGCCTTCAACGTCATATCGCTGGCAGTGGTGATCAACACTTCGCTCTCTGTTAACTCGATCTCAGTATTTGAATCCTTAAGGTCGTAGCGCTGTCCAACATCCCGACGGACCTGATCCAACGCATTCACCAACTCCTGACGATCAAAGTCCGAGACAACATCAAAGGAATAGGTCGCCATATCTAAAAACGATTATGAGCTCAACCTACCCAACATCTCAGCAAGATCAGGCCCAAGTTGGCCTGATCTTGCTGAGATGGGCTAAAGGCTCAGGATTCTTTGCAGTTTGCCCCGATAGCGAAGCCTGCAACCAAGCCAATTCCAGCGCCACCCATCCCAGTCATCAACGCAAAACGATGCTGATCGGTCATCTGGCCAACGAAGTGAACACCAGCTGCAATCACTCCTAGTCCGTAGGCAACCACGAGAACCACATCCAAATTCGCGGGCTTCTTGATCAAAGATGAGCCTCCTTCGCGGACCCTGCGGACCTTGGCCTGCGCTTCATCAATCTCCTGCTGGAATTTTTCCAGGTCTCTCTTTGGGTCGTCCATCTCAAATCAAGCGAAGGAAGCGTTGGCGGTGCGGAGTTCCGATCGCCCCAGGCGTTGCAAGAAGTGGATCAATCCCTTCACCACTGCCTGATACACGGTCCGCTTCTAAACAGAGAGCTCTCTACCATCAACCCATTAACGGTATTGACACAGCCTAGAGAACCTTTGTTTTGAGGAACTAATCATTTTCAGGCCCTACTTGGCGAAACTCCCTTCTCATGGTTCACCCGGTCGTTGTCGGTTGCTTGGCCAACATCCAGGCGAAGCGCATTACTGCTGAGAGCAATGTTTAAAACATTTGCCAGAGATAAGAAAGCCTGCGAATTAAGCCCAAGAGAACAGCTTTGCATCCTTCAGCCAACTCAATTGAAGCGCTAGAGAATCCCCCAGTGATCAGCCTGAGGTTTCCATTCTCCTGGAACCGACTGATCCCCATCACCCGGCCACGCAAAGACATTAGTAACTGTTTAGGGATCTGTCATGCGCAAAAACACTGCTCATGGCGCTTCATTTGCCGCTAAGGCAAGTAACAACTACTACATATGGAGATGGTGGGAACTCTCGAACAGAGAGAGTGAATGGCACCTCACGATCCAATAACGAGAAAAAGTCCCATCAGCGAGGCCCGGCGTCATCAGCAAGGGCTTTTTTGTTGCTTCTCATGATTTAGATCCTGCAGCAAAGTTCCCTAGCCAACCCTGCTGCAGGATCTAAATCCAGGCTCAAAGGATGGCTTCTCTGCTTAAAACTCAAGGCAACCAGCACGCACACTCACAAAACAGAACCCTTTGAACCGCATGACCAAAAACCCTGACCTAGCCGAGTGCTTGAGAGCTAAACCAGCTAGCGAATAGCCATAACAAACTCAGCTATCTGATTTCTGAAAAGCCTTGAGTGCCGAAAGCAAAGCAGCTGGGCTTTGAGGATCAACCATCAAAACACTTCCTGCTGGTGCAGCAGCCATCTGCTCGCCCATAGCCATCCATTCTTTAGCCAACAAAAGCCTCAAAGCCTCCTCCGCTCTGGGGCTGGCCTCCAAAGCCCGAGCAATCTCCAGGGCGGCTTCCGCCTTGGCGCGAGCAAGGGTTGACTGCTGCTTTGCCTGGGCGTCAGCTTCTAGTAAAAGGGCTTCCTGCTGGGCGCGAGCATCTAATACCAACGCTTCAGCATGACCACGAGCCTCATTGAGCTGAGCCTCTTTCTCGCCCTCAGAACGAAGAATGGCAGCACGTTTTTCCCGCTCTGCTGTCATCTGTTGTTCCATCGCTTGCTGCACCCCTCGAGATGGAACAATGTCTCGCATTTCAACTCGCGTGACTTTGACCCCCCAGGGATCTGTGGCCTCATCCAACTCCCTAAGAAGGCATTCGTTCACTTCTGTACGGGTGGTAAATGTCTGGTCAAGATCAAGCTTGCCCATCTCGGCTCGGATCTGAGTGAGAACGAGATTCACCATCGCCGCCTGCAGATTATCCACCGAGTAATAAGCACGAGAGTGTTCAAGTAGCTGCCAATACACCACCGCATCCACCTCGATCGAAACGTTGTCACGAGTGATGCATTGCTGAGGAGGAATATCCAAAACTCTCTCCTTCAACGACTCGTAACTGACCACCTTTTCAACCATGGGGAGAACAAAAGAAAGGCCAGGCTGCAGTTCACGATCGAACTTGCCGAGCCGCTCCACCAAGCGCGAGCGTCCACCACTCGTAATTTTGACACTGCCACTTCCCAACAAGGCAACTAGCAAGAGAGCTGGCAAACCAAGAAACGCTTCCACAATGTTCTTCCTTTGTAGGCAAAACCTAGGTCCGTAAACGAACCACGGCAAAGCCCTTCCAAACAGCTTTCTCTTCTCCAAAGTAGATAGAGAAAGCCCTGCACCCTATCCCTTGCCTTCGCCCACCTGGATTCCTCTGATCTGGCTCGCCGTAGCTGGCCTACTCCTAGCCATTGAGCTGGCTCAACCGAGCTTCGATGGCCTGATGTTCGCAGCGCTTGGGGCCTTAGTGGTATCGATTTTGACTGCAATCACTCCCATGCCACTGATTTTGCAGATGATCTTCTTCCTGCTGATCACGGTTTTAGGGACTCTCTGGCTGACTCGTTGGTCAGCCCGCCGCAACCCCAGTCCAGATGGGCTTCGCCAACGCGAGGATATCGCCGAAGTTCTGACGCCAATCAAAGCTGGAGGAGATGGGCGTGTGCGTTGGCATGGGCAAAGCTGGGCCGCCAGTTCGATCGACCTGGAGACTCCAATAAACGCCGGTGATCAGGTCGTGGTAATGGGCCGTGAAGGCACACAACTACAGGTTCTGCCACTGCCGCGTCGATGAACTCAATCAAAGAACAAAAGACTCACAACCTTGCCCATATCCTCAGCAGTGCGACAACTGGTCAATAACGTCTCACTGTCATGGAAAGCAAAGCAGATCAATTGATCACAGCGACTGATGATCTCCTGATTGCAAAGACTGCTAGCCATCGGTAACGACAGCTCATCGTGCTCAGGTTTTTCGATGAGATGAAGCACAGAGCCGAGCTGATCGCGAATCTCAGGGGCTTGACGATCAAGGCTCTGGGGAAGCAACACAGTGAGGCAAGAGGCATCCGCCTCCAATACCCCACGGATCACCGCGGCATTCACCCCCTGTGAACCGGAGGTGATCAGAGAATGACCCTCTTGCGCAAGGGAGCGCGCCATCAATTCAACAAGATGAATCGCTACCACCGGCACATGGCGACTACCAAGCATGGCAATGCGGCGCTTGCCCTTGTCCTGCAAGAGGGCAAGCTCTTGGGCAAGGGTATCGACCCGATCAAGGTCAGGGAGATCCAGAGACTGACTCAAGGACATCCCCATGACGATGGATCGAAGCTAGCAGTGGTCATCGACCCTGCATAGGCAACCCCAGAACATCAAACAAACGGTCCAAGTCACAGTGTTCATCGACCAATCGGAAGGAATAGGTTGCTTTAACGGCCTCATGCAGTCGCACATGACCAAAGGCCTGCTCAATCACTTCCACGGTAGACAGCGTGTCGTGATCCACCCTGAGTAAAGGAACCTCAAGTTCTTCTGCCCTACTAATCAACTGCGGCAAAGGTTGCCCTGCACCAGTGAGGATCAAGCACTGAGTCGAAGCCTCGAGGGCCGCCAACTGAATATCAGTACGGTCAGCACCAGTCACCACAGCCATGTTGCGACGACAACGGAAAAAGTCCATGGCGGAATTCACATTCATGGCTCCGATAGTGAGAGTCTCAACCAGAAGCTCAAGTCGCTCAGAGCAACAGATCACCCGGGCTCCTAGGCGCCTAACCAACTCACCCACAGTCACGCTGCGCAAGAGTGGCGAATGGGGCATCACTCCGAACACCACCAGTCCAAGGGCCTCCAGGGCAGGCACCACATTGGTTTCTAGATCATCAATTTCATCTGGTTTTACCGCATTCAAAATGATGCCCACCAGATGATCTCCAAGCTGTTCCTTCGCCGCTAACAAAGCATCGACGCTGCGGCTGTCCTGCCAGAGATGCACCAGCACGACGCGGGCATCCAAGCCATGAGCCAGCTGACCAAGACTGAGACCGTAAAGCAGGCCTTCATGCAAACTACCGGCTGCTTCAAGAATGGTGAGGCCCTGAGCATGAAGCTCGAGCTGTTTGCATAGGTCCTCAAATCCTTTGCCAGCTTCGATTTGAGACATGGCCAAACGGTGATCAGCCGTTGCCTTTGCCAGGAGATGCAAAGAAGGAATCAGCTGATGCTCAGACAAACCCAGGGTTGCACCAACAAAACGAACATCATCATCAATTAAAGGTTCGGGCAGAGGGGAAACTGCGGGATCCCACTCCACACTCGTGGCCAGAGGCTTCCCAAAGCGAATGGGCTGATTCGCCTCTATCAACTGGCGAGCGAGACCAAGAACCAATGCCGATTTACCACTGAATGGCTCACAAGATCCAATCAGCAAGGTCTTGCCCATCAGTGGACTCCGTGTTCCTATAGCTGAGCAATTTAGGCGTCACCCACAGACTCTTCAGAACCCAACAGCAGCCACTTCCAGAATCGATTGGGCAGGTCTCCCTGCCCCCCAAACTCAGGCCAGTCCATCAACCAATCCACAAGTTGATGCGTAGACACATCAAAGGTGTAGGTCAAAGCTTGGATGTCTGGGAAACACAACTGACAAGAACACAGCTCCAGTGGCGACCTAGCTCCCTGCCAACGAAGAGTGAAGCGATGAACACGACCACCTTGAAGAGGTCGCTCTCCTTTCAATGAGCTCTGAGCCAAGAGCCGCAGGGCTCGCTGCAAATCAGCCTGCCTGGAAAGGCCACCGCAATAGGGTGCAAACAAGGCCAATTGGGCCGCTTCTGAGGGAATTGGCAAGGTCAACTTGAAGCTCACACCAAAGGATGCCCCAAGCTGAAGAAATGGGACAGATCACAACTCTCAACAACCATTGGTCAAACTGCCGCATCGGCATCACTGGAGCCAGTGGAAGTCTTGGCAGGGCCCTAACCCAAAAGTTGCGCTCCCGAGGAGCTGTTGTGATCGGATTGACCCATGGACCGATTCCCTCCGCAGAGTCATCAGACGATGCACCCCAGGAATGGGTGCAATGGAAATGCAGCCAAGAAGCATCCCTCAAAAGCACCCTTGTGAGCCTTGACGTGCTCGTGCTCAATCACGGCATCAACCCGCAGGGACGTCAGACACCGAAAGACATCAAAGCGGCCTTAGAGGTGAATGCTCTGAGCAGCTGGCGCTTAATGGAACTCTTTGAAAGCCTCGCCCTCAACGCAGAACCATCCATACGCCCCCGCGAGCTATGGGTGAACACATCAGAAGCTGAAATCCAACCAGCCCTCAGCCCCACCTATGAAATCAGCAAGCGGTTGATCGGTCAGCTGGTCAGCCTGCGCTGGAACAACCTCACCTCGAATCAACGCAAAGTCTTCAAAATCCGCAAGCTTGTACTTGGCCCCTTCCGCTCAGAGCTCAATCCAATCGGGTTAATGTCTGCTGATCTAGTAGCCAGCCAAATTGTTCAACAAGCCGACCTTGGCCTCAATCTGATCATCGTCACCCCCAACCCTCTCACGTATCTACTGATGCCCCTGACCGAACTAGGGCGAATGATTTACTCCCGGTTGTTAGGTAGTGGGTCCATAGACAATCAATAACAAGTCAACTCCAGAATTAGTCGCCCCGATCAGTGAGGATGTCGCAGCCATCTGAGGTGACCACGATGGTGTGCTCCCACTGAGCCGAAAGACTGCCGTCTTGAGTCACAACAGTCCAGCGATCTTTAAGTGTGCGGCAAGCCTTACTGCCAGCATTGAGTATCGGCTCGACGGCCAAAGTCATCCCTGAACGCAAAGTGATGTTGGGCAGGTCATCCGTGCGGAAGTTGAAAACGGAAGGCTCTTCATGCAAGTTGCGACCCACACCGTGGCCGGTGTAATCCTCCACCACGCTGTAACCATGAGCCTTGACATGATCCTCAACGGCTCCTGCGATATCAAGAAGAGTGTTGCCAGCTCGAATCTTAGAGAGCCCTGCCATCAAGGATTCTTGGGCCACACGACTAAGTTTCTGCCCAGATTCAGGCACCTCCCCAACGCAGATGGTGATGCAACTGTCACCGTGATATCCCTCGTAGTAAGCCCCGGTGTCGACCTTGAGAAGATCCCCGGACTTGATCACTCGCTTAGGGCCTGGAATGCCATGCACAACCTCATTGTTGATGCTCGCGCAGATCGAGGCAGGGAAGCCGTGATAGCCCTTGAAACTAGGGGTTGCGCCCATCTCACGAATCCTGCGCTCGGCATAAACGTCAAGATCAGCAGTCGTCTGGCCAGGCTCGGCCATCTCCATGATCTCGCGCAGAACCGTGGCCACAATGTGGCTTGCCTTGCGCATGATCGCCAACTCCCTTGAAGACTTGATTTCCACTCCTCGACGCTGTTGTATTCGAGGCCCTGTAGCCGTTGCGCGCGCCTCTGAAGTTGAGGCCAGCAGATCAGCGAAGAGGTTCATAAGGCTGAAGAAAAACTGATATGAAAAAATCAAATGAACGGTTATCGGCTCTGCCCGACTTCCATCTTTCCATTCGTCACGCTATCAATCTTTGTACTAGGAACGGCACGAATGAACCGCTTCAAGCAACCCTGCTAGCCGCATCGCTGGCTTACTGGGTCCATGAGTGGTGATTTCTTTGCTGATCTCAAGATGACTTCATGATGCACATATCGCTTGTTGCGTCACTGGCAAGAAATGTCCGACAAACAAAGTCATTGGCTAAGAATGACCACCGTGCATGAAGGTGAATGGCCTGCTCCCATGCTGAGCCAAAGGAGGTTCTACGCCATGCCCTTTGACTGCTATGGATACTGATCACAGGCACAAGAAAGCTGCTGAAGGCTTCCTGACTAAGTGAAATTCCCAAAAAGCTTGTGAACTGAGCCATCGCAAGGGCCAAGCATCGACTGAGGAGCTTTCACCGCCAAGCAATGGCAAAACTACTCAAGGCAAGAATGATCAGCAGGTAGAGTTGTTGTTTGGCTAGTTAACCCGGAGCTGGGATGACGGCGGATTCGAAAGACACCTCCATGAGCGAAGACAACACTGAAACGGCAACAGCAATTGAGAACAGCTCAGCCATGGTGACTGATGTAACAAGCAAAAGTGCCACAAACGTCAGGCTCAGCCCTGACGCCCTGATCAAAGAGTTCGAGGCCACACAGCAGAAAAGTGATTTAAATGACATCTACGTCGGAGACACCGTCCGAGTAGGAGTACGCATCAGTGAAGGCAATAAGGAACGGATCCAACCCTATGAGGGTGTTGTTATTGCAAAGCGCCACGGCGGAATTCATGAAACCATCACCGTGCGCAGGATCTTCCAAGGCATCGGTGTCGAGCGTGTTTTCATGCTGCATAGCCCTCAGGTGGCCTCCATCAAGGTGGAGCGGCGAGGTAAAGTTCGAAGAGCGAAGCTTTTCTATCTGCGGGAACGGGTGGGTAAGGCCACCCGCGTGAAGCAGCGCTTCGACCGCTGAGGTTTCGGCCTCGTTCAATCCAAATGCCATCACCTCTGTGATGGTCGACGGGTCCATCGCCTTGCGCCGTTAGTTCAGTTGGTAGAACGCAGGTCTCCAAAACCTGATGTCGGGGGTTCAAGTCCTCCACGGCGCGTCCGATGGCCCATCCTGCAGTTTCCTCGTTCCGAGAATGGAGTTAGATCTTCAACCTGGTGATGTCGTCAAAGTGCTCGAGTCAGCCGCTCTTGGTTGGGTTCGTGCACGCGTCATTCGAGTCAAATCTGGTGGTCGTGTGGTCGTCCAAAGCGATCAGGGACGCGAATTCACAGCCCGCGGGAACCAAGTACGCCTAATCGAACCCGCAGGATTCCGTCCCTAATCAGAGGGACAGTAATTCCAATCTTTCGATTTGCTCTCTATCTGAGCTCCCTACCTACAACGCCACTAGAGATGTCTTTATTTCGACATCGAGAGCAAGCGTCCCAAAAAGCAGATCCGAAGTCTTCAATTTCATTCGAATCGATCCATCCTCAAAAGGATCACAAGACCACCGCCAGCGAGTTGACGGCAGGCAGGGCAGAGGTTGATACTTTCTTGGTCGCATAAGCGACGCAGGTCAGATTCCATGCGGCGAGCTCCCGACTGGACCTGAACTCATCTGGGACCGTAGTTCAATTGGTTAGAGCACCGCCCTGTCACGGCGGAAGTTGCGGGTTCGAACCCCGTCGGTCCCGTTCTTATTCCTAATCCTGAGAGTCATTGTGAAGGTGCGCGTTCGGCTGGCCCCGAGTCCAACAGGCACACTTCACATCGGCACGGCAAGAACGGCAGTTTTCAACTGGCTCTTTGCACGCCATCAGGGGGGACAATTCCTCTTGCGCATCGAGGACACCGACAAAGAACGATCCAAGCCTGAATTCACGACCAACATCCTCGAAGGTCTGAATTGGCTTGGCCTCAACTGGGATGAACAGCCCATCATTCAAAGCCAGCATGTGGATGACCATCGCGCAGCAATCCAAAAGCTGCTCGATCGTGACCTGGCTTACCGCTGCTACGCCAGCGAGACTGAACTGGAGGCGATGCGAGAGACACAAAAGGCCCAGGGCCAGGCCCCTCGCTACGACAATCGTCACCGAGATCTCAATCCCGAGCAAGAAGCCGCCTTCCAATCTGAAGGGAGAACTGCCGTAGTGCGCTTCCGTATCGATGATGATGCGGCCATCAGTTGGAAGGACCTGGTGCGCGGTCCAATGCACTGGAAGGGATCAGATTTGGGCGGCGACATGGTGATCTCACGTCGGGCTCCAGCCAAGGAAATTGGCGACCCGCTCTATAACCTTGTGGTGGTGGTTGATGACGCCGCCATGAGTATCTCGCATGTGATCCGCGGCGAAGATCACATCGCAAACACGGCCAAACAACTGCTGATCTATGAGGCCCTTGGATTACCAATACCTCAATTCGCCCATACCCCGCTCATTCTCAATTCCGAAGGACGCAAACTCTCCAAGCGGGATGGAGTGACCTCGATCAGTGACTTTCAAGCCATGGGATACACAGCCGAAGCTATGGCCAACTACATGACCCTGCTGGGTTGGTCAGTCCCCGAAGGGACTGACGAACGGTTCACTCTTGAGCAAGCTGCAACCGTCTTCAGTTTTGACCGAGTCAATAAAGCAGGAGCAAAGTTTGACTGGGACAAACTCAACTGGCTCAACTCTCAAGTGCTACATGACTTGCCTAAAGATCAACTGTTGCATGAACTCAAACCCTTATGGTCTGAGGCTGGCTGGGCTCTGCCAGAAGAAAACTGGTGTTTGGATCTAGCCGAGCTGCTTGGTCCATCACTGACACTGCTCAAGGATGGTGTCGATCAAGCTCGCCCTTTTTTCGAAGAACCAACGCTGCAAGCTGATGGCCTGGAACAACTTGCCGTGGACGGAGCCAAGGCAGGCCTTAGCAATCTTCTCGATCAGCTGGATCGCACTTCCTGGGACGGTTTTGATGTCAAGCAAGCACAACAACTGCTAGCGAATGCTGCTCAGGCTGCCAACGTCAAAAAAGGTGTGATCATGAAAAGCCTCAGAGCTGCGCTTCTAGGCCGCCTGCAAGGGCCAGACCTAATCAAAACATGGGGATTACTGGCCAGAATCGGGCAAGACTTGAGCAGGCTGCGTCGTTGTCTCTGAGCAGTCGTCTTCGTTTGAATCTTCAGGAGCGATTAAACCCAGGGCCTTAGCCAACGGCTGGGCCGTGAGGCCTTGAATGCCAACCGTCATCAGGATGGTGAGAAAGACCAAACCTTGCAACCGACCGGCTCCTAAAATCCCAGCCTGCTCAAGGCGAATCGCAAACAAAGAGGCCACTGCGGCCGTAACAATCCCACGTGGTGCAAGCCAACCAAGAAACAATCGCTGCCTGAAATCAAGAGGCAAGCCAATCGTGGCCAGGCTGACAGCAACAGGACGCACAACCAACATCAGTACAAGCACACAACTGACCCCCCCCCAGCCAAGCGGACTGAGCTCACCCCAAGAGACATCAGCAGCCAAAAGTGGAAATAACATTGTGATGGCAAGACGGGCCAGCTCCCGGATCAACTCATCGAGCTGATCGGACTGGGTAACAGGCCTGCGACCGACCACCACCCCCGCTGCTACAGAAGCCGGCAAGCCCGACTCCGGCAACAACCATTCACAAACTGCGTACAAGAGGAACAACACACCCAAGGTGAGCTGCAACCTCAGCCCTACCGAAGGGTCCGGTTTTAAACGTCGCAATCCCTCTGACAGAAGCCAACCAGCAGCAGCCCCTATCAATACGCCTCCACCCAGGCGGGCCAGCAGCCCGAAGGCAACCTCCCGCCACCCATGCAAATCGCCCAGCAATAACTCCAGCAAAAGCAAGGCCAGCACAGCACCCACTGGCTCAAGCACCAATCCCTCTGCCTCAAGGACATCCCCCAGAGGAGAAGCTAAACGGATCTGCTGCACCAACGGGGTCACAACAGTCGGACCAGTAGCCAGCACGATGGCGCTGTAAACCGCTGCCACTGACCAACCCAAACCAGCCAGCCAATGCGCCGCCAAGAGACCCGCGGCCAGTGAAATCACTAGTCGGATCAGCAAAATGCGCAGCACAGTTGACTTGATGGTGTCGCCAGGGAGGCGCAGATTGAGACCACCGTCAAAGAGCACAAGGCTCACCAGCAGACCAACGATCGTCTCAAGACCTTGACCAAGATCCAGCGGTTCAACCAAGCCAAGGCCCGATCGACCAATCAGCAGGCCAGATAGCAACAACAGCACCACACCAGGAAGGCCAGAGAGAGCAGACAAAATCCGAGCTCCGGCACCTGCAAAGACGGTGATCCCCCAAAGCAGGCCTAACCGCTCAGGTGTCATCGAGGGCTGCGAACTGAGGTTCCACTCTCACACCGATCACAGCCTCTGGACGCACTACCAGATACTCGCCATCGAGCTCGCTAAGCGGCACGTTCACGAACCCCCCACTGCCTGAGGCGTTGACGATTCCCTGATACCACTGCTGAAACGTCTCAAGAGTAGGAAAATGAACCTCTTCGGTCTGCCCCCCGGAGAGATGGAGGTACACCGCATAGCGGCGTGGGGTGCGTGTCATCAGTGAACCGTAATAGCAAGGTCCATCGACTCAGGATGGCCGATAGTTACCCCACTTGCCCAATTGAATGGTCGAAGAACCTCTTTGCCAGGCATGTAAAGGGGATGGCAGGGGTGCCCCTCACGCGTCAAACCCAGCGAGAGAGGGCCGGGAGCACCAGGAATGTTCCTGATGCGATTCTGGCGATGACGCTCCAACAAAGCCTGGACGGCAAGATCACGTCGACGCAAAGTTCCACCGCACCCCCAACCAAGCCAAAGGTCCCAATTAGGGCTCTCAGACCACTGGCGTGCCCGAGTCAAAAGCTGATCATCATTTGCATCACCAATCGGATCAGCACAGTTCCTAAGCAGCGCTGGGGATTGACTGATCCGCGCAAATAGATTCACAACAAGAAGGTGTCCATAACCCCATGAGCGGCAAAACCCCAGCAAACGCCTCAAGGTTGGATCATCCTCTGACGCTGTAGCCGTGGAGGGATTCAAGCCAATGAAAAGCAACGTGCGCTCGCATTGCCCAAGGCTGCGCTTCAACCACCAGCGGTAGTGACCGCAAGAACTAAAGGCAGCCTCAGACACCCAGAAATGCACAACTTGCCTCAAGAATGCGCCCGCTGGCCTTCCCGTCGCCGAAGGGATTGACAGCACGTGCCATCGCCTCGTAGGCGCTTGAATCATCAAGCAAGGAAGCTGTCTCAGTCACGATCATCTCCGGATCGGTACCAACCAGCTTGGCCGTACCCGCTTCAACGGCCTCTGGTCGTTCAGTGGTCCGTCTCAAAACCAAAACTGGCTTACCCAGCGCAGGAGCTTCTTCTTGGAGCCCACCAGAATCTGTAAGCAGAAGCGTGCAGGCCCTCATCGCAGCAACCAAACGGTCGTAATCGAGAGGCTCGGTGAGTACCACCCTCGGATGGTTCCCCAAAAGTGCCTGCATTGGTTCTCGCACGGTTGGATTGCAATGCAAAGGCAGAAGTAAAGCCGTGTCGGGATGAAGGTCAAGAACCCTTCTGATGCCCTCGGCAATGTCTTGAAGCCGATCTCCCCAATTCTCCCGGCGATGCACGGTGGCCAAAATGACGCGCTGATGCGCCCAGTCGAGTCCATCAAATTCGATAGGCGGCGCCTGCTCAGCCATCAACAAAAGAGCATCAATCACTGTGTTGCCCGTAACAAAGATCTGACCAACAACCCCTGAACTGGTCAGATTGGCCTGAGAGCGAGGCGTTGGAGCGAAGTGAAGCTGGGAGATCTGAGAAATCAGGCGCCGGTTTGCCTCTTCAGGGAAAGGATCTAACAGGTTGTCTGTGCGCAAACCCGCCTCAACATGACCAACCGGAATCTGCTCATAAAAAGCAGCAAGGGCAGCTGCAAATGCTGTCGTGGTATCTCCCTGGACAAGCACCAACTGGGGAGGGTAGGCCTTGAATTCATCCTTGAGGCCTTGCAATGCTGCACAGGTGACGTGAGTGAGGGTCTGCAGAGGGGCCATCAGATCGAGATCATGATTGGCTGAAAGACCAAATAAATCCATGACCTGAGCAACCATCTCGCGGTGCTGGCCAGTAAGCACAACTCGAGTCGTCAAAGCGTCACAGGCCTGAAACGCCTTGATCACCGGTGCCAACTTGATCGCCTCTGGACGGGTGCCCAGCACTATCGTGACGCGGGGCAAACCAGCCATAACAGAAGCAATCTTGAAAGGATCCTAAGAGTGCTTGCTGATCACCAAAAGTGCTCACGGACTTGCCAAGAGCTTCGCCGCGACGAAGCTGAAGAGAGCGGCCACAATCCCCTCGTGAGTCAACCGGTCTTTCCGCCCAACTTCCCCCCTCAAGCACCAAAGTCAGCCTCTGAGTCGGCGAAACCGATATCCAGATCATCTACAGAAGGATTAACGCCATTCGCTGGAGCCACGCCTGGGGTCTCTCCCAACTTGGAGGAGATCGTACGAATCGCCTATCAAGAAGGACATTCCGATGTCCACCTAGGCGTTGGCGAAGTGCCCCGTTTCCGAGACCGCGGCGAAATGCAAAGCACAGATTGGCCTGTAACCGACCCAGAAAGATTTCAGAGTTGGTTGCAAGAGATCCTCTCCGCGAATCAGATCGATGAATTCTTTAGAAGCAAAGAATTCGACGGCTCCCATGCCTTTCCCTTCGCAAGAGTCCGGATCAACCTGCTGGATTCCCTCACAGGGCCAGCGATGGTGCTTCGCATCATTCCCCAAACAATTCTCACCCTTGAGCAACTGCAACTCCCTGATGTCCTGAAGGGCCTCTCATCCAAACCGAAAGGACTTGTCTTGGTGACCGGCTCAACCGGGTCAGGGAAAAGCACCACCCTGGCGGCCATGATCGACTGGATCAATAGAAATCAACCCCGCCACATCCTCACCATCGAGGATCCTGTGGAGTTTGTACACAAGAGCAAGCAATCCCTCGTCAAACATCGAGAACTGGGAAAACACACCCTGAAGTTCCACAACGCCCTGAAAGCCGCCCTACGAGAAGACCCAGATGTAATCCTGATCGGTGAGATCCGTGATCAAGAAACCCTGGCCAGAGCGATTGAGGCCTCCCAAACGGGGCACCTGGTGTTTGGCACTCTGCATACCAACTCGGCAGTCAAGACCATTGAGCGAGTCCTGGGCATGTATGCCCCAGAAGATCAAGAGAGCATGCGTCGCTCCCTTTCAGAATCACTGCTGGGGGTGATTGCCCAAGGATTGATCCGAACAACCGACAACAAGCGAGCTGCCTACCACGACATCCTGATCAATACCGATGCTTGCAAGGACTACATCCAAAGAGGAGCACTTGAGGATGTTGAGGAGATCATGGAACGCAGCAGCTTTGATGGCATGATCACAGCCAATCAATCATTGCTGAATCTTGTCGATACTGGCCGGGTAGAACCAGAGATGGCAGTCGCCGCAAGCTTTAAGCCCAACGAACTAGCCCAAAGTATTCGTGGGCGGAATTGAACCACAACTAATTCAGCCAGGCTCTGCAGTCAGCAGGCATCACTACACGCAACAACAACAACACGCTGATCCCAATAATCAATCCCGCCATTGCCATACGACCATTCCAGATCTCGGCCTGTGGGGTGAAGCCTCGTCGCCAAGCGTTTAGCTCTTCACTACTGACAGGTTCCGCAGAGGTGTTGGAATCAAGTGGAGATTCAGAAGCCATCGCTGCACAGCAGACAAGGTCAAGCTAATTCGCTTCTTCAGAATGGGGGAGGTGCATGGTACAAATCCTCGGTTTTGTCCAATGGCCATCGGGCTGCCACTCCCAACTCAAGAGAGCTGCAATTAACCCCAGACACCAAGCGCTGCAGGGCCGCTGCTCCAATCATGGCAGCATTATCAGTGCAGTATCGAAGCGGTGCCGTGTGCACTTCAATCCCCTGTTCTTGTCCACGCTTGCTCATCAGTTCTCTTAGGCGGCGGTTAGCAGCGACTCCTCCAACCATCACCACAGTTTTTAGGCCCTGGTCATTAGCGCAGAGCAAGCTGCGCTCGACCAAAACATCTGCAACCACTTGCTCAAAACTGGCAGCAAGATCTGCGCGTGGCAGGTCTTCACCAGCCTCTGAAAGAGCCTGAACCAGGCGCAGCATGGCGGTCTTCAATCCGCTGAAAGAGAAATCGTAGGGATGAAATCCACCACCAGGCTTAGAGACCCTTCCTTTGGGCAAAGAAAATCTGCCAGAGTCTCCAGCCGCGGCCAGCGCCTGAATAGCGGGGCCACCTGGATAGGCCAAACCGAGCAAACGCCCGACTTTGTCAAAGGCCTCTCCAGCAGCATCATCATGGCTACGTCCAAGACGCACCATCTCACTCTCTGTCCCGACCCGAATCAACTCAGTGTGTCCCCCGCTCACAAGTAGCACCAGATAAGGAGGGCGTGGAGGATTTTCCGCCAAGCGCACTGAAGCCAAATGCCCCTCCAGGTGATGAATGCCAAAAAAAGGCAGCGCATGGAGAGCAGCCAAAGATCGGCCTGTCACCGATCCCACCATCAGTGCTCCGGCCAGCCCAGGGGTCACCGTTGCAGCTACAGCATCAAAGCGAGCCATCGACTGTCCCGCCTCCTGCAAAACCTCCTCCACAAGATGAGGCAGAGCCTCCACATGCAAGCGAGAGGCCACTTCCGGTACCACGCCTCCCCACTGGGCATGTTTCTCAACCTGAGAAGCAATTCGGCTAGCGACAACCTGCAAACACCCGTTATTTAGACGTAGGACTGCGGCAGCCGACTCGTCACAACTTGTTTCGAGGGCAAGCACCGTCGGCATAGTTGTGGGAAGCCTCATTTACATTTTACCCGTGACATCCTGCCGTTCCGGAGCAGGTCTTACAGGAATCGAAACCGATGCGTCGTCTCTTCGCCGTTGTGCTCTCGGCTCTGCTGGTTCTCGGCTTTGCACCCGTTGCTAAAGCTGACATAGCTGGCCTAACCCCTTGCGCTGAGAATGCCCGTTTTCAGCAGCGAGCCAGTGCTGCAGACACTCCACAGGCCATTGCCCGCTTTGACCGCTACAGCAAATCCTTGTGCGGTGATGACGGACTCCCACACGCTCTAATCCCAGCGCCAACTGAGCCGTTTGCGATGTCCTTTATTCGCGGCCATGAAGGCGAAATCATGATCCCAGGGGTGATTTTCATCTATATCGCTGGAATCATCGGTTGGGCTGGTCGTTCTTATCTCCAGGCCATCAAAGCCAAAGGCCACAAAGCAGCCTTAGACAATGAGATCCATCTTGATATAACCCTGGCTTTCAATTGCATGCTGAGAGCTTCCGCCTGGCCGTGGCTCGCCCATATTGAAGGCCAAAATGGCAGCCTCCGTGAGAGCGACGACAAGATCACAGTTTCACCACGCTGAGCAATATTCTCCTCTTAACAACCACCCCATTTCCCCTTTATCAAGATGAGAAAATTCTTCGAAAGCTGGCCAATGGCTGCCGTTCTCTGGGTATGGCTCACAGCGGGAATCATTGTTGAATTCAACCGCTTCTACCCAGATCTTCTCTTCCACCCAATGGGTCTTTGAAGAGCTGAAGAGCATCAACAACTACAGCCAAGAAACAAATCAGCTTCTTGGCTAAACCCCTTCACAAAGCCCTCTAAAGGGGCTTTTTTATTGGCCTATGTTGTCAAATAACGCTTTAAGGTCAGGAAAAAGTCTTCGCATCAACAGCTCAGACCCATCAAAGACTCCAGCTCAATCACAGCAACCTGCAGGTTGTCATTAATCACAACTGCATCAAACTCCTGCTGAGCCATCAGTTCCTCCCTCGCCCTAGCTAAACGTCGCTGAATTGCCTCTTCAGAATCAGTGGCACGTCCGCGAATGCGTCGTTCAAGCTCCTCAAAACTGGGCGGTGCCAAAAAAATCTGAAAAGCTTCAGGGAAACTGCGCCGCACCTGTCGGGCCCCTTCCAGTTCAATCTCAAGCAAAACCGGACGGCCTAATGAAAGCTGCTGCTCAACAGGTTGGCGTGGGGTGCCATAACGATTGCCTGCAAATTCAGCCCATTCAAGACAACCGCCAGCTTGAACCAGTTCTGCAAAGCGATCACGGTTCAAGAAGAAGTAATGATCACCCTCAATCTCGCCTTGCCTGGCTTCACGCGTTGTCGCCGAAATAGACAGCCAGATCTCAGGATGGAGCTCTAGGAGTTGCTTCACTAACGAACCCTTGCCAACGCCACTTGGCCCAGTAATCACCGTGAGCTTTCCTTCAGCGGCGGATGGAGCCATTGATTGCATTGCATTGCATTGAATCGGATCGCAGAGTAGGAAGGCTGCGTGCAATCCAGGTCCCGACTGAATCGATGGCCCCTGCTGCCCTCCAGGTCATGGACCTCTCAAGCTTGCGCGCTGTACTTAGCGAGCTCCGCAAGGAGGTGCTGCCAAGCCGCTTCGAAAAGGTCCAACAACCAGAACCTAATACCCTCCAGCTTGGGCTGCGCACACTCAAAGGTCTTGTGTGGCTGGAACTCAGCTGGCGTGCTGATTGTCCACGATTGGTCAAGATCACCCCTCCTCCCCGCCTAGGCAGCGGGAGCACTTTGGCCCAGCAGATTCAACATGGCCTTCGACAGATGGCGCTCATTGAACTGAAACAGAAAGGATTTGATCGCGTGGTGGAGTGCGGCCTCGCCCACCGCCCCGGCGAACCTATCGAGCGCACTCTGGTGCTGGAACTGATGGGACGCCACAGCAACCTGCTTCTGCTTGATCGTCAACGCCAGGTGATCACCCTTGGACGCCAGGTACGCAACCATCAATCAAGAGTGAGGCCAATCGGAACCGGAGACATCTATGTACTTCCACCGCCGATGCAAGGCAGAGAACCAAGCTCAAAGGAATCCCTAAAACGCTGGAAAGACATTCTCTGCCTTGTGCCAACCAAGCTGCGTAGCGCTCTGCAGCAGTGTTACCAAGGCATCAGTCCTGCACTCGCTTTGCAGCTGGTTAACGACGATGCAAAAAAAGCACATGCCCTGCTGGAGCTTTCAGTACTTGAGATCACCGACGAGCAATGGCAACACCTTTACCACCGCTGGAGTCGATGGCTGGACTGCCTTGAGAAAGAGCGCTTCACGATGAGGTTTGACGGTCCAAGCAGCTACCGCGTCTGGGACTGTGACAACCCAACCACCTCCTCCTCCTTCACAGATGGGCTCAGCCTCACTCTTGGGAGTTATTACCGAAAGCATCTTGAAACCCAATCTCTCAATCAACTAGCCGAAGACCTCCAGAAAAGACTTTGTCAGTGGCGACAACGAGAGGAGCAGGCCCTTGGCGAACAACAGGGTCGACTCAACGAAACCAGTCAAAGCAATTCTCTTCAACAACAAGCCGACGCCATGCTTTGCCTGCCTTCGCCGAGCAAGGATCTGATCAACCAAACCCAAAAGCTTTACCGAAAAGCTCAAAAATTCCGCCGCTCAGTGCCCGTACTGAAAACACGGATTGAACATCACCAGCAAAGGCTGCAGCTGATCCAAGGCAGTGAAATGTTTCTGGAAGATCTGCTTGGAACCAGCTGGGAAGGACGGCGAGAACGGTCGATAAGGCTGCAGGAGTTGCGGCAGGAGCTGGACGAGTTGCTGATCTCTCAATCCCGCAATCGCCAGAAGCGAGGCCGTCGCAATCAACAACCCCCAAGCCCCCTCGAACTAACCAGTCCTGGTGGACTCATCGTTCAGGTTGGTCGCAACCACCGCCAAAACGATTGGATCAGCCTTCGCCAAGCCCGCCCTGGTGATCTGTGGTTTCATGCCCAGGAATGTCCAGGCAGCCATGTCGTTCTCAAGGCCTCCAATGGCCATGCTGAGGAGAACGACCTGCAACTAGCTGCAGACCTGGCCGCTCACTTCAGTCGTGCGAGAGGTAATCAACGTGTACCCGTGGTGATGGTGCCCACAAGCAACCTGCAGCGAATCCCAGGAGCAGGCCCAGGGACCGTGCGATACCGGGACGGAAACCTTTGCTGGGCTGAACCAGATCGAGGGCTTCAACACCTCTCTGCCTCAGAACTCTTAGTCTGATTAAAATCAAGCGGCGCCTGTTCTGACCAGTCCCGATCAGCCCACAGGTTCGGTTCTTCCACCCCCTGCCCCGATTCACGTCGAGCAGGGAATCAAGCACACCGAACCACCCCACGACGTGGAAATGCCTCTGGTTGATCACCTGGAGGAATTACGGCAACGGGTGCTGCGCAGTCTGCTTGCTGTTGTTTTAGCGGCAGGTGCCTGCCTGCTCATGGTGAAGCCGCTCGTACGGCTGTTGGAAGCTCCGGCTGGATCCATTCACTTTCTTCAGCTGGCCCCAGGAGAGTTTCTATTCGTCTCAATCAAAGTGGCAGGCTACGCAGGCTTAACACTTGCACTGCCCTATGTGCTCTACCAAGGGCTTGGATTTGTATTGCCTGGCCTCACTCAACGGGAACGACGTCTGATCGCTCCAGCAGTAGCTGGATCAGCGATCTTGTTTCTAGCCGGCCTTGCCTTCGCCTGGTGGGCACTAGCACCAGCAGCTCTGAAGTTTCTGGTGAGTTATGGCGCCGATGTAGTCGAACCACTTTGGTCAATTGAGCGGTATCTCGATTTTGTGCTTCTGCTGATGCTGGCTACCGGCCTGGCCTTTCAGCTACCTGTGCTCCAGTTGATATTAGGAATTCTGGGGTTATTGCACTGGCAACCAATGTTGAGTGCCTGGCGATGGGTCGTGCTTGGTGCCGCCTTGGCAGGAGCTGTATTGACCCCATCCACTGATCCAATCACCATGCTGCTGCTGGCTGGAGCCATTACAGCCCTTTTCCTGATTGGAGTAGGCCTAGTGGCGCTAACTGATCAATTCAGGCCAGACATGTCTGCAAGCGTCAGCGACCAGCCTCCTAAAGCCACAAATTGAAAAGCTTGATCTTTTGGTTGTGCGAGCCAGCAATTCCCAGACGACATCTACCAAGCCCAGTCAAATGACCGCTTAAAGCACCTCGCCGAGATGATTGCGATACGCCTGTTGATCCAGAACATAAAGATTGCTGCTCAAATACGCCCAGATCACCTGCAAGTGCAGACTCTGGCGGCACACCAGCAAGTCATGGCTTAGGAAGCTTGCCGACAATTCCTTAAGCAAGCAATTCCCTCTCCTAGCTCTAGAAGCAACAGAGCATCGTCAAGGATTAGCCAAAGCACAGAATGATGCGACGATTGCACTGAAAAGCCCAGTCTTTGCAAAGCGTGACGGGCCCTTCACAGTCCATAATGGTCTCCATTCTGCGCAGATCGAACATCCGTCATGACACAAATGACCTCGAGTGATGTGCCCGGGATGGGTCGTCGGCAGTTCATGAACCTGCTCACTTTCGGGTCAGTGACTGGCGTTGCGCTTGGATCCCTCTATCCAGTGGTGAAGTACTTCATTCCACCTCGTGCCTCCGGGAGCGGAGGTGGCACGAGCGCCAAGGATGAACTTGGCAATTCGGTCACAGCAAGCGGCTGGCTTGCGAACCATTCAGATGGTGACCGCAGCCTTGTCCAAGGGCTGAAAGGTGATCCCACCTACCTGATTGTTGAAGGTGATGATGCCATTGGCAGTTACGGAATCAACGCGATCTGCACCCACCTCGGCTGCGTGGTGCCTTGGAACAGCGGGGTCAATAAATTCGTCTGCCCGTGTCATGGCAGCCAATACAACTCCACTGGAAAGGTCGTAAGAGGGCCGGCACCCCTCTCTCTCGCATTGGCCAACATCGCTGTCGAGAACGACAACGTCTTTGTAAGCCAATGGACCGAGACAGACTTCCGCACGGGCGAGAAGCCCTGGTGGACCTGAATCTGACAACCAAACGCACCATCGTCGTTCCAGCTCTCCTATCCCCTCGCATCATGCGTCGCCTCATCCCCATCCTTCTCGGCTCACTGGTTCTTAGTTTGTCGATTCTTGTTGCTCCAGCTGCCAGCTGGGCCTATCCCTTCTGGGCTCAACAGAACTACGACAACCCCCGAGAAGCTACTGGCAAGATCGTCTGTGCGAACTGTCATCTGGCCCAAAAAACCACTCAGGCAGAAGTACCTCAATCAGTACTACCCGACAGCGTCTTCAAAGCAGTGGTGAAAATCCCCTACAAGAAAGACACAACAGAGATCAGCTCCGATGGCAGTGATGTGCCCCTCCAGGTGGGTGCCGTTGTCATGCTTCCTGATGGATTCAAGCTGGCCCCACAGGAACGCTGGAGCGAAGAGATAAAAGAAGAAACCAAAGGAGTCTTTTTCACTCAATACAGCGAAGAAAAGGAGAACATCCTCCTTGTGGGCCCCCTCCCTGGTGACAACAACAAAGAGATTGTTTTCCCAATACTTTCACCTGATCCTGCGACTGACAGCAGTATTCAATTCGGCAAATATTCCATCCACGTTGGAGGCAACCGTGGACGAGGCCAAATATTACCTACTGGTGAAAAAACAAATAACAACGCTTTCACAGCAACTGAAGCTGGCACGATTACATCTATTAAGGCTGGTAAAAATGGGGAAAGCGACATCAAGCTCAAAACTGACAGCGGAAAAGTTATCAGTGAAACCATTCCAGCTGGTCCAAGCCTGTTGGTAAAAGTAGATGACAAAGTAGAGGCTGGCGCCCCCTTAACTAGCGACCCAAATAGTGGTGGCTTCGGCCAACTCGATACCGAGGTTGTACTCCAGAATCCAGTTCGAATCTATGGACTGTTGGCATTCTTTGTAGCAGTTTCTCTGGCTCAGATCTTACTTGTATTGAAGAAGAAGCAAGTCGAAAAAGTTCAGGCAGCTGAGGGGATCTGATCCCCATTCATCTCAACTCAATGGACGCATTCATCGCGACCTTTACCTCTCCAGGGCCCGAGCTCTTTCAGCTCGGGCCCTTTGCCTTGCGGTGGTATGGATTGCTGATTGCCATCGCCGTACTGATCGGCCTCAATCTGTCCAGCAGCCTGGCCCGTAAACGAGGCCTTGAGCAGGGCTTGATCAGTGATCTGCTGCCCATTCTCGTATTAACTTCCATTGTTGGAGCACGCATCTACTACGTCGCCTTTGAGTGGAGGAACTACAGCGGAGACAATTTTTGGAGCTCGATCAATATCTTTGGAATCGCCATACCAATCCCAAGTGCCGTGGAAATTTGGGGTGGAGGAATCGCTATTCATGGTGCACTTCTTGCTGGCACCCTTGCAGTGTTGATCTTCTGCCGTTGGCGTCGCCAAGCCTTCTGGGATGTTCTTGATGTGCTTGTACCATCCATTGCCCTTGGCCAGGCAATCGGACGCTGGGGAAATTTTTTCAATAACGAAGCTTTCGGTGTTCCAATCAAGGGCGACCTTGCGTGGAAATTGTTCATCCCATTCGTGAATCGTCCACTTAATTATGCGAATAACGAGTTTTTCCATCCCACATTTCTCTACGAATCAATTTGGAATCTTCTAGTCTTCACACTGCTAATTGTTCTTTTTCAACGCAGCAACAAAGGGCTACTGAAGCTTCCCGCCGGTGCGTTGAGCTGCATCTACCTGATCACTTACAGCCTCGGCAGAGTCTGGATCGAAGCACTTCGAACTGATCCCCTCTGCCTAGGCTCCTTACCACCTTCCTGTGAAGGGGGCCTGCGTATTGCCCAGCTGATGAGTTTGGCGATGATGGCAGTTGGAGGTTTTGGCCTCTGGTGGCTCTATGGTCGCAAACGAAAGCTACCGGACCCTGGTAGGCCTAGGTCATTCGCTTGATGAGCAGAATCTCCATCGTTGGTGCAGGTCCAGGCGCTACTGATCTGCTAACCCTGCGTGCCGCAGAACATCTCAAGCAGGCCGAGGTCCTTGTATGGACCGATTCACTGGTTTCACCAGATATTGCCGCATTGGCACCTGAATCCTGTGAACGAATCCGCACCAGCTCAATGACCCTCGAGGAAGTTCTTCCGCTTCTGGTGAACAGGGCGCAAGCAGGAAAGCGGGTGGTCCGTCTTCACGACGGAGACCCCTGCCTTTATGGGGCCCTGTCGGAACAGATCTGTGGCCTTGCTGACGCAGGCATTGAAGTAGAGGTTGTGCCTGGTCTGAGTGCTTACCAAGCGACGGCCGCAGCCCTAAAAGCTGAACTCACCATCCCTGGCCTTGTCCAAACCATTGTTCTCAGCAGAGCAGGAGGACGCACGGGTGTTCCCGAGCGCGAAAACCTCCAACATCTGGCATCACTTGGAGCCTCTCTATGCCTCTACCTCAGTGCACGCCATGTGGAGGAAGTACAAGCCACACTGCTGCAGCACTATTCAGCTGAAACACCAGTAGCTATCGGCTACAGGGTGAGCTGGCCCGATCAATGGTTAAGCGTGGTGCCTTTGAAGCAAATGGCTACGACCTCCCGTGAACACGAGCTGATTCGCACCACCCTTTATGTCGTCAGTCCGGCCCTAGCGGCAGGACGCCAACGTTCGAAGCTGTATTCTCCAGACCACAAGCATCTCTTTCGCCAAAAGGGCTAAAGAGAGTGTTTTAAAATCCAGTAGTGCGGGCGATTAGCACAGTGGTAGCGCACTTCCTTCACACGGAAGGGGTCGTGGGTTCGAATCCCGCATCGCCCATAAGTTTTAATGCCAATCATTTGCTTGATCTGCTCATCATCAAAACCAGGTGATCCCATATACATGGGAACAAATGATGCCTGACAAGCTCAGTGCTTCCAACTAAGGTCAAATGCATGCAGGTCAACACTCCTCTTCCTTAATGCCGGAGCACCCTCAGGACTTCTTGAGTGACCAATCCCACTCAGAGCAAATCTCCACACCATTGATTCAAGTTGGCGCGTTGCTTAGAGAAGCCCGCGAAAAACGGGGGTTGTCAATAGCAGAAATCGCAGGAAGTCTTCGAATAGGCAAAGAACAACTAATAGCCCTGGAGAATGGAAACAAAGACCTACTACCTGAGCCGGTTTTTATTAGAGCCATGGTGCGCCGGGTCGCCGAGCGACTCAACCTCGATGCGACTGCCCTTGTGCAGCAAATTCAGGTCATCATTCCATCAAGCTCCGAAGCCCTACGCCAATCAAAGAGCAAAGCGCCTCGTCCAAACCTAAAAGTGATACCTGCATTGGCCTTTTTGGGAGGATTGATTGGATTAACTGCAGCCGGACTAGCCATCACCTATTTCAGCAACCCCAACACCTTTACCCGCATCCAAAGAAGCATCAACAACGCAATCATTTCAGTCAACAACACTGCCGAAGGCATGATCTTTGGATCTTCAACTCGTTCAAATAATGTAAAAGATGAGCCTAAGGACACCAAGCTAACCTCTCAGCCTGCAGATGCAACACCTACCAAAAATTTGCCATCAACATCTCCATCAGGGCTAAAAAAACCAAATAATAATAATCAACCAGCTTCAACTGAACAGCAAAAAGCACAGCCAGGCACCAACCCCAACCCCCAAAAGTGAAGCTGAGATTATTTTTGAAGGCACCCTTTGCGAGCCGCTTATCTATCCACTAGAGGAAGACCTAGAAATCTATACAGGGCATCCTCATCTGATTCATGTAACTCATAATCGAAAACCGCCTACTGCTCTGGGCACAATCAGAAAGATCCGCTGGCATCAATTAACCAACAACAACAATCTAATACTGAACTAAGTTCATTCCTCAACGACAACTTTCATGGTTACGCCGCTTGCTTCTTTCACAACCGAAGCACAGCTCTTCAAGCTCCATTGTTCAAGGCTGAGGTTCTGATTCAATCCTTCCGGCACTAGTTCAAAGACAACCTGATCATCATCAGCGGACTCCACTCTGATTGCAGCCACCACTGGCTCAGGACGGCGATCAATGGCTGCTGCTAATCGCAGCAACAAAGCCATCTCGGCAACGAGACGACGATGCTCCCGGGTGGCTAAAGCCTGCCATTCCAGATGACGCTTCTTGGGAAGACTGCGGCGGTGATAGCGCGCAATAGCCGCAACCATCAAATGCTCCGCTTCCGAATAGCCGAGCAACTCGCCATGACGAATGAGATACCAGGAATGCTTGTGATAAGCACTGAGATTGATGTGCTGACCACAGGCATGCAACATTGCCGATGCCCAAAGCAGATCCCGACCACCTCCATCATCGTGATGAAGAACACCATGTGTGTGGTCGTAAAGGCTGAGTGCATGTCTGGCTACACGCTCTGCACGGCGGTGATTCACTGCAAAACGCTGCACCTGATGAATCACGGTGCGCTGACGAATACTGCTCTGAAAACTAAAGCGATCCTCCAGCAGGCCATGTCGCAGCATCCAGTCAACGATCAAACCCTCCCTCAGAGCCCTTTCACTCAGCACCAGCTCATCAGCAGCGAGCATCTGCATGGCGGTTTGAAGAATCAGCGCACCCGGAACGATGATTTCGGAACGGCGATCATTAATCGGCGTCTGGATGCGACGCTGCTCAGGCGTCATCGCTATCAGCTTCTCAACCAGGCCATCAAGCCGCTGCCGTGAGAATCGATAGCCATGCAATCTCAACGGGGGGCGATCGTCTTCGCTAGCCAACAAAGCACCGATGGCCATGGCGGTTCCACTAGTGGCAACCATCACAGGGATCTCCCCAGGCTTGATGCGACGGCAGACCTTATCAACAGCTGGCTCTAAAGAACCCTGAATAAATGTCTGCAAAAAGGAACGCCGCTGAGGGGGGATTGGTTCATGCTTGACAAAATCCCTCTGTAGCCTCACCGCACCAACCCGCGTGCTTGTCAGGGCCCGAGCATCGCGACCATCCGCGAGGATGAGCTCTGTGGAACCGCCACCGATATCGCACAAAAGATGGGGACACTCCCCAAAAGGCATGCCAGACAAAACACCCAAATAAATCAGTCGTGCTTCCTCAGCACCGCTCAACAGATCCACCTCAAGGCCGAGCTGATCCTGAATCCGTTGCAAAAAATCCCGCCCATTTGAAGCTTCACGTACTGCGCTAGTCGCCGACGCAACCACCTGCTCCACCTGATGGCTGGCGGCTAGCTCCTTAAAACGTTTGAGTGTTTCAAATACCCGCTCCATAGCAGGACCCGTGAGCTCTCCAGAATCAGGGTCTCGCTCACCCAGTCTTGTGGTTGATTTCTCTGCAAGATCAACGCTGAAGGTGTGCAGGGAAGGATCAACCGACGCCACCAAGAGATGGGTGGAATTGGTTCCAATGTCAATCGCGGCAACGTTGCGGAGCTCTCGCTCAGAAAGGAGCTGACCAGCACTGGCGTACCTGGCCTCCTCCTGCTCGACATCAACCACACCGAAAGGCAATGGCTCGACACCTGGCATGAAGTACAGGAGCCTGGAACGAGACCACTTTGCCATCAGCCAACGATGCCTGGAGATCCCTCCCTAGGGTTCTTCAAACCCAGAAACCCGTGACCAGCAGATCCGTCTCCAATGGCTTAAGGCAATGGCTAGAGCTGCTGCGATGGCACAAGCCAAGTGGTCGGCTCATCCTTCTCGTGCCAGCAGGTTGGAGCCTTTGGCTCACTCCGGATGCACCTCCTTTCGCAGGGCTTGTGAGTCTGATCGTCGTTGGAGGTCTGATGGTGAGCGGCGCCGGTTGCATTGCCAATGATCTCTGGGATCGACGCATTGATCGCCAGGTGGAGCGCACGAGGGAACGGCCACTAGCGCGGGGCAGCATTCGAATTTCCACTGCTGTGGGCTTATTGATTTTTTTGTTGCTGCTCAGTCTTTTGGTCGTGGTCTCCCTGCCAACGCCAAACCGGGGCCTATGCCTTGCTCTAGCCATCCTGGCCTTGCCACCGATCCTGATCTACCCCTCCGCCAAGCGCTGGTTTGCCTATCCACAAGCTGTGCTTGCCCTCTGCTGGGGGTTTGCCGTACTGATCCCCTGGGCAGCAAGCCAGGCCAATCTCAACGGGGGCTGGCCACTGCTGGGCTGCTGGTTGGCCACTCTGATGTGGACGTTCGGCTTTGACACGGTTTACGCCATGGCGGATCGTCGTGACGACGCCAACCTGGCCTTAAAAAGCAGTGCATTGAGCTTGGGGAGCCATGCACTTAAAACTGTCGCGTTTAGTTATGCACTGGCCTGCACCTTTTTAGCTAGTGCAGCAATGAGCGCAGGAGTGGGCTGGGCCTTTTGGCCCTTCTGGCTCATCGCCAGCATCGGCATGCAAAAAGAAACGTGGACCCTGCGAGGTTCCAATCAACCAATGACAACCTACGGGCAGCACTTTCAACATCAAGTTCTGCTCGGCGCAATGTTGCTGCTCGGCTTAATCCTGGGGCGCATCAGCTGAATTATGGTGCAGCTCCGATCTGACCTGCTCACACCAGCGCTTCAACGTGGCGACGAGGTGGTCACAGTGGCTGCGAGTTCAGCGCTGGAGGATGAACAATCACTGCTCGAAGGCCTCAAAGTCCTTGAAGAGTGGGGATTAGTCTGCCGACCTCAGCAAGTGAGTGAACGCCGCTGGGGCTACCTAGCGGGCAAAGATGCCAGCCGCCAGCGCGATCTAAATCCTGAGTCCCCTGCTGCTCTGCTGGCTTGTGCTCGTGGCGGCTGGGGAGCTGCACGTTTACTGGAACACAACCAAACCTGGAAACCAGGCTGGCTAATGGGGTTTTCAGATGTCACCGCCCTGCTCTGGGCACGCTTGGCGGCCGGGTTCGACGGCTGCGTGCATGGCCCCTTGCTCACCACACTTGCCAAGGAACCAGCCTGGAGCCAAGCCCGGCTGCATGATCTTCTCTTCGGCAAACACATCCCAGACCTTGAAGGGCAGCCCTGGATGGGTGGAGTAGCTAGCGGGCCCTTGGTGGTCGCCAATCTCACTGTGGCCTCCCATTTGCTAGGCAGCAGCCATGTGCCCGATCTCAAGGGTGCAATCTTGATCCTGGAAGATGTTGAGGAAGCGCCCTATCGCATCGACCGCATGCTGACCCACTGGCGCCTCACAGGCCTACTACAAAGACTGGCCGGCCTCGGATTCGGCAGCTTTGAGGGCTGTGAAGCACCTGAACAGATGCCTGGGGATCAAACCTTCCAGCTTGAGGAAGTCCTCCAAGAACGCAGTGTTGACCTCGGAATTCCTGTCGTCGGCAAACTCCCAGTTGGTCATTGCTGCGGCAATGCTGCCTTACCACTTGGACGACAAGCCCAACTTGACGGCAATCATGGCCGACTAATGATTCTGCACTGATTCTAAGTATTTCGATGCTCAATTTCAAAATATAGACGACTTCTCTGAGACTCAAATCCTAGGGACCGCCATTAAGGTCTGCCCCTCTCGAAGGATTTTGCATTTCCCAGTTACTAACTGGCCCCTTATTGCGCAAGATTTACAATATGCACCGGGACTTTGAACCTTGATATCTAAATATAGATCCAAGATGTCCTTGGACATTTGGTCGCCTTGATAACTCCTGTCGAGACAAATATCCTTGCATTTATGCTCATAATCTTTCCTTGATTCAATATAACTCAAATTATATCTATCTATCCGATAGGCGACTTCTGCATCATTAGAATCCTTGAATTCAATTAAAGCTGGAGTAATTTTGACCACCTTGTAAGGTGCCGGAACTCGCAGCAGACGATTACTAGAAACATCTGTTACTTCCCTCTGTTTCACATTAATTATAAGTCTCCGTTCAGGCTTTCTTGAGGAGTAAGAAGAGGAATAGTGATGAGGGACATTGCTTGAATTAGAGCAACTCATCAAGACATCATTACTTAAAGTGCCTGCTGGAAAAAATATTCCACTTATAAGAAGAGAAATAGGGGTCAGTTCCTTGAGCAATTTCTCATGCTTCACTGCTTCTAATTTATAGCTCACTTTCTAGAGACCTATCTGCCTTTTTGCCCTAAGCGCAAGCACTGCTTCAGCCACCGTGAGGTCAAACGGTGTAGTTACCTTGATGTTGGCAGGGCTGGCCTCCAACACCTGCACCGGCCATCCCAGGCGTTCATAAAGCGAGGCATCGTCAGTCACTGTCCAACCCTTGGCCTGAGCCTCAGCATGACCTTGCTTGAGCTGCTCCACAGCAAAGCCCTGCGGAGTCTGAGCCGCCCAAAGTTCCGCACGATCTGGTGTGCCCGTAATGATCCCTTGACCATCAACGCGCTTGATCGTGTCGGTAACCGGAGTTGCCGCAATCACAGCTTCGCCAGCCACCACCGCCTCAGCGCAGCGATTGATCAAAGCCGCTTCAGCTAAACATCTAGCCCCATCATGAATAAGAACATGCTGCGCAACTGAAGGCAACGCCTGTAATCCACGCTCTACGGATTCCTGCCTTGTGCTGCCCCCCTCAATCCAAACAACGGGTTTGGCTGCCTCAGCCAACAACTCCATGATCATTGCTCGGTCCACAGGTTGGCCAACAATGCCAACCCAAGTGATCGAATCAGCTTCCATCACCGCATCAATCGTCCAAGCAAGAACAGGGCGTCCTGCCAGAGGCAAAAGCAATTTGTTGCGATCCGCTCCCATACGGCTTCCGCTTCCTGCAGCGACAATCAACAGATGCATATGCGCCTCCTGCCGCAAGCAGGCTGAAACCTCCTCCATACAATCAGCTCGCAACGCCTCTGCCTCTGGATCGATGCGTGTTCTCGCCCTCAGTCCGGGTCCTTTAATCCAACAGCTTCAGAGGCTTCCAGCCCTAGCAGCCGCAGCCAACCAGCTGCAAGGCCAACTGCAGCTGGCCTGCGATCCCACCCATCAAGCTTTGTGGAGTCTGTTGCCAGCGATAGAAAAGGTAATCCCAATCGCCTTTGACTCCAGCCCATCCCTCGCCGACTGGACCAATCTGCTCGGATCTGTAAGAGAAGGCGATTTTCAAGTTTGCTTCAACTTCGCCCAAGGGCAACAAGTGAATTTGATGCTCTCAATGAGCCACATCCCCATCAGGATTGCGGAACAAGGCTTTGCACGCACAGCCCTCGTTGAACCCAGCAAAGGTTGGCCTGCCCAACAATTGGACTGCTACCTCCAAGCGATTGGCCTCACTCTTGACGCCGACAGCTTCCGGCTGTTCCTTCCAGACGACAGCCTTCAGAAGGTTCGTGATCAACACCCCACTGGAGAGGGCCCCCTCCTACTGCTGGCTCCAAATGGCAACGATGGAGACTGGCCAACTCAGCAATGGTTAACCCTTCCAAATGCAATCAAAGGCAAATTACCCAATCTCAGAAGCATCACGCTGCCTTTAAAAGCACCCCTAATCCATCGCGCTGCCGAAGTGGCCTGCGCTGATGTCGTACTCAGCAGCTGTCCAATCACCCAACTGCTTGCCGTTTATAGAGGCGTTCCCTTAGTTGCCCTAGGCACTCCAGCCGACGCCTTACCTAAACGAGATGAAATCCGTTGCCTGGGGGCCAGTCATGCAGACATCAGCTCAATCAACCAGCAGGAGGTTCTCAACGCACTGGGCTTCCAATGAAAAGTTGGTGGTACCCATTCAAGCGAGGTCCGCTTGCAAGCCTGCCGTTGCGAGTGCTCACCAAACCCTGGCTAGGGCCAATCCTGGCCCTAGCCGTGGTGATCTTGGTAGGAGCCTTGGGCTATCGCCTCACCGAAGGATGGGACTGGGGAGATTGTCTCTGGATGGTGCTCATCACCATCAGCACCATTGGTTATGGGGAGGTGGAGCCGCTCTCGCAAGCTGGGCGACTGGTCACTGTGCTGATCATTGCCGGGGGGGTAGTCGTGGTTCAGCTCACGATTCAACGGGCACTACGGCTGACAGAATCCGGCTACTTCCGCCAGCTGCGGGAGCTGAGGTTTCGCAGGGTCTTGCGGCGTATGCGTGATCACGTCATCGTCTGCGGTTACGGCCGCATCGGCCAAGAAATCGCCTCAAAACTGCAACTCGAGCAGGTCCCAGTGCTTGTCGTGGAAATAGATCCAGCCAACAAACAAGCAGCAGAAGAACAAGGCCTAAACGTTTTACAAGCTGATGCCACCTTGGATGAGACGTTGCTTGAAGCTGGCTTAGACCATTGCCGCAGCCTGGTAGCTGCTTTACCCAGCAATGCAGCAAACCTCTATGTGGTCTTAAGTGCCAAAAGCATGCAACCCCACTGTCGACTGATCTCACGGGCCGATAGTGAAGAAGCTGCCGTCAAGCTGAAACTGGCAGGTGCCAGCGTGGTGGTGAGCCCCTATGTCGCCGCAGGCCGCACCATGGCTGCCACAGCGCTGCGCCCCCTAGCTGTGGACTTCATGGATCTGTTGGCTGGATCGGATTATGAAATCGAAGAATTCCAACTCAGCCAAGACCCACTCAAGTTCAACAAACTGAGCCGCCGCAGCCTGGCAAAACTTCAACTGGGCCGACGCAGTGGCGCAATGGTGCTGGCCATCCGAGACGGCTCTTCCCTGATGGCCAACCCCAGTAGCGAAGTCGAACTGGCCCCAGGTCAGTTACTTGTCGTCCTAGGCAGCAAAGCTCAACTCATCCGCTTACGTGAATTACTCGGCGAAGCATTGGACACCATCGAAAGGATGGCTAGTTGAGAAGAACTGCAATGGGTCCGTACGATCCTGCGAGAACGAATCACGCCATGACCTCTTCTCCTCCCCTAACTGGCCAAACCGCCCTGATCACAGGAGCCAGTCGCGGGATCGGTCGTGCTGTAGCCCTTGCCCTCGCAGAGGCAGGCGCAGAAGTAGTCGTGAACTACTCAAGCTCAGCTGATGCAGCAGAAGAAGTTGTTCAAGCGATCACCAGCAACGGTGGCTCTGCCTATGCCATCAAAGCCAATGTGGCAGAAGAAGATGCCGTAGACCAACTGATCAAAACCGTGCTTGAACGCAGCAGCAGCCTGGATATTTTGATCAACAATGCAGGCATAACTCGCGATGGCCTGTTGATGCGAATGAAAACAGAAGACTGGCAAGCCGTCGTCAATCTCAACCTCACAGGTGTGTTTCTATGCACTCGGGCTGTTGCTCGCACGATGCTTAAGCAAAAAAGCGGCAGAATTATCAATATCACCTCCGTGGTGGGCCTGATGGGCAATGCAGGCCAAGCCAATTACGCAGCAGCTAAAGCAGGAGTGGTGGGCCTCACGAAAAGTACAGCCAAGGAAGTTGCCAGCCGGGGAATCACTGTCAATGCAGTAGCCCCAGGTTTCATCACAACAGACATGACAAAAGAGTTGGATTCAGAACCGATTCTTGCCGCTATCCCCTTGGGATCCTTTGGCACCCCAGAGCAAGTAGCTGGAGCTGTGCGCTTCTTGGCAGCCGACCCTGCAGCGTCTTACATCACTGGACAAGTGCTACAAGTTGATGGCGGCATGCTGATGGGCTGAGAAGCTACTGCTGGATCAGACGTTCAGGATTCCAGCGTCTGTCCCAGTTCATCTCGCAAGCGCCGGATGCGCTGAAGAAGTCTTAACCGTCTGCTCCTGGCAGTGGCTGTCAGGAAGAGACGCAAGGGCACATACACCAAAGCCATGATTCCGGCCAGGCCGGCCATGATCACAAAAAACAGCGCCCCAGTGTCATTCATAGCTGGACCATACCCAGCCAATCCCCTGCAAGCACACCCATAACAGCAAGGATTCGGCTTTCCCCACTTATGCCCCCTCGCCCGCAGTGAACGTCCTATGGGACATTGACGAGCGGGTACCAGCAGACCATGGCCAAACTCCTCAGTTTTTCGGATGACTCCCGCAGTGCGCTTGAGCGCGGTGTTAATTCCCTAGCCGATGCCGTGCGCGTCACCATCGGCCCCCGAGGCCGCAACGTGGTGCTTGAGAAAAAATTTGGCGCCCCAGACATCGTTAATGACGGCGTCACCATCGCCAAAGAGATCGAACTTGACGATCCATTTGAAAACCTTGGTGCCAAGCTGATTCAACAGGTTGCATCCAAGACAAAAGACAAGGCAGGGGATGGCACCACAACCGCCACCGTGCTTGCCCAAGCGATGGTGCATGAAGGCTTACGCAATGTGGCCGCTGGCGCGAGTCCAATCGAACTGCGGCGTGGCATGGAAAAGGCCGTGGCCCAATTGGTAGAAGAGCTTGCCCAGCTCAGTCAAGCTGTTGGAGGTAATGCCATCCATCAGGTCGCCACCGTTAGCTCAGGGGGAGACCAGGAAGTGGGCCGGATGGTGTCTGAAGCCATGGACAAAGTAAGCGCCGATGGTGTGATCACCGTTGAGGAATCCAAATCTCTCGCCACCGAGCTAGAAGTCACTGAAGGCATGGCCTTCGACCGCGGTTACAGCTCCCCTTACTTTGTTACCGATGCAGACCGTCAGATCTGCGAATTTGAGAATGCCCTGCTGTTGCTAACAGACCGCAAGATCAGTTCAGTTTCCGATCTTGTGCCCATCTTGGAAAGCCTGCAGAAAAGTGGCTCCCCTCTAGTCATCATTGCGGAGGAGGTAGAGGGTGAGGCCCTTGCCACCCTGGTCGTCAACAAAAACCGAGGTGTCTTGCAGGTAGCAGCTGTTCGTGCACCATCCTTCGGAGATCGCCGCAAAGCTGCCCTGGCCGACATCGCAGTTCTAACTGGGGGAACTGTCATTAGTGAAGACCGCGCCATGACCCTTGAGAAAGTCAGCCAAGACGATCTAGGGCAGGTCCGACGAATCACAATCAGCAAAGACAACACAACCATTGTCGCCAAGGATGAGAACCGCGATGCCGTTAACGCTCGCGTGGCCTCTATCAAAAGAGAATTAGATGAAACTGACTCCGAATACGACCGCGAGAAACTCAATGAACGCATTGCCAAGCTGGCCGGTGGTGTAGCCGTCATCAAGGTTGGGGCCCCTACCGAAACGGAACTCAAAAACCGCAAGCTGCGTATTGAGGATGCGCTCAACGCCACCCGTGCTGCAGTTGAAGAGGGGATTGTGGCCGGTGGTGGCACCACGCTCCTGCACTTAAGCAAAGGGCTGAGCAAACTGGCCGAACAGCTCAACGGCGATCAACGCACCGGCGTCGAAATTGTGCAGCGAGCACTCTCAGCACCTGCACGCCAGATTGCCATCAATGCTGGCGAGAATGGTGATGTAGTGATCTCTGAGATGCAACGCCTTAACAAGGGCTTTAACGCCATCTCCAGCACCTACGAAGACCTTTTGGAAGCAGGCATTCTCGATGCCGCCAAGGTGGTTCGCCTGGCACTTCAGGACGCAGTCTCAATCGCTTCGATGATGGTGACCACAGAGCTCGTGATTGCAGACAAACCCGAGCCTCCTGCTCCCGCCGGCGATGGCGGTGGAGACCCGATGGGTGGCATGGGTGGCATGGGTGGCATGGGTGGCATGGGTGGCATGGGTGGCATGGGAATGCCAGGCATGATGTAGTACGGCCCCAAAGCTTTCCCTAGGGCTAGAAAAAGAACGCCGCCACAACGCATGGAAAAGTCTCATGCGTTGTGGCTGTGCCTGGACAAGTCACGTCCCACAATTCGGTTGATGCCAAAAAGCTTTGGAAGTTAAGCCGCCAATGTTCGGCAATAGTTTTCCACCTGCAGGTCGACACCAGTAATCGCCGTACCGACTACCACCATGTCTGCACCTGAAGAAAGTGCTTCTAGTGCTATCTGAGGAGAATCAAGCCCACCTTCGCAGATGAGCTTGACATCTGAATCAAGTTGCTGCCGCAACGGCCCCAACAAACACAAACCTGGAGGCCGCTTAACAGCAGTCACTTCGGTATAGCCATAAAGAGTGGTGCCCACCAGGCTGCAGCCAAGCTCTGCTGCACGTAAACCATTCTCGATCGTATCGACATCTGCCATCAGAGGGGCTCCTAAATCTTCCCGAACCCGACTCACAAGCTGCTCAAGAGTGATCCCCCCTGGCCGATGACGCTGCGTAGCATCGAGAGCCACGATATCTGCTCCCGCCGACCAGACAGCCTGAACCTCCTCCCATCCTGGCGTGATGTAGACAGCACTATCAGAGAAGGAACGCTTCCAAAGCCCAATAATCAAGGCATCCGGACAACGGCGTCGAACGGCACCAATGTGTTCCGGACTTTCCAAACGCACCCCAACCGCGCCCTTGCAAAGACTGGCTTCAGCCATGGCCGCAATTACCTGAGAATGACGCATAGGTGAACCCTCTGGCGCCTGAACCGAGACAATTAACCCCCGTCTGAGAGTTTCAAAAGCAGGAAAAGACATGCTCAGGATGCCTTCGCCAGCTCTTCATTCGTGATTAGCGAGCAATGATGCGGCAAATGGTTTAGAGCAAAAGCAGGCGAAGGTAGTACTGACAAAGAGTTCAGGACCGTCGGGGCTTGCTCCGACAGAGGCTCCTGCCCTTGAACGAAAACCTCTAAACAGTTCTGAAATTCAAATAACCATTGCATCTGCAAAAGGCTAAGTAATGTCGTGACGCAATAGCGATACACCTGCTGGACGTCAAGCATGGCAAGCAGTGGAGTGGTGCACTAAATCAGGCGAGTTTGCGGTTCAACAAAGGGCGAATCATCAGGAACAAGCCAACGGTGACCACCATCAACACGGTCAAACATCCATAACCACTCACAGTCCCGTAAGGAGCATCAAGCAGAACGGCACCAAGATCAAGCGGACCGGCATAGGCAGCTCGTATGGGCTCAATCGCAAAAGTAAGAGGATTTAGGGCCGCAAGCCAGCCAAGCCAATCAGGCATAAAAGAAAGCGGCGCCAGAGCCGTGCTCGCAAACAACAAAGGCAAATTGGCCACAAAGATCACCGCAATCAATTCAATGTGACCTGGCAGAGCAAAAGCCAGGCCAAGACTCAAGGCAGTGAAGGCAAAAACCAGCAGCAACAAGGTGAACAACACCAAGACCAGTCCCGAAACACCTGGCCAGCCGTAACCCAGCAAGGCAGCCGTTGCCATGATCGCCAGGCTCTGAAGAAGACTTAGAGATGTGATGTAGATCACAGAAGCAAGCACGATCGAGCTGCGACTGCGCAGCGGAGCCACCAGAAGACGGTTTAAAAACCCAAATTCACGATCAAACATCACTGGCAATCCAGCATTGAGTGCACCACTGAACGCGGTGAACACAATCACACCAGCCCCTAAGAACCTCCCGTAGCTCATGCCTCCTGGCAACAAACCATCCGGAGCATTAGAGAACAAAGCACCAAACAACACCAACCAGATCAAGGGCTGAAGGATGCCAGCAATCAAGGTCGAAGGGCGTCGCAACAGCTGCAAGAAAAGTCTGCGAGTGAGGGCCAAAGTTTCCTGCACAAGATCAGCCAATGGCCCCTGCTCTGCAGCACGGGTAGTAACAGCGGCAACAGGGCTAGTCATGGAGTGACTGTCAACAGAACGAATGAGAAAAGGGCGGATCAAAGCAGATCCAACTCAATAAAACGAACGAAAGGGATCAACGCATCGCTTTTTTGCGCTCCAGCTTTGAGTCTCGTTGACCAGCTACAGCTAACTCAGCGTCCATCAGGGTTCGGCCAGTGGCCTGCAAATAAACATCATCCAAACTCGGGCGACTATGAGCGAGGGCAAAGACAGGCAACTGAGCCCCATCCAGTTGCTCACGCAAACGAGGCACAACCTCTTCATTCTCTACAACAAGGTTGAGGGAAAAACCCTGTGCCCGATTGACCACCACCTGGCGCACACCATCCACACCTTGGAGAAGCTGCCTGACCTGCTCAGCCTCACGATCATCGCTGAATTCCTTCACGCGCAGAGTCACCCGATCACCTCCAAGTTGCTGCTTGAGCTGATCAGGAGTGCCCTCTGCGATCACTCGCCCGTCATCAATGATCGCCATCCGATCAGCAAGGGCCTCAACCTCCTCAAGGTAATGACTACTAAGGAGCACGGTGGTGCCTTGGGCCCTCAACTCACGCAACAATTGCCAAATCGCTGAACGACTCTCGATGTCCAAACCAACGGTGGGCTCATCCAACACCACCAACTGTGGTTGATGCAACAAACCTGAGGCCAGGTCTATCCGGCGACGCATCCCGCCCGAATAGGTGCCGCAACGTCGATCAATCCAATCCTGCATGCCAAGGCAATCAATCAATTCAGCAATGCGTCCATCCCTATCGCTAGAGCGCAAGTGATACAAATCCCCCTGCAACTGCAACAACTCCCGACCTGTGAGGATCTTGTCGATAGCAACCTCTTGTGCCACATAGCCCAATTCGAACCGCACAGCACGAGGATCACTTAAAGCATCGAGGCCAGCCACGCTGACCGTGCCTGAATCAGGAGCCAGAAGGGTGCAAAGAATCCTGAGAGTGGTTGTTTTGCCTGCACCATTTGGACCAAGCAAACCATAAAGACATCCCCGAGGCACCTTGAGGCTGAGACCTTTTAGGGCTTGAACCGTTCCATAGGACTTCTCAAGCTGCTTCAGTTCAATCATCGGCATCAAGAGGGAACGTAGTACAAGTCTTAAAAATCTAGGCAGCTCTATAGGGCTCCCAGACCCTCCTGGGGGTCTCTAGTGACTTCTGTTTAGATGAACTGCCCGCTGCTCGCCATCTGCTGAAGCAAAGACCAGGCCTGAAGATCAAAATTAGCCGCCATGGGCAAACGACTCACCACCAGAAGAAGGCAGATACCAAACATATAGAAGATCGACCAACGGAAGAGCCCCTTGGCTCGATCAACATTCTCCGGAGCAGCACCTAGCTGATGAACCATTTGCAGCAGACGAGCATTGAAAGGGATCAACAAAAGTCCGTAGAGCAAGCCCCCCTCCGGCAAGGCCCAGACACCAAAACCGCTGAGTAGAACCGTGGCCCAGCCATAACGAGAAATGGCTCTGACTGTGACCACAGGGCCCTTAACAACAGGAAGCATAGGGATCCCCACAGCTCTGTAGTCGTCTCGCAGCAACAGGGCCAGTGCCCAAAAATGCGCTGGGGTCCAAAGCATTACCAGGGAGAACAACCACCATCCACTAAGGCCCACATGCCCGCTGGCCGCAGCCGCACCCACGAGAGGGGGGATCGCTCCAGCAACCCCTCCGATAACAATGTTTTGGGGCGTGCGGGGCTTCAAGATCGCCGTGTAAAGCAGCACGTAACTGCACAGACCCAGCAAAGACAGGCCAGCCGCAAGACAGTTCACACCACTCACCAACAGAGCCGCTGCCGCCAAGGTGCAAGAGATGGCACCGATGAACGCCGCAGTTGAAGACAAGCGTCCTGAAGGCAAAGCCCTACCACTTGTGCGTTGCATGCGCCCATCAAGATCCTGTTCCCAAATGCAGTTGAGAACACCAGCAGCAGCAGCAGCCAGAGCCCCTCCTCCTAGGGTGCAGGCCAGCCTGAGAGAAGGTAGGGGCCAACCTTCAGATAGCGCCATCCCACCAAGGGTTGTTGCCAAAAGCAGTGGAATTAAGCGTGGTTTGGCAATCTCCAACCAAGCTGGCAGCTTGATCCGCTTGCGAGAAGGCACGATCTGCTCCCGGGTCACCCCCCCCTGGAGCATCTCTGGCGTTGAACTAACCATGAGAATGGTCTATCGAGGATGCATCACCAACGGCAGACACCGCCAAAGGAGATCCTTCCGGATTACGGAAGGTAAGGGCTGCAAGCAAGGCCACAAGCAGAGTTGCAACTAGCTGATGGCAAACCGTCACTGCGGGCTGGGATAGTCCAAGCTGCAAGGTAAGAAATCCAAGGCCTACCTGGGTCACAACAAGTCCTAAAGCAGATATCAAAAAAGGCCACTGGCGTCGAGGCCAGCCACCGACCAAGAGAGCAGTGCCAACAAAGATCACTACGCATGCTGCAACGGGTGTGGCAGAACTACGGTGCCAATCCAGCCATTGACAGGCCTGTCCGCCATTCAGGCAACGCTGGGCCGCCCAGGCAGTGGCCATACGACCACCAAGAAGACACTGACCTATCACTGCCAACAAGGAGGCTCCACCCATCAAGCGCCACCACAAAGGCGGTGACTCAACAGAAGAGGACAACAAGCCCTGAGCTAGAGCACTCACCGCCGCCACAAGTGTGAGAGCAAATGCCAGATGCGCCGTCACCACACCAGAAGGCAAAAGCTGCAAGACAGTCAGGGCTCCAAGAGCTCCCTGGACTAAAACTAAAGCCACCAGGCCGCCGCAGACCCAGGGAAGCCAAGCGGGCAACTGAGAACGCCAAAAAAAAGCAGCCCCTAATTGCGCTAACAGGGCAAGGCCCACCACAAAGGCATCAAGGCGATGAAACCACTCAAGAAAAACCTGGACATTCATCTGACGCCCAGGCAGAAGAGAGCCGTAACAGAGAGGCCAATCCGGACAAGCCAACCCTGCCTCCATCACACGCGTTGCGCCTCCGATCACAACCAGCGCAATCAAGGCAACGACAAGATGAACAGCCAGCTGAGCAAGACGCCAGCGAACCCGAGGCAGAGACGACATCATGCTACTATGCTAGAATGAAAGGCTGTAAATCGATGGAGCAGCTTTAATCCCAAAGATCAGGCTTGTTATCTCTGAGAATGTAGCGATTGAATCATCAGATTCACCTTGTCTAGACGACTGCAACATCAACACTGGTCGCCAAATCACCCATCCCTGACAGAAGCGCTCAAGCAAAAAAACCTAACTTCATCAGACACCTTGCAAAATAAGGATTTCTTGCAAAATTTGCGACGACTTAATAATCACTGCATGTTGCCTTGGAGCGATCTCCATAGCCTTAAAAGATCCAAATAGATTCCGTGCGGACTCCCTTTGCCATCCTGACGCTGGCGTTGGTCATTGCCCTTGTACTTGGAGGCCTATGGATTGGCCAGAACGTCAATCTGCTCCCTGTTGATGCAAGTGCGAATGCACCCGTATACGACGAACTCTTCCGAGTCCTTTTCAGCATCGGGGCAATCCTTTTTCTCGGCATTGTCGGGCTGATTGTATTCAGCCTGATTAAGTTCCGCAGACGTCCTGGCCAATTGGATGACGGCCTGGCGATTGAAGGCAATCTCCCTCTTGAAATCTTTTGGACAGCTGTACCTGCTGTAGTCGTCTTGTTTGTTGGGCTTTACAGCTTCGACATCTACGACCGCATGGGCGGAATGGTTCCATTAGCCCATGACGCCCATGACCATCAGATGATGGACATGAAGGAACAAATCTGGGGAGGGATCGGTTCTGTCGCCGATGCCTCCAGTGCTGACAACAGCCTTACCGCATTAGCGGTGGAAGTCACCGCAATGCAGTATGCCTTCCTGTTCCACTATCCCCAAGGCGACATCATTTCAGGTGAGTTGCACGTGCCTCTAGGCCAACCTGTGACATTGCGCATGGAATCCAAGGATGTCATCCATGCCTTCTGGGTTCCCGAATTCCGCATCAAGCAAGACATCATTCCTGGTCAGCCCACTCTCTTGAACTTCACAGCAACCAAGCCAGGCCGCTATCCAATCATCTGCGCCGAACTCTGCGGTCCATACCACGGGAACATGCATACGAAAGTGATTGTCGAAGCGCCCGGTGACTACGACACCTGGTTCAGCAACAACTCCAAAACAACGGTTTCAGAAGCATGACGGTTGCTATCTCTCCTCCTAGCAAACAGCAATCAGATGGTCTTCAACCAACTGGCTGGTTGCGTTACTTCAGCTTCAGCCTTGACCACAAGGTCATCGGTCTGCAGTACTTGGTTTGCGGATTCATCTTCTACCTAATCGGCGGAGTGCTTGGTGGCGCCATCCGCATCGAACTAGCCAGCCCCATTGCCGACTTCATGGCCAGGGATGTCTACAACCAGGTGCTAACGCTGCACGGCACGGTGATGATCTTCCTGTGGATCGTGCCGGTCGTGAACGGTGCCTTCGGCAACTATCTTATTCCGTTTTACGTGGGAGCCCGTGATATGGCCTTCCCTCGACTCAATGCCGTGGCCTTCTGGATGATCCCTCCAGCTGGCCTGTTGCTGATCAGTAGCTACTTCATTACTGGTGCTGCTCAATCCGGCTGGACGGCCTATCCACCGCTGAGTATCACCACCCCGGCCGCAGGACAGATCTTATGGATTCTCAGTGTTCTCTTGCTTGGCGGTAGCTCAATCTTTGGTGGCATCAACTTCATCGCCACCATCCTCAAGCTGCGGCAGCCCGGGCTCAAGCTGATGCAACTACCCATGTACTGCTGGGCGATGCTCGGCACAAGCATCCTGGTGGTGCTCTCCACGCCAGTACTAGCTGGAACACTGGTTCTTTTAAGTTTCGACATCGTTGCCCATACAGGATTCTTCAACCCCAGCCTGGGCGGAAACGCAGTCGTCTACCAACATCTTTTCTGGTTTTATTCCCACCCAGCTGTATACATCATGGTGCTGCCAGCCTTCGGATTGGTCAGCGAAATCCTTCCTGTTCACTGCCGCAAACCACTTTTTGGCTACACCTCAATGGTGTATTCAATCATGACCATCGTGATCCTTGGCCTCGTGGTTTGGGCACATCACATGTTCACCAGTGGAACACCTCCTTGGATGCGCCTCTTTTTCACCATTGCCACATCCTTCATTGCCGTACCTACAGGAATTAAGTTCTTCAACTGGCTGGCAACACTCTGGGGAGGTCGCATCTCTCTAAACAGTGCTGTGCTTTTCTCCTGTGGCTTCATTGTCAACTTTGTGCTTGGCGGCATTACTGGCGTAGCACTTGCACAAGTTCCATTCGACATTCACGTGCATGATACCTACTTTGTTGTTGCCCATTTTCACTACATCGTCTATGGAGGTTCGGTGTTTGTGATCTTTGCCTCTATTTATCACTGGTATCCAAAATTCACTGGGCGCATGCTCAATGAGTCTCTGGGGCGGTTTCATTTTTTAATCACTTTCATCGGCTTCAATCTTTGCTTTGCCCCACAGCATTGGCTAGGCCTCAACGGCATGCCCCGCCGTGTTGCGGAATACGACCCGCAATTCACCGTAATCAATCAAATCAGCAGTGTTGGGGCCTTGCTAATGGCCATCAGCACGCTGCCCTTTCTCTGGAACGTCGTGCAGAGTGCATTAAGCGGCCCCATTGCCGGAGACAATCCCTGGAGGGCGCTTACTCCTGAATGGCTCACCAGCTCCCCACCACCAGTGGAAAACTGGAGAGGCAAAGCCCCTCTGGTAACAGAGCCCTATGGCTATGGCGTACCTGAAGAGCAGCTCAACTTAGAAAAAACCAGCAACATTGATAGTGATCTAGGAAGCAAAAGCCAATGACATCCCTTCCAACGATCGACCATGACTATGAGGAGCAGGCTGATCTAGCAGATGAACATGCTGAGCTTGGAGAGGAACATGCTGATCACCGCATGTTCGGCCTAGCCACCTTCCTAGTGGCTGATGGCATGACCTTCGCGGGCTTTTTTGTCGCCTATCTCACATTTCGGGCTGTCAATCCCCTGCTACCTGATGCGGTTTATGAATTAGAGCTGCCCCTCCCCACCTTGAATACGGTGTTACTCCTCGTGAGCAGCGCCACTTTCCATCGAGCTGGCCAAGCTCTGAAGCGCAATCAATCAGGCCAGTGTCAACGTTGGCTGTTCATCACTGCTGGCCTTGGGCTGGCCTTTCTAGCCAGCCAAATGGTCGAGTACTTCACACTGCCATTTGGCCTCACAGACAACCTTTACGCCAGCACCTTCTATGCCGTTACAGGCTTTCACGGGCTACACGTCACCCTAGGGACGATCATGATATTGATCGTGTGGTGGCAGGCGCGTTCACCAGGCGGTCGTGTCACCAGTGAAAACCATTTCCCCCTCGAAGCCGCTGAGCTCTATTGGCACTTCGTAGACGGCATCTGGGTGATCTTATTCATCATCTTCTACCTTCTCTAAAGCCAAGGCCCTACATCTCAATCAAGAGAAGTTCGAAAAATAACTTGCCACAGTCGGAAGAATTCGTCAGAATCAACACGAATAAACCTGGCGAAATGCTCGTCGGAAAAGAACTTCTAGACAAGGCCAGGTCACTCAGCAACCGTCCTGAGGATGAGATTGCTCGTGGCTGCGGATACGTGGGGCCAAGTGGACGTGTCTTGCGCAAGAGTTTCTATCGAGCTCTCGTGGAAGCCAAGGGTTACAAGCTTCCCTCCAGCAGTGGAGGGCCAGCGGCTTCCCGCGGTCGGCAGGCCGAGTTTCGCACTCGAGTCCACGGAAATGGCAACCTGCTTATTGGGCACGCCTATACACGCAGACTCGGCCTAGAACCTGGTCAAGAGTTCCGAATCGAAATCCACCGAGAATCAGGTGCTATCTGGTTGCTACCACTAGAAAATGAGGGTGACAAGAAGTAATTTGCCCCCTCCTTAATGCTTTGGTCTCTCCATCATCAACATCGCCTTAGAGACACCCGAAAATTAGCAATTGGCACAACTGAATAGATCTTTTTTAGCTATTTCAGGTGAGTGCAGGGGGCTGGTTGTCGTCGTGCAGGGTTGAGCTAAAGGCAATCAAGTCAATGCCACTAAACAGAAAGCTGATTCCCACCAATACTCCGAGTACCCACGACAGCTGCCAAAACTTCATAGTCACAATCAACAAGCCAAGAATAAAAGTAATCACCCCATTGGCAATTGCCCAGCCAGACCCAGTGCGTTTTGCGTGAGCCAGTCCAGTACAGAAAGCCACGACACCCTCTGCCAAAAACACGATGCCAATCGCCAAGGCAAATGTCGCCACCTGAACAGCTGCTTCAGCAGGGTTCTTCATATTGGAGATCATCGATGCGCCTGCTACCAAGAACAGTGTTGATACCACTAGACGCCAAAAACAAACCCAACGGGCCATACGGGAAGAGCGAGCAAGGTTGCTAATCCAGCCAACGATGCCGCCCACCAGAAACAACACAGCAATCAACCCGGTCGTCCAACTTGCAGCGACCACCGGAAAGATCAAAGCCAACACACCAAGCACGATCAACACAATGCCTTCAGCAATCGCAAAGGCCTTGAAAGTGACCAAAGAATCCTGACTTTCATCAACGATCATGAAATGTTCAAAATGAACAGCATCTGAACGCTATTGAGGGTCTCCTGATCCGGCCATGCTTTCTAAGATCCATGTGGAAAAGGCTTAGCGACTCAGCTCCACCCATGGCTGGCCAGCCACTCCGTTGAGATCTCTTGAGTGTTCCGGTTACTTGCCATTGGCAAATGAGGCGCCCCTGCCAAAAGACGCTCGGTGTATTTGGCCAACAGATCGGCCTCCAGATTCACCACAGATCCAACCTCCAACTGTTGCAAAGACGTGCTCGTCCAGGTATGAGCTATCACCGCTATCCAAAACCGGCTGCCGTCTTCAACGCATCCCGCAACAGTGAGACTGATGCCATCTAAAGCAATGCTGGCTTTTTCGCAGACATAGCGTCCGAAGGCAGGATCTTGCCAGCAGACCTCCAGATACCAGGACGTTGAGAGAGCATCCAGAGCCACCACCTCTCCAGATCCATCAACATGGCCACTGACCAGATGGCCTCCGAGACGGTCGCAGAGGCGCAGGGCTGGTTCAAGGTTCACAACCCCACCGCGATCCGCCTTGGCCCCAAGGCTGGTTCGACAAAGCGTCTCCTCACTGACATCAGCACGAAAACCATCTGCGATCAATTCAGCCACCGTCAGGCAGACCCCATCAACAGCCACACTGTCTCCCTCTGCCAGAGGTGCTAATGGGGAACAGCCTTGCACCAACAAGCCCGTCGCTCGACGCTGCACCCGTCCCACCGCCTGAACTAGCCCCGTAAACATGGCAGGCCGTATGTGGCAACATCACTGGCCATAATCGGACAAAAGGGGGATGGGGGGTCAGTGGTCGAGATGAGCGTTGCCGGTCTCGCACTAGACGCGTCCAGCCGCAGCCCAATCGTGCTGCTCAGGGATCCATCCGGACGAAGACAGGTGCCGATCTGGATCGATCAAGCCCAGGCGCACAACATCATGGCCGGAATTCAGAACTCACCTATACCAAGACCACTGAGCCACGACCTCATGGTGGCCCTGCTCAAAGCAGGAAATCTTCAACTTGAGAGGGTCATCATCCACGCGATTGAAGACAACACATTCCAGGCTGTACTCAAACTTCGTCTCAAGGCATCAGAGGAAGAACCGAAGGAAGAGAAGACTCCTGAGGAATCAACACTGCTGCTTGATATTGATGCTCGTCCTAGTGATGCCATCGCCCTTGCAGTCCGCACCAAAAGCAGCATCTGGATGCTCGAGGAGGTCGTAGCAGAAGCCTCAATTCCTGTAGATGCCGAGGCTGACGCAGAAGATCAGAACGAATTCCGCCGCTTCCTTGATGAAGTGAGTCCTGCGGCTCTGGTCCGTCACCTCCAAACCCGTGAAAGTGAAACAGACGAACCCTTCAATTCTCCCGATCCCGATCCCGATCCCGATCCCGACCACCAGGAATGATGCCAATACGACGCCCCTTTGGTCGGGGACCGGCAGTGAGCATATTCACCCTTGGGACGATGAGGGCAATCGGCTCAGTCGAGCAAATGTATGGGGTTGTTAAAGCTGCCCAGGCCGCAGGCATTAACCACATCGAAACCTCCCCGGCCTATGGCCCGGCAGAAAGTTTTCTTGGCACTGCTCTGCGACAGCTGCAACACAACCAAGCTGAACCTTCTGGAGGCTGGGTCATCACCAGCAAACTTCTGCCAGGGCTAAGCCTGAAAGAAGGGCAGTGCGAATTGCACAACCTTTTGGCGCGACTTGGACGACCCAAGCTTGAAAACCTTGCAGTTCATGGCCTCAATCGCCCTGAGCACCTGGAGTGGGCCCTAAGGGGAGACGGCGCAGCGCTACTGCGTTGGGCTGAGGAAGAGGGTCTTGTTGTCCAAGTGGGATTCACTAGCCATGGCTCATTTCCCCTCATCAAGGAAGCCTTAGCAAGCGGTCGTTTTCAATTCTGCAGCCTGCACCTGCACCTCCTAGATCCCGAACGTATTCCCCTGGCACAGGAGGCCCTTGCATCAGGCATGGGTGTGATGGCCATCTCCCCTGCTGATAAAGGAGGACGGCTTCAAGACCCAAGCCCAACCCTGGTTGAGGACTGCAGCCCACTCTCGCCTCTCCAACTTGCCTATCGCTTCCTGCTGGCTGCAAAGATCAGCACCCTCAGCCTTGGTGCTGCTCAGCCAGAGGACCTGACACTTGCTGCGCAGTTGGCCAACGCCGATGGGCCACTCAATCAACGCGAGCAAAGAGCCCTCAACCAACTTCGCCGACAAGGTGAGCGCCGCCTAGGCAAAAATCGCTGCGGCCAGTGCAAAGCCTGCCTGCCCTGCCCAAATTCTGTACCCATACCAGATCTACTACGTCTACGAAATCTGGCCGTAGGCCATAACCTTCAAGCCTTTACAGAAGAGCGTTACAACCTGATCGGACGAGCAGGACACTGGTGGGAAGGTATTGATGGCAGCGCCTGCGAGCGCTGTGGCGAATGCCTACCCCGCTGTCCCCATCACCTGCCGATCCCGGATCTCCTCGCTGACACGCACCAACGCCTAGCGGCAGCTCCCAGGCGCAGGCTATGGGGTTGATTGGCTCCAACGCTGATCGAGCTCAATCTGCTGAACAGCTGTAAGCACTGGTAAGGACCAACAACGCGACCAGACCTCCTTGGATGGCAACACAATGGAGCGATAGGCCTTAGGAATCGCTCTTAAAGCAAGACGCAACTCTGCACGTGGCAAGGGAGGGATCCAACCACCGGCAAGCAATTGTCCCAGCAGAGGCTCCTGCCAAGACTGCTCGACCCATTGCTGTGGCAATGGCTCCCGAGTCAAGGCAGACCGCACAAGAACAGTCCAATTCAATGGAGCTCCACTGTTGGGGAGTACCACGCTGAGCCTTGGGTCCCGACGCAAGCTCGGCAAACAGCGCTGTAGCGGCAATACCGCGACCCGAGCTTTCCCTTGAATTAACCAGTTGAGGCCCTGCCGATCATCAAAGGTGTAGGCCTGAGCACGCAGCTGCCGCAATCCATCAGCAACCTGCATCCTCTCAGCCAGAGACATCACAAGACGGGGGCTCTGGGGTAACACCACCCGCCCCTTAAGAGCCGGGTCTAACAAAACCCGCCAGCCAGACCTTGCCTGTAATGCCCAAGGATCACCCTGACGAAAGAGCAACACCCAGGGGCTGACCCCAACAGGCAGCACTCGAGACTGAAGGGCTGGTCCCAGGCTGGCTTCAAAAGCCCTCGCCTGATCATCGAGCCGGTCTTGAAGCCCAGGCGCTTCGATCCGCTGCAAGGCTTTTTCGGGCAAGCTCGTCAGCCAGCCATCACCAAGAGCCAAAAGGTCATTGCCCTGCTCGAGTGCGGCGATGAAAGGGTTTCTACCTGCATCAACTTCAATCGGTTGATAGCTCCAAGGCACGGGCAAACTGCGCCGCCATTTCTTTGGCAACGTTTCCGGAGTTGCTCTCAACAAAGGGATTGCTGAGGCACGTCCACAGCTCGCTAAGCCCATCAGCCCAGCCATCAAGCCCAGTTTTAGCAGCTCTCTTCGTCCAAGCTGCCTTTGTTCAAGCATGGCGCCACTCATCGATCAGACCCTACGGGGCAGAGAAAAGCTCATGAGCAAGACGTCCCCAACAATTTGTTCATAGCTTGATCACACGCCTCCAACAGCTGCTCACAAGAAGCCCCTTGAAGCTGAGCCAATAGCGCCAGGGCTCCAGCACCAACACCTTCTTTGACATATCCAAGCTCATAATCCTGAAGAGCCCGATGCTGACTGTTATGGAAACGCAGCCCTGTGGCCAAGCCCAAAAGGCGAACACCGAAAGACTCCCCTACGCAATCGATCAGACACTCAAGTGCACCTTGCCGGCCATCTGAACGCTTAGCCTCCTCTGCCAGCCAAGACGTGGTACCCAGCACAATCCCATCAACCATGTCCTGGCGATGGAATGGTTCCATAGCTGCCAAGGCCAGAGCCAGCACGGCCACCATCTGACTGCCACCGCCAAGCATGACAGGCTGACCAGCCTCTCTTGCACCAAGTAGCAGCCCAACAGCTACGGGCTGAAAAGGATCACCTAAGGCCGCAATCACTCGCTGAGGTGGAGGGTTAAACCCCAAGGCCGCTTTACTCAATCCACGATCAACCAACTCCTGTTTCAAGACCATCGGTACCTGACGAGCACTACCACTGATCAGATCAGCAACCTGCAAGCCAAGCCCGGTGAGTACAGCCTGAGCCGTGGTCGTTCCTCCAGGGACACATTCGGCCAATACCAAAGGACGACGAAGACCTCGCCCAAGGCAAAAGCCACGCTGCCAGAGAGCATGCACACGCGACAGACTCATCGCCTCCCCAGTACTCAAACAAGTAGCCGGACCCATTCCCGGCGCCTCCAGGCGCAGATGGGGGAATGGTGGCGACAGGGTTAAGCCCACCGCCGCCACCAACGGGTCTACGCCAATCCAACGAGCGGCAACATAACTAATCAGGGCCGGTGAGATCCCTGCAGGAAGAGGTGGAAGCGAGCACAGCCTTGGCCTATCAGGGCCCTTAAGCAGCAATTCCGCATCTGCCACAGCTGTGTAGCGACGGGCAGCTGAGGTAGCACCTGCCGCCGAAATGCCCTCCACCTCGGCAGTACGCGTGCCAGCCAACACCAACAGCAAAGAAAACCCCAGACCCCCATCCCGCCAGGGCCTTAACCATCTCTCCTGCGCGGCTGGAGACGCACCTGCACCAAAGGCTTTACAACCTAAAGGTAGACCTCTGGGAGGCGAACCCAGCTTGAGATTAGAGGGGATCCAGGGCAACGAGGCCATGCAGAAGTCTGGGGGGCTCAGGAATTGGTCCCTGCAGCCGAGGAAAAATCCAGAAGGCCAGCGCATGAAGAACAAGCACGTAGACCAACTCTTGAAAAACAACCAAAGCAAAGGCCATCAGCTGCACATGATTGAGATCTGGGGCCAAAGGCAGATTGAGCAGGTCCACCAATCGATCAAGCAAACCTGATCCTGCTCGGGTGATCACCACCCAAAGGTTCTCACCCACCAAAAGCGACAGCACCACAACCCTTACCAGAAAACCCGCTGTTCCAATCACAACTCCACACCCCCAACTCACCCACCAGCTCAGCCCACGATGCCAACTCCAGCCAAGCCAGAACGATAGAAGGCCATAAGGGAACAGCACCAAGGGACCACGAACAGGCCCCATCAAGGCAATCAACAAAAGCACCGCCAGGGCAACGCCCTCTAGCCCTGCCTTAGAACCGCGACGCACATGCAGCAGGGCTAAAGGCAACGGCAACGCCAGCCGAAATAGGGCTCCACCAACAGGGAGGTAATAGAGCGCCACCCAGATCAGAGCTGAAGCAGCCGCAAGGTAAGAAGTCTCCATCATTCTCAGGGCCTGGCGACGGCTTATGGGTTGAGAAGCTCTCGAACCCTTGCGCAAGCCACCAAACCAGATCAAGGCTGCGCTCCGATACCGGAAGGCGGCACTCTGATCAAAGACTGATCCTTGACCCGTTCAATCGTCTCAACCTCAAAAGTCACTCCAGCCATTCGTAATGCCTGAGTGACGGCTTCTGCGGGCGCCGAAGGATCGGCACCGGACAACTTGATGGTGATGCGATAAGGCTGCGGGGTAACAGGGTTACTAGCCAACTCTGGCTTCTGCTCAACCTGTCTCGATGTCTGAGGATTAGCAGCTTCCGGGTTGCTCACGTCCTGATCAGGAGCTCTTGAGTCAGATGAAGAGTTCGTGGGTTCTGGATCACTGGAAACAGGTGCGACAGGCACAGGCTCCTGCGTGGGAGCATCAAAACTGTTCGCAAGTTCCTGACCAAACGGCGTATTGGCGCAGGACTGCAACATCAACATAAGCAGCGGAACACACAGGCTTAACCCATCAGCAAGTAATCCCCTTGCACTCACCTTGAGCATCAAACCTCACCAGGCTTGATGACCCGAACAGCACTGGCTCGCAACCGACCTGTCTTGGTAGTAGCAGGAGGTTTACGAGTTTTTGGTTTGCTTGCGGCGGGTTTTTTGCTGGTTGTTGAAGTGCTCTTTTTGCGTCGACTTGTCTTCTTACTTAAAGCCTTGGCAGCCAATAGCTCCACTGCTACATCAAGAGAAATGTCGTCGACGCCCTTCCCTTCAGGTAACGAGGCATTGAGCTTGCCCTGCTTGACATACAAGCCATAGGGACCGTCAAAAACCTGCACCGTCTCCTCACTCCCCTCCGGGATGCCAAGGTCTTTCAACGCAGTCCGGCCGCCCCTGCCACGCTTGGGCATCGCCAAAAGCTCGAGTGCACGGCTCAGCCCCACCGCCAGCACGTCATCCTCCCCCTTAAGGGAGCGATAGTCCTTCTCTCCCTTGCTCTTATCCCAGACCACATAGGGTCCGAAGCGACCCAAACCCGCCTGAATTCGTCCACCATCAGGATGCTCTCCCAGTAAGCGCGGCAAACGCAGTAAGCCCAGTGCCTCATCAAGGCTGAGCTCATCAGGCTTCTTACCTTTGGGCAAGGATGCCCGCTTCGGCTTGGGGTTGTCCTCACCCACCTGGCCTCGTTGCACATAAGGCCCGTACTGACCAAAAAGGAGGTAAACCTGATCACCGGTTTCCGGGTCTTCCCCAATCGATTCCGGGCCATCAGCTTTCTGCTTGAGAATCAGCTCGGCTTTCTCTGCATCAAGATCAGCAGGGGTGATCTCTTGAGGGAGGGAGGCCTTAAGCGATTCCTCCTCGCCGTCATCACCCACTCGCTTGGCTTCCAGATAGGCCCCAAAACGACCGATGCGCACCACACAGGGCAATCCCTCCAGATCCACAGTGCGAGACAAGCTGGAGTCGATGTCACCTTCACGCTGCTGAACCTGACTCTCAAGGCCCTTTTCGCCCTTGTAGAAGCCTTCGAGATAAGGCAACCACTGCACCTTGCCCGTGGAAATCTCATCAAGCGTGAATTCCATCCGAGCCGTAAAGCTGGTATCGACAAGATCGGGGAAATGCTCCTCTAGAAGAGCGGTTACAGCAAAAGCAGTGAAGCTGGGAGTAAGGGAGTTGTTTTGCAATGCTGCATAACCCCGATCAACGATGGTGCCGATGATGCTGGCGTAGGTGGAAGGCCTGCCAATGCCCTCCTTCTCGAGCATCTTCACCAGTGAAGCCTCGCTATAGCGAGCCGGCGGCTGAGTCTGGTGACCGAGGGCCTCCACATCCTGCAGCGTGGGCGAATCGTCAACCGCTAAATCAGGCAGCAAAACTTCCTGGCCTTCCAAGGCAGCGTCTGGATCATCACTGCCCTCCACGTAAGCGCGAAAGAAACCTGGGAAATCAATGCGCTTTCCCGTGGCCCGAAATTTGGCATCAGCCACACGAAGATCAACCGCCAGCATGGTGAGTCGAGCCTCGGCCATCTGGCTGGCCACTGTTCGCTTCCAAATCAATTCATATAGGGCCATGTCGCGCCCTTCAAGTCCAGATTCACTTGGGGAACGGAAGCTTTCACCCGCTGGTCGTATCGCTTCGTGAGCCTCCTGGGCATTGCGTGACTTAGTGCTGAACTGACGTGGAGTTTTGCTCAGATAATCATCGCCATAGCGTGACCCCACGCAGCTCCGAGCAGCCTGAATAGCCTGCTGGGATAGATGCACAGAGTCAGTTCTCATATAGGTGATGAAGCCACGCTCATAAAGCCCCTGAGCACACCGCATCGTTTCCCTGGCCGAAAACCGCAACTTGCGATTTGCCTCCTGCTGCAAAGTGCTTGTAGTAAAAGGAGGCACCGGTTTACGGACCGTTGGCTTCTCTTCCACCGCCTCAACCCGCCACTGACTGCTGCGCACGGACTCGGAAAGAGTGAGCGCATCTGATTCGCCAAGCAGTCGAACATTTCTGCCAGCCTTTAAAGTGCCTGTCGTTTCATCGAAATCACTGCCGGTAGCAATCTTCTGGCCGTCCAGACTGGTGAGCTTTGCCTCAAATTGACCACCACCCTTATCAAGTTTGGCCTTTAGGTCCCAGTAGCTGCCGCTACGGAAAGCCCTACGGGCACGTTCACGCTGCACAAGCAACCGCACTGCTACGGACTGCACCCGACCGGCGGAGAGTCCCCATGCCACCTTCTTCCACAACAGAGGCGAAAGCGTGTAGCCCACCAAACGATCAAGAATCCGTCGCGTCTCCTGGGCATGGACCAGCTCCATGTCGAGATCTCTGGGCTGATCAAGAGCCTTAGCAATGGCTTCTTTGGTGATCTCGTGAAACACCATCCTCTTGACAGGCACTTTGGGAGCCAACAGCTGCAGCAAATGCCAGCTGATGCTTTCGCCCTCTCGATCTTCGTCAGTTGCCAACAACAGCTGATCAGCCTCCTTCAAAGCTGCCTTCAGCTCCTTGACCACCTTCTTTTTGTCCTTCGGAACCACATAAAGAGGTTCGAAATCCGCGGTGGTGTTCACGCCAAGGTTGGCCCATTTCTGCCCCTTCTGGGCCGCAGGGATCTCACTGGCGTTGTTGGGCAAGTCGCGCACATGGCCCATGGAGGCCTCCACACGGAAGTCCTTGGGCAGAAACCCTCGAATGGTTCTCGCCTTGGTAGGGCTTTCGACAATGACCAGAGTGTTCGCCACAGACGATATGTAACCGTTCCAATCTTTATCGCACCGGCAAGCGAGCTGCATGATGCGATGTTCTCAATAAGGTATAGCAAGGCAGCACAGCTAAAGTCACGGAAATTGGTCTGATCGTGCACGCGTCATGCCCGAAATGGGTATATTTCTTCTCGCCACCCAGGCCATGGCAGCTCCAGGGGAGCTGCTCAACCTTGCACTCAATGCTGGTGCGATTGCCCCTGAAGGGGCTGTTCTCGTCGCAATGCTGGCGACCCTACTTGTGGACTTGGCCGGTGAGCAGGCTGCAGCCCGCTGGGTCCCCCCCATTTGTTATGCCGGCCTTGGCACAGCACTCGTGCTCCTCGCCCAGCAATGGAATGCCCCTCTGGAGCCCTCGTTCCTTGGAGCTTTTCTGGCTGACAACCTGGCCATTGCCTTTCGGGCCGTGGTGGCGCTCTCTACCTTGCTGTCACTACTGATCAGCTGGCGCTACGCGGAACAGAGCGGCACGCCAATTGGTGAATATGCCGCCATCCTTCTGGCCGCAACCCTCGGGGCAATGCTCCTTTGCGGCTCAACTGATCTTGTGAGCGTGTTCGTCTCCCTCGAGACCCTCTCCGTGGCGAGCTACCTACTGGCTGGCTACATGAAACGAGATGCCCGTAGTTCCGAAGCAGCACTCAAATATCTGCTGGTGGGCTCCGCCGCAGCAGCAGTCTTTCTCTACGGCGCCTCTCTTCTCTACGGGCTCAGCGGCACCACGAGCTTGCAGGCTATTGGCATTGCTTTACTCACCAGCCCTACTCCACTGGCCGCACTATCACTGGTCTTCGTACTTGCCACGGTGGCCTTCAAAATTGCTGCGGTGCCTTTCCACCAATGGACCCCGGATGTCTATGAAGGATCGCCAACTCCAGTGGTCGCATTCCTCTCAGTGGGGTCTAAAGCTGCTGGCTTTGCTCTTGCACTGAGGTTGTTGGTTGGTTGCTTCGGTGCCTTCGACAACCAATGGAAATTGCTTTTCACCGTGCTGGCTGTGTTGAGCATGACCCTGGGCAACGTCGTCGCGCTGGCGCAGACTTCAATGAAGCGAATGCTGGCTTACAGCTCCATCGGCCAGGCAGGATTCGTGATGATCGGCCTGGTGTGCGGAACCGAAGACGGCTTCGCTGCAATGGTTCTCTATATGGCGGCCTATCTATTCATGAACCTGGGAGCCTTTGCCTGCATCATCCTCTTCTCGATCCGCACGGGAAGTGATCGAATTTCTGACTATGCAGGTCTCTATCAGAAGGATCCCTTGATAACGCTGGGACTCAGCCTCTGCCTTCTTTCCTTGGGTGGCATCCCTCCGATGCTCGGATTTTTTGGCAAGATCTATCTTTTCTTTGCTGGCTGGGCCGACCATCAATACCTCCTCGTCGTTGTTGGCCTAGTGACCTCCGTAGTGTCGATTTATTACTACATCTCTGTCATCAAAATGATGGTGGTCAAAGAACCAAAAGAAGCGTCCGATGTCGTGAAGTCCTATCCATCAATCCAGTGGTCAACGATTGGCATGCCTCCACTGCGAATAGCACTAGTGGGTTGCGTTGTTGTAACAGCCGTTGGGGGGATTCTTTCAAATCCTCTCTTTCAATGGGCGAATAATGCCGTGGCCGGCACGCCGCTTCTCCAGGAAGCCATCGCTCTAGGCAGCCAACGATCCATTGGCTAATCCAACGGCAAGCAGCACACCCGTCGCCGTGCTGAGCGATGTCAGCAAGCTCTACGGACAAGGTGCTGGAACAGTAAAAGCTCTAGACCATCTCAATTTGATCGTGTATCAAGGCGATTATTTAGCCGTGATGGGTGCCAGCGGCTCGGGCAAGAGCACAGCCATGAACATTCTCGGTTGCCTGGATCGTCCCACCAGCGGCAGCTATCGGCTCAACGGGGTAGCAGTCGAAGATCTCGATGATGACGCTCTGGCGAATCTGCGCAATCAAGAACTGGGCTTTGTTTTTCAGCAGTTTCACCTACTCCCTCAGGCCACAGCCCTGGAGAATGTAATGCTGCCAATGATCTATGCCGGGGTGCCTGCTGTCCAGCGAAGAGAACAAGCTGAACAAGCTCTCGAGCGAGTAGGTCTCAGCAAACAAATGGGGAACCGCCCCAATCAACTCTCGGGAGGTCAGCAGCAGCGTGTTGCAATTGCCCGAGCAATTATCAACCAACCAGCTCTACTGCTAGCTGATGAACCCACGGGTGCTCTCGACTCAAGAACCACAGAAGATGTTCTCAACCTTTTCGATGAGTTGCATCATCAGGGGATCACTCTGGTCTTGGTCACCCACGAAAACGATGTTTCCGAAAGGGCCGACCGAATGGCGCGCTTCCACGATGGTCAAGTCGTTCGGGACTAGAGCGCTGAGCTAGCTGCTACTGATATCAGATCAATCAAAGAATGAACCAAACCGATTCCCCTAATCGCATCGAAATATCTGGTAAAACCCAGCCTCTTACCGTGGCCATAGTGGATGACGACTCCAGAGTTCGTGAGTTGCTCAAGGAGGAAATTCAAGAAGAAGGTCATCACGTCTTGAGCTTTGAATCGGCCGAAACCTTTCTTGAAAACAGCTCTTTGGAGAGCATTGATTTAGTTCTGCTGGACCTGATGATGCCAGGCATGAATGGGCTGGAATGCCTGCAGCAACTGCATCGACAAGCTTGTCCTGACAAATTGCCGAGGATTGTTGTTGTATCCGCCCTCAGTGACGCAAACAAGCAGCGCCAGGTCCTTGAGGCCGGTGCTGAAAGCTATGTCATCAAACCAGACCTCTTCGAGAGACTTCCCACCCTCCTAAATGGATCCACACCCTGAAGAAGGGGCCCACGCATAACCATTGATTGCAGAAGGTCTGGATCCAGACAAACTGCTTAAGTAGACACCAGGTTGATTGCATGAATGACTAACGCATCATCACCGAGAACCAGAGTCCTATTGGTGGATGATGAACCGAAGCTGACAGAACTTCTACGCCTAGAGCTTGATGTTGAGGGTTATGAGGTCAGCGTGGCGGACGATGGCGCCTCAGGGTTGATCAAAGCTCGAAGTGATCCATCACCAAACCTAATCATTCTTGATTGGAACCTTCCTGATTTCACAGGTGTCGATATCTGTCAACGTATTCGGTCTAGTGGCATGAAGACACCGATCTTGATGCTCACAGGTCATGACGATGTCACCGATCGCGTCAAGGCACTGGATGCTGGAGTTGATGACTATCTAACCAAACCCTTCTCTATTGAAGAGCTCATGGCCAGATTACGAGCCATGCAACGCAGAGCAGAGCAGTTCTCAAGAGGCTCTGGCATCGAGCATCAACCAGAGACCATGCAAGTGGCGGACTTAAAGATGAACACCAGCACAAGGGATGTAACACGTGACAATCGCACGATTCAACTTTCCGTAAAAGAATATGAGTTACTACATTTCCTAATGGTTGGCGCAGGAAAAGTTCACGAGCGTGGCGCCATTATGAAAGCTGTATGGGGAGAAGACTTCTTCGGAGATGACAATCTTCTAGACGTTTACATCCGCTATCTGCGCCAAAAGATTGAACAAAAAGGTGCTGCTACTTTGATTCAAACAGTTCGCGGGGTTGGCTTCATCCTTCGAGAAGAATAAAATACGTACAAATTACCTTAGGCTTTTACAATGAAAAGGCCTGAAGCTATATTCTCATGAAGAAGGACTTCGTTCCCCCAGCGCATTTCCACAAAGGTGTTTTTCTTTATAGACGACTTCGAAACTGTATCCGCAGAATAAATCTTCCTGCTTCTAGACAGTATTCTCTGAGACTGGCTGACATGGATAACTTTCAATCGGTTGCATTACAATGCACATCTTAAGAGGTGCATAAAGATCAATTTTATTCTTTATTAAAGCGTGTTGAATGTCAAATTATCGAGCTTCATTTAGAGACGGAAGCGAAGGCCAGCCTCAACTCCAAACGCACCCGAAGTATCAGTATTAACATTATCAATTGCTTGGGGCGGAGCCCAACCGTAAATAACTTGCCCAAACACATCAACTTCTCCAGAAACTGCGTAAGTAACACCAATACCTCCACCATAAACCCACGCTGCGTCGTTAGTCTTATCTCCCCAAACGGGACCGGCGCCAGCATGAAGGAAGGCAAGGCGTCCAATTCGAATTAGTGGGAATATCTAGGGCCAAACCTAAGTCGACTCTCCAAAATAGTTATTCTCATCAGAATCATATTTATGACCAGTTACAATAAAGCTATGTATATCATGCCATCTATGCGCAGATATATCAGCCCGGATAGACCCAAAATCGCATCCAATGTCTATGCCGCCAGCCAAGACAGTACGCTCATCAGCAGATACACTTTGACCGCGAAGATCTCCATCTACCGTTTTACTTAAGCATGCTCCAATCCCTATCTGGATGCAAGGACCCAATCGAGATTCACTTGCCTGTTTTTCCTGCGCACCAGCAGGCTGAACTGAGCCTATTAGAAGAGAGAGTAAAATTGCCGATGATGGCATTGAAGCTTTGATTATGTTTTTCAATTTAGAATAAATGAATTTTAAATTACAAGCGCTTATATTGCGCTTATCTCATTTTTACAATTTATCGCATAAAAGTGAGGATTAGCGATCTTGAATCGCTATTTAACCGTGAGGATTTGCGCAAATTGTATTCTCAATATTCAGAATTCATCCATTGGGAGAGATCAAAAGATTTCTTTTCCCTTCGCGAAGCAAGGTTTTAATTGATCAAGGCCGCTCGAGACTCTCGATCAACTGACCGACCAACAGCGAAACCGGGTCGACACCTGAAGCCATGAGTGGATTTAGATCCAACTCACCGGGATCCATCGCAACCCAACCGCCACCCTGAGGGCGTCTCAATTCGAAATGGAGATGTGGACCAGTGCTTAAGCCGGTACTACCAACCCGACCAATCACCTCCCCTTGACGAACCCGCTGACCCGGCCGCAGATAAATCTCTGAAAGATGGCCATAAAGCGTGCGCCTGCGAGGAGCATCATGTTCCAGTTCAACAGCGATGCCATAGCCCCCAGCCAGACCGCTACTGATAACAGTTCCCGTTAATGCCGCCACCACAGGAGTGCCTTCTGGTGCGGCTAGGTCTTTACCCGCATGCATCAACCAACTGCCAATCACAGGATGCAAACGCATGCCGAATTCACTACTGGTAAAAGCCCCACCAATGATCGGGAAAAGAAGCTGACGATCTCCATTCCCTCGCAGGGGCTTGGGCCTCGGAGTCACCGCAAACACTGAAGACAAGCTGAAGCCACTCCCAGAGCCTGCCAACAATGCCGAAACCGGAACCGTAAGCGGCGGCAATAGCCGACCGCCAGGGCCACGGCGCAGCAAGCTGAACTGGGAACGACCTCGACGGCCCCTGGACCGCAGAGCAACGCCACTGGCACATTCCTTGGCTGACAGAGCACCACGACGACAGGCCTGCTGCATCCGAGGCACATCGATCGTCAAACCCACCCCATGCCCCTCCAACTGTCGGCGTTCCGCTGAAGTGATCACCTTGTTGCGCTCCAGCTCTTCAAGAGATTGATCAAACCTTTGCGGCCGCTCAAGTTGACTAGCCTCACGCGCAGGCAACAACGGTGCTTGCCGAACCGCTTGAGCAACAGGATCCATTGGCTTGGCAAGGACAGGCACTGAAAGCAGCCATGCAGCAGCGAACCAGCGAAACGGCACCCGATCGGATCCCCAGACAAGAAAAACTATAGGAAAAGTCCAACTCAGTTATCACCAACGTGTCCAGCGCATGGTCCGAGAACCCTGGCTCAGCAAAAGCGACCCATCCAGTCCCAGTCCGATCACGTCCAAGAGTTCACCACCCTTCGGATCACGAACCTGCTTTGTCCAGAGGCGTCGCTCAGCTTCGGCGCAAACCCAATCGGCTCGACCAGCCAGATCCATGGTTCGATCAAGAGCGCATAGCACTTCTGCCATCCAGACCAGAGGCTGACACTGGCCGGATCGAAGCAACTCATCTAAGGCAATCCCTTCTCTGGGCACACGGTTGCAAACATTCAAGCCAAGACCAATGCGGGCCAGCCTGACGCGACTGCCACGGTGCACCAATCGCGGCAAGAGACCAGCCAATTTACGGTCCCCCACCATCAAATCGTTAGGCCACTTGATACTCACGGGCACTCCACGCCGCTCGAGCCTTTCAGCCAGCGCCACAGCCACCGCTACTCCAAAAATACCGGCAGAGCACTGAGCATCAAACCAGGGCAAAGCGGCACTGATCCAAACCCCACCGATCGGTGACTGCCAGACCCGACCACGCTGTCCCCTCCCATGGGTCTGGCGATCAGCAAACAAGGCCCGAGGCTGCTGAGCTGAACAAGGCTGCTGCTTCAGCCAACCAGACAACATCAACTCAGTACTCGCACAGACCGGCTGCCATCGCAACTGCCATGGCCTAGCTCCACAAGACTGCTTACGCCACAAACGGGCAACCGCAGCAGCACCAGTCCATGACTCAGATGTGCGCATGCCACCAAGGCCACATCCGGGCAACTGCCGCCTCCAAATCATCCACCGGATGGACCAGGGCCAGGCGCAGCCAACCATCCCCGCCAGAACCAAAACCTGATCCAGGCGTCAAGGCAACTCCAGTCTGATCCAAAAGATCTGCTGCCAAAGTCTCATCGTTGTAGTTCTGCTGCTTTGCCCAGGCTGGAATCGGCAACCAAAGATAAAGCGCCATTGATGGACAAGGAGCATGCCAACCCAATGCATGGAGAGCTGCCAGGGTTCTGTCTCTGCGCTCCCGGTAAACCCCAAGAATCTCTTGAGGCCAATCTTGGGCATCGGTAAGGGCCGCTATGGCGCCTCTCTGTAAAGCCAAGGATTGGTTGAAATCCACAACACCCTTGAGCTCACGTAGGGATGTAATCAAATGCTCAGCACCAATCGCAAAGGCCAATCGGAACCCACCCAAGCACCAGGCCTTGGAGAAGGAGAAAAACTCAATCCCGCATTCCCTCCAACCAGGACAACGCAACAGAGCTGGCGCCTCACCGTCCAGTGCCAAATCCACATAAGGATTGTCGTGAGCAACCACCACTTGATGACGGATGCCCCGATCCATGGCTTCCGCCAACCAGCTCTGTTCTCCTACCTGGGCTGTGGGGTTATGAGGAAACCCAAAAACCATCATCCGCAACTGGTCCCACTGACTGTTGCTTAAAGCCTTGAAGTCAGGTCGCCATTCCTGCTCCGGTCGTAGCAGCAGTCGTTCAATACGGGCATCGGCCAAGATCAAGCCACCCCGATGTGAAGGATAAGCAGGATCCAAAATCAAGGCAGAATCCCCAGGATCCAAAACTGCCAAAGGCAGGTGGGCCGTTCCCTCCTGTGAACCGACCAACAACAACACTTCCCGGTCTGGATCAACGCTGACACCGAAGCGCCTCTGACTCCACGCAGCGACCGCCTCCCGAAAGGGCCTCGTCGAAGCATGCAAGCAATAGGAAGAGCTCTCAGGTGCCCTTAGAGCAACTTCAATAGCCTCAAGTGCCACCGCTGGAGGTGATAAGTCTGTGGACCCCAGTGACAAATCCAGCAGAGGCAAACGTTGAGGGCCTGAGTTAGCCAGGCGATAAGCCTGCTTACGGCGGTCATTGCGGTCAAAAACGCCACGACCCAATCTGCCTAGACGCCTTGAAGTCACCATCAACGGAAAGCTAAAACTGTGTTTTGGTGATCGGTTACTACATCAAATAAGCAGCCGTTAAGAACTCCGCAAATGAGGCAAGAAATCTTGCAGCGCAATGCTCTGCCGATGAAATCCATCCCCTTTCAGAGCTTGTCGATGGCGCGCTTCAGTTCCTCCAACTCAGCATCCACCTCAGCCACCTTGACAGCCTCCACCTCTGGGCCATTGGCATCCTTACTCTCCTCAAGTGAAGACGTCTCCGCGGCGGGCAAGGCCACTGCCTCAGCCCCCCCCTCAAGACGCTGACGAAGAGCAGATAGTTCATCATCAACATCGTTCCCACCTTCAAGAGCAGCAAACTGACTCTCAAGATCAGCACCTGCGAGCTCCGCGGCAGCCTGACTACTGGCTTCCAAGGCCTGGACCTTGTCTTCCATGCGATCAAAGGCCGCCATTGCAGAGTTAGTGCCGAGATTGCCAACAGCGCTCTGTAATTGCTGCTGGGCCTTTGCCGCCTGTGCTCGGGCCTTGAGCATGTCCTTCTTAGTTCTGGCCTCGGCGATCTTGCCCTCAAGAGCCACTAGGCTGCGCTTGAGAGTCTCCACCTGCCCTTCCTGCCCCTTGAGCTGGTTGGTGAGCGCCGTAGAAGATTCCTGGAAACCCTTACGACGAGTAAGGGCTTCCTTCGCGAGATCCTCCTCACCCTTCTTAAGAGCCAGTTCAGCACGTTCGTACCAGGTTCTAACTTGACCCTCAGCCTGATCAGCCTGATTGCGAAGCCGCTTCTGACTGGCGATGGCCATAGCAACAGCCTGTCGCAACTTGACCAAATCGGCTTGCATGTCTGCAACCGATTGATCAAGGATCTTGACGGGATCCTCAGCCTTACTCACAAGATCGTTGAGATTGGCACGTAATAAGCGGCTTAACCGGTCAAAGAAGCCCATCGAGGCATTGAAAAGACCTCTCGGAGGCTAGCGAGCTGGAGCCAAGACTCCACTTAGGCTTTTGAGATGGCCATAGCTCCTGATCAGCAACGCAAACGGCTTGGTCGAGGAGAAGTGCTGCAAGAAGCGCCTCCTGCCCCCGTCACAGCCCTCTGCAACTGCCTTGAATCCATTAAGCGTGACTGGAAGCGACAAGGCTCCATGGCTGGTCTCTGGCAAGAATGGCCCCGACTAGCAGGCCCCCTGCTTGCTCCTCACTGCCGCCCACTCAACATTCGCCAAGGGGTTTTGATCATCGGCGCCAGCCATCCTCAGTGGAGGCAGGCCCTGCTCTATAACCGCCCCCAACTCTTGGCAGCCCTGCGTGCCGCGGGCCATGACATCAAAGATCTACGCATTCAACAACACCACCCCGGAAGCACCCCAAAGCTGGAAAGTGAAGCCAGCATCTGGGCACGACATCCAAGCAGAATTGATGTTCATGGCATGGCCGCATGTCAGGCCTGCGGGAGTCCTGCCCCAGCTGGAGAAATGGCCCTCTGGGGACGCTGTGGTTTCTGTAGAAGACTGCAACTTGCTGACCCGCCCCAATCGGAGAGCAACGCTTAAATCCTGCTCACGCACCAGGCAAGACGTCTTGCTCGCATGGTGGTCCAAAAGCAAATGACAAGAGCAGGGCGAAGCAGCCACTTCATCCTGCAATTAAGACGACCAAAACATCAGAAACGCTCAGGTCGTGGTTGCCGCCAATCAGTTTGGAAACCTTCAGCTTTGAGCTGATTCGCTCGCTTCTCAAGAGTCCGGCGATCCAACCGCCAAACCCTATAAATCCCGAACTTGCCAAGCAGCTCAGGCTGAAGGTCCTGCCAATGCCTCCTCTGCGTTGTGCCCTGATCAATCACCACGAGAGCGGTTGAAGATCCCATGGGCCCCTCAATAGGCAGACCTGACCATCCCCTGCGCTCTTCGTCTCGTAATCGATCATCCAGGTTCACTAACGCCCCCGCAGAGCGCCCCTCATAAACCACCACCTGATCGGTATAGAAGTGAAGGGAAGGTTTGATTGCCCCAACCATCACCAAGGGTTCGCGAGACTTCTGAGAATCGACCAACAGTTGAGCAACTTGCCTTACAGGCAACTGGCGCACCTTGTCCCCCAACGCCCACATCGGTAAGAACGAAAACAATTGGAAAGCAACCAATGGCCCTTGAAGGGCCAGCAATCGCCCAGGCCGTGGCCGCCAAGCCAACCAGATCCCAAGTAGCACCGAAAGGCTGAAAAAAACTGCTGCCCTGAGTACAAGACGACTGGCCAGCAGTTCTGCCGCAAGGGTGGGCATCTCCGGGTCATAAATCCATTCAACCCAGAACGGTGAAGCCCAAAGCCCTGCCGCTAACAATCCCGCCAAAACAACTGATCCGCCCCATGCCAAAACAAGACCGGGTCGCTGTTGAGGGGAAACACTTGCGGCCAATCCAATCAACAACGCGGCCGCCGGTGTCGCAGGCAACCAATAACTTGGCAATTTTGTGGCAGCGCAAGTGAATAGCAGCAACACAGCTAGCAGCCAAGAGGCTGCAAAACTCTGCAGAGATCCCTCAGGCTCTGTCTGGCAAAGTGCACCTCCCTTCCTGACTGGAACAAAGGCCTGCAACAGCCCAAGGATCAGCAAGGGGGTAAATGGCAGGGACGCAACCACCAAGACAGGCCCGAAAAACCACCAGGGCTGCAGGTGACTATTGACTACTGATGTGAAGCGTTGAAGGTTGTGATAGCCGAAGAAGCTATCCCAAAAAGGTTGTCCCTCCACAAGCAATTCCGCCAAATACCAAGGCAGGCTGATCAGGGCAGTAATCAACAAACCAGGCAGAGGGCGCAACCGCTGCCAAAGGCTGGCCAGATTCCATTGCAGCAAAGCAAATAGAACAAGCACCATGCCAGTCAGCACGACAGCCACTGGTCCTTTGGTCAGCACTGCTAAACCCAAAACAAGCCAGGCCAACCACCATGGCTGGGTACTCGGGGCAGCAAAGCGGCGCCACTGCAGAAGCAAACTCACCCCCAAGGTGCTGCAAAACAAGGCATCGCTAACAGCAACCCGACTCCAGACCATGACCAGTGGCGAAAGAGCAAAGGCCAAGGCCACCGCAACACCTGTTCGGCGTGGACAAGCGTCATTCTTCTGGGGCCAACACATCACAGTGTCGCCAAGGGCCAGCATCATCAAGACAGATGCAAGCGCAGAAGGAAGACGTGCCGCCCATGTCCCTAATGGGTCCCAAACCTCATGGCCGGGCAAGGCATAAATCAACCCCATTAGCCAATAAACCAGAGGAGGCTTGTCGAAGCGAGGCAGACCATTAACCCTCGGCGTCAGCCAATCTCCTGTCGTACTCATGGCACGACCTGCCGCGGCAAAGAGAGGCGGGGTTTCATCAACCAAACCAGAGTCTCCTAACTGCCAAAGGCAGAGAGCTACCCCAAAAGCCAGGATCAGCAGCAGACCTCGACGCCGTTGAAGAGGAGACAGCAACACCGTCGCAGCAAACGTCAGCACCATCTAGTGATGGTGGCATCCCTGACTATGTTCCTGAGCAGACTCAATATCTTCTGAAGTGCCATAGGGGCAGGCCAGCAGAGTGGACCATCTCCATCCAAGCGCAAGGAAAGAAATAACATCAGCTGATTTCCCTCGGCAACACATCCGAGTCAACTTCAACTGGTTCCCATAGTCGACGACGCTGACTCACAACAAGCACCGAAAGGAGGACCAAAGCCACCCCGAACCATTGCAGAGGCTGAAGCCGTTCTCCTAGCCAAACGCCACCAGCAGCAAGGGCAAACACCGGTGTAAGGAATGCCAGGGTGCTAAAGCTTGTGAGCTCCTCACGATTGACGAGCCAAAAGAACAATCCATAGGCCAGGGCACTGCCAAACAAGCTGGCGTAGGCCATCAATCCCCAATCAAAGCCAGTCCAATCAGGCCACAAAGGCCATGTGCGATCAAAACTGTGCCAGAGCAGTAATGGCAAGCTGCCTAAGACCATGTGCCAACCAGTGACCGCAACGGGATCACTGCTCCGGCAGGCATACCTGCTCAACACTGTGCCTAAGGCCATGGCGATGGCTGCTGCGAGCATCCAGCCTTCCCCTTGCTCCAACAAACTGGAACCAGACGCCTGTTCGCCTAGCAACCACCAATGGCGCAACAAATCCGGCGGGGCCCCAAGGCAGATAATCCCGACCAAACCGAACATCAAACCCATCCAGCCAACTGGGTTAATGGACTCTCCAAAGAGGCTGCGTGCCAGCAGAGCTACCAGCAATGGCTGGGAGTCAATCAGCACCGATCCCATCCCTGCTCCGGTGTAGGCCAAGCCCTTGACCAGGAACATTTGGAAAAGACATGCATCAACAACCGTAAAGACCAGGAACCAAATCCTGTCAGTTGAGGCGATAGCCCAGTGACGTCCCAACGACGGCAAGGCCAGCAGGATGACAACTCCTGCTGGCAAAAGGCGCAGACAAGCGACGAGAAGCGGTCCGCCCGAAATCACCAGAGGTGTCATCGCAGCCATGGCCGTACCCCAAAGGGCGAAGGGCAGGACCATCAACAGCCAGTGCCGTATTGACAACATGAAGGCAACAAGCAGGTTCCTTTTTAAGATCCAATCCTCTACGAAGAAATTGAATGGGCTGGCTCTGGCGACGCAAATCTCGCCGAAGGATCGCACACATCACCATTGACGGAGCAATCAGCGGTGCAACGCGCGAGCGGGTGCTGAAAGCGATCAAGGAAGTTGAAGATAGAGAGTTTCCCGCTCTTCTGCTGCGCATCGACAGCCCAGGAGGAACTGTTGGTGACAGTCAGGAAATCCATGCGGCCCTGCTCAGGCTTAGAGAAAAGGGTTGTCATGTCGTAGCGAGCTTCGGCAATGTATCCGCCTCCGGCGGCGTTTATATCGGGGTAGCTGCAGAAAAAATTGTTGCCAATCCCGGCACAATCACTGGGTCAATCGGGGTCATCTTGCGGGGCAACAACCTCTCCAAATTGCTGGAGCGAATCGGCATCCGCTTCGAGACAGTAAAAAGCGGCACCTACAAGGACATTCTCTCGCCTGATCGCGCACTCACAGCAGAGGAGCGTCAGCTCCTGCAATCACTGATCGATAGCAGCTATGAGCAATTTGTGAACGCGGTAGCAGAAGGCCGCCATCTCAGTGCCGAAGAGGTTCGCAACTTCGCCGACGGCCGCGTGTTCAGCGGAGCTCAGGCCCATGAACTAGGACTCGTCGATGAGCTAGGAGATGAAGAACATGCTCGAAAACTTGCGGCCAAGCTGGCGGACCTTGATGAAGCCAACACCCAAACGCTCAAACTTGGGCGCCCCAAAAAACGGCTAGCGGGATTTCTGCCAGGCAGCAAACTCCTATCCAAACTTGCTGAGCTTCTCAACCTTGAGCTTGGCAACAATGGTCAGGTGCTCTGGCTCTTTCTGCCATGACCACTGCCATCCCTTATGGAGGCCTCCACTTACACGGGCTCAGAGGTGCCACAACAAGCTCTGCCAACACGACCCAAGCCATCGAGGCAGCCGTCAGCGAGCTCGTGGAAGCGCTAATGCAACGCAATCAACTCAACCCTGCAGAAATCGTGTCCATCACGTTCTCTGTCACAGCAGACCTAAACGCCTGTTTCCCTGCAGCGATCGCGCGCCGACAAGCAGGATGGGAGTCGATAGCACTGCTGGACTGCCAACAAATGTATGTCGAGGGGGATCTCAAACGCTGCATCCGCATGCTTGCCCATGCCTGGCTGCCCTCAGATCAGCCTCCTCAACATCCCTACCTTGGCGAAACCTCGTTACTGCGTCCAGATCGATGCTGAATCACTTGCCCCACCAAAAGCTGCCAACTACTAGGCCGTCCTAGTCTTTTTGATTGATAGATGAGAGCAAAGGAGAATCCATGTACTTTTCAGTGCTGGTGGTTACCAACACACCCGCTTAGATCTCATGGTTAAGCAGCTCTTCAGGTTTTGTATTCCAGGCACCCTTGCCTTAGGAGGCCTCACTGCCGGTTTGGTCGGTTCAAGTGTGATGCTTTCAAGCATCACACCACCAAAGGCCCGAGCCCAGGCAACACCAGCGCTACTTGAATTTCGCTGGGAGAACTCTAAAGACTATAAAAAGCTCTATTACTGGCAAAGCTCAACCATCAGGCGTGATCGAGCAACCTATTACCTGATGCTGAAACCTAAAGACCGCAAAACTGCGATCCTCAAGCTAAGCATCTCTGTCCCAGACTATTTCGATGCAAAGATCAAACCGAACAAGCTGAGCCTTTGCCTTGTCCATCTAGGGGGAATGCTCTCACGCACCCGCTGCAAAGAAGAGGTTCCTGCAATTTTCGAAATCTCTGAAGACCAAACAAGCATTGAAGTCTTCCCGGACACCCCCATCCCTACAGAAGGCACCTATGCGGTGGTCATGAAAATCTTTAACCCCGACCAACGTGGGATGTTCCAGTTCAATGCCCTTGCCCAAGCTCCTGGAGATGTACCAATGGGCGGCTACCTTGGCAGCTGGCTCATTGACATCAACTGAACTGATAACTTGGTTGACTGAAAAAAGGCTGTACGCCGTTCTCCTTCAATGACAAAAAGAACCTTTGGTGGAACCAGCCGCAAGCGAAAACGCGTCTCAGGATTTCGTGTGCGCATGCGAACTCACACTGGGCGAAGAGTGATCCGCAGTCGCCGAAAACGTGGCCGCACCCGTCTGGCTGTCTAATCCATAACACTGCAGGTCAATCACTCAAATCACGCCACTTCCTCAGGAAGCCAACCTCCAATGGTGCTGCCAGCATCAATGCGATTAAGGGGAAGTCGATGTTTTGAGCGCCTTCAGAAGTGGGGCTATCGCTTTTATGGAACTTCAATGGTGCTCCGTGTCATCGAAGCAGATCCCCAACTGCTCAAAGCACCCCATCGGCACCACAACTCCACGGCATGCCGTTGTGCCGTTGTGATCAGCAGCAAAGTGAGTAAACGGGCCGTCATTCGCAACCGTCTGCGTCGACTTCTGCACGATCACCTAAGAAGCAGGCTTGAGGTTGCACCCGAGCATTGCAATAACTGGGTGCTGATCAGCCTCAAGCCAGTCGCCTCCGCAATAGAGGCGTCTCCATTGCTAGAAGAATGCGACAGATTGCTCCATCAAGCAGGTTTGTTGTCATGATCACAACCTCAGAAGAGGTCTTCTATGAAGGAGGCCCCGCTCAAAGCGATCTCATCATCAACCTATTGATGGGGCTAACATTGATTGGCCTTCCTTTCACCATTGGGGCGGTGATTCGAGCGTTGTGGCTGCGCTTTCGCATTACCAATCGACGCGTTTCGGTGACTGGGGGATGGCTGGGACGCGATAAGACCCAAGTCGTGTATAGCCAAATCAAGGAGGTGCGCTCAGTGCCTCGTGGCCTGGGCTCCTGGGGCGACATGGTACTGGTACTCAACGATGGTTCAAGACTTGAGATGCGCTCTTTACCTAGCTTCAGAGAAACCGAGAAATACATCAATGCACGGATTAGCGCCCGCAGGGCCAAAGGTTCACCCCAGGATCTAAAGGGCTTTGCGGCTTAAATAGCTCCCAGCGTGTAACCCAGCCATATAGGTGCTGATGCACACTGGCATCACAGTTCCATCCACCCTCAGCAATCGATCGTGATCGGGTACATCTCCGACAACATTCTGCTCCCGATCCTGGATTTCTTCTACGGATTAGTGCCGAGCTATGGCCTCGCCATCGTCGCCCTCACAGTGGTCATCCGATTAGCACTGTTCCCCTTAAGTGCTGGATCCATTCGTAGCGCTCGTCGCATGCGGATCGCCCAGCCGGCCATGAAGAAGCGCCAGGATGAAATCAAGAGCCGTTATGCCAAAGACCCTCAGAGGCAACAGGAGGAACTAGGGAAAGTCATGAAGGAGTTCGGCAACCCCCTCTCAGGGTGCCTACCCCTATTGGTACAGATGCCAATTCTCTTTGCCCTGTTTGCAACCCTTAGAGGATCACCTTTTGCTGATGTGCCCTACTTGGTGAACCTCAAGGTGCTGCCTAGCGACCAAATTGCAGCCATTGAGCCCAAGCCATTTACCAGTAGCAAGCATTCGATTTTCATCAGTGAAACCAAACATTTCCCAGTCATTGCCTCTCTGCCAAGCGGCACAAAATTAGGAGTTGGAGACAAGGCCCAAATCAAGCTGCAAACACTCACTGGCGAAAGCTTCACAAGCAGGCTTTCTGGCGTAGAAGGTGGAACCAAGTTCACGCCAACCTGGAGCGTCACCAAGGGGGATGATCTTGTCAAGGTATCTGCGGATGGCACTGTCCAGGCTTTGGCTGAAGGCGATGCCACTGTTCAAGGCAAAATTCCTGGCCTTGCTGCCCAAAGTGGCTTTCTATTCATTAAGGCCCTTGGTCAAGTTGGTTTCTACGTTGATGGGGAAATCAACTGGGATATCGCAATTCTGGTTGGTGGTTTCGGCTTGACGCTTTTGGTCTCGCAAGTCCTTTCCGGCAGAGGGCTACCTGCGAACCCTCAACAATCAACAGCCAACAAGATCACGCCAGTGATGATCACGGGCATGTTTTTGTTCTTTCCACTACCAGCAGGTGTATTGCTGTATATGGTGATCGCAAACATCTTTCAAGCAGGTCAGACTTTTCTGCTTAGTCGTGAAGCCCTACCTGAGAACCTGCAGAAAATCCTCAATGACCAGCTGTCCAAACCTGCGTTAGCAACAGAAGCAATCGGTGGATCAGATCGTCTTCCCTTTGAACCTAAAAAACGTAGTAAATGATCCCAGGGCTCCAACCCATTTCATTGCAAGACCTAAAAGCCTTGGCTGCTCCTCGGCACTGGTCGATCGAGGGACATCTGGACGAGATGCCTTCTCTCACCCCATTGAGAGGCCGCATCAGCGCCGAGCATCAAGGCAGCATTCTTGAAGTGAAAGGAAAATTCCAAACCATCGTCACCCTCTGCTGTGATCGATGCCTAAGCCAATTCAATCAAACCCTCGCCTGCAACACCGAAGAACTGATCTGGCTGAAGGGGAATGGTCCAAACCCAAACGAACTCCATGGCGCGAGCCATTCCGAGGATATGGATGCACTGATGGAGTGCCTTGACCCTCTTGGCAGCTTTGACCCAGAACGTTGGGTTTTCGAACAACTGAGTCTGCGGATGCCTTTAGTCAAGCGTTGTGGGGCCGATTGTCCCGGTCCAGCTCAACTGCAGCCCTCAGCCCAAACCACTGCCGTGAAACCTGAGGGAACTGATCTCGATCCACGCTGGGCAGCATTACACAGGCTCACCTCGCCATGACGAGCTGGGATAACCAACTGGATCTACTAATCAGAGCCAGAACACCTCTCCTTTGGATTCGCAGCAGCGAAGAGGAGCGTGTTGAAGTGCTGCTTGAGCAAGCCGCAAAACGACTACAACCCCGTCGCCTTGCCAGCTGGGATTTTATTGGCGGCCTTAAAGGTGTGCTTAACGAAGAAGGGCTTGGGGCACGTCAACCGATGGCCGTCCTGCAATGGCTGCAACAACTTGATGCCAGTAGTCCAACCCTATTACTAGTCAAAGATTTTTATCACTTCTGCGAAGACGCTGGTATCGCACGCATGTTGCGCAACTTGTCGGTTCACTTGCGCCATCAACCCCACACTGTGGTGCTCTGCTCAGGGCCATGGACTCCGCCCAGCGATCTTGATGATTCCCTGACCATTCTCGATCTACCTCTGCCGCAGGAACCAGAACTGCGAACACTGCTGGAGAACATCGCCCAAGCAAGTGGCTCCCCCCTTTCAGCCGACGTTTTAGAAGAGCTCACCCACGCTTGCAGCGGCCTCAGCGAAATGAGGGTGCGTCAGGTAGCAGCCCGAGCCCTAGCACAGCGGGGCAAACTAGGTTGGGCAGATCTCGCCGAGGTGCTTGAGGAAAAGCGTCAGACCGTAGCCCGCAGTGAGGTTCTGGAGTACTGCGTTACAGATGCATCGCTGGCCGACATAGGCGGCCTAGATAGCCTTAAGGGTTGGCTCGAGCAACGCCATCAGGCATTCTCCGACGAAGCTCGTCACTTTGGCTTGCCACTGCCCCGCGGCGTTCTACTGATCGGCCCCCAAGGCACAGGCAAATCGCTCACCGCCAAGGCCATCGCCCACAACTGGTCGATGCCACTGCTTCGCCTCGATGTAGGCCGCCTATTTGCCGGGCTAGTGGGTGCTAGCGAGGCACGTACCAGAGAGACGATCCAGCGGGCAGAAGCCATGTCTCCTTGCGTTCTCTGGATCGATGAGATCGACAAAGGCTTTGGTGGTGATGCCCGAAGTGATGGCGGCACCAGTCAACGTGTCCTTGCCAACGTGCTCACCTGGATGGCGGAGAAAACCTCCGCGGTATTTGTCGTCGCTACGGCTAATGGCGTAGAACGCCTACCTGGAGAGCTCCTGCGCAAAGGTCGTTTCGACGAAATCTTTTTGCTTGACCTGCCATTCAGTGAGGAACGGCGCAACATCCTTGAGCTCCATATTCAGCGACGAAGACCGAACTTAAACCTGCCCCTGGCTGCGGTCATCGATCGAAGCGAAGGCTTCTCAGGTGCCGAACTCGAACAGACTGTGATTGAGGCCATGCACTTGGCCTTCGCCGAACGCCGAGAACTTGGAGAGACCGACCTAATTCTTGCTGCCAGCCAACTGGTGCCGCTCTCCCGCACAGCCCGAGAACAACTCAACGCTCTAAAGGAATGGGCCGCTAGCGGAAGAGCCCGAGCAGCATCTTCTGTTGCTTCCAATCTCCAGGCTGAATAAGCGTAACCAAACAGAATTCATTTGCAGGGCCAACAACACTTAGGCTGCCCGCGCTGACTTGAAAACCCTCGTGCTTGACCAGCGCCTGGTGCGGGACAACCCCGACCTGATTGCCAACGAACTGGGCCGAAGGGGCATGACGTTAGATCTAACGGGCCTACAACTGATCGCCCAGCAACAAAGAAATCTCGAGGAACAGCGCAGCAGCCTCCAGGCAGAAGGGAATCGGATCGGCAAGGAAGTCGGTCAACGGATCCAGCAGGGAAGCGACCCAAAAGCCAACGACGTGGCAGAACTACGACAACAAGGCAACCTAATCAAGCAAAAGGTGGCCGTTTTAGAAGAGGAGGAAAAACAACTATCAGCGCGATTGCGAGAACAACTGCTGAGCTTGCCAAACCTGCCCTCCCCTGATTGTCCTGAAGGACGCGACGAGAACGACAACCAAGAAAGACACTGTTGGGGCAAGCCACGTGAAGGGAAAGACCTTCTGGAGCACTGGTCAATTGCCGAGCGGCTCAAACTTTTCGAAACAGAACGCTCTGTAAGGATTGCCCAAAGTCGCTTCGTCACCCTGATGGGTCAGGGTGCGCGACTGGAACGAGCACTCATCAACTTCATGCTCGACCTTCACACCTCAAAGGGATATCGAGAAGTGATGCCTCCGGTCCTGGTGAATACCGCCAGCCTTACGGGCTCTGGTCAGCTGCCAAAATTCGCCGAAGAAAGCTTCCGCTGCGCTGAAGACGACCTCTGGCTAACACCAACTGCAGAGGTGCCGGTGACATCTCTGCACCGCGATGAAATCATCCCCGCTGATCAACTTCCACTGCGATACGCCGCTTACAGTCCATGCTTTCGCCGCGAAGCTGGCAGCTATGGACGAGACACCCGTGGCCTGATCCGGCTGCATCAATTCAACAAGGTGGAGCTCTATTGGTTCGTCCATCCAGACCATTCGCAGGCTGCACACGCTCAGATCACAGCCGATGCCGAAGCCGTGCTGCAGGCCTTGGAATTGCCCTACCGCGTCATTGAACTTTGCACAGGTGATCTAGGGTTTTCTTCCTCACGCACCTACGACCTCGAAGTCTGGCTACCAGGAGCAGGCGCCTTCAGGGAAATTTCAAGTTGCAGTATCTGTGGAGACTTCCAAGCACGGCGATCTGCTATTCGCACCAAAGACGAAAAAGGTACCCGACTCATCCACACCCTCAATGGCAGTGGCCTAGCGGTAGGACGCACCATGGCTGCCCTTCTCGAAACAGGCCAGCAATCTGATGGGAGTGTCCTCCTCCCCAAGGCACTTGTGCCTTATTTCGGCAACGATCGACTAGAGCCAGAATGAACCCATTACTAGAAGCTGAATGAACGTTTTTGCGGCGCTGACGGTTCTAGCCCTGCTGATCATCATTCATGAAGCTGGGCACTTTCTGGCTGCCACTGCTCAGGGAATCCGTGTGAATGGATTTTCGATCGGGTTTGGACCGGCGCTGATCAAACGACAACGAAGGGGTGTCACATATGCGCTGCGAGTTCTGCCTTTAGGGGGCTTCGTTTCATTTCCGGATGACGACGAAAACAGCGAAATCCCCCCTGATGATCCCGACCTACTCCGCAACCGGCCGATCAGACAACGAGCCCTGGTGATCTGTGCAGGGGTCATGGCCAATCTGCTGCTGGCATGGCTGGTGCTAATGGGCCAAGCGGTCATGATCGGGCTGCCAAGCCAACCTGATCCAGGTGTCATCGTTGTAGCCGTTCAACCCGGAGAAGCCGCTGCTGCTGCAGGGCTAGCCGCTGGCGATCGAATCCTCAGCGTGGATGGCAACGAGCTAGGGCGAGGTCAAGAAGCGATCCAGGCCCTGGTGAGTCAAATCAAAGAGTCACCAGGCAGCAAAATTCACCTGGACAGAGTCCGTTCGGGTCAACGCAGCAAGATTGTGCTCATCCCCGCTGAGCAACAAGGCAATGGCAGGGTGGGCGCCCAATTGCAGGCCAACGTCACAGGCAAAACCCGTCGGGCCCACGGCCCCGGAGAGGTTCTGAACCATGTTGACAGCCAATTCATTTCCCTACTCAGTCGAACCGTTAAGGGCTATTCAGGACTCATCACCGATTTCGCAACCACAGCCCAACAAGTCAGTGGCCCTGTGAAGATTGTCGAAATGGGCGCCCAGCTAACCAGCCAAGGTAGTTCTGGCCTAGTGCTTTTCGCGGCATTGCTTTCGATCAATCTCGCCGTACTCAATGCCATTCCGCTACCCCTCCTTGATGGCGGCCAACTGCTGCTACTGCTATTAGAAGGCTTGCGTGGGCGACCAATTCCGGAGCGCATCCAGATGGCTTTCATGCAATCAGGCTTTTTTTTATTGGTAGGTCTTAGTGTGGTGCTGATCGTTCGCGACACCACGCAACTATCGGTGGTGCAACAACTGATCGGTCACTGATCTGGCCTATTTGCAAGAGCCTGAGCAGCTGAAAACTGGGCAAGCAAAACAATTACAGCAGTTGGAAGGTAAAGTTCGTTATCGACCCTCGTGCTTCAAAACTGCCGCATGGCTAAAAAGTCAATGATCGCCCGTGATGTAAAGCGCAAGAAGATTGTTGAGCGCTACGCAGCCAAGAGAGCGGCTCTAATGGCAGCATTCAATGCAGCCAAGGATCCAATGCAACGTCTTGAGATCCACCGCAAGATTCAAGCTCTCCCGCGCAACAGTGCTCCAAACCGCATCCGCAATCGTTGCTGGGCCACAGGAAAGCCAAGAGGCGTTTATCGCGACTTCGGGCTATGCCGCAACCAGCTGAGAGAACGAGCTCACAAAGGCGAACTTCCTGGAGTCGTCAAGTCCAGCTGGTAACTCTCAAACCATTTCTGCATCTATCTGCATCTATAGACGTGGAGAGCTCTTACTCATTCGCAAGAGGGATTGAAGTCATCCATCCCTCTTTTTTATTGCTTAGCAACTGAACCAACAGGAATCAATTCCAAAATTCCACGAAAGTTGACTCGGCAAAGTGCCAGTATGGTGCTTGACAAAAAAACATAAGAGAACGTGCAAGGTCAGACACAGTCGATCTCCTTTGATGGTCGGGAGATTCGGCTGACCACAGGGCGATATGCCCCCCAGGCCGGTAGTTCCGTGATGATGGAATGCGGCGACACCGCCGTCCTGGTAACCGCCACCAGATCGACAGGCCGCGAAGGCATCGATTTTCTTCCCCTTATTTGCGACTACGAGGAGCGGCTCTATGCAGCTGGCCGCATTCCTGGCAGTTTCATGCGACGTGAAGGACGCCCGCCAGAGAGAGCCACACTGATCGCTCGTCTAATCGATCGCCCCATGAGGCCCTTATTCCCTAGCTGGATGAGGGACGACCTTCAGATCGTGGCAACATGCCTCTCTCTCGATGAACGGGTTCCAGCAGATGTGCTGGCCGTTACGGGAGCTTCCATGGCCACCTTACTCGCAGGCATCCCCTTCCAGGGGCCAATGGCTGCAGTAAGGGTAGGGCTTCTCGGTGATGATTTCGTTCTGAATCCCAGCTATCGAGAAATCGAACGTGGCGATCTCGATCTCGTGGTGGCTGGCACCCCAGATGGGGTTGTCATGGTTGAAGCCGGTGCAAACCAGCTGCCAGAAGGGGATGTCATCGAAGCCATCAATTTTGGCTATGAAGCCGTTTGCGAATTAATCAAGGCACAGCAATCCATCCTCAAGGATGCAGGGATTCAGCAGGTAAAGCCGGAACCCCCCACTCAAGACCAAGACACCAAGCTGTCTTCTTATCTTGAAAAAAATTGCAGCAAGAGCATCGGGGAAGTGCTTAAGCAATTTGAGCAGACCAAAGCTGAACGCGATAGCAAATTGGATGCCATCAAAGCGAAAACAGCTGAAGCCATTGACAGCCTCAAAGAAGACGATGCCGTTCGCAAGTCAGTGAATGCCAACAGCAAAGTCTTGAGCAACAACTTCAAGGCGCTCACCAAAAAATTGATGCGTGAGCAAATCATCAAACAAGGCAAACGCGTCGATGGTCGCAAGCTCGATGAGGTCCGCACCATCACTTCCGCCGCAGGCGTGCTGCCAAAACGCGTGCACGGATCCGGACTCTTCCAACGCGGACTCACCCAGGTGCTGTCCACCGCCACCCTGGGCACACCCAGCGATGCCCAGGAGATGGATGACCTCAACCCTGGACCTGAGAAGACCTATCTACACCACTACAACTTCCCCCCCTATTCCGTTGGCGAGACACGTCCAATGCGATCGCCCGGGCGCCGTGAGGTAGGCCATGGTTCCCTCGCTGAACGCGCCATCATTCCAGTACTGCCTCCCAAGGACACCTTCCCTTACGTGCTCAGGGTGGTGAGCGAAGTCCTCAGCTCCAATGGCTCCACCTCAATGGGCTCGGTCTGCGGCAGCACCCTGGCACTCATGGATGCAGGTGTGCCACTGAAGGCTCCAGTCAGCGGAGCCGCCATGGGCTTGATCAAGGAAGATGCTGAGATTCGCATCCTCACTGACATCCAGGGAATCGAGGACTTCCTCGGTGATATGGACTTCAAGGTGGCTGGAACAAAAGATGGCATCACGGCCCTGCAGATGGACATGAAGATCACCGGCCTTCCTGTCAAAACCATTGCAGAAGCTGTCAATCAGGCCCGCCCTGCCAGGATCCATATCCTCGAGAAGATGCTGGAAGCCATTGACGCTCCCAGGACTAGCCTCTCTCCCCATGCCCCGCGCCTGCTGAGCTTCAGAATCGATCCAGAACTGATCGGCACAGTGATTGGCCCGGGTGGTCGCACAATCAAGGGCATCACAGAACGCACGAACACCAAGATCGACATTGAAGACGGTGGCATCGTCACGATTGCTTCTCATGACGGGGCTGCTGCAGAGGCCGCCCAACGCATCATCGAAGGACTCACCCGCAAAGTAAACGAGGGGGAGGTTTTCACCGGAACCATCACAAGGATCATTCCGATCGGGGCTTTCGTAGAGATCCTGCCCGGCAAAGAGGGCATGATCCACATCTCCCAGCTGTCAGAGGCTCGCGTGGAGAAGGTCGACGACGTCGTGAAAGTAGGTGATGAGGTGACAGTACGGATACGAGAGATTGACAATCGTGGGCGTATCAACCTCACACTCAGAGGCGTCCCTCAGTACGGCGAAGAGACTCAATCAGAGCCAGCTCCAACTCCTGTAACCCCTCTCAACTGATGGGCTGGCTTTCAGGTCAATTCAAACCTGAAAGCCTGGGTCGATCTCTTCGATAGCCCGCGCCGCTGCTTCACAAAGCTGGGCGTGGGCAAGGCCATGGCTGGCGATCAAACAGCCGGCCTGACGCACATCACCGCTGTTGTAAGCAAGCTGGCGTCCATCAGCATGAGTGAAACATCCCCCTGCAGCCATCAGCACCGCCTCTGGAGCCGCCATATCCCAATCTTTTGGAGCACTACGACCTGAAAGAGAGACATAGAGATCTGTTTCTCCGCGCAGAATCGTGGTTACCTTGCAACCCACACTGCCCACAGCCTTGCTACCACCAAGAGCAAGGCTCTCTAGCAGCTGTTCAAGCCTGTTGTCGCGGTGGTTGCGACTCGCTACCAGCATCAACTCACCAAAAGCCTTGCGCTGACTAAAACGCACCGGCGCACGTTGTCCCTGCCGGTCTTCGCACCAGGCACCAGAACCGATCACACCGAACCAAAGCTCCTCGGCTTCTGGCAGGAGTACCACGCCAAGCACTGGTCGTTGACCATGCACCAAGGCAAGATGCACGGCGTATTCACCTGTGCCCTGCAAGAAGTCCTTTGTGCCATCCAAAGGGTCAAGGATCCACAACCATTCCGCCGCTAAGGGTTCGCCTGCAGTGAGTTGCTCCTTTGCCGTCTCCTCACTCAATAGAGTCCAATCTGCCAAAGGGAAATTCGCTGCTAAGCCATCCAGAAGCCAACGGTTCACCGCAAGGTCAGCTGCAGAGACAGGCCCCTCACCACCATCTTCAACACTCAGAGCCTTAGAAAATCCATGCGGTGGCTGTTCTCCCCGGGCATAGGCCAGCAGGATGTCTGCAGCACCCCAGCTCAATCGCCTCAAGTGCTGCAACAAAACCTCCAGGTCCACACCAACAGGGAGAAGAGGTCCGTTCGGCATCATGAATAGACACGTGCAAGCCTCATTTTGAGCCAGCGAGAGGAACCAGCACCAGGGGTGCTTTATGTGGTTGGGACGCCCATTGGTCACCTCGGAGATCTCTCCCCCAGAGCACGCTCTGTGCTCACGAATGTCTCGGCCATCGCCTGTGAAGACACACGTCATAGCGGCCATCTACTCAACGGCCTGGGCGCGCAGAGTCAACGTTTCAGCTTCCACCAACACAACACCAAAGCTCGCCTCCCCCAACTGCTTCAACTGCTCAACGAAGGGCAAAGCCTGGCTTTAATCAGTGATGCCGGGCTGCCGGGCATCAGCGATCCCGGCGAACAACTCGTCGCAGCCGCTAGGGCAGCTGGGCACCAGGTGATCTGTATTCCCGGCCCCTGTGCAGCAACAACAGCCTTAGTGAGCAGCGGACTTCCATCTGGCCGCTTTTGTTTTGAAGGTTTTCTAGCCTCTAGAGGCAAGGAACGGCGGCAGCAGCTGGCAGCGGTCGCCAGCGAGACCCGAACAACCATTCTTTATGAAGCACCACACCGGCTGGTGCAACTACTGAAAGAATTGGCGGAACTTTGTGGGGATGAGCGGCCCTTACAGGTGGCCAGGGAACTCACCAAACGCCATGAACAACAAGTAGGGCCAACGATCGCAGCAGCCCTACAGCATTTTCTTGAACACAAGCCTCTAGGGGAATGCACTCTTGTTCTAGGAGGTGCTTCAATTTCAGGACCAGATCAGCAAAGTGACGCACATTGGCGAGCGGAATTGGCAGCGTTGATGGCCAGTGGAGCAAGTGCAAGCGATGCCGCTCGACAACTCGCTCAACAATCAGGGCAATCCAGAAGGGCTCTTTATGCCCTGGTACACCAAATGGTAGAAAACGAGAGCGAGTGAACTCCTAGAGAGGGCAAACTAAGGGAACCATCGAAAACACATCATGCTGCTGCGGCTGCGGCTGCTAACAACCAGTCTTGTCAGCGGCGGATTGCTCCTAGTCGTGCTATGCCTGGGAGCCCAAAATCTCAGTGATCGTCACAGTCTCAGGCTGGGTGAGGCCAAAAGCGCAGAGCTCCCCACAGGTTTTCTGGTAGGGATGTCAATCGTCGCAGGTGTCATTAGTGGCGGCAGTACAGCCGCTCTGCTGCTGCCCAAGCCAAGAGCCTGAAAGACTCTGACTCTGAAGCGACGAATCAAGAACCGTTCAGATCGATGGGGCTTGAGAATCAAGGGCAATCAGTGAACCCTCCAGCACCAAACGAGTGATTCCGCGAGCCAACAGATAGGAGGTGGTGAGCTCAAAAACGCTTGTATCAGGTACCTTGATCACCCTTTGACTACGTCCACACTGACGTTTGGCAGAACGGGGATTCGCAAACAAACAAAGAGCCCGTCTGTCTTGATCATCATCGGCTAGCGAGCCCAACTCTGAGAACTCCTTCAGCGGGCGTGCATCAAGTTCAACTGTCTTGTCGACAAGCATATAAACACTGCTAGGTAACAAGCCAGGCAAGAGAGGCTGACATTGAACCGTTGGACGATCATTGAAAGCAACAGAATCTGCGACTAAAGGAACCAGCTCGCGAAACACCTCGGACTCAGGGAGATCCCCCATGTCCGCCTCGAGAGGATCATCTTCGCTCGAGTCCTCTTCCGGATCATCACCAAAGTCATCGGCATCATCGAGAGCAAGAACACCTGCAGCTTCGTCGTCCAACGCGAGCTGCTCCACTTGCCGCTCTTCAAGCTGATCCTCTGCAAGCTTCACCTCTTCAGGGGGAGTCAGCGTCGATAAGCTCGACGCTGATTGATCCTTAACGCTTGCAGCTTCAACAGTAGAGAGAGGCTTAGAGATGGCACCACGCTGGGCACGAGAAGCCTTCACAGCGGCATAGTCCTTCTCTGAAAGCAGCGTTTTAACGGTGCGCGTGACAGTATTAGGGCTGCAGCCGTAAGCCTTGGCAAGGCTTGCTGTGGCATCACCTGCCCTGTAACGCTCCACAAGCTCAGATTTCTGACTATCGCTGAGCCGGCTGGCCGCCATCGGATGCAAGTTCGCAGCCTCTAACCATAGGAGGCCAACTCGATGTTGACTGCCAAAATGATGGAGTGCTCCCTTAGCTCAGCTGGATAGAGCAACTGCCTTCTAAGCAGTCGGTCGATGGTTCGAATCCATCAGGGGGCGTCAATTACACCAAGGGGTTTCAGTGAAAGCCGAGCCCCTTTTTTCATGCCTAAAGCCCACTGCTCTCACTTTGCTCTCACCTGTGCTAGCAATGACCGACTTCTCGCGGGAAAACATGGTTTTCTTCCTAGGTACTTAAACTTGTATGGGTGTATTGAAAGATTTCGGAGAAGCTAATACGCTGATTACCACCAAAAACTCTCATGAGATAATAGACAAATGAAAGACAGGGAGGCTTTGGCATGCTTGCTAACAAAGCCCTTGAGCCAACCCTGGCCGAACATAAGTACTTAAAAACAAAGTGGCTTGATATAGAGGATATTAATTGGCGGTCCAATCTGCTGAGTTTAATAGAAAACTTTAATAGATACGCTTGCAATCAATTCAGAATTAATACCCTGCCTAAATCTAGCTGTCTTGCTATCTGTATTGATAGCAAGAATAAAATTAGCGATAGCAATCAATTGGCTGCAATAAGTAGCCGGAAGGGTGTTATCTCTTGACCAGCACCTATCCCAAAGGGTTGCAACCTCAACATGAGTGGACAAGTTACCTTGATTATGAAGGGTATCTTCAAAATACTGCTATTGGTAGCGATGGATCTACTTATATTTCGAGTACGGATTATGTTGAGGAAACAACAGGAAATGCATACGGTACGCCGATTGTTAGCTATAGAAGTGTTCCTTATCTGACTAAATACAATTCAGACGGGACCAAAGCTTGGGAACTTTCTGAAAATGCTCAGGGCATCGGAATCTATGGAGGCAGTGGCCCTCTTTTTGTAACGACTGACAAAGATGGTTCCGTATTTATTGCACGGACATTTGCCAACAACACCAACTATTTAAGTGATCAAAGTAGCGCAGGAATTCAAGTCACAAAATATCTTCCTGAAACTGATTACAATTGGCTTGGACAACCCATTCCAATGACATACGATTGGGATGTAAGTATAGAAGCAACAACTAATAGGACTTGGAATGGTTACGGTGGTTATTATACTTATCAGACTCCTGTACCCACAGTTAAAGGAATAACATCTAGTAGCGATGGATCTGTCTACATTACAGGATCAATAGATGGGAGGTTAAATAGATCAAATTATGGAGTGTCTCACCACGGAAATCATGATGTTTTTATTAGCAAGATTTCATCAAGTGGAGCAACGCAATGGACAAGGCAATTAGGATCTGAAGAATATGAATCTCCTAATTCAATTGCCACTGATAGCAATGGTTCCGTTTATATCGGAGGCACAACTTTTGGGCATTTTGATGGAGAACATAATCCCAGTTCCAGTAACGGATACGGATCATCATTAAAAGATAGTGGTTTTGTTAGCAAGTACAACTCTAGTGGTACTAAAGAGTGGTCCAAAGTGTTGGGTACTAGTGGATACGATTCGGTAGATTCGATCGAGATAGACAGCGATGACTCTGCATATTTGATCGGATTAACAACTATAAATAACGGAGTTCCTTTACAGTCTTTTCTTAGTAGGTATAGCAGTGATGGCTCAAGAGAATGGACAGAATTACCAAATCAACCTCATTACGAGATTTCGTTCGATGCAGTAGCAGAAGATATCGATGGGTCGATGCTCATTGCTGGCAAAGCAGGTGGTGGGTACTACACACCAAAGGATCTTTTTGTTAACAAGCTAAATGCTAATGACTCTTTTGATTGGAGCAAGACACTTGGCTCTGTTGGCGCTGGAGGAAGAGTAGAGGATATTAGTGTAGGCAGTAAAGGAGAAATCTATATCATTGGCCAGGATTACGATTCTGCAAATAACAATGTGAGTCATTTTTTGAGCAAGTATATATACAAAGCACCCGACTATGCAGTAACAACAACTCAAACCTCAATAGGCGAAGGAGAATGGATAACGACAACAGTTAGCACAGAAAATGTTGATCAAGGCACCGAGATTTACTGGGAAGTTGAAGGAGTGCAAGGAGATATTACTTTGTCAGACTTCTCTCAAGGTGAATTAAAGGGATTTAGTCAAATTGATGGCAGCTTTGCTGATGGTGGGTTCACTATTTCCCACCTCATTGCAAAAGACCTCACAACAGAAGGTCTTGAGAGCATGGTTGTCAAGCTCTTCTCTGATGGCGCAGGCAACGAACTACTCGCTCAATCAGCAACAGTAGAGATCAATGACACATCAACAACACCACCAACGTATGCATTAGAGCCATCAGCATCAACGCTCAATGAAGGCCAAAGCTTAGATACAACGGTTAAGACCACAGATGTGGCTCAAGGAACAGAACTGTTTTGGGCTCTACAAGGAGAGAACATCACAGCGGATGATTTATCTAGTGGTGAACTCAGCGGCTCCAATCAAGTTGATGCTGATGGCAACTTCTCCTTCTCTCAGACCTTCGCAGAAGATCTCACAACAGAAGGCCTTGAAAGTCTGATCGTCAAGCTCTTCTCTGATCAATCAAATTCTCAACTCCTTGCTGAATCATCCACTATTCAGATCAACGATACCTCAACAAAAGCAGCTCCTCCTTCAACACCAGATCTGATCGCCGCTTCAGATAGCGGCATCTCGAATTCAGACAATCTGACCAACGTCAACACACCCTCATTCTCCGGCACGGCAAAAATAGGTTCCAGCGTTGAACTCTTTGCTGATGGAATATCTCTTGGCAGCTCGAAAACCGATAACAACAGCAATTGGTCTTTCACCGTCGCGAATGACTCCCCCCTGGCTGATGGATCAATCGCCATCACCGCAACTTCAACAGAAACTACAAAAATTGATTTACAACGCACGGCGATACCTGTTGCTGCACCAGGCCGATCTACCCATGAGTATCGCAACGAGTTCGCCTTCGCGGCATTAAAAGACGACGGCTCCGTTATTACTTGGGGAGACTCTCGCTACGGCGGAGATAGCAGCAGCGTTGATCTTGAGCTTAGCTCTGGTGTTAACCAGATCTTCTCTACTTCTAGTGCCTTCGCGGCATTAAAAGACGACGGCTCTGTTGTTACTTGGGGGGGCTCCAACTCCGGCGGTGATAGCAGCAGCGTTGATGTTGAGCTCAGCTCTGGTGTCAAACAGATCTTCTCTTCTTTTGATGCCTTCGCGGCAGTTAAAGACGACGGCTCTGTTGCTACTTGGGGGAACTCCGACTACGGCGGAGATAGCAGCAGCGTTGATCTTGAGCTTAGCTCTGGTGTTAACCAGATCTTCTCTACTTCTAGTGCCTTCGCGGCATTAAAAGACGACGGCTCTGTTGTTACTTGGGGGGGCTCCAACTCCGGCGGTGATAGCAGCAGCGTTGATGTTGAGCTCAGCTCTGGTGTTAACCAGATCTTCTCTACTTCTAGTGCCTTCGCGGCATTAAAAGACGACGGCTCTGTTGTTACTTGGGGGGTCTCCGGCTACGGCGGTGATAACAGCAGCGTCGATCTTGAGCTCAGCTCTGGTGTTAACCAGATCTTCTCTACTTCTAGTGCCTTCGCGGCATTAAAAGACGACGGCTCTGTTGTTACTTGGGGTAACTCAACTAAAGGCGGTGATAGCAGCAAATCCACCTACTACAAAGCTGTTGATGTTGATCTCAGCTCTGGTGTTAGCCAAATCTTCTCTACTTCTGAAGCCTTCGCGGCATTAAAAGCTGACGGTTCTGTTGTTACCTGGGGGTTCGACGGAATACCGTCCCAACATATAAACTTTGGTGGAGCAAGCTGGGGATATGGCTCTGGTAATAGCAACAAGGTCGCTGCTCAGCTCAGTGGTGGTGTTAACAAGATCTTTTCTACTGAGTACGCCTTCGCGGCATTAAAAGACAACGGCTCCGTTGTGTCTTGGGGTAACCACTTCTTCGGCGGTGATAGCAGCAACGCTGCTGTAGGAGCTCCTGTTGATCTTGAGCTCAGCTCTGGTGTCAGCGAAATCTTCTCTACTAATGGCGCCTTCGCGGCATTAAAAGACGACGGCTCCGTTGTGTCTTGGGGGAGCTCCAGCTGGGGCGGTAATAGCAGCAGCGTTGCTGATCAGCTCAGTTCTGGTGTTAGCCAAATCTTCTCTACTTATAGTGCCTTCGCAGCAGTTAAAGACGACGGCTCCGTAGTTACTTGGGGGGCCTCAAACGCTGGCGGGGATAGCAGCAACGTTGATCTTGAGCTCAGCTCTGGTGTGGTCTCCTTTGCGGACCCCTTCCACGATGATCGCCTGACCGTTACTTCCACCACCTCTGATCCATCAGATCCCCTCAATCTCACGATTGATGCCACTGCTCCTGCCTTCTCCTCTGGCGACACAGCTACCCCCATCGCAGAAAACAGTGGTGCTGCTCAAGTTATCTATACCGCTGCCACAGATGATGCATCAGAGGTCTCCTACAGCCTCAAACAAAGCAATAGCGACGATGCAGAATCCTTCTCTATTGCTGCATCAACAGGACAGGTAAGCCTCAAAGACGATCCAGATTATGAAACCAATCCATCCTATTCATTCTCCGTATTTGCCACTGATGTAGCTGGAAATAACAGTGAGCAGAAGGTTAGCCTTAGCATCAATAATATCTATGAAACATACATACTCAATACATCGACCAACTGGCTGAATGAAGGAGAGAGCCTAACTACAAATATCACGACAGATGCTGATCTCGGCACTGAACTGTTTTGGGCTCTACAAGGAGAGAACATCACAGCGGATGATTTATCTAGTGGACAACTGAGTGGATCGAATCAAGTCGGTGCTGATGGCAACTTCTCCTTCTCTCAGACCTTCGCAGAAGATCTCACCACAGAGGGCCTTGAGAGCCTGATCGTCAAGCTTTTCTCTGATCAAACAAATTCTCAACTCCTTGCTGAATCATCCACTGTTCAGATCAAAGATACCTCAACAAAACCAGCTCCTCCTTCAACTCCAGATCTCATCGCTACGTCTGATAGCGGCATCTCGAATTCAGACGACATCACAAGTGACAACACACCCACGTTCTCCGGCACTGCAAAAGCAGGTTCCAGCGTTGAACTCTTTGCTGACGGAGTATCTCTTGGCAGCTCAATAACCGATAAAAACACCAATTGGTCTTACACGGTCGCGAATAACAACCCTTTGGCTGATGGCTCGATCGTCATCACCGCAACTTCAACAGAAACTTCAAGTGATTTACAACGCACTGCGATACCTGTTGCTTCACCAGGCCGGTCGACGCATGAGCATCGCAACAACTCCGCCTTCGCGGCATTAAAAGACGACGGTTCTGTTGTTACATGGGGCCGCTCCGACTACGGCGGAGACAGCAGCAGCGTTGCTGATCAACTCAGCTCTGGTGTGAACCAGATCTTCTCTTCTAGAGAGGCCTTCGCGGCATTAAAAGACAATGGCTCCGTTGTTACTTGGGGTCACGAACACAACGGAGATAGCAGCAGCGTTTCTGATCAGCTCAGCTCTGGTGTCAACCAGATCTTCTCTACTGCTAGCTCCTTCGCGGCATTAAAAGACGACGGCTCCGTTGTGTCTTGGGGGAGTTCCTCCGCAGGCGGTGATAGCAGCAGCGTCGCTGCTGATCTCAGCTCTGGTGTCAACCAGATCTTCTCTACTGCTAGCTCCTTCGCGGCATTAAAAGACGACGGCTCCGTTGTGTCTTGGGGGAGTTCCTCCGCAGGCGGTGATAGCAGCAGTGTCTCTGCTGATCTCAGCTCTGGTGTCAACCAGATCTTCTCTACGGGATCTGCCTTCGCAGCAGTTAAAGACGATGGCTCCGTTGTCACTTGGGGGAACACCAACTCTGGCGGAGATAGCAGCAGCGTTGATCTTGAACTCAGCTCTGGTGTCAGCCAGATCTTCTCTACTGATTCCGCCTTCGCGGCAGTTAAAGACGACGGCTCAGTTGTTACTTGGGGAGAGTCAGTTCACGGCGGTGATAGCAGCAGCGTTGCTGATCAGCTCAGCTCTGGTGTGAACCAGATCTTCTCTACTGAGAGCGGATTTGCGGCCTTAAAAGGCGACAGCTCCGTAGTTTCCTGGGGGCTCTACGTCGGTGATAGCAGCAAGGTTGCTGATCAGCTCAGCTCTGGTGTTAGCAAGATCTCCTCTACAGATTACGCCTTCGCGGCAATAAAAGACGACGGCTCCGTAGTTGCCTGGGGGGTCAACATGAGGGGCGGTAATAGCAGCAGCGTTGCTGATCAGCTCAGCTCTGGTGTGAAACAGATCTTTGCCAATAAGAGGGCTTTTGCAGCTTTAAAGGATGACGGCTCCGTTATTACTTGGGGGCGCTCTGACAGGGGAGGAGATAGCAGCAACGTTGCTGATCAGCTCAGCTCTGGTGTGAACCAGATCTTCTCTACTGATGACGCCTTCGCGGCAGTTAAAGACGATGGCTCCGTTGTCACTTGGGGTATCTCCGACTGCGGCGGTGATAGCAGCAGCGTCGCTGCTGATCTCAGCTCTGGTGTGGTCTCTTTCGCGGACCCCTTCGATGATCGCCTGACCGTTACTACCAGCACTTCTGATCTATCGGATCCCCTCAACCTCACCATTGATACCACTGCTCCTGCCTTCTTTTCGGGAGACACAGCTACCGCCATCGCAGAAAATAGTGGCGCAGACCAAGTTATCTATACCGCGTCCACAGATGATGCATTAGATATCTCCTACAGCCTCAAACAAAGCAATAGCGTCGATGCAGAATCCTTCTCCATTAATGCATCAACAGGAAAGGTAATCCTTAAAGACGATCCAGATTATGAGACCAAGCCCTCCTATTCATTCTCCATCTCTGCCACCGATTTAGCTGGAAACAAGAGTGAGCAGGAGGTCAGCCTCAGCATCAATAATATCTTTGAAACATACAGACTCAATACATCAACCAATGACCTCAATGAAGGAGAAAGCCTAACTACAAATATAATCACAGATGCTGATCTCGGTACAGAACTGTTCTGGGCACTACAAGGAGAGAACATCACAGCGGATGATTTATCTAGTGGTGAACTCAGCGGATCGAATCAAGTCGGTGCTGATGGGAAGTTCTCCTTCTCTCAGACTTTCGCAGAAGATCTCACCACAGAAGGCCTTGAAAGCCTGATCGTCAAGCTCTTCTCTGATCAATCAGGAAATGATCTTCTTGCTCAATCAGCAACAGTAGAAATCAATGACACATCAACAACACCACCAACATATTCATTAGAGACATCAGCATTAAAGCTCAATGAAGGTAAAAGTTTAGATACAACGGTTAAGACCACAGATGTGGCACAAGGAACAGAACTGTTCTGGTCATTGGCTGGAGACAATATAACAACTAAGGATTTAGTAGATGGTCAACTGAGTGGTTCCAATCATGTTAACGGGCAAGGCGAATTTGCCATATCAAACACATTTGCAGAAGACTGGAGACGGGAAGGCACGGAGAATGTGCTGATCAAGTTGTTTTCTGATTCAGCACGCTTGAGTCAGGTTGCGGAAACAGGCTCTATTGAAATTACTGACACCTCAGTTTCTATTTCTGAAACTTGGCCAGCGAAAGTAGGTGTCACAGAATTAACAGATCTAAAGCTTGCCTATAAACTCAATTCTACAGAAGAAACTAACCATAGCCAACTTGCTGTACTTGGAGATAACGTTGACTTTTCAAAACGCTATACCCTTGAGATTAGTGGTGAAGTTACAGGTGAAACGAAGGATAATAATTACAACTTAGAAGCAGCAGAAATCATAGTTAAGCTTGATCCCTTTCTGTTTAATACAGTCAAGGCCTCTGATATTCGTATTAGTAATGATCTCCCCATCGCCAATGCAGTTCATATCGATGAAGACACCGGTAACATTCGTATTGCAGCAGCTGGCCTGAGTGCCCTTTCTGTCGGTAATGCGATTTCATCTGAAACTGTACTTGCGTCAATAGATCTTGATATCAAAGAATCCTATCTACAGCTGACTGATCAAGCAGCAGGTGATCTTAACAGAAAGTTCAGTGATCCATTGTTATTCTCCTTGGCTGCTAATCAAGACCACACGATATTTTCTCGTGACTTTGATGATGGCACGACTCATAGCAACCGCGAGATCAAAAGTCTACGTGAACTTGGAGGTGATCTTGCCGTAGAAGGAAATGATATTACGCTCTTTAGTGGAAACCTAAACTTAGAAGAACAAGCTGATGGGCTAGTTCTTGGCACGGATCGAGTCATTGGTGTGAAGACAGAACAATTTACCAACCTGGTGCGTTATGGGGATACGATTCAGGCAAGTAGCGTATGGACTAATACCGGTAATATCAAAGCGAATGATATCCAAGTCACAGGTGTATCTAATAGCAATGCTGAACTCACGAGTTATTATTTTGATACGGGTGTAAGCAGTGTTGATCTAAACAGTGGTCGATTTGATAATGGGATCTTTGATACAGCAGAGCGTCAATCAACTCAACTCAATGCAGAGATCAAGATCACTGGATCGGCAGGTAATGTAGTTGACCTTAGCTCTGGAATAGTCAACCTCAAGGCGAGAGAAGTTGCTAAGACATTTGAAAATACTAAGGGCTCAAAAAATCTGATTACTTTCCAAGGAGATCTTAATTATGATGGAAGTGTGACAATGAAAGACCTTGCATATCTCAATGCAGGGGCAAGACGTCAACAACTAGAAGATAGAACAGGTGATGTAGATGGAATGATCAAGGATAATGCCGGTAAAGCAATCGCAGAAGGCGAAACAAAAAGCCAAGCAAGCAAAGAAACCTATGCGGCAGATGTAGACGCAGATTTCAACGGAAAAATCGACATTAAAGACCTGGCTGTACTAGATCAAGACTGGGGTAAAACACTGCATATTGGTGATAATGATTTTCAAGGTAAAGGAACGAATTTTACTTGGGCAGAACTCAATACTCAGACTGGTATTAGTCAACAATGGAATAATAAATCCTTTGAAGATCAGAATGCCTTAGAAGCCAAGGCTTCTATAGGTGGATATGATGCACCACTTGAGCAAATACTTAGTGTTAATACAGCAGATTCAAATAAAGATGCAGATGCCGTAACTCAATCTGAAATAGTGACTGGCAGCGGCAGCTCACCTAGCATAAGTGATATTCAGGGTGAGGGATTACAAGATGATGTAATCGGTGGAAGTAGTCAATAATGGCCTCTACTAATCCAAGCAACTGAGGTTGATGCCAATAACGATCGTGTTGTTGATGCCATCTTTGGTGGCCAAATCACAATGGCATATCTGGCTGTGATTGATGCTGATTGGGGCCTAAGCCTGCATCAACCATCAACAGCAACGGCCAATGGCAGCCAATCAAGCTTTAATGGTTCCAGTCAAATCGCCTTTGCTGAGCTCGAACGTCAGGGCAGCAAAGGGTAAAGGAAAGGAATACAACATAAATTTCATTTAGTCATGTGTTCTTAACCTTAGAGATTGATGCTGTGGCAATGAGCCACAAGAAAGGAGTTGGCGATGGGACTCTCAATTGTTTCTATCAAAGGTTGATGCTGCTAATGGCTTCTTTGTCTACAAGTGGAGCTATTGGGAGCTGATGCTTGTTACGTAGATAATCAATCGTAGCAAAGTGCACTTTTTTATTGGCCAAATGTCTACGTAACATAGATGATTCTCGAACACGATATTCAAATGCGGGCTCAGGCGCATAGCAACTTTTCATACCTATTTTTAACCCTGACAGCAAAAGATCCCAATCTTCTAATGCAGTAAGAGTCTCGTCATAACCGCCACATTTTTCCCATAGATTACGCCGAATAATTGCACAGGCGTCAATTCTATTTGCCTTAATAAGCTCGTCAGCAGTTAGAGCCCCCGGGCGAAAACGTGCACGCACGGCTCCAAAATCGATTCGGTCTCCATAAAAAAAGTCTACTTCTAAATTTTTAGACATATACTCGAGGCCATCATTTAAATATATCCCCAACAAACGGTTATCATCATCCAAGGGGAGGATGAGTTCGGCCGTTGAAGCCTTGATCCCAGCATTTCGAGCAGCAGCAAGACCAGATTTATTTAGGCTAATGATTTGATAGCCCACCAACTTAAGTTTATCGAGAAGTTCAATCGAGCCGGCGAAGGTAGATCCATCATCAACGATGATGATTTCTATTTGTATGTTTTTTGGCCTATATCTCTCTATACTAGCAAGTGCTTCTAGTAGATAATGGCAAGGATTATATGTTGGTATGATAATACATAGCTCAGGCTTCTCTGGCTTCATTATATTGATTAATTTCATATAATTATTGTTGTCAGATGCCTCTAAATCACTTAGGTCGGCTTTGTCCTGTAATCTTTCCCATATTTCTACAAGATCTGGAAAAACCAGCTTGTATAGTGTTTCAATCGGGTCGGGCAATTTTATACTTTGCAAACGATTTGGACGAATCAATGAACCAAGTTCATTGCTGCTTTTTTCCGTATCTAAAGGCCAGTCCCAGCGGTCTTGAATAATGGATGCTAGATTGTCACTTTTAGCAGCTAGAGTTTCAGCGTGTAATAGTACACTACGTTCAGGTTCTGCCTCAACATACTCAACCAGTCGTTTATTGTAGAGTTTCCATATCGGAAGAATCATTTCAGGATTTGTTCGAAACTGATGATAATTCAAGCGTTGAAGGGCATCACTAATATCCCAAGGGGCACGATAAATAGCTATCAGTTTTAAACCCGGCCTAAGTTGCCTCCAAAAAGGCAAAATCAAGGTTGTGCGGGGATCCTTCCACCCCCATCTCAAATCACCTAAGGAGATTTGTCGTTGATTCAGTAGATTCTCTGCTTGAATTTTCCAGTTCGCTTGACCAAGACTGCTGATCGATTGTATTGGATTCCAGCCCCAATCATTCCAACCATTTGCATTTTCATTTAGTGAGCTAATAAACCACTTTCTTTGCAACTCTAGGAATTCCCTGTCTTCATAATACCCATCAGGATTATCAGCATCTGCAACATCATGATCAAGGCCATATGCAACACCTAGCTTGTTCAACATCCTTGCTAATAAGGATGTTCCACTACGGTGCATCCCCGCAATGACTATAGGATGGTTAGTCTTTTTAGTAATGCTTATACTTTCTGTTTTTAATGAATGAATTAAAGTATATTCATCCTGTAGACCTCGACGTTTTAATGCTGACCTGGCTGCCTTAATGGCTTCTTGATGTGTTGCTTTTCTTTTTAGTTGAGATTCACTTTCTGAATGTAAGCGATAACTATATAGAGGCTCTGCGATGTGCTGCGGTTCCGCAAGCTCACTGAGCTTTAAGCTTAGGTCATAGTCGCCAGCAAAACGAAAATTACTGTCGTAGCCACCAACTTTCAAATATGCAGATCTTCTCACTAACCGCATGTGAAATGTCATAAACTGTACAAGGTCCAGGTTCTTCTTCCATGGCCTCAATGCTCGCTGATCAACCCCAATCGTTTTGCCTGTCTTATCTATTAAATTGCATTGAGAATATAAGAATGGGCAGTTTAGGTTTTCATCAAGATATTGAACAGCCTTTTCAAGAGCTTGGTTGTGTAGCATGTCATCTGCATCAAGTTGTACCAAATAAGTTGCTTTGGTTTGACTAAAAATATGACGGTAGCTTCCAAACGTCCCAAGCTGTTTACCTTCAGGCATGACATGCAACCGAGGCTCATTAGACTCCAGTTCCGTAAGCCAAGTAAGATTTTCATTTGATATTGCATTGGGTCCATCTGGTCGGATTAGAATTTGCCAGTTTCTATATTTCTGTGCAAGTACTGATTCAACAGCATTTTTGATCCAGGCCAGAGGCTGGCGATACGTTGATATCCCTACGCAAACGTTGGCTTGATCTGTCTGGCTACTCTTGTCAGACTTCGTTGACATATAAACTTGCCTATTTTCGAATGCTAGAACTATAGCAACAGTATGCAACTGGCTCTGTGATGAATTAAGTTATTTTTTCAGCGTAAAGAAAATTGATTTCCTTTCATCTTTTGTTTTAGACATTCTTTAATGTCAAGCTCTTTCGCTCTATACACATGATTCAGCATTAGCTATGTCTAATCACTGGAACAATAGCTAATGTTGATGTGATCGCTGATGATGGTAATAGCGCCAGCAGTGATCACGATATTGCTGGCAAGTATTTCCAAGATCGGCTTACCGCTTAATAGATCAAAGCAGCCTTCAATAAAATTCAGGAATCAAAAGTGCTCATCTTTAATGGAGGAATGACGATGCCATTCGATTGACTCGGCTTGGGTGCTGAATAATGGCTAATTGAAGAGTCCTCAAAGCTGTGTCCATAGTTCAGCAGCTAGAGGTGGTCGCAAAGACTGACTTGCAAATGAACCAATATTCAGCGACAAAATAGCAATTCAGCTAATTTCATCCCTGACGAGGTTTCGCCCCATGCCTACTGATGAGATCAACACTCTCCAGCGGGATAAGGGTCTTATCACGGTGATGACCGAAGGGCCATTGGCCTTTCATCGCATCAGCAAGCCCCTGCAGCAACTCATCGAGCAAAACGGTTACAGGGAGGGTGCTCTGTTGCTGACCGGACTGCACACCACCACTGCCCTGATCGTGAATGAATGGGAAGAACGCCTGCTTGAAGACATCAAGCATTGGCTCAATCAATTGGCTCCAGCGGATCAGACCTGGAAACACAACGACCTTCATCTTCGCCCCAATATCCCTGAGGATGAACCGCGAAATGCGCATGCACACTTACAGGCGTTACTGCTCGGGAATCACCTCACGGTTTCTGTCCAGGATGCCCAACTCGTGCTAGGTCGATATCAAGACGTCATCCTGGTGGAGTTAGACGGTCCACGACGACGACAGGTTGGCGTGCGCTTTCTGGGTGCTTAAAAGTTTAAAACAATCCCTCACAATCAACCAGCCCCCCCCCAAAGTCTTTACACCACCCTGATTAACATCAACGCGATGAGTTAAGAGCCAAGAGTTGCTCCTGACCAGTGCATAACAAATGCGAGGGAAAGATTCTAAAAATAGGTACTTAAGAAGTATTTCCCCCTACCCAAGGCGTCACCTATTCACCTATATTCCCATGACAAATGGGTTTCAATTGTTTCACTCCTACCATGAAGAATTTCATGTGTACGTAATATTGATTATCTAGGTCGCCATCTGATTGGGAGCAGCCTTGCTAACTAAACCCAGGAAAATAAACACAACTGAGCTGTATCCAAGAGGATATTTGCTCTAATGTCTTTTTACTGTCAACACTCATGATGAACTTGCTCGCCACTGCAGGGCCTTTCGGCATCTCGCCTTCAGCTGATCAGCTCATGGTGATCAACCTTTCCGCAATCCTGGTGGGCACCACATTCAATGCTCCCCAGAAGGTCATCAAATGGGGCGGGCTGGTCGTCGCTGTCGTGACTGCAACCTGTGCACTCTGGTGCGGACACTAAGAACTCGGCAGCTTTTCAGCTTGAGGTCAGCATTGACTTCTCGGCGAAACTCAGCCATCAGGCAAGGCACCAAGCTCATGAAGGGCCTCAAGGTGCTCGTCCATCACGCTGACCCATCGCAGCAGCGACGATGGATGGCAAGAAGAAAAACTGCTTTGTGTGACCACCTCAATACCACCCTGTTTAACAAGAGCGGACAAGACTGTGAATGCTCTTGGTTGATCCCTTGAAGAGGCAAGAATCTGTCAAAAGCGGTGGATCACGAAAACAAAAAGTCGACACCGCTATAGGGGAAAAACAATAAAAAAAGCCCCGCTTTAAAAGCGGAGCTTTTGAGTGATATCAAGGCTAATTAAATCCAGTAATGATACTTCTGAGAGATTGATTGATCCAATCAGTCCCAATGAAAAGTGGCAATCAACTTAGATCTAACTGCTCATGCGAGCAACCAAGAAGAAAATTGGCGAGCAATCAACCAATCAACCACCAGACCTAGAGAGTTGCCGACCCAACTGGTCTAGGACGAGCAATCCAAGGATGAGCATAAATAGGCCAACAGCCAAGGAGGGGCCAACCAGGCCGCGAGCTACCTCTACCACCGTCACAACGCTAGCCAGCAGCACAATGCCCACCAGCCATGGAGTGCCTGTGCCCCAACCTCTCAGAGAGCCATACACCCCTGAAGAGGGCAAGATATAACCAGTGAGGATAAGGCCAACGATCACGAAGACACATACCAAATAGAACTGCCAACCGAGAGTCCCGGTAAGGACGATGACAGGGGAGCCGAAACTGCCAAGAACTGGAGGCATAATTTTTTAGCAGCCTTTACTTGAAGACGCCGAACCTTACCACATTTAGAAAAAATGAAGCTGGACTCCGCTAAAAATTACAACAGTCGCCATTCCTGCCGGAATTCCTGATCAGACAATCTGACCAGTTTGATGTGATAGCAATAGATCTACACAGATTTTCTTTCGCCATCTCTACCTCAAAGCAAAAGCCTGCGAAGGCTTGGCTTCGAATTTAGCATGCACTTTATATCATCATATCACAAGCTTCGCAGGTCAAAAGATATCCCTAAATGACCAAGAGAATGAGGCTGGACGTGCGGGATTCCAGGGAGAATAGATGAATTGAACAAGAGCAGTAAGTCAAACAATCATCACAATCCCAAGCCAATCTCTACTGGCTTATTATTACTTTTTCTTTCTACAGTCACGTCAAAAAGGCTCTTAATAAGTCGCCTAAATATTCGACCTCCGAAGCAGATTTTCGCCAATCGATTAAATTAGGAAAGTCGTCTTGACTTGTGAAGGCAGGCGTTCTTAATGGATGGAAGTCCATTGAGAAAGAGACCTACACCAAAATTTGATTGCTCTAAGGCAGAGCTCGCAGGCCTAGCTCTATCAACGACAGATCACGACTCAACACCATGCGACTTGGACATGATCGCCATGCAGAGCATGATCTCTTTCAAAGGAGATGGCAGCTGCCAGTTAAAAGAATTCCTACCTGCAAGACGGGTGCATCCAGCAATCGATACCAGATCCCCGATAGGGTCAGATCTCAGAGCCTGATCAGATCATGAACCTGGCAGCGACCTATTTTGGTGCCAACGGTTGGTTGCTGGAGTTTGGTGCCTGCAGGGTATTAGTGGATCCCTGGCTCACCGGCCAACTCTCCTTCCCACCAGGCCCCTGGTTGCTGAATGGCCGGCTGCCCCGCGACTGGGCTGTGCCTGACAACCTTGATCTGCTGCTTTTAAGCCAAGGTTTACCAGATCATGCCCACCCAGAAACACTGCAGCTTCTTCCCAGGGATCTCAAGATCGTTGGCTCCCCCTCGGCCGCAAAACTAGTTGGGCGCTTGGGGTTTACACAAGTAACGCCATTGCATCCTGGAGAGAGCACCAACATCGCTGGACTCACCATCCGCGCGACCGCTGGAGCCATGGTGCCCTCGATCGAAAACGGTTATTTCATCAGCCATGCTGACGGCAAGATCTACCTTGAACCTCATGGTTTTCTCGACAGCAAAATCGAATCACAATCCGTTGATGCGGTGATCACCCCGGTGGTTGATCTTGGTCTGCCTCTTGCAGGGGCTTTTGTGAAAGGCCGTCAAGTTCTTCCTGAATTGCTCAAAAGATTTGAGCCAAGCACCGTCCTTGCTAGCACTGCTGGAGGGAATGTTCGCTTCGAGGGGCTGCTGAGCAGCTTTATGCAGATGGAGGGATCAGCAAAAGATGTTGCCGAAATGCTGCCCGCTCAGGTCAAGTTCATTGACCCAGAACCCGGCAAACGCTACGCCCTTACCTCCAAGCAATTTCTGACTTAACCACCTAGCTCATGAGCCCCGTCAGCAAGCTCAAGAGAATCTCAAGCTGAAAGATTGAAGCCATGACTAAGACAGAAGAAGTTGATGTTGGCAATCAATCTTTCTTTCAGGCCAGAGGCTTCTGAAAGGTGTCTCGACTCTAGATAAGCAAAGCAGGAATCTCTGGAGCATGTCCTGAAAACGAGGGAGTTATTTAGATCTGAGCTTTAACGCTGCGAAAACTGGCTGAAGCGGATGCTGAGCCTCGGCACAGGGATAGACATGATTCATCTCATTCAAGTTTCCTTGCTCTGAAGAGCACAATCCACATCAGGATTATGGTGTTAATAGCAAACTATTTTCTAAAAGGATCATCTGCTGTTTCTTGAACGTCAACGCAATTTTGATAGCCCATTTTGATTTTTTTGCCCGCACAAAAAAAGACCCGGATCAAAAATGCGGGTCTTTGAATACAAATTGATTATTCAAACTAGAGACTCAGCCACCGTGGCAGGAGAAGGCACCCATCAAGAAGTTGTGAACGCCTGGCACTGTGCGATCCAAGCCATAAATGAAGAGAGTCGAAGCAAAAAGCGTGGCCAATGTCTTCTGAGCCCAGTTGAGGCCTGAACTTCTTGAGAGTGCAGAATTCATTGATCGCAAAAGCAAGCTTGCATCAAGAATAGCGCCTTTTCATGCTTTCGCTGTTGCAAACATGAATTGAAGTACAAGCCTCATTGATGAGCCCAGCCCCGCAAAGCGCCAAGAAACCACAAGGGAACAGAACAGCTCGACTCAAGCCAGGCAAAGCATGGTTGGCGCGGTTAGCAAGCAGCGAAGGATCACAAGGCTTAAACGGCGACACACTCAGCACTTGCATGGAAATACAACAGCTGTGGCTTATTCATTCAGATTTAAACATCAGTGTTTTCTCCACAAGACTGGTATCCATAAGAGGGATTGGGCTGCTTGCTATTCCGAAAAATTCCAGGTAATCAGCCCAATCGCTGTCAAGAACCAAAGCGCTACCACAAATGCCCCAAAAGCCCAACTCCCTCCTCTGCCAACGGCCCACAGCCAAACAAAGAGGCCGATAAACGCCAACACAATTTGAATCAAAATGTCTTGCTCAACAGGCAACGCAAGGAGCAGATCTTTGAACATGGATCAACAAGTAGATCACAGCTTCCATCATTAACAAGTGTCGACGGTGGAAGGAGGCAGGAAAAGAGTTTTAACCCTTAAAAATCATTATAGCATCAGCTCACCAGACTTGAAAGGGAAGATCATTAAGGGGGCCCATGATTATCAGCGAACCGAGTATGCAAATACCCTGTATTTTGCAGGCATGCTGTAAGTCATTAATCAACAAAATTATAGTTTTTCATAGAGCTAATCGCGGGCAAGAGGCTCAATACTGAAAGTCAATAGACAAGCGGGAAAGGTTCTTTAGAGCCATTGGCAAATTAGACTAGACGCTGCGAACCATTGCATTGCCTTGATACAGATCTATTACAATTCACAAACTTAGAGATTAGTCAAGCAGCAACAAAAGATGTGATTACTCCAAAAGCTGTGTATGAACTGCTTCCTATCTGCAACGAAATAAAAAACAAAGTCTTCTCAGCTATAGCTCAAAGAATAGGAACCCTAATGTTTCTATGGCCAGCTTTGCCAAGCCCTGCTGCAAGGATCAGTGAGCAAGGCTTCTGCTGCATCCACCCTGGGCTACCAAGAAGCGCACGAGGGTCAAGACAATATTTACGCTGACGGTCAGGGTTAACTGGGTAACAATAAAGACGATTAAAAGCAATTCAAGAGATCACTAGTTCTGCTCTCTTAGATCACAGGCCTCGACAACTGTTGCTGACCTCCTCCAGCATGATCACAGCATCATCACCACGTCCAGCTCGAAGTTGACTCATGATCACATCGGCTTGCAAGCCAAGCAGCAAGGTCTGACAGGGATAGTTGCTCTGAGCGCCTGCACGTCTCTGCAGGGCTTCCGCCCGCAGCAACGCGGCTTGGCATGCGTTGAGCTGACCAGACTGAAAGCATGCGAGTGCTAGCGGCCTGAGGCCTGGAAGCTCAGCCGCTCTTACAGGAATCATCCCTAGGAGTGGAAGAAAGCCACAGAGCACAAGCTGCAGCAAGAGGCAGCATCTCTGCGACTCCTGCCCTGAAAGCGACATGATTACTTCGCAAGAACGGTGCTTATTTCAACGCAAATGCATGGGTCAATCACAAATTCTCAAAAGTAATTTGCATGCCGCTCATCAAGAAAGTTCCTTTTCCTGCAGTTGATTTGGCCTAATTGCAGCAGCTGTTCAACACCATCAAAATGATTAATCAATTGGTTTTTAGATCCCAGTGCAGCCTTCCATTCGCCTCTCCTTATCGTTCACTGGTTTTGCTGCACTCGCTCTAGCCAATACTCCTCTACGACCTGCTGCTGCTCAGGACGCAGGCAATGCAGCAGATCTGGGGGTGATGGAGATCAACCTCAAAGACGCTGTGCAGTTCAACTGGGGTTTTCAAGGTGCATTGCATCGAAGCGTTGTCTGCAACACCAGCCAATCGGGATGCAATCGGTAGGCATTGCTGATGTGACTACTTAAGCCAACATCCTTAATGCCTCGAATGAGCAGTGGCGTTTTAGTCCTGTAATTACCGCACTAATGGCTTTAAACAACATCCGATTCCTGGCAACTGCTTGCCAATTAGATACTTAGACTGCCATGCAGTTAATCGCAACCAACTCTAGTATCATTGTCTTGAAACCATAAAACTAGTTATCAACTTCTCAGCTCTAACCAATATTCTTACCCTCTCAACAGATCATCAGAAGCTGATCTGAATATAACTATCTCTGATTCCATTAATCCTAGGGGAAGGAACTTCTCGGGAACCTGTGACCAAGTTCTCAGCCTGAACAGACAACAGAGCGGTATTGAGCTATAGAAAATTTAGCAGTCAAAATATGATGACAGAAAAACGAACACTCTTCATACAATCTATTTCTCATTGATTAAGGCCCCAATAGAGGAGTAGCATCGAGACACGACACTCCTCACACAAGTTTGTCGTTATAGGGCGCTGCTCGATGAGGGCGCCTTTTTCATGGTTTTGACGTGCCTAGCAATGAGCCTCAGAGGATGGAGTGACGTCAGCTGTGTGTTTAGTCTTGCTCTTCCTCTACAGCATCAAGTACACGCGATGCCCATATCGCATCAATGATCGCTAGCAGGGAACCGGATGCATAGAACACACGCCAGAATTGTTCATCAGACATGACCGAGAGGATGAGCATGAGCACGCACAGCACAACATCGATCACAACCGCACGCCAGATCATCCTTGGTTCCCAAAAGGGCTTTTTGTCCACTTAGTTCCTGTATTTGTTATCTGGGCTTACGGGGTTAACCACCTTGGTATCACAGGTGAAACCTCCATCTGCGTTGGCAGTGCAGTTCTCTGCATCAATGCTGGTCTGTTCATTCACCAGCGGCTGGTTGCTCTTGCGCCGGAAGTACACCTCACTCTCTTGAGACTGTGAAACCAATTGCTCAGACTGATTGCTGCATGCCATCGCAGGGGTGCACATCAGAACTGCAGCCGCTGCAGCGGTTGTCAACGAGCGAACCATGTCTTGGTGATTGCGTCAGGCGCAGCCTAGTGACGATTCAACGGAGACGGAAAGCGGTCACAGTGTCAATTTTGGTCAGACAAAAGAACCAGAATCCTGTTAAAGGTCGTGAGCAAACCGGCTGCCCCTTTGTTAACGGTGGAGTGCACCCCCCTAATCGCTACGCATCTCAGGGAAACAGCTGGTAATTCGGATCAGTTCCCTTACTTCCTCTTGATCGTATGAAGACAAGGTTCTCCCAGGTACCCCACTGCCTTCTACTAGCCCTGCCGCTTTCATTTTTTTCCTGATCAGAGCTTTCCTCTCAGAACTCGTCATCGCTTTGAAGCGTGCTCTTCTCTCTTGTTGACCCATAGGGTGTAGACCTCAGCAGTGACGGGAGACAGGTCTTCTCTCTGTATACGGTGGCATTCAAATCAAAAGGCTTCTCCTTCAGGCATCCCACACCAAACCAATACCCCCGATAACGAATCGAGCGGGTAAGGGCTGGATTCAGCAGCCAGGATGGCATTGCATTGCTATATCTAGAAGTGCTGTTTAAGCATGGGTGAGCTGGATGATTCTCCACTACCTTCTTTTTGATATCCCTCCTTTCTTTTGGAACGTTCTTCTTGCAGGCTCAATAGTGTTATTTGGTGCAACGTGTTCCCGCATCCTGTATGTGAAGACAGCACACCTCTACCCACCAAAAAAGCAAAGGGCTTAAAGCCATTAGAAGAGTAATCATTGAATACTAAGGTGGGTTGATGCCTAGATCAGGCTTAGCAGCCCACTGCAGCAAAACGAATTTCAAGAAAACACACTAGAGAAGTTCCTTAGACTCAACGTTTTTGCTTATACGCTGGTGTTCAAAACACATAGAGGACCGTTGGCGGACCTCCTAAGTCACTTTTAACAAGAATGTCGCATCCATCTGAATCATCTGCTTCTCGCTGGGTAACAACAGTCGATGAGTTTGAGAAGCTGGCGGATTATTCTCTGATGGATAGCTTAAATGCTGACCCTGATTCCACGGTAGATGGTGATGATCACCTTGCCCGACAAGTTTTTTCTGGTCATTTCGTACCTGTAACACCAACGCCGCTTAAAAACCCAGAATATGTAACTCATAGCAGCACATTTTTTAATGAACTTGGCTTGAGCAACGAGCTGGCATTTAATGAAAATTTTTGCAAGTTATTTTCAGGTGATCTCTCTGCTACGCGTGAGCCTATGCGACAGGTTGGCTGGGCAACTGGTTATGCACTATCAATTTATGGCAGAGAATACACCCAACAATGTCCATTTGGCACTGGTAATGGATATGGCGATGGCCGAGCGATATCTGTATTTGAAGGAATCATTAATGGCAAACGCTGGGAAATGCAATTAAAAGGTGGTGGTCCAACGCCTTACTGCCGTGGTGCCGACGGACGCGCAGTACTACGTTCAAGTGTGCGTGAATTTCTAGCGCAAGAATATATGCAGGCTTTAGGTGTTCCAACATCGCGTTCGTTAACACTCTATGTTTCTAAATCTGAGACAATCACCCGCCCTTGGTATTCTCAACACTCCCAATCCACCGACCCTGATATTTTGGTGGAGAATCCTGTAGCAATTTCAACTCGCGTCGCACCATCCTTTTTGCGAGTTGGTCAACTAGAATTATTTGCGCGTCGCGCTCGCAGCAATACTCATCCAAGAGCATTAGAAGAGTTGCGCATGATTGTGTCGCATTTAATTGAACGAGAATACAAAAATGACATTAATCAAACCCTTTCTTTTACAGTTCAATTGGTGGAGTTGGCGCGGCTATTTCGTGATCGCCTTACTTTATTGGTAGCAAATTGGCTCCGCATTGGCTATTGCCAAGGCAATTTCAACAGTGACAATTGCGCCGCGGGTGGCTTCACCCTCGACTATGGACCATTTGGATTTTGTGAAATCTTTGATCCTAAATTTCAGCCTTGGACTGGCGGCGGCAAACACTTTTCATACTTCAATCAACCAATCGCGGCGGAAGCAAATTATCATATGTTTTGGAAAGCTTTAAGGCCGCTACTTGAAGAAGATGCTAAAGCCATAAAAGAGTTTGACCAAGTTCGTGATGGCTTTGAACAAGCCATGGATAAACAAATCCAAAAAATGTGGGCAGCCAAGCTTGGCTTAACAAAATATAACTCCAAGCTCTTAGAGAAATTATCGCAGTTAATGCTCGAGTCACAGGTAGATTACACGATCTTCTTTCGCGAGCTATCTCATATACCAAATGATTTATCAGCATTAAAAAAGAGCTTCTACATCCAAACTTCACAACAAATCGATGAGCAATGGCAATCTTGGCTGCAAAGCTGGCGCGAGCACGTCATCAACAATGGCAATTCAACAGAGACATCAAAAATCATGAAACTGACCAATCCAAAATATACATGGCGAGAGTGGTTAATTGCCCCTGCCTATCAGCAGGCCGAAGAGAGCGACTATTCCTTAGTGAAAGAGTTACAAGAAGTGCTAAGCCATCCATATGATGAGCAATCAAAAGAAATAGAAGATAAATACTATCGCCTAAAACCTAAGGCATTCTTTAATGCTGGTGGCATATCGCACTATAGCTGTTCATCTTGAGGTCGAAAAAAGCTGAAGCATTGGAATAATAAATATTAGCCAAAAAGCTTTAGTCATTGACTCACAAAAAGCAGTGACTTCATTATCAGTGCGCTGATGGATCTCGGCCCAGAATTGAAAGTCTATTCAAGTCATTGATAGGTAGCCGCCCAAGCAGAAAATGAAATCTCCTGATCAGTTGAATCATCTAGCAGTAATGGGGCCAATCACATTGCTATTAGTTCGATTCACATTCCCATCACTTGTAGAAACAGTCAGGACGGCCATCAGAGAACGTCCTAGATCGTTGCTTCCAAGCTGATAGGTGGTTTCAGAAGCGTTCGCTACAAGCTGCCAATGTCCGTTACCTTTGCGGCGATACCAGTTAATGTGAACCGATTCAATGGCGTCACCATCCAGTATGAGGTCCGCCTTCAGCAGTTCTCCTTCAAGAGCATCTCCTTCCAAAACAAAACGACTTAAACCCTCGATGTTTTGTTCGACCTGCTCTTCAGACTTTTGATCCTCTGAAATGCGGCCTTCTAAAACATGAATCTGTTCCTGAGGGGAAGCAGTTAGCCCAGGAACGCACTGAAGACTGCCATTCTCAAGTCGGCATCCGGGCAGCATGCCCTGTGCCTGAGCTCCCTGCCATCCCAGGCTTAAAGCCACCAAAGACATAAGGGAAACGCACTTTGTGCGAGAGGTGGGGCTCATTGATTCCAACTGAATGTCACTTCACGTTGGCAGCCCCAAGCCGATGGTCAATGCCTTCTCATCAACTGATGCCAGATGATTGCCCCGTAAGCACATCACACCAACCAGCGCCCTCTGATTGAGCGAAGATCGAGAATCCAATGCCATCGCGACTCACCTGGCGAGGCACTCTTCTTCTTGCTTCTAGTTCTTTCTTGCAGTTGCTCACAAGCGTTTTGAAAATCCGGCCAACCTAGTGGCAATTAGAAACACCCTTGGCGTGCATAGAGATACCACTGGCTAAAGCGTTTAAAGCGCTTGATCGCTCCACTGAGCGTTGCCAATAACATCAAGAAACTAGAGCTCAATTGACTGAAGCTCTCAGCTCATACTTGTCTTAATGCACAACATTGATGTTTTGATCAACCTTCCCCTTTCTTAAGGGAGCTGCATAGTCTTAATCGCTTGCAAAAGCTTAAATAATCTCGATCAGCTCACCACAGGAGCAGCAATAGGAGTCTTGATCGTCTGTTCTGCTTGAAGATCTCCACCTGGAGACTGCAGCGCGTAACCAGTGTTCAGCTCTTCTATGACGCTCCCCTGGCCAAGACAGTCTAAGCAGGTACGAAACCTCAGGTGACTGATGCGTTGAATGCCACTACCTCCGCAGTTAGGGCAGATCGACATTGATTGCTTGCATTAAGTGGCTGTTTATTTTCATACATTTATGCGCTTGTGATCCCGAAGGCTTCGTTAAGAATTAGAGCCGTTGTGCCTTTAAGGTTTCAGCACGCTTTTCAAAACCCCCTCCTTCTTCTTCAACTCACTCAATAACTCCCCTGCCGTGAGTTCAGCACCAAAAGGGACAAGGCTCTGGCTAGCAGCAAGCAAGCCCACCACATGAGAAGGCCCCAGTCCCTCGGAACGCAGGCTGTCCAAACCAGCATGTCCCTCTCGCTTGGCCAACTTTCGGCCTTGCTCATCACACAACAAGGGCACGTGGCGATAGATCACAGGCCGCTCTGAAATCGCATTAATCAAAGCAAGCTGAGCATTCATGGCGTCAAGCAAGTCTTCACCGCGTACCACCTCGCTAATCCCGAGAGTCAGTTCATCAACAACCGTCGCCAAGTGATAAGCGATAAAACCATCAGCGCGCCGCAAAATCACGTCTCCACTGGTATGGGAGAACTCTTTGCTCACCCTTAAACGCCAACTGGGCAGCCTGCCCTCATGCCACCCCCAAAACAGCTCCAAATCTCGACACGTGCCTGGGTAAACCAAGTGCCGCCCAGCTGGTGCTGAGATGTCAGCCAACATTCGCCGGCTACATCGACAGGCATACAACTTCCCCTGGCGCCGCAGAGCCGAGAGGAAAGAGTTGTAAAGCCCACGGCGGCGGCTCTGAAACACCACGGGGCCATCCCAATCAAGGCCTAGCCAGTGCAAATCCTGCTGCAGGCTCTCAACCGCTCCCACACGATTGCGAGGCTGATCCAGGTCATCCACCCGCAAAAGCCAAGCCCCATTAGCCAAACGCGCTTGCAACCAAGACACCAGAGCAGTGCACAGATTGCCCAGGTGTAATGGTCCCGTCGGAGACGGGGCAAACCGGCCGCGATAGCCCTGATTCCTAAGGTGCTGCCCAGCTTCCATCTGCTCATACAGATGATCAGGCAGTTCAGAGGATGTGGCCATTGAATCAATGGAAGGAGCCCTGACTCAGTAGGCCCACAAATAAAAGGCGGCCGTGACGACCGCCCGTCTGCAAGCAAGGGCTAAAAAATCAGCCCTGAACGCGATCTTTGAACATCTTGCCTGCAGTAAAGGCAGGAACACGCTTGGCAGGGATCTTGATCTTCTGCCCTGTCTTGGGGTTCAGACCCTGACGAGCGGAACGATCACGAGGCTCGAAGGATCCGAAGCCAAGGATAGAGACCTTCTTCCCCTCCACTACGGAATCGATGATGGTATCGATGGCAGCATCCACCACCAAGGAGACATCTGTTTTCGTTAGCTCAGTGCGGGCTGCGACGAGGTTGACCAGGTCAGCTTTGTTCATAGGAAAGGGGTGATGGTACGGAAACTGTTCAGTGACAGAGCAGAAGACGAAATCCGTCCCTGCTATCCCGATTCGCGCTAATCGTATGGACTCAAGCCGCTGCCGGCAACCGAAAGGGACCGTGGCGCAACGCTTTATACGAAAATTGAACAATTTGATTCACTGATTTACCTGCAATTTCCAGGCATCCCATGGGGCCAATTTCTCTCCTCGGAGGGCCCCAAGGGGAGCACCAGAAGCCAGTGCAGGCCTTGAATCTGAAGGAATCCATTGGCGCAATTTTCGCAAGCTTCTGAGCTGGCGAGGCCAATGAAAAGTCCGCCTATGTGGCAATGGAGCCAATTGAACAAACTCGACAGGAATCAACAAACGTCCACAGAAAAGTACGTTCCAAGGATCAGGAGCAAAAACCACGCAGCTCCCTGGTGTTGGCCCAGGCGTCCAAAGCAGCCGCAGCCCCGCAGCGGTGGTGTGTTGATCAGCAAAGCTGTCCAGCGAAGTCAGCCCGGGCAGGAGATAAGCCTCCTGCTCCTGCACCAAGACAGGCCATCCGAGTGCATCCTGAAACGCACGCACCCTGCCATGCCCCTCTCGACTGGTCAGCAAGATCCGGGCCGTGCGCCCCGAGGCGAGCTGTTTTAGAGCCTCAAGAGTGGTTGTCGTTAAAGGCGGACAGTCGATTAAGACGGGTTCGGGGTCACATCCCAGCCACCATGCTGTCCCCCCGTCACAGTCTCGATTGGGTGGGAAAACCCAGAGGGGCCCGCTCAGCTGCTCTGGAGGATTGCCCGACTCCAATGATTGGGACAACGTCATGACATTGTGAAACGGGCTGAACTTCTTCGCTTGTGCCCAATGCTTTCTGCCTCGCCGCAGACACAGCTGTAAGCAAGATGCATCTCGGCACTCCTTGGCCCCTGGGCAGCACGATCACAACACGAGGCGTCAATTTCTCTGTGGCTGCCCCAACTGCAAAGCGCGTGGAGCTGCTGCTGTTTGCCGATGCAAATGCCACACAGCCAGAACACATCCTCGAGCTCCAGCCTTTCCATCGATCCGGCGACTACTGGCATGTTGAGGTGGAAGGATTGCAAACTGGCTGCTGTTATGGCTATCGGATCTTCGGCCCCCACAACCCTGGCAGCGATAGCTTTCACCCCTCCAAGGTGCTGCTTGACCCCTGCACAAGAGCCATCAGTGGCTGGGACATCTATCAAAGAGAACAGGCCAAAGGATCGTCGGCCAATATCCAAGCCTGCCTAAAGGGAGTGGTGTGCGAACGAGAACATTTTGACTTCGCATCCCATCCACGCCCCAGGACCCCATGGAACCGCAGCGTGATCTACGAACTGCATGTAGGGGGGTTCAGCAGCGGCCCGAAGTCAGAGGTAACACCTCAGCGCCAAGGCACCTTCCTAGGACTCATTGACAAACTTCCCTATCTGCGACAACTGGGTATCACGGCCATAGAGCTGCTACCTATTTTTGCTTTCGATCCCTCTGATGCGCCAACGGGGCGAGACAACTACTGGGGCTACAGCCCTCTGAACTGGTTCACTCCCCATCCCAAATATGTTCATGGTGACGATCCATTGCAGGCTCGCCAACAAGTCCGCGAGCTGGTTGCGGCCTGTCATGACGAGGGCATTGAAGTCATCCTTGACGTGGTCTACAACCACACCACAGAAGGCAGCCTTGATGGCCCCACACTCAGCTGGCGAGGCTTCAGCGATGCTCTCTATTACCACCAAAACGACAGTGGCGAATACCTGGATGTAAGTGGTTGCGGCAACAGCATCGCCGCCAATCGTCCAATCGTGAGGCAGCTGATTCTCGAGTCGATGCGTTGCTGGGCCATCGAACTAGGAGTCGATGGCTTCCGCTTCGATCTAGGGATCGCCCTGAGCCGAGGCGAAGGCCTAAAGCCGCTCGAACACCCTCCCCTATTTGAAGAGATTGAAGCTGATCCAGAGCTCAGCGATTTAAAACTGTTTAGCGAACCATGGGATTGCGGTGGCCTCTATCGACTCAGCGATTTCCCAGCACAACGAATCGGAACATGGAATGGCCATTACCGAGATGACCTACGTGCCTTCTGGAAAGGAGACGAAGACAGCGCCTGGAGGATGGGACAACGCCTAAGCGGAAGTGCTGATCTCTACAAAGGTGAACCAGCTCCGCTGGGACGTTCCCTGAACTTCATCACTGCACACGATGGCTTCACCCTCAATGACCTGGTGAGTTTCAACTGCAAACACAACCTCGCCAATGGAGAGAGCAACCGCGACGGTGAAAATCACAACAACAGCTGGAACAACGGCATTGAAGGCCCCTGCAGTGACCATGCCGTGCAGGCCCTCCGCCATCGCCAGATGCGCAATCTGATCGCCACCCTGTTGCTTTCAAGAGGAGTGCCAATGCTGTTGATGGGAGATGAAGTGGGCCGCAGCCAGGGGGGGAACAACAACAGCTGGTGTCAGGACAACCCGCTCGGCTGGATGCTCTGGAACCCTGAACAATGCGATATGGATTTGCACCTCTTCGTCAGCAGGCTGCTCATGATTCGCCGCCAACTTTCGGAACTCTTCTCTCCCATCAATCACCCCCCTGAGGAGAGGCCCGTACGTCTTCAGCAGAGTCCAGACGATCTCTGGCTGCAATGGCATGGTGTTGAGATCGACAAGCCCGATTGGGGCAGCTGGTCCCATACCATCTGCTACAGCCTGAATCGAGGCTCCAGCGGTGCGGTGATGTGGATGGGCTTCAACGCCTACAGCAAAGCCATGCACTTTGATCTGCCTGAACCGACTTCTGCGTGGCACCGCATCCTGGACACAGCATGTCCTAGCCCCGATGATCTACCCGCAAGACCTAATACATGGACTTCAGAGGACATTGATCTGCAGAACCGCAGCATGTTGATCTTGCTGGCAGAGGAATACGCCTCAAAACTCAAGCTCTAAAAGGGAAAAATCAAAAAAGCGGGCGGCGGGAATCGAACCCGCGTCATCAGCTTGGAAGGCTGAGGTCTTACCACTACACAACGCCCGCGCTAGTACAGCAGAACCATCGCGATAGACGAAATGGATCTGCGTTTCAGCGCCCCTGCATTATGACCTTGCGCATCCCCCTTTTTGCAGCTTGACGAAATCCACAGCGCTTCAAGAGGGATCACGCCGCCGGCTGATGATCTCTTATGGCCTTGGCGATGCAGGCACCGGGCTGGCAGCAACTCTGCTCGGCTTCTACCTCTTCGTGTTTTTTACCGGGACCGCCGGGCTGCCTGCCATTGTTGCCGGCTCACTGCTGATGGTGATCAAGCTCTGGGATGGGATCAATGACCCAATGATCGGCTGGCTGAGCGATCACACCCAAACTCGTTGGGGCCCAAGGATTCCCTGGATGCTTGGCGCAGCACTCCCCCTCGGCATCAGCCTGGCTGCCATGTGGTGGGTTCCTCCCGGAGACGTTGCCCAGAAAACGATGTATTACATCGTGATGGCGATTCTGCTAATGACCGCCTACACCAGCGTCAATCTGCCTTACTCAGCCCTCTCCACAGAGCTCACAGAAGACACATCTGTGCGCAACCGTCTCAACGCCGCCAGATTCACCGGATCAATCATCGCTGGTGCAAGCGGCTTGATTGTGACGCCTTTACTGCTGGTCAACGGTGCCAACGGTTACTTGGCCATGGGCCGCATCACCGGCACAATCGCAGCTTTAGCCACCCTCGCCTGCTGCTGGGGGCTGGCCCCTTTCACAAAAACCGCCAGGCGCCCCCGTTGCCATCACGAGCCCCTACGTCGACAGCTTGTGAGGATCATCAGCAACAGACGCTTCCTCAAAGTTCTGGGGCTTTACCTGTTGCTCTGGTGCGCTTTGCAGTTAATGCAGCCAGTTGCTCTGATCTACCTGGTTCAGTTGATGCGCGTACCCGCAGAACTGGCCACCTGGATGTTGCTGCCCTTCCAGCTCTGCGCCCTGATCGGCCTTCAGGTCTGGAGCATGTATGCCAATCGCCATGGGCGTATCCGGGCCCTTCTCTGGGGTGGCTGTCTATGGATCGCTGCTTGTTTTGTTTCGATGCTGCTCCCCCCTCTCTCCGCTGATGCATCCCTCGCCAACCTCTGGCCTACAGCCGGCACTGATGGTCTGAGATTGATGGTTTTGTTGGCCACCATTGGCACGGTGGGGTTTGGAGCCGCAAATGCTTATCTGATCCCTTGGTGTCTGCTACCAGATGCAATTGATGCTGACCCTGACAAACCAGCAGGCCTCTACACCGCCTGGATGGTGCTAGTTCAGAAAATCGGTATTGGTGTGAGCATCCAACTGCTCGGCATCCTGCTTTCACTGTCTGGCTATCGCTCAGTGGTAGAAGCAGGCGGAGCACTGAGCTACGCGGATCAACCCGAATCCGCTCTGATCACCATTCGCATGTGCATGGGATTCATTCCCGCCGTGCTTGTGGCGTTGGGTCTTGTGGTGATGCGAGGCTGGCCCGAAAGGAACTCTCACAACCAGGCAGCCATGTCATGACGACTCCTCGCTGGCTGAAGCGACTGGGCAGCAGCCTCATCATCGGAGGCCAGGCAGTGGCAGCCACCGCCCGAGGTCGTATCAACAGGGTCGACCTGTTTGATCAGCTGATGGAGGCCGGCCCAGGCAGCTTCCTGATTGTGCTGATCACAGGCTTAGCCGCAGGAACGGTCTTCAACATCCAGGTCGCCGCAGAGCTGAGCAGACAAGGTGCTGGATCCACGGTAGGAGGGATTCTCGCCATTGGGATGGCAAGGGAAATCGCCCCTCTTCTCACCGCCACGTTGCTCACTGGCAAGGTAGCCACGGCCTATGCAGCTCAGCTGGGCACCATGAAGGTCACTGAACAGATCGATGCCATCACCATGTTGCGAACCGAACCGGTTGAGTACTTGGTGGTTCCAAGAGTGATCGCCATGGTGGTCATGGCACCAGTGCAATGCATTCTGTTCTTCGGCATAGCCCTCTGGAGCGGCCAGGTCAGCAGCACCAATCTTTATCAAATTCCACCAGAGGTCTTCTGGAATTCCGTGCGCACCTGGCTGACTCCGGATGATTTGCCATTCATGCTGATCAAATCATTGGTGTTCGGCCTTCAGATTGCTGTTCTGGCTTGCGGGTGGGGCCTCACAACGCGTGGTGGTCCAAAAGAAGTTGGCACCAGCACCACTGGCGCCGTTGTGATGACCCTGGTCACAGTGTCTTTGATGGATGTGTTGCTCACCCAGATTCTTTTCAGCTGATGTCATCAAGGCCCACCAGCAAACGCACAGCTATTGACAAATCCTGCTTGCCCCCATATCAACCCCAAATCAGTGATGGGTCCAGATCGGTCCTCTCTCATTAACTCCCCAAACAGACCCAACATCTCTCCTGAGAGCAAGACCACCACTGCCTGCCTGGTTCATGCCTGAAGCCGACCTCCCCCTCCGCAAACAGCCTCCCCCTGGGCAGACTTCTCCTGAAGAGCTATCGCCTCAACAGCCTTCTCCTGAACAACTTGCGCCTGAAAAGCCCCCACAGAACTCAGCGGACTCTCAATCCGATCTCCTAGCTGCTCCTCAAGACAAACCAGATCTTGCTCCACTCCTACAAGTGGCCTTGACGGAGCTGCAGCAACATCGCGATCAACTCGAAGCAGAAATCAAAAACCTCTCCAACCGCAAATCCCAACTGGAAAAGGAGCTCAGCAGTTCCTTCGCTGGCCAGTCCGATGCTATTGCCAGGCGGGTCAAAGGCTTCCAGGACTACCTCACAGGCGCTCTGCAAGACCTGGCCCAATCAGTGGAGCAACTTGAACTGGTTGTGCAGCCTGTTGTGGTCCAACCTTCTCCCCTAGACCAACCCAATTCAACGCCCGAGGCCGCCGCTCAGGACAACGCCCTAGCTGTTGCTGACACCTTTAAACCAGACGAAAGCCTGATCCGTGAATGTCTGGAGCAATTTCTAAGTCAACCAGACTTCTACGCCGATCCTTGGAAATTGCGACGCAGCCTTGATCCCAAAGACAAAGAACTTCTAGAAGACTGGTTTTTCAATCAGGGTGGGCGAGGAGCACAGCCAAGCAGGAACAGCCGAACACGCAACATCCTTGTGGCTGCAGCACTGATTGCCATCCTCGGTGAACTCTATGGCGACCGATTCCAAAGCCTGGTGCTTGCCGGTGAACCAGAGCGGCTTGGCGAATGGCGACGTGGCCTTCAAGATGCTCTAGGCCTCGCTCGAGAAGACTTCGGCCCTAGCAGCGGCATTGTTCTTTTTGAACGCGGCGAAGCTCTTGTAGAACGCGCCGACCGACTTGAGGAACGAGGGGAAGTCCCCCTCATCCTGATTGATGCAGCCCAACGCAGTGTAGAGATCCCCGTGCTTCAATTCCCGCTCTGGCTAGCCTTTGCAGCTGGGCCGCAAGAACGGTTCGAAGACGAAGAACTGCTCTAATGATGTTCAACTCTCTATTTGGGAGTCTTCTCTCCCTAATCATGGGATATCTGCTCGGTTCACTGCCCAGCGGATATCTTGCAGCCCAATGGCTGGCAGGAATCGACCTGCGTGAGAAGGGTTCTGGATCAACCGGGGCCACCAATGTGCTGCGCCAGGTGGGTAAAGGTCCTGCCCTGGCCGTTTTCCTTATCGATGTTGGCAAAGGCACAATCGCCGTACTTGTTGCTAGGGCACTTGAGCTGGATGATGGATGGCAAGTTGCCGCAGGTCTAGCAGCCTTGGCAGGTCACATCTGGCCTGTGTGGCTGGGATGGAAAGGTGGCAAAGCTGTCGCAACAGGTCTGGGGATGCTGCTAGGCATCTCCTGGCCTGTAGGGCTGGCCTGTTTCGGCATCTTCCTCACTGTGCTGAGCTTCAGCAGGATCGTGTCGTTATCGAGCATCATCGCCGCCCTCAGCTTGCCGTTGCTGATGATCTTGCGCTTTCAAGGCAACTCACCGCCGGCTTACCTGGCGGTAGCCTTTGCCGCCATGGCAATGGTGGTGTGGCGACACCGCTCCAATCTGCAACGCTTGCTGGCAGGCACCGAACCTCGCCTCGGTCAGTCCAGCTGACGCTGTTCAATCTCAAAGCAGCAGCGTGCAAACGCCTCTGCCGGATCAACAGCACGGGTAATCGGCCGGCCAATCACCAAACGTGAAGCTCCTGCATTCAGCGCCGCTGCAGGACTCATGACCCTGACCTGATCCGCCAATTCAGCCCCCGAGGGGCGAATACCAGGAGTCACCAACTCAAAGGGCGAGGGATGAAGTCGGCGTAAGCCGCTGACTTCCCAGGGAGAACACACGCAGCCGCCCAACCCTGACTCCGCTGCCAACTCAGCCAACCACTCCACCCTGGCCTGAAGAGACTGAGGAATGCACAGCTCATTCGCCAGACGCTTCTGATCCCAACTGGTGAGCACAGTGACGGCCAACAGCCGGGGTGCTGACAAGCCAACCTCCGCAGCCCCCTCGAAAGCAGCCCTCTGAGCTTCAGCAAGGGCAGCACGGCCAGCACAGGCATGCACCGTGATCAACTCAGCGCCAAAGCTCGCCGCTCGGCGACAAGCTCCTGCCATGGTGGCAGGGATATCGTGAAACTTGAGATCAAGAAAAATCCGCAACCCTTGCTCCCGTAGATCAGCCAAAACCTCTGGCCCCGCACTAACAAACAGTTCCAGGCCCACCTTGACCCAACTGACCTCTGGCAACTTTGAGCTGAATGCAAGGGCCTCAGCCCGATCCATGCCATCAAGAGCAATGATCAGTTGATCGGCAGGAGTCAATGGCAAGGTCATCGCAGCAGGGGTTGGTCCTTCACTCAACGCGTCAAACGACGAAAGGTTTTCTTGCCCACTTGCAGCACCTTGCCCATCAGCAGGCTGGAGTCAGTGAACTCCAAATTGGGATCGGTAATTTTTTCGCCATCCAGGCGTACCGCACCACCCTTGATTTGACGCCGAGCCTCGCTACTGCTCGCACAAAGGCCAATCGCACTGAGCAGATAAAAGGCCTTGGCCGGAAAATTCACATCCGAAAGCATCGCTTCTGGCACAGATGCAGCGTCATCTTGAGAGCCGGAAACCAATCTGGCTGCATCATTCTGGGCTGCTTCAGCCGCCGCGATGCCATGACGGCTGGCCGTGACTGCAAGAGCCATGGCCTTCTGCCGTTCACGCGGATTGACAGGTAAAGCTTCAGGGTCGAGATCGGTAAGCAAAACCACGTAACTGCTGACAAGGGCATCAGGAACCTTCTCCAACTTGGAATACATGGAAAGGGGGTCCTCATTCAGTCCCACAGTGTTAGAGAGACTCTTGCTCATCTTCTGCACCCCATCCAGGCCAGCCAAGATTGGGAGTAGGAGCCCAAACTGAGGGCGCTGATCGAAATGACGCTGAAGATCCCGCCCCATGGCGACATTGAATTTCTGATCAGTCCCCCCAAGTTCAACATCTGCCTGCACCGCTACCGAGTCGTAACCCTGCAAGAGGGGATACAGAAACTCATGCAGAGCTATCGGAACACCTGAGCCATACCGATTGCCAAAGTCTTCTTTAGCCAGCATTTGCCCAACCGTGGCAGTGCCCAACAAACCAATCACTTCGGGCAAATCCAAGTCAGCCAACCACTCGGTATTACGTCGCACTTCCAGGCGCCCAGGGGTTGTGAAATCGAGCAGCGCTCTTTCCGCTGACTGCCCCTGACCCAGCTGGGAAAGATAGGTTGTCGCATTGGCCTCAATCTGCTCAGAGGTGAGCTGCACTCTGGTGCTGCTCTTGCCGGTTGGGTCACCGATTCGTGCAGTGAAATCGCCAATAATCAACACTGCTGTATGCCCCGCATCCTGGAAAGCTCTGAGTTTGCGAAACAGGATGCTGTGTCCCAGATGGATATCACGACCAGTGGGATCAATACCAAGCTTGACCCTTAGGGGTCGGTTTTGTTCTCGAGCCTCATCAAGACGAGTCGCAAGTTGCTGATCAGCATCGCCCCATTGGCCTGAAGGGAACAAGTCAACCATGCCCCGCTCCAACCAGGCCGGCATGGTGATCGGAGTCTCCGGCATGGTTAGAGGATCTCTAGCTGAGCGGATCGTACGGGTAGCAAGTCAGCCAGTCATCACTTTCATCGAGAGTCCTGCTCAAGCTCTCTCTTCATCCGGGTCAAGGTTTGATTCATCTGCTCAAACATCTGTTCAGGCGTAATCCCGAACTGGCCCAACTGAGTACGCAGCTGTTCAACAGTCATCTTTGCTTGAAAATCCTCGGAGAGCTCAAAACGCTTCATAAACACGCGATAGCGCTGCATCAACTCCTCCATGGTGTCGATGAACTTTTTTTTACCCTCCCGATCAAACTTTCCATATTCAGAACCGAGCTGCATCAGCTGTTGATAGTCGGTGAACAGCCGCTTGGCCTCCTCCTGAACAATCTCCGATTCAAAGAAGGCCATGAACGCCCTGGGCTTGTTGGTTGGAATTGTGCAAAATTCTCGCCGTCAGAAACAGTGCGGATCAACGTAATCTCCACAATGAGGCTCTAACCGCTCCTGTTACCTGGTTGCAACCAGTGGACATCACTCCCCGGATCTCTTCTCTCAAGAAAACAAGTCAACAAAGCCATCCCCTACTACGCCGGAGTCGCACTGTTGTCGCCACAGCCGATCGCGTCTTAATCACAAGTTGGGTGGGCTGGTTTGATTGTCTGGGCCCCCTAGTGGGGGCTGCAACCGGTGAGGACGAGACCCTCAGTTGCCTAAAAAGCTCTAATGCAGATCTCCTGATCTGCACCGATCTACTGGAGAGCGGGAATGGCCCAAGCCTGGTCCGTAAAGCAAAACAGCTCAAGCCTGATCTCAAGGCCCTGATGCTGATTCAACGACCTGTCTTACGCACCCTGCTGGATGCAATCGAAGCCCATTGCGATGGCCTCTGTGCCCATGAGCTCGTCGGCAGTGGCACCCTGCTAGCAGCTCTAAGCGCAATCGAAAGCGATGGAACCTACTTAGACAGCGTGGTTGCAGGAGTTTTACGTCATGGTCGTCTCGGCAATGGCAAGACCAGCAGCCAAATCGACAGCCTCAGCTTGCGCGAGGGAGATGTACTTCGAGGAATCTGTAAAGGGATGAGCAATCAGAACATTGCCGATGAGCTCTATCTCTCGATCGATACGGTCAAGAGCCATGTGCACAACCTGCTGCAAAAATTGCCAGCACGAGATCGCACCCATGCTGTGGTGGTGGCTTTTCGTGATGGGCTGGTGGAGTTACCTCAAAGACTGCCACGTTGGCAATAACGCTGCCTTCACTGACTCGGTAACGTTCGCCTGAATGAGCGATCCCCAAAGGGTGATTGGCATCTTGCACTTTGAGCCCACAAGCACAGCTCCAAAGCTTCCGCAAAGGTGATCAATCGATGCAAACCGCGCGTGGTCAGGGCCACCTATTCCCAAACCAAGTTCCAGCCGCAGGGCTCGCCCCCCGCCAGGAGCTCATTCTTAGCCGCGACCTTTTACAAAGCTGGCAGAGGCGCATTCAAGGCCATCAAGCCGATCTATTCCAAGGAGAGCCAGACATCGCTCGGCAGAGCTCGCTGTTTGGTAGCGATCACGAAACAGTCATCGACCAATTGAAGCCCCTGCAGCTCACCCCGCTCCCCGTGAGCTTCTGGCGCTGGCCTAACAGCCCTCACCATGGCCCAGCCGTTTATCTGGTGATGGACCGCCCAGCAGACCTCAACACTCCTTTATTGCTTTATGTGGGCGAAACGATTGCTGCAGATCGCCGCTGGAAGGGTGAGCATGATTGCAAGGCCTACCTGGCGGCCTATGCCGAAGCCCTTGCCAAGGCAGGACTAACAAGCCAGCTCAGCATCCGTTTTTGGAGCGATGTTCCCGAGAGCACCAAAGCCCGTCGACAGCTCGAGCAACAACTGATCCAGCGCTGGCTGCCACCGTTCAACAAAGAAACAAGAGCTCGCTGGAGCACCCCGTTCACAGCTGAATGCAGCTAAAGGGCACGGCTAACATCGCGCCACCTCATCAACATCCCATGGAGATTTGCCTTTTTCCAGCAACCTTGCAGAGCTGGACTGGCGATGTGCTCATGGTGGGCATGCTTGAGGGAAAGATGGAGGAACGTTTAAACGAGCTGGAAACACTCTGCAAAGGATCTCTGACGCAGAGCCTTGAGAAGCAGATTTTCAAAGGCAAATCCGGAGAAATCGCCACCGTTCAACTGCTCCAAAACAAGCCAAACCTGCTGGTGCTCGTAGGGCTCGGAGAACCCCAGAACATGAGGCTTGACGACCTTCGCAAGGCGGCTGCCCTGGGAGCGAAAGCAAGCCTCGGATGCAGTGGAACCCTGGGGATGATGCTCCCCTGGGAGCCCTTGGATGCGGCATCTGCCGCAAGGGCCGTCGCAGAAGCCGTTCGCCTTTCCCTCTATAAAGACCTCCGCTTTCGCAGTGCTCCTGAGCCCCGCTCTACGCCAACAAAACTGGAGCTCATTGGTCTGCCCGACTCAGCCAGCAAAGATCTTCAAGCCGTTCACCCCACCTGTGCGGGAGTGGAGCTAGCAAGGCAGCTGGTTGCGGCTCCTGCCAACAGTCTTACCCCTGCGGCACTCGCCCAAACAGCGATTCAACTTGCCCACGAACACGGCCTCGAGTGCACTGTGCTGGAGCGATCTGAATGCGCCGAACGGGAAATGGGTGCCTACCTAGCAGTCTCTCAAGGTTCTGATCTGGAGCCAAAATTCATTCACCTCACCTATCGCCCTCAAGGACCAGTTCAACGACGACTGGCCCTTGTAGGCAAGGGACTGACCTTCGATTCCGGTGGATACAACCTCAAAGTTGGAGCTGCCCAGATTGATCTGATGAAGTTCGACATGGGCGGCAGCGCAGCTGTACTTGGAGCCGCCCGAGCGATTGCAGAACTGCGACCCAAGGGAGTGGAAGTGCATGTGATCGTGGCCGCCTGCGAAAATATGGTGAATGGATCCGCTGTCCATCCAGGAGACATCGTGCGGGCCTCTAACGGCACCACCATCGAGATCAACAACACCGATGCCGAAGGCCGTCTGACCCTTGCCGATGCACTGGTATACACCTGCGGACTCGAACCAGACGCAATCGTGGATTTAGCAACCCTTACAGGGGCTTGCGTTATCGCACTTGGCGAAGAGATCGCTGGCCTTTGGACAGCTAATGATCCCCTGGCTGAGGGCCTAACCGCTGCCGCCGAGGCGGCTGGCGAAGGCCTGTGGCGCATGCCATTGCCAAGTTCCTATCGAGAGGGTCTCAAATCCAACCTCGCTGACCTCAAGAACACAGGACCTCGTCCTGGCGGATCAATTACCGCGGCCCTTTTCCTCAAAGAGTTTGTTGAGGCCTCCATCCCATGGGCCCACATCGACATCGCCGGAACGGTCTGGTCTGAAAAGGGCCAAGGCCTCAATCCATCTGGTGCCACCGGCTACGGGGTTCGCACTTTGGTGAATTGGATTTGTAGTCAGTCTTGAGTCAAGAAGCTTTGCATTCAACTCAGCAAAAAACGAGCTGAAGAAGGAATCACAACATGAATACAACGTTGATCGCTCAAGGTCGCGCAGGGTTGGCAATGCTCATACCTAGAGCTAGCAACCTATCCAGAAAATTGATCAGCAAAGAGTTTTCGCTTGCTTGATCAGAATCGGGGCCCTAAATTTTGATGCGGGATATTGAGCTGGCTTGAATGACGACAGTCCTTGACCTGGTATTCCATAGCGATCTGATCAAAGAAGCTTTGAGCATCAAAGCCAGAGGGAGAAGGAAAGACCGCCTAACTCATGAGGCTGCAACATTCATCGCCCCATTCCTGGCATGAATCCGCTCTGAAAGCGAAAGGGTCTTGGGGGATTCCAACGCATGAATCTGCCAACGTGCTCGTTCAGAAAAAGATTCCAAAACCCTTTCCAAGTCATCGGAAGCCTGCTTCGGAGAAGGATACGGGCCAACATGGCGAGTCACTAGTCCATCCTTAACGGTCAGCAGATACATACATCTCCTACTTAAATCTCCAGTAGATGTTAAGCAGCTTTTTCAGCAGAAGGGATGGGTGGAAACCCGCATCTTCACTGCGAACTGCACGATTCCAAAGGTCATCCTGATTTTATTTTTTCCTTAGATTTGCTTGATCTGGGCGCTGCCATGGCAAGCCGGTTCGTGCGTTGTCACCCCATAGCTGATCTAGCCGGCGGTCGCGGCCACAGCTGTATCGATAGAAGTTGTATTTGATGCTATTGAGCTCAGCGTAATTCTGGTGGTAATCCTCAGCCAGCCAGAATTCGCTTAAAGGTTTGATCTCAACTCTCAGATTGCTCATGGGCTGGGCCAGCTCCAAAGCCACAGCATCAGCACTCTCACGAGCCTCGCTGGCCTGCTGATCATCTCGGGTGAAGATCACAGGTCGATAGGAGTCACCTTGATCACAAAATTGGCCATCACCATCAAGAGGGTCAACATTGCGCCAATAGCTGCGTAGTAGCTCTGCATAGCTGATTTGAGCTGCATCAAATCGCACCTTTACGGCCTCTTGATGACCTGTGGTCTTAGAGCTCACCTGGCGGTACGTAGGGCGAGGCAAATCACCACCTGTGTATCCACTCTCAGCAGAAATCACACCGGTTAATCCCTCCAGATCATGCTCAAGACACCAGAAGCAGCCCCCAGCAAAAACGGCTTCCTCGACTGACGCCAAAACTTGAAGCGGCAAGCCAAGTAAGGCAACACAGAGAAAGATGGCAATCCACCATCTCCTCAAAGGTCGAAACGTTGTCTTCATGTCTTGGTTAAATCAAGGATTTCCTTGGCTGCCCTATCGGTAACACCTGGAACGCCAAGCGTCTGCCGCAATCGCCGATAGCCCTCGAGCATCTCATTGCGCTGGGCAGGATCCTCCAATAAAGGGATAGCTGCCTGCACAAGTGCTTCTGCAGTCAACTCATCCTGTAGTAATTCCGGCACAAGCCGTTCCTTTAGCAACAGATTCACCGGCGAGATATGGTCCACCCGAAAGCGCAAAAAGTGTCGAGCCACAAATGCTGTAATCCGACTCACCTTGTAGCCCACCACCTGGGGAACGCCACGTAAGGCCAGCTCCATATTGACAGTGCCTGATTTGCCGAGGGCAAGATCAGCCGCCGCATAAAGCATTGGTTTGAGTTCATCGGCCTGCTGAGCCGAAAGGACTCGCCCTCGAACTGCCGCTGCCTCAAGAGCCTCCTTCAAAGACTTCTCAAAACTTGCTAATCCTGCAGGAACAATCACCTCAAGGGATGGGTCACGCTGCTGAAGCAAAGCTGCTGCCTTGGAGAGAGTGGGCATCAAGTAACGAAGTTCCTGTTGCCGGGAAGCCGGTAAAAGCAACAACAATCTTTGGCCAGGCTTCAAGCCAAGCCGCTCACGCGCCAGCTGACGATCAGGCAGCACACTCACCGTATCGAGCAATGGATGACCGACCCAAGTCACCTTGGCCCCCCGCTGGGAATAGAACTCAGCTTCAACGGGAAAGATCGCCAAGATTCTGTCGGTGAAACTCAGCAGCTGAGTGGTGCCGCCATCGCCAAAACGCCAAGCCCATTCCTGAGGAGCGATGTAGTAAATGATCGGCACCTTGGGAAACCAGCGCCGCAACTTGTGCCCCAAACGCACGTTGGCCCCCATGTAATCGATCAGCACCACGGCATCGGGTGGTCGCTGCTTGAGCACGTGATCCACCCGAGACTGAAGTCGCAAAGTGGGGAGCACCAGAGGCAGGGCCTCCCAAAGTCCAATTGCACCCATCGGAGCCGTATCAGCAAGCAGTTCTGCACCAGAAGCCTGCATGCGGGGACCTCCAAGGGCCATCAACTCAAGCGGCCAGGAACGCCGTTCAACCTCCCTTTGGAGAGCTTGAATCAAGAGACTTCCCTGCAAATCACCAGAGACCTCGCCAGTGCTGATCAGCAGGCGCACCATCAGCGACTCAAAGACATCGCAGGCGCAGGCATAGGACCGCGACGTCCCTTCTCAATCGAGGCCTCTAGAAAGGCACAGAGGTGTTCAGCCGCTGGCATCAACTGCTCTTGTCGAGCAAGCCGCAACCCCTCAACAAAGACATGGTCAGATCGAAACAGCAGATTCCAAATCTCCTGCAACTGGCCAAGCTCTCCTCCCTCTTGAGTCTTCAGACCACTGCGCCGCAGGCCCACGCGATTAAGACCCCTCAATCGACCTGGATGCCCTTCGGCGAGGCAGTACGGGGGTACATCGCGATCAACCCTTGTCATACCTCCAACCATGGCAAGACTGCCAATGTGAACGAATTGGTGAATTCCCAAGCAGCCGCCGATCACGGCCCGGTCTTCGACCACGACATGACCAGCCACTTGAATTCCATTCGACATCACAATCCCATTGCCCAGCTCACAGTTGTGACCAAGGTGGCAATAGGCCATCAACAAGTTGTGATCACCGATCTTGGTCTGCTCACCTTCCTCCGTGGCCCGGTTGATGGTGACGTATTCCCTAATTGTGTTGGCATCGCCAATCACCACCTCTGTGGGTGCGCCGCGATACTTGAGGTCCTGTGGCTCAAGACCAAGGCAAGCACCGGGGAAAACCCGGTTTTTGGCGCCAAGGGTCAAACGGCCATCAAGCACCACATGGGGACCAATCCAGGTATCAGGACCAATCTTCACGTCAGGTCCAATCACTGCTCCCGGCCCAACAATGACACCGGAAGCGAGCTCAGCACGAGGATCCACCACAGCCGCAGGGTGAACCTGAGCCTTTTTTTCTGCAGTGATCTCTGAGAGTTTGCCCACCTCGCTCATGATCCTCAGTCCACCAAGGAAAACATCAACTCACCAGAGCAAACCAGCTGGCCCTCCACCCTGGCTTCCCCCCTGACCTTGCCAAAGCGCTGCCGCTTCAAGCTAAGCAGCTCGCAGCTAATCATAAGCTGATCTCCTGGCACCACTGGACGGCGAAAACGAACTGCATCGATACCTGCAAACACGAATAACCCCTTTGGCAGATCTGGCATCTGGGCCACGATCAAACCACCCACCTGGGCCATCGCCTCAACAATCAAGACCCCAGGCATCAAAGGACGACCAGGAAAATGACCTTGGAACTGAGGTTCATTGAGGGTCACATTTTTGATCGCAACTGCCCGCTGGCCAGGCTCATGGAGCACAACACGGTCAACCAGAGCAAACGGATAACGATGAGGCAGCAGCCCCATGATCTGCTCACTTGTCAAAACAGCAGCATTAGGAGAGGGATCGGTCAAGAGACAGTCACAGGACAGACGGCAAGGAGAGCATTCGCTAGATCGTTATGGAGTCCATGGGACCCCCGATAGACGAGAACCTGAGCCTGAGGGAATCCCACAAGAGCAAGGTCTCCTATCAAGTCCAAGAGCTTATGGCGCACTGGTTCATCAGCAAATCGCAGTGGAGGATTCAACCAGTGATCACCATCACAAACCAAGGCATTGTCGAGGGCACCCCCCTGGATGAGGCCCGCCGCCAAGAGCTGATCCACCTGTTCGCGAAACCCAAATGTTCTCGCCGGAGCAATCTGTTCAGTAAACCCCTCTGGAGTGAGCTCAATCGCCAGCATCTGATGACCAATAGCAGCTTGTGGGAAATCAATCACACCAACAACATTGAAGCGCTCGGCAGGTGTCGCTGTGATCACACTGCTACCGCGATGACACACCAAAGCACGCTCAAGCACGAGCGGATCGGCACGAGGGGTTGCAGCAGGAGTAAGGCCTACCTCTGCTATCGCCTCCACCCAGCCCAGAGCTGAACCATCAAGAAGCGGTATTTCCTCACCACCAACCTGGATCTCCACATGAGTCAAGCCACAGCCCGCTAAGGCCGCAAGTAGATGTTCCACCGTGCCTAAATGGCGGTCGCCCAGTTCCAAAGTGGTGCAAAGCTGACTATCGCGAACCTGATGTGGCCCCAAAGTGACTGGTGGGTCGCTGTTGTCCAGCCAGGAGACATGGAAGCCAACTTGCTCCGAAGGCTGTAAACGCACTTCGGCGACCTCCCCACCATGAAGCCCAATCCCTCGTCTGGAGACGGCTCCGCCTAGGGTCCAAGCATGGTCATAACTCGTGGGCCAAAAAGCCACTAGAACTTCCAGCCAACCCCGAGATTAAAGCGCCACTCATCGGTGAAATCCTGTGTTGCCACCTCAAGGCGCAATGGCCCTACTGGAGTGGTAACAATCAGACCAGAACCTATCGAAAAACCCGAACCAGGCTTGTCGAGAAGTTTGCCTGGTTTACCAGGAACATTGTCTTGGGAACCTAAATCAGTACCGCCATCAACGAAAACCTCACCAGAGACGATATTCCAAATCGGGAATCGATATTCAATCGTCGCTTCAACAAAGCTTCGTCCCACAGATAAATCACAATCACTCCAACCTCTTACGGAATTAGATCCACCAAGACAGAAAGCTTCATAAGGAGGCAGATCGCCTAAAACCGTGCCTGCCTTAACCTGAAAAGCAAGGGCCTGAGGACAATTTTCCGGTTCCCCTGGCTTAGGACGGCAGCCCTTGGCAAGTTTCAACCAATTAACTGGAATGAAATGTGTATAGCTCGTTCGAAGACGGTTAAAGGTCGGCGAATGCTCCCCAACAGATACAAATTGCTCAGTGCCGAAACTAAAGAAGTTGCCAGAAGTTGGATTACGAGGATCATTCAAATTATTATAAGTAGCCGCAACTCTTACACCAAGAAGATTGTTTTCATCTGCACAATCAAAGGCGATACAAATCACATCATCATCAGGAGCACCATTACTCTCTCTATCGTCAGAGCTAACACCGTATGGACGGCTATCTCCAGAAAAATTAATCGGCCTGACCTTCTGAATGTTTAAGCCAGCCAAGACATTCCATGGCGCTTTCTTGTATGGATCACCACCATTTAGAGGTCTTGCAAAGATTATGTTTCCACCAATTCTTTGCAAAGCAACAGAATTCCCTTCATAGTCAAACCAACTAGTATTTGAGTCTGCATTCTCTGCATCAGAAACAGAATCAAACTTCCTTCCCGCAGGGTTATTGCTGTTATCTATATCATATGCGTAACTAGAACCACCATCATAGTAATCTTCAAGGGTGCGAATATTGCCATTATTTTGGCTCTGAAAAACTTGCGGAACCTCACGACTGAGGAATACAGAGGTACGGAATGATGTGCGGTGAGCATCACCCTTAATCCATGGATCGGTAAATGAAATGCTTCCCAAGCCTCCATACTGACCATAGGTAATGTTTAATGCCATATTCCAGGCACGACCAAGGAGATTGCTGTCCTGAAGTTGTATCTGGCCAAAAACACCCTGACTCTGGCTATAACCCAGACCACCTGACAACGAACCGGTGGACTGCTCAACAATGCCAAGAATGATCATCACATTGCCAGGTTCACCAGCAACCGGTTTCAGGGTGACTTTGACATCACTGAAAAGAGATGTGCCATAGAGACGCTTAATATCACCCTCAAGCTGATTTCGATTAAACGCCTCGCCAGGCTTGATTGATATCTCTCGTGTAATCACCCAGGGCTTGGTCTTGCCATTAATCGGCTCACCCTTCTCATCGGTGGAATCACCTTCCTTATTAAGGAACTGCACTTCCACCCCTGCCACCGTGCCCTGGATCACCTTGAGCTGCACCACTCCCTCTGGAGAAACGCGCGTGGGCCCGGTGACCCGAGCCAGGGAATAGCCCTCGTTTGCGTACCACTGCTGCAACTCCTTCATACGAGCCTGCAGTTCATTGAGATTGAGAGTCCTGCCGAAGTCGGGGCTGAATGTTTCCTCAATCACAGATTCAGAAAGCTCAACATCAGGTGAATCAAATTCCACTTTGGTGAGCAATGGATTGGGCTGCACCTGCACCACAAGCTGAACCCCTAAAGGGCCGTCACTCGGCTCAATGCGCACATCAGAAAACCAGCCCGTGGCGTAAATCGCATCGAGATCACGTTTGAGCTCATCTCTAGTCACACGACTACCGGGACGCACAACCATGGCGTCATAAGCGGCGAGTTCTACACGCTCTTGCTCCGGATGGCCTGCAATCCCTTCGATGATCACCTCGGTGATCAAGACACGAGGCTCCTCAGGAAGCTGTTCAGATGCGTTGAGAGGCAGCTCTTGCTGCTCAGCAGGGGTGACCTGAATCTGCTCGACCTCCAGGCTTTCCTCGACGACGCCTTCAGGAGTGGTCACCTCCTCCACCTGCACATCATTGTCAACCAAGATCTCCGTGGCTGAGGGCTGAGTATCCTGCTCGGGTGTCTGAGCGCTCGCAGGAGCAGCAAGAAGCGGCAAGGCCAGAACCAGACCAAATGCACCTCGCCGCAAGGCATCCGAGGGTCCGCTAGATAGGAAGCTGGCCATGGGTGATAGGAATCCGGCTACAAAGCCGCCAAATGTGCGCTGACATTACCTGCAGTTGAAGGGATTAGCTCACACCCCTTGGACCCGTTTGAGGATCTCCCCGTAGGCTTCAATCACTCCACCAAGGTCCTGGCGGAAGCGATCCTTATCCAGGATGCGGGCCTGGGGATCACTATTTCGATGGTCCCAAAGCCTGCAGGTATCAGGACTGATTTCATCCGCCACCAGCAGAGTGCCTGCACTGTTGAGTCCAAGTTCGAGCTTGAAGTCCACCAACAACAGGTCCAAGCTCTCAAAAAATGACAGCAACAGCTGATTCACCCGACGTGCCAACTGTTCGATCTCTAACCGCTGCTGCGAACTGATCAATCCAAGCAGCTGCAGCCTTGATTCGCTTAGCAGGGGATCTCCCAAATTGTCGTCCTTGTAGTAGAGGTCCAACAAAGCGGGCGAAAGCTCAGTACCGGCCGCAATCGGCGTTTGTTGACAAAGCGATCCAGTCGCCACGTTGCGAATCACAACCTCCAGGGGAATCACATCAACATGTTGAACAAGCATCCAGGTTTCGGCGGCCAGGCCGAGGTAGTGGGTGGGCACACCCTCGCGCTCAAGCATCTCGAACAGTCGTGCCGAGATCTGACAGTTCAGTCGCCCCTTGCCCTCGAGTTCAGCCCGTTTGAGTGCATTAAACGCCGTGGCGTCATTCTTGAACTCCACCAACACACGATCGGGCTGATCCGCAGCGAAGACCCTTTTGGCCTTGCCCTCATAGAGCAGAGGGCCGTGATCTGGCGTCATTTGAATTCTGATGGAACTGAAACAGGAGGCGCACTTTGATGCGCTTCAACAGCAGCATGGCCGCCAGGCTGACGCGGCGAGCGCAGCTCCTGCTCTAGCAGAGTTGCAGCATCCTGCTGATCTAGATCCCCCCGAACCAACTCCCACAGGGTGTAGCGGTCATCGAGGCGATTCGCGAGACGCTCTAGACGCTGTCGGGGCCTTAAGCCATCACCACCCGCTGCTAAATCGAACTTCAATTGCAATCGCAACAAGTCTTCTGCCAGCCCCCAAGCTTGATCTGCAGCCGCCTGATCAAGGGCTGATTCCAACAGTGTTGAGTGCTGATCGTTGCCTAGACCTTCAAGCAACTCAGCGGCCAGAGCAAGACGGCGGGCCCCCAATGCGCCACGCTCACGACCAGCCAACAGCACCATGACCGCCTCAGCCGAACGATCCATGGAAAGCTCATGCTCCACCAAGAGATCAAGAGCAGCGCGGGTCAGCGGCATGCCATCATCTCCATAGCCAACGGTGAGCTGCTCAAAATTCAAGGCCGTGAGATTGCCATTTGCCAGGCGTCGCAGAGCAAGAGCCGCCTGGGCATGATCCAAAGATGCGTTGGCCGCCTGCCAGGAGAGCAGCAACCAAGCGCGGCGCTGACTGCCTGGCGCTGGGCTGATACGACTGAGCACCGTCTGCGTGCTTGCTGGAGCCTTGCAGACCATCAGTGCTTCAGCATTAGCAATCACAACCTCAAAGGGTTGAGGTGCAGGAGCAATATCGATCAGGCGATTACGAAGTTCCTGCAGACGCAAGTTGAAGCCAAACAAGGCTGCGTCAGCACAAGCTGTTTTGAGCTCTGGTATCGCCCCATCGAGCAACACTTGCCGATAGACCAGTTCAGACATGGGCTCCCTAGCAGGAGCACGGGGGTCAGTCGCAGAATTAAGAGGCGCAGCCTGACTAACGGCAGCCAGCAGCAGCACAGTCAGCGGCAGCGAATGAATCCCCATGGAGTTGAGTCGTTCAACAAAGATGGAAGAGGGCAACGGATTCCTCTGACGAGATCCGGCCTGCTCAAACCTAGGGGTCTTCCCCGTCCCTGCTTGTTCCTATGGCCATGTCCAGCACCCGTCCCCATCCCCTCCCCCCTTTAGAACGGCTGCTTGTTGTTGGCAGTGGTGGGCGTGAAAATGCCCTTGCATGGGCACTACGACGCTGTTCCGGCATAGAAGACGTCTGGGTCACTCCAGGGAATGGGGGCACAAAAGAGCACCAGGGCTGTGGGTGCCTGGCGATCGCAGAAACCGATGTCAATGGCCTGATTGATGCCTGCCAATCGCTTCAGATCGATCTAGTGGTAATAGGGCCGGAAGCTCCACTGGCCGCTGGCGTGGCTGACAGACTGCGCGAGGCTGGGCTAGCCGTATTTGGGCCAGGAGCTGAGGGTGCCCAGCTGGAAGCCAGCAAAGCCTGGTCCAAAACCCTGATGGTTGAAGCCGGCGTGCCAACGGCAAAACACTGGACAATGAGCACAGCAGCAGAAGCTCTAAGCGTGCTGCATCAAGTGCAAGAACCATTGGTTGTTAAGGCCGATGGTTTAGCAGCAGGGAAAGGGGTCTGCGTGGCCGACAGCATCGAAGCAACCGCTGAAGCGATCCAGGAGGTCTTCAGCGGCCGATTCGGAGCGGCCGGTTGCCAATTGGTGCTTGAAGAGCGACTAGAAGGCCCAGAAGTATCCGTCTTCGCACTCTGCGATGGCGAGCGCTTCTTATTGCTGCCCCCTGCTCAGGATCACAAACGTCTAGAAGACGGCGACAGGGGGCCTAACACCGGGGGCATGGGGGCTTACGCCCCTGCTCCCCTGCTCGATGCAGACGGACTCGACCTTGTGCGCAGGGTTGTCCTTGAGCCAACCCTCGCGACCCTGAAGCAGCGAGGCATCAACTATCGAGGTGTCATCTATGCCGGATTGATGCTCACCCCCTCTGGTCCGCAGGTGATTGAATTCAACTGTCGCTTCGGCGATCCCGAATGCCAGACCCTCATGCCACTGATGGGTCCAGAGCTGGCAAAGGTTCTGCAGGCTTGTGCACTTGGTTGCCTCGATCAAGCACCAGAGCTGTTGATCGTGGACCGCTGCAGTGCATGTGTCGTGGCTGCAGCCGCGGGCTACCCCAATGCACCCCGCAAGGGTGACCGCCTCAACATTCAGCTTCAGCCAGGCCCATCCCTACAGCTTTTCCATGCTGGCACCCTCTGCACTGAAGATGGAGCTCAACTCACCAATGGCGGCAGAGTGTTGGCGGTTGTGGCTCAAGCAAACGATTTTGATCAGGCCTTCTCAAACGCCTACCAAGGTCTTGATCAGGTGTATTTCGAAGGGATCACTTACCGCCGGGACATCGGTCACCAAGTGCGCCAGTCCTAGGGTGGAGAGACGCTGAATGGGTTGATGGCCAGCAGTACTTCGCAAGCCATCGCAGAGTGGGCTCCCCCAGGAGATGGCCAACCCCCAACAGAGCCACCCGGCTGGGGGGAACGCATCTATCTCTGGTGGGCAGAATTCAGCCTGCAAACCAAGTTATTGGCAATCGCCACACTGGTGGTAAGCCTGCTGATGACAGGCGTAACCTTCTTCGTCCTGAACGGCATCCAAAGGGATGCAGGGATGAATGACACGCGTTACGCCAGGGATCTAGGACTCCTCCTTTCCGGAAACGTTACTGAACTTGTCGCCGAAGGACGTGACAGGGAACTGGCAACTGTTGCCGAACAATTCTGGCGCTCGCGCAGCCTTCGTTACATCTTCTTCGCCGACCCAGATGGCTTGATCTATCTGGGAATCCCCATTAGCGCTTCCCCTGTCAGCGGTGATAACGATCTACAGCTCAACCATCGCTTGGAACTGCCAGCAGAGCTGCCATCACGACCAGAAAACGCACTGATTCGCCAGCACCTCACCCCTCAAGGCCAACTCACCGATGTCTTCGTTCCACTGGTGTGGAAAGGCGATTATCTGGGGACACTGGCTCTCGGGGTCAACCCCAACGAAACAGCTCTTGCCAGCGCGGCTCTCACGCGACAGGTGACGATTGCCGTCTTCATCTCCATCTGGGTGCTTGTGATTCTCGGCGCCGTCTTCAATGCTCTAACGATCACGCAGCCTGTGAAGGAGCTTCTGCGCGGTGTAAGGGCCATTGCTTCCGGGAATTTCGAAGCTCGAATCGCTCTACCGATGGGAGGAGAACTGGGAGAACTCCTGAATGGCTTCAACGCCATGGCCTCCCAACTGGAGGCCTATGACGCCGCCAATATTGAAGAGCTCACTGCCGCCCAAGTGAAGCAGCAATCGCTGATTGCCACGATGGCCGATGGCGCTTTACTGCTCGATGAAGTTGGACAAATCGTGCTGGCCAACCCAACAGCACGGCGGCTATTTCGCTGGGAAGGTCGAAATCTTGAGGGCCAGGAACTGCTTAATGAGTTACCAGAGATCATCGCAAACGAACTGCATGATCCCCTTCAATCTCTGCTGCGCAATATCGGTGAAAGCAACGATCTGCGTTGCAGTCTTGAAGAACCATCACGCACACTTCGCATCGTGTTGCAGTCAGTGCGCGATCAAAGCGGTGAAACCCTTAAAGGCATCGCAATCACAGTGCAGGACCTCACCAGAGAAGTGGAGCTCAATGCAGCCCAAAGCCGCTTCATCAGCAACGTTTCACATGAACTTAGAACACCACTATTCAACATCAAAAGCTATGTAGAAACACTGCATGATCTCGGTGATCAACTCAGCGAAGAAGAAAAGAAAGAATTTTTAGGTGTTGCTAATTCCGAAACCGATAGGCTGGCTCGACTCGTTAATGATGTGCTCGACCTTTCGCGCTTGGAATCCGGACGGACCGTGCAGTTCGAGCCCATGGATCTTCGCCCTGCCATCGAGCAGACCCTACGCAACTATCGGCTTAATGCAGATGACAAGCAGATTCATATTGAGCTCAATACGGATAATGAGCTGCCAACAATCCTTGGGAATTGGGATCTGCTACTCCAAGTTCTCGACAATTTAGTTGGCAATGGGCTCAAGTTTAGTCGTGCTGGTGGAAGCCTGATGGTGCGAGCCTACACATGGCCTGATAGCTGCAAAATGTCTCCAATAGAGAGCAGCCAATCAGCACCACATTGCGAATTTTTCTCCCCACTCCCCAAGCTAAGAGTAGAAGTTGCGGACACCGGACATGGCATCAATCAGGATGACCAACAGCATATTTTTGACCGCTTCTATCGCGTGGAGAATGCCGTGCATACAGAAGCTGGCACCGGTCTTGGACTATCAATCGTGCGCGGCATCATCGAAAAGCATGGCGGCCAAATTCGAATGGCCAGTGAGGTTGAGCTGGGCACAACCTTTTGGTTTGATCTACCTCTTGAGCAAACAGATGCCGATGAGCTTATCGTTCAATCAGTACGAACAACTCGACAACAAGAACAAGGTTTAGAACTCTAATTCAGCCAATAACCTGAATCAGCTAGCATTTTCAAGGCCCTTGGCATCGAAGCAACATTAAGCGCGTTCGTCGTCAGCAATACGATGAGGAGCACCACTGAAGATCCGTTCGAAGTTAGAGAATGAGTCTTTAATCTGTGGGCCATTATCAGTAATAACATACTCACGAATTCTCTTGTCGTGCCAGGAGCCACGCATCTTGAATACATTCACAGCTCTGGCCATCTCGCCGCGGATCTCCACATACTGAAGCAGCAGAATAGTATCTGTGATTGTGGAGATATGAGAGTCAGTAATCGAATGACTTCCCATAAACTCTTCAGCGGTATTGGTAAAGAATCCCGCTATTTCCTCCTGCTTTGCATAGCCTGTTACTCCAATCACAAACTGCCTAAAGGCGTTGAGGCTCACGCCACGTGCAAGGGCCGAAAGTGAATCAATCGCCATCCTCGATGGTTTGAATTGTCCAATCTCCGTTTTAATAATCTCCAGATGATCTTCCAGGCCAGTCGACTCTGGATAAGCACAAATAATCTTCAACAGGCCTTCACTTTCCATCTCTTCAAAATCAATCCCCCAACTGGTGGCATTACGCAGCAGTTGGGCTCGCGACTCCTCATAGGCAAACAAGACCGCGCGTTCCTTATTTCGGAAAGCATCCTCAATAAACTTCGACACCAAAAGGGTTTTACCAGTGCCCGTTGCACCAGTAACAAGAATAATCGAATCCTTGAAGAACCCTCCACCACACATCTCATCAAGATGAGGAACACCAGAACTAATCCGCACGTTGGAGGAACGCTGGGTAAGCCGCATTGCTCCTAAAGGAAAGACGCTGACGCCGTGGGTGCCCATGGTGAATGGAAACTCACCCTTCATGTGAGTTGTGCCACGTAACTTGAGAATCTCAACGGTACGTCGACGCTTTTCAGTCTCAAGAACATTGCGGAGGATAACGACGTTGTCGGAGACAAACTCCTCAACCCCATAGCGTGCAATTGGGCCATATTCATCAATCCGTTCTGTGGTCATTACGGTGGTAACGCCAATCACCTTAAGACGTGCAATCAAGCGAAAGATTTCCCTACGCACCACAGAAATAGCGTCGTACTGTTGGAAAACGGCTGTCATTGAATCGATTGCCACCCGTTTCGCTTTATATTTAACAATGGCATAATTAATCCTTTCAATTAACCCTGAAAGATCAAAGCTGCCTGCAACATCCTGACCATCAGGATCCGGTGAAGCATCGAGTATGAATAATTTATCCTGCTCCACCATCTCTTGAAGATTCCAACCAAAGCTGACGGAATTTCGCAAAATATCTGATGGAGACTCTTCAAAGGTCACGAAGATTCCAGGCTCATCGAACTGGGTAATGCCGTTGTGTAAAAAATGAAGTGAAAAAACTGTCTTGCCTGTACCCGACGTGCCACTGATCAGCGTGCTACGCCCCGTCGGCAAGCCGCCATGACAGATGTCATCAAAACCTTCGATCCCAGTAGGCAGCTTCTGCACCTGCATCTGGGAGGAGCCACCGACACTAGAAGACTGCATAGCTAGGACGTTCTGCTCAAACGCTAGAGAGAATCAGCCCTGTAACAAAGCGCTGCACCGCGAGCCTTAAGAATCTGGCGACGCAATGTCATCGTCTGCCAACGTATCGAGCTCCGCTGAGCCGAGCATCTCCTCAGGAATCTCGTCATAGATCTCGTCATAGAGGAGGTCAAGACCAATCAAAACCCGTTCGCGATCTGAGAGGTCGCCAATGATCCGCCGCACCGGTGGCGGGAGGATCTTGGCCAAGGTTGGTGTCGCCAGAATTTTGTCTTCCTCTGCAAGCTGAGGATTCTTGAGCACATCGATCACCTTAAGCGCATACACGCCACGGAACTCGTTTTCTAGGATGTCTCGCAGAGTTTTAAGCGCCCGCATCGAATTAGGGGTATTCCCTGCCACGTACAACTTGAGGATGTAGGTTTTTCTTGGGCTCATAATTGCATGTCAGAAGCATCTTCTAAATCGGAACTGATTGATATCAACGAAAGGGGTGCGTCTTCGGAAAGCGAGTGTTGAAGCATCACCCAAAGGTGATTTAAAAGATCGAGCAATGCGAACAGAACGCCCAGCGATGACTCTCTCTCATGCAACTCAAGTCTGAACTGTTGCCAGAAAGCGTCAATGAGATCCATATGGATCTCCACAACCTAGGTGATCGATCAAGCAGCAAACAATGCCGATCAGCTCGCGATCTAGGGCCAGGCAAACAGAGCAAGAATCTCGAAAATCAATCATGCATCGATCTCTGCATCAACGAAAACCTCTTCTCAAGACAACTGAGGCTGCAACACGCTTGATCAGAGACTCTCTAAATCTGCGACCACAAGATCCATAGGCAGAGCAGGGCTGGCAAAACACCATTCACAGCAAACATCAAAGAATGCTGGTGTGTTGCGCCGCAAAAGAAGCCATGATCAAAGTCGGCTTGGTGCCGACGTCTTGACGCTCAGGGATCAGCGTTCAATCTTGACTAAAGGCGCCTAAACGCGGGATGATGATTGTTTGAGTCTCGATTGCGAGTCAGGCCAAATCGGTCAAAGTGGTGCGGCGCTTAACAGCCCAGCTCTGCAGATTCCGAGCCTGAACGCGTCTTAAACCACCCATGGCCGAGAAACCCGCTGCAAAGCCAAAAGCCGCTGCAGCCAAAGCTGAAGCTAAAGACCAAAGTGATTCATACGCCATCGTTGAGGCCTCTGGCCAGCAGTTTTGGTTGCAACCCAACCGTTACTACGACCTAGATCGTCTGCAGGCGGCTGTTGATGACACCGTCACCCTTGAGAAGATACTGCTGGTCAAGGATGGCAAGAATGACGCCACAGTTGGCCAGCCTTACGTGAAGGGCGCCAGCGTGGAACTCAAGGTGATGGACCACCGCCGTGGCCCCAAGATCATCGTCTACAAAATGCGCCCCAAGAAGAAGACAAGACGCAAAAATGGACACCGCCAAGAACTCACTCGAGTGATGGTTCAATCCATTTCAATAGACGGCAAAGCACTCAGCTAACCACCCCCTCCATACACTGCTCCTAATACCGCTTAAATCACCATGGCTCATAAGAAAGGCACAGGCTCCACACGCAACGGCCGCGATTCAAATTCCAAGCGTCTTGGCGTGAAGGCCTATGGCGGCGAAACCGTTACAGCAGGGTCGATCCTGATTCGCCAACGCGGCACCTCAGTGTTGCCAGGGGTGAACGTTGGCCAGGGCAAAGACGACACCCTCTTCGCTCTAACCGATGGTGTGGTGACCTTCGAAAGCATTCGCCGCAGCCTGCGCAACCGCAAGCGCATCAGTGTGGTTGCCTGCAGCTGAGCAATTCAAGCCTTTGCAGACAATGCGGGCAGCAGCAGCATTCACAAACGGAGCGCTGCTGATCAAGTGACTGTGCCCTTCGGCTTTGTGGTGATCGACAAGCCTGCTGGCCTTACCTCCCATGACTGCGTCAGTCGTATGCGGCGCGTGTTTGGCATCAAGCGCGTGGGCCACGGAGGCACGCTTGATCCTGCCGTAACAGGAGTCTTGCCCATCGCCCTAGGGCATGCCACCAGACTGCTGCCCTATCTACCCGGCGCCAAGAGCTATCGCGGCAGCATCCAACTGGGCCAACGCACCACTAGCGACGATCAACAAGGGGATCTGATCTCCAAGCAAGCCTGGCCCGAATTGAACACAGCAGAGATTGAGACCTATCTCGAGCCGTTTCGCGGCAGGATTCAGCAACGGCCACCGCAAGTTTCAGCCGTGCATGTGCAAGGGGAACGCGCCCATGCACGTGCCCGCAGGGGTGAAACGATGGAGATTCCAGCGCGAACGATCACGATTGATCACTTGCAGCTACTCAGTTGGAACCAACAACTGGGCCAAATCGACTTCAACGTGCATTGCTCATCAGGCACATACATTCGCTCTCTCGCAAGAGATCTAGGCGAATTAATTGGCTGCGGCGCTTGTCTGGGGTGGTTAAAACGAACCCAAGCACTGGGGTTTCATGAGCAACAAGCCGTACCACTACCCGATCGAGACAATCCAGCCCTAACGACTCCGCCTGCTGTGTTAGCGCCACTCACGGCCCTTGCACACCTACCAAGACTGCAACTGAACGAAGAGGAACACGAAAGCTGGAGCTGCGGGCGCCGAATTACCGCCCATCAAGATCAATGCCAACCAGCACCCAAACCTCTGGCCTCTGATCAGCAAGAATCTGATCCAAGCCAAACTGCTCCAAATCAAACTGATCCAAGCGCAAACAAGCCCATGCTCGTGGTGATCGACTGCAGAGGCGAAGTCGCCGGAATGGCCTACTGGGAAGACAACACAACAGTGAAGCCAAAAGTTGTGTTCAACGCACGGGGATGATCGCAACACTGTCGTTCAACCCGAACGCCCCTAGCGTTGATAGTCAAACAACAACCTAATCAGCCTCTGCCATGGCCGGCCATAGCAAATGGTCTCAGATCAAACGCAGCAAAGCGGTAGTGGATGCCAAGCGAGGTGCTGTGTTCACCCGACTGGCACGCGAGATCACTGTGGCAGCAAGAAGCGGCGGAGACCCAAACGGTAATTTTCAACTGCGCACTGCAATCAACAAAGCCAAAGCCGCAAGAATGCCTGCGGCCAATATTGAACGCGCGATTGCAAAAGGCTCCGGCCACGACCAAAACGGCGCATGCCAATTGGAAGCCATCCGTTATGAAGGCTATGGCCCTGGAGGCGTTGCGGTACTGATCGAAGCGCTCACCGACAACCGCAATCGCACGGCCGCAGACCTACGCCTCACCTTCAATAAACACGGCGGCAAGCTCTGCGAAAGCGGCTGCGTGGCCTACTTGTTTGAGAAACGCAGCGAAGTGCATTTAAGTGCGCAGTCTGCCCAAGATGGGGGCAAGGTTTCAGAAGATGCACTGCTGGAGAACCTGCTGGAGCTTGAAGCTGATGGCTATCAATTGATCGACGATGGCGCTGTGGTCTATGGCCCGTTTCAAGCTCTAGAAGGCCTGCAGGCTGGGCTCAGAGATCAAGGGTGGATTGTTGAGGGATGGGAACACTGCTGGAGACCACTCACCACGGTCAGCCAAGCAGATCAAAAAAGCGCAGACCAATGCCTGCAATTGCTGGATGCACTTGATGAGCTCGACGATGTCCATCACATTAGCTCAAACCTGGAGAGCTAGTAAGACACAATGGCGAGATAACTGAGGCAGCCGTAACGCCTCGACGGCTGTGAAGACAAGCGAAGGGGATGGGTCTAGGACATCTAAAAAAAACTGCTGAGGCCGTGATCACGACCCCAGCAGTTTCAGTTGAATGCTTAACAGTGATTCTTAGAACTGGAAGGTGACACCACCGGAGGCACGCCAATCGGTGCCGCGGTTTGAATCCCAGAACCCAAGACCGCCACGGTCATACACCTTGAATGACGTGGTTCCGAAATTGTTGATCGTGTAATCAACTCCAGCTTCAAGCAAAAGGCCATTCTGGCTCTCTTGACTGGAATCAACAGAGATAGTGCGATCCCTATAGGCGCAGCCGATATTAATCTTACAATATTATCACAATAGTTTATCAGCCACATGCAAGGCCAGTGTAGACATTCAAGCCCTAACGCCTCTTTGCCCAAGCGGGTGCCTTCAATAAGGTAAAATGCCATGCCAATAGCGCCCTATTGTGATGTATTGAATTGTCTGCTATCACAAGTGATTTTCTTGCTTGCAAGCAACCAAGACCTAAAATTCAAATCAACTTTTAACTGACATTCGCTTCAGGAACTTTCTCTCCAGTAACAGCTAATTGGTCTAGCCAAAGTGCAACCCGAGGATGATTGCGCAACCAACTTGCCGGCAACTGATCCGTGCATGGCGAATCAAACAACGCCTTAAGAATTTCTGCTTTGGCTGAACCCGTCACAATCAAATGAATTTCATCTGCCGCGAGAATTTCTTTTAATCCAAGCGTGAGTGCTTGAGATGGCACCTGGCTGGGATCACCACCAAAAGCAGCAGCATTCTGTTGCCGGGTGGATTCCGATAACGACACAACCCGGCAAGAGGCATCTGGGCCACAAGGCGGCTCATTGAAGCCCACATGGCCATTGCTGCCTAAGCCCAGCAACTGCACACCAACACCACCAAAACCCTGCAACTGAGCGGCATAACTGCCAGCCTGCTGCTCTGGATTGATCGCCTCGCCATCGGGAAGATGCAACTGCTGCGGGCTCAATTGCAACGGCTTTCCTAAATGACGCGTCATATAGGCCGCAAAGCTGCGCCGATCAGCTGCCCCCAAGCCCACATACTCATCGAGATTGAAGCTGCACCAGCTGCGCCGCAGATGCTCCAGCTCATCAGCTGGCCAACGCTGCACACGGGCCACCAGTGCGGCATAGATCGGCACCATCGTGCGGCCAGTGGCCAAGCCAAGCGGTTTCGGCCTCTGCTCCCCCAGCCGCTGCCTTAGATGCCCCTCCAGTGCATCAACAACTGCTTCCACAAGGCTTAGCAGGTTCTCCCGCACCGTGATCGTGCTCGCGAACCCTTGCTCAGAGGCGATAGGAGGCCGCACGAGGTTCAATTAGGCGTCTCCTATTCTCTCAACTCCTCCCGGCTGGCGAGAGCGCCACAGGAAGGCCAAGGAGGAGTTTTGTAGCTGCCGATAGGGAACAATCTCTGCGCCTCGGTAGTAGTGATTGAGGATTTGACGGAAATCTGCACCCCGTTGCGCCAGGCCATGGGCACCCCACTGACTCATGCCGACGCCATGGCCAAAACCTTGACCCATAGCCAGCAACATCAGCGGCTGATGGCGCGAACGGCGTGTTGAGCGAACCGGCAAAGGCGGCACAGGCGGCGGCGGGGTCAGGCCCATGAAACTGGCATTGGGATCAACGCTGGCTGTTGTTCCATCACGCCAAGAGCCCATCAATACCGTTCCAGCGCCAGACGAGTTGCTATCTCCCAAGCTTTGCTCAAACCGCTTAAGGCCAAAGTCTGCGCGAGGCTTTGCAGACTTCGAGGCAAGCATTTCAAAGCGCACCAAGGTGCTCTTCAAGCCCAAACGCTGGCGCAGCTGCTTGCCGCTCAGCAGCAAATCACCACGAGGCCCCTGCACACGAGCCTGGCGAATTCTGCCCGTGCCCGTTGTGCCCAACACAGCAATGCTGCTCACACCACCGGTTTCGCGGAACGCTCTTCGCAACTGATGCGGCTCAAACCACACATCCCACTGATGCACAGGGCTATGTTGATCGTGGTCCGGCACGCTGACCAGATAAGGCAGCTGTTTAGTCCATACCGCCCCGCTGGCTTCTGTTGCCCCGCCAGAGCTGCTGTGAAAAACAGCATCGATCAACTTGCCGCCATGCACTAAAACCAGCGAATGGGTGCTTTCCACAGCCTTCAGGGTGTTCGCAGTTTCAGATTCCACACCGCGATACGCCTGACTGGCAACGGTGGCCTTGAGATCAAAACCACCTGCTTTGCCGTGTTGAGCAAGGGCATAGGTGCGAGCGGCCACCGCCTGGGCCTGCAGTGCAGCCAAAGGCCAGGATTCCGGCATCTCACTACCCACCACACTGGCCAGATAGTCCTCCACGCGCAGGTGGTTAACCACCTGCAACCCTGCACCAACAGATCGAACCCTCAACTCACCGCGATAGCGACGCTTGCCCAGCCATATCCCGCGTGGGTCTGCACTGCGAACCCTTAGCTCACGCTGCAAAGCAAGCGATAGCGATCGCCGCGATCGCCCCTCAAGTGTCAGCTGCAGTTGACCGCGCTGCTTGCGAACCGAAAGCGCCCTCAGCCTCTGCTCGCTCGAACCCAGACCGGCCACAAGCAAAGGCTGCTCAGCATCAGCCCGCAGACGCAGAGCTGCTGCTTCCAGCACCAGCACCCGCATCACTGGCTCCTGCACAGCAATCACCTGGGCAGCAGGGCTTACGGCCGTGAGCGTGACCCCGCCGACCAATCCCATAGCCCATAGCGGCGAGGGCAAAGCCAATCAACATGTTCAACAAGGACATTCAGTGTGCCCCGATCACAACAACCAGGCCAGGCCCCAAGCCATGGCAGCATGGTCTTTGGGGTGTTAACGGCCTTGCAGGTCACCTTTCTCGGCACCAGCTCGGGCGTACCAACAAGAGCCCGCAATGTTTCTGCCGTAGCTCTGCGGCTGCCCCAACGAGCTGAGTTGTGGCTGTTTGATTGCGGAGAAGGCACTCAGCATCAGTTCCTGCGCAGCGACCTGCGTCTTTCTCAGCTCAGACGAGTGTTCGTTAGCCACATGCATGGCGACCATGTGTTTGGCCTGCCGGGTCTTTTGGCCAGCCTCGGCCTATCCGGCAACAGCAACGGAGTGGATCTCTACGGCCCCGATCCACTGGAAAGCTATCTGCAAGGCGTGCTGCGCAATAGCTCCACCAGGATCGGATACCCCATCAAGGTTCATCGCGTGCGAGACGCAGCAGAGCAGAACCTGATTGTGTTTGAAGACAAAGACATCCTGGTGCGCTGCACCCCGCTCACCCATCGCGTGCCCGCCTACGCCTATCGCGTGGAGCAAAAACCCAAGCCAGGCCATTTCAACCTTGAAAGAGCCCAACGCCTCGGCATCCCGCCAGGCCCCGTCTATGCCGCCTTAAAGCGTGGTGAACAGGTCAGCCTCGATGATGGGCGCGTGGTGGATGGCCGGGACTTCTGCGGACCAGATCGCCCAGGCGCCAGCATCGTGTTCTGCACCGATACGGTGTTTTCAGAAGCTGCTGTGTCCCTAGCCGCAGGCGCGGACCTGCTGATCCACGAAGCAACCTTCGCCCATAGCGAAGCAGAAATGGCTTATCAGAAGCAGCATTCCACCAGCACCATGGCGGCCCAAACAGCTGCCGAAGCCGGCGTCGGGAAACTCGTATTGACCCACCTCAGTCCCCGCTATGCGCCAGGCAATCCGGTCACCCCAAATGACCTGCTACGAGAAGCTCAAGCGATCTTTTCGAACACCATCCTTGCCAAGGATTTCCTCAGTTTTGAAGTCGCTCCGCGCTGCAACAGTTCTTGATTACGGCCCTTAGAGCTCCCGCCCCGTGATACAAGGTGTTGTCGCTTCTGTCAGTAACTGGCGTATTCCATGGCCTCTCTCTTTGCATCCCTGGGACGGTCCCTGATCAAACTATTGATCGTTTTGCCCGTAATAATTGGCTTGAGCATTAGCTCTCCGGCCATGGCTGCCCAATGGGATGCCGAGACCCTCACCGTTCCCGCAGGCTCAGGCGGACAGCAGGTGACCTTCAGCGAGTCAGAAATCAAGAGCGCTAGCAAGCTCTTCAAAAGCAACTGCGCCACCTGCCATAACCAAGGCGTCACCAAGACCAATCAAAACGTTGGTCTCGACCTTGAGGCGCTCTCACTGGCATCACCTGCTCGTGACAACGTGGACGGCCTGGTCGAATTCCTGAAAAATCCCATGTCGTATGACGGGGAATACAGCATTGCCGACACCCACCCAGGCATCAGCAGCAGCGACATCTACGTTCAGATGCGCAGCCTCAATGATGACGACCTGCGCTTAATCGCCGGTTACATCCTCACGGCTGAGAAAGTGCAGGGCGACCAATGGGGTGGTGGCAAGATCTACTTCTGATCGCTAAAGAAGCAAAAAACAATCAGGGGATCTCAGCCAAAGCTGGGGTCCTTTTTTTGCCTAACAAATCTGGCCATCATCTCTTTTGCAAGAGTCTTATCTTCAAGCGCGATCTAAAACGTCAGTGTTTGTTCCTGTCTTAATCACTGATTGAACAATATCTCTTCTACGAGACAAGGCTTGTCGGTTGCTCACTCTCAACCTCCCAGGGGAACTAGCAAATCCCCCTAGATCAAATGAAGAGGTCGGAGAACAAGGGGTCTGCGACAAGACTGACGCCGCCTGCACTGTCGCTCTCGAGCTGGGTGGAATGATTAGCTTGAAAGCTTGGCCTTGATCAGGCGCCGATCTTCAAAACAATCACCTCTGAGAGGCTGCGCCTGCTCTCTAAACAAAGATCTGCTGCTCATAGCCAAGGGCAGGGGGAAAGGCAAGCGTTTCAGCAATCAAGCCTTCTCAAGAGCTTGCTCAAAAACACCTTGCTTAAGCATTTGGATTGCAGAACTGAAAGTAAAGATGAGCCATTCAAAGAGGGCTCTCTTTAACCTCTCATTGAAGCTACTAATCAGCTAGCTATCATCACTTCTAACAAAAGCATGGCCTGCAGTTATCAACAACATTCTTTATCATCTATGACCAGGCAAAACGAAAATGAGCCATCCATCGCAAAGCAAAACATGACGCAGCAATGCCTCCACCTGCCAACTAATTTTGCATCAATAGATGAACGAACTTCGGCATTTCTGACTGTACTTAGAAGCGCTTGAGTTGAGAGATGGAGACAAATAAATATCATCCCAATCCCATCCGAGCCAAGTCATCAGCCAAGTGATCTCATTTCTTCTTGTATTTAACAGACAAGCTTCTCATGATCCAAGCTGTAACTTTTAGGCGAGAATCGAAACTTGCCTTCACTCATAACCTAATCATGTCTCAACAAGGCTTTTACACAGCCTGTTCAGTACAATGAATAGCAATTTCCAGGCTGATAATTTTATCAATACATTCCTTCTCAGTAAATCATTTACTGCTTCTATACGCAAAGCCTCGTTAAAAGAAAGCTGCTTTGGCTTCTGTTTGATGCAATCCAAAGCTGACAAATGCTCTATCAATAACTTCGATTAGCTGTCTAAGTGAATCACCCTAACGACAGGTTGTCCATTGATCGAAATGCCAAGCAAGTAGCCAATCAGCCCTTAGCCGATCAACACGATGGGGCCTCTTCGCTTGCAAGCAGCATCGAAGCAGGCAGCAGATTTGCAGGGTCCTTCGAGAGCTGCCCACGGCTATACCACCACTCCTGCAAACCCGGCGTCAAACGCTGAGAAAACAACGTGAGCACTGTGACTGTGGGCTTTGAACCAGGCTGCAATAGCTCGACGACATAAGACGGACAACGACGAGCTGCTACATCAGCAACAAAGCGCCTGCCCACACGTCGCCAACTTGGCTCCTTGCTCCGCCAGGCAAGGCGACAGCAAGGCCATGGCAGGTCCTCGCGATCAAACAGCCGGCAACAAGAACCGATCACACGAAAACTGTATTGCCCACCAGGACTGGTGTGAATGCTGCCGTGCGCCAACACAACATCGACATCCGCTCTGGCAGGGGCAACAGACGTCACATCTAAAACAGAGCCATCAACACCACCATGAAGCAAAAAGCCACCCGCCGAGGGTGGCTGATGGGATCCCGATACGCAAGCACTGATCGGGAACAGCGACAACTGCCCTGAGCTCAATAGAGCTCTTCCTCAGCATGGGTCTTGATGGTGCAATCAGAGGTTGGATAAGCAACGCAGGTCAACACGAAACCAGCCTCAAGCTGATCGTCATCGAGGAAGCTCTGATCAGACTGGTCCACAGAACCACCTGTGAGCTTGCCTGCACATGTGGAGCAGGCCCCAGCACGACAGGAATAGGGCAGGTCGATGCCCTGCTCTTCAGCAGCATCAAGGATGTACTGATCATCGGGAACCTCAATGGTCTTGTTCAGGCCCTCGCTCTCGCTGATCAAGGTGACTTTGTAGGAAGCCATGGAATGGATGGAAACGCATAGAAATCCAGAAGTAAAACCCCCCTGGATCGCTCCTTCTAACACCCTCACAGCAAAAATACAGACTGATCGTGCAATCTGCCCGGCCAAGGCCAATCAAAGAACGAGTACTGATAACTCTGGCTTATATAAAAATTTGCGCAGAATTACCGCTTAGAAACATCTAAAAGCCCCCAGCAGCCCTGCTCAGTCAGGCTATTCACCCGCCATCCCAGCGCCTCCAAAACCATCTGAAGCCTTGGCGCTTGCTTCACCAGCAAACCACTGAGCAAACCTCGACCATTGGCACTCAACAACGGATCAAAGCTTGGAGCCAAAACCTCAATCACAGGCGCCAGGATGTTGCAGAGCAGCAGGTCGACGGTCTTTCCCTGCAGCTGCGCTGACAAAGCCTCCACAGAACCATGCACAACCCTTACACGATCTAAATCGAGCTGATTGAGCTCTGTATTAGCTCTAGATGCGTAGACAGCCTGGCAATCCGTATCAGCGGCCAGCACCTGGCTGGCTCCAAACGCAAGTGCGGCGAAGCCCAGCACCCCACTGCCACAGCCGAGATCTGCCACCCTCAAGCCCAGTGGTGGGTTCCTCTCCAGCGCCTCCAGGCAAAGGCGAGTGCTTGGGTGGCTGCCAGTACCAAAAGCACTGCCAGGGTCTAGTCGCACAACAAGCCGATCGGCATACTCCTGCGGCAGATCCAACCAAGCCGGCAAGATCAACAGACGCTGCCCCACCGGATCGGGTTGCCAATCTTGCTTCCAGTTCAAACTCCAGTCTTCATCAGCCACCTCGCACCAAGTGGGGTTGGCTAATTTCAGGCCAAACGGTTCTGCCAGAGGACGCAGGTTGGCCATCAGCTGATCTCTGTCCGACTCAGACCACTCAGACGATGGCAACCATGCCAAAAGGGTGCGCTCAGAGTTCTCAGGCGCATGTTGAACAGCAAGTCGGCAGAGACCCAGATCTGTCAGCTTCCAGATGAGCGACTCTTCCAGCTCATCGGCAATGGGCAGGGCAAGACGCCACCAGCGAAGAGCAGAAGCAGAGTTCATCTCATCAGCCTTGATCAGAGGGTGACCGGATGGGCTTCCTTAATGCCATTGATCGCATGGATGGTGACCAGCAAGCTGGGCGGAATTGGATCATCAATGCTCAGCACCATCACCGCATCACCGCGCACAATGCGACGCCCCACCTGCATCGATGCGATGTTGACGTTGTGTTCACCAAGCACGGAGCCCAACTGGCCGATGATCCCTGGCATGTCCCGGTGCCTGGTCAACAGCATGTGTCGACTAGGCGACACGTTGACCGGGAATTCATCAATGGTGGTGATGCGTAGATCGCCATTGGCAAACACTGCACCCGTCACGCTGTGACCGCCCTGGTCACCACGAGTCGTCAGTTGCAAGGACCCCCCGGCAAAATCCTTACTTGTCTCGTCCTTGACCTCCAAGACACGAATGCCACGGCCCTTGGCTTCTAAGGACGCATTCACGTAATTGATCCGATCGCCAAGAGCACTTGTCAGCACGCCCTTGAGAGCAGCAATCACCAGAGGCTGAGAGGGATGCTGAGCAAACTCCCCCTGAAGACGAACTTCAAGCTCCTGTAACTGTCCTCCGGAGAGCTGGGTCACCAATAGCCCAAGGGTCTCGGCTAATTGCAAATGAGGCTTGAGCCGCTCCATGATCTCTGCACTGAGGCCAGGGATGTTCACAGCACTACGGGCAGGAAGACCAAGCAGGACGTCTCGGATCTGTTCCGCCACATCAACAGCCACGTTCTCCTGCGCCTCTGTCGTCGAAGCTCCAAGGTGGGGCGTAAGGATCAAGCGCTCCTGCACAGAGCGCAGCGGCGAATCAGCAGCCAATGGCTCCTGGGCATAAACATCCAACGCAGCCCCACCAATCACTCCAGCTGTCAAGGCATCAGCCAGAGCTGACTCATCGATGATGCCTCCGCGAGCACAATTCACGAGCCTTGCTGTGGCCTTCATCTTGCCCAGCAATGCCGCATTGACCAAATTCTCGGTATCGGGAGTACGAGGGAGATGCAAAGTGATGTAGTCGGCCTGCTCAAAAAGATTCTCCAAGTTTGAGAGTCGCACCTGCATCTGTTGAGCACGGTCAGCAGAGATGAAGGGGTCGTAAGCGATGACCTCCATACCCATGGCATTGCAGACCCGGGCAACATGGGAGCCGATCTTGCCGAGCCCAACCACGCCAAGAACTTTCTTATAGAGCTCGTTACCTACATATTTCTTGCGATCCCAACCCCCAGCCATCGTGCTGGCATGAGCCTGAGGCACATGCCGAGAGAGCGAAAGCATTAAAGCCAACGCTTGTTCGGCAGCAGCAATCGTGTTGCCTTCCGGCGAATTCACCACCAGAACACCCTGTTGGGTCGCCGTCGGCACATCAACATTGTCGACGCCAACACCCGCTCGACCAATGATGCGCAAACGTCCGCCGGCTTTGATCACATCCGCCGTGACCTGCGTGCCAGAACGGATCATCAGCGCGTCGTAGTCGCCGATCATCGCCTTGAGGTCATCCTCTGACAGGCCCACACGCTGATCCACCTGTGCAACCTGAGCGAGGATGTCAATTCCCGCTTGGTCGATAGGGTCTGAAACCAGAACTTTCGTCATCAACGGGCGCAAGACTGCAGCAGGGCACTTTAGAGATCTACATGCTCCAAGCCCTGCAGACCACAAAACAGGGTTCAGAATTCAAACGATTGAGGTGTGTTGTATGGCTATTTGCGTTCTTGTTCTCGCCGAAAGAGACCACGCAGATCAATTGAATGAACAACTCAAGGCAGCAGAGACCCCGCTAACCCGCTGTGAGCTAATTCAGCCGGCAACCAACTCAGAAACACAACCTGAGAGAACGGCCTCAGAACCCAAGGAATATGGCAACCCACTCCAATCGATGGACATTGATTCAATCGAGAGGCTGAGCCCCAAGCTGACCCGTAGCCGTCGTCAAAAACTGATGGCCGTCTGGTTGCTGCCGTTTGGCTTCATCCTCGGCATCGCCATCACGCTCAGTACAGATATGGACACCTTTGCTAGTTACGGCAGCCTGGGTGCATCAATCATCGGTGGACTGCTGGGCCTCGTCTCAGGTTGGATGGGTAGTTATGCAGCCGCAATCAGCGTCAAAATTCCAGACGCTGAAGACGTTCGCATCCTGCGCAATCGCCATCAGGAAGGCCAATGGCTGCTGCTGCTGGAGACACCGATAGGCATCGAGTTGCCCTGGAAAGTGCTACGAGAAGCCAATCCCCTCGCCTTAACGAGCCTCAGCGAACTGTGATTTTGCCGCGGCAAAAGCTGCTCAAAGGTTGCCTGGATCCACAAGGCATGGAAGCCCTGCTGGTCCAGGCAGACACAGTGTTACGGACCTGGCAGCCTAGCTGGAGTGCGTTTGTTTCTGCCCCATTGCGGGAAGAAGCCCTGCATCGATTTTCCACCCTCACTGATCTGCACTGGCACGCCGACGGTGGTCACCCTGGCGCTGAACGCCAGCGGCTGTGTTGCTGGCGCAGCGAAGATCACCAGCACCCCACTCCCTCACAAACAGCCCCGATTCATGGGCTGCTGCTGCATGGCAACTTTTTATTTGATTCCCCCAGCCCAACAGATCTCCGCCAAGCCCTAGAGGCGATCGACGCTCGACCAGAACAACTTGGAGATCTTTGGATTCGCGGTGATCGCGGAGCACAAGCCCTTTGCACTCCAGAGTTAGCCATCAATCTCGACGGCCGCAGCAGCAAAGTAAGAGAGGTTGAGATCACCTGTGAAGCCGTGGCAGTGGCTCAACTGCAGCCACCAGCCCACCGCCTGACCCGCCGATTGAACAGTGTTGAGGCCTCGTGCAGGATCGATGCAATCGCCTCGGCCGGCTTTGGTCTATCTCGAGCCAAGGTGGTCAATCAAATCAAGCAAGGTCACCTGCGCCTGAACTGGAAACCAGTCCGACAAACAAGTCGAGAACTTGTAGTGGGCGATCGCCTGCAACTTCAGGGTCGAGGCACTCTGAAAGTGCTGGCGCTGGAAATGACCAAGCGTCAGCGCTGGCGGGTGGAAATGCTGCGGCACTGAAGATTCGTATCGCCAGGCTGCTAGCTTCGCTGCTTGAAAAGCCACTGGTCACCACTCACTCTTCTGGAAGGGCCCCGCGGGCGATTAGCTCAGAGGTAGAGCACTACCTTGACACGGTAGGAGTCACTGGTTCGATTCCAGTATCGCCCACTCCCCTTACAAACACAGGACTCATCGATGGCACGCACTGTGGTCGTGGGGCTTGGACGCTCCGGCATCGGTGCAGCACGACTTCTACAGGCAGAGGGACATCAGGTCACAGTGCTTGAGCGCAGCATCGAGCCCCATCTCCAAAGCTTGGCAGCTGATCTACGTCTGCAGGGAATTGCTGTCGAGCTAGGCAAACCTCTAGAGCTGACCAGCTTCATCCCTTGGCTGGATCAACTTGATGCCGTGATCATCAGCCCTGGCATCGCTTGGGACCACCCAACACTGGCTGCACTGCGTCAACGCGGCATCGACATCGATGGAGAGATGGCATTGGCCTGGCGAAGCCTGAGCCATCTGCCATGGATCGCCATTACCGGCACGAATGGCAAAACAACAGTGACCCATCTGCTCAATCATGTGCTTGAAAGCAATGGCCTCAGAGCACCAATGGGCGGCAATGTTGGCCATGCCGCAGCTGAAATCGCACTCAAATGGCGGCAACCAAAAGCACAGCGCCCCGACTGGCTGGTCATGGAGCTCAGCAGTTACCAGATCGAAGCCGCCCCTGAGATTGCCCCACGCATTGGCATTTGGACCAACCTCACCCCCGACCACCTCGAACGCCACGGCACCCTTGATGCTTACCGAAAGATCAAGCGTGGCCTACTGGAGCGCTCAGAGATACGCATCTTCAATGGCGATGATCCAGATCTTCGCAGCCAAAGATCCAGCTGGGATAAGGGGCTGTGGGTGAGCAGCGAAGGGCCTGGTACTGCAAACCATCGCGCCGACTTTTGGATTGATGCGGACGGGCTGGTTAGGGAACCGCAAGGAGCGCTTTTTGCCGCTTCGGCTTTGGCCATGCCTGGACAACACAATCTTCAAAACCTGCTGATGGTGACAGCCGCAGCCCGGCAAACGGGTTTGCCAGCTAAGGCCATCGAAGCCAGCCTGCGCTCGTTCCCAGGCGTGCCTCACAGACTCGAACAGCTTGGGCATATCCTGCAAATGAGCGTCTACAACGACAGCAAGGCCACAAACTATGACGCCGCCTGTGTGGGCCTCAAGGCCGTCCCGGCTCCTGCCGTTGTGCTGGCAGGTGGGCAAACCAAACAAGGCGATGCTTCTGGATGGCTCAAGCAACTACAAAGCAAAGCCTGCGCCGTGATCCTGTTTGGCGCAGGCGCTTCAGAACTGGAAGAGCTAATCAAAACATCTGGCTTCCGTGGTGAGTTGCATTGCTGTACCAACCTCAACGCTGCTGTGACTTTGGCCATTCCACTGGGCCTAGAACTACAAGCCGCCTGCCTGTTGCTTTCACCAGCCTGCGCAAGTTTTGATCAATACCCAGACTTCGAAGCCCGCGGCGAACATTTCCGTAGCCTGATTGCACCACATTCAACGGCATAATCAACGACTAACAGATCACTAGCTTTAACTTCATGACTCATTCCTCTGTTCGATAATGATGCGACTGGCGCTCTATTTGTAACGGCAATCCTACTTTCTTATTGATTACTAATAGCCAGTGCAATATTAAACCTTAATGGGCTGCTTGATTGATTTAGCCCTTGAGCCAAAGCGCAAGGCCGCCCCCACGGCCTCTAGCAGCAAGCCACTCTTCGTTCGGGGGCATTGAGATCAGAGCAAAGAAAGGCCTTTCTTTTTCATCGGGCACATCAAGCGGGCGGCTCCATAAAATCCTTGAAGCAAAACTCACTGTGATTCGATCAAAAAAGAAAGGCAGTAGAGGCTGCGATCCCTTGAGCTCTCCTCGACCTGTGAATTCAAGCTTTAGCAAGCCAATACCAACAGAGTTAGCAATCACCAAAGGCATGCATTCATGGCTCCCATTCTCTTGCCTGAGCTCTAGGCTCGCAGAAAAAAATCGAAGCATCAAAGAAGAGAAGAAGTCTTCTTTCTCTTTACCTTGCTTCCAAACAGATACAAACTTCCAAAGTCCATTGAGCGCATGAATTTCAATCCCACTCCCTTGCTTTCTCGCCAAGGCTTCAAGATTTAAAAGCTCCTGCGAAGCGGGAAAACTTTTCATTCTACTGTCATGCTTGGCTTCGCGGCTAGACAAAGAACAATCAGCAGCATAATAATCATTTTAATCACACCACCACGTATAGGGCCAGTCCAATCAAACCTTGTGACGAATACAAGCTTCAATTTGAGAACAGATTCTGGCTTAGATTTGCCTAGCAAGATTTTAATTTTCAAACAGTCCCTAATCAATAATTCCGCACATCTACAATCGAAATCAGCTGAAGAAAAACTCAATCTCCTTTGGCTTCAAGCCTTCCCATCCAGCAGCGATAAGACGTTGATTGAGGTTCTCTTGATCGAAATGCTTGGCCCCTGAACGGACTATTCGATTACGCATCGACTTCTTTACTCCACTCCTCTTTCTCGCACCTTCTTGATCCATGACTTCTTTGTAGAGTTTGAGCATCTCCACAGGAATGGGGCTGCCATCAAGGTCTATCCCTGCCTCAATCGCTTGATCAATAGCATGCGGACCAGAAAAATCCATCAGTAAGCTTTGAAGACTACTCGCTATCATCATAGTGCGTTTAGAACTTGCAAGAACGAAGAAGTTAGCAAGTAAAAGCCCAGAGAGAAATTCCTCACTCAAGCACTGCAATTGCTGAGATCACTTAACATCGTTGATATAAACTCATTGTTGACAAGCTGTAGACCTACAGCTTGTCCCTGCTACCACAACGAGCATTCACTAACACCCATCAAGAAATACTTTCAAAATACACCTTAGCAGAAGCACGAACATCAAGCCCTAAAACCTCAACCATGGCCAAAACAAGACAGCCAATCAATAACTAAGCAGTGAAAAATTGCTGTTGAAAGCTAGCAAAGATTCTCCGGGAGTCAAAAATCGTCGGACAACTCAGGCAATGCATTAACAAGAAGTCACCTCAATCATTTTTGAGAATAAATTCAATTCTTTAATCAATTAATTGATTGAAGAGCTAAATACCAAATAGGGATTGTGGCCAATGAAATTAAAGTACTCCAAACCACTAAAGAAGCCGCAACGTGTTGTTCCGTGCCACTTGCTTCCGCTAACAACAAAACAGATATAGCTGTGGGTGCAGCCGCCTGCAAGACAAGGGCGTTAGACATCAAAGTCGACAAGCCAAAAACCTTGGCAAGAGCCAACATTAAGGCTGGAAGAAACATCAGCTTAATCAGCAAACTGGGTCCAACTAATGAGAACAATGTTCTGTTCGTTGACTGATTGACAGAACCAAAAGAGCCCAAACGGATGCCAACAACCATTAGAGCTAGAGCAATCACAATTCTGGACGGGATCCAAAGAGCAGAGGTGATTTGATCGTTCCACGGAGTCAACTGAACAAAAAATGCCCCAACCAATCCCTTCGTCGCAGGGCTACTAGTCAGAACACTTATAAGGTTTGTCCAAGCAGCTCTTCCCTTCGATTCGGATGAAGAGTTTGCCAAAAGTATGGGTCCTAAGCTCCATATAAGTAACGTGGCGCCAAGGTCATAACCAATACTAAAACTGAGTGCTTGACTTGGCAGAAGAGCCAATGAAACAGGAATCCCGAAATGACCTGTATTCCCAAAGACACTACCCAAAAACAAACTTCGACTGCCAATAAGACTTCTGATTTTTGGGAAAGTTCTAATTAAAACTATCAGCAATCCAATCGCAAGCAATGACATCGCAATGGCCTCAAAAAGGCGCCAATCCATCCCACTCTCGAGCAGAAGACCCATCAGACTGACTGGTATCCCAAAGTTGATAAGAGGTGGCGCTATTTGAGAGGAAAGTCCTGCTTTAAAGCGACCAATCAAATAGCCAAGTGCCAGCAAAGGCAACAATTCACTAAAAAGTCTCAGAATCAACATTTAATGAAATCGGTGAAAAAGCTTGCCAATGTTGATCTGAGAATTTGCTTTTGAAAAAAATTTTCAAGACGCCGCTAAACGCGAAAGATAAGAGTCTCTACAGCCTGCATTAATCCAGCCTGTAGAGATCATTTTAGTGCTTTTATGATTCACTCGACCGCGATGAATATGAGATGGGCCTGCAGGAAAAATAACAAGCTTTCCTCGCTCTGCAGGTTCATGATGTTGCTGCCAATAAAACTCAGTACCAGCCGAATCAATGTCATTGCAATAAAGGATCCAAGCAAGCATTCTATGAACAGGCTCTGTTGCCTCATCGCTGATAGTCCAATCACAATGCCAGCGCTTAAAGCCTTCACCAGGGCCATAACGTTGGATATTAAAAATCGGAATGACAAACAGAGACTGCTCTGGTGAGCAGTCTCTAAATAACGGACGATCCTGAAGATATTGATCGAGAGCAGCAGTAACACCCCGAACAATCACATCTGAAAGAGCAAATGCCTCTGGATCTGAACGATCAATTGCAACAAGGCTGATATCGGTTGACACTTTGGCTGGTTCTGCCTCGGATGAAGATGAGTTATTGCCGAATGCGACTCCGCTATGTTGAAGATCAAGGCGCCGGTCAAAGAATGACATCACCCCATCAGCAACAGCCTCGAAACCAGGGTTGCGATAGCAAGCAATCAGATCCAAAGACACAGATTTTCAATAGGGATTGACATCAAGTTAATTACCTTTTCGAAGGAATGCCTCTATCGCGCGATTAGCTAGAAAGGTTCATAACGAATAAGACCCCGAGGAAGGGGGCTAGCAAAACTTTATCCAAACCACCACTGTCTTTTGAGATCCCATGGCAAAACAAGACACTAACTACTGGTTGATGAAAAGCGAGCCCGATGCCTACGGCATCGACCACCTCAAAAAAGAAGGCAACACCCTATGGGATGGGATTCGCAACTACCAAGCACGCAATTTTATGCGTTCGATGCTCATAGGAGACAAGGCATTCTTTTATCACTCAAACTGCAAGCCTCCTGGAATCGTAGGGCTCATGGAGGTCATTGAAACGGGCCTGGTAGACCCCACACAATTTGACCCAAAAGCCAAGTACTACGACCCGAAGTCATCACCAGACAAGCCGCGTTGGGATTGCGTTCGACTGCATTATCTCGGACACTTTAGCCAACTCCTAAGTCTAGAAAGTCTGCGAGACAAATACAGCGCTGAGCAACTACCGGTGCTTCGCAAGGGCAATCGCCTCTCAATCTTGCCGATTCCCCAAAGCACTGCTAATGATCTGCTGCAATGGCTTGGACCACTCCACTAAGCCTTCCTCAAAACCAATCACTGAAGAGATGCTCTTGTCAGAAGATATGCCAAGAACATGTCTGGTGCTCGAACCACAAGCCAACTAACGACGCTTTAGCCAAGCAAGGCGCACCCGCTCCCACTGACCAAGAAGCCAGCAGCAGCATTCAAAATCCCTGCATCAGAGAGTCGCTGCGAAACATGTTGGCCACATAAAGACGGGTGATCTCTCTTGAATCCACCCCGTTCTGCACAAGGAAGCCCGCCAGAGCTGCTTTGATCAACCGATACTGATCCCAATTGGGACATGTCTCGATAAAGCTTGCCATGGCCTCTTGCAGCGGCAGAGGCAGCTCGGCCTGGAAGCTGACCACACCATCGAGCCTCACATCCTCTAAAACCTCCTGGGCTTGCAACTTCTGAGCTTGCACCATCGGTTGTCTCACAGTTTCTTCTGCAATCTCTTGGACATCCCTCAAGTGCATCTTGACTCCAGAACACGACACCAGTTCTCCACACCTGAACCGCTCCCGTCAAGGTCCCACCCGCGAACCCCTCTCAAGCAGTCTCATGGCGAGAACAACGCTCTGACAGCCTTCCTCAGCAAGGCTGTCAGCATGCAGTCTCGATGGGAGGCAAGAACGGTCCACGTCAAGGGGGCGAGCACCTAAGCAGCCCTTTTTCCACACCCTTGAGCCGAGGGGGCAATTCAAGCCTGCAAGCTGTGGAAAAACTGTGAATTACCTTGCGCAAGCTCGGGGAAAGATCAATGCTCCCTCCATCGATCAGCCTCTCTAATCATTGGTCAAAGTCCCAGGCGGTTCTCATCGCAGTGGCCATCGCTTGCGCGGCAGGTACCGACCAACATCCTTCAGCGCCACGGGCCTTCTCGCCATCGCCCTGCAAAATCACCTGCAGGCTCCAGCTGTGACGATCACCATCCAGACAAGCCCACCACGGCTGACGTTCCATCTCCAAGCAAACAGATTCCTCTGCCAGCAGCTGATCAACAAGCTGCTGATGTTGGTCAGTGAGTTCAACAACCAGAGACTGCAAACACTGCCACTCATCTTGAGTGAGCTCGATAGCCCAGCCTTCCCCTCCAATCAGCACCGGGAAGGCTGTCCTAGCAGGGGCCCTGGCAAGTCGCCAGCCAGGGCCCTCCTGTTGAATCATGACCTCAGCCAGGCAGCAGATCCGGTTGGTCCTGCTCATCGCTTAGTTCAACGATGGCTCGCTGAACCGGCTTCACACTCGATTCCTCCAAAAGGCCATCAAAATCATCAAAACGGCGCTGCTTCGCCCGAAACGCAACTCGAACCGTAGTGAGGTAGCGGTTGGTCGACTGTCGGATGAGACTCTCCCCACGCTTGGCAAGGTCTTTGGGATCCACTCCCGATGTGATCACAGAAACTTCTTATAAATCCATCTCACTGTAGGTGAGCGCTGCTCAGCATTAGGCCAATAGATCACTGTGCAAGGGCACATGCATGGGATAAGTCCGTTGTAAAGAACCCGGCACCCGCAAAACAATCTGTCGGCCAAGTCCCAAAGCCGCCAAGGGAAGCCTCAGATGGGTCAGCAAAGCGCTGACTTCCTCCAAGTGCTCTTCATCCACACACTCAATCCGGATGCTCCCCCAACTACGGGTCATGCGGCAATCGAGCAGCGGTTCGAGCTCAGCCTCAATGCAAGGGTCCTCTCGATAAAAAGAGAGCACCAGGCGCTGCAACCGATCCATCGTCATTGTCTCTTAACCTTGTGATGACTACAACCTGGCCATGGCCATGGACATGCCCCCAGAGGGCGAAGAAAAGCTTCAGGTTTTCCAACAAGTTGGCACCCTTGCCATTGACCTTGGGAACACCACCACGGTTGTGGCATTCCAGGCTGAACGTGCTGCCAGCCCTCAACTCCTCGATCTCCCACCAATCAGCCGTCGCCCAGGAGAAGTCCCCAGTTTGATCTGGGCCGGCCAAAGCAATGACCCCAACCCTCTAGTGGGGCAGCAAGTGGACGAAGCAGGCCTGGTGGGGCAGGGTCACCCAAGCTTGAGCAGAGACTTCAAGCGCTGGATCGGTGCACCTCATCCAACCAAAAGCAATGGCTCTTGCCTCTCGCCAGAACAGGCCGGAGAAATCTTGCTGCAGCAGATCTGGCGCCGACTCCCTCCCCATATCGAGGTGCGACGTCTTGTTCTCACTGCGCCAGTGGAGAGCTATCGCGCCTACAGAACCTGGCTGAATCAAATCTGCACAACACTGCCGGTCGAAGAGATCGCCCTGGTTGATGAACCCACCGCTGCTGCCATGGGTGCCGGCCTACCCCCAGGCTCCAAGCTGTTGGTGATGGACATCGGTGGCAGCACCATTGATCTCTCCCTCGTGGCCCTCGAAGGTGGTGAAGGACGGGCGGCTCCAATCGCCCAATTACTTCGATTTGCTGGCCAAGATCTCCAGGACAGCAGCAAACAAGCCCTGCGCTGCGCACGCGTGCTTGGCAAGGCTGGACTGAAGCTGGGTGGACGAGACCTGGATCATTGGATTGCCAATCATCTTTATCCCGACGTTCCGCTCTCAGAAACACTCCTCAATGCTGCAGAGAGGCTCAAATGCCGCCTTAGCCAGGTGGATCTTCGCGCTGAGGCCACCCAGCTAGAGATTGCCGCCGATTCAGAAGGCAATGAAGTCCTCCCTCTTCGTCTCTGCCGCAGGGAGCTGGAAGAGCTGCTCATCGCCAGAGGCTTTCTTAACAGCCTGGCCAGCCTGCTCAATGAAACCCTGGCAAGGGGGCGTGGCAATGGTTGCGAACTCAAAGACCTACAGGGGGTCGTAGCCGTAGGCGGCGGCGCACAAATCCCCCTCGTTCGCAGTTGGTTGCAGCAGCAAACGCAACCAGCCCCACTCCTAACGCCTCCCCCCATAGAGGCCGTTGCTGTTGGAGCCCTGCAACTCACACCGGGGGTCAAAGTTCAGGATGTACTGCACCGAGGAGTATCTCTGCGCTGCTGGGATCAGCGAGGTGGACGTCATCATTGGCATCCGCTGTTTCTCGCCGGTCAACCCTGGCCAACAACCGCCCCCCTTGAGCTTGTGCTTGCCGCCAGCCGGATCGATCAACTGGAGCTGGAGGTGGTGCTTGCTGAGCCAGACATCAACGAGAGCCATGAGGTCATCTACATCGATGGAATGCCAACCCTGCAATCAAAGCCAGCAGAGCGCAAACTGCATCCCTGGCCAGGAACCTGCCCTACAGCTTCGCTTGCACTAAAACCACCCGGTCAGCCGGGGCAAGACTGCCTGAGGTTGCAATTCTCCATCGACGACGATGCCCAACTGCAGATGGAGGGGCTAGATCTACGCAGTGGTGAGCGGCTAGACAAGCAAAAGCTTGGCACCGTGCAATAACTGATTCAGCCACACCCAACCTCAACGCAAGCCAAAGGCAAGACGACCATGGGCTGAACTGACCTCTGTCATCAAGACGAACAGCGCCGATGCATGAACACAAAGTTCACCAGCTCAGCGTGTAGTCCTCATCAAGGCAACTGGCGTAAGTAAACCCCCTCTTCTCCATCCACATCAGAGAGGCGCAATTCGATGCTTTCCGTGCGACGAGTCGGCACTTTGCGACCACAAAAATCTGGTTGAATCGGCACTTCCCTGTGCCCGCGATCCACCATCACCAACAACATCACCCGCTGAGGCCTGCCCCAGGCCTGAAGAGCTTCAAGGGCAGCGCGCACTGTGCGGCCGGTAAAAATCACATCATCCACCAACACAACCTCTCGCCCCTCAACGCTGTTGGGGAGATCGGTGGGTTGGACCATCCGAGTACCAACTCGACCCAGATCATCCCGATGGAAGGTGGGGTCCAAACTTCCCTGATCAATGCTATGGCCAGCAATGGGTTCCAACTCTTTGGCCAAGACACGAGACAGATGCACCCCTCGCGTAGGAATTCCCAGGAACAAAAGCTCCCGACTATCAGAAACAGACTCGAGTACTTGAGAAGCAAGTCGCGAAAGGGTGCGACCGAGCTCCTGCTCTGAGAGGATCTCAACCCGTTCATCACTACCTTTGTCGATCATGGTCGTGACGATTAAGACGTGAGTTTATGCCGATCTTCTCCTGCCTCCAACAACAATCAATGCGTAAAAGCTGACGGAAGTCAGCACAAATGCAGACCAAGACCAAAGGAGGAAGTAACTTCAATCTGGAGAAGTCCTTAATAAGCAATAGCAGCGTGTGAACATGTCCAGCAGCAGTTCCGGAAATTCAAGGCATTTCGGCCGGGTTGCACCTGTAGTGCTGGCGATCCTTGATGGCTGGGGACATCGTGAGGAACTTGAGCACAACTCCATTCGTAGTGCTGAGACTCCAATCATGGATGCCCTATGGCATGCCTACCCCCACACCCTGATCGAAGCCAGTGGTGCCGCTGTCGGGCTGCCAGACAACCAGATGGGCAACTCTGAGGTCGGTCATCTCACCATCGGTGCTGGCCGGGTGATCCGTCAGGAACTCGTTCGCATCAGTGAAACCGTACAAGCCGGAAGACTGGGGCAAACTCCTGCCCTGATGGCCCTAGCCGAACGGCTGCGCAAGTCTGACGGCACACTTCACCTGTTGGGACTCTGCTCCGATGGCGGTGTCCATAGCCATATCAACCATCTCTGCGGTCTTTTGCACTGGGCTGCCGCCGCTGGACTCAACAAAGTGGCAGTGCATCTCATCACCGATGGACGAGACACCCCGACTCAAAGCGCGAGCAAATACCTACACCAACTCGAAGACGCCATCAACGCCAGTGGAGTAGGTGAGTTAGCAAGCCTCTGCGGGCGCTATTGGGCCATGGACCGTGACCACCGCTGGGAGCGCACGATCAGGGCCTATGAGGTACTCACCGACCCAAATCAATCGATCAGCAGAGTCACTGCCGAAGACGTTCTCAGCGCCAGTTATGCCAACGGCACCACCGACGAATTCCTAGAACCCACACGTCTTAGCAATAACTACTTAAAAGACGGGGATGGCCTCGTGATGTTCAACTTCCGTCCTGACCGCGCCAGGCAATTGGTGCAAGCCCTCACTCTTCCAGACTTCGATGGTTTCCCTCGAGCCAATCAGCCCAGCCTCGATGTCGTTACCTTCACCCAGTACGAACACGATCTCCCTGTAGGAGTTGCCTTCCCCGCCGAATCACTCGACGATCTGCTCGGTCAGGTGGTCTCTGAACACGGCCTACGCCAATACCGCACCGCAGAAACAGAGAAGTATCCCCACGTCACATATTTCATGAATGGTGGCATCGAACAGCCACTAGCAGGCGAAGAGCGTCATCTTGTGCCATCCCCCCGCGTGGCCACCTACGACCTAGCGCCAGCGATGTCCGCAGACACGCTGACCGAGAGTTGTGTGAACGCGATTCAGAGTGGTGTGTATTCACTGGTCGTCATCAACTACGCCAATCCAGATATGGTCGGGCACACCGGTGTGATGGGAGCCGCTCAGGAAGCCATCAGCACCGTGGACCGATGCATCGGCCGATTACTGGATTCGACCGGACGAATGGGCGGCACTCTGTTGATCACGGCAGACCATGGCAATGCCGAACTGATGCAAGGTTCAGATGGTCAGGCTTGGACGGCTCACACCACGAACCCCGTACCTGTGATCTTGGTAGAAGGAGAGAAACGCAAGCTGGCTGGCTCCGGCAATGACATCCAGCTGCGTGAAGGCGGTGGCCTTGCTGACATCGCACCCACGCTGCTGCAACTGCTGGATTTACCTAAGCCCGATGCCATGTCAGGCTTATCGTTGATTCAAACCATTGATTCACCAACGCCCTCTGCAAGACTCCCTCAACCCGTTTGAGGCGAACGATCACGAGCTGAGGTCAGAGCATGATCAACACATCCCTAGACTGAGGAAATGATTACCTCTGTTCTCTCCTGGGTCTGGGTCGCTTCTGGCGTTCTCTTGATGTTGTTGGTCCTGTTGCATAGCCCCAAGGGTGGTGGCATGGGAGGGATATCCGCTAGCGGCAGCTCCAGTTTCACAAGCACGAGCAGTGCCGAGGCAACCTTGGACAGGATCACCTGGACATGCCTAGCCATATTCCTCACTCTTGCAGTGATCCTTAGCGCTGGCTGGCTCACTTGAGCTGAGCTTTGATTCCTCCGTAGACTCGCAGGATCATTGCCAAAAGGATTGAACAAACATGTGATGAGCCTCGCCAATCGAGATCGAACTCATCACCATGTTTTTGCATGCCAAACTGCAACTTAACCACTCCTGCATAACTCAGAAGCAAGGCAGCTAGTGGAATACACCTCAAAGCAAAAAAGAAAGTTGAGCATGGCAAAAGGAGGGGAAGCAAGCCTATCCAAACTCACCGCGATTTAGCATAGATATATGTTTATTCAAAAGATTACCTGCCTTGAACAATAATTTAAGGCAAGTAATCGCCATCGATCAGCCACATGCACTTGCCTAAAGCAGCAGTCTTAATGGACGGATTATCTTGAGCACAAGAAGAATCTCATCAATGAGCCAATAAAGTAATTTTAGTGATGATCAAGCAAGCACAGATGGCTCAAATAAAACATCAAGCCATGTTGTACATGATAAGCCCCAAAAACAATAAAGAGAGGATCTCTGATGCACAGCCGAAGAATTACAATACGCTTCTGCGGCTTACAATGAATACAACAACAAAGCGAAGGAATGAAAAATCAAGCATCAAAGCTTCTTGTGCACAAAAGCAAGTCAAAGCTCCTTTGCTAAAATCAAGAGGCTAAAGACTATGCCCAAAATGGGATTCAAGCTATAATCAAAGCGTCGGCAATGGCGACTTGCTCTACTGATTTCTTATCGACAAGACATTTATCGGAAACCCAAAATGGCAAAGGCACCAGAGGAGAAGACGCCAAAAGCGCCAGAAGAAAAGATCACGACCGATACAATCATCTTACTTCTTATCAGGATTACTTTTATTGTTTTTGACTCATTGAAAAAGCTTGTCTCTCTGCTTAATGCTGGGGTAACGAAAGACACACAAACGAATGAAAAGAAAATAGTTCCCGCCAAGGAGTCAAATGATAAGCTAAAAGGATTACTCAAGAAAGAATTAGTCGACCTAGTCATTGCCTATGAGAAAGAAACAGGTATTAACCATCAAAACGTCAAATAATTAGCCAGTCTGCATCCCAGTGAAAGGTTGCCAGCCCATTCAGCTGCATTCTTGCCAACAAGCCAGTGCCCTATAAATATACGTCCCCATAAAAAATCATTTGCCCTGAGAATCAAATGCCTCCCAAAGGAAAAGAACTTGCAGCAATCATAAAAAAGGCTTCTCCTTTATATGATTACTGGAAGTCACAACAAAATGAAGAAGACGAAAAGGCGAGATTATCAAAGGCAAGCTCAAGCAGTCCGGCTTCATATCTATTTAAGGAAGAACCATACAAATGGGAGAACCTCTATCAAAGTATTACCAGGGAGATTGCAAGAGGTGACCGTGACTCAATTAGAGGCCTAAGAATCATACTCGATACGATCAACAGCTCAGAGAAAGAAAAGATGCTGAAAGTATTTAGCGACAACAAAATTATTGGCGGAGAGATGCTGTTGCTGGTCAAACAGGAAGACGCAAGCAAAACATCAACAAAGAAGAATTTATTTAGATTTGCGCGCATACTATTTGCGATCTTCACTAATCCATATGGCATCGAAATGAAGCGCACAAAAGCACACATTTACGAACGCACTGGTGCCGCTATCTATGCATTAAGAAAAGCGATATCATAAAAATTTCTACAGTAAGTTCGGCTTCAAATTTATCTTGCAATGCAAGCATCAAGACATCAATGATCATGCCTCTTAATCAGCACAGCTCTCTCATAGTTGCTTCCAGCGATCGTCCTTGATATCGGCCAAAAAAAAGCACCCAGAAGGGTGCTTTTGATATGTTCTTGATGACATGTGACTTGTGACTTGTGGGACTCCGAAGAGTCCCGGCTTTGATCAGTAGTCGAAGTCACCACCCATGCCGCCACCGCCAGCAGGAGCTGCCTCCTTCTTCTCGGGCAAATCAGCAACGATGCACTCAGTGGTAAGCACCATGCCAGCAATCGAGGCTGCATTCTGCAAACCAGAACGGGTGACTTTGGCAGGGTCAACAATGCCTGCAGCAAGCATGTCGATGTAATCCCCAGTAGCAGCGTTATAGCCGTCACTGATAGGCCTGCTCTTGACGTTCTCGGCCACGACAGCACCATTGGCGCCTGCATTCTCAGCAATGCGCATCAAGGGAGCAGCAAGGGAAGCCTCCACGATATTGGAACCGATCAGCTCCTCACCGCTGAGGTTGCTATTGGCCCACTTCTGCAAATCAGAAGCGAGGTGAGTCAGTGTGGTGCCGCCACCTGGGACGATGCCTTCCTCAACTGCTGCCTTGGTCGCGTTGATGGCGTCTTCAAGACGAAGCTTCTTGTCCTTCATCTCGGTTTCGGTGGCAGCACCCACCTTCACAACAGCAACGCCACCGGCCAGCTTGGCAAGTCGTTCCTGCAGCTTCTCCTTGTCGTAGGTCGAGTCAGTCTCGTCCATCTGCTTTTTGATCTGCTCGCAACGCCCTTTCACCGCCGTCTCATTGCCTTCGGCAACGATGGTTGTGGTGTCCTTATTGATGGTCACACGTCGAGCTGTACCAAGCATTTCCAGCTTGGCATTGTCCAATTTCAGACCGGCGTCTTCGGTGATCAACTGACCATTGGTCAGCACTGCCATGTCTTCGAGCATGGCCTTACGGCGATCACCAAACCCAGGCGCCTTCACGGCAGCCACATTCAGCACACCACGAAGACGATTGACCACCAAGGTTGCGAGAGCTTCCTTCTCAATGTCCTCAGCAATGATCAGCAGGGGCTTGCCAGTGCGGGCAATCTGTTCGAGCACAGGCACCAGATCCTGTACCAAGCCAATCTTCTTATCAGTGAGGAGAATGTAGGGCTCATCCAGCACAGCCTCCATCCGCTCAGTGTCAGTAGCGAAGTAAGGGGAGATGTAGCCCTTATCGAAACGCATCCCCTCGGTGACCTCCAGTTCAGTGGTCATCGACTTGCCCTCTTCAAGAGAGATCACACCTTCCTTGCCAACTTTGTCCATGGCGTCAGCAATCATCTGACCCACTTCCTCGTCGTTGCCGGCAGCAATGGTTCCACACTGAGCAATGGCGTTGCTGTCACTGATCGGCTTGGCGAGCTCCTCAATCTTCGAGACGAGGAAGTCGGAAGCCTTGTCGATCCCCTTTTTCAAGGAGATTGCATTGGCACCAGCCGCCACATTGCGCAAGCCGGCCTTCACCATGGCATGGGCCAAAACAGTGGCTGTGGTCGTGCCATCACCTGCAGCGTCATTGGTCTTCGAAGCTGCCTGACGGATCAGAGCAACACCGGTGTTCTCAATGTGATCTTCAAGCTCAATCTCTTTGGCGATGGTGACGCCATCGTTGATGATTTGGGGTGCACCAAACTTTTTCTCAAGCACCACATTGCGGCCTTTGGGCCCCAGTGTGACGGCCACGGATTCGGCCAGGATGTCAATGCCGCGCTCAAGGGCACGTCGAGCTTGCTCGTTGTAAATAATGCGCTTAGCCATGGGAGGCGTTGTCCTTTAAAAATGATGGATTTGGTCAGTTGAAAGCCGATGTCAGCTGAAAGTCAGAGTCAGCCGCAAAGCTCAGTTGACGACAGCAAGGATGTCCTTCTCGGACAACAGCACGTACTCATCTGTGCTGAGCTTGATGTCTGTACCTGCGTACTTGCTGTAAAGAACCTTGTCTCCAACTCCCACTTCGGGAGCCTGGCGCGAGCCATCGTCATTGCGCTTTCCAGGGCCAACTTGAACCACCTCGCCAACCTGAGGCTTTTCCTTAGCGGTGTCAGGCAAAAGGATGCCGCCCGCAGTTTTCTCCTCTGATTCGGAGACTTTCACAAAAACGCGATCTCCGAGAGGCTTAACGGTGGAGACGCTGAGAGAAACAGCTGCCATGGGTGTATTGAAAGAGCAAGAAAAGGGCGCCAAAGCACCACATAACGGCCTGGAGTAGCACTCGTGGCCATTGAGTGCCAACCCTATGTGTGTTGATGCTGTGCCGACTAGTCGATACCTGTGCGGGTCACCGAACCCTGAGAAGATCTCGCCATGCAGTGGTAATGTTGCGCCGCTCTGTAAGGGAATGCGTTAGACACGCAACCCCTGCAAAACTCTATTTTCTTATGGCCGCTGCAGCTACCGCCACCGCCGGCACCAAGGGCGTTATTCGTCAGGTAATTGGCCCGGTTCTGGATGTGGAATTCCCTGCCGGCAAGCTGCCAAAGATCCTTAATGCCCTTCGCATTGAGGGCAAGAACCCATCCGGTCAGGATGTTGCCATCACTGCCGAAGTGCAGCAACTCCTCGGGGACCATCGAGTGCGTGCGGTCTCCATGAGCAGCACAGATGGTCTGGTTCGTGGAATGGAAGCCCTCGACACTGGTGCTGCAATTTCCGTGCCCGTTGGTGAAGCCACCCTGGGCAGAATCTTCAACGTGCTCGGCGAACCAGTTGATGAGCAGGGTCCTGTTACAACCGATGCAACTGCCCCGATTCACAGGCCATCACCAAAACTCACTGAGCTAGAGACCAAACCAACAGTTTTTGAAACTGGCATCAAGGTGATTGATCTCCTGGCTCCTTACCGTCAAGGCGGCAAGGTTGGCCTCTTCGGTGGCGCCGGTGTGGGCAAGACCGTGCTGATTCAGGAGCTGATCAATAACATCGCCAAAGAGCACGGTGGTGTGTCCGTCTTTGGTGGTGTGGGCGAACGCACTCGTGAAGGAAACGACCTCTACGAGGAATTCAAAGAATCCGGAGTGATCAACTCCGACGACCTGTCGAAGTCGAAAGTCGCTCTTTGCTTCGGGCAGATGAATGAGCCCCCTGGCGCCCGGATGCGCGTTGGTCTTTCAGCACTCACCATGGCTGAGCACTTCCGCGACGTGAACAAGCAAGACGTGCTGCTGTTCATCGACAACATCTTCCGTTTTGTGCAAGCTGGATCAGAAGTCTCTGCTCTATTGGGTCGCATGCCTTCCGCCGTGGGTTACCAGCCCACCCTTGGCACCGACGTTGGTGCACTTCAAGAGCGCATCACATCAACCCTAGAGGGATCGATTACCTCGATCCAGGCCGTCTACGTGCCCGCAGATGACCTCACCGACCCCGCACCAGCCACAACATTTGCCCACTTAGACGCCACAACTGTGCTGGCTCGTGCATTGGCCGCCAAGGGCATTTACCCAGCTGTGGATCCTTTGGATTCCACCAGCACCATGCTTCAGCCATCAGTTGTTGGCGATGAGCATTACCGCACAGCACGAAGCGTGCAGGCCACACTGCAGCGCTACAAGGAACTGCAAGACATCATTGCCATCCTTGGTCTCGACGAACTCTCAGAAGATGATCGCCGCACAGTAGATCGTGCCCGCAAGATTGAGAAGTTCCTTTCCCAGCCCTTCTTTGTCGCCGAGATTTTCACCGGCATGTCCGGCAAGTACGTCAAGCTGGAAGAAACCATCGCCGGCTTCAATATGATCATGTCCGGTGAACTAGACCATCTCCCTGAGCAAGCCTTCTACCTGGTTGGCAACATCGACGAGGTCAAAGCTAAGGCCGAGAAGATGGCTTCAGAAGCAAAGGGTTGAAGCCAAGCGGGGAGTGAGACATCTCCCCGCTAATCACTTTCATCCCCATTCAGTTTCTCCACGTCAAACCCAAGCCTCCGAACCATGTCTCTCACCCTCCGCGTTCTGGCACCTGACCAGAGTGTGTTCGACGGCACTGCTGAAGAGGTGATTCTTCCTAGCACCACAGGCCTGATTGGCATCCTGCCAGGCCACATATCTCTTGTCACGGCCCTGGATATCGGTGTGATGAGGGTTCGAACCAATGGGGCCTGGAACTCCATTGCCCTGATGGGTGGATTCGCCGAAGTTGAAGCAGACGATGTCACAGTGTTGGTGAATGGTGCCGAACTCGGCAAAAGCATTGATGCAACAACGGCTGAAGCAGAGCTGGAACAAGCCAAGGCCAAAGTGAGCCAAATGGAAGGCCAGGAACCCTCAACCGAAAAAATAAAGGCACAACAGAACTTCAATCGCGCCCGAGCACGAGTTCAAGCCACTAAATAAGCAAATCCATAGGCAGCTGCTGAGGACATTGAGTTGACGCTGCAGCTCTTACTCGACAGCGCAGACCCAAGCAAATGGGAAGCATGGCTTCCCACAGGTCTTTTTGCTGGCATCACAACCAACCCAACACTGCTGAGACGAGCCCAACAACCCTGCCAACTTGATCATCTCAAGAGCTTGGCTGCTGCCGCCGAACGACTGGGTTGTTTAGAGCTGCATCTTCAAGCATGGGGAAAGCATGCCATCGAGCTAGCAGAATGCGGCGCTGCCTTGGCCCAATTGACGACTCCAGCTCTCACTGTTCACGTCAAACTGCCGATTACCCAAGCAGGAAGCCAAGCAGCAAGCACCCTGATCACAGCAGAAATCCCCATCACATTCACGGCCTGTTTTGAAGCCCCCCAGGTCTTGATCGCTGCAGCCTTGGGTGCTCAACACATCGCCCCTTACCTCGGACGGATTAACGATCAAGGCCGTGATGGCTACACCGAATTGATAGCAATGCAACGAGCCCTAGAAGGAGTTGGCAGTAGCTGCAAACTCCTGGTGGCTAGTTTGCGCAGTCGTCGTGATCTCAGCCATTTGGCGGCAGCAGGAATCGACACCTTCACGATCAGTGCTGAGCTGGCTGAGGAGCTGTTTGAGGTTAAGGCCACCTTGGATGCTGCTGCTGCGTTTGAGCAAGACGCATGCTCTGGAGCCTGGACTACACGCTCGCCCATGCAGCCTCCGCTTCAGTTTCCCCATTAAAAAACTCCGCCTTAAAGGCGGAGCCGGTCTGCAGAATTCATTCGTTCGGCTGGCTTGATTAAGCCGTACCGCAAAAGGTGACATCTGGGAACTTGAGCTTGGCTTCTTCGAGATTCTTACCCTTGCCCTCTTCCTGCCAGTAGTTGATCACTTCCGTGGCCTTATTGAGCACCTCAACGCGCTCGTTATCGGTGATCCAGCTCTTTCCTTCTAGCTCACCTTTCAGTGTTTCCCATGCATCTTCGCGAGGCCAGAAAAAGTAAGCCGTAAGAGGGCTGGGGCCACCGCCAACGATTTGATCAACAGCCAAAGCAACGTTGTCTGGCAGCCACAGAATCTTCAGCAAGAAACGACCTTCATCGGCCTTTGGGGTATATCCAGAAGGCACACCATCAGCATCGATCGTTGCAGTCGCTAGAGCAGCACTGCCACCACGCATCACAGGACGGCCTTCCTGAGGCTCCTCCTTGGGTTGCGCATGATCCTCAACGACCTCCGTCGTGGCCTGTGGATGTGCCTCAGCCACCGCAGCGGCCGTGCTCGCGACCTCTTGATCAGCGGCAGCGCCTTCGGAAACCGTCATGCTCTCTGCGCTCAAGGAATCTGAACAAACAACTAACCTAACAGTCGCTCAACACTCTCTATCCACTGAACCTGCAAGGCCTGCTGCTGTTTGACATCGACGGCGTAATCCGCGATGTAGCAGCCAGCTACCGCCGTGCCATCCAGGAAACAGTGCACCATTACAACGGCTGGCGTCCCAGCGTCGCTGAGATCGACGCACTCAAAACAGAAGGCATCTGGAATAACGACTGGGACGCCAGCTTGGAGCTCCTCAGACGTGATCAGAAAAGCCGTAACCAAGCCCTAGAGCTACCGAGCCGCGAGCAGCTCATAGAGGTGTTTAGTCGTTTTTATTTTGGCGGTGATCCCAATGGCGACCCCAGCAATTGGCAGGGCTTTATCCGCAATGAGCCACTACTGGTGAATCAAAGGTTCTTTGAGGAGCTGAGTTCGCTCGGCTTCGCCTGGGGGTTTGTTAGCGGTGCTGAGCCTCCTTCTGCCCGCTTTGTATTGGAACAACGCTTGGGGCTCAAGCATCCAGCTTTTATCGCCATGGGCGAAGCACCTGATAAACCAGATCCCACTGGCCTGCTTCAACTAGCCAGCCAACTTGCTGGTAGGAGATTGGGTCAAGGCGTTCCAACAGTCGCCTACCTAGGCGACACGGTGGCCGATGTGCGCACAGTGATCAATGCCCGCCAGCAACAACCCGAGCAGCAATGGATGAGCCTGGCAGTCGCGCCACCCCATTTGCATGGGATCGAGCAACAAGAAGCACGCAACGCCTATGAAGATCGACTGAAGCAAGCCGGCGCCGATCACATTCTGAGCTGTACAACCGATGCGATCGAAACCCTCAAAAACTAGTAAAGATGTCGTCTGGCCAGGTTCGGCCATCTGCTTAATCTCGCGTAGAGCTGCTAAGGAACTTGGTTGAAAGCATGGCTAATGCTTGAGCTCTGACGCCGTCATCAGCCCATGGCCCGAGCAAAACGCTTACTGCCATCTGGCTGCAGTTTTCACATCGCGCTGCGCTGCAATAGCCGGCAGTGCTTGATTGCCAAAACCCTTAAGCGTGATGTGTTGTTGGCGGTACTTAACAAGACCCAGCAGAAGTTTGCTGTGAAGGTTGATGGGCTCTGCCTGATGGCTAACCACCTGCACTTGCTGCTGCGACCTGATGATGCAAGTGAATTGCCGAGGTTGATGGATTGGTTTGCTTGGTACTCAGCCATGGCCTTGAACCGCTTGAGCGGTCGTTGCGGGCACTTCTGGGAGGCCAGGTATTTCTCAACGCCGATCCACCCCAAAGATCACCGGCGAATGCTGAATACCTTGAGGTATATCCATGCCAATCCCAAAGCAGCAGGGGTAAGGAAAGGATTCTTTGACCCCTACTCCAACTATGGCCACTACAGCCGGTTGCAATCAGATGGCATCAGTGAATGGAGCCCTGCCTTTTTAAAGCTCTCGGCAACGCTCAATGGATGCGCCAGGTGGTATGAGCGTTTTTGTAAGCACTATCGCCATAAGGGCAAAGGCGCTCCTAAGTGCCATTGGGGTAGTCGCATGCTTAAACGACTGTTGAGCAGTGCAAGCACTTAAAGCAAGCAGAAGAGGGTTTCTCCAGGTCAACAACGACTGCCATGGGCTTGGGATGTACGCCTCAACCAAATCCCTGAGGATTGGCATCAAGTAGCGGTGAGATTTAGAAAAACAAATGGAATCCGAGATGGTGATCAAACTCTAAAGCTGTGGTGATTAAGTTAGAGAATATAAATAGCTTTAGAGCAGACTAAGTTAAGGTTAGATTTGTTGTGAATACGAAAAACTATTACTGATTAGTACCTGCCAAAGAAGACGTCAAGTCAACTTTCTGCAAGTCAACGTGCCAGGTATCGATGGTTGTTTAAAGCCAATAGTGAGGTGGCTGAAGAGTCAGCAAGCCCACGCTAATGCAGAGGCCTTGCTGGGTAGGCTAGGACGTATCTCAATCCGTTACCTCCAGCCTCGACCTGCACCCTGCTAAGTCGCTCGTGCCTGAACTCAAGTGCAACCCAACCAACACCAGCACCCATCCTGGCCAAATGCCCTGAAGTCGTGCACCCTGACATCCCGATTAGCAGGTGTTGATGACAATGCATCAATAGACGTAGGTTTCTTACTATTTGGTGCACCGTAGCCATTCGAGCCAAAACGATATTTGATGTCTGCAGAAACTCTCCAGTCATAAGAATCGTCATATGAGGCATTGACTCCAGCAACTAAGCCATTAGCAATCTTGCAAGCAAGGCGTCCTCTGAGCCCTACATTGTCAACCTCATCTTCTCCCTTGCACTTATTGTAATCACCTTTTTGATAGTAACTACCAAGGCTAATATTTAGGTTTGGGCTGATCATGTAGCCAGCATCTAGCCCATAGGTTTGCAATGCACCTCCGTTGTAATTCCAGTTCAATTCCTGATTCCTATCACCAACTGGAGTTAATCCGTATGCATTGAGGTTCCATTGATTAGAAACAGCCTCTAAATTAAAGCCAAGTTGTTAATAAAAAGCAGAGCCGTCTTCTACTGAAACTCCAGAGTCGGCACAACCTGTATTCATCGGCCGGCTGTCATAGCCAGCATTGATGCCATACATCCAGCTGCGGTCTCCATTCAGCCAGCGATAACCCAAACGGGTTGATGTGCTGATTGTGGTACCAGTGACAGTTGTATCAACGATACTTGAGTAATTACTGCGGTCAGCGAAGTTGGCATTGGCTAGAGCATCAATAAACCAAACGCTGTTCTCACCAACAGCAATCGGCAGAAAGGCACCAATACCAGCTTGGTTCGGCGTGCCTGCTCCTTGCAGTGCGCCTTGAAAGCCCCAGTTGAACTGCACAGCGTCTTTGAGGTTGATCTCCATCACCCCCAGATCTGCGGCACTGCCTTCTTTCTCTTGAGCAGCAACTGGCTGGATTGGAGTATTGGCTAAGGCAAGAGCAGCAGCACCAGCAAGCGATAGAGGAAGAAGAAGAGAACGCTGCACTGGGATTGAACGATTAAAAGGGCTCTAATTATCTGGCATGTTTTTGCTTGCAGCTATCAGGCCTCTTCAACTGCAGTAATGGATCTCGCCAGAGCAACAGTGATTCCCTTATCGCTTATCGCTGCATGGCTTCAACACTTTTCTCCGCTAACGATGTGAGCACCTCATTCCCCTGCTCACTCACCAGCACATCATCTTCAATACGAATGCCGATCCCCTTCCAACGATCAGCAATCGCAGGTTGCCCGTCTGGCACTGGCAAACGGTCACTGACATACAAACCCGGTTCCACTGTTAACACCATGCCGGGCTCAAGATCCACCGGATGCTCACCAAGGCGATAGGCGCCTACATCATGAACATCAAGGCCAAGCCAATGGCCAGTGCGATGCATATAAAGGTGTCGGTAGGCCCCTTGCTCAATCAGTCCATCAACACTGCCAAGCAATAAACCCAATTCCACAAGTCCTTCAACGAGCACCCGCACCGCAAGATCATGCACGCGATCAGCAGTGCCCCCCGGTCTTACCTCAGCGATCGCTGCCTGCTGCGCGGCTAAAACCAGCTCATAGAGAGCGCGTTGCTCAGCGCTAAAGCGCCCGTTAACAGGGAATGTACGAGTGATATCTCCGTTGTAGTAATCAACGAGCGAACAGCCTGCATCGATCAACACCAGCTCGCCATCAACAAGCGGAGCATTGTTAGCGGTGTAATGCAACACGCAGGCGTTATCGCCACCGGCCACGATCGATCCATAGGCAGGGCCGCGCGCGCCTTGCTCAAGAAAATGCTGCTCGATTACAGCCTGCAGCTGTCGCTCATTCATGCCCGGACGCGCCGTATTCCTAGCCAGCTGATGAGCTTGCGCAGAAATCCGAGCCGTCTCACGCATGCGCTCGATTTCCTCTGCTCCCTTGCGCAACCTCAACTGATGGATGAAAGGGCAAGGGGCCACAAGACCAAGCGCTGATACGCCGCTGCGTGGGGCCTGATCGAGTTGCTTGGCCCAAGCCTCAAGAACCAGCGACTCCACCTTTGGGTGCTTCCCCACCCTGAAGCCAATCGCTTCAGCGCCTTTGAGGTAATCGCCCAACAGCTGAGGTAATTCAGCTATTGAATGAGCTCGATCAGCACCGAACTGCGCCACTGCTCCCTCGACACCCCAACGGAAGCCATTCCATACCTCGGTCGTTGGCTCTTTGGGTTGCACAAACAGCACAAAACGCTCACCTACGGGCCGATAGGGCAAAAGCAAAGCCACCGCATCAGGCTCATCCAGACCCGTGAGATACCAGAAGTCACTGTTTTGACGAAACGGATACTCGCAATCGGCGTGATGCGTCACGAACGAAGCCGCTGGAATCACCGCTGCCACACCTCCCAATTGCGCCATCAAGCAAGCGCGACGCTGATGGAAGATACACAGATCGGTCACGGCAAGAGACACAACAGCATTTGGACGTCAGGATGGCAGCAGAACACCATGCAGGGGGAACCCTCCATGCCATCGTCCGCCATTAGCGGATCACCACCACTAATCCTGATGCCTAAGACGGTCACACTGCTTGGCCATGATCAGGAGTGGCCAAAGCATTTACGACTTGTCGTGATCAACCACGACATCCTTACTCCCCCTCGCCAGGCATGAGCAACGACCTGCTGGTCTTAACGCTATTGGTCGTTGTCGTTATCACCGGTTCTGCCTTGTGCTCAGGTGTGGAGGCAGCACTGCTCACAGTGAATCCTGTGCAAGTGCATGAGCTGGCCGCACGGCCCCAACCAATCGCAGGTGCCAGACGCTTAGCCCAACTCCGTCAACGGCTGGGACGCACTCTCTCTGTACTGGTGATCGCCAACAACGGCTTCAACATTTTCGGCAGCCTGATGCTTGGCGCCTTTGCGGCTTATGTCTTTGAGAAGCACAACATCAGTGATGTGGCCTTGCCGTTGTTTTCGGTAGGTCTCACATTGCTCGTGATCGTGCTGGGCGAGATCCTGCCGAAATCCCTCGGCAGCCGCCTGGCCCTCTCGGTTTCCCTCTCTAGCGCCCCAGTGCTGCACCTGCTGGGGCTGCTGATGCGCCCTGTGGTGGTTTTGCTCGAGCGGTTGTTACCAGCAATTACCGCCGAGAACGAACTGAGCACGAATGAGAATGAAATCAGGCTGCTGGCAAGGCTGGGGTCTCAAAAAGGGCAGATCGAAGCCGATGAAGCTGCCATGATCGCCAAGGTGTTCCAACTCAACGACCTCACAGCCCGCGACCTGATGATCCCCCGGGTGGCAGCTCCCACCCTCGATGCTGCTGCCAACCTTGAAACACTTCGCCCTGAACTGCTCACCCACAACGCCGAGTGGTGGGTCGTGCTTGGCAAAGAAGTCGATAAAGTTCTGGGCGTGGCCAGCCGCGAAAGGCTGCTCACCGCCCTTCTGCAGGGTCAGGGTCACCTCACCCCTGCAGACCTCAGTGAAACGGTGGAATTTGTACCTGAAATGATTCGCGCCGATCGACTACTCACTGGCTTCCGTCGTGACAACAGCGGCGTGAGAGTGGTGGTTGATGAGTTCGGCGGTTTCGTGGGCGTGATCGGTGCCGAAGCGGTCTTGGCCGTACTGGCAGGCTGGTGGAGGAAGTCAAGCTGATGACGCAAGCACCCCCCTCCACACCTGAGCGCTGTCACCTTCTACTCAGCCAGTGGGTCAAACAACTATCGCTGAGTAACCGCGAATACAACCAATTCGCTGGGGAGCTGATCGCACTCAATCGCCAACTCAAGCGATTGGAGCAGCGTCGCTTGCGAATCGCAGTGTTTGGTCGAGTAGGAGTCGGCAAATCAAGCCTGCTCAATGCACTGCTGGGTCAGAACGTCTTTGCCACCGATGTAGCCCATGGCTGCACCCGTCACCAACAAGCGGTGGATTGGTGCCAACCGATTAATAATCTTGATTCTGTAGAGCTGGTCGACACTCCAGGCATCGATGAGATCGCTGCTGCCGGCAGGGCACGGCTAGCGGCGAGGGTAGCTCTGCAGGCCGATCTGGTGCTGCTGGTTCTTGACAGCGACCTCACCAGCGTCGAAGCAGCTGCCCTCAAGACCCTGCTCAAAAGTGGTAGACCGATCGTGCTTGTGCTCAACCGCTGCGATTGCTGGTCGCCTGAGCAGCGCAATGCACTGTTGGCAAGTATTCGCAGCCGCCTGCCCGCTGCAGCTCTCCAACTACAACTCCATGCTGTGGCCGCCGCGCCACGTGAGCCCCAGCTTCGTGCTGATGGCCTTGTGCGTAGCAAGATCTGCCCCCCTCAAGTGGAGCCGCTGCGCAAAGCCCTGATTCAGCTGCTGATGGAGCAGGGTGAGTTGCTGTTGGCTCTCAATGCCTTACGCCAGGCCGACCGTTTTTACCAAGTCCTCAAGCGAGGACGGTTGCAGCGAAGCAAGACTGCAGCCCAAGGCTTAATCGGCCGTTTTGCCGCCATCAAAGCTTCCGGTGTGGCGGCCAATCCTCTATTACTGCTGGATCTAGCCGGAGGTATGGCTTGTGACACTGCTCTGGTCGTCAAGCTTTGCCAGCTCTATGGCCTGCAGATCGGCGGCCCTGCAGCCCGGCAACTACTCGGCCGACTCTCAAGCCACAATGCCCTTCTAGGAGGTGCTCAGTTGGGCATTCAACTGGCGCTCAGCGCAGTGCGTCAGTTGCTGCTGCTGGCAGTTCCCTTCACCGGCGGTTTAAGCCTGGCGCCAGCAGCCCCAGTTGCCCTCGCTCAAGCAGCCCTCGCCGTGCATACAACACGACGCACCGGCCGCCTCGCAGCACGAGAACTACTACTTGGCAGCCAACGACGCGAGGCCCAACCCGCTGCACTGCTAAGGCGCCTGGCTGCCAACGACCCTCAAGTCAGGCGCTGGCTGATCGATTGGCCAGAGCTGGCGGCCAACGAAGCGTGCCAACTTCAAACCCTGCTTCCATGAGCAAGCATCAGGGCACCATCGCCCTGTTTGGCACCAGCGCCGACCCCCCAACCTGCGGCCACCAAGCGGTGTTGGAAGGCTTGGTAGCGATGTTCCCAAAGGTCGCCACCTGGGCTAGCGACAACCCAATGAAACGCCACTGCGCACCATTGGAGAAGCGAAAAGCTCTGTTGGCTACTTTGGTGAAGGCGATCGCTAATCCGCAGCTAGAGCTGATGCAAGAACTCAGCAGTCCATGGGCGATCACGACTCTGAAACTTGCAAACACTCGCTGGCCTAGCAACGAATTGGTGTTTGTGGTTGGCAGTGATCTGGCCGGCCAAATCCCCCACTGGAAAGATGCTCGAGCTGTCTTGCAACTCGCCCGCCTCGCCATTGCTCCTCGTCAAGGTTGGCCACTACAGCTAGAGCAACTCGAAGCCCTGGAATGCTTGGGTGGTCGTATCGAGCTGCTACCAATGCAAATCCCCGCCACCTCAAGTTCTGAGGTACGCAGTCAACCCAAGCCGGCCCAGATCCCTGCAGCATTGTGGCCATTGGTTCTGGAACACAACCTCTACGGCCTCGCCACCAGTCCCTGATGCGCCTTGCTCTAGCCCAGCTCAATCAACTTGTAGGCGATCTGGCTGGCAACGGCGAAAAGATTCTGACTGCCTGCCGTGAGGCTGCTGATCTCGGCGCAGATCTGGTACTCACGCCTGAGCTTTCCCTATGGGGATATCCACCCCGAGATCTGTTGCTTAGCCACAACCATCTCGTTCAACAAAGCGATGTGCTCAACCAGATGGCGAGCATCCTGGCCCGCGAAGCCCCTGATCTGGCAGTGGTCGTGGGCCTAGCTGAGCAAGCCCATGACCCTCAACTGCCCCAGCTCTTCAATGCTCTAGCCCTGATCAAAAGCTCCCAATGGCAGGTGATAGCTCGCAAGCAACTACTACCCACCTATGACGTCTTCGATGAAAAACGCTATTTCCGCCCGGCAGGAACTCCGGCTGTGTTGGAGTTTGAACGCGATGGGCGTCGCTGGCGCCTTGGGCTCACAATCTGCGAAGACCTCTGGGTGGAAGAAGCACTACAGGGCAAGCGCATTGCCGGCCCTGACCCCATCGCAGCGCTGCTGCCACAAAACATCGACCTACTGCTTAATCTCTCAGCTTCGCCATTCAGCCAATCCAAAGAACTTCTGCGCCAGCGCTTGGCCGCTAGGGCTGCGCAGAGACTGAGCGCTCCGGTGATCTATGTGAATCAAGTGGGCGGCAACGACGAGCTGGTCTTTGATGGCGCCAGTTTCGTCGTCGATGAGCATGCTGAGCTTGCCCTGCAATTGCCCAGTTGTCGCGAAGCACTAGCCATCTGGGATGCAACCTCTACAGCCACCCATCTCGACATCCCTACGACCGAACCACTGGAGAAACTATTCCGAGCATTGGTTCTAGGTGTGCGTGACTACGCCGGCAAATGCGGCTTTAAGCGTGCACTGCTTGGCCTCAGCGGTGGCATCGATTCGGCTCTCGTGGCCGTGATCGCTGCAGCGGCCATAGGCGCCGATCAGGTGACATCCCTACTAATGCCCTCACCCTGGAGTTCAGCCGGTTCAATTGATGATGCCCTAGCTCTAGCCAAACGACTAGGGATGGCTACCCATACTGTGTCGATTGCGACCTTGATGACGAATTTTGAGGCTGCCCTCATCCCTCCTCTCGGCAAGCCACCCGAAGGCGTTACTGCAGAGAACCTCCAATCCCGCATCCGAGGCACCTTACTGATGGCATTGGCCAACCAACAAGACCAGCTACTGCTATCCACTGGCAACAAATCTGAACTAGCAGTGGGCTACTGCACCCTCTATGGCGACATGAACGGCGGCCTAGCCGTGATTGGAGATGTCTACAAAACCAACGTCTTTCGCCTCTGTGATTGGCTTGACAGCCCTGCCGCCGAAACATGCCGCAAAGAGGTAGGACTACCAACTAAAGGCGAAGTGATCGGTACGACAATCCGCCAAAAGCCTCCCAGCGCCGAATTGCGCCCGAACCAACGCGATAGCGATTCACTACCCGACTACGCCCTCCTCGACCCTCTGCTTAAAGCTCTGATTGAAGAACGCCTCAGTACGGAGCAACTTGTCAGCAGAGGACATGACCCTGCCCTAATCGAGCGGGTGCAGCAATTACTGCGACGGGCCGAATTCAAACGGCGGCAGGCCCCGCCCTTGTTGAAGGTGAGTTCACAGGCCTTTGGCAGCGGCTGGCGGCTACCGATCGCCGCCGAATAATCACCACAAAACCTGGTCAGGCTGTCCTGATGTCGCCAACCTAAAAGAAGTCATTGGCGTCCATGGACTCCTCTATTCTTTCGGCCCCAATAGCCAGCATCGGGGTACCGACCGAAATCAAAGCCGATGAGCTGAGAGTTGCTCTTACTCCTGACGGGGTGAAAGAACTGGTCACCAAGGGGCTAGAAGTAAGGGTTCAGGCTGGTGCCGGGGCTGGAGCGGGCATTGGTGATGAGGCCTTCGCTGATGCCGGTGCCAAGCTTGTCAACCGCGAGGAGGCCTGGGCAGCCCATCTCGTCGTGAAGGTTAAGGAGCCTCAGGAAGAGGAATTCGGTCTGCTCAGGCAAGACATGGTGCTCTTCACTTACCTACACCTAGCCGCCTACCCGAAGGTGGGTGAAGCCCTGCTCAATGCTGGCACCACCGGCGTGGGTTACGAAACGGTGCAACTAGAAAACGGCAGCCTGCCGCTACTGGCACCAATGAGCGAAATCGCCGGCCGTCTAGCCGCACAAGTGGGCGCCCATTTGCTCGAACGACCTCATGGCGGACGCGGCGTGCTGATCGGAGGCTGCACCGGCGTGCAACCAGCCCGGGTGGTCGTGTTGGGCGCTGGCACCGTGGGCTGGAATGCAGCCAGGCTGGCCGCCGCCATGGATGCCGAAGTGATGCTGCTAGACCGCTCACCTGAACGCTTGCGTAGCCTTGAGGCAAGTCGCCGCGGCAGGCTGATTAGCGTTGTCAACAGCCGTGGCCTGCTGGAGCGACTCATCCCCACGGCAGACCTTTTGATCGGTGCCGTCCTGACGCCCGGAGGTCGGGCACCAACCCTCGTTGATGAAGAGATGGTGAAACAAATGAAGCCCAATTCAGTAATCGTTGATGTAGCGATCGATCAGGGAGGTTGTGTTGCCACCAGCCAGGAGACCACCCACACCAACCCCACCGTGACCATCCACGGCGTCCAGCACTACGCCGTCGGCAACATGCCAGGTGCGGTGCCTTTTACCTCGACTGAAGCCCTGGTGAGCGTGACGCTGCCCTACATCCTTGGCATTGCAGGGCGGGGTCTTGAGGAGGCCGTCACCGAACGTCCCGAACTTCTTTCCGGGCTCAACACAATTGAAGGGTCCGTTTGTCATCCGGGTGTCGCCAAGGCCCTAGGGGTACCACCAAGGCACCCAATGGCATGCTTACGCTAAACAGCCTTCCCCACAGAAACAGCTCTCAAAAACGCTGCTTCGCAACGCTTTTAATCAGCATCACGACCGTGGCGTATCAGAGCTGGATGAGATCTCACTCAACCGATCCAAAGGCCTCTGCAGGGAGTCCTTCGCAATCCCCTCCCTGAGAGCCAATAACAATCCTGCCGCTTCCGCATAACTACGAGCTCTCTGCACTCCGGATGTGATTCCCAGCGCCTCTGGCGTCACCTTCAGCACGCTCGGGTTGGTCACGGTGATCAAAGGGACACCCCGCTCCAAGCATGCCAACACCGCTTCACCGCCAAGAGCACCCTCCGGGGCCACCACGGCACCAAGCTGCTCAGCATGCATCAGCTCTGCTCCTGCCGGCAATGCCTCTTCAGTTGTGAGTGGCACAAGATCCGGTGCGCGACTTAATCCCACCAATACACAGGCCAAAAATGTATAGCCCAACTCCTCACCAGCAGCACGTGGATCCAAAAGTGGATCGCATGGCAGGGGAGACAAAGCCGGCGCATGAGCGCAAGGCAAGCCGAGCTCACGCACCAGCAAATGGCTAATCACCGCCTCGGCACCGGCAAGCGCATCAACACCACTGCCCTGGCGATAGGCCCTCAGAGCCTCGCTTTGAGGATCCTCCGGGAAACGGGCAACCACAGCGATTGCGCTGGCACCGGCATCGCGAAGCTGCTCGCCAGCCCGCAGCAGCGCATCGGGCTGGCCTAATTCACCCCAACTAGCCCCACTACTCCCCTCACGTAAGCGCACCTCCAAGGGAACGGCCGTGGTGACCACTGGCCCGAGATTCAAGCCAAGACTGGCGCGACAACCCTCAGCGACCTGCCATTGCCTCTGCCTCAACTCCGGTTCGATGCCAGCATCCAACAACAGACCAATCCGTTGCTGACGCACAGGTCGCAAACCAAGCTCACCAACCGCAAAACGATCTAAGCTATAGCCCTCGACGTATTGAATGCGCGGGTCGCTCCAATAAAGCGCCGCTCCATTGATCACATTCGGATGGGTGATCAAGCAACCGCTAGCTGCTGCTAACAGCCGAGCACTCGGCAAAGCATCACCGGCATAGCCACCAATCTCACAGCCAATCCCGGTAGGCACCACCAGCAAGGTAGGCAATGGAGGCGGGATCGATACGCTTGCAGAGAGAAGAAAAGAAGGGATCAAAACGTCATCCCCTTACGTCTCAGAACTGACCACAACCGCCTCAATCTTCAACTTGCGAGATTGGTCACCAGTGGATTCCACTGCTGTGATCGCCCATCGCAAGGGCTCGCCATGCGCAGCGAGCTGTTCTCGCAACCAGGGCCGCAACTGATGCAAAGGCAACTGCGCAGACCAGACCAACTCAAGCTGCATCACACACAAATTCAAGCTCACTTCAGATGCTCACCAAAATGGGCTTCATTGAAAACATCCTGCCTCCACAAAACTGGCAAAAAACGCTGTGTTCCGACCCATCAATCTCAATGATGTAAGCAAAGCTACGCCAAAAGCTGTGGCAGTGATCCAGATCAAAATGCATCATGCTGATCCAGCCTCTCAGCGACAGGCTCAACACTCAGGCCACCATTGAAGTCACTCTCGAAAAAACACCGCCAAGATCACCGCTCACCAGTTCTGCATCGCAAAAACTCAAACCATCAAAAAGCCGGTCTCATGAGACCGGCTGACTGAAGTCAAATCAAGCGCAAGGCTAGGTACAAGACCCACCTACAACTTCCAGAATCTCCTGGGTAATTGCTGCCTGACGTGCTTTGTTGTAGTCAAGCGTGAGGGTCTTAGCTAAGGCCTTGGCATTGTCGCTGGCGTTGTTCATCGCCGTCATCCGACTGGCCAACTCGGAAGCCGCCGATTCCTGGAGGGCACGCAGCATCTGATTTTGCAGATAGAGAGGCAACAAAGCATTGAGCAGTTGCTCAGGACTCTGTTCAAAAATGATGTCCGAAGGCAGCGGAGGCTGCTCATTAGCAGGCCCAACACCTTTCTCAACTGTCAGACGACTATCCTTCGTCGTCAACCGGAAGATCTCATCATCGGCTTCGGCGATGCCCTGGGGATCAAGCGGCAAGAGGGTTTGCACCACAGGATTACAGCTCACAAGGTTAATGAACTTGGTGTAAATCACCTCGATTCGATCTGTGCTTTGAGAAAGAAATTCGGCTAAAACCTCAGTGGTGATCGACTCTGCGTCGTCAGAGGTTGGAACTTGCTCAAGGCCTGTGAAGGTAGCTCGAATCGTGTACTGGCTTGATCGATTGCTGAAATAGGTGATTGCCTTGCGACCAATTAAGACAAGGTCAACCTTGTATCCCTGGCCATTCAACTCGGCATAGCGCTGCTCAGTGCGCTTGATGATGTTGGAGTTGTAGCCTCCGCAAAGGCCACGATCACCTGTAACGGCAAGCAGGGTAATGGTTTTGAGATCGCTGGTCTTCATGAGAGGCGCATCTGCCATCTCAAAACTCATTCGCGATTGAATGTTCTCCAACACGCGAGCCAACCGGTCGGCGAAAGGGCGACTTCGCAACACCTGTTCCTGTGCTCGACGCACTTTCGCAGCGGCTACGAGACGCATCGCCTCAGTAATCTTTCTGGTGTTCTTAACGGAAACGATCCGGTCGCGGATGTCCTTGAGGTTCGCCATGGATAGGGTTCTCCGGGTTTACCTTCAGGGTCAGGCCGAGGCCAGCATCGACGACTTCACCTCGTTGATAGCGGCCTTGAGAATGGTCTCAGCATCCTCGTTGAGCACTTTCTCAGTCTGAACTTTGGTGATGTACTCGGGCTTGTTGGTCTTGAGGTAATCACGCAATTCACGTGAGAACTGAGTGACCTGATCCTCAGGAACCTCATCAATCAAGCCTTTCACTCCTGCATAAACGATCGCAACCTGCTCAGCCAAATTCAGCGGTGCAAACTGAGGCTGCTTAAGCAGCTCGCGCAGTCGCTTACCACGCCCCAACTGCTTCTGAGTTGCTTCATCTAAATCAGAGGCGAACTGAGAGAAAGCAGCCAATTCATCAAACTGAGCCAACTCAAGCTTCAACGTTCCGGCAATCTTTTTGATCGCTTTGGTTTGAGCAGCACCACCAACCCGGCTCACTGAAATGCCAACGTTGATGGCAGGACGCAATCCTGAGTTGAAAAGATCTGAACTCAAGAAAATCTGACCATCCGTGATCGAAATCACATTGGTAGGGATATAAGCCGACACGTCTCCTGCTTGGGTTTCAATGATCGGCAGTGCCGTCATCGAACCACTACCCATCGCATCAGAAAGCTTTGCTGCCCTCTCAAGAAGGCGGCTGTGGAGATAGAAGACATCTCCTGGATAGGCTTCACGACCGGGAGGACGACGCAGCAGCAGTGACATCTGACGATAGGCCTGGGCCTGCTTGGTTAGATCGTCGTAGATGACCAAAGTCGCCTTGCCCTTGTACATGAACGACTCAGCAATAGCTGCGCCCGTGTAAGGAGCCAGGTACTGCAAAGCAGCAGGGTCGGAAGCGCTAGCTGCCACAATCACGGTGTAATCGAGAGCGCCCTTCTCGCGAAGCACCTCAACCACGTTGGCCACAGAAGCAGCCTTCTGGCCGACAGCTACATAAACACAGACAACATCCTCTCCCTTCTGGTTGATGATCGTGTCGATGGCGATCGCGGTCTTACCTGTCTGACGGTCACCAATGATCAACTCACGCTGACCCCTACCGATAGGAATCATCGAATCGATTGATGTAATTCCTGTCTGCAGCGGCTCATGCACCGACTTACGTTTGATGATGCCTGGAGCTATCGACTCAATCAAGCGACTCTCAGTGCTGGGGATGTCGCCTTTGCCATCCATCGGTTGACCCAAAGGAGTCACCACTCTGCCCAGCATCTCATCGCTGACGGGCACTGAGGCAATCTTGCCAGTGGCTTTGACGGTACTGCCTTCCTGAATACCAACACCCTCACCCATCAACACCGCACCAACGTTGTCGTCCTCCAAATTGAGGGCGATCCCTTCAGTGCCATCCTCAAATTCCACCAGTTCGCCAGCCATGACCTGCTCAAGGCCATAGACACGAGCGATACCGTCACCAATCTGCAGAACAGTGCCGACGTTGCTGACGGAAACCGACTTGTCATAGTCGGAGATCTGCTGCTTGAGAATCGCGCTGATCTCGTCGGGGCGGATGGAAACCATGGGAGGCGTTGGTGTTGAGGAAGAGGGTGAGAAAGAGAAAAAGGTAGGGAGCTAGCTCACCTTGGCCAGTGCCAGGCCAAGACGTCGAACCTGTCCAGCAACGCTGGCGTCGATCACCTTGGAGCCGACGTTGACAACGAAACCACCGATTAAATCTGGATCAATTTTGAGGTTGATCTCCAACTTGTCGGTATTGGCAACAGCCTGCACTTTCTTTTGCAGCGCAGCCTGTTGCTGCTCACTGAGTTCAGCAGCAGAGGTCACTGTGGCGAGAGCGATGTTGCGTTGCTCGCGATAGAGCTCAATCAAGCGCTCAAGCACCGCATCCAAAACGCCGATTCGTTGACGATCAGCGAGCAGCTTCAGCAGGTTGAGGAAAGAAGGTGTGACCTGATTAGCAAACAGCTTTTGCAAGGCAGCCTTCTTGGCCTCTACTTCCAAAACGGGTGAGGCCATTGCCCCACTTAGCTCAGGGCAGTCGTTCCACAAGGCCAGAACTGCCTTTGCCTGATCAACCACCTGATCGACTTCCTTGCGGCTTTCAGCCACTTGAAGAAAGGCCTCGGCATAGGGGGTGGTGATGGTGTTAAGCAGTGGCATCAGGCTTCCCCAAGGTTTTTGATGGACTGACTCACCAACTTGGATTGAGCCTCGGCATTGAGTTTCCCAGGTAAAGCAGATAGTGCATTCTCGATCGCCATTCGGGCAGCTTCTCGACGCAATTGAGCGCTAGCACGACTGGCTTCAGCATTGAGATCTGCTGTAGCACCCTGCTTAACACGTGCCATCTCCTCAACCGTGCGTTTTTCACTGTCAAGACGAATGGCTTCCGCACGAAGCTTGCAATCCTCGCGGATCTGTTCGGCTTTCTGATGGGCAGCTGCCAAATCCTTTTTGGCAGCTGCCAAAGCCTCTGTGGCCTTAAGCAGACGATCTTCAGCATCCTGAAGATCAGCCATAATGGCGACACGGCGGCGCTCAAGGATCCCCCCTATAAAAGGAGGAAGGAATTTGTAGAGACCGAAAATAACAATCGCCAGATTGACAATGTTGGCGTCAAACAAGTCGAGGTTCAGGCCGAAACCACCCTCACTGGCAAAGAACAAAGGACTAATCATTTGGCTGCCAGCAGGCGGTTAACGATGAGATCACCAAGCTTTTCTGCATCGCCCTTAAGTTGACTGAGGGCCGAATCCCTCTGAGCATCAATCTCACGGCGAGCCTTCTCCCGAGCTGCATTCGCATCAGCATTTGCAATAGCGAGGGCTTCTCGGTAGAGCTGTTCAGAATCCTTTTCAGCTTCTTGAATTAACTGCTGGGCAGCGATACGAGCTGACTTGAGCTGTTCCTTAAGCTCTAACTCCAGCTTCTCCGCCTCCGCAAGCTTTTGCTTCGCCTCAGCGCGACTGGTTGTGACATAGACCTCTCGTTCCTCAACGACCCGACCAACGGGTCTGAAGAAGAGAGCATTGAGGATGAAGGTGAGGAGCACCACCTGCAACGCCATGAGCGGCAGAGTGGCATCGAAGTCAAAGAGACCTCCAGCACCGAACAGAAGCAAGCTGGTCATGAGGCGAGAGTGACAGCAGTTGAAGCAGGACTCAGAACGGAGTGAAGGCTGGAGGGCGATGAATGCCCCTGGGAAGAGTTCCGATCAACTCACAACCATGACCGTGAGGTGATGAGAGCAGCCAGCGAGCGACTCCGGTCTGGATCAACCAGCGAAGGGATTGGCGAACAGCAACACCAAGGCGACCACAAGGCCATAGATGGTGAGAGATTCCATAAAGGCAAAAGAGAGCAGCAGGGTGCCGCGAATCTTGCCTTCAGCTTCAGGCTGGCGGGCAATGCCCTCAACAGCGCCGCCTGCAGCGGTGCCCTGACCGATACCTGGGCCGATGGCCCCGAGGCCTACAGCTAGACCAGCGGCAACAACAGACGCGGCGGTGGTAATGGAATCCATGGTTGAACTAAAGGTGTGGGGCGCTAAAACAGCGCGTATGGGGACCGAGAGGTTGATACCAGCGCCAGGGACATCTCGGAGATTGTGAGATGGGCCCGAACAAGCCGGACCTGCGCGCATGGAGTTTGCCAGACCGAGGGGTTAGGCCTGGCTAGATCAGAGTTTGATCAATGGTGCTCTTCTACCGCTTCACCGATGTAATAGGCGGCGAGGGTGGCGAAGATTAGAGCCTGAATGGCACTGGTGAACAGTCCAAGGAACATGACCGGGACTGGCAGGAAGAGGGGAACAAGGAAAACCAAAACCGCAACAACCAATTCATCAGCAAGGATGTTTCCAAACAGACGAAAGGAGAGTGATAAAGGCTTGGTGAAATCCTCAACGATCTTGAAGGGGATCATGATCGGGGTTGGATGGACGTAGTACTCGAAGTACCGCAATCCCTTCCGACTCAAACCGGCATAGAAGTAAGAGAGCGACACAAGTAGAGCAAGCGCCACGGTGGTATTGATGTCAGCCGTAGGAGCACCCAACTCCCCACTGGGGAGGTGGATTAATTTCCATGGGACCAAAGACCCACCCCAATTGCTTACAAAGATGAACAAGAACAAGGTGCCAATGAACGGCATCCAATCGCGATAAGCCTTCTCACCAATCTGGGTGCGAGCTAAATCACGGATGTAATCCCAGAGGAACTCGAGAAGATTTTGAACACCGTGTGGATCACGCTCCATCTTGCGTGTGCCCACAACAACAAGGGCAAGAATGGCGCCAATCACAATCCAGGATGTCATGAACACCTGGCCATGGAGCTGAAGATTGCCAATCTGCCAGTAAAGGTGTTGACCCACCTCCAGTTCGGCAAAGGGAAGAGCAATTGGCAAGAAACCCATCAGGCTGGAAATTCGGTGTCGAGAAAACGACGGTTTGAGGAGAAGCCGGCAAACCGGCAATTCAGTTGATCCAGGTTTGGTTCAAGTTCATGACTCAAGCAAAACCTGCAGGATCATGGCGGGCTTATAGAGCAGAAAACCGAGCAGGGCCGGCAGAAGCTCAAGCTGAGGCAAACGAGAAACCGCAAGTACAAGCAAAACGGGAACGAGAAGCTGAAACTTGCTCACACTCTTCGATCCGTTGCCGAGCTTGCCAACGCTGCGAGCTAAAAGCCGCAGGTAGAGAACTCCAGACAAAGCACCGACTAGCACACTGCTAGCGATGTGAAGATCGAAGAAAAGTGCGGTGACGGCCACAGCAAAAGCGGAGACGGTCAACGTTGCCAGGATGTAGCGCCGCTGTAGCTGCGCATAGTCGTCAGATGAAGCAGTAGAAACCACAGCTGACAACTCAGGATCCATAGAGAGCTCAGTGTTAGGGCTAGCCTCCACAGCTGTTTCCAGTCCACCCTGTCCCTCCTTTGGAGGGTCAATTTCAGGCTGGAGCAGCGGGGATGCCAGCAAGGGCGCCGAGGCTCTTGGATAAAGGCCCGCGGAATCTATCATGTAGATGCAACATTTCCAGGCGAAAGCAAGAGCACATTCCGCCGTTGCAAATCCCTGGCCAAAGAGCTGATCCGCTTCGAATCCCAGCCAAGCGGCAAACATCCGAGAGCTGTATCAGGCGCCGCCTCGATTGCCTTAAGCAACTCAACTTGCTCAACGCTTAGCTCTAGAGGAGCCATCTCGAAATCCAGCAAAGACTGGCCAGGCCAGCCCCAGAGACAGATAGAAAGCTTTCCCGTAGCAGCAAGCAACTCCTTATCATCTGTCCAACCCAGGGAGGCCTGTGGCCCCTTGGAGAGGAAGAACTCGAAATGACTGATGTCTGGATCTAGCTCTTCCATCAGTTGCCATTGCTGACGCTGCGGTAACGCCAAAGCCATCTCAAGCAATTCACCCTGCAACAGCCTTACTGGATCCCAAACCTTGGGATTAGAAAAACCCACAAACTCCAAATCAGCTGAAGCGACAAAAGCAAAAAGTCGTTCAAGGTTGTAACTCGTCTCCTGGGGATGGAGATACATATCTGCAAAGTTCACGTCTGCTACGCAGTCGATAGCCCAGCGCTGTTCATGATGAAGCCTGAGGCGGTTGTCCTCAGGCAAGATTGCAAACAGCTGCCGGGCCAATCTCAAGCCCTGCTCATCAGTGCCCACTCCCAGGGACGAAAGAAACCGCTGAATGCGATGAATTTCCCATCGACCAGCTTCGGCATAAAGGAAAAGGTGCAGCAAAGCCCCTGGCTTTAAACGGGATGCCAGAGCTTTGAGTCCAGCTTCCGGCTGTCGCAAGTGGTGCAGCGCACCAACGGAATTGATGTAGTCAAATTGCCCCTCATCTTCAAGCTCGAGCAAGCTTTGGTTCTCGATACGAACATGCGCCTGATCGTTGCCTCCGGAAAGCTGCAAACGCTCTCGAGCCACCTCCAGCGCGCCGCGGGAAATGTCCACAGCCAGGATGTCCGCGCCGGGATTGAGATGGGCTAGGTAATCGGTACTAACACCCGTACCGCATCCGGCATCAAGGATTTTTAGAGGCTCACTACCAGCACATTTTCGGGCAACAGAACCGGTACAGACCGCATAGGCCATATCCACACACCAACGCCAGTTGTATCCAGGCGGCGGCCCGTCCTGCAAAGGATCTCCTGGATAGGGGAACCGGTCATAAAAAGCACTGACAACAGGTGTGGCCTCGTCGCACGGCTGAGCAGCAGAGGACATCGAAAGGGAGCTGGCAACAACGCGAGCATTTCATGGCCTCCCCACGAGGGGAGTCAGGACATCCCCTACAGCACATATCCCAAAGCGAAGAAAGCTGAATCGACAAAATCAAACTCGTTTCTAGAAAGAAGATTGTGAAGATCAAAAATCGAACCTATGACATCTCCTGAATGCCCTTGAACTTCTCTTTTCCAATAATGTTTAAGCAGTTTTTTGTTGTCAATTAAGACTTGGCAAAGTGCTATTAACACGTCTCAATAGGTCAACTTGACTAAGACCTCCCCCCTTGAGCAGCTCCTCCGTCCTATCCCACCGGAGTCAAAAACAACGGCAAGGGGCATTACGGCTTAGCCGTAATGATGGAAGCGATCAGTTGTCTTTCTGGCAAAAACGTCTCCCGCTCCCCTGGGCACTCTGGCCCGCTGAAGGCCGTTTACTACTTACCCTTTTTGCCTTCTGGAGCCTGGCAGGGCTGATGGTGCTTGGCTCGGCTAGCTGGTGGGTAGCCACTCGAGAAATGGGAGAAGGTGCTTATTACGTCAAACGACAACTGATATGGATGGCTGCCAGCTGGAGCCTGCTTGGCCTGGCTGTCTCTACCAGTCTGCGCCGTTGGCTAAAACTGGCAGGACCAGCCCTCTGGCTCAGTTGCTTACTCGTCGCAGCGACCCTAGTGATCGGTAGCACCGTCAATGGGGCCAGTCGCTGGTTAGTGATCGGCCCTCTCCAAATCCAGCCATCAGAACTAGTCAAACCCTTTGTGGTGCTGCAAGCCGCCAACCTGTTTGCCCACTGGCAGCGCATCAGATCAGATGAGAAATTGCTCTGGATTGGCCTCTTCGGGGCCCTACTTCTACTGATTCTCAAACAACCCAACCTCAGCACTGCCGCACTGACTGGCATGTTGCTATGGCTGATGGCACTGGCCGCTGGTCTGAGGTTGCGCACCTTGCTGACAACCGCCATGGCAGGCGGCCTGCTTGGCACAACCAGCATTCTGATCAATGAGTATCAACGCATACGAGTGGTCTCCTTCCTCGACCCATGGCAAGACCCACAAGGGAGTGGTTACCAGCTCGTACAAAGCCTGCTTGCCATCGGCTCCGGGGGGTGGTTTGGCGAGGGCTTTGGCCTCTCCACCCAAAAACTGCAATACCTGCCCATACAAAGCACTGATTTCATCTATGCCGTTTTTGCCGAGGAATTTGGTTTCGTTGGCTCGGTGATGATGTTGCTCTTCCTAATGCTGGTGGCTTTCCTCGGCCTACGTGTAGCTCTGAGTTGCAGAACCAACCAGTCGCGATTGGTTGCTATCGGCTGCACAACGATCCTGGTGGGTCAAGCCGTGATCAATGTGGCCGTAGCCTCCGGCGTGATGCCCACAACCGGCTTGCCCTTGCCAATGGTGAGTTATGGAGGCAATTCACTGCTCTCAAGCGTAATGATTGCCGGTCTGTTGATCCGTTGTTCCCTTGAATCAACAGGGCTCCTTGGTGGCAGATCCCCTCGACAGCGACGTCAGTCGATAGGGTAAATACCGTAATTTGATCCGGCTGAGCCGGCTCTACCTATCCCTGCTCTGGACCTGGTTCTCTCAGATCTAGCCCGTAACGGTGAGCAAATGCTCAGCCAAGGGCTAAGCAATCAAGGTCCGATCACCCTGGCCCTCGTTTTTGCTGCCGGCTTTCTCACCAGCCTAGGCCCCTGCTCCCTTTCCCTATTACCCGTCACCCTGGCCTATCTGGCAGGTTTTGATAGCAATCAGGCCCCCTGGCGCCGCAGCATCGCATTCTGTGGCGGCATTGTGGGTTCCCTGGTACTGCTTGGCAGCCTTAGTGGTCTGATCGGACGGATTTACGGCCAGGTCCCTGGAGTGGTGCCCACCGTGGTCGCACTGCTGGCGGTAGTCATGGGACTGAATCTACTGGGCCTCCTAAAACTGCCCCTGCCTGCAGGACCAGATCCAGATCTTTGGCGGCAACGGGTTCCAGCTCCACTTGCCCCAGTAGCCGCCGGGTTGGCCTTCGGCCTAGCCGCCTCCCCCTGTACGACACCTGTGCTGGCTGTACTACTGGGATGGATCGCCCAGAGTGGTCAACCTTTGGTAGGAATCGTGCTGCTCACCTGCTTTGGCATTGGGCAGGTCCTACCACTACTCCTAGCAGGAAGCGCCGCTGCCATCCTGCCGAAATTACTGGCACTGCGACCATTAGGCCGCTGGATCCCCCCCATGAGCGGAGCCGTTCTACTCACGACGGGCGTTCTCACTCTGTTGGCCCGCTGGAGCTGAACCTATGGCCACCTTTAAGCGCCTTCTTGCCTGGATCTCCGACCTACGAATAGCCATAGGCTTGCTACTCGTTATCGCACTCGCAAGTGCCCTAGGTACTGCGATACCCCAGGGAGAACTCCAAGAGAGCTACCTGGAAGGCTATAGCGACAAACCCTGGCTGGGCTTTGTCAACGGTTCGATGATTCTGCGCCTGCAGTTGGATCACGTTTACACCAGCAGCTGGTTTTTAGCGCTGTTGGCCTGGCTTGGGCTTGCACTGATCCTCTGCAGCTGGCGAAGACAATGGCCTGCTCTGCAAGCAGCCCTGCAATGGATCGACTACCAGGAGCCGCGTCAATTAAGCAAACTGGCCATCGCCGAAACAATCTCAAGCCCACCAAAAAACGAAAGTATCGACAAACTGGCAGCCCATCTCCATCAACAGGGATGGCAAGTCCAACAAAAGCCTGGCAGACTCGCCGCGCGTCGGGGGATTATCGGCCGAGCAGGGCCAATGCTTGTGCATCTGGGCCTAGTACTGCTGATGCTAGGGGCCGTCTGGGGGTCCTTAGGTGGAAATCGTTTGGAACAATTCCTCACCCCGGGACGTTCCCTCGACTTGTTAAACCGTGATGGGAACAGCCATCTCAAACTCACCCTGACAAACTTTGGAATTGAAAGAGACCCAGCGGGTCGACCTGAACAGTTCCGCTCACAACTAGAGCTGCTTGAACCTGGTCAAGACACTGCCAAGCTGCACGAAGTCAGTGTCAACCATCCGCTGCGCTTCCATGGCTTAACTGTCTATCAAGCAGACTGGTCTCTAGCTGCGATCACACTGCAACTTGGCCGCAGCCCTCTACTGCAGCTGCCTCTGCGCACTTTCCCAGAGCTTGGCGAACAGGTCTGGGGGCTCGTACTGCCGACCAACCCTGATGGCAGCGAGCCAGTCCTTCTGAGCCTCACCAGCGAAGCAGGGCCAGTACAAGTGTTCGATGCCACCGGAGAGCGCTTGGCCAGCCTGCGACCAGCAGGCCCAACGGCAGAGGTGAAGGGAATACCCATCCGAGTCGTCGAGGTTCTACCCGCCAGCGGCCTGCTTCTCAAGCGCGATCCGGGCGTGCCTCTGGTCTACATCGGTTTCTTGATCACCCTGGTGGGTGGGGGGCTGAGCATGATTGCCACTCGCCAACTCTGGGCGGTAGGCGACCCTGAAAATGAATGCCTACACGTTGGCGGTCTCTGCAACCGCAATCTGACCGGCTTCGCTAATGAGCTGCCCAGCCTGCTTGCAGCAGCAGTACCACAGCAATAAGAATCTATATTTACAAAATTGCCAATATTTTTTTAATTCTCTGGCCTTAGATCAATCAACCAGCACAAGGGAAGTCAAACAAACCCAGATTGCTATAAACAGTTTTCATTTAAATGGTTATTCCAAAACCATTTAAATCTTAACTTCACCCTTTCTTCAAGCATGCCCTAAATGAGCATGCTTCTTGGTTAATGATTTTCAAATCTCACGCTTGCATTCCAGAACTCTTCCGAGCCAATGTTATTTTCTATCAATCCATTATTACCTATCGTACCATCAACATAGTGATTCAAGGTGCAAATAGCATGAAGCCCTGCATTGTAGTCGCTATTAATTACTCCGTCATTGATCAAAAAGAGATTGCCAATGCTCAAGAACAGTTATTCTGCGCCTGAGCGTTCTATTGTGACATGATTTACATAGCAATGTTCAATGAAATAAGCATTTTCGCCTGAAACACTTGGATCAATATTAATTGCACTGCCAGCATCATTTGGATGAGGCATAAGTGGCTTGCTCGCCATCATCAAGCCATAAGACTCTTTAGCAACATTATGCTATCAACCTGACTGGGCATAAAACCAGACACATCTATTGCTTAATTGACTAACAGGGCTGACGACTGCCATGGCTAACCCGCACCACCGTATGCACATTGCCGCGCGGATTGAAATCTGCTTCTAATTGCATCCAGAGAGGATCACAGGCGACAACCAAATCATCAAGGATCTTGTTTGCGGCCTCCTCATGTGAAATCGTGCAATTCCGATAGCTATTCACATAGAGCTTGATCGCTTTGAGCTCAATCACTCTCGGGCCTGGCTGATAAAGCAGACGTAGCACAGCAAAGTCGGGATACCCAGAGAACGGACATTGACAGGTGAACTCAGGCAATTCAATTGAGATCTCATAGGGCCGCTCAGGCCTCGGATTGTCAAAGCAGATCAGCTCACCCTCAGCAATCACCCTTTCGCCATAGAAGGGTTTAGAGGCCTGCGCTTGAGTACTGCTCACGGGGATGGAACGATGCCTAAAACGGACCTTAGATCTCGACTCCTAGCTCGGCCTTAGAGAAGAAAGAATCTGCTTTGGAGTCAACGCAAACCGCAGGAACGCCCATCAAAGCCCCAATTTAAGAAACTCTTCAGATGACAAAGTCGAAAATGTTCACCATGAACAGCGTGCTCGCTGTAAAAAGGAATTGAAGGACAAAACGTTGAGCTAGGTCATCGCATCGTCGTTGATCCATCAGCCGGAAGTAGCCCTCCGCAAGGCGAAGCAACGCTCCTTTCCACGAAGCGGCACCTCTGCCATCAAGGCAAGAAACCACATCCCTTCGAGGCTCATCCCATGACCACTCAAGAACGCACCTATCGCGGCGTCACCTACAAGACTGCTGACCACGAGCAGCCCAGTAATAGCGCCGTGAAGCATGTCTACCGCGGACAGCGCTATGAGGCTCCCCTCAAGCATGACGCACGACCTGCTGATACCGAGGTGGAACTGAATTATCGCGGCAAGGTCTACCATCACCGCCAAAATGACGCCGCAACAAGCTGCAACCGCTAAATCGGTAACAACAGCCACAACCCAGGCCCGTTGAAAAAGCCCTAATGGGTTCACTCACGGGCCCAGTTCATGGACATCTGGTTAATCGGTACTGGTGACAGCATCCAGATCCGCCCTGCCAGCATCCATGGAATGCTCTGGCTACAGACCCATTTTGAAGATGCCCACTGGGATGCGCTTGCTTCAAGCCAAGTCAGACTTCCTCAATTGGACGCGGAAGCCCTTTCCCAGGATGCAAAGAACGCAGGAATGAGCCTCGGACATCTATCTGCACTATCAGTTCCAGGCCGTTTCTGACAAAATTCCTTTATCTCTGAACGAGCAACATCAAGCCGTCATGAAGAAAGTCGAGGCGATTGTCCGTCCCTTCAAGCTTGAGGACGTCAAGCTTGCATTAGTCAATGCCGAGATCATCGGCATGACTGTGAGTGAAGTGAGAGGCTTCGGACGCCAGAAAGGCCAAGTTGAGCGCTATCGGGGCTCGGAATTCACCGTTGAATTCCTGCAGAAGTTAAAGGTCGAAGTGGTCGTCGACGACGACAAGGTGGAAGCTGTCGTGAACGCCATTGCTGAAGCTGCCAAAACAGGCGAAATCGGTGACGGCAAGATTTTCATCTCTCCAGTGGATTCCGTAGTCCGTATCCGTACCGGTGATCGTGACAGCAAAGCCCTCTAGGCCAACGTCTTAGCCACAAGTCTCTCAAGAACTGGAAAATCTGCGAGGGTCTCGTCACCCAGCCAGAGCAGGTATTCATGATTACCAGCCGGTCCAGTGATCGGAGAAGCGATAAGTCCCTTGGGCCACCAACCCAAAGACCTTGATGTATCGATCACGCTCTTCAAGGCATCCACATGGGCCAAGGCATCCCTGACCACTCCACCTTTACCCACCCGCTCACGCCCAACCTCAAACTGGGGCTTCACCAACAGCACTGCCTCTGATTGGTCTGGCTTAAGTAGTTTCTTGATGGCAGGCAGCACAAGCCGCAAGGAGATGAAGGCAAGATCAGCAACAGCAAGGCTCGGCAAAGGCTCCTCAGCCCCGTAGAGCTGATCAGGGCTGAGGGTGCGCAGATTGGTGCGCTCCCTCAGCACCACGCGAGGGTCGTTGCGCAAATCCCAGGCCGTCTGGCCATAGCCCACATCGATTCCATAAACCCGCGCGGCACCATGCTGCAACAGGCAATCGGTGAAACCTCCTGTCGAGATGCCGCCATCCAGGCACACTCGTCCCTCAACATTGAGAGGAAACTCCCGCAGCGCACCCAGCAACTTTTCCCCGCCACGAGACACGAATCTCGGTGGCTGCTCAACCTGAAGCTCAAGCTCCTGCGACACCTCATGACCAGGCTTATCAAGCAGCTGGCCATTACCATCACGCACCTTGCCGGCGCGGATCAGCTGCTGAGCCTGATGGCGAGAACTCGCCAAGCCCTTCATCAGCAGCTGCAGATCAAGACGCTGTTTGTGGGACATTTCGTCATAAAAGCAGACTTGAAAACGAAACAAAAACCTCTTAACCACCGCAAAAAGCGAAAGCTTCCGAGAAGATCACCGCAACTCGCCCGCCAGGACGTGTCTCTAGGCCAACCTCCACAACCCATAGCTATCCATCGGTACACAAGCCGCAGCAATCTGCATGTTGTTCCTCAAAAGCAACTCGCCACAGTGCTGGAGCTACTGCCGCCGGGCAGCTTTGTGACCCTTGAAAATCAACCCAACGATCTACCGCCATTCCAATTGATCCAATGCAAAGGTGGCCGTTGCTGGGTACGGCAACAGGCCTGGGGGCAACATGTTCATTGGGAAGTTGAACACCGTCGACTCAAGTCAGCCTGAATCCAAAGACTTAAGTTCAAGAATCAACCGCCCTTCTGTGAGCCCTTGATCGAGCGCTACACACTGCCCGAAATGGGCGAGATTTGGACCGACAGGGCCAAGTATCAAAGCTGGCTAGATGTAGAGATCGCTGCTTGTGAGGCCAACTGTCAACTGGGGAAGATCCCAGAGGCTGAAATGCAGCAGATTCGTAAACGCGCAACCTTCGAACCACAGCGCATCTTGGAGATTGAGGCAGAGGTTCGCCACGACGTCATCGCCTTCCTGACCAACGTTAATGAACACGTAGGGGATGCCGGCCGCTACATCCACGTCGGCATGACCAGCAGCGATGTGCTGGATACGGGTCTGGCCCTGCAGTTAAAAAACTCTGTGGCATTGCTAAAACAAGAACTGGGCAGCCTTCAAGAGGCGATCCGCAGCTTGGCAGTGGAGCACAAGGGCACAGTCATGATCGGCCGCTCCCATGCCATCCATGGCGAACCAATCACCTTCGGTTTCAAACTGGCCGGTTGGCTAGCAGAAACAATGCGCAATGCCGAGCGACTGGAGAGGCTGGAACGGGATGTGGCTGTAGGCCAGATCAGTGGCGCCATGGGCACCTACGCCAACACGGATCCAAAGGTTGAGCAGCTCACATGCGAGCGCCTTTGCCTCATCCCAGACACCGCTAGTACCCAGGTCATCTCTCGCGATCGTCATGCGGACTATGTACAGACCCTTGCATTAGTGGGAGCGTCTCTAGATCGATTCGCGACAGAGATCCGCAACTTGCAGCGAACCGATGTGCTGGAAGTGGAGGAGAGCTTTGCTAAGGGACAAAAGGGAAGTTCGGCGATGCCACACAAACGCAACCCGATTCGGGCTGAGCGAATTAGTGGTCTTGCAAGGGTCCTACGCAGCTATGTCGTCGCAGCACTCGAGAACGTGGCCCTCTGGCATGAGCGTGATATCAGTCACAGCTCCACTGAGCGAATGATGCTGCCGGATTGCTCCGTCACACTCCACTTCATGTTGCGAGAGATGACCCAAGTCGTGCAGGGCCTTGGCATCTATCCAGCAAACATGCGCCGCAACATGAATATCTATGGCGGCGTGGTGTTCAGTCAGCGGGTGCTATTGGCGCTTGTTGAGAACGGCATGAGCAGAGAAGATGCCTACAGTGTTGTCCAGCGCAACGCCCATGCTGCGTGGAATACCGAAGGGGGTAACTTCCGCGCCAATCTTGAGGCCGATCCTGAAGTATCGACCCTTCTCAATGCCAAGGCGCTAGCCGAATGCTTCAGCACAGAGCTACACCAAGCCAACCTGGACGTGATCTGGCAACGGCTCGGACTCTGAATCACATGCCCTGGACGTCTAAACCGATTGGAATGATTTGAGTCGTTTAAGTCTCGCCAGACTTTTTACCATCATTGAATGGGTTCTAACGCGCTCTCAAACCCCAGAAAACACGTGAAGATCAATGTGATCTGCTTCTGCCCCTTGCCAAAAACTTGATGGCTGACCTGATGCGTATCGAACACGACAGCATGGGCACTGTTGAGGTACCCGCTGGGGTTCTCTGGGGTGCACAAACCCAGCGATCGCTCCTTAACTTCGCCATCAGCACAGACCGCATGCCAGTCGAACTGATCCATGCCTTGGCATTGATCAAACAGGCTGCCGCCAGCGTGAACTGTCGCCTGGGTGTTCTCGATGAAATCCAGCGGGATCAAATTATCAAGGCCGCCTCTGCTGTTGCATCCGGTCTCCACGACGACCAGTTTCCACTGAGGGTCTGGCAGACCGGTAGCGGTACCCACACAAACATGAATGTCAACGAGGTGATTAGCAACCTGGCGTCTCAGGCAAACGACGAACCCCTAGGTAGCCATAGGCCGGTGCATCCAAACGATCATGTCAATCGATCCCAGTCCACCAATGACGCCTTCCCTACAGCTATACATATCGCCGCAGTCCAGGGGATCACCAAAAACTTGCTGCCTGAACTGGAGCGATTGATCGCAGCCTTTGCCCGAAAAAGCAATGCATGGAGTGACATCATCAAAATCGGTCGCACTCATCTACAGGATGCCGTACCTCTCACCCTTGGTCAGGAGGCCTCTGCGTGGCGGGATCAAATTGCCTCAGCCCATAGTCGTATTCAGTCAAGCCTGATAGAGCTCTATCCCCTGCCGCTTGGAGGCACCGCCGTGGGGACTGGCCTCAACGCCCCAGCTCGCTTCGGTCAAGAAACAGCTGCACAACTTGCCAGTATCACAGGCCTGCCATTCAGCTCAGCGAAGAACAAGTTCGCCGTGATGGCGAGCCATGACGGCTTAGTGAATGCAATGGCTCAGTTGCGCATGTTGGCGGTTGCCCTATTCAAGATCTCCAATGATCTGCGCCTACTGGCCTGTGGCCCAAGGGCCGGCCTGGCAGAGCTGCATCTACCTGAGAATGAGCCGGGAAGCTCGATCATGCCTGGGAAAGTCAACCCCTCTCAATGCGAGGCCATGGCCATGGTCTGTTTACAGGTCATCGGACTTGATTCAGCCGTGACCATGGCAGGTGGTAGTGGTCATCTCCAAATGAACGTCTACAAACCCCTGATTGGCTTCAACCTGCTGCACAGCATTGAATTGCTACATGACGCCTGCCGCAATTACCGGCTGGCAATGGTGCAAGGGATTGAACCAAACCGAATCAAGATCCAGCATGATCTAGAGCAATCGCTGATGCTAGTGACAGCTTTAGCCCCAGAAATCGGTTACGACAAAGCCAGTGAGATTGCCCACCTCGCCCATGAGGAGGGATTCAGCCTGCGTGAAGCAGCACTAAAACTCGGCTATGTGAGCCAAGAAGACTTCGATCGCATTGTTAATCCGGCATTGATGACATCTGCTCGGCTGTGACCCCCCGATGACATCAAATCCTGGCGAATCAAGAAGCATCCAGAGCCAGAGTTCCGCACAGCAACGAATCAGCAATCTTCATGGTCAAGCCCAGCGCACCCGCCGGGGTTTGCGACCCTGGATGCTCTTTCTAGTTTGCTCCCTTTTCTATTTCTAAGAGTTCGTCTCACGAGTGGCCCCGGGCTTCCTACAACCCGAATTGATGCGGGTCACCGGCTCGAGCCAAGGAGAGTTTGGCCTCGCCATGGGAATGTATTTCCTCGCATACGCTCCCTCACAGCTTCTTGTAGGCCGCCTTTTCGATCGCTTCGGAGTCCGTGCCGTCGTCGCCCCAGCGGCACTTGTCGTAGCCCTGGGTTGTCTGCTCTTTGCCAGCACCAACAATGTGGTGGTGCTGGGACTAGGACGCTTAATTCAGGGATTGGATTGGTTCAGTTGCTTATCTCTGCGTCATCTATCTCGCCATGATCTGGTTCACGCCAAAACGCCATGGGATGGTCCCGGGTTTAACCGTAGCGATGGGCACTCTGGGCGCATCTTTCGCTCAATACCCACTTCTGATTCTGACGAAGTCATGGGGTTGGCGAGTCCCTTTGCTGGTTTGTACAGGGGCGGGTCTCATCATCGCTCTCATGCTGTGGAAACTCCTACCCAAGCGCCCCAATTGGTTCGTGGAGTTGATGTGAGAAGACGGGTTTGATCCAAAAAGTCCACACCCACTCGCGAGTCTTATCAAGGAAATCATGCGCGACCGGAATATCTGATGTCTTTCTCTCGCCGCAGCAGGTTTACATCTCCCGATCTAAGTGATTAGCGATCTTTGGGGAGTGACCTTCATGCACATCCACTCAGATTTGTCGACAGGGCTGTCGAGTTTGCTCACCACGCTCATCTTCATTGGTTTCGCCGCCGGAGGAATTGCAACTGGGCACTTATCCGATCGCTTGAAGCGTCGCAAGATTCTTTTTGTCACTGGAGCAATCTTGTCGTCCGTGATCGCCGTTGCGATTGCCTTGACGAACTCAGCCCCGCTTTGGTGGAACGCGATGTTGATGATCGCTCTCGGATTGACAACAGGTTCCCAGCTGCTGGCTTTCATGATGACGGCCGACGTGGCAAAACGTCATAACCGTGCGGTCAAACTAGCTTTCGTGAACTTCGTTGTCATGGTGCTGCCAGTATTCATTTAGCCCGCTGTTGGCTTCCTTGCCCAAATAGGGGTTGCTAAGGGCTTGGTCCCATCTCCGGGCCAGGAGCTCCAAGGCTCTGGTCTCGTTGTCGTCCTGATGTTCATATCAACAGGGCTCACCCTCTGAGTAAAAGATACGAAACCGCGCAAGGAGAAATTTGTCATGGCCCACTAACCAACCAGAACTCGCCTGATCAAGCCACCAGCTCTGTAGCAGGATTGAGTTCTTCGTCAACTGCAACCGCATCTAACAGATCCTCTGCCTCACACACAGGGAAGCGATTGATCGCTTTCAGTGCCAAACGTGCATTACGACGCAACTGCTCACTGATCGCCTCGCAGTAAGGCACCTGTGCGAGCAGGTCCACCGTGCGGCGGAGGATCCGCACGACATCGCCCTCATCCAGTGACGTATTGGCAATCAGATCACTCCAGGCAGTACCACGGGCCCAGGCATCGACCAAACCCATCAGCTCAGGCTCCCACCAAGCGGGGACAACCACTTGGCAGCGCTCCTGTGCCCGCAAGAGCTCTCGGCGAATACCTGCTAGATCATGGAGGGCCTCCTCCGCACTCGCCGGTGGTGGGTAGCCACTCCAAAGGTCAGGACGATTGACCTCCGTGCTAATCGCCTCGAACACCGCCGCCAGATTGGCAGGGTGCAAGTCATCCAAATGGCCACTCATCAATGAAAGACCCAGCCAAAGTTCGTTGTCGCCCCGCATCGCCGCCACAGTGCGTCCAATCTCCGTGGGATCCAAATCATCAAGACAACCAAAGTGCTGCAAGATCTCGATCAAACTCAAAAAGGTCTCCCAATGACGGTTGGTCCTCTGGTGCAGCAACTGCTGACGTTCGCAGATCTCAAGCTCAAGCTCCTCCATACGACGGCGATGTTTCTTGAGCTGTTTGCGATCCCCCCAACGATGAGCCGGTTGCTGCTCTAACTCTTCCTCAAGACCACGAACCCGCTGCGCCTGGGCCAACACCTCACCGGCCAGGTCGTACTGGGGAGTCGTCATGTCGTGACGCTTGGCCATATGGGCGACAGCAAGAGCAAGGCTTCCACTGTGCTGATCCCCATGGCGAAGTTCGCCAGAGCGCTGCAGATCCGGCTCAATCATTTCAGTCACTTGCAAACAGCTCAATTCCGCATGCAGACTGACAACCGCCGGACAGGGCAGCAGTAGCCAAACGTTCTCATCGGTTAGGCAAAGCAGAAGCGGAAACTGGCCTGGGCCCTCAAGCTTGTCGACGATCACAGCTGGAGTGACACGTCCCCGCAACTGGGGGGCCTTCAGGCTCACCAACGTGCCAACACTTGCAAACTGCAAAGCCAGGGTGAGCTCATTGGCCAAGGTCTCCTCAGCCTGTTGCTGCAAAATCCGCAACAAACGCCGCTCCTCACGCAATCGACTGCGTCGCTTTTCATAATCCTCAAAGTCTTGCCAGGGAACATCACCAGCAACTCCCTGCAGTTGCCCCAGCTGTAGCCGCAGTTGTTCCAGCGATTCCTCCTCGTACACCAAATCCAGACTGGCTAAATAGCGTCCAAAACTGCGTTCTACAAGTTCCCTTGCCTTCTTGAGGTCATGGCGCTGCAACAAGTTCAGCACCATGCCGTAGCTAGGGGTGAACTGACTCACAAGAGGATCTGCTGGGCTGGTGGCCAGCTGGCCTGCCTCACGCACGCCCTCGAAACGACTTTGCACTGTGACCACATAACCCTGAGAATCCAACCCGCGCCGCCCGGCACGGCCCGCCATCTGTAAAAATTCGCTGCCCATCAGTGGTCGGTGGCCACGCTCAGTGCGCTTCGACAACGCTGAAATCACAGTGCTACGTGCCGGCATGTTGATCCCTGCCGCAAGCGTTTCAGTGGCAAACACCACCTTCACAAGCCCCTGCTGAAACAACTCCTCGATCAGTTCCTTCCACGCAGGCAGCACACCAGCATGATGAGCAGCAATGCCCCGCAGCAGGGCATCAGCATGGATGCCATCACGAACAGCCTCTGGATTGGTCTCGCTATAGGTTCGAAGACGCTGGCGAATCAGCTCTTGCTGGGTCGGTGAGACCAGACACTGAGAGCCAAGATCCTTAACGGATTTATCACAGCCACGACGGCTGAAGATGAAATAAATCGCCGGCAACATTTCGCGCTCCGCCATCTGCGCAATCACAAATCTGATAGGCGGTGGTTCTGGCTGAGGAGGCTTAGGGGAACGCCCCTTGCGCTTGTGCCCCTTAGGAGCACGCCACACCTTGCTGTTGGGATGAAGTCCTGTGCCCGCATCGTTGAGCAAAGGGTGCAATCCCTTAGCACTGCAGAAGCTGAACTGCAGTGGTACCGGCCGATAATCACTGAACACCAACTGTGTAGGGCCATGCACCCGCTCGATCCAGTCGGTGAGCTGTCCAGCATTGGCCACCGTTGCAGAAAGCGCCACCAATTGCACAGACGCTGGACAGTGAATGATCGACTCTTCCCACACCGTGCCCCGTTGAGAGTCATTCATGTAATGGCACTCATCGAGCACCACCGCTTCCACGTCAGCCAACGGATCGTCAGCCTGGTCTGCTTCCGCATAAAGCATGTTGCGGAAGATCTCGGTGGTCATCACCACAATCGAGGCCTCACGATTGACGCTCAGATCACCGGTCATCAGCCCCACGTTCTGCGAACCAAACTGTTCACGGAAATCGCGCAACTTCTGATTTGAAAGAGCCTTCAGGGGCGTGGTGTAAAAAACCTTCTGCCCATGGGCAATCGCCCTATGGATGGCATATTCGCCCACCAATGTCTTACCGGATCCCGTAGGAGCACTAACCACCACAGAATGTCCATGGTTAAGTGCGGCAATGGCCTCAAGCTGGAATTCATCCAGCGGAAAAGAAAAGATCGCGAATGGATCCAGTTCAAGCTTGACGACGTCGGAAGCAGTCGTGACGTGCGCCACTGAACTCATGGTTTCAATCCTAAAGAGCCCTGCAATCCACTTCTGGTAATCGTTGGCATTGGCACCAGCCAGCATGCCAACAAGGCAAAATCAAGCCAAAGAAGCCATCCTGAACTGCGCAGGGCTTGCAGACTGGACCCATGCAAAGCCAGCCCACAGCACGTCGCCGCCAGCTGCGCACCTGGCGGCCAGGCCCAGGGCCAGCTGAGTTCAAACCAGTGTCAGCTCAGGGGAAATCAAAACCTCTACTAGATCTGGCCAGCAACGATTACCTAGGCCTATGTCGGCATCCTGAGCTGATCGAAGCCGCCGGAGCGGCCTTGCATTCAGAAGGTGTTGGAGCAGGTGGATCCAGGCTAGTAACTGGCAGCCGGCCAGTGCATGTTGCACTGGAAGAAGCACTCGCCGACTGGCTGGGTCGCGAGCGGGTCTTACTGTTCCCAAGCGGGTTCCAAGCAAACCTGGCAGCAGTGATCGCACTGGCCAGCCGCAATACCCCAGTACTGGCTGATCGCCTAGCTCACCATTCTCTATTGATGGGTGTCAAAGCAAGTGGCGCCAGGCTGCAGCGTTATGGCCACAATGACCTGGCAGACCTTGAGCGGCGCCTCAAGCTCTGCCGGCATCATCAACCGCATCAACGGCCGCTTGTAGTCACCGAAAGCCTATTCAGCATGGAGGGCACCAGTCCACCGCTCTCAACAATGGCCGAACTCTGCGAAGTGCATGGTGCCAGGCTGCTCGTGGATGAAGCCCATGCCCTGGGTGTGATCGGTCCTCAAGGGCGAGGTCTTTGCCATGGGCTCTCTGCACCAGTTTCAATCATCAGCGGCACCTTCGGGAAAGCATTCGCTAGCGGTGGTGCCTTCCTGGCTGGTGATTGCGCCATGGGCGATCACCTTCTGCAAACCAGTGGCGCCTTTCGTTACACCACAGCACTGGCACCGCCTTTAGCAGCGGCAGCTCTCACTGCCCTAAACCTGATCCAATCTCACCCTCAATGGGGCAAGCAACTGCAAGAGCGTGCCGAGCAATGGCGTGGTCAATTGACAGCTAGAGGATGGGCTCGCCCGCCTGGATATGGACCCATCCTCTCTCTGGTGATCGGTTCCGACCAACAAGCTCTGAATCGCCAAAGTCAACTCGAGGAAGCCGGCCTCCTTAGCGTGGCCATCCGTCCTCCCACTGTTCCAGAAGGCACGGCGCGCCTTCGGCTTGTGCTGCGCAGGGGGCTACCCGATGAGACATTGGAACGGCTGATGAGCGCCCTTGAAACTGGATGAAAGAGGTAATCGCCATGCACGGATGGTGTGGCGATAGCAACACCTGGCAGCTCTGGGCCCGCCATTTTCAAGCCGATGGCTGGTTGTGGCAAAGCCAAGAACAGGGCTACGCAACACTGCCACCGCTTCAACCCCAATGGCATAACGCCCCTGAACCACAACCAGAACAAAGGCGGGTGGTGGTTGGCCATTCTTTAGGCCCACACCTGCTCGCCAGCGAAGTGCTTGCGCAGGCCACCGATCTGGTGCTGCTGGCAAGCTTCGGGGGTTTCTTGCCCAAAGGACCAGCAAACCGTGCCCTACGCACTGGCCTAAAGGGCATGCAAGAACGCCTCGGCACAGCAACTGAAAGCGCCATGCTCCACACTTTCCTGGCGAGGGCCGCCCAGCCAATGCCCGTTAGCGCCTTGCCAGCGGGACCCATCCAGCAAGGCCTCTCAGCAAACGGCCGCAAGCAACTGCAGGCTGATCTCGAGTTACTCATCAAAACTGATGGTTTACCAGCAGGACTTCCTGCCAAGGCAAGGGTGCTAGTGGTGGAAGCGGCGCAAGACGCAATCGTGGCCCCCGCTGCACGAATCGCCTTGAAAGAAGCCCTGCTCAACCATCTACAAAGCCCCCCTTGCCATTGGATCTTGCCTGAAGCGGGGCATGCCTTGCTGATACCCGAACTCATTGAACGCGTGCACAAGTGGCTGGAGTCAGCCCCTTGAGCAATCGCTGGTCAAAACAAGTGTTGAGCAACTTTGAGCAAGCTGCAAGCACTTACAACAGCCAGGCGCAATTACAACGTGCCGTTGCCTGGAGGCTCGCCAGACAGTGTGCTCGGCAGCCCATTCCAGCAGGGTTCTGGGTAGACCTCGGTTCAGGTACAGGCCTAATGGCAGATGCTCTGGAGGCCTGCAATCCCCACCAAGCTGTCCTCCGCGTGGATGGCTGTCCCGAGATGCTGAAACATCATCACCACTCCAGCCAAACATTGCTGTGGGATCTCAATCTGGGCGTTCCCTCATGGCCCCAACTACCTAGTTTGCTGGCCTCGAGTTTTGCCCTTCACTGGCTGATTAACCCTTTAGAACGACTACATGAATGGATGGCCGCTCTCACTCCTGAAGGCTGGCTGGCATTGGCTCTGCCAGTCCAGGGAAGCTTCCCCCAGTGGCACCAAGCAGCAGCAACAGCAGGCGTGAGCTGCACAGCTCTGCCATTCCCCTCCCAAGCGTCATTGCTTGATCTGCTGTCCAGCAATAACATCCGCCATCAACAGCTACACCAGTTCACCCAACAGAGTCCTGAAGTCTTTCAGCTCTTGAAACCAATGCGCCAAATTGGTGCCCAGGCCAGCCCTTGCCCAACCATGGGGGTTGGCAACTGGCGCCATCTCAAACAAGCCTGGCCACGTTGCCAGAACAGTGGAGATGCACAACTCACATGGCTGATCCAACTGCTTTTAATCCAGCGATGACTGAGGCAACGACTCCTCTAATCGTCTGCGGCACAGACACCAACGTCGGCAAGACCGTGGTGAGTGCATTGCTAGTGCAAGGATTAGTTGCCACCTATTGGAAGCCAATACAGAGCGGCCTTGAGGAAGACGGTGGAGACCGCAATAGGGTTTGTCGGCTCCTTGATCTTCCCGCCGAACGTTGGCACCCAGAGGTCTATAACCTCCAGGCCGCAGTATCACCCCACTGGGCCGCAGAACAAGAGAACTGCTGCATCAACCCCGATCAACTTGTATTGCCTGATGTATCTGGTCCTGTAGTGATAGAAACTGCTGGCGGCCTAATGGTGCCACTCAACCGTCAATGGCTACAACTCGATCAACTCGTGCGTTGGCAACTACCGCTCATCCTCGTTGCACGCAGTGGCCTGGGTACCCTCAACCACACCCTGCTCAGCCTTGAAGCACTGCGCTTACGCAATCTGAAGGTCTTAGGTTTGGTGCTCAATGGTCCACCCCACCCCGACAATCCAAAAACCCTGGAACAATTTGGTGGTGTTCCAGTCATCGCTCAGTTGCCTCACTTACCCAATCTCACGGCGGCAACACTCGCAGAGCAGTGGCATCTGCAAGACCTGAGCCTTACCTTCAAACGGCTACTGAAATCCTGGAGTCCAATTCAATGAACAAGCGTCAGTCATGGGCCACCGTTGGAGTTGTTCTTCTCTGTGGAGGAATCCTTGTGCTATTCACCGACATAGAAGTCGGCATGGTGCGCTGGGTCAACTGCGGCCCCCTCGCTACAGAAGGGGAACAACAAAGCGAGGTCTGCCGCTGAATCAGCCCCATCTCATCAATGCAACAACCTGAAGCAAGCCAAAGGGATGGATGAATTGAATTCAAACGCAAAAATCTCCGCATCGACAACGACAAGCCTTAGCGAATTCAGTATTCCTTCTTGCTGAGTCAGCACATGTCCAAACGTGTCCTAAAAGCGATAAAACCAAATCAACAGAATAGATCAACTACAAAGTAAATCATAATTATCTACAGCAGAATGGCTCAAATGCCTTTCAAGACATCATAAAAAGAAGCTTGAGGAAAGCCTTGCAATAGCTTAAGACAACTCAAAGCACCACTTTGATAACAAGGATTTCATCACTTAATTAAAAGCACTGGCAAGCCATATCAAAATCCTCAAAGTGCAAATGGTGGTGCAATCGCCAAGCAATGGTTCTAGCCAAAGGATTGCAAAAAGCCATCGTGATCGGTTCAAGCCGCAACATCACAATCCAAGATGGCAACACAATCCCATCGGATCATGGATTGCTTCGATCCACTCGCCGCCCCAAACGCCAACAACTGGCATCCCCATCTCTGGCCTCCCTTCACTCAGATCGCATCGGCATCACCACCGCAACGTGTGATCGCGGCGGATGGAGCGCTGTTGATGCTGGATGGTGCACCTCCCCTGATTGATGCAATCAGCAGCTGGTGGGTCACCCTTCATGGCCATGCCAATCCCAGCATCGCCGCCGCCATCGCAACCCAGGCAAAGCAACTGGAGCAGGTGATCTTTGCTGACTTCATTCATCCCCAAGCAGAACAACTGGCAGCGCGCCTCAGTGCCGTAACAGGCCTTCAACGCCTGTTTTTCTCCGACAACGGCTCTACCGCCGTGGAGGTTGCGCTCAAGATCGCTTGTCAGTGCTGGCACAACCGCGGCGAACCTCGGCAACAACTCATCGCCTTCAACGGGGCCTACCACGGCGACACGTTCGGGGCGATGGCAGTGGGAGAGCGCAACCTATTCAGTGCCCCCTTTGAGGAGATGTTGTTTCCAGTAGCACGGGTGCCCTGGCCCGCTACCTGGTGGGGTGATGAAGAGGTTGAAACACGTGAACGGATTGCTCTAACTGAACTGGAACGCTGCCTTCAAACCCCAACAGCAGCAGTCATCTTGGAGCCATTAGTCCAAGGGGCAGGCGGCATGGCCATGGTGCGAGCGGAATTCCTACGAGGAGTCGAACAACGCGTACGTGCTGCGGGAGCCTTGCTGATTGCTGATGAGGTTCTGACTGGTTTCGGACGCTGTGGAGCCCTATTCGCCTTCAAGCGTGCAGGGCTTGCTCCCGATTTGATCGCTTTATCGAAAGGACTCACCGGGGGATTTTTGCCCATGGGCGTCACCATGGCCCGCGAAGAGGTTTTTGAGGCCTTCTTAGGAGATGATCCATCTCTCACCCTCTGGCACGGCCATAGCTTCACTGCTAATCCCCTAGGTTGCGCAGCCGCAAACGCAAGCCTCGATCTACTGGAGGCCAACCCAGAAAGCTACGAAAACTTTGAGGCTAGGCATCGACCTCATCTCGAAGCCCTAGCTGAACATCCAAAGGTGCAGCAACCAAGACTGACCGGCACCATCGCCGCCTTCGACCTCGCGATAGACGGGACCCATGGCTACCTCAATCCAGCAGGACGAATCGTCAAACAACAAGCCATCAACAATGGTGTCTTCCTGCGGCCTCTAGGTCAGGTCGTTTATCTGCTGCCTCCGCTCTGCCTCAATGACACTCAGCTTGAGCAATGCTATGCAGCCATCCATTTAGGCTTGGAAGCCCTCTGAATTCAAGCGCTCAACAGAAGCAACACCATCGTTCTTAAGGGCCTTCCGAAAGAGCAGCCTCAACATCAGAGCGGGGCAGACCATAAGGGAAACAGCACTGACTGCGCTGACCACCTTGCTCCCAAGCAACCCTCAATTCTTCCTGCTCCAGAACGATCTCAGCTGACCATTCAGGCATGAGCCAAATCCATCGACAGGGATCCTCACAACTGCGCTCAGCACCTAGCCGCTGCAGCCAACTTTCAAGAGAAACGAGGGAATGGCGATCCAAAGGCGTCTGTTCGGGAGGCAACGACGACATTGATGACACCTGTTATTGAAATCCTGCCAGCAGTCTGTTCACTATTGAGCCAACTTGGCCAAACTTGCAGCTCACGTCCATGAGCCCAAGCCACTCCAAAGCCAATCAGCAGGCTGAACATTAAAGTCAGTCCCAGAAGAAGCAGAGAAAACCACTCCCCCCCGGAAAGAGGACGGCGCACACCAACCCCCTTCGGAGCACTAGAAGACATTGAAGGCAGCGCATCAGTACCAACACTGGGGCTCGCAGCCAACAACCCTTCTGCCATCAGGCTGGCGTCATACGCCTGGCGTCGCACCGGGTCGGTGAGAAGCTCATAGGCCTCACACAACAACTGAAACTGCTTGGCAGCCTGTTCAGCAGGAAGCGGAGCCGTATCCGGATGCAGAACCTTACTGCGACGGCGGAAGGCTAGATGAATGGTTTCAACATCTGCAGAGCGCGCAACTCCCAGACGCTCGTAATGGCTCTTCGCAAGAGTCAAAACCAGAAGTTGATCGGCAACTCGCAGAAAATCATCTCCTTTCCCCTTGAAAAATTCCATCCTAGAGAGAACTATGTTCTGATTGCCCATGTCAAATCAGGCCTGCTTTAGCAACCCAGGCCCGGAGCTCTGGAATGCCCTTGGATGGCATCCCTCCAGTGAACAACTGGAGCAAATGATCGCCCTACAAGCCCTCCTGCGCCAATGGAATGCCCGGGTCAACCTCACCCGCCTGGTCGAAGGTGGTGACTATTGGATTATGCAGGTGTTCGACAGCCTCTGGCCTCTGCAGAGCGAATTGCAGAACGCCCAACAACCACGTCGTTGCATCGATATCGGCAGCGGCGGAGGCTTTCCCGGTCTGGTGCTAGCCATCGCACTACCAGGCGCAAGTATCACCTTGGTGGATTCGGTAGGCCGCAAGACAGCTGCCCTCAATGCAATGGCGGCAAAGCTAGGGTTAGCATCCCGCGTCACGGTACGTAGCGAACGGGCAGAACTCACCGGGCATGATCACTGCTGCCGCGGCTTGTTTGATCTCGCAATGGCTCGCGCAGTGAGCACAGCACCGGTTGTCGCCGAATACCTCATCCCCCTTCTCAAGCCAAGCGGTGAAGCCCTGCTATTTCGTGGCCATTGGAGCCCCAACGATGCAAAGGATCTCGCTAAGGCTCTCAGATTGCTACAAGCCGATCTAATCAAGATTGAACGTCGCGAACTTCCTGACAATCGCGGGGTGCGTCACCAATTACGCCTGCGCGCAACGCTCCCCTGCCCAGAGACCTTTCCACGTCCAATCGGTGTACCTGCCAAGAACCCGCTCGGGTCTTAAACACTGGTCAGTCGCTGCTGAGGATGACCACCAAGACGGTTGCGCAACCTACGCAGCAAGCCTGGGATCTGATCACACCAGGGGCTGTTCACCAACACCTCCCTGAGGGCCGCCTCACTCACATCTGCATCCAGTGCTTCGGCATTCGCTCCAGGAAACCAGTGACTGCCACTGCCAAGTAAGCCGTAGCGGGCTTTTGCATAACCCTCCATTCCCCAAGCCTCTACAAGATTATGAAGCCAAAGCAAGATCGGAAGATTGATCTCGCCTGGAGACTCCTGCCAGGGCGGTAAGCCCCTCTGCCAACTGGTCAACCAAGCCTCACCTAAAGCCAACTGTGCCGCATCAACGAGTCGCTGCTGAACTGGTGGCAGCAACTCAGCGGCACTCTGCAAGAGATCGACCGCCTCGAGATGCCGATCGAGATCACTGGGTCGCGCTGCGCCAACGCTGATCGTATGAACCCTTGGGTCTTGCAAGCAGAACAGATCGTTGAACACAATTGGATGAAGTGGAGCGCAGAGTTCCAGAAGTTGAGACGAGGGACTATGCAGATGGCCACCCTTATCTGTCGGGCTAATGATGAAAACGCCTAGGTCATGACGAGCAGCTGCATCCAGTGCAGGATCATTGTCTTGATAAATGAAATACCAGTGCAGGTTCACATAATCAAAAGCATCCGTCTCGATCGCCTGCACGATTAGGTCTGTGGGGCCATGGGTGGAAAAGCCCACATGGCCGATGCGTCCATCACCCTGCCAACGTCGCAATACATCCATGCAACCTCCTGGTCGCAAGGTCTGCTCCAGATGCTCCGAAAGGTTGAGGCCATGGATGGCAACAAGATCCAATCGTTCACATCCCAATCTTTCAAAGCTGAGTGCCAACTCCGCCTCAAAGACTTTGGGATCCTCACGAGGAGGGACTTTGCTCTGCAACAGCCGCTGTGGATCCAAGACATCACGCAGCGCCCATCCCAACTGCCGCTCAGAGCTGCCGTAATGGCGTGCCGTCTCCACATGATGGAAGCCACAGGCCACCGCTCGCTCCAAAATGTCCTGCAGCAGTTGCTGCGACTCAGAGGTAATCACCTCCGCCTCCAAATCTGTCCAGCTCTGCTGAAAGCGCATCCCCCCTAAAGACAACACAGGCATTGATAAACCGGTGCGCCCAAAGCGGCGGCAAGGCAGAGAGCTCTGCACCAAAGACGCCTTCATTAACTCTTAGGAGCCATGATTACGCCGCTTACGAGAAGTCCTTTGAAATCCGAGAGGAAGCAATTCCAGAGCTGCTAATTGAGCTCGCAATTCATCTAGCTGCTCAAACTGCACCCATTTGATGCAGTTCACCGGGCAAGTAGCAATGGCCTCCTGAATGCGTTCCGTACTATCCCCGTCCTGCCGGATGGCCCGCGAGCGACCCATTGTTGGCTCGATAACAAAGGTGTTAGTCGCTACATGAGCGCAGTACCGACAACCAATGCAGACAGCCTCATCAACCCAGACAGCCTTCTCTCGCAATTGGCCACCAAGCAGCGGCTCCAATCCATTCGCCCGCTCATCAAGCTGGGCGGAAACTTGAAAAGCTGCCGATGGATCAATCAATGGTCAAGGTTGGATATCAAGAATCCCAGCGAGTTACCACCAGTTCGATAGCGCCGTCATCAGTATTGCGCTGCTCGGCTACCTCAAAACCTTCCTGCGCTGTTGATGCCAACACCGTATTAAGGGCGTAGCGCTGGGTGAGCTGAGCAAGAAAACGTTCCACCGGAACAGATTGCCGCCAGAGGTCGAGGTCGGTCACCAATTCATAGGCCCCGGTAGTCGAATTCAAACGGAAGCCAATATCACCACCTTCCGGCATGATCACAGCCAATTCAGCGGTGACTGTTTGGCCGCGATAGCCGCGAACAGAACGCTCCCCTTCTTGGGGGACATAACCAAGATCCTTGAGCGCCTGTAAAAGGGGCTCGCGTTTGCGCAGGTGTGTCTTAACGGTGCTGAAGTGCGACATCAAAGAAGCTCGGCTGGAATGGACTGGGATTGATCCTGTGGACGGAGAAACGCCTCGGCTGTAGGTGTGCTTTGTTCCACGACACCGATGGATTCCTCAATCCGCTCGGTGAGAAGCCGGCAGGCTTCACCAACAACCCCCTCAACACTCTCTTCAACACGTCCGTCTTGACGGATCCGGAATCGCACAGTCTGTTGAGGCATCCACTTCATCGGAAGGGACACGAATGCTATCGGCCATGGCCGATAGCTGACGTGTTGATTTTCATAAGATCAGTAAAACCAATCACATCAAGAGAGCCTTCAGGTCAAGCGTCCTTCATCTACAAGAGTTTGAAGCCGCTGAATCACCTCAGAGTTCTCCAACTGCTCAAGAGCGATGCGAGCCTCATCACGTACCGAGAGCTCTGCATCGTTGAGCAGAGAATCAACAAAAGCCTCCACCAACTCCTGCCGACGAGGTTCAGCCAACGTGTTGTAAAGACGTCCGAGGGCCCAGATGCAGTTACTTCGCACAACAGGCTCACCATCGATCTGCAAACTCATCAGTAATTGAATTGCAGCGATATCAGCATTAGCAGGAGAGGTGCCACCGGCTTCCGCCAATGAGCCGGTGGCCCATAGCCGTACCGCAGCCACATCGTTTTGAAGAACATGAATGAGGGGGTTGAGGACGCGGGCATCGGCGTAATTCCCCAGGCTCCAGGCGGTTGCCTTACGCACATAGGCATTGCAATCAGCCTGTAGCAACTGCAAAAGGGGGTCTAACGCTGGCGGGGAAGGATTTCGACCTAACGCATAAACAGCACTCATCCGTTCAACTGGACAAGGCTCCTTCAACAAGGGCAACAGCAAAGCCACTGCCCTGGGATCCCTATGTTCACAAAACACCCTTAGTCCCTGCAGGCGCTCCTCATGGCCCTGCTTCAGCCAATTAAGACCTGCGTCACACACATGCGCCACGTCTGAATGATCAGGATTGATCTCGTCAAGCGGATCAACGAACTGTTCAGCCGCCAACTCCTTGGCCAAGACATCAGGATCAATGGCCAGGCTGGCCAGACCTTCTTCCCTTAACTGTCCGGAGGCATCACTCATGACCTTGATCGTAGAGGCATTAGGCCGACTGATCTCACCCGATTGGAGCCGGCGCGAGCATGTCCCCAGGCAACCAGATACGAGCAGTCACTGCCACCAGAGCCACCCCAAATAAAGCCACAATCAGAGCAGGCAACACGGTGGAACGTATGAAATTCAATGCTTGCGAAGACTTTCGCTCATTCTGCCTCCCAAGCCAAGACCTTGTTGGAGATCATGCGACGCCTATCCGACTGCGCAGCCAACCACGGGTTAAAGACAGCACACAGATCACAGTGACCACCAAACCGATCCAACCGCCTAGCTGCTGATGTAACAAAAACGCGCCAGTGCCGAGCAGGCCGCCAAACAGAACACCCACACTAAGAATGAAGCGCAAACACAAACTTACGAGGGAATCCACCGGTGTTACATCCAGGCGTTGACGCAAGCGACTCCAGCCTGGGCCTGGTGGCTGCACCTGGTTCACAAAGCGCTCGAGCACTTGCGGCGATTCAGGCGGAGTCACCAGCATCACTACAACCCAGACCACAGCAGTAATCGCTGTAGTGATCATCAACCTGGTGCCGTAATCAGGAATTGTCACCAAGGGCATAACGGATGTACAAAGGCCCACCACAAAACCACAAACCATCGCCGCCAATTCGGCAGCAGCATTGATCCGCCACCAGAACCAACGCAGCACAAGCACCACTCCGGGCCCGGTACCAATAGCAATCACCAGACGAAACACTGTGCCGATGCTGTCGCTAATTAATGCGGTGATCACCCCGAGAACTAGCAGCAAAACACTGGTGAATTGACCAACCAGCAACAGCTCTCTCTGATCAGCATCCGGCCTTATAAAACGCTGGTAAAGATCGTGGGTGAGATAGCTAGCACCCCAGTTCACTGCGGTACTGACCGTACTCATGAAAGCCGCCACCAGAGAGACCACTACAAGACCAAGCACCACTGGTGGTAGGTAGGTCACAGCCAAGGTTGGGTAACTGAGTTCCCAGTCGGCCTGAGCTGGCAAGAGCACTAAAGCGGCAAGAGCAACCAAAACCCACAACCAACTGCGCACCAGATAGTTGACCACCAGAAACACCCAGCCAGCCAGTTGAGCCTGACGCTCGTCCCGCGTGGCCAACATTCGCTGAATGAACTCACCACCACCGTCGCTGCGACGGAAACTCCACCATTGGACAGTGAGATAAGACAGGAATGTGGCCACACTGATCTCGACGCCACCAATCCAATCAAAGCCATCACCATTCCATTGCCAAGGCACAATCGCCAGCAGTTCAGGTCGCTCTAACCCCCTCAGTTGATCGAGCATGGCGTCCATCCCTCCGGCTGCATGAACGGCGGCCCACGCCACCGCCACCGCTCCCAAAAGAGCCAACAGCAACTGCACGAAATCGGTGATCACGACAGCCCAGAGGCCCCCAGCAACGGTGTAAACAAGCACCATCACAGCCACGACTGCCAACAGCACAACAGTGTCAGGGGTGCCGCCAAGCACTTCCACAGGGCTGCCAGACACGATGCCCAGGGCTTCTACGACCTTGCGCATGGCCAGGAAGGCATAGCCGATGCCGATGCAATTCACCGGCAGTGCGAGCAAAAATGCTTTAAGCCCACGCAGCCAGGCAGCAGGCGCTCCGCCATAACGCAGCTCGGTGAATGCAGCATCGGTCAGCACCCCACTCCGTCGCCAGAGCGGAGCAAAGACAACTGCCATGGCGACATGCGCCAGGCCGAAGCTCCACCATTCCCAATTGCCAGCCAATCCTCGTGTGCCAACCAGACCGGCTACATAAAGAGGGGTATCAATCGAAAATGTCGTTGCGGCCATCGAAGCCCCAGCCAACCAACCACTGAGTCGACGTCCCGCAACAAAGTAATCATCCTCACTTCGATTGCGACGAGACAACCAAAGCCCAATCACGAGAGTGATGGCGAGATAACCAACGAGGATCATCCAATCAATGGCAGCCATATCCTTAGGCGGTTGATCGCAGTGTGACTCAGCTAGTCCATCTCAGCCGGTGGCTGCGTGCTGGCGGCGGAGCTGACCACAGGCGGCATTCTGATCCAGCCCTCGACTTGCACGCAAACTCACTGCCACCCCACGCTGCTCCAATACACGCCGAAAGGCCTCAATCGTCTCTGGATTAGGACGTTGAAAACCCTCATCGTCGATGGGGTTGTAGGCAATCAGATTCACATGACTCTGGAAGCCCCTAACCCGATCCGCTAGTTCTTCTGCATGCTGAGGCTGATCATTAAGTGCTCCAAGCAGGATGTACTCAAAAGTCACCCGTCGACCAGTCACTGCCAAATAATGGCGACAGTCTTGAAGCAGAGTCTCGAAGGGATAAGCGCAAGCGGTAGGTATCAAACGTTCGCGCAACTCTTGATTGGGAGCATGCAGACTCACGGCCAGGGTGAACTGGGCGCGACCTAGACGTTTCATCGCCAGCTCTGCCAGCTGGGGCAGCGTATGGGGGACACCCACGGTGCTCACAGTGATACGGCGCTGAGCAATGCCTAAATCAATATTCAGGCAACGAATCGACGCCAAGACCGCTTCAATGTTGAGCAAAGGCTCACCCATACCCATGAAGACAACGTGGGAAGGACGGCGATCCATCGCCTCGCGCAGGCTCAACACCTGATCAACAATCTCGTGTATGGCCAGCGATCGTTGCAGCCCTCCCTTACCGCTAGCGCAGAAGCGACAAGCCATTGGACAGCCCACCTGACTGGATAGGCACACTGTGAGACGTTGCTGGGTTGGGATGCCTACACTCTCAATGGTTTCACCATCAACCGTTGCCAGCAGCAACTTGGTCGTGTCATCCACCGCAACAGCCCGGTTCACCTCCAACAACCGCCCAATCGTGATGCCTCGCTGTTGCAACGAGAGGCGCCATGACTTTGGCAACACTGTGATCGCCTCAAAACTTCTGGCCCCCTTGGTATAGAGCCAGTCATGCAACTGACGGCCCCGGAAGGCTGGCTGGCCTTCTGCCACAGCCCATCTCTCTAGTTCAGTAGCACTACAACCCAGTAACGCCTGATTGCCGCCAGGCAGATGGGTAGAGCTCACCAGATCAACAAACCATGCCCGAGTGTTGCCTCCACCACCATTAAGGCAATAAAGCCAAGCATCGCCATACGTCCATTGAGCTTCTCGTTATGGCTGTGAAAGCCGTAACGAGGCTTTCGCCGTTGCGGAATGATGGTGGGCTCAAGCATGGATGAAGGCCTCAATCAAGCGTTTGCAAAGCAGAAACGAACATTCAGGAGGGGCTGCTCACTCCTCAGTGAGCAGCCCCTCCTGCTGAAGACCCTCGAGAGCGGATGGATCTGGCAGCTGTTCCTCCTCGAGTTCATTCTCACCAGTAGGACGAACAAAAGCAGCGAAGTTGCTAGCCGCTGGATCAATCCCATGACGACTGCGTGTAGCCTCCAAATCAGCGTCACTGGGGTCAGCCAACACAGCAGTCGAACTGGCCGCAGGAGCTGCAGGCATGTCCACGGTGTAATCCGGACGCAAGTTCTGCATTCGGCGATAGCCAGCAGGGTCCTCGGCGAGGATGTCCGGATGAGGCCCCGCCTCGGCTCGCAACTCTTCCTGGAAGCCACTGAAGCCCGTGCCGGCGGGAATCAACCGACCGATGATCACATTCTCTTTGAGACCACGTAGCCAATCGCTCTTACCCTCGATTGCGGCTTCAGTGAGCACTCGTGTGGTCTCTTGGAAAGAAGCCGCCGAGATGAAGCTGTCGGTGTTCAGAGACGCCTTCGTAATTCCCAGCAGAACAGGTGTGAATTCAGAAGGGGCTCCACCAGTGATCGCCATAGCCTGATTGGTGTCCTCCACCTGACGCAATTCGATCAACTCCCCTGGCAGCAAAGTGGTATCTCCAGCATCCTCAACCCGCACCTTGCTAGTCATCTGGCGGACAATCACCTCAATGTGTTTGTCGTCAATCGAGACACCCTGTGACTTGTAGACATTCTGAACCTCTGTAACCAAACGGTGCTGGAGTTTGGCGATCGCCTCTTGCGCAGCATCCATCAACGGCTTGCGCCCACGTAAATCCTCGAAAAAGCAATCGAGTAGCTCGTGAGGGTTAATCGGACCATCAGTGAGCAGTTCTCCAGCATGGACCTGCTGCCCATTGCTGACCATGACGTTACGACCTAGAAGAATCGGGTATTCGCCAATAGCATCATCTGCCTCAATCACAGTCACCGTGATTGATTCATCGTCTTCTCCTTGCTTGATCTCCACAGTGCCTGGCTTCTTACAGAGCACAGCAGATTCCCTTGGGCGACGAGCTTCGAGCAACTCCTCAATCCGCGGCAAACCCTGAACAATGTCTCCTGTCTTCTGACGTTCAAACACCAACAACGCCAAACCATCACCCCGCTGCACCAAATCGCCATCGCGAACATGCAATACAGAATCTGGAGACACCATGTAAGGGCGTCCAAGGCGCAAGGTGATTGCTTTTCCATCAACCTCCTCTACCTCTCCGCAACAACTAGACGGCTCATCTTTTGCTAGCGAGTCGCCATCGACCAATCGCTGGCCTACCTCCACGAGGGGACTGCCATTGGTCGTCACCGTAATGGTGTCTTCATCACGCTCAACAATCAAACGCCGCACAGGGTCACCCTCCTGGACAACAGGCAACTGGGCGATCCCCTCTTGCTTACAAAGGATCTGAGTTGTCGCGACCACATCACTGGCCTTAACCGACTGGCCGTCCTCAATCTGCAACTCGGTGTGAGTGGAGCCATGGCTTGAATCGGAGATTGTGTCGCGACGCACAAGGATGCTCTCGAGAATCACCAAACGCAATCTTTCGATGGTCTTAGCTCGCTTATCACGCACAGCCTCTACATCCACAGTCATCTGAGGAGTGGTGTCAAACGTCTCAAGAATGAGTTGAGTTTTGAGTAGCTCTACGCCCTCAACCGATTTGATCAGCTCTCCATCCTTAAAGGCGAGTCGCTGGGTGGCCTTAATCCCCAGATGAGGGCCCTTCGGCTGCTTGATATGAGTCAACTCAGGGAGTTGTGCCTCATTTGGGATGGTGTATTCCTCCATAGGTCTTAGCAACAGACCAGTCCCCTCAGGTGTGTCCACGGTCTGCACAAAGACCATGGCTTCAGAATTGATGCCCTTGGCAATCGTCTCGCCTGGGTTCACGATCTGGCCATCACCTGTGAAACGCTCTAAGGCCTTGGTTTCAGTACAAAGGTGGAAGCTGCCACTGCGAACGATGATTTCGCGCAGGATGTCGTTCTTCTGAGTCACCGTTACGATCCCGGCGGTCTGGCTGAAGATGTCCTTAACAACCTCAGTCCCGGCCTCAATCCACTGGCCGTCCTCGATCATCAACAAGGAAATGTCCTTGTTGATCTCATGTGTCTCCTGAGGGATCCAAAGCAAGGTGCCTCCCTTATTCACCTCAAAGCCATTCTTGGCTGAGCGAGCCTTCTTGATCGCCAGACCAGGGGCAAAGCGCACCAGACCACCGGTCTGAGTGCGGAAGCGGTCATCAGCCAACTCAGCCACCACTTCACCATTGCCAATCTTGCTTCCGGGAATGGTGTTTAAGCGATAACGGGTACCGTCTTTTGCCTCCAGATGCCAAAGTTCCCCTGAATGCGTGGACTCTCCGAGCAGCTTGAAATCCTTCATCGTCATCGAGGTGGTCACGATCTGCACCTCGCGAGAATCCCCGATCGAATCGCGCAGACGCACCTCACCTCCAAACTCGCTGGCCTGACTGGCCTCCGCCAACACCTGACCAAGTTCGACTTTGACATTGCCCTGGACTACAGGCTCTGCATTAGGGGGAAGGTTGTAGACATCCCCAGCAAGCACCCAAAGTCTTCCTAAACGCTGCGCCTTCAGAGTGATATTTCCCTGACGGTCTTTAACTTCCCTGGGCTGAATAACCTGCTCATAACGAACCTGACCAGCCAGGTCACAAATTACGTCTTTAGTGGCCTTCTCCACACTCTTTTTCACCGCAACAGCCGCGATCTGAACAACAGTCACGTCTGCCTCGATCTCCTGACCATCACTAACGAACAGCAAAGATCCGGTGGTGATGTCGATCCTCTGTGCACGACCCTTGCCTGAAGGCTTCACAGTGAGAGTGAAGTCCACTTCAGACTGCTGAGCCTCTAGACCATGGGGTGTGCGATAACCACGCACACGGGCCTTGGGACCAAACTCAACTGTGCCAGCAACAGTGGAGCGAACCACGCCAGTCTCAGCGGTAGACACACCACCGGTATGGAAAGTTCGCATGGTGAGCTGCGTCCCCGGTTCACCGATGGACTGAGCAGCAATAATGCCGACGGCTTCGCCGAGATCGGCTAATTCGTTATGAGCCAATGCCCACCCATAACACTTCCTACATACGGAACGATTGGCCTCACAAGTAAGCGGTGAGCGCACCATCACCTCAGTGATGGCTGCCTTTTCGAAACGCTTAGAAAGCGGTGGATCGATTTCTGTATTGCGTTCAGCAAGAATTTCACCGTCAACATTGACGACTTGCTCTGCAGTGAGGCGACCAACAAGACGGCTACCAAAACCACCGTCTTCCGCCTTCACAATGATTCCCCTAGTGGTGCCGCAATCATCCTCACGAACGATCACATCCTGAGCAACATCCACCAGACGCCGGGTGAGATAACCGGAATCGGCTGTTCGCAACGCTGTATCGACCAGACCCTTACGTGCCCCGTAAGAGGAGATCACGTACTCAGTAACCGTTAGACCCTCACGGAAATTAGTGCGAATCGGCAAATCAATAATCTCCCCCTGCGGATTGGCCATCAGGCCACGCATACCAACAAGCTGGCGAACCTGAGACATGTTTCCACGAGCCCCAGAGTTGGCCATCATCCAGACCGAGTTCAGCGGGTCGTTCTGATTGAAATTCTTCTTGACCGCATCAACCAAACGTTCATTGGTTTCTGTCCAGGTATCAATCACCTTGGTATGACGCTCAACCTCTGTGATTTCACCAAGGCGATAACACTCCTCGGTGGCCGTGATCTGAGCCTCCGCCTGGCCAAGCAAGTCTTGCTTGGCCTCAGGCACCTTGAGGTCTTCCACGGAAATCGACACGGCAGCCTGAGTGGCGTAGCGAAAGCCAAGGTCCTTGAGATTGTCCGCCATGGAAGCGGTTACAGCGGTGCCATGTGTCTTGTAAGCCCATGCCACCAGTTGCTTGAGGGCCTTCTTATCGATAACCCGGTTACGAAACTGCGGGGGGGTCCTCGCCAGTGCTGGCGAAGCGCTTGCCGCAGCAGCCTTTGCGGCCTTGGACTTGGACTTCGACTTGGACTTGGACTTGGACTTGGTGGTCTTGGTCGAAGGCTTGCGGGATTTCGGGGAGGTTGAGGTCATGGCTACACGTGAATCAGGTCAGGGAAGAAAGCTGGTATTGGAGTGACTCAGGCGGCGGCCACCGCATCGATAATTGTGTAATTCATCACCACGCGGCCCACTGTTGTAAGGATGTAGCGACTGATCAATGCTCCGTCTTCGTCGAAACGATCTCGGCGATAAGTCCACTGCTCAATGCGAGTGCCATCACTAAGTGATTCAGCCTTGAGAGGTTTGTCAATTTCATCTTCATCATCTACCTCACCGTTGAAGCGAACCCAAACCCAGTCATGCAGTAGGAGTCTTTTATCTTCAAACGCATGGATGACGTCCTCTAAACCAGCATGGGTTCTGGATTGATCGCCAAACTCAGGAACAGAAGCTCCCGGCTTAATCGCCGTTAGGTAATAGGAGCCAAGCACCATGTCCTGGGAAGGCGTGATGATCGGATCGCCAGTGGCAGGTGAAAGGATGTTATTGCTGGCCAACATCAACATTCGCGCTTCCGTCTGAGCCTCAATCGCCAAAGGCACATGAACAGCCATTTGGTCGCCATCAAAGTCGGCGTTAAAGGCAGGGCAAACCAACGGGTGAAGCTGAATGGCACGGCCAGCAACCAGTTTCGGTTCAAAAGCCTGTATACCCAGACGGTGCAGAGTCGGTGCTCGATTCAACAGGATCGGGTGTCCCTCAATGACCTCCTGGAGCACCTGCATCACCTCATCATCAGCTCGCTGGATCAACTTCTTAGCGGCTTTGATGTTGTTGACAATGTTTTGACGAATCAGGCGATGGATCACAAAAGGCTGGAATAGCTCGATTGCCATCTCTTTAGGCAAGCCGCACTGATGCATCTTCAGCTTGGGTCCCACCACAATCACGGAACGACCGGAATAGTCAACCCGCTTACCTAACAAGTTCTGGCGGAAGCGACCCTGTTTGCCCTCAATGATGTCACTAAGTGACTTCAACGGACGATTATTAGCACCAACAACAGTTCGCCCACGACGACCATTATCGATCAGAGCATCCACTGCCTCTTGGAGCATCCGCTTCTCATTGCGAACGATAATTTCAGGGGCCAAGATTTCCTGAAGCCGCGCAAGACGATTGTTGCGGTTAATCACCCGACGGTAGAGATCATTTAGGTCGGAGGTCGCGAAACGTCCACCATCTAGTTGCACCATGGGGCGCAAATCTGGAGGAATAACTGGAATTGCATCCAGCACCATCCACTCAGGCCTTGCATTAGTAGCAATAAAGTTATCAATCACTCTCAAGCGCTTAATCAACTTGGCCCGTTTCTGCCCCTTACTAGAGGAAATATCCTCTCTCAACTGTTCAGCTACATCAGACAAATCTAAATCACCTAGCAATTGCTTTAGAGCTTCAGCACCGATACCAACCATCGGCTCATTCTCAATCGTGGAATCTTCCGCATAGATCTCATCTTCAATCTCTAGCCACTCATCCTCAGTCAGCAATTGCTTATACTTGAGTTCCTTATGATCGCCAGGATCGAGCACTACATAACAGTTGAAGTAAACAATCTGCTCAACATCACGTAGTGGCATATCTAACAAGATCGCCACATAACTAGGTATCCCTTTCAAATACCAAACGTGGGAGACAGGAGCGGCCAACTTGATGAAGCCCATGCGATGACGCCGGACCCGACTTTCAGTGACCTCCACGCCACAGCGCTCACAGACAATGCCACGGTGTCGAACCCGCTTATATTTCCCGCAATGACACTCCCAATCCTTTGAAGGGCCGAAGATCTTCTCGCAAAAGAGCCCGTCCATCTCAGGCTTAAGGGTGCGGTAATTGATCGTCTCCGGCTTCGTCACTTCACCCACTACCTGCCCATTAGGAAGTGTCCGCTGACCCCACTCCATCACCCGGTCTGGTGAAGCAAGTGTGATCTTGACGTAATCGAAGTGGTTCTCTGTACGGAGGTTGCTGTTAGTCATGAACGAATCGCAAGCAGTTTGGGAAACGAAAAGCAGTTAGGTAAGGCCGTTAATCTTCGTCGTAATCCGCTACTCCTAGGGATTCGTAAGTGGGCCGACTAGGAGTACTACGGCGAGGATTCACATCCTGCATCAGATCCACTTCTTTGCCTTCATCGGTATAAACAGCGATATCGAGCCCGAGAGACTGAAGCTCACGCATCAATACCTTGAAAGACTCGGGTGTCCCAGGCCTGGGGATAGGCTTGCCCTTGACGATTGCATTGAGGGCTTCATTACGACCCTGCATATCGTCTGATTTAACAGTAAGCAGCTCCTGCAGGGTGTAAGCGGCGCCATAGGCCTCCAGTGCCCACACCTCCATCTCACCTAAACGTTGGCCACCTTGTTGAGCCTTACCGCCAAGAGGTTGCTGGGTTACCAGTGAATAGGGACCTGTTGAGCGAGCATGGATCTTGTCATCAACCAAATGAACAAGCTTCAGAATCTGTGCATAACCAACGGTCACCGGCTGGTCGAAAGGTTCACCCGAGCGTCCATCAATCAATTGAAGCTTGCCAGGATTTTCAGGGTTGTAGACCCATTCCTTACCTGGCTGTTTGGCAGCTTCCTTGAGGTAAGCCTCCACTGTCTGCTGGGACTTTTCAGCTCCATACATTTCATCAAAAGGCACCACCTTGACCCGACAATCGAGATTGGCTGCTGCCCATCCCATTAAGCACTCAAACACCTGACCCACATTCATCCGGCTGGGCACGCCCAAAGGATTCAAAACAATGTCAACTGGAGTGCCATCGGGCAGGAAAGGCATATCTTCGCGGGGAAGAATGCGACTGATGATGCCTTTATTGCCGTGGCGACCGGCCATCTTGTCGCCAACCTGGATCTTGCGACGTTGAGCCACATACACTCGAGCGACCATATTCGCACCAGGGGGAAGCTCATCACCCTGTTCACGAGTGTAAATACGAACGTCGACAACTCGTCCTCGTTCAGTGCTGGGAACGCGTAGAGAGTTATCACGCACATCGCGCGCTTTTTCACCAAAAATGGCGCGCAAAAGCTTCTCTTCGGGAGGCTGATCTGACTCACCTTTAGGCGTCACTTTGCCAACAAGAATGTCGCCGCTCTCGACAAAAGCACCGATGCGAATGATGCCCATTTCATCAAGATTGCCAAGGCTTTCCTCGGCAACATTGGGTATCTCCCTGGTGATCTCCTCGGGTCCAAGCTTTGTCTGTCGTGCCTCGATCTCATACTTCTCGATATGCACCGAGGTGTAGAGGTCGTCCTTAACTAGGCGTTCGCTGACAAGAATAGCGTCCTCGTAGTTGTAACCCTCCCAAGGCATATAAGCGACCAAAACGTTCTGACCTAGAGCAATTTCACCGCCTTCACAAGCCGAACCATCCGCGAGAACCTGACCCACGATCACCGGATCACCCTGGCAGACAATCGGACGCTGATTGAGACAGGTGTCCTGATTTGAACGCTGATATTTCTGCAGGTAGTGGGTGTGATCAGCCCCATCCTCATCCCGGACGATGATCGCAGTGGCATCCACGAATGTGACCATGCCATTGACACGGGAGATGGGCACCATCCCGGAATCACGAGCCACCTGAGTTTCGAGGCCAGTCCCCACCAAAGGCCGCTCAGGCCGTAACAGTGGTACTGCCTGCCGTTGCATATTTGATCCCATCAGAGCCCTATTGGCGTCATCGTGCTCGAGGAAAGGAATCAAGGAGGTGGCGACAGAGATCACCTGCACCGGCGAGAGCTGCACATAATCCACCTGCTCAGGTGGAACTTTTTCGAAGTCCTGGCGATAACGCACCGGAATTAATTCAGCGAGAATCTGTCCATCGGCATCAGTGGCCACATCACCAGGAGCCACACGACACTCATCCTCAAGATCGGCTGATAAATAGATGGGGTCTCCCTCCTTGATCAGGCGACCGTTCTCAACCTTCCAGAAGGGAGTCTCAATGAAGCCATACTGATTGACCCGAGCGTGGGTAGCCAGTGAATTGATCAAACCTGCATTCGGGCCTTCCGGTGTCTCAATTGGGCAGAGACGGCCATAATGGGAGGGGTGAATATCACGCACCGCGAAGCCAGCACGCTCCCTAGTGAGGCCACCTGGCCCCAGAGCTGAGATACGACGTTTGTGGGTGAGCTCAGCCAATGGATTCGTCTGATCCATGAACTGACTCAGCTGACTGGAACCGAAGAACTCCTTAACAGCTGCAACGAGAGGCTTGGGGTTCACCAACTGAGCCGGCGTGAGCGAATCGGTCTCACCCACCGTCATCCGTTCTTTGATGATCCTCTCCAGGCGATTGAGACCAACCCGGACCTGGTTCTGCAAAAGTTCACCCACTGAACGCACTCGACGATTACCCAGGTGATCAATGTCATCAAGGCTGGCACCACCCACATCGAGTTCTAAATTGATCAGATAATCAAGGGTTGAGAGCACATCCTCATGGGTGAGGGTACGCACCGTATCCGGGATTGTTAGACGCAGCTTTTTATTAATCTTGTAACGGCCAACTCGGCCAAGGTCGTAACGCTTGGGATCAAAAAATCTGGTCTGCAGAAGCTGTTGTCCACCGCTTACTGAAGGAGGCTCACCAGGACGAAGCTTTTTATAAAGCTCAAGCAAAGCCTGATCCTCTGAACTAATTCCTTCCTCATTTGCAGACTCAATAGACTTCTTGTAATACTCGGGGTGACGAAGCTTATCGATTACATCGTTATCTGAAAGCCCCATGGCCCGCATTAAAACATGGGCGTTAATTTTGCGTGTTTTATCAACACGCACATGCAGGAGGTCGTTTTTATCTGTTTCGAATTTTAGCCAGGCACCACGATTAGGGATAACACTGGCATTGTATGTTCTTCGTCCATTCTTATCCTGTTCATCCTTAAAATATACCCCTGGACTGCGCACAATCTGATTAACAATAACCCTCTCTGCACCATTGATTATGAATGTACCGCGCTCAGTCATCAGCGGAAGCTCGCCAATAAACACCTCCTGCTCCTTAATCTCACCTGTTTCCTTATTCACTAAGCGACAGGTCACATACATCTGTGAGGCAAAAGTCGCATCACGGCGCTTGGCCTCTTCAACATCGTGGCGAGGTCGCTTCAATCGGTATTCATTGCCAACAAAATGGAGTTCAAGCTTGCCTGTGTAGTCAGTGATCGGAGAAAAGCTATCCAACTCCTCGATCAAGCCCTCATCAAGAAACCACTTGAAGCTCGCCCGCTGAACTTCAACGAGATCAGGCAGGTAGGTGGCGGTCTTGGCGACCTGAATCGCGCTGCTGCTCATGCGGAGACCTGCAGTTGAGAAGTGAAATTGGAAGACCTGAACAATCGACGGGCCTAGATCCGAGTCGGCAGCACAAAAGGCAGCGGCAGCAGCTCCCTGTACCAAGGAGCTGCTGCCGTACTCATGGGCTCAGAGATCTCGAGTCAAAAAGACTGACGTCAACAATGCACCAGAAGACAATGGGCGCTTCGGGCGGCAGGGACGCAGAAAAACTGCATCATGGCCAGACCAGTCAACAATTTTACACTTGTAGGCCGCCAAACACCTGCCCAATGTCTTGAGATCAGGGCAAACAGAACAATCGTCTTGCATTAGCCGTGCTACTGCTTGCAACGAAGGCCAAAGACTCCCCTCGAAGCTCAGCCACCCGAGAAGCCACCGCCTCGACGTAGGCAGGCTCATTGCGCTTACCCCTACGAGGCACTGGGGCCAGAAACGGGCAATCCGTCTCGACTAGAAAACGATTCTGCGGAACTTCGCGCGCGCAGGCGTGAATGGCCTCAGCCTTCGGGAAGGTAACTGTGCCACTGAAACTGATGTAAAGACCAAGATCCAAGCAGACCTCCATATCCTCTGTTGTGCCGCCCCAGCAATGCATCACCCCCCTAGGGCAACGGCCCTCCTTCTGCCGCTGACGCAACTCCAACGTCATGGGATCAAATGCATCACGACAATGAATGATCACGGGTAGATCTAACTCCGTGGCCAAGTCCAACTGCGGTCTCAGCACAGCCAACTGCTGTTCAAGGTTTGAATCCCGGTAAAGATCAAGCCCCAGTTCACCAATAGCCACCACCCTTGGATCTTCAAGAGCTGCATCTCGCAAAAGCGACTGCGTCTGAGGATTCCAGTGCTGCGTGTCGAGGGGATGAACCCCCACTGAATAGCGCAGTTCAGGGAAACGATCCGCCAAAGCACGAATCGCAGGAATCTCTGCGGGTTCCACGCACGCATGCAGCAGACTCGCTACCCCGGCCTGTCGCCAACGTGCAGCTACCTCATCGAGATCATCATCGAAATTGCGAAAGACGATGTGACAATGACTATCGATAAGAATCGGAGACGACACCAGAACCGAAAACGCATCTTTGGCCCCATTGTGCAGGCCTTTCCTCATCAAGGGAAAGAACAAGCCCTTTCACAATGGACCATGCCAAATCAGTCCTAAGTGCTTGGAGCCGGTTCAATCGCCTGCTTCACCGCTGCACTAAGACGAGACTTCTGATGGGCAGCGGTGTTGCGATGCAGAACTCCACGTTTCACCGCCTTATCAATTTTGCTGAAAGCCGAATCAATGCTGGCCTTTACATTCGCTTTAGCTGTCTCGCCAGGCTGCTGAGAATAATTACTACAAGCGCTGAAGCAACGCTTCATTAATGTGCGCATGGCCGATTTATACGACTTGTTCTCAAGACGGTTGCGCTCGGCAATCTGAACACGCTTCTTGGAAGACTTGTTATTGGCCACAGATGCTTGGGCTGATTCAACAATCCATCACAGTAACCCAGCACCAATTTTTTAGATGCCATTACAAGCGCTTTAAGACAAGCCAGAAGAGCAAGCCCTAACTTGATTTCAGATATTGAGGTTGCAGACTTTGACACAAAGCGGCCAGGCCGAGTCAGAGACTCCCTCAAGCCTCATTCATTGTATTCGGGATCGGCAACAAGCCAAGCGTGAACTAGAGCGGCTGGCCAACCGCTCTACCGGCAATTCTCAAAAGCAAGCCATGGCGACGGTGGAGGACATCCTCGACACCGTTCGCAGCCAAGGGGACCAAGCCCTGATGACCTTGACCGAGCGCTTTGACGGTTTTCGTCCAGAGCCATTGACCGTAGCTCCAGAAGAGTTGGAAGACGCCTGGCGAAAAACTCCCAAAAAACTTCAATCTGCTCTGGAGCTGGCCTATCGCCGTATCCAGGATTTCCATCAGCATCAGCGACCAAATGACCTGATGGTGCAAGGCATCCACGGCGAACAATTGGGCCGCCGCTGGCGCCCTGTACAAAAAGCCGGGATCTACATCCCAGGAGGCCGAGCTGCCTATCCGAGCACAGTGCTGATGAATGCAGTCCCAGCCCAAGTAGCCGGCGTGGAGCAGCTGGTGATGACTTCACCCGCTGGAAGGGATGGTCAGATCAACAGAACCGTTCTAGCCGCCGCACACCTAGCAGGAATTCGTGAGGTCTTGCGTCTCGGTGGTGCCCAGGCCATCGCAGCACTGGCCTTTGGCACTGAAACTGTGCCAAAGGTCGATGTGATCAGCGGACCCGGCAATCTCTACGTCACCCTTGCGAAAAAGGCCGTCTACGGGCAAGTGGGCATTGATTCGCTCGCCGGCCCAAGTGAGGTTTTAGTAATCGCCGACCAGAGTGCTCGTGTTGAGCAGGTGGCCGCCGACCTACTGGCCCAATCAGAACACGATCCACTTGCTGCTGCAGTACTACTCACCACCGAAGAAAGCCTCGCCGAACAGCTCCCATCCCATTTAGAGGCTCAGCTTAAGGGGCACCCTCGCGAGCAGATTTGCCGAGCCTCTTTAAGCAACTGGGGGCTGGTAGTGATATGTGAAAGCCTGGAAAGATGCATGCAACTCAGCGATCACTTCGCACCTGAGCACTTGGAGTTATTGGTCGAGCACCCGCACACCATTGCCGACCGCATCAAAAATGCCGGCGCCATCTTCATCGGCCCCTGGACCCCTGAAGCGGTAGGCGACTATCTAGCTGGACCAAACCACACACTCCCGACATGCGGAACGGCCCGCTTCAGCGGCGCCCTGAGCGTGGAAACATTTCTGCGGCACACCTCTCTGATCGAATTCAATCGATCAGCCCTTGAGGCCACTGCTAACGCCGTAAGGGAATTGGCCAGCAGCGAAGGCTTGCACAGCCATGCTGAATCCGTGCGTATCCGCTTCGAATAACCCCTCTACTCACGGCGCTGTAGACGACGCACTCCCGCAACACCATCACTAATCTCGCCAACCAAAACTTCATCGGTGAGATTGACGAACAAACCGTTCTCCAAGACACCCGGAAGATTGTTAATTCGACACTCCAAATCCTCAGGATCACCAATACCTCTAGCCATGCTCACATCCAAAACGAGATTGCCCTGATCGGTGACCACAGGACCAGCCTTGCACTGAGCCATACGCAAATCAGCAATACCGCCCAACTCAGCCAAGCGACCCTGCACCTGTCGCCAAGCACCAGGCAAGACCTCAACCGGAAGTAAAAAACCAAGGTTGAGCCGATCCACAATCTTTGTGGAATCAACAACAACCACAAAGCGATCCGCTCTACTGGCGACAAGCTTCTCCTGCACATGGCAGGCCCCGCCACCTTTAATTAACTGAAAAGAGGGATCAACTTCATCAGCTCCATCGATCGCCAAGTCGATGCGATCCACGGCCGTGAGGTTGCGCAAGGGAATCCCCAACTCCGCAGCCATCACTTCGCCTTGGAAAGAGGTGGTAACGCCAACAATGTCCCGAAGCTCACCAATAGCCAGCTTGGCACCAAGAGCCTGGATCATCAGAGCTGCCGTCGAGCCTGAACCCAAACCAAGAACCATGCCATCTTTGATCTGCTCCACAGCGGCTGCCGCCACCGCTTGCTTCATCTGAGTTTGAAGGTCCGCCATCGTTTCTGAATCGTCGGCGCGACGGTAGCAAGGGCAAGGGTTTCAACTAAGGCCAGGTAATGCGGCTGGATTAACCGAAAGGCTCATCTCTTGACCATTGCGCATGATCCTTAATGAGAAGGGGACACCGATCTCAGCCTGATCAACCTGTTTAAGCAGCGTTTGTGGATCAGAGACTGATGTTTCAGCTGCCGCAATCACAAGATCACCACGCCGCAAACCCGCTCGTTCCGCCGGGCTATCCGGCAAAACACTCTGCACAAGCGCCCCAAAGCGTTCGGGTAATTCCACCAGCGAATTCGGATCACGATTGTGCTCCCTAGCAATACGAGCTGTCAGCGGCACCAATTGGACACCCAAATAAGGATGCACCACCTCCCCACTGGTCAAAAGCTGCTCAGAAACATGTCGAGCCAAATTGATAGGGATAGCAAATCCCAAACCAGCGCCTGGACCAGAACGAACCAGTGTGTTGATACCGATCACCTCACCACGACCATTCACGAGTGGACCACCGGAATTGCCAGGGTTAATCGCGGCATCGGTCTGAATCAAATCCAGACGTTTATCAGAGAAGCCAAGGCTGCTGATATTGCGATGCAGGCTGCTAACAATGCCAAGGGTGACGGTGCGTTCAAGGCCATAGGGGGTACCAAGAGCGATCGCCCAATCGCCTACCTCAAGCGCATCAGAATCTCCAAGAGGGGCGGCCTCAGGACGTGTGCCCCCATCCAGTCGCACAAGAGCCAGATCAGTAACAGGATCAGTCCCGACAACCGAACCATCGTGTTGATCTCCATCGGCAAGGGTGACGCTGACCGCATCCACCCGTTCAACCACGTGGGCATTGGTCAGCACCAATCCCTGGTTATCGATCACGACACCCGAACCTTGACCCCGCTCACGCTCTGGCCCAATTCCTGGCTCGCCCAAGAGATCTCTGAGCAAGGGATCAATCAGCGTGGGATCAAAAGGCTGACGTTGCACAGTGCGTTCCGTATCAATGCGAACCACTGCGGGCGCCACCTGACTTACCGCCTCAGCAACGAAGTTATGGCTAGTCGTCCCATCTAAACCAGACAAAGCCCAAACAGGCTGAACCCCGGCAGCAAGAGGGAACAGCACGGACATCAAAAACAATCCCCAAAAGCGCTTCAAAACAATGCAACCCTGTTGCAGCAACAGTCTGAAAGAGATCATGACCGCGAGGCTAAGCCGAAACAGAGGAGCACGACAAAGCTGCGCCAACGATCTGCCAGAAGAATGCTGAAATCAATACTTTGCGTGCCTATGAGGTTGCTAATGATTTGAGTGATTTGAGGCCAAAAAACGATCAGACCGGCTCCAACAAGAAATTATCAGCAAGCAAACTCCAGCAATTCAATGCTATATCGATAAAACTACAGGAAATCGGAAGCACAAAAGCACCTAAAGATAAAAGCATTTGTTCTGCGATGGCAGAAGAAAAGTGGCATCAAATTCTTCCGCACTATCCACAATTTAAGCAATAGAAGATCATACGAATCACTCCCGCTAATTAGGGTAAGTTGGCTTTGGTTAAAAAAGTAAGAACCAGAAGGCCTCGCAAAACTTAAGAAGGGATAACACACAGCAACCGTGATGCATAAAGGAGCAAAACTCGTATTAGCTGCCTACTAATATCAATCTCTCTACATCAAGAGATATCGAAACAACCACTGATACAGACAAGATCTCTAAGGCCGAACAGGACCGACTAAAGACCATTAAGGGAAAAACCATCTCAAGCCATGGTTGACACCATTCTGATAATTACTATATCTATTATCAGAATCATAACCAGCGTACTCAAGACCAAACTACTTCCAAGAAAGCGTTAGCTGCGCTGAGTTACCAACTGTATAAGCAAGTCCTGCCTGAGCAGTTCCAGAGAGGTCCTGCTTGCCAGAAAGACCGAATCCTCCCGCATCCAACCTCATAAAAGCCTGCCATTCTGGGCTCATGGCATAGGTCGCCTGCATGCCAAGCAAAGGCTGAACCCAGGTTCGATTAATAGATCCACTTGCACTCTTCTCAAGCTCTGGTATTTCATTCTTTGTTAACGTCCTGCCATTAACTTTGACATCCGCCGATAAAGACATATCCATATCCATGCCTGCATCAATGACTCGTGCGCCAACAAAGCCTATAAAAGTTGAGTCGCCTGTTTTCATGGCTGGCTGTTCAATGGCACCAAGGCGATAGCGCAAAGCAAGGTCAATTACTGACTGATTGAAATTTGTAGTCGATTTACTATTAAGCTTCAGGCCATCAATTGGAGGATTAAGCTCTTCACCATCAAAACTATTTGTACCACTCTGATCCTCAGACGAAGTGCCATAAATTATCCCAGCCATGAAGCCCAGTCGCCCATACTCCACAGAAGCCCTTCCTGTAAAAAGTCCTGTAACCGTAGCCAAAATATCGGCGAAACTCGAGTCTATAGGTGCAGTATTGCCATTGATGGTGATGTCTCCAGTTGTCGATAATGGCAGGAATCCATAAAGGTCCAAATAAACTCTCCAATCGTCCTCTTCCAATACATCCTCATTTTCTTCAACCACCTCATCATCTTCAAGCTGATCTGGTTCTATCGAAACTAAGACCTGTCCCTACTCAGGGTTGCGCTCATACAAAGATTCCTCTGCCAAGGCCTCAGAAAACAACATTGAAAAAATAGAAATTGCAATCAGTGCTGTTAAGCGTCGTGAAGGTGTCATGTTTTTATATTACTAGGGAGAGTAATCAAAAGAATGCTTTTCAGCTACCCGTTGGGAATAGGAACTGAATCTGAGTGCGGATCGTAAAGTCACCTTGAAGTTTTTCACCAAAGATTTCCGGCCTTACAGCATTCCAATAGGCACTTAGCGAAGCATTAACAGGTTGATCACCAATTTTAAAGACCCTACCTATCCCAGCTCCAATAGGGACCATCCAACCCTTACCGTCATCAGCATTCCAATCGTTGGTGATCACTGGTGAACTCGTGATGTACCAACCCTTCGGCATGTTGTAGTTAAGAAATGGCTGGATCAAAAGCTTGTTCACATCTTTGCCTCCACGTCCTGAAAAGGACCAGACATTATTAGCAAGACCTCCTAGAACCCATTGGCCCTTGGTATAGACGACAACTGCTGAAGGCCCAGCACTCCAACGCTGAGAACTAATACGAAGATCGGTTGCTGATGGCATGATCAAAGTTGGCCCAAGGCCAACCGTAAGATTCCCCTTAAGAGTTGGTACAAAGAAAACACTCGGGTTGATATCTCCTATGGCTGTAAAATCGACTCCGTCATCCCATGGCTGATTGACAATTGGCACAATCGTTCGTGTGACCAAGGTGAGGTCATTGCTGACCTTGAATGGGACAACAGGTTGCACATTGACAACATTTTGCGTGCGATTATCACGTGCCGACGGGTCAATTAATGAAGGCGCCCATTGAGTTCCAGGCGTAGCATTCCACTGAATCGGGAAGCTGATCATGCTCGCAATCGGATTCTGGGCTTGCTTGGCCAAATCTTCCGTATTGCCTTGATCTGCTCCAGCCTCTAGGTTCGCTTGTGAGCTCGATTCAGGGCTCACAGAATCTACCTGCGCGATCTCCTCTTGAATGGTTAACGCCGAGAAATCAAATGGCTGCTCAGGAGCAATGTCATGATGCTCAGCAAAAGAGGGTTGCATGACCATGGCACTGATTGCAGCTCCTGCAGTAAGCACACATCGTCTTAGTGGTAAGACTCCTGGAGCAATTCTGACCATTGATAAAAATATTTTGAGAATATTATCCCCTCTTTAAAAAGAAAATTCCTATTAAGCGTTAAGAAAAAGCGATGAATCAAACCAGCAATCCAGAACCCATCACTGACCACCTCCCCAGAATGCTCCCGTTAATAAATAGCGCAGAACAAATGGCTCCTATGCTTCTTTTTTGATAGCAGATAAGATGCAAAACGATCAGCGTGCCAATACATTAAGAGTCTATGATATTATTTTCATGCTTCCTCAGGCGCTGCATTTGCCATAGCTCATTCTCATCGGCTGTGGATCAGATCATTAAACAAGTTGCATTCCCTTGTCTCTTCAACAATTTGAAAGCGACTTCTTTCGATCAAATCCCTGCATTTTCTTGAAATTTAGCGACAAGTCGGCTTGGATTTGCAAAAAAATATAGGTACATCGCTATTAAATGGTGATCACCAATAAAAAATCTCTAACTTCCAAGCAAACATGAAATTCAGAATGCTTCTTTGGCTTGCATGTATCATAAGTTTCACAGCAACATCCGCCGCCAACGCAGAAGAGATTAATCGTCGGCGACTTCCGATCGCAGATCCATATCCTCAGAAGGTTGACGAGCGCTTACCGAGTCAAGTCAAAATGCCACGACAACATGTCGTCGAGGCACCCAAAGGAGCACCCAATATTGTTGTCATCTTGTTGGATGATGTTGGCTTTGGTGCTCCTTCGCCCTTTGGCGGAGTGGTGCAAATGCCGGCCCTGCAGGAACTAGCAAACAATGGCCTGAGTTATAACCGATTTCATACTTCAGCCCTATGTGCACCTACACGAGCTGCTCTTAAAGCAGGCCGTAATCACCATGTGATGAACATGGGTTCAATCCCTGAAATTGCGACTGGATATGCGGGCAATACCACATTTGTGCCTAACTATGCCGAACCTGTAGCCGAGATCCTACGGCTCAATGGCTACAACACAGGTGCTTTTGGTAAATGGCATGAAACCCCTGGTCGTGAGACCACTGCTGCGGGCCCACAAACCCGCTGGCCAACAAGGCAAGGATTTGAAAAATTTTATGGCTTCATCGGCGCAGAAGAAAATATGTATGAGCCATCACTTCACGATGGGGTCACAATCATTGATTACCCAGATCGTGAGAATTACCACTTCCTTGAAGACATGACAGATCAGGCTATTGCCTGGATGCGCCAACAACAGGGTCTGCGCCCAGACAAGCCTTTCTTTATCTATTATGCATCTGCTGGCTCACATGCACCACACCATGTAAGACCTGAATGGATTAAAAAGTACAAGGGAAAGTTTGATAAAGGCTGGGATGTTATTAGAGAAGAGACGCTCGCAAATCAGATCGCAAAAGGTGTTGTACCCCCAAACACACAACTGGCAAAAAAACCAGCAAGTGTGCCGAACTGGGATGATCTTAGTGATGTACAAAAACGCATGTTTTCACGACAAGCAGAGGTGTTCGCAGCTTTTACAGAATACACAGACTATCAAGCTGGGAGACTGATCCAGGCCATTGATGATCTTGGTGAACTTGACAACACGCTGGTTATTTATATCAGTGGTGATAACGGAACAAGCTCAGAAGGGAACCAAACCGGCAACTGGAACTGGGGGCACATGTTTAACGGCATCCCTGAAACACTTGAGGCTCAGTTAGAGCATTATGACAATTGGGGTGATCAAAATACCTATCCACATATGGCAGTCGGCTGGGCGATTGCCTTTGATACTCCATTTGCATTTACCAAACAAATTGCCGGGGATTTTGGCGGTACACGCAATGGCACTGTGATTCATTGGCCTGAGGCCATCAAATCAAAAGGAGAGATACGTGATCAATTCTCCCATGTGATTGATGTTGCGCCAACGATCCTTGAAGCGGCTGGCTTACCCATGCCTGAACAGATCAATGGGATTGCACAAATCCCGATGCAAGGAACCAGCCTTATTTATTCTTTCGATAACGCTGATGCACCTGAGCGTCACAAGGTTCAATATTTTGAAGTTGTTGGTAATCGTGGAATCTATCAAGATGGCTGGATGGCAAGAGCCACCGTTGGCCTGCCATGGGAAGCACCCAAGAAGATGCATAGCGTCGCCAAAGATGATGGATGGGAGTTATACGACACGCGCAATGATTTCAGCCTAGCTAACAACCTGGCAACTCAGTATCCAGAACGGCTCGAGGCAATGAAACGACTCTTCTTGAAAGAAGCAATCGCCAATCAAGTGCTTCCCTTAGATGATCGTCTGTTGCAACGTTTAGTGCCTTCTGTTGCAGGCCGGCCAACGATAATGGGCTCGTCGAGGACACAACTTGATCTCTACCCAGGCTCCTGGGATCTTGTTGAGGATGCCATCCTCAATATCAAGAATGTTTCCAACAGCATTACAGCCAAAGTCGACATTGACTCAAGCCAAGATGCCAACGGCGTGATCATGGCGCAAGGAAGCCGCTTTGGCGGATGGTCACTTTATATAGAAGATGGTTATCCAGCCTATGCCTATAACTACCTCGGCAATCTTCATACCTTCCGCAGCAACAAGAAAATATCGTCTGGCAACAGAAAAATTCGCTTTGAGATGGATTACGACGGGGGAGGAGCTGGTAAGGGTGCAGATGTACGCCTGCTAGTTGATGGCAAAGTGACATCAACTGGCAGGGTTGATGCAACCGTTGGCACACGTTTTTCGATTGATGAAGGTGCTGATGTTGGCATGGATCGTGGATCACCTGTGGCTCAACGAGTGATTGGGGATCAGCGCTTCAGTGCCTTCAATGGGACCATCAACAAGGTGACATTAGAGATCTATCCACAGTGACATTGGCTGGACACTCTGAATGTGCTCATGCTTAGCCATCTTGGCTTTCAGGCAACAATAAAGATGGAGACATTTCCACCTGCAGACTTTAATTGTGACCACATCTTTGCCAGTAGAGATGGTAACCATCCCCGCAGGGCTCTATCGAGTTGGCTGTGACCGCTGCTATCCGGATGGTTCAGTTCGCTGCTATCCGGAGGAAACACCCGCGCGAGAAGTGCAGCTTGACTCATTCCAGATCGACGTAGGGCCAGTTACCAATGCCCAGTTCCGAGCTTTCGTTAGCGCCACGCAGCATCTCACAGTCTCGGAGCTACCACCTGATCCAACGCTCTATCCCGATCTAGCGCCCGAGGAACGCATCCCTGAATCAGTTGTCTTTCAAATGCCTCCAGCAACGGTGGATCGCAGCAAACCCTTGAGCTGGTGGACCCTCATGGCTGGGGCTGACTGGCGTCATCCCCAAGGACCCGAAAGCACTATCGATGGCCTTGATGATCACCCTGTCGTGCATGTCGCCTACGCCGACGCCATCGCCTATGCCCATTGGGCAGGCAAACGTCTCCCCTCCGCTGAAGAGTGGGAAGTCGCCGCCCGCGGAGGTCTGGTCGATGCCCAATACGCCTGGGGGAATGAACTCACTCCCAATAACCGCTGGATGGCGAACATCTGGCAAGGTCCTTTCCCTTGGCACAACGAGGAGCTAGACGGCTGGTTCTGGACCTCGCCCGTTGGCAGCTTTCCTGCTAACGGCTATGGACTCTTGGATGTTTGCGGCAATGTGTGGGAATGGACCAACTCTGTTTATCCCGTGGCGACAGATCAACAGGAACGGAGAATTATCAAAGGCGGATCGTTTCTCTGCGCAGATAATTACTGCGTACGCTATCGACCCTCTGCACTACAAGGTCAGACAGTAGACACTGCAACGTGTCATATGGGCTTTCGCTGTGCAAAAGGAGGGCCTTGATTGCTGACTAACTTCAAGGGCATCCACCCCATCACTAGGACAAATTTCAACTGCAATCGTACGCAGTTCGCAAGAAAAGATGAATCCAAGTCAGTCAGTTTTCATAACAATATTCCATAGGCTCACTCTTATTTGTGCATACAAAGTAAAATTGGGTGATGTGCTAATCGGCATTTTAATGAAGACACCAGGCATTGCGTTTGTTGGCTCTTTATTCGCATTAACTGCCTTAACAGCCCAACCGGTTTCCGCAGAGACCTCTATGGAATCGCCAGCGATCAAAACAGGTTATGCACTGATTGATATGCTCAGTATTGCAAGCAAGCTAATGGACTTGACTAAACAACCCATTGACTCAAATCATGAGCCACTTGCAGCAATCCCTAGCCTTCACTGATACCTACTGGTGTTTAGCTACGTGCTTAGGGCTAACTAGAATTACAATTGCGCTACAACATTCCAATCCCGCCATCATGATGGGTGTGAATAGTCCTTTCCTATGAATCAATCACGCTTTGTGGCCGTAGGCCTGGTGATGGCCTCAATACTTACCCCTCAGTCAGCCATCGCAAAATGTGAATTCCTAATGCCTATTGGCGGAGATGGCAACAAGATCGTCAAAAAGAGAGTAGAGCGTCCAAAGGGGTTGATGGGAAGTGCCTTTGGCCGCACAAACTGGAATACAGACTTTGCTGTTAATCAGCCCTATCGCAATTACAAACTATTCTTCACTGCAGATTCAACCGATTCTGCCAGCTACCCAATTCAGGCCTTCCTCAAGTTCAACGATGGCAGCAACCTACAAGTCGTCAACGAATCCATTCGGCCACCAATGGGTACCGGGAAAATGTTTGGCCCTATCCAAGCAATTCCTGGCAAAGCGGTGAGCCAAGTGAATTTCAAGGTAGGAACAGCAAAGGATCCAGGCGCCACAGGATTCAGCTACCGAATTTCTGTTCAAGGCTGCCGGTAATCCAGTTGAACCATTAGAAATTGACAAGAAAATCGGGGTGGGTCAAGTTGCACCTTCTCCGGATTCTTGATTGATTCCTATCAGAGGGCTAATCGTTTGCGGTTTTTGATTCGAACCTGAATGAATCAAAGTGCGGGTGGGGAATGGCATGCCTGCACCATGCACTTCAACCACATCACCAATCTTGAGAAGCAACTTCTGCTGCAAGGCCCAAGCATCGCTTAGATTTCCACTAGAGGAATAACAGACCAAGCGTAGATTCAGACTCGAATCGCCGTAGCCGGTGAAATTCACGGCGATTTTCTTGCTCTGGTCTACATCTGAATGATTAACTAAAACCTGCTGAAGATCACTTACAATCGACTCAATCTTTCTACGATCGCCATAATTAACACCAAATTCAATCCAAATCCTGCGGTTGTCTATATCAGCAATATTAACAACCGGCTTACTCGTAAAGATGTTGTTTGGTATGTACACTGGTTGGCGATCAGAGGAGCGCAATTTGGTATAAAACCAACCGATATGTTCTACATTTCCAGAAAGATTTTCGGAGGGAATATCGATGAAATCACTTACAACAAAGGGACGGTTAACGTAAAGGCTAAGGCCGCTTAAGGAATTCGAAACAATCCCCTTGGCCCCGAAACCCAATGCAACGGCGCCAACCCCACCGGCGGTAACCAGTACAGCCGGTGAAATGCCCATCAGATGCATCACCTCCAGGCATAAAATGAGAATGGCTGCAATACCGATGCTCTTCTGAACAACATCGAATAGGAACAGCCTGTCTTTTTCACCAAAGCCCTGCAGCATCTGAGTGGCATAACTGTCTTGGTTTTGCTTGAGCTCCTTCTTCCAAGACAGCAGCGTCCATGAAAGACCTATGACCACAAGAATTCCAAACGCCTTAACACCATCACGCGGGAATTGAATCAATGACGGATCCAACAAATCCAACAGCCAACAAATCACTCCTACAAGTGCGCAACTCAAAGAAATGCTTTGCCTGCTACTGAGCAGCAATCCACGCCGCAACGAACCTGAGCGGAACCGCCTGCCAAAAGTGTCTAGCAACAACCAACTGACAATGGCCAAAACAAGGCCGCCAATCGGCACCTGAAGATTGAAGGGAAGGAGTGTCATCAGAGACATAAGCAAGATGCATCCGCACAGATTTGAATTGTCTGCGAAGCGTTAGTTCTGCTAAGCCAATCGCTGCCAAACGGCCGGCCGGCGCTGATGGGCGAATTCTCCAGATTCTCGATGGCTTGATGGCCTTCTCTTCATTAGTTGAACACAGGATGAAGAGGCCATCACCTAGATTGTGTGAATGCCTGGCGGGTACCTCCTTCGGGAGGCAGGTCACTTCTGAAGCCGGTCGGGCCAGAAGTCCAACCTTACCCCCTGCTTTTGCCTCATCCCCTGCTCCCGGACCTGGAAACCCTCGCCTCTGCGACGGCTGCGGGAGAAGGCTACAAACTTTGCTGTGTACAGGTATTCACCCATCTGATTCCTATGACCATCCAGGTGCAGATCCGTCGCAAGGATGGCAGTGATGTCTCCCTCGACGACTGTGCTCATTTCAGCGCTTCTATGGAGCAAGCCCTGGAGGCTTCCCAACTTTTTACTGAAGCGTATGTTCTGGAAATCAGCAGCCCAGGGATCGGAGATCAACTCCACAGTGATCAGGACTTCCTGACTTTCAGAGGCTTCCCCGTGGAGATCAGCTTCCGTGAAGACGATTCAGACCTTCATCAAGCCGGTCTCTTGCACAAACGATCCGACGAACATGTGCACATCAACATCAAGGGACGCATTCAACGCATACCACGTAAGGCTGTGACCTGCGTTCGCCTTACCAACCCCACGGGATAAATCACCTTAACGATCAGCTCAGCTTCAGCACCTTTCCACTCTTTCCATCGTCGATGGCTCTCGTTCTACTCCCCGGCCTCAACAACCTGATCGAAGACATCAGCGAGGAGAAGAAACTCCCTACCCAAGTGGTGGAAGCAGCCCTGCGTGAGGCCCTCCTCAAAGGATATGAACGCTACCGACGCACTCTTTATCTAGGTATCAGTGAGGACCCTTTCGAAGAAGAGTATTTCAGTAACTTCGATGTTGGACTAGAGCTGGACGATGAAGGTTATCGGGTCCTGGCCAGCAAAATCATCGTTGAAGAGGTGGAGAGCGAAGACCACCAGATTGCTCTTCAAGAAGTGATGCAAGTCGCTGAAGACGCCCAGATCGGTGACACCGTGGTGCTCGACGTTACCCCCGAGAAGGAAGACTTCGGCCGGATGGCTGCTGCCACAACCAAGCAGGTACTGGCGCAAAAGCTACGCGACCAGCAGCGCCGCATGATTCAAGAGGAATTTGCCGATCTAGAAGATCCCGTGCTCACAGCTCGTGTGATCCGTTTTGAACGTCATTCGGTGATCATGGCCGTGAGCTCTGGTCTTGGGCGCCCTGAAGTGGAGGCCGAGCTCCCACGCCGCGACCAGCTCCCCAACGACAATTATCGCGCCAACGCCACCTTTAAAGTCTTTCTGAAGGAAGTCAGCGAAGTGCCCCGAAGAGGGCCTCAGCTGTTCGTTAGCCGATCCAACGCCGGGCTAGTGGTTTACCTGTTTGAGAACGAGGTGCCCGAAATCCAAGAAGGCTCAGTGCGAATTGTGGCCGTAGCCCGTGAAGCCAATCCTCCGTCTCGTTCCGTGGGCCCACGCACCAAGGTTGCAGTTGACAGCATTGAACGTGAAGTGGATCCTGTCGGCGCCTGCATCGGTGCCCGCGGCTCACGCATTCAGCAAGTGGTTAATGAACTACGCGGCGAAAAAATCGATGTGATCCGCTGGTCACCTGACCCGGGTCAATACATTGCCAATTCCCTTAGCCCTGCTCGCGTTGAGATGGTGCGACTGGTGGATCCAGAAGGGCAGCATGCCCACGTCCTAGTCCCCCCCGATCAACTAAGCCTGGCCATCGGACGAGAAGGACAAAATGTACGCCTAGCAGCTCGTCTAACCGGATGGAAAATCGACATCAAAAACTCCCAGGAATATGACCAGGCCAGTGAGGACACCACCGTCGCCGAGCTGATTTCTCAGAGAGAGGAAGAAGAGGCTCTCCAACGCGATGCCGAAGCCCGTTTGGCTGCTGAACAAGCCACCCGAGCAGAAGAGGATGCGCGCCTAAGAGAGCTTTACCCCCTCCCGGAAGATGAAGAAGAGTACGAACAAGAAGAACCTGCTCAGACGATGGCTGAAGACGAAAATGCATCCGACGGCCAACCTGACGACTTGAGCAGCCAACCTGACGCCTCAAGCGAACAACTCTCAAATGAAGAATCAGTAGAGGAAGAGGACAGAGCCCGGTGAACCAACGCCCCGTCCTGCGTCGCTGCGTGACCTGTCGTCAACTGCTGGATCGCCAGCAGTTGTGGCGGGTTATACGCGACCATCAGGAGGGTGTAGTCCTCGATGAAGGGATGGGTCGATCGGCCTATCTCTGTCCAAGCGAGGCCTGCCTAGAGGAAGCACTCCGCCGCAAACGTCTACAGAAAGCCCTGCGTTGCCAGGTGCCCATCAGCGTTGTGGAGGTGCTGCAAAAGCGGCTCAATCACTCCTTTGATTCCGCCGCTGAGGCAAAATAAACAATGGCCCCGACTTGCTTGGAGCCCCGAGGCACTTCGTGCCCGGACCGACAGGAGCTTTTAATGACCAGCAGCGGCAAAATCAGAATTTATGAGCTGTCCAAGGACCTAGGCCTTGAGAACAAGGACGTGCTCCATGCCGCTGAGAAACTCTCAATTGCGGCCAAGAGCCATAGCAGTTCCATCAGTGACGATGAAGCAAAGCGCATCCGTGGCCTGTTGCGCCAAGGCTCCGCTGCTAATTCAGCTCCACCAAGCAAATCGGAACCTGGAAAGACAATTCTGTCGGTGAAAAAAGCAGCGCCCAGTGCCATTAAGGACGTTGCGCCACCTATTCGAAAAGCTACAAGCAGCTCAGAGATCAGCCACGTCAAGCCATCCGCGCCTGCAAACCCCATACCAACAAGCCCTGCACGACCCTCAACGGAATCGGTAGCTCATCCTGCTCCACCGTCTCGCCCAGCAAACCCCTCTCCAACCCCGACAAGCTCGCCACCTAAAACAGTAGCTCGACCGGTCAACGCTCCTATCAGTCGTCCAGCAACCCCCAGCCGACCTACCGCTCCTACACCAAGATCAGCAAACAAACCCTCCTCCCCCGTGCCTCCAAGCACCGGGGGCAAAGACCCACGTGCCGGTCAGACGTCTACTGCGAGTAAAGCAACCACCGTTAGTGGAGGAGGCCCTCGTCCCAAAATCGTCTCTAGGCCACAATCGCCAACAGCGCCAGGACGCAGCGCACCCCCGGCCAAGCCATCAATCCCATCTGATCGCAAAGCTCCAAAGCCAGAACTAGTGGGACGCCCTAAACCAAAGCGTCCTGTCGTAGCCCCTCCGAGCCGACCAGATCCAGAGGGACAACGCCCTGACAAAAAACGACCCGGAATTAGTCCACGACCGATCGGCGGACCAAATCAGCGCACTAACACGTCGCAGCGCCCCGGCGCCCCCATACGGCAAGGCAAAACCAGACCAGGACAGCCTCGTTCTGCCGGCAACACCCTCGAATTAGTGGGCAAGCCCATTCGGCGTGATCGATCCGACGCTGGCTCCGCAGGACGGGATAGCAACAACCGCCCAGGAGCCCCCACCCGCCCAGGAGCACCCACCCGCCCAGGCATGCCTGCCGGCATGCGCAAACCGGTGGCCCCTGGAGAGCTGATGCAGCTTCAAAAACCCACCGGTCGACCTGGCACACCACCGCCACGACGACCAGACGGAACCAGCGTCGGAACCCGCGGAGGATCCGAGGGGGCCACTCCACCAGTGGAACGCACTCCGACCGCACCTACAGCACCCAAAAGGCCTGGTCACCGCCCCGCTCAAGCCCCTGCCGGAGCCCCAAGGAGGCCCGGTAGACCGGAGTGGGACGACAGCGCCAAGCTGGAAGCCCTACGCAACAAGTCTCCCCAGAAGCAGCGCCAGAAGGTGCACATCATTGGGGAAAATGATGATGCCCTAACCGCAGAAACCAGCGGCTACGCAGGAGAACAACAGGCCGTCGTTCTGACGGCAAGCCTGGCCCGGCCCGCCAAACCAAAATCGCAGAAAAAGCCCGCCTCCAAACCCGTGGCGGCATTACGCAAGCGCAAAAAAGAAACCACCCGACAAAGGCAACGCCGACGGGCAATGGAGCTGCGTGCAGCCCGCGAAGCGAAGCAAGTCAGGCCAGAAATGCTGATTGTTCCGGAGGCCAACCTCACAGTGCAGGAGCTGGCAGACATGCTCAGCATTGAAAGCTCTGAGATCATCAAATCCCTTTTCTTCAAAGGGATTACCGCCACAGTCACCCAGTCACTAGATCTTCCCACGATCGAAGCAGTGGCCGAGGAGTTCGGGGTGCCTGTCCTCCAGGACGACATCGAGGAGGCAGCCAAAAAGACAACCGAGATGATTGAGGAGACTGATCTAGCCCACCTGATCCGCCGTCCACCTGTGGTGACCGTGATGGGTCATGTCGATCACGGCAAAACCAGTCTGCTGGATGCAATCCGCAAAGCCAGGGTTGCCGCGGTTGAAGCCGGAGGCATCACCCAGCACATCGGCGCCTATCAGGTGGAGATCGATCATGGCGGTCAGCCCCGCAAGATCACATTCCTTGACACCCCAGGCCACCAGGCTTTCACTGCCATGCGCGCCCGCGGCACCAAGGTCACGGACATAGCAGTACTAGTGGTTGCTGCTGACGATGGTGTACGCCCTCAGACCCTGGAGGCCATCAGCCACGCACGCGCTGCCAAGGTTCCGATCATTGTGGCGATCAACAAAACGGACAAGGAGGGAGCCTCTCCAGAACGGGTCAAGCAGGAACTTTCTGATCAGAACCTGCTCTCCGAAGAGTGGGGAGGTGATGTGGTGATGGTTCCCGTAAGTGCCATCAAGGGCGAGAACATCGACAAACTTCTCGAGATGATTCTGCTGGTCACCGAAGTTGAGGATTTGCAGGCCAACCCTGACCGTCTGGCCAAAGGCACCGTTATCGAGGCTCACCTCGACAAGGCCAAAGGGCCTGTTGCCACATTGCTAATCCAGAACGGCACCCTCAAAACCGGAGATGTACTCGCCGCCGGCCCAGTGCTTGGCAAGGTGCGAGCCATGGTCGACGACAGCGGAGCCCGACTCAAACAAGCTGGTCCGTCTGGTGCCGTAGAGGCCCTCGGCTTCAGCGAAGTGCCAACAGCCGGAGATGAATTTGAGGTCTACCCAGATGAGAAGTCAGCAAGAGCCGTTGTGGGAGAACGCGCCTCCGATGCCCGTGCCACCAGGCTGGCCCAACAGATGGCCTCAAGGAGGGTTTCCCTCGCAGCCATGTCTGGCCAAGCAAGCGATGGCGAACTCAAGGAACTCAACCTGATTCTCAAAGCCGACGTTCAAGGCAGTGTGGAAGCCATCTTGGGATCCTTGGAACAATTGCCGAAGGATGAGGTACAGGTTCGCGTGTTGCTCTCCGCGCCGGGTGAAATCACCGAAACTGATGTGGATCTTGCTGCTGCATCCGGGGCTGTGATTGTGGGCTTTAACACATCCATGGCCTCTGGAGCCAAGCGGGCCGCGGATGCCACGGGTGTAGACGTTCGTGATTACGACGTGATCTACAAGCTTTTGGAAGACATCCAGATGGCTATGGAAGGTCTACTAGAGCCAGAACTGGTGGAAGAATCGCTTGGAGAAGCAGAAGTGCGTGCCGTCTTTACCATCGGCAAGAGCGCCGTGGCGGGCTGTTACATCACCGCAGGCAAGCTGCAGCGCAACTGCAGAGTGCGGGTACGGCGTGCCAAACAGGTGGTATTCGAAGGCGATCTCGACTCACTACGCCGCAATAAAGACGACGTCAAGGAAGTGGCCACAGGCTTCGAGTGCGGCATCGGCTGTGATCGCTTTGCCAACTGGGAAGAACGCGACATCATTGAAGCTCACAAACTAGTGACCAAGCGACGCACGCTGAGTAGCTCATGAGGTTTCGCCCCACCTACAACTTGTTGTGATTGCCCAACGCGAACCACTGCTCTGGCTTCAGCTCATCGCTATTGGGGCGATCCCGATAGAAATGCTTTTACTGAGACTGGTTTTAGCCGGGGCAGATCTGGGGCCTGTTCCAGTCTTCGAACGTCTACTCACCTGGGCTGTAGCGGTGTTAACGCCAACCCTCGTCCTCTGGAAACGCCCTGCCGACTGGGGATCACTACTGCTACTGCGGCGCCCACTGAGTCAACGCTCAGAGGCCCAGCGTCAGCTCAGTGGTCTTCAGCAGAGCTTTATCCCTCGCTTGAGCCTCTTGGCTGGATCAACAGCCCTACTCGCGATGTTCTGGTGGATCGATCAATCTTCCATTTTGGTAATGGACCTCTCGCCATTACAAGGCAGCTCTCGACTGGTCACACTGCTTACGGCCATACCCCTACTTGCTCTCGTTCTTTGGCAGTGGCAACAGCTCACCCAGAGCCTCTGGCTTCTAACCCGCTCCGACCAGGAACTTGCCCAGGCCCCCTCTTTAAGCGAAGAACAACTTCAGCATGAACGACTTTGCCTGGGGTTGAGTCTGCTCACCATGCCGGCACTCCAAACCACTCCTTCAAGTTCCGCGACGGCGATCAATCCAAAGCAACCCACCAGTAAGGAGAAGCGCTCCGATCTGAATGGAGACATCAGAGAGGGGAACAATGCTCCCGGAAGAGGCACGCAAGCCCATCGTCAACAGACCGATACAGGCGGAAGCGAAGAAAGCGAACCAGAACACCCGCCGGAAACCCCGCCAAGGGCTGAGTGACTCTTGGATCAGTCGTTCTCTTAGCTCAGGATCCAGCTTTGAGCCAGGACCAGAAGAATCGCCCAACAGTTCAAAAGCGCAATGCTTGAATGTTAAGTTCCGCTCACTGCCGGTGTAGCTCAGGGGTAGAGCAACTGATTCGTAATCAGTAGGTCGCAGGTTCAATTCCCGTCACCGGCATCACTCTTTGCAATCTTTCTCAGAGACCTTGGAGCAACATGCATTTTAAAAGCCAAAGGTATATACGATCCCTATAGCCAAAAGCCAACCATGAGCAAAATACTAAAAAAGGCATATTTAGGCCTGATTGCTCCTCAAGCAGCAGCCAGATTTTAACGTATCTGAGCCACAATTAGCCAAATCATCGCTTATCCACTAGACAGAATACCTTCAAATCTTTCATCTAGCTTAGAAAAGCTTTAAGCAAGTATAGCACTATTCCTAAAGAATCATCCAAAGAGGTTCAGCAAACACTTTTGCCAAAAGAAACCAAAAACAGCCGCATACGACTTCTGCTCTGCCCAGGCTATCGATCTAGAATGCACCATAAATCAAAGCAGATCATCAAAGGTCCCGATGAAGAATCAACAGACCTTCCAAAAGATCATTGCTGATCAAAGAAAGGAAATTAAATTAAAGCCAGGTTTCTAAACTGATTATCAGAGCTATTCAGCCTAGCTCTCGAGCAAAACTTTGCTGACATGATCCTGTCTCAAAACCATTAAAGCAGTTCCAGTTTGTGTAATCACTGAATCCAACAAGATCGCTGTTGAAGCACCAATGATTGTCGCTACAAAAATGGCAATCATTCCTTTGCCAAGCTCAGTAGATTGCTTCATCTTTTGCATGGTGTGACTCTAATCGCTGCAAACAATCTCTTCCATATCTGCCGTCTAAGCATTGTTCTGAGTCAAACCCGATTGTGAGATTGATCACATATCAGGAGATCAGCCCTGCCGGCGAAAGCAGGCATTGGCCTCACAGTCCTCTGGAAATCAATTGGTTTTGCTGCCCATTAAGCAGACCTGTCCTCCAGTAGTGGCCTTTGCATGCCTAACCAAGCCCAGCGAGAAACAGCAAAGAGAGTTCAACTGCCCCAATAGCAATCTCTTGAATTAAGGCATAAATCTTTCGAAATTAGCCTAACAAGACTAATCGCCTGTACTCATCTTTAATACTATTCAAAAGCAGCCATTTAAATCATCGCATTCTCGCATACCTAGGCTTGCCATAGGCACAAGAAATTTCCAAGGATCACTAAAAAATGCACCATTCTTTATTGAACATCATACTACTCAATAATTTCGACAGGGTGAACATCCTCAAAGACGAGTGCTGAGCAAATTTTGTAATCTTGATTTGCTATAGCTGTCAATTCAAAGGCAATCATTAATCCTTGCCATAGAAGTTAATACAATTCAGCATTCTGCATAAATGTTAGAAGATCTCCTCCAATTACAGCTATCAACATCTGGGACAATAGTCCAACAAACTAGAAGTTCACCTAGGCGAGGTCATTAGAGGCATGGAATCCACTCGCTTGAAGCGAATGCACGACAGTTACAAAAAGGACGCCCAGATCGATGAAGTGTTTGTCGTCCTGACGATCGGCGCCAGCATGATTGCCACCTTGGGCCTACAGGCCAACAGTGCTGCTGTGGTGATTGGAGCGATGGTTGTCGCCCCATGGATCGAGCCCCTACGAGCAAGTGCCTTCGCCGTGTTAATTGGCGACATAAGACTGTTGATGGATGCCCTCCTAAGCCTCTTCGTAGGAGTGTTCATTACCATCTTGCTCTCCGCCTTGCTGGGAGAAGTCGCGAACCTCCCCAAATTGGGTTCGGAAGTCTGGGACCGCACGAGTCCAAACCTGCTCGATCTAGGCATCGCCTTAGTCGCAGGTGCAATGGCCATATACGCAAAGTTGCGCAGAGACGCCGTGAGTTCCCTCGCAGGCACAGCCATTGCCGTGGCTCTCGTTCCACCGGTCTGTGTGATGGGTCTATTAATTTCTTATCAAAAGTGGGCCGATGCCTTTGGGGCAGGATTGCTATTCGCTACCAACCTGCTCGGCATTCTTAGCGGTGGGCTTGTGATGATGGCCTGGAAAGAGCCCTCCTTTCTTCAGCGACTACGAGAAAGCAACCTCAGCGCCGCCAAATTTTTAGTGACGTTTGGCTTAACAGCACTACTGCTGATCCCCCTAACCAAACAGTTTGTGAGCCTTGTTGGCGAAAAGGATAGGGAGCAGACGCGCGACCAAATTCAACGCACGATTGAGACCTTTCTGAAGCGAGAGACCCTGACCTTCGGTGGCAAGGAGGCGAAGGCAAAAGTGGCAAGCCTTGAGATCACCTGGGAAAAGAACCCACCAGAGATTCTTCTTGTGGTATTAGTCACCAACCCTGCACAGCCCAGCCTCAAGCAGGTTTCAGCTGTACAGAAAGAAATCAACAAACGCCAAGAGTTGGATTACCAACTCATTGTTCAACGCGTTGTTGTTGTAGAAGGTCCTCCAGAGGAACCCAATCTGATCACAGGGAAAGAAGGGAAACTGATCAAAGATCCCTCTCCAGAACTCACCACAAATACCATTAAAGACACAGAAGAACAATTTCCAACACAAGAACTAGGACTAGATCAGGAGCAAAAAAATATGCAACAAAGAACTCATGAAGCGACAACTCAACCAGCTGAGGCCAAGACTCCCTGAAGACCTAAGACTTTGACTTTGACTTTGACTTTGAACCTGATTGGAACATTGTTGTTTTGATTCGTCCAGCAGCTCCCTGAGTTCAATGATCTGAGCTAATACACCAGAACAATCATAAAAAAACCCCCTCTTGAGAGGGGGTTGTGAGGTTCAGCTGCTGCCAAACCTTGTATTGGGGATGATCAGATCAGCCAATCGCAGGAGCAATCAGAGCCACAGGTGTGGACTCAGCAGCTGCCAGGTCGAGAGGGAAGTTATGAGCATTACGCTCGTGCATCACTTCCATACCGAGGTTGCTGCGGTTGAGCACATCAGCCCAGGTTGGTACAACTCTGCCTTGGGCATCGAGAACCGACTGGTTGAAGTTAAAGCCGTTCAAGTTGAAGGCCATGGTGCTAATACCCAGTGAGGTGATCCAGATGCAGATCACCGGCCAGGCGGCCAGGAAGAAGTGCAGACTGCGGCTGTTATTGAAGCTGGCGTACTGGAAGATCAGACGACCGAAATAACCGTGGGCAGCCACGATGTTGTAGGTCTCTTCCTCTTGGCCGAACTTATAGCCGTAGTTCTGAGACTCGGTTTCGGTGGTTTCACGAATCAACGATGAGGTCACCAGTGAACCGTGCATGGCGGAGAACAAACTGCCGCCAAACATGCCCGCCACACCAATCATGTGGAAGGGATGCATGAGGATGTTGTGCTCTGCCTGGAACACCAACATGAAGTTGAAGGTTCCAGAGATGCCTAAAGGCATGCCATCCGAGAAGGAACCCTGACCAACGGGATAGATCAGGAAAACAGCAAAGGCTGCCGACAGCGGTGCGCTGTAGGCCACACAGATCCAAGGGCGCATGCCCAAGCGGTAGGAGAGTTCCCATTGGCGACCCAACCAGCAACAAATGCCGATCAGGAAGTGGAACACAACAAGCTGGTAAGGACCGCCGTTGTAAAGCCACTCATCAACAGAAGCAGCTTCCCAAATGGGATAAAAGTGCAGGCCGATGGCGTTGCTGGAAGGAACAACAGCACCAGAAATGATGTTATTGCCGTAGAGGAAAGAGCCAGCAACAGGTTCACGGATACCGTCGATATCAACCGGCGGTGCCGCAATAAAGGCAATGGTGAAGCAGATGGCAGCTGCCAACAGCGTGGGAACCATCAGGACACCGAACCAACCCACATAAATGCGGTTATTGGTGGAGGTGACCCAATTGCAGAAGGATTCCCAGCCACTGAGGCGACCACTGCGAATGGTGGTGGTCATTGAGTTAAGTAAGAAAAAGAGCCCCCGAAGGGACAGCTAAAAACGCAGGCAAAACCTGCCAAAGCTAATTGTAAAGGAACATTGCGCAATCTGTAAATGAATTGCGCTGGAAAAGATGTAGTCCTTGGCATCCACAAGAAAACCCCAGGAAAACTTAAGCTTTTTGGCCATGGATCCCTGCAGCAGCTCTTGACTCTGATCCGCTGGCAAACATGCAAGGCTTCGCCTTAAAGGGATTGCACCAACTCTCCATCGTGCATCCTCGACGCAACAGGCTTGAGGCTCAAGCTGAGCTCAACAACTGGAGCCAAAGCCTGGCACAGGCAAACTGAACCCACTTGTAGTAGTTCACCACTCCTAATTGCATGCCGAGAATTGCGCCTGCTCTTTTTTCGACCCTCATGATGGTGGCTGGACTAATGGCCATCACAGGATGTCGAAAAAATCAGCCCTCATGGACGACAAGCCAAGCTGAAGCGATCAATCGTCTTGAACTCAGGCTCGATCAGCTCGAGCATCGACTAGGGCAAACGACCCCCTCCGCTACCGACACCAACAGCAAGACCCCCGCCGGGCCGGTCAAGTCACTCACTTTTCGCATGGAATCAATGGAATCAACTGATGGCCGTCTAAGGGTTTACTGGGCCGACGGCAGTGACAGCGACCTCCTTTGCACGAAAGAACAATCGACGCGGATTCAATGGGCATGTGGCTGATTTCAGGCACAACCGATCACACCTCTAAACCAACACTGATAAACCTTTGATGGGTTTAGGAAACAACATGCAGATGATGAGATGTTTTCCTCCCGCTTAAGGGCTGCTGCCCCTCTTGCAGCTGCCGTGATAGTCATCGGGTCATCTGGCCTATCCCATGCACAGAACAGCCTGCCGCTAGCCCAACCAAGAGCAGCAAACCTGGCGCGAATGCGCGCCGAATTGCTCAATGGCGGCCTGGGTGCCTATCGAGCCGATCAGTGCATGTATGTCACCGGAGCCGAAGAATGTCTTGTCTCAACAACCAATGAAGGGTTCCGATTTCAATTCCGAGGGGGGGCTCCAGGCTGGCAACAGCTCAGCCCAGCAGAGCCAACCCTTGAAACCGAGGTGATCATCTCTCGTGATGGTGATCGCATCCTCTCCGTGCCCTACAACGGCCCATTGCGTCACCCTCGCCAACCATAGAAACCTTCGGTTTTTGAGCAGACCAAGCGACGCGTTCTTGCTATTAGATGGGTTGAGCCTTCGAGCAAAGCGATGTCTCTTCGCACAATCTCACTCCTCATAGCCCTTAGTGGAACTGCCTGCTTGGCCGATCTAGCGACACCGACCCACGCCCAAGACCAGCTTCCTTCCTCCAAGATCCGCGCCCTAAACCTGGCCCGTGGCACCGCGGTCAAAGAAAACGGCGGTCTTTCGGTTTACCAACCGGCGCCTTGCATGTTTGACACCAGCAATGGTGGTAACGATTGCCTGATCAGAAACACCATCAATGGCTACACCTATAGCTTCTTAGGTGGGGCCCCAGGCTGGTCGGAATATGGCAATGAACCGACCAAAGAAACCGTCATTCAAATTGCCCCCGACGGAAGGTCTGTCAATCAGATCATCTACAACGGTCCCCCTCGTTAACAGTCCACTAACTGCTGCAGGGCCCCTTGCCATTGCTCAGGCAGGGGACAGACCTCTCGACAGGTCAGGCTCATGGCGATGTGCTTTTCAACGTAGGCCGCCTCGTTGATAAAAACGGGGATAGGAGAATCTCGACCTTCAAATCTGAACACCTCTCCATCTGGCCAAAGAAACAATGGGGTGCCCATCTGCAGAGGCTGCCAATCACGGCCCTGAAGATATGGATGCACACATGCAGCAGGCTGGCCCAAGGCATCACGGGGCAGGTCCAGACTCCCCAGATGAGAGTGCACCACAAACTGATCTGGGTAGGTCGGCGATCCAGAGGCAACGGTGCTCAGAGCCTCGAGACAGGCCTGAACAGCAAGTCGTGTCTGTTCAATAATGCGGGCCTTTAACAGGCCCTGGGGAACAGGACCGATTTCAATCACTAAGCCACAGGGCCAGCGCTCCACCAAAAACCCCTGCTGGTCATCATCCCCATCATGCAGATAGATAGGCAAACCCAAGCGAGCCTGAATCAATGCTGCTAAAGCCAGGTCAACCGGCCGTCGGCCATAAACCACAAGAGTGCTTCCCATTGCTGAAGTGGTGCTGTGCAAATCAATAACGATCTGGCAAGGGGTTGATCCCTCTGGACCAAAAAAACTAAGCAGCTGCTTGGCACGAACAACCTCTCGATCCAAGATGCTGGGAGATCTGAGCAAGTCGAGCCGAAAGCTGCGGTTGAGATCGCAATCCAAATAACGCCGGCCCAACGCAAGAGCCTCTGGATTACCGATCACCGGAACCACACCAACACCATGGGTGTTGATCAGCTCAGAGGTCTGTGACCATTGATCAAGAAGCCAGGGACCGTTGATTTCATTGCCATGAGTACCCGCCACCAGAAGCACCTGAAGGCCAGACATCAAGATTCGATCGCAATCCTCAGCCTGACCGAAAATGGCTGCAAAGGGAACAACCATGTCGATCCCCCCCGCAATCGTTGCCGGAGCCCGCATCGGCTGGCACTGGCAATGGATTCAATTAATGAACGGTCTTGCTCCAGCAGATGCCAAGGGGAACTATCGGCGCCCCCCCAGCCAGCATCAGAAAGCAAGATTGCCCGCAGAGCAAGAGCTGAGCAACAGATCAGCAGACCAATACCCACGCCTGATCATTGGGCGCAGCTGTCCTTGGGCACATCGCACCTGGCTGGTGCTTCAACTGCGCAACCTTCAGAGCAGCCTCACCCTGCACCTGGCACGCGCCGACCACAAGGCCGGCCGTTGGCAATTAGATCCAGCCTGGTTGGGCTGCAATTCTCTACTTGCCCTTTACCAACGCTGTGGCTCCCCACCCAGCCATCGCGCCACTGTTCCGGCCCTGGTCGATCCAGGCACCATGACATCCCAATCACCGCAGCTACTCGGTAACGAAAGTGCCCAACTCGTGGAAGTTTTGAACCTTTGGCCGGCGGCTAAAGATGCTCCCGACCTAGCCCCCTCCCATCTTCAAGGTGAGATCAATGGCTGGCACAAGCTTCTTCAGCCCGCTGTCAACGATGGTGTCTATCGATGTGGTTTTGCACGCAACCAAGCGGCTTACGACAAGGCCTGTAACGAGCTATTCGACACCCTTGCGCAAGTGGACCGCAGCCTCTCCAATAAGGGTCCATGGCTTTGTGGAGACCAACTCACCCTGGCTGACGTGAGGCTGTTCCCGACCTTGATCCGCTGGGAGATGGTCTATGCACCACTGTTTGGCTGCAGTCAACAGCCCCTTTGGGCCTTCCCTCATCTCTGGCATTGGCGCCAAAGGCTTCTGGCCCTCCCAGGTGTAGCCAAAACCTGTGATTCGCAGGCCTGGCGTCAGGACTATTTCGGCGCACTCTTTCCCCTACATCCGAGCAATATTGTTCCGGCCGGTCCTGATCTGGCCAAACTGGTAAATGCATCAGCCCCTGATCAGCGATGACCAACAACACACAATCCTTGAATTCAGGCATCGCCGCTATGGCAGAGAAGGAGTTTGAGGGTGTTTATGGCCGCTACAGGATCACCAGCACTGACGAATTGGAAGTGCAACGCTACCGCCTTGCTTTACTGCTCTGCGGTGTGGCCTTCACAGCAGGACTGGGACAGTGGCTGATGATTGGGCCAACATGGGCATGGCTATGGCTACTACCGATGTCAATCGGTCTGGGCTTAGCTCTTAATTGGATTCACATCTACCTCCGCCCACTACACCAGGCACTGAAGTTGTTATGGGCTTTGGGCTGCCTAGGTGCCGTCGTGATGGCATGGAGTGTCGGTACTGACACGATGCTCTCAACGGTGACCGCAGAGCCTGCTTGGACCTGGGCGATCGGCCCTTTGTTTGCAGCACTCACTGGGGTTGGATTCAAAGAATTCTTCTGCTTCGGCCGACCAGAGGCAATTGGTCTCACCCTGCTCATCCCAATAGCCCTATTGGGTCATCTCAGCGGGTTAATCAGTGGCTCAATCGTGATGGGCTTACTGGGCTCTGCCGCTCTACTGCTGCTGGTGTTAGCCCTGCGAAAGTTCGGCATGGACGCCGCTGCTGACGTCGGTGACAAGAGTGTGTTTGCTTACCTGAGCAATCCGCAAGCTAACGAAGCTCTGTGAGCCTGATCAGCCTGATAGAGGCCTCAAAAGACTTCGGCATCAACACCTTGTTTGCCGACCTCACCCTGCACATCAACGAAAGAGAACGTCTAGGGCTGATCGGACCGAATGGAGCCGGGAAATCGACCCTGCTGAAGGTGCTCGCCGGAGAGGAACCCCTAGGGGAGGGTGAAAGGAGGTGCTCAGGGCGATTACGGGTAGAGCTCGTGGGACAGGAGAGCTCTGTAAACCCTGGCCATACGGTGCTGCAAGAAGTCTTGGCCGGGTGCGGTGAAAAGAGAGAGCTGCTGCTGCGTTTCAACGAGCTCAGCAATTCCATGGCCCGCAACCCCAACGATGCAACGCTTTTGGCTGAGTTAGGACAAGTCAGCCAGCGGATGGATGACGCCCAGGCCTGGAGCTTGGAACAGCAATGTCAAGAGGTCCTTCAACGGCTTGGTATCACCGATCTAGAGCGGCCGGTTGAAGAACTCTCTGGTGGGTATCGCAAGCGCGTCGGCCTTGCCTCCGCCTTGGTCGCCAGACCCGACGTTTTGCTGCTCGATGAGCCCACCAACCATCTTGATGCAGCAGCAGTGGAGTGGCTACAAAGTTGGCTCGATCGCTTCCAAGGCGCTTTGGTGCTTGTCACCCACGATCGTTACGTGCTCGATCGGGTGACACGCCGCATGGTGGAAGTAGATCGAGGCAAAGCCCATAACTATGCCGGCAACTACAGCACTTTTCTACAACAAAAGGCCGAACTTGAAGCTTCAGAAGCCTCCACTGCTGCCAAGTTCAAAGGGGTTTTAAGACGAGAACTGGCCTGGTTGCGACAGGGTCCCAAAGCACGCAGTACCAAGCAAAAGGCACGCCTGCAACGAATTGAGGAGATGCGCGCCGAACCATTGCCACAACTGCGGGGTTCCTTGAAGATGGCGAACGTCAGCAGGCGCATCGGCAAGCTAGTGATTGAGGCGGAAGCCCTGCAGGTCACGGCCAATGGCAAGCCCGACAGTCCTCTGCTTCTAGACAACTTCACCTACAGCTTTAGTCCAGAAGACCGCGTTGGCATCATCGGCCCCAATGGCAGTGGCAAATCCACATTGCTTGATTTAATCGCCGGCAGACGCCAACCCAACGGTGGAACACTGCGATTAGGTGAAACAGTGCACCTGGGATATCTCGACCAACACACCGAGGACATCACCAAAGGCAAGGGCCTAGATCGCAAAGTGATCAATTTTGTCGAAGAAGCTGCCTCTCAAATCATTCTGGGAGAAGAACAAGTTACTGCCTCTCAACTACTGGAACGCTTCCTGTTTCCACCGGCTCAGCAGCACAGCCCACTGGGGAAGCTCTCTGGGGGAGAACGACGCCGACTCACACTCTGCCGGATGCTGATCCAAGCACCGAATGTGCTGCTGCTTGATGAACCCACCAACGACCTAGATGTCCAGACACTAAGCGTGCTGGAAGATTTCCTTGAGGATTTCCGCGGCTGCGTTGTCGTGGTCTCTCATGACCGCTATTTCCTCGATCGCACAGTTGATCGTCTTTTTAACTTTGAGAACGGACAATTGAAACGTTTTGAAGGTAATTACAGCGCCTTCCTTGAACAACAACGACGACAAGAGCGAGAGCTAAACGAAGCAAATGAGCCCAATTCTAGCCGACTTTTACAGGATTCAGGCCCATCTAGGATATCCACAAGATCGTCTCAAGAGACAGAAAACTCTTCATCCCGAGTCACAGAAACCAGCAAGCCAAGGCGTCGAAGCTTCAAGGAATCACGTGAACTAGAAGCTCTAAACATTGATATCCCACTGCTTGAAGCCAAGCGTTCTAACCTTGAAGCGGCTTTGTCCGGTGGCGACGAAGACTTAACTCTGCTTAGTCAACAATTGGCCGAGCTGGTCGAAACATTGCACAGAGCAGAGGAGCGCTGGCTCGAACTCAGCGAACTAGCCATATAAGACTGCACCGACGTCGATATTTACAGAGCAATTCTTCATCATCTAATATTTGTGCGAACAAGACTGAGTTAGTCGGAATATCACAATACTGACAACTTGTTGCCCTCTATTGATCAGAGGGAGACATCTCTAAGGCACTGATCCAGGAAACAAGTTTTACCCTTAATCCCTCAACCTCAGCCAAATTCATGGCAGTTGGGCGGAAATCATCTACAGAACGATGCTGGACCATCTGCTCCCCTTCAGCCTCAGATCTAGATCTTGAAAGCAAACCACATGGGTTGTACTCGAAAAATATCGCAAGCTTCAACGATGGACCTAAAGCGTTGACTGACCAAGCCAGAAAGAGCGCATGACTTCCACTCCAAGACATCCGCAAAGCTGAGGCCACTGCGCCATTTCCTCTTTGCAGAGAGATAACAAAGCCTGTTCTGGCCCGTTCATCCAGAACATCCTTTCCTACTGATCGATGGAATGACGATCCTGCCGATCTGTGATCCGCACCATGCAATCAGCCTCAATCTGGCTAATCAACTGGGAGCTAATGCTGAAAAGCCTTGGCAATGGTGTTGTAACGGAAACCAATTCAAGCCTCCCCCCATGGCGCAACCGACCAAAGTGCTTATGTTGTGGCAGTGGATAGAGGCCGGCGCAGGCCAAGACCCTATGAAAACCATCGACGAGCACATTCAGAAGGATCAATCAGAGATCCAAGACGCCAAAGCCCAAGGCAACGACGCCAAGGTGCGCCATCTCACCGACGAAATCCATTCCCTTGAGGAATACAAGGATCACCACCCAGAAGATAAACACGACCCCAATGCCCTGGAATTGTTCTGCGATGCCAATCCAGATGAGCCCGAGTGTCGCGTCTACGACGACTAAGTTGATCAGCGAAGAAAACTTGACTCAGAATGATCTCAAGCGGGCGCAAGCCCGCTTTTTTTGCTACTGAGCTGAGCGAAGGTCAACTATTGATATTGATCCAGTTCAAACATCCTCATTAAAATCAGACGGACTACTGGTGAGAGAGCAAACAACCGCTTCCTCATTCCTCATTTCTCGAACTTCAGTAATGGGACGTCCCATCCGCCGCAGAGCCTCAATCTCCTGCTGGGTCTGGCAGCGGGCAATCTCCTTGCCTTGCTTGTCAAAGCAGCTGTAAAAAGTCATGTCATCAATGGTTTCACTCCAGTTATGGCCAATGACACGCGAACAGACAAGTCTGGATGTGGTCTGGCAGACCTGAACACCTCAGACGCCAAGTTCCTTCCATACCTGCGCCAACAGCCCCTCAAGGCCTAGACCCATGGCCGCAGAAATCAAAATCAAGCGTCGACCACTCGCTGCCTGCAGGGCATCAACCAGCTGATCTTGATGCTGTTCAGCCAATAACTCCTGTTTATTGAGCACCAACAGCCGTGGCCTTTCAACCAAGTCATGGCCATAAGCAACCAGCTCCTTTTCAACCACCAGCAAGTCTTCAACTGGATCTTCTGCTCCACCATCCAACACATGAATCAACAGCCTGGTGCGTTCGATGTGGCGCAGGAAATCATGCCCTAGGCCTGCTCCTTGTGCTGCACCGGCAATCAGACCAGGGATATCAGCGAAAACTGTGCCATCTCCGCTGGGTCGACGCACCACACCGAGATTGGGCACCAATGTAGTGAAGGGATACTCAGCAATCTTGGGGCGGGCTGCCGAAAGCACAGAAATCAAAGTGCTCTTGCCTGCATTCGGCAAACCAATGATCCCCACCTCTGCTAATAGCTTGAGTTCCAATTGCAGGAACCATTCCTCCCCATCACGCCCTTCCGTGAATTTTTCAGGAGCACGGTTGCGATTACTCAGGTAATGAGCATTACCCAGCCCTCCACGCCCTCCAAAAGCCACCACAAGTAGATCTTCAGATCGAGTGAGGTCACCAAGAAGGATGCCCGTGGAGAGATGACGCACTTCAGTGCCACATGGCACCTTGATGATCAAGTCTTTACCTGAGGCACCGGTACAGCGATTCGGACCACCCCGCCGACCATCAGGCGCTGGGAAAAGTCTCTTGTACTTAAAATCAAGGAGGGTCTGAAGGTTGGAATCCGCCTCCAGAACAACGTTGCCGCCATCACCTCCATCACCGCCAGAGGGACCGCCAGCAGGCACGTACTTCTCTCGCCTAAACGCCATGATCCCATCGCCACCACGGCCTGCTCTAACGGTGATACGTGCCTGATCTATGAACTGCACTGCAGGCGCCCAGCTTGGCGAAGCCCCAACCCTAGGATCAGCCTGATCGGGGAACTGTGAGTGGCCGGCGTTCGCTTCAAGGCTCTCAACAAGAGCTACCCAAGCAGGCGGAATGAACCCGCTGTTGAGGTCATTCGTCAACTCAATCTACAAATCAACGATGGTGAATTCCTTGTACTGGTGGGCCCCTCCGGCTGCGGTAAAAGCACACTTCTAAGGCTGCTCGCGGGCCTCGAAGCCCCTACAAGCGGCGAGATCTACGTAGGCAAACAACCTGTCTCGCAACTACGACCTGCCCAAAGGGACGTGGCGATGGTGTTCCAGAGCTACGCGCTTTATCCCCACTTAAGTGTGCGCGACAACCTGGCCTTCGGCCTACGGCGCAGCCAGCAGCGATCTCTAGGCCAACTCCTGCAAGACCAACTCCATTGCACTACCCGCAACTTTCCTCCACTTCTGCAGGTTTCATCTATACGAGAGCAGCGAATCGAGAGCCGCACAAAGGAAGTTGCTGAAGCCCTGCAACTTCAACCACTGCTCAATCGCCAACCCAAAGAGCTCTCTGGCGGTCAAAAACAACGGGTTGCGCTTGGCCGGGCAATGGCGAGAAAGCCGGCCGTATTCCTGATGGACGAACCACTTAGCAACTTGGACGCAAAACTGCGAAATAGCACGCGCACTCAGATCGTTGACCTCCAGCATCAACTTGGCACCACCACCATCTACGTCACCCACGACCAAGTCGAGGCGATGACGATGGGGCATCGGATTGCGGTACTGAATCAAGGACAGCTACAGCAATTGGGCACGCCAATGGAGCTCTATCAATGGCCCTCAAACCTTTTTGTTGCGCAGTTCATCGGCAGTCCGCCCATGAACGTACTGCCAGTATTTATTGGCCCAGCCAATACGCTCCTACTAGGTGATCATCGCCTAGCTGTTGAAGGACCAATGGCCGAAGCGCTGCTGCATCTGGAAGAGGGGCAACCGCTCAGCGCTGGTCTGCGACCGGAGCATTTGCGCGTAGCTCCTTCCACCAATCGCAATCTCGCGGCAATCGTGAGTCATCTGGAAGTCTTAGGAAATGAACAACTGATCACCTGCAAACTTCTTGACGGGAACCATCTCGTTCAAGTGAGGGCCTCGCCCGAGCTCTCCCTCAGCGCTGGAAGCAAGCTGCATCTAGAGCCAGACCCTCAAAGCTGGCGTCTGTTTGGTGCCGACGGGGAAGCCATCGCAATGACAGCTCAAGACAACACTGAACAAGACCCAAACGACCGCAAACTCCACTTGCCCATCCTGGGCTAATGCAGCCAAATCACACTGCAACCGGCTCCACCATCACCCTGATCAGCATCGTTTACACGTTCCACATAAGGAACGGTCTCAAGCCACTGGCGGAGCCCTCGCTTGAGTTTGCCGCTGCCGATGCCATGAATGACCCATATCGGACCAGTGCTACTGCGCAAGTGCTCCTCAACGGCAACCTCGGCTTCATGCACCCGCAGTCCGCGAACATCCACGGTGTTGCGGGTCGTGCGTACCTCCGCGCCACGGCCCAGACCTGAACGGACCTTCACCTTCACCACCAACTCTGGAGGACTTGGCTTCAGGCCATCAAGGCTTTCCACCCCTGACAGCTCCACAGTGCTGCGCATCACTCCACAACGCACTGACAGTTGTTTGCCATCTTCAGAGATAGCAATCACTTCTGCCGCCTTGCCAAGGGCCAACAACCGAATGCGCTCTCCCACCTCAGGACGCCAGCCAATGTGCTGTTTGCGTTGAGGCTGAATCCGATGGTCAGCCTGAATGCGACGCAAGCGCTGACCCGCACGTCGTGCGGACTCACCATCGGCACGTCCCTCGCGCAACCGGCGAATCAACTGACGGACTTCCTTCTGCCCCTCTCGAATGGAGCTCTCCAGCTTCTGGCGGCCTTGTTCCTGCAAATCTGCAGACTGCTTGCGCTGCTTCTGCCAGCGACTGAGAAGTTCCTCATGAAGTAATTCCGTACGTGCCAGCAGAGCCGCGGCATCTTCAGCAGCTGCCTGTTGAAGGCTGCGTTGCTCTTCAAGACCACGGATTACCTCATTCACCTCTCCATCACCACAAGGTCCCAGCAGCTCTTGGGCCTCAGCAATCACTGCGTCATCTAGGCCAAGCCGCATCGCGATGCTGAGGGCATTACTGCGACCAGGGATGCCCCATTGCAGTCGATAGGTGGGCAACATCGTCTCGCCATCAAAGGCCACAGAAGCGTTTTCAAAGCGAGAATCGCCATATTTGAGGGCCTTGAGTTTGCCGAAATGAGTTGTCGCAATGGTCAGGCGAGCCCGGTCGGCAAGCGTGCGCAGCAGGGCTGTGGCCAGGGCCGTCCCTTCACTCGGGTCAGTACCCGCCCCGACCTCATCAAGAAGCACCAAAGCTGGACCAGGCCCCTCGCTTAAGGCTTCAAGAATGCGGCCAATGCGCTTCACATGACCACTAAAGGTGGAGAGATTCTGTTGTATTGACTGTTCATCACCGATATCAGCAAGCACCTGAGCACACCAGGGCATTGATGGACTCCCTTTGCAAGGCAACAAGAGACCCGCCCGAGCCATCAGCAAGGCCAGGCCAACACTCTTAAGCGTGACAGTCTTTCCACCGGTGTTGGGTCCTGTAATCGCGACCACTTTCAGGGTGGAGGAGACCTCAACGCTGATCGGCACCACAGCTTCCCCATGCTCACGGCGATGCTGCCAAACAAGCAAGGGATGTCGCAGCTCCTGAAGGCTGAAAGGAGCTGCAGCCTCGGCATGCAACGTAGGGGGGACCCCACCAAGCCATTGACCATAACGGCCACGAGCCAGAGCCAAGTCGAGTTGCAGCAGAACCTCTCCCAGGCGCCCAATCGATACGCCGGACTCAGCCACCGCCGCACTCAACTCCGCCAACACAAGCTGCTGCTGCTCTCGGATAAGACCATCCAATTCAGCAAGACGATTACTCAGGGTGATCACGACCTGAGGCTCAACAAAGACTGTGCTGCCAGATGCTGAGCTGTCGTGGACCAGGCCGGGGAGTTGAGACACTGCAGCGGCCTTCACCGCTAGCACTGGCCGGCCATGGCGATCTGCGATCACAGTGTCCTGCAGCATGGCCGCATGACGCCTGATCACCTCCCCTAGGCAATCGCGACGTTCTTGACGCAAACCTTGCCACTGTCGTCGCAAGCCAGCGAGCTTGGCGCTGACGCGATCAGCCACCCGACCACCCTCTTCCAATGCAAATTTGAGTCGTCGCTCCAGCTCGGGCATCGTTGCGACATCCAGCAACAGCGCCGAGATCGTGGGACGAAGCTCTGGATCATTAATCTGGCGGCGCAAGCGACGCGCTGCTGCAAGGGTGTCGGCAACAGCCAAAAGCTCTTCGCCAGAAGCCACACCACCTTTTGAACAGCGAGCCAGGATATTGCCAAGGTCATGGACACCCTGAAAGCTGAGGCCTCCATCAATCAGACCATCCAAAGCACCGATCTCAAGAGTTTCTGCCAAGCGCAAACGGCTAGCAGACAAATCGGCAGGCAGCGACAAAGTTTGGCAATGACGCCGGCCCTGCAAGGTGCTGGCAAATCCAGCGAGGTGTTCACATAAGCGTGGCCATTCAAGCTGCTTGAGTGTGTCCTGAAAGGCAAGCGAAGCAGTCGAGACCTCAAAGCTCATGACTAAAGCGCTCATTTCAACGCTGTTGCGCCCCACTGAACTTGAAAGAAGCCAATCATCCCTGCCTTAACCAAGCGGCTGCATCACAAGCGTGGTAGGTGAGGATCAAATCGGCACCAGCTCGCTTGAAACTCAACAAGGTTTCTAGAACCACCGCCCGCTCATCGAGCCAACCCCTTTCAGCAGCAGCCTTCACCATCGAATACTCGCCACTCACGTTGTAAGCAGCGATGGGTAACTCCGATTCTTCGCTTAAACGATGAATGATGTCGAGATAGGCCAGGCCAGGCTTCACCATGAGAATGTCTGCACCCTCCTGCTCATCGAGTTGAGCCTCAGTAATGGCCTCACGAGCATTGGCTGGATCCATTTGATACGTGCTCTTGTCTTTAGGGATTGGCTTGCCACCAGCCACGCGCGGGGCTGAATCAAGCGCCTCGCGAAACGGGCCGTAGTACGCCGAAGAGTATTTCGCTGTATAGCTAATGATCCCCACATGCTCAAAACCCTCGTCGTCAAGAGCTTCACGGATGGCACCGACGCGACCATCCATCATGTCGCTAGGTCCAATCAGATCAGCACCAGCACGAGCCTGAACCACAGCCTGACGACAGAGTTGTTCAATCGTCTCGTCGTTAAGCACCACACCCTCGGCGCTGACGATGCCGTCATGACCATCACAGGAATAGGGATCCAAAGCCACATCGGTCATCACTGTCATTTCCGGCAGCTCACGCTTGAGCTGCGTGATGGCCCGCGGAATCAACCCATGCTCACTGAAACATTCCGCCCCATCTTCAGTTTTGAGGCCCTCAGCGACTTTCGGGAAAAGCACCACACAACGAATGCCCAGACCCCAGGCCCGTTGAACTTCTCCCATTAAGCGATCCAGGCTCCAGCGATTGGTTCCTGGCATGGCACCGATCGGCTCCACATCAGCTCCCTCATGGACAAACAAGGGATAGATAAAGTCAGCAGCTGTGAGGCTGTGCTCCCGCACCATGGAACGCAGGGCAGGAGTACGACGCAGCCGACGAGGGCGATAAGTGAGATCCATCAAAACCGCATAACAATCTCGTGAGCGTAAGTCTCGCCTCAAAGTGGAGCCATCTGTAACCACGCCTGACGGGGGTCAGTACTGCGGGACTGCTGCAACCGTTTCAACAACTCCAGCTCATCGGCAGACCATTCAGACGGTAACTTCAGGTTGAGGGTCAAGAGCAAATCACCGCGCCCACCAGGCGAAGGCCAACCTTTGCCTTTAAGCCGCAGACTGCGGCCTGGCGAGGTTCCTGCAGGAATGGTCACCTGAGCTTCCCCATCAGGAGTCATCACAGTCGCCATACCCCCCAGCGCCAACTCATCGAGCGCAACGGGCAAATCGGCCCGCAGCTGATCACCATCCAACCGCCATAAGGGATGGGTTTGTACATCAATATTGAGGAAAAGATCACCCCGCCGGCCAGTACCAGGTTGAAGATTGCCCTTTCCCTTGAGGCGTAAGCGCGAACCAGGTTTAATGCCCTGCGGAATCCGCACCTGCACTCGTTCTTCATTAACAGACAGGGTGCGTTCAGTACCGCGAAACGCTTCAGCAAAACTCACCTTCAAGGTGGCTTCGGCATCAAGATTCACCGGAGCACGAGAGCTCCCTCTAGGGAAGCCTGCGCCACCAGGGAAACCAGCGCCAAAACCAGCAGCAGCCTGAGGCCCACCAAAACGGCCCAAAAGGTCATTAATGAAGTCGTCAAAATTCCCATAACGACCAAAGTCAACTTCAAAACCAGCCCCGGCAGGACCTCCACCACCCATGCCACTGGCCTGATTCCAATAGCGGCCAAACTGCTCATATTTACTGCGTTTATCCGGATCGGAAAGCACCTCATATGCCTCACTCACCTCCTTGAACTTCGCCTCAGCAGTAGAATCACCTGGATTCACATCAGGGTGGTACTGGCGCGCCAGCTTGCGGAATGCTCGCTTGATGTCATCACTATCGGCGTTGCGCTCAACTCCGAGAACCTTGAAATAATCCCGGTAGCCGCTCCCGGCCATGGCGTTGATTTGGCCCGAGGCCCTACATCTGTTCAGTTTCCCAGTTTCGCGGTAACCCTGCGCCTTGCTCCATGGAGGGAAGCCCGAACGATTGGAGAGTGCTTAAGTTTGCCAAACCCAACTCTTCAGCTTCCATGGTTCGGCCACAAATCCTCCAAGGCAACCATGGCCTGAAGTTATGGATATCCCTACTCACAGCGATGGGGCTGAGTCTCTCATTGGAAGCTGCCAAAACCCGAGCAGGCGATGGCGCGGGCACCCTAGGGGAGCCTCTCAAAACATCAACCAGCGAACAACTGACCTTGGTCCGTCATCTCAACAACATCGGAGCCGTGTTCTACGGCTCCTGGAGCTGCCCGGCTTGTTTCTTCCAAAAAAACCTGTTCGGCAAGCAGGCGAGCACGATGCTGACCTATGTGGAATGTGGCAAACCAAAGCTCCTACCAAATCAAGCAGCTGACTGCCAAAAAGCCCAAGTCAGTGTTGTTCCCACATGGATCCTCCCAGACGGGAAGCGACGTGAAGGAGTGCTGTCAATCGAGGAGCTGGCAATCTGGACAGAGATGCCTGCAAGGCCTGAATAACGAACAGATTGTTGGCATCAACCAAAAGAAAAGTATCGGTAAAGACATCAATGAAGCGAGCATAAATCCAACAGGAACTTGAGTTTACTGCTGGACTTCAATCGCAAATCATTAGTCAACTTCGATTTAATTCCAGAGAATTATCTGCAAGCAATCACCTGCATAAGCTTAGACAGCCGTGGCGATTCAACAACAAGAACTCCACAAAAGAGCAAGCCAACATCCCTAAAGCAATCGCCTATTCCCGAAGAAGATGCAACACTAGCGCACATGAATAATTTTTAGTCACTTGCTTAAATCTACCAAGCAAGAGATAAGTTATTTAATAGTCACATTATCAAGTCACACTACAGCAAATAATTCAGCCATTTATTGTTTTCAAAAAAATTTAACGGGCGAAAGAGAAGCACTAGAAGAGGTCTTGGCAGAACTTGGACAATAAAGGCAAAGCATCAACTCAAGGCAAATACAACAATACTTTTAAACCATTAATTAGAAGACTAATTAAGTTCATCACTGGCTTCACTGACGAACACTTTTCCATTGAGGTATCAACTGGCTTTGGCTCCGTTTCAAGGAATTTATTTTACAGCAAAGTTCTCTGCAACTGCTAAGAAAATTCAAGCTGAAAGAATAAGGTAAACTCAGCAAGCTGTTAACGCTTCCTCGATCAGGTCTCATCACCCAATAAATTTGCTAAATCTTTGCATGGCAGTGCAGCTCAAGACTCAAGGATCAATCCTTTCAAGCCGCCTCAAGCATTCTCACGAATACCGAAGTCGTGCAAAGAATGATCCTTCTAGATGCACAGCCATTTCGCTCTCAGTCAAAGGATAAGGCTCAACAATAAACATCATCCCAAAAAACAGCCAATCACAAACCAAAACCATTCAATCTTCCAATCATCAGATTCATGAACACCGTATCCTTAATCTCCGTAACACCCAAGGCAGAAGAAATCATTGCTTACTGTGCGAGAGTCTCTAATCCTCAAAATCAAGACAATCCTGATAGTGAAAGGCTGATCCGCTATCTGATCAAACATCGTCACTGGAGTCCCTTCGAGATGGCCCATATAGTTATGGAAATAGGAACGACCCGAGCAATAGCAGCGCAAATCCTCAGACATCGAAGCTTCTCTTTTCAAGAATTTAGTCAGCGCTATGCTAATGTCTCAACAATGGCCTTTGCTAAGCCGCCTTCACTACGCAGACAAGATATTAAAAATAGGCAAAGCAGCATCGACGATCTTGATCAAGAGACAGTATCAAAACTGAGTTCAAAAGCGAGCTTATTGTTTGAACAAAGTCGCGACCTATACCAAGAGATGCTTGCAGCTGGTGTAGCAAAAGAATGCGCAAGAGAAGTTCTTCCACTAGCAACTCCCACGAAAATCTATATGGCAGGGAGCGTTAGATCTTGGCTTCATTATATCGATCTGCGCTCCGCACATGGCACCCAAAAAGAACACCAAGACGTTGCCATCAAGTGCCGAGAAATACTCACAAAAGAGATGCCTTGCGTATGCAATGCAATGTGGCCTTGAAAAGAAAATATTAAAACTCGGATTTATATAGCCAGAATTGCCAGGGTTAAAATTTAATTTTTAGCTAGAATGCAAATCAATTAAATCAATCGCCTTAAGGATTACTGCCCATTCATCTTACTCTCCGCAAAAACTCATTCTTCAAACTGGAAAGTCAATTTCCTGATCGAGCAATTCATCAGCCATGGAGAAAAGATCAGCCAGACAAGGCCTAGTCGAAGGTGCGTCGCCGCTAATGCACCCAATCGACACGAATTCCCTTGCGGCTATTAAGGAATCGATCGATCGCCATTGCTGCAATACATCCATCTGATGCGGCTACCACCGCCTGCTTAAACGGGGTGTTACGAATATCACCAATAGCCCATACCCCCTCCACTGTTGTGGCCATGAAGTCATCTACCACGACGCCACCATCCTCTTTAAAAGCCACCTGATCACCTAAGAAATCAGTGATCGGCTTAGAGCCACTCATATAAACAAACACACCTTCAACGGCCAAGTCCTGCTCTGTCTCCTGAGCCCGATTTTTCAACTTGATGCCAGTCACGCCAGCATCATCTCCCTCGATCAACATCAATCTTGTGCGGCTCCAGTGTTGAACATTTGGCTGAGTCATCAACGCTTGCGCGTGGACGTCATCTGCCTTGGGGTCACTCGTGGTAAGCCAATGCACTGTCGAGGCGAACTTGGTCAGCACCTGGCCTTCCTCAACAGCCTCTTTGTTTGCTCCAACAACAGCCACCTCACGTCCTTTATAAAAGGCACCGTCACAGGTAGCGCAATAGCTCACGCCGCGGCCAAGGTAGTCTGCCTCTCCCTTAAAGGATGCTGGGCGCCCCAAAGCGCCAGTCGCTACAACCAGCGCCCTTGCCTTAAAAGTCCCTTCCGGGGTATACACCGTCTTCCATTCACCATTCACATCCACACCAAAAACCTGGGCACGGCGATAATCACTGCCAAAGGAAACAGCCTGCTCGCGCATCAAAGCCAGTAATGCTTCGCCACTCATCTCACTGGAAACACCTGGATAATTAGCGATCTGATGGGTTATCGCCAAGGCGCCTACATCAGGATTCTTATCAAGGATGACTGTCTTCAAATCGGCACGCGATGTGTAAAGCGCGCAGCTGCAACCAGCTGGGCCACCACCCACGATCACCACGTCGGCTTCGATTGTTTCCAAGAGGCAAAGGTCTCCAGCAGGGTGTCAAAGCTGCTCTCCACAGCTCATCAGCTTCAGATCAGGATGCGCCGTTCTGACAACAATCCCAAAAAGCCACCCAACCCTACTGAGTTCAACAGGTGATCTGTCTTGAAAGAAATGCCTGTTCTTTAGGCAATGCCATACCCAATCCCTGGATTGGGAGCTTGCAAGTCGATAGGCCCCCAAGCGCTTCGCGATACCCTCCCCTTAGCCATTTCCCCAGCTTGGCCGATGAGAATCGGCACAAACACACCGAAATGACAACTGATGAGCACTCCACCTAACGATCGTCACACAGCTACGCGCATTGAGATCTCACTTCAGGAGGAGGTCTTGGGTTGCCTCGATGACTATTGCGATGTTTACGCTATAGACAGGAGCCTGGCCATCGGACATCTGCTGCAGGGCGCCCTGCATAGTGCTCTACCTGACCCTGATTGGTTAAAAGAAGACAAGCCACTCACTGCAAACGCCTCAGCCAACGGCGGTGATTCAGCATCGAGAACTAGCCCAGCAGAAAAAAGCACATCAACACCAATGGCTCCCCGCAATGAAGCACTCGCCGCCAATCCACTTATACAAAAGCGACACAACACTCAATCCTGAGCAGGCTCACTCTCTCGATTCCAGCCATGCCAGCCAACAAGGAGAGCTGAAACTAAAACCCTTTGCATACGACAGTCATGGCTTTCACGATCGCGGAAGACATATCGCAGTTCTCCAGAACACAAAAGACCATCTGAGCCGCTGCTTCGATCTAAAGCCACTAGACGGCTCCCATGGTTAACGGCTTGCAAAGCCTGCTCCATGCCACCCAGCCAACCAATTTGTGGCTGGCCCTAATTCTGCTGACTGTGCTGGCTTTGTTGCTGAGCTTGGGGCGCAGGCTCGAGCCTGCCCTGCGACTGGAGCGGCTAGGCCTGCCAATTGCCCTGTTGGCCGGCACCGCAGGCCTGCTGCTGGGGCCTTATGGCCCCCTACCCCTGCTGCCACTGAGCGTAACGGACATCTGGACTGAAGTTCCAACAGCGTTGCTTACCCTGGTCTTCGCAACCTTGATGCTCGGGCGCCCCCTCCCGAAAGGTCAAGGCTTGTGGGAGCCTGTGGCATCCCAGGCCATGCTGGGAATGATGCTTGGATTTGGTCAATACCTAGTGGGGGGGCTAGCGGTCCTACTGGTGTTGATCCCCCTGCTGGGGGTTGATCCGCTCATGGGCTGCCTGATTGAAGTGGGTTTTGAGGGCGGCCATGGGGCAGCGGCCGTTATGGGTGAAAGCTTTCGCCAACTCGGCTTCCCTGGCGGCCAAGATCTTGGCCTGGCAATGGCAACAGTGGGCCTGCTCACATCAACCCTTCTAGGCAGTGTCCTGGTGATTTTCGGCCGTTGGCGTGGATGGGTTGCCCCCCATGGCCCCACAGAAATCGGAGACACAGGAGCTGTTGAAGAAGAAACGAGTTTTGGCCAACAACTTCGCCTGCTGGCCGTAAATCTTGGCCTCGCTGGAGCCGCTGTGGCTTGCGGCGTGTTGATGCTCGAAGGCTTGCGATTATTGGGCCCTTGGCTGGGGGAGTTCTACCGGCAAGTCATTCATGTCTTCCCAGTCTTTCCTCTGGCACTAGGGGGTTCCCTACTGATCCGACTAGCCCTGGAAGTCTCAGGCCAAACTCACTGGGTATCACAGTTATTGCAACGGGAAATCGGCATCCTGGCCACCGACCTGCTGATCACCACTGCAATGGCAAGCCTGAATCTGCCACTGCTGCGAAACGACTGGCTTCCACTCACTGTGTTGTCTGTGACAGGGTTGGCCTGGAATCTATTGATCATGCTCTTTGTTGCCAGGTTGACACTGCGCGAGGAATGGTTCGAGCGCTCAATCACCGAGTTCGGACAGGCCACTGGAGTAGCTGCGAGTGGCCTTTTACTGCTACGACTGGCCGATCCCCGCAACCTTACAAAAGCCTTACCTGTGTTTTCGATCAAACAATTGATCCTGCAACCAATTCTCTCGGGTGGGGTGATCACCGTTGTAGCCCCTCTAGCAGTGACTCGATTGGGACTGCTTGGCTGGACAGAACTTTGCGGTATTCTTACAGTTATATGTATTGGATTAGCGGTAATCATCAACATCACCTCATCAACAGAAGCTGCGTGAATAGCAACGACAGACTAATGCACATTTACTACCAATGATTTTGACGAAATCTGCTTATTTCTATAACTCGATGGAGCAAAAATCCACAATGCAATGAATTAGAGATTCATCGTTCTCAAGGAAAAACTCTCCCATCGATTCACAAGGCCATCAACATGAAGACGTAGACTAACATCTACAGTAAAGAATGCGACCTGGGTAACACAGCAAATACCTCCAACACAGAGAAGTCATATCTTCAGAACAATGAATTTACAACCGCAAGGAGCATTACTGCCCACTATTGAAAAGGAACTTGAGAATGAAACAATCATGATTGCGGGATTGCCTAAAGAAATAAAGCCCGACCTAAGACAGTGTTGGAGAATTAGCCTTCCAATGATAGGACTTTTTACGAGGAATAATAATCATAGTTCCTGGCAATGCATAGAAAAGAAACAATGGCTATTCTCTGGCCAGAAAAACATTTAAGCTTCAAGGAGAAAAAGAAATGACAACAAAAAACACTTATCAAATCAGACAGTGAGCAGTAACCAGACCAGGCGCAAGAAGTAGCAAGAGCTACCTTAGAACGTAGATATTTTACGTTGAACTGGCAACTTAAATACAGCAATTATTTGCTTCCAATGAGATATTAATAGTTGCCTGATGGTTCTACGATGCAAGCCAATGTGGAAGATTAAGTCGTCACTCCTGCGATCTCTGTTACTGGGAATAATCATCCCAATTTCCGCTTCTATTTATCTGACCATGCCCTTGGCAGCTGATGCCACTTATCCAAGTATGTGGGAGAATAATCAGGGTGGAGCTGATCCATCGATGCTAGAGACGAGGAAGAACCTAGATGCTCTCAGCCAAAAGTATCCATTTCTCGAACAAGTTGAAGATGGCAAACCCTTAACAGCGGAATTTGTAAAATATGATCTTGCTGGTTTTGATTTAAGCGAGGCTGATCTGCGTGGGTCTACATTCAGCGTAACGTCGCTAAAGAATGCCAATCTCCACGGTACAAACCTAGAGGATGTATTGGCTTACGCCACTCGTTTTGACAATGCCGACCTTTCAGACAGTATCCTACGCAACGCGAATCTAAGGAAGAGTGAATTCGCTGGTGCTTTAATTGATGGGGCTGACTTCACTAGCGCCTTGCTTGACAGGCAAGAACAGAAAGCGCTCTGCGCAAGAGCTACAGGCAAAAATTCAAAAACTGGCGTGGATACATATACCAGCCTGGATTGCTCTGGAATCTCAGAACGGGTTATTCCGGCCGGCAGATAGATGGATGATTGGAACAATCATTAATCAAAACAAATAGCCCTCAACGGTGCTAACTGAAAAAGACTTAAAATAAAATTATAGTTTATCTTATATTCATCAAGAATAAGTGGTAACGAGGCAAGACATGTATCAAATAGAGAGCTAATAATGAGGCTGGTCAAGCCTGAGAAGTAATACTAGCTTGATTTACATCTGCCATGTGCTTGCAAAGATTTTTTCTCGAAGGTTTTGCATTACAAGCGTAAGCCAAAGAGCACTACAGGAAGAACTTATTCTTTAATAGATGACAGCTTTAATAGATGATTAGATAGCATCTTCTCTTGCATGAATCAATCTATAATTATGTCTACACGCTGCCAAAGCAGAATCGCTTGTATTCGCGCATCATATCAATAGATCACAGCCTTGATCTCTACAGCAATAGCTGTATTAAGAGTTAAGAGTTAAGAGTTAATGGATGTCTTAGAAAGGTATATTCGGACTCAGAACATAAGGCCGTCGACTCTATTCTGGTTATCGAGTGACATCAGCATGATCAAGATCAGGATTTGACCATCGCAGAAGTCTCTCAAAAAGGGTTCCGCTTTCATCCAACTCAATCAAACGCCCTCCAGGTTCATCTTCTCGTCCCAAAGGGCATGGCTGTACAGCCTCAAAGCTGCAAAGAGTGGAAGGGCAACCAAGCAATAAGACATCCTTACGCCCAGGCAATACCTCTTGCCAGTGCTGATGGATATGCCCAAATACCACAGCACATAACTCTTCTACAGGAGTGAGTAGCTTGATCAACGCCTCACCATCCAGTAGACCAATGGGATCCAACCAAGAAGAGCCAATCGGCAAAGGTGGATGATGCAATGCAACCACTAATGGCCTGCCAGATTGGTCAATATCTGATAAGCGCGACTCGAGCCATTGCAGCTGTGATTGACCAAGTTGACCTGCCGTTCGACCTGAGACATGGCTACTAAGAAGAATTAGACGAACTCCATCCACATTCAAATCTGCTGGGGCTGTAAAGGCATGTCGTCCAAGAGAAGCTTTGATGTACAAAGGATTGTCATGGTTACCAGGAAGAACAGCAACCTTTATTGATGGAGAAAGATTCTGCAATTCATGACGCAACAAAACATACCCACACCAGGTTTCATCATGGCAAAGATCACCAGTAATCAAAAGCAGGTCCGGAGAATAAGAGATTGCCTTTTGCAACGCATACTGTAAGTTCAAAAGCGGATTATGACCTCGCACCAATTGATCATTAAAGGCAACAAGGTGAGGATCACTAAGCTGTACTAAGCGCATTTCTTGTGGAGCGGATCTACGCAGAGGATTGATTTTGGAGGCTATCCCCCTTGTTCAAGCATGAAAAACAAACCATAAGCTGGTTTCTGCCTATTCGTAAATAGCTTACGTAAAATACTTGAAGCAACTATCAGGGAGTAAGCACGGTTTACTGAAGGTTTTTGGACTTCTAAATCATCAGAGATAACATGGCTCTACATTTATTTTATGGCAATACAATCATCAATTAATGAGCTGGAGTGAGTCGGGGCACTGATGGTGGCCTTACCTTAAGGCGATGCTGCCAGATATGCCTGCAAGCATCGTAGGCAAGGATCACTATAGTGACGATAATTGCCACGAGCTGGATCAGAAACAGACGAAGCGGACCATGCAGGTATCGCCAATAAAAGATGCCAAAGGTGCGCCCTATCACATAGCTGCCTCTCACCATCAAGCGCATCAGACTCTTCAGGCTTGAAAACAAAGCGAAGTCAGCTACAAGTGTCATGACCACCTTTGTCATGAAGACCATGCCAAGGGCGACGATCAGGGCTGTTGAAATTTGAGTGAAATGAATCATGAGCAGTTACCTCGTATTCATCTTATTCCAAAACTGATGCGCAAGAGAAAATAAACCCGTTAGGTGGTTCATCAGTGGCCTTGGACTGCTGTATAGCCTCAATCGCTTGCCAATGCCGCCTTGCCAGCTTTTTATTGAGCTGACAAGGGGTTATTGATAATTCGAGGCCGAGGCTGATTGAGTAGAAAATCAAATCGTTTTCAGTGTGCACAAGAAAATCAACAACATGCTTAATCTGATCTCGAAATCAAAGCCACATCACATAGCGAAAGGCTCGGTACTTTCATACTAATAGCCAAGGCATACACCAGCTATTCCGAAGAATGACTTTACCCAAGCATTCGCCTGATGGTTTCTATTGTAAAACTATTGCAGGCAATGCTAGATCACTTGAACTAAAATACCTCCAAAGACACTCGCGAGCAGTAAAATGTACTCCGAAGAATAATTTATTATAGCAATTAGCCTGGCAAAAGAAGACTTTAGACAAGTCGGCGTATCTCTTCAACCATGAAGGGGAATGATTCCAACATACATTATTTATAGAAGAATGGTTAGTAGAAAGAATACACGGAACCCTTCAGCAATTCACTGAGATTTTCTCTCCATTCGGTGATTGATAAATCTTCTTTATAATCTCACCATCATCAACAATAAGTGTGATAACCGTCGAACCATTGGGGATGAGAAATGATCTGCGATGATCAGGATCAGGCTCTTCTTCTGCTCCCTGCTTGAGCTCTACATCCAACTCAGCCTCTGAGTCAATCCGTATGCGCCAGTAAAATAGCTCCTGCTCAACTCGTGGAGCGCTATCTTGGCGTTCAAGCATCATTAAACTAATAAAGCTCATATCGGTGGTTAGAATAAATATTCTTCCATAGATCGCAAAAAATTATTCAAGATGAAGTATCGGTTCATGTTGATGGAACTATCCAAGATACTCCATTGTTAATGCTATGAGCCCAAGCAAGAAATCATTTTTCGGAGTATCAAGAGTGATTCTTTATTAAGGCATGATTGATTCCTATTGCTGCCTTGCGACCATCTTTAATTGCTTCTTGAATGCTACTGGAGCCTCTAATGATATCTCCACCGGCGAATACATTGACCTGACCATGAACCTGTAGCGTCTCTAAGTCAACCAAGGCGTCCATGTCAACCATAAGGCTTGTGCTTAGATGGTCCCTTAATTCAGACTCAATACGGTGTTGCTCCAAACCTGCCATAATCACCTGATGAGAAGAACTGCAGAGCTCAGATAAGGCGATTGGGTCTATTCTGGAATGGATCTCAATTCCAAGTTCTTTCATTTCATTTAAATGCTTGGCCTGAGATTTCGATTGAAGCTGAGCCTGTTCGTCTATAAGGTAAACCTTTCTTGCACCGTTTTGAATTGCAAACCTTGCGATATCAGTAGCAAGGTAGGTAGCACCAACTATTGTCAAGGTCTTATCTCTAACAATAGTTGGCTCATGAGTAAACTCGTCTAAAAACATCAGGCCATGAATCAAGTTACAAGCATGATCAATATCATTGGGCTGGATTCGCTTCTCACCTAGACCACAGGCTAAAAATATTGCATGATATTGAAGTTTTAGCTGAGCAATTGTGATGTGTTCACCTAAAGCTTGATCAAAATAAATATGAATAGAAGGCAATAATAGATTTTCTATTTCATGTGTCAATACAGAATGTGGAATCCTTGACGTCAGAGTAAGCCAACTCAACAATCCAGCTGATGCGCTATTTTTCTCGTAGATATCTACTTGGTAGCCTAACTGCGCCAAATAGTGAGCACATGTTAGGCCTGCTGCCCCCGCCCCAACAATAGAAATTCGCTTACCATTATCTGGCCCTATCTTCGGTATGTAATTGGGGACTTTCTCACATACATAGCGATTTAATGACGTAATAGGAACAGAAGAGTCAGGACATAACAATTTGGCACAAGAAGGAGCACAAAAATCGTCTGATTGCGAAAGGTAAGAGGTTATTTCTGAAAGTGGATTCACAGCACGTAATGACTGGGCCGCTCCGAGCCAATTGCCGGCTTCGGCAAGACGTGCGATATGGGCTTGGTGAGTATTATCTGGACCAGCACGAACGCAGCGGGGAGATAGACAAGCTCGGGGTTCTACTTCAACAGTTGTTATCATCTGATGGTCAGGAGTCAGATCCGCAGAGTGTTGTTCTTGAGCTAGAGAGGCTTTAGCAAAATGAACATAATTTTGAGGATAATGCTTTAATGGCAGATATTGAGGTTGATGAAGATCCTTTAAAATGGCATTGACTGCACTGATTGCGGACACAGTCACAGAAACTACGCCGATCCCTTGACTGGTGGAATCCCCTACACAATAAAGTCCTTGCCAATCACTGCGAGCGGCCAGCCGACTCATATAGCTTTGGCTCATATTCACCTGTGGTCCACCAATAGAGCCATGACTTTTAAGGGTATAGCGCTGAATCGTCTGTGGGGTAGCTATCTCCTGAACCAAGATATGTTTTTTAAGTTCTGGGAAATAATTCTTTTCTAAGTAATCAATAATTGCGGATGCTTTTTTCTGCTTTTGATCTCGATATGTACGAGTATGATAGTTATCTTTGCCATCTGTTGGTAGTGTGATCTCTGGAGTAGCTTCCGGTAGAAATATGCAGAGTGTATGGGTCCCTGGCGGAGAAGCGTCGGGATCCAACATTGACGTGACATAGACGGTCAGATAACTTGAAGAACCTTCGACCTCATAAGGTAAAATCTGGGTGGGTTTCATCCTCTTAGGTACAGCTTCTGCTTTAACCCCGAGATAAACACCAAATACACTATAACTTGGCCTAAATTTCTTTGCCCACTTTCTTTTTCTGCGGGAGATATGCTGGGGATCGATCAACTTACCATAGAGATTCCAGATCGTTGTGTTTGAAATTACTGTATGAGCTTTAATTTTAAGACCACTTTCAAGCTGACAGCCAACCGCCTTCCCCTTCTCAATTAAGATTTTATCAATGCGATTGCGATATAATATTTGCCCACCATATTTATGAATTGCTTTTTCTAGTTTATTCGCCAGCATCTGTGGTGAACCTTGAGCATAATAGCAACCACCTGTGTAAGATTCCACGTGGATCATTGGGCCGGCGATGGCAGGAGTCTGATCCAATCCACAAGTGGTCATATTTTGATTTAAAAGCGTAAATAGTTTGAGAATCTGTGGATCACGCGTAAAGCGGCGAAATAGTTGCTCTTGAGTTGAAAGCAGATAAGTGAGCAACCTTGCCAAATAGAACGGGCGCGTAAGCATCAAATTGATGCCATGTTGCGGTGGCGTTTCCGCTGGCGCAAAAAACTGACCACTATAGCTATCCAATGACTCATGATAAAAAGATTCGAATTCCCTTAGTAATGCTTTGATTTGTTCTGATTGGTGTGGAAAGCAAGAACACATTTCTTCCCAAAATCTTTCCCGTTGTGTATACATGGAGACTTTGGTTTGCTGATCTAGATGGATAGTGAAGGTTTCATCCATCGGCACAAGAGTAATGTCTTCCTCCAACTCATTCATGACAAATTGATGTGGGTTGTAGCCTTGTTCTCCAAACCCAAAAAAGAGAGAAGCTCCTACATCAAATGTAAACCCTTGACGGCGAAAGATACTCGCGCATCCACCAGGGAGATAATGCTGCTCTACAACCAAAACTCTGTAGCCACGCTTAGCAAGAAGTGCCGCTGCAGTTAGTCCACCAATCCCAGCGCCTACTACTAAGACATCATAAGAGGGCAACAAAATATCGCGGTCAAGCACGTGCATTAGCCAAGGGATACACAAGCCAAGTAAATTATCTCACTATTTCATGAAACATTCAGGCTACAAGCGCAAAACGTTGCATGCAGCTTGCAAGCAACAGATGCATAAAATCCAAACTCTCTCACAAAATCACTTATTACTGCGCACTATAAAAAGCATAAGAGGTCAATCAAGGTCTTTATTTTGTTCTAGCTTCGGAAGTTGAGGTGCTAATCAACCCTGAAGAAGGCGAATTTTTAGCAACTACTGGATGAGGGAATATATTGATGCGAATATCATCCAAGACTGCGGGAATAGAATAAATATGCAAGAACGTTGATATCAGAAAGCGTGTACAGGACACTGGCTGGGGTTATGCATTGTCATCTGCTTGGGTCCCTCTTGTCCAGTTATATTACGCCATATCCAGAAGATCTATCACCCCAATAATTTATGGAATTGCAGGAACAGCACTTATGTGCATAATCATTGGAGCATGTATGAATACTTTCGGAGTCTCAGGCCAAGGGCCTTCCTCAGAACAATGGAAAGTAGTCTTCTATTTGACTACATATGTTGCAGGACCATTCCTGTACAAATCGGGAATCCGTCAAGCCAAACGAGAAGCAATGCTAATTCTCATGCGAAATGGAATTATTAAAGGAAAGTTGCGTAGACCATGGAATCCATCAATGCTTCGTCTAAATCTAAATGTAAAAGACTGGGTTCACGGCGACGCCATCACCAAAACCAAAATGCCAAAGGATGAGAAAGCAGAAACGTTTGTACCAGAGCGGTCGGAAAAATATTTGGTGCGATGGTGGCTCTTTGCAACTGGAGCCAAACGGCCTTTTCAAAAGCTGGAAGAGCTAAAGCGGCTATATGAACAAGGCTTGATAAGCAAAGAAGAATATGAGATCTCGAAAAAAAAGGGCCCTAAGAATCAAATAGGTCTTACTATACATTTATAGTCAAATAAATCGCTAAGAATTGTTGATTTTCTTTAATAAGCCTAACTCGACTGTAAATAATTCGAATTTTTTAATTCCAGAATAATGGAATCAGTCATGCCAAAAATTTATCAGAAATTACTTAAAATGCCTGCTCATCCTGTGCAAACAGTTAAAGCCAAGAACATATCCTTTCTGGGACACCTTTCTTAGTCTAACTTTCAACAGACTCTAGATTTGTCAACGGAATTGACTGACTAACTTTGATCACATTTTGCAGCTCTGAGTTGATTCGTCTCTGTTCTTTTCTCAAAGCTCTCTATACACTGGAACTCATCAAGGAAGACACCTACTTGGATCTCATTCGAATGAGAGTTAGCTTTAGCATTGGTTCACTAAATCAAGAGACTAGTCATTAACGAGTTAAGAGTACACAACCTCTGCAGACCCCCCAATTTCAATTGCTGGACATGCGCAATCCGCAATCTTCCAATAAGAAATCGGTTGAGTCGAATGCAATCAAGATTGCAAGCCAGATCTAGCTCAAGCACATTGGTGTTGGATACTTTTAAATCATTACTGATCTAGATCAACGACCGATCAAACTAGTTTTCCAGTGCATTGACCTATTGACCCAGATTGGGAGACCTGTCTTTATGTAATAGAGATAAGCTGCAGCCTTTCTGCACCGACGGCTCTTCTCTTTGATCGTTAGAAGGGTTTTCCATCATGACTTTCGCCCGATTAAGCCAAGTCGAGATCATGCACGGGAGATTTGCAATGGCGAGCCTCGCATCACTTGTGTTGATTGAAGTCATCAAGTTGCAATTGACCTCCTCCTAGCAATGCTCGCTGAGTTGTTTTAGCGCTGTCCCATCTGAACAAGAAGACCAAGCCCAACCCATTCGTTGATCAAGCGATAAGTGAATGTGACTGGATTCATTCGCAGTGAATCAACATGATCGCAACTAACTCTAAGGGTTTGAACGCATACCAAATCCACACAAGGAGTATCACTAGTAGAACTGATTGATGGATTTAATCGCCTTACACAGAAGTGCCGCACTAGAATATTCAGCAACACTTTAGATTGAGCAGCTACCAGATGCACTGGCTTAGCTGGGCGATTGGCCTTTTAACTAGCTTTGCGCTCGCATAAATCCTCAACTGGGCAATATGACTCCACAGCTTGTAGCCCTCTACTACCTCCAACTTCAATCAAACTCTTTGCAATTTTGCAGATACTTACCAACGCACTTATGAAGGAGAGGAGCAACGAGCATCTCAGAGTCTGGATATGTAAGTAGAGCTTTGCAATATTTCACTCAATAGATGTGAATAAAAGCCAAGTTGCTAGAAGACATGAATCATGGTGTTGATCTTCCAAATTAGTGATCAGCTTTTGCAAGCACTTCATCGCACAACTAAATTAATAGAGCAATCTATCCACATTCAGATTTTAAATCCAATTTAAATGAGTGTTTAACAAAAGTAGCGGCCATTTCAATTCACATTTGAGCCACTTGCAAAGTCATGGCATCAGACAAAAGCTTCCTCTATTCATAAAAAAACCCACCTCCTCTAAAAAAGGGGAGGTGGGTTTTTAATGTCGTTTAGCGATTTAGCGAAGCTTCTGAGGATTGGCACCTGGGGCCATTTGTCCAGGTGTGTGGCTGTAAAAACTCCTTTCAGGGCACCTAGGACGATGCAGAGGAGTATCGACTGGTTTGACGCACAAATAAACTTTGTCGCACCAGACGATTAGCCCACGATTTTTTGAGACTGTTGGAGCAGGGGCCAGAAGTCAGCTTGCTTCTGCTGAGTACTCAGGTGGCGTGTCGTCCAATTAGGCGCCTCCGTGTTCGATGTGCATACTTTGGCCTTGTCAGCCATTGATGGCAATCGGTCTTAATGCTGATTGCAGGCAGCTCTGATCCGGAGCAAAATTAAATTTTGGGCTTTTAAGCACTGGTTGATCTCTAGATCAGCATCAAGCGCTATTAGAACCAACCTCTGAGCAAAGAGGCTCCTCTTGAAAACGGCCATTCCCTTAATCTCTTTTCTGGATCTAGAGGAAGAGATGCCGAGGAAGCGCCGCAAACTCAGCAAGGACATGGAAGCCGAGATCGCAGCGGCTCAAAGAAAAGTGGAGCTGGTGATGGCAATGATCTACGACATCGCCGATGAAGAGACACAAGGTGAATATTTATCCGGCTTTGAGCAGATCAACGCCGCAGCCTCTCACCTCTCAGAGAGCTATGTCTTGAAGGGCTTCTGCGAGGAGACAGAGGGGACCCTGGCCCTCTACAAGGGGCTACTGGAGCGTTTTGAGCAGGAGTATGAGCTCTAGCCCTTTTCCACTTCACCTACAGGTAACTGCGCAGGCCAACCAAGCTGACGCAGCTGCTCAGTGCTGACGTTCTGAGATTGATACAACTTCATCCCATACAACTTTAAAGCTGAATTCTGATGGGGAATGATCCATTCCATAAGATATGGACAATGCAGAGAAATAGAACCAGAAAGAACACCTTTGCAACAAGCAGGTGACATTTAAAGGTAGAAAAAGCTTAATTAATGTTGTTTACTTCTCAAAGTTCGCAAGACTGGCAATGGCCACAAAACCAGTTAAATTGTTGCATGCACATTAAAAATAAGACATCGTAAAAGGATTCAACTAAGCCAAGAACAAATGTCTACAGGAGAAGGCACCGCTGCCATTGTCGATAAAGGACGCTTGGGCTCAGGGCGTTGCTCGTCTTGAATGAACACAAATACCATCAACAGCAAGGGTGCAATGAATGCTGCAGCGGCTACTAACCCAACGATCTGAGTCGGCCTAATGAATGGGACCTTGGCTAAAGGGTCTCCACATTGGCCGCAGACCATCACACCATCCGCACGTTGCTGATGAATCTGGTAGCGACTTGAGCAGAAAGGGCAGTGGTATCTACTCATCTGAATCTGAATCAACCCGAACCTGAAACTCAATACCCACGCATACGCCAAGCGCAATGAGCAAAAGCCCTAACCAGAAACTGAGAGGGGGGAAAGCCAAGGCTTTTCTCTACGAGGCTAAGGCGCACCATACCCCCTACACCCAATTCTCCTAGCAGCCTCGCCCTTAGAAACTATGAAAAAGAAGTGTTTCCTGAAATGATGCTCTAAAGCGGCCGAGTGTGACTCCGTCAGGATCTCCTCCGTAGAAGATGAGAAAAGAATCCGCCATTTGAAGTCATCCAACTTGAGTCTCTAATCAACCCTATATGAGACTTGCACAACTTCTGATGTTGTGCATCAAGCGTGACAAGATGTCCCGACCAACTTGTTAGCCTCTAGTGACTAACTAATCTTATCCAGCCTGACTTGAGCAGTTCAAGGAAATAAAAATCAATCCTTAAATGAGTATATCAATATTTCTTTTGCAATGTTCACATACAACTCTATTAACTAGTAATCCATAGGCTTTATAGATGATGCAATAAAGCTCTAGCCATGTAAGCTTTTAGTATATATTGAGCAACCAGTGCTAAAAATTGAAACATTTTATTCGATTTTCAAGATGCAACTATTCCTATAGAGAAGAAAAAGATCACGTCTTCTAATAGTAAGTGGTGGGTTGCCGTCTCCTCATGGATTCATAAAATTCCTTTCTTTGGCTTATCCTTAAATGGTTGGGCACCAATATTGGGGGGTACATTTTTACTCTTCTCAGACACAACTGCAGCTCCCATACCTCCCATTACTCCTTTGATCCAATTAATGAATCTTGCCAAGGGCGACTCCGCATCGCGCTTTTGATCAGTCATCATAAATTTCCGACTGTTCAAATATTACACGATCACCCTTGCCAAGGCAAAACCTTCTGAAGGATTCCTTATTCATGTCATTACTGAATTCTGAATGTGCATCTTCACCGTTATTCATCGCATAAGTTCTCTTGAGTACGTTCTTCTCATCATTATCAATCAACCCTACGGCAGAGGTCCCTAACATCAAACTGATTCCGTGAGCATTAATTTCCTTCACCACACAGTCCAACACCTTCATTCTTATTGAGACAAGTGAAATGACTTACGCAAAGAAATACAAATGCCTACACCTCCAACCAAGAACACTCTGCCTACTCTGAGAACATGCGAGAAATCTCTTGGATCAATTGAAAGACAAGAGCATCTTGAGGCTAATTGACCAATTCCAGTTATCCCCACATCCGGAGGGAGGCTGGTACCGTGAAGTCATCCGAAGTGATCTGACAGTAAAACGAAGTGATGGTCATCAACGCAATGCCATCACAGGGATCATTTTTCTCTTAGGCAAGGATGATAAAAGTTGTTGGCATTGTGTCGATGGTGCAGATGAAATCTGGATTCACCTTCAGGGAGCACCACTCTCTCTTTGGCGACTAGATCCAAATAGCAATGAAATAGTCAGATTAAAGCTGGATACAGCAGAGCCAATGCAAATAATCCCCGCAGGATTTTGGCAAGCTGCTTGCAGCCAAGGTTCCTATACCTTGGTGAGCTGCTGTGTTAGCCCAGGTTTTGACTTCGACGACTTCAAAATGCTTCGAAACATCCCCAAGCAATGCTGGCCAGAGGAAGCCCTTCGTGAGCTGATTTGATGCTGCCATATGCACCAAAGCGCCGATGTCTGAAGGCTAAAAATTAAGCGGTAATTCCACTAATGGGCGTCTCTCTAGCACCTCCAAGGTTTGCGTGTTGGAAGCGCAGCTGAAGGTTTACCACCGCCACATCACCAAGCATTTAAACATTGGATAAGCGCAAAGCGAATACATGAGGCAGAGTTGCTTCCTCTTGAAGGGTCTCTAGCCACCGAGCTCCGTTACAAAAAAACCTTGGTTTACCGCAAACATCCATGCACCTGGCACGGGACTGGCATTGGCCCTGCTTGCCCTAACCCAAATTCCAATTTCAACTGCGGCAATTCTCAGGGTTTACTGCATTATTGAGATGCACAGTTACAAGGAATACGATGTTCCCAGGGCGACTCGCTTTTGCAACGGTGGCTAAAAGTTCTGGATCCCCTTGGTCCATTCCATCATTGCTGCTTGGAGGAACCTATGCGGAGCTCTTGCGCTCTTTAAGAAGGGCTTCTGGCGTGAAGGACCACTCGGGGTGCTTAGCTTTGAATGTTTTGGCCTTGAAGCCGAATGTGATGCCATTGATGTTGACCAGCCCTTTGAACTCATAGAAGTTTTTCTGAGCACTAACGATGAGGTACTTGTTGTCCCTGCAAGGTGCTCTACCTTGTTCGTCTCTAACTCTTGTAACTTCAGCATCTTCTCCAAATTCTTGCTCAGCGCAGTAGGTGATGAACTGCGTGGTTGGCGTCGGGTCCATCAGCAAACGGTAGCCACATGTTGTGTCTGTCATTCAAGCTTTATCTTCAACACCACGCAATCGGAATTGGAGGGTCCACGACCAGCCCTTAAGGTGTTGCAGAAAAGCTAGATAACTTCCAAGAAAAATTGACAGCCCCGAAGGATGAGTTAACCATAAACAACTGCAATAAATGTGAGCCGCGATCGACCAAAAGCTTCATACTAAACTTTATCGAAGTCAGCATTGAGCACCAATAACAAATGGTTTTGAGACTTTTGAAATACTGAGAGTGGTCACCACAATCTGCAAACCAATCCTCAATCCCTTAGCCTTTCAATACCCCCCTCCCAACCACTTCATCATCAAGGCTTAAACTGATAATTATTATCTCAGATGCCATTAGCACTGCAGAGCTTGAATACAAGTTAATGACAGTAGACTGTCATTTGAATGGAAAGGACATCTCGATCACAAGCCAGAAGATTAATCCCAAACATAACTCACTATTAATATAAATACAGGAATACCTAATCGGATACCACAGGAAGCAAGAAGAACAAACAAAAGCCAAAGGCCCTGCCTTACTGGACCCCAAGGCCTCATCCGCAAGTTCAATCCAAGACAAAGAAACCTGGCAAAAGGGAACAATCAGCCATGATGAAGCTGAAGACCATGACAATTGGATTAAATAAACAATCTCCCCAATCACTCGTCCTCATTGTGATCGGTCGGCATTAGCAATAGGAAAATCCAAGCACTTATCATTAAGGCCATAATTGTTTCTACTACGCCGGGAGACACCTCTGGCAATTGATCCATCGCCCCAATTCTCCATTAGCATATCTGAGCCAAAATCTTTTCAGCGAAAACGTATAAATCTCTAAAGACTATTAACGTTGCAGAGATTTTACTAGCAGCCCTATAACCACCCTGCAATCCTTTGCTTATGCCTTTGAGGCTTGGCCTATTAGAGCGAGCTTATTGCCTTGAATCGAGCCTGACATCCAGCCAAAACACCATTCATATATGCGTCTTAAGGCTAATCAGCTTCTCTGGAGACAACACCTGATGAAAACTACCTCCTTGAGGAACTGGTTGCCAGAGGTGATCAAACCAACTATCCAAACAGAAATCTAGCTATCGGTAAAAACAAATAATATGAGGTATAGATACAGTTGAAAACTAGTGGTTGATTCCTAGTAATGGATCAAGGCTCTGAGGTGAGGAGATTTGTTAAAAGTTGAGTCTTACTGTGCCGTCTAAGCCTCCATGCTGATTAAAAGCCCATGAGTGTGGTTATTACTGCCTTCTTTATCCCATATTGAAGCAATTGATCTTCATAGGCTATTTGCAGACATTTCCTTATCCATGACTGAAGAGACCACGACCAAAAAGGACTGCATCAGCAAAAAGAGCTCAATGCTTGCTTATGGCGTCATTCAGATCACCGCCACCGTTGTTTCCGCAATCTCCCTTGCTGCAATTGCTCTGGGTGTCTGCTCCATCAAGCAAGAAAGCAAGGTATTCAACGGCTGCGTAGAGGAAACCATCGCCACAGGCAGGAGCAATGCGGAGGCAGTTCGCTTCTGCAATGGAGGCAACTGAAAAGAAGCAGTTATTCCTCCTGCGCCTCTAATCCAACCTGGTTCCATTTGAATGAGGAGTCTGAGGACGCAGACACCCTGAAAATGAGTCCTGGACTTGAGGGCAGCCAAAGCGGGTGCCCTTCTTCATGCCAAGGGTTTGCTGTTTTGTTCATTGGGACGAGTTGTGTAGACATAGACAAGTATTGAGACCCTGTTTGGCTAAAGGGTTTTTCATCGATTCTGCAAGGTTCGCTCTACCGCCCAATTAGCTTTGCTGTTGGATAGCAAATGTCATGGCGAGTTCTGATGATGCCAAGCTTCGCCCTCTTCCCAATACAGCTGGCCTGAGTGGGGTACTTGAAGCGGTTGCATTTTTTCGCGATCCAGCCTTCGCACAGAAACGCTTTAAGCGTCACGGGAATGTTTTTGAAACATCACTGCTCGGACAGCCAATGGTGTTCATTCAGGGCGGGCAAGCGATTAGTGATCTGCTCGCTCAACCCAACGCAGTAGAAGGTTGGTGGCCGGAGAGTGTTCGGCAGCTGTTGGGCAGCCATTCGCTGGCTAACCGCAACGGACCCTCCCATCGAGCACGCCGAAGGGTGATAGGCCAACTGTTCTCGGCCTCAGCCCTACAGCGCTACAGCGCTGGCATTATCAACATGGTTCAAGATCTTGCCGAGGAACTACAAACTGCAAAAACAGCTCTGCCTCTCGCAGAGAGAATGCGTCGTTTCGCTTTCTCGGTCATCGCCACGACGGTTCTCGGATTGGAGGGTACTGATCGCGATGAGTTGTTCGTTGATTTCGAGATCTGGACCAGAGCCCTCTTCTCAATACCGATAGCTCTTCCAGGTAGCTCATTTGCCAAAGCGCTTAAAGCACGGGAACGGTTGTTGAAGAGGCTTCAGAAAGTGCTTTTAAAAGCATCGAATGGCAACGGTGGACTTGATCTGCTTGCGGGAGGTCTCGATGAAGCAGGTATTCCTTTAACGGACGAAGACGTAGTGGAGCAGCTTCTGCTTCTTCTGTTCGCGGGCTACGAGACCACGGCTTCTTCGCTCAGCTGTCTGATGCGGGAGCTCCTTCTCAACCCGCAAGTGGAAACGTGGCTGCGAGAGGAAATCGATGGACTTGACTGGCCTCCAGCACCCGAGCAGGCCACCACTGCCTACGACCAGGTCAACGCACCAAAACTGGACGCTGTCGTTTCTGAGGTCATGCGACTCACGCCAGCGGTGGGAGGGTTTTTTCGCCGCACGAAATGCGCCTTGGTAATCGACGGTGTGGAGGTGCCAAAAAACAGTGTGGTACAGGTTGCTCTGGCAGCTTCTAACCGTCATGGTGCTGGCGATCTGGAAGCCTTTCGTCCCCAGCGCCACCTAGATGATGGCTGTTCAGCAACCCTGCTGCCTTTTGGGGGGGGAGAGCGAGTATGCCTAGGCAAACCACTAGCGGAACTTGAAATACGTTTGATGGTGGTCGGCTTGTTTCACCAGTTGCGACTTCACTTGATCCCTGATCAAGACCTCACTCTGCAAATGCTGCCTAGCCCTACACCACGAGATGGCCTGCTAACGAAGGTGCTGTAAAAAACTCCACAGTTGTGCTTGGTTTTGCTGCTGCTTTGCTGAAGATAGTTAAACCCATCAAAACTGAGCAAAAAACCCATGAAACCAATAACCTTGCTTCTTATGGTCTGGGAAAGTACTGAGCAATCATATGCTTAGCAAGCAATTCCCAATACAAGATTTCAACCAATGAATACCAACAGAACCAACTTCCCAAAGAGGATAAGCAAAGGCTTTATCTCATTGACTACCTATCAAAAATGGGTCGTTATTTTACTCGGATGCCTTGTCTTGTCTCAGATTCCAACAGCAATTAATCAAACAGTAGGAACATTTTCAGGCATTAGGTGCCGGAATGCCTTTGTTCGCAGTCGTATACCACTAAGGTAAATACAGCTCCGTAGAGCCAGCTAAGTCAATAAATCAGCTCAAGATCAATAAACTATATATTAACAATTTAAAGCAGTGCCAACATTCCTTAAAAAGCGCATCTCTTTATTCCTAGCATCATCAAGGGAAACGAACTGATTGTCTGAGTTCACAATACTGAGTATCATATCCATAACTTGCAATCTGTCGTTCAACCAAGGCGCCTCATTCCATTTTTGATGGGTAGTTACTTTATCAAAACATAGATTGACAGGCTGGTATTTCTCCTCAGTCTCTATGTGGCGACAAAGCTTCTCCATTCCTTTTTTAGATGCACGAGGTAAGTTATACATTGTTGATTAATGTATCCTGCTGTTGAATATGGCAAGCTTTCTACTGTCAAACTATCAAGCGCGTCTGGATAAACCTCTTTGATTATCTCCTTTTCACTATAGGAGTTATAATCATTATTGAGTATGTTGAGTTGAGAACGGCGAGTTAGCTTGATACTCATTATCTTGCTATATGGCTCCAGTCATCATTCTTTTTTATATCTGGACTGACAAGTAGCTTCAGCCTCAACATCTCCTTCTATTTTACTCTTCTCTTCTCAAATGTTCTACTATAAGCAAAACCTAGCACAAAAAAGAAAATAGGCACGAACGATAACGTCTTCCAGTTATAAGCAATAAAGAGTGCAAATAATAGAAACCCCGAGCAAATACAGAACTTTTGCAATCGACTTTCAAGCCTCATCCGTTTCAACTTCTTTGCTGATTCTAGTTCTCTGCCCCATAGTGGTTGGTTCATAGCAGGTTGTCATAGAAGATCAATCTTGGATGGATACGGAATAGGCACCTAATCCTCACCATACAACTTCTTTGCCTCATCATACATTTCTTTCCATCGGTTCCTCTCCTTCTTGTAATAGACACCATTCATCTTATCTATCTCATCTCGGTATTTCTCCATATCATTTATAAAGAAGGCAAACGCAATGCCAAGCATAAACAGAAGCATTCCTCTAACTCCATCTCCTCCCATTTCCCAACTTGAGAGAGTAATGAATAGTGCAATAACCCCAACCGTCCAAGCGAGACTTCTGCTTCCTCCTTTTTTCCTTTTCAGCAGCACTAATATTCTATCGTTCATTCTTTTATCCTTATCGGCTTGGTTAGTCATATGTATCCATAACCTTTCTCTCGATATCGTAGCCAGCTCTTGCAGCTGATTGGAGATCACTCATTAAGTTGCGCAATCGAATGGGGATTGATGAGGGACCTCGTCTTTGGCACCAAGTTTGGTGCCAAAGAATAAAGCCAGCCTAAGCAAGATTGCATAGACCAATGTCATAGAAATAAAAGAGGGGCCCTCTCAGGCCCCATGGATCATTTGGGTGATAAGGCTGACCTCACCCCATCTCCCTTATTAGGGTCAGGCAGCCACGAGGGCAGGCTGACGGGAGAAACGAACGATGTTGTTCGCAGTTACGGATTTGCTCTTACCGAGCAGGCTTCAGTCACCCTCCTCATACCCCGTCGAAACCATTGCAGCCCCAAGACACCTAAAAGAGGAATGGAGCTGAGCGGAATCGAACCGCTGTCCGAGACACTGGTGTGGATCACCTAGTCCGCCAAAAGGTGGACACTTCCATTCTGACAGGGATGCTGTTCTTTCGCTCAACAACCCGTGGGGTGTAAAAGCTCAATGCAAGCGATCGCCGTACTCCCCCAAGGATTAGAAGAAGAAGGCGCCAAAGAGCTCAACACTCTTGGGGCCAAAGCCGTGCGCCCGCTCAGACGCGCTGCTGCTTTTAAAGCCGACATGGCCTGCTTCTATCGGCTGCATCTCCAAGCGCGCCTGCCATTTCGCCTTCTCAGAGAGATTGCCCAATTCCCTTGCCGAGAGCCAAAAGAGCTCTACGCCGGTGTGCAATCAGCCTTCAACTGGGAGCGCTGGCTGCATCCCTCAATGAGCTTTCGCGTTGATGTCACAGGCAGCGGCCCTGGCCTCACTCACAGCCACTTCACAGCCCTGCAAGTAAAAAATGCGCTAATCGATCTACAACGGCAGCTATGGGGTGAGCGATCTGATATCGATCTGCAAGACCCTGCTCTCTGTTTGCATCTCCATCTCAGTCGAGATTGTGCGGTCCTGAGCTTGGACGGTTCAGCTGGCAGCTTGCACCGCAGGGGCTACCGAGCTGCAGTTGGCGCTGCGCCTCTCAAAGAAAACCTTGCCGCCGGATTGATCAGACTCAGCGGCTGGGATGGCAGCGTGCCCTTAGTTGACCCCCTTTGCGGATCAGGCACCCTGCTGATCGAGGCCGCCAGTATGAAGCTTGGCCTTGCACCAGGGATACAGCGGTCCTTTCTCCTGGAAGGTTGGGCAGATTTCGATCCTCAACTCTGGAGCGAGGAACAAGCACGCGCCAAGCAACGAGAACGCAGAGATCAATCGCTGCCAGTGATCATTGGTTGCGACCGAGACCCCAGCATCACAACACAAGCAAAAGCCAACCTGTCTAAGGCAGGCCTCGACCATCTTGTAGGCATTCAAACCTGTGATTTTCGCGACCTAGAACTGCCAACACAGCCGGGAGTGATGGTCTGCAACCCTCCCTATGGCATCCGAGTTGGCCAAGATGAAAACCTAACCGCTCTCTATGAAAGCCTCGGTCAGTACGCGAAAAAACATGCATCAGGTTGGCAGCTATGGCTGCTGAACGGCAATCCCAGCCTCAGCAGATCACTACAGATGAAAGCGCGTCGGCGGATTCCAGTCAGCAATGGCGGCATCGAATGCCGCTGGCTGAACTACGCCATTCGCTGAACCGCAGAGAAACTTGATCTATCAGCAGCAATCTTCAGATTCCCGGCACTTTTTTAGGCTCCAATCATCCAATAAGGACCAAGAGGTATCAAAGAAAACATCAGCCAGCAATCTGCCAAGCTGTTGCCCTAAAATAAAAGACAAGCTCAACTGGAAAGATGCTTAGCCACCTCTTAACTCCTACCAACCTAGTTATTTTTGCTGTTGCATTTACAATTAAACTTCTTGTGGCTGGCTACGTGATCTTGAAAGTACGCAAAAGAATTGCATGATCACTTGGCTGCTATTAAGAATGATGGTGCGAGGTGATCTTAAAAATAAAGCCCTAGAGCTAAGAAGAAGATAGTTTTCCTTTGGCAATTAACGTCATACATCAAATCTTACTGTGCTTATTTATCCATATTGAATTAACAGCCTGAAGAGCAGAAGCGGTAACTCATTGAAGACTGATTAGATCTGTTCATGATGTTTTGATTTGATGCCATCTTTGCTGATTGTCGACTCTTATACCAAGATTCCAGTCCAAGCAAGAGTGTGCATTGCTATTCAGATGGCTCGAATAACCACTTCGCCACTCGCTGAATCACTTGCGACCGAGCACCGCCCGCGTGGTTTTCGACAAACCCTCCAAGGTTTGTGGCAAATACGGCCCTTTGGCGAGCTGACCACCCATGCGCAGACTCACTCCTGCCAAAACAACATCAAGAACTGCCATAGCCAGCAAACCCTTCATCAGGCTCCAGCCCCAAACCTCCTGCATCCAAAGCACCAAAGCCACTTCCACTGCCAACAGCGCCAGAAGCATCAACGTGCCTCCCATCGCCAGGAAAACGCCTCCACTAATCAAACGGCGTTTCTCTCGATCCACCTCCTGCAAAGCAATACGCACATGCAGATCCATGACTGAAGCAGCAATCGCCGTCACGCGCGCACCCGCTCCTGATCCGCTTGAACGTTGCTCATCGCTCATCAGGACCGCCGACCTCCGGCGAAAATAACTCCAATCAGTACACCGATTCCAGCAGCCATTGCAACAGCAAGCAACGGTCGCTGCCGCACAGGACGTTCAATCCGCGGCCGCAGTGTGCTGTTCAGCTCATCGAGAAGCTGCTCGAGCTGCTTCTCCAATGGCTCCAGGCTGTCGGCCAGATTCCTGGTGCGGTCACCAGCAACCTGAAACAGGTCCTCCAGCTGATCACGCACACCATGGCTCGTCAATCCCGAATGCTGTGAAATCACACGAACCATTTCGTCAAGGCTGCCTCGTGTCGCTTCCAGTGTGTCCCAAGCCAAATCTGGCCAATACTCTTGGATCGTTGGCAACAAGCTTTCAAATCGTTCACGGAACCTCAGTTCAGAGGGATCTGCAGGACGCGAAGGCTCAGTGTTGACTTGGGTCTGTTGATCGCCGGATGCGGAATTCTCTGATTCCATGAATTCCAGACGGTTGATCTCAGCCTAGTTAGGCCTGTGCGAGAGCGAAACCCCCTGCAGCTGGAATGCATCCAAGCCTGCTGCCTGAATACCAACTGCCACTGCAAACATCACCCACCTCCGAGCAGTGACATTGAATAAGCGTCATTGATTTGCAGAGGATCTGACCTGCCCAAACGTTGATCAACAATCCTTGGACATCTCAGAACTCAAAGCATCCTGAGCACTACCCCTTTAAACGAATCGCCCTTTCCAGAACGGCTCCTCTAACAAAGCTTTCGCTCAACTTGCCAGATATGGTGTAGCTATAGCTACTACCATCTCCAGATCTAGTGCGTTACAACTCCTACATGATCACAACTCTGCATTGATGGAGTCTATGAGCAATTCTGTAGCTGAACGTCCAGGGACTTTGCAACCTATCGTTCCTCCTCGCCTAGAGCGCATCCGGCAGCAAATCAGCATCCAAGAGCTTGAACTAAGCCTGGCGCGCCTTGGCTTCACCTCACCAACCTCTAATGAGCTATCTGAAGGAATCTCGAGCTAAAATATATACTCCACCAGCACGACAATCTTGCCTGCATCGATGAGCCAGACTTGCCTCGAATCAACTCCAATATTTGCTTGCTGTCTATAACCACTTAATCAAGCGGATCGATAGCCCTATATCTTTTGCACCCCACACCAAGCAGACTGAAACATCCTTGCTAGCTCTTGATCGTGTTCAAAGAACGTCTAGCAAATACACCAGTTTACTCAAGCCCATGAGCTGACCTCTGGCAACATGATGATGATCTCCTTTAGATCAATCCGCGTGGCTGGCAATCTCGGCAGAGATCCTTCTGGAGTTTTGCCAAGTTTTAGCGGAAGCAAAGGAGATGCAAAAGGTAGTAGAAAAACAAAGAGATGCTAGGCCAAGCGAAGGAATGCCAAAGTTCCATCCAAAAATGATAATTCTAGAGCCTTATAACAATGCAACTTATCCCTAAACTTCTACTCTCCTTCTCAAAATTAGGCCTCAGATCAAATCAACAAGTCTTCCAAGAAAACATTAATTATATTCTCCAGGCACGTCCTGTTTTCTAACAGTCACTCGGTCCACCTTTTGTCCAGAGATACGAAGAAGCTCGTCACCTGAAAATTCATAACCAAGGCCGCTAGCAAGATTTGCTACCTCATCCGCCGTAGAAGCACTTAAGACCTGCTGGCGCAGGTCAGCATCATCCTGCATTTTGACAAGAAAGGCTCGGAGTTGCTCGAGGGACAAAATTTAGAGAACAAAGGCTTCAGGCCATGATATTCAAAACCATCCTGCGATGCTGAAAAGATCACGTTTTACAGGGCAAGGCATTTTGAGCATCCTTTTCAAAGAGACCTTACTTAAATGAGCCCAAATCCCATGCCAAAGCATGGGCAGGCAATGTGATCGCTGGTTAATATGGTGGATACAATAGAGAACCTATATGCGCAGCCGCGAGTACAACATCAATCATTAGTACTGATCAATTGCACTTCTGCTCTTACGAAGAACAGAGGGATGCGAGCCATTAAAGATCTCAAACATCAATACAGTGCTGATTAATACTAGCTCTATTCCTATTACTGATTCAACTAAGATATTGCAATTAGGGTTTTCTCTCTGAATAGATTCGTCCTATTGGAACATCGTGGAGCGCCGAACGATCCGCTCGGATGTCATTTTGATTTGCTCTTGGAAGACGGCCCTTCATGTCGAACCTGGCGATTGCCGCAGATCCCACGATTAGATGGTCCAGCGGTAGAAGCCATTCCTCTCAAAGTCCATCGGCTGGCTTGGCTGGACCATCATGACGCCGCCGTCTCAGGAGGACGCGGTTGGGCTAAACGCATCGTCGGCGGACTGTTCAGCGGCTCTCTGCCGATCAACTGTGAAGATCGCTTGAGTGTGCGCCTGCAAAGCACTGATCTGAAGGGGCACTTGGAGATCGAGCACAGGCTCTGCCGGATCAGATCCGAACCGGGCAGCAACCCTTGAGCTTCAAAGAAAATTCGGTAAACTTGGCTTGCTGAGAGCCCGTGCAACCTGTTGGTTCACATCAATCAGGTTGGGCTTACGCAGTTCAAGTCCTTCGGGGGGTCGATGACCATCCCCCTCGAAGAGGGCTTCACAGTCGTCACAGGCCCCAACGGTTCGGGCAAGAGCAACATCCTCGACGGCGTTCTCTTCTGCCTTGGTCTTGCCACAAGCAGGGGTATGAGAGCAGATCGACTGCCTGATCTTGTCAACAGCCGAATCCTTCGAGCAGGCAAGGCAGCTGAAACCGTGGTGAGCGTGCGCTTCGACCTCAGCGACTGGCAGCCCGATCCAGCCGAGGCAGGTCTGGAGCCACCAGAGGAAGGTCCTTGGATCAAAGCTGATCAAAAAGAGTGGACCGTCACCCGCCGTCTGCGGGTCATGCCTGGCGGCTCCTACAGCACGAGCTACAGCGCCGATGGCGAACCCTGTAACCTGCAGCAACTTCAAACCCAGCTGCGCCGACTGAGGATCGACCCAGAAGGCAGCAATGTTGTGATGCAGGGTGATGTGACCCGCATCGTCTCGATGAGTAACCGCGATCGCCGCGGCCTGATCGACGAACTGGCTGGTGTAGCACTCTTCGACAGCCGCATCGAACAAACTCGCGCCAAGCTCGATGATGTTCAAGAGCGGCAGGAACGCTGCCGGATCGTGGAACAGGAACTGCTGACCACACGGCAACGCCTGGAACGAGACTGCGCTAAAGCCCGCACCTACCAGGAACTCCGGCAGCAACTTCAATTGGGTCGGCAACAGGAACTGATGCTGGCCTTTGAAACAGCCCAGCAAGGTTTGCGTGATCTTCAAGCCCGACAGCAACAGCTTGGGGAGCAAGAGGTACGCGACGCTGCGAACCTCCAAGAGGCCGAAGAAAAGCTCGCCAAGGCCGCCGCCAACCTGAAGACTCTGCAAGAGAACGTGAAGGCCCTCGGCGAAGACCAGTTGCTAGCGGTGCAAGCCGAACTGGCGGGATTGGGAACCCAGGCTCGTGAACTCGAGCGCCAAGCAGAGCAACACCAACATGAAGGTCAGCGCCTCCAAGGCGTTCGCCAAAACCTAAGCAACCGCCGCAATCAACTGCAACAGGAGGCTCACAGTCAGACCGAAGATCCCCATCGCACGGCCTTAGAAGATGCTGAAAAGAACTGCAGAGATGCCGAAGCCGCTGTAGAGGTCTCCCGTCGCCGCCTTGGAGACGTTGCCGGCCGCTCTGGTGCTTGGCTTGAGCAACAACGGCAGCGCAGCTCTCGCCGTCAGGAACTTCAATCCACCCTTACACCACTGCAGCAGGAGCAACAACAACTTCAAGAACGCCTGCGACAAGACGAAGAGCGGCGCGTGGAACTCGAAGCAGAGCAGCAGCGTGACGGCACCGAAGACCAGCAGGTAAAGAAACAACTGGATCAACTCGAACAGGAATGGCAGACACTCCTCCAGAACATCAGCGACAAGAAAGAGCAGGTTCAGCAAGCCGCTGAAGCCCTGGCAGTGCAGCAACGGACCCGCAGTCGACTAGAGCAAGAACAAACCCGCTTGGAAAAAGAGATCGCCCGGCTAGAGAGTCGTCGCGAGACCCTGCAGGAGAGTCGTGGCACTGGAGCTCTAAGGCTGCTGCTTGAAGCCGGTCTGGAAGGCATCCACGGCCCCGTTGCCCAACTTGGGGAGGTAGACGATCGCCACCGACTTGCTTTGGAAGTCGCTGCGGGTGCACGACTCGCTCAAGTCGTCGTAGACGACGATCGCATTGCCGCCAAAGCCATCGAACTGCTCAAAAGAAGGCGAGCCGGCCGGCTCACCTTCTTGCCTCTCAATCGCATCAAAGCACCTGCAGCTAGCAGCAATAGCGCCCTCATGCGAGGCCGAAAGCCTGACAACGCTGATAGCAGCACTGGCCTGATCGGCAAAGCCTTTGAGCTGGTTCGTTTTGAGCCCATTTATGCCGAGGTTTTTGCCTACGTCTTCGGCGAAACTTTGGTCTTTGGCAACCTGAAATCTGCCCGGCTGCAGTTGGGACGAACTCGAGCCGTAACTCTTGATGGAGAACTGCTAGAGAAGAGCGGTGCCATGACAGGCGGCAGTTTTTCCGGTCGTAGCAACAGCCTTAGCTTTGGTAGCAGCAACGAGGGAGATGAGGCCGAACCCCTACGCCGCAGGCTGCTTGAACTTGGAGAAACCTTAGTGGCCTGCCGCAGAGAGGAATCTCTCCTCAGCCAAGTTCTCGAGGAAGCTCGCCCCTGCCTCAGGAATCTTGAACAGCGCCAAGCCGCTCTGGAAGCCGAACGAAGCGCAGCCCGCCGGTCCCATGGCCCCTTGATGGAAAGACGTCATCAACGCTCTCAAAAAGTAAAGGAGCTACAAGCTCATCAAGAACAACAGCAGCAACGACTGAACGCTCTCATCGAAAAGCTCTCTCCCCTCACCCTTGAACTGCAGCAACTTGAACAACATGAGCAGGAAGCCCAAGCGGATGGCGATGCAGAGACCTGGCAACGATTACAAGCGGATCTTGAAACCGCCGATGACGCACTTGGGACAGCCAGAACGAATCGGGATCAATTGCTAACTGCCCAGCAGCATCGCCACCTCGCCCTCGAACGCCTAAGCGATCAACAAAAGGGCCTGGAGGCTGAGGAAAAAAGACTGCAGGAAGCTGTCCAGGCGCTGGCAACTGCCCATGCTCAATGGCGTGACCAGCAGCAAGAACTGCAAACGCGAAGACAAACACTAGAAAGCCAACAACAAGACCTACAGACTCGCTTTGGCGAACAACGGCGCGCCAGGGATGCTGCTGAAGCAGAAGTAGCAAACCAGCGCCAAGGCCTACAAGAGGCCCAGTGGAACCTGGAACGCCTCCGACAGGATCGCCAAGCCCTTGCCGAAGAGCTTCGCAGCGGCGGACTCCGACTCAAAGAACTCCAACAAGCCTTGCCAGACCCTCCCCCGGAGATCCCCGCAGAGCTTCGCAGCGCAGGACTTGAGGCCCTTCAAGCCGATCTGCAGAAGCTTCAAAGCCGTATGGAAGCCCTGGAACCAGTGAACATGCTGGCCCTTGAAGAACTCGAACAACTCGAACAACGCCTCGGGGATCTGGTCGAAAGGCTTGAGGTTCTCTCCCAGGAGCGAGAAGAACTCCTGCTCCGCATCGAGACCGTCGCCACTCTTCGTCAGGAAGCCTTCATGGAAGCTTTTGAAGCAGTTGATGGTCATTTTCGTGACATCTTCGCCAGCCTCTCTGAGGGCGATGGCCACCTGCAACTCGACAACCCTGACGACCCCCTCGAAGGCGGCCTCACCCTGGTAGCACATCCAAAAGGCAAAGCAGTGAGACGCCTTGCGGCTATGTCTGGTGGAGAAAAATCGCTTACGGCGCTCAGCTTTCTGTTTGCTCTTCAGCGCTTCCGCCCCTCTCCCTTCTATGCCCTCGATGAAGTAGACAGTTTCCTTGATGGGGTGAATGTTGAACGCCTTGCAGCTCTGATCGCCCGCCAAGCAGAACAAGCCCAGTTCATGGTTGTGAGCCACCGCCGACCAATGATCGGCGCCTCCAACCGCACCATTGGGGTAACCCAGGCCCGTGGGGCTCACACTCAAGTCGTGGGATTACCCAATGCAGCGTGAGCTGTTTCCTCAAGCCCTTGAGTCAAAATGACTCGATTCGCCCCCTGTTGAGGGCCTGCGTTTGACGACAAACTCATCCCTGAACGATCCACTGGACAAAGTTCCTAGCGACCGCCTCTGGCTGCGCTCCGAGCTCATGGGGACCCACGTGATCACCCGTGATACCGGACGTCGTCTCGGCGTCGTGGGAGAAGTCGTGGTCGACATTGATCGCCGCGAAGTGGTGGCCCTAGGCCTGCGAGACAATCCCCTAACGCGATACCTTCCCGGCCTCCCACGTTGGATGCCACTTGATCGGATCCGTCAGGTGGGGGACGTCATCCTCGTGGATTCCTCTGACTCACTCAAAGAGGGTTTCACCCCAGATCGCTACAGCCGAGTGATCAACTGCCAAGTGATCACAGAATCTGGCCAGCAACTAGGCAGAGTCCTGGGGTTCTCCTTCGACATCGAAACAGGAGAACTCACCACCCTGGTGATTGGAGCAATCGGTGTGCCCTTATTGGGTGAAGGGGTCTTGAGTACCTGGGAGATGCCGGTAGACGAGGTGGTCAGCAGCGGCGCAGACAGGATCATTGTCTATGAAGGCGCAGAAGAGAAGCTCAAGCAACTGAATAGCGGCTTCCTCGAAAAACTCGGAGTTGGCGGCCCCAGCTGGGAAGAACAGGAGCGAGAGCGCTACAGGATGAATCTTGTGCCAGTGGAAAACCAGCTCAACTCAGGACAGCCCACTGAACAGGAACAGCGCCGGCTCCAACCTTCCACCACTCAAACCTTTGAGCCGGAAGAAGAACTTGAATACGTTGAACTTGAAGAGCGTCAACAGGAAGTCCTCCCCCAACAGCGCTATCTCGATGAAACACCCTCAAGCTCCCCAACGCGCTACCGCAATGACAGAGAAGAAAGAATGACCTTCGAAGAACCTCCTGCCTATGAACAAAGGCCAGTCTTCGAAGAATCAGCTGCCTATGAACCAAGACGAACCTTTGAAGATCAACAACCCCAGAGACCAAGACCAGCCTCACGTCGACCTGTTCAGAGCCTTGGTGATCCTCTTGATGTTGAGCCCCTCGACTTTTCAGGACGTGATCAAGCTGGCGGAGACCGAGATGCAGAAGTAGAGGAGACCCCACAGCGACGTCATGGCACCGAACTGGACGACCCTTGGTGACCTTCGATTCAAATCAAACCTCTACCTCCTCGGAAAAATCAAGCGAAGCGCTGTTCACGCAGTACCTCTGACCGGTAGGGGCTGGTCCGTCGTTAAAGACATGGCCCAGATGAGCCCCACAACGAGCACAGTTGATCTCAGTACGCTCCATTCCATGACTCGTGTCCCGATGGGTGGTAATCGCACCTGCCTTGACTCCATCCGAAAAGCTCGGCCAACCAGTGCCTGAATCGAATTTTGTCGCTGAGCTGAAGAGTGGAGCTCCACAACAGACACAGCAATACATCCCTGCTGCCTTGTGGTTCCAATAAGCACCTGTAAATGCTCGTTCTGTGCCTCCCTTACGGGCAACCTGATACTGCTCACGAGTCAACCTGGCCTGCCATTCTTCAGGGCTGAGCTTGATCCAATCCACTGAATCGGAAGCGGAGGAATCAGACCTGGACATGGAAGGGAAAAGAAAGAGGACCTGCAAGACCCTAAACAGCCTTCGAATCTAAAAAGCACCGAGAGCTTTCGGCAGCAAACGACGCACCTGCTGAACCAGAGCAGACACAGCCCCAGGTTGCCCACGCAGGCTGCGCAGATCCTCGCGCAGCCCCCTGAGCCGTTCAGGAGATTCCAGCCAAGCTGACGCCTCATGAGCAATGTCCTGTGGCGAAATTGAGCCCACTCGCTCCGGAACCACCATGCGTCCAGCAGAAATATTGGGCCAAGCCAGGAATCCATGGCGACGCAGCCGCCATGCACTGAGCAAGACACCAATGCACCAACGCAATCCAGGGAGCCTAGCCAGCAAACCAATCCAGCCATCCCATGCCTGCATCACAGCCAAATGCTGGGTGGGCACGATCACAATCATTGGCAAACCAAGCGCCCCCAATTCGGCCGTATTTGCCCCCACAGTGGTGAGAGCTAAATCACATTGGCTCAAGGGACCATGCGCAGGATGGTCCTCTTGGAGATAGATGACCGTGCCGGCCCTGGTGATCAATCTTCGCCAAGGCTGATCAAGCTCAGCTGGCCTGACCATGGCAATGGCTGAGCGATAGGCAGCAGCAATCGGATTGCTCGAACTCATAAAGCTTTCCAACTCCTTCACGCTTGTGGTGGGTGCAACAGGAAGCAAAAACCGACATCCAGGTCGCAGCCGAGCCAATTGATCAGCCGCCTCCAAAAGGAAAGGAACACCCACGCAGAGCTTGGCCCGTTTAGACCCCGGCAATAAAGCCACCCAGTCGCCTTGTGGCAGCGGAGCTTCAGCTCTTGCAAGACAAGACAAATCCGCCATCAGGTCTCCCACCACAGTGCAACGGTCCCGGAAACGACGTGGCAGCTGATCCCGCACTTTGGGAGACATCGCAGCAATGCAGTCATTCCAACGAGGCCAGCGGGCCACCCACTCGGCGTAGGTGAGATGGCGGTAGCCCAAGCGGCCTGAAAGAAGCACGCTCCAGAACTGATCTCCACCCAGGAAAACGACCACTCCTTGGCGAGGCCACGGCCCATAGCGTCGGGGAAAGAACAACAAATTCCAAAACTGATTTGCTGGCGTGATCTGCTCAAACTGAATCCATCGCCTAGCCGCATCAGCCTCCTGTCCTGTGGCATTCGGGCAAGGCACCAACACCAGCCTCAGGTCAATAGGCGAGCTTGCAGCGCGAGGACGCATCAAAATGCTGCGATGCAAGCTCTCAGCAATGGGCCTAACCCAAGTCGCTAGTTCCCCTGGACCATTGGAAACCAGAACAACCGCCAGCGAAGTGTCCGGAATGACAGCTGGAGGGAGTGAGGTCAAGTTGTAAGGAAAAAATGCGGATGGCGAGACTTGAACTCGCAAGGCCGAAGCCACACGCCCCTCAAACGTGCGTGTCTACCAATTCCACCACATCCGCGTGGCCGACTCAACCTCGCGGGCTTCGTCGATGGAGGATCATACCGGCCAATGGTCCAACGTTTTGCAAAGTGGCCTGGCAAGGAGCGCTGATACGATCCGCCCAAAGCCTGATTACTGCGGGATGACCATCGGCAAGGTGCTGATCGCCAACCGCGGCGAAATTGCCCTCAGAATTCTGCGTAGCTGCAGAGAGCTGAATATCCCCACAGTGGCTGTTTACAGCACAGTGGATCGCAATGCGCTGCATGTTCAACTTGCTGATGAAGCCGTCTGCGTTGGCGAGGCCCCTAGCAGCAAGAGCTATCTCAATGTCCCCAATATCCTCGCGGCTGCAACCTCCCGCGGGGTCGATGCAATTCATCCTGGCTATGGATTTCTAGCCGAAAACGATCGATTCGCCGAAATCTGTCGTGACCATGGCATCACCTTTGTCGGTCCTTCACCCCATGCAATCCGCTCCATGGGAGACAAGTCGACCGCTAAGGCGACCATGCAACAAGTCGGTGTTCCGACTGTGCCAGGTAGCGAGGGCTTGCTCGCCAGTCCAGAAGAAGCAGCTGAGCTGGCGAAGGGAATGGGCTACCCAGTGATGATCAAAGCCACCGCAGGTGGGGGTGGCCGCGGCATGCGCCTGGTCACCACGCCAGACCAACTGGAAAACCTCTTCAAGGCCGCCCAAGGAGAGGCCGAAGCAGCCTTCGGCAATCCTGGGCTCTACATGGAGAAATTCATTGACCGGCCCCGTCACGTCGAAGTGCAGATCCTGTCGGATCGACACGGCAACGTCATCCACCTCGGCGAGCGTGACTGCTCCATTCAGCGACGTCATCAAAAACTGTTGGAAGAATCCCCCAGCCCAGCCCTCACCCCCGAATTACGCCTGCGCATGGGTGAGGCTGCGGTGGCCGCCGCAAGGAGCATCAACTACGAAGGCGCTGGAACCGTGGAATTCCTCCTTGATCGCAAGGGTGACTTTTACTTCATGGAAATGAACACCCGTATTCAGGTTGAGCATCCCGTCACAGAAATGGTGACAGGCATTGATTTGATCGCAGAACAACTGCACATCGCCGGAGGCGATCCCATCAGCATCAAACAAGAGGACATCCAACTAAGAGGCCATGCCATCGAGTGTCGAATCAATGCTGAAGACTCCACCCACAACTTCCGCCCGTCACCAGGGCAAATCACAGGCTGGTTACCACCAGGAGGACCAGGAGTACGCATCGACAGCCACGTCTATACCGGCTACGACATACCGCCTTTCTACGATTCATTGATTGGCAAGGTGATCGCCTGGGGGCATAACCGAGACGCGGCACTCAAACGAATGAAAAGAGCACTCAATGAATGTGCTGTCACAGGCATCCCCACAACAGTTGCATTCCATCTCGAACTGCTCAATCGGGAAGAATTTCTGAGAGGAGATGTTCACACCAAATTTGTCGAACAGGACATGCTCGACTGAAATTCCTTCGCTCAATCTCAAGCAATGGCCTGGCTCTTAAGCAGCATCTGAGAGAGCAGTCCTTGCTGGCCAACCAACAACTCCCTCAACAAACTAATCAATCCAGCCCATATCACGGGAGTGACATCCACTCCACCAATGGGAGCCACCACACGGCGGGTCATCGCCAAAAGAGGCTCCGTAGGCCAACTCACCAAAGGCCAAAACCCCTCGCTGAGCTTCACCTGGGGATACCAAGAGAGCACGATCCGAAAGATAAATGTCAGCGTCCAAAACGCAAGCGCAAAGGCCAGAACCAGATGCAGCGTTGGCAACGCTTGAAGCAGAACTGGTGTCACAAAGCTCAAAGCATCAGCAGTTCCATCGTAGAAAGTCACCCCTGATCATTAAGATCATGATGGCCTCGCCCAAGTCAGAACCACTGCTATGACCGCTTCTCTCGCCAATTATCTAAGCAGCCTCGTTTGGGCCGCAGTAATCGTGGTAATACCAGCTGCCGTTGCCCTTGTGTTGATCAGTCAAAACGACCAGATGTATCGCAAGTGATCGGGTTGACCGAAACTTCAAAGCACCCTTGGCGCACTTCGTAGACTGAGCCCAACGAGGTTGGTTTTCAACCTTCTGTTCAGGCGTTTTCAGGGGGCGCAATTGTGGTCAATGCCAGTCTTAACTGGGGCAGCATTGTTGGAATCGTGCTTGCAGTAGGCGGTGCTCTGCTGTATTTCATGCGATCGTTCAAGCCTGCCTTAGCACGCGACTACGACGTCTTTTTCGCAGCCATCGGCCTCCTTTGTGGAGGAGTTTTCTTTTTTCAGGGGTGGCGCCTAGATCCGATCCTGCAGTTCGGCGTGTTCCTGCTAGCCGGAACCACAATGTTTTTCGCCTACGAAAGTGTCAGGTTGAGAGGCGTAGCTGTCGAGGGGGCTCGGCGTTCCTCCTATTTCGATGATGAACCAGCCCCGCCTATCAACCAGGGTCGAGGCGGTGGCCTAAGGGGTGGCTGGGATGAACCCTACGACCGCTTTGAGGAACCCCAACCAGTTCGAAGACGCTTCTCCAGTCGAGACAACGACGATGCTGATCGCCCTCAAGAAGACTTATACCGACCTCGCAGAACCACAAGAGCTGCAATACCAGAACAAGCAGCCAGCCGTCGCCGCAACAAGGAGGAAGAGTCCTGGGGCGAAGACTCAGAACGCTCTCGTCGCATGGCCCGATTCGGCCGCCAGGATGATGAACAAAACAATCGTCCTGACTTTGGAGAACGGCGCAATGTTCGCCAAGATCAGCGCCGGGGCAGCCGTCCCTCAGCCAATCAACAAACCACCAATCGAACCCAATTAAGCAACGAGCCAAGGCCTACGACTAGAGGGGTCTACGCCTCATCAAGAAAACCTGGTGTACCTCAGGGGTCTCAGATTCGTCCCGAGGCTGAAGATGCGGCCTACTCTCCTGCAAAGTCCAGGTCGACGGGATCCAGGCCCACAGCATCAAAACCCTCCCGACCCCAAGGCAATCCCTCAGCCACCAGAACAGAAGCCGCGCCTCCTTCATCATCAATGCCTGAGCCAAGACGCTCAGCTCCGCGAAGTTCAAGACCACGCGACAACAGTTCCCGTTTTGACGACTGAAGCCCATTGCCAACAACCTGCAGCAACTGATCCTGCTTTTGGGGTGCCTGGGCCTTGGGAGCTGCATCAATTCGATTGAGAGAGCACCAGGTGGCCTGCTTCAGCGCAGCCAGCAAGACCCTGCCCTCAGCGGCAATGGCGAAATGCTGGCAGTGATCGTCGATCAGCGAGGCCGGCCAACCGTTCAGCTCCGTGATCTTAGAGACGGAAAAATCCTGCCACTACGCCATTTCTCCCGTCACCAACCTCACAGTTCTCCCTCCCTGAGCTGGAATGGACGTTATCTGGCAGTGATCACGCAAAAAGGCAATCGTCGCCTAACGATCATTGAAGACCGTCTAACCGGAAGAATCCACCCGCTTCCCCTACCGGGGGGGAGAGATCCTGTGAGCCTCAGCCTGTCACCAGATGCACGCCAGTTAGCTCTGCAAGTAGCCGATCAGGGCCATTGGCGCGTCGAGCTCTTCGATCTATCCCAAATCCTTGAACCAGATCAAATTAGAGGGCAGAAGCGCTCAACTCCAACTCAAGAGGGTAGACCTTGAAATATGGGCTCTTACGAGATCTGCCGAGTTGGCTTGTCACTCTGCTTATTTGCTTTGGGCTGGTTGCTTGCGGAAGAGAAGCATTGAGGCCACTCCAAAGCATCAATCGCTCACTGCTCCAATCCGCTAACAGTCGTCGCCACCCGGCCCTTGGCAATCGTTGGTTGGCCACTCTGGCCAACCATCAAGGAAAAGAAAGAATTGAATTGATCAACCTACGAAGCCGTAGACCAGTACTACTTCCAGGCCTGAATCGACCTGATGCTCAGCCAATCAGTGTGAGCGTGAATGCCAATGGCGAACGCCTGGCGCTTGTAAGACAGCGTGACGACCAAACCGAACTGTTGCTCTATTACCGCAGTATGGGTACTGTTCATCTGCTTGAACTCAGCGCCAAAGGGATCCCTCGCCATGTGATTCTGGATGGCAAGGGTCGACTTCTAGCAGTTCAAGTCAGCCGAGATGGTCGTTGGGATGTGGACCTAATCCGTTTGCCAAGCTGATTAGACAACCCAATCACTCAGGACACCAAACCGGCCCAATGCACGAAGGTGTCGTGACTCACCACTTCGATGAGCAGCACAGCGGCCAATCCAATCATCGCGAAACGCCCATTGACCCGTTCTGCATAGGCACTCCAACCAAAAGCGGGGGGATCTCCCGTAGTCGCACTATTGATGGGTGGCTGGACCTCTGAACTTTCAGAACCCTGCTCGGATCCCTCGAAGACAGCCTGTTCGCTTGGAAGGTCCTGATCGCCTGGAAGGTTTTGCTTTGTTGAGGTCATCAAACCTGCTCAGGATCAATCAAAGTCATAGCTTGCGGAAGGGATCAAACGCCAGCTTCCATCTCCCACAAGTTGCAGCACGGAGTCGTGGAATTCGATCAGAGTAGGACGGTGACCGACACTGATGACAGCCAAATCACGATCCTTTAGCAGCTTGTAGAGATGCTTTTCGAGCTTGACATCCAAAGCACTCGTAGCTTCATCAAGAACAACAAAACGAGGCGCATTCAATAGCAGCCGCCCAAAAGCCAGGCGCTGCTGTTCTCCAAGAGAAAGGATCCGCGGCCAATCTTGTTTGACATCAAGATTGGGATAGCGCTCAATCATCTGATCAAGCTTGACCTCCTCCAAAACTGCTTTCAATTGATCATCGCTGAAACGATCCTCCTCAGCTGGATAACAAAGCTGCTCGCGCAATGTACCTAGCAGCATGTAGGGCTTCTGAGGGATGAATAAAAGTTCCCCAGCAGCTGGTCGCTGCAATTCACCATCACCAGAACCAGGCCAGAGCCCACTGACAAGGCGCAGGAAGGATGTTTTTCCGCAGCCCGATGGACCTACCACCAGCAGACGCTGCTGCTCCTCGAGGCTGAGACTGAGATCTCGGATCAGCATCCTGTCGCTGCCAGGCGGCGTGAGATTCACGTGACTAAGCAGAAGTCGATTTCCGCCAACCACATTTGACACCTTGGGCTTACCAGGCAACCCATCTTCATTGCGTGCACCAATCTCTTCTACCCGACCCTGAAACCCCTCTAGTCGAGAAATACTGGCCGAGAAAGCAGCAAGCCGATCGATGTTATTAACGATATAACTCACGGAAAATAAAACCTGGGAAAAGGCAATGCTGGCTTGCCCAAATACACCAAAATCAACCTCTCTAGCAAAATAGATCGGTGCGATCACCAGCCAGGGAAGAAAGCGCGAGAAGTAATCATAAGAGCGCTGGATAACGCTAATCAGGGCTTCCCAAATAATCAACCTGTCGTAATTCCTTATAGCCCCATCGAGACGCCTATTAGCCTCGACACCCTCCTGAGCTTCACCACCATAAAATGCAATCGACTCAGCATTATCTCTTATATGAACCAAGCCATATCTGAAATCAGCCTCCAACTTCAACTGCTGATAATTCAGAGCCACCAAACGTCGACTGGCAAAAACGATTAATGACGTTCCAATCACTGAATAAGCAAGCAACAGTAAAGCCAGATTCCCATTTATATTCCATAAGACAATAATAAAACTCACGAATGTAAGAAGAGCAGAGATTACCTCCACCAGAACACTCAAGCTTGTCCCAGTAAAACTACGAGTATCATCAGAAATTCGCTGGTCAGGATTATCAATTTCAGGCGAAGATTCATCATTTGGGTTAAGAATATAGTAAGCACGATTAGAAAGGTAGCGCATCAGCAGCCGGCCACTAAGCCATTCTCTCCACATCAGCCCAAGCTTGGGAATCAGATAACTCTGAAAGGCACGTATAGGAAGCGCCAATACCAAACAAAAAGCATAAATAGCAACAATCTTCCAAAAACCATCCCGGTCATAAGCAACCAAGGTGTTGTCCACATTGCGAGCAACGAAACTGATGCCAACGTTGATTCCGTTAATCACCAGAATCATTAACGAGATCACGCCCAGCAGCAGCCAAGGCAACCAACGTCCTTCGCGGAGCTTGCCGCGTAAGGCGATGAAACATCCAGCGCCCAACATCATGAGACCGATGAGCAGCGGCCCAATCCATCCGTCCCAAATCGATGCCAGCCGCTCCGGCACGCCTGGGAGGAATCGATCCTGCATGGCAGGGATCAGCTCACCACTGAGAGCTAAAGCTCCCGTCAACAACAGCAAGGTGACGCCGACTACCAGTACTAGCAGAGCAATCACCAGCAACAGGAATTGCCAAGTGCGAGTTTCCTCAACTGGAAGGAAGTAAGGCTGCGCTAGTCGTTGCAGCTTGCCGAGCTGGCTAGAAAGCCCCTTGGAAGTTCCCTTGCTGTTGGTGGTTGTCATGGCGTCATTCTTGCCAGTTCAAGCCTCAACCGGGAGGCCAGGCCAGCGGACGGCCACCTATCACATGAACATGAAGATGAAAAACGGTCTGCCCTGCCTCAAGACCACTATTGATCACGGTGCGAAAGTCATCAAGGCCCTCCTGCTTGGCCACCCTGGCTGCCACCAGCAGCAAATGCCCCAGCAACTCCGAGTCCGTGGAATCAGCAGCCCGCAGGCTTTCCAGCGGCTTGCGGGGGATCACCAGCAAATGAACCGGGGCCTGAGGCTGAATATCGCGAAAAGCCAGACATCTCTCATCGCTATAAACCTCATCACAAGGAATCTCACCGCGAAGCATCTGGCCAAAAATAGTGTCACCAGCCATTGAGTCACAGTCTGAGGATGGGACGGCTTGGGCATGAAATCCATGCACCGTCTGATTACAAATGCTGGCACGTTGCCTGAGTGGTTCTCTGCATGGCATTGAGGCCCTAGCCGTCACCGTGGAAGTGGATCTATTACCTGGGCTGCCAGGGCTGCAACTGGTAGGGCTACCCGACGCCGCCATACAGGAATCTCGTGAGCGAGTGCGATCAGCACTCCGCAACAGTGGCTTTCGCGGGCCACTCGTGCGAGTCGTGGTGAACCTGGCTCCTGCCGATCTTCGTAAAGAGGGACCTTCTTTTGATCTCCCTATCGCCCTGGCCCTATTGGTAGCCAGTGGCTAGCTGGATGGTCCGTTACTTGCCAATCTCTGCTGCGCTGGAGAACTCGGACTCGATGGCAGCTTGCGGCCCTGCAGAGGAATCCTTGCCATCGCCAACCTGGCCGCCGCGCAAAACGTACGAGCGCTAGTGGTGCCATCAGCCAATGCCGCAGAAGCAAGCCTTGTGCCTGGCTTAACAGTACGAGCTGCTCATTCCCTCAGCGAGGTTGTGGATCTATTGCACCAACCCCAGCCACTAGCACCTCAACACATCTCCAAAGCGGCCGTCACGGCAAAAATCACGCGCAGACCAAACGATCAACTTCATCCACTGCTTGATTGCGCCTTGGGCCATAAAGCCCTTGCCTTGGCTGCCGCCGGGGGCCATCACCTCCTGATGGTGGGGCCACCTGGCTGTGGGAAAACCCTTTTGGCTCAACATTTAGCCCAGCTGCTGCCGCCGCTCACGCGCCAAGAGGCCTTGGAAATCACCAGTATTCACTCTGTAGCAGGAATGCTGAAGAGCACTCCCCAGTTAATACAACAGCGACCCTTCCGGGCTCCCCATCACAGTTGCACGATTGCTGCACTCGTTGGAGGCGGTGCAAACCCCAGGCCAGGAGAACTAAGCCTCGCCCATGGTGGTGTGTTGTTTCTCGATGAACTAGCTGAATTTCCACGCAAAGTTCTCGACCAACTTCGACAACCACTCGAGGAAGGAGTCATTCGTCTGAATCGAGCCAGGCAGACATGTGCCTTCCCTGCTCAAATCACCCTTGTAGCAGCAAGCAATCCCTGCCCATGCGGGTGGTTTGGAGATGAAGAGCATCCTTGCCGCTGTAGCCAATCCCAACGCCAGCGGTATTGGAGCCGCCTCTCTGGCCCCTTATTGGATCGCCTGGATCTACAACTGCGTCTCAAGCACCTACCGGCAGCTCAGCTGCGCAAATCGGTTACCGGCTTCACTCCCACTGATCTCAAGGATCAAGAGTTAATAGGCATCGAGCAGATCTTGCGCGCGCGCGCGGATGTTTGTTCGTAATCCTGATGGCAAGCTCAATCGTGACCTCTCAGCCCAGGATTTAGGGCAAATCGGCCAGCTGGATGAAAAGGCTCTAGAGCTCTGGGAACAAGTTGTGAATCACCGCAGACTCAGTGCCCGCAGCGGTCTAAGGGTTCTTAGAGTCGCTAGATCTCTGGCCGATCTTCATGATCAAGACAAAGTCAATAAAAATGCGATAGCGGAAACAATGTGTTTCCGTAGTTTTGATTGTGGCGATGCCAAAGAAGATTTCGCCAGCTAAGCCCCCTTCGCCTTCGCCTTCAGCAATCATCCGTATCAAGCTTATTCCTACAACGCTAAAATCGAATCAGATGGAGTTGATCATTAATCTTCGCCAAGATCATTCAAGCTATATTCAAGCCCATAGGCAAACCATTTATTTACACAAGCCATTAACAATGTGCACCATAGCGAAGAGACCGTTGAACTGATTTTAGTTACGTCATAACAGGCAATCAGGATGCGAGTAATTTCAACAGGCAACCACCCCAAATCAACTTATAAAAATCACTCAACCTACCAAAACTCACGCCAATGGAATGCACTGTGGCTAGCATATTTCCGATTGTTACGAATATCATTCTCCGCAGAAGTTTCGTGGCGAAAGGCACTCTTTAGACCAGTAAAGGCCATGCTCTTAGATACTTGACTCTAAAACGGTGCCGACAAGTCAACTTCGCCAATTCTCTCCAACAATGACTTAGTTCATTGAGCAAGCAACAAATTTTTAGCCAGGCAGAGTAACAAGCTAAATCTACTTATCGATCAAGAGGTTCAACAGTTGAGGTCTCAGGGGTTCTTTCTTCAACAGTTGCCTCCTCAACGACTACCTCCTCAACAATTACCTCCTCAACGACTTCCTTACCTACGACTTCCTCTGCCGTGACGCCTTCATCTGAACTTCCAGGCCAAGTTTCGCTGAACACATACAGATGGCCAAGCGTACGTTCCCCATATTGGCGACGCATCAATTGCCAACCAGGCTCGAAGTTCAACTTAAGGAAATCACTGCTAGAGACCCCAGCCCCACCAGCCCTGGCCACGATCAGGGCTGGACTAGAGGTATCCCTAGTGGGGATAGCTAACAAATGCATATCCCCATCAGTCCTTACCACACTCAAGCGATAGTGAGTTCCTAGGTCATCGCCCCCTATCCGCAACGAATACCCATTGCCGTCAATGTATCGATTGCAAATCCCGGTGAAATCAAATCTCGCAAGCAGAGGATCAACAACAGCCGGCAAGCTTCCATCGACTGCAAAACAGGCTCGTTTGCTACTGCGTTGTTCGTAGATATTCAACTGCGACCTTTCACCCTTGCCAATCGGGGCACCCACCAAAATGAATCGGCTCTGCTCAACAGGGGCTGCTGTAAAGAGAGATCCCTGCGCCTGGACAGATGACGACCATCCAGTCAGGCCCGTCGCACCTACCAGGACCAGAGCAACTGCAGAGGGGAAATAACGAGCCATCAAGGCCTGCAAGATTCTGATCGAATCGTAAAAGTCTGCCGAGCAATCGGCTGCCCCCTCAGGCCGGTTTGTTGAGTCGAATCATGACCAACAGTGAATCCACCATGCCTAAAGCTGCAACCAGCAGAAGCTTGCCAGTCGCTAACGCCACAAGAGATGGATTTCAAGCGCTACAAAGCAAGACAAAGAAAGAACGAATCAAAGCGCGACGCCAAACACATAAGAAACCGTCAAGGGAAGCATCCTCAAAGGCTTCAGCCAAAGCATTCAAACCAGCGGACGAACATCAGCCCGCTTGAAGCCATGCTCCTTTAACTCAAGGCTGAGCTCATTCTCATCGGTGACCCTGTCTACAAAAAGGACACCTTCAAGGTGATCCATCTCGTGCTGGATGCAGCGAGCCATCAGGCCGTCGGCCTTCATTTTGCGTGGTCGTCCCATCTCATCGCGAAAACTGAGCACGATCTCACTAGGCCGCACCACATTGAGATAAACGCCTGGGATGCTCAGACAGCCTTCCTCATAGGTTTCAACAGTTGCACTGGAGCTAATGATCTCGGGATTAATCAACACCACTGGCGGGGTTGTAGGGGTTTCCAGATCAAGGTCAAGGACCAAGAGCTGTTTATGAATTCCCACCTGCGGGGCAGCCAAACCAATCCCCTTAGCTGCGTACATGCTGCGAAGCATGTCCCTCACCAAGTCCCTAACAGATTCATCAACCTTGCCAATCCGACGAGTGGATTGCCGCAAAACCCCATTGCCCAAAGTGTGAATTTGAAGAGGCGGATGATCAAGCGACTCCTTCGGGACTGCAACAGACCCCTTGGTTTTTTCGGCCGTACGTGCCAGCTGAGCGAAGCTTCGAGCCAAAGAAAAGTCTCAGCATCAGTTCAGTGAGTTTAGGCAACTCCACCGCACATCAGACCCCAAACCGCCATGGAAAGCACAAGCCATCACCAGCGAAACCCGAAGCAAACCACTCAACCTCTTTCTGCCAAAAGCGCTCTCGGACAAACACCCACCCTCAAAGAACCGCGCCTGATTGATGACTGGGTGCTTTGGCTGGAGCAACGTCCTCAGGAGAATGGTCGCACCACTGCCCTTATCCGTCCCTGGGGTCAATCTGACCACCCCCCCCAAGAGCTGACACCTGCCCCAGCCAATCTGCGTAGTCGTATTCACGATTACGGAGGAGGGGTTCTAGCAACAGCCTGCCAAGACAACCAGCTCCTGATGGCCTGGATCGATGATGCCGATGGCTGCCTCTGGTTCCAGCGCTGGCAGGGCCTCAACCAGGCCTCAAAAGGTAAGAAGGCATTATCTCCGCTCAAGCCGCCGCTTCGCCTCTCAAAACCAAACGATACCCAACTTGCTGATGGTCTGATTGACCTCCCACGACAGCGCTGGCTCGGAATCATGGAAGCAGACAAGCGGGACTGGCTGGTGACCTTCTCCCTCAACCATGAGAACCAGGCTGCCACGGTGTTGCATCGCCCTGCTGATTTTGCTGGTTACGCGATCCTCAGCCCCAATGGAGATCAACTGGCCTGGGTGGAATGGCAACAACCGGCCATGCCCTGGGAGGCAAGCCAACTCTGGTGGGCCAGCCTCGACCCTGCGGGTTTGATCAAAAGCTCGGCTTGTCTAGCTGGTAGCAGACCACTTGATCGCAAACAAACATCCGTCTTCCAGCCCCTTTGGCTACCCAATGGAGAGCTGGTTGTCAGCGAAGACTGCAGCGGCTGGTGGAATCTGATGGTGGCAAAGCTGACGATTGACCCCACTGTCCAACCCACTTGGCGACGCCCCTGGCCGCTTTCAGCCGAAACCGGCATGCCGCAGTGGGTTTATGGCATGAGCAGCAGCGCATGGGATGGAGAGCAAATTCTGACCGCCATCTGTGACCAAGGTTCTTGGAGGCTGAGCCGCTTGGCCGATGATGGACAGATCAGCACCATCAACCAACCTTTTGATGATCTAAATGGTCTGCAGGCACAGGAAGGTCGAGCCGTAGCCATCGCTAGCAATGCCACCACGAGCCCTGGGCTACTAGAGCTCAACCTCAACTGTGGCAGCTGGAAGCACACCCCAGCCAGTGAGCCTTTACTGAATGCTGATGCGATCAGCGTTGCGGAGCCTATCTGGTTTGAAGGCTGCCATGGGCAGGCAACCCATGCCTGGTATTACCCGCCAATCAATGGCAGCAAAGGCCCTGCGCCACTTCTTGTCAAAAGCCATAGCGGCCCTACCAGCATGGCCAACCGCGGTCTAAGCCTCAGCATTCAGTTCTGGACATCCAGAGGCTGGGGAGTGGTGGATGTGAACTATGGCGGCTCCACTGGATTTGGCCGTGCATACCGCGAACGCCTCCGGGGAGGCTGGGGCAAAACAGACGTAACGGATTGCGCCGAAGCCGCACTGGCACTAGTGAAATGCAACAAGGCAAACCCAACACAAATCGCCATTGAAGGAGGCAGTGCCGGTGGATTTACCACCCTGGCCTGCCTTTGCTTCACCGATGTATTTCGCGCTGCTGCCTGCCGTTATGCAGTAAGTGATCTCACCGCCATGGCAGAGGACACCCATCGATTTGAAGCTCGATACCTCGATCACCTGGTAGGCCGTTGGCCCGACCAAAGACAACTTTACGAAAACCGCTCACCTCTCCTGCATGCCAACAAGATCCAATGCCCAGTGATCTTCTTTCAGGGACTTCAAGACAAAGTGGTTCCTCCAGATCAAACAGAACGGATGGCCAATGCCTTAAAAGAAAATGGCATACCAGTTGAACTGCACATTTTTGAGCAGGAAGGCCACGGCTTTCGCGACAGTGCTGTCAAGATCAAAGTCTTAGAAGCAACTGAGCAATTCTTCCGCCGCCACCTAAAGCTCTAGCTGTGCTCTCTTAAGAAGCCAATCGTCGCAACCAATTCCTCAGCAAAACGATCGACTTCTTCTGGTGTGTTGGTGAAGCTCAAGCTGGCACGAGCTGATCCAGGGATCCCATAGTGACGATGCAAAGGCTGGGTGCAGTGGTGGCCACTACGAATACAGATCCCTGCTGAATCAAGCAGGGCACCAATATCATTGGGATGCAAGCCATCCACCGTGAAAGCCGCCAGGACCGCCCGATTAGGCTCCTGCTGAGGAGTTGGGCCCAGAATCGTCAACCCATCAATGGCTTGGAGGCGATCAAACAATTGCAGCGTGAGCTGCTGCTCCCAAGCGTGAATACGATCTAAGCCAACCTGGTTCAAGTAGTCGAGAGCAACGCCCATACCAATCGCTTCCCCAATAGCAGGGGTACCTGCTTCAAACTTGTAGGGCAGATCAGCCCAGCTGCTGTGGTCGAGATAGACATCCTGAATCATTTCGCCACCTCCGAGGAAAGGCGGCATGGCATCAAGCAAATCCTCTCGAGCCCAAAGAAAACCCATCCCGGTAGGACCACACAATTTGTGGGAAGAACCCACGAGAAAGTCACATCCAAGCCGAGACACATCAACAGGCATATGTGGCAAGCTCTGGCAAGCATCCAGCAACACCAGAGAACCAAAGCGATGAGCCTCTGCAGTGACCTCAGAGATCGGGTTAAAACAGCCCAGCACATTGCTCAAGTGAGCCAGGCTGACCAAACGAGTTCGCTCGGAGAGTTTGTGCCGAAGATCGTTTAAATCAAGCTCCCCGCAATCGGTGAGGTCGACAAAGCGCAGCACGCAACCTGTTCGCTTGGCAAGCATCTGCCAAGGAACAATGTTGCTGTGATGCTCCATCAAGGTGAGTAGCACCTCGTCACCTTCATGGAGGTTGGCATCTCCCCAAGTGCGAGCCACCAGGTTGATCGCCTCACTCGCATTCCTTGTGAAAACGATTTCCCGCGCGCTTGAGGCAGCGATGAAATCAGCCACCTTCTGACGTGCTCGTTCAAAATCCTCGGTTGCACGAACACTCAACTGATGGGCACCACGGTGCACATTGGCGTTGTCATGGTCGTAGTAATGCTGTAAGGCATCCAGCACCTGCCGTGGCTTCTGACTTGTCGCCGCATGGTCCATGTAAATCAAGGGCTGACCTAAGCAGGCGGTCTGGCCTAGTAGCGGGAAATCCGCTCGCGTGAACTCTGCCAGGTTCGCTGAAGTTTCTACAGCTGCCATTGCCAAAGGCATGCTCTGCTCTGAACTAACGGGAGAGGTCATGATCGGCTCAAACCCCATCCAACAATCGAGCTAATGGCTGCCAGGCCTGTGAAATAGATGGGAGCATGCAACTCACCTCATAACAAAACGCGCGCAGTAAAAGCTGGGCGGCTTGATCAGGTGAAATTCCACGACTTTGAAGATAAAAAAGTGCCTCCGGCTGAAGCCGGCTCACTGTGGCCCCATGGGCGCATTTGACATCGTCAGCAACAATTTCCAACTCAGGCTTGGTGTCAATTCGGGCCCGATCTGAGAGCAACAAGCTACGACTTAGCTGCGCGGCATCGGTACGCTGCGCCTCACGAGGCACCTGCACCACCCCGTTAAAAACACTGCGGCCATGACCAGCTGCAACTACCTTGTGGAGTTGATCCAAGGTTCCTTCCGGGCCATTAAAACGCACACAGGAATGAGTATCAGCAAGCTGATTAGCCTGCACCAGTTGAAGTGCCCGCAATTGACTCTTGGCACCACCATTCAACTGAATCAATTGGGGCTCATGACGAATCACACCCCAACCTTGACTGACACTCACCAGGGAAACATCACTGCTTGGTTCCTGCTCAACAGCAAGATGAGCCAACAATGCAGCTTGAGGATGGCCGAAAGCTAGAAGGCCATGACGCAACTTGGCCTCACTTTGCAAGTGAGCTTCCACCAAAACGCTTGTGAGATTGGCACCTGAACTCAGCTGAACTTGTAGCAACTCAAGCTTGGCCTTTTCCTCAAGGAGCAAGAGCACCCGCACGGCAAAAACACCCCGATCGACGCCGGCATCACACACCAATTCAAGAGGGCTATCCACTATCCCGCTAACCCGCAAGCCAATGACTTGTGAAGCGATGGCCTGATTCAACGCCACAGGCCATTGGCCTTTGGATGTCGCCAGGTTCAAAGTGTGCCCGAGAGAATGCTTGAGTTCCGCATCGCTAAGCGGCGACAGGCCCTTCGGGAGAGTCACTCCAGCGAAAGGATCCTGCCCCCTCCCTAAGACCAGACGTGTCACCTGATCAGAAACACCAGGAGCCGATGGCTCACCTAGAGAGCAAATCTGTCGAGGCTCAAGTTCAGCGATGGGTGCAAGATCACAAAAACGCCATGCCTCCTGTCGACGATGAGGAGCAGAGAGAGTTTCAAGGTGATTGCGCGACTGAGCCTGGCAGGCAGCCATCGGACCTGATGGGGCTTCAAGACTGTGCAAGAGCCGCTCACACCAGTCATCGAGAGCTGAGGAGTTCTTGATGGGGGCTTCCACCATCAGGTCATCTCCATTGCATCCAATTCACGATCAACCCATTCATAACCTCGTTGCTCCAACTCAAGTGCCAGCGCCTTGTCACCGGAGCGCACAATCCTCCCCGCGGCCATCACATGCACGTAGTCGGGTTGAATGAGATCGAGTAGACGCTGGTAATGAGTAATCAACAGGGTGGCATTGTCAACATTTGCGAGTTGATTGACACCCCCAGACACGATGCGCAAAGCATCGATATCCAAACCGGAATCGGTTTCATCGAGAATCGCTACAAGAGGTTCTAGCAACGCCATTTGCAAAATCTCATTGCGCTTCTTCTCTCCACCACTGAAGCCCTCATTCACCGAACGGTCTAGAAAAGCTGGGTCCATCTGCACCAAACCGAGACGCTCACGCACAAAGTCTTCGAACGCAAAGGTGTCCAATTCCTCCAGGCCTTGTGCTAAGCGACGGGCATTCGTGGATACCCGCAGGAACTCAAGATTACTCACTCCAGGAATCTCAACCGGGTACTGAAAACCGAGAAAGAGCCCAATTCGAGAGCGCTCATCTGGCTCAAGAGGGAGTAAATCCTCACCGCGATAAAGAACACTTCCCTCGGTAACTTTGTAAGCAGGATGCCCTGCCAACACCTTAGATAAAGTGCTTTTACCGCTGCCATTACGCCCCATCAAGGCATGAATCTCGCCTGCACGGATGGTGAGATTTACTCCATTAAGGATAGGCTGATCATCAACGCAAGCAGACAAGTCGCGTATCTCTATCAGTACTGGAGCATCGGGAGAAATCACTATAAGAAACGAAAAGAATTAGGAGAGGTTGAGCCAACGCAGAAATTCATTATCCAACCGAACCCTCCAATTTAAGAGCCAACAGCTTATCAGCCTCAGCAGCGAACTCCATTGGCAACTGACTAAAAACATCTCGACAAAATCCACTAACAATCATAGAAATTGCAGCTTCAAAATCTATGCCCCGACTCTGAAGATAAAAAAGCTGATCTTCTGAGATTCTGCAGGTACTGGCCTCGTGCTCAATACTGGCATCAGGCTGCTGACTGCGTATATAAGGATAGGTGTTGGCTCCAGCCTGGTCACCAATCAGCATGGAATCGCACTGGCTGTAATTCTTGGCATTGACAGCATTTGGACCCATCTGCACCAGACCGCGATAGCTGTTCGCCGAATGGCCTGCGCTGATGCCCTTGCTCACAATTGTAGAGCGAGTACGAGGCCCTAGATGGATCATTTTTGTGCCAGTATCTGCCTGCTGACGATGATTTGTGAGAGCAACCGAATAAAATTCACCTACGGAATCAGCACCTTGCAAGATGCAACTTGGATACTTCCAAGTAATCGCTGAGCCTGTTTCTACTTGAGACCAGCTAATTTTACTGCGCGCGCCACAGCAATGCCCCCGCTTGGTGACAAAGTTGTAAATACCTCCAATGCCATTCTCATCACCAGCATACCAGTTTTGCACCGTGGAATACTTAATCGAAGCATCATCAAGTGCCACCAACTCCACAACAGCAGCATGAAGTGTATTGGTATCAAACATCGGAGCTGTACAACCCTCGAGATAGCTCACAGATGCTCCCTCTTCTGCAACAATCAAAGTCCGCTCAAATTGTCCAATATCGCCAGAATTAATGCGAAAATAAGAAGATAATTCCATCGGACATTCCACACCTTTAGGGATAAAAACAAAAGAGCCATCGCTGAACACAGCTGAGTTCAACGCCGCAAAATAATTATCATTCGAAGGCACAACTGTGCCAAGGTATCTGCGAACCAATTCTGGATACTCATTCACAGCATCAGTAATGGAACAAAAGACCACTCCATGCTCAGCAAGCTTTTCTTTATAGGTGGTTGCAATCGAAACGCTGTCAAATACGGCATCAACAGCCACATTTGACAAGCGCTTTTGTTCACTAAGTGGGATACCAAGCTTATCAAAAGTTTCCAACAAAGTCGGATCGACCTCTTCAAGGCTATTTTTTTTCTCCTTCTGTTTAGGTGCCGCGTAATAAACAATATCTTGATAATCTATCGGTGGATAACCAAGGCCTGCCCAATCAGGCGTTTGCAGTTTAAGCCAGTGTCGATAGGCCCTGATCCGAAAATCAAGCAGGAACTGCGGCTCATTTTTCTTCTCCGAAATCAAGCGAACCACATCTTCATCAAGACCCTTAGGGATCTTTTCAGTTTCAATGTCAGTTACGAACCCATACTTATATGGCTCTGAAACAAGCTGCCCAACGTGGCTTTGGCTGGTCATAATTGATAGCCGATCAGAAAGGAGTGAAGGTTTTGAAACCCTCTAGACAAAGGCCTTGGCTTGTGAAATATGGAGGACCGCATCTGGCATGACATCGAGAAGGAGGATGGGCCGATCAACTTAGGCACGACGACATGAATAAACAAGAAGCCGTTGAAGGCTCTCAGAAGAAACGAAACCAATAGGTTTCGTTTCAAGAAGCCTAAGGCAAAAGGCCTTGAGGTGACTGGCCGCTTGGTGAAGCACTGTTCAAGACGCAACCAGATTGTGTCCATAGGATTGCAGCTTGAACCCTGCGTTGAACCTGATCTAACGCAACTTATGCCGCCACCTTCTGTTTCTGCGTGGCATGGTTATAGGAGCACTGACTATCCATGACCACAGAGGCGCAGGCACCTACCCGCGAAGCAACCCTCACTCTCCTATTGCGGCAGGGTGAGAGTAGTGCGGCAAACCTGGCTGCATCGTTGGGCATCTCAGTCCAAGCAATGCGACGTCATCTACGCAGCCTCGAAGACGATGGTCTGGTCGAGGCCAGCCCAACTCCCACAGGCCCAGGGCGTCCCTCGAACCTCTGGCAATTGACAGAACAGGGACATCATCACTTCCCTGATGGCAGTGAGAGTTTCGCCCTCGGCTTGATGGAGTCCATGAAAGCCGCCCTGTCTCCCGAGACATTTACGTCACTACTAAGTCAACAAGCACTCAAAAAAGCCAACCTCTACCGCCATCAGCTCGGCTCAGGGTCAATCCAGGATCGCCTTGAGAAGCTGGTGGAATTACGTCGCCAAGAGGGCTATGAAACGGAATGGCAGCCCGCGCCAGATGGTATTGGCTGGTTCATTAAAGACTTTCACTGTTCCCTGCAAAGAATTGCAGAGGAGTATCCATCGGTTTGCGAGCAGGAATTACTGCTGATGAGACAAACATTCCCCGATTGCTTGATTGACCGAGTGAACTGGCGTCTGGAATACGGCAATTGCTGCGGCTTCCAAATCAAACCAACTCAAGGGCAAGACTGACCTGGAGACGTAGTAGGTGCATCCTCTCAACCTGAAAGTCCCTTGGGCAGATCCAAGCCAGGCTCAATCAAATCCACGACAGCAAAACCTGCAAGCTGCACCTTTGCCTTCCTGATAGAGGTTTAGACCACTGCCATCGGCAGTGCCCCAGTTCATATCTTCTACCAATCTCGTGGAGGCAGACCAGCGGAGTCCTTGCCCTGGATGCACTCACAAATACCTATGCATCTCGCAGCATTGATCTCTGATCCATCCCTGCTCGGGAACAGATCAACAGAAGCCCCCATTCCCGGCGAAGAGGAAAGCTGAGTTGTTGCTTTGTAGGTGCACTCAATTGAGCGTCACCTGCAGATCCCAGTGCGGTCAGTAGATGCTGACCACCAGAGCTCTAACCACCCGTAAACGACCAATTGCCCACAGAATGTGATCCCAAACAAAAACGGAGTGTTTTTAGACGTGACCCAAGCCTTATCTTCTATGGCACGTCTCACCATCCGTCAGCTCCGCCAAGTAGCCAGCGATTTGGGCGTAACCCTTTACAGCCGCAAGACCAAGGAACAATTACTCAACGCTATTACGGTTCGTCAGGAAAAAGAAGAAAGCAACCGACTGGGGCTAGAAGCTGAACTCAACTCCCCATCCAGACTCAAGTCCGATACTCGAGTGGTTTTCCTACCCCGAGATCCGCAATGGGCTTATGTCTTCTGGGAAATCTCAGAAACTGATCGCAAGCGAGCACTATCGAAAGGGGCCAACCGGCTCTGCCTACGTTTAACCGACGTAACCGGCATCGATGGCAACAAAGCACATCCCCACACACTCCAGGAAGTCTCTGTAGACAGCCACAGCAACGAATGGTACCTACCTGTTCCAATGTCTGATAGGGACTATCGAGTTGAACTCGGCTATCGCGTCGGTACTCTCTGGATGTCCCTGGCCTTTTCCTCTATAGCCAAGGTCCCAACACTCCACCCCAGCGAGCAAATCCTCGATCAGTTTGTTCCCTTCAGCCTTAAGGGCATCACAAGCAGTCCTGCGCCCACCTCTACACAAGCACCACAGCTAGAGGATGATCCCATTGGCGACGCAATTGATAGCGGGCTACACGAGCGGCTCTATCAAAGCGCTACACAGCACTTCCGCAGCAGCAGGGTCGGGTCGGAAGTCTTCCAAGAACACAACGGCTTGGATAGCGATCAACATGGTCTAAACGATTCAGGCATCGGCCTTTGGGCCAGTGGTCGTAATGAGTCCGGACTGGGTGGAGTACCACCACGCCCAAAAACCTTCTGGCTTATTGCCGACGCTGAGCTGATGATCTACGGCGCAACAGATCCTTCTGCCCGCCTAACCATCGGCGGCGAAGACATTCCTCTCTCCAATGATGGAACCTTCCGCATCCAAGTTCCCTTCCGCGACGGAGAGCAGGTCTATGCGATTGAGGCCACTGCGGCCGACGGTGAGCAGAAGCGCAATATCACCTTGAACTTCCAACGGAGAACACCCACCGACAACACAAACCCAGAAGACCAGGCAGTCGCAGAATGGTTTTAAATGAGCTCCCCAGATCATGACGACGTTGCGTAGGTTTGTCGCCATCACTCCACTCGCTGGGGCCATCATCCTCCCTCTCGTTGTACCCCTCAGCATGGCCCGTCTTGGTGTCGGTGCAGGAGTCCTCATAACGCTAATGATGTCCACTATCTGGTTCGTAACCATGCTGCGCACTGCAGAAATGCCCCATTAACAAACTGGGGCGAAATCAAGGTGGAACCCTATTAGCGGCTGGTTGAGGTCAAAAGGTGTGCAAGCAAGCCTGGAAGTGGATGCTCCCCGTACTTCTAGGGTGTGCAAGTTGCAGCAAAGCTGGATCTGTACAGGGCAATGCCCCTACCGAACTGCCCTTACCTGAAAGGATCCAGGTGGTTTTCAACCATCGCGATGGTGCGCGATACCGCAGCCCTCTTAATGATCAGTGGCGCAACGGCGACAACCTTGAGAAGTTCGTCATCACTGCCATAGAACAAGCGCAGCAAGAGATTCTTGTGGCCGTGCAAGAACTCAGATTGCCTGGAATAGCAGACGCACTCGTCGCAGCCAAGCAACGGGGCGTGACCGTGCAAATGGTGATCGAAAACAGCTTTAGCCAGCCCTGGGGTGATCTACATGAAGCAGATATGTCCCTTCATGAACGCCGTCGAGTGGCCCATCTAAAGATGTTGGCAGATCGTAATCACTACGGGGAGCTAAGCCCCACAGAACGCTATCGGGGCGATGCGATGCAAATCCTCAGGCGTCATCAAATCCCTTGGATTGATGACAGAGAAGACGGCAGCAAAGGCAGTGGTCTGATGCATCACAAATTCATGGTTATCGATACTCAAAGGGTGATTACTGGAAGTGCAAACTTCAGCCATTCAGGCATGCATGGAGATCCCGCAGCGATACAAACGCGCGGCAATGTCAACCACTTGCTGAGCTTCAAAAGTACAGAACTAGCTGAACTATTCAAAAAGGAGTTCCTTTTGATGTGGGGCGATGGTCCAGGAGGTGCAAAAGACAGCCTATTTGGGTTAGCTAAAAGCCAGCCTGGTATTCAGGCTGCAAAGGTTGGTGGTACCCGAATTGAAGTGCTCTTTGCTCCACACGCAAAGCGACAAAAGATGAACGGCCTGCAATTCATTGCCAAGCAAATAGAAACATCAAAACAAAGCATCGATATGGCCTTATTCATCTTTTCTGCACAAGCTTTAGTTCACAAACTATGGGAGCAGGTGCAAAGCGATGTGAAGGTACGCTTAATCCCTGACCCTAGCTTTGCCAGCCGTTCCTATTCAGAAGTACTGGACTTATTAGATGTTGCACTTCCAGATCACCGTTGCAAGCTGGAAGTAGGCAACAAACCATTCGCAGTCCCTCTAGAAGGAGTAGGTACAGCGAGACTGGCGAGCGGAGACAAGCTACACCAAAAGTTCGCGGTGATCGACAACAAAAAAGTGATCACAGGCTCATTGAATTGGAGCCCTGCGGCAGCTCACACCAACGACGAAACGCTGCTCGTCATCCATTCCCCCCTACTGGCCAAGCACTTCACCCGTGAGATGGATCGGCTCTGGCCTGGTGCTGAGCTGGGCGTCACAGCAAGAATGCGCCGCAAACTGGAACGGCAGCAGCTCAAATGTGGGAGCGGCAAGCAGATGGAATGAAACCAATCCTGGAGACCACTCAGGCTGCTGATCTGGCTGTGAGGGTGGCTCTAACTCGCAAGTAACATGAAGCCAATCCAGCTATGAAGTATGTGACGGACTTGGCGGCGATCAAAGAGCTCTCAGCCACTGGCCGCCATCAGGAATGTCTCCAGGCTTGTCAAAACACCCTTCAAGGGAATCCTCAAGAAGCATTTGCCTATAAATACGCTGGAAAATCATTACTCGCTCTCGGGCAATTAGAGAAAGCACATCAATGCCTAGCCAAAGCTCATCAGCTCGATCAGACAGACCCTGAAATAGCAAAAGATATTGGCAACATTTTCAATGCCACTAAAAACCAAGACGAAGCCGAACAATATTACAAGATTGCCCTTTCAATAGATCCTAATTATGCTCCAGCACTCAATAATTTAGGCCTAATCGCTAAACAGAAAGGAGATCTTCAAGGGGCAGTCACTCTGCTGAAGACGGCCGTTGAGATAGATCCAACCTTCGCCCCATTCCAGATGAACTTGGGCCTCATCTACAAAGATCTCGGCAACCTTGATCAAGCTCTTACCTCCACCCTCACATCTCTAGAGCTCAAACCTGACAACCCCACGTCCCACATGAACCTGGGCAGTATCTACAAAGATCTCGGCAACCTTGATCAAGCTCTTGCCTCCACCCTCACATCTCTAGAGCTCAAATCCGATAACCCTGACGCCCTCACAAACCTGGGCGGCATCTACAAAGATCTCGGCAACCTTGATCAAGCTCTTGCCTCCACCCTCACATCTCTAGAGCTCAAACCCGATAACCCTGACGCCCTCACAAACCTGGGCGGCATCTACAAAGATCTCGGCAACCTTGATCAAGCTCTTGCCTCCACCCTCAAATCTCTAAAGCTCAAACCCGATAACCCTGACGCCCACCTCAACCTGGGCGGCATCTACAAAGATCTCGGCAACCTTGATCAAGCTCTTGCCTCCACCCTCACATCTCTAGAGCTCAAACCCGATAACCCAGACGCCCACCTCAACCTGGGCGGTATCTACAAAGATCTCGGCAACCTTGATCAAGCTCTTACCTCAACCCTCAAATCTCTAGAGCTCAAACCCGATAACCCAGACGCAAACATCAACCTGGGTGGTTTTTTGCTCAAAAAAGGCAAAATAAAAGAGTCAATCCAAGCATATGAACAAGCACTAAGACTTCAGCCAGAGAACAGGCTCGCGATTTCTGGAAAAGGGAAGGCACTCAAAAGGATTGGCAAATGCTCTGAGGGGATAAAACTAATACGAAAAGGAGATGGATATGCAAGAATAGATATTCACAATGGATTAAAGGTACATAGATGAAAAGGGTGCAGATCTTGACCCAAGCCTCCGGCCCTCATTACATAGGGGCCTGGGAAATAGAGCCACTGTCTATCTGCGACGACATCATTCACAACTTCGAAACAAAAAATAGGAGCAATCAAGCCCCAGGGAATGCAGGTGAAGGCGAGGTAAATCTTGCTCAAAAAAACAGCCGAGATGTAAGCATTGCTCCAAGAGACTTTGATTCAGCCGGAAACGAAATCTTCGTCAGTTATCTACAAATCCTAACAACGTGCTATCAAGACTATGCAGATCAATGGCCATTTCTGAAGGAAGCAATTCCATCGCTAGATATCGGAGTCTTCAATATTCAAAGATACGAAGCTGGACAGCATTTTAACAAAGTGCATACGGAAAGGTGCCTTACGAACATGGAGCGTGAATTTGCATTTATGACCTATTTGAATGATGTAGAAGATGGAGGATCTACGTACTTCTGTCACTATGATATACAAATACAGCCAAAGAAAGGATTAACGATGATCTGGCCTGCAATGTGGACGCATGCTCACAAGGGAAATGTAGTTCAATCTGGAAAGAAATACATCATTACTGGATGGATGGATCTTTGCCAAGAGATAGCTTAGTGCCGTTGTTCGTTACCAAGAGTAAGGCCAAAACAGCAGAGCTCGACAGAAGCAAGAAACAGAACCACGCTGGTTGCTGCCGATACCAATCAAACGCGACAGCTTAAATTTGTTGAAGCTGTTTCACATGCTGGCAATAGTTCTTGGTAAAGACGCAAACCCAATGAAAATCAGCGGTAAGAATCTAGAGGCAACACTCAAACGACTGCCTAACTGGCATGAACTCTTTGCCGACACAGCAGCTCAATGGGCATGGGTGCCTATTCTTTCCGCAACACCTACTCCTCAAATGCACGCAGCATGCGCTACATGAAACCAATATCAGTGTCGCCTATCAGTGTCGCCATCGCCATAGCGTTGAGGTTCATCTCCGCAGCTACAGAACCACGAACTGAAGCCGAATGATGGAAGACTTCAAGAAATTGACTGGCAACTAAGTTGACAGCTGAGATGAATAGATCTGGAATAAGAAAGCACTAGGAACTTCATTGCGCCTGCGCCGCAAGCTGGACAGGCAGCCGCTCAAATAAGGGCGTGTAGTGGAGAGAGGGTAAATTCAATAGGAGGGAAAGCTCAGGCTTCTGATCTGGCTTTAAGGGTGGCTCTAAATCGCAAGTAACATGAAGCCAATCCAGCTATGAAGCATATGACGGACTTAGCAGCGATCAAAGAGCTCTCAGCCGTTGGTCGTCATCAAGAATGCCTACAGGCTTGTCAAAACGTTCTTCAGAGGGATCCAGAGGAAGCATTTGCCTATAAATACGCTGGGAAATCATTACTCGCTCTCGGGCAATTAGAAAAAGCACATCAATGCCTAGCCAAAGCTCATCAGCTCGATCAGACAGACCCTGAAACAGCAAAAGATATTGGCAACTGCTTTAAATCAACCCAAAATTATGCAGAAGCCATAAAAGCTTACAAATATGCCCTATCAATAGATCCTAATTATGCTCCAGCACTCAATAATTTAGGCCTAATCGCCAAAGAGAAAGGAGATCTGCAAGGGGCAGTCCCTCTGGTGAAGAAGGCCGTAGAAATAGATCCAACCTTCGCCCCATTCCACATGAACTTAGGTGGCATCTACAAAGACCTCGGCAAATCTAATCTGGCTCTAATCTCAACACTGAAATCATTAGAGCTCAATCAAGATAACGCCAATGCCCACCTGAACCTGGGCGGTATCTACAAAGATCTCGGCAACCTTGATCAAGCTCTTGACTCCACCCTCAAATCTCTAAAGCTCAAACCCGATAACCCTGACGCCCTCACAAACCTGGGCGGCATCAACAAAGATCTCGGCAACCTTGATCAAGCTCTTGCCTCCACCCTCAAATCTCTAGAGCTCAAACCCGATAACCCAGACGCCCACCTCAACCTGGGCGGTATCTACAAAGATCTCGGCAACCTTGATCAAGCTCTTACCTCCACCCTCAAATCTCTAGAACTCAAGACCGATAATCCAAACGCCCTCACGAACCTCGGCCTTATCTACAAAGATCTCGGCAACCTTGATCAAGCTCTTGCCTCCACCCTCAAATCTCTAGAGCTAAAGGCTGATAACCCTGGTTCACTCATGAATCTCGGCCTCATCTACAAGGAGCGCGGCAACCTTGATCAAGCTCTTGCCTCCACCCTCAAATCTCTAGAGCTCAAAGCTGATAACCCTGGTGCACTTATGAACCTCGGCCTCATCTACAAAGATCTCGGCAACCATGATCTAGCGATAGAGGTAACACTAAAATCATTAGAACTCAAAGATGATAACTCCGATGTCTACATCAACCTTGCTGGCATCTACCAAGACCAAGCCAAGTATGATCTAGCTATCAACTCAATACTTAAATCCTTAGAGCTCAATCCAGACAACGCCAATGCCTACATGAATCTAGGAATGGCCCTTCTGGCGCAAGGGCAACGTGATCAAGCTAAAGAGGCAACACTTAAATCCTTAGAGCTCAAACCTGATTTAGCAAGTGCTGCATGGAATTTATATGGATTAGCAAATAGCATTGAAGAAGCAGAAGAAAGGATAAACCAATGCCTGGAAATAGACGAGACCTATTTAGAGGCGAAGCTTACTCTAGGCGCACTAAAATATCATCAAGGGGACCCATCCTTACTCAAAGATATTTTAATTTCAAAACACAAAGATCATTCCCATGCCCGCTCTTTTAGATGGGCACTAGATTTACCTGAAATTCCAAAGCTATTCTTCCATAGGTGGGCATTATTTGACAGCATGATGGATGAGAGCAAAAAAGACAGACCTTTTTATGAGTTTGGTGTTTGGCGCGGCATTTCGTTTAAGTATCTAATCAATACTTTCAAGGAAGGCTATGGATTTGATACTTTCGAAGGCTTGCCAGAAGACTGGCACAACACTAAAGGAGGCGCATATTCTGCAGAAGGCATCATTCCTCAAGTCGATGGTGGAATATTTATAGAAGGCAAGTTCGAGAATACGCTGCCAATCTTTTTCTCTAAACCTAGGCCGATAGCATCAATAATAAATTTCGATGCCGATCTTTATTCTTCTACTCTCTGCGCTTTAAATCATTCAAAGGCCATAATCGATGAACATACAATATTGATATTTGATGAATTCATCATTAATGAGAACTGGGAACAAGATGAATACAAAGCACTTAATGAATTTTGTTCTCAAAACAAGCTGAGCTACCAGGTCATCGCGATTTCTTATTTTTCAAAACAAGTTGCTGTAAAGCTAATAGGCATTTAGCTGAAAGAACATAATGGCCGGTCAAAAAAGGCAATCTTCACATTGCCAATCGCAACCTTTATTGAATTTGCATAAGTCATGCTTTTGCAAGGCCATCTCTGCACTTCAATGATAGTGTAGTTAGGGATGATAAAAGTTGGCTGACGAACTACAGATTCAAGATCTGCCAAACAATCTCTGGTCTTGATCCGTGAGTGAATCGATACAGCAAGCGTATAGCCGAGTAATCTTGGTGGTCAAGCCATTCATCTGCAGATGAGATGAGCAAGGCTGAGACTAAATCAGAACAAGCCAGGCGCTGTTGTTAGGGCTATTGCTCAACTAGACAATTTATAAGGCTTCGAGGTGAGTCAATCGTTAGGAACAAGAAACCCTGTCATTCAGCTATCGTTATTTTTTTGCAACTAATCACTTCACCGTTGCTTCCCAAGTATTCCACCCGGAAGATAGATCGGCAGTGGCGTGGGGCTGAACTGGGGCTTAATTCCCGAATTCGGGAAAAACTGGAATGGCAGCACCAGAAAGCAGCATTAAGTTAGAGAGTGGCGAAGGCGGGGATGTAAGGGCTTCTCAAGAGAGTTCAGCTTGTTTAAGTGGCTCTGGGAGTGTCACCAAAAACCTGTACCCTCTTCAGCATCTGGCTTTCAAGGCGTGGCAGATCAGGCAACCGTCAAGCAACTCTCAGCCACTGGCCGCCATCAGGAATGCCTACAGGCTTGCCAAAACATCCTTCAGGGGAATCCTGAGGAGGCATTTGCCTATAAATATGCTGGTAAATCATTACTCACTCTCGGACAACTAGAAAAAGCACATCAATGCCTAGCCAAAGCTCATCAGCTTGATCAGACAGACCCTGAAACAGCAAAAGATATTGGCAACTCCTATCTCCAGCTCCAAGATATAGACAATGCTCGCAAATGGTATCAAGCAGCCCTAGTAATCAATAAAGGATATGCCCCAGCAATCTTCAATCTCGCGAGCTTAGATAACAGATCAGGCAATCACAAAAGTGCCATCGCGCTTTTCAAACAAGCAATTGCAGCCGATCCAAATCTTTTCCAGGCTCTACTAGGTGCAGCTTCTAGTGCAATGGCTTTAGGGCAAGTAGAACAAGCTATTGTATTCGCATCCAATGCACTTGAGATCAACCCAAATACCCCAAAGGCACATGAACTACTGGGAATCGCTTATCAGAACACTGGTCAGCAAGAAAAAGCTATTGAGCACTACCAAAAAGAAATTTCTAGAAACGCAACAGCCATCACTTCATTAACAAACTATGGACTTATTTTATTGCAAAATAATGATGTTACAGCATCGATCAAGCTCCTAAAGCAAGCATCAGAGATCGGCGCGAATGAACAAATTACACTTCTATTAGCGCAGACCTATCAACAGCAGAGGCAGTGGACAAACGCTATTGCTGAGTATGAAAAATTAAATCTAGAGATCACTAAAAACAAACTAATACCCTTTAACTATGGCCTCTGCCTAATGGAGGTTGGAATTAGCGACAAAGCAATTGAGGCATTTAAAACAGCAATCAAACTAGACCAAGCCTTTGTTGGAGCATGGGGAAATATCGGAGCAATTTACAAAAGAGAAGGTCAGCTTCAAGAAGCACTAGAAGCAACAAAGAAAATTAGCTTACTCGATCCAAATAACGCCATTGCCCACATCAACCTCAGCAGCATCTACAAAGATCTCGGCAACCTTGATTTAGCTCTTACCTCAACCCTTAAATCTCTAGAGCTCAACCCTGATAACCCAAATGTCCTCAGCAACCTAGGCCTCATCTACAAAGATCTCGGCAAACTTGATCTAGCGCTAGAGGTAACACTGAAATCATTAGAACTCAAAGCTGATAAAGCCGATGTCTACATCAACCTAGGAAGCATCTACAAAGATCTCGGCAGCCTTGATCAAGCTCTTACCTCCACCCTCAAATCTCTAGAGCTCAAAGCTGATAACCCTGGTGCACTTATGAACCTCGGCCTCATCTACAAAGATCTCGGCAACCATGATCTAGCGATAGAGGTAACACTAAAATCATTAGAACTCAAAGATGATAACTCCGATGTCTACATCAACCTTGCTGGCATCTACCAAGACCAAGCCAAGTATGATCTAGCTATCAACTCAATACTTAAATCCTTAGAGCTCAATCCAGACAACGCCAATGCCTACATGAATCTAGGCATCGTTTTTGAAGCACAAGGTAAACTTGATCAAGCTAAAGAGGCAACACTTAAATCCTTAGAGCTCAAACCTGATTTAGCAAGTGCTGCATGGAATTTATATGGATTAGCAAATAGCATTGAAGAAGCAGAAGAAAGGATAAACCAATGCCTGGAAATAGACGAGACCTATTTAGAGGCGAAGCTTACTCTAGGCGCACTAAAATATCATCAAGGGGACCCATCCTTACTCAAAGATATTTTAATTTCAAAACACAAAGATCATTCCCATGCCCGCTCTTTTAGATGGGCACTAGATTTACCTGAAATTCCAAAGCTATTCTTCCATAGGTGGGCATTATTTGACAGCATGATGGATGAGAGCAAAAAAGACAGACCTTTTTATGAGTTTGGTGTTTGGCGCGGCATTTCGTTTAAGTATCTAATCAATACTTTCAAGGAAGGCTATGGATTTGATACTTTCGAAGGCTTGCCAGAAGACTGGCACAACACTAAAGGAGGCGCATATTCTGCAGAAGGCATCATTCCTCAAGTCGATGGTGGAATATTTATAGAAGGCAAGTTCGAGAATACGCTGCCAATCTTTTTCTCTAAACCTAGGCCGATAGCATCAATAATAAATTTCGATGCCGATCTTTATTCTTCTACTCTCTGCGCTTTAAATCATTCAAAGGCCATAATCGATGAACATACAATATTGATATTTGATGAATTCATCATTAATGAGAACTGGGAACAAGATGAATACAAAGCACTTAATGAATTTTGTTCTCAAAACAAGCTGAGCTACCAGGTCATCGCGATTTCTTATTTTTCAAAACAAGTTGCTGTAAAGCTAATAGGCATTTAGCTGAAAGAACATAATGGCCGGTCAAAAAAGGCAATCTTCACATTGCCAATCGCAACCTTTATTGAATTTGCATAAGTCATGCTTTTGCAAGGCCATCTCTGCACTTCAATGATAGTGTAGTTAGGGATGATAAAAGTTGGCTGACGAACTACAGATTCAAGATCTGCCAAACAATCTCTGGTCTTGATCCGTGAGTGAATCGATACAGCAAGCGTATAGCCGAGTAATCTTGGTGGTCAAGCCATTCATCTGCAGATGAGATGAGCAAGGCTGAGACTAAATCAGAACAAGCCAGGCGCTGTTGTTAGGGCTATTGCTCAACTAGACAATTTATAAGGCTTCGAGGTGAGTCAATCGTTAGGAACAAGAAACCCTGTCATTCAGCTATCGTTATTTTTTTGCAACTAATCACTTCACCGTTGCTTCCCAAGTATTCCACCCGGAAGATAGATCGGCAGTGGCGTGGGGCTGAACTGGGGCTTAATTCCCGAATTCGGGAAAAACTGGAATGGCAGCACCAGAAAGCAGCATTAAGTTAGAGAGTGGCGAAGGCGGGGATGTAAGGGCTTCTCAAGAGAGTTCAGCTTGTTTAAGTGGCTCTGGGAGTGTCACCAAAAACCTGTACCCTCTTCAGCATCTGGCTTTCAAGGCGTGGCAGATCAGGCAACCGTCAAGCAACTCTCAGCCACTGGCCGCCATCAGGAATGCCTACAGGCTTGCCAAAACATCCTTCAGGGGAATCCTGAGGAGGCATTTGCCTATAAATATGCTGGTAAATCATTACTCACTCTCGGACAACTAGAAAAAGCACATCAATGCCTAGCCAAAGCTCATCAGCTTGATCAGACAGACCCTGAAACAGCAAAAGATATTGGCAACTCCTATCTCCAGCTCCAAGATATAGACAATGCTCGCAAATGGTATCAAGCAGCCCTAGTAATCAATAAAGGATATGCCCCAGCAATCTTCAATCTCGCGAGCTTAGATAACAGATCAGGCAATCACAAAAGTGCCATCGCGCTTTTCAAACAAGCAATTGCAGCCGATCCAAATCTTTTCCAGGCTCTACTAGGTGCAGCTTCTAGTGCAATGGCTTTAGGGCAAGTAGAACAAGCTATTGTATTCGCATCCAATGCACTTGAGATCAACCCAAATACCCCAAAGGCACATGAACTACTGGGAATCGCTTATCAGAACACTGGTCAGCAAGAAAAAGCTATTGAGCACTACCAAAAAGAAATTTCTAGAAACGCAACAGCCATCACTTCATTAACAAACTATGGACTTATTTTATTGCAAAATAATGATGTTACAGCATCGATCAAGCTCCTAAAGCAAGCATCAGAGATCGGCGCGAATGAACAAATTACACTTCTATTAGCGCAGACCTATCAACAGCAGAGGCAGTGGACAAACGCTATTGCTGAGTATGAAAAATTAAATCTAGAGATCACTAAAAACAAACTAATACCCTTTAACTATGGCCTCTGCCTAATGGAGGTTGGAATTAGCGACAAAGCAATTGAGGCATTTAAAACAGCAATCAAACTAGACCAAGCCTTTGTTGGAGCATGGGGAAATATCGGAGCAATTTACAAAAGAGAAGGTCAGCTTCAAGAAGCACTAGAAGCAACAAAAAAAACTCTTCTCCTCGACCCCAAGAATGCCACCGCCTACATCCAGCTAGGCGGTATCTACCAAGAGCTCGGCAGCCTTGATTTAGCTCTTACCTCCATCCTTCAATCTCTAGAGCTCAACCCTGATAACCCAAATGTCCTCAGCAACCTAGGCCTCATCTACAAAGATCTTGGCAACCTTGAACAAGCTCTTGCATCCACCCTCAAATCTCTAGAGCTCAAAGCTGATAACCCTGGAGCTCTGAGGAACCTAGGCCTCATCTACAAAGATCTCGGCAACCTTGATCAAGCTCTTACCTCCACCCTCAAATCTCTAGAACTCAAACCCGATAACCATATTTCCCTCATGAATCTGGGCGGCATCTACAAAGATCTCGGCAGCCTTGATCAAGCTCTTAACTCAACCCTCAAATCTCTAGAGCTCAAACCTGATAACCCTGGTGCACTTATGAACCTCGGCCTCATCTACAAAGATCTCGGCAACCTTGATCAAGCTCTTACCTCCACCCTCAAATCTCTAGAACTCAGGCCCGATAACCCTGTTACCGTTAACAACTTAAAAGGATTTATTGGCCAACTCACACTAACTTCCTCCAATGCAGATAATCTCAAAAAGGCTTACGAACTGCTGCTTAATCTAGACAATGTATCTCACCAAAAATTATCCAGATTGTTTATTTTAGCATTCCTTCCAACCATCCAGGAAGCTGCCACGCTAGATCCCATTATCTCAGCCAATAATGATGCCCTTAACAAGCTCGCAGCGGACTGGCGACTAAAAAAATCACTTGCCTTGCTTATTCCAAGCAATCAAGATATTGAGAGATTCCTCACACGATTAAGAAAAGAACTTTTAATCCTGGCAACCACTCAAACGTCTATTCCAGAGCACTTAAAACCTCTTTCAGAGGCCGTAGCCATACAATGCTTCCTAAACGAATACGTTTACGTGCAATCACCAGAAGAAGACGATCTTGTCGAAAAATTAATTGTCCAGGCTCTCCAAAGCCAAGAGTTATTCAAGCAATATCTCGCCATCATTGCCTGCTACATCCCTATACATAAACTCAATCTGAACCAAGATTGGTTGAAGCATTACCCCACAACCAGCGAGGAAAGCACGACACTCATTCAAATTCAACTGGAGGAGCCAAAAGAAGAAGAAAAAATCAAAGCCTCAATTCAGAGTAATTCGGATATTGATGACGTAGTCTCATTAAAGGTCCAGGATATGTATGAGGAAAATCCATACCCTCGATATCGCCATGCGGACTATACTGACAAGTCTTTAGCTAAAACTAAATCAGAAATCATTAACATTGAATCAACCAAACACAATCTTCAATTCTCAAAAGAATTGAATAACAAAAATGCCCGTCCAAAAGTTCTAATCGCAGGCTGCGGTACAGGTGGACAAGTTATCCTTGCTAGTCGCTACAAGAATGCACAGATCAAAGCAATTGACCTAAGCAGCCGCAGCCTGGCATATGCCATCAGGAAGGCAGAAGAATATGGAATGGAAAATATTGATTTTAAAATGATGGATCTTTTAGATGTAGCCAACCTTCAGCAATCATTTGACATCATTGAATGTAGTGGTGTACTTCATCACATGGAAAATCCCGGCAAAGGGCTCTCAGCATTAAACGAACAACTTAAGCCTGGTGGCTACATCAAGCTTGGCCTATACAGCGACATTGCTAGACAACAGATCGTGGAAGCACGCAATCAGATCAAAGAGCTAGAATTGCAAAGCACTCCTGAAGGGATCAGAGAGTTTCGCCAACAAGTCCTAAGAGGGGAATTCACAGCATTATCAAACCTTCCACAATGCGGACAAGACTTTTATTCACTCTCAGGGTGCCGAGACCTCTGCTTTCATGTGCAAGAGCATCGATTCACAACAGAATCACTGCAAGAACTTCTAAATAGCCAAGGCTTGATTTTCTGTGGGTTCATGCTGCCAGAGCCAATTCGCAAGACTTACCAAAAACAGTTTCCAAATGATACTGACATGATCTCTCTTGAAAATTGGGGTGAATTTGAAAAGCAATACCCCTCTACGTTTACGGCCATGTATCAATTCTGGGCTTATAAGCCTTCTTAGACCAGCTCAGATGCTTGGGATATTGCTTCTTATCTTCCTGACGAATCATCTCCTCAATCGCTTTCTGGCACAACGCAGAAAGGTTCAAGCGTCATTGCTGTTTTCATGTGAACAGCAGCTGATGGAAAGAATCACTGAGCAGGATCAGGGCACCGCTCGCAAAGCCTGAACCACAATCAACTCATCCAGGGCAGAATGCCCCCATGAGCCAGCTCAAAATCCATCCAGCCTTGGTCCTACTCGGCCTGTTTGCCATCTCTACACCGGCTGCACGCAGCGAGGTGGAATACATTCCGTTCCCAACCAAAGAGGAGCTGCTCAGCATCCAGCTTCAGGCCTATGCCTGCTCTCGAGACAATGATGCAGCAGCCTGCAGCCGCACCCGAGCATTGATCGATCCTTTACTAGACCACCCCCGTTTGCCATCCTCTTGCAAAGATGTCGTTTGGGATTTGCTTCAAGTCGCCAACAAGGTCCCTAACAACAGCTTCCAGCGCAGGGATACCATCGATCAGCCCGCTAAACGACTCTCCATCGTTTGCATCAATCCAGCCAAACAAACAACTCCTAAGCCTTCCCAAAAAGGTGGCCTAGTACCCCAACAAAGCTGAACCAGCAAACACACATCAAGCAATTGATGTAGAGATCATCTTGATCAAATGCTGCTCAATGAAATGCTGATCGGCTGGCCTATTTCAGGTTGTCTAAGAGCATCCTCAAATCCTGAACATCCAGGTGATCGCTCCCAATCGTGAACCTGAAGTAATCCATAGACTAGACGATTCAAATCCTCAGGCGTCATCAAATCCCTTGGATTGATGACAGAGAAGACGGCAGCAAAGGCAGTGGTCTGATGCATCACAAATTCATGGTTATCGATACTCAAAGGGTGATTACTGGAAGTGCAAACTTCAGCCATTCAGGCATGCATGGAGATCCCGCAGCGATACAAACGCGCGGCAATGTCAACCACTTGCTGAGCTTCAAAAGTACAGAACTAGCTGAACTATTCAAAAAGGAGTTCCTTTTGATGTGGGGCGATGGTCCAGGAGGTGCAAAAGACAGCCTATTTGGGTTAGCTAAAAGCCAGCCTGGTATTCAGGCTGCAAAGGTTGGTGGTACCCGAATTGAAGTGCTCTTTGCTCCACACGCAAAGCGACAAAAGATGAACGGCCTGCAATTCATTGCCAAGCAAATAGAAACATCAAAACAAAGCATCGATATGGCCTTATTCATCTTTTCTGCACAAGCTTTAGTTCACAAACTATGGGAGCAGGTGCAAAGCGATGTGAAGGTACGCTTAATCCCTGACCCTAGCTTTGCCAGCCGTTCCTATTCAGAAGTACTGGACTTATTAGGTGTTGCACTTCCAGATCACCGTTGCAAGCTGGAAGTAGGCAACAAACCATTCGCAGTCCCTCTAGAAGGAGTAGGTACAGCGAGACTGGCGAGCGGAGACAAGCTACACCACAAGTTCGCGGTGATCGACAACAAAAAAGTGATCACAGGCTCATTGAATTGGAGCCCTGCGGCAGCTCACACCAACGACGAAACGCTGCTCGTCATCCATTCCCCCCTACTGGCCAAGCACTTCACCCGTGAGATGGATCGGCTCTGGCCTGGTGCTGAGCTGGGCGTCACAGCAAGAATGCGCCGCAAACTGGAACGGCAGCAGCTCAAATGTGGTAATGGAGCAGAGAGGAACTGAGCAGCAGTCCAAAAGAACCTGAAAAAGGCACAGCGCGGCTTAAAGTATCAAAATCACTCAACAGTTCAATGAAAGGCTTCGGAAAGAGCGAATTAAATAAAAGCGTTGAAAAACACAATAAAAGTGGCCGCCAGCTTCTCAAAGCAGCAGTTAAAGCCCACACAGCAGGAAATATACAAATTGCAGAAGAGTTATACCTAAAAGCAATCGATAGTGGCTTTCATCACGAAATAGCCTTCTCAAATCTTGGAGTAATCTACAAAAATACAGACAGAAAACAGAAGGCCTTAGAAATATACAAGCAAGCTATTTCAGTCAACCCCAGCTTTGCAGATGCTTATGCAAATCTTGGCAATCTGCTGAGAGACCTCGGCAATCTCGATCAAGCTCTTGCCTCCACTCTCAAATCACTCGAGCTTAATCCTGATAACCACACTGCCCACATGAACCTGGGCGGCATCTACAAAGATCTCGACAACCTTGATCAAGCTCTTGCATCCACTCTCAAATCACTCGAGCTCAAGCCTGATAACCACACTGCCCACATGAACCTGGGCGGCATCTACAAAGACCTCGGTAACCTTGATCAAGCTCTTTCCTCCACCCTCAAATCTCTAGAACTAAAGCCTGATAACCCAGATGCCCTAAGCAACCTAGGCGGCATCTACAAAGATCTCGGCAACCTCGATCAAGCTCTGACCTCCACTCTTAAATCCATAGAACTAAAACCTGAAAGTCCCAATGCCCAACTGAACCTGGGAGGCATCTACAAAGATCTCGGCAACCTTAATCAGGCTCTTGCATCCACCCTCAAATCACTCGAGCTCAAACCTGATAACCCTGTCGCAATCAACAACATCAAAGGACTCATTGACCAACTGAACCTCAGCCAATCCAATGCAAATAACGTAACCCGTGCATATGAACTTCTACTCAATCAAACAGAAATCTCACATCGAAAACTATCTAAAATATTCTTACAAGCATTTCTCTCAACAATTCAGAAAGGGTCGACATCAGATCCGATCATCTCTGATGGAAACGAGGCATTCAAAACACTGGCTGCCGACTGGAGATTTCGCAAGTCTCTGACCTTAATGATCCCTCCCAGCTCAGAAGCAGAAAAATTTTTCACCAGGCTTAGGAAAGAACTATTAATACTGGCAATTCAAAAGGGCAGCATACCACCACAATTAAAATTGTTAACAGAAGCTCTGGCAGCACAATGCTTTTTAAATGAATACGTCTACGCCACATCGCAAGAGGAGGAGCAAGCTGTTGCCCAGCTCATTGACGCAGCTGCTGAAAGCCAAGAAGCCATCAATCAATACCTTGCGATCATAGGCTGCTACACAGCAATTCACACAACAAGCTTAAACCCAGAACTCATCAAAAATTACCCCACGCCTGACTTCGAGAGCAAAGAATTAATTACGACTCAATTCAAAGAACCGCGCCAGGAAAAGAAAATCAAGGCTTCATTTCAAGAAAGCTCAAATATCACTAACACAACCTCACATCTTGTTCAAGAGCTGTACGATGAAAATCCTTACCCCAGATTTAAATACTCAGACTACACTGCGAGCGAATTAGCAAAGCCAATTGTTAATGCCATTGAACTTGAGACGACAAGAAAAAATCTGGTTTTCCCAGAAGAATTAAGCTCACTAAATGCCAACCCAAAAGTCCTCATTGCTGGCTGCGGTACTGGCAGTCAGGTCATCGAATCAAGCCGCTATAAAAATGCTCAAATCACAGCGATTGATCTCAGCAGCAGTAGCCTGGCATACGCAATCAGAAGAACTGGAGAATACGAGATGAGCAATATAACCTTCAAGAGAATGGATCTCCTCAACGTCTCAGAACTCGGAAATATGTTTGACGTCATTGAGTGTTCTGGGGTTCTCCACCACATGGAACAACCAGCCGAAGGTTTATCGGCACTAGTTCAACAACTTAAACCTGGCGGTTACATCATACTAGGCCTATATAGCGAGATTGCCCGCAAGGTGATCGTAGACGCACGGAAGACAATTCAAACATTAGGGATCGAGAGCACTCCCCAAAGCATCAGGGAGTTTAGGAAGAAAGTGCTTCATGCAGAGTTCCAAGAGCTCGCCCCTCTTCAACAAATTCAGGATTTTTATTCGGTCTCCACATGCCGGGACCTGTGCTTTCATATTCAAGAACATCGCTTCACAACAGACGAACTCAAAAAACTTTTGGCTTCTCAGAGGCTAATTTTTTGTGGATTCATCCTTCCCGACCAAATCAAAAGGCTCTACCAAAAACAATACCCAGAAGACAGTGACATGAACTCATTGAAAAACTGGGGCAAATTTGAGAAAGAGCATCCTTCAACTTTCGTAGGCATGTATCAGTTCTGGGCTCAAAAAGTGGAAACGGCAAGCAGATGGAATGAGACCGATCCTGGAGACCACTAAGGCTTCTGATCTGGGTTTGAGGGTGGCTCGACATCGCAAGTAATATGCAACAAATCTAGCTATGAAGTATGTGACGGACTTGGCGGCGATCAAAGAGCTCTCAGCCACTGGCCGCCATCAGGAATGTCTCCAGGCTTGTCAAAACACCCTTCAAGGGAATCCTCAGGAAGCATTTGCCTATAAATATGCAGGCAAATCATTACTCGCTCTCGGGCAATTAGAAAAAGCACATCAATGCCTAGCCAAAGCTCATCAACTCGACCAGACAGACCCTGAAACAGCAAAAGATATTGGCAACTGCTTTAACTCAACAAAAAATTATGCAGAAGCCATAAAAGCCTACAAATATGCTCTTTCAATAGATCCTAATTATGCTCCAGCACTCAATAATTTAGGCCTAATCGCCAAAGAGAAAGGAGATCTTCAAGGGGCAGTCCCTCTGGTGAAGCAGGCCATTGAGATAGATCCAACGTTCGCCCCATTCCACATGAATTTGGGTGGCATCTACAAGGACCTTGGCAAACTTGATCTAGCTCTTTCCTCAATACTTAAGTCACTCGAGCTCAAGCCAAATAACGCAACTGCTCACATGAAGCTGGGTGGCATCTATGAACAGCTCGGAAAGTTTGATCTAGCACTAAAAGCAACTCTTAAATCATTAGAGCTCAAAGCTGACAATACAGATGCCTACATGAATCTAGGCATCATTTACAAACATCTCGGCAAGTTTGATCTAGCTATAGCCTCAACACTGAAATCCATCGAGATCAATCCCAATAACCAGTATGCCATCTACAACTTAAACAGCTTAATCACGCAACTCATGCTAAGCAAATATAATGTGCACATTTTTATAAAAGCTTATGAAGTGCTACTAGCAAACAAGAATATTAAGCATAACGTTCTAGGCCCAATCTTTATCCAAGCTTTCCTGTCAGCATTCCAAGCAGCCTCAAAACAAGAGACCATCATCTCTGCAAATAATGCAGCACTAAACATAATTGCAGAAGACTGGCGCCTGAGAAAATCACTAACCTTATTGATCCCTCCTCATCCAGATGTCGAATACTTCCTGACTCGCTTCAGGGAAGAGCTGCTAATACTCGCATCGCAAAATCAGCCCATCCCAGACAACCTAAAACCTCTATCAGAAGCCCTCGCTACTCAATGTTTTCTCAATGAATATGCTTATTCTAAATCACCAGAAGAAGATTCGCTTGTCGAGAAATTGATTGGCCAGGCTCTCCAAAGCCAAGAGTTATTCAAGCAATATCTCGCCATCATTGCCTGCTATATCCCTATACATACACTAGAGCTTGAACGAGAATTGGTGTGCGAATACCCCATCACAAGCTATGAGAGCGAGACCCTAATAAGAACTCAGTTCCATGAACCTCTGCGAGAAGAGGCACTAAAGAACTCGCTTAAAGTAAATTCAATTATTGATGACAAGATTTCAGTCAATGTCAAAGTGATGTATGAAGAAAATCCATACCCTCGATACCGCTTTGCGGACTATATGATTCAGTCTTTAGCCAAGAACATTACAACCTTCATTTACCTAGAAAGCACAAAAAAAGACCTTCCCTTCTCAGGAGAGTTGACCAACTGCAATGCTCATGCAAAAGTGCTAATTGCCGGCTGCGGAACAGGGTCTCAGGTGATCGCAGCAAGCCGGTACAAGAGTGCCTGGATCACCGCAATTGATCTCAGTTCCAAAAGCTTGGCATATGCCATCAGGAAGGCAGAAGAATATGGAATGGAAAATATTGATTTTAAAATGATGGATCTTTTAGATGTAGCCAACCTTCAGCAATCATTTGACATCATTGAATGTAGTGGTGTACTTCATCACATGGAAAATCCCGGCAAAGGGCTCTCAGCATTAAACGAACAACTTAAGCCTGGTGGCTACATCAAGCTTGGCCTATACAGCGACATTGCTAGACAACAGATCGTGGAAGCACGCAATCAGATCAAAGAGCTAGAATTGCAAAGCACTCCTGAAGGGATCAGAGAGTTTCGCCAACAAGTCCTAAGAGGGGAATTCACAGCATTATCAAACCTTCCACAATGCGGACAAGACTTTTATTCACTCTCAGGGTGCCGAGACCTCTGCTTTCATGTGCAAGAGCATCGATTCACAACAGAATCACTGCAAGAACTTCTAAATAGCCAAGGCTTGATTTTCTGTGGGTTCATGCTGCCAGAGCCAATTCGCAAGACTTACCAAAAACAGTTTCCAAATGATACTGACATGATCTCTCTTGAAAATTGGGGTGAATTTGAAAAGCAATACCCCTCTACGTTTACGGCCATGTATCAATTCTGGGCTTATAAGCCTTCTTAGACCAGCTCAGATGCTTGGGATATTGCTTCTTATCTTCCTGACGAATCATCTCCTCAATCGCTTTCTGGCACAACGCAGAAAGGTTCAAGCGTCATTGCTGTTTTCATGTGAACAGCAGCTGATGGAAAGAATCACTGAGCAGGATCAGGGCACCGCTCGCAAAGCCTGAACCACAATCAACTCATCCAGGGCAGAATGCCCCCATGAGCCAGCTCAAAATCCATCCAGCCTTGGTCCTACTCGGCCTGTTTGCCATCTCTACACCGGCTGCACGCAGCGAGGTGGAATACATTCCGTTCCCAACCAAAGAGGAGCTGCTCAGCATCCAGCTTCAGGCCTATGCCTGCTCTCGAGACAATGATGCAGCAGCCTGCAGCCGCACCCGAGCATTGATCGATCCTTTACTAGACCACCCCCGTTTGCCATCCTCTTGCAAAGATGTCGTTTGGGATTTGCTTCAAGTCGCCAACAAGGTCCCTAACAACAGCTTCCAGCGCAGGGATACCATCGATCAGCCCGCTAAACGACTCTCCATCGTTTGCATCAATCCAGCCAAACAAACAACTCCTAAGCCTTCCCAAAAAGGTGGCCTAGTACCCCAACAAAGCTGAACCAGCAAACACACATCAAGCAATTGATGTAGAGATCATCTTGATCAAATGCTGCTCAATGAAATGCTGATCGGCTGGCCTATTTCAGGTTGTCTAAGAGCATCCTCAAATCCTGAACATCCAGGTGATCGCTCCCAATCGTGAACCTGAAGTAATCCATAGACTAGACGATTCAAATCCTCAGGCGTCATCAAATCCCTTGGATTGATGACAGAGAAGACGGCAGCAAAGGCAGTGGTCTGATGCATCACAAATTCATGGTTATCGATACTCAAAGGGTGATTACTGGAAGTGCAAACTTCAGCCATTCAGGCATGCATGGAGATCCCGCAGCGATACAAACGCGCGGCAATGTCAACCACTTGCTGAGCTTCAAAAGTACAGAACTAGCTGAACTATTCAAAAAGGAGTTCCTTTTGATGTGGGGCGATGGTCCAGGAGGTGCAAAAGACAGCCTATTTGGGTTAGCTAAAAGCCAGCCTGGTATTCAGGCTGCAAAGGTTGGTGGTACCCGAATTGAAGTGCTCTTTGCTCCACACGCAAAGCGACAAAAGATGAACGGCCTGCAATTCATTGCCAAGCAAATAGAAACATCAAAACAAAGCATCGATATGGCCTTATTCATCTTTTCTGCACAAGCTTTAGTTCACAAACTATGGGAGCAGGTGCAAAGCGATGTGAAGGTACGCTTAATCCCTGACCCTAGCTTTGCCAGCCGTTCCTATTCAGAAGTACTGGACTTATTAGGTGTTGCACTTCCAGATCACCGTTGCAAGCTGGAAGTAGGCAACAAACCATTCGCAGTCCCTCTAGAAGGAGTAGGTACAGCGAGACTGGCGAGCGGAGACAAGCTACACCACAAGTTCGCGGTGATCGACAACAAAAAAGTGATCACAGGCTCATTGAATTGGAGCCCTGCGGCAGCTCACACCAACGACGAAACGCTGCTCGTCATCCATTCCCCCCTACTGGCCAAGCACTTCACCCGTGAGATGGATCGGCTCTGGCCTGGTGCTGAGCTGGGCGTCACAGCAAGAATGCGCCGCAAACTGGAACGGCAGCAGCTCAAATGTGGGAGCGGCAAGCAGATGGAATGAAACCAATCCTGGAGACCACTCAGGCTGCTGATCTGGCTGTGAGGGTGGCTCTAACTCGCAAGTAACATGAAGCCAATCCAGCTATGAAGTATGTGACGGACTTGGCGGCGATCAAAGAGCTCTCAGCCACTGGCCGCCATCAGGAATGTCTCCAGGCTTGTCAAAACACCCTTCAAGGGAATCCTCAAGAAGCATTTGCCTATAAATACGCTGGAAAATCATTACTCGCTCTCGGGCAATTAGAGAAAGCACATCAATGCCTAGCCAAAGCTCATCAGCTCGATCAGACAGACCCTGAAATAGCAAAAGATATTGGCAACATTTTCAATGCCACTAAAAACCAAGACGAAGCCGAACAATATTACAAGATTGCCCTTTCAATAGATCCTAATTATGCTCCAGCACTCAATAATTTAGGCCTAATCGCTAAACAGAAAGGAGATCTTCAAGGGGCAGTCACTCTGCTGAAGACGGCCGTTGAGATAGATCCAACCTTCGCCCCATTCCAGATGAACTTGGGCCTCATCTACAAAGATCTCGGCAACCTTGATCAAGCTCTTACCTCCACCCTCACATCTCTAGAGCTCAAGCCCGACAACCCAGACGCCCACCTCAACCTGGGTGGCATCTACAAAGATCTCCGCAACCTTGAGCAAGCCCTTACTTCCACCCTCACATCTCTAGAGCTCAAGCCCGATAACCCAGACGCCCACCTCAACCTGGGTGGCATCTACAGAGATCTCGGCAACCTTGATCAAGCTCTTACCTCCACCCTCACATCTCTAGAGCTCAAACCCGATAACCCAGACGCCCACCTCAACCTGGGTGGCATCTACAAAGATCTCCGCAACCTTGAGCAAGCCCTTACTTCCACCCTCACATCTCTAGAGCTCAAGCCCGATAACCCAGACGCCCACCTCAACCTGGGTGGCATCTACAGAGATCTCGGCAACCTCGATCAAGCTCTTACTTCCACCCTCACATCTCTAGAGCTCAAACCCGATAACCCAGACGCCCACCTCAACCTGGGTGGCATCTACAGAGATCTCGGCAACCTCGATCAAGCTCTTACTTCCACCCTCACATCTCTAGAGCTCAAGCCCGACAACCCAGACGCCCACCTCAACCTGGGTGGCATCTACAAAGATCTCCGCAACCTTGAGCAAGCCCTTACTTCCACCCTCACATCTCTAGAGCTCAAGCCCGATAACCCAGACGCCCACCTCAACCTGGGTGGCATCTACAAAGATCTCCGCAACCTTGAGCAAGCCCTTACTTCCACCCTCACATCTCTAGAGCTCAAGCCCGATAACCCAGACGCCCGCCTCAACCTCAGTGACATCTACAAAGATCTCGGCAACCTTGATCAAGCTCTTACTTCCACCCTCACATCTCTAGAGCTCAAACCCAATAACCCTGGTGCCTTTCATAACTTACACAGATTGATCGATCAGCTCAGACTCAGCCCCTCCAATGCGCACAATCTCACAAAGGCTTACGAACTGCTGCTTAATCTAGACAATTTATCTCACCAAAAATTATCCAGACTGTTTATTCAAATATTCCTTCCAACAATCCAGGCAGCCGCAAAGATAGATCCCATCATCTCAGCAAACAATGCCGCTCTCAACAATCTCTCGGTGGACTTGCGATTAAGAAAGTCACTTGCCTTACTTATTCCACCCCATCAAGATGCTGAGAACTTCCTCACACGATTAAGAAAAGAACTTTTAACACTCGCATCACAAAATCAGCCCATCCCAGACAACCTAAAGCCTCTATCAGAAGCCCTGGCTACTCAATGTTTTCTCAATGAATATGTTTACGTGCAATCACCAGAAGAAGACGATCTTGTCGAAAAATTAATTGTCCAGGCTCTCCAAAGCCAAGAGTTGTTCAACCAATACCTCGCCATCATTGCCTGCTACATCCCTATACATAAACTCAATCTGAACCAAGATTGGTTGAAGCATTACCCCACAACCAGCAAGGAAAGCAGGACACTCATTCAAATTCAACTGGAGGAGCCAAAAGAAGAAGAAAAAATCAAAGCCTCAATTCAGAGTAATTCGGATATTGATGACGTAGTCTCATTAAAGGTCCAGGATATGTATGAGGAAAATCCATACCCTCGATATCGCCATGCGGACTATACTGACAAGTCTTTAGCCAAAACCATATCAGAAATCATTAACATTGAATCAACCAAACACAATCTTCAATTCTCAAAAGAATTGAATAACAAAAATGCCCGTCCAAAAGTTCTAATCGCAGGCTGCGGTACAGGTGGACAAGTTATCCTTGCTAGTCGCTACAAGAATGCACAGATCAAAGCAATTGACCTAAGCAGCCGCAGCCTGGCATATGCCATCAGGAAAGCATCAGATTACAGCATGAAAAATATATCGTTTGAAAAGTTGGATCTTTTAGATGTAGCCAACCTTCAGCAATCATTTGACATCATTGAATGTAGTGGTGTACTTCATCACATGGAAGATCCCGGCAAAGGGCTCTCAGCATTAAGCGAACAACTCAAGCCTGGCGGCTACTTCGAATTGGGCTTGTACAGCGAAATCGCCAGACAACAGATCGTGGAAGCACGCAACCAGATCAAGCAATTAGATATTAAAAGTACCCCTAAGGGGATAAGGGATTTCCGTCAGAAGGTTCTAAATGGTGATTTAGAAGAATTATCAAGACTCCCGCAATTTGGACTAGACTTCTACTCACTCTCTACATGCCGCGATCTCTGCTTTCATGTGCAAGAGCATCGATTCACAACAGAATTACTGCAAGAACTTCTAAATAGCCAAGGCTTGATTTTCTGTGGGTTCATGCTGCCAGAGCCAATTCGCAAGACTTACCAAAAACAGTTTCCAAATGATACTGACATGATCTCTCTTGAAAATTGGGGTGAATTTGAAAAGCAACATCCATCAACCTTTACAGACATGTATCAATTCTGGGCTTATAAGCCTTCTTAGACCAGCTCAGATGCTTGGGATATTGCTTCTTATCTTCCTGACAAATCATCTCCTCAATCGCTTTCTGGCACAACGCAGAAAGGTTCAAGCGTCATTGCTGTTTTCATGTGAACAGCAGCTGATGGAAAGAATCACTGAGCAGGATCAGGGCACCGCTCGCAAAGCCTGAACCACAATCAACTCATCCAGGGCAGAATGCCCCCATGAGCCAGCTCAAAATCCATCCAGCCTTGGTCCTACTCGGCCTGTTTGCCATCTCTACACCGGCTGCACGCAGCGAGGTGGAATACATTCCGTTCCCAACCAAAGAGGAGCTGCTCAGCATCCAGCTTCAGGCCTATGCCTGCTCTCGAGACAATGATGCAGCAGCCTGCAGCCGCACCCGAGCATTGATCGATCCTTTACTAGACCACCCCCGTTTGCCATCCTCTTGCAAAGATGTCGTTTGGGATTTGCTTCAAGTCGCCAACAAGGTCCCTAACAACAGCTTCCAGCGCAGGGATACCATCGATCAGCCCGCTAAACGACTCTCCATCGTTTGCATCAATCCAGCCAAACAAACAACTCCTAAGCCTTCCCAAAAAGGTGGCCTAGTACCCCAACAAAGCTGAACCAGCAAACACACATCAAGCAATTGATGTAGAGATCATCTTGATCAAATGCTGCTCAATGAAATGCTGATCGGCTGGCCTATTTCAGGTTGTCTAAGAGCATCCTCAAATCCTGAACATCCAGGTGATCGCTCCCAATCGTGAACCTGAAGTAATCCATAGGCTCAACAATCAAGGTTCGACAGAATCAGTGTCGAGTAAATCCAACAAGGTCTCTGCTGTCGTGGTCATCTGAGCAAGACTGAACTCTCCTTCTTGAGAGGCAATTTCAGCCGCCAATTTGCACAATGAGGACGACCGACCTGTTGCGCTGCAGCTGATTGTGAGATCGAGCAAGGCATTTGTTAGCTTGCCGCGCAAGCAGCTTTCGCTGCCGGACCTCACAATCACAGCCTCAGCAGCACTACGCGTCACCTGTTCGGCTTGCGGATAAGGGATCTGACGAATTCCTTTAAACGCCATCGACGGAGTTGTTAAAAACAGCATGGCACCAGCGAAAGCCAGCCCATAGGCTTGGCGGCCCATTCCCCAACACCTGAGCTGCATCTCAGCTCCTCTCAATGATCTTTGCGAACACTAGCCGCGAGAACTGGAAGGGGCCAAAACAGGATCGATGATTGCGTTTGATTAGGTTCGATTAAGAACTGCCTTCGTCTCTGATGACCAGCTCGGCCCAGACGGGACCCACACAGCGCCAGGTGCATCTGAACACACCCTTCAACGACCAAAAACCAGGGACCTCTGGCCTACGCAAAAGCAGCAAGCAATTCGAACAAACCAATTACCTGGAGAGCTTTATTGAGGCAATCTTCCAAACCCTGCCTGGCGTTGAGGGGGGGACTCTGATCTTGGGGGGAGATGGTCGCTACGGCAATCACCGCGCCATTGATGTGATCCTGCGTATGGGTGCTGCTCATGGCCTAAGCCGAGTAATCACCACCACAAATGGCATTCTCTCCACGCCAGCAGCATCCCATCTCATCCGTGCCAACAAAGCCATCGGAGGAATCATCCTTTCCGCGAGCCACAACCAAGGCGGTCCAGATGGCGATTTCGGCGTCAAAGTCAACGGTGCCAATGGTGGTCCAGCAGCCGAATCACTCACAAACGCGATCTACGCATGTAGCCAAGCTTTAGAGAAATACAGCTTTGTCGATGCAGACGTCATCCCACTTGAAACCCCAGGCCACCATGCCATCGGTGCCATGGCAGTAGACGTAATCGACGGCGTTGAAGACTATGTAGAGCTGATGCAGAAGTTGTTCGACTTCCAGCGCATCAAGGAGCTAATAACAGCCGACTTCCCAGTCGTGTTTGATGCCATGCATGCCGTGACTGGTCCCTATGCACAACGGCTACTGGAAGGACTTCTCGGTGCCCCAACTGGCACTGTGCGCAACGGAATTCCTCTTGAGGATTTTGGTGGAGGCCACCCAGATCCCAACCTCACCTACGCCGCTGAACTGGCAGACCTCCTCCTCAATGGCAAGTCCTACAGATTCGGTGCCGCCTGCGATGGTGATGGCGACCGCAACATGATCCTGGGCAGAGGTTGCTTCGTTAACCCAAGTGACAGCCTTGCAATCCTCACTGCCAATGCTGAGCTAGCTCCGGCTTATGCCAATGGCCTTAGCGGTGTCGCTCGCTCCATGCCCACGAGCGCTGCAGTGGATGTCGTCGCCAAAGAACTGGGCATCGATTGCTTTGAGACCCCGACAGGCTGGAAATTCTTTGGGAACCTGCTAGACGCTGATCGCATCACCTTGTGCGGCGAGGAAAGCTTCGGCACTGGCAGCAACCATGTGCGTGAGAAAGATGGACTATGGGCCGTTCTCTTCTGGCTCCAGATCCTGGCGAAACGGCGTTGCAGCGTCGCTGATGTGATGACGCAGCATTGGAGTCGTTTTGGACGCCATTACTACTCACGACACGACTACGAAGCGATTGCCAGTGAGCCTGCCCATGATCTCTACAACAGACTGGAAGCAATGCTGCCTAGATTGGTTGGCCAGCCTTTTGCTGGTCGCAGCGTCAGTCAGGCGGACAACTTCAGTTACACCGATCCTGTGGATGGCTCAGTCACAGAATCACAAGGGCTGCGGATCCTTCTAGAAGACGGCAGCAGAGTCGTGGTTCGACTCTCAGGCACCGGCACCAAAGGGGCCACATTGCGCGTTTATCTAGAACGCTACGAACCAAGTAATGGAGACTTAACTCAAGATCCCCAGCATGCTCTGGCCGATCTCATCAATGGCATCGATGCGCTTGCCGAAATTCAAAAGCGCACTGGGATGCAACGACCAACGGTGATCACTTGAGCTCAGCGCAGCCACCACTCCCTTGGGCGGCGGTGATACTCCGCCTCGGTGCTGCTTTGTTGCAGCTGGCGCATGCTTTCAATGACCACTGCTCCAAGCGCTCCTGATAGCGTGACCATGATGAAAAAAAGGTTCAGCCTCTGACTGTGAATATCTACAGGAGTGTTTGAGATCACCGTACGTAAAAAGAGGGCAACAAGACCTCCGAGTAAGAACCCCACCAGCAGCGCTATCAATACCCTCGTACCGCTGAAGGGCTTGTTTCTTATTGAGCGAGAGCGGTTCATTGGTTTATCCCTGCCCAGAGGGGTCTCCCGAATTAAATAAATTGGTGTTGCCTTGTTCTGTATCACTAAAGGTGCCTACAAGAGCTTTAACAACGACATAAAAGACAGGCACAACAAACAGCGAAAGGAAAGTGGCAACCAAAAGGCCACCAAATACAACCGTGCCAAGAGAAGCTTGGCTGCGGGCTCCTGCTCCGCTAGCCAAGACCAACGGCATAAAGCCAAAAAGAGACGAAATAGCAGTCATAATGATGGGCCTAAGTCTCGACTTGGCTGCCTGCCTTACTGCTTCAAGGGCCGTAACGCCCTCAGCCATGTGTTGATTAGCCAAATCAACAATCAAGATCCCATTTTTAGCAGCTAGACCAATCAACATCACAAGGCCAACCTGTGCATAAATGTTGAGAACCTCGCCACGCAATGCCAGAAACAACAAGGCTCCAAGCATTGCAGTAGGAACTGTCATCAAAATAATCAGAGGGTCTGCATAACTCTCGTATTGAGCTGCAAGCACGAGATAAACCACCAAAATTCCCAATGCAAAAATCACAACAGCTAGTGCACCAGCTTTTACTTCCTCTCGAGATATGCCTGTCCAATCAAATCCGAGGCTCTTAAAATTCTGAGCTGCAAAAAGCTCCTTCATACCCTTAATTGCCTGCCCCGAGCTCTTACCAGCAGCAGGTGATCCTTCTATTTTTATCGATCTGTAAAGGTTAAAGTGAGAGATCACACTTGGCCCAACAGAAGGTTTAACTGTTAAAAATTCCGAGAGCTGAATCTGCTCACCCGCCCGATTCTTAACGTAAATTGAAGCTAGCCTTTCAGGTGCAGAGCGACCCAATTCATCGGCCTGAACATAAACACGACGAACCTTACCTTCCTGGAAGGTATCATTAACATAGGCGCCTGCAAAATTAGCGCTAAACACACGCATTGCAGAGCTGAAGTCAACATCAAGAGAGGCCATAATATCCCTATCGACCTCAACTCGTAGCTGCGGAGATTCAGGAGAGAATAAAGTCCGTACACTGCTCAACAATGGATTTGCATTCGCCTGCTGAATGATTTGACCAGCCGAGGCAAAGAAGTTGTTTAAGCCATAAGCACCTCCACTCTTGTCAAGTAATTGGAACTCAAATCCACTGCCAATGCCGTATCCAGGAATCGCAGGTGGCTCTACAACAAAAATCCTCGCGCCATCAATAGCCCCAAAGAACTTCTGATTTAGCCGTCCAACAATTGCATCGGCAGATTGATCACGATTTTTGCGCTCATCCCAATTACGCATCCCAATAAAAAACAATCCCTTATTAGGACTATTGCCATCAAAACTTGCTCCACTAAAAATTGCTGCTGAAGTGATATCGGGTTCACTGCGCAATATCTCAGCAACTTGCTGATTAATCTTCTCGGTGACCTGAGTAGACACACCTTCTGGCGCCTGCAAAACGCCGATGGCATAACCCTGGTCTTCAATAGGCACAAATCCACCTGGGATAGCAGTAAAAGCAACCCCGGTAAGCAGAACGCCTACCGCAAGAATTCCCATCACAAGAGAACGTCGGCCAAGAACCCACTCGAGCAGATAGGCATAGCGCTGCTCAAAGACGGAATAAATGCGCTTGAAATGACTAAAAATCCATGGTGTATACCAACCCAAGGCCAAGCCAAGGCCAGCGAATAAAACAACTGGCACAGGATTTGAAACTCCTGCGATGAAAAGGCCAATCACAGCCCCTGCAACAGAGAATGGCAGCCTCAACGAACGGCCAGTGAAGCGAGAAAGCACAAAGCCAAGAATTGCAACCATTGCTGTAGGGATCAAGGCAAGCGCCGCACCACCACCAACAACTAATAGTCCGTATATAAACCCAATGAATGCACCAGAAATTGCATATGTATTGCGTCCCGGAGCTGAGCCTTCCCGGCCCAAAAGCAAGGCAGAAAGCATGGGAGAAAAAGTTAAAGCATTAAAGGTAGAAATCGCGATAGCGAAAATAATCGTTGCTGCGAACTGCTTGTAGATAGAACCCGTTGCACCAGGGAAAAACAACACTGGCAAAAAAACTGAGAAAAGAACCAAGGATGTAGCAATAACTGCAGAAAAAAGCTCATCCATTGTTGACTTCGCAGCTTCCAAGGCAGTCATCCCTGATGCTTGCTTGGTTGAGGTATCTTCAATCACTGTGATTGCGTCATCAACCACTAACCCTGTAGCGAGAACCAATCCAAATAAGGTGAGCTGGTTGAGCGAGAAGCCAAAACCTAAAACCAGAGAGAATGTTCCTACAAGCGCAACAGGGATGGCAATACCAGGAACCAAAGTAGCTTTCCAATTCTGTAAAAATATAAACAGAATAAGCACCACCAGAATGATCGCATCTCTAAGCGAATTGATGACTCCATGAATTGATGCATTAATAAAATCTGTATTGTCATAGATTTTCTCCATCTTCATGCCAACAGGCATTTTGGCGGAAAATTCTTCAAGAACATCTTTCACTCCATTGGAAACCTCAAGAGCATTGCTGCCACTCAATTGATAAACAGCCATGCTCACAGAAGGGACTCCCTGCAAATCCGTAGCGCTGTTGGAATAGCTTTCACCACCAAGCACAACACGACCGACATCACTAAACCTCACTAATCCGCCATCCTCGGTAGTCCTGACGACCATATTTTCAAAGTCTCCAATGCTCACAAGGCGGCCATTTAATTGCACAGGAAAAGTAAATATCTGCCCTTCTGCAGATGGTTCACCTCCTATTTTCCCAGCAGGGACCAAACGGTTCTGGCTTTCAATAGCCCCCATTACATCAGCTGAAGTCAGGCCAAAGACCTCAAGTTTTTCATTGTCCAGCCAAAGCCTAAAAGCAACCTTACGATTACCAAAGTAGGTCACCTCGCCAACTCCCTTAACCCGCTTAACCTCGTCCGTTAGGCTCAGATCTAGAAGCCCACTAATCGTTTCTACGCTATATTCAATATAGCTTGGATCTTCGCTAACAAAGTTATAAAGAAGCAAGATAGAATTGGAAGCCTTATTAACACTCACCCCTGCCTTGCGCACTTCTTCCGGCAACTGTGGCTCTGCCAGCGCAACCCTGTTCTGAACATTAACTTGATTAATATCGCTATCACTACCACTTTCGAAAGCAACAGCAATCGAGCTCACCCCATCAGCCGAGCTTGAGGAAGTTAAATAGTCCATATTCTCCACACCATTAATCTGCTGCTCAAGCACGCTGGTCACACCCTGCTCAACCGATTCAGCATCTGCACCGGTGTATATTGAATTTACTTTTACTGTTGGCGGAGCAATATCCGGAAGCATTTCAACCGGCAAAATAGGAATAGAAATTAGTCCCGCAATGACGATCAACAAACTGCAAACTGTTGCTAAAACAGGTCGCGTAATAAAGTTATTTGATGCAGACATCTATTCGCCTCAGTTTTTAACAGAGATGGGCATGCCATGTCTCAATTTCAAAAGATTTGTTGTGATCACCTGCTCGCCAAGTTTGAGCCCCTTTACAACTGCATAGCGCTGCTTCTGTAATTTTCCCAACATCACAGGGGTCTGCAAAGCAAAACGTGTAGGGGGGGGTAACTTGCGAAGTTTCTCAAGAGAGACATTGCCTGGAAAAGCCTCAAGCTCTCGGAAACTTCCCACTCGATAAACAAAGCTCTGGCCCGCAGTTTGTGTTACCGCAGCAAAGGGAACAGACACCTCCTCTCTGGTATCCAATTGAACCCGCGCTCGCAAGCGCTGGCCATTTCGCAACGATCCATTACCATTCTCAAAGGCTGCCTTCACTAGTAAGCCCTGGGTAGTTCTATTCACAGTCGGGCCCACAGAATTAATTTCACCCGTCGCGATCACATCTGACGATCCAGTCTTGCTGAGAAAGACAGGCAATCCAATCTTGATCCGATCAGAGAATATGGCAGGCACCTCAACTCGAGCAAAAAGCCAGTTATTTCTGATCAATTTGGTGAATGGATCACCAGAACGGATAACATCTCCAACCTTGACATCAACATCAGCCACGATCCCTGAAATTGGAGAACGCAAATTGCTATATGCAAGCGTTGCTTCTGTGGCTTTTACCTTTTCGCGAGAGGCGATGTACTGGGCCTTGTATTCATCTCGATCCAATGCCGAAGCAGCTCCTTGAGGGACCAAGAATTCATATCGCTGCCAATTGAGTTTGTTCTTCTGCTCCTGAGCTTTGAAATCTGCCAATTCCGCACGGATCTGAGCTTGATCAAGCACAACCAACATCTGACCAGGCTGAACCTGATCACCCTGATCAATCTTTAACTCAATAATTCGACCAGAAGCTTGTGCAGCAAGATGCACCTCCTCCTTCGCCTCCAAGGTGCTCACCGTATCGATATCGTCCGTGAATTGAGCCGTCGTCACAGTTATCTGGCTGACGGTAATCGGCGAGAAAGATGTTTGCGCCTTGCCACAGGAGCAAAGCAACAGCACCGCAAAAACGACAAGAGAGCGTTGCTGATTCGGCACTAACGACTTGTTCAACAGCCTGATTATGGAAAGTTTCCAGCTCACGACAACAAGTCACCCCCTAGCGCAAGAATTGTCCACCAGTGCCAGAGCTCATTGGATCAAGATCTGTTCACATACCAGGGAGATCAGGAGCTAAAGCGCCATGCACCACTAGCTGATCGTCTGCGCCCTAGAACCCTGGAGGAATTTGTTGGCCAGGGTTCGATCCTGGCTGAGGGTCGTCTCCTACGCCGAGCCATTGCTGCCGATCGTGTAGGCAACTTGCTGCTACATGGTCCTCCAGGTGTTGGTAAAACCACCCTGGCCAGGATTATCGCTGGCCACACCCGTGCTCACTTCAGCAGCCTCAATGCTGTTCTGGCAGGGGTCAAAGACCTTCGCCAAGAAGTAGACGCAGCCAAGCAGCGGCTGGAGCGACATGGCTTACGCACGATTCTGTTCATCGACGAAGTCCACCGCTTTAACAGTGCCCAACAAGATGCCCTGCTGCCGTGGGTAGAAAACGGCACCGTGACACTGATCGGAGCCACAACAGAAAACCCCTATTTCGAAGTCAACAAAGCGCTGGTAAGCCGCTCCAGGCTGTTCCGACTGCAGGCCCTCGAAAGTGAAGATCTTCATCGCCTCCTGAAACACGCGCTTCAAGATTGCGAGCGGGGCTATGGCGATCGTCAGGTCATGCTCAGCACAGCAGCTGCAAACCATCTCGTCAATGTCGCCAACGGCGATGCTCGCAGTCTGCTCAATGCTCTCGAACTCGCTGTGGAGAGCAGCCGTCCCAATGAACAGGGCTCAATCCATATCAACCTTGCCATCGCTGAAGAATCAATTCAGGAGCGGGCAGTTCTCTACGACAAGCAGGGGGATGCCCATTTCGACACCATCAGCGCCTTCATCAAATCACTACGAGGCTCAGATGCCGACGCAGCTCTGTTCTGGCTAGCGCGCATGGTGGAGGCTGGTGAAAACCCACGCTTCATCTTCCGCCGCATGCTCATTGCCGCTGGAGAGGACATTGGCCTCGCTGATCCCCAGGCGATCGTGGTTGTAGAAGCCTGTGCTGCAGCCTTCGAGCGAATCGGCCTACCGGAAGGTCTCTACCCCCTGGCACAAGCCACCCTTTACTTGGCCTGCGCCGAAAAAAGCAACAGTGTGCTGGGTTTCTTCGAAGCCCTGCGCACGGTTCGTGAGGCCCAGCATCAGGACGTCCCCAGCCATCTCCGCGATGCCCATCGTGACGGAGCAGCATTTGGAGATGGTGTCGGCTACCGCTATCCCCATGCTTTTGCAGAACACTGGGTTTCACAGCAATACCTACCCACCTCCCTGCAAGGAGAAGTCTTCTGGCAACCGAGCCAAAAAGGTTGGGAAGGGCACCGGCGCCTGCTCATGCTGGAACGAAGGGCAGCACAGCTCGCCGCAGCAAGCGAATCAGCCCAGGAGAACCCATTGCTCATTAGCAGTGGTCCAGAAACCCCTGAACTAGAGAGATGGGTGCAACGCCAGCTCAGCCAAGATGGAGAACGCCTCAACCACCTGCGCGAACGCCTCTGGTCGGGAGTGACTTGCCAACGCCACCATCGAGTTCTGATGATGGGTGGACGCTCCTTGCTCTGGGCACTCGATCCGCTTCAAGCAGTGCCTGAAGGAGGCGTCACAATCCTCTGCGCAACAGCGCAGGATCAGGCGCGCCTAATCGCTCAGCTCGATCTGCTCGACCCAATCATCCGCCCTGAACTGATCGATGGAGGCAACGATGCACTCCAAGACTTACCAGCACAACATCAGTTCGAATGGATTGGGGGACGTCTCTCCAACCAAGACATTGCAGATACAGAACAGAAAAAACTTTGGAGCCTGATCAGCCAGCGATGCACCAATGAAACCGGTCTAAGGCTCCTGATCAGCCATGCAGACATCGGGCCGGCCGAGGCCCTACTGCAATTACTAGAGAGCAAAGGAACCAATCCCGCGGAGAGAAACCTGCTAACACCACTCATCGCTCGCGAAAAGATCTGGCTTGAAAGCCAGCGCCTCGATTCCCTCCTTGCACAAAACCTGAAGGAGTGCGGCTGGCAGCTCACCTGGGAGAGATGGGAGGAACGCCTGACGCTGCAGGTGGATGAGGGCCTTGAGCATCGCTGGCTCAGCGAAGGGCGACCCTACCGAGACCTAGTAGCGACCAATGCATCATTAGAGGTTCTGGAAAACCTGACGCTCATGCTCCGGCGCACGCGAGGACAACAACTACCCCAACGCCTGATCCATCAACGCATCATCGGCAGCCGAAGGCTCCACTAACACTGCCAAGCCATCGGGAAGAGCAACAGCAATAAAAAAGCCCCGGTGATGCCGGGGCTTGAAAAATATTGTCAAAAAAGCCTAACCAAAGACCTTGAAGAAGGCATTTTTTAGTTAGTAGAAAGTAGTCTCACCACCCATTGGAATTGATGTCTTACCCCCATAAATCCATCTAGGTGCAAGTTGGTTGGCCTGAACACATGCAGGTAAGAAGACATACCAAGACAATAGGGAGGTGCATTGAGCGTCACCCTGGCACTTGCCATCTGCACAAACATTCTGGCTGCCATCAAAGGTGCCACAGGTGTCAGCCAGACGGAAGGAAACTGGCAAATTGGCCATAATTCCAGCTGAAGAAATACTGCCATCAGCGGAATCAGCAATGATTGCGGCACGTAACCCCTGCACAGCCGTATCAGTCATTTTCCAATACGGGAAATAGCTCTTAGTCTGATTCTTAAGGAAGGCAACTCCATCATCGGAGTAGAGGAAACGAGTGACGTCAATGACTTCGACGTCATAGGTTTTGGTCATACCCTGCTGAATTTCATCAGCAGACCAACCTGAGCGGTCAATTCCTTGGTCAAGAGCCCGATCAAGATTAGTCTCACCAGTGCTCAAGAAAGTTTCAAAATCATTGGAAGTAGTAGTCCAAACGGCACCACCGGAGTTCCAGCGAACGGGAGCATCAGTTTCTGCCTGAGCTGGCATCGCTAGGATCGACAAAGAGGCACCGGCAAGCAAACCGGCAGCAAGACGAGTGAACACGGACGATTGAGAATAGATATCCAATTTAAACTAGCCGCAAAAGATAGGTTCGCCAACACAATCGCCTTATCAATTCCCAAGCTTATACTTTTGTAAACAGCTGCGACAAGAGTCCCAATTGCCATGATTCATACTTAAAGATCAAGAATCTCTCTTCATATAATCAACACAGGTCCTGAAGAAATGAAGATCGAAATATTCAGATCTTTTTTAAAGGCAAAAATGCACTCCATCCATCTGGGCAACTACCCAAAAAGGGTTTCTTCAACCTGGAAACATTGCCTCTGCAATGAAGTCTCTCGAGCCTAGTGCCGCTGCTGTCACGACGAACAATGGCTAAATAGGCTTCCTCACCATGTTGAGGAGCCAGCCACAACATGGTGAGGTTTTTTGATCGTTGCACATGTGCGATGAGAGGTTCTCCGACAGTCAGGCCCAGCTCATCCAACGACGAGGCAAACTCACCCCAATAGAAACGTGTCATCTGAGCTCGGGTGAAAGACAACAACAACGCTTCGGCCTCGCTGCGCAGGTTGAGAGTGGCCTCCCGTTCCGCCAAGCGAGACGTCACATCTTCACCACTCGACCAAGTTCCAGAAACCATGAGCGCCTGCTCCTGATGCATCCCCAACAAACCCATCACTGCCAAAAGGACTGCAGCTAAAAGCGATGGGGCTTTCTGTGAGCTCAGCATGCCGAGCATGAGCGTCTCAACAATGACCCTCAAACTAAGCAGAGCATTGGGGAATTAGACATCGCACTGAAATCACTCACCACCGCCATGCTCCAAATGTTGTGATGAATTCGATGAACATCGACCTGATGCCCCAATAGTTCATGAACAGCAAACGCAGAGTCGACCCCACAACGCCAATGAATCAGATCCGCCGCCAGGCTGCCCCGCTGCCATTTAATCGCTGCTTCTTTACTTAGCCATTGCTCAAGCACGGCATCCCGCAAAGCCGCACCCCTCAAATGGCAGAGAGCTGCCTGATCGTCAGCACAGAAATAACGACGTGCAAGCAACTCCGCAGCAATAGGACGGTCACTACGCTCCAAATCCACCCCGACCCGTTGCGGCGACCAACCCAACAGCAGTGCATCTTGACAGTGACTAAAGCTGATGTATCCCCAGCCATTTGCCAGCTCTGGAGGTTTGCCTGGAGGGGCCTGCAATGGAATCTCAAGTGCAGACACTTGCCACAGGTCAGCGAGGGCATGACGTACATAGCCACGAGACTGCCTGAACTGCCTTGATCTCCGCGCAGACAATCGCCCAGCCCATTGCTCCTCCTCCGTACTGATAGGCATCAAGGAAGCCTGCATCGGAAATAACCACAACGCCAGTACGCTTCTGCTATTGAGTTGAAGCGGCATCAATGACCCTGCAGATTGGTGATCCAGCACCAGATTTCAATCTCCCCAATCAGGACGGCACCCTCGTTCAGCTGGCATCACTAAGAGGTCAAAGGGTTGTGATCTACTTCTATCCGAAGGACGACACCCCTGGCTGCACGAAGGAAGCCTGCAATTTCCGAGACCAATGGGAACGCTTCGAGGCCAATGACATCAAGGTGCTTGGTATCAGCAAAGACGGTGCTACATCCCACACCAAATTCATCAACAAGTATCAGATTCCTTTCACCCTTCTTAGCGACACGGAACCCTGCCCAGTGGCCAGCTCCTACGAAAGCTATGGGCTCAAAAAATTCATGGGGCGCGAATACATGGGCATGATGCGCCATAGCTTTGTCGTAGATCCAAAGGGCAACCTGGAACTGATATATCTCAAGGTGAAAGCCGCAACCATGGCCGATCAAATCCTCAAAGACTTGGGGCTCGACTAATCCGATCGTGCACGTCAACCATCCCCTCCAAAACAAGATTCGGATGATGAACCACACCGAGCCCCCTCTGACTGAGTGCTTCCTGAAGAACCGAGGCATCACCTCCACACAACCAAAGCGGTAGTTCCGCCTCACGCTGAGCCTCTAGAAGAGTGCCAAGCAGTGCCTGGAGGCTGCCCCGACGCATGGCCTCGGCCGTGGAGAAAGGAAATGGTTCAGCACTAACTGACCCAATGCCTGGATCAATCAGACCTTGGGTTCCCTGCGCCATGGCACTTAGCTGCAGACGTAAACCAGGCACCAACTGTCCACCAGCGAAATCACCAGCCGCCGTCACTCGCGTCAAGCTCAACACGGTGCCGGCATCAGCCACAAGCAGGCCTGAAGACGACATCCCGCTGATGTGAGCTCTTCTCAACGCACCCCAGGCCGCCAAAGCTCGATCAATGCCGAGCCATTCAGGCATTCGGGTTAAGGGCACATCCCCCAACCCCAAGCGCCGGTTCGGATCCAAGACAACTCCCGCAGGGATCGGACCAACAGCAGCCCATGCCACAAGAGGGGCCTCAAGGGTTTGAAGCTTGAGCGGATTGGGAACGCTATGGCAAAACTGCCACGTATCCGCCTGATACTCGGCCCAATGCCAGCGACTGTTGCCAATCAACAGGCAATGCCTCAAAACCTCCACCTTTAGATGCCTTCGCCCAACACACCTGGGAGGTGAAGGCCGCATTCCTGCTTAAGACCTCCAAAGCGTGTCTCTCGTCCAGATGCCTCCCCCCCATCGGGAGCACTGGAATGCAAATCGCCGACCGTGGAGTAACCCTTTTCAAACAGAGGATGCTGCGGCAACTGATGCTCCTGCATGTAATAGAAAACCTCCTTCGGAGTCCAGTCGAGTAAAGGCCTCAATGAAAGGCGATCACGAATCAGGTCCAAAAAAGCCATTGAGCGCCGATAGTCGGTCTGATCACTGCGCACCCCACTGGCCCAGCAATGCACATGGAGATCATCCAGAGCCTGCTCGAGGGGCTCCACCTTGCGAATTCGGTGATATGTCTCCAGATCCTTCACCGAGCCTGTCTCCCAGAGCCGGCCATAGATAGCCTCCATCCGAGCGGGAGACATTGGGCTTTGAACCACCTTTAAATCCAACCCAAGCTGACGCGTGAGCTGATCGGCATAGAGATAGGTCTCAGCTGGTAGATAGCCCGTATCCACCCAGACCACAGGGACCACAGAACCACCATCAAGACCATGGAGCATGTGCAGCAGAACAGCTGATTGAATGCCGAAGCTCGATGTCAGAACAAAGCCTTGACCAAACTGCTTCAGTGCCCACTCAAGACGTTTCTGGGCAGAAAGCTTGGCAAGGTGTATCCGAGCATCCTCCAGAGGCATCTCGAGAAGCGAGGCAACCTGCACACTCGGAGATTGGCCTGCCTCAGTAGACGTGGCAGTGGTCACCGTATCAATGGAGCCATCAGTCATCTCCCCATTCTCCAATGTCGCCGTCCACAACAGAGTGTTTAAGGTTCCAGAATCATCCCAGGCTCGTCGCGCATGATCCCCAACCCGTCAAACGCCAATGCCGTGGTGGTTGTCGGAGGCGGATTTGCAGGGCTAACGACCGCGCTCGCTCTCAGCCACTGCCAACCTCGCCCTCCCATCGTGCTGATTGAACCGCGCCAGCGGTTCGTCTTTCTCCCCTTGCTTTACGAACTCTTGAGTGGAGAGCTTCAGGCTTGGGAAGTCGCACCTCCTTATCACTCTCTACTCAGTCAACGCGGTATTGCCCTTCTCGAAGACCGGGTTGAAAGCATCGACACCAAAGCGAAAACAGTCACCACCAGCTCAGGGCTCAAGCTCAACTACGCACAACTTGTACTCAGCACTGGCTCAGCTCCAACAGATTTCGACATCCCAGGGGTCCGTAAACACGCCCTGATGTTTCACCGTCTCAACGACGTTGACGTGCTGCGACAACGAATTAAAGAACTTCAATTACGTAGAAATCCTCGTCAGGCCCTTGTGATTGTTGGAGCGGGACCAACTGGCGTGGAACTGGCCTGCAAGCTGGCAGATCTCCTTGACGGTGCTGCTGAACTCCACCTCATTGAGCTTGGCGAACGGGTTCTGCCCAGTGCGAAAGCCTTCAACCAAGAACAAGCCGAGCGAGCACTCAGCGAACGTGGTGTTCACGTTCATTTGCTCACGCAAGTTCGAGCCATCTCGACAGACCAGGTTGAACTCCTAAGCAAACAGAAGGAACCTGCCATCAGTTCAGCAATAACGCACAGTGGTCTTGTTTGGACAGCCGGCACAAGACCAGTCATACCAGCACTCATCCCCGACTTTGTCCTTACCGAAGCAAGACTGCCTATCGATTCGTGCCTACAAGTGATCGGACTCAGTGATGTGCTTGGCCTTGGCGATGCCACTTACAACAAAGACCACTCCTGGCCCTCCACAGCCCAGGTAGCACTTCAACAAGGGGAGATCGCGGCTCGAAACGTGATGGCACTACGAGCAAGCAGTCCTCTCCAGCCTTTTGAATTTAAGGATTTTGGCGAAATGCTCAGCCTGGGAGTAGGAGAAGCCTCCCTCACCGGCATGGGTTTCACACTCGCAGGTCCTCTGGCTTTCCAAATTCGCCGGGGTGCCTATCTAACAAAACTACCTGGATTGTCTCTAGGCCTGCGCTCAGGCGGGGCCTGGCTGCTTGGACATTGAAACAAGCCCACCTAGCTGGTCGCACCAAGGGACTACGCCCTTCACAACAAAGACAATTAGAACGCCTCAGCCACCGCCGGCATCCCGAAAGGGAAGGCGCCGATCAGCTAACCCTGGAACGGCTAGCTGAACAGGTGCTTGAGCTATGCCAACCACTCCATTTAGTGCTGGATAGCCGTGGATTGTGCCGCCTTCTTTGGGTCGGACCTCTCGATGGATCGGGGCAACTTCTCGCCCATCTTCCTGAATCACCCCGTCGCAAGACCGCTGGATGGCGCTTAATCAGCTGCTCTCTAACACTTCAGCGAAACAACCTCAGGCCAGAACAACATGATGCAATCGTGGCACTCGATCTAGCACCGAACTCCTGGCTACGTTTTGCCCCCACAGCAGATCGAGGAGGTCGCAGGATTGCTGCCCTCTGGCAACCAGATCCAAAGGAGATCTCGGGATGGAGCTTGATCGAAGCCAACGGACTCAGCGAGCTCTGCCAACACAGCCAAGGATCAACCGCCAATCCAGAAGTCAACCCCCTACCCTCAAAGGACAGTAGGGAACGGGTCCTACTACTGACCCTTACGGGACCAGAGCAAAGCCGCAGCGAACGCGACCTTGCTGAGCTCGAGGGGTTGGTGCGCAGTGCAGGGGGGCATCCTGTAGCAGTTGTGCGACAAAAGCAGGGGGCTCCTAATCCTCAGACCCTCTGGGGCAAGGGGAAACTACAAGAGACAGCCTTGGAAGTTCGGCGACATAGCGCTTCGCTAGTAATCACAGACCGTGAGCTCAGTCCTGTTCAAGTCAGGAATCTGGAGCGATATCTCGACTGCCCTGTCATGGATCGCAGTGAATTAATCCTAGACATCTTTGCCCAGCGCGCCTCTAGTGCAGCCGGCCGCCTTCAAGTGGAACTAGCCCAACTTCGCTATCGCATGCCAAGGCTGATGGGGCGAGGTCGCAGCCTATCCCGTCAGGGAGGTGGCATCGGCACACGCGGGCCTGGCGAGACCCAACTCGAGAAAGACAGGCGTGCCATTACAAGACGCATCGAGCACTTGTTACGTGAGGTACGGCAACTGCAAAACCATCGTGCCCGACTTCGCAACCGCAGGGAAGGTCTGCCAAGGGTTGCACTCGTGGGTTATACCAATGCGGGGAAATCATCCCTACTCAATGCTCTCTGCAGTCGAAACGAGCACAGCAAAGTGCTGGCAGAGAACAAATTGTTTGCAACCTTGGATCCAACCACCCGCCGATTCTTGATTCCTCAGACAGGTGGGAAACCCCTTGAACTGCTTATCACAGACACTGTGGGCTTCATCCGTGAACTGCCAGCGCCATTAGTGGAAGCCTTTCGGGCCACTCTGGAGGAAACTCTGGAAGCCGATCTCCTCCTCGTGGTGGTGGACTTGTCAGACACAGACTGGCAAGCCCAACTGGACACAGTGCATCAGTTGCTTAACTCCCTTGGCGCAGAATCAATCCGGCAGGTGATAGCCAATCAAATTGACCGCTGTGATAGCAGTGCCCTTGAGACAATCCGCAGCATCGACCCGAAGGTGATTTATCTCTCCGCTGCATCAGGTGCCGGGCTGCAAGGACTCAAACACTGGCTGAAGGACCAATTCTGGGGTCACAAAGCAGAATCGGCCCCTCTGCATTCTGCAAACACCTAACTATGGCTGTGCTGAGCACCGCTATTCAAAACCCCCAAGCCCTCATCACCCTGGCGGTGTTATTGCTGGCGGTGGTGCTTTTCATCAGCGGTGCCCTCGCACCTGAACTCACTGGCCTGCTGAGCATGGCACTGCTGATGGCCACCGGTGTCCTAACTCCCCAACAAGCCCTGGCGGGATTTGGCAGGCCTGCCCTAATTACGCTGATGGGCCTGTTCGCCGTCTCTGCAGCCTTATTCCGCAGTGGTGCCCTGGATCGCGTGCGCGAATTGATCGCATCCGAGCGCATTCGCAGCCCACGCCGGTTGATTGCCTTGCTGGGCCTAGTGGTCGCTCCCATTTCGAGTGTGCTGCCGAACACACCCGTCGTCGCCTCGTTGCTACCTGTCATTGAAGCCTGGTGTCATCGACGCCGGATCTCTCCTTCCAAGGTCCTGCTGCCACTATCATTCGCAGCGCTTTTCGGCAGCACACTCACACTGCTGGGGAGTTCAGTGAATCTGCTGGTCAGTGACATCAGCGAGCAACTGGGCAATGGATCTCTAGAACTCTTCAGCTTCACGGCCATCGGAGTGCCGATCTGGCTCGCCGGAACCACCTATCTCATGCTTGCCCCTCAGGCCCTTTTGCCAGACCGTGGCAGCAACAGCGATGAACTAGGAGACAACAAAGACCAGACTGGTTACTTCACAGAGGTCACCATCCCTCAGAACTCGCAACTGGTAGGACAATCCCTGCACAACAGTCGTTTACAACGTCGTTTTGATGTAGACGTGCTGGAACTGCAAAGAGGTCGAGAACGACTCCTACCGCCCCTGGCTGATCGCAGACTTGAACCTGGCGACCGACTTCTCCTCAGGGTCACCCGCGCAGACCTACTACGTCTCCAACAAGAACACAACGTACAGCTAGCAACAAGAGAGTCGATCGCTCCGTCCTCACTTTCCCCATCTAGCCTGGGCGAAGGGCAAAGAACTGTGGAAGTCCTCCTACCGGCAGGCTCAACTTTGGCTGGTGCAAGTCTGCGTGAACTGCGATTTCGGCAACGCCACAACGCCACAGTTCTTGCTCTCAGGCGTGGTCAGCAAACAGTGCAAGAGCGTCTTGGACAAGCTGTACTACGCGAAGGCGATGTCTTACTGCTGCAAGCCCCACTGGACTCCATTCGCGGCCTGCAAGCCAGCAATGATTTGCTGGTCCTTGATCAGCTGGAAAACGACCTCCCCACAGTGCGCCGCAAACCACTGACCATCATCATTGCTTTGGCCATGCTGATCATGCCGACGGTGACTGCCCTGCCACTGGTGGCAGCGGTCCTACTTGCTGCAGTCGCGATGGTGGCAGGAGGATGCCTTCGCCCAGGGGAACTTCAGCGATCAATTCGTCTCGATGTGATTCTGCTGCTGGGGTCGCTCTCCAGCTTCAGCGTGGCAATGCAGAAAACCGGCCTGGCAGATGCTCTGGCAAGCAGCTTTGAAACCTTGCTGAATGACTGGTCCAACTACTTAGCCTTACTAGTCATCTTTCTGGTCACCACGCTCCTCACCCAGATGATGAGCCCAGCCGCATCCGTCGCACTACTTGTCCCAGTGGCCATCCAACTCGCACCTGGACTAGACCTTGTACCCAATGCACTGGTCTTCACCGTGCTATTTGGTTCAAGCCAGTCTTTTCTGACACCAATGGGGCATCAGACAAACCTGATGGTGTTCGGTCCTGGGCGTTATCGATTTCTGGATGTAACCCGTTATGGAGCTGGCCTAACGGCCCTGATGACCGTGATGATTCCTGGGCTAATCCTTTGGCATTTCGGCGGATCTTGAATACAGCAGAACTGTGCCAGCATTTGCAGAATCTGGTTCTATCCGTCTGGGGAGAATCCTCAGGACAACCTTTGACTCTCGTCGCAATAAAGCGGGAACCCATCGGTGCCATTTCCTAAAGCCGTCCATCGCACTCAGGATTTGTACCGTCGCCTTACGGTTCCTCAATTCACTGTGGTCACAGGTTTACTGGTGATCCTCGCTGGGACTCTGATTCTCGCCACTCCGGTCTGCTCCAACGCCAAGGTGGGATTGTGGGAAGCACTGTTCACGGCGACCTCAGCAGTGACCGTAACTGGACTTTGCATTATTGATATCGGACAAGATCTAACCAACGTCGGCCAGGGGGTTCTTGCAGCGATGATCCTTGCAGGTGGACTTGGGCTGATGGCTATCACCACCTTCTTACAAGGTTTTGTGGTTCGCGGAACTGAACTGAGATGCAGGCTTGATCGAGGCAAAACCCTCGATGAATTCGGGGTTGGCGGCGTAGGCACGACTTTTCGAGGCATTGCCCTCACCGCAACAGTGCTGATCCTGATTGGCGCGATCGTGCTCTACATCTTTGGCTTCAATGACATCACCAACCATGGAGAGCGACTTTGGGCTGCACTTTTTCACAGCATCTCTGCCTACAACAACGCCGGCTTCGGCCTCTGGTCTGACAGCCTGGAGCACTACCGCAGCAATGCGGTAGTCAATAGCGTGATCATCGTCCTGATCGTTCTTGGTGGACTGGGATGGAGAGTCACCAGTGATCTCTGGAGCAATCGCAAACAGCTACAACGCCGCAACCTCAGCCTGCATACCCGTCTGGTCATTCGCACATCCCTGATCCTGATGCTGATCGGAACCATGGGGCTAGTGATCACTGAATCACTAAGCCAAGACCACTTCCTCTCAAGCATCGGTTGGTCTGAGCGACTGATGAGCTCGCTATTCGGCTCTATCAGTGCCAGAACCGCTGGATTTACCACCGTGAACCTCTCTCTCGAGAGCATTTCCGATTCAGGGCTACTTCTGCTAATGGCACTGATGTTCATTGGAGCTAGTCCCGGAGGTACTGGCGGTGGCATCAAAACCACCACCCTGGCCGCCTTAATGGCCGCCACCCGTTCAACCCTGCGTGGCCAGGACGATGTCGTCATCCGTAATCGTCAGATTTCCGACAAGGTGGTCTTGAAAGCCGTCGGCATCACAGTGGCATCCCTGCTTTTCGTGCTTGTGATGGCCTTATTGCTGGGTATGTCCAGCAGCCTGAATGGAGAGCAAGCCTTCACCTTTCTAGAAATGTTATTCACATGCATTTCAGCCTTTGCCACTGTGGGGTTCGATGTTGGCGTCACCCAGAATTTGAGTCATTTCGGACAACTCGTGCTGATCGTCGGCATGTTTGTGGGACGACTCGGCATCCTTCTGCTACTCAGCGCAATCTGGGAAGCCGTTAACAAAGATCGGCTCCACCGTCAAAATCGCATCGGCTATCCGCGAGAAGATCTTTATGTCTGAACTTTGGTTTGCTGAGAAAACACAATGAAAGAGTGGTGGAACTGGTCACCCCAACAAGGCACCCCTCAGCTTGGCTTTGCAGTAGTGGGAGTAGGGCGCTTCGGGAGCGCCGTCTGTCGTGAACTCATGCAAAACGGTGCAGACGTGCTGGCGGTTGACCGTTCAGAACGATCTATCGAAGAGCTGAGACAACTGGAGCCGTCGATCGAAGCAAGAGTTGTGGACTGCACTGACGAGGAATCGATGCGAGAAGCAGGTGTGCTCGAAATGGGCACCGTTGTCGTGGGCATCAGCGAACCAATCGAAGCAAGCATCACAACCACGCTGATCGCCAAGGACAGCGAGGGCAGCAAAGTGCAACAGGTGATTGCCCGAGCCACCAGTGACCTACACGAAAAGATGTTGAAGCGGGTTGGCGCTGATCGGGTGGTGTTCCCCTCGAGGATGCAGGGGGAGCGGCTAGGTCTTGAATTAGTGCGGCCCAACCTGATGGAACGCTTGGAACTTGATGACCAAACCTGCATCGAAGAAATCAAGGTTCCCGATCTGTTTGTTGGACATTCCCTACGAGACCTCAACCTACGCAAGAACTACCTGGTAAACGTTCTGGCAGCTGGCCCAACCAAGGGACTGCACGTCAACCCTCCCGCAACGTATGTGCTCGAAAAAGAGCATGTGCTTGTCGTCATGGGATTGGTGGACGACCTCAAGAAACTTCCCAAAACCTGACTTCAATGCGCGTACTGGGGCTGATGAGCGGCACCAGTGCTGATGGTGTTGATGCAGTACTTGCTGAGTTCAGTGGTTCACCATCTGAACCAAAATGGTCGCTACTGAATCTTGTCTGCACCCCCTACCCAGAGGATCTTCGCCAAACAGTTGTCAACGCAGGACAAGGCATCAGGCTCAATAGCCGTGAATGGCTCGAGCTATCTGAGTCCATCACCGAGGTGCATGCTCAAGCAGCTCTGGCCTGTGACCCCAGCGCACAAGCTGAGCTCGTGGGTTCTCACGGTCAGACTGTTTGGCATCGTCCTCCTCAAAAGAATCATCGCGGCGCCAGCTGGCAAATCCTGCAAGCCCCTCTACTGGCTGAACTGCTCAAGCGCCCTGTTGTTCATGACTTCCGAGCCGCAGACCTGGCACTAGGAGGCCAGGGAGCACCTTTGGTACCTATGGCAGATGCCGCACTGCTAGGTCGAGTAGGGGGCTGGCGTGGGGTGCTCAATCTTGGAGGGATTGCCAATCTCACCCTGATTCCTCCCCGCAGCGGTCCGGATCGCCTTGCTTCTGTTATGGGCTGGGATTGCGGCCCAGCCAACAGCCTGATAGATCTTGCTGTTGAACAGATCAGCAAAGGCAAGCTTGCCTTTGATCATGATGGAAGCATCGCTGCCAGTGGGCATCCACATACGACCACGATCGAACGCTGGCTGAAGGAAGCCTTCTTCCAACTCCCTCCTCCCAAATCAACAGGCCGGGAGCAATTTGGGCTTGCCGATCTAGAGCAGCGCCTAAAGGAACTCCCCAAGCTGTCGACGGCCAATCGTGTCGCCACATTGACCGCTTTCAGCGCAGCCGTTGTGGCACAGGATCTGGACAATCTGCGCATTAGAAATCTGGTTCGCCCCCTGGAACTCATTGTTGCTGGTGGAGGAAGCCGAAATCCTGTGCTGATGAACGAACTAAGACAACGCTGCCGTGGCATGCGACTCCTCAATAGCGATGAGCTGGGCCTCAGCGCTGAAGCCCGAGAAGGTCTTGCCTTTGCATTACTGGCCTGGTGGCATTGCCTCCAGCACCCAGGCAACGCTCCTGCCATAACAGGGGCCAAGCGTGCGGCAGTTCTTGGTGTGAGAGCTGATCCAGCCTGATTCGCCAAGCAGTTCATTGAAGAACCACGAAGACCACCAAGCTCAAGAGGGACGATAGAGGCGGAGACGGCGCGGAGCGCCTCTTAAACGCCTGGGCTGTTGAGCTTCAAGAGCCGATCGAAAGCCTTCTGTACTCGCTAGCGATGGGGCTGAGAAGACCGAACTCTGCTCCTGCTCGTAACGCTGAATACCCTGCTGAATAAGCACTTTGGCCATATTGCTAACGGTGCGGGACTCAAGCTCGGCAAGAGCTGTGAGGCGCACACAAAGCTCTTCAGGCAACACAACCTGGACTCTCGGAGACTTGGGCTTCCCACTGGATGAAGTTTGACGGGTAGCCACGACCCTAAAAAAGTAAGTGCTACTTACAAGTGTACAGAGGTATGCAAGGATAGTATCCAGCACTATGCTGAGACCACAGTTCGGAATGGTCTATTCCGATGACCCAGTTCAACAATTCCATGGACCGTCGAAATACCCAATGCTTTTTCAGCCCTAAAACTCAAGTACCCCCCTCATTCGACTAACAACCAGACATCAGGATTGCCCCATGGACCAACCCACACTTCCAACTTCAACTCGCTTCAATCCACCTCAACAGGCCAACAGCCCTGTCAAGCCAAACAGCCCTGTCAAGCCAAACAGCCCTGTCAAGCCAAACAGCCGTATCAAATCAAGCAAGGGTCGGCGTTTAAGCCGAAGCCAAGAAAATAGCGATGTGCTGGTATCAGCTGTAATTAGCAGCTATCTGCTCACACATCTCCATCAAGTCTTGCAAAGGGCGGAATACGGCGCCGCTCAGGACGGACGCGAATCCCAGGCCAAAAATTTCGCCCAACTGCGCAAAGTCCTCTGCATGGATGCCCGCAGCATGAAAGACGCGTCAGCAACAGGCATGACAGAAGTTGATGTAGAGCAAGCAGCATGAACCAAGAATCAGGTCAAATCACTTCAGGCTGAATACAGTTGCAACAGACACTTCCCTTCTGATGAGCAGCAACGCTGCAGTGCTCTACGAACGTATTCAGAACAATCCCGAACACACCAAAGCCCTTTTTCGCCAGGCACTCCAAGATCCTCAGGGAGCCTTGAAGGCAATCTGCGATCTTGGGCACAGCATGGGACTCCCTGTCACGCCTGACGAAGTAAAAGCGCACTTGGCCAGCCTCGATGACGCTGACACCAAGCAATGGCTCATCAAGGCTCGGGGGGGGCTTTAAGAGCAGGCTCTAATTCACGCGAGCGACTTTCTTCTACTTGTGAGGGATTGACGTTTTGCATGCCTCGACGGTCGTAACCACCACCCCCTGCCAAACTCCAAAAAAACCAGTAACTAGGGATCGCTAGGCCAGCAGCAAGCACAACAGCCGTAATTTGTTCGAATTTCACCATGGCCGGTGATCCGGAATGGATATCCTCCAGTCTGCCCGTATACGAAGCGGGATGATGTTCTTGCGGTTGCTTTCCCACGGTGCTGCGACTTGAGCACGTCAACAAGGTCTACCCCACGCATGAAGTCCTCAAGGATGTCACCTGGGAAATCAAGCCCGGAGACCGAATCGGACTGGTAGGCGTCAATGGGGCTGGCAAATCCACACAGCTCAAATTAATCGCGGGACTCGAAGAAGCCAGCAGTGGCCAGATTGTGCGCCAGGGGAACCCACGCATCGCCTACTTACAACAAGAGTTTGATGTTGATCCCTGCCGCACAGTGCGAGAAGAGCTCTTTCAAGCCTTTGGTGAGGCCGCTGCCGTTGTCCATCAACAGCGACTCGTAGAAACCGCCATGGCTACAAAGCGGGCTGCAGAAGACAGCGTTTTTCTCGACAGCCTGATCAAAGACCTAAGCCGTTTGCAGAATTGCTTTGAAGCCCTACACGGCTATGAGCTTGAGGCTCGAATCGAAAAACTACTGCCAACACTCCATTTCACATCAGATGGGGCCGATCAACGGGTAGGGGACTATTCCGGGGGATGGCAAATGCGAATTGCTCTCGGCAAGATCCTTCTTCAAGATCCTGATCTGCTCCTGCTCGACGAGCCCACAAACCATCTGGACGTAGACACCATCCAGTGGCTGGAGGACTATCTGCTCAAACAGACCGCCGCCATGGTTGTGATCAGCCACGACCGGACGTTCCTCGATCGGATCTGTACCCAAATCGTGATTACTGAGAGAGGCATTTCGCGCACCTATCTCGGTAACTACACAGCACATCTTGAGCAGAAGGCACTCGAAGAGGAAGCAACTCAAGCTGCGTTTGAACGCCAGCAGAAAGATCTCGCCGCCCAACAGGCCTATGTCGATCGATTCAGGGCAAGTGCCACGCGCAGCACCCAAGCCAAAAGCCGAGAGAAACTCCTCGAGAAAGTAGAGCGAATCGAAGCTCCAGTGAAGAGTGTCAGCGGCCCCAGCTTCCGCTTCCCAGACGCTCCACGATCCGGCCGACAGGTGGCTGTGATCAAAGACCTCAGCCACAGCTACGGAGACAAGATTCTCTTCCTCGGCGCCCATCTGGAGGTGGAACCCGGCGATCGGATTGCTTTCATAGGCCCCAACGGCGCAGGCAAATCCACTCTGCTGCGTCTGATCATGGGCTTGGAAGTTGCCGATGACGGCAGGGCTTCCCTCGGAGAACACAACGTGACAGCTGGCTATTTCGAACAGAACCAAGCAGAAGCTCTGGACCTGCAGAAAACCGTCATCGACACAATGTTTGAAGCCGTCCCGGACTGGACCCAAACCCAGGTGCGCTCTCTACTCGGCAGTTTCTGCTTGAGCAATGATGCTGTTTTCAAAAACGTCGAAAATCTAAGTGGTGGAGAAAAGGCTCGCTTAGCCCTAGCCCTAATGCTGGTCAAACCCTGCAATTTGCTGGTACTCGACGAACCAACAAACCACCTCGACATCCCTGCCAAACAGATGCTGGAGGACGCACTGCAGGCTTACGAAGGCGCCGCCCTGCTGGTCTCTCATGATCGCTACTTCATTTCCCGTGTAGCCAATCGCATCGTGGAATTACGCGATGGCGAACTGATCCTTTACCGAGGCAACTACGCTTATTTCCAGGAAAAAAAATCAGAGGAACAAGCCGCAGCCGCGGCGGCAATGACCCTGGCAGAAAAAGAAGTCAAACGCTTAGCCAATCGCGATCGCCAAAGGAAGCGTCAAGCCAGAAAAAAAGGCTCGGCTTAAACCCAAAATCTATCCGTTTGGCAAAAAAACTTTAAAGAAGGTTAGGCAGGAAGACTCATTTTCCTTTGAGCACAGCAAATATGTGCATAAGCTGACTTCACAGCCATGTGTACTTGATGACAAGCGTCCCTACCCAACGTGCCGAAGACCTTCATATCTCCAACTCGACTAGCGACGCAAACCATGAGCATGAGCAAACTTGGGATGCCGTTGAGACCTACTTCGAATGCATCACCACCTGCTCGCTGGATGACGGTGAATGCATCACCCGTTGCGTGGAGCAGTTACGAGACACTGACGAATGAATAGCTTCTAGCCCCAGCCGCAAAATGAGATTGCATCACTACCCGCTCATGGGCTGAACATATCTTAGATCCTTTTGTAGAGCCTGAGACTGGACTAGTCGGGAGCAGTGCACATAACAACAGGGTCAAGGTGCCTGCATCGCCGTCAGCTCCACTGGTGTAACCGCCAGCTCAATCCGACTGTCGCCCCGGATTAATCCAAAAATGATTGGTCGCCCAACTCCATGACGATCAATCGCGCTCACGACCTCAGCAGGCCCATCAATCGGTAACCCTTCCACCGAAACGATCACATCATCAACCTTCAACCCTGCACGCGCTGCAGGCCCACCCGGCACCACGGAACGAATCACAGCACCAGGAGAGTTGGCTTCCCCAGAACGGGCAGATAGCACCGGCGAGAGACCTACACCCACCATCGGATGACTGGCCCGTCCTCGCTCCACCAGCTGCTGGGCGATGGTCCTAGCCCTATTAATAGGAATAGCAAAACCCAGCCCAGCTCCTGGTCCAGAGCGAACGAGTGTATTGATACCCACCACATTGCCCTCAGAATTCAACAGCGGTCCTCCTGAGTTGCCTGGATTGATAGCAGCATCGGTCTGAATTAAATCCAACCGCTTGCCAGAGATCCCTAGCTGAGAGACGTTGCGGTTGAGGTTGCTGACGATTCCCAACGTCACCGTATTTTCAAGGCCAAAGGGGTTGCCAACAGCTATGGCCCAATCCCCGACCCGAAGCTGGTCCGAGTCTCCCAATGGGGCTGTGGGCCAAGGCCCCGAGCCATCCAACTGCACTACAGCCAGATCCGTAATCTTGTCCTGGCCAACCAGTCGCCCAGGCACCCTTCGACCATCTGGCAATCCCACCATCAGCTGATCGGTCTTCTCCACGACATGAGCATTGGTGAGAACCAATCCTTCCGCCGAAAAAATCACACCACTTCCCTGCCCTCGTTCTATCCGCGAGCGGGGAGCGACTCTGCCAGGCAAACCAAAGAAATGTTGAAACAGCGGGTCTGCTAATAGCCCCTGAGGCAGACCAACCATGCCCATAGAACGGACCGTCCGACTCGTCTCAAGAGTCACCACAGCAGGGCCGCTGCGAGCCACGGCATCCGCTACAAACGACTGCTTGGATAAGGCTGTCGCGGCTGATGCCCCCTGCAGCGGTTGAGGGGAAAGTCCCGACAACACAGGCAGACAAACCAATCCAGTGCCAAGCAGAAGAGCACCACGGAAAACCCTGCTCAAACCTGAGGATTGGCTGGATAACCGCAACTCTGCGGAGGATTCCTCAAGTAACGCAGACATTGGCCAAACGACAATCAATTCATGACTTTGACCGTAGACAGAGCTCTCTCAAACAACAGTGTCAATCCTTGACAGAGCTGTGACCAAATACGCCTGAGCTCGTCTTCATGAAGCTTCATTCCCCCACGGAACAGCTCAACAAGGTCCAAACTGAATGAACTGTTGCAACAAATCCTGGGCGCTAATCAGCCCTTTGCCTGAGTTTCGTGAAGTTTGAAAGGCCTGAGCTTTGCCAGCGCCTCGTGATTAGCACGATCATTCAAAGGCAAGCAATGATGAACGCAATGTGGCGACCACCCAATCGCCTTTATCGCAAACCATGAAGACGTCATGGAGAACCCCTTGTTCCCGATCCTTTACGGCGCTGCCTTCCTGATCCTGCTGTGGCAAGCCTTCCGCGTAATGGGGAAGGGTTTCGGCGCCGCCCAGCAACCCATACGTAGCCAACCAATTAGGAAGAACTCACAAGGTGATCGCACCGGTTTGGTGACCGTTCACCCTGAATTACTAGACCAGGAAGGCCGCCTCACAGAAGAAGAGCTCCTCACAGTTCGTTTCTCAGGAGACAACGAGCCACCCCAGTCAACAGAAACTCCTGCTGAATAAATTAGAAAGTCAGTGTCAAAGGTCGGCACTGGATTGGACTCGATTGGGGAAGCCCTGGTGGATCAAAGAACGCGCATCGTGGCTGCAGTCATCAAAGCAGTGAAGTTGCCTCCGCGGTTTCGACTGCGGCTGGTCAAAGAAGATCCCGTTCGGCTTGAACTAAGCCTCACCCCTGCTTACGGCAAACAGCCGATCCAAGTGGGATTGGTCGAGTCTCTTGACCTGGTAGCTCGGCGCGATCGAGAAGGACGCATCCCTAGAGACTTGCAGGGAACATGGGATTGGACGGTCCGACACGGCGACGTAAGCACCGGGGGATGGAATCCCTTTCTCAAGGAAGCACTACAAACCATGTTTGAGACAGGGCTACCAGCCATCGTTTATGAAGAACTCACAGGCGAGGACTATCACCCCGTTGACGGCACCCGCCACGTGCGCTGACTGTGAAGGATGTGAAGCCCTGCGAACTATCAAGGCTACAAACAGGGACAAGGGGCTAGACCAGTAAAGTTCCGGCTCTTAAGGTTTTCTTCATGAGCAGCCTGCAGCTTTCGACGGCGCCTTTAGTGAGGCTTCTCTTTGCGATAGGAGCCCTAAGCAGTCTGATGCTGCTAGCTCTTCTCAATTTGATCAGCTAACTCTTTCTTTGCAGCTTGGGAGATCTCCCGATCGACTCGCTGCTAACGCAGCTCTGCCACAGCCTTACTGCAAGTGCCACAGTGCTGCTGCAAGCGCCACCAGGGGCAGGGAAAACCACCAGAGTTCCGCTTGCGCTTTTGGGTGCCCTTGATGGTCACACCCCTCTTCCAGGCCGAATCTGGATGCTGGAACCACGACGATTAGCTGTCAAAGCAGCAGCCTCGCGACTAGCCGCAAGCTTGAAAGAGCCATTAGGAGAGCGCGTGGGCTTCGCTATACGACATGAACAGCTGCGCTCAAAACGAACTCAATTAGAGGTCATTACAGACGGCTTGTTTCTACGTCGCCTTCAGAGTGATCCAAGCCTAAACGGCATTGATTGCGTGATCTTTGATGAATTTCACGAACGCCGGCGAGACAGCGACCTCGCCCTGGCCCTTTTGCTTGAAGCCCGACCGCTGCTCCATCCAGAGCTACGGCTTCTGCTCATGTCTGCAACGCTCAATCTTGGCGAATTACAAGATCGCCTACCAGAAGCAACCCTTCTACAGAGCGAGGGGAAAGCCTTCCCAGTCGCCACCCATCATCAGACACCCCGCCCAGACGAACCGTTACCCCATCAGGTGATGCGGGCCATTACGGCCCATGCCCTACCTCTCAGCGAAGCAAGCGATCGCACCAGTTCACGCCCCACCGTGCTGGTGTTCCTACCTGGACAACGTGAAATCAAACGCACCCAAGAACTACTGGCGGCTCAAGAAAGTCTTACGCATTGGAATCTTGCCTATCTTCACGGGCAACAGCCTCTGCAGGTGCAAGCGCGGGCATTGCTAAGGGCAGAATCGCCTTGGATAGGCAAGATCGTCTTAGCAAGTTCTATCGCGGAGAGCTCACTCACCCTCGAAGGGGTTCGACTGGTCATCGACAGCGGCCTGAGTCGGCAAAGTCGCTTTGACCCCAACACTGGCATGGAGGGACTTGAGACAGTGCCCTCCAGCCTGGCAAGCGCCAATCAACGCCAAGGGCGAGCCGGACGCCAAGGTCCAGGCCAATGCGTTCGACTTTGGTCGCTAGCAGAACAACTGCGCAAGCCCAAACATGCACCTCCAGAAATACTTGTTGCCGATCCCATGCCCGTGGTGCTTGAGCTAGCGGCCTGGGGCGCTGGCTTAGGGGAAACCCTGCCATGGATCGACCCCCCACCTCAATCAACGTTGCAGAAGGGAAGGCAACAACTGATCAATCTGAACGCCCTCAACCATGACGGACGCATCACAACGCTAGGCCGCCAGCTATGCAAACTAGGCATACACCCCAGGCTAGGGATCCTGTTGCTCCAAGCCCAGGGATGGGGATGCGCAGCCCTGGGAGCCGAACTAGCCGCTTTACTGGGTGATCGAGATCCCCTCAACAGCCATCAGGTTGGCTCAGACCTGAGGACTCGTCTGGATTGGTTACGTCAAGACCAGCGAGACATTCATCGATCTGCCAGACAAGCCCATCAACAGATGCGCCGTCTCAGTCAAAAGCTGCTTGATCAACTCAAGACCATTAGGCAAGACGATCAATACAGCAAACAAGCAAATAAAGACCTCTCAGAACATGCCCTGGCAGCACAACTAATTGCCACAGCCTTCCCGGAATGGTTGGCCTTGGAACGACCAGGAAAAGCCGGACACTATCGATTGCGACAAGGACGCGGCGCCATTCTCCGCCAGCATGACCCTCTCAGATCTTCTCCTGCCCTAGCAGTTGCAAGGGTGGATCTTGGCCAGGCCAACACACTCATCCAGCTCGCAATCCCCCTCTCGATGCAATGGGTAGAGACGCTGAGCCAGACAGATGGGGAATGGAGTGAATCAGTGAGCTGGGATGAAAAAAGCTCGCGAATACGAGCAGAGCGACTGTTGAAGATCGGCGAACTAGTAATCCAAAGGGAACGCCTCCCACAGCCAGAACCCGAACACTGCCGCAAGATCCTGCTCGATGTCTTGTGCCATCAGGGTCTAGGGCAACTCCCCTGGGGCCGTCGCAGCCAACAACTGCGTGCACGCCTGGAACTCGCCCACCGCCACCTAGGCACCCCCTGGCCACCTCGCGACCTTAAATTCCTTGGTCATCAGCCAAGTTCATGGCTCAACCAACCGCTGTTGGGTTGCCATAGCTTGGATGAGCTGGGTGAAAAAGGGCTAATTGAAGCTCTCTGGGGAGAGCTCCACTGGGAGATGCGCCAGAGACTAGACATCCTGCTGCCAAGCCAACTAACCATTCCCTCTGGTCGGTCTGCTGTACTCAACTATGGCGATGGAGAGGTGAAATTATCGGTGAAGCTTCAAGAAATGTTTGGCTGCGAAGACGGCCCAAAACTGATCAATGGCAAGCTTCCCGTGACCCTTGAACTGCTCTCTCCAGCAGGGCGTACTCTGCAGCTCACAAGAGATCTAGCAGGCTTCTGGAGTGATAGCTATCAGGACGTGCGCCGCGAAATGCGCGGTCGCTACCCGAAGCATCCCTGGCCAGAGAACCCGCGAGAAGCCCAAGCAACAGCCAGCATCAAAAAGCACATGGCCGGATGAGATGAAAACAAGGGGAAAGTTACCTAAAAAATGCGAATCTATTGCCATGAAGACGGTCAAGCCATCTCCATGCTTTGTTACATTGATGAGATCTTGGAGTCACCAATGGCCGACAAACCTCAGCCCCGTTTCGGCTTCGTCAACTTCGCAGAAACCTGGAACGGCCGTCTAGCCATGATGGGCGTCGTCATCGGCCTCAGCACCGAACTTCTGACCGGCCAAAGCATTCTCTCTCAGATGGGCCTTGGCTGAATGTCATTGCAACCCTTCAAGCAGTAGCAGCCATATGAGGTGATAAATGTAAATCGACAAAGTTTGCCTAAAGCGCACCCTGCAATAACGATGGGCCACAGTAGAGCAACGTTGGAGTGATTAACTTGCCCCCACTCTTCGTCAACAACCGACGCGATGGCGCAAGGCTTCTGAGCAGCGCCCTGGTGATTTTCACAATCGCATCCACCCAACTGGATCATGCCTGGGGGCAAGCTGTTGCTGCTCTTAGCGTCGTGATCTGCCTCTACTGGGGCATGGCCTACCGACGCCTTGACCGCTGAATCCCTTCCAAACTATTCAGTCCGCGATCTCAACGCGGCTATTGGCACTCTGCTGGAACGTGGCTTTGCACCTCGATTTCTGGTGGAAGCGTCAGTCTCCAAGCCACAGATCAAAAAAGGTCATCTCTGGCTAACCCTGACTGACGGCAACGCAAGTATCACGGCAGTGGCCTGGGCTTCCAAGCTGCAGCAACTCACCTACAGGCCTGCAGAAGGGGATGGGGTAACGGTTGTCGGCAAGCTCAACTTCTGGGCAACCCGAGCAAGCCTGGCCGTGCAGGTCATAGACATGCGTCCGTCCCTATCGACGGTGCTGCGTCAGTTCGAAATTGTGAAAGCCCGACTATTGAAAGAGGGAATCATCGACGAATCGAAACGGAAAGCGTTACCAAAATATCCAGAGGTTATAGCCATCTTGACCAGCGTGCCCAGTTCCGCCCTGGCAGACATGCTGCGTACAGCAAAAGAGCGCTGGCCTCTAACTCAATTGCTGATCATTCCCATTCCAGTCCAAGGTGGTGTAGCAAAACAAATCCAATCCGTTTTACGTTCTCTGGCTAATCAACATGATGAGCTGGGGATTGCAGCGATCGTGCTGGCCAGAGGAGGTGGCAGTCGTGAAGACCTGATGGTGTTTGATGATGAAGACCTATGCCGTGACCTGGCCAGTTTCCCAATACCAGTGGTGACTGGACTAGGGCATGAGGATGACCAAACAGTGGCTGATCTGGTTGCTGACCATAGAGCCGCGACTCCAACCGCAGCGATGGTGGCCCTGTTGCCCAGTCGGGAGTCAGCTCAAAATGTGCTGATGCAACGCCGTCATCGACTTAAAGACCATTGCAATTGGCTCATTCGCAAAGAACGTGAGCGGCTTCTAGTGCGAGGTAAAGCGTTGGAGTGTCAACAACCGCTGAAACAGATAGAGCTTCAGCGCATTCACTTAAGCCAGAAGCATCAGCTCCTCCAAGCTCTATCACCAGAACTCTGGTTGATGCGCGGTTTTGCCATCGTGAAGCACAAACAAGGTAAAACTCTTCGAAGCGTGGGTGATGTATCTCTGCTGGACAATTTGACCATCCAGCTCAGTGATGGCCAGATCAATGCCACCACAGAAGCAATTAATCAGCAAAGGCTCTCGACATGATAAAAGCCACTTCATCATCTGAGAAGACGCCGAGACATTCCGGCTCTAAACAGCAAAAGCACGCCATCAATACTGCGCAATCAACGCTAGATAGCATGCTGAAAGAATGGCGCCAAGATGCGAAATCACTCAGCTACGAAGAATCTCTACAAGCGCTCGATTTACTCCTTACTCAATTACAGAATGACAGCGTTCCTGTAGAAGAGCTCCAAAGACACTACTTACAAGGGAAGGTCTACCTTGAGCACTGTGAAGCACTGCTTAATACCGTCGAACAAAGCGTGCTGCAGCTCGATGCGAGTAGCCTAAAACCTGATTCAGACACATAATTCAGCAGAGGTTTACACTTTAGACCTGTCTTAACTCCATTTTTCTGGAGCCTACTTGCCCAAACAAATTACAAGTCTATTGCGACCTCGTAAGAATTTTACCTTATAAATTCCGGTCCATCCACGAACCAATGGAGCTGATTCAACAGCCACAATATTACCCTTAGAGCTATGCATCGAGCGATGCGAATAGCATGCCAGCTCCCTCTCTTACCTTTAAAGCGACTGATCCATATAAAATCTGGGGGATCAGAGTTAATGATGCAAATTCCATGGTCTTTAGTTTAGCAAGAGTCAGGGAAAATCACCACCCAATCAACAAACCGGGTCTCAAGCGCGAGTTCTCACATACTCGAGAAAACTAACATTTTCCAACATGTCTTACGACTAGCTTTGTAAACTGATTCCGCAAATGATGTCTTGTGACTAAAACCTAATATGGCAGCAAGAGAAATGCGGCCCACAATCAATTCACGCATAACCAGTAAAGGTAACTAAAACCATGTCATAACCTAGTCGCAATAGGTTGTCTGATATTTTTGCAGGCTTAAATTCAATCGCATTCAAAGCATCTATGTAGGCCCTGGAAAATAAATATCACTTATCAATGCTTACAATGCCTCAATAAATTACTAATTGAATAGCCTGCAATTATTAAAGGCTGTCCTCAGAGAAGGTGCTGAATCATTCGGAAATAAAAAACTACTATTAATACTTTGAGGAGGCAACAGTTTCGCACTTAGCCATCAGTCAATACCTAAGTCATTAACAATACGAGCCGCAATCACTGAAGATAACTTCTAGCAATCGCCAATGAATCATGCTTACTATTCCCCGGCAAGATTACTCAGCCGTTCAAATCATAACCAATCTAAACGCCTTCACGAGTACTAGAGAATATGACTCCAATGATGCTGTTTGCACCTAGCAAGAAGCAGATTCTATCAAGAAAATCTTGCTCAAAATTATTTCACTCAAAAATTCTTAAATGTCAAAATCAATAGCACCTTTAAAGGATCGCTACAATGGTTTCAGCTAAAGCAAATCAATGGGCATGGTTCTCAACTACATACTCTTGACCTTTATCAGTTGGCCATTTGTAGCACTGGTAGCAGGTTGGTGTTGCCAACCGTTATTTCCAAATAACAAGGCCTTCGACTTACAAAGGAATAGTGGCCGTACAACATTCGCCACTCGATCGCTGATCATCTCTGCTGTTCTCTCAGCAATTGCCTGCTTCATCGATTTACCACTCATCAGCCAACCTTCAACTTTAGGCCTTTAAAGAAACAACTTCATGCCTCTCGTTAACGACTACTTAGAATCAAAGAAAATTCGATCTCTGCTGTGATTGGCTACGCCAATTAAAAACATAATCATGAGGCAGCATTTGCTTTGAGTTTGACCATGGAGAATAGACATCTGTACTCATCGAAAGTCATCTGTTTACGCTGAAAAATTATGGGCCAAGAAAATCTTTAAGCCAAAATTTAACTAGAGAAATACGATCTCAATGCCAACTTCAATTCCTTAAAGACAATTGACAAAAGTTTCTACCCTAACTTGATTGAAAATCCAAAATAACAAGCAGATCTAAGCACTTCAAAGCCATATATTGTGGCCACTATTCGTCAAGGTAATGACTGGGTATCTTAGGGCATGGTTCAATACAAAGCGCAAAGGATATTTCCAAGGCTTTGCCACTTGTTCTTCAGGCCCAGCGCATTGAACAGCAGTTCGCCTCTATGAAGGCACTGACGACACTCAGACCAGTAATCATACATATACAACTAATCAGTGGTTTCACATGGCTTCTTCACTAGCGTTGAGATTATCACCTCACGAGTGGCATGAAAGCACCAAATAGTTTGCTGCAATGGGTCTACTTGATCCTGGCAATCACTGGAGCAATCCTTCCCACACTAGCCAACATCGACTTTATGCAGCAATACGGTCCAGACTTTGATATCAGCTTATTTATAGCACTATCGAATGCAAATCCTGCAGCTCAATCTTTATCCCGAGATCTGATCATAGGTGCTAGTGCTATCACCATCTGGATCGTTGTAGAGAGTCGACGACTTCAAATGCGACACCTATGGATCGTGCTTTTAAGTAGCATCACAATTGCCTTCGCATTTGCCGCACCATTATTTCTCTTCCTGCGTGAACGTCGGCTACAAGAAATAGCAAATCATGCTGAGAACTAGAAATACACTGTTGGTAGCTCTAGTTTATTTTTTCAACCTCCTATTCAACAAAACACGCTTCTCAATAGGAGCGGATCAACACACTGATTAGTATCTAAAGATCATCAATCCTCTGAACCAGCATCTTCAGCCGTAATATCAATTGTGGCCGCACTAGCAGGGGTAGAAATCCCTCCATCAACTTTAAAATCACCTAACTCTGAAGTATCAGACAGGCCTGCACCACAGACAGGACACTGACCAGAGCTCCCAAAAGTGCGCAGTCCACAAGCCTGACAAGTCACCATGCGGGACTGAAGAACACGCCAACCCAACCAACCAAAGCCAGCTAGCAAAAACGGTAAGACCAAAGCGACAAGCATTAACCCACCAGCGAGATCAAGCAAAATCCGCCCGGCTGCAGTGGGTAACAGCAAGATCAGCAGAAGGGCCAACCAAATCAGAGGAGAAGGCCTGGCCATTTCAACGCTGGAAGCGGGCGTCCCGCTCCATCCAAGACTCCAAGGCTGCTAAGACTTCGATCAAAGCCCAGCCTCCAAAAAAGACTCCGGCAACAAGGGCCACCACAAATCCGATCAGCAGCATTACAGGCACGGCCAAAAGAGTAAGACCTGTAATCAGCACAACCGCACCTATCGCCATACTCAATAGAGCCATGCCTGCAAAGGCCGGCGGCAACCGAGCAGAGCGTGCTCGCATCAGAGAAGGCACAACAATCAATTAAAAATCAATTTTATGCTGACTGAAGACGTTGTGAAATCAGCTTTTTAGCGGGTTCGGTTCTCCCCATTGATGCCGACTCCTACTGGCAAGAACCACGCTCCAGCACTGCCCAAAGTAAAGGATCACACCTACCATCCAAACCCAAAAGGTGAGCACCAGAACACCACCGATGAAACCATAAGCCTGATAACGCGTGCCCAGCGAAAGAATGCTTCGACTAACGACCAAGTTGAGGATCGTTAAAAGCGTACCAATCAAAAAAGACCCAGGGACAAGAGGTCTGAGTGGTACACGTCTACTAGGTAGCAAAGCCTGCAACAACAATGCCATCCCAGAGAGGCCAAGTAATGGCACAACGAACTGACCTACCTGAAGCACAGGCACTCGAGACAACAAAGCGGCAAGCCATGGTGTCGTGCGAATCAGCTCATCCCAAACAGCACCTGGGATCATGCGTACATTGACGCTGATCTGATCAACAACCAGAAGCAGCCCGACCAGGATCACGACCACAAAAGCCTCAATTCGAGCACGAAGGAAGCGGGTTAGCTGAACAACAAATGGTGCAGGTGTTGAGGGCAAGGGCAACAGGTCTCGCCAAAGACGATCAGCACCACGCTGCAAAGTTAAATAGGCGTTACCAGCAGTCACCATCAGGAACACAGCTCCGAGCAATCCTGCACCAAAGCCTTGTTTGACAAGTTTGACCAATGTTGATTCCACCAAACCAACAACAGAAGGTGGGAGAACCTGCGCAGTAAAGTCAACAATTTGCTGATCAAGACCATGCTGACGGCCAAGAAACCAAGAGGCTACAGACAGCGAAATCAACAGAATTGGGAAAAATGACTGCAACGTGTAATAAGCAAAAGCAGCACTAAGATCTACACAATCACAACGCATCCAGCGAAGGTAAGCCCGCCACAAACTTGCGACCAACCATCTAGCCCAACGTTTCCAACGAAGCTCCACGCTTGGCATTCATCTACTGCTAATAACGCTAGCGCCAGCCAATCAAAGACCTCAGGTGTCTATTTGATTATCTTCTTTAAAAATCACACTGACTTGCACATCAAAAAAGCCACCCGCAGGGGTGGCTTTTTCTTGGTAAATCAACAACTCTTTCTAGAGGTTGATGATCTACATGCGGAAATGTTTTACCTGGCATTGAGCTATTTTCTCAGAGGGCTACCCCTAAAATATCGTCGCCGCTGATGCGTTTCACAACCGAGTTCGAGATGGATCGGAGTGGTTCCACATCGCCATGAACACCAGGATAAAATCATTCCCAAGGAGTGAACCTTGAGAACTGCATAGGTCATCATCCTTGCGAATGATGCTCTGAATTGAATAAAACTTGTTTCTCGGGCAAGAACCAAATGGATGGTCAAGCCCTCGGTCTATTAGTACTCCTCCGCTGCATCCATTACTGGACTTCCACGTAGAGCCTATCAACGGGTGTTCTTCCCGTGACCTTACTGGCTTATGCCATGGGAACACTCATCTTGAGGTGGGCTTCCCACTTAGATGCTTTCAGCGGTTATCCACTCCGCACATGGCTACCCAGCGTTTACCGTTGGCACGATAACTGGTACACCAGAGGTGCGTTCCTCCCGGTCCTCTCGTACTAGGGAGAAATCCTCTCAATGTTCCTGCGCGTACACCGGATATGGACCGAACTGTCTCACGACGTTCTGAACCCAGCTCGCGTACCGCTTTAATGGGCGAACAGCCCAACCCTTGGGACCGACTTCAGCCCCAGGTTGCGATGAGCCGACATCGAGGTGCCAAACCTCCCCGTCGATGTGAACTCTTGGGGGAGATCAGCCTGTTATCCCTAGAGTAACTTTTATCCGTTGAGCGACGGCCCTTCCACTCAGAACCGTCGGATCACTAAGGCCGACTTTCGTCCCTGTTCGACTTGTAGGTCTCACAGTCAAGCTCCCTTCTGCCTTTGCACTCGTCGACTGATTTCCAACCAGCCTGAGGGAACCTTTGCGCGCCTCCGTTACCTTTTAGGAGGCGACCGCCCCAGTCAAACTGCCCACCTGATACTGTCCGCTCCCCGGATAACGGGTGAACGTTAGAACCCTAGCTCTGAAAGAGTGGTATCTCACCATTGACTCAGTAGCACCCACGAGCACTACTTCAACGTCTCCCACCTATCCTGCGCATTCAGAGCCCGGGCACAATACCAAGCTACAGTAAAGCTTCATAGGGTCTTTCTGTCCGGGTGTACGTAGTCCGCATCTTCACAGACAATTCTATTTCGCCGAGCCTCTCTCCGAGACAGCGCCCAGATCGTTACGCCTTTCGTGCGGGTCGGAACTTACCCGACAAGGAATTTCGCTACCTTAGGACCGTTATAGTTACGGCCGCCGTTCACCGGGGCTTCAGTCGCCAGCTTCGCTTACGCTGACCGGCTTCCTTAACCTTCCGGCACTGGGCAGGCGTCAGCCCCCATACATCGTCTTGCGACTTAGCGGAGACCTGTGTTTTTGGTAAACAGTCGCCTGGGCCTCTTCACTGCGACCAGCTCTCGCTGGCACCCCTTCTCCCGAAGTTACGGGGCCATTTTGCCGAGTTCCTTAGAGAGAGTTATCTCGCGCCCCTCGGTATTCTCTACCACCCTACCTGTGTCGGTTTCGGGTACTGGCAGTTATGCCTTAACGGGTATAGGGCTTTTCTTGGAAGCATGACATCACCAACTTCGCTGCCGTAGCAGCTCGTATTCACGCCTCAGCTCAGAACGTTTTCGCCGCTCCTCAACGCCTCGAACGCTTAAACCAGTAACCAACATCTGGCTTGGCTAGCCTTCTCCGTCCCCCTTCCCAAAACATAACCGGTACAGGAATGTTGACCTGTTATCCATCGACTACGCCTTTCGGCCTCGCCTTAGGTCCAGACTAACCCTCCGCGGACGAGCCTGCCGGAGGAACCCTTAGGGTTTCGGGGCATGGGATTCTCACCCATGTTTTCGCTACTCAAGCCGACATTCTCACTTCTATGCAGTCCACGCCCGCTTACGCTAACGCTTCGCCCCACATAGAACGCTCCCCTACCATTTAACAAGTTAAATCCGCAGCTTCGGTACAACACTTAGCCCCGTTCATTTTCGGCGCAGGATCGCTCGACCAGTGAGCTATTACGCACTCCTTTGAGGATGGCTGCTTCTAGGCAAACCTCCTGGTTGTCTGGGCAATCCCACCTCCTTTATCACTTAGTGTTGATTTGGGGACCTTAGCTGGCGGTCTGGGCTGTTTCCCTTTCGACTATGGAGCTTATCCCCCACAGTCTGACTGCCTAGTTACACACAGGGTATTCAGAGTTCATCTCGATTAGGTACCGCTCTCGCAGCCCGCACCGAAATGGTGGCTTTACCCCCCTGCTGGAGCACTAGACGCTACGCCTCAACGTATTTCGGGGAGAACCAGCTAGCTCCGGGTTCGATTGGCATTTCACCCCTAACCACAGCTCATCCGCTGATTTTTCAACATCAGTCGGTTCGGACCTCCACTTGGTATCACCCAAGCTTCATCCTGGCCATGGTTAGATCACCCGGGTTCGGGTCTATAAACACTGACGATCGCCCTATTCAGACTCGCTTTCGCTATGGCTCCACCATTTCCGGTTTAACCTGCCAGTGCCTATAAGTCGCCGGCTCATTCTTCAACAGGCACACGGTCACCCGATTTAGTCGGGCTCCCATTGCTTGTAGGCTCATGGTTTCATGTTCTATTTCACTCCCCTCCCGGGGTTCTTTTCACCTTTCCCTCGCGGTACTGTTGCGCTATCGGTCACACAGTAGTACTTAGCCTTACGAGGTGGTCCTCGCGGATTCACACGGAATTTCACGTGCTCCGTGCTACTCGGGATACAGCTAGTTCAGTTCAGTTTTCGGTTACGGGACTTTCACCCTCTGTGGTGTGCCATTCAAACACTTCTCCTAACATCCCTGATACACATTGCTGTCCCACAACCCCGATGGTCGAAACCATCGGTTTAGGCTCTTCCCCGTTCGCTCGCCGCTACTTAGGGAGTCGTTTTTACTTTCCTTTCCTCCAGCTACTAAGATGTTTCAGTTCGCTGGGTTGGCTCGCACCAGCCTATGGATTCAGCTGGCCGTACTAGGGGTTGCCCCATTCGGAAATTCCCGGATCAAAGCGTGTGTCCAGCTCCCCGAGACTTATCGCAGGTAACTACGTCCTTCATCGCCTCTGTGTGCCAAGGTATCCACCATGAGCCCTTTGTAGCTTGACCAATTAATCTCTATAACGCTTCACGTAGTTGAATACGTATTCTTAGCAATTCACCTGGCTTCAATCTCAAACTTCTCCAGTTAAACTGAATTGTTTGTCATTGAAGATGGTTTGAATCACCAATCAAACTCTCGATGCCTCGATGACATCGAAAGAACGCTATAGAGTCTCGGCTCTTGACTCAAGAATCAAACATCATTCTCGTTGATCAACCTCAGCTCTCTACTGACGTAGATTGCATTAGCTGATTGCCAAGAACAATGCATCCATGAGATGCTTTATTCTTTCCAGACTTACCTATGCAGTTGTCAAGGTTCTGCTGAACATCTCTGAAATTCTTGCGAATTACAGTGAGCCCAGCGTCCTATCAACCTCATCTCAATTGATTGAGTCCTGGAATGATAAGAAGCTAGGGTCTGCCAGCAAACTTAAATTCTAAATCACATCACACAACGGTTCTCACCATTGGCTCGTTGTCAGAAGATTCGTCAGTGGAGGTTAGCGGACTCGAACCGCTGACATCCTGCTTGCAAAGCAGGCGCTCTACCAACTGAGCTAAACCCCCAACACCGAATGGGCCATCCTGGACTTGAACCAGGGACCTCACCCTTATCAGGGGTGCGCTCTAACCACCTGAGCTAATGGCCCAGGAGTAACCCTTGCGGGGTGTGACCTAGACAAGTTTAGGAACTAAAATCAATCATCAATCTCCAAGCTGATTAATCAGCTTTTCTTTGATTCTCAACTTGAGGTACCGATCGACCTAAGGTGACAGGATTTCGGCCTAAGAATTAAAATACTCAGACATCAAAATCATTGTGTTGTCTCCCTGTTAGGAGGTGATCCATCCGCACCTTCCGGTACGGATACCTTGTTACGACTTCACCCCAGTCATCAGCCCCACCTTCGGCGTCCTCCTCCACAAGGGTTGGAGTAACGACTTCGGGCGTGGCCAACTTCCATGGTGTGACGGGCGGTGTGTACAAGGCCCGGGAACGTATTCACCGCAGTATGCTGACCTGCGATTACTAGCGATTCCTTCTTCACGTAGGCGAGTTGCAGCCTACGATCTGAACTGAGCCACGGTTTATGGGATTTGCTTGTCCTCGCGAACTTGCTGCCCTTTGTCCGTAGCATTGTAGTACGTGTGTAGCCCAGGATGTAAGGGGCATGATGACTTGACGTCATCCACACCTTCCTCCGGTTTATCACCGGCGGTCTCTCTAGAGTGCCCAACTGAATGCTGGCAACTAAAAACGTGGGTTGCGCTCGTTGCGGGACTTAACCCAACATCTCACGACACGAGCTGACGACAGCCATGCACCACCTGTCACTGCGTTCCCAAAGGCACTCTCTCGTTTCCAAGAGATTCGCAGGATGTCAAACCCTGGTAAGGTTCTTCGCGTTGCATCGAATTAAACCACATACTCCACCGCTTGTGCGGGCCCCCGTCAATTCCTTTGAGTTTCACACTTGCGTGCGTACTCCCCAGGCGGAACACTTAACGCGTTGGCTACGACACCGAGGGGGTCGATTCCCCCGACACCTAGTGTTCATCGTTTACGGCCAGGACTACAGGGGTATCTAATCCCTTTCGCTCCCCTGGCTTTCGTCCATGAGCGTCAGTTATGGCCCAGCAGAGCGCCTTCGCCACTGGTGTTCTTCCCGATATCTACGCATTTCACCGCTACACCGGGAATTCCCTCTGCCCCTACCACACTCAAGCCAATCAGTTTCCACTGCCTTGATGGAGTTAAGCTCCACGTTTTAACAGCAGACTTGAAAAGCCGCCTGCGGACGCTTTACGCCCAATAATTCCGGATAACGCTTGCCACTCCCGTATTACCGCGGCTGCTGGCACGGAATTAGCCGTGGCTTATTCCTCAAGTACCGTCAGATCTTCTTCCTTGAGAAAAGAGGTTTACAGCCCAGAGGCCTTCATCCCTCACGCGGCGTTGCTCCGTCAGGCTTGCGCCCATTGCGGAAAATTCCCCACTGCTGCCTCCCGTAGGAGTCTGGGCCGTGTCTCAGTCCCAGTGTGGCTGATCATCCTCTCAGACCAGCTACTGATCGATGCCTTGGTGAGCCATTACCTCACCAACTAGCTAATCAGACGCGGGCTCATCCTCAGGCGAAATTCATTTCACCTCTCGGCATATGGGGTATTAGCGGTCGTTTCCAACCGTTATCCCCCTCCTGAGGGCAGATTCCCACGCGTTACTCACCCGTCCGCCACTAACCCGAAGGTTCGTTCGACTTGCATGTGTTAAGCACGCCGCCAGCGTTCATCCTGAGCCAGGATCAAACTCTCCGTAGTAGATCAAACCCTCTCGCAATCAACCCTTACAGGCTCATCACTCAGTCTGATTTGCTTCACCCACTCATTCGCACTGGCGTACGACAAGCAGTTGTTGCCTCCTTCCTCTGACAGAAGGATTACAAGAGTGCACTTCAGAATCTCTTCCTTCTGTGACTTTCCAGGATCTCAGATCCGGTCGTTGCTTTCACCTGTCACACCTTTGACATCAATCCTCGCCCGTGAAAGCAAAAATTGATGCTGTAACAGGTTTCTGCAACTCATTTCTTTTGACGGGACCTCACACTCTCGTCGCATATCTGCTCAAACCTTTTGATCAGCTTTTGATCGCTGCTCATCGGGCCTAAACGCGACAAAAGCGTCAGTTCCTAAACTCTTAAGTTGTCCAGGTTCTGCTCCTCCACTCCCTTGTAAGGAGTGTCAGGCGCTGCGATCTTACGATCGCTTCTAAAACCTACAACACCAGCGGATCGCTCCTCTGATCTTGTAAGCGCCCACTGACACCTCAAGCTTTCGCTATCAGCACCGCGTGGGTTGCGCTACAGGGCTCAGCCCTTCGCGCAGTCCAAAAACATAGCCCATTCCATACCCCTCTCGCAATCTCTTCTCAATCCTGACCTGACTCAGCCATGCAGTAAAGCCTCTCCCCAAGAGCGCAAACGCTGCATTTCTGCAGGGGAACCAGTCGCTAAAACAGGAAAGTCAGCCGCAGTCAAGTCTTGCCCAGGATGAAGCTGAGCAGGATCTGCAGCCAACCATTGAATGGGGCAATTGAGCTCATTGAGGACTAACCAAGCCGCAGCAAGGTCCCAGATCTTCGGCGTAGCTTCTAAAGCAGCAACAGTTTGCCCCATGGCCACACTCACCAGATTAAGGCTGGCCACACCGAGGAGTCGGATTTTACCGGGAAACGGTTGATCAGGCCTGCGCTGCAGGACCCGAATGGAACGACTACAAAGGGAGACACAGGCACTACCAGTCGAACGCGTTTCATTCGTCAGCCGCTTGCCATTACGCCAAACACCCTCACCTCGAATAGCCACAATTCTCTGATTAAGGGAAGGAACATCCAGAAAAGCCTCCACTGGTCTTCCTCCCACAAAGCGAGCCATGGAAATAGCCCAATAAGGGATACCGGCTGCAAAATTCGTAGTGCCGTCCAAAGGATCAACCACCCAATAAGCCGGTGAATCAGGAACGCATTTGGAACCTTCCTCACTCAACACACCCTCCTGTTCCACAATCTGAGCAAGACCAGCGACGATGGCTGCATCACTCCAACGATCACAAGAAGTAATCAATGAACCGTCAGGCTTGAAATCGGAAACGATATTGCCAAAGTCTTGACGTTGACGATCTGCAACTCGATCAAGGAGTTGATGAACTGCGCTCAGTTGCAAAGAACCAAGAGATTCAGGCAAAGGCCCACTACTCATCACTCAGCTTGCAGGATGGAAGCCTTGCAGGCTGGAGTGAGCGGAGAAGGTTTGATAGGAACTGCGGCCGAGTCAAAGAGATCATCTTTCGGCTTCTTATTGGAAAGCTCTAAGGAATCACAAGCCGCAATCTGATCCAAACCTGTTCGGCGACTAAGCTGGATCATGCTTTGATTGTATTTAAGCATTGCATCTGCATAGAGAGTCTTGGCCTGTTTAAGATCACGCTGATTATTCACAACCTCTCTTTGCGTTGTCACTCCTGCCTGAAATCTCAAACGCGCCAATCGAAGTGATTCTCTTGAAGATAAAACTCCAATACTCGTTGTCTTGATATCTTGGTTAGAGGCACGAAGATTAAAAAAACTTTGCTCAACTTCTAGGCGAACCTGATCACGCTTTTCTGCGAATTCAAACTCACTTTGCTGAGCCTTCTGTTTGTTCTGGCGATATTGAGCCCTTGCTCTCCCTCCATCAAAAATATTCCAGGTGAAGCCCAAACCAACTGTGTTGTCAGACGTCCATGAATGTTGCGTCCAGTCGACAGAGTCATCAATAGTTAGCCCAGCTTGACCCTCTCTTCGAATGGCTTGATAAGTATTAGTGAGCTTAATAACTGGCTGCACTGCGGCAAGAGCAGCATTGGCATTACTATTATTAATAGAGATATCAAGTATTAAGCTATCAAGTTCCTCACGAAAGGCATAAGCTGCAATAATACTCTCCTCAAGGGAGGGCTGCCAAATACCAATAATTTGAACAGGATCAGCCGCTGTAGGAGTTACATCTTGGGGCAAGTCTAACAATTGAGCAAGAGTTCTACGTGCCGTATTCTGCTGAGCTAAGGCAAGAGTTAAAGACTGAGTATCGCGAGCAAGCTGAGTTTCCGCCTCGAGCACTTCAAGCTTGGTCGCGACCCCTGCTTGCAATCGAGACTGAGCATCACGCAAACTCACGAGAGAAGCACGAACAGCATTTTGACCAATACCCACACCTTCATCAGCTCGCTGCAATTTAAAATAAAGATCTGCGGCATTTAAACGTAAGTCGCGAAGTGCAATCAGATAAGTATCTCTCTGCTTTTCAAAACTATCTCTAGCCGATGCAATTTGAGGAGCTCTTGCAGGATCAATAAGATTCCAGTTCAAAGTGGCATCAAAACTTGTAATCCATTCTTCCCCAAAAGTATATTCCTCAGTGGTTTGCTGATGATTCTCAGAGTTGCTGCGCCCCTCATCCCCTGCGAAATTAACATTAGATTTAAGACTTAAAGTTGGATACCAGGCTGAAAGAGCAGCTAAAAGGTTTGACTTTGCTTGCTCTACCTGACTCGCTGCCGCTTTGAGGCTGGGACTATTGACTTCAGCTAATTGCTCTACTTCAGACAAGCTGAGAGGGCGAAGCTCCCTAATCCTCACCTCTGAAGTTTTATTTGGCAGCGCAAGACTTGGCGTGGCCCCAAGCGAAGAAAGAGGCTCAGGCAAACTAGTTGCTGCAGGCTTAACTGCTGAAGGGTCAACCCTCGGTCGAGATCCCTTGAGCTCAATGGCGCTAGGAAGAGTCGACTGATCGATTAAAGCTGAACCATCAGCCTCAGCTTCTAGTGAGGCAGGCGCTTGATCAGTGCTGCTGCCATGCTGTTGAACCTCAAGCGACTGTTGAGCTCGAACACCAGTGCACCCTTGAGCCAATACGCCTGCAAGGAGAAAAAGTCTTGCGGTAATCAGACGCACAGCAATTTGAAAACTGCGGGGAGCTTAATGAATTTCTTGGCCATCTCCCATCGCAGCAGCCACGATGTCAGCCGCCCCATGCACGATACGTATCGAGATCTGCAACTCCTCACTTAGTTGTTCCAGAGTCATGTCATCTAGAAACACAAGCTCACCCTGACGCAGCATCACTGAAGGCAGGAGTAACTGATCGCCAAGATCAAGAGACTTCAATCCCACAAGCAAGTCATGACCAGTGAGCAAACCGGTTACAACCTGATCCTGCCCCCAATAAGGACTTGGCAGCCCATGTAACTCCACTGCCAAGCCTTCAACCGCATTGAGTCGTTCACAAGCAGGACCCAGAGCCTGCTCGACCAACCGACCTACCACCCAACTGCAGCGCCTGGGCGGCCTTAACCGCTTGGGAAGAATGACCGTGGCCTGGTCAAGAGCTTCCAAAAAGGAGCGGATACTGCCAACGCCATTTTCTTGTTGCGGGAGATCCTCGTAGGTACTGCGAGGTGGAAGAGGCGCACCTGCAATCAGATACCACTCATCCGAAAGCCACGCGAAACGGGATCCCATAACAGCCTGAAACTGATCCTGAAGAAGCTCCACCTGGCTAATCACACGCCTTGCACAAGCAGAACCAACAGGCAACAATCCATCATCTGCTGGACGAAAACGGGTCAATCCCACCGGCACCACCGCCACTGAAAGCACAGCAGGCCAATCACCCGTTCCAAAATCAGCAAGCTCACGCAAGGTGCGATCTAGAGCCAAACCGTCATTCAAGCCAGGGCAAACCACCACCTGGGCATGGACCTGAAGATCGCGCTCAGTGAACCACTCCAACTGCTCAAGAAGAAGTCCCGCGCGGGGATTCTTCAGCAACTGAGCCCTCAAGGATGGCTCAGTTGCATGGACAGAAACAAAAAGAGGTGAAAGGCGCTGTGCCTCGATCCTTTGCCAATCTGCCTCTTTAAGATTGGTAAGAGTCAGATAAGACCCATAGAGAAAACTGAGGCGATAATCATCGTCCTTTAGATAGAGGCTCTTGCGTCGGCCAAGTGGCTGCTGATCAATGAAACAGAAAGGACAGTGGTTGTTGCACTGGCGAAGCCCATCAAATAAGGCTTCTGTAAAAGCCAAACCCAAACCATCATCAGAGTCTTTCTCAAGATCCACTTGATGGAATGCCCCGGTTGCATCCCTGACTTCGAGATGAAGCTCCTCCTCAACGATCAGGTAGCGATAATCAATCAGATCCCTTGGTCGCACCCCATTAACACTTAAAAGTTGATCGCCGGGTTCAAAGCCCAATTGCTCTCCGATCGATCCCTTCTCAACCGATGCAACTACGGCAGGTCGTGGTTGGGGCGCCGCAGATTCAGGATCCAATGCTGACACCGCAACACCAGCGGAGGGCTCATTCCACACAAATGAGGAGGGCGGTTTGTTTTAGTTTGATCTGCCGCTCAACCACCAGGCGAGCACTAACACCCCAAACAACAAGCGATAGGCCACGAAGATCCAAGTGCTGTGCCTTTGAAGGTATTTGAGCAACCAATCAATCGACAACCATGACACGAACGCCGCAGAAACGATTCCAACAAGCAGCGGCAAAACTCCTCCTAATGAGAGCTCCGCAAAGGCATCTTTGAGTTCAACCAGACCGGCCAGAGTGATCGCCGGGATACCAAGTAGAAAACAAAAGCGCGCAGCATCTTCACGCTGCCAGCCATCAAATAGCGAGGCCGTCAGAGTGCTACCCGAGCGCGACACACCCGGAATTAAGGCCAGCGCCTGAGCTAAGCCCACTACAAAGCCATCACGCCCCTTGACTAGATGCATTTGCTTCAGCCGCGAGCCGAAGCTCTCAGCCAATGCCAGCAGCAAAGCCATCACAATCGAAACCACTGCGATTGAAGGCAGGCTGCGAATTGAAGAGGCCTCGTAACCAGGCCAGAAAAGCTTGATCGCCATACCCGCCAACAGAATCGGCATCGTCCCTATAGCAATCGCAAGACCGAGACGGGCGTTCGGTTCACGCCACTGACCATGCTTAAACGCTAAAGCGATGCCCTTAAGGACCTCAGCAAGATCCCTCTTGAAATAAGCGATCACCGCCAAGATGCTGCCTAGTTGGATCACGGCTGTCGCAGAGACGCCGGGGTCACCCCAACCAACCAGCATGGGAACGACCTTCAAATGAGCTGTGCTGCTAATCGGCAAAAACTCCGTAAGGCCTTGCACCACTCCCAGCACCAAGTTCCTCCAACAGGCGGCCAGCAGTTCAGAGGTCGCAGCCAGGAGAATCATCAAGGAAAACATTGGACCCATGGAGGCTATTGCCCCCATGGGTCCAATGCCAAAGCAGCGTAATTCCAGACAGTCTTATAAGGTTCAATATCTTGACTGCATAGTGAGGGGGTGCTTTGTCCAGCGGCTTAATCAAAAAAAAACAGCCCGACAGCAGCACATTTGTACGGAATCAACCCCTGAGCAATCCTGTCGAATCGCAAATATCTGAAAAAGATTTCGACACCAATTTTTCAGACCTTCAGCAATTGCAACTTTGGGCAGGTGCCCTGGTCGTGCTGCCTGTTTTTGTGCAGGCCCCCTGGGTACGCCTGAATCCATTATCAGCCTGCTTATTCACGCTGTTCCTGCTCGCTCTTGGCATTCCCCTTGCCCTCATCGGCCAACGGGGATGGGCGGTGGCTGGCGAGCTTTTGATAGGGGTTAGCGGCAGCTGGCTCGCGGGATGCCTCTACTGGGGATGGCTGAGAACACAGCCCTTGTGGCACTTACCCGTTGAATCTGTAGTGCTGCCTATTGCCCTGTTGGGGCTTTCGAGCCGCTGGAGATTGAGTTCAAGTTTCTATTTGGCCTCCCTGCTTGGAACAGCCTGCACTGATCTGATGATGGTCATGACCGGTGTCATGAATCAATGGCCTGTTGTGGTGATGGCTCCACTACAGCAAGCACCAAGATTGCTTCACGAAACTGCTCAGCAGCTTCTTCATCCCCTACCCCTTATCGCTCTGGTCTGTGCAGCAACGCTGATCGTGCTGCTGGCGCAAGCTATGCAGCAAAAAACCCGTCTGGCTTCAGAATTTCGCAACACATGGGCTGTAGCCAGTGCAGTACTAGTGACAACGGTAATAATCGATGGACTTTTCCTGATTGCAGCCCTAATCAACCCAGGGTTGAGCGGCTTGATCTGAAACGAACTGCAAAAGCTGATCACAGTCCTGGGTTAAGTTCCTGTCCAAACTTGTAAAGTTGGTAGACCGGCATAGCCGGAAGACCTGTTTCCGATCCACTGCGGAGTATTTGATGAAGCGCCTGTTGTCTTTGCTTACTGGGGTTCTGGTGATGACAGGCCTGCTAATGGCCCTGATATTTCCCCAGTCCGCCTACGCCAATGTCTCTGACGAAAAACTCGGAGATAGAGGCGAAAAGGTGGACCTAAACAACTCATCAGTACGAGCCTTTAGACAGTTCCCCGGCATGTTCCCAACCATCGCCGGAAAAATTGTTGTCGGCGGTCCTTATGCCAGCGTGAGTGATGCCTCATCAGTTCTTGATGCCTCACAAAAATCTGTTTTCGACAAGTACAAAGACAACTTCACTGTCACAGACCAAGAAATTGCTGTGAATGAAGGTTTCGATCGGATCAACGACGGTCAATACAGATAAACGATTCCTCACTCAACAATCAGCTCAACCGCAAGCCGTCGGTACACCCGGCGGCTTTTTTGTAGGTTTCATGAGTCTCTCTAACCCATCCACGCCCATTCCTAACGGTCCCTGGGATGTCGTGGTGATCGGCGCAGGGGCAGCAGGGCTGATGACCTGCCTTGAGCTGCCTGCTCAGCTGAAGGTGCTTTTGCTGAACCGCAACACCAGCCGCCACTCCTCCAGCCGCTGGGCTCAAGGTGGCATCGCCGCAGTAACAAGACCTAAAGACAGCGCCGAGAGCCATGCAGAAGACACTCTCAAAGCAGGCGCAGGACTCTGTGATGCTGATGCTGTCAGACAACTTGTAGAAGAAGCTCCCCACTGCGTTCAACGTCTCCAGAAGCTTGGGATGGCCTTTGACCGCGAAGGTGATGCGCTAGCCACCACCTTGGAGGCAGCCCATAGCCATCGAAGAGTGCTGCATGTGCAGGACCAAACGGGCCGCGCCTTGGTTGAAGCGCTGCAAGAGCAAGTGGAACGGCGCCCCAACCTCTTGCACCGGCGAGGGGTACGCGCCACCCAGCTTTGGATTGAGCACAATCGCTGCTACGGGGTACAAGTGCTCGATGGAACGCTGCTCCATTGGCTTTCGGCCAGAGCGGTAGTCCTGGCAACTGGTGGCGGTGGCCATCTGTTCGCAAACACCACCAATCCGGCTCAGGCCTGCGGAGAAGGCTTAGCCCTTGCCTGGCAAGCAGGCGCCACGATCGAGGATCTTGAATTCGTGCAGTTTCATCCCACAGCTCTGAAACTGGAAGGAGCTCCATGCTTTCTGATTTCAGAAGCAGTCAGAGGCGAAGGTGCCGTACTGGTTGATGCCCAGGGGCAAAGTCCTGTAAAGGAATTGAGCGCTGGTGATCTTGCTCCCCGCGACCAAGTCAGCCGGTCCCTCATCCAAACCATGCATCACCAAGGGGTCCAGCATCTTGGCCTAGATCTCACACCCATCCCTTCAGCGCAGGCCGAGGTCCGTTTCCCAACAATCCTGGAACGCTGTCGGGAATTAGGTTTAGATCCACTCAATCAACCGATCCCGGTAGCTCCAGCAGCTCACTACTGGATGGGAGGAATCGCCACCAACCTTCAAGCCGCAACCAATCTTCCAGGGCTCTATGCGATTGGGGAAGTGGCCTGCACCGGAGTGCATGGAGCTAACCGACTCGCTGGCAACTCACTGATGGAATGCATGGTATTTGCCAGACAAATGGCCACAATCGACCTGGGCTCTTTGCCTCAGCTGGGTGTTCATCAAAGAGATTCTTCCCCCGAGCCTTGCTATCAGCAACTCCATGGCACTGCAACTGCCGAGTCTCTAACTCGCGCTATTACAGATCTGCGAGAACTTTGCTGGCGAACGGCGGGTGTAGATCGCTCTGCCAAGGGAATGAAACAAAGCCTCGCGAGCATCCGTAAGGATCTACAGCACATTGGTGAACAGCCTTTGCTCAAGCTGGTAAGCCATCAGCCTCAAGAAATTTGCCATCACCTCGATGACACAGCCAGAAGGGACCTCAACTTGCTACTGGACCTCAACCATCGCCAGATGACCAGCTCCTTACTGCTGGAAGCCTGTTTGTTCCGCCGCGAAAGTCGCGGCGGACATTTCAGAACTGATGCCCCTGCAGAAATGCCTCAATGGCAACGCCACTCACGGCAAAAGCGAGGAGAAGACCTCTCCACACGGCCAGTGAGGTCCTAACTGGGCTGCTTCAGAACTGCCTCGCGCCCTGATAGCCACTCAGATCAGCCAGCTTATTGAGCGGTTTCACTCCGGATTCGAGCTCCCCGTTAATTTCCCAGGTAGGGAAAGCATCAATCCCTTTGCGTTCACAAAGATCTCTTTGACTGTTCTGACCATCTAACGCACACTCAACGACCTGCAGTTGCGCGGAGCCCTCTTCACCAAACATCTCCTTCTGCTCGTGGCAATGAGGACACCAATAAGCGCTATAGAACACTGCACCAGTCTCTTTGAGATGTTCAGCCAAAGCCAGCGCAGATGGCGTACTCGCCGTCTTCACAACTGGAGGGACACCTGGCCCCCCTACACCAACGCCAGGACGGCTCGGATCAACAACCGAAGACCAAATCAAACCTCCGAGCAACACTGCCAGGGCAAGCAAAACACCACGAAAAATCAACTTTCCAGGGTCATCCCAACCGCCTCCAATTAACGACAAGACCAACAGGCAGATTGATAGGACAGCAGAAAGAACGCAGAAGAAACAAAACGCATCGATCTTGAACACCATCAACCCGATCAAAATCAGGCTGAACACGGCCATACCGCAAGAGAATGCAAACAGCCCCCACCATGTGCGGCGGGACAGATCTGCTCGGTTCTCTGAAAGCCCTGGCAACAAGGGCAACACAGCCATCACCAAAATGACGAAATAGGCCAAAAAGCCCAGCACTGAAAGTGGAATCGATACGCCATCTCCCTGAAACAGCGTTCCCCAGGCGCTATTGAGAACTTTGTCGCAACCTTCATTTCCCCCAGGACAAGTGAGAGATCCAATCCATCCCCAGCGATTCAGAGTGATTGAACCTGTATCGATCAACCCAACGGTGGCAAGCACCGCCATCGCAATCCGAGGCCACTTCAACCCCTGATCCTGACGGCGGCGGCTGGTGAGGCGAGACGAACCCATTTCGGCTACACAGATCTAAGAATTGTGGCAGCCCTGGAAGAAGTCAGCCTCTCTTTAGGGTGGCGCCTAGCGGGAACTGCCTAGGCAGCCCAGAAATCAACCCTTTCCATGACCAAGTCTGAGTTGCGATCCGACATACCAATGAAGCCCACAGCCCACAAACAAGAAAAACCATCGGTGGCCTTTGCCCATTTGGGCTGTGAGAAAAATCGCGTTGACACCGAGCACATGCTGGGACTGCTTACAGAAGCCGGCTATAGCGTCAGCAGCGATGAAAACGATGCCGCCGTCGTGGTGGTCAACACCTGCAGCTTCATCCAGGACGCGCGGGAGGAATCCGTGCGGACGTTGATTGGTCTAGCAGAACAGGGCAAGGAACTGATCATCGCCGGATGCCTTGCCCAGCATTTTCAGGAGGAACTGCTCGAGTCAATCCCGGAGGCAAAAGCAATCGTCGGCACCGGCGACTATCAGCACATCGTCGATGTGCTGAAGCGAGTAGAAGCGGGTGAACGGGTGAACCGTGTCAGCGCATTCCCCACCTTTGTTGGCGATGAGACTCTCCCCCGGCAGCGCACCACTGATCAGGCTGTGGCTTATCTGAAAGTTGCTGAGGGATGTGATTACCGCTGTGCCTTCTGCATCATCCCAAAGCTGCGTGGCGACCAGCGCAGCCGACCGGTGGAGTCGATTGTGGCAGAGGCGCACCAGCTGGCTGAGCAGGGGGTGCAGGAACTAATCCTGATCAGCCAAATCACAACCAACTATGGCCTTGACCTCTATGGCAAGCCCAAATTTGCAGAGCTGCTAAAGGCGCTGGGGGAGGTAGACATCCCCTGGGTGAGGGTGCATTACGCCTACCCCACTGGCCTCACTCCAGAGGTGCTGGCGGCCTATCGGGAGGTGCCAAATGTGCTTCGCTATCTCGACCTTCCACTGCAGCACAGCCATCCAGAGGTGCTAAGGGCTATGAACCGTCCCTGGCAAACGGATGTGAACGAACGGCTCTTGGATCGGATTCGTGAGCAGCTACCAGACGCAGTCCTGCGTACCACGCTCATCGTCGGCTTCCCAGGGGAAACTGAAGAGCACTTCGATCACCTCGCCGCCTTCATAGAACGGCAGCGTTTTGATCACGTTGGCGTGTTCACCTTTTCTCCTGAAGATGGAACCGCCGCAGCCGATCTGCCAGACAGGGTAGAACCTTTAATCGCCGAAGCCCGCAAGGATCGATTGATGGCACTTCAGCAACCCATCTCAGCGGAAAGGAACCAACGATGGGTTGGACGCACCATCGATGTGCTGATCGAGCAACACAACCCCGAAACCGGAGCGATGATTGGTCGCTGCGATCGTTTCGCTCCGGAGGTCGATGGTGAGGTGTTGGTATTGCCTAGTGAGAAAGGTCTTCAAGCCAGTCCAGGAACGATGGTTCCTGTCTTCATTACCGGCTCTGATGTCTATGACCTCACCGGCCAACTGGTAGACACCAACGCCATGGCGGTCAAAGCCCAGACGTCTCAGTGAGTCCATTCCCCTGTTTGCGAGCCCATCAACGCAACATCTTTCTGACAGCCTCTGGCATCAGTACAGCAGGCTCGTTCGCTGGAATGACTGCAAAAGGCTGGATCCTCATGGACGGCACCAACAATCCAATGTTGCTTGCCGCCCACTTCGCCGCCCTTTCGCTGCCAACCCTGCTGGTCAGTGGAGCAGCAGGTACCTGCACAGACCGATTCGGCTGTGAACGGGTTCTTGTGCAAGCCCAGTGGGCCCTTTTAGCAGCTGCGTTACTGGGAGCACTGGCCATTCCTCTGATGACAGGAACCGCGCTAGTGACAATGCTATTAACCAGCACGTTGCTTGTCGGGATAGCGAGTGCTTACGAACTCACTGCCCGCAATAAATACTGCGCCCTATTGATAGACGAGCCCAATCAACTGGCCCCCTATCTCTCTAGTTTTGCGATTGTGTTCAACGTAGGCAAACTGCTTGGGCCGCCCATAGGGGGCTGGTTACTCGTCATCACAGGACCTGCGGCTGCTCTCAGCATTGATGCCGCGAGTTACTTACTACCGATCGCCAGTCTCCTCTGGTTACTCGATCCAAACCGAAGCCAAGAACAACGCAGCGTTCCGGGTGAGCAATCAACAATGCTCTATGCATGGCACAACAGCAGCTCTTCACTTCGACATGTGCTGGGCTTCACCGCAACACTCTGCTTGGTAGGTTTTTTCCACCCTGGTCTAGCCCCTCTAATCGCCGACCAGGTCTTGGGTTCAGATCCAAGAGATCTTGGAGTGTTCACCAGCGTGCTTGCAGCAGGGAGCATTGCTGGTGGGGTGGTACTACAACGCAATAGCCATCGATTCTGTAGACGCCCATTTCTGACTCTGAGTGGGTTCGCTCTCATCACTGCCATCGCACAATTGGGAATGGCTCAAACTGAAAACACGCCAATAGCATTCAGCCTCACAATGACCCTGCTGATTGGAGCTGGTACTGCAGGCCTATTGAGTAGCTGCAACATGATCACTCAGGTGGGGTCACCTCAGGTCTTGCGTGGGCGCATGGCAGGGCTAAGTCAAATCGCCTTCCTTGGGGGAGGAGGGCTAAGTGGCATTTTTGCCGCTCAGATGGTGATTTCAACGGGCTTATCCACCACCTTCGCCACCGCAGGTGGAATCGGACTTGGCCTAGCACTCTGGGGGTTCTGGCAAAAAGGCAGAACCGTACTAGTGGAGGTCAGATCAGCTTGATGCCTTTAAGAACCTTGGTGAGTGCGAATGCCGCCACCAAGCCAACTGCGACGAACACCAAATAAAAAACGACGCCCATGTGCAACAAATCAGCTGAACACCATTAGATCAGAAATCGGGCCGTCACTTCCTCAAAGCGCCTAAGGTTTCAGCAATTCCCTATCCAACACTCGGAGAGGTTTAAGCCCCGAGTCGACCTTCCACATCTCTTCTCTGTCGCATAGATCTGCATGCGCACGCTCTTTATCTACCCAAAGTTCCCCAAAACATTCTGGAGCTACGAGAAGATCCTCGAGCTGGTGAACCGCAAGGTGCTGCTTCCACCTCTCGGACTAGTCACCGTGGCAGCCCTGCTGCCTCAAGAATGGGAGATGAAGCTCGTTGATCGCAACGTCCGAGAACTCAGCGAAGCCGAGTGGCAATGGGCCGAGCTTGTTGTGATCTCCGGGATGATCGTTCAAAAAGACGACATGCAGCAGCAAATCGCTGAGGCCAAACGACGTGGGCTTACGGTTGCTGTTGGAGGTCCATTCGCCAGCTCTACGCCAGAAGCTCCCGAAATCGATCTAGCAGATTTCAAGGTGCTCGATGAAGGAGAGATCACCCTGCCAATGTTTGTAGAGGCCATTCAACGCGGTGACACCAGCGGCCGCTTCAGTGCTGAAGGAGACAAGCCGGATGTGACCTCAACTCCCATCCCTCGCTTCGACCTTCTCGAGCTGGATGCCTACGACTCCATGTCCGTTCAGTTCTCAAGGGGTTGTCCATTCAATTGCGAGTTCTGCGACATCATCGTGCTGTATGGGCGCAAGCCACGTACGAAAACACCAGAGCAATTAATTGCCGAGCTTCAGTCGATTTACGACTTGGGCTGGCGACGCTCGATCTTTCTTGTGGATGACAACTTCATCGGCAATAAACGCAATGCCAAGTTGTTGCTACCAGCCATTCGACAATGGCAGGAAGAAAAAGGCTATCCCTTTAGTTTCGCTACTGAAGCTTCTGTAGATCTCGCCGATGACGATGAGATGATGCGAATGATGCACGAAGCCCGTTTCGAAAGTGTTTTCTTGGGGATTGAAACACCTGATGAGACCAGTCTAGAAACAGCTAGAAAAATTCAAAACACACGTCATCCTCTCGATGAAGCTGTCGACAAAATCACCGCCAATGGGATCCGAGTGATGGCAGGCTTCATCATCGGCTTTGATGGTGAAAAAGATGGAGCAGGAGATCGGATTGTTGATTTCGTAACCCGCACTGGCATCCCCGCCGCAATGATGGGAATGCTCCAGGCCTTGCCAAACACAGCCCTATGGCATCGACTAGAGAAAGAAGGGCGCCTGATTGAAGACAAGGATGCTGCCAAAGGAGTCAATCAAACCAATCTGCTGAACTTCCAGCCCACCAGACCCATCCGGGACATCGCCAACGAATACGTCGAGGCCTTCTGTGCGCTTTATGAGCCCAACGCCTATATGGATCGCGTCTACTCCTACTACCTAAAAATGGGAGCTCCTCGTTGGCAAGGAACGGCAACATTACCCAGCTGGATCGATCTTCGCGCTCTAGCCATTGTCGTCTGGAGACAAGGCATCAAACGCAGCACCCGCAGCCGTTTCTGGCGCTACATGCTGGGCATGGCACGCAAAAATCCAGCCATGCTTGAACAGTTCTTAGTTGTATTGGCCCACAACGAACATTTCCTTGAATACCGATCCATTGTTCAGAGGGAGATTCGCGAACAGCTTGAATCACTTCCACCAGAGGAACCCAGCCCACAAAAAACTTTGCAACCTGTCTGAATTGAGCCTCAAAGCTCAATCTTGAACATAAGGAATACCGTTAAGCAGACAGATTTCAGCGCGATGAAGTTCCCGCCCCAAATAAAGAGCATGATCAAGCTTGCTCAAGGGATATGGACCCTGCCCTTCTGTGAGCTGAATCCCCAGCTGCTTGGCAGTTCTTCCCCTGTAGACAGTCACAGGGGAAAGTTTGCCTCCCCGACAAGCAAGGACCTCACCAGTCTCAGGATCGGTAGCTCGACCCAATTCATCAACATCGTTGAGGTAATGCTCCACTACCAGTTCTGCAGCTGAAGCATCCACCCGAATCAAGAAATAGCCACTGGGATCGAGCGCAATAAAGCGCTGCGAAAGCTGATCATCTATGGCACTGATGGCATCAGACATCACTGGGAGGTCAATGGTTCTCTGGACTATTTCTTAAGCTTACAAATCAGAGGCTTAGATTACAAGCTAGAAGCATGGATTCTGCTCCTGCCAATCCTTAAGAAGGCAAAGATAACAATCAAGCCATGCTCCTCTTCACCATTGGCCTCCTCATGCGAAAAGTAGAATCCCTGCCTTCCAAGATCAGTTGAAATTTCACCACATAGGATCATTCATCAACACCTCCAAAGCAGGGGCAAATTCATTAACGCCTTAACGTTGTCAGCAAGATTATGATCTTGAATAATGCAGAAGCAAAGACATTATCACTCTTCCCAAAATGCAGCACTAACTACATTTTGGGTAAACATAAAGACCAGTCAATAATCATAGGCTTGGCAGCCCTAGTTTACATTTTGGATATCTCTTTGCAGTGCGCTCAATCACCCATGCGTACACATCAGACCCATGCTCTTTTTTGATTTCTTCTGTGACCACCGAAATGCTTGTCTTGGTATTCTCAAGACTAAGATGCCCCCATCCAAGCCAGGAACAAGTTGCATCTATCCAACCAATATCTCTACCCAGATTGATCATCTTAGTGTCTCTTTTGGTCTCAGTTGAGTTGTCTTTATTCTCTTCGACTCCAAGCTCAGGCTGTGCATCCACAGGCAGAGAAATCAGAATCAGTTGCAACAACAACAGCGAACGTATCATCGCACAGAAGACCATCGTAGGTGCTCTAAGCATTCTAGCTTAACAACATCTGTGCTGATCGATTAACAAAATTTGGCTCAAGCAATTGCAATGAGTACTCAACTGGCTCAATGAAAGATGAGTGAAAGTTATTCCACAATTAACTGAGGGGTAGGCTCAACCCGAAACGGCAAATCAGAATTCACCGCCTCAATCTCCTCGAGCATGAGAGGATTGACCTTACGCAACCAGCCGCGGATCAAAGCATCCATACGCGGTTCATACCAACGATGCAAGCTGGCATGGGGCTTCGCCACAAAGCCCCTACGCCGCTTGTGTTGGCCACCTGCGCCAGGGTCAAAATTCTCTAAACCATGTTCCAACGCCCAGGCAATCGGCGCGTAATAACAAACCTCGAAATGAAGGCAATCAATCTCCTCCTTGCAACCCCAATAACGCCCCCACAACATTTGTCCATCCTGTATACAAAGAGACATCGCTACAGGCTCTCTAGGACTCTCACGATGGGCACTAAACAACACCACCTGATCCCTGAGCGACGAATCTGCCAAGGCCTCAAAAAAAGCCTCAGATAGATACTTGCTTCCCCAAGGTCCCCAACGAGCGCAATGCTGCTCATAAAAGCCATGCATGCACCTCAACAGCTGCACATCGAGTTCAGACCCGTGCAACGCTGAAACCGTGAGCCCCGCCTGCTGGATGGCCTTGCGTTCACGCTTGATATTGCGCCGCTGGTTGGCATTGAAGCTGTTGAGATAGGCAGAGAAATCAGACTGCCCTTCGGCTGACCAAAGGCTCTGCTGATTCAACCAAGTGGCACAGCCAGCAGCTTCCGCCAAAGGCCGCCAGTGCGGGTCAACATAAAGAAAGTTGCAGCTGAGAATCTGATTGCGACGCGCAAAAGAATCGATGGTCTCCAGCATCAAAACTGTCAACTCTGCCTCGTCCTCCCCTGGCGCCATGTAGAAGCGATAGCCCTGCACAGGGCTCACAGGACTCATCCCCAGCAGTTTTGGGTAGTACCCCAAACCAAGATCACCTGCCAGGCGAGCAAAGGCCTGATCAAAAACAAATTCGCCATAGCTATGCCCCTTGAGATAAAGAGGGGCAACCGCTACAGGCGTGTTGTCTCGCCACAGCGCTAAGTGCAGTGGCTGCCAACCATGTTTGGCGGAAATGCTGCTTGAATCTTCTAGAGCAGCAAGCCACCGCCAGCGAAAGAAAGGAATCGCCTGCTCACCCACCAGGCTTTCCCAGTGATGCAATGGGATCTCGTGAATAGAGCGGTGCCAGCGGGCTGAGAGGTTGGCGATTTGAAGCGCGCCTTAAGCACAGACTCAAACGACCATAACCAGCGGCCAGAGAGAAAGGGGATGAGTATGTTCAGCATTCGTAACTATGGAGTTTTTACCGTTGCATCAATGTTGTGATCCCAATAGCTAAGCCGCATGGACGGCTACTGCTGCAATGACACCGAGGACAACCACAGCTGTGGGTAAGATTGCCGCTACTCCATCAACAGCAATATGGTGCAGCCAAATTAGAATTTTTGGATGACAACTCTCTGCAGCAGAAACGCCTTTGTGCTCACAAAAGAACTAAGGATGGATATGCTTAAATTTTAGCGATGCATGTCATGAACCATTCATTCTTCTGACTTCAGGCAATGACTGATAAGCAATTAATAGTACAATCTATGACCAATAAATTTTTGTCGCAAGCAAGAAGATTTGAGCAATTGAAGTTGCAATATTAGTCCGTTAAACTCAATAGTTTAGCCCTAACTAAATCCCTTTCAACGCGCTTCCGCTCGTAACGCAGCAGTAGTTCATTACCACTCAAGGGCTCAAAGGTTTGCAAATGCCAAGCCTCAGCGTCGCCAAGATCATCTGGCAAACCAACACCTTCAAAGGGAACCCATGCATGCATACCACCAAGCAATTTTGGTGTAAGGGTGAGTTGCAACTCATCGACAACATCAGCCTGCAATAGCGATGCGGCCAGCCGAGCTCCACCCAACAAAACAAGTCGAGACAATCCAAACTCAGCTAAACGATTGAGCGCCTGAGGCCAATCTTGCTCAAACAACACCTGACGCTCGTAACCAACAGGAAGCAAAGGATCTTTCGATCCCTCTGCTGAATGCAAATGGGGGCTCAACAGCCAACGCTCAATCGGCTGTTGAAAGAAAGGCACCTCTGCTGCATACCACTGCTGACGACTAACAACCACCGCCGTGGGCTGCTCACTATGCCCGGCAGACTTGCGCTGGTTCAGCAAGTCCTGATCACGAATCAAACATGTGCTGCGATGAGCACGTAACGTTCCCGCACCGAGCAAGGTCCCATCAGCCCAAGCCAAAGCCTCTTCTAAAACCCGTCGATCACCAACTCCTCCTAATTGGGCCGGCCCACCAATCGCAGGTGCCAACCGGCCATCCAAGCTGATCGCTAGGACAAGACGAAGCCAAAACTGGTTTTGCAAATGCTTGGCTAGTGAGCCGCCATAGCATGCAATACCTCAGGGATCGCTTCAAGCCTTGGGGTTTCCGCATAGACCTCAGCTGCATTATTAGGGCTTTCCTGCAACCGCACCTTGTGGAGGTGGGCTCCGATCGCTCGGATCGGTTTCGCTAAACAATCAGAAATGTACAAGGCAATATTCTCTGCCGTTGGTACACAGTTAGCGAAATGGGGAATGTCTTTATTTAAGAAGGTGTGGTCAAAAGGTTCAACAACAATGTCATTCACAAGACTTTGCAAAGCACCTAGATCACAAACCATGCCTGTTCTTGGATCAATTTCTCCGCGCACGGTGACATCCACAAAATAATTATGACCATGCCCATGAGGCCGCGCGCATTTGCCATAAATACGTTCGTTTTCCTCCTGACTCAGTTCGACCCTGGCAAGCCGATGGGCAGCCGCAAAATGGGTACGGATCGTTAGATAGGCGTCCATGGCATCTCCGTGATAATCAGCCCAGAGGTTTTCTTGTTCGTAAAGCCGAATCGCCACGATTGGCAGATGAGAAATTAAACGAGTCCAGATGATTTTTAGCAGAGCCTCCGTGGTCGGCAGGCAGCCCTCTGGCCTGGCAAGATCAAATTCCGGCCAAACATCGTTAAGGAAGCGAAAGTCAAGCTGATCGGTCACCTCAGAACGGATGGCGTGCTTCACCTCAGAAAGGTTCAACACCATGCCATCGACATTAAGCCCGCCAGCCATGGCGACGATCAGCTCATAATTGTGACCATGCCCAGCAGGCAAAGCACAAAGTCCAAAACGAGCTGCATTGTCATCGCTTGACAGTTCCGGTAAGTAATAGCGATGGCTAGCACTGAAACTAGCTTTGCGAGTGATCACACAGCCGCGGCCATGACCATGGCGTTCCAAATCGGGGACGTCAGTCATCGCTCTCTCGGACTAGAAATCATCCTAGAGATCTATAGACATTTGCGAACCAATGAACGAAAGCCCAACCCCTCATCCTCTCAAGCAAAGGCTTGGCGGTCGCAACCTCTATTTGGTGGGAATGATGGCCAGTGGCAAGAGCAGCACAGGCAGGCCTCTCGCCGAACAACTCAGCTATGGGTTTGTGGATACAGATGCCGTCATCGAACAACTTGCTGGCCAACCAATCCCGAAGATCTTTAGCGAAGAAGGAGAAGAAGGATTTCGAGCAATGGAGTCTCAAGTACTCAATGCCATTGGCCAACGCCATTCTCTTGTTGTTGCTACTGGCGGGGGGATGGTGAGTAAGCCAGAAAACTGGGGGATCTTGCATCAGGGCATCGTGATCTGGCTAAACCCTGGCCGAGAAGAACTACTCAGACGTTTACATGCCGATAGCGGCAATCGACCATTACTACAAACAGAAGATCCAGAAGCAGCATTCGACTGTTTATTTGCCGAACGCCTACCGCTTTATGCCGAAGCAGACTTAAATGTGGAAGTGGGAGTAGAGGAACCAGACGGGATTGCGCTAAAGATTATTGAGTTCCTGCCCCAGCTGTTATCGCCCCCTGTACAAATGAATGGTTAAAGCAACTATTTTGTCAATACTGAAAGACTAGACCATTTAAGTCAGGAGGGTTGGCCTGATAGCTAATACCAATCAAAACAGACGATTCATTCTTAACTTGACAAGAAACTAAAATCCTAAAGGACTTGAAGATAGTATATATCAAGCATCATATAGGGATTCATTTTACCAACACATTTAAATCAGTTGGCCAGGTAGGCATTGCTGTCTTTCCTAGTTACCAAAAAACAAGCGCAAAAACAAGCAAAGAACAATAGCTAGGCGCACATCCCCATCGGAAATCTAGTCAATACAAACAGGCGAAAACAATGAAATCTAATTAAAGCAGAATAGTCCAGAGCGAAAGACTCAAGAATTGCAGCCTGAAAGAATCATCAAGAAGAGAGACGACTATTTCCGAGGAAAGATAGACATATCAATCGATAGATTGCGTATTCAGCGCGACTTGGCCTCAGGTGTATCAGAGTGAGAATCAGCCTCCTTTCTCAAGCTAAATACACAAAGTCAAACAAATGCAACTAAACCAGCGGGAGCCAACAATACAACCAGGAAAAGTTATGACTCATCAAGATATGATAAATAGCGTTTTCTAATTGACAAGGGGCGGCTTGAAGAATTGTGTTCTCAAATAGAGGCGATTATGAGACAGATTCAGCCGGCTGGATTGAAACATAAACTTTATTGCAGCGAAGATTATCTACTACAGGCACAAGCCATGAAGGGCACCAGAAGCGTGATCCGACTGTACAGAAAGTACATTCAAGCGAGAAAATAGCAGCCCGAGAGGCAGTAAATCAGCATCCAAGACGATTCTGGCAGGGCGGCCCCTAGGACGCGCCTCCAACAAGACAAGTGCTTAGGTAAATATACCTAAGCACTTGTCTTGTTGGGTTGGGGCTCCAAAAAAAACAACGTAATTCGAATTAGCGCCGAGTTAAAAAAAGACAAAAAAGACGCGACAGGAAAGGCAACATACTCAACATGAGACATTGTCAAATAATAAATAGCGATATTTTATTAATGAGAATACTACTGAACTGGAGATCCTCCTCAAGCAAGGCTTGAAATGAAAAGCCCAAACAAAAATGGCATTCGACATGTATATATAACATTAGCGCTAGGCATCCTAAATGTAATCAAAAGCCAATCTCGGGCACAAAAGGGATTTAAATAAATAAGATAAGATCTTTAGCAAAATTCAACTAAGCATACATAGCATGCTAAAGCATAAAGTAAATAAATTGAACTCCTATATGTTAAGACTTATTCCATAATGGCGATACAGAGTGACATATCAATCAAAAAGTGCCTTCGAGAGCCTTAACTGGAAACCCTAAAGGAGTACATCAATAAGTTAACCCAAAGAAGGCAAATCTAGGTATTCTCAGATGTCTCTTCCAGCCAATACGCACTGGAGGCGGACGAGCGGTGGCCGAGGTAAGTAGTTCAAAAATACTCCATTTGAACGAGTCGTTCAAATGCGCTAGGGTCCGCACAGTGGGGTGCCTTAATGACTGATTCAGCGATCGACTTCAAAGCCATCTCGCCAGACAGGCACAGTGCAGGATCAGAGTCAATCGTCCTTCCAGAGACTCTGACGGAAGGGTTAAATGATGTTCAGATAGGCATCATGAGAGATACGGTTCATGCTGTCAATATCAATTCAAGGATTGCAGCAGAGCTAGTTCGAAGCACTGCAGCTGAGCTCCATCGGCTTAAATGTGTTCTTAAAAAGCAACAGCAATGGACAAGGTTCAGAGAATCTGGCATCATTCCAATGACTGCAGGCCAGATTAGAGACCTAACTTCGGCATGGGAGTCATGGCTAAAGAATACCGATGTGACTGACCAAGAGCTGGTTGGTACAAGCATGAGAACGCTAGCAGCAATTGGGAAAGCTGATCCTGGGACGCGAAAAGATGCGGTAGGCAAAATAAAACGAGGCGAAAAGGTTACAGAGAAAGAGGTCAGCGATAAAGCCATTGAGGAGTTGGTTAAAGGTAATAAGGAGTGGGAAATAACCACATCAATGAAAAGGACAGACCTAATGAAAGTATGTACAGCGCTACGAGATGAGAATAAAAAGCTAAAAATTAAGATCAAAGAAATGCAAACCGTTACAATTTAAGGAAAACATGATGCCAAATACTCCTACGATTCAAGCTGCTCTTCACGAACTAAACAAACAGATGAACGATCATTGCTTAAAGGATATTATAATAAATGGTAACATTGGACTCTTGAGAGATGGGAATCCAATGGAATATACAGAGAAGGAATGGAATGCAATTATGGACTATCTGAAGGAGAATATCAATATTGAGATTATCGCTCGGGTCAATTAGGGAAGCATATGGCATGATTTTAGATTTATTGATGCATTGCACTAGATTGGATTTATAGTGATAAACTTCTATGCGTCTAGACCAAACAAGGGCAACTCCTCCACAAAGAGAGCAAATTAAGAAACAATATGAAGGCATAGATGATACATTTTACACCAATATGAACAAACATCTATATATTAGATCAAATTGGAAATCTAATATTAGGCAAAAGTTCATTATTGGCAAAGTTATTATTTTTTTCTATTTATAATCTGGACTAGTCGTTCACTAAGTCTCAACTAGTTGTTGTGTTGGCTAAAAAGTAGATGGCTAATATAGCTAAATCCATAGAAGAAGCCATTATAGCAATTAAGAATCATAAAATTAACATTAAGTCAACAAATTCCAGATAGACTTGAATGCAAATATTCGTTTTTTGTTGTTAATCCAGATAAATATATTTGAGCAAGTAAGTGTTTTAGAGTTTGCAAATGGCTATAATAATCAATGAATAAGAGCCAAAGCTTTGGAGGTATAAGCTGTTTGTTCTTAAAAATTTCTAGACTACAGTATTTTTGTGATAGATTGAAAAATAAAATGCTAAATTTACAGTAGATTAAGTGATTTTACTATGCATTTTATTTCTATACAATCACAAGGCAGATGCTATCGCGGAAAATAGATTCTTTAGAGATGAAGAAGTATAAATATAGTCATCTAAATTATGAAAAGATATCAGATCTATAATCATTGCACCTGTCTGATACTGCTCTCCTAAAAGCATATGAGCGCTGATAAATAAGGCTATAATTCTTTTAAAAGCTAGACATCATGCTTCCACTGCCCATCTTTTTTGATCTGCCTCCTATATATCTTCAATATCTATTAGCAGCCTCAGTTATAGCTTTAGGGATGCTGATTTCCAGTATATTATATATGAAGACTAAAGATCGACTATGAGTAGTAATCTGCAAAGAGATCCTTCTCTCATAAGAAGTTTCTATTGTGAATATAGATATAATAGCTATGCATAAATGTACATATTTAGTTAACAAACGGGAATTAGTGTCCATTACTGAAACTGATTATACAAATTTGAAACATTTAGGCAATCCCTTTATGTCTCATATGAGCTTATGGAAATGGTCGTCACAAGTTTGATGGTTAATCAATATTTAATGCTATCTAATTTTCATAAGAATTGAGAAGTGTATATTCATGTTGTATAGAGTGCCGAGTAAAACAATAATTTCTATTAGTTTTGATATTATTAATCATTTGCCATCTTGAATACATGAACATTCGTTTCGATTAAAAGCTTAGCATAGGGATTACATACAAATCAATCGATACAATAAATTCAAAATTGATGGTCTAAGAGTCGATCTCTATAGGAATACATCAATAGCTTCGTACTCATCAACTCACGTCTATCTAAAACAACTAATGGTCTTAACAAAGGATGGTACTCTGTCAAGTTGTGTGATCCCTACCAACTGTATTCTTATCGAATGGAAGTTTGATAATGTAAAGAAGTCGTACGATAAGCTTATTGACATTGCAGAATCCCTGCCAAGGGTAAAAGTAGTAGAAAGAACAGAAGATTATTGGCATGGTGTTGTACGCAGCCTAATCTTTAGGTTTCCAGATGATCTTGAGATCCTAAAAATACCAACTAAAGGAATTATTCAAGTGAGATCTGCTTCTAGACTAGGACTTGGAGATCTAGGTGTTAATAGAAACAGAATTAAAAACCTTTACTCGCAATTATAACTGGATAGAGACTTAAATTGCAACTCTAAATGCCCCTTACACAAAAGATCCTCGATCCTAATAGTTATATATAATTATCGCAAACCTCTCCTAGGCTATCCATAATAGTCGTCAGATGTTCATGCCATTATTAGCAGAATATGACATCTAATGTTTATAAAAAGGAGACTTTTGTATACAAAGTAGTTCTTATCACTTAGATTTAAAAATTCACTAGAATCTAGGGCTCATTCTTACCAAATTCCTTGACCATTCCTTTTCTCCCATTCCTTCATTGATAATACTGAACCAGATCGTTGTCCATCTTTAAGTGATTTCCATCTCTCCTGGCATTCAGACAAAATCCATTCTCGTATAGCATCTTTTCGATCTAGACTTGACAACTCATTACTCATGTCATCTGAAGACTGCTTAATCTCTGACTTAGTTTCTTCTGGATTAGGATTGGTGTAATCCAACTTTTTATAGCCTATTAAGCTATAAAAATTCAGGTCAAGGACTATCTCTTATCAACTTACATATACAAAATGTAGAAATTACTGATTTATATTCACATCGCTTCTATGCCAATTTTCTATATTGGATTAGCAAAACACACTTAAATCTTGGCAGCAAAGGCATTATCGGGCGTAAGTAAAATGTAACCAATATAAAATTCACTTGCTACATATATTTCTTCAAGTACTCTTTATGATGCCCAGCAAATATCCTGACTGATAGCTTATAAAAAAGAATTTCTAATTCTAAAATAAAATTAGAAATTGAAATAACGAATAACTTGAAAATCTAATAATTATTAAAGGCATTTTGAACAGCCCTGTAGAGATATATCTTTTTATTTTAGCTTGCAAGTGAATCTTTCACCCACTCAGTGTATGCTATGCGCAGATCATCAGTCGTAATCGAAAAACCAGCTGCCTTTGCGATAGATACTAGGTCAGCATTTTCTGTCTTAACTTGATCTTGCAGAGTTTTATCTTGTTTGACTTTAGCCACAAATGCTTTCAGTTGCTCATAGGACATTGAATCTGTGCAGGTTTCAATAAACTAGCAGCTCGGCAAGTATAAAGATACATTCTTAATTAATCAAGATGGTAAGAGAATATGTATTCAAAACCTAGATTTAGCGAGCATATTTTTATTTCAAAGCCTTAGTACTTTTGTTCCAGTCAAAAGCCTCCTCTTGCTATTGCCTTGCTCTTTTTTTTAAATCCTTCAATCTCATGCCCATGGCTACAGCTTGTTGCTTTGAAGAAAATGTTGAGTCTATAAGAATTTGCAATATAGATCGATTCTCACCAGTTTCCGAAAGTAATCCTGTCATAATTCGAACAATTATACTCAATTAGGCATCAGATGCTATATATTCGCTATCTTATTCTATTAATTGCGAGATTTCAAGAACTATTTATTCTATAGGCGACAGCTTTATAGTTTCTCTAATGATGACATGGCTATTTTTACTATAAAGTTTTAAGTAATAGAAGAAATCATTCAAAAATTTTTTGCATGAGTAGATTTTTCTATTGCATGGCATTCAACCCTTGACTAAGACTTAGAATAGATAAGAACAAGCATGCCTACGATGTTCTCAGATTTTTTTAGTCAGACAAATCTTATGACGATGGCTTGTAATGCACTTCTAACACTCATCATAGGATTTATGATCATCACAGGTCAACAAAAGGCACACTAGCTATTCAAAGTAAAATTTGAAATAAAGGTAATGAGGAGTGTATTCGACTAAACTAATCAAATAAATGCACAAATGGCTAGATCACTTAATTAGTATATAGAAGGTTTATCGATAAAATCAGTCACCAGCATAATGAAGGCAAGTTTTTATTAATACATGCTGAAAAATAGAGTTTGTAATTTGAAGCAGATTTAGTTATCCCAAGATAAGTTGTGACTCTTGAATAAACGACCATCTCATGATTTCGAATATTAATACTAAAAAGCTCAGCTTGTAGGTATACGGTTACATGAGCTCATAATTAGGGCATTCTATGCCTCTTTCACTAGAGTACTTAGCCAAATTCACACTTTTAATCTAAAAACCAAACCCTAAATTAGTTGTTGAAGGAGAATTTTTAGAAATAAGTGGTGGCTTTACTGATTCAGGAAAGCATAAAACTGCTTGTGACCCTGCCAAGCAACCGATTAAAAAGATGCCGAAAACCTGTACAAGCTTCATAGCTTAGGGATTGAGCTTCCCAATAATAAGCACTATCCAATTCATTGCCAATATCATCATGCAAAAATGTCTAAATCCAATTATTACTAGGATTAGATTCCCTAATCTAGGGCTTGAGATCGCCCTAGATTAAATATCTTTCACCTCTAAATTGATTATGAATCAGTTTAACATCCCATATTTCCAATAATCTCAGCCATCACTGTGGCTATATCTCTTATAAATGGTATTTAACAGCAATTAAGATTGATCAAGGCTAATCATTTACCACCCTTAACAAAGTTTTTGCCCGGTGAGCAAAAAAATATAAAGCCTCTAAGCCTTCAGTAGATGGCCTAGAACACTGATGAGTGATTGATTTGACAAAAGTATAATCTAAGCCACCCATTCGCTAGCTCATGCAACAGCCCTGGCGCAGCTATTAGGTATAAATACTTATTGATAGGACTGTCTTACCGCCATGCCCTAGGCATCGGCATACCTCTTCTAGGGTTTTGCATAAGTCCTTTCACGACTGAAGCTATAGCGATAAATGCAACTTACTGAGAGGCAAGATGTCATGAGTAGTCAATTAAGCCATCGTCAAATTAAAAAGTTAGGCCCGGCAAGGACGCATAGCGCTTCGCTACATTGAAAATAATCGCAATAATTAGTGAATGAATTAGCAACGAAAAAGCAAGTCTGACATTGATTCCTGCAGCGGCAATCAATACGTCAGATGTGTTGGCCAAAAAATTCTCAATGGTAGTAAAATTACTGAGCTATAGTTTTTGCAAGAGGTAAATCTAAACACCAAATCATGCAAAATATATAGCGCCAAGCGAGAAGCGAGCAGGCCTTAAATCAGATCGCCATTGCCTTTTAAAGGTTGCCAATAGGAATGGCTTTAAAGCACAAATGGCTTAGAATCTATTCATACTTGCCGATAAAAGAAAAACCTTATAAAGGGGAATATTAAAGAATCCTAATGGTTGTTTCATTAAATCATGGTCAAATGCATTCTCTATGCAGGCATCACATAAGAGTCAAGCAAGTGATGATTTGATTGCTTCACCCTTCTAAGCTGACAATTTAGCTTTCCCTTTACTTTGTAGAGATTTTTCGAGACCTTCGAGATCCTCATCCGTAATTTTGGTCTGCATTGGACAATGCTTTGGGCCACACATTGAACAAAACTCAGCTTGCTTATAAATATCAGCTGGCAAAGTTTCATCGTGATACTGCTTAGCTCGCTCTGGATCGAGTGAAAGCTCAAACTGTTTGTTCCAATCAAAGTTGTACCTTGCTCGACTTAATTCATCATCGCGATCTCTAGCCCCCGGACGGTGACGAGCGATGTCAGCGGCATGCGCTGCAATTTTGTAGGCAATCAAGCCCTCACGAACATCCTCAGGGTTTGGCAGACCCAAATGCTCCTTCGGGGTCACATAACAAAGCATCGCTGTTCCATACCAGCCTGCCATCGCCGCACCGATGGCACTCGTGATGTGGTCATAACCCGGTGCGATATCTGTCACCAAAGGGCCAAGCACATAAAAGGGCGCCTCATTGCACTCTTCCATCTGCTTGCGCACATTGAATTCGATCTGATCCATTGGTACATGACCAGGACCCTCGACCATCACCTGCACGTCATGTGCCCAAGCTCTCTTGGTCAATTCTCCAAGGGTCTTCAACTCGGCAAGTTGAGCTTCATCAGAAGCATCGTGTTGACAACCAGGGCGGAGAGAATCCCCAAGTGAAAAACTGCAGTCGTAGCGCTTGAAGATCTCGCAGATGTCGTCAAAGCGGGTGAAAAGAGGGTTCTGTCTGTGGTGATAAAGCATCCATTGAGCAAGAATTCCACCCCCGCGACTGACGATGCCTGTCAGGCGTCCCTTCACCAGTGGAAGGTGCTCAATCAACAAACCGGCGTGAATGGTTTGATAGTCGACACCCTGCTGACAATGCTTCTCAATGATGTGTAGGAAGTCATCTTCGTCGAGCTTCTCAATCGAGCCATGCACGCTTTCCAACGCCTGATAGACAGGCACAGTGCCGATCGGCACGGGTGAAGCATTAATGATCGCCGTGCGCACCTCATCAAGATTGACCCCTCCAGTGGACAGATCCATCACGGTGTCTGCGCCATATTTAACTGCCAGCTCGAGCTTCTTGAGCTCTTCAGCTACATCACTGGCGTTAGGTGAGGCGCCAATGTTTGCATTCACCTTGCAGCTGGAGGCGATACCAATCGCCATCGGCTCTAAATTTTCATGATTGATATTGGCAGGAATAATCATCCTGCCCCGGGCCACCTCCTCCATGACAAGCGATTCAGGCAAGTTCTCACGCTTGGCCACGTAGTCCATCTCTTGAGTGACAACGCCCTGTCGAGCGAAATGCAATTGCGAGACATTGGCCTGACCCTTACGGGCAGCCACCCAAGAGGCGCGCATGATCAAAAGGCGAAATGGATACCAGGGTTTGGCAAAAAACCAATGATCACGCCTTTCACTTCCCTGCGCCGGCACAACCCGTATCAGGTTCGGAGGGTGTGATCTCAGCCACTCAGAGATTGCTGAGTGGCACCCCTAGTGTTTTGCAAAACCTAGCAGTGGTTTTTGATCCGAACCGCAATCCATTCCGCTAAACGTGCAAAACCGCATGGATCTTTTCCTGCAGCGCTTAAAGGTCCAACTGTGATAAAGGCATGGCTGTGTTCAACATGAAGTCAATGCTCCTGCGCATCGGTTTGGGTGCTGTGAAGTACTGCAAGCAGCTTGCGGCGGCGGCGGCGGCGGCCCACAGCCCCGCTGATAATTAGGCCAGCACCCACCAAAACTGCTGGCATTGACTGCAATCGATCGCTGCCCTGCCGATGCATCAAACAGAGCATGGCCAAGACGATCAGCAAAGGAGCTGCAAGGGATAGCAAGGGATAGCCAAGACGCTTCATGTCCTCTCCAAAGCCAGCCGTGAACGCTCATCCATCCAAGCCAATAGGGTCGCGGTCAGCACCCGAATACCAACTCCAAGGCTGCTCTCCTCTAGGCAGAATTGACCATTGTGTAAAGGCGCGCACCCATTAGGACCGCTAACCCCTAATCGGAACATTGTTCCGCGGACCTTTTGCAGTAGTTCTGCAAAGTCTTCAGCACCAAGAGAGGGTTGTTCAAGCCGCAACACACGCTCTTTTCCTATCTGAGAGATAGCACAACTTTCCAATAGGTCTGTGAGTTCAGGATCGTTGTAAACAGGCGGCGTAATGCTGCGATAGCGCACGATCGCCTCTGCCCCAAAACTTCCACAGATAGCCTGAACAATCTGCTCGATCCAAGCTGGGAGCTTGGCAAAAACAGCCCCGTCCAAACAGCGGACCGTACCCAGCAGCCGCACTCGATCTGCAATCACATTGAAAGCCTGACCACCTTCGATCTTCCCGAAACTCACCACCACAGGATGCAAGGCATCCAAGCGACGACTAATCGCCTCCTGCAGTCCACAAACAACTCGAGCGGCAATCCAAATGGCATCCATAGCCTGATGAGGCCTTGCACCGTGGCCTCCTTCACCGATCACTTCGATATCCAGCTCTCCCGCCGCAGCCGTCAAGCACCCACTGCGTACACCGATACTTCCAGTCGGCAATTCCGGACAAACATGAACCCCAAACAGGGCCTCGAGGCCATCGGTCGCGCCGTCCATACGCATCCAACGAGCCCCTTCGCACAATTCTTCTGCCGGTTGAAACAACAGCCTTACGCCTATTGGCATCGACTCCTCTTCGGCCAAAACCCTTGCAACCCCAAGGCCAATGCAGGTATGCAGATCATGGCCACAGGCATGCATCACCCCCTCACGCCGTGAGGCATAAACAAGCCCTGTGCGCTCTTCCACTGGCAGAGCATCCATATCCACCCGTAGGCCCACAAACGGACCACCAATTGGCCCCAACTCCGCCAACACACCTGTGCGCCCCACCCCCTCAGACACCCGCCAACCATCCCCCCGCAACTGACCTGCTACAAGGACTGCCGTCTGATGCTCCTCACCACTCAGTTCTGGATGAGCATGCAGATGGCGTCGCAACTCAATCAGCTCGGGCAAAGCTTGATCAAGACGCTCGCTCCAATGAAGAAGAAGAGTCATGGAGCCTCCAACAAAGCAAGAAAATCCATCAGATCAGCCGTGGGCTGTGGTGGCCATCGGCGGATCTGCAACAACCAATCTCGTTGGCGATAGCGGTTATCCAGCCCGACTGCGGCAGTCCAGTGGCTTTCAGCTTCACCAAATGAGCCGTAATGCCATAAAAGACCGCTAAGAGCCGCACGGGGATCGGCAAACATGGGATACCTGCGAATCAATGCACGCAGTTCCTTCTCCGCCAGATCAAATTCCCCCAGCTGATAAACCGCTAAAGCCTTGCTGAAGCTAGCCATAGCAAAGCCTGGGCTGGCGTCAGAGGCCTTGCTGTAAAGAGCCTCTGCCTGCAACCAGTCGCCCTGAGAGCCCAAAACATTGCCCAGGTTGTAAAGAGCCGATGCATTGACAGCATCGCGCTCAAGAATCCAGTTGTAATCACTAGCGGCTTGCTGCCAATGATGCAATACCTCCTCCGCAATACCACGGTTGAGATGAGGGTCAAGCTCTGCTGGGGCCAATTCCATAGCCCTAGTCTGATCATCGATCGCACCCTCGGGATCACCCAAAATCAACCTCACATTGCCGCGATTGCTCCACGCCGCAGGCTGCTCGGGCGCAAGCTCAAGAAACTCATCCCAAAGAGGTAGGGCTGCTTGAAACTCACCCTGTCGAGAAGCCTCGAGTGCCTGCTCAAAAAGAGGCTGAAGTGCTGGGGTAGCTGCTCCAGAGAGGGGATCCATGACCAGCAACAGCGCAACTAAAAGCAACCCTGACCATCTAGGCACCCAGTTTTTCAACCCCTGGAGAACGCTCATGGCAACTCCGGCCAACCAAGATGGCGTCGCCCCGCGCCAGTCACCACGCGCCCACGCGGAGTTCGCTGCAAAAAACCCAGCTGTAGCAGAAATGGTTCTACCACTGCTTCAAGAGTGGCTGGATCCTCTCCCAAAGCGGCTGCCAAAGTCTCCAAACCGACCGGGCCGCCGCCATGAGACTCCAGCAACAAGTCCAACAAGCGCCGATCACTGGCATCAAGACCCCGAGCATCGACTCGATGCAAAGTGAGAGCCTCATCCACCAATGCAGCATCGATCAAGCTCGCCCCGCCACAGACACTCGCTACATCACGAACCCGTCGCAGCAATCTATTGGCGATCCTCGGTGTACCCCTACAGCGACGAGCAATCTCCTGGCAGGCTTGCGCAGTTAACTGCAACCTCAGAAGCCCCGCCGCCCGCTCAACAATCGCTTGCAGATCCTCCAGGCCATAAAACTCCAATCGTTGAATAAGACCGAAACGATCCCGCAGCGGCGAGCTAAGGGCACCAGCGCGAGTCGTAGCACCCACCAGAGTGAACGGAGGCAGCTCCAATGCCCTGGTGCGAGCGGTACTGCCCTTGCCCACGGTGAGATCAAGACGCCTATCCTCCATTGCTGGATAAAGCAATTCCTCAGCAACCCTTGTGAGCCGGTGAATCTCATCAATGAATAAAACCTCGCGAGGTTGCAAATTCACCAACAGACCAACGATGTCACGAGGGCGCTCGAGAGCAGGCGCACTGGTAACCCGACACTTAACCCCCAATTCTTCAGCCAAAACCATGGCCATGGTGGTTTTACCCAAGCCGGGAGGGCCGTAGAGCAAAACATGATCCAAAGCATCACCTCTGCCCATGGCCGCCTTGACGGCAATCCCCAACACCTGCTTCAGCTGACGCTGACCGATGTAGTCCTCCAAACGCCTAGGCCTAAGCCCATCTTCTCGAGCTGGACTGGCCTCTTCAGGCAAAGGTGAAGCATCTACCACCCGAGACTTTGCTGCTGGCGGCTGGGAATCAGCTCGGCCAGCACTGGAAGACACAATCGCCATGTTGGAAGAGTACCGATCCCTGGATAGGGTCGAAAGCATCGGTAAACGCAGATGGCCAAGGGAGGAAACAAAAAAGCGACTGCTGCTGCTCGAGCCGCGGCCAACCGTCTACTCGCGGACAACCGTCTGGCAAGGCATCAATACGAGATCCTCGACACCCTTGAAACTGGCATTGAGTTGGTGGGAACCGAAGTCAAGTCAATCCGGGCCGGCCAAGCCAATCTCCGCGATGGCTTCTGCCTGATTCGCAAGGGCGAACTACAGCTCCACAACGTTCATATCTCCCCTCATAGCCATGCCGGCAGCTACTTCAATCACGATCCACTACGAACACGCAAACTGCTCGCGCACCGCCGTGAGATCGACAAACTTCGCGGCCAACTCGACAGAAAAGGGCTCACCCTGATTCCCCTCAACCTTCATCTCAAGGGTTCATGGATCAAACTCACGATTGGACTAGGCAAAGGTCGCAAGCTGCACGACAAACGCCAAGAGGAGAAACGCAAACAAGCTGATCGAGAAGTGAAGTCGGCTCTGGCGCGCTACTGATCAGCCAGGGGGTCAATGAGGCTGAACAAAGTTTTCTTTCGCCGAAGCACGAGACGAGGCAATGTCGGCGTTCTAGAAGGGTGTTCTGACCGACCAAGGAAGCCAGTAGCTGAATCCGCCAACGGATTTGGCTCCAAAGCTGGTAAAGACATAGAAGCTTGCTGATCGGCACGACAAGAGAGGGTAAATAAATCTGTTGCCAACCCCTCGTTGGTCACCAGCACTTGCACAGGCGAGCCTGCTTCTGGCTCCAGGGTCACCACGCGCAACGATCCGCGCTCGGCAATGACATCACCCTGTGAGCCATAGATGATCATCTGCATCAAAGGCGTGCCCTTGATTTCTAGTACTAGTCGATGCCCAGCAGGCACCTGAATAGAAATCAAGCGCGCAGCCCCAGGAGAAACCCTTTTAGAAAAAACAGTGGGAATTGAATGTTTGGCCTTGAGGGTCTCGATCTGCACATCAGCCAAGCTGCGTAGAGCTGCCGCATACCAGAACTGCAAATAGGGCTCTGGAGGCTTCTGATCATTGAACAAGCCCAAAAGCAGCAGTTTCTTTGCTCCTGCCGTAACCAACTGCTCAATCACACTGCCATGCACGCCCAATTTGCTCAGAGCTTCACGCTCCTTCTGCCAGTCAGTGTTCTTCAACTCACCCAAACGCCTGCGCAGCTGAGGCGATAGCTGTTCAATCCTGACCAACCATTCCTCAGCCAAGTCATTCCAGGCCTGGCGCAAGGGAACATCGTCCAGAGCATCGGAGGGGAAGCGACCACCTCTATGAGGGAAACGAGCTAGCAGACTGGCATCCACCAACTGCAGAAACCAACTTTGTTTGACCTGCAAAGCCCGCAGCCGACTCAATAACTGCTGCCGATGATCCACCTCTACGGCTGATGGGCTCTCCACTGGGACATTGCCCACGAGATCTCTATCCCTGACAGGTTCCATCCCTAGCGGGGAACTACGACTGAGCAAGAACCAGCCAATCGCCGTGCCTACCAATGCAGACGCCAACAAGGCACCTACAACAGCCCAAAGTCTGCCTTCAGCAGCCTGCTCCCGTTCTTCAGCCCGCCGCCGCGGATGATTGGCAGAACGATGTTCCGTCAAGAGTGATTGAGACGTACGCGAGGGGTGATCGGATAAAGGCACTGCTTGAGGCACGAGTGCCAGAGTGCGATCTGCTATGGGCTTAGGACCGATCCTTTCGGGCATGATCACAGCTTGAAGGGCAGAGATCACATCCGATGCCTTTTCAAAACGCTGGTCAGGAGCCTCACTCAACATTCGCTCCAACACTTGGCGAAAAGACCCATCCAGCTCAAAAGACTCTGGCCAGACCCAAGACCGAACATCACTGTTCCAAAGTTCCTCGGGGCAACGACCAGTCAGCCAAGTCAGTGCTGTAACGCCCAAGCCATGCAAATCCATCCAAGCTTCAGCTGGTTCGGTGCTGCTCTGTGCAATTGAGGCATACGCTGAAGTCACACCAACCCAAGGGGGAGTCCCTTGGGGCTGCAGTAAGCCAAAGTCCACCAAAACCGGCAAGCCGTCCTGATCACGCCTCAACAGGGCGCTGGAAGTGATATCACCATGCACCAGCCCCTTGGCATGCAAGGCAATCAAAGGAGGTAGCAGCTGCAAAAGCAACTGCAACACTTCTCCAGCGCCGAAGAGCAACTGACGCTCGGCCCGTTGCTGCTGAATCTTTCGGTAAGTAACACCCTCCTGCCAGTAACGCACGGCCCAGAGGCTGACATCCGCCTCGAACAATTCACCACAACGCGGCAACTGAGGATGAGAAAGAGATTGAAGCTCAGGCCAAAACTTCTGAAAGTGCTGCCTTGTAGGGGCATCGCTGATTTGGTGAAGCACCACCGATCTCTCACCATCGAGGATGTCGACTCCACGCCAAAGCACACCCTGGATCGGCTTCGACTTCTGAATGGTCGCATCCAACCGATAGCGCTGTGCCAGCACAGTGCCGGAAACCACGGCGCTGGGTTCGCTCACGTGACGCCGAAGCATTGATGGGCTGATCGTACTAATGGCCAATCCATTGCAACCGCTTCCGCAAAGCTAAACAGCAGAATCGACTCGTTTCCAGAAGAAAGATTGCCTTAAAAATAATCTTTATCGATGAAGATTAAATCAACATAAACCTGCAGAAAAAGGTCAGCGACTGTCAACAATAATATGGACAAAGCTACATCCGAAGGCCCATGCATGAAAACAGCTGTGATTAACCCAAGAGCAGTAACCGGTCCCTAGCAAAATTCATCAGCGACTTGGCTTCATGACTCACCTAACAACGCATTAAAAGACCGTCGTCAACGAGTACCACGCCTGGGCCCGCCACCCCCAATATAAAGGCAGCCACAATCGAGACTAGGATGAGGGAAGTCAACTTCAAGGAATCAATCACGATAAGAGTCAAAGCAAATGCAGCCTTGAGAAGTGCAAAAAGCGATGGTCTATGCCTGCATGTCCTATCACTCATCCAACAAAATAGGGTGCTGCAAATACATTTGCAATTGCAAACTAGATGATTGCAAGAGCAACTAAGCAAAAATCAGCATCTGCTTCATAAGCCTATAAGTAGCCGACAAAGCAAGAAATCCAATCGTAAATCCTGGGAATGAAGCGACACAAAACTCTATTGCGACCTTGCTGCTATCAATGCAGAGCCCTTAACCCCGGCCAAGATTGTGCTGCCTTGGAAAAGCCCTTGAAAGCATCAAAAGCTCACCAAAGCCAAACATTGAAAAAGGCAATACTATTCCAAGCTCAAAAGATAGAACAGCAATGATCAGACCAAATGCTATACCCGCAGCCGCACGAATATAGATCATTGCAATCGCAAAACCACGCTTACCAGAACCGCAAAAAATTCTGCTCTACTGAACCAACCTGAACAAACAACTGCACTAGAAACCAGCCCAAATGCGTGGCCACGTTAGCCAAAAGAAATCATCACAAAAATAGACAATGGAAAGTCCTATTACTAAAAAACTCATGACAATTAAAGACTTTTCATGCGCACATCTCCGAGCAAACAAGCGCACCCAATAACGGATGAGTCAGGGCAACTTAATATTCAAGAACAGCAAATTATAACGCCACAGCCAGACAAAAGATCGCCTCAGATCAAGCGCCAAGAGCACAAATAACAGCACGAAGCTTAGAGACTGAATTACAATGAACGCGGAAAAAATGGATTCAGCCGCCTCCAAACTTTACACTTTCATTTTCAAGTCGAAACAGAAACTTCAACCGCCCTGCCTGATGACCAATTCAACCCAAGCAGAACACGCGAACCCAACATATTGCGCGACCAGATCGATCGATGCCACTCAGTAGATTGCCTGGATCGTTTGTCCAAGGGAACTTTCCCTATCAGTGCCCTTCGGTGACCAAGAGCTTTTCTATGACCAGATCCATTCGGCCGTGGTGCTTGGGCGCACAAGTGGGGATCAGTAAAACCGTTTCCTCATGCTGAACCTGCTCTTGGCAGTGCGTCAGCGAAGTGAATCGCTGGTTGCACCCCTCGATCCGGAAGATCTCTGCCTTCAAGGCATGGCCGATGCAAGTCCGCCGAAATGGCACCTTGCTCACACCACCTGGTTCTTCGATACCTTTTTGCTTCAGCCCTATCTCAAAGGCTACGAAGGCTGTGATCCACGCTGGAATTATCAATTCAACTCCTATTACGAAGCGGCCGGGGCACGCCACCCAAGAGCCTCACGGGGCGTCCTGACCCGGCCGACAATCAGGGAGGTCTTGGCGTGGCGGCAAAGAGTGGACGCTGCATTAACGCAACTCCTGACCTCCCCGGACGCTGACCAAGAAGACATCCAGCAACTGGCAGAACTGGGTCTAAATCACGAGCAGCAGCATCAGGAATTGCTGTTGATGGATCTCTTGGATGGCTTCAGCCGACAACCGTTAGAGCCTGCTTATCAAACTGGCGCCGATCATCATCTGGGACCTTTAGAGCCAACCCAAGCCCGCTGGATCTCCTGCGATGGAGGTCTCTATGAAATCGGCCATGCTGGCGCGGGATTCCATTTTGACAACGAGGGGCCGTCGCATCGCATCTGGCTGGAGGCCTTTGCTCTGATGGATCACTTGGTGTGCAACGACGACTTCAGGTGCTTTATCGCAGATGGGGGGTATCAGCGCCCAGAACTTTGGATGAGTGAGGGCTGGGCCGTACAACAACAACTGGGATGGCAGGCTCCCAGGTATTGGCGCGGCGACGGGCCTGCAGATCAATGGCAGGAAGAATTCACCCTGGGAGGAAGGCGGCGCTTGAATCCACAAGCACCGGTGCGCCATTTGAGCTGGTTCGAAGCCGATGCCTACGCAAGGTGGTGTGGTGCTCGATTGCCCAGCGAAGCGGAATGGGAAGTGGCCCTACAACAACATCAACCTCTCATCCACGATGCTCACGGCACGCTGTGGCAATGGACGGCAAGTCCTTATAGGCCCTATCCGGGATTCCTTCCCGCCCCAGGCGCTGTGGGTGAATACAACGGAAAATTCATGAGCTCCCAGTTTGTTCTTCGCGGCAGCAGCTGGCTCACACCGGAAGGCCATGGGCGCGACACCTACCGGAACTTCTTTGCACCCGCAAACCGTTGGATGGCAGCAGGACTGCGACTGGCCCAATGAGCATCGAGCTGATTGACCTACATCCCGCCCCTGCGGATCTGAAGCAACTGGTGCAGTCAGGCTTCAAATGCCAGCCGCGGCAACTGCCAGCTTGGGTGTTGTACGACGCGAAAGGATCACGCCTATTTGCCCAGATCTGCGAACAACCTGAATACGGCCTAACCCGCATAGAGATCAAGCTCCTGGAGGAGAATGCACCAGCCATTGCCAAAGCCGTAGGAGATGGCGTCATCGTGGAATTCGGCATAGGCAATGCCCGCAAGGTTTCCCCCCTACTCAACGCAATTCGGCCGTCAACCTTTGTGGCGCTGGACATCAGCCAAGCAGCTCTAAGGGATTCGCTAACCAGACTCGCCAGCACCTATCCCATGGTGTCAATGCTAGGTATCTGCTGCGACCACAGCAGCATGCAAGCGCTACCGCCCCACCCCGGGCTCGAGGGTGTGCGCTGCATCGGCTTTTTCCCCGGCAGCTCCCTAGGCAACTTCACACCAAAAGAAGCAGTGGCAGTGCTTCGTCGGTTCCGAAAGCTGCTTGGAGGTGGTCCCCTGCTGCTCGGTCTCGACCAACCTCGTGATCCAACCCAGCTCGAGGCTGCCTACAATGATGCGGCAGGCATCTCAGCAGCTTTCGCGCGCAACCTGTTGCATCGTCTCAATCATGAGCTGGAAGCAGATTTCAGACCGGACCACTTCTCTTATCGAGCCCGTTGGCAAGAAGAGTTTCATCGCATCGAAATGGCTCTAGTTAGCCGCTGCAGTCAAACAATCGTGATTGACAACAGCACCTGGTCATTCAGCGCAGGAGAACCACTCATCACCGAATACAGCGTCAAATACAACCCACAAGAGGCAGCCAGACTGGCTGAAAAGGCGGGCTGGAGAATCAACCAAAGATGGCACGACTCTGCCGATTCACTCTCGCTGCATCTGCTGGAACCGTCAGACTGAGCTGAGCAGAAAGAAGAAGTGCTAAATGAGCCGAGAGCAGCAACGCCAGAACGTGCGACAAGAACGTGAAAGCCTGATCCGGGAGCTAGAAGCAATCTACCGAAGGGCTTTTGAACGACTGACAGTGCTTGACCTAGGGGAAGGAAGCTTGGCAAGACTCACCCAACTGTTACTGCACTCGCGTGAGGGCGCTATCAAACCCCTGCAAGAAGAGATCGAAGCCCCACTGATCACTCATGCCCCAGATCAGTCATGAGCGCAACCTGGCTCGACGAACTGGAACGAGTCTTAGAGGAGAGGTTGACCGACTTCCTCCGCGAGAATCCATATCAGGAGTTACTTCTCCACCAACAACACCAAAAAGACCATTACCAAAACCTGAAAAGGCAGCGACAGCAACTTCAAAAAGAAGCAGAAGAACTTCGCCGGCAACTCCTCACCCTTGCCGATACAGTTCGGGAGTGGAGAACTCGATCGAATCGTGCCAGAAAGGCAGGAGCCTCGGCCCTGGCCGATCGGGCCGATCAACACATAGCCGATTTAATGGAGCAGGGTCGGCAACTATGGTCCGATTTGGATCAACTGGGCAATCGTTTCAAAGACGTCGAGCAGAAATTTTGCTCACTTTCTGAGCAGTCAGCAAGAGATAGCTCCACCCTTGAAGAGGATTGGACACGATTCGCAGCCCAACAAGAACTGCAAGAGCTCATGAGAAAACGCGACAAAACTAATTAAGTCAGGCTTTTGGGGCCGGAGGCTCAAGACTCACGTTCTCCGGAGGAGGAGTTGGGTCTGGATCAGCAATCAGCATGTGCTGAAGCACAATTTCTGGACGCTCGCTATCACGCCAGCGAATGCGATATGCGGGCATCTTGGTGCCACGACTGGTGGTCTGCTCAACGGGTTCCATCACCCACCCACGCCTGGATCGACCCTGGGGATTGCGCTTGACCACCGCATCGGCGTGTTTGAAGCGGAAACCTACGCGCTCGCCACTCATAGAAATAGGACCATGCCATTGAGTTAATTATCCACTGCGACGGTTCCCGACGTTGAAGATTAAGTTTTGAGCTCCGGTCGAAGCAGAGGGAAAGCAATCACATCACGTATTGAAGGGCTATCGGTGAACAACATCACTAAGCGATCGATGCCAATACCCAAGCCACCGGTAGGGGGCATGCCCACCTCAAGAGCCTGAAGGAAATCCTCATCAACCCCATGAGCCTCCAGGTCGCCAGCCTGACGACGTGCTTGCTGAGCCTCAAGCCGCTGACGTTGATCAAGGGGATCGATTAACTCACTAAAAGCATTGGCTGTTTCCCGACCCACAATGAACAATTCAAAGCGCTCGACCAATCCTGGTTTGCTGCGATGTTGACGGGCAAGAGGCGAGATCTCAATCGGATAATCGAGCACAAATGTTGGCTGGATCAGACTTACCTCCACTGCTTGTTCAAAGGCCTCATTAAGCAAGCGGCCCACACTATCGGCCTTAGACGGCACCTCTAGACCTGCCCTCTCCATAGCCGAAGCCGCTACCGCACGGTCTTTAAAACCCATGAAATCAAGCCCCGTCGCCTCTTGCACCAGTTCGTGCATGCTGGCTCTGCGCCAAGGGGGCGTTAGGTCGATTTCTATGCCTTGATAAGTGATCCTCGTAGACCCACAGATCTGAGTACAAACTGAGGAAATCAGCTGCTCAGTAAGGACCATCATGTCGATGTAATCCGCATAGGCCTGATAGACCTCTACAGACGTGAATTCAGGGTTGTGGCGGGTACTCATCCCCTCGTTACGAAAGATGCGCCCAAGCTCATAGACCCGCTCAAATCCACCAACCACAAGCCTCTTGAGATGCAGCTCTGTGGCAATACGCAGATAAAGAGGAAGATCGAGTGTGTTGTGGTGAGTAATGAATGGCCTAGCTTCGGCGCCACCGGCCTCAGCCTGAAGCACCGGTGTTTCGATTTCCAAGAAGGCACGATCATCGAGCCATCGACGGATTGCACTCACCATCAATGCCCGGCGGCGAAAAGTCTCACGCGACTGAGGCGACACGATCAAATCCAGATAGCGTTGCCGATAGCGCTTCTCCACATCAGCTAAACCGTGCCACTTATCTGGCAAGGGTTGCAATGATTTGCTCAAGATCTGCCACTGCTGAACCTTCACCGAAAGCTCACCACGGTCAGTGCGACGAAGCACGCCTGTGACCCCAATCCAGTCGCCCGCGTCAACAAGGGTGGTGAGCTGAACAAAAGTTCCTGAAGCCAGCTCATTTGATGAAGCCGCATCAATGGTGGCCTTCTCCAAATACAACTGAATCGTGCCGGTCTCATCCGCCAAGGTATAGAAAGCCAACTTGCCCATGACACGACGGGTCATCACCCGACCAGCCACAGACACAGTGAGAAGCCTCTCCTCACCCTTGGCCAAATCAGCATGATCCGCCTGCAAGTTAGCGGTGCGATGGCTTGACTCAAAGCGCAGGGCATAAGGCCCATTTCCCAGCTCTTTGAGGGCTTGTGCCTTTTCCAGGCGAGTCTCACGCAGCTCAGACAAGGCACTCAGGACTGACCTTGCCATCTTGCCGGTCGATGGAGTCGCTGCTCTACTCACCCCATCGACTTAATCAACTCGCAACGGCAACCGAAGCAGGAGCAGAAGCAGAAGCAGAAGCAGAAGCAGAAGCAGAAGCAGGACTATCCCCAACGCGCTGGGAGGAGTAACCAATTCCACGAACAGTAAGGATTAGCTCTGGATTGCGCGGGTCTGGCTCGAGCTTGCCACGCAAACGAGCTACATAAACATCGACCACACGCAAATCGGCCGCCCGACGAGGAGGATAACCCCAGAGCTGCTCCAAGATTTCGGCCCTGGGTACCACCCGCCCAGGTTCACGGAACAACAGTTCCAAAAGACTGAATTCGGTGTAGGTGAGGCCAATACGCTCTCCTGCACGACTCACCTGGCGGCGATTGGTGTCAACCACCAAATCACCAACTCGCAGAACACCCTGCCCAACTGGCAGATCTCTGATTTCAGCCGTAGCGGAACCTGGACCAACCCGACGCAGAATCGTGGCAATACGAGCCTCAAGCTCCTTGGGACTAAAGGGCTTTGGAATGTAATCATCTGCCCCAAGATCAAGTCCAGCCACACGTTCAGAAATGGCCTCTAATGCTGAGAGGAAAATAATCGGCACACAAGACTCAGCCCTAAGCCTTCTACAAACAGCAAAACCATCCATCTTTGGCAGCATTACATCGAGCACAAGCAAATCAGGCTGTTCTCGATGAAAAATCTCAAGAGCTTCTTCCCCGTCCTCGGCACAAATCACCCGATAACCAGCCAGTTGAAGTCTCATGACCAAAATCCGGAGGACTGCTGGCTCATCGTCAACGACAAGGATGGTCGCCTTCGGATTCCCGAGAGCCTGCGTCTCAGACCCATCATTGCTTTGGAACTGAGATAAACCCCCCGGATGTGACATATGAGCATTTCCTCATGAAGAAACACAACCTTAACCTTCCGCCTTGAGCAAAAATCGCTAATGGCCTTGAGAAATAGCAGTTTTTCTATTTATTTAAGAATTAAAAGGTACTTATGCTTAGGTATCAATTACTAATTGATGGAACTTTAGGGCCATCTGGCTTCTGCGTAGCGGTTCCACTGACGAGCAGCCTCTTCCACAGCCTCATCGCTGCTGATCTGATCGAGCATCGCCCGCTGTAACTGGGTATAAATAATGCTCTGCAGACGCTTGATCCCCGGCAAAGCCGGAACCAAAACTTTCGCCCGCTTCAAAGTCTTGGCAGACAATGCTCTGGCAGAGAGGATCTGAGCAGCCTCACGCGACTCCGGACGCTCAGCCTTAAGAGCAATCTGAACCTGTCGCAAGGCGTTTCTAGACGATGGCAACACCTTGGCTTGCTGCGCAAAAGTTGCCTGATTAACCCCATTGGTTAGAAACAAGGCAAAATCAACGGCTTCCTGCTGGCGCCTGCTCTGACGAGGCACAACCAACGTCATCACAGCGACATTCGCATTGCCATCACCACCGACAAGCGGTGGATAGGAGTGAGTCACCCTGGCCACAGCCGGAGCGTTTGTCTGGATCGTGCGTAGGAATTCAGCCCCGCTCGCCAACATGGCCAACTCACCGCTCTGATAAAGCTCTATCGCTCGCTTCTGACCCTGGCTTATCACCTCTCGAGGCAGGAGACCTTGCCGATAAAGATCGGTCCAGAAAGCAAAAGCACGTTGACCCTTTGGAGTAGCAAAACCAGCCCGCCTCCGAGAATCCAGCAAAGTGACTCCCATCTGAACCATCGACTCAAGCAGTTCAGTCGAATCGTCAGGGACCACAGTGACGAATAGGCCATAACGACCTGTGCGCTCACGAATGCGGCGCGCATAGGAAGGTACATCCTGCCAACGTCGCGGTGGAGCATCAAGTTCGGCTTGTCGCAACAACTGCTGGTTCACCAAACTGAGCCGTACCGTGAGATACCAAGGAATGGCGATCTGTCGCCCGTCAGCATCCAGGCCAGACTCCCAAACCGAGGGAAGGTAGCGGTCGGCTGCATCGTCTGGAAGCAAAGGCGTCAGATCCCTAATCCCCCCTTTGCTGGCCAGATTTGCAGCAAAGGGGGGATTGAGATTGACCACGTCTGGTGCGGTGCGCGCGAACACCGCAGCCAATAACTTGCGCTCCACTGATCCCCAGGGGAGATCTGTCCAACGCACCAGCGCGCCGGGGTGATTCTGCTGCCAATTTTTGATGACCCCCTCCATATAGGGGTTGAACTTCGGCGCCAGTTGCAACGTCCAGAGCTGCAAATCAGTTGAAGATCCTTGCTTCGGTCGACAACCCCAACCAATCAAGGCTGCACCAAGCACCAAGAGGCCTGCAACAACAACCTTTCTTCGTGACCGCAGCATTCTCATGACCTGTTCAAGCTCGAGCCAGCCGCCGCCAAATCAACAGCATCCATGACACCAGCAGAGGAGCAACCAAACCAGTAATCAACGACTGTGCCAAAAAGGTATGCAACCCCCAGGAATGAAGCCAAGACACCGAGCTATCGAACTGAATCAAAAGCGTTTGCAGCCAAAGACTCAAGCCAACCAGAGCTGTACCGATCCATGCCAATAATCCGAGATTGAAACTGCCCTGAATCGGTGGAGCACGCCTGCCTAACCGCCCCCACCACCATCCCAGCGCCATCAACGCCGGCAGTTGACTCGCACCACCAAGGTTAAGGCCATCCAATACCAAGCCAAGACAAAGGCCAGCAGTGAGTCCAGAGACAGGTCCATCAACAAGGGCCCAAGGCAACAACCACAACACCGCCCAGCACGGACCCACCCCAGAAAGGCTTACCCAGGTCGGTGCAGCGAGGGTCAGCCAAGGCACGAAGAGGCTTGAAGCCAAGCAAATCGGTTGCTGATGAAGGCGCGCCATCAGCGAATCTGCACCTGCACCCAATCGATGGCTTCTGGTGCAGCAATTAACTGCACAGCTGCACGAGGAGCCGGAACTGCGCGGTCATCCACTTTCTGAATCACCCCTACAGGCAGGCTGGCGGGCAACAATGTGCTGGCAGGCGAGATGCTGACAAGATCACCTGGTACTGCATAGGGATTCTTATCGAGAAACTCCAACTGAGGCCTATTCGTACCCACACCAACCAAGAGTCCATGACGCTTGGTTCGCGGAATCCAAACTCCAACCCGACTACCTGGCGCAGTGAGCAGTTGAACACGTGCAGTAGCAGGGGTGACACTTTGAATTCTCCCCAGTAATCCTCCTGGCCCCATCACAGCATCGCCCTGAGCAATGCCATGCAATCGCCCCTTGCCCAGTTCAAGTTGCTGCCACCACCCCTTCGGGGTACGGGAAATCACAGCCGCGGAAATGCGCCCAGATCCTGAGGCCTGACCAAGAGCAAGCAACCCGCGAAGTCTTTGATTGTCCTGCTCAAGCAACCGAAGTTTGCTCTGCTGCTCGAGCTGAATACCAGACTGAATCCATTCTCGCTGGGCTGATCCAGGCCAAAACGGCCGACTAAGAAGGGCATAAGCATCGGCAAAACCAGCGCCTTTACTCCAACGCACCAAACCAAGCGCTGCCACTAACAACAGCCAAGGCAAAACTCCACGCCAACGCCACCAACGGAAAGATGCCTGCCAAGGGGAAACCCCCATCGATTCAAGCCGTCATTGAAGAGCGAGTGAATTCCGGAGTATCAAGCACCCTGCGAAGTCGCTTGTAATCCTCGAGTACCTGACCACAACCATTGACCACACACAACAATGGATCCTCTGCAACATGAGTAAAGATGCCTGTCTCATGGCTAATTAAATCGCTTATCCCGCGCACCAAGGCTCCTCCACCAGCAAGCATGATGCCACGGTCAACAATGTCAGCAGCTAATTCTGGTGGTGTGCGCTCAAGGGTGCGCTTCACGGCCTCCACAATCACGTTGAGGGGTTCTGCTATCGCCTCCCGCAAGTCTCCAGCCTGCAAATTGATCGAACGTGGCAAACCGGAGAGCAGATGCAGACCCCGCACATCCATGGCCTGCTGATCAAACTCGTGATTGGGGAAAGCGGAGCCAATGCGGATCTTGATCTCCTCTGCCGTGCGCTCGCCGACGACAAGGTTGTGAACCTTCTTCAAATAAACCCCAATGGCATCACTAATTTCATCACCGGCCACTCGAACCGACTCACTCAACACAGTTCCTCCCAAGCTGAGCACGGCCACCTCGGTTGTGCCTCCTCCTATATCAACGATCATCGTTCCAATTGGCTCAGTAACAGGAAGACCAGCTCCAATGGCGGCTGCAACAGGCTCATCAATCAGATGAACTTCCCGAGCTCCTGCCATGCCTGCCTCCCGCACGGCACGCCGTTCGACACCGGTCACTCCGCTCGGGATACCCACCACCAAGCGAGGAGCGACAATGCCTCGACCTTCATTGCCCTTCTGAATGAAGGTCTTCAGCATCTGCTCAGCTGCATCGAAATCGGCGATCACGCCATCGCGCAGTGGACGCACGGCACGAATATTGCCAGGGGTGCGGCCAAGCATCAACTTGGCATCGTCACCCACCGCCAGAGGCACACCGTTCTCCAAGTCCAGGGCTACGACAGAAGGCTCCTGAAGCACAATCCCTTTGCCTGACACGTAAATCAGGGTATTGGCCGTACCAAGATCAATGCCGATGTCGCGTGACAGTTGAAAGCGACGAAAAAACACAAGCGGTGGACTCAAGTCGGCGAATCATAGGAGTCGTAGCCAATGCAGCTTGTTACACCCAGCGATGAGGGTGGAACTCCTTATAAGCAGCCACTTAAACCGTGGCGCATCATTGACCAAACTCAAATAAATAGGTTTCATTCATGAGCGTAAATTCCGTCACACTCGTCGGCCGAGCAGGCCGTGATCCAGAAGTTCGCTACTTCGAATCGGGAACGGTGGTCGCAAACCTCACCATGGCCGTGAACCGTCGCAGTCGCGACGACGAACCAGACTGGTTCAACCTAGAGATCTGGGGCAAACAGGCTCAAGTCGCGGCGGATTATGTCAAAAAAGGATCTCTGCTGGGTATCATCGGTAGCTTCAAACTGGACCGCTGGACCGATCGCAACACCGGAGAAGAGCGAACCAAGCCTGTTGTGCGGGTGGACCGTCTAGAACTTCTAGGTTCCAAACGTGATGCAGAAGCGAGCAACTTTGGCGGAGGGGGATTTGGGGACGGCCCAAGTGAAGAGGAAGTCCCCTTTTAAGACTCATTGATTAATGAGTGTGATGACGCCTGCGCCAAATGCGCAGGCCCAGCCACACCACTGCAGCCAAAACCGCAATAACCAGGGCCCCCTTGACAACCTTGGAGACAGGATCTATCCACAACTCCACATTGCTGTAACCCTCACCAAGCCCCAACCCAGCCAGGGTGAGTAGCACAGTCCAGATCAGACTGCCTGCTGTTGTCCAGATCAGGAAAGGTGCGAAAGGCATCAATTCAATGCCTGCAGGCACAGAGATCAAGGTACGAATGCCAGGCACTAGCCGTCCCCAAAACACCAACGCCGTGCCGTAACGATTAAACCAACGACGGCTGCGCGCAAGTTCTGCCGGACTGATACCGATCCAACGACCATGTCGACTCAGCCAAACCTCAAGCCGTTGCTCATTGATAACCCGCCCAATGCCATACCAAGGAAGAGCACCCAACAAGGTGCCCAACAAACCAGCCAACACCACTGGTAAGAACTGCAGCTGCCCCTGCTGTACATAAAACCCGCCAAGAGGCATGATCAACTCGGATGGAATCGGTGGAAAGAGATTTTCCAGAAACATGGCCGCGAATATCGCGCCATAACCCATCCACTGGTTGGCCTCCACGGCCTGGCCGATCAACTCCGGCAACTGAGTAATCAGTTCAGAAAGCCCCATGGAGTATGCGCATAATCAGGCAAGTCTTCCATGGGACCGGGGTTCCTGATGGTCATGCGATCAGCAACGCTCGCAGAAGATTCACAGAGATCACCACTCATCACGCGCCTCAACGACTCTTTAGGCCTCAACAATGTGCCGACGAATCATTCGGAAGGCATCTTTCAATGTTTCCTGATTACTGATGTCCTCACAACCAAAGTATTGACCTAGCAAATTCACGCCAAGCTGACTATTAAAAACCGATCCAGTCAAAAACCAAATTTCACCATAAAATAGGCCAAGAATGCAGATAGAACCATTCAAGGCCACAAAAACTTAAGCTGGAAGGATTAATTCGCTGAAACCAACTTTTTTTTATTTTCACATTCAAACAATAGTGCTTATTCAGCCGCATTGATCTCTTTTTAGCACTCAATTTATAACAAGTCTTGTGTCATCTTCTTGCCAGACAGACAAGCCTAATTATGAAAAACAAGCTTGCCTACCTGGAAACAGTCAGTAGCGATAATGGTCGGGCTTATAGGGACCTTCAACAGGCACACTGATGTAATCGGCCTGCTGTTTGGTGAGCTCAGTAAGCCTCGCGCCGATCTTCTCCAAGTGAAGGCGAGCCACCATCTCATCAAGGTGCTTGGGCAACACATACACCTGATCGACATACTGATCACCTTTAGAGAACAACTCAATTTGAGCTAACACCTGATTGGTAAAGGAATTGCTCATCACAAAGCTCGGGTGACCGGTAGCACAGCCAAGGTTCACCAAACGCCCTTCAGCCAGAAGAATGATCTTATTTCCGCTGGGAAGAGTGATGTGATCCACCTGAGGCTTAATATTCTCCCACTGATAATCCTTCAAAGATGCAACATCAATCTCATTATCAAAGTGACCGATATTACAAACAATAGCCTCATCCTTCATACGGATCAGATGTTCATGGCGAATCACCTGAAAGTTGCCTGTGGAGGTCACAAAGATATCGACATCCTGAACCACCTCATCCAGGCGCACCACCCGATAGCCCTCCATCGCTGCCTGAAGAGCACAGATGGGGTCAATTTCAGCAATCATCACTGTGGCACCAAGGCCCCGTAGCGATTGAGCTGAACCCTTGCCCACATCGCCATAGCCCATCACCAAAGCCACCTTTCCAGCAACCATCACATCAGTGGCCCGCTTGATGCCATCCACCAAGGATTCACGGCAACCATAAAGATTGTCGAACTTGCTCTTAGTCACCGAATCATTGACATTGATCGCAGGGAAAGGCAGTTCACCGCTTTTTTGCATCTGATACAGACGCGCGACACCCGTAGTTGTCTCTTCTGTCACCCCCTGAATATTGCTCTTGATGCGTGAATAAAAGCTGGAATCCTGGGCCAACTTGGTACGAATCGAGGCAAACAATGCCGTCTCTTCCTCGTTGCCAGGGTTATCCAGTACAGAACGATCGCTCTCGGCCTTGCTGCCAAGCATCACCAAGCCAGTTGCATCACCGCCGTCATCCAAGATCATGTTGGGAGTGCCACCATCGCCCCACTCGAGAATGCGGTGGGTATAGGCCCAATACTCATCAAGGGTCTCGCCTTTGGTTGCAAACACAGGCACGCCACTAGCGGCAATAGCAGCAGCAGCATGATCTTGAGTAGAAAAAATGTTGCATGAAGCCCAGCGCACGTCAGCACCGAGGGCCACCAGCGTCTCAATCAACACACCGGTCTGAATGGTCATGTGCAGACTGCCAGCAATGCGAGCACCCTTGAGAGGTTTTTCGCTGCCGTACTTGACCCTGAGGGCCATCAAACCTGGCATCTCAGTTTCCGCAATGCTTAATTCCTTACGGCCAAAATCCGCTAGGTCGATGTCTGCTACGGCGTATTGAGGGGGGGCCTGCAACGAGGCCGTTGATGTGGGCACTGCCACCATGGTTCAAAGCTCCCTTGGGGGAATCGTGTACGGAAATCTCAGCGAAGTCGCCGAGACTTCGGGATCGCTTATGGGGCAATCTACAGATGACTCATGGATTCTTGAAAATCTTGATGCCACTCGATGCCTAGGAATAGTCCTTGTCCAGCGGCTACCTGCTTTATCAGTGCTGTTGCTAGAGGGGCCCCTGGGAGCTGGCAAAACCTCTGTGGTGCAAGGCATCGCAACCGCTCTCGGCATCCGTGAGCCGATCACATCACCTACATACGCTCTTGCTCAGCACTACCCGGACGGGAATCCTCCTCTGATCCATCTAGATCTCTACCGCTTGGAGCAACCCAGCACTGCCAATGAGCTATTTCTGCAAGAGGAAGAAGAAGCCCAAGCACTAGGTGCCCTCATGGCCGTGGAATGGCCTGATCGATTAAGCCTGAACTTGCCTGAAGCCTGGAGATTGCAATTGCAGCATCGAGCTGAAGGAGGTCGTCTGGCTCAGTTCACCTCACCTGCGAACGACCCCAAAAACTCCTCCACTTGCATCTGAGACGGCTGCGGATCGATACCACCAGCCCCTCCACAAACAAGCGCGCCACAGGCTGCAGCAAAACGAACCATCTCCCGGGCCTTGATCAGATCTCGTTGAGATGAGGCATCCATCAAAAATTGATGCAGCAAACCTGCAGTGAAAGCATCACCAGCACCGGTGGTATCGACAACTGAAGGGGGAGAAAGCGCTGCAAGCTCCCCAACACAACCCCCTATCCACCACCGCACCGGACGCGCCCCATCGGTCACAACCACATCCGGCTGCTGCGGAAGGGATCGCGCAATCGCTGCAGGGTCGTCAGTGTCAAAGAACCAAACGGCCTCTTCCCTAGCCAGTTTGAGCAGAGAAGCACGCTCAAGAAGCGGCGCAATCGCTTGCAAGGCCTTCTCATCAGGGCCACTATCGGGAGAACGGCCAGGATCCCAGAAGGTTGGACGCCAGTTCACATCCAATGCGATCTGAAGGCCTGCTGTTTGCGCCTGCTCAACGCACCAAAGCAGGGCTTGGGCTGAAGCTGGAGTGGCCAAAGGAATGGAGCCGATCAACAACCAGCGCGCCTTAAGGACCAGCAAAGGCCAAGTGGCCGCCAACTCCTCTGCAGACAAGTCCTGATCGGCAAAACCGTCTCCACGGTCGCCTGCAAAACCCTGAAAGACCCTCTCACCATCAAGATCACGGCGCACCAAGACAATGCGACTGGGCCGGCGCTGATCAGTCTGCAAACCAGCCAGGTTCACGCCTCGAGTGTCAAATAATTCGCGAAACCTGGTCCCGATGGCATCGTCTCCAAGACGTCCTAGAAAGGCCACCTTGGTACCAAGCCGAGCTAACCCACAAGCCACGTTGGCAGGGGCTCCTCCTAGACAATCCTCCACAGGCTGATCAACAGCTGGATCTCCCCCCAGCGGTCCAAGACGATCCACCAACGCCTCGCCCAAGCAAATCACCTCAGGCTCATGGCTGTGAACCGGATTGGTCCCCGTCATCAGTTAAGAGCTACTGAAATGAAGCTAGGAACGCTGGCTAAGCATGTCTGCACGCAGATGATCAATCAACGCGGCAATCATGCGCGCATTGGCTGCCGGGAAGGGATAGTCAGAAAGATCTTCAGGCTTCACCCAGCACACCTGCTGACTCGCCAAAGGCTTGGGTTCTCCTGAACTCCAGCGGCAGAGATGAACAACAAAGCGAAGCTTCTTATGGCTATAGGCATGGTCAAGAGCAATCAGCTGCTCACCCACCTGCACTTCAATCGCCAATTCCTCCCTGAGCTCGCGAGCAATGGTGGCTTCGATGGTTTCACCTGGCTCCTGCTTGCCACCAGGGAATTCCCACAAACCACCAAGTAAACCCTCATTCAGCCGCTGATCAATTAAGACCTCACCCGCTTTGTTCAGCACAACCCCCACACCAATCACCTGGGAGGGAATGGGCTTGCTCGCATCCTTCACGGGGAAGTGGCTTGGCTCTCCAGAAGCGTAGGCAGCACAACTGCGTTGCCAAGGGCAAACATGACAACTCGGGCTTCTAGAGGTACAAACCAAAGCCCCCAAATCCATCAAGGCCTGATTGAAATCCCTTGGCCGCAAAGGATCTAGAAGGGCTTCACTCCACTGCCAAAAACGTGCCTGAGCTCTTTGGGGTGGCTCCAGGCAAGCATGAAGTCTGGCCAGCACACGACGCACATTGCCATCAAGAATTGGTACTGGACTATTCAATGCACTGGAAAGGATGCTCCCTGCCGTGGTGCGACCAATACCCGGAACAGCCTGCCAACCCTCAAGAGAAGAGGGCAGAGGGGAAGCGGCCAATTGACGCGCCGCCTGATGCAACCTGCGGGCACGAGAGTAATAGCCCAGGCCTTGCCACAGCAACAACACTTGGCGCTCTTCAGCAGCAGCCAAATGCTGCACCGTTGGCAACACCAACATCCACTGCTCCCAGTAGGGACGCATCACCCTCAACTGGGTTTGCTGGAGCATCACCTCAGCGATCCAAATGCCGTAGGGCGAGAGATCTTCGTTTGGTTCGGGCCAGCGTCCATCGGCCGTAAACATCCACGGCTTGATGGCAATGTCCTTGCGACCATGGACTTCCCACCAGGCCAGCAGTGTGCGCCTCAGTTCAGGAGCTATCTGACTGATATCGCGATGCCCGCTTCTTCCTCCTGGGTCCATCAGACAGCAACCCAGGCCTGGTCACTCCCCAGAAGCTTTCCCGACAAACCCAAGCGCTGGAGGATCCGACCAATCTGCGCCGGAGCCAGCGGCCGCCCAGTACTGCTGAGCTTGTCGACTCCTGCCAAAGCAGCAACCATCGCCCTGACGCTCAAACCTGCACTAACCATTGGCTCGAGAACTCCACGCAGATCCTCGGCCTCCGCAACAGCCTTCTGCTTGCGCAAAAAAGACTGCTTGGCTGCACCTGACCGGTATCCCCCAAGACGACCCCCCCTTGCCTTAGCCGCAGCCAACGCTTCTTTGGTGTGCTCACTAATCCGGCGCGCCTCGAACTCAGCGACGCTGGCCATCATCGTGAGCACCATCCGCCCAGCACTGGTGGTGGCGTCGATCTCCGGGAGATCGCAGAACACAAAGCCACCCATGCCGTTCTTCTCTGCCTCGTTAGCAAGCTTCAAGACGAAGCCTGTATCCCGAGCCAACCGATCGATCTTGGCCACCACAATCACAGCATTCTCAGCACGAGCCTGAGCCAAAGCCGCGGCTCACTGAGGGCGATCCTTTCTCCGCCCTCTCTCCACCTCAACAAACTCTGCAACGATCAATGCCCCACGCTCCGCTGCCATGGCTGCTATTTTTGCCCGCTGAGCTTCAAGACCAAGGCCAGACTGCCCCTGGCAATCTGTACTGACTCGGTAATAAGCAAGCCAGCGAACCTGACTCTTTAAGCCTTCTGCCGCCAAGGCCTTAAAGCAGAGCGTGAGACAGTCGCTTGGATATCACGAAGGCTTACTTTAAAGCAAAATAATCTCGATGCTGTTGTTGGCGCTGTCGCTCAACTCGACAAGTTATGTGGGTTAGGGATGAGGAAATAGTTAGGGGCTTGAGTTCTGCTGAGAAGCTATCCGTTATTACCTTGTTGATGATCGAGCTCTAATGCCGTCAGCCCATGGCTCGATCAAAACGCATAATGCCGTCTGGGTGCAGTTTGCACATCACGCTGCGCTGCAATAGCAGGCAGGTCTTGATTGCTAAAGCCCTTAGGCGGGATGTCTTACAGGCAGTACTGAAAAAGGCCAAGCAGAAATTTGCCATGAAGGGCTATGGGCTGTTGTGCCTAATGGCTAACCACCTTCACTTGCTCATCAAGCCAGAAGAAGCCAAGGATTTGCCGAGGTTGATGAACTGGTTCGCTTGGTATCCCGTCATGGCACTCAACCTCTTGAGCGGGCGTTGTGGGCATTTCTAGGAGGTAAGGCATTTCTCAACGCCGGACTCTCCGATCGCTTGGTTTATGAGGTTCGGAAGGCTCAGGAGAAATCGGCGTTGGATTCTCTTTGATGGGGCTAAATATCTTGCGTCTTGCCTTTCCAGTGTTCTGCAGTTGTTAGGCCAGCACTCTATTAAGAGCCAATTGATCCAGTGTTTGCCGCATATTGCGTCCCCAAGTTAGAGCTTACTAGCGAGACCCATTGCAGCGCCCGACTGTTATTTGACCTCCCATCACTCGCGCATCTCATAGAAGCGTGAGCAACTTCACAGAATTCCGTGACTCAGGAGCATACTTAGCAAAATAATTTTGAGAAGCTGTCAGTGTCCAAGGCAATTTAGCTTTGGATTATCCAATTACCTAAATCATCATGAACAACAACTTTGACAGATCGCTTTCAACTGAAGAACTGAGCTTTGAACAGTTGTCTGAAATTGCAGCTGGTGCAAGTTGGTGTGGAACATGCTCAGGATGGAACAACTTCATCATTTGGATTATAAAAGGCAATGATCCTGCAGAATTCCCTGGAAGGCTTTGATTCGTTTTCTACGCAATAACGATTATTGTAGTTGTCAATTCATGCAGCTAAAATGATTGTCGATATTGTATGAATATTAGCCAACTACCAACTATATTAAAAGGGTCATTTTAAGGACCCTTTTAATGAAAAGGACAGGCGTTATGGCATGACCAATCTGTATCACCCAAATAACTGAAGGGGGCTGCAACGCCCCCTTCACCATTCCAGCGCAGCGGATCTTAAAGGTCCACTTTTTAGTGCTGAGCCCTCCATGGGCAAACCAGCTCAGCCTCTGTGATCATCATGGCGGGACCGAGTTGCTCCATAGTCCGCTCCAAGTGATGCCCCCAACATCTGGTATGAAGTAGCCACTGCTTCAGGACCCTGGCTGTACATGAACTCCAGCCAGTACTCCTCGAGCTGATCCAGTTCCGACAGCACCCTCAGACAGAACTGTTCATCGCAAAGCATCGGCGCCAGCTGTTCTCGATGACATCAGGGTATAGAGAGTCCAACAAGCAGGAACAACGAACCACCAACCTGCCACAGGTGAACTGGGCTGGAACGAGGTTTTAAGGCACCATTGCAGCGTCCGTTCAACCAGGCAATGGCTTGACCCAGACGATTCTCGATGTTGACCTGCTGGCTTTTGAACAGGGCACGAAACGTCAACAAGCAGCTGTCGTTGACGGGCTAATGCGCAGCCTCGGAACAGGGTTTGTGGTGACCACCAGTGATCTGCCTTCGGCGCTTCTCGATGAGGCCTACGGGATGTTGAGACGTTTCTTTGCTCTAGAAGCGACAACAAAAAGACAATTCAACGTGCCCGAAGCTTTTGGCCAGACTGGCTATACAGACACACTTGTCGAAACAGCGGCAGGCGAAAAGCTGCCCGATTGGAAGGAAATGCTCAACTGGGCATTACCACTCCCAGATAAGCACCCGTTACGCCTCCGTTTCCCCACGCTCTATCCAGAACAACTCCTACCAGAAGTAGCCGTACCAGGAATCACTGGAGTGCTGCAAACCTTCCACCAAACCATCGCCGAGTTGCAGCGTCGCGTGCTGCGAATCATCGCTACTGGCCTTGGTTGCCATCATGATTTTTTCACTGATCTGATCCAAGACGCACCAACGCTCACCAGAGCAATCCGCTACCCACCCATGAACCAAGCCCCTGCTGCAGGGCACATGTGGGCCGCCGCCCATGGCGACATCAACCTGATTACAGCCTTGCCGCGAGCCACGGCCCCAGGCCTACAGGTCTACATCGATGGCTGTTGGGTTGATGCCATTGCGCCTGAAGGGCAAGTGATCGTCAACAGTGGCTTGATGCTTGAACGGATCAGCAATGGACTCATCCCAACAGGTTGGCACCGCGTCTTAGCGCCAAGTCAATCCAATCTTGAGCGGCTCAGTGTTGTTCAGTTCTGTCACCCCAAACCATCCACCCTGCTCACACCGCTCAACAGCTGCATCAATGAAAGCCATCCACAACGGTTCGCCGGCGTGATAGCTGCCGATGCCCTAGAAGACGTGCTGTACCAAATCAAATTGATGGCTTAATGGCTCCAATCAGTAGATGAGCACCAGATATCAACGTGCCTCGCGATGCATCCAGCTGATCCAATCAGCTGAAATTTGCTTCGGGCACACCGCCTCACACTCCAAATTGCTGCTACAGCTACCAAAACCCTCCTCGAGCATGCGCTCTTGCAACGTCTTCGCCCGGCGCTTGCTCTCCGGTTGCCCCTGAGGTAACTGACCTAAATGGGCCAGCTTGGCCGCCACAAACAAACTTGCTGAGGCATTACGACAACTGGCCACGCATGCGCCACAACCGATGCAAGTGGCCGTTTCAAAGGCAGAAGCAGCTTGATCCTTCCCTATAAGCAAGGCATTTCCTTCTGGAACTTGGCCCGTATTCACCGAGCAATAGCCACCAGCTGCAATCAACCGGTCAAAGGCCGACCGATCCACCACCAGATCTTGAATGAGAGGAAAAGCTCGTGCCCGCCATGGCTCTAGCGTTAATGTGTCGCCATCAGCAAACTGGCGCAGATAGAGCTGACACACAGTGGTGCCGGTCTGAGGCCCATGAGCCTGACCATTAACAAGAAAGCCACAGCTACCACAAATACCCTCGCGACAGTCGTGATCGAAAGACACCGGGCGCTTGGCTTGAGCAATCAGCTGTTCATTGAGACGATCAAGAGCCTCCAATAGCGACATGTCGGCAGAAATCTGCTCAAGCCGGTAGACATGGAAAGCACCGGAACTGTTGCTTGACACCTGACGCCAAATACGCAGCGTGAGCGAAAGCTTATGGCTCATCGATAACTACGTTGACTGGGCTTCAAGCTCGTGAAGTTGAGCGGCTCAGCATGGCGAATCGGCTCGGCCCGCTCGCGATCTTCCCAAGCAGCAATGTGGGCAAAGTTCTCATCATCACGCCGAGCTTCGCCTTCTTCTGTCTGATGCTCTTCACGGAAGTGGGCTCCACAAGACTCCTCCCTAGCCAAGGCATCGCGCAACATCAACTTGGCCATCCCAAAGAAATCAGCAACCCTCAACCCCTTCTCGAGCTCAGGGTTAGGACCCTGAACCTCTCCAGGAATACTGACCTCAGCATGAAAACGCTGCTCCAGCAATGCCACATCTGCCAACCCAGCACGCAGCCCTTCGGCATCACGGCTGATACCGCAGCGATCAATCATCACGGCTCCAAGCTCACGATGAAAAGAATCAACCGACCGTTGACCCGCCCCCTTGAACAAAAGCGCAATCCGGCCACTGGCCCGCTCCAGAGCTTCGCGGCAAGCCAAATGATCGCAAGCAACAGGCGTGGTGGTATGGCCTGCTAACCAAGCAGTGACGGTAGCCGGCGCAATGAAGTAGCCATCAGCCAAACCTTGCATCAGAGCACTAGCGCCGAGACGATTAGCCCCATGCTCAGAGAAGTTGGCCTCACCAAGCACAAACAATCCCGGAATCGAACTCATCAGGTAGTAATCAACCCATAGACCACCCATCGTGTAATGGGGGGCTGGAGAGATGCGCATTGGTATCATCAACGGATCCTCGCCCGTAATTCGCTCATACATCTCCAAAAGGTTGCCGTATCGCTCCACAATCACCTCTCGTCCCTGACTCGAGATCGCATCGCTCAGGTCGAGATAAAATGCTTGGCCACCAGGACCCACGCCATGCCCCGCGTTGCAGAGCTCCCTGGCACAGCGTGAAGCCACATCTCTGGGCACCATGTTGCCGTAGGCCGGATACTGACGTTCAAGGAAGTAATCGCGCTCGGTCTCAGGAATCTCAACAGCTGAACGCTGATCTCCACAATCTAATGGCAGCCAAACACGCCCGTCATTGCGCAAGCTCTCACTCATCAAGGTTCGCTTACTCTGAGAGGGATCACCACTTGGAATGCAGGTTGGGTGGATCTGGGTGAAGCAAGGGTTCGCGAATAAAGCTCCCTGACGATGAGCCCGCCAAATGGCGCTTGCATTCGATTTCAGTGCATTTGTCGAAAGAAAGTAGACGTTGCTATAGCCACCAGTCGCTAGCAACACCGCCTGAGCGGTATGCACCTCCAATTCACCACTAAGCAGGTCACGGCACACCACCCCTCGGGCCACGCCATCCACCTTGATGAGCTCCAAAACATCGCGACGACAAAGCAACTCCACCTGACCAAGAGCCACCTGACGCATCAACGCCTGATAAGCGCCGCAGAGCAATTGCTGGCCAGTCTGACCGCGAGCATAAAAGGTGCGACTGACCGAAGCCCCTCCCATTCTTCTGGTCGACAGTGTTCCGTCGTACTCACGCGCAAAGGGAACGCCCTGAGCAACGCACTGATCGATGATCGCGCTACTGATCTCAGCCAAACGCTGGCAGCCTGCCTCACGCGCACGGAAGTCACCGCCGCGAAGGGTATCGACAAAGAGGCGGCTAACGCTGTCACCATCCACAGGGCGAGGGCGAGGGCGAGCGGCATTAATGCCTCCCTGGGCGGCCACTGAGTGTGCCCGTCGAGGACTGTCGTGAAAGCTGATCACACGCACCTGGTAGCCCTGCTCGGCCAAGGTTGCCGCCGCCGAGGCCCCAGCCAACCCCGTGCCTACCACCAACAACTGAAGATTCCGTTTGCGCAATGGGCTGATTAATGGCAGCGATCCTTGCGTGCGGTTCCATGCATCGGCGATCGTGCCTGATGGGAGACGAGGATCAGGCAAACCATTCATCACTGACCCATCTGCAACGCTAAGGCAGCGACCAGCAACACCACCACGCTGAAGCCGCCGCCCACAAGCAACGCCAGCATGCGGAAGACGCGCCGAATGCGCAAACCATTAGCTGGATCAAGCAATCCCAAGCTGCGATGAGCTGCCTCACCACCGTGAAACAGGTGCAAGCTGACGGCCACAGCGGCCAATAGATAGAGACCCACATTTGTAGGCTGAGACAACACAACACCCAGCGCTAGCAGCTCCTCGCCGGCGGGTGGCCTGGGCCAGCGCAGCTGCAATAGATGTACCACCAGAAAGCCAAGCAAGATCAAACCACCAATCGCTTGACTACGTGCTGCTAAGACAGCAAGGAGATCACCTCGGCGGCTAACAAGACCAGCACGATTACCAGCACGGCGATTAACAATCAGCTTGGCCAGGCTCAGGCCCAAGTGCATCAAAGCTGCAGCTAAAAAGCCAAACTCTGCAAACGGCATCCAAGCAGACTGATGTAAAGCCGCTGCATAAGTCTCAAAGCTCACCGGTGCAAAAGGCGCCATCGCAACTCCACCCAGATGGAGAAGCAGGAAAATCACCAACACCAACCCTGTAGCAGCGCTCCAGACCCTGAGCGAATCCGCCCCCATGAATGCGGAGCACAAAGATCAAACAACCCTAAAGAAACTCTTGGGTCAGAGGATAGGAGTACCTATCGTTAATCATGGGTGAACCTTCGCCGGAGCAAGCAGATGCGAGGGAGGTTATCGTCCGCGAAAAAGCACGTTCTGATGGCATCTAGCTCCACCACAATTGCCCTGCTAGGGGCCGTCTTGATGGTGACGAGCTGCAGCAATAAGGCTGCTCACAAATTCCTGACGGTTGAAGCAACCCGAATCACCTCAAGCAATTTTACGCCAACGGTCAGTGCCGTCAGCATGCTGGAGTCGACCAAAAACGTGGCTTTAAAACCACAGACCGACGGCACAGTGATCAAAATCCTCGCCAAGGAAGGGCAACACGTTAAAGCTGGTCAAGCCATCCTGGTGCTCGACAACGAGCAACAAAGTGCTGCCCTGGACGCCGCCAAATCCGAAGCAAGGAAAGACCAACTCAATGCTGAGCGTTACGAGTTCCTGTACCAGCAGGGCGCAGCATCAGCCAAGACTCGCGACAAATATGCAGTGCAGGCGATCCAATCGCGAGATCAGGCAAAAGCTGATGCAGCCACCCTTGGCTACAAATTTGTACGCGCGCCAATCAATGGCGTAATCGGCGATCTGGACATGGTGAAACTTGGCGACTATGTGAAAAAAGGGCAAACCATTACAGGCATCGTTGACGATTCGACGCTGTGGACACTGATGCAGATCCCAGCAACGCAAGCCAACCAGGTGCAACTAGGGCAAACGGTGATGGTTGCATCCCAAACCACACCACCTTTCACAGGGCAGGGCTCCGTTGTCTTTATCTCGCCCTATTACGAGCTAAAGGGAACAAATAAGTCTCCAAACACACTCATGGTGAAAGCAAGCTTTCCCAACCTCACAGGTAAGTTAAAAACTGGACAATTTGTCAAAAGTCAGATCGTAACGGGCCAATTCACAAGCCTTGCTGTTCCTGTTCAAGCAGTATTCATGGAGGCCCAACAACCCTTTGTCTACGTTGTTGTACCACTAAGTAAGGCACTCCCCAAAATCAAAGCATCAAGCTCATTACCCGAAGCAACCAAAAAGAAGCTCGAATCGTTACCTAATAGCACGCCGATTGTGTTGCAAAGAGCTGTCACCCTGGGCCAACTGCAAAACAACCTCTACCCATTGAAATCAGGCCTGCAAAAAGGCGAGCAAGTTGTTTCAAGCAACACAGCACTACTGCGTAACGGCATGCCCGTGAAGATTGCGCCAACACAAGCTGCCAAGAAGGGAAGCAACTGAATAAAGCATGGCGTTCTCCGACAACTTCATCAAAAGACCAGTTCTGACAACAGTCTGCAGCATCCTCATCGTGCTGGTTGGAATTATCGCAATCCCTTCCTTACCAATCGCCAACCTGCCAAATATCGCCAGTCCACTGATTCAAGTCACAGCAAACTATGGCGGCGGGAATTCGCTAGTCACCGAACAAGCTGTCACCAATCCGTTAGAGCAACAGATCAACGGTGTTCCTGGCGTTAACTACATCTCGTCCACCAGTGACATGGAGGGGCAAAGCACAATCAATGTCTACTTCGATGAGGCCACCAATATCAATATCGACCAAGTCAATGTGCAAAACCGCGTTTCCCTGGCCATGCCCCAGCTACCGGAGCAAGTTCAGGCGACGGGTGTTTCCGTTGAACAAAGCAATCCATCCATCCTGCTGGCCTACCAAGTTGGTTCAACGCAGGGGCAATTTGATGCTAATTACCTCAATGGCCTGATTTATAAACAGCTCTATTACCCCCTTGGCAGAGTCCCAGGAGTTGCCAATGTTGGCGTACTGGGTGGAGCAAATCCAGCCTATTGGCTATTTATCAATCCCGACAAACTGGCAGCCAACAAACTAACCGCCGAAGACATCATCAATGCTGTAAAAAGCCAGAACAGCGTAGCGATTGGAGGTCTTGTAGGCGGTCCTCCTGCAACAGGTGACCAAGCCTACACATACCCAATCCTGGTTGAAGATAATGGCAATCTTGTCTCCATCGAAGACTTCAATAACCTCATCATTAGTCGCACTACAAGTGGCAATCTATTACTGCTAAAAGATATTGGCGAAGTGATTTATGGCTCCAATACTTTTACAGCCGATGCAATCGACGTGAATGGGCACCCAGCCATGACACTGGCTGTCTACCAGACACCTGATAGCAACGCATTAGACGTTTCCAATGACGTGGTGAAAGTAATCGATCAGTTTGCTGCCGCAGCTCCACCAGGGATCAACGTATCGCAGATCTACAACATTGGTCAATTTATTGAATCCTCTGTTGAAGGAGTCGTTGATGCCCTTGGGCTTGCAATTGTCCTGGTGCTGCTCATTCTCTTTATTTTCCTGCAGAACTGGCGAGCAACAGTCATTCCAAGTTTGGCCATCCCAATCTCTCTAATTGGCACCTTTGCCTTCCTTAAAGTCTTCGGTTTCTCCATTAATCAACTCACCCTGCTTGGCCTAGTTCTCGCTACGGGATTGGTGGTCGATGATGCAATTGTGGTGATCGAAGCTGTATCAAAAAACATCGAATCAGGGATGCGTCCTCGCCAGGCAGCACTGGCCTGCATGGGAGAACTATTTGGCGCCTTAGTGGCTACGGCCTTGGCCCTGATGGCCGTCTTCGTACCAGTGGCCTTCTACCCAGGTGGCATCGGCATCATCTACAAGCAATTCGCCCTAACCATTGCCTTCTCAATTGCTATCTCAGCATTTAACGCCCTAACTTTCTCACCAATGTTGTCAGGCTTGATTCTACGTAGCGACAAGCCTCGAGAACCCAAAGGTTGGGGCTGGATCCTCGCAGGAGTGTTAGTGGGATTAGCCTTTGGTCGCTTCACAGCAACTGCTTTCGGCAGTTGGACCTACGTACTTGGTGTGGTGTTGGGTGTCATCGCCAGCAGCAACCTCCCTTTCATTTTTCATCGTTTCAACAGCTTTTTCGATGATTTACAAAAGCGTTATGCGCAACTGATCAAATCGTTAATCACTAAACGCCGCTTAATCCTGGCCAGTCTCGCTGGTGGCATCCTGCTGACTGCCTTCGCCTTCACTGCCATTCCCTCTGCCTTCATCCCGGAAGAAGACCAAGGGTATGGATTGGGTTTTTACCAACTTCAAAATGGCGCCTCACTGAGCCAAACCCAACAAACAGGAGAACAAATTGCCGAGCTGCTCAAAACCGAAAAGAACATCGATGCAGCGTCAATTGTGAGTGGCTTCGGTTTCAATGGCTCCAGCCCCGATCAGGGTGCATTCTTTTTCGGCCTTAAGCCTCTCAATGAACGCAAAGGCAACAGCAACAGTGCAGCAGCCATCGTCGATCGGCTTAACGCCAAGTTAGAGAAGCTCAGTAGTGCCATGGCGGTTTCTGCCCAACCTCCTGCTGTCCCGGGCTTCTCATCTCAGGGAGGGTTTTACTTCCAGCTCAACGATCTCAGCAACGGTTCCTACAGCTTCAACCAACTGGATGGGATTGCCAATGATCTCATCAAAGCCGGTAAGGCAAGCAGCGAATTCTCCAGCCTTTACACCCAGTTCATTCCCAGCGCTCCGGCCTTCGGACTCCAAGTCGACCGAGCTGTGATGGGAGCCTTAAACGTTGACTATCAGGAGGCAATGAACACCATCGCCACCCTGGCTGGCAGCAACTATTCAGGCCTCACATACGAAAACGGTCAAGTCCGCAACATCTATGTGCAATCATCAGCCGAACAACGCAACGACATTAACGACATCCTGAGTTATTACGTGCGCAGTCGTGATGGCGAGCTTGTACAAGTCTCACAGTTCGCCTCCGCAAACCTGAGCAGTGCGCCCCCAGTCATCAGCCATTACAACCTCTACCGCACAGTGCTCATTCAAGGTGCGGAGGCCGTCGGCAAAAGTTCAGGCCAAGCCTTGCAGGCCATTCAAGACCTCTTCCAAAAACAAGACTTCTCCAACATCGGCTACGCCTTCACCGGCTTGGCTGCACTGCAGTTATCTGCAGGCAGCGCAAGCATCATGGTCTTCGGACTCGGACTGCTCATCGTCTATCTGGTGCTATCTGCCCAATACGAGAGCTATGTCACACCAGTCATCATTCTGATGACTGTGCCATTAGCGATGCTTGGAGCGTTGGCGTTTCTAGCGATCCGCTCGATCGACCTCAACATCTATGCCCAGGTTGGCCTGGTGACCCTCATCGGCCTGGCGGCGAAGAACGGCATCCTGATTGTGGAAGTCGCCGAACAAAATCTGAAAAGCGGCATGACCCCGAGTGATGCTGTGACTGCCTCGGCCGAATCCCGCTTACGTCCCATCCTGATGACTGCCATTGCAGCCTTAGCCGGCTTCCTCCCTCTAGTGGTGGCCAATGGAGCTGGTGCCCATAGCCAACAATCACTGGGCACTGTGATTTTTGGAGGTCTGGTGGTGGCCACAGTGCTGTCTCTAGGAGTGGTACCGCCCTTTTATGTTGTGGTGAAGCATCTAGAGGAGCGCTGGTTCAGCAGCGAACCACAGATTTGACAAACGCCGAAGATCACATTTGGACTTGGCAGGATTGGCAGGTGGCTTGGAGCAGATCAGGCACTGCAGATCATTCCAATTCAGCAACGCTACTCATCCACGGCTTTGGAGCCTGCAAGGAGCATTGGCGCCATAACCAATCGGTGTTGGCCAAAGTAAGCCCCTGCTACGCCATCGATCTGCTCGGCTTTGGTGGCAGCAGCCAACCAAGGGCACGACTGCGAGGCGAAGCCCCCCATCAAGGCGATTTCTGCTACGACTTTGATGGCTGGGGAGCCCAAGTCGCCGCCTTCTGCCGCGAAGTGGTGCAGATCCCTGTGCGCATTGTGGGCAATTCAATCGGCGGCGTGATTGCGTTACGTGCAGCCCAACTCCTCGAAGAGGCTTGCACCGGTGTCGTTCTGATCAACTGCGCCCAGCGCACCTTGGATGACAAGCGATTAGACGAACAGCCCAGCCTGATGCGCTGGACTCGTCCGTGGTTGAAAAGTCTGGTTCAGCAGCGCTGGCTAAGCAACAGCCTCTTCCGCAACGCAGCAAACCCGATGGTGATCAAGCGAGTGCTGAAGCAGGCCTACCCCAGCGGCAACAATCTCGATCGATCCTTGGTGAGCATGCTGCAAAAACCAGCCGATAGACCAGGTGCTGCAGAAGCCTTCCACGGTTTCATCAACATCTTCGACGACTACCTGGCTCCAGAACTGATGGCTGATCTAAACATGCCAGTGGATCTGATCTGGGGGGCAGCCGATCCATGGGAACCGTTACAGGAGGCACGTCGCTGGGCTGCGTTGCTGCCTTGTATCCGCTCCCTATCAGTGGTCGATGGTGCAGGGCATTGCCCACACGACGAAGCTCCTGAAGAGGTCAATCCGCTGCTGCTCAGAATCATTCAGCAAGCCGCATAGGCCTCAACCGTTTCACTCAACTGGCGCAGACCATTGAGTCCATGGCGCTCCAGATTGCGAACACGATCACGACTGATGTCGAGGATGCGGCCAATCCCGGTGAGGTTCATCGGCTCGCCTCCGTCGATTCCATAACGCATCCGCAGCACACGACCCTGCAGCTCGGGCAACTTTTCTAGCAAGGTACGTAAATCGCCTTTCATGCAATCCACTTCCACCTTCTCACTCGGTAACTCCTCTTCCCCAGCAAGCAACTCAAGCAACTCCGTTTCATCCCCATCTCCCACCTTCATCTCCAAACTCATCGGCTGACGGGCACGGCACATCAGATCCTTCACCTCCTCCTCGGGCAACTCCACAAATTCTGCAAGTTCGCTCACTGTTGGCGTGCGCCCCATCTCCTGACTTAACTCTCGCTGGCCTTTCTTGAGCTTGTTCAGCATCTCCGTGATGTGGATCGGCAGACGGATCGTCCGGCTCTTCTCCGCAATCGCACGCGTGATCCCCTGACGAATCCACCAATACGCATAGGTCGAAAACTTGTAGCCACGGGTTGGGTCGAACTTCTCCACTCCCCTCACCAAGCCGATCGTTCCCTCTTGGATCAAATCAAGCAGCTCCATATTCCGTTTGGTGTACTTCTTGGCAACACTCACCACTAAGCGCAGGTTCGCAGACACCATCCGCTCCTTCGCACGTCGTCCGCTCTGCAACTTCTTCTTGAGCTGCAACGCACTCAATCCAGCTGCCTTCGCCAGCTCTTTATGACTCGCTGGCTCACCTGTTTGACCTTCCAGTTCAGACTCCAACTGCTCTAAAGACATCAACTCCTGCACCTGACGACCCAGCGTGATCTCCTGTTCATGGCTCAGTAGCGGCACTCGACCGATATCGCGCAGGTATGAACGCACCAGGTCGACATCTGCGGGCAACTGACGAGCAGGCACAACCGCTGATTTAACAAGGGCTTTGGAGACTGCGGAGTCGACCACGACAACTCTATTGCGTTTTGTAAAGCTTACTCCCGAGCGATCCAAAAGGCCCCTACGGGAAACCCCCTCCCCAAGCGCTCTAGGCAAAAATACCTAGAGCGCTATTCCATTTGTTTGCTGAAGCAGCCAAGCCGCTGTTCGTAAATAGATAAAGACCCCAGCCACATCAGTTGCTGTCGTAATAAAGGGCGCCGACATCAGGGCGGGATCCAGACCCATTCGATCGAACAACAAAGGCAAAGCAGCCCCAGCCGTAGCCGCCAGGGTAGTGATAGCCATCAGGCTGATCCCTACTGCTGCACCCACAAGAAGACTTTCACCCCGCCACCAAGCAAAGGGAACAACCACAAGCAACATCAACAAACCCAAAAGCCCGCCCGCCATGGCCTCACGCAACACCGCCTTCATGCGACCAAGAGCCTGGATGCGCTGAGTACTAAGACCTCGAATCACCACAGTGGAACTCTGAGCGCCAACGTTGCCGCCCGTACCGATCAACAACGGGATGAACGCCGCCAACAGCACAACATGCTTCAGCACATCGTCGTTCATGGCAATCACTTGACTAGTAAAGCCATTCGCTACCACCAATACAGCCAGCCACACCACTCGACGACGCGCAACAACCAACAAATTGCTCTGGAAATAGTCGTCTTCATCCCCCGCCTGCACAGCTCCAGCCGCATAAAGATCGCGTGTGGCCTCCTGTTCAATCACGTCAATCACATCATCGACGGTGACGATCCCTACCAATCGCTGTTCTCGATCCACAACTGGGACAGCCAAAAAGTCGTATCTCTGAATCGCTCGGGCCACCTCCTCTTGATCTGTGTCAGTGCGCACGTTCACCACATCGCGGGTCATCACATCCCCGATGCGTGCCTCCGGCTCAGCAGTCACGAGATCTCGCAATGAAAGGATCCCGGTAAGGTGGCGCTCGCCATCAGTCACATAGAGGCTATAAATCGTCTCCGTGTCAGGAGCTCTACGCCTCACGATCGTGAGAGCCTGAGCTGCACTGTGAAATTCCTTGAGGTCAATAAACTCGGTGGTCATCAAGCGACCAGCGGTTTCAGGCTCGTAACCAAGCAACTGAGCAGTAACCCGTCGCTCTGCTGGGCTCAGTTCTGCCAGCAATCGTCGCACCACCTTGGCAGGCAGCTCATCAAACAATCGCACCCGGTCATCGGGGGACATCTCCTCCACCAACTCGAGCACCTCACCAGAGCGAAGGCGTTCCAGCAGACTCTGCTGAACAGCAGGCTCTAGGTATTCGTAAACCTCAATGGCCTCGTCCTTGCTGAGCAAGCGGAAGGCCAGAGCCTGCAGGGTGCGAGGCAAAATGCCAATGGCTTCAGCGATGTCAACCGGTTGCACCGGATGAAGCAGCATCTTCACGGCGTCATAATTGCCTGCTGACAACAGCGCTTGCAGCTGCTGGGCCACCAAATCCACCAGGTCAGAGCCGCTGACGACGACCGCCTCCGGACTGGTTACCCCCGTTGCCTCGTTCATCGGCCAACCGTCAAGGCGAGCACACTGTATGGCGAATGGTCCTCGCTAGGGTCTTGAAGACAAAATCGAATGTCCATGGCCATCAACATCAGCCAGATTGTGGTTCACACTCCAGAGGGTGCTGAGAAATCCCTCAGCGAATACAACGGCACGGTGCTGTTAATCGTGAATGTGGCCAGCCGATGTGGATTTACCAAGCAATACAAAGGCCTGCAAGTGCTGCAAGACACATACGGCCCTCAGGGACTAAACGTGCTGGGCTTTCCTTGCAACGACTTTGGCGCCCAGGAGCCCGGCACCCTCGAGGAGATCAAGAGCTTCTGTTCCACCACGTACGGCGCCAGCTTCGAATTGTTTGACAAGGTGCACGCCATGGGCAAAACCACCGAGCCCTACACCACCCTCAATCAAACTGAACCAGCAGGAGATGTGGCCTGGAACTTCGAAAAGTTTCTTGTGGGTAAGGACGGCACCGTGCTCAAACGTTTCAAGAGTGGCGTGGAACCTGAGAGCACTGAACTGAAAGGTGCGATCGAGCAAGCGCTGAAGAGCTAATCACAAAGAAGTCGACCCAGCCACTTGATTGGATTCTGCAAGACCCAGTTTTACAAGCAAAGTCAACAAACGAAGGGCTTGATCACGCCGATAGCCAAGCGCAAGTAAATCAACAACTGAGACCACATTCTTATCCTTGATAAACTCCAAAAAAGTATCTGCAGAGCCACAACTGATTCCCTCTAGGAAGTCAATCGCCATTGGGCCCTTCAACAAAGCGCTGAAATAACTCGGCTTTTTCAAAGAAATTGCCTCTAAATGATGAACAGTGCTTGGATATCCCGAGAATAGTTCTCCCATTTTGGGAGCCCTCCCAGAAGCATAACCACCATCTTTTTTAGCCTGGTTACGCTTGACAGCCAAGTCAAGCCAAAGCTCACGATATCGCTCTAATACTGCCAAAGGAGAGAATAGCTGACGAAAGCGACGTAAACCCTCAGCGGCAAACCTTTCCCCTAAATCAGGACATTCAACAAATGACCTTAAAGACGTATAGAGAGCATCCTTGTCAATCAATACGCCCAAACTTGCGATGCCTATCCATATATCATAGCTGAGTTCGCGCCCATAATAAGCATCCTCCAAAGGATCATCTTTAAGGTCCAATAGCAAATCTTTTGTAGGCAAAAGGAAGCCCGTTTTTCCATCTAAAACAAGATCACGATAGCCATTCCATGCAGAAGCAATAACCGGCAATTCAGCAAGCATTGCCTCGATGATTGTCAGACCAAATGTTTCCTGAATACTATCAGAGTGTGACAGGAAGACATTGGCAGCTGCATAAACTTCCCACTTCTCATTCTCAGTCGCAGGCGACAATCCACCGACAACGATTCTAGTGAAGCCTTGAAATAATCCAGCCACCTCATCAAATGCATCCCTATATCCAGAATTAGGGAATTGACCACACTCAATCAAAACAACTTCTCTCCCATCTTGAGACAACTTGGCCAAGGCTTGATATAAAACAACGGGATGAGCCTTGCTATTGAAGGTAAGGCGGCCAACAAAGCAAATAACAAACGCCTCATCTGAAACTCCTAGCACTTTTCGCGCCAATTCCCTTCGCTGCTTTCGACTCAGATCTGGCCGATAAGGCTGCTTGCGAGGCCCTGGAAGAGGAATAACGGGAGTTGCAGGCATCCAATTATCCTTTACAGAAGGAACCCCTAAACGGCGGGCAAGATACGCTGCACGCTGTTGCCAAATTTTTTCGACAACATCCTTACCAGCATTAGAGGTACAAACAATGGCATCCCAAGGATAAAGATCTCTCGCCACACAATTAGCAACCGTTTCTATAGCCCCAGTAGAACTAAGGGTATGAATCAAACCTACAATCGAGAAATCTAACTCCTTATTAGGCAAACGAATTTCGGTGAGCCTATGTAATGAAGAGTCCAGAATTTGAAGACAACCAAGACTTGCCAAGGAATGATGGTTCCAACTTTGATGTATTCGTGCTTTAGTATTAGCTTGCATCAAGGGTGCAAGCATCTCTGTTAAAGCCTTTTGCTCTGCATCCGTTGAGCAAAGGAGATGCAATTCCTCCTCAGACTTAAGACAAGTGACAACTGCTTTTGCAAATTGCATACCCGCAACTCGACGACCATTCAGCAATGTGCTCTTGACATCGAAAGCATCAAGAGGCATCCAAATGGCAGCAGGAAAATTCAGAATTCTTGCCTGATTACTAGGATTCAGCTTAATCCCAGCTGAATCATTTGATACCAAGCCTAGTATCGGATCTCCAAGCAATGGAAGCGTGGAGGAGCTAGTCGCTCAAGGCCTGAACTGCCGACCAATCAAAAAACCAAGGGCTGCAACACCAAGACCTAAGCCAAGGGTTAGACCAATCAATCCCAGCGCTGACAACCAAGCTCCCTGGGAGATCAGGATGCTGCATTCCACCATCCAGCTACTGAAAGTGGTGAGAGAGCCACAAAAACCCACCCCCAGCAGTAACTGACGACTTGAACGGAACGGCAAACCAACCACAAACCCCAAAATAGCAGCGCCAATCACATTCACCAGCAAGTCGTTCTGAACCTGCCAGCGGAGCAAGGCCCCCGGCACAGCCCCAAGAGCCACCAGCGAGATCTCATTCAATTGATTGCGCAAGGGTTGCGTCGTTTTAGCCATCAGCCAACCCAACACCTGCAGCTGCAGCCAAGAGACCTGCCAAGATCGAACCCACAGCAAGCACAAGGGCCTCACTCCAGCGATGCTCTCGCAAGGTATTGAGTAGCTCTACAGCAAAAGTCGAAAAGGTGCTGAGAGAACCGAAGAAGCCCACACCAATCAGCAAAATTAACGGCGATGGACCAATGGCAACGCCGCATTTCTTGTGCAAAGCCAAGACAAGCCCAAGGGCAAAGGCCGCCACAATGTTCACTGAAAATGTGGCCCAGTGCTTCCTCGGCACCATCGGCTCGAGGTGGTTCACCACTCTGAGACGCAACCAAGCTCCTGGCACAGCACCTATGGCTACCAGTGAAGCCTGCCATCCAGGCAACGCCAGATCAGACATTCAGCCAGCCACGTCTAACAACACCGGCAAAGCACTCGCCGCTCCCCGAGGCGATCTTTACTTGCAGCCAGTCTTTACCATCTTCACCATGCCAACGACGGAGCACATTCAATGGGGTGCCAACGGCCAGTCTTTGCAAGCTTGGAGCCACAGCCAGAGGACTCACTCGCAATTCACAGCTTGTACCAGCAAACAAAGGTCCTGAGCTATCAGAACGACGAATTTCTGGCTGGCGACGCTCACCCCCACCAGCCGGCAAGGCTGCAGGAGCTAGCAAGGCCACCCCTAGGACCCACCCCCAACGGAGCACAACACCCATCAGATATCTAGCGCTGCCATATCGAGCTCAGCGCTGTGGGTTTCAATGAACTCCCGGCGGGGAGCAACCTTGTCGCCCATCAAAATTGTGAAGATACGATCAGCCTCTAATGCATCCTGAACCTCCACCCGCTTCATCATCCGAGTAGAAGGGTCCATGGTGGTCTCCCACAACTGCTTTGGCATCATTTCGCCGAGACCCTTAAAGCGCTGAATGGTGTAGTTGGCCTTCTCGGGGAAACCTGAGAGTGTGGTCTGTAAATCAGCCTCGTTGTAGCAATAAGTATGGTTCTTACCTCGCTCAACCTTATAAAGAGGAGGGCAAGCAATATAGATATAACCACCTTCCACTAATTCTTTCTGGTAGCGGTAGAAAAATGTAAGTATTAGCGTACGAATATGAGCACCGTCAACATCAGCATCAGTCATGATCACCACACGGTGATATCTAAGATTTTTTGAATCAAATTCTTCTCCTTTGATACCTAATCCAAGCGCAGTAATCAGCGCCTGAATCTCCGTATTTTTATATATTTTAGCATCATCTGTTTTCTCAATATTTAGAATCTTACCGCGCAAGGGAAGAATTGCTTGAAAGCGACGGTCTCGGCCCTGCTTTGCAGAGCCACCAGCCGAGTCGCCCTCCACGATGTAAATCTCTGATTCCGAGGGGTCCCTAGAACTGCAATCAGCCAGTTTTCCTGGCAACGTAGAACTCTCAAGTACACTTTTGCGGCGCACTAATTCTCGAGCACGACGTGCAGCTTCAGCTGCATTGAATGCCTGGATGGCCTTCTCAAGAATGAGATCAATCACCGCAGGATTAAATTCCAAGTACTGACTTAATGCCTCCCCAACCAAGCTGTCGACAATGCCGCGGACTTCGGTATTGCCCAACTTGGTTTTTGTCTGCCCTTCGAATTCCGGATCGGGCACCTTTACGGAAAGAACAACCGTAAGTCCTTCACGAATATTTTCTCCAGCCAGATTAGAATCTGCTTCCTTGCGTTTGCCACGCTTACGGGCAAACGTATTGAGCGTGCGCGTAAGGACTGTCTTCAGCCCCTCAATATGAGTACCCCCATCTACAGTGCGAATATTATTAGCAAATCCGAGAATGCTGTCTGAATAAGCATCAACACACCATTGCAGTGCTGCTTCAACCTGCACATTATCCTTTTCAGAATTCACATAAATAATTTCGGGATGAAGAGCATCCTTTTCCGCATTCATATAGGTGACATATTCTTTGATGCCCCCCTCATAAAAATAGACCTCCTCATAAGGAGCCCCTTCAGCATCTAAAACAGGCTGACGCTCATCGCGGAAAACAATCCGCACCCCACCATTGAGATAAGCCAGTTCACGCAAACGAGCCGACAGGGTGGCGTAATCGAAAACAATGCCACCAGTAAAGATCTCTTCGTCCGGCTTAAAACAAACGCTCGTACCAGTGCGCCCCTTCTCTGAAGCAGGCTGGGCTTCGGAACGAAGACTGCCGATCGCGGCCCCACGTTCAAAGCGCTGACGATGAACCTGTCCTTGACGGCGAACCGTCACTTCCACCCATTCACTGAGGGCATTAACGACAGAAACACCGACTCCATGCAAGCCGCCAGAGACCTTGTAACCGCCACTGCCGAACTTACCGCCAGCATGCAGAACGGTGAGCACCGTTTCCAAGGCACTCTTGCCTGTCCGAGAATGAACGTCGGTGGGAATACCACGGCCGTTGTCAGCTATTGATGCGGAACCATCTGGGCCAAGCACCACGAGAATCTCATCACAGTGCCCGGCCAACGCCTCATCAACAGAGTTATCGACAACCTCAAAGACAAGGTGATGCAACCCCCTTGGCCCAGTGGAGCCGATGTACATCCCTGGACGCTTCCTAACGGGCTCCAGCCCTTCCAGCACCTGAATTTGTTCGGCGCCATAGGCAGCCTGGACCTTGGAGTCTTCGCTCATTCAATAAATCCGCAGCCAGAAAGGGTTGTTCTAGGAGGCCTCATCGGCGAGAAACCTCGTCCTGGCAAGCTGATTTTACCACTGGCGCAAGAAGCTTGCAGGGGCCTTCTGAGAAACCATTCCCTTCAAAGGGAAACCCATCGTGACGCTGGTATGCCACTACTCCAGACTTCCAAAGCAGCAGCCAAGCCATGGATGGTCATGCTGCTTAGACCAACCGCAAACAACAAAAGATCGTGAACTCGTTCTTGTTCTAGTGAGCGAGAAGGCTGATCCGCCCCTTTGCAGAATCATAGATTACGGCAAATGCAAATTTGAACAGGCAAAGAAACAAAGAGAAAGTCGCTTCAGAGCGAAATTAAAGAGGTCAAGATGCGCTACAACTTTGTCCAGTACAAATACAAAGTGAGAATCCCCCAAACTGTTCACTTCCTCAAAGCTGGAGACGTGGTCATGGATCAGCTCAGGGCACTGGCAAAGGGCTGACAACAGAAAAACTTGGCAGGACTGCATCGCCAGCCAAGCCTCATTCACTAAGAGTGGTTCCTATGAGTAGAGAGCGATGACCAATAATCAATTGAATTGTTCTTCTGCTGTGAAAGCTGTCATCCTCGCCGGAGGACTCGGAACACGCCTATCCGAGGAAACCCACCTAAAACCCAAACCAATGGTACAGATCGGGGGAAAACCGATTCTCTGGCATATCCTCAAGACTTACAGCCACCATGGCATCAATGAATTCGTAATCTGCTGTGGATACAAGGGATATATCATTAAGGAATATTTTGCCAACTATTTTTTACACAACAGCGATGTGACCTTTCATATGGATAGCAACCATATGGAGATCCATAAACAAAATACTGAGCCATGGAAAATCACACTGGTCGATACAGGTGACGACACGCTTACAGGTGGTCGCCTTGCAAGAGTCGCGGAATACCTGGATGGCAGCTTCTGCTTTACCTACGGTGATGGTGTGGGCGATATCAACATCACAGCATTAGTGCAATTTCATAAAAAAAATAATCGACAAGCAACTCTCACTGCTGTTCAGCCACCAGGCAGGTACGGATCATTAGAGCTGGTTGGCAATGAAATCAAAAGCTTTCAAGAAAAACCCGACGGAGACGGGGGCTGGGTCAACGGCGGCTACTTCGTTCTAGAAACATCAGTGATCGAATTGATTGATGGCGACAATTGCAGCTGGGAAAAAAAGCCACTCGCAACATTGGCAGATATGGGACAACTCGATGCTTATTTTCATCATGGTTTTTGGCAGCCTATGGATACACTTCGTGAACGCAATAAACTTGAAGAGCTATGGCAATCAGGAGAAGCTCCCTGGAAGGTATGGGGTCAATGAAAGCTTCTTTACTTAACAACAATTTCTGGGCTGAAAAGCAGGTATTAGTGACAGGGCACACCGGCTTTAAAGGCAGCTGGCTATCACTTTGGCTCAGCAAATTGGGGGCCAGAGTAACAGGAATTAGCATTGAACCGGATACCAGTCCCAACTTATACACTCAATTAGATTTGATCAAACGAATTGAGAATCACCACATTGCCGACATCCGCAATGCCGAAAAAGTGGCGGAAATAGTAAAAGCTTGCAGGCCAGATGTCGTCTTTCATCTAGCTGCTCAGCCACTGGTGCGTCGCAGTTACGAACAGCCCTTAAGCACATGGGCGATCAATGTTCAGGGTTGCCTAAACGTATTGGAAGCATTGAAACTATCAGACAACAAATGTGCAGTCGTGATGATAACTACCGACAAAGTCTATGAAAATAAGGACTGGGACTTCGGCTACCGCGAATGTGACAGGCTTGGAGGAGTTGATCCATACAGTGCGAGCAAAGCGGCGGCTGAATTAGCGATCAGCAGTTGGCGCGCGAGTTTTTGTGGCAAGGAAGACCACCAGACAGAACATCTTGAGATAGCCACAGCCAGAGCAGGCAATGTCATAGGAGGGGGTGACTGGTCAGAAGATCGAATCATTCCTGATGCCATTAGAGCCCTAACAACTGATCGACCCATTTGCATCAGAAATCCACAGGCCACTCGCCCTTGGCAGCATGTACTCGAACCACTCAGTGGATACATGCAACTAGCAGAAGCACTACTGAATGAAAGCAAAAAAGATATTAGCCATAATTCTCTATGCGAAGCCTTTAATTTTGGTCCAAAGATAGAGTCGAATTTATCAGTTTTAAGACTTATCGAGCAAATACTAAAACATTGGCCAGGGACCTACATTGATCTTTCATCAGCAAATGAGCCACATGAAGCCCATCGCCTACACCTACAAATCGACAAGGCCTATCACAGACTCAACTGGCAACCGAAATGGTCATTCAGCACAACAGTGGAAAAAACGGTGAATTGGTATAAAAAAGCAAATAACGGTTATGCCCCATACGAATGCTGCCTGGAAGACATTCAAGATTACACATCACAATCAAACTCGCAATCTGAATAGGCCAAAAAGCTGCTTAAAATCTAGCCTTAGATGTCGAGTCTAGCAAAGACACAACGGCCAAGAGCTGCATGATCAGCATCATTTTCTTCTGATTTTAACGTAGCCAAGAGCAAACTATTTGGGATTATGTTCTAAGCTTTAGCAATCTTGAAAGCGGGCAATCCTGACTAAGTGTTCAACAATCTCCATCATAAGTAGTCGCCAAGCAGGGGAAGCTCCAAATCGGATTGACTGAGATTTAGTGGTGGAAGTGGCCAACTTATGGACAGCTTAGGATCATCAAAACGAACCCCTGTTTCAGCATGTGAGACCCAAGCACCTGAATGCAAATAAAGCAACTCACTTTCTGAATCCAAGGCCTGGAAGCCATGCGCGCAGCCCTCGGGAATTAACAAAGCATTCGCAGCAACCTGAGACAATTCAACCGCGTAAGAAAGACCATAGGTAGGTGATCCTGAGCGCAGATCAACTGCCACATCCCAAACACGGCCTCTTAAACATCGAACAATTTTCGCCTCGCCATGGGGAGCTGCCTGTAGATGCAGACCTCTTACCGTGCCAACAGCATCGGTGCGACTGACGTTGACTTGTGAAATTGGGCGATCACCCCATTCCGAAGCAAAGCCAATCTCTTGACGCCGAAAACAATTTAAGAATGCGCCTCGATGGTCAGAGAAAGGATGACCCAGCAGCTCAACCAAACCACTGATAGGAGTGGAGCGAACCTCAGTTTTCATCGAAATACTTGACAAAGTTCATGGCAAAAAGTTCGTCAGATCGTGTGTTGCTTCAGAGCTAACTAAATTTTTTCACTGGCTCGGCTGCACTTATCCTGACAGGATTCAAGCCAGGAAGCACACACAACAGCATCAACAAAAGGAGTTTTACAGAAGTCGACATTCGGCTTAAATCAGATTCATTCTCTTGTCTGAGGCGAAGATGGCCAAATCAGGTTCGGAGGGTGTGATCTCAGCCCCAACTGCCTATGAGACAGACAGGGCAGCACAAGTAGTGATCAACAACTAGCAATAAACCATCAATACGAAACAACCCCTGCCTGAAAACTGAGCACATTTCAAAGTCGCTGCCAATTTGCAAACAACCTAGAAGCTGTTTCAAGCGCTTATCGCTAGGGCTCGTGCAGCTAAGGGAGCGCTGCAATATTGCTTTTCTGGCACAGCGCAGAATCAGCGGCAGCGATGGGTCAGCCTCAGGCGAGTGACAATCCCCATGATCAATATGAGATCAACGCAAGCGAAGCCTGAAGACGGTCGCGACCCTCGTTCAAGGTTGATCGTGACTCAAGCTTTGCGACGCAAGTAAGCCTGAGGCCAATAGGTCACCCGCTGGCGGACTACGCCCTCGTTGAAGGGCCAATTGGGTTCATGTGCTTCGAACTCCTGATGCGCAGATAAAAACTGATTGACAGCGCTGATTGGATTGTTCGTCTCCCAGTCAGCTGCGCTGCGAGGCGCACCTGCAACCTGCTGCATGATGCCATCACAAGCAACGATGTAACTTCCAGCACTAACCAGCGGGGCATAGGCCTCAAGCTCTGCTGCAACATGGGCCTGGCTGTGATTGCTATCCAGCAAAACCAAAACCGACTCTGCAGATCCGATACGGCCCTGCACTTGCTGCACCACGTCAGGATCGGTCGAGCTGCCTTCCAACAAGGTGATCATCGGGCTGAGTCGATGCGACTCGATCGCTTTGCGGTTATGTGAGCGAATTTCAATGTCAATACCGACTACGCGACCTTTACCCATCGCCGCACATAAGCCGGCATAAAAAATCAAAGAGCCGCCATGGGCAACGCCGGTTTCAACAATCAAATCAGGCTGAAGGTCGTAGATCAACTCCTGGATGCGGATCAAATCCTCAGGCAACTGAATGATCGGACGGCCCTGCCAGGAGAAGCCATAGACATATTTAGTATCCCAACCACTACGCAGCCAGGCTCGGCTGATCAGCTCAAAGGCTTCAGGATCACCCAGATTAATCTCACGTCCATTGCATCGGACAACAGATGCAGCCTCGTCGTACTCAAATCGCGCTGTCATCGAAGAAGTGAGTCATCCATCAGCAGATTTTGCCGGAAAGGTTCACTAACAGAGCCAAATTCGCTACATAAGCGATCAATTTCAAGTTTTGGGAAGGCCAACCCCTCAGCAGGCGGAAGAGCGAATTCCACCTCGGAACCCTGCGCCCGCAACCAAGCAGCAACTTGCGCATGAGATGTATCACAACCACCACCGAGGTTATAAAGGCGATGCCGGCCGGCCTCCGCAATCAAGGGCAAAAGACGTAGCACATCAGCCAGAGCGACGTAATCCTTTGCCGCGCCTGCCGATTGCTGAATCGTGACCAATGAACCCGAGCGTGCATCTCGCAACAACGATCCAATAAAGGTGCTGGAAGGCTGCCCAGGGCCAACAACATTGCTCAACCGGACAACCCGACAGCCAATGCGTTGATCATGCAACACCAATGCCTCTCCCAGCAATTTTGAAAGGTTATACAGATCCGATGAATCTGAGCTCAGGCAAACCAAGGGTGAGTCTTCGTGAGTGGAAGCGCTGCGTGCATAGACCCTGGTCGAAGAGAGATACAACAACTGCTTGATGCCCTCGCGCTGAAGGACCTGGGACAGCAGCGACACATGCGCTTGCACCGTGTCATATGGGCGCAGGCGGAAATCAGCAGTCAGGCCAATGGCATAGATCACAGGCCCCTGGGCCTGACAATCCGCCAACCAATCCTGCAACTGCAAGCGACCGATAGCAACAACAGGGCGCTGGCACCTTTTCAGATCAGCAACCAAAGCTGCACCAATCCAACCCTCAGCGCCCAGCACGGTGATCGGTAGAGGCTCCCTCATTGGCGTGAGTCAATGGGGACTGCTGGGGAGCCGCAACAAATGCTGAAAGGGGGCAATTCTCCGCGAACAAGAGAACCCGCGCCAACCACGCAGCCTTGGCGCAAAACGGCACCATCAAGGAGCACACAATTGGCGCCAATCCAAACATCATCTTCAATAACAATCCCCCCACGCGAGGGCTCAAAGCCCTGATCAAGAATCAAGCGGCTGCGATCACGAAAGGCATGGTTAACAGGAGCCAACGTGCAATTGGCAGCGATCAGAACGTCATTGCCAATCGTGATGCCGTTGCCTGAATACAAAACACAACCGGAATTCAGATAGCAACGATCGCCGATAACGACATCTCCCAAGCCTCCAGCAGGTTTGATTTTCACGAAGCTATCGATCTGTGATTCAGCCCCAACCACCAAGCATGAACCTCGTTGCGAAAGTTCCAGATCTGCGAGATCGGAGACCCGTGCTGACGGGTGGATAGCGATCCTGGATTGAGAAGACGACATCAAGACAGGAAAAATTCAGCCGAAAAGGGTCAACTGCGGAATCGCTGTAACGAGCTGACAGCCTTTCCATTGTGCCGAAACCTCATGAATGAGATTCCATGGCAATACCAACAGCGCCTGAGGATTGCGAGCAGCCAACTCCTCCGGGCTGATCACTGGGATATGACTACCGGGGAGAAACTTTCCTTGTTTGCTCACAGCACGATCGGCAACAGCCGGCAGAAGATCGGAGCGAACGCCGGCGTAATTGAGCAAAGTGTTGCCCTTTGCAGCCGCTCCATAGCCATAAACAATGGTTTGAGATTCCTGCTGATCGATAAGAAATCGCAGCAACTGGTTTTTTGCCGTTTCAGCACGGTGCTGAAAATTGCTCCAAGCCGCCAAGGTTTCTAAACCAGCCGCTTGCTCAGCCGCCAATACCGAGGCAACTGCTCCCGTAGCTAGTGCCGTTGACGCCTCAGGCGCAAGCCAAATCCGCAAACTACCCCCGTGGGTCGGAAGCTCCTCCACATCTACAACCTTCAGGCCAACCTTGGCCGCAATCCGATCCACCACCTGCAAACTCAAGTAGCTGTAGTGCTCGTGGTAGATGGTGTCGAACTGGTTGCCCTTCAGCAAGCGCAAAAGGTGTGGACACTCGATCGAAGCCAGACCATCAGCTTTCAACAGGCAGGCAATCCCAGCAAGAAAATCATTGATATCGGGCACATGGGCCAAAACATTGTTCGCCACAACGAGGTCGGCCGATTGCAGCTCCTGAGCCAGATCAAGCCCAAAAAAACGCTCCAGCGTGGGGATCCCCTTCAGACGAGCCGCCTCGGCCGTGGCCTTGGTTGGCTCAATGCCTAAACAGGATATCCCTCGTTTTTTGATGAATTGGAGCAGATAGCCATCATTGGAAGCCAGCTCCACAACATGGCTATGTTGACCCAATCCCAAGCGCTTCGCCGCTAACCGCACAAAACGCTCGGCGTGGTCACACCAACTGGTCGATGTGCTGGAGAAGTAGGCGTAATCAGCCTTGAAGAGCTCATTGGCCGCAGCGTGAGCTGGCAATTGCACCAACCCGCAGTTCTCACAAAGGAACACCTTCAGGGGATAAGTGAGCTCTGGCTTCTCAAGCTGATCAACCGCTAGATAGGCATTGCTGGGAGGTTGATGACCCAGATCAAGGGCATGGTGCTCAAGCGGCGAGTCACAGTGACGACAGGCAAAAGTCATCTGGGCAGAATATGGCGCACTGCCTCCAAAGCTTCCAGCATGGTTACCGAATCAGGCCAGGGATTCATTCTCAATGGCGCTAACTACGACAGCAGCCAGCTCTCCCCTGAAGGCAAGCAACTTTTTGGATTATTCACAGAAGCCCAAAATGAACTAGGTCGCCTGGAGAACCGCAAATCGCTTTTTATAACTGCTCAGCAAAAACTGATCAACGATCTAAAACCATTGCTTCCTGCTCCAATCACATCGCCTCCAGAAGACACGGAATCACCCCCAGGCTTCATTCTTAATGGCGCTAGCTACGACAGCAGCCAACTCTCCCCTGAAGGCAAGCAACTTTTTGGCTTACTCGCTGAAGCACAGAACGAGCTAGCTCGCCTGGAGAACCGCAAATCACTGCTTCTAGCTGCTCAACAAAAGCTAATCAACGATCTAAAAGCTTTGCTTCCTGCTCCAATCACGTTGCAACCCGACGGCGCTGATAAAATCCTTGGCAAGGCCTCCGATGAAATTCCTACGACTACAGTCGAAAAACCCAAGGATGAGCCTGCACCATTCCCAGACAATATCCCCGAAGAAATACGCGCAAAACAACCATGAACAGCGATGCTCGCCAACGAGGTATCGAACCTAAACAGCTATTTGGCACGAACTTCAATATCAGAGACAAAGAAAAATACCTAAAGGCCATACAGCTTTTGAGAGAAAGTACGGGCGGACTCCCTATGTTTTGTGCAGACAATCTAATCACATGGAACAAAAATCTTTCATTCACCAGAGAAAATTATTTCTTGCAACTACTGAGCGGCGAAGAATCTGATCACATCGAAAAAAGCTGCATTTGGCGCCTATACATTTTGCTATACTTTGCAGAACTCTGCCAAAATATTGAGGGCGATTATATCGAGCTTGGCTGCCACAAAGGCACAACAGCAAAACGAGTAACAGAGAAAATTGACTTCAAAAATACAGGGAAAAAGTATTGGCTTTATGATCTATTTGAATGGAAAGAAGGTGACGAACATACTCACATGCCAGGCCATGACGAACCGAGAATGTACGAAAATGTAGTCGAACGCTTTGCCGACCAACCTTGGGTGACCGTCATTCGAGGCCCTGTCCCTAATTCGTTTGTGGAGGGCTTCCCCGAAACGATCGCTTTTGCGCACATTGATATGAACCATCCTCATCCAGAAGAAGAAGCACTCAAAAAAGTTTTACCAAAGCTAAGCCCAGGAGGATGCATCATCTTTGATGATTATGGGTGGTGGGGCTATTCAGCCCAAAAGCGTGTACTGGATCCAATAGCAGCAGACATGAACCTCAAAATCCTCGAACTACCAACAGGGCAAGGCTTGTTGATCAAAAACAGGTAATGGGTCTGAGCCGATACAAGGCGAGTCTTCTTGTACCTCTACAAATACAGAGCATCGTGCATCTAACTCACATCGAGCAATCAGCTAAAACAAAATTTTGCACTGTTTACTTGCACCGCTTAAGTTATGCCTAATGAAAGCTGAATAGAACGCTTACAGATCTGAGACTCTTGTATAACTCTCTGAGACGTCATTCCTAACAAGGGCAATCGCTTATACCCATGGCCGACGGCAGCGAATCCAACGAATTGAATAAACCTACTGATCTACCTCTTGTGGTAGTTGTGCTGGGCCCGACTGCCAGCGGCAAAACCGGCCTGGGAATCTCACTGGCCAAGCAACTAAAACTTGATGTATTGAATGTCGACTCGCGCCAGCTATACCGCGAGATGAGTGTGGGCACTGCCAAGCCCACGCCAGATCAACAGAGACAGGCACCCCATCAGCTGCTGGACCTGCGTGCTCCAGATCATCCGATCACCCTGCAGGAATTCCAGAGCATTGCGATGGCTGCCGTGACTCAATCGATCGCGCAATCGGGGATGGCGTTGCTCGTTGGAGGGAGTGGCCTCTATTTGAAATCACTGATAAAAGGCTTGAGGCCACCTGCCGTGGCACCGCAACCAGAATTGCGCCAACAACTCCAAAAGCTAGGCCAGGACATTTGTCACCCGCTTCTACGCCAAGCAGACCCCACAGCGGCAAAACGAATTTCAACAGCCGACGCATTCCGAACGCAACGAGCACTTGAAGTGCTCTACGCCACTGGCCAACCGATGAGTGCCCAACAAGGCTCTATCCCCCCAGCCTGGCGTGTGCTGGAACTAGGACTCGACCCTGCTGACCTAAGAGAACGCATCGCGCTCCGTACCGCCCAGCTTTATGTCAATGGCCTGATTGAAGAAACCGAAAGGCTTTGTTCGCGCTACAGCTCCGATCTTCCTCTACTGCAAACGATTGGCTATCGAGAAGCTCTACAGATCCTCCAAGGGCAACTGAACATAGAGCAGGCCAGGGCACTGACGACGCTTCGCACAAGGCAATTCGCTAAACGTCAGCGCACCTGGTTTCGTCGTCAACATGCCCCCCATTGGCTGAACGGTGAGGAACTACTGAGCGAAGCGCTCTCTCTGATCCAGGCAGGTCTAGAGTGAGAAAGCAGACAATTGCTTTGAACTCCTTTTGTCGTCTGCTCTTTTCCCTTATCTCACTGAATGCCACCACGTCCTCGTTTTGACCGTCGCGCCCCCGTCCGGGAGCTCCCCAACATTAATGACCGTATCAATTATCCCAAGTTGCGGGTCGTTGACGCAGACGGAACTCAGCTCGGGGTGATCAACAGGGAAGAAGCCCTTGATGTAGCAAAAGATCGAGAACTGGATCTTGTTCTAGTCAGCGAGAAAGCGGATCCACCGGTTTGCCGAATCATGGATTACGGCAAATTCAAGTTTGAGCAGGAGAAGAAAGCCAAGGAAGCCAAGAAGAAGTCGCATCAGACCGAAGTCAAAGAAGTCAAAATGCGCTACAAAATCGATCAGCACGACTACAACGTGCGCATCGGCCAAGCCGTGCGATTTCTCAAAGCTGGTGACAAAGTCAAGTGCACCGTTATCTTCCGGGGTCGGGAAATTCAGCACACTGCCCTTGCTGAAACGCTGCTACGACGCATGGCAAAAGACCTAGAAGAACAAGCAGAAATTCAGCAAGCTCCTAAGCGTGAAGGTCGGAACATGATCATGTTCCTGACACCACGCAAAACACCGCTGATCAAAACAGATAAAGAAAACCAAATGCCTACGCGTGCGGTTCGCACCATCACAGCCCCACCTCGAGCCAGTGCTGTTGCCAAAACACAGCTCAACAAAGATCAATAACTACCTACCTTCATAGGAATCAACCACCTGCTAGCCCTTCAGAGGAGCAAGAGCAACTCAGTGTGTTCGGGTCCATCAATTCAGAGGGGTCGACCCCTCTGAATTACCTCTTGCTCAACCACTTTTCAAAAACCTGCTGTTTCCGGCAGAAACCTGGATAGCCCGCCTGCACATCTCACCAGGTAGAACATCGGCCGCACCAAAGAGATCTTGCGCCTCAGCATGCAGTGAGGCAAAACCTTCGCAGTGAGAGCACCAGCAAGGCTTGCCCTGTATACGAATTCTCAAGGAGCTCAGCCGTGCCAAGGCCACAGTCAACTGTCACAGCATCACAGGACACACGCATGATTGTCATGAGGGCCTCCTGCTCTTTAAGGTGGCCGCATTGCAACCTGGCCTACCGGCGTGCGATTCCATATTCAGCAGGAAAGCGACATTCCGGCTTCGAGCCAGCTTTACAACCAGATTTGTTTCGCAATCGCCGCACGTCATTACCCACCTGGCCACAGACTGCCCAGCACTCGGCAGTTAGCCATGCAAACTGGCCTGCATCGCAACACGATCAGCAAGGTCTATCGACAGCTAGAGACCGATGGTGTGGTGGAAGCAATGGCAGGTTCAGGGATCTACGTACGCGACCAGCAAAAGCCGCGCGAAATCAAAGCACCTCCCCATATTCGCAATCGAGGCACACCCGACCTTGACCAGGAAGTGCGCAAATGCGTCGATGGTCTGCTCAATGCTGGTTGCACTCTGCAGCAGACTAGAGAACTGCTAACCCGCGAAATTGACTGGCGACTACGCTGCGGGGCGAGAGTACTGGTAAGCACGCCGAGAGAGGATATTGGCGCCTCCATGCTGATTGCAGAAGAGCTAGAGCCTCACCTTGATGTTCCAGTTGAGGTGGTGCCGATGGAGGAGCTGGAAAGCATTCTTGAAAGCTCAAGCAACGGAACCGTGGTGACCAGTCGCTATTTCCTGCAACCGCTGGAAGAGCTAGCTAAACGCCACGGAGTTAGGGCCGTCGCAGTAGACCTCAATGACTTCCGCCAAGAGCTCGCCATGCTGAAGGAGTTACGCCCGGGCAGCTGCGTGGGGCTGGTCAGCATCAGCCCAGGGATCCTACGAGCTGCCGAAGTCATCCTGCACAGCATGCGCGGCAATGAACTCCTGCTCATGACAGCTACACCGGATGTAGGCAGCCGCCTACTAGCCCTGCTCAGAGCAGCCAGCCACGTACTCTGCGACCGCCCCAGCTTGCCCCTCGTCGAACAAAGCCTGCGCCAAAACCGTTCCCAACTGATACGCATGCCGCAACTTCACTGCGCCGACAGCTATCTCAGCACCAACACAATCGAACAACTGCGCAAAGAGATTGGCCTGCTGGCCGGCTAAGTCAAAGACATCATTAACCTTGACAAATGCTCAAAGCCATCCTGGCCGATCTGGCAATTATTAAAGAGCGTGATCCAGCCGCACGTGGCTTGCTGGAGATCCTGCTCTGCTATCCAGGCTTTCAGGCCTTAACCCTGCATCGAATTAGCCACAGGCTTTGGCGCTCCGGATTGCCTTTACTTCCACGCTTACTCAGCCAGATCACCAGAAGTCTCACTGGCATTGAAATACACCCAGGCGCCCAGATTGGTCACGGGGTCTTTATTGATCACGGCATGGGAGTCGTCATCGGCGAAACAACTGAAATCAGCAATAAATGTCTGCTCTATCAAGGGGTAACCCTGGGAGGAACAGGAAAAGCCGAAGGCAAGCGCCATCCCACCCTGGCCGAAAATGTGGTTGTAGGAGCGGGCGCCAAAGTTCTAGGAGCCATTCACGTGGGGTCCAACACAAGAATCGGAGCCGGCTCAGTCGTTGTACGAGACGTCGAAGCAGACAGCACCGTGGTGGGCATCCCAGGACGCGTCGTGCATCAAAGCGGTGTACGAATCAATCCTTTAGCCCACTCAGCACTACCAGATGCAGAGGCTGATGTCATACGCAACCTGATGGAACGCATTGATGCCCTGGAAGGCCAGATCAGCAACATGCAGATCCTCCTGAAGAGCCTCTCCAGCGACCCTAACCTCAACGGCTCGATATCAGGACAGGCCCAAAACCTTAAAGACAGAGAAATCCTAGAGTTTTTAGGTGAAACACTGTCCGCTGATCCCTGATGCGGAGGGCACTCTTCCCTTCTCTTCAATGGCCTGGTGCTTTATGGCGCCATCGGGAACTTATTTGGAAACTAAGCAAACGTGAAGTCGAGGGACGTTACAGGGGGTCAGTACTCGGATGGGGATGGTCACTGATTACGCCCCTACTCATGCTGGCTGTTTACACGTTTGTCTTTTCTCAGGTGTTTCAAGCGCGCTGGGGAGACCTGGAAGCAAGCGGTCCATGGCTATTTGCAATCAATCTATTCGCGGGATTAATCGTTTTCAATGTTTTTGCAGAAACAACTAACGCATCTCCAAGCATTATTCTCAGCAACGCTAATCTCGCCACAAAAGTAATTTTTCCCTTGGAAATCTTACCAGCCATTACAGTAGCAGCAGCCATCTTCCATGGGGCAACCAGCCTGCTAGTACTTGGCGCCTTTGAAATACTTAGTCAAGGACAGATTCCCATCACAATTGTTTGGCTACCTTTGGTTTGGACTCCATTAATCTATGGGTGCCTAGCACTAAGCTGGACATTATCTTCCCTCGGAGTCTACCTACGAGATCTAGGACAAGTTGTAGGAGTAGTGACCAACTTGATGATGTTTCTTAGCGCGGTCTTTTATCCACTAAGTGCGTTACCGGAACGCTGGCAGCCATTGCTCAGACTGAACCCACTAGTCGTAGTCATTGAGCAGTCCAGAAGGGTTAGTATAGCAGGGCTTCCACCGTCACTAGATTATCTGTTTTGTGGAAGCTTCATCAGTCTGGTTCTATGCGAATTAGCATTTCGCGGCTTCCAAAGAGCACGCAGAGGATTTGCAGATGTTCTCTAACTCAAGTTCAGTAACTAAGCATCTACCGATGAACGACAATATCGCAATTCGAGCTAACGGGCTCAGTAAGTGCTATCGCATCTACGACCATCCACGTGATCGACTGATCCAAGCAATCTGGGGTCGCGATCGATTCGGAAAGCCAAAATTACGCTATCGGGAGTTCTGGGCTCTAAAGGATGTGAGCTTTAAGCTGGCGCGAGGACAAACACTCGGGGTAGTAGGACGCAACGGCTCAGGGAAAAGCACACTTCTACAACTGCTGTGCGGGACACTACTTCCCACTAACGGCAAAGTGGAAACAAAAGGACGAATCGGAGCACTCCTTGAGCTTGGAAGTGGATTCAACCCAGAATTCAGCGGGTTAGACAATGTCTATCTGAACGCTTCATTGCTTGGATTAAGCCAAACTGAAATCGAGAGCCAACTCGATGCAATCCTGAGCTTTGCTGATATCGGCGACTTTGTTGACCAACCAGTGAAGACCTACTCAAGCGGTATGGCTGTTCGACTGGCTTTTGCTGTGCAAGCACACATCAATCCAGATTTACTCGTCGTGGATGAAGCGCTGGCAGTTGGCGATGAGCTATTCCAAAAAAAATGCTATGCACACCTGAATCAGTTAAAAGAACAAGGTACTGCTGTACTTCTAGTTACGCATAGCTGTCCGCAAATCATTCAACACTGCGATCAGGCACTGCTGCTACACCGCGGGAGAATGCGCATGCTCAACACCCCAGCCAAAGTCACCACGACCTACCAACGGCTAATGAATGAAAGCGACAAAGGCTGGGATGAATACTTCGAAGAATATCAAGCCAAAGAGAGGAGAAACACTTGCACATCTAAAAGCGCGCAAAACCAAGAGCAATCAAACAGAAAAGCCTGGATGGACCAGAAGCTAGTCCCTAAAACGACAGATATTTATCAAAGCAAGGGAGGAAAGATCGTAGACGTATGGGTAACCTTAAAGAAAGGAAGCACATCCAAAAATGATCAAGTGAATCACTTTGAATTTGGTATTGATTTTAGTATTCATTTTGAATACGAGGCTCAAACAGCCCTGCAAAATGTAGCCATGGCATGCAACCTATCTGGATACGATGGGCAACGTATAAGTGGGCAATGCCATCCAAAAGATGCGGGCTTGCGGGTAGAAAGTCAAAACACAACGATAGAGCAGGACAGCCATTGGAGGACAGAGTTTAGATTTAGAGGGGGCTTTTGGCCAGGCATCTATTTCATCAGCGGAGGCCTACTGAGCTATCAGGATGGGGAACGTTCATTCATCCATAGAGTCATTGACATAAAAGCCATCCGTATCCTTGATACACATTTGATGCACAGGATCGGTGCATGCTCCCTCGGGACAGAAGACGCAACAGTTGTTTACTTAACAGGAAGGGACCCAGATTGAGCCAAGCAAAGGGCCTTTTAGCAACCAATCAAAACTTGAATTCCATAATATTCAAGAGCTTCCTACAAGGCACAACCTTCTTCACTCGTGCCGAATCAAAATCATAAAGTCAGCTCAGCGACACGTCTTGAACCTATGAAGGTCAGATAGAATGACTATCCCCAAAAACACCTTGGGCTTAGGTTGCGAACATGACTGAAGAAACAAAATCAAGAGAGAATGCGTCGCCTAAATGGAAACTAGAATCAACAACACTACTGAAATCAATCAACCTAAATCATCCATCAAAACGGGTGGAAACTGTGGAAATATCATAAATTGAATGAATTATCGAGATGAGTAAAAAGCTTAATGCATTACTATAAAGAAATGGCATGCCCTTACAATATTATTCTAGAAAGGGAATTTCAACTAAATCCAAGCAGCGCAATTTGAATATTGCCGCAAGAAGGCATGATCGATCCCTGGGTAATTCATTAATGGGCAGCAAACAACTGCAAAAAATCTCGCAAACCTAAAAATCTGAGCTCGAGAAGGTGTTGATGACCAGCTTAAATCCAAGTCCATTGCAGATTGAAATGAATGATTAACAGCAATCAAATCACGCAATTTAATTCCCTAAAATCAAAGCAAGCAATTCCTGAGCGTTGGTGCCAACCTTGGGGTTGTCAGCGTTTACTGACGGGAATTCATCGTTGCTCCAACTGTTGAAGCCATGGCTAATGCTTGTCAAAGTCAGAAGGTTTGGTAAAAAAGACTACGCAAAGGACAAAGGCTCGATTGTCCACTCAATGAACGCAGAGCAATGCAAATTGATATAATTTGAGCTTGATATTGCGGCGTTTTGTAAACGCTGTATAATCTCCACGTAACCTTTTCTCTCAGAGGATCCTTGGCTTTCACAACCGTTCAGGGCTCCGGCGCCAACGACGCCACCTCCATCGTTGGAACGTCCGGGGTTGACTCAACAATCATCCAAAACCTAGACAGCAACATATTTGTTGGCGCTCAAGAGGCTAACGATGCTGTTAATTTCACTAATTACAAAGCTCTAGTCTCTGACTACACAGTCAAAGGTGGGGCTGGTAACGACACCGTCGGCAACACAAACACCACTTCATTCAATACCAGCTACTTCAACGGAAACGCTGGAAACGATACGATCGCGATCACCAACGGCACGTCATCAACCGTCTACGGCGGCGCCGGCAATGACACCTTGAACGTTGCCACTCTTAATGGTGGGGTTTTAAATGGCAACAAGGGCGATGACACCTTCACAGCTACTGCCAATATCGGTGCTGCTCAAGTTTATGGTGGTGCCGGTGGAGATCAGCTACGCGCACTTGGCGGTCTTTCCAATGCTGGACTGAAAGGAAGTCTCGGCAATGACAACCTGAGTGTTACCGGAGCAGTTGGCGCTTCTGTCATCAATGGCAACGGTGGTAATGACACCGTCAACGCTGGTGGTGTCATTACGAGCTGGGCAACATCGACTGCCTTCGGTGGTGCTGGCAACGACACTCTGAACTTCTCCGCTGCTACCACTGCCACCGTTGGTCTTTACATTTCTGGTGATGACGGAAATGACGCAATCGACGGGGGTAGTGGTGACGACACCATTTTGACCGGGATCGGCACTGACACCGTTAGGGCACGTGCGGGTAATGACTCCATTACTGCCAATACAGGTGTTGATACGCTCCAATGGAGTGAGGCTGGTTCCACCAACGTTGATACAGTTACTGGATACTCAGCTACTGCAGACCGAACTGCCTTAACAGCTGCTGGTTTTACTGTTTCTGCTGGTTTGAATGCTTTCAGTCTCTCTGATGGAAACGGAGCTGACGTCGGCGTCGTTGCTGCCGGTGCTCTGGATATTTTAGCCAGTGCAGCTAACGGAACAGAGAACCTGACCAACGGCGGTGCTGGTGGCGCTGTCGTAGATATCTTGTTCCTGTCTACTGCCGCATCCACATTTGCTGCTGCCAAAGGAACAGGTGACTTAACCGTCGCCAACTTTGCAAGTAACGAAGCCATTACTACTACTTGGTACGATACCGATACCAGTGAAATGGTGATTCAAGCAACATGGGCAGATGCTGGTAATGATGACATCAACTCAGGTTCTGCATTTGCTGAAGTCGCTCGTATAGCAATGGCCCAAGCAAGTTACACAGCAGCAAACGTTGATGCAATGTTGTCAACCATCTGATGTCAATCAGATGACAACTCAAAAAGACCCTCCTTTAGAGGGTCTTTTTTTTTCTCCATTTTTTATTTTTTTGTCTTAGTCGTGAAAAAACGATTCAAGAACGTATTAACTGAAGAAGCCTACGCGCTTGCCTCAAATTCTGAATGGCAAGCTCTAAAAAACTTATTTAAGAAAAAGATTGTAGATAAAACAAAAACTTCAAAAGAGGCTAAACAGATGGCAATCGCTTTAAGTGATGAAGGCCTAGAATTAGCAAATTCAACAAAATACTTAGAAGCAGGTATTTACTTCTCAGCTGTTATTGCTCTTGTAGAGAATGATTCAGCAACCATTAGAAACCTAGCAGTTATCACCAGAAATCTTGGACACAAAAAAGCATCCTTATCATTTGCACAGAGAGCAGTACAGCTAGATGCGAATCATGGTGATAGCTGGAATACACTTGGAATTGCATTGTATGATCTTGGGCAATATGATCAAGCCCTAGAAGCATATCTAAATGTACTTAAGCTAGACGAAAATCATTCACATGCACTAACAAATATCTCAGGAATATACCATTTATATTCTGATATGGATAACTCGTATATCTATGCTTCTAGATCAGTCCATAACGCAAAAACAGATTACTTGGTTTGGAGTGATCATTTAACATATCTGAGAAGATGTGTAGATCTTGAACGGATCAAAAAGATTAATTGGCACGAATTAGTTATGCTTTGCCAGCATGCAAGCAAATACAATTCATTCTTAATGTTATTGGCTTCAACAGAAACACGGGAAGATAACATCAGAATGGCAACATTGGCAAAATTATGGGGAGACAGTCTTATTGATTTAGAAAAACACGAGCAACGCAATGACGACGGTTATCGCACTAAAAATAAAATTACAGAGAAAAAGGGTAGAATCACGATTGCATTTATAAGTCCTGACTTTCGGGATCATTCGGTAGCCAGATTTATATGGCCAATTTTTGAACATATCGATAGAAATAATTTCAACCTGGTTTGCCTAAGCAACTCAAATGTATGCGACCATTGGACACAACGATTCATGCAGAATTCAAATACATTTATCAATATAACTGCATGCAACCCAACTGAGATAAGAGACATTGCCACAAAAGAAGGTGTGGATGTCATGATTGATTTGGCAGGTTTTACCAAAGGAAGTCGACTACCAAATATGGCTGAAAGAATGGCTCCAGTACAAATTACCTGGCTTGGCTACCCAGGCACCACAGGTATAAAAAATATTGACTATATTTTTACTGATAGACACCTCATGCCTGATGATATCGACCTAGTCAATGAAAAACTACTAATTACAGAAGGTTCTTCATTGTGCTTTAGCGACATGCAAGAAGTAGAGATAACTGACAGGTCACCTGAAGATACAAGAGGTTTTATTACTTATGGCTCTCTCAATAATCCATACAAATTCACGCTTAATACCATAAGACACTGGAGCTCTATTATTAAAAAAACTAATAACTCTAAGCTATTTTTAGCACGCAGAGAATACGACTCTTATTATCTAAGAAAAAACTTAATCTCAGCTTTTGCGGAGCACAAAGTTACTCCTGATAGAATAAAATTCTATAATAACAGGGCTGAAAGGCGTCACTATCTTGACTGCTATAATGAAATTGATATTTGCTTAGACACAATGCCTCTAACAGGAGGCACTACAACAGTTGATTCTCTCTGGATGGGTGTACCTACTGTGACGTTAAAGGGGCCTGGCATGCATCAGCGGATATCGTCGACAATCATGCACCACTGCGGAATGAGTAATTTAATCGCTAATAATCAAATTGAATTTGAAGAAATCGCTTTACGCATTGCTCAAGACAAATCAATAAGAGAAACGATGCGCGCAAGCTTACGGGAAAAGCTTAAAAAAAGTAGCCTGTTTGACGGCAGGAAATTTACCATGGATTTCTCCGATGCAATCTACAATTGTTTTCGCAAAAATTCAAGCTAATCCTATTATTGAAATGAGCAAATCCAGCACATTGCAAACATTCAACTAATTGCAAGCAAAAAGTAATACTCAAATTTCAGAGACCAGCTTCGACCCCAGAGACAAAAGTGGCACAGCGGCAAGTGGAGGCAAGCTTTATGGACTATAGTAAATTACGTTTTCATGTCATTCATGGCCTTCACTACGGTCCCAGGAGCAGGCTCGTCTGACAGCGCCTCCTATTTTGGGACATCAGGGGTTGACAGCATATCTTTAATTAAGTCTGGCTCAGCCTTCGTAGGTGGTCGTCAAGGCAGTGACTCAATTAAATATGGACAAGGAGCTTTCGTTACCAGCAACATTACAGTCAAAGGCGGCAAAGGTGTTGATACTTTGTCTGCATTAGATTCAACCTCTAAGCTAACCAATAGCTTCGTCAATTTGAATGCTGATAACGATGCTTTCACTCTAAACAATGTTTCATCTTCTACGGTTTTTGGAGGCGCAGGAGTAGATACTTATGCGATAGATCAGCTCACCTCAACTTTGTTAAACGGAAACAAAGGTAATGATGTAATCACTTCTTCTGGATCATCTAGTTCCTCAATCTTCGGGGGGCAAGGTGAAGATGCTTTGACAATTAGTGGAGTACAAGCAGACTCTAAAGTTAGTGGCGATAATGATAATGACACCATTGCAATTTCAACAAGTGCCGATCTTTCGAATCACACCACAAATGGAAACGCTGGCAATGATTCAATCACCGTAAACGCTATTACCACTTTCACAAATTCAAATCTCAATGGTGGTGCTGGCACTGACAGTATCAACGGTGGTGCCTCAACAGTAGCTCTATTAATGTCAGGGGATGCCGGAGCAGACGACCTAACCGGTGGTAGCTCCACTGATACTGTCAATGGCAATGCAGGTGCGGATTCCATTGACGGTAACGCAGGTGCGGATACCCTGGATGGTGGCAATTCAGATGATATTTTTATATTCAATACAGGCGATGCTGCTGGTGACACCTTGAATGGAGGGAATGGAAATCAAACAAATGGAGATCTTATTCGAATCGATACAGCAACTGATTTCTCCACGATTACAAACGGAACTATTCTAACTGCGGCTGGAATTGAGAACATCAGAATGATGGGTGCTCATGCGGGAACATTCCTTGGCAGTCATTTAACTGGTCAGGCCATCAATGTGAATGATAATGCCGCAGGAAATGCAACCTTAGATGTTAATGTTAATGATGGTACAGCAGTTGATTTAACCAACCTAACCTTTACTGCAGTAACTGGAACAGCCTTTTCCGATACAAACGACATTATTGATATTGATCAGATTACTGGTGGTGCTCACTCAAGAATCACTGGCACCACCTTATCCGATAGTATTACCGGCAATACTGGAAACGACTGTTTAGTTGGTGGAACAGGTAATGACACCATTAGTGCGGGCGCCGCAGGTGGTAATGATACACTTGTCGGAGGCGTAGGTAGTGACCAAATTGATTGTGCCAATGGTAATAAAATTGTCGATTTTACAGCCGCCAATGAAGCTGGTGATACCATTCTAAACTTTGCAACAGGTGGTGCTACTGACCAAATAGAATTTCAAGACACTGTATTTGATGTGGCCAATTTCGGAGCTGGTGGTTTTAATACAAAAGTTTCTGTAGCAGCTATAGGTAATGGTGGTGCTGGTGGTACAAGTATTGCTGGTGCTGATTTAATTTGCAATCATACTAACAGCACTAACTACACTAATGCTCAAATAGATACTCTCCTTGCTGCGCAAAACGGAACATTTGATGGCGCTGTTTTCTGGTTAAATGATACAGGTGGCAATAGCACACTGTTTTATGACCCCGACGCCAATACTGATGGTGGAGGTAATCTTACCGTAGTCGCAAGCTTTACAGGTGTGGCTGATGCAAACTCTTTCGCCCTTACAGACTTTATTAGAAATTAATACTTGATTATTCACTATCTTTAATAGCAAAGCCGGCCATTTCCAATTTCAATCGTGCCTTGCTATTTTTTCAATAGTAAGTCATTATGACTTACTATTTGGTGCATAATTGAACACCCTCAATCGCCAGTTGTAAGATCTGGTCACACTTTTTATCCCGCTGATGCTTGACTAGGTCGCATCAATAGTTGTAAGATGAACTTTGATTAGAAATCAATCAATTAAATGTCTTTCACGACCACACCGGGTGCTTCTGCTACCGATGCTACATCTTATCTTGGCACCTCTGGCGCGGATTCGATAGACATTACCAATAGTTCTGTTCCTACCTACACCGGTGGGCGTGATGGAACTGATACTATCCGCTACGACAATGATGCAAAAGGCGAAGGTGCATCGAATCACACAATAAAAGGTGGTAAAGGGAAAGATGTTGTTACAGCAATCAATACAACCGCAAGCTTAGCCTCAGGATTCATCAACCTGAATCAGGATGACGATCAAGGCACTTTTAATGCAGTAACAAAATCTACGATATATGGTGGCGCCGGCATTGACACCTTAAGCGTAGGCTCGCTGGCCTCGTCGATATTCAATGCCAACAAGGGCAATGATTTAATTGAAACTTTTGGGACAGCCGCATCTTCTGTATTTGGAGGAGCAGGTGAAGACACCCTAAACATACGTGGTGGGAATGATGATTCAATCATCCGTGGCGATAATGACAATGATGTGATTAATTTATTAGCAAGTACTACTTATTCAAGCAATACGATCAACGGAAATGCTGGTAATGATTCGATTACCGTCAATGCAATTACTTCCTTTACTAACTCCAATATCCTTGGTGGTGCTGGCAACGACACCTTGAATGGTGCTACTGCAACTGTTGCACTTAATCTAGCTGGTAGCAACGGCAACGATATTGTTACGGGTGGAACTGTTGCTGACACTCTACTTGGGGAGGTCGGCTCTGATACGATCACCGGCAACGCGGGAACAGATTCATTAACAGGTGGGGGTGGCATAGATCATTTCGCTTACACAGCAGTAGGTCAAGGTGGTGCTTCTGTTGCTGTTGCTAATGGATTGGCAGCTGGAGATACCATTACTGATTTTGGTGGGGGTAGTACTGATAAAATAAGTATTGCTGCTGCTTCTTGGATTGGATCCGGTGCAGCGGCCGCTGCCGGCGCCCAAAATGCTTGGGATATTGGTGCTAATGCATTCTTTATCCTGACCGGTCAGAATTTAAATTACCAAGCTGGCACGACAACTGGAGCAAATGTTTCAACTGTGGTCGGTACTATTGCTAACGGTCAAACCAATGATGTTGCCTACGTTGCAATCCAAGACACTACCGGCACAAATGAATATAATATTTTTCAATATACACTTAAAAATAACAGAAATGGCGCGGCCATCGCAAATAATGACGAAGTTGCTCACGTAGCCACTCTTACTGCTGCACCCACTCTGGTAGCCGGCGACATTGTATTTGTTTAATCATTAACCAACAAGTGAATAGTCTTCATAAATTTTATAAGGCTATTCACTTGTTGGTGAATCATGATTTCCATCTAATCCGTCTATAGGCGGATTTTTTATGTCGATTGGATCTAATAAGATAGGACATTCCATTGATGAAACGAGCCATCAAAACATACTTTTATGACCTGCAAATAAACTTAGCTGATGGATTGAAAAGTACTCTTTAACTAAAAGATTGGAATTCATCCATGAGCACATCAGCCCCAATGAAAGCAGGATGAAAACCAAGCATAGACTGCTTTAACGATAGCAAAATCAATACAACTCGAATGCGAACTCAATATTATCCTACTGACCATAATGATTGCCTCTAATTGACCTTTTATTGACAAATGCAGCACAAAGCAAAGACTAACTTCACCTACATTCTATAAATCTCTGCAGCCAATTCTCATCTGTTAAAGCTCTTAAGCTATTGCAATAAAAGCGCATATCATCTAAACAGCACTTTTCAATAACTGGACTCAATCAAAACCTTTTTAACGCAATATAGATATCAAAAAAGCATAGGAGAGAAACCCAAGACAGACCTCATCGTCATCTCATCGCTTAAGCTTAAATCGAATCAATGCAAAGGCTTAGATGCTTGCAACTAGTTTGCTTTATAATTGATCCCTAGAAATAGGGCTTAAGAATATTCAAAGCAATGGGATTTACCCGATGTAAAGCTTTAGTTTGGGGTCAGCCTATTCGCCAATATGCGGCCCCAATCATCATGCAATTATGGCCTCTTTTATCATTCTCTCTATCTACGAGGCAGTTGATCTAATGCTGACAAAAAGGATGGATTGCTGTGCTCAAGCATCAAAAATCGTCTATTCGACCAAGATGGTTTAAGCACAGGGTATACATTCAAAACCGTACCTGTTGCAGCAGTTTCAAGCGGACCAACAAATTGAGCTGGTGGCCAAGGCAGGGAACGCAATTGAGTCAGTTGCTGTTCACTCAAACAAAAGCTGCCGGAATGGGGATTGAGTGCTCGCACAAATATGACTTGCTGACCATCCCAAAATTGACCACTAGCCACCTCCTCTTCATCACTTGCCCATACTGCAGACTCCTGTCCTAAAGCCTTAATCGGGCCATCAACAAATAACTGCTGTGGGGCGTTGGCTACCGTCGGCTCCCGGCGATGCGGCATCAACACAAAGCGATGCTGCGTACGCTCAGTAAACCACCATTGTTTATCGACATACAAGGAATCCTGTATCACTAGATCATCTTCCAAATACAACGAGAGGTCGGTGGGATTGGCATGATCTATCAAGGCGCGCGCAGCACGCAAAGGGAGTTGACGTGGATCCTCAAGTTCCAGCTGATGCACTTGTAAGCGCCCAGCAAAAACGTCCACAACATCCTCTAGCCAATCCTGGCCTGTCACAAACAGGTGCAGATCCACTTGCACACCAGACAAACCCACAGCCTTTGCAACAGGCGTACGCTCAAGATGTTGCTCGGCCATATTGAGGATCCAATCCTCAGGCGCACGGTTCAATCCCAACACGCTGCCCAAGCAACGAGCCAGCGCGAGGCTGCGTGGTAATCGATTACCGCGGCGGCCGGAACCGTAACCACCAATGCCCTCGCTTGCCCCCTCGCGGAAGAAATGAGGGATCACAACCCGCAGGCGCAGCGGTGCTGACATGCTGGATCCGAAATCAGGCACCATAATCTGCTTGCAAGGGCATAGTTGCCGTGAAACTCTTGTTTGTACACCAGGGCTTCCCCGGTCAGTACATCCATATACTCCGCGCACTGCATGCCCAAGGCGGCCATGAACTAGTAGGGCTGGGCATCAACGAAGCCGCCGAGCCCCTGCCCGACAGCGTGCAGTACTTCCGTTACAGCCTCAACCGTGGCAACCAATCCGGACTCCACCCCTGGGTGACGGATCTTGAAACCAAAGTGCTCCGAGGAGAGCCCTGTGCAAGGGCCGCCGCTGAACTTAAGCGACAAGGCTTCAGCCCAGATCTCATATGTGGTCATCCCGGCTGGGGTGAACTGCTGTTTATCAAAGACATCTGGCCGCACACTCCCCTGCTCACCTATCAGGAATTCTTTTACAACCCGAGGGGCTTCGATTACGACTTTGATCCCGAACTCCAAGGCGAACCCCCCTGGGAAAACTGCGCTGAAATCCGCATGAAAACTGCGAACCAGCTGCTCAATCTGGCATCCAGCACTTGGTGCATCACCCCCACTCATTTCCAGCGCAGCACCTACCCACAAAGCTGGCACAACCACATCAGCGTGATTCACGACGGCATCGACACAGTTAAAGCTTGCCCCAATCCCAATCCCAATCCCGTCACGCTGTCCGACGGCACCGTTCTATCTCCCAGCGACAAACTGATCACCTTCGTCAATCGCACGCTGGAGCCTTATCGCGGCTGCCATTCCATGATCCGAGCAATTCCAAAAATTCAACAACTTCAACCAGACGCGCGTTTATTGATCGTGGGTGAAACCCAAGGTGTTAGCTATGGAGCCGTTTGCCCAGAGGGAGAGTGGACAGACATCTTTCTAAAAGAGATTGAAGGGCAATACGACGCAAGCAAAGTGATCTTTGCCGGCAGAGTGCCTTATGAACAATTTCTGCCGATCCTTCAACTTTCCCAAGCGCACGTTTACCTCACCTATCCCTTTGTTCTCAGCTGGAGCTTGCTAGAAGCAATGAGCATCGGCTGCGCCATTGTCGGCTCAGCCACAGCACCAGTGAAAGAGGTAATTAAGCATGAGTACAACGGTTTGCTGGTTGATTTCTTTCAACCCAATGATCTAGCAGAAGCGATCGACGCTCTACTACAAGATCGACGCAGGGCTAAGAGCTTGGGCGAAGCTGCGCGCAACACTGTGCTGGACAGGTTTGAACTAACTCATTGCGTGCAGCAGCAGCTCAGCCTGCTCCAACTGGTCGCTAATGGAGCACTAGGAAGTTAATGGAAATACCTGCCGAACCATGCGTGGAGAATTTCCTGCAAGAAGCACAGCGGCTAGGGGTAGCTGTGCGTTGGCAAAACAAAGGCATGCACAACCTCGATGCGGCCTACCACGCCACACCCGGACGACCAGGAAAAATATTGCTTACACGCAAAGGCAAACAACAGCCCACCCAAGTGGAACTCTGCACCCTGCTAAGCCACGAAATGGTCCATGTGCTGCAGCACTGGGCTGGCGATCTCCACGCCACACCACCGCTGGGCTGGCCAACAAATGGTGCGCCACAGGGACGCAAACTATCCAAGCAAGAAGCTGAGGCTTACAGCGCCCAGAATCACCCCGCCCGCGTACTCAAAGCAGTTCGTGCTTTGCGGCCTCGGCTCAATTAGCCGTCAATGTGTCGCTGAGAGCAAAGATCGGCATCATTATTTGTGCCCTACCTGCAACCGCACAGCAAGTCGCCAAGTGCTCCCAAGCCCTTTTTAAACTGGGCGAAAGAAAGATCAACCATGCTGAAGAAGACGTCATCAGAACCTCCAGCGGATTCCGAACTGCTTCTCCACCCAGGTATAAGTGGGCGCCAATTGATCCCGCAAAGCGGTTCGGATTGCAAGATGCACTTCAGCACCTTCTCCTTGTCCAGCATTGGCAGGTTTAGCAAGCTGCGGCAATGGCATCCAAACCAAACCGAGAAAATCCAACACCTGCTTCCACACCTGCTCTGGTGATACAAACAAGTCTTCGCTGCGCAGGATCAGCAACTGCTCGGCTGAAAAATTGTGCTGCCAATCGGGCAACTGCTGCTCGTAGCGGCTGCGGCTGAGATAACTGTGTTCCTGATGGCTGCGGTGGTGACCATCGATGGCCTCAAGTTGATACGTAGCTCCCTGCAACCTTTCAGACTCTGCCGCCAACGCTTGCTCAAGATCGAATTGCTCCAGTCCGAGCCTGCGGGAATGAAAATATTGAGAGATCGCGCGCTCCACCGGATCGCGTAAAAGCACGATCAAACGAGCATTTGGCAGCAACCTCTTAATGCGCACTGGGGCCTGGGGATGAAAGAGGTAATACGGCGTAATCTCCCCGCAACGCTGCCCCTGATGGGCTGGCGCAAACTTTTGCCGGTACCAATCATCACCCTGGATGTAATGCAAGCTGAAATAGTGCAGTTCCTTTGTGGCCGGAAGAAAAACACCAGGATGCTGATCGAGCAGCTTGTGCAGCGTGGTGGTACCACCTTTCTGCACGCCAAGACCAATAAATTCAGGTAAGCAGCCACTCATACACTGCACCCTTGGGGATAGGCGATCCAGCCATGATCATCGCTGACAACTTCCTTTGGCTACATCTGCCCAAAACCGGCGGTACCTCCATGAACCATCTGTTCAGAGAGCGATCGCTAGCTGGTATCAGTATCGATCCAGATCACAAAGCTGAAAAGCATGATTCAGTGGCCTTGCGCGAAAGCCGCGGCTCATGGCGAGCGGGTAGTCGCCAACGATTCATTACCGCAAGGCGCCTAGAAGCTTGGCTGATCAGTGACTGGCAGCACAAAAGGCGACACATGAACTTGTCAGATCTTGCCTTTGAACCGGTGCGCAGTGGACTGTTCTATTCCCTGCGCCTGGGTGGGACCTGGGTAGCGGCTGACTGGTGGCTGCATTACTTCAACGTGAATGAAACCTGCACTGCCCTTCGACTTGAACATCTCCCTGACGACCTCAATCGCCATCTGCTGCCACTGCTTCCAACAGCCACGGCTCCCTTCAAGAACTTGCCCCGCGAAAACGCAAAGCCCCAGCAGCATATGGAGAAAGCTACTTTCACAAACGAGGACCGCGAACGCATCAGAGCAGTGAACCCTCGCTGGAGTTACTGGGAAGAATGCGTCTACAAGCAGGACCGCCAAACATGAGCACAGATCCACCCTTGATCCTGGTGGTGGGTATGCACCGCAGCGGAACTTCCCTACTTGGCTCCATTCTCGAAACACTGGGAGTTGCCATGCCTGGACCCCTGATCCCCGGCGATATCCACAACCCTGATGGGTATTTCGAACGCAGTGACATCACGGCCCTACAAGAAGAGCTCCTCATCGATCTAGGCCGCTGGTGGCCAAGCGCAGCCGGCCTGCAGCCCCTAGCAAACGACTGGATGGAAAGTCCCCGAGCGCAAAGGGCTGCCAACTGCCTGAAACGTCTACTCAGCGCAGACCTCCACAGTCAAACAAACTCCTGGGCGATTAAGGATCCCCGCACCTCATTACTGCTCCCACTCTGGAAAGAGGTCTGCAACGAACTGACAATCCCGCTCAAGCTACTGCTGGCAGTGCGCAACCCAGCGGAAGTAGTCGTGTCGCTCGTGGAACGCGATGGAGGCACTGCAGCAATGGACGAGCAGCGTGCCTCGGGGCTCTGGCTTCGTCACCACCAGCAACTGCTTCATGACAGCGATGGCTTGCCTTTATATGTGCTCGATTACGGCCGCTGGTTTAGCGACGCCGAAGCTCAAATCGAAGCACTAGCAGCGTTCTGCCAACCGCAGGGAATAGCACCCTGCCAAATCGAGCAAGCAGCGGCCTGCATCAAACCGCAACATCGTCGCAGCCAAACCCGGGCTGAAGAAATCTCACTGAACCGCAGCGTGAATCGCTGGTATCGGCATCTGCGCAAGGCTGCGAACACAGGAGACAGTGCAGCACTACGAACCTGGAGCAAAAGAGAACACCAGGCAAGCAGATCCCAAGCAGAGACACATCCCTGGCAAGCCGCACTCGATGCTCTTGGAGCATCCAACCCATCCGCACTGGAACACTGGATGACCCAGGGAATTCCTGAAAGCAGCCTCAGACATCTCAGCGCTCTTAACCACCCTGGCTTCCCCGGAAGCGACCCCAGTGCGCATGACGGGCCATTGTTGCCGACAACCCTTCACCTTGAATTAATCGGAGCCGATCTTGAGCAATGGCACAGCCATCTCTGGATCAATCAACTTCCCATAGCCGCCAACACCAAGCTGACCACGAACGCTGGAGTCAATCCGCAGGCCACACTTCATCTTCAGCCCCTGAGCGTCACTGCTACAAACCCAGCTCTGCTGCTTGCACTAAGCCGACGCGAACGCGTCTTTGATCCCGACCCTACACAGCTGAGGCTACTGCGCCTACTGGGCGTGAATGCTGAACCGCTACCCGCCCGATTGGCAGGGCATTGGCTCAACAGCCCAACTGAGTCAATCTCTGCACTTGGCTTACCAAACCCCAATGCTCTTGCAAGCATGCAAACCGCCTGCCTTTGCCTTGGAACCAGTAGCGATCCCAACTGGCTGACCCCCCCCGCGGGCGTCATGCAGCTGCCCTGTTTCCCCCCAGCGCCTGCTCTGCAGGCCTCCCAAGCCAAGCTGCTGGCGCAGTGGATCAAACACTGCCAACAGCTTGGCTTAGCTCTGGCAAGACTGAATCCAGAACCCTATGAACGCCACTTATTCAGGCAGCTGGATGTTCCATGCTTTGAGGATCCAATCAGTCCTGAGGAGCTACTCAAAGAACTGCAATGGCGCAGCGCTGGACAACCAGCTTCTCCGTGCGTAAAGACACCCATTCCAGCAATCGAGCGGCTCTGGGAGCACACCACTGCAACCTCACCTCGAGCTGCCATCTGCATCAGCTCCTTCAATTACGCCGATCGCCTGATACAAGCTTTGAACAGCAGCAAAGCTCAGACTCTCCAAGAGCTTGAACTAATAGTTGTTGATGACGCTTCCAATGACGACAGCGTGAAGCTCTGCCTGGCATGGCTAGAACAACATGGTTCACGCTTCTGCGGAGGGCAGCTAATCCGCCATCACACGAACGGCGGTCTGGCCTCAGCTCGCAATTCAGCCTTCGCAGCTGCGCACTCACCCTGGTGCTGGGTACTGGATGCCGACAACCAGATCGACCCAACCGCCCTTGAGCATTGCCTCTACATCGCGGAAACTAGTCCAGCCAGCACTGCAGTTGTGCACCCTTTGATACGCATCCTCAATGATGCGGGTCAGCCAATAGGGCTAGTCGGGAAGGGACATGCCTGGCAACGGGAGCAACTGCAGCACGGCAACGCGATTGATGCCATGGCCCTGATCCGTCGCAGCGTGTGGCAGACCGTTGGGGGCTATAGCCACATCCCAGGTGGATGGGAAGATTTTGACTTCTGGTGCAAGCTCATCGCTGCTGACTTCCATGGTGTGATCTGCCCAGAGGTGCTAGCGACTTACCGACAACACGGTGATTCGATGCTGCAAAGTCAGACCAACCAACGTCAACGGCGACTGAGCCGTTTGCTGCAGGAACGTCATCCGTGGTTGCAGCTGGCCTATGCCAAGCCGGATCGCTGAATTTTGAATGACTAGTTCGTACTCTCTTCGTGGACTACTCAATACTGGAGCCGGTCGCAAACTCAAACCTTTATTGCGTTGGGCTTACACGCGACTTATCTGCAATGAACGTGTTTTAACACGTGCAGGCATGATCATTAGAAGTGGCGTCAGAACGCATGATTCCACAAAAGAAACTGTTTTAGTCGTCAGTCACGAAGCGAGCAAAACAGGCGCACCAATCCTGGCTCTAAATCTTGCACAAAATCTTAGCGATACACACAACGTTGTTGTGATGCTTCTTGAAGGAGGAGAACTCCAAGAAGACTTCAAAAAAAATGCAACAACAGTCATATCAACTCGCAATAACTTTATCAACTGCACAGTTGTACGAAGGGCACTAAAACGCATAGATCAATCCAAAAAAATTCGTTTCGCAATAGTAAATTCAGTTGTCTCTGCTCCATTAATTGAGCCCCTAAGGAACGAAGGAATCGCCTGCTTATGCTTGGTGCATGAGTTCGTAACTTATATCAAGCCTTTGGATATTTTCTCAGAAATCAGTATATGGGCTTCGAGGATTATTTGTTCGACACCGCTCACATGGAACGACATAGTCAGGAACTGCTCTCACTTAAACGATGTTCAAGCAATTATTTTGCCGCAAGGTCGCTGCACTCCACCTAAGCAGGTCAAACAAAAGAAAGCCAACAATAAAAAGTCTGAGGATATTTCATCAAAAGATCCTGCGACAGACTTCTTCAAGAAGCTCGCAAAGGACACATTATTAGTCATGGGGGCAGGTGCGATACAACCTCGCAAAGGAGTCGATCTATTTATAGCAACAGCCCAACAAATTCACAAACAAGCCAGTGATCTCAACGTCAAGTTTGCTTGGATTGGGAGCGGTTATGACCCTAATCATGACTTCAATGTATCGGTTTGGATTAAAGATCAAATTGATCGAAGTGGTCTATCTGAGAGAATCGTGATTCTTGACGCATCTCCTGCCTACAGCAAGTTAATCAGTCGCAGTAATATCTTCCTCGTAAGTTCGAGACTAGATCCCCTGCCCAATGTCGCGATTGACGCAATCCTGGAATCAACTCCGGTTCTTTGCTTTGACGAAGCTTGTGGATTCGCGACCCTCCTAGAGAAACACCCATCTCTTCATGAAGTGTGCGTAGCTCCGTACTTTGACTGCAATTCTTTAGCGACAAAAGCTACAGCATTATTACGCTCCCAAGAAATGGCAACAAAAATCAGCGAGCAACTAAAAAAACTAGCTCAACAATGGTTCCACATGCCAACCTATGTACAACAGATAATCGAACTGGGCAATACAGCTTCCAAGGAGGTCGAGAAGGAAGACGCTGACATAAAAATCATCCTAGATTCAAAGGTCATCAACAGGGGATTTCATTCAACAAGCGAAAAACTAACCGACTTAGCGCTAACACAACGCTATGTTTTTGCTTGGAAGAATAATATCCACAAGCGTAAGCCCTTTCCTGGTTTCCATCCAGGCATTTACCTCGAAAGCCAACAACCAGCGATTCAACAACATGATCCACTGGCCCATTGGATAGAAAATGGAAAGCCAAAAGGGCCTTGGCAGGTTCCTTTAATTGAAGCATCTAGCACAGTAGAGAAGTTACCAAGCAACAATCAGGTTGCTTTGCATATTCACGTTTTCTACCCTGAATTGCTGATCCAACTTATCCAACAACTTCAATGCAATACATTGCAACCAGATTTGTTTATTAGCTATTCGAATTCAGAGCTGAAACCTGCAATCGAAAATGTTCTCAGTCAATACAGACAGGCTGCAAACATGCACCAAGTTCCAAACCGTGGACGTGATATAGGCCCTTTAATTAGTGAATTCGGCCGGGAACTCGATCGAAATTATTTAATTCATGGCCATCTACACACCAAAAAAAGTGCACTTATAGATCAAAGAGTGGCATCACGTTGGCGAGATTTTTTATTAATGAACTTACTGGGAAATGCGAGATCACCGATGCTCGATCGAATTGCATCGAGATTCCAAACGGACAGCAACCTAGGCATGGTTTTCCCAGATGATCCGGGTTGCCTGGGCTGGACAGCTAATCGAGCTGAAGCCGAAAGACTGGCCTTCGCTCTTGGCATCACAAATCTGCCAGAGGCAATCAACTTCCCAGTAGGCACAATGTTCTGGGCACGCCAAGGAGCACTTCAACCGCTCTACAAGCTTGGACTGAACTGGAACGACTATCCAAATGAGCCCCTTGGCTACGACGGCACGATGCTGCATGCAATTGAACGCCTACTGCCGCAAATCTGTATGAAGCAAGGTTTCAAATACGCCATGACCCATGTGCCGGGCCTTACCCGTTGAAATCAATGAAGGTGCCCTAATATCTGCTCAAAAAAATGATCGCGACAACCACCCTGGAATGATCCGAACAGCCAATCCAAATCAGAATGCTCGTGAGATCCAGACGCAGCAGAATGGTCTAGAGCCAAAACATGGACTTGTTCATCAAATAGCATCGATGCAGATTCTCCATGATGATCATGGGCAAGCAATCCTCCATTGATCAAAGGATCAGCATATTCACTACCCCAAATTAATTGCAGCGCTCTCAAATCATTACGTGTAAAAGTATTTGACCATAAACCAAACTGAGGACTACGATAAGCCATCACAGTCTCTTCTGGATAAGCGCTATTCCATGGATCAGTAATCCCATCAACTGCATCACCATCTGAATTATCAAAGGGATGCTCTAAACCCAGGCTATGACCAAATTCATGTAATGCCGCATATCGAAGATAATTCTCATTCCCTCTGAAAGCAGGCTTATTGAGCATAATTTCCCAAAATGGCGCCTGACCCTGGGTTTGGTTGGCTAAAGCAAGCCCCAGTATTTCACCAGAAGCATCTGGAATCTCAATAGCTGTATCAAAATAAATACGCAAATCAGCATCTTGCGGTCTCTCCGTAAAGCGGAAATCGAGTGCAATCTGTTGATCAATGGCTGAGACTGAAGACAAGAAATAATCCACAAAAGGATCATCCATAGCCAAAGTGTGGATAACCTGTGGTCCGAAAACGCCTCCACTCACTGAGACAGGTCCAGCCTCACGCTGGATGTAGATATCGAAAAATCCGTCTCCAGCGATGCTGCGATCAAAATCCTGGCTCCAAGGATCGATTAAAGCTTCGACAGGAAGGTCACGAACCATGTGATGTGGTGGAGGCCTATCAATCAATATTCTAAATCTCGCTTGCCCCAATCAGCATGGCTCTTCAGCTGATCCTCACAAACTCATGACAGCAGTGCAATTCTTAAAACACCCAAGTATGGCAAAAAAGGCAAAGAGGCAGAGTCTTTAAATGGCTAAGATGATTGGGTCATAGTTTCTTTCTGAACACTGCCAGTGCACTTGCTGCGAGCAGTAGACCTCTCCAGCAGCAATAGGGCATCAATTTGCAAAGCAGTTTCCAACCGGATGTCGATTCTCTCTCTACAAGACCTCAGCCCTGAAGCTCTCGACCTGCTACGTCGGCACAACCTTTTGATCCAGGCTGCCCGTGCGGAGATTATCGCTGACGCTGTCAGCACTATTGAGCTTCCGCCCGAGCAAAGCGAACAGCTCTGGAACAACCACCTCAAGCAAAACAATCTGGAGAAGCCAGACAAATTGAAAACCAAGCTAAAGGCACTCTCAATTAGCGAAGAAGACCTACGTTGGCAACTAGAATTGCCATTACGAATTAACAAATATAGCTATGAACATTTTCATCACAAAGCAGAAGCGCGTTTTCTAGCCCGCAAAGAACAACTTGATCTCGTTGTTTATAGCCTGCTTCGCGTTAAGGATGCCTACCTCGCTCGTGAACTGTACTTGCGTATCTCCGGCCAAGAAGCCAATTTTGCAGATCTAGCTTTCGACCACAGCCTCGGCAAAGAAGCAAGGACCAAAGGTATTGTGGGGCCTGTGCCGATGACCCAGGCCCATCCAGCCCTTGCTGAAAGGCTACGCACCAGTCAGCCAGGAGAACTGCTTGAGCCCTTCAAAATCGAAGAGTGGTGGTTGGTGGCTCGCCTGGAGCGCTTTGAAGCAGCCAAGTTTGATGACAAGACTGCACAAGCTATGGCCTGCGAGTTATTCCAAGATTGGATTCAGGAGAAACTTCTCTGTAAGCTTGCCGAGTTTTGAGCCCAGGAGTTGGGAAAGGCGAGCATGACCGTTTCCTCAGAAACCAACTTCCTTGGCAACCTTCTTGCTTTCCGCAATTGTTCAGCATCAAGCCATAAAAAGATTTCAGAGCTGAGTACCTCTGTCAGTTTCGCGATTGGACAGGAGCTATGCAGTAGCACATTGATACCCAATCGAGTGCTTTTGATTGGCGAAGGCAAAGCCCGTTTGCTTGGTCGTCAAGATGGAAAGTTATCCAGCCTGGCAATACAAGGGTCGGGCTCCTTCGTGGGTCTGGCCTCGCTATTGCGAGCAGAGGGCTGCGAAGAGGTAAGCGCAGCCACTCCAATCAAGGCCTTAGCCATACCAGACTCATTAATCGCTGAGCTTTACAAGGAAGAATCCAGCTTTCGCGAGTGGTGCAACAACACCCTTTTCCCTGCTGAACTGGCAAAGCTATTAATCGCCTTGCTGAACCAAAGCGAGAGATCTCCCTATCGAGTGCTTGATGTACTGGCCAAGGTGGTGCCAATGGCAGGTGTCATCAGCGGCACCAGCGAGGCATTAAGACTCCTACCAGATGAACAGTTGGCCTTTATAGGCAGTGGCAACACCAAGCTTGCACTGAACTCACTTGTTGATCGAGATACCCCCCTGGATAGCAGTCAAGGCTCATTCGCGTTACGACTGCTAACTCTGCCCAAAGCTGTGGTTAATCAGCTCAAGGCAGGTAAGGCCCCTGAACAACAACGAATCGAACAGGGTCATCAGAGTCCAAAAGAACAAATCTCGCCAGCTATCACCCCTCGCTCCAGCCTTCAATTAAGCGGTGAAGATCCCTACGAATCAGTCACCTTTGTTTCAGGATCGGGGCCAATAGATGAAACTTTGGCTTGCTTCCGAATGTTGGCACAGGCCATGGAGTTGCCGTTCCGGCGGGACTCAATTGAAAAAACCATCCGCGATGCGGTTCGTCGCGGCAAGCAGCCAAACTTGCCCATGCTCGGGCAACTGGCTGTCAGCATGGGCTTGCATGCATCTGGAGGCCGTGTACCAGCTGAGCATTGCACACGTATAAATGTTCCTTGCATCATCCCCTGGGACGGTGGTTTCGGCGTTGTTTTTCGCAGTGACGAGAAGGGTCTGCTGGTAGCCCATCCACGCCTTGGTTGGCTTGAACTGAACCCTGCTTCCATTCAAGAGGCAGCCCCCGAAGGCCTTGACTTGATCCTGATCGATCGCAGTACGGCAACACCTGAGATGAAGTTCAACTTCAGCTGGTTCCTACCTGCGATTCAGAGGTTCCGAACCACCTTGATGCAGGTGCTATTGGCGTCGTTCGTCGTGCAACTATTCACGCTTGCAAATCCACTGTTAATACAGGTGATCATCGACAAGGTGATAAACCAACGCAGCCTAGACACGCTTCAGGTACTTGGAATTGCACTCGTGGCAGTGACCATTTTCGAAGGAATTCTAGGAAGCCTACGAACTTTTCTATTCGCAGATACTACAAACCGCATTGACATGCGCCTAGGCGCTGAAGTTATCGATCATCTGCTGAGATTGCCGATTGGCTATTTCGATCGTCGCCCAGTTGGTGAGCTTGGCACCCGCGTAGCAGAGCTTGAGAAGATTCGATCTTTCCTCACCGGTGAAGCACTGACAACAATCATCGATGCAGCTTTCTCGGTGATCTACATCCTTGTAATGGCCCTATACAGCTGGGTTTTAACCATTGTTGCCCTGCTCGTGGTGCCAATTCAAATAGCTATCACACTGGTTGGAGCACCCCTATTCCGCAGACAATTCAGACAATCAGCTGAGGAAAACGCTCGTACCCAGTCACACCTCGTGGAAGTCCTTACCGGAATTCAGACGGTGAAGGCTCAGAATGTAGAGATCGTGAGCCGTTGGAAATGGCAAGAGCGCTATGGCCGTTACATCGCCCGCACCTTTGAAAAAACGATTACCGGGACAGCACTTACTCAAACCGGGCAAGTCCTCCAGAAACTCTCACAGCTGATGGTGCTCTGGGTGGGTGCAAGCATGGTGCTCAATGGAGAACTAACACTCGGTCAGCTGATTGCCTTCAGGATTATCAGTGGTTATGTCACCCAACCCTTACTTCGCCTTTCCACCATCTGGCAACGCATTCAAGAACTGCGGGTGAGCTTCGAACGCCTAGCAGACATCGTCGACACACCCGAGGAATCAACTGAGCTTGATCAAGGCAAGATTCCGCTGCCGCCAATCAGTGGCCAAGTGGATTTCGACGATCTGAATTTCCAATTCAGACGTGGCGCTCCACAAATACTGAAGAACATCAATCTCTCGATTGCCCCAGGTACATTCGTGGGGTTAGTTGGCCAAAGCGGCAGTGGCAAAAGCACGCTTATGAAACTGATGCCTCGCCTTTATGAACCTGATCAAGGCCGCGTTCGTATTGATGGCTATGACATCAACAAGGTTGAACTTTATTCACTTCGCAGGCAGATCGGCATCGTTCCACAGGAACCTTTGCTTTTCACCGGCAGCGTCAGTGAGAACATTGCTCTAACCGACCCCAATTCAACTGCCGAGGAGATTAAACAAGCAGCGAATATAGCCTGCGCCCATGAATTCATTATGGAGTTGCCCTCTGGTTACAGCACCGAATTGGGAGAGCGAGGTGCCAACATCTCTGGAGGCCAGCGTCAAAGATTGGCAATCGCCAGAACATTGCTGTCCAATCCCAAGCTATTAGTGATGGATGAAGCCACAAGCGCTCTTGACTACGACACCGAACGAAGGGTTTGCCAGAACCTGCGTGAATCCCTAAAGGGCTGCACAGTATTCTTTGTGACCCACCGCCTTTCGACAATTCGCAATGCAGATCTGATCGTCATGTTGCACCAGGGCGCAATCGTTGAGAAAGGCACACACGAAGAACTGATTGCCCTTAAAGGTCGTTACTACGCGCTCTATCGCCAACAGGAGGCAGGGTAATGAAAGAGATAGAGAAGCTCATCAAAAAACCAGCCCAGTTCTTAAAGAATGCACAAAATTCATTAGAGCAACTATTCAACGAGCGCGATGCAGAAGGAGAAGTAATTCGACAATCGCCAATCTGGATGAGAGCCACCACTTGGGGACTCATGGGGACAGCCGCATTTGCAGTGGGATGGCTAGCCGTTGCAAAAACAGAGGAAATTGTGACAGTGACTGGAAAACTTGAACCCTTGGGCTCAGTTCAAGAGATTCAGATGCCTTTAGGAGGCATTGCTTCGGCAATTCTTGTCAAAGATGGCGAAGAAGTTAAGGCTGGACAGGTTGTCATGCGGCTTGATGCGGAAACTACACAACAACAGCTTGACTCCTTCCAAGAGAGTTTCAAACTTAAGAGTAAGCAACTCGAATTAAAGCAGATAGAGTTAGAACAATATCTTCTTCTCAACAATGAAGAAGTGGCAATGCTAAAGCAAAATCTCTCGCTACAAAAACAAATTCTTGCTAGTTACAAAAAACTTAGCGAACAAGGAGCCACTGCGGAGCTGCAATACTTGCAACAATTAAACACGGTGGCTGAAGTTAACGGCAGGCTAAAGCAAACCATAGTAGATCGCAAACGCCAAAAAGCAGTTCAGAATCAACAAATCCAGCAATTGAAGGCAGAATCAGAACAACTACAAGCCAAAATCACAGAAGCATCAGTCAATCTTCGCTACCAAGTTCTGCGCTCACCCGTTCATGGAATTGTCTTTGATCTCAAACCTCGTGGAGAAGGTTATGTTGCCCAAGGGACCGAAACAGTGATGAAAATCGTTCCCTATGACACATTAGAAGCACGCGTTGAAATTCCCAGCAACCAAATTGGTTTTGTGAAGGTGGGCATGCCCGCTGATGTGAGTATCGACTCTTTCCCTGCGACCGACTTTGGCGTACTGGAAGGGGAAGTCAAAAGTATCGGCTCTGACGCCCTCGCTCCTAATCAAGCGGAAAATAGGCTGCAGTACCAATATCCAGCAATGATCCTATTAGACAGCCAACAACTCAAGCTTAAAAACGGAAACCAATTACCTTTGCAAGTTGGAATGAGCGTAACATCCAACATCAAACTACGCAAAGTAAGCTATTTGCAACTTTTATTAGGATCATTCCAAGACAAAGTTGATTCCTTACGTAAATTTTAATCTGTCAGCAGTTTCAAGAGATACTGTAAAAGGCCTCGTCTAAGGTGTGATTATTTCCTATTTTCAAAAATAAGTTCAACCAAAATGTAGAGGGTTATTTATCTTGAAAAGCCTGAAGGTATTTCGATTTACAAATGATATCTCCAAGCAAATCTAGCCTGATGGGCTTGCCACTTCTCATGACGAGCGAAGACTCTGATGAAATCGATGCAACCCTTCAGGCACAGACACAGAAGGGCGCCAACCCAGATGCCGATGCGTGGCATCGATGCTGAGCACATTGGTCGGAACGTCGAACCCTCTGGACTGCTTGTAGCTCACAGTCAAGAAACAACCCAGCTCCTCCTCAAGCAATCGAACCAGCGCATTAAGGCTGGTACCCTGACCAGAGCCAATATTAAACACTCGCTCAAGCCCCTCGTAACTGGCGACAGCCAACAAGGCTCGGACGACATCACTGATATAAAGGAAATCGCGAATGGTGCTGCCGTCACCCCAGATCTCTAGCGGTTCATTCCGCAAAGCACGTGACAAAAAAGCTGGAACGACACCTTGGGCGGAATCCAAACGCTGACGTTCTCCATAAGGATTAGCCACGCGTAACACCAGGCCTTTGAGGCCATGCAACTGCTCATACAGAGCTACATACTTTTCCAATGCCAATTTGGTGATTCCGTAGGAGCAAATGGGATTGGTTGCATGATCTTCCGGAATAGGCACCTCATTCGGCACGCCATACACCGTGCCTCCCGAGGAAACCAGCACCAACCGCTCAGCACGAACCTGCCTAGCTGCCTCAAGAACATTGAGCCCGCCCAGCAGGTTGATCTGCACATCGCGAGCAGGATCACGATTCGAACTCTGGGGCAAGCTGCCATTGGCTAGATGAAACACAACATCAGCACCCGCCATCGCATGGCCAAGAGGCTCAACCTCTGCCATATCAGCTGTATAAAGCTTCAGCCCAGACGCTTCAAGCGCTTGCTTGGGAATCAATCCGGGCCCATGTCTTACAACAGCCCTCACTGAGTGACCAGCCTCTAGCAAACCATCCACCAGATGAGAGCCGATGAATCCACTGGCCCCGATCACAACGGCTTGCATTAGATATAAAAAATCAATTTACTTAGCACAATCCTAAGCTTAAGGAACTGCCTGATAGCGAAAAAGCCAAACATATAAAGCTATAGTCCGAAATAGTCCATGCTTATGAGGCCACTGCGAAAGTTGGGTTTTCAATAAGCAAAGCAAACGGTTAACCTTTTTACGACGAATTAGGCCTGGCAAAATAGAAATAACAAGCCCGTAGCGGGCCTCAAAACAATCTATTTGACGGATAGCTTCTAGGGTATGCCCTCCTCGTTGAGGCATATAAAACCACTGATAAAGGCGCTTCAACCAGTAACGAAAGCCAAGGCCATGAGCACCAATTGAATTCGACTGATGCTGCCTATACAAAATAGATGGTGTAGGAATAAAGCCTATCTCCCCATACGCACTGGCAACCAACGCTAACCACCAATCATGAACCAAAGCTTCAGGCGGCAACGGCATCGCCCGATCAAGCAGAGCCCTGTTAAAAAGAGCCGTACAGCCAGTCACGACATTAGTAAGAGCTAAATCGGATGGCGCGACAAGAGCAGGGTTCAGCATTTGTCGCTTCATAAAAGTGCAGCCATATGGTCTCAAGGATGCATCTACCAGGTGCAAGTCGGAATGAACAAGTGCAGGGGAATTACAACCTTTGCGCTTTTCAATAGCACTAAGAGCTGTAAATCCCCGCTCTAATTTATCAGGCAACCAGATATCATCCTGGTCAGCCAAAGCACAGTAAGAAGCCTCTACACATTTGAGCAAAGCGTTGACATTGGCGGTGCATCCAACATTCCCCTCAGATGGAAGCACAACGAGCCAAGGGGAATAATACGCTTCAAGGCGGTGGATTAATTTCAGAACACGCTCAGAAGACCCATCGTCGCGGATTAACAATCTCCTCGGCCGGAGAGTCTGCGATGCAATCGAAGCCACTTGCTGCTCCAAATACTCATATCCATTAAAAACAGGCAGCACAACATCGATCACCATAAAGCCCATCCCCACTTGCAAAAATAAAGCCAAGCACTATGCAAGTTAACCAGAGTTAACCGCCAACTACCGTAATTACCCCGCCCCCAAGCATGCACAATCGAAGCCTGCGGAAGATGAAGGCATCGCCCAATAGAAGCTAACTTTCGCGTGAGATCAGCATCTTCTAAATAGAGAAAATAACGTTCATCGAACCCACCAACATTCTGAAAAGAGTCAGAGCGAATCAACATGCAACAACCACTCAAATAAGGGGCCTCAAAAACCTGTTGATAATTTTCGCCATGCATCACATACCAATTGTCATAGCGCCTCAGCCAGTTCGGCTTGACCCAGCGAGGAATGAAGCGGCGACTCAACAAGCCAAGAACGGTTGGATTCTGCTTGCATAACTTCTGAACGATGCCACGTTCATCAACAATCTTAGGTACAGCAAGAACCACATCAGGATGCACTTGCAGCCAACCGAGCAGCAATGAAAATGTATTTTGATCCCAGCTCAGATCCGTATTGAGAATACCGAGGTAAGCAGGCAGCTCCTCAAGAGATCTGACCAATCGGTTCACAGCACGGCCATAGCCGAGGTTTTCAGTATGAACAAGCCAATGATCAGCATCACCAAGCAGCTGATCGACAGGCTCGCCGGGGTGGTGATCATTGACAACGACGCTGTAGCCAACCTCGGGAGAAAGCGTTCGCAAATTGGTCTTGAGGCTGTCAACCTCCTGCTGAGAGGGGTGATAAGCCACCAGTACAAGCAAAAGCGAGCGCGATGAAATCACGAACTCAACCAGGATTGATACCTTTGGCTGAGTTCATCCCAATTCTCTCCCCACTGTATCCAGAACGATCGCGCACACTCTTGCACCAATCCAAATGATTTAGGTACCACTCCACGGTGGCGGCAATCCCCTGTTCAAAACTATGGCGTGGCTTCCACCCCAGTTCATGGGTGATTTTTGATGCGTCAATGGCATAACGGCGATCATGCCCCGGGCGATCGCGCACCCGGGTGATCAATGCGGCATAGGTCTGCGGCTGAGGGCGGAGACAATCAAGTGTTCGGCAAATGGTTTCCACGACATCTCGGTTGGTCCTTTCACTGGGATTGCCATGGTCACCAGCCCCTCCAACGCAATAGCTCTCCCCTAAACGTCCTCGGGTGGCAGCCAACAACAAGGCCTCAACATGATCCTCCACGTACAACCAATCGCGTACATTTCCACCATCCCCATAAAGAGGGATCGGCTCACCCGCTAAAGCCTTGAGAATGACTACGGGAATCAACTTCTCAGGGAACTGCCAGGGACCGTAGTTATTGGAGCAATTGGTGAGCACAACAGGCAAACCATAGGTGTGATGCCAGGCACTCACAAGGTGGTCACTGGCCGCCTTGCTGGCCGAATAAGGACTCCTTGGGTCATAAGCAGTAGTTTCTGAAAATCGCCCATGCTCGCCGAGGGAACCAAACACCTCATCAGTGCTGATGTGATGAAAGCGGAAGTGCTCACAGCGTTCTTCTGGTAGAGCACTCCAATGACTTCGGACAGCCTGGAGAAGATTGAAGGTGCCGGTGATGTTGCTCTCGATAAACGCAGCTGGCCCATCGATGGAGCGATCAACATGGCTTTCTGCAGCCAAATGCATCACCAGATCAGGATCAGCCTGCTTGACAGCAGCATGGGTTGCATCGGCATCAGCGAGATCGACCCGTAGAAAATGATGGTTGGCATGCTCACCGATGCTGCTGAGGTCACTGGCATAGCTGAGTTTGTCAAGGTTGAACACTTGAGCACCAGACTCACTCAGGAGCCTGCGAACCACACACCCGCCAATAAAACCAGCTCCGCCGGTAACAAGAACCCGCGCATCGGCAGCCACCCAAAAGGTCATCACATGTCCTTGCCTGGCAAGACCTTAAACTCCAACATATTTAATAGGCGGGAATCAAGCTCCTCCAGGCTTGAGCACAGTCTGGATGGTGCTCAAAAGGATGATCAGGTCAATCCAGTTGTTGAAATGCTGCAGGCAGTAGTGGCCATAAGAACATTTCTTCAGGCCGGACTCCTAGAGGCTTCTGGCATGAAGCGCACAGAGGTGGACAATTCGAACATTGAAGGTCGCGCCGAGACACAAAGTCAAATCAAAAGGAGCAGACCTTAAATCTGACGCAACTGCTCCAAAACCCCATATAAAGCCTGCCGCCAATGGATCCCAGACAAACCAAGGGCTGACCGCGTGGCAGTGCAATCCAGCAAGGAATAACTTGGTCTTCGAGCAGAAGTTGGATAGTCAGCGGTGGTCAAAGGCCTCACGAGCGCTGGGGTTTGCAACAACTCACACTGCATCGCCAATTCGCCTATGGCCACAGCGAAGTCGTACCAACTGGCCACCCCAGCATCACTCCAATGATGGCGACCCACTAGTGATTGCTCCAGAACAGACCAGCAGGCCTGAGCCAGACCATGGGTCGATGTAGGGCAGCCCACCTGATCCGCGACAACTCCCAAAGTTTCACGCTCTTGATGAAGGCGAAGCATCGTGAGCAGGAAGTTGCGCCCAACCGGTCCATAAACCCAGCTAGTGCGAAGGATGCATAGCCTGTCTGGATCCAAAGCGGAAGCCGCCTGCACTTCACCAGCAGCTTTGGAGGCTCCATAGACCCCCAGAGGTATGAGAGGTTGATGAGGCTGATACGGAGATCCCTGCGCCCCATCAAAAACAAAATCAGTGCTGAGCTGCAACAAAAACCCACCCGTTCGCTGTAGGGCCCGTGCCAATGCTTCTGGAGCTTTTGCATTGACTGCATAAACCAGCTCCGATTCGGATTCGGCGCGATCAACAGCCGTATAAGCACCTGCATTAATGACCCAGACTGGCTTTAGTTCATGCACAGCGGCCTCACAGGCCTTGGGATCCGAAAGATCAAGCGCATACCGGTCCAGCACGATCAATTCCACCGAAGGAGGAGCCAGCTTTTGTAAAGCCTGGCCCAACTGACCAGAACCACCCGTGATCAAAACACGCATGATTGATCATCAAGCAATGGTGCATTGGCATCCTTATCGGACAACAGAGGTAATAGCTGTGTCCCCTCAGGCTCAGGCGTCGTCACCGGCCAAGCAATCGCAAGGTCAGGATCGTCCCAGCGAATGGACTGCTCACACTCACGGCTCCAGAAATCGGTGGTTTTGTAGAGCACATCGGCATGGTCACTAAGTGTGAGAAATCCATGGGCGAACCCTGGCGGAACCCAAAGCTGGCAATGATTCTCTGCACTCAACCTGGCTGAGACCCACTGCCCGAAGGTGGGCGAATCACGTTGAATATCGACAGCCACATCAAAAATCTCACCCACCACACAACGCACAAGCTTGCCCTGAGGATGAGGCGGCAACTGATAGTGCAATCCCCGCAACACACCTATTGAGGAACGCGAATGATTGTCCTGTACGAACAATGACGTGGGTTGACCTGAGTTCTCAAGAACTTCCTGAAAAGCAAGCTGATTCCAGCTTTCGAAAAAAAAGCCCCTCTCATCACCGAATACCCGTGGTTGGATCAGCAAAGGCCCGGACAAGACATGTCCGGCGTAACTCTGGAGTGATTCAGCCTGCATCCTCAAGAAGCTGCATCAGGTAAATGCCGTAACCACTCTTACGCAACGGAGCCGCCAAAGTCGAAAGCTGGTCATCTGTGATCCAACCCATCCGCCAAGCCACTTCCTCAGGGCAGCCGACCTTGAGAGTTTGACGATGCTCAAGCGTTCGGATGTAGCTCGAGGCCTCATGCAGAGAGTCACAGGTACCTGTATCAAGCCAGGCCATACCTCGACCCATTAACTGCACATGCAACTGGCCTTCATCGAGATACTGACGGTTGAGATCAGTAATCTCAAGCTCCCCGCGTGCCGACGGAACCACTTTACGGGCACGCTCAACGACGGTGTCATCATAAAAATACAATCCCGTAACGGCATATCTGGATTTCGGTTGATCGGGCTTCTCTTCAATGCTGAGCACCCTTCCATCAGGAGAAAAGTCAACAACCCCGTATCGCTCTGGGTCGCGCACCGGATAGGCAAAAACCGTCGCCCCAACTTTAGGGAAGTTGTCAGAAACCAAATTCTGACCGTGAAAAAGGTTGTCACCAAGCACCAGAGCCGAAGACCTACCAGCAAGAAAATCCGCACCAATCAAAAAAGCCTGAGCCAGTCCATCCGGGCTTGGCTGAACGGCATAGCGAATCTCTATGCCCCAGGCCTGACCATCACCAAGCAGCGATTGAAAAGACCCTTGATCCTGCGGTGTGGTGATGATCAATACTTCACGGATACCCGCAAGCATCAATGTGCTCAACGGGTAATAGACCATCGGCTTGTCATAAACCGGCAGCAACTGCTTGCTTAACGCCTGCGTAATCGGATGCAGCCTTGTGCCACTTCCTCCGGCGAGGATGATCCCCTTGCGTGCCTGAGCCAATCGCTGCGTCAACTCTCAATTGATGTTGGCATGCTCCGCCATGGCTGATGTGAAATACACAAAACCATTGAGCAGGCCTTGAAAAGCATGGAAGATTAACTCCAAGACCCAAGAGAACGATTGCGACATGTTGACCACTATTTCCTGCGGCGATCTTGATCTCAATCTCAATCACCCCATTGGCACACCGACACTGGTCCCAGGCAAAGCCCTGGAAGCTCAACTGGACGTTCGCCGATTACCAGAGTGGCAATCAGAAAACAGCAAAGACCCTCCCACGAAGCTGGCCGTTCATATTCATATTCACTACACGGAAACCATCGACTGCCTGCTTGCAGCTCTCAACAAGGTTTCAGACGGCTTAGGAAGCTTTGACCTATGGATCAGCACCAACAGCACCGCCAAGGCTGAACTGATCAAAGAGCGGATTCATTCAAGCCTGAATCAGGCAATGCTCAAACATCTCAACATCCGAATCTGCGGCAATCGAGGCCGCAACTTGGCGCCGCTATTAATTGATCTGTGGTCAGACCTACAGACCTACGACTTACTTCTACATCTCCACGGGAAACGTTCTTTAGAGAGCGATCTTGGCCAACCCTGGCTAGAAGAACTGCTCAATACATTGCTCCCAGATTCCTGCAGCGTGCTGCATTTACGTCAAACATTCAGCAACCATCCCAGCTTGGGACTGGTAATGCCTGCACCTCCCGAGCTGATTCGCCCCTACTTGAACTGGGGCACAAACTTTGAATTAGCGAGTCAATTCAGTCAATTGTTCGCGCCGCATCGCCCGTTGCGACGCGATGCCTTATTGAGCTTCCCTGCAGGGATGATGTTTTGGGCCAAACCCGCGGCATTGATGCCTCTTGCCCATGCAATGGCACAAATAAACGAACTGCCCCCAGAACCCCTTGCGATTGACGGCAGCAGTTTGCATGCTTTGGAGCGGCTCGTATCTCACAGCTGTGAACAAGCCGAACACACCTGGAAACTGATCCACAAAGATAAGCCTGCAAGCCACGGGGATCTGCAACGCAATATCAGTGCTTGGGAGCCGCAGCCCCTAGCTCTTCAAGATGGATTAGCAACCTTGGCTCACAAGCTTCGCCAAGAGATGGAGCGCAGCGAATCTGCAGAAACAAAACTGAACAACTGCGCTCAGCAACTAAAAAGCTCCAACGAGCAACTTCAACAAGCCGATGTACAACTTCAACAAGCCGATGGGCAACTGCGAGAGCTCTCTGCTGAGCTGCATGCAATCAAACGTTCACTGAGTTGGAAACTGACACGCCTCCTGCGCTGGTTAAGTAAATCGCAATAATCCTCATGCCTGCTCTTGCCCTGATGCGGCCGGCTGGAACATGAACATTGAATAGATCACGTTTCGACGCATGTTCGTCATCATTTCAAGAAACATGTCATAGCCCTCATTCTTATATTCAATCAGTGGATCTTTCTGACCATAACCGCGCAAGCCTACTGATTCTCGCAGAGCATCCATCGCCTGCAGATGTTCCCGCCAAAGTGTATCGATCTGCTGAAGGATGAAGAAACGTTCAGCCTCACGCATCAGCCCTGGACGTTGCTGCTCAATCTGACCCTCCTTAATGTCATAAGCATTGCGCAGTTGCTCCTGCAGAAAAGACTTAAGTTCCTCCATGCTTAGCTCCTGCAACTGCTCAGGCTTTAGATCCTCAAGCAGATAGACAAATTCCTGGACCTTGCTAACCAGTTGGCCTAAATCCCATTCTTCAAGGGGCAAGTCAGGGTTCACATAAGCCTCAACAACATCGTCCATGGTTCTCTCTCCATAACCAATCACCTGCTTCTTGAGGCCGCGACCCTCGAGTACCCGGCGACGTTCGGCATAAACGGCACGACGTTGATTGTTCATTACCTCGTCGTACTCAAAAACCTGCTTACGGATGTCGTAGTAATAGGTTTCTACCTTTTTCTGAGCACCCTCTAAAGAACGGGTGAGCATGCCCGACTCAATGGGCATGTCTTCCTCCACGCGGAAAGCATTCATCAACGAAGCCACCCGTTCTCCTCCGAAGATGCGCAATAGGTTGTCTTCCAAAGAAAGGAAAAAACGGGTACTACCTAAATCCCCCTGGCGGCCGGCCCGACCACGAAGTTGATTGTCAACCCTGCGAGATTCATGACGTTCTGTACCAATCACATGAAGACCACCTACTTCCCTCACTCGAACCTCCTCCTGGGTCACTACTACGTCGTATTCAGTCTTGACTCTTGCGATCGCCTGTCGTAAGGCAGCAATCTGCGGATCATCGGTAGGTGCTTTTTCAGCAGCAGTGGAGATGCGATCCTCCAATTCGATCACGCTCAGTGCCCTATCTCCCCAAACCTTCACAAGCTCACGAGCTAACTCCGCAAGGAACTGATCAGTGTCATCAGTGAGCGAGCAAGGATAAAGACTCCCGATTGCACGGGCCTCGCTTAAGACATGGCCATGAGAGCCATTCGAAGCAGCGGCCTTGGCAGCGAACCCACCACCTGTCTCGGCAGCCCTCTGCAATGGCACTGGTGGACGATGACCCTCCTCAGGCCGCACCAATCTTGGCAGCAAAACCTCACGCAACTTGAGGCGTGCCATGTAATCACTATTTCCGCCGAGAATGATGTCTGTCCCACGGCCAGCCATGTTTGTGGCAATCGTCACAGCACCTGCACGGCCAGCCTGGGCCACGATCTCCGCCTCACGTTCCACATTCTCCGGCTTGGCATTCAAAAGATTGTGGGGAATCTCTTGTTCTGAGAGCAGGGAGCTCAACAGTTCGCTTTTCTCAACACTGGTCGTGCCAACCAGAACAGGCCTTCCCTGCTTATGAATTTCAGCCGTCTCGTTGGCCACGGCGCGCCACTTTGCTGATTCAGTCTTATAAACCTGATCCACCCAATCCGCACGAGCCCGAGGCTGATTGGTAGGGATAACTGAAGTCTCAAGCTTGTAGGTCTTCTCAAACTCAACCTCTTCTGTCTTAGCGGTGCCGGTCATGCCAGCCAAGCGGGGATAGAGCAGAAAGAAATTTTGATAAGTAATCGAAGCCAGGGTTTGAGTTTCGGGCTGAATCGCTAGCTGTTCCTTGGCCTCAATCGCCTGATGCTGTCCGTCGCTCCAGCGTCGGCCAGGCATCACACGGCCTGTGAACTCATCAACAATCACAGCTTCACCATCGCGCACGATGTAATTCACATCCCGGACAAACAACTCCTTGGCCTTCAATGCATTTGTGATGTAATGGGCCCAGGGATCAGCGGGGTCAAACAGATCCCTCACATTGAGGTTCTGCTCAGCCTTGGCGAAGCCTTCATCCGTGAGTGTGCAACTGCGTTGCTTCTCATCAACCTCGTAGTCACCCTCAGGGTCAATGCCATCCTTACCCTGTTCGGCAGCCCGCTCAAGAGCAGCGGCCACATCTGCAGCCTGCTGATACTTCTCCTGGGGACGCTCCACCTGTCCGGAAATGATCAAGGGAGTACGCGCCTCATCGATCAGAATCGAATCCACCTCATCGATGACGCAGTACTGAAACTCCCGCTGAACCACCTCACTAAGATCGGTGGCCATGTTGTCGCGCAGGTAGTCAAAACCCAACTCTGAATTGGTGGCATAGGTGATATCGCAGGCATAGTTTTTCCTGCGCTCAGCAGGACTCATGTCCTGCTGAATCAAACCAACCGACAACCCCAAAAAGCGATGAACTTGTCCCATCCATTCAGCATCTCGCCTTGCTAGATAGTCATTCACAGTGACGACATGTACACCTCGCCCTGTTAAGGCATTGAGATAAGCAGGCAAAGTCGCCACAAGCGTTTTACCTTCGCCAGTCTTCATCTCACCAATCTGGCCCTCATGCAACACCATTCCGCCGATTAGCTGCACATCGAAGTGCCGCATCTCAAGAACACGTTTACTGGCCTCTCGCACCACGGCAAAAGCCTCGGGGAGCAGCTCATCCAAGAGAGGTAACTGCTTGTCAAGGCTGCCTGCATTCTCAAGCCGCTGACGAAACTCAGCCGTTCTGGCGCGGAGTTGTTCGTCGCCGAGCGGAGCAATGTCCTCTTCGAGGATATTGATGTCAGTGACGATCGGCTGGTAGCGCTTCAGCTTGCGGGCATTGGGATCTCCCAGCAGGAGCTTGAGCATGAAACAGCTGTTATTTCTGCGTGCAGCCTACTGAGTGCTGCTTGGAGGGATGCTGAAAGGAGAAAAGTACTGGCTCGAAAGAACACAACATGAACCACTGCATATGAGAAAACAGATTGAAGACATCGCAAGCAAACCGTTCTGAAAAAGAAGTGGATACATCTCTCACGCGCCTACGTTCCAAGCGCCACTCGCTTAGCTGAAAGCAATCTCCATTGGCCAGGGACGGATGATAAAGAGGTCAGTGATCCGTTATGACCCGTATCCGTCTTGTTGAACACGCCGCCGGAGCTCCGGGCATGCGCTGGTTCGGGATTGGACCTGATCTCAAGCCAAGCCGCGGACTTCTTAAGCTGCACCGTCTGCTCCACAAACACGCCTTCTGGGCCCAGCAACGCGACACGTCAGAACTAAAAAAAATGCTGGCAGGCAGCAACGTGGTCATTAGCCTTTGGCGTGGCAAGCGCCTGGTGGGCTTCGGACGTGCCACGAGCGACGGGATCTACCGAGCCGTCCTATGGGACGTTGTCGTAGCTGGCGATCTGCAAGGTCATGGCTTAGGCAGACAAGTGATCGAAGCTCTGCTAGTCGCTCCTGGCATCCGCAATGTTGAGCGTGTCTACTTGATGACAACAAACAGCAGAGGCTTCTACGAGCAAATGGGCTTCGAAAGGTCAAGCAATCAACAGCTGTTGTTGTTGAATCTCAAAAACAGCTAATTGTTCAAACTGAAAAGCGGATGAAGAGATTCGAACTCTCGACCCTCTCCTTGGCAAGGAGATGCTCTACCACTGAGCTACATCCGCATCACGTGCCTTGGGGATGTCTCCCCTTGGACAAAGACAGCATGCACCACCAAAGGGGAACTGGTCAATTCCAATCAATCAGCTGGCAGAAGTAGCTGAGCAGAGCACTCCCATCAGCGAACCCATTTCTAAAGCCTGTAACCCATAACTCCAGCCCAAATTGCTCTTAATCCCAGCCCGCTCAAGTGCTTGTTGCATGGTGTCTGTGGTGAGCACACCAAAAATCACCGGCACACCTGTCTCCCTTGAGACTGAAGCAATGCCCTTACTGGCCTCAGCAACCACCACATCAAAATGGGGTGTATCGCCTCGAATCACAGCACCAAGGGTAATCAACACCTGATAGCGACCACTACGCGCAAGATTCTGAGCCACAAGAGGCAATTCAAACGATCCGGGCACCCAGGCCACATCAAGTTGAGAACTGCCTGCAGAGGTATCAACCCCATGGCGAGCCAAACAATCAAGACAGCCACTCAAAAGCTTGCCAGTCACCAAGTCGTTAAACCTGGCGACAACAACAGCTATGCGCAGAGCTTGTACATCTGTATAACGCCCTTCAAATGTGGCCATCATTCAGTGGCAGGAACTGCCCACATGCTCTCATCACAGCAAGTGAGTGATTGGTTCAAACCACCAAAAAGCTGATTGCTCCGTTGAGCAAAACAAGATGGAACCAAACCCCGCCAATGATTTCGATCTTTTTGATTTCAGGGTTGCGGCGATCGCCAGGATTTTTTTGGGTTGCATAAAGCACCGGAATCCCAACAACCAAAAGCAATGATGCGAACAACAGGGCGTTCACAGCGATGTCGGAAATGATCTGCATGGAGTTGAGGCGGCGGAGCCAATGCTCTGATCTTTGAAAATTCTCCCACGAGGCCGAGGCTTCTCATGAAAAGGCCGCCATGGGTGTCGCGAGGCTTCACATCCTTCCCAGCAGACCAGACTTACGATGCCATCTCTTTGCTGGCAGGATTATCCAATGACTGCCAACGCTGAGTTGTTGCAAGGCAGTCTGTTTGGTGATCTGGAACCGCAGGCAAACGCTGAAAGCTGCTCAGAAACCATTACACGAGCTCTGCGTAACGATCTCTCTGATCAAGAACTCGTCGACGAATCCCTAAAAAGGCCCCGCAATCGACATAAGCCAACATCCGTTCCAAGCATCCCACTTGATTCTGAAAGCCAAGAGCAACTCGAAACAGCTGATAACGACAACGACCTGCCCGCCTGGGCACACCACAACCTTGTTGACCCTGAGCAGCTCACGCCAATGCTGAGTCATTACGTGGAACTCAAGGCCAAACATCCCGAAAGGATCTTGCTCTACAGACTCGGCGATTTTTTTGAATGCTTTTTTGAAGATGCCATTCAGCTCTCAAGGCTGCTGGAGCTGACTCTCACGGGCAAGGAAGGAGGTAAAGGGATCGGCCGTGTGCCGATGGCAGGCGTCCCCCACCACGCTGCAGAACGCTATTGCGCCGAATTAATCCGCCATGGGCTCAGCGTGGCCATTTGTGACCAACTGGAAACAACTCCAAGCAAAGGCGCACTGCTTAAACGTGACATCACCAGGGTGCTCACCCCAGGCACGGTGATTGCCGAAGGCATGCTGACAGCTCGCCGCAACAATTGGCTAGCAGCAGTTGTGGTTGAGCCAGCACAAGGCAACCAACCGTTTTGCTGGGGTCTAGCCAACGCCGATGTCAGCACAGGCGAATTCCTGGTCACGCAACGGGAGGGGAGCGCTGAGCTGCACCAACACCTTGCTCAGCTCGAGGCTTCGGAACTGATCATGGCTCAACAGAGCGGAGAAAGCAGCAGGCCTGCATGGTGTCCAGAGCAGCTCTTCCTGACAACAATGGCCACTACCCCCTTCAGTCAACCAGAGGCCGAGCGAACGTTGCTCAATCATTACCGGCTCAGCACCCTTGACGGTCTAGGGCTGCAAGCGGTGCCTTTAGCACTAAGGGCCGCCGGTGGACTGCTGACTTATCTAAGGGACACCCAACCCCTTGCTGAACACGTAGATGACGGCATCGCCCCGATGCCCCTGGAACATCCGCTCACAGTGTTCGCCAGCGATGCCTTAGTGCTCGACGCCCAAACCCGACGCAACCTAGAACTCACAAGCACTCAACGAGACGGCCAGTTTCAAGGGTCACTGCTGTGGGCCGTAGACCGTACCCTCACCGCAATGGGAGCCCGCTGCCTGCGTCGCTGGATCGAGGCCCCCCTTCTAGACAGCAAAGCCATCCGCGCCCGTCAAGCGGTAGTGAACCATCTCGTGGAGACACGCTCCCTGCGGCATTCACTTCGACGCTTGCTGCGACCGATGGGAGATCTAGAACGGCTGGCGGGCAGGGCCGGCGCCGGTCATGCTGGCGCCCGTGAGCTAGTGGCTATCGCCGATGGCATTGAACGATTACCACGGCTAGCAGAGCAACTACACAATGCATTGAGCTCTGGCCCACACTGGCTCGACAACTTGCTGACTCTGGATAAGAGCCTGCCAAAACTGGCGGCAAGTATCCGCGAGCAATTGATCAATAACCCACCGCTCAGCCTCAGCGAGGGAGGCCTCATGCACGACAACGTTGATCCGCTGCTGGATGGCCTGCGCAATCAACTGGATGACCAGGACAACTGGCTTGCAGGTCAGGAAATCCAAGAACGCAAACTCAGTGGCAACCCTAATCTGCGCCTGCAATACCACCGAACCTTCGGCTACTTCCTAGCCGTAAGCAAAGCCAAGGCTTCCATGGTGCCGGACCACTGGATCCGCCGGCAGACCCTGGCCAACGAGGAACGCTTCATCACACCAGATCTCAAAACCCGGGAAGGGCAGATCTTTCAGCTCAGAGCAAGGGCCTGCCAAAGGGAATACGAATTGTTCTGCCAATTGCGCGAGCAAGTGGGCAAACAGGCAACTGCAATCCGTAAAGCAGCACGGGCCGTGGCAGGACTCGATGCGCTAGTCGGGCTAGCAGAAGTAGCTGCGACTGGAAACTATTGCTGCCCAGAGATCGATAACAGCAGAGAACTGCAGCTCAAAACCTGCAGACACCCAGTGGTGGAACAACTACTGGTAGAGAGATCCTTCATCCCTAACGATGTAGAACTTGGCAAGGGCATCGACCTCGTCGTACTCACCGGCCCAAACGCCAGTGGCAAAAGCTGCTACCTGCGTCAAATCGGCCTCATACAGTTGCTAGCCCAGGTGGGTAGTTGGGTACCTGCAAAGCAGGCTTTTGTTGGCATCGCAGATCGCATCTTCACCCGCGTCGGCGCCGTAGATGACCTAGCGGCGGGACAGTCCACCTTCATGGTGGAAATGGCAGAAACGGCCAACATTCTCCATCACGCCAGCGATCGTTCCTTGGTGCTTCTCGATGAGATTGGACGTGGCACCGCAACCTTCGATGGTCTTTCCATTGCCTGGGCAGTGAGCGAACACCTGGCAACAGATCTTAGAAGCCGCACTGTGTTCGCAACCCACTATCACGAACTCAACGGGCTGAGCCAGGAGCTGGCCAATGTCGCCAATTCTCAAGTTTTGGTGGAGGAAACAGGCGACGACCTGGTGTTCCTGCATCAAGTGACCGCAGGCGGTGCAAATCGCAGTTACGGCATTGAAGCCGCCCGTCTAGCTGGTGTGCCGGATGACGTGGTGCAACGAGCAAGGCAGGTGTTAGCTCAGCTTCAAGACGATCACTCATCTCTACACGCCCTGCCAAGCGCGAAAACAATCAAAAGAGAATGCTGAGAACCTCCTGTCGCCTGACATCGATCCACTGCCTCATTTGACGCCCATTCAAGTGAACCTCTGCTCAAGATCGTTCGTATCAACAACCAGGTAGCCGATGTGGCAATACCCTGCAAGCAAATTGGTTTCGTTCGCAAAGCCATTCCCATTGACATCAGGATTGATTCGTTCACCTCTACAAAGTTCGGGGTACGCAAGGCAAGGGCAGCTCGATTGAATCCGACGCACTACCAGCCGATCAACCACATCAAAGACAGGGATACCGCTTCCCTTGCAAGTTGGGTTTCACTTACTTCAACTATCAAACTGCAGAGTGGGAACTATTGACAACTACTGCTGGGCCAGCTCCAGAGCAAAACCGATTCACTCAGGCAATTGTGAATCAAGCAAGAGACTATCAATATTGACTGCAACAACAACAGGCCAACAATAAGAGCAAATTACACAAAGCTGATCATTGATTGAAAAAGCAAGCGGCAACAAAATAGAAAGATGAAAAACAAGGCTATTGATAGGATTAGTCTCAAGACTGATCTAGAAAAATCAGATTCACCATTCACATCACTTCTAATCAATCGCTGTGCACAAATAAAGGTGTGAGCTACGTCACGATTGAATGTGAGCAAGTTCGCGGCTCAAAAAGTTCTAGATCACATCTAAAGTCATGACATTGATCGAGATTGATTGAGTCATCAAAAGGCATTACCTTTTCTCCGATCATGAAGAGACTCTTCAGAAGTATCCGCTCAAATAACAAGCAATCAGAGCGCAGAGACTTCATCAGTGAATCTCTAAATTTAGCAAAACCAACAGACAGTCAGGACACTCATCTTGGCGCGGGGCATTCAAGCCACTATTACTACAATAGTGACAAGATCACTGAACAAGAGCAGCCCTTTGAGCTCGAAGCCAAGGGAGCCTCAAATGCAAACAACACAACCAAAGATTATTCTCGCGACAGTAGACTATCTTTTGAGAGGCAAGAAACATTCAATGTTCATCATTCCACCAGACTGGAAGATCCGATTACAGGCAATCAACATGGCCAAAATACATTTGGCCGACGCCTAAGACAGCCATTCCGTTCTTTCAATCAGCAAGGTTTCTCTTCCAGGGCAAATCAGCAAGATCGCGATGAATCAACTGATGAATTCAACCATCAAGGCCAATTCGAACGAAAGTCAAATAGGTTTTCCTTCGGAAAGCTAAACTGGATGGGAAGAAAGGACCAACTGGAGTTACCTCAAGATCGTACAAATGGTGAATATGAAGCTGGCGAAGAAGGTGGTTCACGCAACCCATTTAGCAAAGGTTTTGATCGACACTCTTTCAGACATAACCCACGACCATACGATGTCGATCTAAGCATCAGCATCAAGCCATGGGACTTTAGTGTAGGGAGTCTATTTGATTATGGTTATACCCGTATTTATGATGCATCACACGACGGCACGAAAAAAGAAGTCTTTGAAGATGGTGCTATCAGAATTAATTATGATGGTGATTTCTTAAATGATAATAGGTTGGATTTCTCAGATGTTTTTGGCTGGAGTTGGGGCCCATGGGCAACAATGAAGCTTGGTAATGTTGAAGCTCAAGTCAATGCAACCCACACCACGACAGGAGAAAGTGTTGATCTTGGATCATACACACTAGACCTCTCAGAAGATCGATTCCTTGTCGATCTTAACGGCAAGATCGATGCTGCGGAAAGCTTCCTCGATAGACGCAGTAACTGGGACTTTGATGTGGATATTGATGCTGTATTCGGTGGCATGAGAGAAAACATTGAAGACTTTGATGAAACATTGGCAATGATTGATGCTCTTGACTGGAGTACATTTGATGGTGACATTGAAGCCAACACTTTTACTTATTATGATATGGATGCATATTCATGGGTAGGTTCACAATATGATTCAGGCAGAATTTACAAAGCTCGTGGTGGAACCGACGAGCTAATACTTAATGGTATTGATAGTGCAGACATCAAGAGCTTCAATGGCGAAACCTTCAGCGGTCTGACTGATTACACAACGATCGGCGAACAGGCCATTTATCAAGGCACAGCTTTCGACATCTTGAGCCTCAAAAATGGAGATGAAATTTATCTACAAGGTTTTGAGAGGATTACCACCGAAGACGATAGCTACCGCATTAGAGAAGGAATGAGCGACAGCACAAAAGAACAATGGAATCTACAAGTCATGGATGCTGCAAGTGCTTGGCGATTCAACAAAGGTTCTGACAAAGTCAAGCTTGTTTCTCTCGATAGTGGTCTTAATGACGTTGCTGGGAGTGACTCTGATGCTCACAATGAAATCTCACATGTTCAAAACCAAAACGCAAAATCAGGCAGCTCCCATGGCCATCGAGCGATGAGTGTGATGGCAGCTAAGCATGACAGTGAAAACCTGGCAGGCATTGCTCCCGGAAGCCAACTTGTTGCCTATAATGTTTGGGATGATACCTTCTACGAATCAATTGAAGATGCAAAAGATCAGCGTAATTGTGATGAACGTCTAGTTTTTCAAAGCGGAGCCAGATGGTCAAATCCGAGTAGTAATTGGCCAAGTGCAGAAGAAATGAAAACGTCTTTTGAAGAAACTCAAGAATACGCCTTCTTTTCTCTTGCCGCTGGCAATAACGGAAATAAAGAAACCGTTTGGGCTGCTGGACAACACCCTGATGATTTAATTCCTGATGATACAACTGAACTGGATAATATTGCCATCGTTGGTGCTCTGCAGTTCACAGGTACAGAAGAAATCGATGCGATTGCCGGTGGTTCAATTACCAACATAACTGGCACCCAGCTGGCTAGTTACTCAAATGCTGGTGAGGGAATGACGATGGTTGCACCGACCGACAGCCAATCTATTGATGCGAACGGATGGCAAAGATCTTTTGGCGGCACCTCTTGTGCCAACCCTAATCTTGCTGGTGCAGCTGCAATTGTCTGGAGTGAGAATTTAGCTCTTACGGGTGTAGAGGTTAAAGACATCATCACGACTAGCGCGATGGATCTGGGAGATCCGGGGACTGACGACACCTACGGTGCAGGCACAGTCAATATTGACTCAGCGGTCCGTCGTGCTCACGCACTTTCAGTCGATAATGAGTTAGCCAGTCTCTACAGCAATACGGATTTTCTAGCTTGATTAATAACACGATCTAAGCGCTTCTCCTTTCATCGCCCTGGGCATATGTCCAGGGCTTTTGCTAGGAATTCAATCTCATTGATCCAACCAAGCACGACGCAACAGAGCATTGACCGTCGCTGCAACCAGACCAGCCCCACCCCGACTACCCATTAAGCGAATATGAGCTAGTCCGCTAACAGCTAACCGCCGCTTGCTGTCAGATACACCTACAAAGCCCACAGGCATGCCGATGATCAAACTAGGAGGAGGTGAACCTGTAGACACCAGATCCAACAAAGCTTCCAAAGCCGTTGGTGCACTACCAATCAACACAATCGGCGCTTGTTGATCCACATCTTTAGCCGCCAATTCTTGCCATGCGCATCGCAAGCCCTCGGCTGTTCGCGTGGAACCGTTTGGTGCCTCATCCGGCGCCCACTCCAGCACGCAGCGAACTGATGTCTTGAGTGTGCGTCGCGCCATCGGCTGCACTGCTACAGCTGCCATGGCCGTATCGGTGAGAATTGGCGCTCCGGCCTGCAAGGCAGCCAGCCCAAGCTCACAAGCCTGTGGAGTAAAGCGCAGCAAAGGAATTAGGCCAAAATCCCCACTGCTGTGAATCAAACGCTCCAACACCTGCTGCTGCAAGGGATCCAAACCCGTTACACCCAACTGCTCGCGAATGCGGCGAATGCTTTCCGTGAAGATCGGATGATCAAGCGACTTCACGTTTCTGCCTTAAGCCAGATAGATATCAAGCATCATCAGTTAAAGATCTTCGGTCTGCCGCTGCAATGCCGATCCATCTCATCTGGGGCGATGATGCCGCCGCCCGAGACCACGCCATCGAGACTCTGATCGGCGATGTTGTCGATCAAGCATGGAGCAGCATCAACCTCAGCCGCCTCGATGGAGCTGATGCTGGGCAAGCCAGCCAAGCCTTGGCAGAAGCACGCACACCACCCTTCGGAAGTGGCGGACGACTGGTGCTGTTACAGCGCAGTCCGTTCTGCAACGCTTGCCCTAGCGAACTTGCCAATCGTTTCGAAGACGTGCTGGATCTAATTCCAGAAACCAGCCACCTGGTGCTATGCAACCCCAACAAACCAGACGGCCGACTGCGAACAACGAAGGCCTTACAAAAGCTTGTGAAGTTGAAGCAAGCCAGCGAAAAAAGCTTTCTGCTGCCAGCGTTCTGGGATGGTGCCGGTCAGCAGGAGCTGGTGGAACGCACCGCCCGCGACTTAGGTCTGCAGCTGGAGCCTGAAGCCACTACAGCGCTGGTGGAAGCCATCGGCAACGACAGTACGCGACTCACCGCAGAGCTGCAAAAACTGGCTCTCCATGCCGACATTCGCCAAGAAAGCACAACTGCTAATCAATCACCAAGTTTGATTAAAGCCGAAAACGTAGCCGCGCTGATTGAAGGAATGGCCACCAATGCACTACAGGTTGGAGATTCACTCTTGGCAGGCCATGCCGGAGAAGCGATCGCCCGTCTTGATGCACTCCTTGATGCCGGTGAGCCAGCACTTCGCATCGTGGCCACCTTGACAGGCCAAATCAGAGGCTGGCTTTGGGTGAGTTTGCTGGAGCAGCAAGGGGAACGAGATGTGAACGTGATTGCCAAAGCAGCAGGCATTGGCAACCCCAAGCGGATCTACGTGATGCGCAAACAGCTACAGGGCCGGCCACCGCAGCGATTCCTCACCCTGCTCAGTCGCTTGCTTGAAGTAGAAGCCGCCCTCAAGCGAGGTGCAATCCCTACTGATGCCTTCCGCGACGGGTTACTCAGCACTCCCTAATCCAGTGACGACACGCTGAAATAATCAGAACGTGTGTCAAAGGCATGGATGGCGTTGCTGGTGCAAAAATTCGGCGGATCATCCGTCGGCAACGTCGAGCGCATCCAAGCCGTCGCTGAGCGGATTGCGACCAGCAAAGATCTCGGCCACGACCTGGTGATTGTGGTATCCGCTATGGGCCAAACCACTGATGAGCTCACAGCCCTAGCGAAAGTGATCAGCGGCAATCCCCCTCAACGGGAAATGGACATGCTGCTAGCCACCGGAGAACAGGTTTCGATCTCCTTGCTTGCAATGGCACTGCATGAACTGGGTATACAAGCGATTTCGATGACTGGAGCCCAAGTGGGCATCGTGACAGAGTCTGCCTATGGCCGCGCTCGAATCCTAGACGTCCGCACTGAGCGCCTGCAATCCCTGTTGAGCACTGGCAAGGTGGTAGTCGTGGCAGGCTTCCAGGGCACAAGCCTGAGCAGCGTTGGCACCGCAGAGATCACCACCCTCGGCCGCGGTGGTTCAGATACATCTGCAGTTGCCATAGCAGCCGCCCTAGGAGCAGATGCCTGCGAGATCTACACCGATGTACCAGGAGTGCTCACAAGTGATCCACGTCAGGTCAGCGATGCCCAACTGATGCAAGAAGTGAGTTGCGACGAGATGCTTGAGCTGGCCAGTCTGGGCGCCTCCGTGTTGCACCCCCGTGCGGTCGAGATCGCCCGCAACTTTGGAGTCGCCCTGGTCGTGCGTTCTAGCTGGAACAACGAAGCCGGAACCAAGCTCACAAGCAAATCAAAGCGCCCCCTCGGTCGAGAAGGTCTAGAGCTTGGTCGGCCTGTGGATGGCGTTGAACTTGCCGAAGGTCAAGCGGTGATCGCCCTCTCTCACGTGCCCGATCAACCGGGTGTCGCAGCCACACTTTTTGAGAACCTCTCTAGCGATGGCGTGAATGTAGACCTCATCATCCAATCAACCCATGACGGCAACAGCAATGACATTGCCTTCACAGTGGCCGAAGCCGACTTAGCGAAAGCCCACTCACTTTGCGAAGGGCTGCTTAAAACCGTCGGTGGCCAACTCTCAGCTGAAGCCGGAATGAGCAAACTAAGCATCAGCGGAGCAGGAATCATGGGACGCCCCGGTATCGCCGCAAGCCTTTTCGACACGATCTCACGGGCAGGAATCAACCTACGGCTGATCGCGACTAGTGAAGTGAAAGTCAGCTGCGTCATCGATGCAACGCTGGGAAGCAAAGCCCTGCGTGCAGTCAGCACAGCCTTTGAACTCAGCGACAGCCAAGTACGCATCAATCCTTTGGTCAACGGCAAAGGTGAACCAGAGGTTCGAGGGGTAGCACTCGATCAAGGTCAGGCCCAGCTAAGTGTGCGAGGGGTGCCGAATCGGCCTGGGACAGCAGCAGCTCTTTGTTCAGCGATGGCAGAGGCTGGAATCAGCCTCGATGCGATCGTGCAATCAGAGCGACAACATGAGGATGGAAGCCGGGATATCAGCTTCACCCTCAAGCGCGATGAGCGAGAGCAAGCCAACAAGACTCTTGCCCCCCTACTTGCGCAATGGCCAGGAGCCAATCTGGAAGACGGTCCTGCAATCGCCCGGGTGAGCGCAGTGGGTGCAGGCATGCCCGCCACCGCAGGTACAGCAGGGCGCATGTTCCGAGCTCTCGCAGATGCAAAGATCAATATCGCCATGATCGCTACCAGTGAAATCCGCACAAGTTGCGTGGTGGCTGAACCCGATGGAGTCAAGGCGCTGCAAGCAGTGCATAAAGGCTTTGGGCTGGGTGAAGAGACTGATCATCCAGTGCAAAGCAACTTGTAATGGCTGAGAAGTCCACAGTTCCGCTAGGCAATTATTCAGCAGAAAAACAGCCTGTTTTCATCGCTTGATTCAGCTTCAAATCAACGTTGCAACACCCTTCGAGTCTTGTTCTTATGGGTATACGCCTCAGCTGCCTGCAATAAACCAAAACCACTAACAGCATCAGCTAGACGAGCCATCCCAGTGGGTCAACACCCTTTAGATCACCCTGCAGATGCTGAAGCAAATGGATGAATTCATTACTAATCAAGAGGCAGGGCACCTCTGAAGACATCAACCTTCACCGCAATCTAATCGTGCCCAATGAGCCATTTAAAGCCCTATGGCTGGAATGCTTGCGAGCTAATCAGATGCACCGCTGAGCACCCTTACACCAATTCGCGGCCCTGCCTCAATGAACTCATGCACGAACTCAATAGGCTACCCACCACAAAGTTGTTTCGACCTTATTTCGGCTCCAGAAAAACTCGCTAAAGACTCCTCAAGTCGTTATCTTGTTTGAAAAAAACCGTGTCATTGAGGCGAATGCACAAGGATCAAACTTCCGACAACTACAAGTATCAAATGGAATGCAAACAAAAGGTACTTTCTACATAATTTGATCACATGAACAATGGCCAATGATCAAGTATTGCGAATCAGCTTCTGCCTGAACTTCTTGATGCGATCGCGCAGGCTTGCTGCTTCCTCAAAATTAAGATTCTTGGCAGCTTCTTTCATCTTTGTTTCGAGCTGATCAATCAACTCAGGTAAAGCATCAAGGGCTAAGCCAGCATCCTGATCTGAATCAAGCGCATCAACAGCCCGGCCAGTAATCTGCACCAAGTCAGCATCTTTACCATCCGTCTGTAATCGCCTTGATAATTCGAGAAACGAGAGGATCGAATTGCTCGCTCTCTTACCCGCTGGCCTTGGCACGATGCCATTCAGTTCGTTGTAAGCCTTTTGAATCTCGCGTCTTCGCTCAGTTTCACTAATCGCTCTTACCATCGAATCTGTCAAGTTGTCTGCATAAAGAAGTGCCATCCCATCCACATGCCTAGCCGCACGACCAATGGTCTGAATCAACGACCGCTCCGCTCGCAAGAAACCTTCCTTATCAGCATCAAGAATGACCACTAATGACACCTCCGGAAGATCCAAGCCTTCTCGGAGAAGATTGACCCCAACAAGAACATCATATTCACCTAATCTCAAATCCTGAATAATCTCAATCCGCTCGATTGAATGGATCTCCGAGTGTAAATAACGAACGCGCACATCATTCTCCGCTAGATAATCTGTAAGGTCTTCCGCCATACGCTTGGTCAGGGTGGTGATTAACACTCTCTCCTGCTTCTCTGCTCTGATACGGATTTCTGCCAACAAGTCATCGACCTGGCCTTGCGTCGGTCGCACTTCCACCAAGGGATCAAGAACCCCTGTGGGCCGAATCACCTGTTCAGCCAAATGACCATCACTCTGCTTAAGCTCCCAATCACCTGGCGTCGCACTAACAAATACAGTTTGCCTCGCCTTCCTCCAGAATTCCTCACTCTTGAGAGGACGATTATCAGCAGCACTAGGCAATCGAAAACCATGCTCAATCAAAACTTTCTTACGAGCTTGATCGCCGTTGTACATCGCCTTAAGCTGAGAACAGGTCACATGACTTTCATCCACAACCAGTAACCAATCCTCAGGGAAATAGTCAATCAAGCATTCAGGAGGCGTTCCCGCAGAACGGCCAGCCAGATGGCGGGCATAGTTTTCAACACCATTACAATAACCAACCTCCCGTAACATCTCCAAGTCGTAGGTAGTGCGTTGCTCCAAACGCTGCGCTTCCAAAAGCTTGCCTTGTTCATTGAGAAACTGCAAACGCCCACGCAGCTCATCACGAATCGCTTGAACTGCAACATTGAGTCGCTCTTTAGGAGTCACAAAATGCTTGGCCGGATAAATATTAATGGCTTCCAAGCTTTGCAAAATCTCACCTGTTGTTGGGTCCAGATAACGGATTGCCTCTACCTCATCACCAAAAAGCTCAATACGCACTAGCCGATCTTCATAAGCAGGGCCAATCTCCAAAACATCCCCTCTCACGCGAAAGCGGCCCCGCGTAATGTCAATATCATTACGGCTATATTGGTTCTCAACCAACTCCCGTAATGCACTGCGGATATTGAGTGTTTCACCAACTTTAAACTTGACAGCAGCTTTTAGATATTCACTTGGTATTCCTAGGCCGTAAATGCAGCTGATTGAAGCTACTACAATGACATCATTTCGCTCAAATAACGAGCGCGTTGCTGAATGGCGCAGCATATCAATTTCTTCATTAATCGAAGATGTCTTGGCTATATACGTATCACTAACAGGCACGTAAGCCTCGGGTTGATAATAATCATAGTAAGAAATAAAATATTCAACAGAATTATCAGGAAAGAACTCCCTAAACTCATTGCAAAGTTGAGCAGCAAGCGTCTTGTTATGAGCCAAGACAAGGGCCGGTCGGCCAGTCTGAGCAATCAAATTGGCAATCGTGAATGTCTTACCCGTACCGGTAGCTCCTAAAAGCGTCTGATAACGCTGGCCCTGATTGACCCCCTCCACCAACCGAGCAATCGCAGTGGGCTGATCCCCCTTCGGGCTATAGGGCGCCTTGAGGTGATACTTCGGCATTAGGGCCGTAACGGGCAGCCGCTTAGCTTATGAGCAGATGCCATGAACGGGCTATCCCAGACTTTTTCCAACGCTGATGACCTGCTAAACAATGCCTTGAACTCTCAGGCTGAAAGCAAAGCAGCTCTCGTGAACTCAATATCAGCGATGCCGAGAGATCGCAACACGATCGTGCTCACAACGCTGTAAAAGACAGCGCCACAGATGGCACTAAGTAAACCGTTCTTTAGCCGAAAACCATTAATCAGCCAGGCTGCCAGAGCAAATAAAAGGACCGTGATCAACCAGTTGAACAAAAACGACACTGGCCAGATCAGCCCCCCCAAGGACGTAATTGCCCAGAATGGACCCAACAGCAACTTGAGAGGCACGATCAACAACGTACCCAATAGGCCAATCATCACGGCCGACCACAAAGCTGTGCTGAAATTGGCCATCTCAATGCCAAGGGGCAACGCAGCAACCAATAACAAAATGAGGGCCCGAATGGGCCATTGCAGCAACCAGCCGAGCGATCCAAGCATTTAAAGAATACTACTCAAAGTAGCTGACTAGACATTAATTAACGCTAGTGAATTAATGCAAATTTGGGCGCACTGAGAGCTTCACGCAAGCCCCGCACAACAGCAACCATCGCCAGCTCATCATTGAGACGGTTCACCGCCGATCCAACACCGACACCAGCAGCACCAGCAGCAATAGCCATGGGCACCGTCACTGCCGATAAACCAGAAGCACAAAGCACAGGAACTACCCGATCAGCAGCCTTCAGTGCGGTAGAAATGCTGTGTGCAGCAGCCAAAGTGGGAGCAGCTTTCTCAATCAAGCCAAGACTTCCAGCACTAAATGGTTTAGCGCTCGTGCCGCCCTCCGTCTGAATCAGATCAGCACCGGCAGCAACCAGATCCACTGCCAGTTGCTCCTGCTGATCCATCGGCAACACATGGGGCACGGTCACACTCAAGACAACCTCAGGCAACAACACCCTGGTTAAACGAGTCAGCTCAAAGACTTCGGCGGCACCAAAGATCCGGCCCTGAGGATAAAAAGTATCGAAATTTCCAATTTCCACCATGGCAGCACCAGCTGCAACCGCTGCAGGGAACAGCTCAGGGTCCACCGCTGACACACAAACCGGAACTCCAGCGGATTCCCTGATCGCCAGTTGCACTAGCTCTGGATCACAAGCCACATCAATCAGATCAGCGCCACCGTGGCCAGCAGCCCGCGCGACCTGCGCCACCGAGAGGGCCTTGAAATTCATCAAACCAGCAATCACCTTGAGGGCCGAGCGCTGCTCGAGACGCTGACGCAAGTGTGCTGGCAACTGAGCGAGACGGGTCATTTCATCAACGATCTATAGCTCCATACTCCCATTTGCCAGGCTCCTGCACGGCAAACTGACCTCAGCTGAATGACCACTGCGCCATGGCCTCATCCAGCTCAGCGCAACTGCCCTGGAGCGCCTGGCACGCGCGTCTCCATCACAAACTGCTAGCGAATCCAGATCTACTGCCAGCAGAAGCCTCACTCTTGATCGCCGTGTCCGGCGGTCAAGATTCGATGGCCCTGCTTGGCCTATTGATCGATCTCCAACGAAAACATGGCTGGTCTTTAGAGGTATGGCATGGCGACCACAACTGGCATAAACAATCAGCAACGATCGCAACTGAACTCAAGAATTGGTGTGAATCACACAACTTGAGCTTCTGGTCTGATCAAGCCAAACCTGGACACACCAACAAAGAAGCTACAGCGCGACATTGGCGATATGAACAACTGACACTTCACGCAGAACGTTTGTCATCCAACAACCCAAACCATCCATGCCGGTATGTGCTCACAGGTCACACCAGTTCTGATCGAGCTGAAACCTTGATACTCAACCTTGCCCGAGGTACCGACCTCGCGGGACTGAGCAGCATGCGCCAATGCAGGCCCATCAGCAAAGACCATCCTCACAAAAACGTGCAGCTCATACGCCCTTTGCTGGGGTTCTCGCGTGAGGACACCGCCCTGATTTGCAGCGAGCTGGGCTTACCTATTTGGCTTGATCCTGCCAATTCCAATCCAGACTTCAGCCGCAACCGAGTCCGCCAAGAAGTGCTCCCAGTACTGGAATCTCTCCATCCTGGCTGCAGCTTGCGCATGGCCGCTCTCGCCGAAAGGCTCAACCATCACCATGCGGACCAGCAAGCGATCGCCATGCTGGCTCTAAACAACCTCAGCAAGCAAAACGGCCTTTGTCGTAAGGACCTTGCCCAACTACCGATCACAGCAAGAACAACTCTGTTGGCCTATTGGCTCAAGCGATCAGGAGCACCAAGTCTGCCAGCAGTCCAACTTGAACAGATCAGCCAAAGCATTGCCCCCGGAAAACCACCTGGATCTCTACACCTCGCGCAGGGCTGGAAAGTCCAATGGCAGCGAAACTCTGTACAACTAGAACATCACGACTGACTCCGGTGGACGGTGACTTCCAACAGCAGTACCTCGCAGCCGAGAAGGCCTATGGGGCAGGAAATTACGAAGCAGCGCAATCAATCTGTGAACGCCTGCTAGGCCAGCTAGAGGTGCAGCAGAAAGGACCTGAGCAAGAAGCAATGCTGGCCTGGCGGGCCTTTGTTGCTCTGCTAATGGGCAACGTCCTGCTCTACGGAATGAACGATATCCAACAAGCCCAACACCACTACAACCTGGTTCTAGATAGCCAACCACAAGACACTTTGAAAGAACTCGCCGAACAAGGCTTAGAACGATGCCAAGGCGAATTGCAACGAGAGCCTGCAGATACAGAAGAACATCCTCAAAGCCCTAGCCCTAAACAATCCACAAAACACAAGCCAATGGCTCTAAAAGCTGAAGTCACAGAACAACAGCAGAGCCTGATTAATGATCCCTTCCTATCTACAAAGACCCAAAACATTAATGAGGCCAACAAAGCCAAACATCCTCAATCAGATCAGCAGGCCAATCAACAAGAGACAAGGACATTGAGCAATAAAATGTCAGAGTCTCTGGCTGATCTTATTCGTGATCCCTTTCTATATCCAGCCGCCCAAACTGCAGCGACAGAAGCAGATCATTCTAAATCTACAGCCAAAATGGAATCAACACTCATTGCAGATAGCATGAAGCCTGAAAAGTTATCTAAGCAGAAAAACTACGCACAAAATACTGATCTTCAACAAAAGGTCCATGCGAAACAAGAACCATCGACAACAGCGAAAGCGCTAAAAATCAAATCAGATCTCAATACAGAAACCGAAATAAGGCCAACAGCGAAATCAGAAGTAAACCCAATCAAAAAGCCTAAACAGGACACTTTCAAGCAAGCAAAAATCCCCCCAGAGGCCATCTCACAAGCATCAACCAATGACCTCCTAAATGATTCATTGTTGCGCGTGACCATGCCCTCTTGCGCTGACCTTGCCAAGCAGGAGACCAGTCAATTGCAGTCAAAGAAGCGAACATCAGCAACACTGACAGCTCGCCTCAAAAACTTCTGGATGGTCTTAAGCCACCGCTGAGCGGCGACGGCGCGTGCGACCGGAAGGCACCTCTGCTGAATCAGGTTCAGAGTGAGTCTTGACATTGGCTTGATCTGCAACCTTCTTCGTAGTCGACGTTGCTGACAGAGCTGCCGCAACCTTGACAGGAGCCGCAGCTGGAGTTCGGCGTCCGTTACTAGCCAGATCACGATTACCACGAATGCGGGTCACTGATCGATCTTCAGGTTCAGCATCAGCCATACCTTTATAAGCAGGTGTTCCGCCTGGTGCAGGCTGAACTAAGCACAGAAGCAAGGGCTCAACTTGCAACTCACGACGCATTCGACGACCCAAGCCCACTTCCACTTCTCGCTGCAAACCCATCCAATCGACTTCAGGAGTTTTGCCATCTGTTTGACGAGAAAACTGATTCCAGCGGTTTTCCAACACCCAGCTTATTTCCCGTTCAGTCCAAATCGACATCTTGCGGGGGTCAGCAGCGGTCACAACACCTCGCAAGTTCACTCTTGGCGGTGCAACCATCACTCCATCGGTACTGATTGCAGCCAGCACAGTGACAACACCATCTTCAGCAAGTTGCTGGCGCTCCTTCAAAACACGAGCATCAACAATGCCATTGCGAGAAGCATCAAGAAGTTCAATTCCTGCCTTTACTGAGTCTCCTTTACTAATCGAATCAGCTGAAAGTTGAACGACATCCCCATTATCAAGAATCAAAATATTTTCGCTAGCTATACCCATCGACTGCGCAGTCTTACTGTGGCAAATAAGCATGCGATGCTCACCATGTACAGGCACAAAAAACTTTGGCTTTGTTAAAGCCAGCATCAACTTGTGATCCTCCTGGAAGCCATGCCCAGACACATGGATACCCTCTCCCTTGCCATAGACCACCTTGGCTCCCAGCATCATCAAGCGGTCAATGGTATTAACAACTGAGATCGTATTACCCGGAATCGGACTCGCCGAAAAGATAATCGTGTCAGAGTTCTTGACCTGCACATGTTGATGCTCACCGCGTGAGATGCGACTTAACGCAGCCAACGGCTCGCCCTGACTTCCTGTCATCAACAACAGAGTCTCGCGATCAGGCATATCACGAATCTGTTTGATTGGTACGAACAGATCATCAGGAGCACGCATATAGCCAAGTTCACGCGCCTTAGCGATAACATTGAGCATCGATCGCCCAAGCAAACCAACTTTTCGTCCGTTCTTTATGGCCAGCTCCAAAATCATTGAAACGCGGTGAATAGAGCTCGCAAAAGTTGTGATAATCACTCGGCCATCAGCTTGAGAAATATGGCGATCTAAAGCAGGAAATACCGATCGCTCAGGTGGACAGAAGCCAGGCACCTCAGCATTAGTTGAATCACTGAACAAACACAAAACACCTTGCTCACCGTGATGGGCAAGGCGAGCCATATCAAAATTTTCACCATCCACAGGAGTATGGTCAAACTTGAAGTCTCCTGTGAAGATCACCGAGCCAACAGGAGTGGTGATGGCAAGCGAAAAGCTATCTGCCATCGAGTGGGTATTGCGGATAAATTCCACCGAAAAGTGTTGTCCAACCTTGACAACATCCCTTGGACTCACAGTCTGGATCGTGGTGCGATCTGTAACACCAGCCTCTTCCATCTTTCCCTGGAGCATTGACATGGCCAGACGCGGGCCATAGATCACTGGAATATTGAAGTGCTTGAGATGATGAGGAATCCCACCAATATGATCTTCATGACCATGCGTCACGATCATGCCGCGGATGCGCTTTTGGTTCTCGCGTAGATAACTGGTATCTGGCATCACCACATTGACGCCATGCATTCCATCACTCGGAAATGCCAGGCCAGCATCCACCATCATGATGTCGTCGCCGTACTCGAACACGCAGGTGTTCTTACCAATCTCATGGAGCCCACCAAGGGGAATCACTCGTAAGCAGGGCTCTTTGGCTTTACCGTCTCTAGCAGAGGTGGATCTGGGAATGGAGGAACTAGACGTCATGACAAAAGCGTGCGAAAACTATTTGGGGACTGAAATGAAGCGAGCGCTCATGGCGAAAAGCTAAAGCGTCAAGCAATCAATGTGGGAAACAGCCGTGGCGTCAGGTCTGACACAAGGCAGTCAAGGTGTTTGAAAGAGCATCTCGCATCACGGGATCAAGAGGAAGCAAAGGGAGGCGGGGGGATCCAACCGGCCAACCGCTGAGTTCGAGGGCTGCTTTAACAGGAATCGGATTGGTGGTGACAAATAGAGCCTTGAACAAAGGTTGCAACTGCTCGTGATAACTGAGGGCAAGAGCACCTTGACCATTGAGATAGGCCTCAATCATCGCCTTCAGCCGACGACCTACAAGGTGACTTGCGACACTCACCACCCCAACTGCCCCCACCGACAACATGGGCAAAAGCAAGCCATCGTCGCCGCTGTAAACAGCCAATTTTGAACCACACTGCAACCTCAACTGGGTCACCTCATCCGTGGTGCCACTGGCGGCTTTGAAACTCACCACATTCGGACATTCCATCAACCTTGCAACTGTTGCTGGAGCAAGCGAACAGCCAGTCCGCCCAGGAATGTTGTAAAGCATTAGCGGCAACTCAGGGGCAGCCTGGGCAATAGCCCTGAAATGGGCTTCAAGACCTTCCTGCGGAGGCTTGTTGTAATAAGGAACAACCACCAATGCCCCATCAGCACCCACCGCAGCTGCCTGGGTGGTGGCCTCTATCGCCTCAGCGGTGCTATTGCTACCAGTACCGGCAAGAACCTTCACGCCTGGCCCCACTGCCTGACGGACCACCCCAAGCAATTGATGCTGCTCCTGCCAGCTCAGAGTGGGCGATTCCCCAGTCGTGCCGCAAACAACCAGCCCATCAGATCCCTCATCCACGAGATAGCGAGCAAGACGACCAGCCAAAGCCAGATCAACGCATCCATCAGCGTCAAAAGGTGTGACCATGGCCGTCAGCAAACGGCCAAAAGGAGTTGGAGACAACTCAGCAGCAGAGCTCATGATGACGACAACAACAATTCTGCAATTTGGATCGCATTTAGAGCGGCACCTTTACGGATCTGATCCCCGCATAGCCAAAGCTCGAGAGCATTGGGATCACTGATGTCCTGCCGAATGCGACCCACCGCAACCGGATCGCGATCAGTGACATCGGTAGGCATGGGAAAGCGATTCTGCTCAAAATCTTCGATTAACTCGAGCCCCGCTGCCACCTTCAGCAATTGGCGAGCTTCTTCCACTGGAAAAGGCTCGTCAAACTCAATATTCACAGCCTCCGAATGGGCTCGAAGTACAGGCACCCGAACACAAGTTGCGGTAAAGCGCAAATCAGGAAGGCCCATAATTTTGCGCGTTTCATTGACCATCTTCATTTCCTCCTCGCAATAGCTATTGGTCATCAATGGAGAGTTGTGCAGGAACAAGTTGAAGGCAAGGGAATGAGGAAGCACTTCACTACAAGGTGTGTCGCCCGCTAAAACAACCTGAGTGAGCTGCTTGAGCTCCTCCATAGCGCGTGCACCTGCACCACTCGCCGACTGATAGGTGCTGACAACAACGCGACGCAAAGCACGTCTTGCAGCCAAAGGTGCCAGCACCAGAGTTAACAAAATCGTGGTGCAATTCGGATTTGCAATCACCCCCTGATGCTCTGCAACCGCCTCAGGATTGACCTCTGGCACCACCAGTGGCACGTCGGCATCCATCCTGAAGGCACTGGAGTTGTCAATCATCAGCGCACCGGCTGAGTTGATCACCTGCCGCCACTGACGCGATACGGATCCACCAGCTGAAGCGAGCACCAAATCAACCCCCTCAAAAGCAGCTTCGCTCACCTCCTGAACGACGAGGCTGGAGCCATTCCAAGGTTGAACATGGCCCGCAGAACGCGCAGATGCCAATAAGCGCAACTCACTAATGGGAAACGAGCGTTCCTGCAGCAGCTGAAGCAGCTCCTGACCCACTGCGCCACTGGCACCAAGCACAGCAACTGTGAGGGGACGATCGGGAAAAAACGATATGGGAAGCAAGCGGTGAGATCAGGTTATTGACTGAGTTCAGGGGTTCGATCTCAATAAAAAATTGAACCCAGCTGGGAAAAGCCCTACAGCCTCAATCAGGCAAAACGCTGAGACCACAATACGTGTTGAGAGATGAACTGGCGCTTTCTTAGGGTGGTCTTCTGCTCGCAGTCGTCCGTCCATGAGTGCCACAGCACTACAGGTCAAAACCACGCAGAAACCCAATAGTCGGCTTGCTGTCGAAGTAGCGGTACCAGCAGAGCGCTGCCAGGCCAACTATGAGGCCGCTGTTACCCGCTTAAGCCGCACCATCAATCTTCCAGGCTTCCGCAAGGGGAAGGTTCCGCGTGCCGTTCTGCTGCAACAGATCGGCCTGGTAAGAATCCGTGCAACAGCCTTAGAATCTCTCGTCGATGCTGTCTGGCGTGAAGTCCTCGAACAAGAATCAATCGAGCCACTTTGCGAACCCGAACTCAGTGGCGGCTTTGACGCTCTTCTGGAAAGCTTTCAGCCCGGCGAGGCACTGACCCTCACCCTTGAGACAGACGTCACCCCAACCCCAAAACTTAAGGCCACCAAAGGGCTCCAAGCCGAAGCAGAAGTGGTGACTTTCGATCCCAGCAAGGTCGATGAATTGATTGAACAATCCCGCAAACAACTAGCAACACTTGTACCCGTCGAAAGTCGCCCAGCAGCAATCGGCGATGTCGCTGTGGTTAGTTTCAGTGGTACCTACGACGACGACGGCAGCGCAATCGAAGGCGGAAGTAGTGAGTCCATGGATGTCGATCTTGAAGATGGACAAATGATCCCCGGCTTCGTGGAAGGGATTATCGGGATGAGCTTGGGCAGTGAGAAAACTGTTGATTGCCACTTCCCAGACGATTACTCGAAAGAGGATGCTCGCGGCCGTAAAGCCAGCTTTGTGATCAACCTCAAAGAACTCAAAACCCGCGAATTACCTGATCTTGACGATGCTTTCGCCCAGCAGTCCAGTGACAAAGCAACTCTGGAGGAACTTCGCAACGATCTAGAACAACGTCTTCAGGAAGACGCAAAGCGTCGTGATCGCAGCAATCGTCATGACGCACTGCTGGAAGCATTGACTGAGCAGCTGGAAGTAGATCTACCCAACACCCTTGTGCAGCAAGAGATACGCAACCTTGTTGAACAAACTGCCAGTCAATTCGCCCAACAGGGAATGGACGTGAAATCCATGTTCACCCCAGAGCTTGTACGTTCCTTGATGGAATCATCACGCCCAGAAGCCGAAGAGCGTCTACGACGCAGTCTTGCCCTCACTGCACTAGCTGAAAGCGAAGATCTCAAAATAGAAGAGAGTGAAATCAGCGCCAAGGTCAAGGAAGTAAGCCGCGAGCTTTCTGGCGAACGCGATATTGACCCGGCAAGGTTGCGTCAAGCTGTTAGCGACGACTTACTCAAAGACAAATTGCTGGACTGGCTCGAAGACAACAGCACCATTACCGAAAAGGTGCTTGAAAGCGAGGCAAAAACCAGTAAGCCCGCTGCAAAATCCAAAGGCAGCAAAACTAAATCCACAAAAACCAAGACCAACAAAGCCAAGACTGAAAAACCTGCCTCGGAGAAAACCAAGTCCTGAATGGCACCAATAGATTGATAGAAGTGCTCCCCTAAAGCCCAAGCGAGTGATCGATTCCTGCTGCTACCACCCCATCCACAATCGCTGGCAAGGCATTCGTCCTGTCTCATCACCAGGGATCCTGCCCACAGTGGTGGAACAGTCGGGCCGGGGAGAACGGGCATTCGACATTTACTCGCGCTTGCTACGTGAGCGAATCATTTTTCTTGGCACTGGTGTCGACGATCAAGTGGCCGATGCCCTCGTTGCTCAGATGCTCTTCCTTGAAGCCGAAGATCCCGAAAAGGACATCCAGATCTATATCAACTCCCCAGGTGGTTCAGTGACCGCTGGTTTGGCTATCTATGACACCATGCAGCAGGTCGCTCCAGACGTCGTGACCATCTGTTATGGCCTTGCTGCCAGCATGGGGGCTTTCCTTCTCTGCGGAGGTACCAAAGGCAAGCGACTGGCACTACCCAATGCACGGATCATGATTCATCAGCCCCTGGGTGGTGCCCAGGGGCAAGCAGTAGACATCGAAATCCAGGCTAAAGAGATCCTCTTCTTAAAAGAAACCCTCAACGGCCTTCTCGCCGAGCACACTGGCCAACCCCTCAACAAAATCGCTGAAGACACTGACCGCGACCACTTCCTTTCTCCAGCAAAAGCGGTTGAATACGGACTGATCGATCGGGTTGTGGATAGCCTCACAGGCGGTGGAATCGTTACGGAAGGGTGACGCAACCCTTATCTGACACGATCCTGAGCGTTCAGGCTGGCCAACATTCGTCAGATCCTGTCTGCCCGTTTGAAGTGATCACAGCCCGATGGCCAAATTCGACGCCCATCTAAAGTGCTCTTTCTGCGGCAAGTCTCAGGACCAAGTACGCAAATTGATTGCTGGGCCAGGTGTCTACATCTGCGACGAATGTATCGATCTTTGCACCGAGATCCTGGATGAAGAACTTGTCGATAGCCAAGGCAACCCACGTCATAGCAGCGAGTCCAATCGCAAGTCTGCAACTGCTTCCCATAAAAGTGGAAAGCCAGCACCCACACTCGCCACCATACCCAAACCTCAGCAGATCAAAAACTTCCTAGATAAGCAAGTGGTGGGGCAAGAAGCTGCCAAAAAAGTCCTTTCAGTCGCCGTCTATAACCACTACAAACGCCTGGCTTGGCAAGGTGACGGCCAAGGCGAAACCGATCTCTCTGCAACCAGGCTCCACAAGTCAAACATCCTGCTCATCGGTCCAACAGGCTGTGGCAAAACCCTATTAGCTCAGACCCTGGCCGAACTCCTGGACGTGCCCTTCGCCGTTGCTGATGCAACCACACTGACCGAAGCCGGCTACGTGGGCGAGGATGTCGAAAATATTTTGCTGCGGCTATTGCAAAAGGCCGACATGGACGTGGAGCATGCCCAGCGGGGCATCATTTACGTGGATGAGATCGATAAGATCGCCCGAAAAAGTGAAAACCCCTCCATTACCCGCGACGTATCCGGTGAAGGAGTACAGCAAGCCCTGCTAAAAATGCTCGAAGGCACAGTCGCCAACGTGCCACCGCAAGGAGGGCGTAAACACCCCTATCAAGACTGCATCCAAATCGACACCAGCCAGATCCTCTTCATCTGCGGTGGTGCCTTCATTGGCCTCGAAGATGTGGTGCAAAAGCGACTAGGCCGTAATGCTATCGGTTTTATGCCCAGCGATGGTCGAGGGCGCAGCCGGGCCAATCGTGATCTACAGGCCTCACAGGTGCTGCACCACCTTGAAGCCGACGACCTCGTGCGTTATGGCTTGATCCCTGAATTCATTGGCCGCATTCCCGTGAGTGCAGTGCTTGAACCACTTGATTCACAAGCACTCGAATCGATACTCACGGAACCTCGTGATGCACTGGTCAAGCAATTCAGCACCCTGCTGAGCATGGACAACGTGCAGCTTGAGTTTGAATCAGATGCCGTAGAAGCTATCGCCCAGGAAGCACATCGGCGCAAGACCGGGGCCCGAGCACTACGAGGCATCATCGAAGAGTTAATGCTGGATTTGATGTACGACCTTCCCTCCAAGAAGAACGTGAAGAAATTCACCGTGACCCGCACGATGGTTGATGAACATACCGGCGGCAAGGTGCTGCCTCTACCAGCCAACGACGAGCGAGCGCATCAGGAATCAGCCTGATCTAGTGGCGACGGCTGACCACCTAAAGGTGCCCCGCCAGCACGGACTTTTTTTGCATCACGGAATTGATCTTGGAGATGGCAGCGTGGCCCACTATCTAGAAGGTCGGTCAATCCTGCGCAGCTCCCTTGAAGACTTCTCGCGCGGTTCACCTGTGAACGTGGTGAATCACACCCAGGCCTCTCCCTCAGGAGTGACCCTGAGACGAGCGATGAGTCGCATTGGAGAGCAGCGCTACAACCTACTTTTCAATAATTGTGAGCACTTTGCTAACTGGTGCAAAACCGGGCGACATCGAAGCAGCCAAGTCGAAGACTGGATGCAAACCAGCAGCCTAGGAGCGCTGGCACTGGGGCAAATCATCCCTGCTGCCCTACTGACAGGATTATCACTACTCCTTCGGCGAGGATTGGTGGATGAAACCTCGCGGGAACGTGCAAGGCAAGCAGTAGCTCAACTGAAAAGTCTGCGCGTGAACTTACTCAACAAGCTTGAAGCAACACTGGAGCAAGCAGAGGGATGGCTTCATGGTGAACTAGACAACAACTTGATCGATCACCCCAACTCCCGCAGCCGTTCTTTGCTGTTAAAAGGTCAGACCCTTGCCGATGAACTAGCAGCAATAGAAGATCTAGAAGCCCGCATCACTGCATTGCTCGACGAACCAAAAGCCAAGCCTGAGTAACCTCAACATCCCGCCAGCAGCGCATGAGCCAGGCCTACCAGCCGCTGCATCACAAATATCGGCCACAGCGCTTCGATGCCCTGGTAGGGCAGGACGCGATCGCCGCGACCCTCAGTCATGCCTTGCGCAGCAGCCGAATCGCACCGGCCTATCTATTCAGCGGTCCACGAGGCACTGGTAAAACCTCCAGTGCTCGCATCCTGGCACGATCACTCAACTGCTTGAACTGCGACCAGCCAACACCCGAGCCATGCGGAAACTGTGAGCTCTGCAAAAGCATTGCCGCCGGCACAGCACTAGACGTGATCGAAATCGACGCCGCCTCCAACACCGGCGTAGACAACATTCGCGAACTGATCGAACGCTCCCGCTTTGCCCCGGTACAAGCCCGCTGGAAGGTTTATGTGGTGGACGAATGCCACATGCTCTCAACCGCCGCCTTCAATGCCCTACTGAAGACCCTTGAAGAACCACCACCACGGGTGGTGTTCGTACTAGCAACGACCGATCCACAGCGAGTGCTGCCGACCATCCTCAGCCGTTGTCAGCGTTTTGATTTCAGGCGGATTCCACTGGAAGCCCTTGAAAAACACCTAGAGATGATCGCCACTCGTGAAGCCATTCCGATTGAGCCCGAAGCCCTGCATGTGGTAGCCCAGCGAGCCCAGGGAGGACTTAGAGATGCGGAAAGCCTGCTTGATCAGCTCAGCCTGCTTCCAGGGCCAATCAAAGCAGAAGCTGTATGGGAGTTGATGGGAGCAGTGCCTGAGCAAGAGCTGCTGAAACTAGCCGCAGCCTTGGCCCAAGCCGATCCACTCAGTTTATTGGAAACCTGCCGAAACCTGCTGAATCGAGGGCGTGATCCAGGTGCACTTCTGCAAGGGCTGGCAGCGGTGTTGCGAGATTTGGTGCTCATGACTGCCGCACCCGATCGCCCTGAACTCACAAGTGTTTCTCCACAATTCCGCAATCAATTGCCGCCCCTAGCCAGCCAAATAGGTCGTCATCAGCTTTTGCAATGGCAGGTCCAACTCAAAGGAAGCGAAAATCAGCTGCGTCACAGCGTTCAACCCCGTCTCTGGCTTGAAGTGCTTCTGCTGGGTCTGCTGGCCGATCCACCTTCCAGTGAAGCTGTAACCGCAGTGCCAATAGCAAAGACAGCTCAACCAATAACCCCAACTGCGCAGGCGATCACTGCCAAGGCATTGACCCCGACAACACAAATCCAACAACCCCCTTCTGGATCAACGACGACCAACAATCCAGTCTCAGCAATCACCCCAAACGCAGAACCCGATCCATCCCCAGCTCCAGCCCAGAGCACCCCTAACAGCAATCTGCAGGAGTTATGGCAACAAATACTTGGCAGTTTGGAGTTACCTTCCACACGCATGTTGCTCTCTCAGCAAGCCCAGCTAGTGCGCCTTGATGACCATCGCGCCGTGGTTCAAGTCGCCGGCAACTGGATGGGAATGGTGCAAAGCCGTGCAACCCTCCTGGAACAAGCAATTGCAAAAGCCCTGGGAAATTCCAGACAGCTTGTTCTCGAAAGCCAAAGCGGAAGTGCCACACAAACTCCCATCCCACAAAAAACGGGTGCGGCACCAAAAACAAACACATCCACTTCCACTGCTGAACCATCACCACAAGTTCAATCCAGATCTACAGACGCTTATTCCCCAGATCCTGCAACCAGCGCCGCCATCACAGACCAGCAAAAGCCTCTAGAGGAGGATTCTCCTACGACTCAGCCCACTTCCTCTTTAGAACCAATCGACAGCAAAGCAAAGCGCCTAGCTGACTTCTTCAACGGCAAAGTGCTGGACGTGGACCTTTAAACATTCAAACCTGAACAGGCTGTTGGCCATGATGACTGGTCTTGGCCCACACCAAACTCTTCGGAAAAAGTGCCATCCGTACTGTGACCCAAGGGATGACCACAAACCAGTGAGACAAATAAGTAATCGCCACCACAAGATTCCACGGGGTTGGTGATGGCAAAGCAGGCCCATCACTGATGCTCCTACAACCGCGCCAGTAAGCCATCCCTGAAATGCTGAAGGCCACGATCGAAAGGGGCCAATAGGTTGGGATAGTGCGTGTCAACAATGTGGTGAACAAATCAGCGAAAGACACCACTGGGAGGGCGTATTGAAGGAGGAAAAAACAAGCCAAATCAAGACGCTGAGCCAGAGTTAACTTGCTGGACATCAAGACTGGCCAGTAGTCAAAAAATCGCTGCAATCCACCCTCGGCCCAACGTTGCCGTTGTCTCCAAAGAGCTGACAAGCTCTCCACTGCCTCCTCCTGCACTGGAGGGTTCCAGACAATCCCGACCAAAGCTCCAGTTGTAAGTAAACGGAAACTCAGATCAAGATCATCTGTGACCGTATTTTCATTGAATCCCCCACAAGCCTCCAGAGTGGAGCGTTGAATCAACTGGCCATTTCCACGCAGCTCAACCACGCCTCCCCCCGCTAAGCGTCCTTGTTGAATCAAGGCATCCATAGCCATCTCCATCGCCTGAACCCTGGTGAGCAGATTGTGCTGAGAGTTGATCACCGCCTTACGCAACTGCACAGCAGACCACCCACCCTGTTGGGCAAATAACACCAGACGCTGGAGCAGGTCATCCTGCAACTGGGCATCAGCATCAAGAATCAAAAGCCATTCCCCCTGAAGCTGCTGGAGTGCTGCATTAAGAGCTCCAGACTTTCCGCCGCCTGCTCCAGAAGGACGATGAATCACGTTTAAAGAAGGAAACTGCTGCTGCAACTCATCCAGTAGAGCTGGCGTTCGGTCCTGACTACCATCATCAATAATCCAAGTAGACAACTTGCCCTTGGGATAGTTCAGACCGGCAAGACGTTCCACCAACCGATCAACCACAGCTTCCTCATCCCTGGCAGCGACCAAAACATCAACGCTGGGCCAGACATACTCAGCAGAGGGCTCAAGCCCTATTTCATTGGCATTGGCAGACGAGTGCTGCCGATCGCGCAAAACCGTGCGCAGACCATACCCTCCCAAGACAAAAGCCAGCGTAATTGCAGGCAAAAGACTTCTACCTGCTTCCAACCAAAGGTGGGGTGCGGCACCAGCCCAACCGCAAGCAATCAAAAACAGGGCTGTCTTGCCGCGTCGATAATCCCCAATGACAGCGGCGGCGGCCATGCATAGACCCGAAGTCCAGCGACTCTAAGGGGCATCCTTCATCTCAGGCAAAGGTCCATAGGTCGTTCCTGGGTAGTAATGACTAAGAATCTGTTCAGTTGTCCAGCCCCGACGGGCCAGATCAACTGCTCCGGCTTGTGAAAGCCCAGCCCCATGGCCAAAACCACCGCCAGAAAGTTGCCAAACTCCGACACCAACTTCCTCAACCACGAAGAGAGTGCTTGGCAACTGACGCAAATGACGCCGAATACCGTCTAATCGAAGCACCACAGGGGGCTGATGGCCTTCATCACGTATCTCCAAAGACAAGACCCGACCACTTGGACCCCGTTCAAGAACAGTCAATCGCTGGGGCATTGACAAGCTAGGCGCCACCAAACGCAAAGCTTGTTTCAACTGTTCAGCAGTCAAAGTACGGGTCCAACGAAAACGGGGATGCCCCTGGCCATAAGCACCATCGGCATTATCCAGCAATGACTTCACGACAACTCGTTCTGTGAGTGGCAAAAGGAATCGATCTACCCATCCAACCGATCCATCCAACTGAGCCCTTAGGTATGGAACAGACTCCATGGACCAAGCTTCAGAACCAGCGGCCATCACACCACCATTGCTGGCGTGATACACAGCATTGATCGGTTGCTCCTTCCAGCTCAACACCTTGCCAGCAGTGCTCACAATCGCCTGGCGGACTCCAAAACTGGCCTGCCTTGGATCGCTGTAAACCTGGCACTGAGTGTCACTGCACAGATGGTATCCATCAAGGGCAAACCGATGGCTATTGGCAAGCGCCCAGGTCCTAGCCAACACCGTCTGAGCAGCTAATGCTGCTGATGGAGCGCCCGCTCCAATCTCATGGGGCACCACTCCTTCCAGATACCTCTCCAGGGGGACATGTTCCACCAAAGTCCAGCTTCCGTAGGCATCAACCTGCAGTTGAAACGGCCCCAAATACACCCCACCCTTCCAACTGAGGCCATCCGGAGCATCAATCTGAATCGGACCCACCAAGCTGCGATCACCACTGTCCCCCTGAATCACAGGCTGCACAGCTGTAGAGACGATGCCCTGCCAAAGACGAATGTCCACTCCTGGGAGAGGTTGTACCCCTTGCGGCGCCCACACTTCCCATTCGCTTGGATGAGCCACCACTGCCGCAACGCCCAGCTCTCGCCACTGCGATGCAACCTGATCCGCCGACTCGAAACTGGCGAATGGACCAGCCACCTGACGTGACAACTGGAGGGGCTCCTCGAGAGCTACCAACCGCCAGGTGATTGTGATAACTGGAGCCCGCTGCACATCACCGCGCGCATCTTTGAGAAATAAGGGCTGATGCCCAGCACTGATCAAACGTAATGATGGAGCTGAGCGACTCGACGTCGTGCCCTGTCCCAAATAAGGCTGCAAAGCCACCCACAACAAAGACCTACCTGACATAGGAACTGGCGGAGCTTGTACCGCCTGATGAGTAGGCATACCAACAGAATCAACTGGTGGAATCACCTCTTGGGCGTCACAGCCCACCGTGCACACACCAAGCAAGACCAGGGCGCCACTCATGACTTGCTTTGAGCGAAGCAGCGAACGATGAAAAGTCTTGGCCAATGCTTCCCCTCCGCAAACACCCATCATGCGAAATTTGGCTTCTGGCAGGTCTTGATCGTATGGTTGTCGTTTGTGTGCAGACCGTCAGAGATGCCTAAGCTCAAGACCCGCAAAGCTGCTGCCAAGCGGTTCAAGGCAACTGTCACTGGCAAATTCATGCGCCGTCGTGCATTTCGCAATCACCTGCTGGACCACAAAAGCCCGAAATTAAAGCGCCATCTCGCCACCAAAGCCGTTGTAGATGAACGCGATGCGGAAAATGTGCGTCTGATGCTCCCTTACGCCTAAAGACCAAGCTCAACTAACAGGTCTTATACAAGCTCTGATCTGATTTCATTCCCTTCTTGATTTCTTAAACCATGGCCCGCGTCAAAAGAGGCAACGTTGCCCGCAAACGCCGCAACAAAATTCTTCGACTAGCCCGCGGCTTTCAAGGCAGCAATGGAAGCCTCTTCCGCACAGCCAATCAGCGGGTCATGAAGGCTCTTTGCAATGCCTATCGCGATCGGCGGCGGCGCAAACGTGATTTTCGTCGTCTCTGGATTGCTCGCATTAATGCAGCCGCTCGGATCAATGGAGTCAGCTACAGCCGCCTGATTGGTGGCCTTAAAAAAGCCGACGTACGCATCAATCGGAAAATGTTGGCCCAACTGGCAGTCATGGATCCAAAAAGTTTCACGAGCGTGGTTACCTCCGCCAAGAGCTGATTCACTTTTTGGCTTATCAATACACATAGGCAACAGAAACTCCAATCTGAAGATCTTTCTGGATGCCTAGCCAAAAAACTTTCATCTGTGTTTAATGACCAGAGCATCTTGAAATCTTGATAGGGCTTGTTTTTCTCTACCGTCTATTACTTTTGAGGATCATCCAATCCATCAAAGCTAAAAAATCATCAAGACATCAAAATCAGTTGTGGCTTGATAGCTGAGCATGAGCAAGCCTTAAACCTGACTCCAAGGCTTGCCGTTGCGCTGACGGCTCCAAGCCACTGTTGGCAGTAGGCCTGTACGTAATAGCGCGCGGTCTTCGCTGATCGGCTTGCTCCGGCTTTGCCTTCGCATCCGATGAACCGAAAAATTGACTGATTTCAACAACTGAGGCCTGCAACCCACAAGCTCAGGCAAAATCTCAATGGCCTAACCACACTTCAGACATGCAGCCACTAAGACTGTCATCACTCTGCTGAACTGAACATGCCTGTTCAGCAGCACTGGATCCCAAAAAGCAGAGAAAACCATGAATGTGCCCGATCATGGGGGTTACTGCAACAGGAGCTAGAAGTCGGCTGATGTTCTGAGAACCAAGGGATTTGCATCGATGAGTCCAAAACAAACAAGCTGGACTAAGACCCTCCGCTACGTCTCTCTCATGCTCGAAAACAATGAATCTGACGTGCTGATGCACGCAGAACGTCCTATACCGATCTGCTAGTCCTGCAAAGACTCGTTCTCATCTGAGAAGATATCAAACCATCAAATGGTGGGAGCTACTTTGAAAAGATGGTTGGAAGCCTCTAACCCCTCAGTGTTGATCTCTAACGAAGCGCAAATTTCCCGCAAGTGCCTAACTCAATATCGATGAACCTGCAGAGCAAATTCTTTGAGCCATTGGAAAAATGGTTTTTCAACCAGAAAAGCAGATGTTAAAAGTTCAAAGTCAATTCGACTACTTCCTCGATTTGACTGCAAATGCCAACCCATCACTAAGAACTGCCACTAAACCATGAGCGCCTTCCTGCCAGAAACGCAAACCTACCTAATTGGCCTAATCGGTTTGCTCGCAATCGTGGCTGTCATCGTGGGCAGTCAAGTTTTCAAGGCTCAACGCGACGAACGGGCACTGATCCGACTTGAAAAAAGTGGAGCGGGCTCTTCAAAAGAGGCATCCAAACTCTATGAACTGGCATCTGTACAGCTGCGTAAAAGGCTCTATCCCCAGGCCATAGCATCCCTTCGCAAGGCCTTGAAGCAACTGACTGGTGAACCAGATGAAGCCAAAGCTCTGATCGAAAATGCCCTTGGGTTTGCACTCGCGGCTCAAACAGACTATTCATCTGCAGTTAGTCACTACCAGTCAGCCCTAAAAGCCAAGGCTGACTACCCCGTAGCACTCAACAACCTTGCCTTTGCTAAAGAGCGCCTTGAGCAAGATGCTGAGGCCTACGAGCTGTATCAAAAGGTGCTCAGCCTGGATCCCAAGAACAAGACAGCGCGCAAAAACCTAAAACGACTGGCAAAAACACAACCAACAAACTCACCAGAGCCCGCGGATGGGCAAGGGTTCTGATGCCTGTACTGAACAGGAGCTGTTTAAGTCGAGCATGCCGCCGGTATTGGTAAGACGAGGTGCCTGCCAACCCACCATTGTTAACTCCTGAAGGCCGATAAAAAAACCACCTGGCTCCACTCCAGGAATCAACTGATCTGAAAGGGGTAGCAACTCCAGCTGATCTGACTTGGCATTCAAGTTTCCCTGCACAGGAGTTGTAACGCTGCCAAGACGCATCTCTCCACGCAGATCAATGATCTGACCAATCGGTGTGAGCTTGTCCAGATTCAAGTTCACATCAACATTGGAGCCATCTCCAAAAGACTTATAAGTGCCACACCACTGGCGTGGCATTGTCTCAGCAAGATCAACGGCGCGCGCTACCGGATCAAATCTCTGAACAGAGCCCTCCACGACCAGCGGCACAGCCAATTGAGAGGAATCCAAGGGCATAGTGAGCTCGAAGGGAACCTGACTGTCAATCGAGAGATCCATGGCGAGCAGGATGGGCATGGAAAAACATGATGATGGGCACAAGCTAAGGCCAATCGGCTCAACCGGGACACTCCGCGATGACGTTCCAACAACCTCAACAGCGCCAATGGTTCTGACGCACTCCTCACCTGACCTACTCACAATCGGCAAACGCAACTTCCACAGCCGACTTTTTGCAGGCACAGGGAAGTACCCAAGCCTAAAAGTGATGCAACAGAGTCTGCGCTCTTCAGGATGCGAAATGGTGACGGTTGCAGTCCGCCGTGTACAGACAATGGCATCAGGCCACGCCGGCCTGATCGAAGCCATCGACTGGTCAAAAATATGGATGCTGCCCAACACCGCTGGCTGTGCAACTGCAGAGGAAGCCATTCGTGTAGCCCGACTCGGCCGCGAACTCGCCAAACTGGCAGGCCAGGAGGACAACAAGTTCGTCAAGCTCGAAGTCATCCCCGACAGCCGCCACCTCCTACCTGACCCTTTCGGCACCCTTGAGGCCGCTGAACAATTGGTAAAAGAAGGCTTCGAGGTCTTGCCATACATCAATGCCGATCCCCTCTTGGCGAAGCGCCTTGAAGAGGTGGGCTGTGCGACGGTCATGCCACTGGGCTCACCGATTGGATCAGGTCAAGGTCTGAGGAATGCCGCCAACATCTCCCTAATCATTGAAAACGCCCGAGTGCCAGTCGTTGTGGATGCTGGCATCGGTGTCCCCAGTGAAGCTGCACAAGCCTTGGAAATGGGTGCCGACGCAGTGCTGGTGAACAGCGCAATTGCCTTAGCCGGAGATCCAATCACCATGGCCGAAGCAATGCGCTGGGCGATTCAGGCCGGTAGGCAGGCTTACAGATCAGGTCGCCTACCCGAACGCGCCGCAGCCTCGCCAAGCTCACCGACAACAGGGATTATTACGGAAGCCAAGACTAAACAATTATGAAGGAACGTAACGGAAAAGTTCCTGCAAGCAATCCTGTCCATAGGGTCCGCCGAGTTGTAAGTGTTACATGCAAGTCACCGAGGAAGAGGGTGGTCGACTCAACGCCTTTGCAAGAGAACCCCGTATGGAAGTGATAGCTGAAAAAGGCAGCAGCAACGCCAACACTCGCCTGCTCCTCATCGGTGGAGCCCTGCTTGTGACATCCCTAATCATCGTCAGGATCGCCATCAGCTGAAAAACCTTGTAGTAGCTTGCCCTGACTGAGCGAATTGCTCGTTCCTGCAGGAGTTTGAGTTGAAAGTTTTCGTTCTCGGCGGCGACGGCTTCTGCGGATGGCCTTGTGCAGTGAACCTTGCTGATAGGGGTCACGACGTTTTGATCGTCGACAATCTCAGCCGCCGCAAGATCGATATCGATCTTGAAGTCGAGTCACTGACACCAATCACCAGCATTGGAGACCGCCTTAAGGCCTGGCGAGAAATCGGAGGCAAGCCAATTCGTTTTGAGCACCTAGACATCGCCCATCAGTACGACCGATTGGTGACAATGCTCAAAACTGAACGACCCGATGCGGTGGTTCACTTTGCCGAGCAGCGTGCAGCTCCCTACTCGATGAAGAGCAGCTCCACCAAGCGCTATACCGTCGATAACAACGTCAACGGCACTCACAATCTGCTCGCCGCCATCGTTGAAAGCGGCCTAGACATCCACATCGTGCACCTGGGAACGATGGGGGTGTACGGCTACGGCTCGCACCGCGGAGCCACCATTCCTGAGGGATACCTCAAAGTGGAAGTGCCCCAGCCTGATGGCAGCCGTTTCGAGGAAGAAATTCTTCACCCAGCCAGCCCTGGAAGCGTCTATCACATGACCAAGACGCTCGATCAACTGCTTTTCCTCTACTACAACAAGAATGACCAAATCAGGATCACCGACCTTCACCAAGGCATCGTCTGGGGTACCAACACTGAAGCAACCGCTAGGGATCCACGACTAACCAACCGCTTTGATTACGACGGTGACTACGGCACAGTTCTCAACCGCTTCCTGATGCAGGCAGCAATCGGTTATCCGCTCACTGTCCATGGAACAGGAGGTCAAACCCGTGCCTTCATCCACATCTGCGATTCTGTGAAGTGCGTACAACTGGCTCTTGAAAACCCACCGGCTAAAGGCGAACGAGTCAAGATTTTCAACCAAATGACCGAGAGCCACCAAGTGGGTGAACTTGCCAAGAAGGTAGCTGCCCTAACCGGCGCCGAACTAAACCATCTTCCAAACCCACGCAACGAAGCAGTGGAGAATGATCTGATTGTGGATAACCGCTGCTTCATCGAACTTGGACTCAAACCAACCACCCTCGACGATGGCCTACTTGCTGAAGTAGTCGATGTGGCAAAACGCTGGGCAGACCGCTGCGACCGCAGTCGTATCCCATGTGTATCGGCCTGGACTTCAACCCAGGCGGAGGCCATCAAGCACCCCTCCTAAACAGCCTGCCCACACCACCCGCTGAACCAGTGAAGATCGCCTTTTTCACAGAGACCTTCCTCCCAAAAGTGGATGGAATCGTGACAAGACTCACCAAAACGGTGCAGCACCTGGTTGAAGCCGGTGATGAAGTGATGGTGTTCTGCCCGGAAGGCTGTCCTAGGGAATACATGGGAGCCGAATTGATAGGAGTGCCAGCCATGCCACTGCCGCTCTATCCGGAACTGAAGCTTGCCCTGCCCAGACCAGCCGTTGCCGAAGCCCTAGAAACCTTCAAGCCTGATCTCGTACACGTTGTCAATCCAGCTGTACTAGGCCTTGGGGGGATTTGGCTAGCCAAAACCAGCGGAATCCCGCTAATAGCTAGCTACCACACCCACCTCCCGAAATACCTAGAGCATTACGGCATGGGCATGCTGGAGCCCTTGCTCTGGGAACTTCTCAAGGCAGCCCACAATCAAGCAATACTCAATCTCTGCACCTCAACAGCAATGGTGGCTGAATTGAGCGAGAAAGGGATCCAAAACACCGCCCTGTGGCAACGCGGCGTTGATACCGAACTCTTTCGACCGGAACTGCGCAACGAAACCATGCGCTTACGCCTTTTGAACACAAACGATGATCAAGGTGCCCTGCTTCTCTACGTAGGGCGGCTCTCCGCCGAAAAGCAAATCGAACGCATCAAACCTGTTCTCGATCGCATACCCGAGGCACGATTGGCCCTAGTAGGCGATGGACCTCACCGCCAGCAACTGGAAAAAGCATTTGAAGGCACTGCTACAACATTTGTGGGCTATCTCGAAGGGGAGGAACTAGCCAGTGCATATGCAAGCGGGGATGCCTTTCTATTCCCCTCAAGCACCGAAACCCTTGGGCTCGTTTTACTGGAAGCAATGGCAGCAGGTTGTCCTGTAGTAGGAGCCAATCGTGGCGGAATTCCAGACATCATTACCGATGGAGTCAACGGCTGTCTCTACGAGCCGGATGGAGTGGATGGAGGGTCCACCAGCCTGATCAATGCAACCCGACGACTGCTCGGCAACGATCTCGAGCGTCAAGGTCTGCGCAAAGCAGCCCGTCAAGAAGCCGAACGCTGGGGATGGGCCAGTGCTACGCAACAACTGCGGAGCTACTACAGAACAATCCTCGGCCAACCCCTCAACCTGGCCGCCTGAGAACAAACATCAGTGTGTTCTGAGAGTCAGTGAGTTCAACTAGAGCGTGTGCGATTCCAAGCCTGAAGCACCTGCCGTGCCATAGGCAATGCATGGACCGAACCTCCCCCAGGAGTGTTCTGGGCAAAAGCAACAACGACGATTTCTGCTGACTGATATGGCGCAAAACATGCAAACCATGCGTGATCAGAGCCACCGGTACTGTCCTCGGCAGTGCCCGTCTTGCCAGCCACTTGCGGAAAGTTGGGCAAATTGATACCTGAACCAGTCCCATCCTGCACAACCTTGCGCAACCCACGCCGAATCGTCGCCAATGTGGAAGGCTTGATATCGACCTTGATGCGTCGCTGTGATGAAGTCCAGTCGATCGCACCATCTGCCAGATGAGGAGTGACCAAAAAACCCCCATTGGCGAATACTGCATAAGCACGAGCAAGTTGCAAAGGAGTGATCTGAACCACAGATTGACCAATCGAGGCGCTGGCCATGTCCTCGGGAATCCAAGGAGTCGTTCCAGCTTCAGCCCAACCCCGACCTTTAGCCGCCCAGGCCTGATGGCCCACCAAGCCTTTGCTCTCCTCATAGCCAATCTCAATCCCAGTGCGGGCATCGAAACCAAGCTTGATGGCGGCCTCATAAAGCGCCTTAGAACCAACACCCACACCCACCTGATAAAAGAAGGTATTGCTGGAAAAGCGCAGCGCATCCTCATACCCGATCGTGCCAAATCCGACACCGTTGTGGTCAGGGAAGCAATGCCCCCCATAAGTGATGCATGCCGCCGTCTTTAAACGCACATCAGGCAGAAACTTGCCACTCTCCATGCCCGCCATACTTGTAACAGGTTTCCAAGTACTCCCCGGGTCATAGGCATTCATGGCCCGACTGAGCAATGGCTTGCTCGACGAAGCAAAAAGCTTGTCGTACTCCTTCTGCGTGGTGAACAGTTTTGAGAAAAAATTGGGATCAAAGGCAGGGCGACTAGCCATGGCGCGAATAGCACCGTTACGAGGGTCGAGTGCTACAACTGCACCGCCAGGCTTATCTTCAAGAGCCTTTTCAGCAGCCAACTGCAAATCAAGGTCGAGTGTGAGGAGGAGGTCTTTACCCGCCTGTGAAGGCTTGTCACCAAGACTGCGCTGCACCTCTCCCATAGCGTTGACTTCAAGCATCTGACCACCCCACTTCCCTCGTAAATGAGGCTCATAGGCCGCCTCCACTCCAATTCGGCCAATGCGATCTCTAATCTCATAACCCTGATCAGCGAGAGTCTTAAACTCCTTTTCAGTGATTGGCTGGGTATAACCCAAGACATGGGCGGCCAAAGTGCCGTGAGGGTAGTGACGTAGTACATCCACATCGACCTGGGCCGCTTCAAAACTGCGAGCCTGCTCTCGAAAACGCAGCACCTGCTCAGGTTTCAAATCAGTTGCCAAAGTGATGCGATAGCCATCCGTGCCAAACCCCTGTCGCCTGCGTTGATCTAAATCCTGCTTAGGAAGATTGAGCAACTGAGAAAGACTGTCACGAAGCCCAGGCCAATTAACATCACTAACCAATCGAGGCTGCAAATAAAGGTTGTAGCTCAGCTTGCTTGAGGCAAGTACACGACCTTGCCGATCGAGCAGCCGACCACGAATCGGTGAGCGGGGTACCAAGCGAATCCGATTTTCATCTGCCAACTCTCGGTATCGAGCCCCTTCCAACAGCTGTAACCAGGTCAACCGCGCCACCATGGCACCACTAAACAAAAGCACCAGAGCAAGCAAGGCCTTGGGCTGCTGGCCTAAACCACTGTGCCGCTGATTGGCACGTCCCAAAGGCCGCGATCCACTCATCAACGTCAGCTTTGTTCCACGCCTGATTTTGGCGATTTTTCGCCAACATCTTTCTGCAGATGAAGCTGAAGAGCATCAAGCCTTCCCTCAATCCTGGCCAGCACCTCCAGCAAAATCTGCTGATCCTGAGGGTCTGGAGATTTCACAACGACATCATCAACGGCCACATTCACTGCCATCACAGGATTCCCCAGCCCTGGGCTGACCTGATCTAATCGATCACGTACGGATCGAGCAGCAGCTTCTCCTTCAACACGAAGCTCCTGGAGGGGATCACTTGAGCCCGTAAAAGCTTCCACGATTTTTCTCGCTCCACCACGACGGACCCGATCAACCATGGCTAAACCCACAGGAAGAGCATCCTGCATCAGGGAAAGGCGAAGGCTGTCGAACGAATCGTCGGCCATGCAAGCCTCAAAGATCTACCTAACAACAGTTTGCTCGGAAGGGATCAAAAGTGTTGGGCAAGACGTTTGAGACATTCCCATCGACCAGCCCCCAAAACCTGCCAAAACCAATAACGCCACCATTGGTCCCACAGCATGATGCGTTGTCTCCAAGCTGAGCCATTCCCTCCAAGACCGCCAAAAACGCTCACGAGCAAAGCGCTTGCGCTCACGAGACTCTTGTTTGAAACGCCTGCGAAACGACTTCTCGACCCAGCGCTCAAAAGACTGCTTCTTTGTGACCGCCATCTTGCGCTCGACCTCAAGCAACTGGCCAGCTGTCAGTTCCGGGTGAAAAGTGCCGATCAGCTCCAAACTTTTAAGGAACATCTCAACAGCGGCATCCTTGATATCCCTTTGACTCTCATCCAACAGGGCCCAATCAAGCTCAGGGTAAAAGCGACCACGATTGAGGCTGATCTGGTCTTCACCCAACTGACCGGGCTCCCTTAACCAACGATCGGTGTTGCTATCAAACCTTCGCCAGTACAGGAAAGGGTTGATATAAACAGTCTTACCCGCAAACTGAATGCTGTCCTGTTGCAAACGGCGGTCTAGCTGTATGTCCTGCTGTTGAGCGATGGTCAAAAGTCTCTAGGCCAGTGGCCCAGGCTATCGAGTCATTCTGAGCTTCACCAGTCCCTCATCACCTCAACAGAATCGACTTTCACTTCAAGGGTGCGAATCAAAAATATTGAGTGATGCAGAACACTCTCGAAGATAATTTGAGCTCATGCAGCCAAGTCAGCGCAGAAAGCGTTGAAGAAGAAGATTCGACGCTATAAAGATCGTCGAATATTTGTCACCATCAACATATCGACAATAATTACCAAATAAGCGAATGTCAAAGTTGATCATTGGTAGCATAAAATAACCTGATTCGAAAGACAATTGACAAGAAAAATGTAAGCTTGTCAAAAGCCAAGATGCATAATATTCTCAATCCAAATAAAATCGCAGGGCTCTTAAAGCTGACGCGAGAGTGTATAATTCTGCATCACCTCCAATAAAACGTGAAGCCACAATTTAGAGTCAAGAAAAGAAATTTAATACCTAAACTATTCCCACTCAATCGTTCCAGGAGGCTTGCTGGTGATGTCAAGCACAACCCTGTTTACACCGCTCACTTCATTGACAATTCGATTGGAGATACGCTCCAAAAGTTCATAAGGCAAACGCGACCAATCCGCTGTCATGCCGTCCTCACTGGAGACACATCGCAGCACAATCGGCCAGGCATAGGTGCGTTTATCCCCCATTACCCCGACAGAGCGCACCGGTAGCAATACGGCAAAAGCCTGCCAAATCTCGTGATATAAACCCGCCTCGCGGATTTCCTCTCGCACGATTAAGTCAGCATCGCGTAAGCAATTGAGCTTTTCATCGGTAACTTCATCAAGGATACGAATCGCCAGACCTGGGCCAGGAAAAGGATGGCGGCGGACAATCTCCTCAGGCAGCCCCAAAGCACGGCCTACCTTGCGCACTTCATCCTTAAACAGTCGCCTAAGCGGCTCCACCAATTTGAACTGCAAGTCTTTGGGAAGGCCGCCTACATTGTGGTGGCTCTTGATCTTCACGGCCACCCGCTCTCCGGTTTTCGGATCTATGTTGGTACCAGAACTCTCGATCACATCCGGATAAAGAGTGCCCTGCGCAAGATAATCAAAGGGGCCGAGACGATTGCTTTCCTCCTCAAACACCCTGATGAATTCCGTGCCGATAATCTTGCGCTTTTCCTCAGGGTCAATAATCCCCTTGAGCTTAGAAATGAAACGTTGACGCGCATTAATATATTCAACATTGATGTGGAACTTTTGATCAAAGAAGTCCATCAAGAATTCAGGCTCACCTTTACGCATAAAACCCTGATCAATAAACATGCACGTGAGCTGATCTCCAATGGCCTTTTTTAATAAAAAAGCCAGTGTTGAGGAATCAACTCCTCCGGACAAAGCAAGCAAGACCCTTTTCTGACCCACCTGAGCCTGCACCTGAGCAATCGATTCTTCAATAAATGCAGTCGTCGTCCAATTCGGCTCACAACCACAAATGTGGTAAACGAAGTTTCGAATCAGAGCAATTCCGTGGCTTGAATGCACCACCTCAGGGTGAAACTGAACGCCATAAAACTGACGATTGTGATCAGCAACCGCCGCATCAGGAGTATTGGCTGTATGAGCAAGCCGAACAAACCCCTCAGGCAAATCCCTCACCACATCACCATGGCTCATCCACATCGTGGAGCCACTTTCAACATTGGTGAGAAGGTCCCTAGGGTCCTCGACCTGCAAGGGCGCCTTACCGTATTCAGCCTTGCCAATAGCAGCCTCCACCCGACCACCCAGCTGCTGCACCATTAGCTGCATGCCGTAACAAACACCAAGCACAGGAATACCCAAATCCCAAATGTTCGGATCACAAAGCGGCGCTCTATCGGCATACACAGAGCTAGGTCCGCCGCTCAAAATGATGCCCTTCGGGGCAAGCTGGCGCAGCTCATCCGCTGAGGTGCAATAGCTCATCACCAATGAGTAGACCTCTGTTTCTCGCACCCGACGGGCAATCAGCTCTGAATACTGAGAGCCAAAATCGAGAATGACGATTGCCGGCTGGCTCTGACCTTCAGACTGGGAATTGGACATATCAGCGAAAAAGCTCCTCTGGAGTCAACCAACAGAACGTTCAGGGTAGAGAAAGGCTTATCGGTGAATCCTCAGGGGTCACTCCCAAGACAGCCAACTGTTGAGACCCTTGGGGACCAGCCCAGCGCAACCGTCGCTGACGGTCGAAAAGAGCTGCCCCAATAGCTATCGACCATGAGCCATAACGTGCAAGGTAGGCAGCGCTGCGATGCTCCACTGTTGCTGCCAGCCGATACCAAAGCTTGCGTACCAGCTCTTGATCTTGAGCTTCCAGCATCTTCAAGGCTGCCTCCATGGAATCAGCCTGGCCAAGTTGCCGGATCAGATCCAACGGCAATCCTTCACGCACAGCCATGGCCGCAAGCACCTCCAAACGACCATCTGCCAGATGGTGATGAGTATGAAAAATCCCCCCTGCCAACTTCACCAACTTGCCGTGATACCCCAACAACAACAATTGCTCCACCCCAGCCTCTGCCGCGGCCACAATGACAGGCCCCAACCAATTGCCAATCTTGAGGAGCGGCTGAGCAGCCAACCCCAACTGTCGAGCTAGATCAAGACCATTCTCACCAATCACCAAAGTCATTGCTCCACAAAAATCTGAAGCGGCACTTTGCCGACGTAGTTGCTCAATGGTCTGCTGCAACTGATCAGGAGAGGCGCTGACCTGCACATCCGCCTGGGTACCAATCAAGGCCAAGCCATCCACAACCCCAAAAGCTGCATTACTGGTACGTGCTGCCAAATCTCTACCCCTAGGCAACACAACTTCCAACTGCAGCCCTCGACCCGAAGGCACCAGCGGGTACAAATTACGACTCAAAAGCTCGCGTGCAAATCGAGACACACACGCCTCTCCACCGGACCCCAGCGTGCCAACACCCTTGCCTGCCAGGAGATTCAGCCAGGCCTCTGAATGAACATTCAACTCATCATCAACAACCAACTCCTGCCACTGAACACACACCCAAATCTCCAAACCTCTTGTGAGATCCAGACCTGGACCTGGATCGCAATGGCTGATTGCCAAAGCCTGTTCACCTCCAGCCAAAACCGCTGCAGAGGTCACTGACACAGCAAAAGGTTCGTCGCGATCAGGCAATTCAAGCAACTGAAAACCACTGAAAGGCCTACCAAGCAAAGCTTCGGTAGCAGCTCGGGCCGCAGCCGCGACCCAAACCGGGAGCGTCAACCCCCTTGAATCAGCATCAGCGTGATCGATAAAAAACCCTTGCTTAGGTATTTTTTAGGATGGTTCATTACTAAGCCTTAGGCCGTGCAGGACAAACTCACCCTGATGATCCCGGGTCCTACGCCGGTTCCCGAAACAGTACTCAAAGCGATGGGTCGCCACCCCATCGGCCATCGCAGTGGAGAGTTTCAAGCAGTCGTTAGACATACCAGCGAGCAGCTGCGCTGGCTGCATCAGACCAAAGCAGATGTTCTAGTCATAACTGGCAGCGGCACCGCTGCGATGGAAGCAGGAATCATCAATACCCTCAGCTACGGTGACAAGGTCCTCTGCGGAGACAACGGCAAGTTTGGACAGCGCTGGGTCAAGCTGGCTAAGGCCTACGGCCTGGACGTACAAGTGATAAAAGCAGACTGGGGACAACCGTTAGACCCAGAAGCCTTCAAAAGAGCACTGGAAGCAGACAATGGCAAAACAATCAAAGCCGTAATTCTCACCCACTCGGAAACCTCAACCGGGGTCATTAACGACCTTGAAACCATCAGCAAATATGTCCGCACTCACGGCAAAGCACTAACCATCGCTGATTGCGTGACAAGCCTTGGAGCCTGCAATGTCCCCATGGATTCTTGGGGTCTAGATGTGGTCGCCTCCGGTTCCCAAAAGGGATACATGATGCCTCCAGGTCTCAGCTTCGTGGCCATGAGTGAACGAGCCTGGCAAGCGCATCAACAATCGGATCTACCGAAGTTTTATCTCGATCTGGGGCCGTACCGAAAAACTGCCGCTCAAGACAGCAATCCATTCACCCCTGCTGTGAATCTCTACTTCGCACTGGAATCTGCACTGGGAATGATGCAGTCAGAAGGACTAGAAGCCATCTTTGACCGTCATGCCCGCCATCGCGCAGCCGCTCAGGCCGGCATGAAGGCCATCTGCCTGCCGCTGTATGCAGCAGAAGGACACGGCAGCCCAGCGATCACAGCAGTCGCACCTGAGGGAATTGATGCAGAGCAACTGCGCAAAACTGTCAAAGAGAAATTCGACATCCTGCTAGCAGGTGGACAGGATCATCTAAAAGGGAAGGTCTTCCGTATAGGCCATCTTGGATTCGTATGTGATAGAGATATCCTCACTGCCATAGCTGCCATCGAATCCACCTTGCAATCTCTTGGCTTGCATAAAGGCAACATGGGAGATGGACTGGCTGCTGCTGCAGCAATTCTGAGGTAACAGTGCTCGCCAACAAAACGAACTAAAGCTGATCTAAACTGATCAAATGCGGGTGTAATTCAGTGGTAGAATGTCAGCTTCCCAAGCTGAACGTCGCCGGTTCGAATCCGGTCACCCGCTTATCAAAGAATTAATCAAAGTTCATAGAATACTCATTCATATTTAACAAGCAAAAAAGCCTACCTAATCGAAAATAGGGTTCAAAACATTATTCAATGCCAATTCAGGATCTGGGCTTGATTAATTGAAGAACTTGTGGGCCAACCACTCCTGCACGACGCTCCTGATCTAATGCCTTAAGAATCAAACTGCCAGCAGCCTGAAAATCTCCCGCTTCCGCCTGTGCAGAAGCTCGGTCAAAAAAACCACTCGCGGCCTTCAAGTAAACCTCGCGTTGAATAGAAGCGGAATTCGTGCCCGCTGTTGTTCTCAAAAAAGTAGACGTCAAAACTGCTCAGCTGAACCCCTTGATTGAAAGTTTAACGCGAATTGTCTAGTACAAGCAATATCGAGCATCAAAACAGCAAATGTTGTTGCCCAAATCAGCCAATTGATATGTATAGAAAATATAAGAGGGCTAAATCAGGTTCCTGGCTCCTCAATGTTGCCTCCCATAGTTTCGATCTGAGCTCTTAAGACTGACGCACGAGTCTGGTCACCACGTGTTTCAGCAACAGCCAATGCAAATTCAAGCTTCTCGAGCTGATGACCCCCCTCATGGAAAGCCTGAAGTCTGATAGAAGGTCTCGCTAACGGTGACAATACTGAGCTGGTAACACTAGCTTTGCCAGAGGCAGAAATGGTTAAAGCCATGGATGCCTTTCTTTTTATTGTGCACCCGATGCCACCCTCATGCCGCGAGAGTGTCTGGTTCCCCTGACCAAGACTGAGGATCTTCTCGGGCTTGATCCTCAGCTTGATCAGAACTATCCAGAAGTTCCTGGCACTCTTTTAAGAGCTGCTCAACCCCATCGAGCATCTCCATTTCCTCGGAGGGAATTCTCTGAGATTCGCTCTGCTGTCTCAACTGAAACTCCAAAGCCTCCTGACGCTGCTCCAACTTAACGAGCCTCTGTGATAAAGCAGTGATCGTCTGAACCAGGTCTTCTGCAGTACGAGTAATTCGAAAAGAAACTGACGAGGACATAGCCACAAACAAATACTTTGTCCCGATGACAACACATTAGGAATCAAGCCTCAAGTCATTAGGCAGATGGTGAAGAGAATCATTTGCGCTCAAAGTATCTGTACTTTTTCCAATCGATCCCATGCCTTCTCTGGCAACGTTACTGATTTATCTCATGGCAGGAACAGCATTGGGTCTGCTGACATTGCGCACTGGCATTCCAGCTGCACCCCTTGCAGGCGCTCTTTTAGGTGCAGGGCTCGTGAGCATGAGCGGTCGCCTTGATGTTGCTGAATGGCCCTCAGGAACACGCACCGCAATTGAAATCGCCATCGGCACGGTGATTGGTACCGGCCTGACCAAAAGCTCCCTAGGGGAGCTGCAAAGCCTCTGGAAACCAGCCCTACTGATCACTCTGACCCTTGTACTTACTGGGATCGTGATCGGCCTTTGGAGCAGTCGATTACTAGGTATTGACCCTGTGGTTTCACTCCTCGGCGCTGCCCCAGGAGGCATCAGTGGCATGAGTCTGGTAGGTGCGGAATTCGGCGTCGGTGCTGCAGTCGCCACCCTGCATGCTGTGAGATTAATCACCGTACTTTTGGTCCTACCCCTTCTGGTGAAGCTATTGGCCCCATTAGGACTAATTGATTCCTGATTAAACCTGGACAGGACAGTTTCAATCGATAAGTTGATCAATACTGTGTTGACTTGCAAGCGATGAATCGAAATCGAGTTGCCCTTTCACTCACACTGCTAGGCCTTGTCGGAATCAGTCTTTCTGCCACAGCTGCCCAGTCAGCAACAGCTGACGCCGCAAGCAAAGGAGCCCAGGTCTACTGCTTCATGCGTAGTAATGGCAATAACCATGAGGTGAGCTGGACTGCCTCTTATGCCCTAATCAAACGCCAGGGCAATAGCCTTTTCAAGACCTCACCACAGCATGCTGCCGTATTAATTACTGAAGCAGTGGTCAACGAACCCAGCAGTTACCCAAACTGCGGTCAATACCTTGGCGATTTATTCGGAAATAGCAAAAACTCTTTGTCAGTAGCTGATCAAGAAAGTGGTAATGAGACTGTCATCGACTCCTATAGCTCTAGCAATACCAACACCACCACTCCTTCAAGCACAGATCATGAGCAGCACTACAGCTATTAAATTCCCTCATTTCCTTGCCAAACTATTTCTTAGCGGGGTGCTGCTTTCCGGTCTTAGCTGCAACAGTCGCTCAGCACCAACCAATCCATCTGCTGACTCAAATATCTCGTCCCAAGCTTGCTTGGAAAATCTTGACCTCAAAGGACTCGACAAAGCCCTACTGCGCTGCAATAGCGTAGTGAGCAAATATCAAAACGACCCTGAACCACTCAACGACCGGTCCCTGATCTACACCCTGCTTGGCCAAACCAATTTGGCTTGTCAAGATGTCTCCAAAGGCTTACAGCTTCTGAATCAACAAGGAGCATCAGCTGATCCGATGGTGCGTCACGAACTAACCGTGCGTAAAGACTCCTGCATGCAACATCTCAACATGACTGGCAAAGGCTGACGCTTGAGTCCAACACGACGAGAACCAAGCAATACCTCAATCCGCTCGGCCTTACTTGCTATCAGAGCATCCACCAGCTGATCTGCAAAACCCAGTTGGAACCAATGACTCGTGAGTCCACCATCCATCCCCAATCGATGGCAACGATCCTCAGCCTGATCCACATCACCAGGTGTCCAGTGACGTTCAAGCAAAACCACATGCCTAGCGCGATGCAAGGTGTAACCAAGCCCGCCTACTGCATAGGTTGCCAACAAAAGGGAACTCATCCCTGATTGAAAACGATTCACAGCTTCCTGACGCTGCCCTGGACGCTGACGACCAGTTAACAACTCACCCCCTAAGCGTTGCTGCAAAAGCAACAAAGGACCAACAAAACTGCTGAAAAGAACAACGGCTTGCCCCTCAGCAAGAAGTGCTGCCACAAAAGTCTCCACTGCTGGCAGCTTGAACTCCGCTGCGATCTGGCGCAAAGCCGTAAGCACCGCCAGCGATTCCGCATCTGAACGCACCAAACCCTGCTGAACACGATGGCGATAGTTGTCAGTGACAAGAGCTAGACGATGGTCAAAACCACGAGACTCTGGCTCTGTAAGGACAACCCGATGCTCTTGACGACGTTTTGGGGGCAAGCCAAGCAAAGTCTGTTTGCGTCGATGCAGAACCAATGGCCGTGTGAGCTTCCCTAGAGCATCGAGATCACTCGCACCACGTGAATGCCAGCGTCGCTGTCCACCTTGATCTCGCCAGTGACCCTGACAAAAACGCTCTTCAAACTTACGTTGATCTCGAGCCAAAGGATGATCAATGGCAGCCAACAGTGGATAAAGCTGATCAGGACGACCATTTTTCATCGGCGTCCCGGTGAGTAACCAAATAGCCCTTAAACGCGGATGCCGCGCAAGCCTTAAAAGAGCCTGAGTTCGTCTTGACTTGATGGACTGGCCGAAATGCGCTTCATCCACCAACAGAAGCGTTCCCGCCGCCGGCAATTCCCTAGGCAGACGCGCCCAGCTATGGATGCACACCGGCAAATCAAGACTTGCAGCTTCGATGCGCCAGTGTTCATGAAGACCCACCGGCGCCACCACCATGACCCGTACATCAGCACATCTCACCATGGCGCGAGCCGCCAAAAGAGAGGTAAGAGTCTTACCAAGACCCATTTCATCAGCCAAGACTGCACCGCGCCGCGCCAACAACCAACGGGCTCCAGAGCACTGATGAGGAAGAGGTCTACGACCATCTGTCAAAACAACCTCAAGATCTGCATAGCTCACGAGATCGCGATGGGGCGGCATCGGTGGCAAAGGCTGTTCGAACCAACTCAGCCACTGAGCCAAGTCGTCCTGCACCAAAAAACGTGAGCCAAACTGCCTCTGCAAACGTTGAGCCGCAACCAAAGGAAATTCCCAGCCCTGGCGAGTACCACGCCAAATTCCACGAGGCCTCACTTTGCGAAGCTGAGCCTGAGTCACCGCATCGAAAGGGAACGCCACCTTGACCAAACCCGCCGCAGTCAGACCCAAATAACAGCTGGAAGACGATTTAGGCGTGAGCTTCACTGCTCAAGAAACACCTAATTTACGCCCCATTGCCTTACTAGCAAGAGCGAAAGCAACCACTGTAAAAAGCAGCGCAAAGCAAGCCAAAATAGATATTTAGGCACATTGACTTAAAGAGCATTCGCGGCACACTGCACAAAACCGAGAAACTCGGATGCACAATAGGGACGCGGTTTTCCTCGAAGATCTATGCCCCAAGTTACATGTCCGAAGATGGAGAAAATCCCTGCACAACTATACCGCTCAAAGTTGTATCTATTGCGGTAAAACTTCTGAATCAATTGACCATATTTTACCTCTAAGTCGCGGTGGCTTAAGTATTACTCAAAACTGCGTTCCGGCCTGTCTCTCCTGTAACGGTCACAAATCAGATGCCCATGCCTTCGAGTGGTATAGGCGCCAACGTTTCTATGATCCACGACGAGCAATGGCCATCCGCGCCTGGATGGATGGCGATCTCAGACTGGCTTTAAGGTTGCTTCAATGGACCCAAACTAACCATAGAGAAGCTCCTTTTATCAGCCAAGATGAAGAATGGATGCCCCAGCTGGCCTAAACCAATCTCACCAGACCTGACAGGCCACCACAGGGTGATGTCTTTGACAAATAGAAGCAAGCTGCTCAGGTTGCTCCGGAGCGAGAAGCATCGCACCTGTCAACAAAGCCAAAGGCAAGACAAAATGAAAAGCTGAACTGATATGCCGACCTTGAACGATCCTTGGACATGCCCGACGCGGCAGCATGGACACTGAAATCGCGGAAGCGCGCAAATAGGAGCTCGCCATGACCAAAACCAGAACATAATACATTTGTACTCATGCTCGCAGAGCTTGTCAAGCAGAGTCCGCCTCTCCCCACCGGATCAAAGTTGCTGGTTCTCGGTGGAGGATTCAGTGGCCAGCATGTAGTGGCTCTGGCGAGAGCACTTGGCAGCACTGCTATCTGCAGCCGCAGAAACATCAACAGCCCAGGCGCAGACATCGCATTTGATAGTGCCACCAAGCTGTTGCCAGCCACGAAAGTTCTAGAAGGTGTCACTCATTTACTCAGCTGCATACCACCAGCAGCCGATGGGAAAGATCCAGTGCTGACATGCTTGGGCGACCAGCTCAAAGCGCTGCCATTGCAATGGGTTGGCTATCTCTCCACCACAGGGGTTTACGGAGATCGCCAAGGACGCTGGGTCACAGAAATCGATCATCCTCAGCCGCAGCAAGCACGGAGCAAACGAAGATTGGCCTGTGAAGAGGCCTGGCAAGCTTCGGGATTACCCCTGCAGATTCTGCGACTGCCTGGCATCTACGGACCAGGCCGCTCAGTGCTTAAAAGCGTCAACACAGGTCAAAGCAGAATGATCCACAAGCCCAACCAGGTGTTTTCAAGAATTCATGTCGATGACATCGCAGGCGCCATCCTGCACCTAATCCAATGCGCTGCTGATGGACAGCGGCCCATCGTGATCAACGTCACCGATGACATGCCAACAGCGTATACAGACGTACTCGGGTTCGCCGCCCAACTACTTGGAAAGTCCCTACCCGAAATTGAGCCGTTTGCAGTTGCCGCTACACAGATGAATCCCATGGCACTCTCCTTCTGGCAAGAGAATCGCAGGGTTAGCAATCAGCTCCTATGCCGCGAGCTTGGCTATTCCCTGATGCATCCCAACTATCACTCCGGCCTTAGAGACTGTTATCTGGCAGAAGGTTTCAAGGTCTCACAGACGAATTTTCCTTAGTTGTTGAACCTTCCCGATCCGGACCACCAAGAATGAACTCGTTCCAATTGAAGGGCTTCTCTGGATCGATAAATGTCAACCCGGCATCGCGCAAAAACTGACTCCAATGCACCACCAACCAACCATTCCGCAACCCTGTACCAAGACCAAACAACAACAAACCAAGCAGCAACCAGCGCATCATGGCTATGCCTTCTGAAGGCTTTGAAGCTAATCAACTTATCGTTATCGCCCTCGGCGATCCCGCTGGCATCGGGATGGAGGTCACCCTCAAGGCCCTCGCTTCACCAAGCTTGCCATCAAAGCTGCATCCCAAGCTGGTTGGCTGTCGAAAAACCCTGGAACTGACCTATGCCCAATTACAAGCTCAAGGGATCTCTCCCCTAGCCAATCCAAAGAACCTCGATATCAAAGATCTACCCCTGAAGAGCACACTGCAGCCTGGATACCCCACAGCACAGAGTGGAGCCGCAAGCTTTCTATGGTTGACAAAGGCAACAGAACTCCTCTTGAAGAGTCGAGCCCGCGCCCTTGTTACCGCTCCCATTGCCAAGCATGCCTGGCATGCAGCAGGCCATCACTATCCCGGTCAAACCGAACGGCTTAAAGAACTGGTGGGCGCTGATCAAGCCTCCATGCTCTTCACCGCGATCTCACCTCAAAACGGCTGGCGGCTAAACACTCTGCTAGCAACAACCCATATCCCGCTAGCAGCAGTCCCAAAAGTGCTTACCCCTGAGTTGGTTAGAGCGAAGCTCAACGTACTCAAGGCATTCTGCCAAAGATTCAAAACCGATCCATCCATTGCAGTCGCAGGCCTCAATCCCCACGCTGGCGAGCAAGGCCAACTGGGCCATGAAGAGCTGAAATGGTTGATCCCAATGCTGAACAGATGGAAAACCGAGCACCCTGAGATCCAACTAGACGGTCCTTTACCTCCCGACACATGTTGGCTTTCAGCTGCAAAGGCTTGGCATGGCATCCCATGCGCCCAAACCCCAGACGGCATCCTGGCCTTGTACCACGATCAGGGTCTAATCCCAATGAAGCTGCTGGCTTTCGACTCTGCCGTCAACACCACCCTTGGGCTTCCATTTCTGCGTACCTCACCTGATCACGGCACCGCCTTTGACATTGCCGGAAAAGGATGTGCCAGACCCGAGAGCATGTTGGCCGCCCTCAAAGCAGCCTGGGAGCTCACGGAATGACGCTGATCAGCCAGGCTTAACACGCATCAAAACCTGACCGAACTCAACTGGTGTGCCGTTATCTACAAGGATTTCAACCACCTCGCCACTGACTTCAGATTCCAACTCATTCATCAACTTCATGGCCTCCAAAATGCACACGATCTGACCGACACCAATGCGACTACCAACTTCTACAAATGGGGATTCCCCAGGGCCAGGAGCACGATAAAACGTGCCGACCATCGGTGCCGTTACCTCCAGGAAATCAGTTCTGGAACCTGGTACCGCTGGAGGCGGAGTACCAGGTCCGACCATCTCAACTCTCGGTTCTGGAGCCGGTGATGGTATCTCAACGGTCGAAGACACCGGCATCACCGGGGCCACCACTGCTGCTGCAGGGATATTCCGCCTGACCTCAAGACGAAAATCATCGCCCTCAAGGCGAAATTCCTGGATGTCGCTTTCCGCCAAGGCTGCAAGCAACTGGTGCAGTTGATCATGATCGAGCTGCATAGCCATTAGTTCTCGCGACCTAGGTAGCTGTCGTTACGTGTATCGACTTTAATTTTCTCGCCCACAGAAAGAAACAAAGGAACCATCACCTGAGCACCAGTCTCAAGGATGGCGGGCTTAGTACCCCCGGTAGCGGTATCACCCTTAACACCAGGATCAGTTTCAGTGATTTCAAGCACCACAGAATTGGGGAGCTCCACCTCAAGAGGATTTCCGTTCCATGAGACCACATTCACCTCCATACCTTCCTTGAGGTATTTACGACTGTCACCGATCTGCTGCGCTGTAAGCCTGGTTTCCTCATAACTAGACATGTCCATAAAGACATAGTCACCGGACTCCATATAAGTGTGTTGGAGGGTCGACTTCTCAAGCAAGGCCTGCGGAAGCATCTCCCCAGCCCTAAAGGTTTTTTCCACCACGCTGCCGCTCTGCACCGCCTTCAACTTGGTACGCACAAAAGCTGAACCCTTACCCGGTTTCACATGCAAAAACTCGACTACACGCCAAACAGAACCGTCTAATTCAATCGAGGTGCCAGTGCGGAAGTCGTTACTTGAGATCATTCCCGCTGAACGGATCAGAGGGATCATACGGCTGTGCCAAAGTCCAAGCACTAGAAGAGTTCCACATGCCAAATACTCCTCTACTGACCAGCCTGATCACAGTGCTCGCAGTACTTTTACTGAATTGGGGTAATCCTGTTCTGGCTGCTCTGCCAGCTGGAAGTGCAGTGACGGATGGTGCCGCAATCCTGCGCAATGCCCTACCAATCGAACAAAAAGATCTCCGCCAAATGCAAGCCACCCTTGAGGCCACTAGCAAAGTGGTTGGGTCTTCAAAGGGCAATCGCTGGGTTGCCCTAAACGAAGCTGCTGCTTCTAGTCAGTTCCTAGTAATAACCCGCAAAAAGAGCATCCTCGCAGCCATCCCAGAAGCATCTCGAGAAGAGGGTGAGGCCCTTTTGGAATCCTTGGGAGAAACGGTCCAGGCCCTGGGGGATGAAGCAAGTAACCAAAACATAGATGGCTTCATCGACCTACGTCGCAAAAGTCTCAAGCAGATCGGTGCTCTAGAAGCGCTATTGGTGAATGATTTTCCTTACACCATCCCTGAGGAATTCAACTCACTACCGCGGCTTCTTGGACGAGCAACTGTATCGATCAAAACCACAAAAGGGAATATCACTGCTGTCATTGATGGCTACAACGCCCCGCTAACAGCCGGCGCCTTCGTAGACCTAGCTCTCAAAGGCTTTTATGACGGATTGCCATTCACACGCGCTGAAGACAATTACGTACTACAAAGCGGTGACCCCACAGGACCTGAAAGCGGATACATCGACCCAACAACCAAGAAAGAACGTCAAGTGCCTCTGGAAATCCGTATTCCAGAGGAAGCAACTCCTTTTTACAACCAAACCTTTGAAGACATCGGTCTTTACAAAGCCACACCAGTCCTCCCATTCGCCGCCCTTGGCACACTCGGATGGGCCCATTCCGACCAGGCTATAGACGACGGTTCCTCCCAGTTCTTTCTATTTCTCTATGATGCAGAATTAACTCCAGCGGGTCTCAACTTGGTGGATGGCCGCAATGCAGCCTTTGGCTATGTTGTTGAAGGTACCGAGTTACTTAAAAAACTCGAAGTTGGTGATCAAATCTTATCCATCAAAGTTGTCGATGGAGCCGATCGGCTGAAGCCCCACGCCTGAGGACTTGTGTATGGGCGAAACCCTAGGCCAACTTGGTGAAAATGAACTACTGCAACGACTAGCCCGCTTTGCTCCTGCTGGCCAACTTGACGACGACACAGCGCAAGTCCACACCAATGAGGGAGAACTCCTCATTAACACCGATGTCATGGTGGAAGGCATTCACTTCAGCGAAGACACCACGACTCCAAAAGATGTGGGTTGGCGTTGCGTAACCGCCAACCTTTCCGACCTAGCAGCCAGTGGCGTTGATCAGATTCTGGGTATCACTGTCGGACTTGTAGTCCCTCCAGAGACCCCCTGGAACTGGGTAGAAGGGGTTTATTTAGGCATAGAAGCCGCATTGAAACAGTTTGGGGGGACCTTGCTGGGCGGCGACTGTTCCCGAGGGGATCAACGACTACTCGCAATCACCGCCCTGGGCACTCTCGGGCCAGTACGGTTGCACCGCGCCCAAGCCCAACCTGGAGATTCTCTTGTCGTCAGTGGTCCCCATGGCCTCAGCCGCCTTGGCCTGGCCCTACTACGCTCAGATCCACTGATAGAAGCAGCCCTGCTGCCAGACCAACTCAAGCAAAAAGCGATAGAAGCTCATCAACACCCTCAACCATGTTTGAAGGCGCTGCACGCTCTTCAAACCTGTAAGCCTGAAGAACTCCCATGGCGAGCTGGGGGCACCGACAGTAGTGACGGACTTCTGGCAGCGGTTCAAGGCCTTTGCAGAAGCAGCGGTTGCCGGGCGATTCTTGATCCAACAGGCCTACCCAAAGACCCTGACTGGCCACTAGGCGAACACTGGGATAGCTGGTGCCTAAACGGCGGAGAAGACTTTGAACTTATTCTCAGCCTGCCACCTCAATGGGCCACCGCTTGGCTGCAAGTTCTTCCATGTAGCCAAGTCATTGGGGTCATGGAAAAAGGCCCACCTCGGGTGGAATGGGCGCATGGAAAAGGAGAAGTGAGCAACTTCTCAAGCTTCAAACATTTCCTATAAAGAAAGACAACAAACCCCTCCTATTGGCGAGGGGTTTGTAACTCAAAAGCAGCTAGAAGCTCAGAGGAAAGTAATCCCGTGAAAGATCACTTCCAATTCTTGGCCACAATCTCAGCGAGATCGACAACCCTCTGGCTATAACCCCACTCATTGTCATACCAAGCAACCACCTTCACCAAATTGTCGCCAATAGTCATCGTGAGATCCTCATCAACGATGGTGGATTCATTAGTACCGGCGTAGTCACTAGAAACCAAAGGAAGATCACCATATTTAATGATTCCCTTCATGCCACCCTGAGAAGCCGATTTGAGTGCAGCATTCACTTCTTCAGCAGTCGTGGAACGTCCGGACTCAAACACCAGATCTACCGCTGAAACGTTTGGGGTTGGAACACGCATGGCAATACCCGTGAGCTTGCCCTTCATCTGTGGATAAACCAAAGCCACAGCCTTGGCAGCGCCAGTTGAGGTTGGAACAATATTCATGGCTGCCGCACGAGCACGGCGAAGATCACGATGGCTGTTATCGAGGATCCGCTGATCACCGGTGTAGCTATGAATAGTCGTCATCAGGCCCTTATTGATCCCAAAGGTCTGATCAAGCACCTTCACGATTGGTGCCAGGCAATTGGTTGTGCAGCTGGCATTACTGAGAACATTGAAATCACCGTGTCGGTACTGATCAGCATTGACGCCCACGACATATGTGCCAACACCATCTCCTTTACCAGGAGCTGTGAGGATAACTTTCTTCGCACCAGCCTCGATGTGTTTGCTAGCCCCGACATCAGTATTGAAAACCCCGGTGGACTCGATCACAAGATCGATACCCCACTCCTTCCAAGGAAGATTCAAGGGGTTGCGATCTGAAAAACACTTAATGGTTTTACCGTTGATAACAAAAGTGTCATCGGTATAACCGATCTCCGCATCCTTGATCTGTCCAAGAATTGAATCGTACTTAAGCAGATGAGCATTGGTCTTAGGGTCAGAAGTGACGTTGATGCCAACCACTTCAATCCCAGTATTCGCACCACGGCTTAGCCAACAACGCATGAAGTTGCGACCGATTCGGCCGAATCCATTGATCGCAACGCGCAGAGTCATAACAAAAACGGGGAAACCGCAAGGGAAGTGGCCGATGATCATACAGAAATAGGTTGCACTTTCCGCTGTTCCGGATGAGGAGGCGGCCCATAGCTGGCACAAGGTCAACCCCGGCTGGACCTCTCCAAAACATAAGAATCACGGGCTTTCAGCCCAAGACTGGCTTATCTTTTGAGCCTATGGTTTTGCCCATTGACCAGCACGCTCAGCCGCCAGCAACCCATCCACTTCATAGGTGTTGGCGGCATCGGCATGTCTGCCCTAGCTCTAATTCTGGTGAATCGAGGTCATATTGTCTCAGGCTCAGACCCACGCGAAAACACTACCGTTGAGCGCCTGCGAGCTCAAGGAGTAAGGGTCTTCCGCGATCAGAGCGCCGCAAACATCAATGCCATTTGTAGCAACGTAGATCTCCTTCCTTTGGTGGTGATCAGCACAGCCATTCCCAAGAGCAATCCTGAGCTCAAGGCAGCCAAGCTGTCTCAATTGAAAATCTTGCATCGCTCAGACCTCCTTGCTGCCTTGATTCAGGCACAACCCTCCATCGCAGTAGCCGGGAGCCATGGCAAAACCACAACCAGCACCCTGCTCACCACACTGCTGGCCACAACCGATCAAGACCCAACAGCTGTAATTGGTGGTGTCGTGCCTTACTACGACAGCAACGGCCATGCGGGCAAAGGGCGACTGCTAGTAGCAGAAGCTGATGAATCTGATGGCTCTCTCATCAAGTTTCAGGCAACTCTCGGCGTGATCACCAACTTGGAGTTAGATCACACCGATCACTACGCCAATCTTGATGAACTGATCAACACCATGAAGCGGTTCGGCCGAGGTTGCCGACGACTGCTCGCCAACTTCGACTGCCCAATCCTCAAGGAGCATTTCGATGCCACAGCTTGGTGGTCAGTCAAAACCTCAGCGGGTGTTGATTTTGCAGCTTTACCAATTTGCCTCAATGGCGATCAAACAATTGCGGACATTTACGAGCAGGGCAAACGGATGGGTCAAATCACACTGCCGATGCCCGGACTTCACAACCTCAGCAACGCTATGGCCGCTATAGCAGCCTGCAGACTCGAAGGACTGTCCTTTGAGGACGTGCAACAAGGTCTTGCTGACCTGCAGCCTCCTGGGCGCCGTTTCGACTTCCGAGGCACTTGGGAGGGTCGCCAAATCGTTGATGATTACGCCCACCATCCAAGCGAAGTCAGCGCCACACTCACAATGGCGCGCCTAATAGTAACTAGCGGTCGTAGCCAACTACCGAACCCACCCAAACGCATTTTGGCCGTGTTCCAGCCTCATCGATACAGCCGTACAAACGAATTTCTCTACGAGTTCGCAAGGGCACTCGGTGAAGCGGATGCTGTTCTGCTAGCACCCGTTTACAGCGCCGGAGAGAACCCTATTCAGGGAGCCACTAGTGAGAGCCTGGCTAAAGCGATCAGAATCCAGCACCCCAGCCTGCCAGTCGCCGTAGCTGAAAACTTTAATCAGCTAACCCTATTGGTGCAAAAACACAGCCTCAAAGGTGACCTAGTCCTCGCCATGGGTGCAGGCAATATCAACAATCTATGGAGACAACTGACACGTCTTGACAACGCAAAGAGATGCCCACCCTCCCTGGCAGCCTGACCCTAGTGAAGGGGATCAAGCCCCAACCACTGGTTTCTCTTGCCAACTTCACGAGCTGGCGCGTCGGAGGACCTGCGGAATGGTTTGCATCGCCCAGCAGCGTGGAAGAACTACAGACACTGATTGCTTGGGCCTATGAACAGAAGATGCCCTGTCGAGTCATTGGAGCAGGATCAAACCTGCTGATCAACGACGCTGGCTTGCCGGGCCTGAGCCTTTGCATGCGCAAACTCCAAGGGAGCGAGCTAGATCCAAAGACTGGCATTGTCGAAGCCTTGGCCGGTGAACCAATCCCCAACCTTTCCAAACGCGCCGCAAAGGCGGGCCTGCATGGCCTGGAATGGGCCGTTGGGATTCCTGGAACAGTTGGTGGTGCAACCGTCATGAATGCTGGAGCCCAGGGCGGCTGCACAGCCGACTGGCTGGAATCTGTACAAGTCATCGACCTCAATGGCGAGGGCCCTTTTGAACTGAGCCGCCAAGAACTTGACTACGCCTACAGACAAAGTCTCTTGCAGGAAAAAACACTCGTCGTGCTCTCAGCAAGATTCCGCCTAGACCCCGGCCATGATCACAAGGAGCTCAATGAAATCACATATAAAAACCTCACTCATCGCACGACGACCCAGCCTTATCAATTGCCTAGTTGCGGAAGTGTCTTTCGCAACCCAGAACCCCTCAAAGCTGGTCGTCTAATCGAAGCGCTGGGTCTGAAAGGTCACCGCATTGGAGGAGCTGAAGTCTCCCCCATTCACGCAAACTTCATCGTCAATATTGGTGGGGCCACGGCTGCCGACATCAATCAAATGATCAGCTTCATTCAGCAACGGGTTCAGATGACCCATGGAGTGATGCTCCATCCTGAAGTGAAACGACTTGGTTTCGAAGCGACCGCTTAATCTGCCTATTCCTCCAGCAACGCAATGGCAGGGTTCGGACTTCCCAATTTCGGCCAACTCACCGAAGCCTTCCGCAAGGCCCAACAAATCCAACAAAACGCCCAAAAACTGCAGGAAGAGCTAGATGCCATGGAAATTGAGGGCAGCAGCCCAGACGGCAGAGCAAGTATCTGGCTATCTGGCAACCAGCAACCACTGCGTGTGCGTCTTGAACCCTCACTGCTTGCCGAAGGACAAGATGCCAGCGAAACCGCGATCTTGGCCGCTCTTCAATCCGCCTATGAGCACTCCACCACAACCATGAAAGAGCAAATGGAAGAACTTACAGGAGGCCTGAACCTGAACCTCCCCGGGATGAGCGACTGAGGCACTCCATCTCCTCCAAAAAACGCTTATAGATTGGATATCGTTCCCAACTTTTGTCGACCCCACAACCGGGCTCATCACGATGGAAACAATCCCTAAATCTGCAGGGATAATCTTCAATCTGTCCATCAAATTCAGGGAACAACACCGCAAGCTTGCGCGGATCAGCAGGAAGTTCAGGTCGATTAAACCCTGGTGTATCTGCAACAAGAGATCCTTCGCACAGTCGAAAAAGTTCAACATGACGAGTGGTATGCCTGCCACGTTGTAACCGGCCAGAAACAGCGCCTACGCGCAGGGATAGCTGGGGTAAGAGCTGATTGAGCAAACTGGTCTTACCCACACCTGAAGGACCACAAAAGACAGCAAGTCGTGTACTGCTGAGTTTGTTTTTTAGGGCACCCAATCCCTCTCCGGTCTGCACAGAGACCGCCATAGGCCTATACCCCCAACCCCTTAGCCGCACTAGCTGCTGCTCGAGCTGATCCGAAGTGATCAGGTCGCGTTTGGTGAGGATGAGGTGAACATCAACACCAGTCTGCTCAGCGGAAAGTAGAAAACGACTCGCTTGGTCAGCGTCAAAGCAAGGTTGCTTGACTGCCAAGGCAACAACAACAGCCGTAACGTTGGCGACTGGCGGGCGGTTGATCCAACTCTGCCTAGGTTCCACATCACCAACCACAGCTCGACGCTCCTGCCAATCGATTGCTTCCACCCAAACTCGATCCCCCACATGCACTGCAGCCCCGCGATGGTCAAGGCGCGTTCGACGAGTACAAAGCAAGCGCAATGGTTCAGCATCAGTTGATCGTGTCCAGCTGACCAATGAAGACGGATTAAAAGTCTCGAGTTCTACCTCGAGAAAATTGGCTTGTAAGGCCACCACCATCCCTGCAAGCCGCGGCGCCTCAGCCGCCGCCACAGGTCACCATCAACCTCAACCAAGTGTTTTCCTGAGCAATAATCTCGACGCGATGGCCTGCCTCTACTAACCCTGGCACCACCATCGCCTCAGGTTCCCCACGATCAAGATCCACCTGAAGACGTTCCTTGGGCTTAAGACCCTCGAGAGCCAAGCGACAGCGAATAAAATTGATCGGGCAGGGAGTACCACGCAAATCAATCTGCTGATCAGGAACAAGCTGGGCGGTCATCCTTTCTGACCAAACAAACGAGCAAACAAACCACTGTTGTGGTGGTGATGCTGCCTACCTTTAGCGGAATGATGGCCAGCCAGATCTTCAAGCAAGCCCCGCTCCTCATCAGAAAGACGAATGGGCAACTTCACATTGATAGAAATGTGCTGATTACCTCTTGCTACTGGGTTCCCTAGCTTAGGAATACCCTTGTTTTCAAGGGTGAGTACAGCATTGGGCTGAGTTCCAGCAGGAATCTCAAGACTGGTGTTGCCATCAACCGTATCGACCTCAATGATGTCTCCAAGGATTGCCTGGAGATAACTCACGTTGACTTCTGAAAGCACCGTAATCCCATCACGTCGCAAGTGGGGATGGGACTTCACCGTCAAAAATACGTAAAGGTCTCCAGAAGGTCCACCCCGCAAACCAGCATTTCCCTCACCGGCAACTCTCAGACGAGTTCCGGTATCAACCCCAGCGGGAATATTGATGCGCAATTTCTTGCGAACCTGACGTACACCCTGTCCAGCACATGCACCACAAGGATCTGAAATCACCTGTCCAGTACCTTCACAACTGGGACATTCCGCCACCTGAGTGAAGCTCCCGAAAGGTGTTCTGGTCGCTCGTCGCACCTGACCAACACCACCACAAGTGGAACAAGTAGTTGGTCCACTACCCACCTTGGCTCCAGTGCCGTTACAGGTGTCGCAAGTTTCAAGATGGGGAATTTTGATTTCTAGTTCCTGGCCGAAAACAGCTTGCTCAAAGTCAATCTTCAAGTCGTAGCGAAGATCATCTCCTTGCTGCGGTCCCCGTCGTCTTGGACGACCACCACCAGATCCACCAGCCCCACCAAAACCACTAAAAAAGGTCTCAAAGAGATCGGCAAAGCCACCCATATCTCCCACATCGGGCATGCCCCCTGCACCCCCAAGCCCAGCCTCGCCAAATTGGTCATAACGGCCACGAGTCTGAGGATCGCTAAGCACCTCATAAGCACGACCTATCTCCTTAAAACGATCCTCTGCACCAGGATCCTTATTGATATCTGGGTGATACTGACGTGCCAGACGGCGATAAGCCCGCTTCAGGGTATCGCCATCAGCATCTTTGCTGACCCCTAGCAGGTCGTAATAATCAGCCATCAGCTCGTCAACACTCCTTCACCCTAAAGGGCAACAGCATGCAATCAGACCCCTGGTTGGTCAGGATCTGCCTCACCTTGAAAAGTTGCAGTGGAGTCATCATTGGATTGAGCTGAAGAAGGAGAGGCGCCACTCTGCGGGCCTGGTCCCATAGACACCTTCACAAGAGCATGGCGAAGCACCCTGCCATTGAGGTGATATCCACGCTGAAGTTCCTCTGTGACTACATCCTCTGGATGCTCCTCACTGGGCTCTCTTGAAACAGCCTCATGGAGCGTGGGATCAAACGCCTGTCCAACAACCCGCATTGAAGCAACGCCCAATTGTTTGAGCACCTCAACAAGCTGTTTATAAAGACCCTGATAACTGCGATGAAGGGCCTGGGCCTCCTCTCCCTGAGGATCTAATTGCTGACGAGCTCGCTCAAAATTGTCCACCACCGGCAGAATTTCACTCAAAGTAGTACAGATGAGCTGTAATCGAAGATCGTCCTGATCGCGACTCTGACGTTTGCGGAAATTATCGAAATCTGCAGCAATCCGCATGTACTGACTACGAAGAGTTTCGTGCTCTTCCCGCAGGCTGCTGTGCTCCTGCTCCAACTGCTGTAAGCGAGCCTCATTATCCGCTAATGGTGCAGATTGAGCAGAAGGCTGATCCTCGTCGGAATTCATCGATGCCACTGATTCCAGAGGCACGGAAGCCTCTAAACCCTCAGCAGCAGGATCGTGAGCTGGGGTAGGGGCGTCGCCACTCATGCTGACCGTTTGCAAATTCACGTCTAGACATGTTGATGGGAGTAGCACACCTCCCACAAGCGGCGGAAGCCCGCACCTCCAATTTCATTTCTTCTTCGTGACCCAGGGCCGACCAATCCCCAAAGCAACCAACAGCATCCAGCAGCGACTGGAACTGGAACTGCTCCTACAAGTCAGTGTGCTTAGCCACGAAGAACTTGTTGTCGGAGTGGAGGTAATGGCCAACCACACCACTCTTGACATCTCAACGTGGCAACAATTCCAGGCCCTGCCAATCAACATGCACAACCAACATTTGGTTGTAGCCATCTCGGACCAATGCAATGAGCAAACCAAAAATCAACTGATCTCAGTACTTCAGTCCCAAGGCTTCAGCACAGAATTCCGTCTCGCGCTGGCATCCGACATCAGCGAGCTGCTTGCACCAATGAGATCTGAGCAGCACGTTGAATCTGCATCCAAGTCAAAAGCAACAAAGCCAATTGCACAAACACCAACCTCCCTGCTGGCAGGATTTAGTGCCGAAGGCGTGCTCGAAGAAGATCCTGAAGAACAAGCCAGACTTGCTAGTTACGTAGAGGATTTGGAGTCCAGCTTGATGGACTCAGACAGCTCACCAGTCATCAACCTGGTGGACCGCATACTGCTAGAAGCACTGCAAACATCAGCCAGCGACGTACACGTTGAGCCGCAACAAGACGGACTACAGATCCGCTTCCGTCAAGACGGTGTCCTGCAGCGCTATATCGAACCCCTCCCGAGCCGGTTGATCCCTGCTGTTACCTCACGCTTCAAGATCATGGCCGACCTAGACATCGCAGAACGGCGCATGGCTCAGGACGGTCGCATTCGTCGCACATATCGCAATCGTATGGTCGATTTCAGGGTTAATAGCCTGCCAAGCCGTTACGGGGAAAAAATCTGTCTGCGACTCCTTGACAGCAGTGCTCCACAACTCGGGCTAGACAAACTGATCAGCAACCCAAGTGCTCTCTCTCTCGTACGCAACTTGGGCTCTAAGCCCTTCGGCATGATCCTTGTGACAGGTCCAACAGGATCAGGCAAATCAACGACCCTTTACTCCCTACTGGCTGAACGCAACGAGCCTGGTATCAACATTTCCACCGTAGAAGATCCCATCGAATACACCCTCCCTGGGATTACTCAATGTCAAGTGAACAGGGAAAAAGGCTTCGATTTCAGTACTGCACTGAGAGCCTTCATGCGTCAAGACCCAGACGTTCTGCTGGTCGGTGAAACCCGTGACCTAGAAACCGCAAAAACCGCCATCGAAGCCGCACTGACTGGTCATCTGGTGCTAACCACACTGCATTGCAATGACGCATCAAGTGCGATCGCCCGCCTCAACGAGATGGGCGTGGAACCATTCATGGTGAGCGCCTCGTTGATTGGCATCGTCTCTCAACGACTTCTACGAAGAGTGTGCCGTTCTTGTCGTAAGTCCTATCACCCAACTGAAAAAGAACTGGGGCGATTCGGATTGATGGCCCATACAGAAACTGGCGTGACCTTTTTCAAGGCCCACCACCACGGTCAAGAAAAACAGCCGTGCCCCAACTGTCAAGGCAGCGGCTACAAGGGCCGAGTTGGTGTCTATGAAGTACTGCGCATGAACGAAGAGCTCGCTACAGCCGTCGCCAAAGGTGCCACTACTGATTTAGTAAGACGTCTGGCGCTAGAAGCTGGTATGAAAACTCTTTTGGGCTACAGCCTTGACCTGGTGAGAGAAGGCCACACCACCCTTGAGGAAGTGGGCCGAATGATCCTCACCGATTCCGGATTGGAATCTGAGCGCCGCGCAAGAGCCCTTAGCACTCTCACCTGCAACGTCTGCGGGGCAGGCCTCCAAGACGGCTGGCTGGAATGTCCCTACTGTCTAACCCCTCGCCAATGAAGGACCCGTCATGGATCTAATGATCGAGGACCTGATGGAACAGCTGGTGCAAGGTGGCGGCAGTGATCTGCACATTGCTACCGGCCAGCCCCCGTATGGACGATTCAGCGGTGAATTAAGGCCAATGACCAATACCCCCCTATCCGAAGAAACATGCAACAAGCTGATTTTCTCAATGCTCAACAACAGTCAGAGAAAGACTCTTGAACAAATCTGGGAGCTTGACTGTGCCTATGGGCTAAAGGGTGTGGCACGCTTTCGCGTGAATGTCTATCGACAGAAGGGAAGTTACGCCGCCTGTCTACGTGCTCTTGGCAGCACTATCCCGAGTATTGAAAGTCTCAACCTGCCATCAGTAGTCATAGAAACCAGCAAACGACCAAGGGGATTAGTGCTAGTAACAGGACCAACCGGATCAGGCAAAACAACAACCCTTGCTTCCCTGCTGGACCACATCAATCACACCAGAAGCGAACACATCCTCACGATCGAAGATCCAATCGAATTCGTATACAAAAGCGATCTCAGCCTTGTGCACCAGCGACAGCTCAATGAAGACACACGCAGTTTTGGCAATGCCCTGCGTGCCGCACTACGCGAAGATCCAGATGTGATCCTCGTGGGCGAAATGCGCGACCTGGAAACCATTCAACTGGCCATCAGCGCCGCCGAAACCGGTCACCTCATATTCGGCACCCTGCACACCAACTCGGCGGCACAAACGGTCGATCGCATGGTTGATGTTTTCCCGCCAAACCAGCAAACCCAAATCAGAGTTCAACTCTCAGGAAGCCTGCTAGCCATTTTTTCTCAAACCCTCTGCCGTCGCCAAAATCCACAACCAGAACAATTTGGGCGGGTCATGGCTCAAGAAATCTTGATCAACACCCCAGCCACAGCAAACCTGATCAGAGAAGGCAAAACCGCACAGCTCTACTCCCAAATTCAAACCGGAGGAGAACTAGGGATGCAAACACTAGAAAAAGCCCTTGCGAATCTAACTAAACAGGGTGAAATTAGCCGCTCTGAAGCCATCGCCAAAGCCAGTAAACCCAGCGAACTGGAGCAACTCCTCAACGATGGCTAAGAGAAAGGCCTAAGCGATGACATCCTTCATCGCCACCTACGAATCCGCAAGTGGTCAAAAACACACAATAACCATCAAAGCGGCCGACCTAACAACCGCAAAAAAATTACTACGTCGTCGTGGAATACGAGCAACTGACCTGAAAGTAGCTCTCAGCAATAAAGGACAAGAAAGTAGCAAAAAAATTGACCGCCAAAAGAATACAAAATCATCAAATCTTGGACTATTTTCCATCGATCTAAGTGCCGCTTTCGAAAAGTCCCCAGGTGTAAAAGACAAAGCAGTTTTCGCAAGCAAATTGGCAACTCTGGTGGATGCAGGCGTTCCGATCGTGCGCAGTCTCGACCTAATGGCTAGTCAGCAGCGCTTGCCTATGTTCAAACGTGCACTGATGAAGGTGAGTCTTGATGTAAATGAAGGCAGTGCCATGGGCACTGCTATGAGCAAGTGGCCAAAGGTTTTCGACCAACTCAGTATCGCAATGGTGGAAGCCGGAGAGGCTGGTGGTGTTTTGGATGAATCTCTCAAGAGACTCGCCAAGTTATTAGAAGACAATGCCCGACTCAAGAACCAAATCAAAGGGGCCCTTGGTTACCCAATCACTGTGCTGGTGATAGCCATCCTCGTCTTCCTAGGTATGACAATCTTCTTGATCCCGACCTTTGCAGAAATCTTTGAAGATTTAGGCGCCGAGCTGCCCCTGTTCACTCAGTTCATGGTCGACCTAAGCAAATTATTGCGTTCCTCCTTTTCCCTGCTATTAACAGGTGTCCTACTGGCGTGCGCTTGGATTTTCAACCGCTACTACTCCACTCACCAAGGACGCCGTCAGATCGATCGACTGAAGCTGAAAATCCCCCTATTCGGCACTCTGATCATCAAAACTGCCACCGCTCAATTCTCCAGAATCTTCAGCTCATTGATCAAAGCAGGCGTACCAATCCTGATGTCACTAGAAATTGCCAGCGAAACCGCTGGCAATGCGATCATTTCCGACGCCATTCTTGAATCACGCACCCTTGTTCAAGAAGGAGTGCTCCTTAGTGCTGCCTTAATTCGCCAAAAAGTGCTTCCAGACATGGCCTTAAACATGCTGGCCATTGGCGAGGAAACCGGAGAGATGGATCAAATGCTCAGCAAGGTGGCTGATTTTTACGAGGATGAGGTCTCTTCCTCGGTGAAGGCTTTGACCTCAATGCTTGAACCCGCGATGATCGTTGTAGTCGGTGTCATCGTGGGCTCCATCCTTCTAGCGATGTATCTCCCGATGTTCACCGTGTTTGATCAGATCCAGTAGCGAGCTGCAAACTCTTTGCAATGGCCTGACCAGCAAGCCAACCACTGGTCCAACAATGCTGGAAGTTGAACCCCCCCGTTAGCCCATCCACATCGAGAAGTTCCCCAGCAAAAAAAAGACCTGGACAAACCCGACTCTCCATCGTCGCGAGATTCACCTCACCCAACTGCACTCCCCCAGCCGTAACGAACTCTTCTCCAAATGGCCCCTTGCCACCGATTGAGTAACAGCTAGCAACCAAAGCTTCAAACAAAAGACGTTCCAAACGGGCAGGACAATCCGCCCAACGCAAATCCCGAGTAGCACCCACTTGAGCCAACAAGGACAACCAAAGACGACGGGGCAAGTTGGGCACAGGACGAGCTGATCCCAGAGTGCGTCGACCTTGGTGATGACGTAGGTCACGCATTGACTGCTTCACCAGATTGTGACTACTCATGCCAACCCAATTGACAAAAAGCTTTCCCCGATAGTGATCGCCTTGCAAAGCCCTTGCAGCAAAAGCAGTAAGCCGCAAAATGGCGGGCCCACTTAATCCCCAATGAGTAATCAACACCCTGCCGGTCTGCTGAAAGTTTTGACCTCCAGCCTTAAGACTGAGATGAACGCCATCGAGAGCCAAACCAGAACATGCGATTAACGCAGGTGCCTCCAGAGTAAGACTGAACAGAGAAGGAACTGACGGCACAAGCTGATGACCCATCGCTGCCGCCAAGCGACGACCACTGGGATGCCCACCCGTAGCCAATAAAACCCTTTGAGCCTGAAAAGAAGACCCATCCCGACATTGAACTAAGAACCCTGCAGCACCCCTACGCTCCAAGCTCTGTACAACCTTCTGACTGCGCAAGCTGACTCCAGCCAACACTGCTGCCTGCTTCAGACACGCCACCACTGCAGAGGAGCAATTAGCCACAGGGAACATTCGCCCATCCGGCTCTGCCACAAGCTCCAGGCCCCGATCGGCAAACCAAGCCACCGCATCACCGGTAGCAAAACGGCTAAAGAGGCCCCGCAATGGGCGGCCACCTCGGGGGTAATTGGTCACCAAATCACCTGGCTCCCAGCAGGCATGGGTCACGTTGCAACGGCCGCCACCACTGATCTTCACCTTCGTCAATGGCTCAGAGGTGGCCTCCAACACATGCACAAAAGCCAAACCCTCCTCAGCCGCGGTGATTGCCCCAAAAAAACCTGAGGCACCACCACCAACAACGATCAAATCAACTGGCGGGTCGGAAAGTAAGGGCAACTCCGTTATTGCAATAGCGCTTGCCGGTTGGCCTGGGACCATCATTGAAGACATGTCCCTGATGACCGCCACAGCGCCGGCAATGATATTCGCTGCGAGGAATAATCAATTTGAAATCTACTTTCGTTTGAATAGCTCCAGCAAGGGGCTCCCAGAAACTTGGCCAGCCAGTACCACTATCGAATTTCGCCGCAGAAGAAAACAACGGCAGATCGCAACCTGCACAGTGATAGATGCCCACACGCTTCTCCTTGTCGAGAGAACTCGTAAAAGGGCGCTCGGTTCCCTCCTCTCGAAGCACCCGATAAGCCTCAGGGGAAAGACGCTTTGCCCACTGCTCATTACTAAGCGACCAATCAAGATCCTCAGCCCTCGTAGCAGCAAAGGCTGCTGCAGGTCTCCTATAAAGACCAAAGGCTCCTGCAATAGTGGCTATCAGCAGAGAACGACGACTCAATAGCAAAGCAGTAATGGGCATAAGCGCAACCAAAATCAATGACCTTCTTTCTAGGAAAGCGCAACACAACTATGAAGGCAGCATGAATCAATGATTGCTCCTTTCACGCCACAGGTTGATGGTGCTTATCGGTTCAGCGTGGCTCCAATGCTCGACTGCACAGATCGACACTTCAGGGTACTAATGCGACAAATCAGTCGCCGGGCGTTGCTTTACACGGAAATGTTGGTGGCCCAAGCTCTGCATCACAGCAACCGTCTTGATCATCTGCTCGATTTCGACATCATCGAGCATCCCCTGTCTCTACAAGTAGGAGGCGATGATCCAAAAATGCTTGCAGAAGCAGCGCGTCTGGCCGATGCCTGGGGCTACGACGAAATCAACCTCAACGTGGGATGTCCCAGCTCAAGAGCAAAAGCAGGCAACTTCGGTGCCTGCCTAATGGCTAAACCTGATCAAGTCGCACGTTGTGTTGAAGCGATGGCGATGGCGAGCCCTCTTCCAGTCACCGTGAAACACCGTCTAGGAATTGATAATTTCGATAGCGACGCTCTACTCATGACCTTTGTCGACCGAGTGTCCATAGCAGGAGCCACTCGCTTTACTGTGCATGCACGAAAAGCCTGGCTAGAAGGGCTTGACCCCAAACAAAACCGCACGATTCCACCACTTCAACATCAACGAGTCACCCATCTCAAGCAACAACGCCCGCAGCTCACTATTGAAATCAATGGAGGGCTAGAACACCCTGCCGACTGCCTAACAGCGCTGGAAGCCTGTGATGGGGCAATGGTGGGGCGAGCAGCGTATGCGCATCCGCTCCGCTGGCAGAGCATGGATGAGCTGGTCTATGGAGAACAACCACGCTCAATCAATGCTTCTGAAGTCATAGGAGGATTACTCCCTCATGCCGAAACCCACCTAAGCCGAGGTGGCCGGCTATGGGATCTTTGCCGACATCTTTTACAACTCGTTGAAGAGGTACCGGGCGCCAAAGCCTGGCGGCGAGACCTTGGCATCAAGGCTCAAAAAGCCGATGCCGATCTAAGAGTGCTGCAAAAAGCAGCCCAGCAACTTGAAGATGCCGGGCTATAAGGACTGAACTCAGCCCTCCGCTCCCCCATATCCGCTGTAGCTGTCACCACCTTCACCATCAGGTGCAGAGCCTCCCCTACGACGACGAGTGCGACCCTCGTCATAGGAACTTGTTTCAGGAGAAGCTCCGCCATAACTGCGATCTTCCCAACCACGAGCTCCCGAACCACGATCTCCACCACCGCCACCACCGCCATATCCACCGCCGCCGCCATATCCACCACCACCGCCATATCCGCCGCCGCCGCCGCCATATCCACCGCCGCCACCGCCATATCCACCGCCGCCACCGCCATATCCACCGCCGCCACCGCCATATCCACCGCCGCGACGGGGCGCACTGCCACGTGGCTCTGCCTTATTAATCCTCAAAGGGCGACCCATCATTTCCGCCCCTTGAAGAGCTTCGATAGCCGCAGGCTCAGCTGACTCATCAGCCATCTCAACAAAAGCAAAGCCCCTTTTGCGTCCTGTGTCGCGTTCCAAGGGCAAAGCACAATTCGCAACCTCACCAAAAGGTGCAAACAATTCAATAACGTCTTCCTGCTCAGCGCGGAAGGGAAGATTGCCGACGAAAATACTCACTTTCCTTGTGGACCGTAAAAAAAGTAGTGGACCAATTGGCCAGGTATAGCCATTAGTTCATGATTCGGGAATGAATCAATCCACCTTTGGCGCTATCAGCGTAGACCCGCCGAGGCACTTCGATCATGACAGTACGGAATCAAGGCGGCTACGCCAGTGGCGCAGTTGCTCCTCAACTCGATCAAAACCAGTGCCACCTTCACTAATCCGCACAGCCACAACCCGCTTTGGAGCCAATGCTTCATGCAAATCCTTAGCAATAGCAGAGTGAAATTCCTGCCATTGTTCAAGGCTTAGATCACAAAGCAAAATCCCTTCGTCTAAACAACGCTTCACAACCGCACCCACCAATTGGTAGGCCTCCCGAAAGGGCACTCCTTTAGCAACCAAGTAGTCAGCCACATCAGTGGCATTGGAAAAGTCGGATTCAACGGCAGCTGCCAAACGTTCCGAACAAAACTCCAACCCTTGCTCCATCAAAATCGACATGGCTTCCACACAATCTTTAGTAGTGCGAACGGTGTCAAAGAGAGCTTCCTTATCCTCCTGAAAATCCTTGTTGTAAGCCAATGGCAATCCCTTAATCATGGTCAGGAGACCCTGAAGGTGACCAAACACACGACCACATTTGCCACGTACCAATTCAGGCACATCAGGATTCTTCTTCTGAGGCATCAAGCTGCTGCCAGTGGCACAACGGTCGCTGAGACGCACAAATGCAAATTCCTCAGACGCCCAGAAAATCACCTCCTCCGCCAGGCGACTGAGATGGACCATGACCAACGAAGCCGCCGCTGTGTACTCAACAGCAAAATCGCGATCACTTACCGCATCCAGGCTATTCGCGTAAATACACTCAAAGCCAAGTGCTGCTGCTGTATTTTGGCGATCAATAGGTACTGATGTTCCTGCAAGGGCAGCGGCGCCAAGCGGCGAAATATTGACTCTTCCGCGAACATCTTTAAGCCGATCTCTATCCCTTTGGATCATCTCGATATAAGCCAAAAGATGATGGGCCAAGCAAAGCGGCTGGGCACGCTGTAAGTGGGTGTAGCCGGGAATCAAAGTTTGACGATGGGATTCTGCCTGTGTCAAAAGAGCATGCTGAAACCGCTCCAGTTCACAATCCAAATCATCCAAGCGACGCCTTAACCACAAGCGCAGATCCGTGCCTACCTGATCATTGCGACTTCGGCCGGTATGAAGTTTCTTACCGACAGGCCCCAATAAAGCGATCAGCCGCCTTTCAACAGCGAAATGAACATCTTCATCAACAAGTCCTGGCTGAAATTCTCCTGCCGCTGCCTCTGAGCGGATTTTCTCAAGGCCGCCCTCAAGCTGAGCCGCCTCTTCAAAACTGATCACTCCACATTCGCCAAGCATGCGTGCATGAGCGATAGACCCATCCAAATCTTCTTGGAGCAGAGTGATGTCAAAGCTGATGGAAGCATTGAACCGCTCAATAACCGGATGCAATCCCTCTTCAAACCTTTTGCTCCAGCCTTCTGCAGAACCACCGGTCACTCCACCTGCCATCCCTTCATAAGTAGCGAGTCAACAGCTTGTCAGGCCAGGGAGACAGAAGGCAGCGTTACCTCCTCTGGCACTTTCAAAACCACCATTGAGGCATCATCTTCCAGTTGATGGTCCACACCGACAAACCGATCCAAACGGGCAAATAACTGATCAAGAATCCCCTGTGCGCCTAAACCACTTCGACAAGATCCCTCCATTGTGCGAATCAAGCGAGCTTCATCAAAACGATCTCCGGTGATGCCAGGAGCTTCGGTAACACCATCTGTGTAGTAAATAATCACGTCACCAGGCTTGAGTAAAATTTCACCACAGCTGTAATCCGCCTCTGGCTGAAGTCCAATCAACAAACCAGGCACATCAAGCCGACTCACACTGCGTTGCTCAGCTCGCCAGATCAGAGGAGGATTATGAGCAGCATTTGCATAGCGAAGACGACGCGTGCGCGGATCGTAGTCAGAATAAAAAAGAGTCACAAACCTATGGGACTGAGCCAAGTCCTCTTGAGCTAGCTGATTGAGATCATGGAGAATCCGATTGGGCGGCAGACCACTTAACACCTCTGCACGCAACATGCCCCTGAGCATGGTCATTAATAAACCAGCAGGTACACCCTTACCCATCACATCTCCCATCACAAGACCCCAACGACCTCGTTCCTTGCGTCGACCGATCAGTTCTGGACGGGTAGGAATGAAATCGTAATAATCGCCGCCAACCTGAAAGGCGGGACGGCAACGAGCCGCAAGCTCGACACCTTCAATCACGGGACAACGATCCGGCAAAAGCTGAGCCTGAATCTCTGCCCCGATACTGAGTTGACGATCAACCCGCTCGTGAAGACGCGCCTCCTGAAGCATCAGATCGTTCTCAATAGCCACCCCAGTCAGGTCTGCCACCAACTGCACATGGCGACGGTGAACATCACTCCAAATCAGAGCTGCTTGAGGATCGAAAACATAAAGCCTGCCACGCTGCTGCCCGCGAGCAACTAATGAGGTGGCAAACATCCCGGCCCTAGCCAAATGGCGCTGAACCAGCTGATCCATAGCAAGAACCTGTGCCTCATCAGTACCGAAACCTGTGGCAAAACCTGCTTCAAATGAAGCCAACTGCCTCACTAATTCCTGACTCTGATCAAATGGAACTGCCTGAAGCTGCTCCCTCCACAAACGACCATCAACCTGAAAAGGCACGAGCAATGCTCCTTGTACGCCCACCAGGCGGGAGGCCACCACAGGGACCAATTCGAGAAAACGATGCAGATTGGTGAAACTGCGCAGGGCAAAACCCAACGAAACCAACAAGTCCTGATTGCGGCGCTGCTCCCTCGACAAGCTATCAAGCAATTGCCGCAACGACGTAGAGGCTGACACCTGCTGAGAAGCGTTACGAAAAGAAGGAGTCGGATGTCGCCGTGGCGGCTTACTGCTCACAGCAACGGCACAGCAGGGTTAGAAAGTTAGCAAGATCAACTGCTGCAGGCCGCCTCCAGAACATCAATAGTTAGCCAAAAGTGCCTCAACAAATTCAAAACTGTTGAACGGTCGTAAATCACGGATCCCTTCACCAGCGCCGATGAAACGAATCGGCAACCTCGCTTCTGAAGCGACCGCTAAGGCCACACCACCACGAGATGTGCCATCCAACTTGGTAATCACTACCCCTGTAAGAGCTGCCGCCTGGGCAAAAGCCATGGCTTGTCGCAATCCGTTCTGACCTTGACTGGCATCAAGTATCAAAAGAGATTCAACCCTGGCTTCAGGTGCTAAACGATCAATAATTCGTCGAACCTTCTGTAGCTCCTCCATCAAATTGTGCTTTGTCTGCAACCGACCAGCTGTGTCAACAAGCACAAGGTCTGTTGATTTAGATCGGGCCGCACCAATTGCATCAAACACAACAGCAGCAGGATCAGCATTTGCAGTGGAATTGGCTATGACCGGAACACCACTGCGAGCACCCCACACCTTTACCTGTTCAACCGCAGCAGCCCGGAAGGTGTCAGCAGCAGCAATCAAAGCGTTATAACCACTGCGTACTGCCAAGTTTGCCAACTTGCCAAGAGTAGTGGTCTTGCCAACACCATTGACTCCCACAAATAACCAGATATTGAGACGGCCCCGTTCTGGCGCCAAAAGATCAGTGCCAGTGTCCTGAATCGGAGCCTCCAAAAGATTGCAAAGTTGTTGTTTAAGAAAGCGAAGTCCTTCAGCAGGATCTACAACTTCTTCGTTCATTCGACAACGAAGCGCATCGAGAACTTGATCCGTAGCTTCAACTCCCGCATCAGCTCTCAAAAGTAATGTTTCAAGGTCATCAAGCACCTCAGGGGTAAGGGGATCATCTCCGAGGTTTTCCAAAAGGCTTTTAACAAAACCTTGACGGGTCTTTTCAAGACCACGCCTGAGTCGACCCAACCAATCAATCTCCTCTAAAGAAATTTTTTCCGGCTTGCGCCCCTGTGCGGCAAGCACTTCTGCAGACCACGCAAAGGTTTCGTCAAACTCACCAAGCGTGGGTTCAGGCGACGTTTCCGAAAATTGAGATTGCTGAGCTACTTGAGGCGACACCTCCTCAACCCTTGCTTCAAGCTCTTGTTGACGAGACTGCCTCTGGAGAGCAGCTTGCTCCAATAAAGAACTCCCAGCCTCAAGACTTGAAGACTGAGCACTAAATTCAGGTTGAACATTCGCAGTAAGGGTTGTTTCGCTAGCAGAGTCAATCTCGACTGAAGCCTGTGACGTTTTCTGCTGCTCTTGCTGTGCTTTTAAGCGGGCGTAAGCACTGCGAGCCCACTCCAAAGAGGATTCCTCCTGGTTCATTGGAGAAGATTCCTCTTGATTATTAGACGAATCGGAGCTGACCTCCTCAGAGCCTTCTGCCTTCTGCTCTAAAACTTTCTCAGTAGAAACATCGTCACTGGCTTGACGATTAAACCAGTCGTAAACCATTAGGCCAACGTCACAGTGGAGGCATCATGCAACCGTCTCAAGACACCATTAATCATGCGACGACCTTGATCATCGCTGTAGCGATGGGCCAATTCAACAGCTTCATTGCAAGCCACAGCAGATGGAGTCTGAAGAGCAGTCAAGTCCACCACGGCCAACCTCAAGATATCCCGATCAATACGAGGCAAACGACTCAAGCGCCAGCCCTCCATAACAGTATCAATACTTGCATCAATGCTGTTGCGTTGTTCTATCACCAACCTCACACGCTCTAGAGCCCCAAGCCGAATCTGCTCCTGGTTTCCTAACGCCAGCAAACGGGGGATTTCCAAGCTTGTTGAAACACCATTAATAACCTGTTCTGCACCAATAAGACAAGCCTGTAAATGCTCACGAACCTGACTCGTAGAGCTTGCATCACGATCTTGAAACTCACTATCGAGTAAATGCTGTTGAGCATTCTCAAGCTCAACAGCACAAGTATCAAGACCCTCTCTCCAGTGCTGACTCAGTGTATCAAAAGCCTTCTGAAGAAGACTCTCCAAAGATATTGTTTTCAACCTCGAACTTTCATGTTCGGGAATCTGACCAAGCACCAAAAGAGCCAGTTCTCGAGCAAGTGATCTGGACTGCATGATCGACACAAGAACGGGAGGAGACGAACTCAAACCTGGGTCGTAGTCGTAGAAGGCGGGGCAGTATTAGAACGCAATTGAGTCATCAAACTTGAGAAACTGCGATTCATAGGAGGCTCTTGTTCATCAGGGTTCACAATTCCTGCTGAAATAATCGTGCGGAAAGCATCCTCCACGGTAATATTTAAATTGCGAACCGAAGACTCCGGCACCAAGGTATACCAACCTGTGGTGGGATTGGGGGCCGTGGGAATAAATACACTAAGCAAGGGCTGATCAAGCTCAGCTTGTAGTGAAGGACCTACCAAACCGGTCACAAAACCAACACTAAACAAGCCCTCACGGGGATATTCGACCAACACCACTCGACGAAAACGCTTCGAATTATCTCTTAGGAAAGTTTCCAAAAGCTGCTTAAGGGTCTTATAAACCGAACCAGCAAGAGGTATCCGAGAAAGAGTTCCCTCACCAAACTCAAGCAGCCAACGTCCAACAATATTGCGAGCCATCAAGCCAATCAAAAGGATGCCAAGCAACGGCACCGTAAGGCCCAGGCTCAAATTAATCAGATCCTGAAGAAGTGGATTAAGGGTGATGAACGGATTGACCTGTTTGGGGATCGACGTAAGAAATGCCAGTACAAATTTGCTGACAGTGGTAGCCAACCAGATCGTTGTCGCCAAAGGTATGACTACCAACAACCCTGCAATGAGATCGTTCTTGAGATCCTGCTGAAGCCTTGAGGTCAGCGGCAGATCTGTTCTGGGATTGGACTGCACCAAGGAAAGTCTGAGGCCAAAAGCGGACTTGATTAAACCAACCTAACCAGCTGTCTGACTTCTGCCGAGTTTTTAAAGCACGGCTGTGAGCGCCAGCAACACAAAAGCCACTGCAAGCACAACAGCACTAAGGGTGCCACCAAAACGACGCTGATTCACTGCAAGATTGCGCTGCCGCTCCATTTGCTGGATCTGCTGATCCATCTGAGTTAATTGACCAGCGACGAAATCATTGGCTGCCTTTTGCTGATCTTCATCAGTTGCAGTAGCAGGCAACTGACCAGCTTGTGCAAGCTGATCACCAAGGACCTTGAGAGCTTCAGGGTTCTGAGCCTGTCTACGGGCTTCCTCAAGCTGATCTCGCCTTTGCTTCAAAGTTTGATTTGCCTGTCCAGCGAGGGTCTGATTACCAGAAATCGCCATTGGAATCACTGCGATCATGGCAATAGCAAAAAGACTAGAAAAAACACAAATCAGCCAGCGAATCGGCAGTTTTGCTTTGCCTGGATGATCCAGCCTGGAACTGATCAACATCAGCAACAGACCTATAAATCCCATCGGAGAAAGCGTAACCAAACGCTGAACCATCACTTGCTGAAACTCCGCCGAAGCCCAATCGCTTGCTCCAAGCAAGACAACCATCTGCAAAAGCAGCAAAATCACGAGAGTGAGTCCGAGCCAGCGCATCAACGGAGTTAAACGACCGGCTGAACTTGATCCCAACTCAGAAGCAGGCAAGGCACGATGCCAAAAGGTAATCAAGTGTACGGTTGATGGTTGTGAAAATCTGCGCCACGCAAGATCAACTCAGCCATGAGCTCAAAGAGCAAGCAAACAAACAAGGTTTTGATCCTGTAGGAATTGCCAGGTTCCCTGGTAGTGACCGACTACAACTTCGCTCCGCTGCTCTACAGCGCTGGCTAAAAGCCGGTCATCAGGCCGACATGGCATGGATGGCCTCATCGCAAAGGCAACAGGCGGACCAACTACTCGAAGGGATGACAAGCCTGCTGGCGGTAGGTCTGAACTACTTCGTAAATGTAGAAAGAGCTCCAGGCAAATTATTAGTTGCTCGCTATGCCTGGGGACGGGACTATCACCGAGTGATCAAGCAAAGGCTCCGAAGAGTAGGTCGCTGGCTTGAACAACAGCGACCTAACTGCCGCTGGAAAATCTGCGTAGATACCGCTCCATTACTCGACAAAGCCTGGGCAGAAGAGGCCGGTCTCGGTTGGATCGGCAAGCACAGCAACCTGATCAATACCCAGCGAGGTTCATGGATGGTGCTGGGTCATCTTCTTTGCACCGAACCACTCACCCCAGACCAACCCGCCAAGTCCCTGTGCGGCAAATGCCAATCCTGTCTGGAGATGTGTCCCACCGAAGCCATCACCGAACCCTTTGTGATCGATTCACGTCGATGCCTGGCCTACCACACAATCGAAAACCGCAACCCTGACTTACCAGAAAACATTGTGAGGTCCTTGGGGGATTGGGTCGCCGGATGTGACATCTGTCAAGACATCTGCCCATGGAATCAACAATCTCTTCCCCATAGCAATGATCCTGATGTACAGCCTCGAGATTGGTTACTCAAGCTGACGCGCAATCAGGCCCTCTCATGGAGCGATACAACTTGGAGTGAACAGTTACGCGGATCTGCTCTGAAAAGAATCAAACCATGGATGTGGCGTCGAAATGCAGCCTCAACGCAAACCAACAAACCTCCTACGCTGCAAAAGAACTAAATCCATGGAATGAAACTGAACCAGCTGCGATATAAACCGCTTAACGGCTGGCTCAGAGGAGCTGTTCTAGGGCTCATCACCACAATTGTGGCAACACCTCCTACTCATGCCCTCATTCCCTACATCTACGAGCCAAGTCCTCTTGAATTAAAAGGAGCCAGCCTCGGCATTGGACGCACAGCCGCCCAATTGCTGCAACTGGGTCAACCAAAAGAGGCCGCGCTCTTGGCAGCACTTGCTGTCCGACTGCAACCAGAAGATGAGCGTCTCTGGTCAATTTTTGCAGAAGCCCAACTACGCAGCGATCAACTTGATGCTGCAAGCCATTCTTTAGCGCGAGCAAAGCAACTCAACCCCAAGAAAGCAGGCCTTTGGTTCGCTGAAGCTTCCCTTGCCCTGAGAGATAACCGGCCTGCAGACGCCGTGAGCCTCCTCATCCAAGGTCTCGAACTCGACCCAGACAATGCTGGTGCTTACTTTGATTTAGGCAACGCAAGAGTGATGCAAGCCAATCTTCAGATCGCTCTCGAGGCTTTTGAAAAGGCATCCGGCTTGCAGCCAACATTCTGGGAAGCCGTTAACAACCAAGGACTCGTGTTGTTTGAAATGGGCAAAATCAAAGCTGCCATCAAACGCTGGCGGCGTGTACTACAAATCAAACGCAATGCTGAACCAATGCTTGCCCTTGCGGCTGCTTTAAATCAAATCAACCCTGGCAGCACAGAAGCACTCGCACTTGCCAACCAAGCCCTTGCAGAAAATCCAAATTACGTCTTACCAAGACACCAGAAAGAGCAGCTCTGGGGAGATCGCCTTCGCCAAGCCACTAGTCATTTACTGACAAACCCAAATCTACGATCAGCTGTGGAACGAGCTGAAGCCAACGCTGATACAAACCAATAGGCACTGATCAACAATGCGGGTATCCGCTAAGTAGATCTGTAGGCTGAGCGCTTTAAGCCCTCTAATCCCAAATCTGGATGGCCGAGGAGCGCCTTCAACCAATCGCATTGCATCAAGAGATGCAACGCTCCTATCTCGAATACGCGATGAGCGTAATCGTAGGAAGAGCATTGCCCGATGCCCGGGATGGCCTCAAGCCAGTTCAGCGGCGCATCCTATTTGCAATGCACGAGCTAGGCCTGACGCCAGATCGTCCCTATAGAAAATGCGCCCGTGTTGTTGGAGATGTCCTAGGGAAATATCACCCTCATGGCGATCAAGCCGTTTACGACGCACTCGTTCGACTCGTTCAGAACTTTTCAAGCCGTTTCCCAGTATTGGATGGACACGGCAACTTCGGCTCCGTTGATGACGATCCGCCTGCGGCCATGCGTTACACAGAAACGCGTCTGGCTTCAATCGCCCATATGGCGTTGTTGGATGAAATCGGCGAGGAAACAGTTGATTTTACTGCGAATTTTGATGGCTCCCAACAGGAACCCTCAGTACTGCCAGCCCAACTTCCCTTCCTACTACTAAATGGTTGTTCGGGAATCGCCGTGGGTATGGCGACCAGCATTCCACCACACAACCTTGGCGAAGTGGTCGATGGATTGATTGCCCTGATACGCAAGCCCGATCTCAGTGACGACAAATTACTTGGTCTAATTCCTGGCCCAGACTTTCCAACTGGTGGAGAGATCCTGCTGGGCACTGGCATCCGTGAGACTTACCTCAAAGGACGCGGCAGCATCCCAATGCGTGGCGTGGCCCATGTCGAAGAAATACAACCTGGAAAGGGTCGGCACCGCCGAAGTGCTGTTGTAGTCACTGAATTGCCCTATCAACTCAGCAAAGCTGGCTGGATCGAAAAACTGGCAGATCTTGTTAACAATGGAAAAATCGGTGGCATTGCCGATATTCGCGACGAAAGCGACCGAGAAGGAATGAGGATAGTGGTGGAACTGCGCCGAGATGCCAACCCAGAGAATGTTCTCGGCGATCTGCATCGACGCACCTCCCTACAAAGCAATTTCGGTGCAATTCTTCTGGCTCTTGTTAACGGCCAACCCCAACAACTTTCACTGAGGAAATTGCTACAAACCTTTCTCGAGTACCGAGAACTCACAGTTATCCGAAGAACCAACCATGCCCTAGGAAAAACAAAAACTCGCCTGGAAGTGGTGGAAGGATTGATCACAGCATTGAACGCACTACAAGCTGTCATTGCAATGATCCAAGAAGCTGCCGATGCTGCTGCTGCAAGAGCCCGTCTGATGGTGCAATTAGATCTAAATGAAAAGCAAGCCGACGCTGTTCTGGCAATGCCACTAAGACGACTTACAAGTCTGGAACAAAGCAGTTTGAGGCAAGAAGCCAAAGAACTACAAGGAAAACAAGAACAACTTCAATTCCTTCTCGAAAATCGAGAAAGCATGCTGGAAGTACTCATTCAAGAACTTCGACAGCTCAAAAAACGCTTTAACAACCCCCGCCGAACTCGCCTTGTAGAGGGTGGCGATGATCTGGTCGCTGAGCGAGCGGCAAACCAAAGACCGAATGCTGAAGTTCAACGACAACAAGCACTATCCGCGCTGCCAAGTGATGGACGAATACTCATTCAACAAGACAGCCAGGTCAAGGTAATGAGCCCACAAATCCTCGGTCGACTTCACCTCAACGAAGCCTGCAAACTCGGCGATGGACCCTCGCCAGCCAGATTGATCTTGCCAATTGAACCAGCCCCACGTCTACTTGCGGTGACAAACAATGGTCGAGTAGCTCTAGTCCGCTGGGAATTTGCAGGGCAACAACCCGGATCGCTGGAACGCTTCCTACCAGGAGGATTAGAAAAAGAAACATTGATCAACATTTTCCCCTTGCCCGTAGATCAAAACCTAAGCCTAGGTCTACTGAGCAGCGATGGACGCTTCAAACGATTACCCATAGAAGAAGTGATGGAACTTTCCGGAAGAGCAGCAACCATTGTTAAATTAAAAGATGGTGTTGTATTAAAATCAGCATTCATTTGCAAAGCAAATGACGATGTCATTTTAGCAAGTAACATGGGAAGAGTAATCAGAATTAATGTTAACAACGACAGCATGCCATTGATGGGAAAATTAGCTCAGGGGCCTATGACAATGCGACTATTACCAGAAGAAATGGTCGTTGGAGCAATTTCTTGTCCACCAAACTGTGAAAGCACTGTATTACTTGCCACACGCCTAGGTAAATTCGCCAAACTATTAGTCTCTTCGATAAGAGTCTGCCAGAGAGGAGATTTAGGCGAAATTGGGTTAACAATAAAAGATTCAAGCCGAGATCAAGATCGAGTAGTTGACATCTCTAATGGCAATAGGTTGGTCGGCCTAGTCAGTAGCCAAGGTCGCCATGGCCGTATCGAAGCTGGAAAGCTGGAACTGACCATACCAATCAAACCAAGTCTAAATATCGTCGAATTAAAAGACAACGAAGAAATTCAAAACCTCGTGCCACTAATCACGACTAATAATATTATAGATTAAACCTTTAACACCTAAGGCCTTGACAATTACCCTTATTAAGACAATTGTGTGCGTTCTATCCAATCGAGATATTCAGGAGTAACTGTCCCTGTAATATACTCTCCGGTAAAACAAGAAAGCTCAAGTTCAGAAACACCCGAACCTTCAACAATTGCTGCTTCTAGATCAGCGACCTCTTGATAGACCATGTGATCAGTTGAAAGTTCGGAAGAGATTTCAGGAATAGTGCGATTATAAGCAATCAGCTCATGCCGATTTGGCATATTTATGCCATAAACATGTGAATGTCGCACTGGTGGTGCTGCAGAAGTAAACGTGACTTTATTCGCACCAGCAACTCGAGCCATTTGTACTATCTCCTTCGAAGTCGTACCACGTACAATTGAATCATCCACAATTAAAACATTCTTACCTTTAAATTCTGTTCCCATAGCATTTAACTTTTGTCTAACAGATTTCTTACGTTGAGCTTGTCCAGGCATGATAAATGTACGGCCTACATAACGATTTTTAAAAAAGCCCTCACGATATTCAATCCCGAGCTGTCTAGCCACTTGCATAGCAGCAGGCCGTGAAGAGTCAGGAATTGGCATCACAACATCTATATCTCCAGATGGCGTGTACTTTGCAATAGTTTCTGCAAGTCGATCCCCCATCCTTAATCGAGCCTCGTAAACCGAGATTCCACTCATCACTGAATCAGGACGAGCAAGATAAACATACTCAAATGAACATGGCACAAGACGCGGATTCTTCGCACACTGACGTGAATAAAGCTCGCCATTTTGAGTAATGAAAATCGCCTCACCAGGATCAACATCCCTAACAATCTCATAATCACCATTCTCTAATACCAATGACTCACTAGCCACAATCCACTCATCAGCACCTTCTAAAGACTTACGTTTACCAAGTACCAATGGCCTAATCCCAAACGGATCACGAAAGGCAAGAAGACCGTGCCCTGCAATCAAAGCAATAGATGTATAAGAACCTTCTACTCGTTGATGCACAGACGTAACAGCATCAAATACCTGATCTGGAGTAAGATCACTACCATAAATTTTCAATTGCAATTCAGTAGCTAGAACATTAAGCAACATCTCCGTATCACTCTTTGAATTTGTGTGGCGACGATCAATATTGAACAAGTCGCGATCAAGCTCTCGAGTATTGGTAAGGTTACCGTTATGAATAAGAATGATTCCGTAAGGAGCATTCACATAAAATGGTTGTGCTTCTTCTTCCCGCTCAGCTGCACCCTTTGTTGCATATCTGACATGACCAAGACCAATATTACCGATTAAGGAACGCATATCACGTGTGCGATAGGCCTCCCGCACTTGCCCCCTTGCCTTATGCAAGTGAAAAACACTGCCATCCATGGTGGCTATGCCAGTAGAGTCCTGACCCCGGTGCTGTAGAAGCAGCAAGCTGTCATAAATCTGCTGATTGACCAGCGCAGTAGAAACAATGCCAACAATGCCGCACATGTGAAGCTCAACTCCTCAAATGCATAAGCCAAGGAAGACATTTTGCACCAAAGCTCAACTCAGACGCTTGAAGAGAAATCCAAGCCCATACGACGAGGTATTGCCTGCTCAAAGCACTCCCTCAGCTGATTCAAAGGAAGCTGAACCAAGCGATTGCCAGCCTGAGTGATCAACAACTCCTCATCAGCCGTAACAACACCAAGGTACTGATCAAACACTGCGCCAGGGGATCTGGTCTTTGCCTGATTTAAAACCTTTTGCCAGGCAACAGCCTGCGTGGATGGAACACTCACCAAGATGCGTGAACCACCTTCAGCAAATAACAAGCGATCCAATCGAGCATCGCTGGATGGTAACTCAAGATGTGCACCCAAATTTGCAGCGATACAACACTCAGCAACTGCAACTGCAAGACCTCCATCACTTAAATCATGAGCAGAGCGAACAAATCCCTCAGTAATAGAATTGCGTAGGAAAGATTGAACTAAACACTCAAGTTTCAGATCAATCTCCGGAGGCCTACCAGTAACTAAACCATGAATACATTCAAGATAACTACTACCCGCAAGGCTAACGCGAGGATCAACCGCAACTGTTGTATCGATAGGCACGCCTAAAAGCCAAATCAAATCACCAGGCTCAAGCCAAGCCTGACCACACACATTTGCAAGATTATGAACTAAACCAACCATTCCAACAACTGGTGTTGGGTGAATAGGTTGTATTTTTCCATCAGCTAAGCGAGTCTCATTATATAGAGAAACATTACCTCCAGTTACTGGTGTTGAAAAAGTCTTGCAAGCCTTAGAAAGACCACGACAAGCTAAAGCCAATTGCCAATACCCAGTAGGCGTTTCCGGAGAAGGAAAATTGAGATTATCTGTGACAGCCAAAGGCTCCGCACCAACACAACTAAGATTTCTGGCCGCTTCTGCTACAGCGGCCATAGCACCACGTTCTGGATCAAGAAAAACCCATCGATTAGGACAATCAACAACTGCCGCAACTCCCCGGTTTACCTCATCTACAGAGCCTTTACCTTGCTGTGGACGTAATCTCACAACAGCAGCATCAGAAACTCCTGGGGCTGAAACTGTATTGGCTTGAACCTGATGGTCATATTGACGATAAACCCAACGTTTTGAAGCAATCGTAGGGTCATCAAGTAACTTTAGAAGAATTTCATCCCATGAAAGATTACTACAAAAATGAGATTGTGAATTTAAATTGATCCCTTTTAAACCAACAACTGGTAATAGATTCTCCTGCCAGTCCCATTTGGCCTGAATCTCTAACGGAGGATCACTCACTAATTCATGTCGATCAATTGGAGTGTCATCAGCTAATGCATTAGCAGGCACCTCAGCAACAACTTCACCTTTTTGCAAAACACGAACCACCTTCTCTTCAAGAACGCAACCAACAATTGCTGCTTGCAACCCCCAACGGATAAATCTCTCCATCAAAGATTGCTCTTGTCCAGGCTTCACCACAAAAAGCATTCTCTCTTGAGATTCCGAAAGTAAAAACTCATATGGAGTCATCCCAAGCTCACGAGCAGGAACTCGATCAAGATCGAGTTCAATACCAAGACCACCCTTAGCAGCCATCTCCGAACAGCTACAAGTAAGACCAGCCGCACCCATGTCCTGAGCAGCAACAACATCGCCACTCTTAAAAGCTTCAAGACAAGCTTCGATTAAACCTTTTTCCAAAAATGGATCACCAACCTGAACCGCAGGACGATCATCCAGAGAAGCTTTTGTGAGCTCTGCACTAGCAAAACTGGCACCACCCATACCATCACGACCAGTTGTACTACCGACATAAATCACCGGATAACCAACACCATGAGCCCCAGAACAAACAATCTCGTCTGTTTCCATCAGCCCAAGAGCCATTGCATTAACTAACGGGTTACCGGAATAACTGGAATCAAACGCCACCTCACCACCAACGGTAGGAACTCCCACGCAATTGCCGTAATGAGCAATACCTTCAACGACCCCCTCCATAAGACCAACATTACGTTCATCTTCAAGAGGTCCAAAACGTAAAGCATTAAGGAGCGCAATAGGCCTTGCACCCATAGTAAAAATATCTCTCAAGATTCCGCCAACACCTGTAGCAGCTCCTTGAAAAGGTTCCAATGCAGAAGGATGATTGTGGCTTTCGATTTTGAAAGCCAAGCTCTGACCATCTCCTAAATCCACTACACCAGCATTTTCTCCAGGACCAACCAAAATCCGATGACCACTTGTAGGAAAGCTGCTGAGCAAAGGCCTTGAATTGCGATAACAACAGTGTTCAGACCACATCACACCAAACATTCCCAGCTCAACTCGGTTAGGTGCACGTTGGAGACGACGACAAATTTCGTCATAATCATGTGGTTTAAGACCTTCATGACGTAAAGCCGCAGCCACGTCATAGTCAACTCTCAAATCGGGGCCCTGACACACGAGATCTAACTCATCTCTTCCCAGTTTTGCTTATAAAGCTCAAACCCAAGGATCATTCTGACCATCGCCTCTACCGTCCGGACGGCGGCGGCGACGTAATTCTTCAGTTGATTGGGAAAAATTGTCAGTCTGTTGATCATCCCAACCTTCTAAGGGATCCATTTCAGCCATATCAGAAGACTTCCAAGAACGCTCAACTGGTTCATCCCAGGGAGGATCCTCCAACCAGCCTTCCAAACGATCACTGGCCCGGTCACCCATCTTGTGAAGTTGATCACGCCAATGACGGGAACGCTTGATTAAACCCTGACGAACACTGGAATGAACCAAGGGAAGATCATCTAAACCACGCAAAGCAGTAGCAACCATTCCTGGTTGCTGATCAACAATGCGATCAGTTGTTAATCGCCATCGACTACTGCCTGGAAGCCGAGGATCACTGCGAGAGACCAAATAATGAAGGATTTTCCCTGTTGTGGGATTAAAAACAAAATCAGCAACCAAACCGAGGCGGTGCCCATCGCGATCCAACAAATCAGCATCTAACAAAGTCGGAAGACGCTCAAGCGTGATCTGATCAGAAACAGCCGGTTGCCCTTTAACAAAAACTTCTTGCTCATTAATCGCACGGGACTGATCCAAACGCCAAACATCCCTCGACACTCGAAGTGCTGATGGACGACTAACCCAACCAAGTAAACGATGAACAGGAGGATGCATCCAAGGCATTACACCAGGGCCGTGATCTAACCCCTGATCACAACGTACACGATGATGCAACAAATCACTCAATAAAATCTGATCAGGAAGATTCAAAGTTCAAGAACGAATTTGTACTGGCATCACCAAATATGTAAAACCAATATCATCATCCTTTGGCGAAATAATTGCAGGTGTAGTTGGAGCATTACAGCGCAGTACAATACGGTCACTATCCATCACCTTCAAACCATCTAGTACATAACGAACATTAAAAGCAATCTGAACAGCATCCCCAGTAAATTCAGCCGATAGCGATTCAGAACCACTGCCTACATCCTGAGCATCAGCACTAATTTGTAGAAGCTCAGAAGTATTGTCACCACTAACCTTTACAACATTGTTATGTTGATCAGCTAATACAGCTATTCGTTCTAAAGCTGCAATAAAAGCACGCCGATCAACATCGAAACTCCGAGCAAAACCATCAGGAATTAACTGACGATAATTAGGATAGGTACCGTCTAATGTTCGACTAGTTACGACTTGATCAGCAGCTAAAAACACCACCTGACCTTTATCACAAAACAAACTCACTTGATCATCACCACGCCATCCAGGGATCAAACGCTCTACTTCCCGCAGAGAGCGAGAAGGAAGCGTTACGGAAAAATTCTCACCTTCATCATCCATCTCAGATGAGACCGTAGTCTCAACAGCTAAGGCATCTGCCAAGCTTAAAACGGCAAGGCGGTGACCATCAGTTGCCGCTGCTTCCATCGCTTTACCATCAAAATGCAGATGAACTCCTGTTAGTAACTGTTTGGCTTCATCTGCACTGCTAGCAAAAAGAGTTCCTCGAAGAGCTTTCAAAAGAGCCGTCGCATTAACCTTGACAGCCTTACCACTTTCAACAAGAGGTAATTCAGGAAAATCATCAGCAGACATCCCACGCATCTGATAACTCCCGCTTGAACTTTTGAGTTCAACCTGTTCACCAGCCTCATCAGTGGCCAAAGTGATAGGTGAATCACTTGAAAGCCTTGAAACAATTTCCCCTAATAGACGCGCAGGCAAAGTAATCGCACCACTCGATTCCACCGAGGCAGTCAATGCCGTTTGAATACCAAGGCTCAGATCAAAACCCGTGAGGCTGAGACGATCAGTGCCAGCATCAGCAGTGAGAAGGACGTTGGCTAGCACTGGATGAGTGGGTCGTGAAGCCACGGCTCTGCTAACGAGCTGCAGTGCTGTATTGAGTTCAGCCTGTGAACAAACGAGTTTCATTGAATCAATGTCACGACTAGAACAAGAACGCTGAAGAGGTCTCCCAGAATTTCACAAGCCAGCAAGAAGTGCAATGGCAGATCATTCTCATTCATAACCTCCCGTCTTTATTAATTTAATTATTAAAAGAAATTAAAAGAACCGTAGTAGTAGGGCTTGAGGAAATCGTGGAAAATTGTACAAATCCTTTATGGCGACTGGGGTCTAATGGCTATAGACTTGTGGAAAGGATAGTTGGACATGTGGAGAGATGTCGTTCTTTCCACATTTTAATCAATTGGGGAAAAGGATGAGTTTTTTAAATGGTTGGGTTTTGCGGCCTTTTCCCCAGTTTCAATAATAATTTGAGCATGATTTCCACAGTCAGATTATAGATAGTCCATTCGAGATGCTAATGGTTGTTTGATCCTTAAAAACCCATGACACGAGCTACAGTGGTTAGATCTGGATTTAGATCTGCATGAAATGTTGCATCGTTGTTATTGATGGCACAATCTGGATCTTTTAAACCGTTGCCAGTAAGGACACATACAACAGTTGCCCCTGAAGGGACTTCAGAAGCACGTTTTAATAATCCTGCTACAGAAGCAGCACTTGCAGGTTCACAGAAAATGCCTTCCTCGCGACCAAGCAATTTGTAAGCTTCTATTATTTTTTCATCTGAAACATCAAGAAAGGCTCCATTGCTGCTTGATTTTGCGGCAATGGCTTTTTCTTTGTTGACTGGATTCCCTATTCTAATTGCCGTTGCAATTGTATTTGGATTGTTTACGGTTTTATTGAAAACTAATGGAGCAGAGCCACTTGCTTGGAATCCCATCATTTGTGGTAGAAGTTGACATTTTCCGGCTTGTTTGTACTCTTGAAAACCCATCCAATACGCAGTGATATTGCCTGCATTACCCATTGGGATGCAAAGCCATTCCGGCGCTTCTCCGAGAGCATCAACAATTTCAAAGGCTGCAGTTTTTTGACCTTGAAGCCTGTATGGGTTGACGGAATTCACTAGTGTTACTGGGTATTTCAAGGCCATTTCTTGAACGATGTCGAGAGCACGATCAAAATTGCCTCGAATTGCCAGCACCTCGGCGCCATAAACTAAAGCTTGAGCTAACTTTCCTTGCGCTACATAACCGTCTGGAATTAATACAAAAGCACGCATGCCAGCGCGTCTTGCATATGCAGCAGCAGCAGCAGATGTGTTGCCTGTACTGGCACATATGACTCCTTCACAATTAGCTTCTTTGGCCTTGCTGATCGCCATCGTCATGCCTCGGTCCTTAAAGGACCCTGTGGGGTTGAGGCCGTCGTATTTCACGTACACCTTGACTCCCCTGCCAATCTGTTCAGCTATGGAGGTGACAGGGATCAATGGCGTCGCCCCTTCTTTGAGCGTCACGACAGGTGTGGTATCGCTTACCGGTAACCAGGATCTATACGCTTCTATTAGGCCAGGCCAATCCTGCATCACAGGGGTTGTGGAGATAGCTTGAGGGAGGTTCTGGCTGAGGGACACCAATAGAGAGCAAGAGAGCAGTGTTTAGTAGGAATCTAAGCCTTAAGGCTTAGATTCCTTAAGGCCGTCTAGTGGCGAATCGGAAAAGAATTTCACCAAACCAGCGATTGACTCAGCTTTTTGCATGATTCCAAACAGAGCCGGTAGGTTTACTGTCATTGTTTGGTTGGGATAGGCTTTTAGAAAGTGGATGGCATTAAGACCGCCCTTCCCTATTTGCATGCCATTGATTACTCCAGCTCTGAATGCTGGAACACTTACCGAAGGGTTTGGCACGTTGAGAGGGTAGATGATTTTGGATATGCGGTTGATGATTACGTTGCCAATGCGGGTGGTCATTAATCGACTGGTAAGCCCTATAGGAAGTTCTAGCTTTTTATTGAGGAGCTTGGAAACACTTTCTGGGTTTTGTCGACTGAATTTCAGGGCATCTTTTAACAGGCCTCTGGCTTTTCCTGTTTTTGCTAGATATTCCAAATCTGACACTGAGATTGAGCGGCGGAAGGCACCACTCACTAAGGCCACTTCTTTGGCTGCTTCTGCTTTCGGTATCGTTGAAAACAGACTTAATTCCAAACCTAGGCAGAGAGCCATCAGAGATCGGTAAGAATGTTTTTTGGATTGATTCATTAGTGAACCCTTTAGTCACAGAATTTAGGGTGAAACTCCTGCTGCTACCTTGACAAGACGGACAACACCACGTTCGGCGAGACCCTGCGCAACTTTTATACCCATTTTGTGGGTATCAGGTTCGCGGATCAGTCTTGGTAGGCGGCTGAGGACTAGTTCAGGAGTGAAGCCTGGCAGGTTTTGCAAGATAACGATCAGTTGTCGAATTGGTTCTAAATCAAGCAATGAACCATCGTCAGAATTTTCAGACTCCGAACCAATGGCTATAAGTGGAGGTTGCAAGGATCGCGGTAGGTTACGACCCAGACGTTGAAATGTTTGCCAGCCAAAGGCGTCAAGGCGGTTGATTAGTGCTTCAACAAGTTGTTCTCTCAAGAGACCACCGTTGATTGAGAAGAGGAAATCGATGACCTGATCAATTAAGCTGTCCAAGTCGAGCTGGGCTTGGCTTGCAGCACTTGCTACCAGGTTTTCTAGTCGAGTCCAGCGGAAGATTTCCCCGTCAAATAGCATTTCTTTGAGGCTTTGGCGTAATTGAGGGTCTGGATCTTCCATGAGTCGCCGAGCGAAGTAAGGATAAGCGGCACCAAGAATTTTGAATTCTGAATCTACACTTAATGCGATGCCTTCAAGGGTTATTAGTGAACGAATAATTAATGCGTAGTATGGAGGTACTTTGAAAGGGAACTTGTACATTACGCCAGAGAGGTCATCAGTTACGCTTTTGAAATCAAGGCGACTTACACCCATCTCTAGAGCTTGGCTGAAGACACTTTCAAACGCAGGTACAATTGGTTCGAGATTGACATCTTCTGCTAGAAAACCGAGTTTTACAAAGTCTCGTGAAAGGTTGTTGAAATTACGGTTTACCAGATGTACTACTGCTTCAATTAAGCCTGTACGTGATTCTCGGCTCACCTCACTCATCATTCCGAAATCGAGGTAGCAGAGCCGCCCATCGGCCATAGCCAGAAGGTTACCAGGATGTGGATCAGCGTGGAAAAACCCGTGTTCCAACAACTGTTGCAAGCTGCAGTTAACTCCGACTTCTACCATATTATTGGGATCGATTCCTAGCTCTCTCACTGCCTTTAGATTAGTGAGTTTTACTCCATCAATCCATTCCATTGTAAGTACTCTACGGCTAGTAGCCTGTCGATAGATTATTGGTACAGCGATGCGTTGATTATGGCTGTGAAGAGTGCGGAAACGCTCTGCATTGGCAGCTTCATTAAGGTAATCCATCTCTTCAAATACTCTTCGGCCTAGCTCATCAATCAGTGCCACAAGATCACTACGTATCAATCTCACATTGCTTTTTAGCCATGCGGCAATGTTCCGTACGATGTAGAGATCAAGGGTGATTTGTTCACGAAGTCCTGGTCGTTGTACCTTGACGGCCACCTGTTGACCTCCTTTGAGTACGCCTCGGTGGACCTGTCCTAAAGAGGCGGCAGAGATGGGTTCTTTGTCGAGTTGTTCGTAGATTTCTTCGATTGGTGTTTCAAGGTCTTCTTCTATGCAGGCCATAGCCATGACACTGTCGAAGCCTGGCAATTGGTCTTGTAGTTGTGAAAGTTCTTCCAGTAGAACTGGTGGTACCAGGTCTGGTCGACTGGAAAGAGCTTGTCCAGCCTTAATGAAAGCAGGGCCAAGCTCTACTAAGAGTTCCGCGAATTCTCGTGCTCGGGAACGAGCACGATTTGCATCGTTCAGTAAGCCAAAAACTTTGTCCCCTGCTAAGCCAATCAGGAAGAGACCAATTGGTAGAAGTGTTTGCCAGAGTCGGCGCAAAAGGCGCTGTGGATGGCCGGCATAAATTCTGGTAATTGCAGCAGGGTCGTATTCAAGTAGGCCTGCCGCCTCGATGAAATCCCCGAGTTCTGTTTCCATCCTGAGTGGGGTCTTGATCATTCACCCCTTCTAAACGAACCGTGCTGCCGCTACGGTCGGAATCATCACAGGGCTGGACGTGCTCACCGGTCTGCTGCTGCAGAACATAGCTCTGATCGAGAGTCTTGAACTGGAGTTCAGCTCCGGCTTTACGGTGCTCACCGGCGAGACCGGCGCAGGCAAGTCGATTCTTCTCGATGCCCTCGATGCGGTGCTGGGTGGAGCGCAGGGGGCCAGCGGCGTTCGTTTGCTACGCGCTGGTTCTGATCGAGCCAGGATCGAAGCTGCGTTTCAACTCAGCCCTGCGCTTGAACAGTGGTTGATCGAGGCGGAGTTTGACCCTGAAGAGGAGCTCTTGATCAGCCGTGAATGGAAACGGCAGGAGGGTGATCGCTTTTCTAGTCGCTGCCGGCTGAACGGCAGCACGGTGAATCGTCAGCAGTTGCTTGAGCTCAGACCGATGCTGATTGATCTCACTGTTCAGGGCCAGATCCAGTTGTTGTCGCGTGCGGGGCAGCAACGGTTATGGCTGGACCGTCTCGGTGGTTCTTCGCTGGCAGAGGTCAAGGCACAGGTTGCTGATGCCTGGACGGACTGGCGCGTTGCTGCAGATGCCCTGATGGCTCTCGAGCAGGAACAGCAGCGTTTCGAACAGGAGCGGGCTGAACAGGAGCAGCAGTTGGAGCAGCTTCAAGCTGCTGATCTCGAGGATCCAGACGAGCAGCAGCGGCTAGAGCAGGATCAGGATCGCCTCGTTCATGGCGTGAGGCTTCTCGAGGGTCTGGCCTTGTTGTTTGGGCGTCTCCGCGATGGTGCGGATCAGGGGCCCTCTTTGCAGGATCACTTCTCGGCGTCCATCCAGGAGCTGCAGGCCATGGCCCAGTTGGATGGTTCCCTGGAGCCGCTGCGGGATCAGGCTCTGGATCTCGGGGCCGGTGTTGACGCCTTGTTGCGCTCCCTAGATCAATACGGTCTGGCGCTCGAGAGCGATCCAGATCATTTGGAACGGATCCAAGACCGCCTGTCTATTCTAAAACGCCTGCAGCGCCGCTATGGCCTTGATCTGGCCGGTTTGATTCTGCGTCGCGATGACTTGCTTCATCGTCTGGGGGCTGAAGGATTCGCGGTTGATCTCGCCCGCCTGCATCAGGACGAGAACGACCGACGCCAGAGTCGTGATCAAGCCAATGCGGCGTTGCATCGCGAGCGTTTCAATGCAGCGGAGGCTCTCGAGGCGTCGTTGCTTGAGCTGTTGCCCCCTATGGGCCTGGCCAACGTGCGTTTCAAGGTGGATCTCACCCCCTGTGATCCCTCTGACCATGGTGCGGATGCTGTGCAATTCCTGTTTTCCGCCAATCCCGGCCAACCGATGGCACCGTTGACGGAGGTGGCGTCCGGCGGTGAGATGTCCCGTTTTCTCCTGGCGCTCAAGACCACTCTTGCCGCGGTGGATGGGTCCAGCACGCTGTTGTTTGATGAGATTGATGCCGGCGTCAGTGGACGCGTTAGTGGAGCGATGGCGGATCTTCTTCAGACCCTGGCGCGTCAACGCCAGGTGTTTTGCGTCACCCACCAACCGCTCGTGGCGGCCGTGGCCGATCACCATTTCCGGGTAAGTAAGCATGTGCAGGACGGCGTGACCCATTCGCGAGTGTCCCGACTGCGGGACACTCAGGAACGCCGCCAGGAGCTAGCTGACCTCGCTGGTGGTAATCAGGCTGATGCCTATGCAGCGAGCCTGCTGGACCAGCGCACAGCTTGAAGGCTTCGGTTCTTCCTAAGCTCTTGAGCTTTCCAACGGGTCCTGATGGCGCGAGCTGCTGCCAAGATCGCTGATTCAGCTGGCTCGCTGGCGACTCAGGACGACGTGATTCGCGTGAGGGGTGCCCGGCAGCACAATCTCAATAATGTCGACGTCACCATCCCCCGCAACAAGCTGGTGGTGTTCACCGGAGTCAGTGGCAGCGGCAAGAGTTCGCTGGCCTTCGACACGATCTTTGCGGAGGGACAACGCCGCTATGTCGAAAGTCTGTCGGCCTATGCCCGGCAGTTCTTGGGGCAGGTGGACAAGCCCGATGTAGATGCGATCGAGGGTCTCTCGCCGGCGATCTCGATCGACCAGAAATCCACCAGTCACAACCCGCGGTCGACGGTGGGCACCGTCACGGAGATTCAGGATTACCTCCGTTTGCTGTTCGGTCGCGCTGGCGAACCCCACTGCCCCAAATGTGGCCGCTCGATTAAGCCGCAGAGCATCGACGAGATGGTCGATCAGATCCTTCTTTTGCCGGAGGGGACCCGTTATCAGTTGTTGGCGCCGGTGGTGCGCGGCAAGAAGGGCACCCACACCAAGCTGATCAGTGGCCTGGCAGCAGAGGGTTTCGCCCGGGTGCGCATCAACGGTGAGGTGCGCGAGCTGGCCGACAACATTGAGCTGGACAAGAACCACAGCCACAACATCGAAGTGGTGGTCGATCGTCTTGTCGCTCGTGAGGGGATCCAGGAACGGCTGACCGATTCCCTCCGCACGGCCCTCAAACGCGGCGATGGTTTGGCGCTGGTGGAGGTGGTGCCTAAGAAGGGTGAGGAACTTCCCGACGGCGTTGAGCGGGAGCGTCTCTATTCCGAGAACTTTGCCTGCCCGGTGCACGGCGCTGTGATGGAGGAACTGTCGCCACGGCTGTTTTCCTTCAACAGTCCCTATGGCGCCTGTGAGGCTTGCCATGGCATTGGCCATCTGCGCAAATTCACCGTGGACCGGGTGATTCCGGATCCATCCCAGCCGGTGTACGCCGCTGTTGCTCCTTGGGCGGAAAAAGACAACAGCTATTACTTCTCTCTGCTCTATTCAGTGGGTGAAGCCTTTGGCTTTGAGATCAAGACCCCATGGAATGAGCTCACGGACGAACAGTGGGATGTGCTGCTCAATGGAAGCCGCGAACCGATTCTGATTCAGGCCGATAGCCGGTATCGCAAGGGCAAAGGGGGGTACACCCGCCCGTTTGAGGGCATTCTTCCAATCCTTGAGCGGCAGTTCCGTGATGCCAGCGGAGAAGCCCAGCGCCAGAAGTTGGAGAAGTACCTCGAGCTGGTTCCTTGTGAAGCCTGTGGCGGTCAGCGGCTCCGACCCGAAGCCCTGGCGGTGAAGGTGGGTCCTTATCGGATTACTGAACTCACTTCTATCAGCGTGGCGCTGACTCTTGAACGCATCGAAAAGCTGATGGGCGTTGGAGCAGCTAATGGATCTGAGCCTTTGCTCAATTCACGTCAGATCCAGATCGGTGATTTGGTCTTGCGTGAGATTCATATGCGTCTTCGCTTTCTTCTTGATGTTGGGCTCGAATATCTCAGTTTGGATCGACCCGCGATGACCTTATCTGGCGGTGAGGCTCAGAGGATTCGTTTGGCGACACAGATCGGTGCTGGTCTGACGGGTGTGCTTTATGTGCTTGATGAACCAAGCATTGGCTTGCATCAGCGGGACAATGATCGTCTGTTAGCCACGCTCAGACGTTTAAGGGATCTGGGTAACACTTTATTGGTGGTAGAACACGATGAGGACACCATTCGCGCTGCTGACCATCTTGTCGATATTGGTCCAGGGGCAGGGGTGCATGGGGGTCATATTGTTGTTGAAGGATCTTTGGATCATCTGTTGATGGCTGAAGAATCTTTGACAGGTGCATATCTCAGTGGCCGCCGCTCTATTCCTACACCTAGAGAGAGGAGAGAAGGAAGCAGTCGCAGGCTTCGTTTGATTGATTGTGATCGCAATAATCTTAAAAATCTCACCGTAGATTTTCCTTTAGGGCGCCTTGTTGCGGTCACAGGAGTCAGTGGTAGTGGTAAGAGCACTTTGGTGAATGAGTTGCTTCATCCTGCCTTAGATCACAGTTTGGGTTTGAAGGTGCCTTTCCCTCAAGGCTTGGGCGAGTTGCGAGGTGTCAATGCGATCGACAAGGTGATCGTGATTGACCAGTCTCCAATCGGCCGTACACCGCGGTCTAATCCAGCCACCTACACCGGTGCGTTTGATCCGATTCGTCAGGTATTTGCTGCTTCCGTTGAGGCAAAGGCTCGTGGTTATCAGGTTGGTCAGTTTAGTTTCAATGTGAAAGGTGGTCGCTGTGAGGCTTGTCGTGGTCAAGGGGTGAATGTGATTGAAATGAACTTTTTGCCAGATGTTTATGTTCAGTGCGATGTCTGCAAAGGTGCTCGATTTAATCGGGAGACCTTACAGGTCACTTACAAGGGCCACACCATTGCAGATGTTTTGCAGATGACGGTTGAGCAGGCTGCAGAGGTTTTTTCTGCTATTCCCCAGGCGGCTGATCGATTGCGCACGTTGGTTGATGTGGGACTGGGATATGTGAAGTTAGGTCAGCCTGCGCCCACGCTTTCAGGTGGTGAAGCTCAACGTGTGAAGCTTGCTACCGAGCTCTCAAAGCGCGCTACTGGCAAAACCCTTTATTTGATTGATGAACCAACCACTGGCCTCAGTTTTTACGACGTGCATAAGTTGATGGATGTTATGCAGCGTCTTGTTGATAAAGGCAATTCAATTATCGTGATAGAACACAACTTGGATGTAATTCGTTGTTCTGATTGGATTATTGATCTTGGCCCTGAAGGAGGAGATTGTGGTGGCGATCTTCTGGTCACGGGGACTCCAGAACAGGTTGCATCCCATCCCACTAGCCATACGGGGCATTATCTCAAGAAGGTGTTAGCGAAGCATCCTCCTGAGACTGTGTCTGTTGCAGCTTGATGATGTTTTTTCATTCCCGTCTTTGGCTGTTTGCAATCAGTTTTGGAGCGGGGCTTGGACTTTTTCCAAGCTCTGCTCCTGCACTTGAACGCTTGGTGTTTGATCTGCCTGTACTGGAAAGTCAGATTGATTTTGAGCTTGGCGCTGCTCAGAGCGCAGGCGATCTAATTGATGCCAATCCCGATTTTGTGGAGTTGGATCGGGCTACGGATGGTGCTTTTGTGCGACTTCTCAATCAGGTCTTTAACGCTCCCCTGCCAGCGCAGATTGAGAAGGTGATTGAGAAGTCTGTCGGGAAGCCTCTTTTGGAGCAGGCTCTGATCGTAGTAACCAAGTTGGTTCAAGTTGAGGGGTTGCCCCAAGACACCAGTGGAAGGATGTTGCTTGAGGCGCTTTCGCGTGCTTCCAAGAGTGGTCAGCCAACTGTGCTTGGTTTGTTGCGACAAATCCCTGGTCAAGCTGCATCCATCAACTTGTCGAAATTGGCCAGCTATGTCTCACGGCTTCAACGTAATCAGCTAGCAGCAAATTTGCTTGTGGAGAAAGAGGCTCCTGTTCAGATTAAAACTGGATTACGCATGCCGCTTTCCGGGTTGTGGTTAAGTCAGCAAGTTGATTTTCAGGCTTCCCATCGCTCGAAACCGATACGGGTGGTGGTGATACAACCGAAGTCTCGTGCAAATGGTCGCTTGGTGGTCATTTCACATGGGCTTTGGGAGTCTCCGAGAGATCTTCAGGGTTGGGCTGAATATCTTTCTGCTAACGGTTATACGGTGTTGCTCCCGGAGCATCAGGGCAGTGATGCTGATCAGCAGAAGGCGATGTTGGCGGGTGATCAACCTCCGCCGGGACCTCAAGAGTTGCGTCTTCGTGCGATGGATGTGACTGCGATGCTCTCTGCTGTGGAGTCAGGTGGTTTGTTGTCAAGACTTTCCCTCAATACAGATGAGGTCGCTGTTGTTGGTCATTCATGGGGGGCGACTACGGCGATTCAATTGGCTGGGGCACGCTCAACGGATGTGAAGCTCTCTGCTCGTTGTCATAACCAGGATGACCCTGAGCGCAATATCAGCTGGATACTGCAGTGCAGTTGGCTTTCCAAAATGAATGAGTCTTCTGTTGAAGACTCACGGGTCAAGGCAGTTGTGGCGGTGAGTCCGCCGTTACGTCTTCTATTTGATCCAAGTAGAACTTCAGTTTTGACAGCCAAGGTTTTGTTGGTTAGTGGCACTCGTGATTGGGTCGTGCCTCCGGTGCCTGAGGCTCTGGTGCCCATGCGTGATAGTGGTGCTTTGGAGTTTGGCCATCGCTTGGTGCTTGCCCAAGATGGTGGTCACTTCAACTTGATGGCACCTGCAAATCAGCTTCAGCCGGCCACTTTGGCGCCCCTCATTCTTGCTTGGATTAATGAACAGCTTGCAAATCCTGGTGTTGTCACCTTTAGTGGCGGCGGTTGGGGTGATGCTGTGCATCCTTTAGTGGATGTGACTGATGCGGCTCTGAACCTGTATCGCTGAGGCTTTTTGGCCTGGCTTGTTGCGAGCAAGAGGCTTCATTATTCTGTCTTTGAGGTTTGTATTTCTCAACGATTCGCTCTAGGATTTTTGTGTTTAAAAGAGAAAACACATAGAGGGAATATATTGTTGTCGTTTCTAGTGAGCTGGGAGGTTTGGTTCTTATCCTTTCTTTAGGCTTATGAGGATGGAAATTCCTTGATTATTTCTTTATGGCCATCCGCATTTGGATGGTTTCGTTGATCGCCTTGGAGGCATCAGATGGGTTTGAGATTGCTTCATCTGCATCTTCATGGACTGTTTCGATCTCACGACTTGGAATTGGGTCGCGATGCTGATACAGGAGGCCAGGCTCTTTATGTGCTCGAGCTTGTCAGGGGCCTGGCAGCGCGTTCGGAAATTGAGCAGGTTGAGGTGGTTACCCGCTTAATTCATGATCGTCGTGTTTCTACTGACTATGCCAATCCCATTGAGGATATTGCTCCTGGGGCCAAGATCATCAGGCTGCCTTTTGGACCAAGACGATATTTGCGCAAGGAGTTGTTTTGGCCCTATTTGGATGATTTAGCGGATCAGACCGTTAGCCATCTCCAGCAGCAAGAACATCTTCCTGATTGGATTCATGCTCATTACGCCGATGCAGGCTATGTGGGAGCCCTTGTGAGTCGCAGGCTGGGTGTTCCCTTGGTGTTTACAGGTCATTCCTTGGGCAGGGAAAAGTTGCGGCGTCTGTTGGGAGTTGGTGGAGACCATGAACAGATCGAGCAAACATATGCCATTGGTCAACGCATTGATGCTGAAGAGTTGACTCTTGCTCATTGCAGTTTGGTGATTACGAGTACTCGCCAGGAAATTGATCATCAATACGCTCGCTATGGGCGTTTTGTTCCGGAGCAAGCGGAGGTGGTGCCTCCCGGCGTTGATTCCATTCGCTTCCATCCACTCCAATCTTCTAGTGAAACGGATGTTGTTGATGGATTGCTCGCGCCCTTTTTGAGGAAACCTTCTTTACCTCCTCTTTTGGCCATTTCCAGAGCTGTACGTCGTAAGAATATTCCTTTTTTGGTGGAGGCTTACGGCCGCTCGCCTGTGTTGCGTCAACGGCATAATCTTGTGCTTGTACTCGGCTGTCGGGATGATCCTCGTCAGTTGGAGAAGCAACAGCGGGAGGTGTTCCAGCAGGTTTTTGATCTCGTGGATCGTTACGACCTCTATGGCCGGGTGGCTTATCCCAAACAGCACCGTCGTGATCAGATCCCAGCGATTTACCGATGGGCAGCCTTGCATCGTGGTTTGTTTGTGAATCCAGCGCTTACCGAGCCCTTTGGGCTCACTTTGCTTGAAGCGGCGGCCTGTGGTTTGCCGATGGTGGCGACTGATGACGGTGGTCCACGCGACATCCTTGCTCGTTGTGACAACGGCTTGTTGGTTGACGTTACTGATCTGGAGGCACTTCAGGATGTAATGGAGCAGGCTGGTTCAGACGCAGATCAGTGGCGTCTTTGGAGTGATAACGGGATTGAGGCGGTCAGTCGGCATTTCAGTTGGGATGCTCATGTTTGCCATTACTTGGCATTGATGAAGCAACGTCTTGAATTGTCTCAGCCACGAATCTGGGCCACAGATAAAGAGTGTCTGGGCAGTCCACTCGGGCAGAGTTTGTTGTTGCTTGATCTTGATAGTTCTTTGGAAGAACCCGAGGCAGAGGGTTTGGCTTCGCTGCGGGAGGGATTGGAATCCATTGGCTCTGGTGATGCGCATGGTCTGGGAGTATTGACGGGTCGTTCTGTGCAGGCTGCAAAAAAGCGTTATGCAGAGCTGCATCTTCCTTCTCCTCGGGTTTGGATTAGTCGCGCGGGTACTGAAATCCATTACGGATTGGGGGATCAGTCGGATCGCTTTTGGCAGGCCCATATCGACGTTGATTGGCGGCGACAGGCAGTGGTGTCTGCTTTAGCTGATCTCAAGGACCATTTGACCCTTCAGGACGATCAGGAGCAGGGTCCTCACAAGGTGAGTTATCTATTGAAAGAGCATGGTGAGGCGATTTTGCCACTCGTCCGTCAGCGTTTAAGGCAAAGGGGTCAGGCGGCACGTCCTCATTTGCGTTGTCATTGGTTTTTGGATGTGGTGCCTTTGCGGGCTTCCCGAAGCGAAGCCATTCGCTATCTCTCTCTTCGTTGGGGATTACCTCTTGAGCAGATTTTGGTTGTTGCCAGTCAACAAGGTGATGCTGAATTGGTAAGGGGATTGACTGCTTCAGTAGTCCTTGCAGAGCATGATCCTTGTCTGGAGGGTTTGCGACATCAGCAACGAGTGTTTTTTGCTAACAACCCGCATTTGTTTGGACTTTTAGATGGCTTAAATCACTATCGATTTTTCTTAAAGTCTTAACTGACACCCTTACCCTTTATTACCTGGATGGATGCGGCGGCTCGATCAGCTTTAGAGCGAACTGCTTCCATAGACTTGCCTTTGGCTAAAGCAACCCCCATGCGACGCCCTGGTCGAGCATTGGGTTTGCCGAACAGCAATATCTGGGTGTCAATTTCTGAGAGGGCTTTCTCCACTCCTTTGTAGGAAATGGATGAGAGATTGTCTTTTGCCAGGATTACCCTGCTTGCTGCTGCATCTGCAGTTTGAATAGTAGGAATAGGTAAGTTCAGCACTGCGCGCAGGTGTAGTTCGAATTCACTAAGGTTTTGGCTGATAAGGGTGACAAGTCCGGTGTCATGTGGTCTTGGTGATAGTTCCGAGAAAATCACTTCATTGCCACAAAGAAAGAACTCCACCCCGAACAATCCCACACCATCAAGATTTTTGGTAATAGTCAGAGCCATTGATTGGGCTTGCTTGAGTTGTTCAGTAGAGAGTTCTGCTGGTTGCCAGCTGCATTGATAATCTCCTCCAATTTGTTCATGCCCGATTGGTTCGCAGAAGAGGGTGGAGCCATCCTCTTGGCGAATTGTGAGCAAGGTAATTTCGAGATCAAAGTGAAGGAACTCTTCCACGATGACTCGCGGTGAGTTACCCCGGGACCCTGCCATAGCGGCTTGCCAGGCTTGCCGAAGGCCTTCAGGATTGCTAACCACACTTTGGCCTTTGCCGGAGGAGCTCATGACTGGTTTGACCACCACTGGCCAGCCCAGGGGCTCAGCTGCATGTTTGAGTTCTTCGGCACTGCCGGCATAAGCAAATTTTGGGGTCAGTAGAGCCAATTCAGCGCTGGCGAGATCTCTGATTCGATCGCGATTCATCGTTACGGCTGTGGCTCGGGCCGTAGGGATCACTGTGATTCCTTCGTTTTCAAGCTCTGCCAGTGCATTGACTGCCAATGCTTCGATCTCTGGAATGACTACATCCGGTTGGTGATGCCTGATGATGGCTGTGAGGGCTTCTGAATTGTTCATGTCCAGAACCTCTGCTTGGTCTGCTACTTGCATGGCCGGGGCCCCGGAGTATCGATCACAGGCGATGACATGGCAGCCCAACCGTTGAGCGGCGATTGTTATTTCTTTGCCGAGTTCTCCGCTGCCAAGTAACAGCAAGGTTTTTGGTAAGACAGTCATCATGAAGGTGTTGATGATGAGTTGATCTTCGCGCTCGGCTGGTTAGGGGAATTGCCTTAAAAGTGGTATTTGAGATCCCTTTACACTTTGAGATCAGGGATCAGCGTGAGCTGTCGAAAGGCTGGTTCTTCGCTGATGAACCCCCAGGCTTCGAATACACTGGGATCAGGATGAGTGATGCGTTGTTTTTTCATGTTTTGTTCCAGCCGAAAGCCTTCTCGGGCCATGCGTCGCATCAGACTTGCAGCCTCTTCGAAACGGGAAGCCATGGCTTCAAGGCTTGCGCAGTCGCTTGTGAGACCAGCCTCTTTCCAAGTGAAGTAACTCATTTTTTTAATACACCAGATTGATGGTGATGACGACTGGGTGTTTGAAGCTTCGAGGTTCCGCAGACCACATTTGCTATTGGGTTGGTATGGATATTTCTCGTTGGCAGTTGCTCTGTGTTAACAGTTCAACCATTATCGGCGGACTAACCTGCCCGAGGGAGAGAGGCTGTTCTTAATAAGTACGACACAATGGAGAGTTTCTGGCCTTTGCCCCGATTGGCTTTGTTTGCACCAGCAAAAAGCTCACTTTGCTTGATAAGACTTGGAGTTTAGTGATTTCAGGGTTCTGCACCATGAGTTGCCTTCGTGGGTGTGTGCTTGATAAGTCTCAAAGGAAGCAAGGCCAATGTGTACACCAGGAAGGGGATGTAGAACTTTGGGTCTTCACGAGTGTGTTCAACGTAGGTGAGCAGAAAGACGGTCCAAAGCCAGTGGCTGCCAATTAAATGAAGTCTCTTCCAATGTTTCATACCCATCCATTGCTGGGCTCGATCAGTGGAAGTTAAGGCCATCAGGAAAACAAAAATATAACCAAGACCACCGAAAATCCACTGGCCTATTGATTGATCTTCGAGAAAAGGTTCTGGGAAGTTCAAAGAGATCAACACAATCAGGCTGAGGTGAATGAAGTGTGAGGCTGCAAAGCTCAGTCCGATGGAGCGCCTGTTGCGAAGAGTCCAGGTTGTAAAAGGTGTTTTCCAGAGGGAATAGACACTCGATGCGGTAAAGGTAATGGAGAAGAGAAATAGAGAGCTTCTACCGGTGTAATCAATGCCTGCTTTGATCGTTTCGGCACTCCAGCCGCTCAAAACGAAAAAGATGGTAAGCATCAAAAGGATCATGCCAGCGACCCAAGCAGTGATGTTCCAGCCTTGTAGTTTCATGGCCTTCATTTTGTTATTGATGTACTGGAACTGATGGGAGTTGGTGGCAAGAAGTGAGTTTAAAAGTGCATCTTTATTCCTTATAGAAGTAACTCATGCCAGCACTTATGCAGTGGGGCGTAATAGCAGACCCAGTAGCACTAAGCCTCCAGTGCTCAACCAAAATCTTCTCACCACCATTTGCTCGTCGGCACCTCCGATTTCATAGTGGTGGTGAAGCGGGGCCATGCGGAACACGCGTCGTCCAACGCCGTCAGCTCCTTTGGTGGCTTTGAACACCCACACCTGAATAATCACAGAGAGGGATTCAGCCAAGAACACACCACCCATGAGCAATAGCGGCCAGAGGCTGTTGGAGAGGATTGCGACTCCACTCAATGCGGCCCCCATTGCTAGTGAGCCTGTGTCGCCCATGAACACTCGGGCTGGGTTGCGGTTGTGCATCAGAAAACCGAGCCAGGCACCTGCCATTGCCATGCAGAAGCCTGCTAGTACAGGATCGCCATCATTGCCTCTCAGCATCAGTTGCACGGCTAGTCCAGTGAAGACAAGCGCCCCGCAGCCACTTGCTAGTCCATCGAGTCCGTCGGTGAGATTGGTGGCGTTGCTTTCCGCTAGGAACACGAACAGTGCTAGTGGCCAGATCATGAATCCCATCTGGATGGACATGCCAAGGGGCAGGGCGATGCTGGAGTCGATCCAGTGTTGCCAGCCCGCCCAAGCGAGAAAGATCAGGCCGGCTGCGGTTTGAAGTAGAAGTTTTCCCCGAGGGGTAAGACCAGTGTTGGTTCCGCGCGTGAGACTGCGCCAGTCGTCGAAGCCACCGATCACCATGTAAGCCAGGGTGATGCATGACAGAGCTAGCAGTTGCTCGCTGCTTTCGCCATTCACACTGACGAAACTTCCGATGATGAGCCCCACTGGAACAACTAGCAGCCCACCCATGGTTGGTGTGCCAGATTTGCGCTGATGAGTCTGTGGCCCGTCTTCTCGAATCACTTGCCCCATTTTTAGGGCCTTTAACTTTGGGATGCCCCAGCTTGCGACCAGCACTGAAATCAGTGTTGAAATCATCAACGGCAAGCTGAGCAGACTGTTGGCTATGAAGCGGTCCGATGTGAAGCTTGCAGCAAAGATAACGATCCCGAGCAAGCTTGCAGACGTTGTTCCTTTAGTCCACCACCTTTGTGTATCCGTATCAGCCAATGGCTTCGGAGAGTTGCTCACGTCAGGGCTTGATTTGCGGTGCGTAATGAAGTGAGCAGGCTTCTTCGGTTTGAGAAAATGACTATTCTTCCCAGTTTTCTTCTGTTTGCTCGTCGTCGGCTTTGTAATCTTCTTTTTCTCCCATCAAGGCCGAAAGCTCCTCTTCCTCTACTGTGCTGACCTCTGGTGAGGTGGATTCTTCATCGGCGACTAGCCTTCCACTTGTTTCGAGCCAACTCAGCAGATCTGGTTCTTCGCGTAGGGGTAAAACTGGGGCAGGTTCTGTTCTTCTATAGCGCGTAAGAGCAGGGTTGATGCCGTCGAGTGCGCTCAGGTTGATCGTATCGAGGGCGCTCATTTGTGAGGACTTAGACCAATCAGCCAACATAGTTCATTGAGTTCCTTTGATCAGGTGTTTTTTTCTTCCAAGCTGATCTTGATGGTTCTTGCCTGGGGCTTGGCTTTACTACTCAGCCTTGGCTTGCGGTTTTGGGGTCTGTTGCATCCTGAGCCTTTTGTAATTCGGCCTCTCCTGGTGGCGTTGTTGCTCTTTGCTCCTGCGGTTGGCCTTGGTATTTGGGTCATGCGGGAGGGATTTTCTACGGCTGATTCCGAGTCTTTGGTCAACGGGAAGGGAGAATCTTTGAATTGTGATTCGGAGTCCAGTTGATGGGGCGTGCGAAGAAGGTGGTGCTTGCTTATTCCGGTGGTGTTGACACCAGCGTTTGCATCCCATACCTCAAGCATGAATGGGGGGTAGACGAGGTGATCACCTTTGCTGCCGATTTAGGTCAGGGCGATGAGCTTGATCCCATCCGCCTTAAGGCTCTTGATGCTGGTGCTAGTCAGTCTCTGGTGGGAGATTTGATAGAGCCTTTTGTAGAACAGTTTGCTTTGCCGGCGATTCGTGCCAATGCTCTTTATGAAGGTCGTTATCCACTGTCTACGGCTTTAGCTCGCCCCCTAATTGCTCGTCGGTTGGTAGAGGTTGCCAGGGAGGTTGGGGCCGATGCGGTGGCTCATGGCTGTACGGGTAAAGGCAACGATCAGGTGCGTTTTGATTTGGCCATTGCAGCACTAGCACCTGATCTCAAGGTGCTAACTCCCGCTCGGGAATGGAGCATGAGCAGAGAGGAGGCGATCGCCTATGGCGAACGCTTTGGGATTCCTGCCCCCGTGAGTAAGAAATCGCCTTATTCGATTGATCTGAATCTTTTGGGTCGGAGTATTGAAGCGGGTCCTCTTGAAGATCTGATGGTGGCTCCGCCCGAGGAGGTCTTTGCCATGACTTCCTCGATTGACGCTGCACCCTCTCAGGCTCAGGACATTGAGATTAGTTTTGAAGCTGGTAATCCTGTGGCTATTGATGGGGTACGACTTGATTCGGTGGGTTTGATCAAGGAGGCAAATCGTCTTGCTGGACGGCATGGTTTCGGGCGCCTTGACATCATTGAGAATCGGGTGGTTGGCATCAAGAGTCGGGAGATTTATGAAACTCCAGGGTTACTTTTATTGATTCGTGCTCATCAGGAATTGGAGAGTTTGACACTTGCTGCGGATGTGTTGCGCATGAAGCGTCAATTGGAGATGCAATGGGCTGAGCTGGTCTATCAGGGTCTTTGGTTTTCCCCTTTGAAGGATGCTCTGGATGGATTCATGGATCGCACTCAGATTTATGTGAATGGCTTGGTGCGGATTCGTCTCCATAAAGGCAATGCCATGGTGATTGGCCGGAGCTCTGACACCAACAGCTTGTATATATCTGAGATGGCTACCTATGGCAGCGAGGACAACTTTGACCACAGGGCTGCTGAAGGATTTATCTACATCTGGGGACTTCCAAGTCGCCTTTGGGCAGCAGCTCGGCGAGGCTAAGTTGTGACCTTTTGATTAGTTTTCTTGTGGAGATTGTCCTCTGCCACCAAGCCATCTTGTGCGGAGCAGGGAAGGCACTCTTAATGGGTGAGGCTCCTCAATCATGATTGACTCAGTTTGAATAGCAGAGTTTTGAGTATGTGTGATTAGCCGATAGCGCTCTAATAGGGGGATGAGTCGTTGTTGAAATTTTCGTTCGAAAATATCAGGGAGTTCTTTTAGGAGTGCTTCGTATTCCTGGACTTGCTCCTTAAGGTCTTTGATTTGACTTTTAAGCAGCTCTTGTTGGTCATAAGGATTTTCTTTGCAGTTAGATCTGATCTCAGCCTTGATTAGAAGCAACTTGCCTCTTGATTGCCGCCATTGTTGGATGGCATCATGTCTGGTTATTTTTTTATTTTCTTGTTGTGTTTCCTTTTTCTTCCAAATTGGAAGAGGGCTCTGATGGTCCTGATGGGCAGCGCGCATGGCAGAAAGCTAACGCCAAGCAGCTTTTTCATCAATGGTGTTGATCAGGCTTCTACGGCTGCGGCTTCCTGCTGTTCTACTGGCTCAGGCTCACTCCCGGGGACGATTCTGGGAGCGGGTAGAGGACCTTCCTGCTTCACAGTTAGATAGCGAATCACGTCTTCACTGAGACGCATGGCTTTTTCCAGCACGGCCACTTGTTGTCCATTGCCGTTGTGGCTTAGCTGCACATAGATGCCTTCCTTGTGATTTGAGATTGGATAGGCCAGGCGGCGCTTGCCACGCATTTGATTGTCGAGGACCTCTGCCCCAGCTTCAGTCACCATCTCGCGGTACTTGGTGACATGGGTTTCTACTTCCTCTTCCGGGATGTCCGGCCGGAGGATGTACATGGTTTCGTAATAAGGTTGTTGACTCATCAGGTGTTCCGACAGGGACTTAAAGGCTCACGGCAGTGAGCGACGGAGCGACCAGCCTATCTCTTTGTGGTCAGTGTTTAGGAGAGCTGCATGCGAACGGCTTGGCTGATACCTGGCAGGTCTGGTTCACGTCCTCTTAGGCATTCGATGAGGGCGAAAATCACGATGGCAAGCATTGTCACCAGCACAGTGCTGGTTAGCGTGCGCAGCATGAAAGCACCACTAAGAGGTTGTAGAAGGATTTGGAAGGCATAGCCCAGCAGTACGACAACAATGTCTACTAGTAGTGCTTGCAGTGTGTTGAAGCGAAGAAAATAGGGAACTTTAGGGTTCCTTACAACGGCAAGAAATAGCAAGAAAAAGATTAGAAGACTTCCGAACGGGATCCCTTGTTCCAGGATCATTAAGGGTAGGGCTGGAAGTGCAAGCAATTCAAGCAATGGAAATTGCACAAATAAACTTCGCCCAAATGGAATGGTGTCGCTCCAAGGGAGCATGTAAATCAGCACTCCCAGCAACCGTTGCCAGATAGGGATCAGCATGGGGGTCAGATCACTGCTATGACGCTAAACCGTGAGCCAGCTCAGAGCAGCTTTTCTCATCTCTTCGACAGGCACCTGGTTGTTGCCGCTCCAGAGCCTTAGAGAGGCCGCGCCTTGTTGAACAAGCATTTCGAGGCCATCTATGCAATGGCAGCCATGTTCAGTTCCTAAGGTCAGCCAGGCGGTTGGTTTTGGTGTGTAAATCAGGTCATAGAGAGTTGTCTTTGGGCTTAGGTTTTGCCAAATCTTCTTCCCCAGGGGCATTGGCGCTCTAGGAGTTGATGTTTCCGAACGGTTTTGGGACATGCCTACTGGTGTGGTGTTGACCACCAGATCGGCTTTGGTTATTTGTTCAACCAGAGCAGGGTCCTGTTGGAGAATTCCTTGCAAGAGCACTTGGCAATCAGATTCGGGGCTCGCTGGGTTGGGCTTGAGATCATCGAGAAATCTCTTCAGCGCATCAGATCGGCGGCCAACCACCATGATTTGAGCCAATTTTAAATCTTGCAGACCTGCAACGACTGCTCGGGCGCTACCACCGCAACCGAGTACGACTGCACGACGCTCATGCCATTCGCACTTGCTTTCTTGAAGGGGTGCAATAAAACCAGCCACGTCTGTGTTGGTGCCTGTCCAACCGCCATCGGCATGAGGGATCAGAGTGTTGACGGCTTTAAGTCGTTTTGCCAATGGGCTGAGCTCTCGACAGGTTTTGGCCACGTCTTGTTTGTGGGGGATGGTGATGTTCAGGCCAAGGCAGTTGATCGAACGCAGAGCGCAGAGCACATTGGCCAGATCGTTGGTTTCGCAGGGCATGGCCACGTAGCACCAGTCGAGATTCATTGCAGTGAGGGCTGCGTTTTGCATCACCGGTGAGAGGGAATGGTGCACTGGTTGGCCGAGCAGGCCTATTAGGGAGGTTGTGCCGCTAATCATTCCCATTGCTTGATCGGTTCTGTGCCCAGCCTGCCGGGCGAGCTGTTCGGGAACCACACCTCGCCTCTAAGTGGCCTCACTGCCGAGGATGCACCTGTTCAAGACAGAGATCTTTAGGAGGTCGGCACGAATGGGAAAGGTTGTTGGCATTGACCTTGGAACCACGAACAGTTGTGTCGCCGTAATGGAGGGTGGCAAGCCCGTCGTGATTGCTAACGCTGAAGGGTTTAGAACAACTCCCTCCGTGGTCGCTTATACCAAAAATCAGGATCAGTTGGTTGGCCAGATCGCCAAGCGCCAAGCGGTGATGAACACTGATAACACCTTTTATTCAGCGAAGCGCTTCGTTGGTCGTCGGGTTGATGAGGTGAACGAAGAGTCGAAGGAAGTGAGCTATGAGGTTGAGAAGTCTGGTTCTAATGTGAGGTTGAAGTGCCCGGTTCTTGATAAGCAGTTTTCTCCTGAGGAAGTGAGTGCTCAGGTGTTGCGCAAGTTAGCTGAGGACGCTGGTAAGTATCTCGGTGAGAACGTAAACCAGGCCGTGATCACGGTGCCTGCGTATTTTAATGACTCACAGAGACAGGCCACCAAAGACGCCGGCAAGATAGCTGGCTTAGAGGTGCTACGCATCATTAACGAGCCAACCGCGGCTGCGTTGGCATATGGCCTCGATAAGAAGAGTAATGAGCGCATTCTGGTGTTTGACCTGGGTGGTGGAACCTTTGATGTTTCCGTGCTCGAGGTAGGTGATGGTGTTTTTGAGGTTCTATCTACCTCTGGTGACACTCATCTAGGCGGAGATGATTTCGATAAAGTGATTGTTGATCATCTGGCTGCAACTTTTAAGGCCAATGAAGGTATTGATCTGCGTCAGGATAAGCAGGCTCTTCAGCGTCTCACTGAGGCGGCAGAGAAAGCCAAGATCGAGCTTTCCAGTGCTACGCAAAGTGAGATCAACCTGCCATTTATTACTGCTACCTCTGAGGGGCCTAAGCATCTCGATCTAACCCTGACACGTGCCAAATTTGAGGAATTGGCTTCAAAGCTGATTGATCGTTGTCGCGTACCTGTGGAGCAGGCTCTTAAGGATGCCAAGCTCTCTTCTGGTGAACTTGACGAAATCGTGATGGTGGGCGGCTCCAGCCGCATGCCTGCAGTTCAGGAACTTGTAAAGAGGGTTACGGGTAAAGATCCCAATCAGACTGTCAACCCTGATGAGGTTGTTGCAGTAGGAGCTGCCATACAGGGCGGGGTATTGGCTGGTGAAGTTAAGGACATCTTGCTGCTTGACGTCACTCCTCTCTCCTTGGGTGTGGAGACTCTTGGTGGTGTGATGACTAAGATGATTACGCGTAATACGACTGTTCCTACGAAGAAGTCGGAAACGTATTCCACAGCGGTTGATGGACAAACCAATGTGGAGATTCACGTGCTTCAGGGTGAACGTGAGATGGCCTCTGATAATAAGAGCTTGGGAACATTCCGTCTTGATGGAATTCCTCCTGCCCCTCGTGGTGTTCCTCAGATTGAGGTGACCTTTGATATCGATGCTAACGGTATTCTTAGTGTTAATGCCAAGGATAAGGGTAGCGGTAAGGAGCAAAGCATTTCGATTACTGGTGCTTCAACCCTCTCTGAAAATGAAGTTGAGAAGATGGTTAAGGATGCTGAGACCAATGCCTCAGCTGATAAAGAAAAGCGTGAGCGCATTGACATTAAGAACCAGGCTGAGACTCTTGTTTATCAGGCGGAAAAGCAGCTCGGAGAGTTGGCTGACAAGGTTGATGCTGATTCAAAGGCAAAGGTGGAAGATAAGCGTGTCAAGCTTAAGGCTGCCATTGAGAAAGATGACTTTGATGAGATGAAGACACTATTGGAGGAACTGCAGCAGGAGCTTTATACCTTGGGTGCTTCTGTTTATCAGCAGGCGGGTGCTGCCGGCGCTGATGCTGGCGCTGATGCTGGCGCGGCTGGTGCTGGTGATTCCAGTAGTGGTGATGATGTGATTGACGCAGAATTTACTGAGACGAAGTGATGGGATAATTGACTTGTTGATGTTATAAAGCCTCATTTGCACGCTTTCCTATCGTCATCAAGTAGTTCTGGTCAATATTGGCCTTACTTTTGATACATGGTTAGCCTATGTAGCATGAATTCTTTTATCTTTTAGTGGCTAAGAATGGATCAAGAAACGAATGATTGTTTAGGTTTTGTCGATCAGCGATTAAACTTGATTAGGGTTGATTGAAATGAGTGGAGGTCTTATGTAAAGACGCCTACCCTCTGCTTAAAATAGTGACATCTGTTTTAGGTTTTGCTTGACTGGCATTGGTAATTAGTGGCAGCTGCTACATCACCATGGGCTGGCATGACAAAATATTCCCTGGAGAGAGTGAAGGCCTAAAATTTATAAAACAGCTCAAATGATTCCTAGCCTTGAGAAAAAATTATCTAGATTAGGTTATCAACTTTGAGAGATGTTTTTCCCCATGCATGAGTTGACCTGAGAGGCAAGAGTCTCTTGCAGGTTGGTGGTGTGCTGACCAATGATCTTTTGTTTGATTGTCTTGGAGTAGTCAACTCAATCAATATTGAGCCACATTATTACAATAATTGAGCCGATAGATATGCCTATTCTGATCAATATGAATCTGATGATAGTAAGAGGCAGTTTTCTGCAATGCTGAATACATTGTTACTGAGTTAGCGACAGAATCGATCGAATCAATCTTTTTAATGCTTGCTTGTAGCATCTCAATGATTTCTCAATGATTTGACCGTACCACTTGAACCATGCTAATAGCGTTTGAAGTGTTGAGGAACTCTTTATTGATATTCTCCGCCTAGCTAATTAAATTCCTTGTAAAGTGCCCTGGTGTGATCCCGATATATTCTAAATTTCTAGAAAAATTTCTGGGGCTTATCCCTTGCCTAAAAGAATAAACGCAGAAAACTCTACGAAGCATGGATTTCTGTTGAGAAGGAGCGCCTATAGTTTTTTAGTAAATGTTAATCTCAGTAGATTTCCTAATTGTTTGATGTATGATAACTGCAAGCAGATTTTAGCCGAGCTATCATTTCATGACTTGGAACTATACGGTTAAGAGAGTTGCAATCTTTCGATATATTATACTCAGTAAATTGCAGAAATAAGAAGCCCAATCCCTTTGATTGGCAATCTTATGACGATTGGATTTAGGATTCCTTGATTGACGCTACAAGGCTTTTTATGTGTAGGCGTTTGTCCGCTATGTTAAGGGCAAATCAAATCCTTTATGCCCCCCTGTCAGTGATTTTGACGGTTCAATCTGCACTTATTGAAGCAAGGGCTTTCTTGCAATGGCAGCTGCATGGGAAGTTCTAATGAACTTTTCCCATCTGTTGCTGCGGACTCCACTGTCTGCTGGCATTGATCTGTGTTATAGCTTGAAGGATAGAAAATCCTATTTGCCAAAAGGTTATGGAAACCCTTGGAACCATTTTCGCTTGTCTGCTGGCAGTAGTTCCTGTTGGTTTGTTGTTACATTTTTATGCCAGGCACCGAGACAAAGAGATAACTCTCAACTAACGCTTCTTGCTTGATTTCTTCAACATCATGGCGTCTTGCCATCTCGAAAGCATGTGCCTCTTAGGCATTCATTCCCTTTGAAAGCGTTTTTAGGCACTTCTTGATTGTTGATGGGTACTGGCGTCTCGAGGAATTAAGGCAATCCAAGTGTGCGTCTACCAGCTCATCGAGATTTCTTTGACGCAGCAAACTGGTGATCTTCGGACGCCTTGCTGTTGGATGATTGAAAATTGATCAAGAGGCAAGTCAAGATCTTGTTTCGTTAGCGAGTTGCTCTTTTACCCATGCAGCGCTGGCGGGGGCGAGCAAGACGCCATTTCGGTAATGGCCCGTCGCCACGATTAGCCCGGGCTCTAGTTTTTCTAAAAGAGGTGCTGGACGTTCGACAGGTTGAGCGCGCAATCCATGCCATTGGTTTTTCACAGTCGCGCTCTGTAGCCAATCCGGTGCATCTCCTGCGAGGTGTTGCATGGCCTTGAGGTGGCTAGACATTGGTTGAACGCCTGGCTCGAGAGTGGCACCTATCCAGATTTGATTGGTTCCGTGGGGGATCAGGTTGATGCCATGGCTCACGAGTACTGCAGGCCAGCCGCTCCAATTGTGCTGATCTGAGATCAGCTCTAGATCCAGCACTTGTCCAAGCACAGGGGCCATGGGAAGACTGTGGCCTAGAGATTCCAGCAGGGCTTTGCTGCCCAGTGCTGCACAGATCACGACAGCGTTTTGGCTCAAATTTGTTCCTCCGGGAAGTTGAAGGCGCCACTGTTTGTCTTCGACAGATGAATTTCGTTCCAGCGAGATGACTGGCTCTTGGATTTGTTGTACGCCTTGGTCTTGTAGGGCAGCCCGTAGGCATTTTTGTAGGGCGATCGGGTCTAGATAACCGTCTTGATGAGAGATCAGGCCCCCATGTTGTGTGTTTGGCCATGATCGGCCCATGCAGGGATTCGAGTTTGCTGAGATCAGCTCAAGGCCGAGATGCTGCCGTTGTTCTGCGAGTTGCTTCATCAGGGTGGCTTCTGCTTCGCTACTCGCCAGTTGAATCAGAGGAGTGTTGAGCGCGAGCGGATGCTCTTGATTGCTCAGTTCTGCAATCCACTCTGGCCAGAGGGCCATGCTCTGTTGCCGGAGTCGCCAGGCTCGTCCACTGCTGCGTCTGAAAACATGCCCCATGAGTACCCCTAGCGAAGCAGTTGTTCCTGGGAGGGTCCCTGATCTGTTAATAGGTTGACCCAGTATTGGATCAATCAGCATCACTTGGTGGCCATGCTTGGCTAAATACCAGGCGGTGCCAGCGCCAACCACACCGGCGCCAATGATGGCAACGCTGGAAGCAGTCATTCTTGATATTGACGAGCGATGCATCTCACTTTGAGGTGTTCTTTGTGCTGACGTTCGTCAAGACAGAATGAGTGTTTGCAATCAGGTTGCGTGAGTTCCCCTCTTGGTGCTGTATGGAATCCTTACGGTTGCAAGCTTCGTGTGATTCTGCAGCTCATCTGTCCAGATCGGCCTGCTTTGGTGAGTGAGTTGTCGGGATGGGTGGCTGTTAATGGAGGCAATATTCTTCATGCTGATCACCATACGGATATTGGGGCTGGACTGTTTCTGAGCAGGATCGAATTTGGGATTGAGGGCTTCGGATTGCCTCGAGAGGCGATAGCACCGGCTGTGAATGCCCTGGCAGATCGCCTCGGGGGTCAGGCGCAAGTGCATTTTTCTGATGAGATCCCTCGGGTGGCGATCTTCGCGAGCAAGCAGAGTCACTGTCTGTTGGATCTACTTTGGCGCACTCGCAGTGGGGAGTTGCCGATGCAGGTGCCGCTTGTGATTGCAAACCACTCTCAATTGGAGCCTTTATGCAGGGAGTTTGGTGTTTGTTTTGAGTGTGTTCCTATGACGCCTGCCAGCAAGCCTGAGGCGGAACAAACAATGCTGGATTTGTTGGCTGAGCATCGGATTGAGCTGGTTGTGTTGGCCAAGTACATGCAGGTTCTTAGTGGTGTTTTTCTAGAGCGTTTCCCCGCCGTGATTAATATTCACCATTCCTTCCTGCCGGCTTTTAAGGGGGCACAGCCCTATCACAGGGCCTGGGATCGAGGGGTGAAAGTGATTGGTGCTACCGCCCATTACGTCACTGAAGATCTGGATGACGGGCCGATTATTGAGCAGACCATCGAGCATGTAAATCATCGTGATGAGGTGGAAGATTTGATTCGTAAAGGGCGTGATACGGAACGTCTCGCTTTGGCAAGGGCCTTGAGATTGCATCTTTGTCGCCAGGTGATGGTCTATCGCGGTAGAACCGCTGTTTTTGCATGACGGTGTTGGCTTGGATGGCTCGATGTCGCCCTGCTGCTGCGACCTCCATGGGTTGGCTTGTTTTCCAGTGGGGGCTTTTTTTGTTGCCTTCCAGTGCATTGTTGGCAGGCCTGTTGCTGCTTACGGCCCTGGTGCTTGGTAGTTGTCAGCGACAGCAACCGTTTTGGCGTGATCCCTGGAATTGGCCTTTGCTGATTGCCGCACTGTTGATGCTGTTTGGTTGCGTTCAGGCCTATTCGGGTGGACGTGCTTGGGTTGGTCTGGGGAATTGGTTGCCTTTCTTTTGGGCTTTTTGGGGTTTTCAGCCTTATTTAGTGAGTGATGAAGCCCGACGACGTTGTGCCCTTTGGCTTGTCGCTGGCACTTTGCCTGTGGTGATTACCGGTCTCGGGCAGCTCTGGTGGGGATGGCAGGGGCCATGGCAATTGTTCGGTGGCTTAATCGTCTGGTTCATGGCTCCCGGCGGGGAGCCTACTGGCCGTTTATCTGGTCTGTTTGATTACGCAAATATTGCCGGAGCCTGGTTGGCGGTGGTTTGGCCATTCTGTTTGGGAGCTTTGCTTCAGCCTGCCCTTAGTCGTTTTCAACGCAGTGTGGCTTTGGGGGTCGCTATTGCTGTTGTGGCTGCATTGGTTCTCACCGATTCACGTAATGCTTGGGGAGGGTTGATGTTGGCGATTCCCTTTGTTTTTGGGCCCGCTAGGTGGCCCTGGTTGTTGCCGTTGATGGTGTTAGCGCTGTTACCAGTGACCCTTGCAGCATTACCAGGCAGTCCTTCAGGTTTGCAGCAGTGGGCACGCACGTTTGTGCCTGAGGGCATTTGGGCACGTCTTAATGACATGCGCTATATCCAGGATCGTGAGTTGATGTCAACTCGCATGAGCCAGTGGGGAGTGGCGCTAGAGCTCATTGAGACTCGTCCTTGGCTGGGTTGGGGGGCTGCTGCTTTTTCAGTGCTCTATCCGCTGCGGACTGGTCAGTGGCATGGCCATGCCCACAACCTTCCTCTTGAACTTGCTGTGAGCCATGGGATACCCGTGGCTCTGCTAGTGGTGGGGACTGTTTTAGCTCTCTTGATCACAGTCTTGCGACGTGGTGTGTTGACTGGTGGAGTCTTGATAAGCCGAGGTTTGAGTAGCACGGTCTTTGACCGTGCTTGGTGGACGGCAAGTTTGATCCTGGTGGTGATGCACGCTACTGACATGCCTTTCTTTGACAGTCGGCTCAACATTGCCGGCTGGATTCTTTTGGCTGGATTGCGTTGCATCATTCTTCCCCAGCAGGCACTCCCACATGCTCGTTTAGGGCTTGATGATGATGGTGGATGAGTTGCTTTTGGTTGAGGGGCCCTTCTAGATGGGTCCAGGGAAGTGTTCGTGATGGCTCCCATGATTCATGCACCACTTCTTCCCATGCGGGTGGGCGGGGTAGTGGTATGGCTTGTTCAGTTGTTGCATTGAGATCCCCTTCGCGTGCTGCTTTGTAGGCCTTTCTCCAGCTGCCCAGTTTGTTGTGTGAGCCCCGGACAGATGCAATCACAGGGGCGAGGCGTCGGTCACTGCGTGACAGCAGAGCCTGGATCGTGCTCCATCCGAAGCTTTCTGGTCGCACCTCAATGCCTTTTGGTTTCAGTTGTTTGGCTAGTTGTTTGAGTCGTTTCTCCGCTTTACGGTTGATCCCTTGCCATTGAAAGGGAGTATGAGCCTTAGGGACAAAGGTGCTGACTCCCAGAGTGAGGCGTAAGCCTGGGGTTGTTTTTTTGAGGTTCAGTAACAGATTGCTCGTGTCGTCTATATCGGAGTCCTCTTCGGTAGGCAGTCCAACCATGCCGTAGAGCTTCAGGCCACTGAGGCCGCCTTCAAACGCATATTTGGCAGCCGTAAAAATTTCTTCTTGAGCAAGCTTTTTATTGATCATTGCGCGAATGCGCTCGCTGCCGCTTTCGATGGCAATTGTTAGTGATTTGCTGCCGCGGCGGTTCAGGATCCTGGTCAATTCTGAGTTCACTGTGGCGGCCCGTACCGAGCTAACGCTGAGGCGGATGTCGTTGAAGCGATCTTTGTCTAACCATTGCAGTAGCTCACCAAATTGAGGGTGTTGGGTAACAGAGGCGCCTAGTAGTCCAAGTCTCTTAGTGGCGGTGAGTCCTTTCTCAATGGCAGGGATGAGTCCATCGTCTAAGGATGGACTGCGGAAGGGCAGTGTGAGATAGCTGGCAAGACAGAATCGGCAAAGTTCTGGGCAGCTGCGGACCACCTCAACCATATGGATGTTTGGCCAGGCAGCATCTGGCGAGATCACTGTGGAATGAGTGAGGGTGTTGCCGCGCCAGGTTTGCTTCGCGATTGAGGGGGGTAAGTCGGATTCGACGGGCTTTACTGTCAGCAGGGTGTCGTCAGCGTCGTAGATGGGTTCATAGAACCTTGGTACATAGACACCTGGAATCTTTGCCAGAGCTCGCAGGCGATCAGTTCGTGCCAACTGTTTCACTTGTTGGAGCCTATCGATGAAGGCTGGTAAAAGTTCTTCCCCGTCTCCCAACAACACCACATCGAAAAATGGAGCTAGGGGTTCGGGGTTAGCTGTGAGTACAGGACCACCACCAAAAACAATCGGGTTGTTTTCTCCGCGTTGATGACTCCATAGCGGGATGCGTTGTTGCTCAAGTAGATCCAGTAATACCGGACCATCCAGTTCCCAGCTCAGGGAGAGTCCGAACAGGTCGCATGTGCGATGGGGGATGTCCCCTTGATCGGTAAATAACCGCCTTACATCGATGTCTTCACGTTTAGCGAGGGTGGCCCAGATGACTTGATATCCCAGGCTGGTAATCCCAATGCTGTATGTGCTTGGGAACGCCAGCACGGCTCGGAGCGCTCCAGGTTCGGGAACGGCGGGGGTGAATAGGAGTGTTTCCTTGTTCAGGAGGTCAACCTTGGCAACATCAGTTCATCCTGAAGAGGCTATTGGCATCGGGTGCGAAATTATTTGATGTACGTCAATAAATCAATGGTTAAGGAATCAGCGCTTCATCATTGGGTTGATTGACCTTGCTTGATTATATGTTTTGATCTGTCAGCTGTCTTTGGCAAATTTCTTGCTTCACTTTATATTGATGTAATAATAATTTCTATGACTACCTGCCTCTTAGGGATCTAGGTTATTGTGATATTTGATGGCAATATTGACTGACATCCTAGGTTCAGGAGCGGATATTTGCGAGTCTTGTTATGGAGATTATGAGAATTCAAATAATATGGGCTGTCTGCAAATTGTCCAGTTTATTTAGATAAAATAAGTAGCAGATTACTTCTTTCGATTGGTTACTCTTTGTATTCCATTGTGATTTGTCTTTCATAGATTGAGTGTTCATTAAAGAGGCGAGCGACGAGAAAGCTTGATAGGCATGTCACTAGAATTGGTTTGAGGATTAGCAAATCTTTGGTTAGTGCGAAGGCTAAAAACATGGCTGTGATCGGTGTGCGTGAGCAGCTGGCTACGAACGCTCCCATGCCTGCAAAAATGAAGGTACTGGGTGCATGGCCAGTGAGCATTTCTGCCCAGTCTCCACAGGCCAGGCCGATTGCTCCTCCTAGGGTCAGCATCGGAACAAATAAGCCTCCTGGTGCTCCTGAGGCAGCTGCTAGCCCGGTAGTGAAAAACAGCACGACGAAGGTGGTGAGAGCCATCAGAGGACCAGCTTCTCCTCCGCCGACCAGATCTTGGAGGTTGTCCAAATTCCTAAAGCTTTCAGGAAGAGCTGCATAAACCCCTCCGAGTAGACCACCACTGAGCACCATCCTTAAAACGAGTCGATTGCCGAACCAGGTTTTACCTTTGCGTTGCATCGCTAGGACGTAGCGGCAGTAAAACTCCGCCAAGACTCCAGTGACCAAACCAAGGGTGATTAGGTAGCCCAGGTCGATTGGTAGAAAGTGCACTAGGGGTGTGTATTCACGTTCCAGTTGAAAGCCCACGCCTTTGCTAAGACTTCCAGCTGATGGACTTAGTCCTAGAAATCCGAACACATCTGCCCAAGTATCAGCCCAGAAGGTGGTGACAACCACCAGCAGCAAGACTGCAGGTTTTGCAGAATGAAGTAGCTCTTCAATTACATAAACAAAGCCTCCAATTGGCGCACTGAAAATAGCGGCTAGACCTGCCCCACCTCCAGCAGCGACAATGACTCGGCGAAAGGCGATCGGTGCCTTTAACCATTGAGCAAATTTCCAAGCGACAGAGCCTCCCATTTGCACTGCTGGTCCTTCTGGACCAAGTGGAAAACCACTGCCGATGGCGATAACTCCTGCGACTAGCTTGACCATCCCAACCCTCAATCCCATTGGTACGGATCGATGGCGTAAAAACGCCATGATGTGGCTCACCCCTGAACCGCTCGCAGAGGGGGCTAGACGGGAAACAAGCAACCCAGAAACCAAGCCTCCTGTGGCACCAAGGGCTGGTAGAACGATCCATGGCGGAAGAAGTTCAAGAAGCTGGAATCGCCACTTGGCGAGGCTATAGATACCAGCTTTGAAAAGCACTCCTGTGAGGGCAGCTCCAAGGCCCGTAAGCATCAGAGCCAGCACAACCACAAACCAGCGCTGCTCTAAGAGTTTGCGGATGCTGCGACTGGACTGCATCAGATTTTGTTGCCGGTTTAGATCATTCGGCATGGCCATTGGTGGGTGAAAACTCTGCAAGAACTTCTGCTTGTATGTCGTTACTTACCACGCGCCCTTGATCTGCAAAGCCATCAATCTGGTTGAAATTTAGATAGCGATAAAGCTCAGATGAGAGGGGATTAATTTTTTCTGTAGCGATCGAAAGGTATTCTTTTGGTGTAGGGATTCTGCCTAATAATGCACACACTGCTGCCAACTCAGCACTGCCTAAATAGACCTGGGCTCCTTGGCCTAGTCGATTGTTGAAGTTTCGAGTGCTTGTGGAGAAAACGGTTGTGTTGTCTTCCACGCGTGCTTGATTGCCCATACATAATGAACAACCAGGCATTTCCATGCGGCTCCCTGCCGCTTCGAAGATTTTGTAGTAACCCTCTTCTTGAAGCATGGCTTCATCCATTCTTGTTGGTGGGCAAACCCATAGCCGAGCTTTGTTGGTTCCAGACCCTTCAAGAATTTTTGCGGCAGCTCTGTAGTGGCCGATGTTGGTCATACAGGAGCCGATAAAGACTTCCTGCACTGGATTGTTTGCAACCTCACTGAGTAGTTTTACATTGTCGGGATCGTTGGGACAGGCCAGTACGGGTTCTTTAAGTTCGTTGAGATTGATATTGATGATTTCGGCATACTCTGCGTTTTGATCAGCGCTAATCAATTCTGGTTTTGCTAGCCAAGCTTCCATGGCTTTGATACGTCTTGCCAGGGTGCGAGCATCCTGATAACCGCGGGCAATCATGTTTTTTAGCAATGCAATATTGCTGCGAAGGTATTCAGCAATCGTTGATTCAGAGAGTTTGATCGTGCAGCCAGCGCAGGAACGTTCAGCAGTGGCATCGGTTAGTTCAAAGGCTTGTTCCAGCTTCAGATCAGGTAATCCTTCGATTTCCATGATTTTGCCGCTAAAGACATTGAGCTTTTTGGCTTTTTCTACGCTGAGTAGACCTTCTTGAATCGCGATCAAGGGGATGGCATTGACGACGTCACGCAGTGTGATGCCTCTCTGTAGTGAGCCGCTGAAACGAACCAGTACAGATTCCGGCATGTCTAGGGGCATGGCACCGATGGCTGCAGCAAAAGCCACCACGCCAGAACCTCCGGGGAAAGAAATGCCTAAGGGGAAACGAGTGTGGCTATCGCCGCCTGTTCCCACTGTGTCTGGCAGAAGCATGCGGTTCAGCCAGCTGTGGATGATCCCATCGCCTGGATGAAGTGCTACTCCACCACGTTGGGCGAAGAAATCGGGAAGTTCTTTCTGGGTTTGTAGATCTACAGGCTTCGGGTAGGCAGCGGTGTGGCAAAAGCTTTGCATGACCAGATCTGCTGCAAATCCCAGGCAGGCGAGCTCCTTCATTTCGTCCCGAGTCATTGGTCCAGTTGTGTCTTGGCTGCCTACAGTTGTCATCAGCGGCTCGCAACTGGTCCCAGGTCGTATTCCTTCGAGACCACAAGCAAGACCAACGATTTTTTGGGCTTGGGTATACCCCTTGCCCGTTTCAGGAGTGTCTCCTGGGCGGACGAATAGATCGGAGGTTGACAGTCCAAATTGAGAACGCACTTTGTCGGTTAGTGCTCTGCCGATCAGTAGGGAGATACGCCCACCCGCGCGCACTTCGTCGCTGATGGTGATTGGTTTGAGCTTGAAGTGAGCCACGATTTCGCCTGCTTTGTCTTCTCCGAAGGCCCGTTCGATGGTGCCGGCATGTGGACGGATGGTGATCACATCGCCACTTTGCAGCTGACTGACATCACATTCGATTGGTAGGGCGCCGGAGTCTTCCGCTGTGTTGAAGAAAATGGGAGCGATTTTGCCGCCAAGGATGACGCCGCCGGATCGCTTGTTGGGTACGTAAGGGATATCGGCTCCTATGTGCCAAAGCACCGAATTGATTGCTGATTTACGAGAACTGCCCGTACCCACTACATCGCCCACGTAGGCAATGGGATGGCCTTTTGCCTTCAGGCTGATGATCGTGGCAAGGGCCTTGGGATCCCGTGTTTCCAGCATGGCCAGAGCATGCAGGGGGATGTCTGGTCGAGTGGTGGCATGGGTGGCGGGGGATAGATCGTCGGTATTGGTTTCACCTTCAACTTTGAAGACTGTGACTGTGATCTCTTTGGCTAAGACTGGTTTTGAGGTGAACCATTCAGCGGCGGCCCAGCTTTCTACAACTTGCTTTGCGAAGCGATTGGTTTCAGCTAGCTCGATAACGTCATGGACAGCGTCGTAGACGAGCAGGGTGCGACTCAGGCCTGTAGCGGCGCATTCAGCCAGCTCGTGGTCATTGTGTTGAAGCAGCTCAATCAGAGCTGCAACGTTGTACCCCCCAATCATCGTGCCTAGTAGTTTTGTGGCTTCTAAGGGAGTAATGAGTGGGCTCTTGCTGTTTCCCTGGGCGATAGCACTCAGCCAGGTTGCTTTCACGTAGGCAGCTTCATCTACTCCTGGAGGGATGCGTTCACGCAGCAGGTAAAGCAGTTCAGAGTTATCTCCTGCTGGTGGATTCTGTAAAAGTAAGGTGAGTGCTTGGGTTTGCTCGGCAGTGAGGGGCAGGGGGGGGATGCCCTGGGCGTCACGTTCGGCGGCGAGCTGGCGATAAGCACTCAGCATTGGGGTGATTCCTCGGCAGAGGTCATGGCCCTTCTATTGTTATTTGCCGTCGATCCCTTCTGGCAGGAGATCGATATTGAAATGCAATTACCGGATGCTGCCACCTTGCTGGTTTCCTAGCCTGGGTTGTCATGAATTCTGGCGAAATGACCACCACCTCCGACTTGCATGTGGTGGATACGCGGCCGTTGGTGTCGCCCCTCTTGCTTCATCAGGAGCTGCCCCTCGATCTAGTGGCTCTCAAAACCGTTGCAGACACTCGTAAGCGAATCCAAGCAATTCTGCGTGGTGAGGATCCCCGCTTGCTGGTGATTGTTGGTCCCTGCTCGGTTCATGACATTGCCTCTGCAAGGGACTATGCCCGTCAGTTGGAGCCATTGCGACAGCGATATGCCGCCCAGTTGGAGGTGGTTTTGCGGGTCTATTTCGAAAAACCTCGCACCACCGTTGGCTGGAAAGGTCTCATCAATGATCCCCATCTCGATGGTTCCTATGACATCAACACTGGCTTGAGGCGTGCGCGGTCGTTGTTGCTCGACCTTGCCCGCGAGGGTATGCCGACGGCCACTGAATTGCTGGATCCGGTTGTGCCTCAATACATCGCTGATTTGATCAGTTGGACGGCGATTGGAGCCAGAACCACTGAGAGTCAGACCCATCGGGAGATGGCTTCTGGATTGTCAATGCCCGTCGGTTACAAAAACGGTACCGATGGCAGTGCCAAGATTGCGATCCATGCGATGCAGGCAGCATCTAGACCGCATCATTTTCTTGGGATCAATCGCCAGGGTCAGGCTTCGATTGTGCATACCACTGGAAACCCTGATGGCCATCTCGTGTTGCGGGGAGGTAATGGCTGTACCAATTACCATCCCGAAGCGGTGGAAGAGGTTGCAAAAGAATTAGTGAAGGCTGGCTTGGCTGATCGGTTGATGGTGGATTGCAGCCACGACAATTCGAATAAAGATTTTCGGCGACAGTCAGAGGTGCTGCAGGCTGTTGCTACTCAGGTACGCCAAGGATCCACCCATCTCATGGGTGTGATGTTGGAAAGTCATCTTGTCGAGGGCAATCAGAAGTTGCCTGAAGACCTCTCTACTCTTGTCTATGGTCAAAGCATTACGGATGCTTGTATCGATATAGAGACAACGGCAACTCTCCTTGAGGATTTGGCGGCTGCAGTGGCTTCAGTGACGTTGTCACCAATAACTTGATCAGCCTTTAGATCGCTGTCATCCATGACCAGGCGACTGCAACTCCCATCGGCACAGTGAGGTTGTCGATACCCCAGCGACTTAGTTGCTCTAGTCCAACGGCAAGGCTTGTGACGGCGAAGATGCGTAGAGGATGGAAGTTAGCGTCAATGAGCAGGCTTAGAGTGAAAAGAATGATGAGGGTTATCACAGCCATGGTAAGAGTGCCTGCGATTGATTTGCGTTGACCCCATATCAACCAATTGGGTGAGCGTACTTTGCGACCGATGAGGCCAGCTAACCCATCGCCGAAAGCCATCACAAGCACTCCGGAGCAGACCGCTGCAGCATTTTCTGGCCAGAAGAAAATCAGCAACAGGGTGATTGTTAGAGCGTATGCCACTGTGCCGTAGCTGTTGCGATTGACGTCTTCAATAGCTGGTAGTAAGCGCCAGCGGTGGTTGATGAGGATCACAATGGTAATGAGAATTGCCATTGGAATCGCCCAATCCGATGGGATCCCGAGCCACCAGGCCAAAGGGATCACTGGGCCAGTACCGATGTGAACGATCTTGCGACTTAGTTCTCGTTGGTTAGGCCAGCGGACCCTGCAAACCACAGCAGCTGAAAGCACAAAAGCTATCCAGCATGCAATGGCAACCAGAGAGTTGATATACCCCAAGACTTATCTCATGCAGCTTGTTGATGGTTGGTCATCATCCGTAGCTTGAGAATGGCTTTGGCCTCCAACTGTCGTACGCGTTCTCGTGAGACGCTGATTTGCCGCCCGATTTCAGCGAGGGTCAGTGGTTCTTCACCATCTAGACCGAAGCGCAAGCGCAGGATTTTCTGTTCACGTTCATTGAGCTGAGATAGCCAACCTCCTAGGTGTTCCTTTTGGATGCTGCGATCTAGGCCTTCCATTGGTTCGGCCCCATCGGGGTCGGGGATCAGTTCACCTAGGGTGCTGCGATCTTCTTCTCCGCGGGCATGGGCATCGAGGGATGCGCAAGGAGCGCTTTGAGCGATGAGATCCTCAAGGTCTTGGGGTTGAATACCCATGGCATGGGCTAACTCCAATCGATTTGGTTGACGGCCGAAACGATGGGAAAGCTCTCTTGAGATGCGTCGCATCTTGGAGAGTTTTTCGCTGATGTGGATGGGTAGACGGATGGTGCGGGCACTGTTGTCGATGGCCCTGGTCATCCCTTGACGAATCCACCAATAGGCGTAGGTGGAGAACTTATAACCCATGGCTGGATCGAACTTGTCGACAGCACGTTCGAGACCAATGGCTCCTTCTTGGACTAGGTCAAGGAGTTCAAGGCCCTGATTCTGATATTTTTTGGCAACGCTAACCACGAGCCGGAGGTTGGCTGACATCATGCGGTCACGGGCGCGTTTGCCCATGCGAATTTTGTGGCGTTGTCGTGGAGTGTGGTCTTGCTCTGGTAACTCCAGCAATTCCTTCATCGCTTGCACATGGTGGGCCAGCTCAATTTCCTCAGCTGCGGTCAGCAAAGGGACGCGTCCAATGCTGCTCAGGTAGAACCCGATCGCATCAGTACCCAAACGACCACCTTGGCGATTTTGATTACGGGATGCCTGCCCGTTACGGCCAGCTCGATTCGCCGTTTCTGAACGTTGCTTAGATGTAGACGGTAATACAACTTCTGACGAAGGCGTGAGTGAAGCACCCTTCGCAGATTCCAGAGGGATCCCCATCACCCTGGCCTCCTAAATTAGATTTGCGCGGAATGTAGCACTCATAGAGCTTAGAAACTTGGTTGAAGCAAAAAGTTTTTGTTAGCCCATGCGAGTGATCAGTTGATTGGTCGCTTCTAAGTAAAAAAACTGTTTTGCATGCTGATTATTCCTTTTTAGGTAGCAAAGAGCACTTTCTCACAGTTATGGTCTCGTGAGGCATCGAGTTTCACGCTGCAGGGATGCCTTGTTGCCAAAGGTTGATCAGCTGTTGCTGTGCACGATGTTCTTCACTATTGGGATTGGGTTGGCGCTGTAAAAAGCTGCCATCGCTCTGCATATCCCATGCTTCACGGTTGTCGTTTAGGTAGAGGTTCAGCAGTCGCTCTAGGTGTTCCTTTTGCTCTGGTTCTTCAATTGGAGTAATGGCTTCCACGCGTCTATCTAAGTTTCGAGGCATCAAGTCTGCGCTGCCGATATAAACCTCTGGGTTGTTGTCATTGGCAAACCAGAAGATACGGGAGTGTTCCAGGAACCGGCCGATGATGCTGATCACGCTGATGTTTTCGCTGAATCCTTTTCGCCCTGGGTAGAGACAGCACATACCGCGGATGATCAGTTCGATGCGAACTCCACCTTGGGAAGCTTCGTAGAGCAGGCTAATGATGGCTGGATCCACCAGAGCATTCATCTTGGCGCGGATGTGTCCGCCTTTACCTTCGCGGGCGTGTTCGATTTCGCGGAGGATTAGTGATTCCATCCCCTTGCGTAGGGTGACAGGTGCCACCAGCAGTCGACGGAAGCTTTGTTGCTTTGAAAAGCCAGTGAGATAATTGAATAGCTCAACTAGATCTTGGCTGATTTCCGGTCTTGCAGAGAGCAGGCCAAGATCGGTATAGAGACGTGATGTCTTCGAGTTGTAGTTCCCTGTGCCGATGTGCACGTAGCTGCGTAGGCGCTCTTTTTCTTTGCGAACGACCAAGATGGTTTTTGTGTGGGTTTTTAGTCCTAAAACGCCATAGACAACGTGAACGCCAGATCGTTCTAGATGACGGGCCCATTGAATATTGTTGCCTTCATCGAAGCGTGCCTTGAGTTCAACCAGAGCCATGACCTGCTTTCCGTGTTCGGCTGCACGGATCAGGGCCGCAATGATTGGGGAATCCTTAGATGTCCGATAGAGCGTGATCTTGATTCCCATGACTAGGGGATCGTCTGCTGCCTGATTGATGAATTCCTCTACAGAGGTCGCGAACAGTTCGTATGGGTGGTGCAGGAGAATGTCTTTGCGGCGAATCACCGAGAAGATGCTTTTGAATTCTTCTTCTTTGATTGATTCGTCTTCAAGCATTCTGCGCTGGCTGCGGGAGAGAACTTTGGCGGTCAGGCCAATGTGGGGTTGGTCTTTGAGTTGTTCCAGAGGTAAACGCATGAGACCGAATAGATCATCGAGGCCTAATAGTCCCTCGATGCGATAAAGGTCTTTTTCTTCAACAGCCATACCTTCAATCAGCATCTCAACGACTCTCTGGGGCATTTCGTTGGTTACTTCGAGTCTCACCACTTCTCCGCCCATCCGCCGCTTATGCAGGCCTTGTTCCATGGCGCTCATGAGATCGTCGGCTTCTAGGTCCCTGAGTTCAAGGTCGGCATCGCGGGTGACTCGGAAGAAGTAGTGCTCTTCAATCTTCATCCCGGGGAAGAGCAATTTGAGGTTGAAGGCCACCACTTGCTCCAATGGAACTGCTGTGTGAACCGGTTTGGGATTGATGCCACTTAGATCAGGAGGTATCTCTACAAACCGAGGGATCGTTTTTTGTGGAATCTTGACCCGGGCGAATTGTTGTTGGCCTGTTTCCGGATCGAGGATCAGGGTGGCAATGTTGAGGCTGAGATTGCTAACGAAAGGGAAGGGATGGGCTTGATCCACGGCTAGTGGTGTCAGCACCGGGAAAATGGCTGTCTGGAAATAATTGTCAATCCAGAGGCGTTCTTTTGGATTGAGTTGCTCATAGTCGAGTAGGTGAACACCATGCTCGACTAGCTGGCTTTTGAGGTGTTTACGGTAGTGATCTTGTTGTTGCTCGATGAGAGGAACAAGGTGATCTCGGATCGTGAGGAGCTGCTGAAGAGGGGTTAGACCGTCTGCGCTGGTTTTGGTAATGCCGGCTTCCACTTGTGCTTTGAGGGAGGCCACGCGAACCATGAAGAATTCGTCGAGGTTGTTGCTGAAGATGGCACTGAACTTGGCTTGTTCCAGCAGCGGGGTGCGCGTATCCAGTGCCTGAGCAAGGACCCTTTCGTTGAAGGAGATCCAGCTGAGCTCTCGGTTGATGTAGTGCTCCGAAGCTACTGCTGGATTACTCATTGAATGCCAGTTTGTTGATCCACTATCCAGGCAAAGTAGCAATCATGATTGTTTGACTGTTGTGTTACTTGTGCTTGTAGGTGGGCCTCCTGCAACAAGGGCAACAACTCCCGTTAGTACGAGGATGGCCAGCCAGAAAGGACTGCGAGGGCCTATTTGGTCGTAGGCGAATCCTGCAGCCGCTGCCCCAAGGAAGGTCCCTAGACTCTGCAGGCCTTGAAGGCTACCGAGTACTGCCCCTTGGCCTGCGTTGTCGAGGCGTCTGGAGACGAGGGCTCTCAAGCATGGCACGACTAGACCTGTGCCAAGGGCTAGTACCGATACGGCAGTGAATACAACAGAAATCGAATTCTGCTGACTGGCCATGGGCAATAGCAGACAGCCTGCAATGACGAAGCCAACGCCAGCAATGGTGAGCCGCCATTCGCCGAAGGATTTGACCAGTGGACCGATGAGCAGCCCTTGAACCACCATTGCGATCACGCCTACAACTGCAAAGGTCAGGCCCGCTAAACCGACTGTCCATGAAAAGGCTTGCTTCAGGTAAAGCACCAGCACAGCTGTGAAACCGTTGAATGCCATGAAGAACAGGAAGAAGGCGAAACAAAGGCGGCTTACTAATGGATTGGCAAAGATCTGTGCTAGCTGGGTGATCGGGTTGAGTTGTCTTTTGCTTGGTAGGGAATTGCGAGCTGCTGGCGGGTGTGTTTCGGGAAGGATATAGATCACAAGAAGTAGGTTCGCGACTGCGAAGGCTGTGGCGGCTATCCCGGGTAGAGCAATATTGATCTCTGCTAAGCGGCCACCGATATAAGGGCCCAAGATGAACCCGAGGCCAAATGCAACGCCAATCAGGCCGAATGCCTTGGCTCGGCTCTCAGGTGTTGAGATGTCGGCAAGCACTGCTGTGGCGCTACTTGCTGTTCCACCGCTAACGCCATCGATGATTCTTGCTGAGAAGAGAAGGATCAGGGGAACAATGCCGATCCAAGCGGCTGGAAGTATGTTCCAGTCAATCCATACTGTGATAGCGAATAAGCCAAGGCCGACTACTGAGCCAGCAACGCAAGCGGTTAAAATTGGTTTGCGGCCAAAACGATCACTGAGAGCTCCAATTAGGGGAGCCACGACGAATTGAGCCAATGCATAAGTACCTCCAAGTAGCCCCAGGATTGTGCCGCTGTCTGTGAAGCGTCCTGGGAGGTATGGAAGTAATGGCAGTAAGAGGGTTTCTCCTAGGCGATCGTTCAACAGAGTGACAAAGGCACAGAGAAAGATGGGAATCTGTGGTCGGCGCAATTGGGAATGAGTCAGGATGAATGTCACGATCCCATAGAGACTTGACGCCATTGATCTAAATGGCAGGCTCTTGTGACTTGTCGCCGCTTAAGACCCCTTACAAAAACTGATCATTTTGTTGTCAGGGAGATTTATGCCGATGCGATTGAATCTCAAGGGGGAGGCTTGTATTCCCCTGTTCAGATCAGTGCTTGGGCAGCCTTGGCTTGGTTACCAGGAGTTCTGGATCGGCCACTGATTGAAGGACGAGGTTGGTTGAGTCTTGAGAACGACGAGGTTGAGGCTTTCGCTCTTCGTTATCCCTCTGATCGTTTGGCGTTGCTGTATTGCCGGGGCCGGTCTGCTCGTTGTGGCCATGCCACTGCGTTGCTTGAACAGGTAGAAGCTGAAGCCTTGCAGGAAGGAGAGCTAATCTTGGTGACGGAAGCCAGTTTGTGTAGTCACCCTTTGCTGTTGAAGTGGGGCTGGATTGAAATGTCTAAGGAAGTGATTCAGATCGGAGGTGTGAGTTTCGATCGTTATCGCATGGCGAAAAACCTACAGGCTCGCTTCAAATGATGGTTTCTCTCCAAGCAATGAGCTGCTCAAGCGTGGTTTGGGCTAAGCCTGATTGCAGACACTTTTCAGCATGAGCGATACCTTCATCGAGGTTGTCGGCCAGGCCAGCTAACCATAGGTAGGTACCAGCATTCCAGAGGAGGGGCTGACTTAATGGCCCGCGATTGTGCAGAGCTTCCATTGCCTGTTCGCTCCACTCCGTCAGGTTGCTCCACTCAACGTCTTGGCTAAAGCAGCCATGGTTACGGGGGTGGAGGATGAGTCGTTCTGGCTTGCCATTTTGAACTCGGGATGTGATGCAAGCTCGACTGATGGGAAGGTCTGTGCTTCCTTCGAGCCCTTTCACAGTCACGAGATTTGTTTCACCTGCTAGCGCAAGGGCTTTCCAGGCCCGCTCTTCGGTGGGGGGATGCACGAAGCCGCTGACGAGTAAATGCTTTCCTTGATGTGCTGTCCAAAGCAGCTCCAAACTGGCCACAGGCGGTCGCTTGCCGATGTCGTCGCGATAACTGATCAAGCTTTCGGCTAGCGGGAAGTGATCTGGCTGGTAAATCAGTGCCAGACCATGTTGTTGAAAGCCAGCTTCTAGGTTTGCTATTGATAGGCCTTGGAGTTGTAGCCCTAAGGCTTTGAATAACTCTTCTGTGGTGACGCCATATTTGATTGGCATACGCTGCCCCCCTTGCAAGACGACGGGTTGACCAGCGTTGAGTAGGACCAGTGCTGTGAGCGGATAAATCGGGGCTGTTCGCTTGCGGCCGTCGAATGGCATGCCAAAGCAAATGGGTCGTTTCTGGCCATTGGCTGATTTCAGTTTGGGTCCAAGCACTCTGTATGTATCCAGCATGCCGGCGAGTTCCTGGGGCTCGGGTCGACGAATGCGATGGGCGATGAGGAAGGCGCCAATTTGAGCAGGGCTGGCTTGGGCTGTAAGGATGAGATGCAAGGCATCAGCTGATTCTTCACGGCTCATGCCACGACTGGTTTGCTCTCCACTTCCCACCTTCCTGAGGTGGGCTTTGAAGCGTTCACGGCCGGATAATTCGGGGCATGTGGTCACGATTGATTGCCGGAACTCATTGGATCTTTCTGTAGTCATGTAGCTGCGTGGAGTAGCGATTAAGACATCCTTGTGACATGTCTGCTTGGCACAGGCCTAATTGACTCCGTTGGGCTTTAGGAATCACTTCAACGATAAAGCGAGGCTGTTTGCATTTCAGCGTAGTTATGTTTTTTAAGTGCAAGGTTCGAATCTGCAAAGTTTTTGCGCTGGGGTATTGATCAAAGTTGAGACTAGTTTTATGCTATATTTTTATTTGATTACAGGGCTTTTGATTGCAAGGGTTCGGCATGCATCTTGCATAGAAGATTAATCTAACAGTAAGAGCGCTTTTTGTGGCAGCGTAGTTCTGCTTTTCAGTAGTTGATTGGTGTCAATGAAATGAATCATCAGATGCGATTGCTTTTGTTTGGATTGCAGTTTTCATTTATTGCCATCATCCTCTTTTTGATTCAATAACCCATATTGGCGTATCCGTTGGCTATGGATTTATTGCCATGATCTGTATTGCTGAGCAAGTTGTTTTTTGGCTAGGTCTCGATGGAGATCAGTCGGCAGACTTTGGCTGAGCTTGAACAGGTTTGATTGACTACTGGATGTGCCGATGCAGCCCAGGGCTAGTAATGCTGCTCGTGTTGTAGCTTCGGAACCTTTTCTTGCCACTTCGGCAATGCGGTTGCTGATGTCGGCACCATCGCGTCGTTGCAGAATTCGAATGGTGCTTAACACCACCGGATCGCGTATGTCGTTGAGGAGGTCGTCAAGGAGGTTCAGCAGCTCGTCATCGCTGAGTTGGTATGCCTTGAAGTTCAACAACTCCAGACCAGCGATGCGCATTGCTTGGGAAGGTTCTCTGAAAATCCTTTTTATCAGCAAAGTTGGCACGATTGCTCCCCAGCAGGCCATTGCTTGTAGTACCTCGAGCTCCAGTTCTTCTTGATCACCAAGTTGTTGGATGAGCCAGTCTCGAGCCTCAGGTTGATGGCAGAGGCCAGCTGCATGGATGAGTTCGGACTGCTTACCATGTTGCTTAAGCAGGGTTTTTAATATTCCCCAGCCATCATCACCAAGTAAGCCCAGTCTTTCGGCTAAGGCTTTACGTAGATCAGCAGAAAGGCTGGGGCAGTAAACATTCCCCAGCCAGTCTGGTTCTAGAGGAGCCTTGCCTACTTTATTGAGACGTTCCCAGAGAACGGCTTCATCGAAGCTCATGAATGTTCTAGATCAGCGTGCGCCTAGTTCGGCGGCGAGTTCACGTTCCAGCTTCTCATCGTGAACCGTCGGCAGTACGTTGCTCATTTGGGTGCGATGGGTGCTGTAGAAGAGCATGCCGATAAACACCATCCCGCCAATGATGTTGCCGAGGGTGACTGGAATGAAGTTCCAAACGATTACCTGGCCAAAAGAAACGCCTGAACCAAGCATGGGTCCGGCGGTGTGCAGGAACATGTTCACCACGATGTGCTCCATTCCCATGGTTTGGAATGCTGTGATCGGTAGCCAGCAGGCGAGGATCTTTCCTGGAACGCTCTTGCTTACCAAGGCCATCGTGACCCCAAGACAAACCAGCCAGTTGGCAATCATGCCGCGTAGGAACGCGAGGAAGAAACCAGTGCTGCCTAGGTCTTGATATTTGGCCACGACATTGGCCTTATTGAGTGCCATGATCTTGGCGGCAACCACGGCCCAACCTTTGCCCCCATCGGCTGCCGCAAGTGGCTCAACTGTGCCTGCGCTGGTCAGGCTTGTGGCGAGTAATAGAGCCACCAATGCACAGCCGATGAAATTGCCAATCCAAACCCATATCCAGTTACGGAAGGTTGCTTGCCATGTGCTTTTCCCAGCCCAGGTTGCCATTGGCAATAAGGCGAAGTTGCCTGTGACTAGCTCCATGCCGAAGAGCACGATGCTGGCAAACCCAAAGGGGAAGAGAACGGAGCCTAGAAATGGCATTCCAGACTGGACTCCTACGGTGATGGCTAAGCAGGTGGCTAGGCCAAGAATCGCTCCTGAATAGAAACCACGTACCAGCAGATTTTTAATACTCACACTGGATTTTTTTCCGCCGGCAGTAATCATGCCGTCGACGAGTTCATTGGGCAGGACGTAGTCCATTTGGGATGTGTTCACATCCATGGCAGTTCTCGTTGGGGTGGGGTGTTGAAGGAAGGAATTGAGAGTTTCAGCCGCTGATTCGGTTCATCAGGCGTGAGAAGAGATCTCGGCCACCTTCTTTTTGATTGATTGCAGGCTTGTCATGACCGCTGTTGCTGAACCAGTTGACAAAGCGAGAGAAAAGATCACGTGCTTGGGAAGTCGATTGCATGGTGGGGCTTGATAGGTGATTGATCTAGGAACGGTGGTTTAGCGATCGCAGCTCAAGGGGATGGGCTGCTGTTTTCGCCTAAATTGCTGAACCAGTTCATGAAGTTGGAGAAAGGGTCGCTGTTTTGCTTCGGTTGGCTACGAGGTTGAGCACCGAAGCGTTCGATCAGTAATTCCCGCAGTACGTCTTTCAGTTCGCTGCCAGGAATGGCTTTGCGATGCAGTGTTCCGATTTGGGCGTCCGGCCCTTGTCTGCCTTCAAGGCTGAGGTCATAGGCCTCAACCATGCCTTGGCCCCCGTTTGGTGCACGGGCTTTGGTTCCTGTGAGGCCGATTGCGCCCATGTAGGCCTGGCCACAACTGTTGGGACAGCCAGTCCAATGGACTTTTATTTCCTCAGGGAGGATGAGTTCTGCATCCAGTTCATGGGCCATTGCCATTGCCTGATCTTTGGTGTTTGTAAGGGCGAAGCTGCAGTACGTATTTCCTGTGCAGGAGACAGTGCCGGCGGCAATGGAACCGGGCTCAAGTGGAAAACGCTGTAGCAGTGGATCAGCTTGAAATTTGTCGAGGTTGGTAGTTGATAGCCCCACCAAAATGATGTTCTGGTCTTCTGTAAGACGAATTTCACCACTGCCATAGTTAAGACTGGCGCTAGCAAGATCCTGAAGATCTTCTGCGCTTAATCGTCCAACGGGTACATGCATGCCGGCGTAGTGAAGCCCTGTTTGTTTCTGAGGGTGGATTCCGTAAAAAGAGCGTGGCTTGTCGTCAAATACAGAACCGGGATCAGGTGTTAGCGGTCCAAATGTTTCCGCCACCATGGTGCGAAACGCTTCGATGCCCACGCTGTCGAGGTACATGCGAAACCTGCCCTTAGGGCGATTGTTACGCTCACCGTTATCTCGCCATAACGTTAGAATAGTGCCGGTGAGTCGACAGATTTCATTGGGTTTAACCCAGGCATTTAAAGGCAGCGCATAGTCATTCATCTGCGAGGAGAGGATCCCTCCGAGCCAGACGCCGAAACCCATCACCCCATCGTGTTCCACTGGATGGAAGATGATGTCGTTATGGAGCAGGAAATTATCGCGGGCCCCTGCAACTGCCGTATTCCATTTGCGGGGAAGGTTGGAGAATTCATGGTTTCCTTTCCCTTGATTCGTGAGGAAATTTTGTAGTTCAGTTGTGTATGGGCGAGTATCAACAATTTCAAGAGGGTCAATCCCAGCCAGTGGATTTCCTGTGACATTGCGTGGGTTATCAAAACCTGATTGGATTGTGTTGAGACCTGCCTCTTCAAGACGTTTGAGGATTTCGGGAAGATCACTCAGTAAAACACCACGAAGCTGTAGGTTTTGTCGTGTTGTGATGTCGCAACTGCCGTCTTCTCCGTAGCGACCCACGATTGAGGCCACTACTTTTATTTGGTGGCTATTGAGAACACCATTGGGTATCCTTAGCCGTAGCATAAACTTGCCAGGGGTTTTGGGTCGCCAGAACATTCCATACCATTTCAGGCGCAGTTCGAGGTCTGTTTTATCGACCTGTTCCCAACCTACCTGAGCAAAGGTTTCAAGTTCATCACCAACATCTAAGCCATCTTTAAAAGCTTTGTTTTGCTCAATTTTGTTGAGCTTCTTCCCTTGGAGAAATTGTTTCGCAGGAGAGCTAATAACCATGAAATTTTGTTGAAATTAAACTTGAAAAGAAGTGATCATGTTTTTTGAAACTTTATTCGCCTATTCGATAGCCATGGTTTTTAGGCCCTGCCTTTATTGAAGCAAGGGTGAGTTGCGAATGGAGTCATTAAGCCTGATGGAAGAGGGTATTGGCGGTATCAGATTGAACAAAACTGAGCATTTGTGTGAAATTCAAAATTTGGTGTCTTTGTGTACATTCTGAACCCGGCTGATGTTGGCAACTAGAGGTGTTGAGGAGTGAGGCCACGCTGCGAATGGAGTCATTAAGCCTGATGGAAGAGGGTATTGGCGGTATCAGATTGAACAAAACTGAGCATTTGTGTGAAATTCAAAATTTGGTGTCTTTGTGTACATTCTGAACCCGGCTGATGTTGGCAACTAGAGGTGTTGAGGAGTGAGGCCACGCTGCGAATGGAGTCATTAAGCCTGATGGAAGAGGGTATTGGCGGTATCAGATTGAACAAAACTGAGCATTTGTGTGAAATTCAAAATTTGGTGTTTATCGATACATCTAGGTGCACAAGTTTCCTTCTTTATGGTTGCTGTGTGTAAATTTTAAGTGATTTCAGTATTGGCGGCCTATCTCTCCCAACCAGCGGATTGTGCCTTGTCTGAGCATTTTCCATACACGGTTCATGGCAGCTAAATCCCTTTCGAAGTCACTGTTAAAGCGTTTTGAGCGGGTTGCACCCTGTCTGCCTTGGCGACCACTCGTCCTCAACCGAGTTTGCGACTGTGTTCGATAGCGACGGGATGCCATGGTTGCAGTCGACTATTAAGACTGGAATGACTTCACCAGTTTCGGATGTCTTAGATCCGTGGCCGTTGTTACGAAAGCATGAGGAGGTTGGTTGTAAGCGCGCTTTGCGTTACATCGTGCATGGCCGTGCTGGTGGGTATGTTCCTTCTTGTGTGCGTTCTTTTGCTCTGCAGGTCGCGCAACGTCGTGGCACACCTGTGCTTGTAGAGGCCTTAACGGCTACTGATCGCCATGAGCAGATTGCAGATCCTATTTGGCTGGTTCCTTTGTTGTTGCTGCCTGGTTCTCATGTTCGAGAGGATGTGCCGTTGCTTCGTCAGCGACTTCAGCAACAGGGTGTGAACACCAGGTTGGTGCCTTTCTTGGGTGCCTGGCCCTCTTGGTGGCGATTGTTACAGGAGTGGGTGCAGCGTCAGGCTTGTCGTGATGGCTCTCTTGTTTTGGTTCATCATCCCCTTCGCCAGGGTGTTGCTCATCGCTATTTAAGTTTGCTGCAGCAGCGGCTGGCGTTGCCCATGCTTTCCTGGGACGACTGGCATGCTGATGTCGCTTCAGCGAAGGAGGCATCCACGCCTCTTTTTCTTGCCTTGGCGCCAATCCAGATTACGCAGACGCTGCGCGATTCTGGGGTGATGACTTCCCTACTTGAGATTGAGTTATTTCGTTTCGGTTTGATTGATTTGCTGGCTGCATTGCCATGAGCTCTTTGGACTTTGGCACTGTGTATTTGGTGGGTGCAGGCCCTGGTGATCCTGATTTGCTCACACTGAAGGCTTATCGTCTGCTTCGCCAATGCGGAGCCTTGGTTCACGATGCTCTGGTGCCTAAGGAAGTACTCGAGTTAGTGCCCGAGTCTTGTGAACGGCATTTTGTTGGTAAACGTCGAGAACGTCATTGGGTTCCACAGTCCAAGACAAATGAGTTGCTTGTTGAATTGGCTCAGAGTCATTCCTGTGTAGTACGCCTAAAAGGTGGTGATCCTTTTCTGTTTGGGCGGGGTGGTGAGGAGGCCGCCTATTTGCAGAGTCATGGGGTATCGGTGGAGGTGGTCCCTGGGATTACAGCGGGGATGGCTGCGCCGGCCTATGTGGGCATTCCTCTGACCCATCGTTGTGGGGGTAGTTCTGTCACCTTTGTGACAGGTCACGAGAAGATCGACAAACAGCGCCCTTCTGTGAATTGGAAGGATCTTGCTAGTGCAAGTGACAGTCTGGTGATTTATATGGGTTTGCATAACCTTGCTTATATCGTCGAAGAGTTGATTGCCGGTGGACTCGATCCAGCTACGTCCGCAGCAATCATTCAACAGGGCACTGTCGTAGGTCAGCGCTACCTCAAAGCTCCCTTGGAACAGTTGGTTCAAAGGGTGCAGAGCGAAGGGTTTGCAGCGCCGTCGATTGTGATTGTGGGTGCAGTAGTTGATGAACAGGTTGCAGAGTGTGCTCCTCAGCCGGCTGAGGTTGTGATGCCGATCAAGTCTTGATCTATTACTTAGCAACCTAAAGGTAGATGTTGGATTTAGCGTTTAAAGTAGGAGATATCGCTGGGCCATTGGTAGTTCTTCTGCGGGGTCGCATGTGAGTAAATCGCCGTCGGCGAACACCTCGTAAGTTTGTGGATCTACCTCTACTTTTGGTAGTGAATTGTTGTTGTGCATTTCTGCTTTGCCGATCGTGCGGGTGTTCAGAACGGGAATGCAGGCACGTTGCAGCCCCAGCTTGTTGGGAAGATCTGTTTCGATGGCCGCTTGGCTCAGGAAGGAGAGGCAGCTGGGGGCAAGGGCTTTGCCGAATGCTGCAAACATTGGTCTGCCATGGACCGGTCCAGGTGTTGGAATCGAGGCATTAGCATCGCCCATTTGCGCCCAGATGATTGACCCGCCCTTGATGACAAGTTCTGGCCGCACGCCGAAGAAGCCTGGCTTCCAGAGCACCAGGTCTGCCAGTTTGCCTACCTCTACTGAGCCAACATGGTTGTCAATGCCGTGGGCAATGGCGGGGTTGATCGTTACTTTGGCGATGTAGCGCTTTAGGCGGTTGTTGTCGTTACGAGTGCCACGTGGATTGGCAGCATCTTCTGGCAGAGGGCCTCTCTGAACTTTCATCTTGTGAGCGGTTTGGAATGTTCTGGTAATCACCTCTCCGACTCGTCCCATCGCTTGGGAATCACTGGCAATGATGCTGAAGGCACCGAGGTCGTGGAGAATATCTTCCGCAGCGATGGTTTCGCGACGGATGCGCGATTCGGCAAAGGCCACATCTTCAGGAATCGCTGGATCTAGGTGGTGGCAAACCATGAGCATGTCGAGGTGCTCTTCCAGGGTGTTGCGGGTGTAAGGCCGGGTTGGATTTGTGGAGCTGGGCAGCACGTTGCTTTCACCACAGATACGGATGATGTCTGGTGCATGGCCTCCACCGGCCCCTTCGGTATGGAAGGTGTGGATGGTGCGTCCGCCGATGGCTCGGATTGTGTCTTCTACAAAACCTGCTTCATTGAGCGTGTCTGTGTGGATGCAGACCTGAACATCAAAGCGATCGGCTACCGAAAGACAGCAGTCAATAGCTGCTGGAGTGGTACCCCAGTCTTCGTGGAGTTTGAGGCCGCAGGCTCCAGCTAGCACTTGCTCCTCTAGAGCTTCAGCTGTACTGGCATTGCCTTTACCAAAGAAGCCAAGATTCATCGGCAATCCTTCAGCTGCTTGCAGCATGCGGCTGATGTGAAAGGCGCCAGGTGTACAGGTAGTGGCATTGGTGCCTGTTGCCGGACCTGTACCACCACCGAGCATGGTGGTAACGCCGCTAGCCAGGGCAGTCTCGATTTGCTGTGGGCAAATGAAATGGATGTGGCTATCGATGGCGCCGGCGGTCACGATGTGACCCTCTCCAGCAATGGCTTCAGTGCCTGGGCCGATCACAATGTCAATCCCGTCAGTGATGTCGGGATTGCCAGCCTTGCCGATGGCAACGATCCGTCCGTCTCGTAGGCCGATATCTGCTTTGACGATCCCCCACCAGTCGAGGATCAGGGCATTGGTGATCACGGTGTCAACAGCACCATTGGCGCGGGATTGCTGGGATTGCCCCATGCCGTCGCGGATCACTTTCCCTCCACCGAATTTGACTTCTTCGCCGTAGGTGGTGAAATCGCGTTCCACTTCCAGGATCAACTCGGTGTCTGCTAGGCGTATGCGGTCACCTGTGGTGGGGCCGTAGGTTTCGGCGTAGGCCTGGCGATCGATCCGGTAGGCCATAGCAATGCAGCGAAAGGGACGAGGTGTAGAAGCAGTTCAGTCGAGGGGTCCGTTGACCAGACCGTTGAAACCAAAAACCTTGCGGTGACCAGCAAGGGCAACCAGGCGCACGTCACGTTCGTCGCCGGGTTCGAAGCGGATCGCTGTTCCAGCAGGGATGTCCAATCGGTGCCCCCGTGCAGCATCACGATCGAAGTGCAGAGCTGTATTGGTCTCGAAAAAGTGAAAGTGGGAGCCAACTTGGATCGGTCGATCGCCACTATTGGCCACGCGCAGGGTGAGGGTTGGCCGGTTGCTGTTGAGTTCAAGCGTGCCCGGTTCAGGAATCAGTTCACCGGGGATTAGCGGAGGCATGGGGATTTTTTAGCGGATGGGGTCGTGGAGGGTGACCAATTTGGTGCCGTCCTTAAAGACGGCTTCGATTTGCACCTCCGGGATCAGTTCGGGAACACCATCCATCACCTGATCGCGACGCAGCCAGGTGCTGCCTTCGGCCATCAGCTCCGCGACGGATTGGCCGTCACGAGCGCCTTCGATGACAAGGAAGCTGAGCCAGGCCACTGCTTCGGGGTGGTTGAGCCGCAGGCCGCGGTTGAGGCGTCGTTCTGCAAGCAGGGCAGCGGTGACGATCAGGAGTTTGTCTTTTTCCTGGGGGCTGAGGTGCATGGAAGCCAGGATTTCATTTCAGTGTGGCGAGGCAGAAGGCGATTGATGGTTCTTTGTGAACCTTTCGTTTGAGAACGTTCCCTCTTCTTGCAGGGGCCATTCTCGTGGAGGTTGAGGAGTGCTTAGCCGCCGTAGCTGGCGTGTGCGGGCCCAGAGGCGGGAAAACCATTGGCGCGCGGCTTGGCTTGATGGCCCTATATATCGGGCCACTAAGCCTTGATCGAGACCACCACAAGCCATGGAACCTTCTAGGTTTGCGCGATCTGTTCGACAGTTCCGCAGAAGTATCTCCATCACGTCGGCAGTCAGAGGATTCGGTGCGGCCCAAACAAAAGATCCGAACACGGGCTGTGTCCCCATGCCGTGCAAACTCTGCAGCACTTCGCTGTTGAGCTCGAGTTGATCGACTAGTTCCCATTGACGACCGATCGGGGTTTGTCGGCAGATCTCCAGGTTTGACCTCCAGGCGCCTTCGTTCAGTGTTTCTCCAGCAGCTGTGCGACCTAGGCGCACCACTTCGGCGCAGAGAAAACTGGCTTTTGGTTGCAGTTCGACTTGCATCCGTTGCTTGTAGAGGCCTCCTTGAAAAACCACGAGCTCTTGGGGTAACCATTCCAAGTCAGCATTGGTTTCTAGTTCGAAGTGACACTCTTGACTTGCCCAGCGGCCTTTGGGGTGTTGTTTGGAGCGGCCTACGGAGCCATAGACCTTCTGGGCAGCCACACTCGTGACCAGGCCGCGGCTGTCTGCTCCAGCTTTGATATTCACACTGAGCTGATCTCCTCCGACCAAACCCCCTGCGGTGTGAAGTAAGGGCAGTTGACAGCGGCCGTCGTGATCAAGATTGGCACGCTGAATCTTGAATGGAGCCGTGCATTGGCTCTGATGCACGGTGAGCCGGGATTGAAGATCGTCTGTCGCAGTTTTGCTGATCAGTTGCAGGGAACATTGGCCGTGCCAGGGTCTATCGCCAGTCATCGGAGCACGCTGTGATCGAGCACGGTTTAACTCTTTAGCAACACTCACGGATGGAGCAGTTGCCGTTTGGCAGGCTTATGGTCATGAGCTTGGTCGATTTTCCTTCTCTGGATACTGTTCCGGTGCTCACCCGCAGGCTTGATGCTGTTGGGGTTGAGGCTTGTATGGAATTGCCTCTTACTGCTGAAGAACGCACACGTTTGCGAGGGCTGCGATGCACGGCTTGTGGTCAGTCCGTCTTATTGCAATTGCCGCGGCAGGGCCCATTGCAGCCTGGAGAAAGTTTGGCTGCGGCGGAAGGTCCTGTTTTGGTGAGGGTGGTCGCTGCTCCTGAGAAACTCTTGGTGGTTAGGGCTCCTTCAGAACTGGCTTTGCTTGAGGCGGCTTATCACTTGGGTAATCGTCACGTGGCACTAGAGCTACGCACGCAGCAGCTGCGTTTGCTAGATGATCCTGTCTTAGCCGATCTGCTGCGGGTGCGTGGCTTGGCTTTGGAGTCTCTGATGGAGCCATTTTATCCGGAGCCTGGGGCCTATCAAGGCGTCCATAGCCATGATCACCAGCCCATTGATGGGCAGCAACAACGTCATCATTGATGAGCAGTCTCGCTTTGCTTCAGCTTGTTAGCCCTGCTTTGCCGGTGGGTGCGTTCAGTTATTCGGAGGGTTTGGAACTGCTGGTGCAGCGTGAGCAGCTTCAGGATCGAGCAACTTTGGCAAGTTGGTTGGAGGCGGAGCTCAGTCGCGGGCAGGTCATGATCGAAGCTGCTGCTTTGCGTCCGCTGCGTCATTCCCTCAGCCAATGGAAGGTGAGTGCTGAGCAGGACAGAGTTGACCATGGCACTGCTGTGCGGGATTGGGCTCAATGGTTGATTGCACTGCGAGATGCGGCTGAAGTAAGAGCGCAGCAACAGCAGATGGGTCGATCTCTTTTGCAGTTGTTAGCCGATCTGGGTCATCCTCTCCCTGATGGAGGAGTGGATTTTGGTTGGCCAGTGGCGTGGGCTTGGGCTGGTTTGTCTTGGGACATAACGCCTCTGGAGGTTGTGCAGGGTTACCTGTTTGGCTGGGTGGCTAATCAGCTCAGTGCGGCCGTGCGTCTTGTTCCGCTGGGGCCAACTGAGGCACAACGGTTGCAGCGTCAGCTTCAGCCGCTCATTGAAATGCAGGCCAGTAGCTTGCTTCATGTGGATCCACAGCAGCTTTGGTGTGGAGGAGTGGGTTCTGCTATTGCACAGCTCTCCCATGCTGAGCTTTATTCCCGATTATTCCGAAGCTGATGAGTAGCAAACTGCGTTTAGGTGTGGCTGGCCCGGTGGGTTCGGGTAAGACAGCTCTAGTGGAGGCAATCTGTCGCCGTCTACGAGATCAGTTGCAATTAGCAGTTGTCACCAATGACATCTATACCCAGGAAGATGCAGAGTTCTTGACGCGTGTTGGAGCTCTTGAGCCAGAGCGTATTCGCGGAGTGGAAACAGGCGGTTGTCCTCATACTGCTATTCGTGAGGATTGTTCGATTAATCGCGCGGCCGTAGAAGATCTGGAGCGAAATTTTCCAGATCTTGATGTTGTGCTTGTTGAGAGTGGTGGCGATAATCTTGCCGCCAGCTTCAGTCCAGAATTGGTGGACCTTTGCATCTATGTGATTGATGTGGCGGCTGGCGACAAGATCCCTCGCAAGGGTGGTCCGGGGATTACCCGCTCGGATTTATTGGTGATCAACAAGATTGATCTTGCTGTCCATGTCGGGGCCAGCTTGGAGGTGATGGAGCGCGATACGACGCGGATGCGGGGAGAGCGCCCTTGGTGTTTCACCAACTTGCGGAGCGGCGATGGCCTGGAGAGTGTGCTGCAATTTTTGTTGCAACAGATACCAAATCGACCTGAGCAATGATCAGCGCAAAGGGCTTTGTATCATTCACTACAGAATCATGCCTGCCTGATCTTTACGTTCCCCAAGCCGCCCGAATAGGCGTGCTCCATATTCTGCCTATCTACGGTTTCGATGAACGTTTCATTCTCAAAGCGCCTTGTAGCTGGCTTCGCCGCAACCGCCGTTGGTGTCAGCATTACGGCTTGCGGTGGTGGTAGTGATAAAACCGCTAACACCGATTTCGACGACTCGGTCACGGTTGGTATCCTCCATTCCTTAAGTGGCACCATGGCCATCTCGGAGTCCACCCTTGTGGACACAGAGAAAATGGCGATTGAAGAGATCAACGCTGCCGGTGGGGTTGAAGTTGATGGCAAGAATTACAAGATCGACTACATCGTTGAAGATGGCGCTTCTGATTGGCCAACCTTCGCTGAGAAGTCCAAGAAGTTGATCGATCAGGACAGTGTTCCTGTGGTCTTTGGTGGTTGGACTTCCGCAAGCCGTAAGGCGATGCTGCCGGTTTACGAATCGAAGAATGCATTCCTCTATTACCCGATTCAGTACGAAGGCCAGGAGTGTTCCAATAACATCTTCTACACAGGTGCGACTCCGAATCAGCAGTCGGAGCCTGCAACCAAGTTCATGTTCGAGAAGTCGCCTGCTGCTGGCAAGCCCTTCTTTCTTGTAGGTTCTGATTACGTTTTCCCTCGCACCTCCAATACCATCACTAAGGAGCAGGTCAAAGCTCTGGGTGGGAAAGTGGTCGGAGAGGATTATTTGCCTCTCGGCAACACTGAAGTGGCGCCGATCATTGCCAAGATCAAGAAGGCATTACCTGACGGTGGTGTGATCATCAACACCCTCAATGGTGACCAGAACGTCGCTTTCTTTAAGCAGATTCAGGATGCCGGACTTACTCCTGAGAATGGCTACTACGTGATGAGCTATTCCATCGCGGAAGAAGAGATCAGCACGATCGGGCCTGAGTTCCTTGAGGGACACTATGGGGCTTGGAATTACATGATGTCGATTGATACGCCTGCTTCGAAGAAGTTTGCATCTGACTTCAAGGCCAAATATGGCAATGACCGTCAGGTTGCTGACCCTCAGGAGTCGGCTTACAACATGGTGTATCTCTGGAAAGCTGCGGTCGAGAAGGCCAATAGCTTTGATGACGACAAGGTACGTGAAGCTTTGATCGGAATTGAGTTTGATGCGCCTCAGGGCCCTGTGAAAGTGATGCCAAACCATCACCTGTCCCAGACCGTACGTATCGGCAAGATCACCAAAGATGGTCAGTTCGAGATTCTCGAAGAGACAGATGGCCCTGTTGCTCCACAGGCTTGGAACCAGTTCGAGCCCAGTTCTAAGGGCTATGCTTGCGACTGGACTGACGCCAACAAAGGCGAGAAGTACAAGCTTTGATTACCTTGTCAAGGCGTTTTTCCGCTTTGGCATTGTTTGGGAGGAGTCCGGAAACGGACTCCTCCTTTCGTCGTTTTTCCGGTCTCTGAACTTCGCCCGTGCAACTGCTTCTTGAAAGTCTTTTCAATGGTGTGGCCATCGGCTCGGTGCTGCTGGTTGCTGCCCTCGGACTGGCGATAGTCTTCGGCCTGATGGGTGTCATTAACCTCGCCCATGGCGAGTTGATTATGCTCGGGGCCTACACCACTTATGTAGTACAGCTGATCTTCAAGCTGCCTGCTCTGCAGTCTGTCTACAACGCTTATGTGTTGGTGGCGATTCCTCTGGCCTTCATCGTTAGTGGTGTGGTTGGTATCTTGCTAGAACGCACCGTGATTCGTCGTCTCTACGGCAACCCGTTGGAGACATTGTTGGCAACATGGGGCGTTAGCCTGATTCTGCAGCAGTTTGTGCGCAGTTTTCCATTGGCTTATGCGGCTGGCTTGGTGCTGGCGTTAGTGCTTGGCTTCAGTCTGCCGATCATTCTTCCTGACAAGCTTTTGGAGGGGCCGCGGGCCCGCCTGGTGCGTGCTGGAAGCTGGCTTGTGTCGGCTCTGGCTGGGGTGTTACTGGCGGGTGGTTTGGCCTCTCAGATCAGTCGTATCGCTCGTGCGACCTCTCGCAATGTCGATGTCACGGCACCTAAGTGGATGCGTGGGGGGATTGAACTATCGGGCATGACCTTCCCTGTACCACGCTTGGTGATCATTGTGATCACGATCCTCGCTGTACTCGGTATCACCTGGTTCTTGAATCGCAGTGTGTGGGGGATGCGCATCAGGGCAGTGACTCAGAATCGTTCCATGAGTGATTGCCTTGGCATCTCAACCGATACCGTGGATGTGCTTACCTTTGGTATCGGCTCCGGTTTGGCTGGCGTCGCTGGGGTAGCGGTGTCTTTGTTGGGATCCGTGGGACCCAACGTTGGCACTTCTTATATCGTTGGTTGCTTCATGGTGGTGGTGCTTGGAGGCGTCGGAAATCTGTTCGGCACCGTGTTGGCCTCCTTTGCTATTGGGGTGCTAACAGACCTGATCGGTGCTGGCCGTTTGCTCAGTATCTGGCCTTCGATGCCTGCGCCTTTGGCGAGCGTGGTTGATTTTTTTGCTACCACGAGCATGGCTCAGGTGATGGTGTTTGCGTTGATTGTGGTGTTCCTTCAGTTCCGTCCTGCTGGTCTTTTTCCCCAGAGGGGACGCATGGTGGAGGCTTAAATCAATGTTGAAAGCGTTTCAACAACGCCGTTGGCCCCTGGTGATTGTCTGGGTCTTGATCGTTGCTGCGATTGTGGCGGCGCCTGCAGTGGTGTCGGTATTTGGGCTCAACCTGCTCGGTCGTTTTCTCTCTCTCTCGATCGTGGCCCTCGGCATCGATTTGATTTGGGGTTTTACAGGCTTATTGAGCCTGGGCCAGGGCATCTTCTTTGCGCTCGGTGGTTACGCAGCCGCAATGTACCTGCAGCTCAACAGTTCGAGCGAACAACCCAATGGTATTCCAGAGTTCTTCGGCCTATATGGGGTGGATCAACTGCCTGGATTTTGGCAGCCGTTTCATTCGCCTTGGTTCACGCTGATTGCCATCTGGTTGATCCCTGCACTGCTTGCCGCGCTGTTAGGCAACTTGGTGTTCCGCAACCGGATCAAGGGAGTTTATTTTTCGATTCTTACCCAGGCCGCCTTGCTGGTTTTCTTTAATTTCTTCAACGGACAGCAGAAACTGATCAATGGCACCAACGGTCTTAAGACCGATGTCACAGAGCTTTTTGGCCAGCAGGTGGGCTCTGCATTAATGCAGCGAGGCTTCTTCTGGTTAACGGCCGTGATGGTTATCTTGGCCTGGTTGGCTGTGCGCTGGGTGGTGCGTGGCCGTTTTGGTGAAGTGTTGATCGCCATTCGCGATGACGAGCCGCGTTTGCGTTTTGCTGGTTACAACCCCACCTTGTTTAAAACCATCGTGTTTGCGATGGCTGGTGGCTTGGCCGGCATCGGCGGTGCTCTTTACACCGTGCAGTCCGGCATCGTCTCGCCGCAATACATGACTGTTCCCTTCTCAATCGACATGGTGATTTGGGTGGCAGTTGGCGGACGCGGAACTTTGATTGGTGCCATTCTTGGAGCCCTAGTCATTAATTTGGCGAGGAGCCAAATCAGTACGGTTTGGCCAGAAGGCTGGCTATTTATCCTGGGAGGCTTGTTTATTCTCGTCGTTACGGCACTACCAGAAGGTGTTGTGGGCTGGTGGCAGGCGGGTGGGCCACGCAACCTGCTTACTCGCTTGGGTGTCGCGCGCAGGATCGGTACCTATCCACGATTGGAAATGGATGGCAAGGAGGAGGTGAAGTCATGACAACGGCTTTGCTTGAGCTGCGTCAAATCAGTGTCAGCTTTGATGGCTTTATGGCACTGCGTGATCTCAATCTCAGCCTGCAGCCAGGAGAATTGCGTGCCGTGATTGGTCCCAACGGTGCAGGCAAGACCACCTTCCTTGACGTGATCACTGGCAAGCTTCGACCAACGTCAGGTGATGTTTTGTTTAAGGGCCAATCTCTTTTAAACAAGCCGGAACACAGGATTGCGCGGCTTGGCATTGGTAGGAAGTTTCAGAGCCCGAGAGTCTTCGAAAACCTCACTGTTGAGGAAAACCTCGCCTTGGCGGTCAGTCATCCAAAGCGTCCTTGGCCACTCTTAAGCGCAGGTCTTAGTGCTGTTGAGCGCGATCGCATTGCCCATTTGATGGGTATCGTTTCGCTGCAGCAGCGTGCGCATCAAGTTGCTGGATCGTTGTCTCATGGGCAGAAGCAGTGGTTGGAGATCGCCATGCTTGTGGGTCAGTCTCCTGACCTGTTATTGGTTGATGAACCAGTTGCTGGTTTGACGGATGAGGAAACTGATCTCACCGCGGATCTGCTTAAGTCTCTCGTTGGTGAGCACACTGTTTTGGTGATTGACCATGATATGGAGTTCATCCGGCGCCTGGAGAGTCAGGTTTCTGTTCTTCATCAGGGTCACGTTCTCTGCGAGGGCTCGATGGATCAGATTCAGTGTGATCCACGCGTGATCGAGGTTTACCTAGGTCGCAATGAGGAGGCTGCTTGATGCAGAGATTTCTACCTATGCCGTTCATGATTTGGTTAAGCCGATGACCATACTCGAGATTCGGGGCTTGAATACCTACTATGGAGAGAGTCATATCCTTAGGGATGTCGACCTCACCGTGAAAGCTGGTGAGATGGTCTGCTTGATCGGCCGCAACGGTGTAGGTAAGACCACCTTATTGAAATCGTTAATCGGTCTGTTGCGTCCTCGTAGTGGAGAGATTCTTTTTAACGGCGCAGGCTTGGATCGCCATCCTCCGCATCAGCGGGCTCGTGCAGGCATTGGTTATGTGCCTCAGGGGCGAGAAATTATTCCCCATCTTACGGTGGAGGAGAACCTGATGCTGGGGATGGAGGCATTGCCCGGCGGCTTGGCTCGTAACCACAGCATTGACCCGCTTGTCTATGAGTTGTTCCCGATTCTGCAGGAGTTTTTGCCGCGTAAGGGCGGAGATCTCAGCGGTGGGCAACAGCAGCAGCTTGCGATTGCTCGGGCTCTGCTTGGTAAGCCGAAATTGCTCCTGCTAGATGAACCGACGGAGGGTATTCAGCCCAATATCGTTCAAGACATTGAAAGAGCTGTTCGACGCATTATTGCCGAGACAGGGATTGGCGTTCTTTTGGTAGAGCAGCATCTGCACTTTGTTCGTCAAGCTGATCGTTACTACGCCATGCAACGAGGTGGCATTGTGGCCAGTGGTCCGACCAGCGACCTTAGTCAGGCGGTGGTGGATCAATTCCTAAGTGTATGAGTGCGTATGGAGATGTTTAGGGGTGGGGCATTAATCTGTATGCCTGGGAGAAGTGTCAGTGTTGTTGGGTTTTAAGAGGGAGTACCAAAGGCCTTCAGGATCCAACCATGCTCTGAGCAGATGATCATTGATCTTCACGATGGGTTGGCAGTTGAGGCTATTAATTAGGAGCCATTGATCATCTTTTTCTGGTGTGGCTTCTAGTTGAGTTTCTTGCAGCCATCCATGTTCGAGTCCCTGTTGCCGCATTACACCTGGTAGACAGCCACTGGCAAGACGAGGTGTGAGCCAATGATTGTTTCGTCGCACGATGAGGTTGGCGGTACTGCCACAACAAAGTTCACCGCTTGTGCTGAGCAGTATGGCCTCATCGCAATTCGCTTTCTGTGCTTCGTGGCGGGCTTGTATCGCTTGACCGTAGGCGAAGGTTTTGTAACGACTCAAGCGACTATTGGCGTTACGACGCTCATGGCAACTGATCATCGTCGTCAGTGGAGTAAAGCAGGGCTCCATTGCATTCAGCTCTAGCCAGAAGCGATGGGTTGTTGATTTCGGGTTGTCCTGGGGCAGGCTGATGCCTCGGCTTGAACTATCGCCACGGCTCCAGTTGAGGCGCAGGGCCCCATTGCCATTGTCCAAGTTGCATTGTTTTAGGCCCTCTTTGATCAGAGGTGTCAACCATTGCGCTGTAGGCGGGGGGGCCATCCCTAGCAGGCATGCGCTGGTCTGCCAGCGGCTGAGATGAGCATTGAGGAGTTGTGGATGTCCATCAAGGATCAGAATTGTCTCAAAGATTCCATCGGCAAGCTGCAGGCCTCGATCTCTTAGAGGAAGAGCGAGCTCCGCAGTGCTACCCCAGCTGCCATCGATCCAGGCAATCTGGTTTTTCATTGCAGTGCCTCCAGTAGTGGCAGCAGTTTCCAGTTCAGCTCATCAGCTTCGCAATAGGGGTCGGAACCGGTCACGATGCCGCAGCCGGCATGGGCTCGTAACGTGTTCCCCTCGAGCAACATCGAGCGAATCAGAATGCTGCTGTCGAGCTGCCCATCCCAGTTGAGATGCAACAACGAGCCGCAATAGGGCCCGCGTGCTGTCGGCTCTAGTTCGTGCAATCGCTGGCAGGCGCGCAGCTTGGGGGCACCGCTGATGGAGCCTCCAGGCCAGCAGGCTTGTAGTAGGTCTACCCAAGATTGGTTTGATCGAAGCCGTCCTTGCACTACTGAGGTGAGGTGATGCACATGGGGATAGGTCTCAAGGCCTACCAATTGAGGCACTGTGATGGAGCCGGGTTGACAGACTCGCCCTAGATCGTTGCGCAATAGATCGACGATCATCACGTTTTCAGCTCGATCTTTGCTGCTGCAAACAAGATCAGCTGCCAGATCAGCGTCTTGGCTTTGGTTGTGGTGGCGTGGTCGGGTCCCTTTGATTGGTCGCGTTTCAACTTCTCCTGTTGGGAGTGCTTTTAGGAAACGCTCTGGAGAGGCGGAGATCACGGCTTCACCTTTTGCAAGGCCTGCAGCTATCACGAGGCCGGCAAAGGGAGCTGGGTTGTGGTGGCGAAGTTTTAGGAAAAGGTCTACGGCGAAGCTTCCTGAAGGGATCGTGGTGGTACAGCAAGCGCTGAGATTGGCCTGGAAAATATCGCCGCTCGCAATCCAATCTCGGATCTGTTGCACATCACGTGCATAGTCAGCTCTAGTGGTGAGCCATTTCCATGCATTGACGGGAATGTTGAGGTCTGTTGTTGCAAGTGACGACTCATCTTTGCTGTTTTCAGCTGCATTCTCAGATTGCTGGGCTTCTAGCCAGTTAGCCAGTTCTTGCAGTCGTTTGGGATGACACCCTTCGATCCAGAGCTGATGCTTTTGCAGGTCGAATCGCAGTACTGGGTCATGTTGCGCCATCCACAGAGTTGCCATGGAATCTTTTTTCCACGGATTTTTGGGTTCTATCCAGGCTCCTGCTTCGTAGCTGAGCCAGCCTGTCCAGTGGCCTGGTTCTAGATCACGCAGTACCTCAAAAGGATTGCTGGAATCTTTTTCGCCAGGGATTCCTTGGCAACAAATCTGATTAATGGGATCGACTGCCAGAGTCGCCCAACGACCCAGACCACTGCCGTCTCCATCCAGCCACACAAGCCCAGCTTCTCCCCAAGTTTTGGTGAGTTGTTTTGCCAACTTCGCTGGTTCTTGCCAGCGGCAAAGTCGCCGCTCCAGAGCAGTCATGGTGTCGGCTTGCTGCAGAGATCTGATCTACCAGCCTCGCTCAAAGCTGCATCGCGGATGCGGCAGCTGTCGCACATGCCGCAGGCATGATCGCCTCCGCTATAGCAGCTCCAAGTTTTTTCGATTGGTACGCCTAGCCGCAGCGCCTCTTGCACAATCTGTTTCTTGTGCCAATGCATGAGTGGAGCCCAGAGTTTGATCCCATGTCCTTCACGGCCAGCCTTATTGGCCAGATCAGCCAAGGCCTGATAGGCCTTGAGATAGTCAGGTCTGCAGTCTGGGTAGCCGGAGTAGTCCATTGCATTGACCCCTAATACCAGCCGATTGGCATTACTGGCTTCGGCAAGACTGAGGCCAATGGCAATGAAGACGGTGTTGCGTCCGGGTACGTAAGTGTTGGGGATCACTCCGTCAACGACTCCTTCACTGGGTACTGTTTGCGTTAGATCGGTGAGGGAGGAGCCTCCCCAACTGCCAAGGTTGACACTGATTACATGGTGTTCAGTTAGACCCATGTGGGCTGCTATCGCGTTAGCGGCTTGTAGTTCTTTGCGATGTCGTTGCCCGTAATCGAAGGATAGTCCGATCACTTTTTGACCTGCTTCCATGGCCAAAGCAGCGGCAGTCGCTGAATCAAGTCCGCCTGAGAGCAGGGCAATGGTTTTGGAGTCGCTCATGCGGGCCATTCTGTTGTGCTAAGCGGTATGGCGGTATCACTTCAGATCAGAATCTTTTTCGGGCTGGTTGTTTTGTGGTCGACGACAGTGCTGGAACCCCTGCGGGCAATACCACGGCTGGATTTGAATGATTATCCGCAGCCGATTGCTGGACAGCAACGCTGGGTGATTCAGCTCCCAGGGTTGCTAGCCAAAAGACCTGATCCTGTCCTGTCCACTAATGCTATGGATTGGCGGGTCCAGTTGATTGTGGGTCGAACGATTCAGTTGGACTGCAATCAGCACGATTTGTCAGGTCAAGGGCTGAGGATGGAGCGGCTTCAAGGAGCTGAGCAGCCGATGCTCTATAGCGTTGCAGGTGCAGTGAAGGTGATGTTCACTCGTATCGCTTGCCCCCCTGATGAGCCGATGCGTGAGAGCTTTCTTGTTTTTGGCACTAAGCCCTATTTGGTGCCCTATAACGCCTCCTTCCCGATCGTCGTTGATGTACCTGGTGGCTTAGAGGCGCGTTGGTGGTTGTGGAAGGCTGAGATCACTCAGCGTGAGGCAACCAAGCTTTGAGCTTCAACGGATACCAAGCCACTTGTGGGTTTGCATGCTGAGTCTCCAGTGGGGATGACTTTGTACGTGCTCGAAAGCTAGTTGTTGACCTGTTGTTGTCTCCCAGCCAGGTTGAAGGAAAAGTAGTGGTTCCTTTGATGTGTTGCTGAGGTGTGATTGTGAGGCGTTGTCGTTCTTTCTCGCTTCTAAGGCAGCTTTGGCCATGTCTTCGGCGAAGTTTAGATCGTCTGTTTCATGGACTACAACTTTAAGCTCATGACACGCTGCTAATAAGTCTGTGCGAGGTGGCGCATGGCGTTTTGGCGAGAGGGTGATCCATGTGGGAACACCGCTGAGCTGATTCACTCCGCTGGTTTCTAGATGGATTGGCAATGGCCCGCCGTGGTTTGGTGCTGTGGCAATGCGTAGTGCCTCACATAGGGGCGCGATGTTGTGTTGCAATGGCTCACCCCCGGTCAACACCACAAAGGCCGCGCCATCTTTTGCTGCTGTTGCTGTTTCCTCTGCTAGTTGTTCAAGCGTGATTTGCGGATGGTTTCTCGAGTTCCAAGAGTGCTTGGTGTCGCACCATGAACAGCCGACATCACAGCCGGCGAGCCTGATGAAGAAGGCGCTGCGACCGACATGGGCTCCTTCTCCTTGTAGGGAATGGAAGGTTTCTACTACCGGCAGATTGCCGGTCATCCAATCCGGCTGGGTTGCTCCTGAGCGGAGATGTTGGTCTGGCTTTGTCGGCGTAGGGCTTCGTTAGGTGAGGCTGGTAGCCGTAGTTGAGCTGCCTCGATTAATCCTCGGAAGAGGGGATGGGGTTTTCCGGGTCGGGAGAGAAATTCAGGGTGGTATTGGCAGGCTGTGAAGAAGGGATGACCTTTCAGCTCGATCAGTTCTACGAGGCGTCCATCGGGTGAGCTACCGCTGATGGTGTAGCCGGATTCAATAAATAGGTTGCGGTAGGAGTTGTTGAATTCATAGCGATGGCGGTGGCGCTCGTAGACAACCTGTTCGCCATAAAGCTTCTGTGCCAACGTGTCTGGTGCGATGCGGCATGGATAGACTCCAAGCCTCATTGTGCCGCCTAGATCGACTACGTCTTGTTGCTCTGGCAGGAGGTGGATAACAGGATGGCTGGTGTTGGGCTCCAGCTCGGAACTACTGGCTCCAGTGAGTCCTGCCTGGTTGCGTGCCCACTCGATCACAGCGCATTGCATGCCTAGACAAAGCCCTAGGAATGGCACTCGTTGTTCTCTCGCCCAGCGAATGGCAGCAACTTTGCCATCGACGCCGCGGTTACCGAAGCCTCCAGGAACTACAACAGCATCCATTCCTTTGAGTAGGCTTTCAGGACCATGCGTTTCGATCTGCTCGGCGCAGACCCAAGACAGCTCGAGAGAGGCATCTTGGGTGAGGCAGGCATGGCGCAGGGCTTCTACTACTGAAAGGTAGGCGTCGTTGAGTTGCACATATTTTCCGACTAGGGCCACCTTCACAGCGGGACCTGGGTTGCGCAGCTTATGAACCAGCTGAATCCAGCTTTTCATGTCGCTGTCATGGTCAGTCAGGTTGAGTACATCCAGCATTTCTAGACAGAGGCCCTCTTCCTCTAGTGAGATGGGTACGGCATAAATGCTGTCGGCATCAAGGGCAGTGATGACAGCCCGGTTTGGTACCCCGCAGAAGCCTCCAATTTTGCTTTTTAGGTCTTCATTGATTGGGCGGTCGCTGCGGCAAACCAGTACATCTGGTTGTATGCCGATTGCGCGCAGTTCCTTGACGGAGTGCTGTGTGGGCTTGGTTTTGAGTTCACCGGATGTGCCGATGAACGGGAGTAGGGTCACATGGATGTAGGCGAGGTCGTTGCGTCCTACGTCACCACGGAATTCACGGATTGCTTCGAGGAAGGGCAGAGATTCGATGTCTCCGACAGTTCCGCCGATTTCTGTGATCACGACATCTGCGCCACTATTGGCTGCTACTCGGTGGATGCGTTCGCGAATCTCACCAGTGATGTGGGGGATCACTTGCACAGTGCCGCCGTTGTAGTCGCCGCGCCGTTCCTTATTGATGACTGCTTGATAGATCGAGCCAGTGGTTACGCTATTGAGGCGTGACATGGCTGTGTCAGTAAAGCGCTCGTAGTGGCCAAGATCCAAGTCGGTTTCGGCGCCGTCTTCGGTGACGAACACTTCACCATGTTGAAATGGACTCATGGTGCCTGGGTCCACATTGAGGTAGGGATCCAGCTTCAGGATCGAGACGCTGTAGCCACGCGACTTGAGTAGGCGACCAAGGCTCGCGGCCACAATTCCCTTGCCGATGCTTGATACGACTCCACCGGTAACAAAGACGAACTTGGCCATGAATTTCAGGCTGATTCTTTAAGTTACCTCGGCTTTCTCATGCTTCCAGCAGGCTGCGCAGCATCCAGGCGGTTTTTTCGTGAATCTGAAGCCGCTGGGTTAATAGATCGGCGCTGGGTTGGTCATTGGCGGCTTCAGCCAGTTTAAAAATTTCCCGAGCGGTGCGTGCAACTTCTTCATGACCATCGACCAGCTCACGCACCATCTCGAGGGCGGCGGGATGTTGCTCCGCTTCCTTGATCGAAGCGAGTTGTCCGAGGGTATTGCCGCCGAAGGGTGCCAGAAAACCAAGGGCACGAATGCGTTCGGCGATCACATCGCGGGCATTCCAGAGCTCGGTGTATTGATCCATAAACATCAGGTGGAGCGTGTTGAACATCGGGCTGGTTACGTTCCAGTGGAATCCGTGGGTTTTGCCGTAGAGCACATAGGTATCGGCGAGAACCCTTCCAAGGCCGTCAGAGATTGCCTGTCGTTTGTCCGTTGGGATGCCGATTTCAAGGAAGGAGGTCTGAGGTATTGAAATTCAGTGCGTTTGTTAAGTGTTAATCAGGAATCGAGATTTTGAATGTAGTCCCGTACCTTGCAGCGACGTTGCGGTTGACGCAATTTCAAGAGGGCATGGCTTTCAATCTGACGCACTCGTTCTCGCGATAGATGCATTGCCTCGCCAATTTGCGTCAGGGTTTGCGGAGTGTCGTCTTCAAGTCCAAAACGTCGTCTGATGACTGTCGCTTCGCGGTGGCTTAGTTCATCCAGCAAGATTTCAAGGTCGTTGTGCAATTGATCGCGGGTGAGTTTCTCCTCTGGGGTCGCGTTGCTGTCTTCCAGCAGATCGCCGAGTTGGCTGTCTTGTTCTTGGCCTATTCGAGTTTCCAGGGAGATCGAACGTGGAACCCTCATTAGGGTTAGGCGCACTGTTTCTTCACTAAGGCCAAGTGCCTTGGCGAGATCGGCAATCGAAGCTAATCGTCCTTGGTTGCTAGCAATCTCCTGTTGAACCCGTTTGATGCGGTTTAGTTTTTCGGTGATGTGCATCGGCAGTCGGATCGTCCGACTTTGCGTCGCAATGGCCCTGGTGATGCCCTGACGGATCCACCAGTAGGCGTAGGTGCTGAAGCGGAAACCTCTGGCGGGGTCAAACTTCTCTACTGCGCGTTCCAAGCCCAGGGTGCCTTCTTGCACCAGATCCAGCAGTTCTATGCCCCGTTGTTGATATTTCTTGGCTACAGCCACCACAAGTCGAAGGTTGGCCTGGATCATCTGATCCTTGGCACGCCGACCATCTCGCAAACTTCGCTTGAGTTCCAAGGGGTCAAGACCAGTCAGGGCTCCCCAGGTCTTGTAACCAGTCTTGATTTTGTCTTGCAGTTCGGCCAGGTTGATCCCAGCAGCCACAGCCCATTCCTGTTTGGTGGGCCAGTGGCAGGAATGGTTCGCTTCTCGCTGCTGTAGCTCCTCCAGTCTTTGTAATTCTTTGATCGCTTCTTGGTTGGAGGCCAGTTTCCTTTCCTGTTTGAGCAGGGCTTCCCTGCGCTGAACAAGTCGCGCCAAGGTCACTTCCTCTTCATGTGTCAGTAGCTCTACGCGTCCAATGTCCTGTAAGTAGAGACGCACAGGATCGGTGCTGCCGCTTCTGCGGACTCGGGAAGTCTTGGTTGGTTGGGGGCTGCTCTTCAAGGGTTGCCCGCAAAGATGATGCCTTCAGGGTTAATGAAGACGCCCCAAGCTGTCTCGAATGCGCTGAATCTATTCGGGATCGACCCAGGTACTTTCTACATGCAGTTCCTCTAATTGATGGTAGGAGACACCTGCGGGGGCTTGGGTCATCAGGCAGCGAGCTTGTTGGGTTTTTGGGAAGGCAATCGTGTCGCGGATCGAGTCTTCCCCGGCGAGCAGCATGACGATCCGATCCATCCCGAATGCCAAGCCGCCATGAGGTGGGGCTCCCATCTCGAGGGCGTCGATGAGGAAGCCGAATTGTTGATTTGCTTCTTCTAGGGGCAGACCGATGGTTTGCAGGACTTGTCGTTGGAGTTCGGCATTGTGAATGCGTAGGGATCCTCCGCCAAGCTCCAGCCCATTCAAGACAAGGTCATAGGCCTGAGCACGGGCTTGTGGAAGGCGCTCCATCCAGGCGTCGGGATCATCGCCTAGATCGTCCTTATTTGGTGCACAGAAGGGGTGATGGAGAGCCTCAAGGCGGTTTTCTTCTGCGTTCAACTCGAACATCGGGAAGTCCACGACCCAGAGGAATTTCCATCGATTGTTGTCTTGGTCTGTGGGGATCAGGCCCAGCTCGCGGCCCAGGAATTGCCGCACCCGGTCAAGGGCGCTGTTGACGGTGGCGGTCTTGCCCGCTCCGAACAAAATCAGGTCACCCGCTTTGGCTCCAGTCTGTTTCAGCAGGGCTGTCTTTTGTTTGCTGTTGAGGTTGTCTTTGATCGCACCAATGCTGTCGATCTCATCGGAATCGCGTACACGGATGAAAGCCAGGCCACCGGCCCCAGCTTTTTGGGCTTCGTTGAAAATGTCTCCGCCGGGTTTGATGCGCACGTTGCTGATCAGGTCGTTCCCGTTTGGCACAGTGATGCACTTCACGGAGCCTCCAGCGGCTATGGCCCCGGAGAAGACTTTGAAGCCCATGTCTTTGAGGATGTCGCTGACATCATTGAGCTCCATTCCATAGCGGGTATCGGGCCGGTCGGTGCCGTATCGGTCCATGGCCTCATTCCAAGTCAATCTTGGGAAGGGAAGTGGAAGGTCGATGCCTTTCACTGCTTTCCAGATGGTGGCGATCAGTCGTTCATTGAGCTTGAGGATCTGTTCTTGATCCATGAAACTCATTTCGATGTCCAGCTGGGTGAATTCCGGCTGCCTGTCGGCGCGTAGGTCTTCATCGCGGAAGCAGCGAGCGACTTGGTAGTAGCGCTCCAAGCCGCCCACCATGAGTAATTGTTTGAATAGCTGGGGGGATTGAGGCAGCGCAAACCATTCACCGCTGCATACCCTTGAAGGCACTAGGTAGTCGCGGGCTCCTTCGGGAGTGGAGCGTGTCAGAACAGGAGTTTCCACTTCGATGAACCCCTCGTCTTCCAAAAAACGACGAGCCGTTTTAATGGTTGTGTGGCGTAGCTGGAGATTGCGGCTCATTCGCTCCCGGCGCAGATCTAGGTGGCGGTGACGCAGACGTAGCTCTTCTTTGACCGGTTCTTCGTCGTGGATCGAGACCGTAAAGGGCAGGTTGCCTGTGACGGGGTTGAGTACCTCGAGACCATTGGCTAGTACCTCAATCTCGCCGGTGCTGAGTTTGCTGTTGATTGCATCGGCCGGCCTGGGTCTGACCAGACCCGTGATCTGCAGGACGGTTTCATTACGCAGGCTCTCTGCGCTTGCGAAGAGCTCAGCACCTTGATCGGGATCCACGGTGATTTGTATGGTTCCACTGCGGTCTCGCAGATCGATGAAGATCACTCCGCCATGGTCTCGACAGCGATCAACCCAGCCACACAGTTGCACGTTGGAGGCGATGTGCTTACTGCGCAGTTCGCCGCAACCGTTGCTGCGCATGGGTAAGGCTTCAGGATGAAAAGTGAGTTTCCCACAGGGGCTTGTTGCCGCTTATTAGAACGACCGGTTTTGGTGATGGCCTTCAGCTAAGGGAAGGACGGCGATAAAAGGGGCGCTTCACCACCGTTGCCCGGTGGTGCTTGCCGCGGATCTCTACCTCTACTTCGTTACCGATGCGGGCTAGAGCTGTGGGTAGATAGCCCAGGGCTATCGCTTCTTCCAGACTGGGCGACCAGGTGCCGCTTGTGATTTCTCCCACTTTGTTGTTGTTGTGAAGCAGTGGGTATCCATGACGGGCTATGGCTCGTCCAGACAGCTTTAGGCCGACCAAGCGGCGAATGGGGCCTTGCTCTGCTTGTTGCTCTAAGGCAGTTCGACCCATGAATGGAGCAGGCATTTCCAGGTGTACCAACCAGCCGAGACCAGCCTCGAAGGGTGTTGTATTGATGTCCATGTCCTGTCCATAGAGGTGCATTGCTGCCTCTAGACGCAGGGTGTCACGGGAACCGAGTCCGCATGGGATGACTCCTTCGGCGAGCAATTTGAGCCAGAGGGTTCGGCCGGCTTCTGCCTCTAGGAGCAGTTCAAAGCCGTCTTCGCCGGTGTAGCCAGTTCGTGCAACGAAGACTGAAGAGGGATCTTTCGCTCCCAGGCCGTAAAACTGGACTTGGCGATGGCCGAAGCGGGGAAGGCTCGCTAGTGATTCGCCACTGAAGCGTTCCAACACCTTGGTCGCTTGGGGTCCTTGTAGTGCCAGTAAGACGCCATTGTTCTTGGCATCCGAGAGTGCGATGCCTGCGGGCTGCAAATGTTGCTTTAACCAGATGGTGTCGGTTTTGCTGCAGGCTGCATTAATCACAATCAGCAGGCTTTGGCTGTCTTGCTTATTGGTGCCAAGGTCATAAATGACTAGGTCATCGAGAATTCCGCCTGTTTCGTTGAGCAGCACCGTGTAGCAAGCCTCACCTGGCCCGATGCGATTGAGGTCGGTTGGCACTAGTGCCTGCAAGGTGTCTTTGGGGTTGGTTCCTTCGAGACGCAGCACTCCCATATGAGAGATATCGAACATTCCCACCTGCTGACGCACTGCCTGATGTTCTTGGAGTAGGCCAGAGAACTGCACTGGCATGTCCCAGCCGGCAAAGGGCACCATCCGGCCGCCTGCATCTCGGCAGAGGTCATGGAGGGGTGTTTGTTGCAGATTCACAGGCTGGTCGTTGTAGTGCCGAAATCCTATGGAGGGTGCTATCGGCTTGTAAAAGCGGAAGGAATGTCGCAGATTTGACGATTTCAGTCGTCCAATCCGTCAACAGTCCTTACCCTGAGCGTCATTCGGGGATTGAAAAATGTCCACGAGAGCCAGCTGCAACACCTGCGAACACTGTGGTACCAGTCAGTTGGCGGATGCAGGTTGGTGTCGTCTTAGGCAAATCAGCGTGCATCCAGAGTTGGCGCACGTTGCTCTGTGTCATCACTGGACAGAACAAGCCCCATCACTGCCATTGTTGAAGGAGAAAGCGACTGAAACTCAGATGGATCGGCAGCTTGAGCTTGGTCGTACTTTGGTTGGTTGTCTAAGTGAGGATCTTTAATCAGGGGATACAGGAGCTGTTTTCAGACCTGGATGTTTTCCGAGCTGTTTTGAGTGTTCGAAGATCTAGCGTGAAACTCTGCTGAAGCAATGGATTGATGCTGCTCACTTTTGCTCAGATGTTGCACACAGGCTGAGCAGCATGAGCAGGCTGCGGGTCACCTTGGCGCCTAGCACACTACTCATCCCTGAAGGATCAAGTTGTGGGGCGAGTTCCACCACGTCTGCGCCTACCAGTTGATGGTGTCGTAGTACATCCACGACGGCGGCAAAATCGCGCCATAGAAAGCCGCCTGGTTCAGGTGTCCCCGTCCCTGGCAGTACGGATGGGTCGAACCAATCTAAATCCACGGTGAGATAGAGAGGTTTGCCTTGATGGGGTGCAAGGGCTTTAGCTAGCTCAGTCGCTGCTTGGCCGGGGTTGTGGTTCACCAGCCGTTGCTGATCGTGTAGTTCCTGAAATTCTGCGCGTGTGCCACTGCGGATTGCTAACTGCAGCAGCTGAGCACTGGGCAGTACCTCGAGGCAACGGCGCATGGCACAGGCATGGCTGTGTCGCGCACCTAGATACTCTTGGCGGAGATCTGCATGGGCATCTAGTTGCAACAGCACGAGATCTGAATGAGATTCAGTGATTGCAGCCACTGCTCCGGAGCTGATCGAGTGCTCGCCGCCTAGCATCAGCGGCCTGAGACCCATCTGCAGCACGTTTTGGGTGGCTTTTTTGACTGCTTCTACAACTGGCTTAGGGTCGCCGAAGGGAATGTCAAGGGCGCCAAGATCGGTGAAGGCAATCTCATCTAGATCCAGATCAAGCTGAGGGCAGTAGGTCTCTAGGCCGTTGCTGACGTCGCGGATGGCTGCCGGACCGAAGCGGCTGCCTGGGCGGAATGAAGAGGTGCCGTCGTAAGGCACGCCAAAAAGTCCGACGTTGCATCCGGTAGGGTCACGTTTTGCAGCCATGAAGATGGCACCTTCGCTGTCGAATCTTGCTGCAGCGGTTGTTGTGTTTTGGGGCATCAAGTCAGCTCCCTTTCAATGAAAGCTGGGATGGCTTCAAAGGCACCCTGTTGCCAGCGTGGGCTCCAGATTTCACAGCCTGAGGAGATGGCGGCCGCTCTTGCTGGGAGTGGGTTGCGATAACGAGGACCATCGATGGCGGCGAAGGTCCAGCTCCACCAGCCGCTTGGATACATCGGCACAGAGCCGTAGAGGGGATCTGCGTAGCCAAAAACTTGACGGATCAGGCGAACAGTGTCGATGTGAACCTGGCGGAACGCTTCTGGGGACTCGCTTTGAGTAGCAAAAACTCCTCCGGGTCGGAGGAGTCGTCGACACTGCTGGAAAAAGGCCTTGTTGAAGAGGCCTTCAGCGGGTCCGGTCGGATCTGAGCCGTCCACAAGGATCACGTCGTAGGAGCAGTCAGCTGCATTGGTGACCCAGGCAATGCCGTCTTCCAGGTTGAGCTTTAAGCGGGGATCGCTCCACGCATGGCCTCCAAGGCTGGGCAGATGTTTTTGGCTCAGTTCCACGACTCGGCCATCAATTTCCACCATGTCGAGGTGTTTGACGTCTTGGTAGCGCAGGCACTCCCTTGCTGTGCCTCCATCGCCTCCCCCAATCACCAACACCTTTTCAAGTTGGGCAGCGCTACACAGAGCTGGGTGAACCAAGGATTCGTGATAGTGGCGTTCCTGGTGTTCTGCGGTCATCCAGCAGCCGTCGAGCAACAGCCCTTTGCCGTAGCGGCCGCTGTCGATCACCGTGATTCGCTGGTATGGGCTTTTTTCATCAACCAATACACGGCCTTGAAGGCCATAGCGAACACCCTGGTGGTGTTCATCGATCCAGCCACTTGCTGTTATCGAAGGGCTGTCCATGGCAAGGAGGCCTCAAACTCTCTTCCAGCTAAGTCCCCCGTAGGGCTTGGATGCCAGCGTGGGTCCATGGTGCAAGACCTTCTGATTGCAAATCGCTTGTTGATTCCCGCTGCTGAACTGCAATGGCGGTTTTCAAGGGTTTCTGGGCCTGGAGGGAAGGCGAGCAAAGGAATAGACTTAATTCAACGTTTTTAGCCTTTTTTTGTTGTTCTGTCCGAAGGGTGTTGTTTTCTACTTAGACGTGCATCTTTGCATGAATAATTAACGCAAGGCATGATGACTGAATGCTAATTAGGCATCGAGTGAAGGTTTGGATTGTCGGGTACATTTTAATTCGCCGCGCAGTTTTTTGGCTTGAAGACGACGTTTCTTTGCTGCTTGACTGGGTTTGGTTGGTTTGCGTGTCTTGGGAACTGCTTCTAAGCCCATTCGTAAAAAATAAGCCAGTCTCGAAAGGGCTAACTGACGGTTTTGATATTGGGAACGTTCTTCCGCTGCAACCACACGTACACAACCAGCTACCAAGCGATGTTGAAGTTGATTTAATAAGCGTTTTTTTCGAAAAGGTCCCAGTGCAGAGGTTGCGTTGAGATCAAAGATCAGTTCAACTCGACTATTGGTCTTGTTGACGTTTTGCCCACCAGGACCTGAAGCTTTGGAGAATCGCCATTGTAATTCAGCTGATGGGATGACTAATTGTGAATTAACTCTTAGATCGTCCATTGACTTTAGTCGCAGATCTTGGCAGTATTTTTAAGAGTGTGACTCTATTGAAGTGGGCTTAGTGGCATGTCGCATGGTAATGATTAAAACACATGATTGTTGCAGGTCAAGATTTGGCCAGGACAGATGTCACTGGCCATGGCATTGGCGCTAATCCTTCTTTTTGAAGGTTGAGATTGTTCATGCTTCTGCTTATGGAAACTTCGCAAGATAAACTTGGAATATTCTCCTAAGCTAATGACTTGGTTTTGAGGTCGAATCGCTTTTTGGATTCTTTCAAAGCCAAACATCCCAATGATCCATTCAAGGAATAATTTGCATCCAAGGGCTAAATTAATAAGCAGGTGATCATTCTTCTTTTTTTCGATTATCACGATTTCGGAAAGCTCTCTCTCCTGTCCATAATGCGATGGCAATTAATACGGCTGTAATCGTTAGGGGAAAATCGGTAATTGATACAGCGAACATTGGATAAATCATCTCTGGCTTTGCTTGAAATAGATGGCTTGGGCTTTTAGGTTGTGCATTTAGGCTATAGAACTTATTCTCTTAAGCCTTGCATGTGTGTTAATTCGATATCTTTTTGTCGTCAGCCTCTTCTCGAATTGCTGCTTTGGCTTCTTGCCAAAGTTGTTCTAGCTCCGTCAGTGATTGGCCGCTTAGCTGGCCGTCTAGTGCTGCTTCAACGCGAGAAAAGCGATTAAGAAAGCGTTGGTTTGTACCTGCAAGGCCTTCTTCTGGGTTTAGGCCGCACCAGCGCGCAACATTCACAAGAGTGAACAGCACATCACCAAGTTCTGTTTGTGCATGGGCTTGGTCTTCATGCTCTACCGCCTCTTTGAGTTCCTCGAACTCTTCTTGCACTTTTCCCCATACTCCATCGATGGTGTTCCATTCGAAGCCAACGTTCGCGACCTTTTTGGAGATGGCCATCGCTCCAGCTAGAGCTGGCTGGCCTCTGACCTTGCTACGTAGACGATCGCTTAGCGGATTTTTAGAGGCCGTGCTGGGTTGCTCACTCGCTTTAATCGATTCCCAACTTTGCCCAACTGCTTCGCTGTCGATTGCGACTGCCTCTGCGAACACATGCGGGTGACGGCGAATCAGCTTTGCGCTGATGCCTCGAGCGATGTCTTCGAGATTGAAGCGTCCTTCTTCGTTAGCGATCTGAGCATGTAGCACGACCTGCAGCAGAAGATCCCCTAGTTCTTCACTGAGGTGGTTGTCATCGCCGTTGCGGATGGCGTCGGCCACTTCGTGGGCTTCTTCCAACATGCATGGAATCAAGGAGGTATGGGTTTGCTCCAGATCCCAGGGGCAACCTCCCTTTGGATCCCTGAGCTGGGCCACGATGCTCACCAGCTCCGCGATGGCTTCTGTTGGAGCCAGATGTTGTTCGGCGTCCATGGCCATTGGTTTGTCTTGGCCTACCTTCTCATCGATGACGCCAGCGATGCCATTCGGCGGGGAGGGGATCGCCATCGAGAATGAGGTGTAGCCAAACACTGGCTTCTAGCCCGAGCAGCAGTGAAAGGATTGGTTGAGGATTAAGCCGCAGCTGCTCATTCAATGCTTTGGCAAGACTCAGCGGTGCAGGGCAACCTAGCGGCTGCAAGAGCATCAGTAGTAGGCCAGTCCAACTCATCAGATAGGCGAGCCTTAGACCGGTACCGATCAGTGGGCCGTGGGAGAAGAGGGAGCGATGGGGAATCAGCTTGCGGTAAGGCCACCAAAGCCCTTGCAAGAGCCCCCAGCGCTTCAATGGTTTTGAGTTAGTGTCGAGGTCTGGAGACAGCCACAGTCCGCCGACGACAAAGCCCAGCCCACCAAGGAGACCACTGGGCAAGCCCATCACAAAGCTCAGGCCGAAGCCAAATGGCAGGCTCCAGAAGTAGGTGGCTTTGTCGTGGTCTTCGCCTGAGGCCATGTCTCTTCTATGGTGCTCAAGTCCACCTTGACCTCTTGGGGCACAATTGTCTCTAGGGGCGATTAGCTCAGCGGTAGAGCGCCTGCCTTACAAGCAGGATGTCGCTGGTTCGATCCCAGCATCGCCCATTCATTGGCCTCAATGAATTTTTGGTTTGCCTAAAACTCATAAAAAGCTGTTCACTCAATTCAATGAGCCTTAAATGAGATTGCTAACTGATGGTATTGGCTTGCCAATTAAATTGGCAAGCCAATAAGCTGAATTCTGCACCTTGTCTTGTGTCAAGACATGCACCTGAAAAAGGTTTCATTGTATCTTTAATTATGAATGCCTTTGAATCTGACTTTTGAGGCCATGAGTTAAGCCTTTGCGAACTGAAATCTGTTGTTGGGCATGCTTTTAATGTGCTCATCGGCTTACGGTCTTCATCAAGAATATTGCTTGACGATGAGTGGTGATTAGGGCAAGAAAGTAATGCTCTGATCTTTCCTGAGCCAGTTCAAAAGGAGTGGCTGGTAGGTCGCCTATGTTTCAATTGAGTAGCAATATAAATATTGCCCCAGTTCAGCCATTCTCTCAAATGAATCTGATTGGACTGTTTAGAACCCTCTGCTTGTTCTGCCGATTTAGCAGGGCTTCATCATGATCCTCATCAATTCAGCATGAGGCGAGCTTCTGATCACAACTCCCTTAAGACCCATGAAGGTTGATCCGCATCATCAAGGCAGGATTTCAAAGTCCCAGGCCTGAAAGGGCCACTGCAGAGCTAGATTTCTTGAGAATGAAGAATTTCGCTAGGGATGCAAGAGTGATGCATGGTTAATTCTTTGAGATGGAAAATGGTCCGCGCCTAGGCATTACGCCAACCGCCGCAGCTGAGCTGGTTCGACAGGCTGCTTTGGCCGGCAAGCCAGGCTTGATGCACCTCGATTTGATTAAGGCCACCTGCGATGAGGGTTGGCTTTACATACGACTCCAGCCAGGTGAATGTGGTGGTGTGCCTCTCGCTCGAGCAGATGGCATCACTCTTTTTGCACCGGCGGGCCAGTTCCATTTACTTTCGGGTCTCACCCTCAATTATTATGGAGATTTGAGTGGTGGCGGTTTCCTGATTAGTGTGCCTGAGGGAGCTGAAGCAACTGCTTGTGGTGGAGGTTTTCGTTTTATAGAAAAAGAACAGTAGTTATTTGTAGTCAGTGCTCCGGCTTATTTAACATGCCATCTGAATATTGGCATGGTTAAATTGTTCAACTGTGATTTGATTTGCTGGCGATAGCTTTTCTTGTTGATCATTTTTATTGCTTTGATGTATGAGCTTTGCAGGAGGTTGGGCCGCTACATAAGCGTTTCTTCAGTGAGATTTCAGGTCAGGCTTTGACCCTTTTGGCAGCTCTCACAGTGACCAAAGAACTCAAGTGTGTGGAAGATCAGCTGAAAATTATGACTTTGTTCTTGCGGGATGTTGAGGTTGTGCAAAGGGCAATGCTCGATCGGCAGCGTTTTGCCGCAGTCCACGCATGTGAGGTGATGAAGGTCCCTTTCAACTGGCGCATAGAGGGCTTCACCTGTTGGTAGGTGTCGGCATCTCACCAGTCCTCGTTGTTGAAGCTGGCGCAAGTTTCTGTATACGGTTGCAAGTCCCATGGCATAGGGGCTGTCCTGCAAGGAGCGATAAAGCTGCTGACCGCTCATTTCATCGCAACAGCCACGTAGTTCTTTCAAAAGTTGGTTCTGCCGCAGTGTGGGCTGACTCTGATCGACAGGCATGGATGAGCTCGTTCACTTGTTCTTTTAGCTCAGAGGAGCTGGCAAGAGGATTGCTTTTGACAAATTTTTTGGATAAATGATTCTAGAGAATCAACGAGCAAGACCATTGCACGAATTCAATTTCATGCAAAAAAGCAGATGTTGAAGCAGATCTCAAGAGAATATAGAATCTTTCATTGACAAACTCTTTGCCTCATTTTGAAATGATATTCGTCAGAGCTTTGGTTTGTGATTTAGTTTCAGCAGTTAACTCACGGATGTGCCATCAATCGCGATGATTCAGAATCAATGGCTAGTTTTTATATTTTTATTGAAAATCAAGCCAGCCCTGCAAGATATGTAAGGTCTTTTTTCTCAAGTGGTAGCCACTCCAGTGGCTCTTACGTCGATCGCTAATCAAGCCAGCATCCTTCAAGAGCTGGAGAAGAAAATAAACGCGTGATTGTTCAAACTGTCACTGATTAATCAGAATCATACAATATTTTTCAGGCCAGGGAAGTTCTTTTATTTTTTGCATGAGAATAGAATCTGGAAGCGTCTTGATTAGAGTTTTGGCACTTGCTTTTGCAGCGCTCCCATGAGAATCAAGTGGAAGAATATCCGCCAAGCTTTTGAACTTACAAGGGTAATTAGCTTAGTCTGATGCTCAACGCGAGTCAGTCTCTGCCTGTGGGTTATAAGTAGTTTTTAAGGTTGTTTTGGGTGCTCATGTCATTACATGATGAGCAGCGATCACTGGGCACAAGTTTTCAACCTGATCCATCCAATATCATGAAAAATTCTGCAAAAGAATTCCATTGCTGCAGAATCAGCCACATGCACAGTTGAGCTAGATGGATAGGCTCGCCACAGCCTGGGCGATATTTCAGGGCCTTCTGCTTGAAGCGATTCCCTTCCTGTTGCTGGGTGTCACCATTGCTGGCCTGGCCCGCTGGCTTGTACCCCAGGGTGCCTGGATCGGACGTCTCCCCCGGCATCCACTGCTAGCGCCGATCCTGGGTGCCTTAATGGGTTTTGCCCTACCTGCTTGTGAATGTGGCAATGTTCCTGTCGCCCGCCGCTTGCTGGCCAGCGGTGCTCCTTTGGGCACAGCCTTCGGCTTTTTGTTTGCAGCGCCAGTCCTGAATCCGATTGTTCTCGCCAGCACCTGGGCCGCTTTCCCTGATCAGTCTTGGTTGCTGATTGCTAGACCACTGGGAGCCTTTCTCATCGCTCTGGTACTCAGTGCTCTTTTGGTGCAGCTACCAGAAGCGCAATTGATTGAATCGTCCCTACTGGCAGAACGGCGTCTTAGCCAGCCCTTGAGCAGCATCGGCCTATTAGAAAGAGGCGCTGGGCTGATCGGAGCCGCGCTACCCGATCCACAACCAACGAGGATCAAGCGACCTCAACTCAGTGAGGTGCTGGAACAAAGCAGCAGGGAATTTCTTGACCTGCTTGCTCTACTCGTACTCGGTTGTGTGATCGCCGCCCTTGTGCAGAGTTGGCTGCCACGCAGTTGGCTCTTGGCGGTAGGCAGCGCGCCAACACTCTCGATTGTGGCGTTAATGCTGCTGGCCATTGTGGTCTCGGTGTGCTCAAGCGTGGATGCCTTTCTGGCCCTTGGCTTCGCTGCCCAGGTGACACCTGGAGCCCTGCTGGCGTTCCTGTTACTGGGCCCGGTTGTGGATCTGAAACTTGCGGGTCTGTTCACGGTGTTACTCAGGCCAAAAGCAATTGGCATCACAGCAATCGTGGCCTGTCTAGGCGTGCTTCTCATTGGCCAGTGGGTCAATTTATGGCAACTTTGAACAGGACAAAACAATGATGCGTGCCCTGCTTCTGCAGCTGTGGGGATGGATGGTGGTCTGGAGTGTTCATTCAGGTCGCCTCGATCTCCTTCTCGCTGGTGGCTTTCACAAACTTGTGAGTGCTTCAGGAGTGGCGCTGCTGATTGCGGGTGTGATGGTGGGACTGAAAAGCCGCAAGCGGAAAGAATCAGTCTCATGGCCCTGGCTGGCCAGTGCTGGGATGGCAGTACTTGTGTTAGTCGTGCCCCCGCAACCTTCCTTCAGCGACCTGGCAGCCTCGCGCCCGCAAGGCCTACTTGAACCGCCGGATCTGGCTTTCGTGCTGCCGCCTCAACAGCGCACGCTTACGGACTGGGTAAGGCTATTGCGCAGCCAGCCTGACCCGGATCTGGTGGATGGCAATCCTGTCAAGATCAGTGGATTTGTGCTCAAGACAGGCGATCAGCCAGCCCAGATCGCACGCCTTACGGTGCGCTGCTGTCTGGCAGATGCCACCCCTGCAGGTCTACCGGTGGCCTGGCCAGTGAACGCTAAACCCAAGGTCAATCAGTGGCTCAAGATTGAAGGGCATATGAAGGTGGAAACACGTCAGGGCCAGAGAGTCGCCGTTGTGGTTCCCGAGACAATCACCCCGATTCAAAGGCCGGAACGACCGCTGGAACCATGAAGCAAAAGATGTGGGTGCTGCTAACAAGCTTCGCGGCTCTGGTGCTGGCGCAACAGCAACTGCTGCTGAGCCGTCCACCCCGATTGGTGTCACGCACACTGCAGCCCCTCCAGTCAGGTAGCGCTGCCCTTGACCTTCGCTTCAGTCGGCCGATGCAATTGGAGAGCGTGGCGGCAGATAGTCAACTACAACCGGACCTACCTCACCGTTGGCAGGGGGAGAACAATCTTCTGCGTTTGTTGATTGATGCCAATCAGAGCATCAAGACTTCAATTCAGCTGTCGGTGGCTGGACAGGATCATCGAGCCCAAGCTCTACCTTCTCAACACTGGTGGTGGGATCCGAGACCCTGGCTGTTAGTGAATCGCCAGGTGGATGGCGGAGATCAATTGCAAGTCCAGAGCCGCGATGGGCGTTGGATACCCCTGAGCCCCACGCTGAATCAGATTCAGAGAGTTGTTCCCCTTGGCAATGGCAAGGGAGCTGCCTTGATCGAAAAGGATCAGGACTGGAAGCAGCGAGTCTTTTTGCTGCCTTTGTTGCCAAGCAATATCACGGTTCATCGCGATCAGCTCGCCGCTCCAAAGGCAGGGAAATTGATGCCATTAGTGCCAGGGCAATATCTTTTTGCTGATCTCAGCAGCAACCTGAACGGTGACCTGCTTGTGCAAACAGGAGGATTCTCTCCAGGCAGTGGACGCACTGAACTGATCAAAGCGGATGGCCAGAGAAGAATCCTTGAGATCAAAGCCTCTGGTCCGATCCAGCTGCTGCCGGCCGGTGGTGGAGCAGTTGTGCCCACCTTCAACGGGCTGACACTGCGTCCACTGATTGAAAACTACAAGACCCCCCAACTCCTCCCCGGGGCAAGGGATCTTGGAGATTTCTGCCAAGCCACGGGCAGGGCAGTGCTCATCCGCCATTGGCCGGACTATCGCCGTTCAATCGAGTTGGTGATTCCAGGATTGCCTCCTAGGCAGCTCTGGCTTGGCGAAGAGTCAGTGCTGGCCTTGAGCTGTGATAACAGGGGCGAACATGTTTGGGCGGTTCTTGGTCGCAGGCAGGATCGCCGCATCAAACATGAGCTGGTTCTACTGGATGGCGACGGCGTTGTACTGAGCCGCCGCCAACTAGCACCATGGCTTTTTAAGTCAGGTTCAAGGCTGCAGTTTGATCCTGTTGGCGAACAGTTGTTGATGACCGTCACCAAGCCAGGATTGGATGCAGGCCGAGCGGCTCTGATGGATGCCACCACGCTTGAATGGCTCGAGCTATTGCCAATACGAATTAAGGAGGCACTGTGGTTGTCTGCAGGCTGACCTATCGCTGTTGGCTTAGAAGCTGAATGTGACGCCGGTGCCGACATGGTGCTGCCAGCCTTCACCCCAGCCTGAGCCTCCTTCTGAACTGTAGGTGGGCTGCCAGTGGGCGAACAGAACAGTGTTGTTGCCAACTGGATATGCAACTTCCAGTTCGCCTGCGAAATCGGTGCGCTGTTCGAGTCCGGAGTAGCTGCCTGGTACGTAGAAGCGTGGTCCAGCGTTGAGGCTGATGTTCAACAGGTCGACATTGAAACCGACTCCAAGACGGGGATCGGTGTAGTTGCCCATCCATGTGCCATCCGATTCCCATCCCTGCCGATGCTCGAGAGAGAGATAAACGCCATCGATCAGGTCTTCAAGGCGATCGCCGAGAGCAAAATTGACATCTCCATCGCCCAGTGCCCAAAGCACTTTCGCTCCTAGTTCATTCTTCAGACCCTTAATGTCTTCGCCTTGATCCTTGGTGACGTAGTAGGGATTCCAGGAGACCGACAGGCTGAGGCGATCGTTAGGGGCATAGCGCGCCTGTAGGAAACCGCGGACATCGGAGCGCTTGTAGTCGGTGTCATGGGACCCATGGCCAGCATGGCCAGCATGGTCGTCATGGCCAGCATGGTCGTCATGGCCAGCATGGTCATCGTCATGCTCATCGCCATGCTCGTCCTCATGCTCGTCCTCATGCTCGGCATGGTCGTCATGGTCATCGCCATGCTCGGCATGCTCATCGTCGCTATGGCTATCCGTCTCTTCGTCATGCTCATCCACATGAACCTTGCCGTAAAAGTGTTCCGCTTCACCCCACACCAGGGCTGGACCAATGGCGGCTTCAATCGCGAAGCTACCGTTATTGCCAAGACCCCACTCCATCACTAAGCCAAACAAACCATCGATGGCGTAGTGCTCAGGGCTGCCCTCGAGGTTGGTTTCGAACCCTCCATGACCTTCGATGGTGATAACGGGTGATGTACGAAATTCACCTGCCTCTAGAGCTTCTGCGCCACCGCCGCCATGGTTGCCACCTGCAACACTGGGGCGGCAGAGGGTGGCATCAAGCGTTGCTGGAGCAAGTAGGAGCGCTAGAAGTAAAAACTTGGGCCGATTGAAGAGACGATGAGACATTGGTTTGTGTAGGAATGAATTGAAAGGGATTCAACAAAGGTGAAATTGATTGTTCAACGAATCGCGGACCAACGCGCCATCAGTTCATCGGCAGCGGCCTGATCACACTGGCCTCCTTGGCCTTGGACCACAGTGCAAATGTTTAGCGTTGCCGTGCCAACTGTGGAGCGATCGGGAGCAAGGCCATCGGCGAACAGAGGGGTGCCATTCACAGGCAGACCAGTGCTGCGGCTGATGCGGCGCAGGGTCTTGCTGACAGGTAGAGATTCAGGGAAAAGGGTTTGGGCGCCGGAGCCTTGCACTTCAGCTGTGATCGTTCGAAGGCTAGAGGGGCGCAAAACGCCTCCGGTGGTAAAGGAATCGAGCATGGTGATTTGTCGTAGCCCATATCGATTCGTGAGGTAGCTATAAGCTTTGTGTTCACTCACGAGAATGCGCTGATTCTCAGGAATCGTGGCGAACTGCTTGCCTCCCCAATCACCAACGCGATTGAGCACGTTAATCGCTTCTGCGGCCCGAGCAGTCAAGGCAGACTGTTGAGTAGAAGGCAGGACAGGAGCGAGACGCTCAGCAATAACGGTCACCATCGCGGCTGAATTGGCGGGATCGTGCCAGACATGGGGGTCTAAGTCCTCATTAATGGGTATTGCTTTCTCCGCCACGGCAACCACCTTGGTTGAGCCGCTGATTTTGTTTGCACTTGGGGTGAGGTTGTAGCCGTTGTGCAACACCAAACTCGCACTGCTCAGAGCCTGTCGGTCGCTGGGTTTGAGCCTGTAGTTGTGGGGATCGCTACCCGGTTGAATCAGGCAAACCACCTTGGCATCTGAGGCCACAAGGGTGCGAGTGAGATCACAGAGCACACCATCAATGGCGACCACGGTTGGCTGACTTGCCTGTGCAGAAACTGGAGTAGCAGAGACTGTGGCTAGAACAAGTAGAGCGTTTATGGCTGAAGGTGTGATACGGCGAGCTGAAACCAAGATGTTCTAAAATGAGAATGATTCCCATTTTTATGTTCAGTCGGGGTTCTGTGCGTTCTCTTGTTTCAGTTCCAAGACAGGACCAAGGTCTTCATCAGTTCGGTGTTGGCATTGCCTCAGCGATGCCGAGCCTCAGCGTGCGAGGGGTCTCCTATGACTACGACAACTGCCCTGCCATTAAGAGCGTTGATCTCGACCTTCACCCTGGGACGCTCACAGCCCTCGTCGGTCCTAATGGTGCTGGTAAGTCCACCCTGCTTCATTTGATTCAGGGTTGCCTTAGAGCGAATCAGGGCACGATTGAAAGCAACGGCAGTATTGCTTTGATGCCACAACGGGCGTCGATCGACTGGTCGTTTCCGATCACGGTGACGCAGATGGTGGAGTTGGGAAGACTGCGTACGCGCAATCCAGGGCAGCAGCTTTCTGCCCAGCAGCTACTCAATCAGGTTGGGCTGAATGGTCTCGGTGCTCGACGGCTCGACCGGCTGTCAGGAGGCCAGCAGCAGCGGGTGCTGCTGGCACGGGCACTGATGCAGCAGACCAGCATCTTGCTGCTCGATGAACCTTGCAGCGCCATCGACCCGCCGACGCGTGAACACCTACTCACAGTGATGCGCCAGCAAGCAGAATCGGGACAAACCCTACTCGTGAGTAGCCATGATTGGGGCAGTGCCCTCGACAGTTATGACCGAGTGGTGGTGCTCGACGGTACGGTCCTTGCCTGTGGCACACCCGATGAAGTTCGCCAGAACCTCACCGACATGACTTGCATGATGGGCAGTCACTGCTGTGGATGACTTGGGCGTTTGGTGGCTAACGCCACTGATCCTGGCTCTGATGGTTGGGGTGATCTGCCCGACGACTGGTGCTCTGCTGATTACTCAGCGACGCATCCTTTTAGCCAATCTGATGGCCCATTCGGTCTTGCCAGGGCTGGTGCTTGCGCTTGCATTCGAGCTGGATCCCCTAATCGGTGGTTTGCTGAGCGGTCTGCTTGGTGCGTTGCTGGCAGAACAGCTCAACCATCGCTTCAAAGGCCGGGAGGAGGGCGCAATGAACACCGTGCTGGCGGGTTTCACTGCCCTGGGTGTGCTGCTGGTGCCCCTGCTGCAAGCGCGAATCGATCTGGAAGCCCTTCTTTTTGGAGACATGCTTGCTGGCAACGGTAGCGATGTGATTCGGACGCTGATCGCTGCCGCTGCCTTGCTGCTGCTGTTGCTCAGTCGTTATCAGGATCTTGTGTTTCTCGGTGTGGATCAGGAGGGAGCGATCGCGGCGCGACGACCGGTCATGCAGATCCGTTTCATCACGATTCTGATCACCGCTTTGGTCGTGATCAGCGCAATCACTGCCGTTGGTGTTGTGCTTGTGATTGCCCTGCTTTGCGCTCCTGTGCTGGTGAATCTTGATCGCAGCGAGAGTCTGCGCGTCTTGATGCTGCGCTCTGCTGGCACTGGTGTGCTGCTGAGTAGTGGCGGATTAATGCTGGCGATTTTGCTGGATCTGCCACCGGGGCCTTTGATTGGGGTGCTTTGTCTGGTGTTGTTGTGTTTTTGGCGCCGTTGACCAAGGTTCAGATTGACATCGCTACTGATGGCAAAAGTTGTTGTGAGCTGCCATCCCCTTGCTAAGCGGGATTCTCCTTTCTAGATGTGCACGACCCAACGGCTAGCCAGCGCCAAGGCCAACAATGCTCCGCTAGCTGTTAGCCAGGGTTGTCGCTGGCGGCTGATTAGACGCCGAAGTAACACCAAACAACCAAGCCAACCAACCGCAATTGCCAAGCTTTGGTAGAAGCCAGTCACGTTGGGGTCGGCGCTCCATTGAGGCCAACCAATTGGCAACACAGTGCCGGCCTCTGCCATGCCAATCGGTAGATGACGCGCCAAGAGCACGCTCCATAACAGTGGCAAGGCGGTATACAGCCAGCGACGCTCCACCCACAGACCTGCAGCTGCTGGCAGGCTTAGCGCTAGTGCAGCAAACACCAGTCGCGCTAAAAGGGGCCCCTCCTGGAGAGACTCTGCAGCCAGGGGCAACCAGCCCAGTAGTCGTTGCCAATGATGCAGGGTGATTCCACCTGCCAACACCAAGATCAATCCCTTCTCGCCTTTTGGACCATGCATGCTGCGTTGCAGATCTGCGGCTGGAGGCCGCAGTCGCAATTGCACGGAGTGGTGCGGGCATGCTTGGGCGCAGGTCAGACAAAGGACACAGTTGCGGTTGTCGCTGAGATGGGCTGGATGGTTGCCCAGGGGGCAACCTTCGCTCGCCATACCTTCGCCTTCAGCAGGACCTCCTTTGAAACAGGCGTAGGACGTGCAACTCCCTGAGCAAGTGCCCGATTGCGCACGTAATTCGAGGATCGAAAGCTTTGCGAATAGGCCATTCATGCCGCCAACTGGGCAGAGATAGCGGCACCAGAATCGCTTTTCGAAGACCAGTGAACACAGCACAGCTCCTGAGGTAATCAGTAGCAAGAGACAACTGCTGAGTCGGGCTGTGTCTTCTAGGTTCCAGACCTCTTCCCAAATCAGGATCGCGGCGAACCCTATCGCCAAAACTGGTGCGCCCCAACTGTCGTGATCGCCATGGGGCTAGAGCCTTGGTTGCAACCAATCGGCAGGTAAACCCAAGGTTGAGATCAATGTTGCGAGAGCCTTTTTGCTGTTCTGAGCAATTTCGCCCCAGACCATGAATGGACAGACTGCACACCAAAGTCGTCCAACTAGGGGGTAAGTCAGCAGGATCAGAGGCCACCACCAGGCCCAGAAAAATTTTCGCATGCTGTTATGTGCCCTGTCTTGTGGGCCAAACCACAGCCACAGGTTCACTAGCACGAAGACCCAGCTCACCAGCCCAAAAAGCAAGCCGTTCCAGAGTTGGGGTGAGCGCATCAACTGACGTAGTTGAGGCTTGCAGCGCCAGATCTCAAAGCGCAGGTTGGGTTCCCGGCTGTTCACCCAGAACACGTCTTCCGGCAAAGCTGCGGGTAGGGCCATGGTGATTGCACCGCTTGCTTGCTCAGCCGCGGCCTGGCTGCGGGCTTGTTGCAGGGCCCGTTCCACCACGCTGTCCAATTCGCGGATGTTGTTCGGGAAATCGTGGCTTTGCAGTCGCCTGACAATTGCTTCGGGCAACTCGGGAGGGCGACTCCAGCCCAGACTGGGGCTGCGCTGGCGCAGGCTGTAACGGAGCTAATCGCCCAGATCTGATCGTCGCACTCTTAAGGGTGGCACTCTGATCTGAGTTGCTACCCCCTCTAGCTCTTTGAGGCTTGATTCGGCAGTCAACAAGATCCGCCCCGAGAAGGCAGGGTGGCCTTCAGTTGCAAGGGCAATCAGACGTGCTTGCAGTTGAGGCTCTGCAAGATCAATGCAGTCGATCAGCAGGTTGCCATCCCCTAGGCAATCGAGCAGAGACAGTTCATGAGAGCCTTCTCTGCCAAAAAGTTCAACGCCTTGGCCTCGTATGTTGCTGGCATCGAAGCTCATCAAAAGAAGGCGTCGATCGGCAGAGCCGAAATGAACCAGTCTGGCGATGTTGTCTTTTTCTAAGCCTGGTTCACCACTGATTAAGACTGGCTTGCGCTCTGGATCATTGGCTGCTTGGCGAATGGATTCCCGTAACTTGCAGGCATAACGGCTGCCTCCCACAACGCCGCGGCGTGGGCGACCGATTAGGTAGGGAGCCATCCGCATCATGCATTGATGGCTGGGGGTGGTGCACTCCATACCGATCAGGCACGACGGACATCCAACTCATCCAAGCTGACAGCAAGCCATTGCGGCTCAAGCTCATCTTGATCAATTAATTCATGGGGCTAAGCGCTCGATGCGCCAGGTTTGCGCATGGTTGCTGTCTTGTTGGGGTCGGTAGCGAAATCGATCGTTTAGCCGGTTCTCGCGTCCCTGCCAGAATTCGAATTCAGTCGGAGCCACCCGAAAGCCACCCCAGAACTCAGGGAGGGGTACTTCACCATTGGCGAAGCGACGATTCATTTCTTGCCATTTCATTTCCAGGATCTGGCGCGAGCTGATCACTTGGCTTTGCTGCGATACCCAGACCCCAAGGCGACTCCCGAAGGGCCTTGAGCTGAAATAGGCCTGAGATTCAGCTCTGCTGATGCGCTCAGCAGGGCCCATGATTGCGACTTGCCGCTCAAGGTCATACCAGGGAAATAGCAGGCTCACATTCGGATGCGCAGAAATGTCTTGGGCTTTTCGGCTGCCGTAATTGGTGAAGAACACAAATCCGCGCTTGTCAAAGGCTTTGAGCAGCACTGTGCGGCTACTGGGGCGCTTGCCATCAAAGGTGCTGAGCACCATGGCTGTGGACTCTTGCAGATCAGCTGCGATGGCTTGCTGAAGCCAGCGACGGAATTGCTCCACTGGATCGGCATCTAGGTCGACACTGCGCAGGCTTGCTCTTTGGTAATTCCGCCTAATCGCTGCAATGTCTTGATCAGGGGAGGGTGCACCCATGGGAGCGATGGGGTTAAGAGGATTCTTAGCCAATGCCGCTTGGGCCCGCCGCTTGATGTTCTATCTGTTTAGCAGGGTGTATTACTGCTGAGGCTTAATCCTTTCAGTAGCGGTTTTGAAAGATCTGCATTGGCAGGCCTAATGAAGATCAGCATCAGCGCCTTGCCATGGGCTTAGCAATGGATTGATTGGTTTTGAGTTTTAAGGTTTTAGGCCTTTGGGTAGCAGGGCTCCCTCAAGGCGGGCGCCCTCCAGCTGGGCTCCTTCTAGCTTGCTGTTTCTCAGATCGCATCCACGTAGGTCCGCTTCGCGTAGATCGGCCTCGCTAAAGGATGTGCCGTAGAGGCAGCAGCCAAGCAGGTTGGCTCCGTGCAGATTGGCTCTCTGTAGCAGGGCATAACTAAGGTCTGCGTTGTTGAAATCTGCTTTGCCTAGGTCAGTGAGTTGATCGAGTCCTGAACGGAAATCTGCCTCGACTAGCCGGGTGTGATGCCATCTGCTGCTGGCAGCAATCACGCCTCTTAAGCAGCAGCGATGCATGACAGCCTCGCTGAAGTCTGCTTTTTGCATACGGGATCCGGAGAGGTCAGCTTCGTGCCAAAACGATTGCTGAGCTTGAAGATTGGAAAGATCTGCCCCCCATAGCAAGGCTTCTTGAAAACAGCAGCCCTGGACGTTGGCATTGCTTAGCTGGGCATGACCAAAGCGGGCTTCCTTGAAACAGCTGTCGGTGAGTTCGCAGCTTGATAGATCGAGATCAAGACCATCGACTTGAATGAGCTGAAGCCCTGGAAAACAACGCTTGCCATCAACAAGGGCTTGTCGTAATTGGTCGAGGTTTTGTGGGCTAAGGGAAGGGATCTCCTCCATTAAATGATGGAGGAGAGCTCGTCGAGCTGTTGGCGGCGGGCGGTCATGATCAGTTTTTGCGCCTGGCTAATCAGTTTGAACACAGCCTTGTCCATCACCTCGTAGTACACGAGGGATCCTTCAGGGCGGCGATGCACCACTCCAGCGATGGTCAGCAGCTTCAGGTGTTTCGATACCAGAGCCTGGCTTAGGTCAGTTTTTTCAACAACGGCAGTTACGTTGAGAGGCCCGCTCCTGAGTGCCTCAAGAACTGCCAGGCGATTGGGCTCTGAGAACACTTTGAAGTACTCGGCGAGGAGCTCCATATCAATAACTTGTATAAAACAGAATAAACTTAGCGTGACCCGCTGAGACTTGATGAGGTATATTAACGTAATAGCGTTATATTAGCTTTAGCATCCTTGCTGGATTGCTGTCTGGGCCGAAGCCCCTGCAGGCTTGTGGTTACAGGATTGCTGATCAGCCTTGAGACCTCTAGATCTTGCGGGTTCTTGGGCGCGATTGGCTGTATCGAGGCTGCTTGTGTTCCTGTTTTGTGATTTGGATACTCGGTGTATTTTGCGATTGCCTAAGGGAAAGGGCGAGTTTTAAAGCAAAGGCCTTATGATCACTTGCCAGTTAGAGCAAGGTGATGACGGCCACTACTGCTACTGCCCCTACCATGAGAGGAGGAGGGAGGAATGAGCTTCCGCCACACCTTGATGACAACCTCCTGACTCCGCGTTTTTACACCACAGAATTCGATAAGGCAGCCAAAACTGACCTTGACATCGCCCGCAAAGATTTTGAGGCGATGTTTAAAGAGATGGAAGCAGACTACAACCTGAAACATTTTGATCGCAAGGCTTCTCTAGAGCGCCTTTCTGAACTCTCTCCTGAGGACAAGGCTATTTATGAGAGCTACTTGGTTCGCTCTGTTGTCTCAGAGTTTTCTGGCTTTTTACTCTTTAAGGAGATCTCAAATAGATTCAAGAAAGCAGGTCGTCAGGAATTGGGGCAGTTTTTTACATTTTTAGCAAGGGATGAAGCTCGTCATGCAGGTTTTCTTGGTAGGGCATTAAAGGCAGAAGGAATTAATGTTGATTTGCCAAACTTAGGCAACAAAAGAGCGGCCACATTTTTTCCGCTCAGCTGGGTTCTCTACTCCTTATATCTTTCTGAGAAGATTGGCTATTGGCGTTATATCTTGATTAACCGTCACTTAAATGATAATCCAGAGAAGGTATGTGCGCCTTTATTTGACTTTTTTGAGCCATGGTGTCAGGACGAAAATCGTCATGGTGATTGCATCAATCTGATGATGCGTTGCTGGCCAGGAATGACCAAAGGCTTCCGAGGCAAACTGCTAAGCCGCTTTTTCCTTTGGAGTGTTTTTCTTACTCACACACTCACTGTTTGCGAGCGGGGTGATTTCTATGGGCTTTTGGGTATCGACCCTGTCCTTTTTGATGAGGAGGTGATCATTCAAACCAATAACACTTCTCGCAATGCATTCCCTTGGGTTTACAACTTCGATGATGGCAAATTCCTTGAGATGCGTGTGCAGATCTTGAAGGCATTTCGTAATTGGAGGGAAAGCTCTGGCTTGGCTAAGCCGGTAGCTCTGAGTAAGTTTGTTTCATTGATTCTTAGGCAGTTCGCCTTGCCAATGCAGAAAACAAATGCAGTTCGCTATGGATAAATTCTTCTGCTGAAGAAGACTTGATGAAATCCTGAGAGTTTTCTTCAGCGTATAGCACAAGTTATATTTCTGTAGGCTTTGTTGCTTGAGTTTGTTTATAGATCAAAAGGGCTGCCTGCTTTAGATTTAATGCTGCCCAAATCTTTGCCGAACTGCATTTCGTAGACCTCATCCTCATCCTGAGTCTCAACTTCTAGATCTCCAGTTGCTCTTGCCACGCAAAGCAGCCCGTATCCTTTGTCGCGCATTTCTTTTGAAAGGCCAATACCAGCCGTTTGATCCATCTCGCCAGATAAAATTCTTACGGCGCATGTTGTGCAACAGCCATTTCTGCATGAAAAAGGCAGCTGCTCTCCACGTGACTCGAAAGAGCGCAGAATATATTCCCCATCTGGCACATCAAAAGTAATTGTGCGGCCTGCTTGGCGGTGGTGGATTGTGATCTTGTGAAGGGATGTCATATGAGTAGCAAGAATGTGAAAGTGTTTTTTCAATGTAGTAAGGATAGGTATTTTTTTAATGCTTCGCTAGCAGATGAGTTTGTCGTGTTGGCTTGGTGTTGATTGATCACCCGTATCAACTGCCAGTGCAATGTTTTATTGAACACTAAGATCCCTATTTGTTGGTGCCGGTGGTAATGAACTTGCATGTTCATGTAATTGATCAACATCTAGTTGAATGCTGCAACTCTCACCACCAAAGCGCATTTTCAGCCAATTGATTGCTGTGAGTTCGTTGGCAACCACTGCTTCCACTCCGGTTCCAGGCAGATTGAATTTCTGAACCAGTGCAGGAGAAAGATACCAAAAAGCTACATCGTCGCCATTGCGCTTCCGACGTTCGCGAATTGTTTCTCGTAATTGCCCATTGCCGGTCAGTTGGCCGGTAGGGGCCAATAGTACGTAGAGAGCTTGGGTCTCTGACATGGTGAAAAGTGCTTAGAGAAATCCTTTAAATCAATCTTATACGCCAAGTTGTTTTGTCTTTGCAGGATGGAGCTCAGCCTTTAGTGGAAATGGTAGGGCGGTGCTTTGATTCTTTTATAGGTTTTCGCCTTTGCCTTCTCCAGTTTGGTTGTGTGCTCTACGTGGCTGATTTTTCAAGACGATTGCACTGATATTGCGCTTGAACGGAATCCGAAGCCATCAATCACACTATTTTCAGCTTGTTAGTCGATCCCGTTCGCTCTACTTGCTAAGAGCAGCACCGCCAGGCAATGTCTTCACGCTGCCTACTTTTTCGCTCAAAATATTGAGGATTGATGCGGTTTGTTGTTGGACCATTGTTCCTTTTTGCAAGAGTTGTCTTAGTTCTTGCCTAAACGTGGGTGATTGTGGCGGGTTTGCCAATCTTGGAAATCGCTCTGAGTTTTGTAGATGAGCTGTGATCACTGAGCGAACACCTCCCAACGATCCTTGCGATTGCTTGCGACCAGGCCGTTGTATCAGTCTTGATTGGGCCTGATTCGTTGCTGGACACTATTCCTAGAGCTCAAGTTTTGAGATCTGGTTTTTGAAAAGCTTCTCCTGAGATGTCCTCTTTGCTCTCAAGCGAGTGCGTCCAGTGTGTTCAGCCAGCCGATGCTGCCATACCTGAATGGTCCTGATCGAATGTGCTGACCTTGCCAGCTTCGTTGCATTAACTTTGCCCATCTCATCATCGGCTCTATGGAGGTGCCAGCAAGTGCCATGTCTGCTTGGGGGATCTGGCATCCAGCGGAACCATGCCTCATCGATCAGTGAAGAAGATCTAACGAATGCTTCCTAGGCAGCTCATGAGCAGCTCAGGGGATCAGCGATCAAGTTCAGTCTTCTGGGAAAAGCAGGTTGGCGAGTTCTTCTGCATCAACGTCATAGACGCGCGCCAGGCTGGTTTCAATGGCGCTGGTCACGTCTCCTGGAAGAAAGCGCATCGCATTGAGCGCATCTTCAGAGATCTCATCAGTGAGCAGCTGATCCTCAGATTCGAGCTTTTCATCATTGATCACGGCCAATACCCACGTGATGTAGGCATCCACCAAATTCGAAAATTCGAGTTCGGGATCGTTCAGATCCAGGGTCATGGGCCCTGCCGGATTAGACACCTCATCAGTCTGCCTTCTGGAGGAGAGGATGTCTGCCATGGACGATTCCCAAGCAATTCTGTTTCAGGGCAAATTGGTTGATTTTGCTTTGGCTGAGCTGGTGCGGCAGCACCGGGATAGCTTTCAGCCCCTCTGGACGGTGGATAGTTGGGCCAAGTTGCTGATTTGGATGGCGCTCAACTGTGGGTTGTCGGGAGAGCGCGAGAGCCTTGAGTTATTTGCCGAGGCTCTGGGCCCAAGGTTGACGGGTCGCTTGCGCGGGTTGTTTTACGAACGAACCTTGGAGGATCTCGAATTGCAGCTGATGGCTGATCCAGCTGAGCCCCAAGTGCTGGTGATGCCTATAGCACCTGGGGCCGTAGTGACACCCCAGCAGGCTTCCAGGGCATTGGATCAGGTGGGGTTGCTGGAAAGGGTTGATTCCGACCGCAGTCGCTGGCAAAGGCTTGATGCGCTAGTCGCTATTCCTTGGAAAGTTTCTCAGTGATGCGGGTGATGGTTTCGAGCCGTCATGGATGCGCCGCGGTCTTTTGCGAGCATGGTTCGAATGCCGTCCACTTCCATCGTGACTGAGCTGAGCGCCGCAGACCCAGCCTTTGTTCAGGCGGCTGATGCCCTGGCTAAGACCTATGACCCAGCTGGTACGGAGAGTCGCTGGCAGTGCGCATGGGAGGAGAGTGGTGCTTTTCACCCTGACCCACAGGCTGCAGGCGAGCCTTTTTCGGTGGTGATCCCCCCCCCAAACGTGACCGGCAGTTTGCATATGGGGCATGCCTTCAATACGGCTCTGATCGACACAATCGTGCGTTTTCAGCGCTTGCAAGGAAAAAATGTGCTCTGTCTGCCTGGGACCGATCACGCATCGATTGCTGTGCAGACCATTCTTGAAAAGCAGCTAAAAGCTGAAGCGATCAGTCGTTATGACTTAGGCCGGGAGGCCTTTCTTGAACGTGCCTGGGCCTGGAAGGAGGAAAGCGGTGGGCGGATTGTTGATCAGCTTCGCCGCTTGGGTTACTCGGTTGACTGGCAGCGTCAGCGCTTCACTTTGGATGAAGGTCTTAGTGCGGCTGTTCGTGAAGCTTTTGTTCGCTTACATGAGCAGGGCTTGATCTATCGAGGTGAGTACCTCGTGAATTGGTGCCCGGCTTCCGGATCGGCAGTGAGCGATTTGGAGGTTGAGATGAAGGAAGTCGATGGTCATTTGTGGCACTTGCGCTATCCCCTCACGGGTGGCCCAGCTCCTGATGGCACTACTCATCTTGAAGTGGCCACAACTCGCCCTGAAACCATGCTTGGCGATGTGGCTGTTGCGGTGAATCCGGCCGACGAGCGTTATCGCCATTTGGTGGGTCAAACCCTCACATTGCCCCTGCTGGGGCGAGAGATTCCCGTGATTGCTGATGATCATGTGGATCAGGATTTTGGGACTGGTTGCGTCAAGGTGACACCCGCCCATGACCCCAACGATTTTGCGATTGGACGGCGGCACGACTTGCCTCAGATCACGGTGATGAGCAAAAACGGAAGCATGAATGGTCATGCCGGTCGTTTTGAGGGGCTGGATCGCTTTGAGGCCCGCAAGGCAGTGGTGGCGGCCTTGCAGGAGGAGGGCCTATTGGTGAAAGTGGAGCCCCATCGCCATAGCGTTCCTTATTCCGATCGGGGCAAGGTGCCGGTGGAGCCTTTGCTTTCCACTCAGTGGTTCGTGCGTATGGAACCTCTAGCGGCCCGTTGCCATGAGTGTCTGGATCATGGAGCACCCCGCTTCGTACCCAATCGTTGGCAAAAGGTCTATCGCGATTGGCTCACTGAGATTCGTGATTGGTGCATCAGCCGGCAGCTGTGGTGGGGCCATCGCATTCCTGCCTGGTTTGTTGTCAGTGAGACTGACGATCAGTTGACCGATGCCACTCCTTATCTGGTGGCTCGCTCGGAGGAGGAGGCATGGCAGCAGGCTCGTGATCAGTTTGGAGAGGCTGTGGTCATCCAGCAGGATGAAGATGTTCTTGATACCTGGTTTTCCAGTGGTCTTTGGCCCTTCTCCACCATGGGCTGGCCTGATCAAGAGAGTGCAGACCTTGAATGTTGGTATCCCACCAGCACTTTGGTCACAGGGTTCGACATCATCTTTTTCTGGGTGGCGAGGATGACGATGATGGCTGGTGCCTTCACCGGTCGCATGCCGTTCGCAGACGTCTATATCCATGGCTTGGTGCGGGATGAGCAGAATCGCAAGATGAGCAAAAGCGCCGGCAATGGTATTGATCCGTTGTTGCTCATCGAGCGTTATGGCACCGATGCTTTGCGCTTTGCTCTGGTGCGTGAAGTTGCCGGAGCTGGTCAAGACATCCGCTTGGATTACGACCGTAAGAGCGACACCTCCGCGACAGTGGAGGCGGCCCGGAACTTCGCTAATAAGCTCTGGAATGCCACTCGTTTTGCCCTGATGAATCTGGGTGGAGAGACGCCGGCGTCGCTTGGTGAGCCTGATTCCGCGAGCTTGCAGCTCGCGGATCGTTGGATTCTTTCTCGCCTAGCTCGCATGAATCGCGATGTTGCTGAGCGCTACGACAGTTATCGCCTTGGTGAGGCGGCTAAATGCCTTTATGAGTTCGCTTGGAACGATATTTGCGACTGGTATTTAGAGCTGAGTAAACGACGGCTACATCCGGGTGAAGATGCCAGTGGTGAAGTTCTGGCGGATCAGTGCACAGCTCGTCAGGTGTTGGCCAAGGTGCTTGCTGATCTATTGGTGATGCTTCACCCATTAATGCCTCATTTGAGCGAGGAACTTTGGCATGGGTTAACTGGTGCGCCCAAAGATACTTTTCTGGCTTTGCAAAGCTGGCCAGCAAGCAACCAATCATCTCTTGATGACGCTCTTGAGCTGTCGTTTACTGAGCTGATTGAGGCCATCCGGGTGGTGCGTAACTTGCGTGCAGTTGCTGGTCTGAAGCCAGCTCAAACAGTGCCGGTTCAATTCATTACAAGCCGCCCTGAGCTGGCGGCTTTGTTAGAGCAGGCGACTGCGGATATCACAGCTCTCACGCGTGCTGAGAGCGTGGTGGTGGCGACCAGTGTTGATCTGACGCAGCGCTGCTTAGCCGGTGTTAGTGGGGAGTTGCAAGTGCTGCTGCCCATCGATGGATTGGTGGATCTGGATGCTCTTAGGGGTCGCTTGGAGAAGGATTTAGCTAAGGCAGAGAAAGAGATTGCTGGTCTGGCGGGTCGCTTGGCCAATCCGAATTTCGCAATCAAAGCTCCGCCGAACGTCGTTGAGGAATGCCAATCCAACCTTGCTGAGGCTGAGGCTCAGGCTGAGCTGGCGCGTCAGCGGTTGTCCGATTTGGGGTGATGATGATGTCACTTTTATGGTCTGCTCTGGAGCAGTGCAGACCTTTAGTAGGCCAGTGCCACCTGGATGGTGACATCGTTGTAATCCCAATCGGGATTATTGCTGGACAGCATGTCTTCAACGGCGAAGAAGTTGTAACCCAAATTTTTGATGTGGCTTTGATTGTCTCTGGCGCTATTGGCCCCCCAAGTGAAGACATCTCCAAAGGGGTTGATCACAACAGGTGCGTAGTACCCGGCTTCAGCAGGGGATAGCGACCAGGAGAGTGTTTGCGTTGGTTGATCGCGCGTATAAATCAGCGAATCACTTGGATCGATGATGTTGTCTTTAATGGTTTGGTAGAAGGTGTTTCTTGCATCTGCGGTGATGTTGTTAATTTTGAAGCCAGTGCTTGGGTCTCCATCAAGTTTGATGAAACCAATCCGGTTGTTGTAGCCGCCCTCACTGTTGATGATTAGGGTTAGATGCTGGCCGTTGCTACTTATGGAAGACAGATCGAGGATTGAGTTGTAGATATCCGTTTGTAGACTTGCTATGGAAGCAGAGGCAGGGTCGGTAGCAGAGGTTGATGAGCTGATCTCGATGACAAGATCATCGTTGCCTTGACTACTTTTGTTGTCAGTTAGGTTAAGCAGGAAGTTGTCCTTGCTTTCCGTGATGGTTAATTGAGGTGCATTATTGACGGGGTTATTATTGCTGTACTGCTTGAAATTAAGGGTAGAACCTTCTGGTATAAATAATTCATGAGTACCTAGATTTGTCGAGCTTTTTGTGGCACCGATAGAGCCCAAGCTTGTGCCATTCTGGTTAACAATGTGCAAGCTGTTTTGCCAATTAGTATTGGCAGCAGTTACTTTGAACTGTAGCCAAAGGCCAGTGCCTGACCCTTCACTAACTTTGAAGGAATGATTGTCAATGAGCAAAAGCTGGTTGGGCTTTTCCTGTTCTTGTGAGCTCGAGGCTGGCTTGTTGTTTGCAGAAGTGATATTGTTGTTTGCAGAACTGATATTGATGTTTGCAGAAGTGATTGTGATTCCTAAGCTTTGCATCACATTGATGCTTCGGTAATCAACTGCCCTATCCCAAGCTGAGCTACCAGTGGAGTAGGTTGCAAGAATAATCACATCATAAATTCCATTGCTATCGTTATCGGACGGGTTGTCAAAATCTGGTGCACTATTAAATGCCAATGCACCAGTTGTTTCGTTGATTGAAAATAGCGAGCTATCATCACCTCCAGTAATCGACCAATAAGTTGTCCCTCCAGTTGTTGCATTGGTAAATGTATGAACTGCCGTTGTATTTTCCACCAAGGAAAAATCTACACTATTATCCCCTGCATTGCCTGTAGGACCTGCTATAAGAATAGGCAATTGTCTTAGGCTTTCATTAGGATCGGTGATCATATCTTCAGGCTCTGATGATGAGCTACTATTGGCAAAGGTGTGGTCGAAATCAAGGATTAGAAAGTTGGTGTTATTGATGCTGAAAAAGTCATTCGCTTGGTTGTTATAGAGGACTAGAAAGTCTTCATCGTTGCCCCAAGTTGTGCTTTCGCCGGTAGTAAATGAGCCGGAGAAATTATTGGCTTGGAAGTTTGTGCGTGCATTGCTCCAGTCATTAATAGACCAGGTACCTTGCACAAAATAATTAGCCCCAATTGTTAACCCGCTCAGTTGATCACCTGCGGTTAACTTGTTAAAGGATGTATTTGGGAGATAGAGTTGGTCGTCACTATGATGAAAGTCGTAAATCACATCAACGCCATTGCTAAATGTGATTACTTCGCCATTGATCAGCGTGGCACTGTTCTGTAAGACAGGAGCGTTACTCCAGATTTTTGAATCACTATCGTGTTGGAAGTAATGGTCTGTACGGCTTGATTTTACGCCCCCTGTTGTTGCAGCAAAAATGATGTCAGCGCCTTGCCCACCATCAAGGTAGTCATCACCCTGACCGCCATGCAGGAAATCATTACCGTCGCCACCGGTGATGAGATCATGGCCATTGCCCCCGTAGAGTTCATCTTTGCCTGCATTACTGGGAACTTCTTGACCTTGCTGGTTGCCATCTCCGCGGAGAACATCATTTTTCTTGCCAGAACTAATGTAGTCATTGCCCTCACCGCCAAACAGATAATTTGTGCTTCTATCGTTTGTATTTGTTGACGTCTGGCCATAAATAGCATCGGCACCTCCCCCCCCAAAGATGTAATCAATTCCACTTCCCCCAGATAGAGTATCGCTTCCTCCAAATCCATAAATGTAGTCTCCTGCAACGCCTTTGCCTTGATCACCACCGATGATGATGTCATCATTGCTGGTTCCATTAATCGTATCGGCCGTGTTGCCACCTGTATAAGGACTGCCTACATCTGAGATTTCAATGGTTGCAAATTCAGCACGATCAATGCCGATCTCATTCACTATCGTGCCATGGTCTTCTTCTATTTGTATGGCATTAAGAAGCTCTGCTGAAACACCATCTTTTTGGCCATTTGATAGCAGGATGGCAAAAAGATGGCCTTCATCACCAGCTGTATCATTTGCATTAAACTGAGCATCAAGGTGGTGACCAAGCTCTTCATTTAGAACGCTAATAACCTGTTCACTTGTTGCAAGTCTAAGCCAGTTCTGATTGAGATAAATTTTGCCAGTATTTTTGGAGTAGGCACCTTTGGCGCCGTAAATATGCTTTTCAGGTAAAACAGCTACCTCCGGCAATCTGCCGAAGTTGCCAAGACTCAATTGTTGGTTGAGAGTTTTTAAATCTTCTGATATGCCACCTAATCTGAGCGCATTTTTACTGGCGCTCAGGAAGTGCCCTTCCCGTGAGGCTTGCTGCAGAAAGGCCTTCCAGGCAAGTTGAACTTTCCCAATCACCTCCTTGCCCATTTCTGTTTTCGCAGCCTATTCAACGTGACAAAGGCCTAGGCCCATGCGGTAAGCGCCTTGCCTTGACCCATATCTATGGTGTATTGAAAAGTGTTCACACTCTTTCGCTTGCCAGTCTAGCTTGAATGGCTGATAAGGATGTTTTTCGAATCAGATTTTGATCACTGTTGAGTGGCTCAGCAAGACCTATCAGGTCGCAGATAAGACACCAGGTTTTGTTGGCACGTTCAACCATTTTTTTAGGCGTAAGACCCGAGACGTTCAAGCTGTTAGGGACGTGAGCTTCAGCATCCAGCCAGGGGAAATGGTGGGCTTCCTTGGCGCAAACGGTGCCGGTAAAACCACTACCTTAAAAATGCTTTGCGGCTTAATTCATCCCAGTGCAGGGAGGGTGCATGTCGCTGGCTATCTGCCTCAGCGACGTCAGGCTGCTTTTCTCAAGCAGATCACTTTGGTGATGGGTCAGAAGCAGCAGCTGATCTGGGACTTGCCGCCACTCGATTCGCTCTCCGTCAATGCTGCGGTCTATGGCATTGGAGAGAAGGAGGCCCGATACCGCATTAATGAGTTGGCGGAGATGTTGGAGATCGCAGAAGAGCTCACCCGCCCGGTGCGTAAGTTGTCCCTTGGACAGCGCATGAAGGCTGAGTTATTAGCGGCCCTATTGCATCGTCCCTCGGTGCTTTTTCTGGATGAACCGACCCTTGGCTTGGATGTGAATGCTCAGGCGAGGGTGCGTAGTTTTCTGGCGGAGTACAACCGTCAAACGGGCGCAACGGTTTTGCTGACAAGTCACTACATGGCCGACATCACTGCTTTGTGTTCGAGGGTGTTATTGATTCATCAAGGGGAGCTCATTCACGATGGTGGCCTTGATGCATTAGCCACGAGCCTGTCTCCCTTCCGTCAGGTTCGTCTTGAGCTCAATCGGTCAGTTTCCCCGGAAGACTTCGTCGGTTATGGCGAGTTGGAAGCACTGGATGATCGAGCCGTGCGTCTTCTGGTTTCACGCAGTGAGCTCACTGAGGTTGTGGCACGTCTGCTGGCCAATTTTGATGTTTTGGATCTTGAAGTTAATGATCCACCGATCGATGAATTGATCGGCAGCCTTTTTCGTAAGGGGAGGGTTGTATGAAGATCGCTGGCCTGTCTTGGCCGGTGGTGAGGGCCTTGTTGGCTTCTCAGCACGCCAACATGGTTCAGTATCGCGCTGAGATTGCCCTTTGGGCTCTGTCCGGTGTGCTGCCTTTCATCATGTTGAGCCTTTGGAGTGAAAGTGACGCTGGAGCGTCATTGGGCTTCAAGGGGGTGGGCTTGGCCCGTTATTACCTCAGCGTCTTCATGGTGCGTCAGTTTTCAGTGGTGTGGGTGGTTTTTGCCTTTGAGGAGGATGCCTTGCTCGGGCGTTTATCTCCCTTTTTGCTCCAGCCTTTGCATCCACTTTGGCGTTATGTGGCTGCTCATGTGGCTGAACGAGTCACTCGCTTTCCTTTTTCTATTGGGATCGCAGCTATTTTTTTCCTGCTTTATCCAACGTCTTTTTGGTTGCCGTCGCTTGGCCAGTTTTTGTTGGCTTGTCTGGCCATCTTGCTCGCTTTCAGTATCAATTTTCTGCTACAGAGTTTGATTGCCGCACTTTGCTTTTGGAGTGAGAAGGCTAGTGCTTTGGAGCGGTTGCTGCTGATTCCATATCTCTATTTTTCTGGTTGGTTGGTCCCTCTTGCTGCGTTCCCAGATGCGGCGCGAACGGTTTGTTTCTGGACGCCGTTTCCCTATCTGATTGATTTTCCGGCACGGGTGCTGGCGGGTTTGCCTGTTGATTTTGTAGCCGGCTTTGCGGCTCAGTTGTTTTGGGTAGCGTTATTGCTGCCTTTGGTGTTGATGGCTTGGCGCGCTGGGGTGCGTCGCTATACAGCGATGGGGGCTTGAGATGGGGCGCTACCTGCTCAGCCTGAAGCGTTTTTGGGGCACGGCATTGGCTGGGCAGTTGGAGTATCAGGTCAACATGCTGATCGATTTGGTGGCCATGGTCGGCAGTTTGGCTGGCAGCATCTTTGTGCTGTCTGTGTTCTTTGGGCAGGGGCGAGAACTGGGTGGTTGGAGTTGGGAAGCTGCCCTTGTGGTTCAGGGGATTTACACCTTTTTGGATGGCGTTTCAAGTACCTGGCTACGCCCCAACCTCGGTGCGATTGTCACCCATGTGCGTGAGGGCACTTTGGATTTTGTGCTGTTGAAGCCGATCGACAGCCAGTTTTGGGTATCGCTACGCATCATGGCGCCGGAGGGCCTTCCGGAAATGTGGTTGGGGTTGGTTTTGATCGTCTGGGCTGCATCCCGGGCAGGCGCATCTTTCAGCCTTGGCACAGTATTGGTAGCTGTTTTGATGCTTTGTGTAGGCGGTGTGATTCTCTATGCCCTGTGGTTTGTGATTGCTGCCACGAGCATCTGGTTCGTGAAGACCTGGAATGCCACTGAAGTGCTACGGGCCGTGCTGGCTTCCGGTCGGTTCCCAGTGAGTGCCTATCCGCCGACTCTGCGCTTGGTGTTCACTTTGGTGTTACCGGTTGCTTTTTTGACCACGGTTCCAGCAGAGGTCATCCTTGGTCGTGCGGCCATGCCGATGTTGGCTTTGGGATTGTTTTTGGCTGTGATTTTTTTTGTTGGAAGCCGGGCTTTTTGGCTGTTTGCTTTGCGCTATTACACATCAGCTTCGAGTTGATGTGTTTTGCCGGTGGGCATTGGTTTGAGGCTTGCATTTATTGATCGCTGCCGACCCCATGGTGTACTCGGAAAAGGTTGGTGGGGTTGCAACCCAGTTTGATGCTCAGAATCTGTTCGTAGTTTGGGCCCCAGAACGCCTGTTTTCAGTTTGGTGCGAAGACATGACCTTCGTTCACGTAGGTGCTGATGCCAGGTGTGGCTGTGCGAATTAGGGCCATGGCACGATTCACTTCCAGTTTTTGCTTGTAGTTTTGCCCTAGCAAGTGTGGCTCTGATTAGACGAGTGCCGAGGCGTCGTTGTAACTCCTTGATGGCTGCTGTTGTGTTTTTAGCTTTGGCTTGTCGCCAAAGCGCTGGTAGGCCGATGGCGGAAAGAGTGGCCAATCAGGCTTGCTGCAGAGTTTGCGCCGATGCATCGCCAACTCTGCATGAATCTTGAGTATGAGATGTATTGGTGTTGCATGCAGATCGCTTGTGTTGATGGATCCGGGGACTTGGTTGGAGTCTTGGCTGCCTTTCTTGCAGACACCTATTGGTGCAGTTCTATTTGTGCCTCTTTATGCACTTTGGGTCACATTGTTGCTGCCAGGTGTATGGGCCTCGATGCTTGCAGGTGCGCTCTTCGGGACTGGGTTAGGAAGTTTGCTGGTGTTTGTCGGCGCCTGCCTGGGTGCAGAGGCATCCTTTCTGCTTGGACGTTACTGGCTAAGGAATTGGGCTCGACGTCGCTTGGCAGTTGTGCCAAAACTGCAGGCTGTTGAGAAGGCCGTGAGTCGTGAGGGGCTCAAGTTGGTGCTCTTAACCCGCCTGTCTCCGGCGTTCCCTTTTAGTGTGCTCAACCTGGCATATGGCCTCAGTGAGGTGAGCCTGCGGGACTATTCGATCGGTTTGATCGGCATTCTTCCCGGCACTGTTTTGTTTTGTGGTTTTGGTGCACTGGCTGGAGATGTGGCGCGATTTGGCGATGTCCTCTCTGGCCAGGCTGACCCGGCCACCTGGACTCTCAGGATTGTTGGGGTGTTGGCCACGGTTGTGGCGGTATGGCTGGTAGGCCTTGCAGCCAAGCGAGCTCTTCAGGATTCCGAGCCATCCAGTTGATCTGGGTTGTCTAGCTGCCAGTCTTTGAGGGCGGCAAAGAACACGAACCAGCTCAGCCGGAGGCGTGCAAGCACCCCAGTGCGTTGAGCCAGATCTGCATATTTGGCACGTCCGCAGGCTGTTTTGATCCAGGTGTTGATGTTGGCTTGGCTCATGCTCTTATGCAGTGATTCAAAGCCTAGGGATGGAGAACTTCAGCTGGCCAAAAGTTTGAGCAGCTCCTCCTGGTTAAGGACCGTGACTTCAAGTTTCTCGGCCTTGTTCAGCTTGCTGCCCGCTTCAACTCCAGCCACCACATAATTGGTGTTTTTGCTGACAGAGCTATTGACTTTGCCACCGGCGGCTTCGATCAGGGCTTGGGCTTCGCTGCGGTTCAGGGTTGGCAGAGTGCCGGTTAATACAAAGGTTTGGCCCTCCAAGCTGACCGTTCTTTGGTTTTGATCTGTGTCGTGAGCGAGCTCGTCTTCATTGGCTTCCAGGGAGATGCCTAGCTGTTTCAACTTGGCCAGAAGCTGTTGATTGGCGGGGGTGGCAAACCATTGTTGTAGTGACTGCGCAATTTCGTTGCCGACTCCGAACACTGACGTGATTTGTTCGGGTGCCTTGCAGGCGGCGTTGGCCAGTGTGGCGGCGCTGGGGAACTTTTTAGCTAGGGCTTTAGCGTTGACTTCGCCGACATGGTGGATGCCTAGGCCGTAGAGCTGCTTATGCCAGGGCTTGCTTTTGGAGGCTTGCAGGGCGGTTATCAGGTTTGCTGTTGATTTACTGCCCATACGATCCATGCTTGCCAGAAGGCTTGCCTCGAGTGCATAGAGGTCAGCAATCGATTGCACTAGACCGCGGTTTACTAGCTGTTCGATCAGCTTGCTGCCGAGGCCATCTACATCCAGAGCTCCTTTACTGACCCAGTGACGTAGTGTTCCGCGCAGTATCGCTGGGCAGCTGCTGTTGACACAGCGTGTTGCTGCTTCGTCTTCTTCCCGCACTAGGTCTGATCGGCATTCCGGACAGATATGAGGCAGCTTGAGTGTCTGTGCTCCTGCAGGTCGTAGTTCTCTCAACACACCTATCACTTCCGGGATGATTTCGCCGGCCTTGCGCACCACGATGGTGTCGCCGCTATGGAGATCGAGCTCGCTGACCCGATTGGCGTTGTGCAGTGTGGCGCGGCTCACACTTGTACCTGCTAGTGGTATCGCTTCGAATTCAGCCACAGGGGTTACGGCGCCTGTGCGTCCCACCTGGCAGGTGAGTCTTAGCAATTTGCTTGGGGCTTCTTCAGCGGCGTATTTGAGTGCAATCGCCCAACGTGGGGCCTTTTGAGTAAAGCCTGCAGTTTCTTGTAGTTGTAAGTCGTTGATCTTTACGACTACTCCGTCGGTGGCGTATGGAAGTTGATGGCGATCCTCATCCCAGAGCTTGAAGAAGTGTTCTACCGCAGTTAAATCCGTAAGCAACGCGGTGTTTGGATTCACCTTGAAGCCGATGGCCTGGAGCCATTCCAATGCTGCCCATTGGTTCATGGGTCTGGCTGGATCATGAGCTTTCGCTTGCCAGTTGTCTGGTAGATGCAGGGTGTAGGCAAAGAAGTCCAGCTGACGTGAGGCCACCACCTTGGGATCTAGTTGACGCAACGTGCCGGCACAGGCATTGCGGGGGTTGGCAAAGGCTACGTCGCCCCGTTTTCCTCGGGCAGTGTTGATGTCTGCAAAGGTGCTATTCGGGATAAACGCTTCTCCTCGCACTTCCAGCCAGGCTGGAGGATGCACGAGTTGTAATCGCAGCGGAATGGAGGCAATGGTGCGGACGTTGGCTGTGATCTCCTCTCCATTAGCGCCATCACCGCGGGTGGCTGCGCGTATGAGTACGCCGTGTTCGTAGCTGAGGGCTAGCGCGTTGCCATCGATCTTCAGTTCGCCCACCATCGATAGATCAGGTTGAGGCGTTTTAGGGTTGGTTTGATGACCAAGCAGCTTGGCGAGTCGGACGTACCAGCCCGTTAGTTCGTCAACATTGAAAGCATTGTCGAGGCTGAGTAATGGGATGCGATGCTGAACACTTGCAAAGCCTTGAGCAGGGGCTCCACCAATCCTTTGGGTGGGGCTGTCTGGGGTGAGTAGCGATGAATCTTTAGCTTCTAGGTTCAGTAGCTCGCGATAGAGGCGGTCGTAGACGGCATCCTCCATCGTTGGTGTATCAAGTACGTAGTAAGAGTGGGCGGCCTGATTGAGTAGTTGGCGTAGTTCGGCTGCCCGCTCTGGGGGTGTTATCGACGTCGGGGTCACCGCAGCTGTCTTAAGAACGATCGGTTATGAATTGAGGGGCACAATGCGATCGACTCGCCATGAATCGTCAATCTTGCTGAATGTGAAATCCATTTTTAATTCATCTTTGCCATCAGATTTGAGTTTGATGGTGAGGATGACCTGACCTTCTTGGAGCCTAGGTCGACCGGATTTGAGGTTGCGATATCGGTTGAGTTTCAGACTGGCCAGGAAGCGGATGAATTGTTGTCTGTTGACGTGCTGCCGATAGGTTTTGGTGGTGAGTAGGTAGGCAGCATCAATCCGACCTGCCGCGACCTGAGTGAAGAACTGCTTGACCAAGGGGTTGATGCCCCTTGCACTGAAGACCAGCCTGACGGCCGTGATGGTCCAGTAGAGCAGTAGGGCTCCAGCGCCAGCTAGTAGGGCTTTGGTCCCAATGTCCCGTGCCAGGGCTAGATCCATCATCTTGATGCAATTGAAAAGAGAGTCTGACTGACCGACTTCAGAAATATGGCTCTTCAGCGATTGTGTGAAGTGGGCAGACTGTCAAAGCTTGATTTAAGGGCCTACCCCACGCGCATTAATGCCTCTGGTGCCTCTGCTGCCGCTGTTTCATCGCTTCAATAGGGAATATTTCAATGGCGCCCTAGCGATTGGATCTCAGCCTCTTCTGTCTGTGCGGTGGAGTGATGGTCGATTGCGCAAGACGGCAGGTTTTTATCGTCGTGGCTTAAGGGTTGACGGCCGCAACAGCTGCGAGATTGTTCTTTCTCGTCCGTTGCTGGAGCTTCTGCCTCAGACCGCTACTGAAAGCACTCTTTGCCACGAAATGATCCATGCCTGGATTGATCTTGTACTGCAGGTTAAGGAGAGTCATGGCCCCAACTTTCATGCCCGGATGGCCGCCATTAACGCTGCCCAGAACCAGTTTCAGGTGAGTGTGCGCCATCAGTTTCCCGTGCCTCAAACGCCGCCGCGGTGGTGGGCGGTTTGCCCTCGCTGTGGTCTTCGTTCTCCTTATCAGCGACGTGTTCATCGCGCTGCTTGTCGGCAATGTTGCGACCGTCACTATGGGGGTAGCTGGCATGCCAGCTGTGTGTTCGTCTATGAACCTGCGTCACCGGAGGCCTGAGTGGACATGTTTTTCTGGGTGCTTCAGGTCAGTGGGGTCTCGATTGCCCTAATCGGTTGGCAACGGGAGCAGTGGTTGCACCGGCGGCGCCGGTAACGTCGATGCATGGATACACGTCGTCAACGTCGCCAAAGGTCCAGGGATCCCTTGGATCGTCGTTTGGATCAGTGGCTTGAGACAGGTCGTCAGTTGGTTGATGGTGTGGCCGGCACCCGCCCTGGACAGCGTGGATCTGGTCGTACAGACCGTCGTTCCGCTGCGAGCTTGGGAACGGTTGGTCGCTGGGTGGGTGACAAGCTTGAATGGTTTTTGGAAGAGGACGAGGACGATGGTTGGCTGGAGCCTTGGCAGTCTGAGCCTCAGTCCACTGAAATGCGAGTGAAGCGACCACTGGAAGCGATCTCTCGCCGTGTTCCCCCTTTGATTCAACCTGCGTCTTCTCGCAGTGAGGTTGTGCCTCATGAGGATGATTGGCCCGATGAGTCCACCTTCCAGGTTGATCGTTGGCAGCGTCGCCCATCAGAGCGGCTTAATCCTGAGGCCGCTTCAAACAGAAGCGCATCAGAATCATTGAAGCGACCGCTGGAGCGGAGACCTTTGCCGCGTTCCAGTCGTCGGCGAGATTGAGCCTGCGCGATTCAATCAGGCTGCAGCGCTCAAAGATGCTTGATGTGGTTTGTGCGCTACGCGAAAATGGCAGCCTCGCCGTGCGAGTTGATCATTGACTTCACCTACCAGTTCTTCAGGTAGATCTTCAGCCATTTGCTCTGCTGTTGCATTGATGGAGGGCGATCCCTCTTCAAGGGCCTCAAGTAGTTCGGCCCATTGCTCCACCTGAAGTGTTCGGTTGATGGGTTGGTAGCCGCTTTTCTCAAGCAAGCCTTTGCAAATTTTGGCGTTCCAGAGAGCTGTGCGTGGAGGGGTTTGTGGACCGTGCTTATGGGCTGCACCAGTCTCAAGGGCTCCTGGAGTTGGTCGTCCATGTCGATCGCGCAAGCCTTGCAGTTGTAGAGCTCGGCCGCAATTGATTGCTGAGATGCCGTAGATCCGTCCCAGATCAGTAAGGCTCAGCCAGCTTGGGGAGGGTGCCATGGAGAGGGGAACCGCTTGAATAATCTTCCCGAAAGCACAAGAGTTGGCAAGTTGTCAAGTTAAAAATCGACAAATCGAGAGCTCTGGTCATGAACAGAGTTGAAGCTCTTGTCGTGGAGTGGGTCCGAGCCATTTCTCGAGCTCAGGGCTGAAAACTTCTCGGATCACTGTTAGTTCACGCTCTTGGCGAAAGAAGCGATAATGACGGCTCCAAAATGGCCCTGTTTGGCCGAATGCGGATTCGAGCCAATCGGCAGCGACAAGTCCCAGTCCATCGACTTCTCGAAACAGTTCGGAACGGCCTTTTGTGAGACTGTCCCAGATGGGTTGATTGCGATTGTGGAGATGCTTTTCGGCTTCATCGAAATTCCACCAGCTTTCTGCCCAGGCCAGGGTATGGGAGTCGCAGATCAACCACACCTGGCGCCTTAGTAAAGGTGGTTTGAGTTCGCGAACTTCCTGCGGGGCTGTTGCATCAGGATTGGGTTCCGGTTGCATGGCAATGAGGTTGACTTGCACTTCATGGCCTGTGAGCAGTCTCAGGTGGCGGGTTGGGCTGCCATCTCCAAGCAGCATCAATCGCCAGGGTCCGGGAAGTTGCCAGGGGCCTTCACCAGAGAGCACTGCCTTGCTAGGGGCGTCCCAGACCCGTGCTGGTGAGATCAGTCCTGAGGGTGTCTGGTTCAGAAGGCGCCTCCAATGTTGAGCTGACGTTGCTGACCTTGATTTTTGATGACGGCACCATTGGCGTTGACAGAGTCCAAGCGCCAGTTACTGCTACCGATGTTCTCTCCGGGTTTTGCGGAGGCGGAGGTTTGCTTCAGCTGAAAGATTGCTGAGCTGCTGCCTTTAGGGCCATGTACGACACCTACAAGTACGGGGACTTCGCTTGCATTGTCCTGCAAGTGACTTGAGTGGCTGGAGAACGTTTCTTCGCGGATGGGAACGATGACAGGCTCCAAGCTTTGGACCCAATCAGGATCAAGCGGGGTTTGGGGAAGGACTGCCAGCTCAGCGTTTGTGTTTTGGGTGCTAATGCTTGAGCTGTTGCTGGGTTCTTCGCTGGTCGTTCGAGATGCGGCGGGTAACTTTCTGAGCCGCTCCATGACTAGCAAATTTCGTTCTCGGTCAAGCTGGGCTTGGGAGGCCTGCCAATTGTGAGCTAGCCAGACACTGCTGATTAGCCCCGCAGTGGCAAGACCAGTAAGAGTAAGAGTTTGCCACTGAGGTGGCTTCGCCTTGAGTGATTCGTGGACATGCACCCTGGCAGAGGTCAGATGATTGTCTTGCTCGTGGAAGACGCGGTCCATCACCTGTTCAGCTCGTAGGTTCCAGTAGGCCCGCGAGGTGGTGAGCTGAGAGGGCACCGTTCGTTTTCAATGACATCCAACGTTATCGATCGTGACCAGAGGCGGCGAGGGTTCGACGCTTCTGCAGTTCCAGCCAGACCAACAGGGCGGTGAGATCTGCCTTGCTAACACCGGGAATCTGGCTGGCCTGAGCGAAATTGAGTGGCCCTACAGCGGTTAGTTTTTCGCGGGCTTCCTTAGAGAGGGTGCTGATGTTGGCGTAGTCGAGATTTGCAGGTAGGCGTCTTTGGCTCTGCCGCTTCAATTGATCAATTTGTTGTTGCTGCCGTTGTAGGTAACCGCTGTACTTGATATCAATTTCTGCTCCTTCTCTTACGCCTAGGGCAAGCTCTGGATCGACTAGGCCATGCTCGATCAGATCAGCACTACGCACGCCAGGACGTCGGAGCAGATCGGCCAGAGTTATGGAGCCTTTGATTGTTGCGCCTGTTTTGGCCTCGAGGGCCGGTGCGACTGGATCGCTAGCTTTGAGTCGCTGCTTTTCGAGTCGTTGTTTTTCATCCTCTAGAGCGGTTTGTTTGCGTTGAAACAGCTGCCAACGGCGTGCATCAATCAGGCCTAGCTGATAGCCCAGAGGCGTGAGGCGTCGGTCTGCGTTGTCGCCCCGCAAAATCAGGCGGTATTCGCTTCGACTGGTGAGCACCCGGTACGGCTCGTGTAGATCCTTGCTGACAAGATCGTCGATCATTGTGCCGATATAGCTGCCCTCGCGCGGAAATTGCACTTGCTCTTGGCCTTGGACGAGACGGGCTGCATTGAGACCGGCAACCAGCCCTTGGGCGGCGGCTTCTTCATAGCCGGTTGTGCCATTCAGTTGCCCAGCAGTGAAAAGCCCTTTGACGCGTTTGGTTTGCAATGAAGGACTGAGCTGTGTGGCGGGAAGGTAGTCGTAATCGACTGCATAGGCAGGCCGCAGCATGACGCATTGTTCAAGCCCTGGCAGGGTGCGTAGCAAGTCGAGTTGCAACCGCTCAGGTAGTCCGGTGGAGAATCCCTGCACATAAATTTCTGGCGTGTCGCGACCTTCCGGTTCGAGAAAAATCTGGTGAGAGTCTTTGTCAGCAAAACGGACGATCTTGTCTTCGATTGATGGGCAGTAACGCGGCCCTTTGCTGTCGAGAAAGCCTCCATAGATAGGCGTTAGTGCGAGGTTCTCTTTGATCAGTTGATGGGTTGATGCGGTGGTGCGGGTGATGTAGCAGCTCATCTGTTCACCGCTGACCCAGGCCGTTGGGTCGAAGGAGAAGAAGCGATCAGCGGCATCGCTGGGTTGCTCTTCCAGTTGATCGAGAGCAATGCTGCGTCGATCGACTCTGGCCGGAGTGCCTGTCTTGAGGCGATTGGTTTGGAAGCCAAGTGACTCGAGGGCTTCGGTGAGCCCTTCTGCGGCTTGCTCGCCGGCACGACCTGCCGGCATGGATTGATTGCCAACCCAGATCTGACCACCAAGAAACGTGCCGGTGGTTAGCACGACGGCTTGGGCCCGATAAATACTGCCGAAATAGGTCCGTACGCCTGTGATTTGTGCTGCATGTCCTTGAGCTGGCTCCCAGTGCTCCCCGCCACCAGATGGATCTCCTTTGACTTCGAGGCCAGTCACCATCGCTTCTCTTAGCGAGAGGTTGGCTGTTTGTTGAAGCAACTGCAGCATTTGGCGTGAATAGAGGCGTTTGTCGGTCTGGGCGCGTAAGGCCCAGACCGCAGGGCCGCGGCTTGCATTCAGCACACGTTTTTGCAGCGCCGTCGCATCGGCAAGGCGTCCGATGACCCCCCCAAGGGCATCGACTTCATGCACGAGTTGACTCTTGGCTGGCCCTCCCACTGCGGGATTACACGGTTGCCAGGCAATCCGATCGAGGTTGAGGGTGAATAAAGCTGTACTTAGGCCTAAGCGCGCTGCCGTAATCGCGGCTTCACAACCGGCGTGCCCACCGCCGACGATGATGACGTCGAAGTGTTCGGTTGGGGGAGCACTGAAGGGCATGGGGCCCGTGACGTTCTAGAGAACAGTAGAAATCATCAATGTATTGCTGCTTTAGGCCGCCAGGTTGCGGAACCGTGTGAATTGGGGCTCGAACAGTAGTTTTACTGTGCCGACAGGGCCGTTGCGGTGCTTGGTCACGATGACTTCGGTGATGCCGCGGTCGGGGGTCTCTGGGTTGTAGTACTCGTCGCGGTAGATCATCAGCACCAGGTCAGCGTCCTGTTCGATTGAGCCTGACTCGCGCAGGTCGCTGAGCATTGGGCGTTTGTTGGTGCGGGATTCCACCCCACGGCTGAGCTGTGATAAGGCAATCACAGGTACGTTCAGTTCCCTGGCCATGCCCTTAAGGCCGCGGGTAATCCGGGAGAGTTCCTGAACACGGTTATCAGGCGTGGAGCCCTCCATCAGTTGTAGGTAGTCGATCACGATGAGTCCGAGCTCTTTGCCTTGTTCGGCCATGAGCCGCCTGGAGAGAGAACGCATCTCCAGGACGCCTGAATTGGGTTTGTCATCGATGTAGATCGGTAGCTGGCCAAGGGTGTTGATGCCCTGGCCCAGAAGAGGCCACTCTTCCTGCCGTAAACGGCCTGTTCTCAGTCGACTGCTCTCAATGCCAACTTCCATTGAAAGGAGGCGATAGGTGAGTTGTTCCTTGCTCATCTCCAGGCTGAACAAGCACACAGGCAGGTTGTGGAGTTGAGCAACGTTTTTGGTCAGATTGAGCACCATGGAGGTTTTGCCCATGGCTGGGCGGCCAGCCACAATGATCAGATCACTGCGCTGCAGACCCTGGGTCATGGCATCGAGGTCGTAGAAGTTCACAGGGATGCCTGCGACGGACGTGCCTAGTGAGCGGCTTTCGATCTCGTTGAAGGTGCTGGTAAGGATTTCTGCTGTGGGGGTGAGACCTTTGGATGGCTTTTCCTGGCTGATCGCAAAAATTGTTTGTTCTGCTTTGTCGAGAACCTGTTCCATCGGTAGGCCCTGGTCAAAGCCGAGTTGAATCACTTCGTTGCCTGAGCGAATCAACTGTCGCCGTAGGAATTTGTCCATCACCAAACGGGCCACTTGCTCGATTGATGCAGTGGAGGCGACGCGCTCTACAAGTTCGATCAGACGGTTGCTGCCACCTACCTTCTCCAGGGACCCTGTGTCGGCCAACCAGGCGCTCATTGCTGTGAGATCGGTGGGTTTGCCCTGGCTGTGAAGCATCAGGGCTGTGCGGAAGATCTCTCGATGGGCGTTGAGATAAAAAGCCTCAGGTTGGAGCACATCGACCACTCTGCCGATGGCATCAGGATCAAGAAGGATGCCTCCTAGAACAGCTTCCTCTGCCTCCAGATTTTGAGGAGGCACGGAGTCTGGCAGGGCTTCAAAGCTCGGTTCTCGAGATGTAGAAGAGGCTTTCCTGAAGGGACGGGACCCCTCTGCGGCGGTATCGCCGTTGTTTGGCAGGGGGGCGCTCACCATGGATGAGGAGCTGACGTTATAAGGAGACCCACTTTGGCTTGTTTTTCAAGCCTTGCCAGCAATCAGTAGCTGACGACTTCGAGGTTGATTTCGGCGTTGACTTCGTTGTGCAGTTTCACTTGCACCTTGTAGCTGCCGGTCCGGTGAATTTCCGGAACGATGATATTGCGGCGGTCGATCTCCTTCTTTGTGGCTGTTTCGATTGCTTCAGCGACATCACCATTGGTGACTGTGCCGAACAAGACATCGTCTTCGCCGGTTTGCTTTTTAACGGTGAAACGCCCGATTGTGACCAGAGCGGTTTGGAAGTCCAGGGCTTCCTGCTTGATTGCCGCCTGATGTTCGGCCTGCTTGGCACGTCGGTGACCGACCTGTTTCATCACGGCTGGGGTCACAGGGACAGCCTTGCCGAAGGGAAGCAGGAAGTTGCGGGCATAACCAGGAGCAACCTCAACTAGGTCGCCGTCCTTGCCGAGGCTGAGGACGTCTTCGTTCAGGACGACTTGTACGCGCTTGGCCATGGCGATAAGAAGACGGACGACGACTGTTGAGCGATCGACAACCTTACGATGTGATCGGTAGCCGGATCTTGCGAGCCAAGCCTAGGGCTCGCATGAGGCGGATGTGCTGCCAGGTGAGGTCGATCTGACCGCGCTGGAGTCCATGAATGGCGGAGTGCGGGAAGGCGTGGTGGTTGTTGTGCCAACCTTCGCCAAAAGTAAGAGCTGCTACCCAAGGGTTGTTGCGGGAGTTGTCACCGCTGTCGAAGGCCACAGTCCCCCAGCAGTGACTGGCGGAATTGACCAGCCAGGTGATGTGATACACGATCGTTAGGCGCAAGGGGATACCCCACAGCACGAGGGCCCACCCACCGGCTCCACTGACGCTGCCGATCCAGAAGAGCAAACCGGCTAGCGGGAGCTGCAACAGTAGAAAGTACTTGTTAAGCCAGCGGTAATAGGGATCCGCTGCCAGGTCAACAGTGAGGCGTGGCACGACCCGCATGGCTGGAATGGGTTCAAACATCCAGCCCATGTGGCTCCACCAGAAGCCCTTATGACTGTTGTGGTGGTCGGGGTCAGTATCGGAAAACTTGTGATGGTGGCGATGGAGTCCTACCCAGTCGATTGGACCGTGTTGGCAGCTCAAGGTTCCGCAGGTGGCAAAGAAGCGCTCCAGCCAGTGGGGTACTCGGAACGACCGGTGTGAGAGCAGACGGTGGTAGCCGATCGTCACGCCGAGGCAGGCCGTGACCCAGTAGAGGACGAGAAGGGTTGTGATCGCTTGCCAGCTCCAGAAACGGGGCAACAGGGCCAGGATGGATAGGGCATGAATGGCGATCATGAATCCGATCGTTCCCCAGCGTCTTGATTCTTTAGGTGGGCAAATGGCCTGGCTTGTGTAGGAGCGCTGAAGTTTTGTAGAAAGGCTTGAGGCCTTATGCGAAGCTGCAGGCCTGCTTATCGTTGAAGGCGTAGGTATCACTCTGGAGGCCATGAGCGATCTATCGAATGTGCATAAACTATACACGATACGGATCCTTATCCAGTGACTAAGCCTGATGTTGAATCTGATTCGGCGACCAGGGGCTATCGCGAGCGCTTGGATGATGGGCGGCGGGCCATGGCTCATCTCATTCATGTTTGGCATGAGCGCAATGGTTGGTCACATAAGGTCTTGCCGGCTCTGGCTGAATGCCTTGATCTCGGCCGGGTGCACAATTCGCAGATCTCTAATCTGCGCAACGGCAAACTCGCTTCACCAGGCCCCGAAGTGTTTCTGGCATTGGGTCAAGCCAACGCCATTCTTCATGCCGGTCTAGAGCCGATTCGTGATCGCTTGGTTGAGGGGCATCCCGACTTACTCAAGGTGCTTTCGGAAAGTTCTCTTCCTCTGGAAGGAGCAGATGGTGAGCCACTCGGCGCTGGCGCTCTGTTTGAGATTTTTGTGGGTCTTGCTGCCTTACCTGCTGGCTTTGATTGGCGAATTGAAGAAGATGAGGCCGCAGCTCTTAGTGCTGCTTTGGCTGATTGTCTATGCAATGGAAAATCGTGGCGTCAATGCCGGGACAAGGTGATGGAGGCTTATCCAGTCACTAAGGCGCAGCGCAGAGAACGTTTTGCGGAGGTGATGGCTGGTTTGAGGGATTACAACTCTGAGGAGCTCGATGGTGAATTGCTTGATCTGCACGCAACTCAGGTGGCCTTGGGTGGAGTGAACAGACAGGGAGCAGAGGGGTTTTTGGATGATCTCAGGGCCCGCTCAGAGTTGTTGGTTGCTCAGGAAGCCCCGGAAACATAGCGGGCTTGCTGGACTCGACGAGCCAGGCCAAGACGACGCAATGCCTTCACGTGTTGCCAGGTGATGTCGAATTCAAACCATCGCAGGCCATGACGGGCGCTGGAGGGATAGGCATGGTGATTGTTGTGCCAACCCTCGCCGAAGGACAGCACCGCCACCCACCAGCAGTTGCGAGAGAGGTCTGGGCTGTCGAAGTTGCGGTAGCCAAATGCATGGGTCGCCGAGTTCACAAACCAGGTCACGTGGTACACAACCACCAGTCGCAGGGGGATGGCCCAGAGCACCAGGCCAAGTCCTCCACCGTGCACCTGGGCGACTTCTCCGTACCAGTAGAGCCCAAGACCGAGAGGGATCTGTAGCAGCAGGAACCAGCGATCAAGCCATCGGAAGAAAGGGTCGGCTAGCAGATCTCCTGCAAAGCGGTCCATGTGATCCAGCGCTGGAATCTCATGCAGCATCCATTCACTGTGGGCCCACCAGAGGCCACGGCCGGCGTCGTGGTGGTCATTGGTTTGGTCGGAGTAGCGGTGATGGTGGCGATGCAGAGCCACCCATTCGATGGGGCCACTCTGGCAGGCAAGCGTGGCCATGATCACCAGAATCCTCTCCAGCCAAACGGGTACGACAAAGCTGCGATGAGCGACCAGTCGATGTAATCCCAAGGTCACCCCGAGCACCGTGGTCCAATAAAGAACGGCAAAAGCGACCAACCCTTGCCAGCTCCAAAAGCGTGGTAGCAGTGCGAAGGTTGCTGCTACATGCATGGCCAGCATGAAACTGGTGGTGCCCCATTTGAATCGACGTTGTTTTGCTGGTAGTGGCTCACGATGAGCCTTTACAGCAGCCCACAAACGTTGCTGACGGTTTGTGGCTGAAGAGACCGGAAGAGGGGAAACCAAGAGGTACTCCTTTGGATGGGTCGGCCGCTTGGCTTGTAAGGCGAGTGGAGCGGAAAGGGCCGAGACATGTTCAAATCTAAAGGAACTATGGAACCGTTTCCAGGGGCCATAGCTCAGCTGTGCATCTTCTTGATGCGTGCTGAGCTATGGCAGTTTTGCCAATGATTTGCGCTGACTTGGTTCGGTGAACTGTGATTTTGGCAATGTTCTGCTCTTGTTCTTCACTTTCGATTTCGTTTGACGTTCAACGAGGATTCAGCATGGGGATGATTGCTTCTGACCCCGGGTTGTTTTGAAGACATTCCCTGCAGCTGGCTTTGATGAACTGCTGGTGCAGGCGTGGGCCAGGCGGCACGTTGGCTTTGTCTCTAAGCGCCTTGAGGGGATCGCATGCGAGCGGACGGCTGCCGTAGCGGTTCGCCTTGCGAAGGTGTTGGAGGCTTTCAGCAGCGAACGAGTCGCCACGCAACACTTTGCTTCCATCACCGGTTATGGCCATGGAGATCAGGCTCGGGAGGTGGTTGATCGTGTATTTGCAAGGGTGCTTGGTGCTGAAAAAGCAGCTGTTCGACTCCAGTTTGTGAGTGGTACCCATGCAATTGCGACTGCGTTGTTTGGCGTTCTTCGGCCTGGTGACCGACTCGTGTCAGTGACCGGAGAGCCTTACGACACCCTTGAAGAAGTGATTGGTCTGCGTGGATCCGGCCAGGGGTCTTTAACCGAATTAGGGATCTCTTATGACCAGCTGCCCCTCACGGCCGAGGGATGTGTGGATGTTTCAGCCTTGGAACGCGCCTTGGAGGTGCCAACAAGGATGGTGTTGATACAGCGCAGCTGTGGCTACAGCTCGCGGTCATCTCTTTCGATCAAAGCCATTGGCGAGTTGTGTCATCGCATCCATAACTCTCAGCCTGGATGTGTCTGTTTTGTCGACAATTGCTATGGCGAGCTTGTTGAGGATTTGGAGCCCCCAGCAGTTGGTGCTGATCTGATTGCGGGCTCTTTGATCAAAAATCTCGGTGGCACGATTGCTCCAACTGGTGGATATGTCGCCGGTCGGGCTGATTTGGTGGAGCAGGCTTGCTGTCGGCTCACTGCTCCAGGAATTGGTAGTCAGGGGGGCACTGGCTTTGATCTTTATCGGTTGGTGTTGCAGGGGCTGTTCTTGGCTCCACAAATGGTGGCAGAGGCATTGATCGGAGCTGATTTGGTCGCGGGTGTGTTCGACACTTTGGGCTTTGCAGTGAAGCCCTCGATGGGAGCCTTTCGTAGCGATTTAATTCAGGCGGTGCAGCTTGGAGACCCTGAGGTTTTGAAAGTTGTTTGCAGGGCCTTTCAGGCATGTTCACCTATTGGGGCCTATCTCGATCCTGTGCCGGCAGCGATGCCTGGGTATGCAAGCGATTTGGTGATGGCGGGCGGAACATTTATTGACGGCAGCACCAGTGAGTTTTCTGCAGATGCTCCCTTGCGCCCCCCTTACAACCTCTATGTGCAGGGAGGTACCCATCGCACTCATGTGGAATTGGCACTGATCCGAGCTTTGGTGGCTTTGGTTCGCGCCGGTTTGCTGGATGTACCCCAGACTGGGTGAGCTTTGCCTCGCCAGGCTCGATGGCTTTCCAATACCCCGACCACTTTCGGTTTGCCGATACCCATGAATACGCCAGTTTGGATGGTGAATTGGTGCGGATAGGCATCAGTGCCTTTGCTGTTGATCAGTTGGGTGACATTGTGTTTGTGGATTTGCCGGAGGTGGGCGATCGGCTGAATCGCGGCACCACTTTCGGGTCCGTTGAGTCGGTGAAAGCTGTCGAGGATTTGCATGCTCCGATCAGCGGTGAGCTGGTGCGGATTAATGAGTCGGTGCTTTCCAGCCCGGATGAACTTCAAAATGATCCTCATGGTGAGGGGTGGTTGCTCGTGGTTCGCCCGGCGGACCCAGCTCAATTGCAGGATCTGATGGACGCAGCCACCTATGCCAACAAGGTGGCTATCGAATCAAGCAACTAAGCACCTGATGAAGTGCGATGGTTCTGGGCCAAATTTTCTAAACTTCTTTCCATCTTGTTGATGAATGTCCCTTGACACTGCTTGAACAGCGTGCAGTTGAGGCTTCAAGCATTCAGTCCTCACCTTTTTTGGTGAGGCACATTGGGCCCAGCTTGGAAGACCAGCAGCAAATGCTGCTGGAGCTTGGTCATCGTGATCTTCAGAGCTTTGTTGCTGCTGTAGTTCCTCCAGACATTCTTGAGACAACGGCACCCAGCAGTTCCCTTCCTGAGGGCTGTGGTGAAGTTCAGGCTATGGAGGAACTGCGTCTCATCGCGGCGGCGAATCGGGTGAGGCGTTCTTTAATTGGGCTTGGCTATTACGGCACAGCAACGCCTGCATTGATTCAGCGACAGGTGCTTGAAAATCCTGCTTGGTATACCGCTTACACCCCTTATCAGGCTGAGATCTCTCAAGGACGGCTTGAGGCTCTGTTCAACTTTCAGACGCTGATCAGTGAGCTCACGGGGTTGCCGATCGCCAATGCTTCCTTGCTTGATGAGGGAACGGCAGCTGCTGAGGCGATGAGCCTCAGCTTTGCGATTTGCAAGCGCCCTCAGGCCCATCGTTTTCTCGTGGATGCGGAGGTTCTTCCCCAGACTCTTGCAGTGTTGAGAACTCGGGCTGAACCTCTGGGCATTGATCTCGAGGTGGCCGAGCCGATGACCTTTCAGTTTGATGCTGAGGTCTTTGGTGTTTTGCTTCAGTTGCCTGGACGTAGCGGCAGGCTCTGGGACCCCACGACCTCCATTCAGGCTGCTCATGAGGTAGGGGCCCTGGCAACTGTTGCCATTGATCCTCTTGCTCAGGTTTTGCTTGCTCCAGTGGCTGAATTTGGAGCTGATATTGCTGTTGGGAGTGTTCAACGGTTTGGGGTGCCAATGGGCTTTGGGGGACCTCACGCCGCCTTTTTTGCCACCCTTGAGATCTTCAAGCGCCAGGTCCCTGGACGTCTAGTCGGCCAGTCTGTGGATGCGGAGGGGCAACCGGCTTTGCGATTGGCGTTGCAGACCCGGGAGCAACACATCCGCCGAGACAAGGCCACCAGCAATATCTGCACGGCGCAGGTCTTATTGGCTGTGATGGCGTCGTTCTATGCAGTGCACCATGGACCCGATGGGCTCGCTGCAATCGCTAGACGAGTCCTGCTTTTACGGGCTCAACTGGAGAGGGGATTGCACCAGTTGGGCTATCCAGTCCAGTCGATAGCTCGCTTTGACACGATTGAGGTGATCTGTCGCCAAGCTCCTGCTGTTCATCAGGCAGCCGCTTTGGCGGGATTTAACCTACGGGTGTTGCCTTTGGGTGTTGCTCCAGAGGCAGCCCATGGATTTGGAATTAGTTTTGATGAGCTCAGCACCGATCAGGAGCTGAAGTCGATCCTCCAGATTTTGGCTGAGGCTGCAGGTCAGCCTGTGCCAGTTCTCGAAGACCCTGGAAACCCTCACCTTGAGGAGCTTGTTGGCTTGCCGTTGCGCCAGCGACCTTGGCTGCAGCAGCAGGTGTTCCATCGCTATCGCAGCGAAACCGAGTTGCTTCGTTACCTCCAGCGATTGGTGGGCCGCGATCTTTCATTGGTGCACGGGATGATCCCCCTGGGCAGTTGCACGATGAAGCTCAATGCTGCAGCTGAACTGATCCCCATTAGTTGGAGGGAGTTTGCGGCGCTGCATCCTTTTGCTCCTCAGGATCAGTGCCAGGGGTATCAGAGATTGGTTCAGAACCTGGAAGATTGGTTTGCAGACATTACTGGCTTTGCCGGGGTGTCTTTGCAGCCGAATGCCGGCTCTCAGGGGGAATTAGCTGGCTTGTTAGTGATTCGCGCTTGGCATCATTCCCGCGGAGAGCAGCAGAGAGATGTTTGCCTGATTCCCACCAGTGCCCATGGCACCAATCCAGCCACGTGCGTGATGGCCGGTTTGCGGGTGGTGCCTGTGGCTTGTGATGCAGACGGGAACGTGGATCTCAATGATTTGGCCAGCAAGGCAGAGGCCCATGCTCCTCAGCTGGCAGCCCTGATGGTCACCTATCCCTCAACCCATGGTGTCTTTGAACCGCAGATTCGTGAAATCTGTGAGCTCGTTCATGGTCACGGTGGCCAGGTGTATCTCGATGGCGCCAATCTCAATGCGCAGATCGGTTTTTGTCGTCCTGGGACTTATGGCGCTGATGTTTGTCATATCAATCTGCACAAAACATTTTGTATCCCCCATGGCGGTGGTGGACCAGGGGTGGGTCCGATCGCGGTGTCTGCTCATTTGATGCCCTTCCTCCCAGGTCATCCCCTCGCTGCCTGCGGCGGCGAGCAGGGAATCGGCGCAATTTCGGCTGCGCCATGGGGCAGTGCAGGCATCCTGCCGATCAGCTGGATGTACCTGCGCATGATGGGTGAGGAGGGATTGCGGCAGGCCAGTGCCGTTGCACTGTTATCTGCTAATTACCTAGCCCATCGGTTGCATCCTCATTACCCGGTGCTGTTTCGGGGTCAAGCAGGGTTGGTTGCCCATGAATGCATCCTCGACCTGCGCCCCCTGAAGCGAAGTGCAGGCTTGGAGGTGGATGACATTGCAAAGCGGTTGATGGACTACGGCTTTCATGCTCCAACTGTGAGCTGGCCTGTGGCAGGGACTGTGATGGTGGAACCCACTGAGAGCGAGAGCTTGGAGGAGCTCAACCGCTTCTGCGACGCCATGATTGCCATACGCGAAGAAACGGCAGCGATCGAGTCAGGCCAGATCGATCCTCAGAACAACCCGCTGCGACGGGCACCTCACACTTTGGCGGCCGTCACAGCAGAGGTTTGGGATCGTCCATACTCCCGCGCCGAAGCTGCTTTCCCATTGGCTGAGCAGCGCCAAAGCAAGTTTTGGCCTGCGGTTTCGCGAATTGATAATGCCTATGGCGATCGCAATTTGCTGTGTAGCTGCCCATCAGTTGAGGAGCTTGCTGATAACGCTGTTCTTAAACCTCCCCTGGTGTGAACAGATTAAAGGCAGTAACTTTTCACTGAAAACCGAATTTTTGGTTTTTAATTCAGCACATGTGGCAGTGTTTTGACCATACTGTCCCGCATCTGCACCATCGCTGGGGGGACAGCATGGATAGCGACACTTCATTGAACCAAGTAGATCAGTCCTCTAGGGGGGCTGGGGTAACTCTTCCTACCCTTCCAGATGGATTGGAATCAGCTCTGCTGCAGGGACATACCTTGGCGGTTGATGGAACCAATGTGGTGCGTGTCCCTTTTGGTGTCCGTCAGCCACGCCGTCAACGACCTGATCGTCCAGAGCGATGGGCAACATTGGTGTTGCCATTTCAATCTCAAGGACACCCCACACCTCCTCCTCATGCTGCCTAATTGATCAGGCAGCATCAAACAACTTTCTTTGTTGAGAGAGACGCCAATCCAGCATCGACTTGACATCTGTTAAGGAACAGATTGGGGTGCGGAACGGCAACAAAAGCATTGGACTGCGTTCAGGTCTAACCAACCATGTTTGGTTGCTCTGTGGCAGGAGCAGAAAACCGCGGTATCGAACAGCAGCGTTTTGGCCAGGCTGAGATCCCATCGCGCCGAGGGCTGAATGCAATGACTTGTGCATTTCAAGCCACAATATCTAGCGTGCCAATCTTTTTTTAGATTGTCTTTATGATTGGGATTATGCCTGGCTTTTGTTGCTTCTAGACAGGGCAAGGCTTCTGGCAGATCAGGCTTTTGCTCTCATTCTTAAGTTAGCAAAACCAGATTTTTTGCGTTTAAAGCCGGAGAGAGTTTCTTTTGTAAGAATCCATATCTAGTGTTCACTAGATTTAGTTTGTTTCGCAGTTCTAGGCCTTCGAAGGGTCGTCGAGAAGATCCTTATCGAGGCTGTTGCAACAAAGGTGATTGGTTCGGATGGATCAAAGCTTGAGAGGTTGCATCTGCATCAGCAGGTGCACTAAGTCTCGAATGGATTCGTCTTTGGCGGGTTTGGCGTGGTTACTCATCAGCTGCCGTCCAAGCACCTGAGCTCCGAGGTGGCTGAGTTGACTGCGCAGGCTCATCGACATGCCCATGCCGCCCCCGCCGGAAAAGCTTGCCATTGCGATTGGCCTGCCGTTGAACAAATTGCGGAAGTCATCTCCTTGCACGGAGAGCCAGGCGACGGCACTTGTGAACGCAGGTGGAATCGAGCCGTTGTATTCAGGCGCGCAGATCACCCAGTGCGTGGCCGCTATTAGCTGTTGATGGAGTGGTGCTACACCGTCTGGCATTCCAGCTTCCTTTTCCACAGGCGTGAACAGTGGCAGGCCCAAGCTTGTGAGATCGAGAATCTTGGCTCTGTGGCCCTGATGTTCAGCTTGAGCGGCGATGCGACGAGCTAGCTTTAGGTTCTCGCCATTGCTAGCGGCGATGACAAGCAGATCGGGGGGGGGGGATAACGCCATAAACCTGGTCTAACTCAAGAGATGCTGCTCTCACGCAACAAATTTGTACACGGTTTTGCTGCACCTCAGCCAATCTCAGGCCGCTTCGTTGAGTTCGGCTTCTCGGTAAGGCACGAAGTTGGCTTTTCGGGTGCCGCAGATGGGGCAGAACCAATCCTCCGGAATCGCTTCAAATGCGGTTCCTGCGGAGATGCCTGACTCGGGATCACCGATGGCTGGGTCATAGATCATCGAGCACACTTTGCAAATCTATTGACCAGCTACGGGTTGATCCGCTTCGTTGACGATGCCCTTGCCTTCCAGTGCTTTGAGGGCAACGTCGTAACGCTCGGCATGATGTTGCTCGATTGGCACTAAAAAGCCGAAGTTGTGAGCGGCACGACGAAAAAGGTTCGCGTGTTGCGGAGACTCTTCGATCTGTTCGTTGAATTCTGCTTCTGCGTCGCTGTCACGATCAGTACGGGCTTGAGCCGCGAACTCGGGATACATCGTGGTGTACTCATAGGTTTCACCTTCAATGGCCAGCTCGAGGCATCAGCTGAGGACTTGTTGCTTCTGTTGTGCATTGAGCTTGGCTGGATCGTCAATCTCTAGTTCGGGATGAAGTAGCCGGAAGTGGGCAAAGGCCTGCTCATTTTCCTGAGCAGCGGTATCGCGGAAAAGCTTGGCTAATGAATTGTTGCCAAGTGTCTTGGCAACGTCGGCGAAGAAGAGTTATTTGCGATTGGCCATGCTCTCGCCAGCGAAGGCGGCTTCGAGATTGGCGCTAGTTGTGGGCTTGGAGAGGTTTATGCAGAATCAGGTACCCAGTACATGAATGCTAGCCAGCAGTCATCGCGACCATGGACTAATAGTTGGCTCCACTCCGTCGCTGATGCACTGCCGTCGTGCCTTCTCGCTCCAGTAGGGCACCATGGCTGATCTCGGCATATAGCAGCCAGTGGTCTCCACATTCCATGCGTTGCTGTACGCATCCTTCAAGCCATGCCAGAGCATTTTTAAGCAGCGGTTGACCTGCGGGACTGGCGTCAAGCTCTAGCCCTGCGAACCGGTCTGAACCAGCTGGGAATGGTTGCAGGAAATGTTTCATCAGTTCGTGTTGCCTTCCTGCTGCCAACACATTGAGAGCGAAGTGGTCGCCCCGATGCAGCAACGCTTCAACGGCTCGGTCTTTGGCGACGGCCACGCTCAGCCCTGGCGGTGAAAAGCTGGCTTGGCTGACCCAGCTTGCGACCATTGCGCCGCTAAGCGCTGTATTCCCTTCACCTTTACGAGCCGTCAAGATGCATAGTGAGCCCACTACCCGACCAAGGGCAAGCACGGCTGGATCGCTACGGCTTGCACTCATGCCACTGGTTGCTCGTGGTTGCTGGCGTTGTTGTTGCTTGAGAAGGTCTCGGCCAAAGAGTGTGCCTGTCTCTTCCAGGGTTTTCACCATGGCAGCATCGGGACTGAACTTCACTTTTATTGGCTCGAATCCAAAGGAGAAACCACCATCACGTAGCTTCTTTTCGAGAAGTTCCAATGCCTCTCCACTCCAGCCATAGCTGCCGAATATGCCTACCTTTTTGTTGCGGTCACCTTCGGCCAGCAAGGTCCCTAGAGCCGATACGATTGGTGTTGGCGCATGCCCTCCAAGGGTTGGCGATCCAATCAAGTAGGCATCGGCTTGTTGGATTGCATTCATCAATTCATTCGCAGGTGTGAATTCGCAGTTGAGGCTTTCTACTTGAATACCAGTACTGGAGACTCCTTTTGCGAGTGCGTCAGCAATCGCCGCTGTGTTGCCGTAGGCGCTGGCGAAAAGAAGAACGACCTTTAAAGGGGCTTGTTGTTGGCTTTCACCCCAGCGGAGGTAGTCATTCAGCAGGCTCCGCCAGCTCGTTTCTATGGCTGGCCCATGGCATGGGGCGATCGTGCGGATGTCTAGCTCTTCAAGCCGCTCTACTAAGGTATCTACCTGGCTGGCCATGGGAGCCATCAGGCAGTCATAGAAATGCCGACGCTCCTCTTCTGTGCTGATGCGATTGGCTTCTGCCCATTCGCTTGTGCAGAGGTGGGCGGCGAATAGTTTGTCGCTCATCAACAAGCCAAGGCTTTCCTCGAAGGCCAGTAGACCGCCTGGCCAGCGAGCTGTGGGCGCTGGTAGCAGCCACAATGCGTGTTCATTGCTGAGGGAGAGCTTCTTTTCTTGTCGAACAATCTCAATGGATGGAAGAGACGGAAGGGATGACTCTTCCTGTTCATTGTTGTTGGGTGTTGCTGGTTTGCGTTGTTCCCAAAGCTCTCTGAGCAATTTGGCGCCGGGATTGGAACTGATTAACGCCAGCTGGGGGTAGCTGTTGGCCAGCTTTTTGAGTAACGCAACTCGGTTGGGGTTGATGTGACCAACGACCACCTTCAACGCTTTGGTATCTGCAGGTAGAGCCTTGGCGAGTGCCGGCATGAAAACCTCGGCATAGGCGTCGCCAGGGGGGTGTACGAGGACAGCCGATTGAGGTTGCCCATGTGAGTCTTCACCGGCAGAGAAAAGAAAGCTATTGGCGGTACTGCCTCGCTCCAGGGCATATTCCAGCTCAAAGCGCAGACGTTGTGGACTAAGGCCGCGCAAGCTGATCAGGCCCTTTTCGATTGGGAGTGTGATCACCGTTCGCTGCGCTGCTGCTGCAGGCTCGTGGATGGAGGACATCGACATCAGTAGTGGTTCCCTACTTTGCGGTGATGTACTGCTGTTTTAGCTTCAGCATCCGCCACATTGCCTTGTTCGACCAGGGCGTAGATGATCCAGTGATCGGGGGTTTCTAGTCGCTGTTTGACGAGGCAATCCAAGAAGGCCAGCGCATCCACGAGTACGGGGCCTCCTTTGGCAACGTTGTTGAGTACATTCACTCCTTCGAAACGATCGGCTCCGGGGGGGAAGCGTTTGAGGAATTGCCTTAGTAAGGGTTGATAGTTGTCTTCTCTTAATACGTTGAGTACGAAACGATCCCCTACTTGCATCAGGGTTTCTATGGCTCTGTCTTTGGCTACTGCGACGGTTAGCCCTGGCGGTGTGAAACTTGCTTGACTTACCCAGCTTGCGATCATGGCGCCACGTCGTTGGCAGGACTCTTCATCTTGGCTGGCGGTGACGACATAAAGGCCGCCACTCAGGGTGCCCATGGCCTTGTCAAGTTCAGTATCTAGGCTTTTCATGGCCGCAATATTTTGCTTTTGGTTGAGTAGTTGTCCAAGGTCGGTACCAGCTTCTTCGAAGCGTTGGTAGAGATTCCCGTCAGGAGCTTGCCGCACCCTTAAAGGTTCGAAAGCTTCTTTTTGCCCAAGGCTACGTAGTTGCGCTGCTACTGCATCAATTGGCTCATCATTGCCGCCATAGGCATCGTAAACGGCAACCCATTGCTTTTGATTCAAAGCTGCCAATAGGGTGCCAATTGAACTCTGCAGTTCTGCATCTGGTTGGGATGGCCAGGTTGGTACTACTACTGCCTTTGCTTCCCCAATTAATGCGCTCAGTTCTTGGGCATCAGTGGCTCGAAGATCGACTAGTTGTACCTCTCCTTTGGCTTTGCCGATGCCGTGGGCAATGGCTTGGCTGAGCCGGTCGCAAAAGCCGTAATAACTGAGATAACAGATGGCTGCATAGCTTTCTCCTTGGCTTCGTTGGCTGCTCCAGTCGCGATAGTCGTCGACCCAAAGCTTGAGATGGTGGCGGAGTAGCGGGCCGTGACCAACGGCAATTGTGGTGATCTCTGGTAGCTGATCCATGCGCTTCAAAGCCTGGACAACACTGCGCGCATTGGGCCCCATCAGGCAGTCGTAATAGAAGCGGAAGTCTGGGGCGAGTGCGGAGGGGTCCTGGTCGAAGAGTTCATCTGAGCAATAGTGCAGACCAAATGCATCACAGGTGTAAAGAATCCCTGTGGCGTGGTCGAAAGAGAAGATTGTGTCTGGCCAGTGCAGGTTGGGCGCACTCAGAAATTCGAAGCGGTGAGCGATACCGCTTGTTGGGTTAGTGCCTAGATCAAGTTCTTCGCCGGTTTTGACTTCTCGCGAGCGGAAGGGGCGATGCACCTGATCCTCTAGGAACTTGATGGCGACCTTTGAAGCAATGATTTCGATCTCGGGATTGAGATCGATGATCTGGCCCACTAGACCGGAATGGTCGGGTTCGGTGTGGCTGATGATGAGATAGTCGATCGCTTTTGGATCGATTTGCTCCTTAAGCATCGGTAGCCAGGTGTCCTCAAACTTGAGGTGGTTGGTATCGATCAATGCTGTTTGGGCACCTCGCACTAGGAAGCTGTTGTAGGTGGTGCCGTTACGAAGCCCGAACTCGATATCAAAGCGGCTGCGGTCCCAATCGAGGGCACGGATCGTGGTGGTGTCGCTAGCGATAGCTGCGCATTGGAGTGACAACCTTGGAGCAGTGTTGGGCGTTGTCACTGTGGTGTCTTTGTTCGCAACGTTCATGGACCCTTTACACCAATGTCAAAACTCTACGGAGGGTGTTCGGAGAACTGTGCTGTCGTTCAGGAGGCGGCAAGGTTGGGCAGCCAATCCACTAGGGGTGGGGCTGCAATGATCAGCACCAAGACAGCGATTTGCAGGCCCACGAAGGGCAGTGCACCCTTATAGATTTCTTGTGTGGTAATGGTTTTAGGGGCTACTCCGCGTAGATAAAAGAGTGCGAAGCCGAAAGGTGGGGTGAGGAAGGAGGTTTGCAAATTGGCGCCGATGACAACACCTAGCCAGATCAAGGCCTCGGGTCCAAGGATTTCGCGAGCTGCTGGGAGTAAGAGCGGAACGGCAATAAAGGCGATTTCAAAGAAGTCGATGAAAAAGCCGAGGCCGAAGATCGTGAGCATGCTCACGGCCATAAAACCAACCTTGCCCCCGGGTAGGTTGAGCAAAAGGTCGGCAATGAGTTGATCGCCGCCTACGCCGCGAAAGACAAGGCTAAAAGCTGTTGAGCCCAGTAAAATCGCCATCACCATGGCGGTGGTTCGCAGGGTTTCATCGCATACTTTTGAGAGGCTGCTGCGACTGAACCCTCCATTGAGCGCTGCTAGGGCCATGGCGCCCGTGGCACCAAGAACGCCAGCTTCGGTGGGTGTTGCGATTCCAAAGAAGATGCTGCCTAGCACCAAGAGGATCAGGCCTAGGGGCGGGATGATCACACGCAGCAGTTGGCCAGGTTGCATGGGGATCAGTTCTGCTGGATTCAGTTGGGGGGCGAGATGAGGTTTGAGGTGGCTGATCACGAGCACATAAGTGGCAAATGCACCAGCCATGAGCACCCCTGGAATCAGTGAGCCGAGGAACAGATCTCCTACTGAGACTCCCAACTGGTCGCCGAGAACCACCAAGACAATGCTGGGTGGAATGATCTGGCCAAGGGTGCCTGAGGCAGCAATGACCCCCGTGGCGAGTGAGCGGTCGTAGCCCGCTCTCAGCATGGCCGGTAGAGAGATCAGCCCCATAGTGGTGACTGTCGCTGCTACGACTCCGGTGGTGGCAGCGAGCAGTGAGCCCACGAGCACGACGGCCAGGGCCAGGCCACCGCGGAGTTTGCCGAGTAGACGTCCCATGTTCTCGAGCAGTCGCTCTGCAATACCTGATGTCTCGAGCATGGCGCCCATGAACACAAACGCCGGAATGGCCAACAAGGTGAAGTTGGCCATGATCCCCAGGATTCGCTGCGGCAGAGCGGTAACGAACAGTGGATCGATCACACCAAGAGCCATGCCCAGCAACGCGAAGATCACGGCAATGCCACCGAGGCAGAAGGCCACTGGATAGCCGCTCAATAGGGCGAAGACCAGGGCTATAAACATCCCAGGCCCAAGTGTGGTGGCGGGATCGAAACTGATCACATGGTCGAGTAGTTCAATCTCAATCAAGGCGATCTCCGCCCTGTTCCGCTTCAGGGTTGAATGGCCTAAATGTTTGGGCTTTTAGCTTTGCCCAGGCTCGAATGGCTTCGGCGACGCCTTGTAGGGCCAAGAGTAGGAAGCCCAATGGGATGAGGGATTTAACCCAGTAGCGCGGCAGGCCGTTGGGGTCGGGTGAGGCTTCGCCGATCCTCCAAGACTGCAGGGCGGGTTCGAGCGAGATCAGCATCACTCCCAGGGCAAATGGCAACAGGAAGACCAGGGTGCCAAGCAGCTCCATACGTGTTTGGTGCTTTTCTCCCCAGCGGCTTTGAAGCACATCAACCCGCACATGCCCATGGCGTTGGAGGGTCCAGCCCAGTCCCAGTAGGAACACCAGATCAAAGAGGTACCACTGCCCTTCGATGAGACCGTTGGAGCTGAGATTGTGGCCGATGGACACACCCAGATAGCGCCCCACAACGTTCCAGAGCCCTAATCCCAACATCATCAACACCGACCAGCGAGCAATGACTGCAAAGGCCTTGTTTAAGGCGTCAAGGCGTTCTGCTAGGTCTAGCCAGCGTCTCATCAAGTTCCTTGCAGTTGGTCGTAACTGAAGCGAGCGAATGAGAACTCATTGACGTTGTTCCAGGCGTAAACCTCCTTACGGAAGCCTTGCCATTGCTGAAGCAGGCTGCGGAAGCTGGCATCTTTTGCGGCGGTATCGCTATAGAGCTGGAAGGCTGCTTCTTGGGCAGCTTTAAGGATGCTTTGGTCATAGGGAACCAGCTCGGTGTTGCCCTTTAAAAGCCTTTGCAGAGCAGCCCCGTTGAGGTTGTCGTATCGGCTGAGCATGGTGAGGTTGGCTTCGTAACAGGCGGTTTTGAACATCGCTTGGTATTCGCTCGGCAGCTTGCTCCAGGCTTGTTGGTTGACCAGAGCTGCAAGGGTGGGGCCGGGTTCCCACCAACCTGGGTAGTAGTAGAAGCGTGCGGCTTTGGCTAGGCCAAGCTTTTCGTCATCGTATGGGCCGGTCCATTCAGCGGCGTCGATCGCGCCACGCTCTAGAGCCAGGTAGATCTCTCCACCAGGCAAAACCTGCACATTGACGCCAAGGCTGGCAAGTACCTTGCCGCCCAGGCCAGGGATACGCATTTTGAGTCCCTGTAGAGAACTCAGGCCCTCGAGTTTGCGCTTGAACCATCCGCCCATTTGTGCACCGGTGTTGCCAGCGGGGAAGCTGATCACTCCGAAATCGGCATAGAGGTTGTTGATGGCGTCGTTACCGCCGGCTTCGTAGAGCCAAGCGTTCTGTTGTTGTGCGGTAAGGCCAAACGGTACGGAAGTGCCGAAGGCAAAGCCGGGATTTTTGCCAATGTAGTAGTAACTGGCGGTATGACCGCACTCGACGGAGCCCGCCTGAACCGCATCAAGGACTTCTAGGCCTGGTACGAGCTCGCCGGCCGCATAGGGCTTGATTTGGAAGTTGCCTCCGCTTAGTTCATTCACCCTTCTGCTGATTGTTTCGGCCCCCCCGTAAATCGTGTCTAGAGAGGGGGGCCAGCTGGTGGCCATTCGCCAGCGGATCTTGGGCTGGCTGCTACTGCCGCTTTCTTCCTCTCTACGGATTGTGCAGGCACTGAGAATGCCTGCGCCGACGGCTGCTGAGACAGCCGTAGCACCAGACCCGAGTAGTTTTCGACGTTGCATACAGTTCTCTGGGTCGCTGCGATTTTACGGCGCATCTACAAGTTCAGAGCAACGATGTCAGTTGAAGAATGAAGTTTGGAGTTGCTTTTCGGGCTAGGGCTGGTCCAAACGAGCACTCCCCCACAACATTGAGTCATGCTTAAAGGGTCTTGTTGGTATCACACGTCGTTCTTCAGCTGAACCGTGTTCGCGATGTGATGCTTGGTTTTTGGCGAGGCTGATCTCGAGAATCGCATCGGGCTAGGCGGCTTTTGTCTGTTCGCGCTCTCCCCCTTAGGGCCAGTGGAAGTGATGATGCAAGACCTCATAGCAGAATGTTTTGAGTAGTGCATGATCCAAAACTTGGACAGCAGGATCAGAGGCTCTTTGTTGTTATTTGTCGGCTAAGTGTTTTCGTCTTTGTTGTGCCCTTAATTATTGAATATTAGGGTCAGTTTGGTAGTGTTTTTAACTCATGGTGGCTTGGCCTAAATCCGATCGGTTAACTGAAATTGTGTAACTTTCATTTCTATTTGCACGATTTCAGTTGTAGCGATGGGCTGGGATGTGTCGAGCTACTAGTTACTGTCCCAGGCGTTTAAAAGAATCAAAGGAAGATTGGTTTTTGATCAGCATTCTTCGATTCTCAAAGCAGAAAATATTCATGGCTTAAGTGATTGCCCTAAAGTCAATCTGTGGATTTTATCCGAACTTCATTTGTTAGAAAATGGTGCATACGTATTGGCTGATGATCCCCTTAATTTTTTGCATGAACTTGGTTTCAAGGCAGCGTGAAGATTTGATTGTTAATGGGCTGGTGTGCAGTCATAACCAACACCAGCTGCCGATCGCAGCAGCTTGGCCGATGCGTAGACCTTCTTGATTCCATAGGGTCCATATGCGTGCGTTCTGGATTAGAAACCTTCGCCCTTCATGGTTAATACGGATCCCTTGATAGTCCTTGATTGCATCCTGTTGGAGCGCTTTGTCTAAGGCATTGGCGCGTGCATCTTGTTCGCTGGTTGGTGCTGTCAAGCGGGAAGGCATGCCGACCATCTCTGCCCAGCGCCGTCCCCACAGCTGAAGTGCTGCAGCATTGGCATAGCTGAGATTTGGATCGTGCCCGTCACTATGGGCCAGTACGGGCTGTCTTGAGGCAAATAGTTCCTGACTGGCAAGACGTTGTGAAGGCTGCCGCCGCTCACATGCCAGAAGTGGGTGATTGAAAGCTTGTTGGTGAGAGATTAAAAGTAGGTTCACCAGCTCCTGCTTCTCCGAAGATAGCCAGGGGGGTTCAGCCACCGGTGGCCATCGCCTGAAGCATGGCTTGCTGGGATAGGGCTTGTCCCTGCTCCCTGAGATGATTCAGGAAAGTCTGACGGGCTTTTGGGAAGCGGGGTTCTTCGGCCAGGGGTAGATCACCTGCTGCATCGAGCCCTGTGTCGCCTTCCATGGCTGGAGTAATCACCACTAGATCGGCATCGAGGCTGGAGTCGTAGCGCCACCATAAGCTCGGGTCCACAACGGCGGGATGGGGTGGTACAGGCAGCTCGTCGCTGCTGGATGGCTCAGCAGGAACCTCATTCTTTTCGGCAGCTGTTTCTGCCAGTTTTGCGAGTGCATCACGCCGTTGTTCGGCTAGATCCGCAAGCAATTTGTTGCGGGTGCGACCGCGTAGCTGAAACAGTACAAAGGGATCTTCGCTGAAGCGATCCCCCATCAGGAAATAGATGGCGCTGATGTGTTTGCAGGGATTGGCTTTATCTGGGCAGCTGCATTCACTGCGGACTTCCTGCAGCTTGAAGGGAAAAAGACGTCGACCACTGGCTGCAAATGCCCGCTCGATGTCTGCCGGCATGATCCCTGCCAGCAACTGGGCAGACCAGCGCGCTTTCTGGGTAAGGGCTTCTAGTACATACCCCCAGTCTTCGTCGTTGAGGACATCAAGCCAGAGTTTCACCTTGTAGGGGTCTTCACCGGTGCCCTGGACGCGGGCGTGTACTCTGCGACCCTCGAAGCGTATTGAGGTGACATTGCCTTCTCTGGCGTAGGTCCAGGCACGCTCAAGTCGCTTTTTGAAGCGATAGGAATTAATCAATTCCATCCATTGCTCCACCCACCAAGGCTGTTGCCCTAGCCCCTCTTCCCCTAGGGCGGTTGTGATGCTGGTGTTGTTGGTGCTGCTTGTCATGACGTCATCTTTGAATCAGCTGTCTTCTAGGGCCACTAGTTCGCGCAATTGACTGACGCCTAAGCCACCTAACCAGTCTTCTCCAGAGCCAATGATGTCTTCGGCAAGTCGAGATTTTTCACGAATCATGCGATCAATTTTTTCTTCAACTGAGCCGCTGGTGATGAATTTGTGCACCATCACCCGATTGGTTTGCCCGATCCTGTAAGCGCGATCAGTGGCCTGGTTTTCTACGGCAGGATTCCACCAGCGATCAACATGAAACACATGGCTAGCCCGCGTCAGGTTGAGGCCTACACCACCGGCTTTGAGTGACAGCAGGAACAGTTGGGGTCCACGTGGATCCTCCTGGAAGCGATCAACCATGGCCTGACGTTCAGTTTTGCTTGTGCTGCCGTGCAGGAATGGAACTTCAAAGCGCCAGCGTTGTTGCAGGTAGGCCTTAAGGAGATGACCCCATTCTGCGAATTGGGTGAATAACAGAGCGCGATCTCCTGCCTCGATTACTTCTTCGAGAATTTCTTCCAAACGCAGCAGCTTGGCGGAGCGGTCCATGAACCCTTTGGTAACGGTTTGTTCTTTGAGGGCTAGGGCGGGATGGTTGCAGATTTGCTTCAGTCGGGTAAGCAATCCGAGCACCTTGCCATGACGTTGACCCCTGGGTGCGCGGGCAATGGCCTCCAGTGTTTCATCCACTGTGTTGCGATAGAGGGCTGCCTGTTCTTTGCTCAGCCCCACCCATTCGCTCAGCTCTACTTTTTCGGGTAGGTCGGAGATGATTGCCTTGTCGGTTTTTAGTCGTCTCAGGATGAAGGGACCAACACGGCCCTTGAGGTCTCGCAGGGAAGACATGTCGCCATAGCGCTCAATTGGCAGCCGGTAGCGCTGGCGGAAGAAGTCTTCTTCACCGAGAACCCTTGGGTTAAGGAAGTCCATCAGTGCCCAAAGTTCACTGACTCGGTTTTCTACGGGTGTGCCGGTAAGAGCAATCCTGAAGCGATTGTTTTTGTCTGGGCGACCCATATCGCGTGCTGCTTGGCTCTGTTTGGCGTTGGGGTTCTTAATGGCTTGGGCTTCATCGATGACCACGCCTTGCCAGTCGACCGTTTCCAGGAGCTCACTATCTCGCTGCAGGAGCCCATAACTGGTGAGAACGAGGTCTAAGCCTTTGAGTGCTTTCTTTAAGGCGGCGGGGGTAGAGGGCCGACGCGGCCCATAGTGTTCGCGTACGTTTAACTCTGGTGTGAAGGCCAATGCCTCTCTCTTCCAGTTGGTGAGTACGGACGTGGGAGCGATAAGCAATACCGGTCGTTTGAGTTCCTGTTCCGCCTTGAGGTGTTGCAGGAATGCCAGTAGCTGGATCGTTTTGCCAAGGCCCATGTCGTCGGCCAGGCATGCCCCTTGATCGAAGCGATGCAGGAAGGCCAGCCAACCCAGACCCCTTTCCTGATAAGGCCTTAGTTGACCGCAGAAGCCTTCGGGAGCAGGTAGGGGGTCTGGTGCTTTTTGCTGGTGGTACTGCTCCAACACCGCCTGTAGTCGTGGACCGGCCTCAAAGCGGTGAACGGGCAGTCGCATCAGCGTGTCGCCATCGGTTGCGGTAAGGCGCAAGGCATCGTCGAGGCTGATGCCTGGATTGACGCTGCAGAAGTGTTCCGCATGTTTGAGATCGTTGGGCCGTAATTCGATCCAGGCGCCCTTGTGGTTGACAAGCGGGCTGCGCTTGCTTGCTAGTCGCTCCAGTTCGCGAAGCGTCAGGGTGACGCCACCGATCATGAGCTCCCAACTCCAGTCGAGGGTTTCGCCCAAAGTGAAACCTCTAGATCTCTCCGATAGCTCCGCCTTGATCGCTAGGCCTAGGCGACTGGCCAGCCCTCCCGAGAGGCTGGCAGGCAATTCCACGCCAACGCCAACATCACGCAGTTGGGTCGCTGCAGTGCGCACCAATACAAAGGCTTCAGCAGGGGTGAGCTGCATTGCTTCTGGTGTGGCGCTGTCGAGGCCTCGTTCGATCGGTGCAAACACCGTGAGGGCTCGCCCCATGCCTTCCAGTAGCACCTCGCCTGGATGTTCCACACGGATTTCGCCTAGTTGCAGGACCTTGGGACCAGCTGCCCAGGCTGCTGCGGCCGGTACTTTGATCGTGGGATCAGCCTCAGCCTGTAAAGAGAAGCGCAGCTCCCAGAGGTCTTCCCCTTCTCCGGGAGTGAAGAGTTCTAAGCAGGCCCTGGCTGGTGCGACGTTGCCAGCCACGCCTTCACGCCAATGGTTGCTTGCTGTAGCTAGACGTTCGGCTTCCTCATCGGGGAGGTTGATCACGCCGCTGTCCGACCCCAGTGCTTCCTGCCAGGCTGTGAGCAATGGGTCTAGGCCTTGCTGACTCGCTTCAAATCCGGTGCGCAGTTGGGCATCCAAGAGTTCTTCCAGCAAGCTGGCTACGCGAAGGCGACCGCTGCGGGGTCGGCATGAAGCCACAGGGTTAGCGGCTCGCATCGCCTCTGGTCTTAGGCGGGTCATTCGGTTGCTACGCCTTCCGGTGGGCTCCCGCCAGGGGAGGGCGCAGGTGGCCACTAAGGGAAGCTGAGCGGCAAGGTCTTCGAGGCGGCGGCGATCATCTTCACGGTTGAGTAGCGGTGTCCAGCGTGCTCGGTGGGGATAGCCCTCTCCCTTGCTGAGTTCCACCTGGGGTAGCCAACGTCCGCGAGCAATCATGCTCAGGGCCCAGCGCTGTAGATGGCTCCACCAGCGCAATTCATCGGCCAGATCAGGATGATCTCCTGAAAGAGGCAGTTTCGAAAGCCAGGCCGTTGCGGCAGCAGGTTCCACTGCCAGGCCTTGCACCTGCCAGGGCCACCATTCCGTTTGTTTGGGAATGGGTTCGCCTGCTTGTAAGGGCAGTCCTGTCCAACTTGTTTTGTTGTCTTTGGCTTCGTCGGATTCAGTGGATACGTTCTTGGTTTTGCTTCGCGGTTTGACTGTTCGGCTAGGCAGGGTCAGACATGCTGTGGCGTCGATAATTTCATCAGGCAGTAGATCGCGCTCGATGAGCCACGCACGTAGATCGTCTGGGCTGAGGGTGAAGGGGTGGAGTGCGGGAGTTGCTGCTGGTCCTGCTGGGGTAGCGACTCGCCAGGTATCTGCCCACACAAGGAGCGCAGGGCGACCGGAGCTGGTCGGAGTACGGATGGCTGGAAGCCAGGTGGCGTGCAGCAGGCTCATGGCCGCGACGCAAAAAGTATGTGTTGGGTTTCTTGGAGCAGGAGTGCACTGCCGATCAACGGCAACCATCCACGCAGGAGTTCCATAACCAATCATGCCAGGGCGCCGGTCCCCTAGCTATGGCCAGCTGCTTTCGAGGGGGTGTGGCTGTGGATTGCGCAAGCTAAAGCTGCCATAGAGCAAGCCCAAGCCTTAGGAGCGCAAGTCCATTGCCAGTTTGAAGGGCAGGTTTAACAGGGCTGCACGCATGCCTGAAGTTGGCATTGCCCAAGCGAATGCAAATACATCTGGGCCCCAACCATTGGGTTGGTTGCGGTGGCGGGCAACGTCATAGGGAGGTCCAAAGGCGATCATGGCTGGTGGATCCTTGTTCCACGTCCGAATTCTTCATGGCCGTTGCAAGATCATTGCGTTCTGGTGATTCGCGACCTCGCACTGGGTCAGAGATCCGCACTGCTTTTCTGACATTTTTTGCTGAGCGTGCGCATCAGGTGATTCCTAGTGCTTCGTTGGTTCCTGAAGACCCCACGGTGCTACTAACCATTGCTGGCATGCTGCCGTTTAAGCCCGTTTTCATGGGTCAGGCTGAACGCCCTGCGCCGCGGGCCACCAGTAGCCAGAAATGTATTCGCACGAATGACATCGAGAACGTGGGTCGCACAGCGCGGCATCACACGTTTTTTGAGATGCTTGGCAACTTCTCTTTTGGCGATTACTTCAAGCAACAAGCGATTGAGTGGGCCTGGGAGCTCACGACAGAGGTGTTTGGACTTGATCCGAAGAATTTGGTGGTGAGCGTCTTTCGAGAGGACGATGAGGCTGAGACCATCTGGCGAGATGTGGTGGGGGTGAATCCCAAGCGCATCATTCGTATGGATGAGGCTGATAATTTTTGGGCTTCAGGGCCGACTGGCCCCTGTGGACCTTGTTCGGAGATCTATTACGACTTCAAGCCGGATCTGGGCAACGACGACATTGATCTGGAAGACGACGGTCGTTTTGTTGAGTTCTACAACCTGGTTTTTATGCAATACAACCGAGATGGGGAGGGCAATCTCACCCCACTCGCGAACCGCAATATTGATACCGGCATGGGCTTGGAGCGGATGGCTCAGATTTTGCAGGGCGTCCCTAATAACTATGAAACTGACATTATTTACCCATTGATCGAGACGGCTGCTGGGCTGGCGGGTCTCGATTATCAAAAGCTTGATGAGAAGGGGAAGACCAGCTTCAAGGTGATCGGCGATCACTGCCGCGCGATTACGCATTTGATCTGTGATGGGGTTACTGCTAGCAACCTTGGTCGCGGCTACATCATGCGGCGTTTGCTTCGCAGGGTGGTGCGTCATGGGCGACTGGTCGGGATCGAGAAGCCTTTCTTGCAGGCCATGGGGGAAGCGGCGATTGCCTTAATGGTGGAGGCTTACCCCCAGCTTGAGGAGCGCCGAAAGCTGATTCTGGCGGAACTCAATCGCGAGGAGGCCCGCTTCTTGGAAACGTTGGAGCGCGGTGAGAAGGTGCTGGCTGATGTGTTGGTTGCTAATCCCCAGATGATTTCAGGGGGCCAGGCCTTTGAGTTGTACGACACCTATGGCTTTCCTTTGGAACTCACCCAGGAGATTGCTGAAGAGCATGGTTTGACTGTGGATCTCCAAGGATTTGAGCAAGCGATGGATCAGCAACGTCAGCGGGCCAAGGCCGCTGCAGTGAGCATTGATCTCACGCTGCAAGGGGCTATCGAGCAAATGGCAGCTGAGTTGGAGGCCACTCGCTTCAAGGGTTATGAGGTCTTAGAGCAGCCTTGCTGTGTCTTGGCCCTAGTCGTGAATGGGGAGTCGGCCGAACGAGCCAGCGCTGGTGACAGTGTGCAGATCGTGCTCGATACCACGCCCTTCTACGGTGAAAGTGGCGGCCAGGTGGGTGATCACGGTGTGCTTTCGGGTGAAGGATCTGGCGGCAATGGTGTGATCGTGACTGTTGACGATGTGAGTCGTCATCGCAACGTATTTGTGCATTTTGGTCGTATTGAGCGCGGCACGTTGGCTCTGGGCGACCTGGTTAACGCTCAGGTGGATCGGGCCTGTCGTCGCCGTGCCCAGGCCAATCACACTGCAACTCACCTCTTGCAGGCGGCGCTCAAGCAGGTCGTTGATTCGGGGATCGGTCAGGCAGGTTCTCTGGTGGACTTCGATCGCTTGCGCTTCGACTTCCACTGTTCGCGAGCTGTTACGGCCAAAGAACTCGAGCAGATTGAGGCTTTGATTAACGGTTGGATCATGGAATCTCATGATCTGATTGTTGAAGAGATGTCGATCCAAGAGGCCAAGGCTGCCGGCGCTGTAGCGATGTTCGGAGAGAAGTACGCCGATGTGGTGCGCGTGGTGGATGTGCCAGGTGTGTCGATGGAACTTTGCGGCGGAACCCATGTGGCCAATACAGCTGAGATCGGCTTGTTCAAGATCGTTGCTGAGAGCAGTGTTGCTGCAGGAATTCGGCGGATTGAGGCTGTGGCTGGTCCGGCGGTGCTGGCGTATCTCAATGAGCGCGATGAGGTGGTGAAGAAACTTTTGGAGCGCTTGAAGGTGAAGCCCAGCGAAATCGTCGAACGGGTGACATCGCTGCAGGAGGAGCTGAAGAGCAGCCAAAAAGCGTTGACTGCAGCACGGGCTGAATTAGCGGTCGCGAAGTCAGCGGCCTTGGCAACCCAGGTAGTAGCTGTTGGTGAGTACCAGTTGTTGGTGGCCCGTCTTGATGGTGTGGAGGGTGCGGGCTTACAAAACGCAGCTCAGGGTTTATTGGATCAATTGGGGGATGGTGCTGCTGTTGTGTTGGGAGGTTTGCCTGATCCGAGCGACGAAGGCAAGGTGATTTTGGTAGCGGCCTTTGGCAAGCAGGTGATCGCTCAGGGTCAGCAAGCGGGCAAGTTCATTGGCTCGATCGCTAAGCGTTGCGGCGGCGGCGGCGGGGGGCGCCCCAATCTGGCCCAGGCTGGGGGGCGCGATGGAGCGGCTCTGGATGGAGCATTGGAAGCGGCAAAGGTTGAGCTGAAGCAAGCCTTGGGCTGAGCTTGTAATTGCAGGGAGACGTCTTGACTAAGAGCTTGATTGTTGAGATGTTAAGTAATTGTATGACCTTGCATTAGTTTTCTTATTGAGCTCATTCAACGATATTTGCTACGACTTTAGGGCGGGAGCTTTGCAGGATAAGATTAATCTCCTGATAATGGATTTCTAGTTTTTTGATGAGGATTTTCTAGTCTAATCTAGAAAATTGTTTTTCTTGGGAGTCAAGTTGCTATTTATCAAGATGGGGTCTCTTTTGCTGGTTTTGAGTCGGCCTGGCGAGGTGCTCTATTAATACTTGAAATCCACGATGAACAATATATCATTGGTTGATGAATGATATCTTTGGTTATTCATTCTCCCTATAGCGGTGTTTAAGTTGTTCGGCTGTTAGTGAAACGAACTGGCTCAGACTTTTTAAGTCTTGCAGTGCTTTGTCCAATAAAACATCATCCCCTTTGCAGGCTCCGTTGATTCCATCAAGTAGCAATGTGATTACCTTATTGGTATTGCGGACACGCTCACTCATCAGAGCAAGCAGTTCGATCAGCAGTTCGGAGTCATAGATCAGTGCTTGGAGTAGATCGTTACCGTTGATTTGGAGTAGTTCTGCAGGTCCATCAACCACCCGGACATCAGCAGAGTGAGTGCCATCGCCGAATAGGCCCATCTCCCCCAATAATGCTTCGGCTTCAATCATTGTCAGCGTGTGAGGAGATTGCCCTTGTTGTTGGATCTCAATCGCCACCTTTCCTTGAGTCAGCAGAAGCAGGTGCTTGGCTGCTGTGTCTTGCTTGATGAGCAGCTCTCCTGGCTTGGCATACAAGCTTTTGGGATGGAGTGCATTGGCGTGGGTCGCCAGCAGTAACTTCAGTCGCTCGCGGACTCGCTGAAGTTGAGGTTCTTGTCCCCACATGGCTGCCGTGGATGGCTTTCATTATCTTGCTATGACTGGCGACATCGTGCAGAACCAATGCAAGCTGGTCCGTTATAGGGAAACCCTTTTTTAGATCAAACAGCAATGTTGGCGACTGGAATCGCTTTTCAAAATGATTGGCCTTAGATCAAGGCTTAATTTGTCTTCTCATCAATATTGTGCAGTGCAATGAATTATGTTTGCGTGAAAAAGCCTGAAGATTTCAGGCTTGAGTTCATGTTTTTGGCGGGACAATCAAATGCCAACCCTTTACAGATGGTCGATTGGCTGACTTTTCATCGATGCTTATTGATGGCAGAGCTTGTTGCCTGATTGCAAATTACGTGTATTTATATTTGTGGCTTGATTTTCTGTGTCATCAGTCATTGCCCCAACTATTATTGCGCCTATTATTATTCGTATTTCCAGCTGTATTTGTATTTGTGGTTTGATTGTTCGCATCGTTACTCGATGTACTGGTGGAGTTATTGCCTGAATCGTTACTAGAAGTATCTGTAGAGTTATCGCTTGAGTTGTTGGTAGAGTTATCGTTTAAATCATTGCTAGAAGTATCTGTAGATGTATCCTTCTTACTGGCTGAATCAGATTTGTTGTTTTTGGTTTCTTTGGACTCATTTAACTCAGTTTGTATTGAGTCGCTAATTGATTGAAGTTGAAGTCTTCCCCCAAAAGGTTTATTATTCAGAATAAAAGTAGGGTTGATTTTGGGCTCACCTTTTGTAGTTGTATTTAAAATATTGTAGAAATCGCGAATCAGCATGGGTTCGAAGTTGTTACTTGGGTCATTTTTTGGTAAGGGGGTTATGGGTTTATAGCTCAGCAGCTCATTAAATGTTTTGGCTATTCCAATGCGTTCTGGAGGAGGTGTTTGGCCTTTGATGTGTTTAATGACTAGCTGGCTGAAATACTTAGGAGTCATTTTCATGCGACTTAGGATAGTTCCGCCTGGGTTTATTATCACTTGCTCACCAGCTTTGATGATATAAGTATCATTTTGCCCGTTGGCAGTATTAGAGCCAAGGCCCTGAGATAAAGCGTATGTTACCATTTTTTTCTCGAGGTATTCAAGCGCTTTCTGTTCTACTAGATCATGATTCTTCATCCACATTGCTCGTCCTGGAACTGAATCTTGGATGGCAGGTGATTCGTATGCTTGTACATTATCAACAGTTTGTTCCACAATTAGCGACTTGACTGGCTCTGATTCGTACGGGGGCGTAATTTGTCCGATAGATGCAACTAGAAATTTTGTATTTTTCGATTGCTTGACCTGGGAGACTTCAGTTCTTAAGGCTGTGTTATTTCTAGAAATAGGTGGGGCTTCTACAAAGCTTCCGCCAATGGGAAATCGATAGGATATCTTGCCTCCTATGGTTGTATCCGCAATACCATCGTAGGATCCGTAGGCAAATAAATTAAGTCTTGAACCGATTGGGATATTCAATCCTACGCGCCCACCAGCATAGTTATTACCTATCCCTGCAAGTAGATATGGCGATAAGGATAGGGTGATGGGCTCTTGATCAATTTCAGCAATAGGCATTCCTACCGTCGCACTGGCAAAGGAGAATTGGCTCTCGCAGTTGTCTACGGGAACCCCACCAGCAGCAGCAAACTTCCAACGATTTTGTTCTGTCTCTACTCCTAACGAAAGCTGTGAGCGAGAACAACTATCTTTAATTTGGCCCTGCCAATGGGTGTACCCCGCCATAACTCCATTGCTTCTTTGGTTATTGGGATCAAACCAGCGATATCCGAATTCTTGGCTTACTCCCCATGCCTTGTCGAAGTTAGAGGATGACGATGTAAGGCTATAGAGAACTGAACTCCCGCTATTTTGACTGAGAGGTTGAAAGTATGCTAAGTCACCTAAAATAAGCCCCTCAAAATCACTGTTATTGGAATTATTCCCCCAGATGGTTCCACCAATTCCAATCACTGGATTAAGTCGTGGATGCAGGGTGAGAATGTCGGCGTCTGGCTCGTTGAGCAAGGCTGCTTCAGATTTGCCGCTGATTTGAGCTTCTCCAGTGAGTACAGCAAGATCATAATTACCTTCTTCGTTGATGCTTAAGACATAGGTCGTACCACGAATTCCAAGAACCTTGCTACCGATGCAGCTGCGCTGGGTACCGTTAATCAGGACAGACCCATTGCTTAAACTGAAGCAGTCTTCACCGAGGTTGATCAAGCTGTTTTTGCCGAGATATCCAAGAGCGCGACGATCAAACAGCAATTCAGTTCTGCTGCTGCCTGTGCTTATTTGTTGTCCCTCTTTGGCCGATTGCTTCACGCGGGCTTGATTTTTATCGATATAAACTTCGTTACCATCAACAATGCGTTGAATGGTTGCTTGTTTAAGGGATGAAGCGAAAGCAGGGCTAATGAAACCTTGTAATACGATCAGCCACAAGAAAAGTTTTCTTGGCTTCATCGTCAACTCTTTGAGAATTGTCATTCTTTACTTGATTCATTCAGGAATTTAGCTTTGCTATGGACGCTTTTAATCGCGTACACGTGCTGTGCTTTTTGGCCTCGTATCTCATAAAGTCCTAAGTTTTTTAGAGTCCATTGGTCGCCGAGGAGTTGAGCTACTTCCTCGCTCATAACCACTGTTTGATTGCTTTGTTTGGCTATTTTTTCGAGCCGGCTAGCAGTGTTGACAGCATCGCCGATCACCGTGTAATCCATGCGACTGCGGGAGCCAATGTTGCCGCTGATCACAGTGCCATAACTAAGCACAACCACCTGTTCCCAGGATTCTTCACCTTTATTGTTCCAGTGTTGATTGAGCTTTGTTAGCCGTTTCTCGATATCTAAAGCTGCTTCGATGGCGGCTTTTGCCTCCACCTGACTGCTTCGCTTGATTGGTGCTCCAAAAACAGCCAAGGCGGCATCACCAATGAATTTATCCACCGTGCCTCCCCGTTGATGGATGGCTTCTACAACTTCGGAGAAATAGAGGTTTAGCCTTTCCACCAGTCGGGGTACTTGACCACTTTCTGACATGGATTGGGTGAAGCTGGTGAAGCTGCGAATATCGGTCATCAACACCACGACTTTCGTGAGTCGTCCACCCAGGATGTCATCTGCTTCCTCAGGTTGATTGGCGATCTCCGCGGCTACGGCTGGTGATAAGTAGCGCCCTAGGCTTTGACGTAGGCGTCGTTTTTGCCATTGGAGTTTCAATGTGGCACCAGCACTACTGATGATGCCTGCCGCGAGTGCTCCAGCAGACAGGCTCACCAAACCAACCTCAAGGCCAAGTTGGGCGATGAATAGGAGGCTTAGTAGCAGTAGGCCTGAAGCAATCGCCGTCAGCATTCCCAGGCGAGTGAGAGGACGTTCCCAGCGCTGAGAGGCCAAAGCCATAAGTACCACCATTACTCCTAGCAACAGCGACCATCCAGGCGATTTGTGGGGGAACAGCAGGGCGCGGCCTTCTATTTGATTGGCGATTTCCGTCGCGTGGACTTCCACGCCAGGCATTCCTGCACCTCTTGCAAATGCTGTTTGGTGTAAGTCTTGTAGTGATGTAGCCGTTGGACCGATTAGGACTATTTGATTGCGCAGTTGCCCAGACTCTTTCAATGCTGCATAGCTGTTTGGCTCTAGCAGTTGCCAGATGGAAAGGGTAGGAATCGTGCGCGGTGGGCCGTAGGGATCCAGGAGTGGCAACCAACCATCCCATTTCACATGATGATTAACTGGTAGTTCTGCAGCTTGTAAGAGCGCAACCCCAAGGCTACGAGGAGTGTTTTTGCCAAGACTCTTGCTGACCGTGGTGGCATAGGTGTTCGGGCGTTGGCGGACCACACCATCAGCATCTTGGAATCCATTGAGTAGTCCGTGTTGGTTTGTTCCCAATGCAGCGCTAAGTGCAGGCGTAGCACGCAGAAGGCTTAGGCCTCCTACCGCACCACGGCTTTCGAGCACTTGTGCTGCCAATACGACTTTGGGTTGGAAGCGGTTTATGCTGACGGCTAAGACCTGATCGTCGTTTGGGCCATAGATACTTGGGCTATCGAAGAGCAGGTCAACACCAACAGCCTTCACTCCACAGGCAAAGAGGCGATCCAAAACCGTTGCGTAGATTTTTCGCGGCCATGGCCAATGCTGCAAACTACGTAAGTCTCTTCTCTCACTGAGATCTGTATTGGAGGCTTGTTGCAGGCTGAAGTCGTCAATGGCCACGATCGTGATGCCATCAGGAACCCGACGTGGGCCACGAAGCTCTTGGGCAGCATCGACAAATGCCAGTTCAAGAAGCTCTATTTGGCTGGGATAGAGCAAGCCAATGCCGCCAATCACCACTCCAAGGCTTAAGACAGCCGCTTGGCGCTTGATCCACTCGCCCTTTGTCGCCATCCATGCTCAAGACTGCTAATAACCATGGTGATGCCAGTCGTTCTGAACAGCCAGCTCTTGTTGCATTAGGCAGGAACAGCTTTGTCTTGAGATCGACAGTTGTTATGAGGAATAGTGCATGCTTAGTGTGTGAGTGAAGGTTGACTAATGTGCCAATAATTGATTCATATTGAAGAGTGATTTAGGGGTTGCATTACTGTTCAATAACTAAAAATAATCAAACATGGCTGTTTTCAGCGTTGAGCAGTTGCAGGCTGTGCACTTTTTTTCGGCTTTAACAACGGATGATTGTGAGCAATTATTGGATCGCCATCTTGAGTCCAGTCATGGTGCTGACCAGGTTTTCGTGATGGAGCAAGACTGGGGTGAGTCGGTTTTTCTGTTGTGCTCAGGCATGGCCAAAGTCCGCAGTTATACGGCTGATGGCGATGAAGTTGTGATGTCAGTGTTGGGGGAGGGGGACCTGTTTGGTGAGATGGCTGTTCTTGATGCAGCACCCAGGTCTGCTGATGTTGTGGCCTTAACGCCAGTGAAACTTTTGAAGATGAGAGCGTCGCCTTTTGTGACTTTGCTGCGTAAGGAAGTGGGCTTTGCGATTGCCCTTGCTCAGCTTGAGGCATCTCGCTTGCGGGATCTCAATCAGCGTTTTGCAATCCAGACCAGTGATGCCACGACGCGCTTACTCAATGCATTGGCTTATTTGGCTCGCAAGAGTTCTTCTGCTGATGATCCCAAAGTGGCGATTCCGCCCTTAGCTCAAAGGGAGTTGGGTCTCATGGCAGGTTTGTCCAGGGAGACTGCCTCCCGGACATTGAGCAAGCTGCGGAGTCGTGGAACACTGGAGGAGATCGAAGGCTGTCTGCGTTTGGTGGATCTGCAGCCGCTGGTCAAACGAGGTCTGTTGCCGCTTGGCTCTTAGAGCTTTTGAGCACGGTTACGGGTTGAATTGACCAGCCAGAATCGTCTTGGACTTAGGAGTCTTTGGAAAGCTTTCAGAAAAACAAGTCGCTGATCTCGAGGGATGCGACTCTTCAGTGCTCCATGAGTTGCTGTGATCACAGTCGCCCATGTCTCCGATATGGGAATGATTTTAGGCCCTAACCTTGAAGGTATGTGGTCTGACGCAGGCTTGCTTCTAGATGGTCCATCAGCCGGCGCACATCGTTGATCTTTAGCTCACCTCGTTGAATCGCAAGTTCACTAGCCAAGCGCAGCCTCTCTAGCAGGATCTCAGGGTTGTGCTCCATTGCTTCGAGCACCTCGGAATTGGTGTTGCCTCGCACAACGTGGTCTACCTGGTAGCCACCACCAGTTGTTAGTCGGATGTGCACTGCATTGGTACTGCCGAACAGGTTGTGCAGATTGCCCATCACTTCCTGGTAAGCACCGGCGAGAAACATGCCAATCATGTAAGCCTCGTTTTGGCGCAGGTTGTGCAGCTCCAGAAGAGTTTTGGTTTGCCCATTCCCGATGAAGCGGTCCAGTTTGCCGTCGGAGTCGCAGGTGAGGTCAGCGAAGTGACCTAGCTGAGTTGGTTCTTCATTCAATCGATGAATCGGCATGAGCGGGAAGAGTTGTTCAATGGCCCAGGTGTCTGGGGCTGAACGAAATATTGAAAGGTTGGCGTAGTAGGTGCCAGCGAGAACAGCTCTTAAACTTTGTAAGTCGTCGGGAATTGTTTCGTTGCAAGGCAATTGGCCCATAATTGCTTCGGCGCAAGCCCCTGTAAGTTGTTCTGCCAGAGCCCGCTCTGGCAGACTGATGTAACCCAAGCGGAAGGCAGCGAGGGCATCTTCTTTGAATTTGATCGCGTCGTTCCATGCTTCCTGTAGTCGCGATATCTCAGACAAAGCATCCTTTTGAGTTGCCATAACTCCTGCGAGCGTCTCCCTAAGGTTGTGAATGGTGAGGGGTTCCTCTCTGGTTTGATTGGGTACAGCTCCTGGGACAGTTCCTGTACCCAGTACATCGAACACGAGTATTGAGAAATGACTAGCGATCGCGCGTCCGCTTTCGCTTACAAGGATAGGCAAAGTGATGCCATGGGGTTCACAGCATTCGCGCACCGTTGCGACCACATCATTGGCGTAGTTTTGTAGGGAGTAATTGGTCGATGCTGCGCTAGCGCTGCGGCTGCCGTCGTAGTCGACACCCAGACCACCCCCAACATCCAAATACCCCATGGGGGCTCCCAGCTTGGTGAGCTCTACGTATATTTGCGCTGCCTCTTGAAGCGCGTCTTTAAGTACAGCGATGTCGTTGATTTGGCTGCCGATGTGGAAGTGCAGTAGGCGCAGATCGCTAAGTAGATCAGCTTGTCTTAAGGCTTCCACTGTGGCTAGCAGATCCGGCACTGATAGACCGAACTTGGCTTTCTCTCCTGCTGAGCTACTCCAGTGGCCCGTACTGCGTGTCGTTAGCTTTGCTCGTACACCGAGGAAGGGTGCGGCGCCAAGTTCTTGGCTGGAGCGGATAATCCGTTCCACTTCATCGGGTTGTTCAATCACTACTACAGGTTGGCGACCAAGCCTGCGGGCCAGGATCGCGGTTTCGATGTAGCGCTGATCTTTGTAGCCGTTACAGATCAGTAGTGCCTCTGGGTCGTTGACGAGTGAAAGAGCAATCAGCAGCTCAGCCTTGCTGCCAGCCTCTAGGCCAAAGTGCCAGTGTCGACCACTCTCTACCAGTTGTTCTACGACGTGGCGCTGTTGGTTGCACTTCACCGGGAATACGCCTTGATATCGACCGGCGTATCCGTATTTGCTAATGGCTTCTTCGAAGGCGCTGTGCAGCCTCTCTAGCCGGTCTTCGAGGATGTCATCAAAGCGGATCAGCAGAGGCAAGTTGAGGTTACGGCTTTTGAGCTCCTCTACCAGTTCCACCAGATCAAGGCAGCTGCCTTGATCGCCGCGTGGCTGGACCTGCACGTGGCCGTTGGCGTTGGCTGAGAAGTAGGGCTCCCCCCAGCGATCGAGACCATAGAGAGCTGCACTGTCTGCAACGGTCCATGACTTGTTGCCCTGGATGGGGTCGGCTGCCGACATAACGCACGCAGATGGATCGCTGAGGGAATGACAAGGAAATCTAGGTGTGCTTTGGCATTCGTATTGCTTCAGTATCAGCATCTCCTGCACTTCATGGTTTTGTGTTGGTGCTTTCTTTGGAATTGCTTGTTTAAAGCTGTGATTACTTTTGGCCTTATTAAGGGCTGTTGTGAACCAGCTGTTCATGCTTGATCACTTTTAGGTATTCAGGCTGATCTGCAGGCTTGTTGTTTAGAGTTCAAAAGCGATATTTCAGGTGTGCATAGAGGCCATCTCCTAACAGCCACTCTTGCCAAATGCCTTGGTTATCTGCGCTTTCAAATGAATTAACCCAGCCCAACTCCAGCATCCAGGATCCTTTGTAGTAGCGAGTCAGGATGCCACCTGAGCCGATCGTGTCTTCAAAGACGATGTCGTTGAAATCTGTTCTAACTCCACCCATCCCTAGGAAGGGGACGATCTGGAGTGCTTGATCATCTTTTTGCCAGGCAGTCATTATCAGCTCACTGATTCCAAGCCAGCCGCTGTCGCCACTGATCAGACTGCCAGGCAGCCCGCGTAGACCTACATCGCTGCCGATGCTGAAGCCCATGTCGCTAGGGAGATGATTAAAGGCCCATTGACCTGCCCCTCGCAGCTTAAGCATCACTTTGGGGCTTAGGCCCCAGTGAAGGTTGGCTAGACCACCGATGGCGCGAGCTTCACCTGGATTAATTCTGAACCAGGCCAATTCCTTGAGCTGGCTTTCAGTGCTGAAACCAGCGATGCCTTGCAGTCCATAGATATTGCTGTCCCAAGCCAGGTCTTTGATCCTTCCTGAGAAGTTAATGCCGCCTCTTAGGTAGCCGCTTCGTAGCCAGCCGTCTGGGCCCCCTCCGAGTACAAGAGGAATACTGTCGCCTGCTAAGTAGCTGTCATTGCGGTTGACGCTGATACCGGCGAAGGCACTCCAGAGTTGATTGGTTGAGCGGTACAAGGTGGTTTCCACTTGTCCCATGGCTTGCAACTGCCGGAAGCTGATCTCATGGGCGTCATCTGATGCTTCGACTAGCTGGCGGCGGCTGTGGCCGAAAGATCCGATAAGACGCCAGCTGTCTGATAATGGCCAGGTGTAACTGGTGGAAGTGATGGTGGCTCCGAGTTCTGGGTCGGAATCACTGTTCATTTCGAAGTAGGCCAGAAAATTATCGTTGCGCTTCACGACGTTGTTTTTCATGACCGTGGCAATGCTGCGCCATTCGCCGGTGCCGATATTGCCGTCGTTGCGGATGCTTACTTCTCCCAGCCATGGGGCAGGAGCGGGGTCGACTGTGAGGCTCAATTTGGCTTGAGTGGCATCGCTGCCGAGGCGACCCAGATTTCCTGTGATCTGCCCCACCCCAGGGATGCTGCGCACATTTACCAAAGCTTTTTCGAGGCTAGGCAGATGCAGCACGCTGCCGATTAGTGAATGCAGCCGCTCCTTGATTTGCTTTTGCAGACCTAAGTCAGGGCTTTTGATGCGCAGCTCGGCGATTCTGCCCTCTACCACCTCCAGTGCTCCTGGACTTGGTGATGCAAGAGTGAAGACCCGACTGTTCACATAGCCATCGCGCACCAGCCTGGCGGTGAGGTTGGCAGCACAGATGTTTAGGGTGTCTGCGACGGTTGGTCTGCCGCAGGAGCTGAGAATTTTTTGCAGTTGCTCAGTGCTGTAAGGGGTCGTGCCATAGAGAGGAGGCCGCCAGTTAGAGCTTGGGATATCCGCAGGTGCTCTAAGCGCCTCTTTTGCTTTGTTTTCAAGCGGCGGTTGTGGTTCTTGCAGGATTTGTTGTTGCCTGGGTTGGGGCCCTGTTTCCAGAGGGGTTTGCTCCGGCAGTCGTACTGGCCCCGGTTGCAGGGGTGGTGCTACAAGTTGGGCTAGAAGTAAAAATATGGCTTGAGTATTCCGAGGGATTGCAAATCATTATGGGGCTTTTCTATTGATGAACCCAGTGCGCGTTGCTTGGAGAATCATATTAATATCAAAAAATATGGGCATAATGGTTTCTCGCTGGTGCGATTCGCTCAGCATTAGCCAAGTCAGCCAGATCACAGCAAATCTTGCTATTGATCACTGTTGATCACGAATTTCTTTTAGAGGGTATGTGTTTTGAGGGCAATAAAGTTCCTGTGATGAGACCTATCGCTAGACGGGTTTTGCTGACCTTGGCTCTAACGCTAGGTTTTTCGACGTGGCTTGGTTCTTTGGTGCGGGCTGATGTACGTTCCGGTGGGATCGGTACCCGAGTTAACGGGAACCTTGAAGGGGTCTGCAGGCGCGGGATCTGCCGCATTACTGGTGGCAGCGATGCGGGTAAGAATCGTTTTCACAGATTTAGTGCTTTCGATACTCGTGGTGCCATTAAGGGCGTGAATATTGATACCGGTGGGAAAAGTAATTTGATTGTGGGTGTGACCGCTTCTGCTGGAACCTATCTCGATAAGCTCCTGAGTTTGTCGTCACCAGCCAATCTTTTTTGGCTGTCACCTGGTGGCATTCATCTTGGCTCAGGGGTTGGTTTTGTGAATGTGCAGCAGCTCAAGTTAAGTACGGCCAATTCACTGCGTTTTCATAATGGTGTTTTCGACGTGTTCGGTAGTAGCCCGCAGCAACTTGCGGCTTTGGTTTCTGATCCCTTGTCAGGATCGCAGGGATTTGTAGATGATCCGGCGCGGCGTGCAGAGCTTGGCCTTACCGCTACGCCAAGGATTCTGCTTCAAGGCATTGATGTCTCTATTGATAAGAGCTTGTTGGTTGATGCACCTAGTGGCGGTGTGGAGGTAGTTGGCAGCCGCCTTTCGGTGAGTTCTGCTGATGGCAGTGGTGGCAATCTCACGCTGACCGGTGATCAAGTGAAGGTTGATGGCAGCTCTAAGTTGTTAGCGACTGGTGCGACTGGCGGCGGATTGATTCAGGTGGGTGGCAGCTGGCAGAACAGTGATCAAACTGTACGCCAGGCATTGCATACAACGGTTGAACCTGGCGCGTTATTTGATGCTTCGGCTACTGATCAGGGGCATGGCGGAACGATTGTGGCTTGGAGTGATATCCATAACCCTAATGGCTTAACTAGTGTTGCAGGCAGTTTGGTTAGCCGTGGTGGAAGCCTTAATGGCAATGGAGGAAAAATTGAAACATCCGGTGCTTATCTTGATGTTGATCAAGTTGCGATTGATGTGGGTAGTGTCAATGGTGAGGCGGGTGAGTGGCTCTTAGATCCATTCACCTATACCATTGATAATTCGAGCCAAAACGCGATTCAAAATGCTTTAATTGCTGGCGCTAATGTTGCGATTAGTACAAGTGTGAAAGATACGACTTATGTTCCTGACGCAGATATCTCAACTGTGAATGCGCCTGATGGTGATATTAATGTTGATATTAGTTTGGATTGGTCTGGTGGCTCTGGGACTCTGCAATTGACTGCTGATGATACAGTAAATATTGCTAATGGTGTCACAGTTACCACAGGCAGTGGTGGCTTGGCTGTGACTACTGCAAAGCTCACGGGAGATGGCAACGTTAATGTTGCTTCAGGAGGCACATTTGTAGTTAATCAATCTGGAACTTCTACATATAATGGTGTGATTGCTGGAGCTGGCGGACTACAAAAGAAGGGTGCTGGCAATCTGACGCTTACAGGTGCTCAAACGTTTACAGGCAATACTTCCATTACTGCGGGTACGTTAACAATGGGTGCGGCCTCAGGGCTTTCTAGTTCAACGGATTTGAGAATTGATACTGGAGCCACATTGAGTGCCTTGAATGACCTAACAATTCGCTCACTGAGTGGCAGTGGAACCTATAATATGTCTGGCACTACAACAGATTTAAGAATTAATATTCCTTCGGGTGTTACAGAAACATTCTCGGGCGTTATTCAGGCAGATAATGCTACTTCTAGGCTTCTTAAGCAAGGGCCTGGTACACAGGTTCTTGCTGGTGCTAATACCTACGATGGTGAAACTTACGTTGATGCTGGCATCTTGAGAGTGTCGAATGCGGCGGGCCTTGGCACTACCACACAGGAAACTCTTGTACGCGATGGCGCCACTCTTGAATTTGCTGGTGGTGCAACACTCGCTGATGAGATGGAAGTAGGGGAACAGATTAAATTGAATTATAATGGTGGCCCTACAGATTCTGTGCTTAGGGCTTTTTCAGGTTACACGGAGATTACCGATACAGTTATGCTGGAGGGAGATTCAAAGATTGAGGCTAATGCCTCATCATTTTTGATTTTAGATCCCTCGAGCAGTGCCACTGCATATGCAGTGGCACCTGATGCAACTCTCTGCACATCAACCAATACTTGCAATCTTTCTGTTGGCGGAGCTGGCAATGTGCAAACAGAATCAGGCCACGGTATTGATCTTAATGATGGCACTGATTCTTTTACGCTCACTAAAGTTGAATCTGGCACGTTACTAATATCCGGAAAATCGGATATCACTCAGACTATAGATATACAGGAGGGTACATTCCAAGTCGCTCATAAAGATGCCTTCGGTACATCTACTGCTATTAACCTTGGATCTAACACCACTGCCGCAACTCTGAAATTCAGTGTTAACATGCCACGCGATTCTACTGCAGCTACTACTACGTTAACCTTAGGCGCTTTGGGAGGAACTTTTGATGTAGATTTGGGAGTTACAGTTTACACTGATAGTATTAATATTCAAGGCGGAAGTGCCAATAATGGGTTCACCAAGGATGGCGGGGGAGAGTTGATTCTCGAGGGTGTTAATACATACTCTGGTCCTACAACAGTTACCGCTGGCACTCTAACAGTTAACTCTGCTGCTCCTGCATCTGCGACTTGTTCTAGTGGTGCTAGCAGTAACCTCTGTTTCAGTAGTGGAGGAGGAGGAGGTGGCGATACATCTACCCCAACATCTACTACAACTCAGCCCACAACACCTGCTACAACTGCAACCACAACTACCGTTACAGGAGGTACTACAGAAGACATTGATGGCTTTAATCAGGATTTGTTTGATGATGATGTGGCTGAGGTTGTCGCTGTTGTGAATTCTGCTCAGACACAACTATTGCCAAGTTTGGTTGGTTCAGCAGCGATTGAAAGAATAACTGTTGGCCCATTAACAGTTATTGAAGGAGGAGAATCTGCAGACACTCAGATTGACTCTACCAATGATGAATTTGACAAGGGTGCTGTACAAGGCACTCCTCAGACCATAGCCGCTAATGGTTTGGAAGTGGATCTTTCACTCAATAACTCCTTTGAGGTTGTCGATAACTCGACATATGGCGCTACTGTTGAAGCTGGGGGAGAATCAACGTCTTCTGTTAATACCAGGAGTGACACTCAGGCTGAGGCTGGAGGGGCTAAAATAGGCGAAGGAGCAAATTCTGCCGCTAATAATGATTCAGGGGAAGGGGATGCGTCAGCTGCAGAGGCTGAATCAGGGGAGTTCCAAGGTGGCGCCACTGATTCCGTTGCGTCATCGGCGGCAGTGTCGGCACCCTCTTCTGTGACCAAGGTGACATCAGCTCAGGCAACGGCCAATGTTGCCAAGGCTGACGCGGCGGCCATGCGCCGTACTGTTCAGGCGCTCAACTTGCCTGATCTGGCGGACCGACCCACACCAACATCTGCGCAGCTCCAGGAAGGCATGCAGCGGGCTGTTGAACGCTTTGGTAGCCGTCCATGACATTCGCGAAGGCGAGCGTCAGTTTTGTTGTTAAGTCCTTATTACTTGGACTGGTGGCCTCAGCAAGTACTGCTTGCCAGGGCCATACATCGGCAGAGCCTCAAACCAATTTGTTGCGCAAAGACCCTTGGCTGCTCACTGCTGCTGAGACAGTTTTGCCTTCGTCAAATACACCTCCTCGATTTAACCGGGAGGTCTACAACCCTGCGGTATTGCATGTGCGTTTCACCCAGGCTGCAGGCAAGACCACTTCTAAAAATACAGACGCTTTTCTTGATTTAACCCTGATTCCATCTGAGGGGGAGCTTGAGGGACGTCGCGTTGAGCTCTCAACCCGGGAGTTCGCCTCTCTACTGAAGCAGCTCTATCTCCAGCTCTCGCGGCAGGATTTCTTGGATGTGGCCAATTCAGAATCTCCAACCAGACGATTGCACCAGCTTTTGATCGGCAGTATTACTCCCTTGCTTGAGAAGCATCGTGTTAGCACCTTGCTGATTGCTGCTGATCGAGGCCTACAGGCGGTACCTTTTGCTGCACTTAGCGACGGGCAGCGCTACTTCGGTGATCGCTATGCCTTTGCGATGACACCATCACTCGCACTTACCGATATAAACCTACCTGCTCAGAGCGGTTCTCGATTACTCGCTCTTGGTGCCTCTCAGTTCGATGGCTTGGCGCCACTTCCGCTTGTGCCACAGGAGCTCGAGAAGATCGCAGTATCCGATCCCGATCGCAAGGATCTTTTCCTCAATCAAGCTTTCACTCCATCAGCGTTGCTGGTGCAGGGTGGAGAATCCAGGTATGACCGCGTTCATGTAGCTACTCATGCGGAGTTCAGGCCTGGTGGACCGGCGGCATCTCAGCTTCACTCTGGTACAGGGCCCATCTCTATGCAGCAGTTGTCGAAACTGCGCCAGCAGCGTAAAGGGGTGCCCCTTGATCTGGTTGTGTTTAGTGCTTGCCGTACAGCACTAGGCGACCCTGACTCTGAGCTCGGTTTCGCTGGCCTGGCGCTTCAGGCTGGTGCCCGCAGCGCTGTCGGTACCCTTTGGTATGTCGATGACGTAGTGACGTCTGCTTATTTCGTGCAGATGTACCGCTACCTTGAGCAAGACATGCCCAAAGCTGAGGCACTACAGCTCACGCGTCAGGCATTCCTTCGAGGGCTTGTAAGACTTGAGGGAGATCAGATCATCGGGGCTGATGGCATCCCTCTGCTTACTGATCTAACTTCTACGCAGCAACGTCGCGTGGCTAGAGGCATGCAGAATCCTTTCTTTTGGGCTGGGATTGAACTGCTTGGTTCGCCTTGGTGAAGTCTCTCGTATGGGCCGCATCATTCACTCCTTGCTCTATGGATACTGTTTGCTTTTGCTTCTCCTGCAGAGATGTTATGGCAAGAGTGCAAGAGATGATGCAGGCTGGATCCAGCCTGCATGCAAGTAGGTTGTCATGGCTTTAGTACCGTCTACGCACTTATCACGGTTAGCTTTCCGTCTGCAATTGTTGTCGCTTCTGTCGTCCCTTTCCTTGGTTCCAGCAGTTGGATTCGCTCAGGATGACCTTCGCAGTACTTTCCCCGGTCGGCGGGTAGGAGGAGGAACAAGAGGTGAATGTAGTGCACGTCTGCTGGTTCATCTGGTCCCCCAAAGCAGTGTCTATGCCCCGAGCAGTACTTTTCAAATTGGCTTGCTTGAAGGGCCTACGGCAACTCCTCAACCTCTGGAACTGCAGTTCCGTCCTATGAGTGCCTCCAGTAGTAATGAGACGTCTGGATTAAACCGCACGTCTAACGATTTGCCGGCGTCCACGGCAGGGATCACTTTGATCAGATTGGAGTCTCTCAATTTCCCAACTGTTTGGGAGTCTTCTTATTGTTGTGGTGATGGTGAGACCACGAGCAGTGACCCTTTGGCGTTCGTTCAAACTTCATCGCCTCCGGCAGTGAGTTTGCTTGTTAGCGACTCAGAGCCCGGTGATCTGCGTATTCAGGAAGCCCTTGCGAACTTAAGAATGCATTGTGGTGGAAGTGTTTCAAGCGAGTCTTTCGTTAATACATTTGGCCTGGGGGATGTCATTGATTCGGCCTGGCCGGTTGAGCTTCCTGTTCGTTGCCCATTTTGAGTTCGGCTACTAGAAGGGGTTCTTCCCTTCCTTTGACTTTAATCTCTCCCCACTCGTCCCAATGCAGAGAGCTTTTGAGCTCGTCTTCGAGTAGTTCTCTGGTGCTTGATGAAACCAACACGCGAAGAACTCCTACATGACGATCTTTTTCGAAACCCTCAAGTCTTGATGCGCAATTGACGGTATCGCCGATAACTGCGTATTCGACCCGCTCTGTACTGCCCATCGACCCTGCTAGCACTACCCCTGAGTGAATCCCGATGCGCATGCGGTTGGCAGGTGCACCTTCTTTTTCTAATTCTGCATTGAGCTTCACCAGCCCAGCTTGAATTTCGATCACTGCTTCAATGGCTGCTCGGGCGTCCGCTTTTGGGTCATCGCTGAGGGGAACGCCAAAGACAGCTAACATGCCGTCACCGGTGAATTTGTTGACGACTCCTCCTCGTTTGGTAATGGCGGTAACGCAGTAGGCCATTCCTCGGTTCAGCCAGTCCATTAATTCAGCGGGCTTAAAATGTTCGGAAACCGTTGTGAAGTTTGCTGTATCGGAGAACAGCACAGTTACAGGTAGCTGCTGCCCTTCAAAACGTCCATTTTTGAGTAGTTGATCACGCTTTTCCCATAGTTGCTTGGCGATTGCCGGAGAGGTGGCTTGCCCAAGCAGCCTTTTAATTTGTTGTTGGTGTTGTTGACTGACCACACCCCGTCTCAGCCAGGCTGAGCCTGCCATTATTGCCATCCCAGCTACCGGCATGACCGTGCCGATCCAGACGTAATTGACCAGCAAGATCACCAAGCTTGCGCTAACGGCTATCAGGGTTGTGACGACCACAAGCACACTTCGACGCAGGGTGAGGAAGGCTTCACCCAGTGCTAAACCAGCTCCTGCTGTGAGAAGAGTAATCCATAGGTTGCCCCAACCAGGCATCACGAATCCTTGAATCAGCTGTCCGTTTTGTTGGTCTACTAGGGCGGCTATTCGCAACGCATGTATTTCTACTCCTGGCATGAAGAACTGCATCGCCCCTTTACTGAAGCGGCTGTGGGGAACTTCGTAGAGATCCCTGAGAGATGGGGCTGTGCTGCCAATCAGCACCATATGGTCTTGAATTGCCTCATTTGGGATGCTTTTATCTAGGAGTTCTGAAAGCGAGAACGTTTTGAAACTCCCTGGTTCACGGAAAAGCAACAGCCGTTGTATCCCCAACCCAGCGTTTGTTTCACGGAAATAGCCACCTGAATTGGCGGTTAGCCAGGTATTGGCTGAAGTACTCGCTTCAATTTCCTGGCGCAGCTGCTTATCACCCGTTGCAACTTCAACGATGCGTAGAGGGAAAGCCACTGTGGCTTTGTTTTGGTTAGTCACATGAACCAGATCACGTCGAATTACGTTGTCGTGATCTAGTGAGATGTCGTTGTAGCTCTGCTGTAATTGCGGTGTTCCTGGTATCGCGGGAATCCCGCTGGCTAAATTAAAGATCGAAACCAGTCGGGGGTCGGTGCGGAAGCGCTTGCGCAGGCAGGCTTGGTTTGGCCCTACACCCTGGTCACGATAGATGTCGAATCCAATGGCAAGAGCTCCATTGTTGCGAAGTAGATCTATTCCCTCGCAGAACAGGCCATCATCGATTGGCCAGCCGAGACGTTGGATGTCATTTTCCTCGATGCCAATGATCGTGATTGGCTGTTTATTTCCCGATGCTGCGGGTCGCAGCGTAGTAATGAGGTCGTATACCAGTAGATCAAGAGTCTGCGCTACGCCTGAAACCTGGATCACAGCGAGCAAGCACAAGCCGCCCAGATAGGGAGCTATTCGCCTAGCAATACCTCTGGCAGTGATGGATCTCCAGCCAGTTGCTTTGCTTGGCCGTGGCTGTTGTCGTTGGTGCCCGCTGCTTCTTGAGGCTTTTCCCACTCGCCATGCTCCTTTCTCTCAGCCTATGCAGCATTGACCTGGCTGGTTGATTTCACTACGAGACTAGCTACTTGACGACCTGCAACCGGCTTGATTCGAGCAGTTTTAAAGGGCTGTGATTTCCGAATTGTTTTTTGTCAGCCTGAGCTCCTTGTCTGCAATCTGCCTCTATGAAAGGCGATTATTCAGGCCAGCTACAGCTCCTAAATCCGTAATGATTGGTTGTGCCCTATGGACTAGAGAACTGGGGAAATTTCTGTTTTTCTTGACGAGATTTTCACTATTTAGTGGTGAGGGATATATGCACTAATATATTCTCCAAGAGTGACGGCAAGTTATCTTCTTCTTCCTGTCAATTGCAGGTCATAAACATGCCGTTTGCGACCTTTTTGCTTTGTTCAAGTTGTGCAGCCTCAGTAGAAGTTCGAATCATTATCATTTGCGGCGATCTCGAGTTTCTTGTCTGAATAGCAAGTGGACTGAAAGGAGCGGTCAATAAAAATTTGTTTTTCATTGACTTTGCGGATTGAAATTATATGGAAAGTTGTGTAATTACTTTTGAAGTAATCGAAATCTGAACGAACAAAAATCATGGTTTGCAACGTGCTTGCTAGCGGTTTCGGCTATGCATCGACCTCTGCTAAAAGCTTGTTATTGGGCTAGTTATGCTCCTTTGGTATTCAATTTTGTAGTCTTTTGGCCCTGGAATCAGTTATTTACTTTCATGGGGAAAGTGTAAATCCTTTATGTGTCTAGTTTTTCTGACACGTTTGACCCTCCGCGTATCACTTTGTAGAGCTTATGCATGGAGCGGATCAGCCTTCGTTGGTTATCTAGCTTTCTTGAAAGATCTTGCTCCTTATTTAGCATCCCAATTTCCATTTGGCGGAGATGTACCAATCGGGCCAGTTTCTCGATCAACCCCTGGTCCTGATCGATCAGGGGTTGTAGGTCTCGGCGCTCCACTTCTAGGAGTACCGATTCTTCAAGTGCGCGAACTGTGGAGTTGCGAGGTTGTTTCGTGCACAGTGCCATTTCTCCGAAGATCTCATGCTGGCCAAGTTTGGAAAAGGTTATTTCTTGTCCTTGTGAATTTGTTTGCGACACCTTCACCGTGCCGGTGATGACCTGGTACAGGCAATCTCCATGTTCACCCTGTCTGATAATCGTTTCCCCTTTTGCGAAGCGCACGCAGCGTGTTGATGGGGCTAGGGCATCAAGTTGGGCTTGGCTTAGATCTGTAAAAAGTGCATTGCTTTTGAGCAATTGGACCTTGCGTTGATCGTCAGCGCACATTGGATGGTCTGCAGCCAAGGTCTGTGGTTTGGGGCTCCCTAAACGGACGCGGAATGGAATGCTTTGACCAATTCGCTCGAGGGCATACCAAATTTGTTCCATCAGTTCACCACGGATGCTCAACCGTTTGACGTCACTGATATCTCTATGCCACACTTGGATGCCATAGCAGATGTAACTGTCTTCGAAGCTGGCTACCCATGCTTTTGGGGCTGGTTTGCTCAGCACAGAAGTGTGGCGATTGACTACACCCAGCAGCAGGCTGAGAGCTTGTGATGGAGGGAAGCCGTAATCCAGGCCAACTTCAAAACAATTGCCATAGGGAGTGCCTAGGTGGACTCGTCGGATCGTCGCTTGAGCAACCGTGTCGTTGGGGATAATCAGGGTGCACCCATCCATACCAGTGCGGAGATAGGTGTTCATTAGGGTCAGCATGATGACTTGACCGCAGTCCTCTCCTATTTGGATCCAATCGCCTTCTTTAAACGGTTGATCTAATTGAAGACTCAGCCCGCCGAAAATGTCTTTAAGTGGTTCTTGTGCGGCGAAGGCGACGACGCCTGTGAGCAAGGCAGATGTCGTGATCAAGCCAGCGAGATTGACCCCTGCTTGCTGAAGGATGATTAATGTCAGGATGGCTGCCAGGATTAGTCCGCTCAGTTGGCGCAGAATTTTGGCTGGTGGCATCCACCAGCCCAGTGCCCCTGGAATCTCCAGGAGTAACCATCCCCCCAGGCTGAGTGTTGCGTAGAGCAGTGCTAGTTGTCCGATTGTGGTGAGGCTGGCCTGCTTAGAGATGATCTTTTCTAAGAACGGCAGCGCAGTCCCTACCCAGATCAGTAACGCCAGCACTGGTAGGCGAACCGGTGGTTTTGGCCAACGTGAGCTAAGCAGGTTGCGTTGATGGCTAACTGCTAACAGCAGGGTGATCAAAATCGTGGTGATCAGGCGCAGGCCAAACGTCATCAGATTTGGGCGTTCGTAGTAGGAGACTTGATTGCATTGGTTGGCCAGTCATGCCATGGAGCCAGCATGTTGAAGCAGCTTCAAGTGATTGAATTCTGATCGATGTGTCGTCTGTGAGGTCATCAATGCCCGCATTGTCTTGTTGTGCTTTGGCTTTGCTTGTCATAAGGGTCTAAGCCAATGGTGCTGACGCCTGTGTTCGTCAAGGGATTGATGGCATGACAGACCTGTTGGCCGTCAATTGGCTAGCCAAGCTAATCGCTGTTCGCTTCACTGATGGAGATCATTGTGATTGGATCCTCCTCTTTCGAGTGGGTCGGACCTGCTTCACTTACAAGGGTGTAGATGATTAGATCTAATGATTGGGGTGGCTTGATCTGCCAAAAAGTGCCAGGGCTTAATAGAACGATTGCCTAGGGAACAAGATGTCCTCACAGGGCATCATTTAGGCCTTTGTCAGTTTTCTGGCGAAAGCGGTTGCCTGGGATTGCAGCAGATTGGACAACTTTTAGGTCGGATGATTTAGCTATTCTCTCTTCAACAGGCTTTGCTGCGATATCACGAGCCCAATGCTCTGCTGTGAATGTGAAGCGTGTGCCATGTCTAGTTGGATTTCTCTTTTGAAAGGCCTCGATAGAGAGCAGTGCAGTGGAGGGTTAGGGCATTGCTGCTTATCTGATTCAGATCTAGAACCATTGGTTGGCTTGCCAAGCGGTAACTCCAACACGGACGATGGCCGCAACAACGACTGATCAGCATGGCCATGGAACGCACCTTTGTTGCCATCAAGCCCGATGGCGTCCAGCGTGGTCTGGTGGGAGAAATTCTGGGTCGATTTGAGCGCAAGGGCTTCAAGCTCGTGGGGCTTAAACAGGTGACCCCCAGTCGTGATTTGGCTGGTGAGCATTACGGCGTGCACCGTGAACGCCCTTTCTTTGCTGGGCTTGTTGATTTCATTACCTCCGGTCCTGTGGTTGCAATGGTCTGGGAAGGTGATGGTGTGATTGCGAGCGCCCGCAAGTTGATCGGCGCCACCAAACCTCTTGAGGCTGAGCCAGGCACCATTCGTGGCGATTTAGCTGTGAACATCGGTCGCAATGTGATCCACGGATCCGATGGTCCAGACACCGCTCATTTTGAGATCAACCTCTGGTTTGCTTCTGAAGAGCTCAACGCATGGACTCCTTCAGATCAGAGCTGGCGCATTGAAAGCTGAGGCTGCAATATTTTGCGTGCCTGATTGGGGCAAAATGATTGTGCTGTTGATCAGGCTTTTGTGATGGTTGGGACTGACATCGCGATCCTGAAGCCAGTGGCTCTCTTCACTGGCTTTAGTTTGATGGCCATGACGCTTTCGAGCTCGGTTCAAGCTATAGAGAGCGCAATGGTGCAGGAGATCCTCGATGGCAATCAGTTGTACATCGATTCTCAACAGGCGAAAGTGAATCAAAAGGCTACTGAGCCACAGCAGGTCAGCACGGGCGATAGTCGTGGCCAGCTTCTGTTCAATTCCGGAGCATCTGGTCGCCTGAATCGGTTTTCCAGGATGCAATTAGGTAGTAGTTGTTATCAACTGACCCAGGGGCAGATTTTGGTCTCCGGGAAGCAAGATGGCTGTACCCGTTCAGCCCGACTCAGTGTTCGAGGCACGAATTACGTTCTGCAGGTTTCGGATGATGGGGCTACTGAGGTGTCTGTCTTGGAGGGTGAGGTGGAATATCGTTCTGTGGAGCCTCAAGCTCAAGCTGATCAATCTCCCAGGATGGATCAAGCTCAGGATCAACAACCCTTGAGTGATGAGCCGGTCATCATTAGATCTGGAGAATCGCTTCGGGTGTCCCCTGATGGCATGATCTCAGCATTGAGGAAGCTAACGGCTGGCGATTACAGCCGCATCTTTGCAGGCCCTTTGTTTGAGGGCTTCCAGACTGAGATCCCTGCGTTGCCCTCACTCCAATCTTATGTACGATCTCAGTTCCCATCAGTGAGAATTCCTTCAATTCCTACGATCGTGCCTTCCTCTACCCCTCGGATCCCTGGTGGTGGCTTTTTTCGGTTTTGATGCAATGAGCCCTGGAAGATCTGAGTGATCTTCATACTGATTGGGTGAGCAAGGTGATCCCAAGGTCAGGCACCGATGCGCATTCCTAGAAATGCTCCAGTGCTTCTTGTGGCTGGTGTCCTGACGCTGGCTGCTGCCCTATTGGCATCTTGTTCGGCATCGCTTTGTCGACCTTGGTGGGCATTGGAACGCAATCTTGAGGGTCAGCTCGTCAGGATTCGTGGGCCTCGCCTGGCCTCGCCAGAGATCGTGCAGGTGGTGATCGACGACGCAACCCTCGCGGAGGGTCTCTGGTTTGAGCAGCAGGAGCAGATACCATCCTGGGCCGTGGGAATGGGAAGCCTGCCCTGGCCAAGAGCGCGCTACGGCGACCTTTTGGAGCCGTTGATGGCGGCTGGTGCTGATGTGGTGGTCTTGAATGTGGTCTTCGCTGGAGAGAGTGTCTTCGGGCCAGCAGACGACAAGGCTTTTATCGCAGCCCTCGAGCCGCATCAGCAGCACCTTGTACTGGCGGCAGAAATGGTTGAAGCAGAAGATCAACTCGGCGCCGGTGCAATTTCTCTCTTGCGTCCTGATGCTGTGGATGCCCCTGAACTAGACAAACTCTCGCTGGGCTTGAGCAATCTCTTTCCCCCTGAGCATGGAGCTCGGTTTTTGCAACCAGAGTTTTATGCCACCACCTTGGAACAACCGCTCGGTCATGAGGCGTTGCATTCTTTGCCAGTTGCTGCATTGGAGCAGGCAGGCCGCTCGCTCGAGTTGGATCTTTATGGCCAGACTCTTAACTTCTATGGCCCTGAGCCCGAGCCCATCGGGATGGATGGATCCTGCTCAACCCTGGGTCACGGGTTTTTGCGATTGTCGGCAAAGAATGTGATCAATCCGCGGCAATGGGCGGTGCACCCCTGTCGTGAGTGGGTTGATGGGGCTGTCGTTTTGGTGGGTGTTGTTGTGTCTGGTGGCGGAAGTGCGTTAAGCGATCTGCCATCACCCTTCGGTGATCTTTCGGGAATGGAGTTGCTTGCCACCTCCACTGGCAATGCTTTGACAGGCGATGGACTGCGGGCCTGGCCCCAGTCACTTCCGCAGAGAGGCGCTTTTGTTGGCCTTGTTGTTCTACTCACACTGTTACTGGCTTTTTATCGCACCGATTTGGCTTGGCGACTTGGTGTGCTTTTTGCATGCTCAGGTTTGTGGTTTGTGGTTGGCTATGCGCTGATGCAGCATCGCCATGTCTGGATTCCAGTTCTTACACCTCCTGTCGCATTGGTGGTTGGTGCTTTGCTCTATGGAAGTGAGGCTTATCGACGTATGTCGATCAAACGGCGATTGACGCGTCGCTGGCTGGAACGTTGTGTGGACCCCTCCGTTGTAGGCCCCATGCTCAGCGACCCGAGTGATATGGAGGCTTTGTTTGATGGCCAGCTCAAATCTGTCAGTGTGTTGTTTGCGGATCTTCAAGGGTTCACTGCTCTGACTAGACAGCGCAGCGAGCAGGGTCGAGTTCGTGTTCATCTTGAGCAGCTCAATCATTATCTCGATGAGATGCGTTCGGTGGTATGGGACCACCATGGATTCCTAGACAAGTTTATTGGCGATGCCGTGATGGCCGTGTTTGGTCTGCCCGATGGTCGTGGTGAATCTGCAGAAGCGCAATCCGCTATTTGTTGTGCTATGGCGATGCGTGAGAGGCTTGTTCATTTGAATCGTCTCTGGCAGGCGAAGGGAGTGGAGCCTCTGGTTAATGGGATTGGTATCGCTAGCGGCACCGTCTTGGCTGGTGGGATTGGTGGTCGCAAGCTTGGGGGACTTTCCGTGATCGGAGACACCGTGAACCTTGCTAGCCGCCTGGAGGGTTTGACCCGCAGCCTGGATCAATCCATTCTTTTCGATCAGTGCACCTCAGAATTGGCGGGAGAGGGTTTTGGTATCCGATCTTTGGGGATACAAGAGCTAAAGGGGATTGGGCGCCTTGAGGTTTATAGCCTTTCTGATAGAGGGTGATGGCTTATTAAACCATTGATTAGGCCACTTCCGCCAAGAGTTTCTGGTAGGGAGAGTTAGAGACGGACGCCATATCTTCATGGCGACCTTGTTGGACCACTTGACCACGCTCTAGTACCAAGATGAGGTCAGCATCACGGATGGTACTGAGGCGGTGGGCCACGATGATTTGGGTGCAGCCACGACGTCGGAAGGCCTCGTCCACCAAGCGTTCTGTTTCGCTATCGAGTGCTGAGGTGGCTTCATCGAGGATCAGAATGCTGGGGTTTTGAACCAGGGCACGAGCAATGTCGAGCCGTTGTCGTTGACCGCCTGAAAGGTTGCGACCTCCTTCGCTAAGTACAGTTTCAAAGCCATCAGGCAGGCCGAGAACGGTGTCGAGTATTTGGGCATCTGCACATGCCTGCATAAGGTCTTTGTCTGGAAGGCTGTTATTCCATAGATTGAGGTTCTCACGAACATTGCATCCATAGAGTTGTACATCTTGTTGAACCATCGCAAGTGAGCTGACGCTGATGGCTCGTGGTATTTCGTTCAGCGGAATACCGTCGTAGAGGATTTGTCCTGAGGAAGGTTGATAGAGACCGGCAAGCAGTTTGGCGATTGTGCTTTTACCAGAGCCACTGCCTCCGACAAAAGCAATCCTTTGGCCGTGTTGGATGGATAGACGTAGTCCATTAATCAGAGGGGGGTTAAGTGGCAGGTAGCCGAAGTAGACGTCTTGAATTTCGATGGCGCCTGATAGGCGTTCCCTGTCGCTATTCCAGTCCTGAATTTTTGGTGCGTCGATTAGTAATGGGTCTCGAGGTTGTTCAAGAACATCTTCCAGGCGGAGTACTTCAGCTTCCAAGTCGGGCAGGCTCTGCACGAAGCCAATTACATTTTCGATTTCCGCTTTTAGGTTAGTGGCAATGGTTTGGGCTGCCAGGAGCATTCCTAGAGTGAGCTGGCCTTGAATCACCAGGAAAAATCCAACCAACAAAATTGCCACCTCGTTCAAGGTGGTCATGGCGCTCGGGATCACCCTGATCCGTGCGTTGAGAAGTTGAAGCTTTTGCACAGTGTTGAGGAGTCGACTTTGGTAACCCGCGTAGCGTCTGAAGATGTCGTTTTCTACAGCTGCTGCTTTTACGGTGTCGATATCTTGCAAGGCGCTTACTACGACTGCGCCAGCTTTGGCCCCATCTTTTTGGAGCTGTTGACTAGAGTCTTGTTGTACTCGAAGGTTGATGGCTACCACGAGGGCGTTGATTCCAGTAGTCACGCCTACGAGCAGTCCTAGAATTGGGCTGTAGAGCAAAGTCAATACCAGATAAAACACCAGTAGAACAATGCCGGTGAGCATGGGGATCAGTTCTCCGCCGATGAATTCGGCAATTCGGGCATTACTTGCAACCCTGCTGGCTATATCTGATGCATAGCGTTGGGCGTAATAACGCTCTGGTAAGGCCAGGACCTGGTGCTCAAATTGTGCAGCAAAGCGTCGGGTTAGTCGCCTTTCCAGGGCGCGTGTTCCGATGAGCTGAAGATGCTGCAGCACCACTTGCAGGCTGATGGTGAGGGCCATGCCCCACAACATTGGCTTTAACCACGTTTGGATTTGATTGCCGATAATCTCATCCATATAGATCTGGGCAAAGATCGGCATCACCAGCTGGGGCAAGATCAGCAGCAGACCAGCTAGCAGAATGAATAGAGCTCCTTTGGGTTCAAGGCTTAAGCGCCGCCAAACCACTGGCCAGACTGATGGAGCCTTTCCGCCTTTTTGAAAGTTTGGACCTGGCTCCAGCGTTAGGACAATGCCGGTGTAACTGGTATCGAATTCTTCGCGACTGACAGTTCGAGGACCGAGAGCTGGATCATTGAGGGCCACTCGATCACCAATGAAACCTTCGAGGATGAGGAAATGGTTGAATTCCCAAAACACGATTACTGGTGGCTGGATTTGTTCTAAAGCCAGCAATCCTTTTTTGAATCCTTTTGCTTTGAGGCCTAGGCTTTGCGCCGCAAGTAATAAATTGGCCGCATCACTGCCGTCGCGTGAGACGCCGCACAGTTCGCGCAGTTGGGTCAGAGGTACATAACGGCCGTAGTACTGGAGGATGATGCTGAGGGAGGCTGCCCCGCATTCCGTGTTTTCCAATTGCAGCAATGTTGGGGTACGTACCCACTGCTTGCTGAGACGAGCTTGGATGCGGATCCAGAGTTGACGACAGAAAGGATGCAGGTTCATGTCTTATCTCCCTCAGTAGATCCCACTGAGATTTCTCAATAGAGGGATCACATAGCTGATTGGCCGCCTTTGCTCTACAAGCACTCTCAGCGTTGTGGGTGTGCCTGCTGTGAGCTGTAGGTCTGGCCCTTTGCTGCCGCCCCAGTCATAACCGCTAGGTGTTGTGGGGTCTTTGGTTAAGGACGTAGTTACTTCGATCAGTGGACCTTCGTCTTTGGTATTGATGGCCTTGAACAGTGATTCTTTGTTGTAAAGCCGATTGATGACGGCCTCTTTGCTGACTGGTAAACGACGCACTTTGAGGATTTCAGCTTCGATGCCACCATGGCGTTGTGCTTTGGTCGTTGTTGGTGTCACGCGAACTGGCTGACCGATACGAAGGCGTTTACCATCTTTTGCTGGGAAGAAGGCCAGGCTTTCAAGCGTATTGGCGTCTTTGTCTCGCTCAAGTTCAAAGAGTGTGACGCCTGGTTGCACCACTTGCCCTAATTGGACATGGCGGTCAGTGACACAGCCTGCTAGAGGTGCTTTCACGGTGGCTGTTCGTGCAATTTGTTGTTCTAGGGCAGCAATTTCGCTTTGTTTCTGATTAATTAATTGCTCACGTTGGTTGTTACTTGTCTCTAGGTTGTATAACAGTTCAGAGAGTCGTTGGACTCTTTGATCCCATTCGACTTGACTTACCGCATTCTTTTGAAATGCCAATTTCCAGCGTGCTGTGCTTTCCCTAAGCTCATCTTCCCGTTGGATAGCAATGAGGTCTAAACTTGCATCATTGGCGATTAGAATCTCAAGTTGGTTGTTTGCTTTTTGTTGTTCCAGCTCTAATTGCACTGGGTCAATGACGGCTAGAGGTGTTCCTTGCTTGATGCAATCCCCCACATTGACTTTGAATTCTTTGATGCGGCCATTAGTTTCGCTTTGAATCCATTGTAAATTTTCTGTTCTAATTAGGACGCCACGCCCTTCGATTCTTACGGGTAAACGGCCAAATATTGACCACAGCAGAATGCTAAGACTGAACCCCAATAGTGAGATCAGTAAAAGCCAGTAACTTGGCCTGAGCAATTCAAGAGGCTGGTCTAGTTGTTCAGGGCTGGATAATGCATCCAGAGCATTTTTTCGAAACAGGCTCATGAAACCTGCCTCTCCATTAAGCGGGCAAATAGCCCAGCTTCATTCATCAGACTTTCGAATGTGCCTTGTTGCTGCACTTGACCTTTCTCCAGCACAATGATGCGATCGGCGTGGCGAATTGTGCTCAGCCGATGGGCGATGACCAAACGTGTGATGCTTAGTGTTTCAAGGCTGCGACTCACAATTCCTTGGGTGTGATTGTCCAGGGCGCTTGTGGCTTCATCAAAGATCAGAATTCGCGGTTGCCGCACCAAGGCGCGGGCGATGGCAATTCGTTGGCGTTGGCCACCTGAGAGGGTCCCCCCTCCCTCAGAAACAATGGTTTGTAGTCCCATTGGCATTTCGCGGATGTCGTCTGCCAGGCCTGCCATCTCAGCAGCAGCCCAGGCGTCCTCTTGATTGATTAGGCATCCTCCGGCGATAGCCTCCATCAGGCTGCCGCTGAATAGGCTATTGCTTTGTAGCACTGTGCCAATTTGACGCCGCAAGCTTTCGAGGCGTATGCCATTCAGCGGCTGATCGTCATATCTGATTTCTCCGTTTTCAGGCTTGCCAAATCCCAGCAGCATGCGCACGATTGTTGATTTGCCTGATCCTGAAGGACCCACCAGAGCGATGAATTCCCCTGGGTTTGCTTTCAGGCTCACCTTATCTAGAACCAGCGGCAGATCTGGGGCATAGCGATAACTCACGCGGTCGAGTTTGATGGCTCCACGCAGCTCGGCTGGTTCGATGGCTTCATCGAAAACTTCTGGTGTGGCTTTCAGCAAAGGCTTTGCTCGTTCATAGAGGACAGGCATATCGAAGGCTGCAACTGCAAGCCCAGCGAAGCTGGCCATGCCTCCCACAAATGTTCCGAAGGCTGAGAAAAACCCAAGTAACTGGCCAGCGTTGGGTGCATTGAGTGCAGGGGTCATCGCGGCATCAGCGATCAGTTTTGTGATCACGATGTAAAGCAGCAGGTTGCCAAGGTTTGGCATCACACCCTGCAGGAGTGCGGCGGTTGCTTCTTTGATATCCAGAGCATTTTCTAGAACCACGACGCGTTGGAAGTGTTCTCCCCACCAGCGGGCGGCCGCAGCTTCAGCTCCTGCTAGACGCAGTTTCGATACAGAGCTGATGAGCTCAAGATTGCGACTTTGGGCTTGGCCTTCGATCTCCTCCTGTTGGCGTTTTAGAGGGCGAGTTTGCAGACCGATTAATGCTGTCGGCAGAAGCACCATCATGGAGATTACTAGCGCTAGCAATGTCAACTTGACGCTGATCCTCAACATGAACAGCACATAAATACTGGTGAGCACTACCTTGACCAGACCCCCTTCCAAGAGGTTTTGGATTTGACTGCGCAATTGCTCTAGTGCATTAAAGCGGAGTTGAAGGTCGCCGATGTTGTATTGACGGAAGAAATCCGTCGGCAGGCTTAGCAAGTGCTTAATACTTGCCAGCTGGAATTTTGCCCCCCCTTTTTGTTGGGTGATTTGGAAAGACCGGCTTTGGATCCATTCCAATGCCACTCGTGTGATACCAGCAGCGATAAGAATTAGGCCTATTTGCAGCAATAGAAGAAGGTCTCTATCGGGCAAAGCCGAGTTTGTAATTATGGTGTTGAACATGGGGGTCAGCAAGCTCAGAAGAGTTGCCAAAAACATCACGCCAACTCCGATACGGAAGCCGCCACTGAGTAGTCCAAGGCATGCCCCAGCTGCCAATCCGGTGATCCCCATCCCGAAGATCCAGCGCGCAGCACCGACCTCTCGGCCAATGGCAAGTAAGAAACCTAATGTGATTCCCAAGAGCAGGCCACTGATTACAAATCTGGCGAGATTGTTTGGTTGTCCATAGGTAAAACGCAAAAGCCCCAAGGTGGTTAGATCCTTGGTTTGGAATTTGGGACTGATGGCCATCACCCTTGGATTTAGCTCTTCAAGTAGTTGGCTTGCTTGGGAGAGGGGTATCGGCTTTGCCATTCGCTCGGGAGCCCAGACGCGATAGCCGTTGGCAGTGGAATGAAGGACAACTGGGCTTGTAGGCGTCTGCTCGAGAAAACCGATGAGGTCCCCGCAATCTTTCTCCAGCAGGTTGTCGTTGAGCAGTACATCCCGTCCGATTAAACCTGCCGATTCCAGAATCAGCAGTAGCCTTGAGCGCGGGTCAGGCGTGTTTCGAATTGGTGCCTTCGCTGATGCTGAGCCTTGTTGGGCCAGGGTCGCGACGCAGGCCAGAAGAGGATCTTGACGAACAGTTTCTTGTAGGGGCTGATGTTGCTGGCTCTGGCTAGTTTGACCAGCTGCCTCAAGACTGCGGAATAGATGTTCTTCGCTTTGTTGGCTCAGAGGCTCATGACTGTGTTGTCTTAAGTGGTGTTGCTCCCAGGCTTGTTGATGGTGGGCTTCCAGAAGGTTTGCTAGAGCAGTTTCGCTGGAGTTTGTTGTCTCAGGACGATGGCTAAGTTTCTCCCAGAGCAACGCTTGCAGAATTTTCAGCCCTTCCTGTTGTTCTGGATCTGAGCTGTTCAGCGACGTCAACACACTGGTAGTGATTGCTTTGATGCGAAGGTGGCTGGTGCTATTGAGACCATCAATAGGTAAACCAGGCAGGATTGCGCCTTCATTAAGGCTCATCAGGCCAACTCTTGAGCGAAGGGATCCTTCCTTAGAGCGTTGCTCAAGGATCAGTCTTATCTCTCCCTCAGTAACCTTCAAAGGATTAGAGGGCCATGGTTGCTCTTCACCGGGTAGCAGTTTCAAGAAATCAGCCCTCCTTATCCTGAAATTGTCTGCACAGCCAGTCAAAACGCAACCCGGCTGAACTGATGGCCGAGAGTTGATCAAGACCAAGCTGTTCGTTGTCGATGATTTCCTCGGCTATGCGGCTTGCTTCAGCAAATCCACGGCTGAGGAGTTGATCACGGCTGCGTTGGGAGAGCATGCGTGCGATGCCTTTGTAGAAACGCTTGGCCAGCCTCGGATCTGCGTTGAGGGTCATGCTGAGTTCCTCTTTGTCGAGCACCAGTAGCTCTAGGCCTGTGAGTGTGTCCACATTGGCGGTGGCTCCGGCTGCTTGAGGGTTGAGCATTGTGAGCTCACCGAGTAGTTCACCGCGTCGAGAGCTGCCTACCGATTGCCAGCTCCCGTTTTCAGTGATACTTATCCTGGCCTCACCAGCGAGCAGCAGATAGAGGCCAGGCACATTATCTCCCTCTTGAAGGAGAACGTCTCCAGCGACAAGGCGTTTGAATTTACCGGACCTGGCGATCCAGGCGACATCCTTCTCTTCGAGTTCTGCGAATAGCACCAGAACTTTGCGGAGGGGTTCCTGGTCAGTCTCGGCAATACGATGAACCCAAGCGTTTTGGCCTTGCACTTGGAGGGCCAGTTTTTCAGCGATGAGGCGATAGAAGAGATGGCAAATGAAAGCCTCGGATTGATTGATTGACTCCAGAGCCTCTCTAGGGATTTGGAGCAGACGACTTCCTGGACCAGCATCAATGCTTGCCACTGCTGGCCGTTCTTCCAGCCAGCTCATCTCTCCCACCAGGTTGCCTGCTTTTAGGCTGGCGAGTGACAAGCTTCCGCCATCAGCTTGCTTGGTGCAAACCGTGATTGGTCCTGACTCCACTATAAACAATCCGTCCGGAGTGCTGCCTTCTTCGATCAGACGACAGGAGGTTGTGATTTCCCTGACGACAGAGACATCACGAATCCAGGCCAGCAGCTTGGAATCTGCTTTTTCAAAGATGTTAAATGGCAAGACATTCCCAGTCACAATTTCATTGTGCATTTGATTGGACCTTGTTTTGCCTGAAGGTGAGATTCAGATACTTTGCTTAAACTTTTCATCAAGCTCACAGCTCTTTTTGGGGCAAGTCAATGCTGCAAGTAGAAGATTGAGAGGTTTAGTAGATTTTCAGAGGAGATGGCTTGCATTGACTTATTCAGATGGGATCAGGCTAATGGTATCTTTGCGCTCAAAAAACTCTACACTGGTTGCCTTGGGGCTCCCTTTGGTGGCACATTGCGCTGTGATTCAGGCAAGTCTGCTGCCATGATTCATGGGCAAGTTGATTGTTGAGGCAAGCAGGTGTTTGCCTATTGATGATTGGAGGCCTGAGCCTCGGCAGAAGTCTTGGTTTTTCGAAAAGCAGTTTGATGTTGTGATTTGGCTGAGCCTGTCGTCATGCTCATGTACTGGGACTGCATTTTGCCGCAATGACTCGCGGGATGATTGGCATCTTTCGGATGTTTTAATCTCATCGAGTTCCGGTCAGTTTTTTTGGAGAGTTTTCAGCCCATGCCTATGAACGGCTTGGTCATTGTACTGTAGGTGAAATGTGGTTTTAGATTTATAGTTTAGATCTATGGCTTTGTAAGATTAAGGGATTCACGCAAGCCTATCTGCTTGCTGTTTTATGATTTTGCAGATAGGCTAGGGAAATGGCTTTGTATTGTTTATGCTAGCAGTTAGCATTTGCTAATGCTTGGATAATTTGCTATTGCTCAAGGAACCTTTGTGATCCTTTGATATTATAATCTATTACTTACATTTCCTATGGTGTTGAAGATGATGACTCGCTACAATGGAAATAGCATTCTGCAGCTTGATGGTGTTGATTGAATTGCGATTCTGCTCAGATTTCTGAGGTTGATTGCTGACGAGGAATTATTATCATGTCCCCATGACTGCATGGTTTAATTCGCATATTTACGCCGTAAATCGATTCCACTGAAATGCTTCTAAGATTTGAATCTGTTCTGCGTTGATTCCCTTGCCGCTGATGCATGTTTCGATTAATTCAGCTGTTATGGCGGCGAGCAGGACTCCATTACGGTGATGTCCAGTTGCCAGCCAGAGGCCATCAACGGATGAGCGGCCCAGTAGTGGCGCTCCGTCAGGCGTGCAAGGTCGGAACCCCCACCAACGTTCCATCGGTGGCCATTGGCTTGCTTCTGGCAGGAGAGTGTCAATGCCGGCTTGTAGTTGTTGTTGGCCAAAAGGGGTGAGACCTTCCATGAAACCGGCCTCAGGCTCGCTGGTGGCTCCCACCACGAGTAGCCCATCTTCACGAGGTACGAGGTAAATGCCCGGACCAAACACAATTCGCTTCAAGCTGTCCCGTGGCCCTTGGAGCGACAGCATCTGACCCTTCACGGGCACGATGGCTAGGGCTGGGAGCAGTTGGGCACTCCAAGCACCGCAACAAAGCACAGCCTTGTGACTGGTCAGCGTGTGCATCTCCCCTTCAGCGTTGCGCATTCTCACCCCTCTGAACGTATGGCCGTCTCGCAGGATCTCCTGTACTTCTACGCCTTCTTGGAAGCGAACGCCCAGGCTCACACAGGCTGTCTCCAGTGCCCGCATCAATCGTCGGCGATTGTCGATTTGTCCGTCTTGGCTGAAGAGCAAGCCGGCCTGCCAGTTAGGTCCAATTCCTGGTACTTCTCGCTCCAGGCCCGAACGATCGAGGGTCTCACCTAAGTAGGCGGTGGGATAGAGATCTCGCTGCGTCGCTGTGGCGAAGGGCACCACAATCCCGCATTGGCGCAGACCGCAACAGAGGCCGCTGTCGGTTTCGATTTGGTCCACCCAGGATGGGATGAGATCCAGGCTTAATTGGCCTAGCCGTAGTTGCTCTCCGCTGAGGCCTTCAGCATGGGGTGCAAGCATGCCGGCCGCAACGAAGCCAGCGGCCTCATTGCGGCGTCTGCTGAGTACTTCTACTGCGCTGCCGCGCCGCGCCAATTTGTGGGCTAAAGCTAGGCCCATCAAGCCGCCTCCCAGGATCAGCACTGATTCAGTACGCATTGCTGCCATGGTCAACTGAATGAACAGTCCAGATCAGTTCAGTGTTTCAGCCTGTTGACCCAACTTCGGCCATGTGAGGGAACCTTTCCATAGGATCAAGGACATATAACCAGTAATTGGAGATCGGCAATGACAGCGGCCACCAGCTCGGATAACGGCGCATGGGAAGCCGTGATCGGTCTGGAGACACACGTGCAGCTAGGCACCAATAGCAAGATCTTCACATGCGCCTCCACGACCTTTGGCGACGACCCCAACACCCACATCGACCCTGTTGTGTGTGGCCTGCCCGGCACGTTACCGGTGCTTAATCAGATGGTGTTGGAATACGCGGTCAAGGCAGCAATGGCACTCAACCTCAATATTGCCGAGCACAGCAAGTTTGATCGCAAACAGTATTTTTATCCCGATCTACCGAAGAACTATCAGATCTCTCAATTTGATGAGCCGATTGCAGAAGAAGGCTGGATTGAGGTGGAAGTTGCGGAGAAGGGGAAGGATACTTACCTCAAGCGTATTGGCATCGAGCGTCTCCATATGGAGGAGGATGCCGGCAAGCTCGTTCATGCTGGCAGCGATCGACTCGCCGGCTCCACCCACTCCCTGGTTGACTACAACCGGGCCGGCGTGGCGTTAGCTGAGATTGTCAGCAAGCCTGATCTGCGCACTGGGCGTGAGGCGGCGGAATATGCCTCGGAGATTCGCAGGATCATGCGTTATTTAGGGGTCTCTGATGGAAACATGCAGGAAGGTTCTTTGCGTTGTGACGTCAATATCTCCGTGCGCCAAGGGGCCGACGCTCCCTTTGGCACCAAGGTTGAGATCAAGAACATGAACTCGTTTTCGGCCATCCAGAAAGCTTGTGAGTACGAGATTCAGCGTCAGATCAAGGCCTATGAGGCCGGTGAAGCAGTGGTGCAGGAAACCCGCCTTTGGGATGAGGGCAAGCAACTCACCAAGAGCATGCGCTCGAAGGAAGGCAGCAGCGATTATCGCTATTTCCCCGACCCTGATTTAGGTCCGATTGAGGTGATGGCATCGGTACGTGAGGGTTGGCGTACGGAGTTACCAGAGTTGCCGTCGGCGAAGCGTCATCGTTATGCCGAAGAGTTTGGTTTGTCGGTGTATGACGCCAGGCTGCTCACTGATGAGTATGCGATGGCGGAATACTTCGAGGCGGCCGTGGCGGCAGGTGCCGAGGCCAAGGGAGTGGCGAATTGGATCCAGGGCGATATTGCTGCTTACGTGAATGCCAATCGCCTTTCTTATTCCACGTTGCCATTTCGACCGGAGCAGTTGGCAGAGATGGTGCAACTGATCGACGGCGGCAAAATCAGCGGCAAGATCGCCAAGGAAATCTTGCCTGAGTTGTTGGAGAAGGGTGGTTCAGCGAAGGCGATTGTTGATCAGCGCGGTCTGGGGATGATCAGTGATCCGGCGGCACTCACAACGATTGTGGAGGAACTGTTGGCGGCTCATCCTCAGGAAGTAGAGGCCTTCCGCGGCGGTAAGACCAAGCTGCAGGGTTTCTTTGTTGGTCAACTGATGAAGAAGACTGGCGGCAAAGCTGATCCCAAGCTCGCCAATCAGATCCTCAGCAAGAAGTTGAAGGGTTGATGGCTGCAGTTGATCGCTTCAGTTGAGCTCACTCGTCGATCATTAACTGTGCTGGTGCGTGGCGAACCTTGGGGATGTTGAGGTAGTTAATGGTTAACACAAGCGATAGCGTTCACCATTAGTTATTGGATGAGCCTTGTTTGCTACCTGTAGTCATAAAGTGTTCTCATCTAGTCCATAGCTGCTTATTGCTGTTCTTGCCTGAGTGCCTGGTCTACAACCTGTTTCCAGCTGTTTGGCGAACCACTGTTGTCGATCACCAGATCGGCAAGATCTCGCTTTTGGCTCATCGGCCATTGAGCTGCGATTCGTCGCTCTGAGTCTTGGCGCGACAGTTCGTCGCGATTCATCAACCGTTGGCATTGTTGAGTAGAGCTGCAATCCACTAACCACACTTCACTGCACAAATCAGTGAGCTTCGCTTCAAATAGCAAAGGGATCATCAGCACGACCGGTGTTGTTTCAGTAAGGAGAGCCAAGTCAGCCTCAAATCGCTGACGCACGATTGGATGCACGAGCTGCTCTAGCCAATAGCGCTCGGCGGCATCGTTAAACACGATCTTGCCGAGGGCAGAGCGATCGAGGCTGCTTTCATTGTTCTGGCTGTCTGCCGCCACGGCTTTGCCATATCGCTGCAGCACAGCCTTGGTTGCTGCGCTGCCAGGGGCTAGGGCCGCGCGGGCGTATAGGTCAGCATCGAGAAAAGCAAGGGCGTGTTGCTCAGCGAGGTAGTGGCCAACGCTGCTCTTGCCAGTGGCGATACCGCCAGTTAGGCCGATGCGTCGTTGTGATTTAGACCAAGGTGGCTGTAGCACCGTGCTAATCGGCTCGGCAGTCATGATGAAGGTGGAGGATGTGTTTAGTTTGTCTCCTAAGGCCGTGAGCTCTGCGCTTGCTTCCCTTTGGCGCCCCATCCAAGGTGGTGTATCGGCCCCATTGGGTTTTCAGGCTGCAGGGATAACGGCTGGATTGAAGGACTCTGGTAAGCCGGATCTGGCTTTGCTGCTAGCTCCAGAAGGTGCTGTTTGTGCAGGGACGTTCACCACGTCATTGGTGCGTGCAGCTTGTGTTGATCTTTGTGTGGATCATTTGCAGGCTTGTGGTGGGAAGGCACGGACTGTGTTGATTAATTCTGGCCAGGCGAATGCTTGCACCGGTCAACGCGGTTGGCTCGATAGCATTCGAGCCACTCAGGCTCTGGCTGATCGACTTGAGCTTCCAGTTGAGCAGGTTTTGATTTGTTCAACCGGTGTAATTGGTGTACCGATCCCGATAGACACTCTGCTTGCAGGGTTGGATCCCCTTGTGGAAGCACTTAACGATGAGGGTGGTGCGGAAGCGGCCGGCGCAATTCTTACGACCGATGGAGTTGAGAAACAAGTTGCTCTCGAGGCTGAGCTTGGTGGGCGTTTAGTTCGTATCGGCGGGATGGCTAAGGGATCAGGAATGATCCATCCTGATATGGCAACGATGCTGGGCTATTTTAGTTGTGATGTCGGTGTTGCAGTCGACGTTTGGCAAGCGATGCTGAAGCGGGTTGTTGATCGCTCCTTTAATGCGATTACGGTCGATGGTGATACCAGCACCAATGACTCTTGTCTGGCTTTTGCTGCTGGTGAACCTCTAGATCGAGAACATCTGCAGGCTTTAGAGGTTGGCCTTTTAGTAGCTGCCCAGCAGCTCGCCAAGGCCATCGCTCGTGATGGTGAAGGTGCAACCTGTTTGTTGGAGGTTCATGTGGAGGGTGTTGCGAGCGATGTTGAGGCCTGCTGCATCGCACGCACGATTTGTGGCTCTTCTTTGGTAAAAACGGCAGTACATGGTCGTGACCCCAACTGGGGGCGAATCGTCGCGGCTGCAGGGCGTGCTGGTGTGGACTTCGACCCTGCAGCCGTAGCCCTTTGGTTGGGCCCTCATCAGTTAATGGAATTTGGTCAGCCGTTGTCTTTTGATCGGATAGCTGTATCTCGCTATATGCAAGAGCGGGTTGATGGCGCTTATTTAAGTGATGACACAGTGAGGATTCGTTTGGTTGTTGGTGATGGGTCTGGCGATGGCATGGCTTGGGGCTGCGACCTTTCGGATCAATATGTGCGCATCAACGCCGATTACACTACCTAGGCGGAGATTCATTGTGTAGAAAGGCATTTGAGCTGATTGGATATCGCTGGTAACGCAGTGGTAACAGTTGTAAAAGACGTAGTGCTCATTGGATCCTTCGCTCTGGTGCTCACGACTCAACGCACATTGTTCGCTCTAACAGATCACGTCTCAAGGAAATAGACGTGCGTTGCAGGGTGGCTATGGGGACAATGAGGGCCGTCTACATACGTTATATGGCTTCAGAGATTTGTTTCATGAAACCTCAGCTCGATCTGAATTTATTTTTTTAAAAATTTCTAATAGGACCTGTGACCAACATCACAACTAGCAATGATTGGAGTCAATGACGTATAAGAGAAATTGGCAGATGATGTGTTTGTCGGCGGAAGAGATTCCAACGAACTTAAACACACTACTTATTTTTAATCATGACTACTTTTAAAAATCAGATCACCGAAGCTGAATTTGAAGCACTCGTTATGAGTGAGCTTGAAGACATGGAGCTAACTCCTGAACAACTGGCATTCGTAACTGGTGGAGGCCTCTGGTCTTGGGTTAAAAAAACAGCCAAGAAAGCAGCAGACTGGGTCGAAAGTACTTTGGGTGATGGTGATGGCGAACATGAAGTGAGTGACTACATTGACGAAGTCCTTGCGGTTATTGGTTTCCTATCTAGTAAGAAAAGTGACAAAAAAGACTGACCCCTTCTAGACAGGAAGTGTCTTTATCACCCCGCCATTGAGCGGGGTTTTTTGTAGTCTTTTCAGCATGTAATTAAGATCACAGTTGAAGATGACTGAGATCATCACATCTGTTGCTAATTTGGGAGATAGTGTGTTCATCCGAGGGATAGATCTCTCACAACCCATTCAAACCAATGACAAACAACGAACTTACGATTGAAGAGCTACAGGGAATTGCAGGTTGCGGTACTTTTACTGGCAATGCATTAAGGTTGGATAAGTCTTCTACTAAGTTTGCTGATAGGAACCAAAGCAAAGCAATTATCAATCCAGATTCCATGTGTGATCCTATTCATAAAGTTGGATTGCGAGGGATAGGCGACGCCGTCGAACGCGCTGTTGCAGTACCGGCCTTTCTTTAGTCTCACAATAACAAGTACAAGATTAGAACAGGTCTAGTTTCTATTATTGGTGATGAAGGGTAAATAGCCCTGACCAATCCTCACATTATTCAACCAATCCAAACCAATGACTAACAACGAACTTACGATTGAAGAGCTACAGGGAATTGCAGGTGGATTAAGTCCTGGAAATTGTGTTAGTGCTCTAACTAGTAAAGAAGGTACAGTGGTAGATGGGATGTGCACAACATGGTTAAGTGCTTACCTAGCAGAAATTAAGTTCCCTGTCCTTGACTAAATAACAGAAGTAAATCGTCTTAAAGTGGATGGTTAAATAGAGATATCAGGTGTAGCCAATCCCCAATAACCAATAGAAACACTATATAAACTCAAGCTGGTTCATCTACTATTACAGTCATAGCAATTCTTCTGAGGTTAGCTATACTCAGGAAAGAGTATTTACACCTAATGACTGACCCAAAAGAAAACGAAGAAATCAACGAGGAACTGTCAACTGACGACTTGAAAGCTGTTAGTGGTGGGTTGAGGGGTCAGGGTTCATCTGGAGACACAGTGAAGGGGGGAAGTTCAGAGGATTTGCTAGCTGGACAGGGTTCAGGTTCAGGGCTAACAAAAGCTGATTTTGAAAGAGCTAATAAGATAGGTTTTAGTCAAGTCATAAGAGGTGACCAACTTGCAGCGTCAGAAGACGCTCTGAGATAATAAGGTGTAGAAGCTAGCCAATCCTCACGTTATTTAACCAATCTAACATTTCCTGCTTTTGTTTTTTGAGTTCTGCTGGTGATGTCTTACCAGGCTTAGCTGGATTAGTTTTTGTATAAGGAGCCTCCAATCGGTTGGCTCCTTTTTTATGTGTTTGCTTTACTGGCTGTTTAGGGATCTGTTTGATTGGTTTATTAATGGTAAGTGGTTGCTGCGCTTTCAGTTCATGTATTTGTAGCTGTTCTATTTCAGGGATAAGTAGCTGTTGGACTTTCAGTTGCCTTCCCTTAATTGAGTTTACTTGGTTACGTGCCATTGGTAAATATATTGTGGATAATGAGCCGAAGATGAATTGCACATCGAAAGTAGATCAGTCCACCCTTCTGAAGTACTTGTATCTATACCGGCTCTAATGCCTATACTTCTTTTGGAAGGATTGTAATTTGAGATTTCGCTTGCCTTTACTTTATTTTCTCTATTTAGCTAAACTTGGATGCGACTCTCTTTTTATTTATTCATTTGTCAAGCAAATTATAATCTGTAACTTATTCGTTGACAGGGTTGGGCAATCGGATTCCTGCAGTAGTTGGTTGGTATATGTGGTTGATTAGACGAGGAAATCACCTACTGCTTGAATGTCTCCGGCTGCATTGTCTACTCGACAGAGTAAGTCAGCTCCAAGATAAATATGGGCATGACCGAAGGCATTGATGATGTTTAGGCCACTTGTGCCACTATCGATTTTAATTCGATCTTCTCCATCTGCGAAGTCTTTGATAGTGTCCCAACCGGCCCCTTTGATGATTCTGAACGTATCACAGCCTGATCCTCCATACATTTTGTCGCTTCCAGTGCCACCATCTAGAAAGTCATTCCCGCTATCACCATAGAGGCTGTCATTACCTCTACCACCGTAGAGACGGTCAACTCCATTTGCACCTTTGAGTCGGTCATTTCCCGTACCACCAAACAGACGGTCATTCCCTTCATCACCGCTTAGACGGTCATTCCCACTACCACCGTAGAGAAGGTCATTCCCTATAAAACCCAAGAGAAGGTCAGGCCCGCTCCCACCGTAGAGACGGTCAAGACCACTTCCTCCAATAAGCCAATCATCTCCTCTACCACCGTAGAGTCGATTATTCCCACTACGATCTTCAAGGTAGTCACTACCATAACCACCATAAAGACGGTCATTCCCGATTCCACCGAAGATTCGATCATCTCCCCCAGCACCATGGAGGTAGTCATTCCCGCCTCCACCAAAAATTTGGTCTGCTCCGTTGCCGCCAGATAATACGTCAGAATTGATGCCTCCATAATATACAGTCATGGCACTTGCTAGGTAATTTTGTAGGGAGAATGATTGCTCTCAATAGAAAGAGTATTTCATCCCTTAATGATTCGTGCGGTGATTCTAATCACAACTTTCTGTGATAACTTGCCAGGTATCGATGGTTGTTTCAAGCCAATAGTGAGGTGTTTCAAGAAATAAAAAGCCCCCGCTTTTGCAGGGGCTTTTGGCGGGTATCCTCTTCAAGGACAGTCCATCTCATAAGGAGGGTCACAAATTGGCTGATAAATTGGCTCACTGGTGTCGTGCACCCTTACATCCCGATTGGCTGGTGTTGCAGATAACGCCTGAATTGCAGGCATCACTGCTGGTTCACTCTTGCTTGGTGCTCCATAACCATTGCTTCCAAAGCGATATTTAATGTCTGCCGTAAAGCGTGTATCAAAGGCTTCGTCGTAAGAAAGATTGGCGCCAAGCGTTAAACCATTGCTGATGTTGTAGGCGAGTCTTCCTTTAACACCAGAACCATCAGCATCATCGAGATCACCTTGCTGGTAGTAATAACCAACAGAAGCATTGAGATCAGGTGTGATGCTGTACCCAACATCCAAGCCATAGGTATCAAGAGCACCACCTTTGTAATGGCTGTTCAGCTTGTGTTCGACATCACCAATAGGAACCAGTGCATAGGCATTGAAGTTCCAGGTGTCTGAGACTGCTTCTAAGCCTGCAGCAACCTGAGAGAAGAAGACATCACGCTTATCAAAGACATTGACGCTGGTATCAGCATCACCTGTATTCATTGGCCGGCTGTCATAGCCAGCATTGATGCCATACATCCAAGAGCGATCACCATTGAGCCAGCGATAGCCAAGCCTTGTTGAAGTGCTGATCGTGGTACCCGCAACATCGGTATTAACGATGCTGCTTTCACCATCTCGATCAGAGAAGTTGGCATTGGCTAAGGCATCGATAAACCAAACGCTGTTCTCGCCAACGGCAATGGGAAGAAAGGCACCAATGCCGGCTTGATTGGGTGTGCCTGCTCCTTGCAGTGCTCCTTGGAACCCCCAGTTGAACTGCACAGCGTCTTTGAGGTTGATCTCCATCACGCCTAGATCTGCGGCACTGCCCTCTTCTTTTTCTTGAGCAGCAACTGGCTGAATCGGAGTATTGGCTAAGGCAAGAGCAGCAGCAGTAAGCGATAAGGAGAGGCGGAGGGAACGCTGCACGGGGATTGAACGATTAAAAGTGCTCTCATTATCTGGGATGTGTTTGGTTGCAGCTATCAACCCACATCAACTTCAGCAATTGGTTTGTCGTCAGTGGCTAAGCCAAGTGAGATCTTCATTCGTCAACTCCTTCTGTTCAAGTAAGAGCTAGTGAAGGAAGTTGTATTAAAGTCAGATCAGTTAACTTGATCTGTTGGTTGCTGTTGCACGGGAATATTTGCTGATGCACGACCTGTGCGGAATCTCCATTTTTGATAATCACTAATAATCCCTGTTGCGGACTCAAAGATCACACCTGTTGCAAGCAGAAATACAGCGAACTGCAAAATTGGATCTAACCTCCACCCTTGAAAGAATACGATTAACCCCGCCAGTGGAAGCATCAGCATTCTTCCAAGTGATTGAAAAACAAGAAAAATGCTTTTCCCTATAACGGTAGGAGAAGTGTCTGCTCTTCGTTGCAGGACAAAAAATAACTGGAACAAACCTAAAACTCCTGCAGGTATACCCCAAAGGAAAACTAGGATTCCAATAATGCTGCTCCAGTTCAGTGACGCATTAAACATTGAATTTTTTACGCTTAATTATTTTTAGCATTCTTTTTGCAATTAGAACATTTTCTAAAATAAAGATTCACGCTCATCTGCTTTCCTTTTGCCCTATGGGTTCAACTCAGGTGCGGGATGAAATATTTAAGCTTGCTGTTAAAAACGTCAATAAAAATTCTGCAAGAAAGTTTAGTCGCTCTTGAGTAAATAAAGAACTTCCAAGTCTTGCATTGATTCAGCTACCTTGCGCCTTAGAAATGTTAAAGCATCGCCATCCATGCTTGATTCAGAAATCATTGCTTCTGACTGTTGGATGGCATGTTCTAGGTTCTGGATTTTTATTTCCAGAACCTCTTTATCCTTTCTGCATTGGTCCAGCGTGTAGGCATCAATCATAGGTCAGCATGGTGGATTTGATGAATAATCGATCGTTCAAGTATCAAGGTAACTACAACTCCTTTAAAGAACATAAACCAAAGCAATCCATAGTCATACTTAGAAATACCTGTGCTCCATCCATTAACAATTGAAGACTCCAAAGCATCTATTGATAGAGGTATGCCTTAGAGACCCTTTGCGCCCCTATCAAATGAAAACCAAAACAGGTCTGCTTCTACTTGCTGGGGTGCTTGCAATCACAGCAGTCCCATCTATAAGTTCTTCTATCGCCACACCGGCAAGACAGCAGTTCCAACTCACAGCAGGGCAAAAGGAGTTCATCAGGCAGTTTGACGAAGCAGTTGGAACAAAGGTGCTTCCCCTTGCTTCAACGCCTGTTGCTGCGCCTTTCATCAAGGTTGCTTCTATTGCTTGTGGAGATAATGAACTCCAAAGAGATGCTGTGTTTGCTCTGGGGGCAACAGAGTGGCAGGCACAAGACGCTACAAAGAGATTTCAGACACTCTTTTGTGACAATTAGGTCTCCTTAAAGTTCTGCCCTCCAACCCAGAAATTGACTTGGACTTTCATTTCTCTTCCTGATACATCGGGTTCGGAACAGGGATCTGAATGTTCAGGTGCTTGGGGATCTTTATTGGTTCTTCCTTTGGGTCTAACCAGTTCGCCGCCATTCGTAGTGCATTTGCTGTTGTCTCTCTTGCTTGAGGTGTAGACCACAGAAGAGCAACGATGACAGCAAGTAGAAGAGTTTTGATCATGCCGTCACGATCTCTTGCTCCACGATGATTCTTCTAATCGTCGATAGAGCAAGACCCGTTTGCTCTCTGATGGACCTGTAAGAGCACCCTTCCTTTCTTAGGCGTAGGACAAGACCTTCTTTGACGCGACTGGTCTTCGGTCTACCTCCCAAGTTCCCGCCTGTTTCTTTGCGGTGTTGGATGCTCTCAATGGTTCTCTCTCTGGTCAGTGAGCGCTCTACTTCTGCAAGACCAGAGAGCAGACCAATAAGCACAGGAGCGAATTTCCCAAGTCCTCTTGTATTGATCAGTCCATCAAGAGTTCTGATGTGAATGCGTTGCTGCTGCAGGTCATGGATGCGATTGACCACTTCAACCTGAGTCCTGCCTAAACGGTCCATCTTTGTGACCACCAACTCATCTCCTTCATCGAGTGCACTGAGTGCTGCCATCAGTTGAGGTCGTTCTTTCTCTTTGACTGTTGTGCTGATCGTTTCTTGGAATACAACGCAGCATCCTTCTTTTTTCAGATCAGTAACCTGCCCTTCTGTGGTCTGCCCTGAGGTACTGACGCGGGCATAACCAATCGATTTGTAGTTGGGTTTATCCATGAATGATGGTCTCTCGAACTTGCGCTTTTGGAATTTGCCCATGCCCGTTCCAAAAAAAGGGTGTTTTACCTGTATTTCTACTTTAACAATCAGAACGCCTTAATGGAACAGATTTGACTTCGTTTCACTGGATTTGAGGGATGACTGCTTCTTTGCCAAAATGATCGCTAACCGAACGCTTATTGGAACATAAGAAATAGGCACTACTGCTCATACCCCTACTCAACCTCCGTGCTTAGACCTTTATTAGGAGTCCGAGGACGTAGAGACCCTGAAAACCTGTCCTGGACTTGAGGGCATCCAACGCGGGTGCCCTTCTTCATGTCTTGCAGTTACTGCCAGAGGGGAGAGCACCTCAACAGTAAATGCCCTCAATGGATCATGAGAAGGGAACTGGAGGTTGGATGGGCGCCTGAAGTTGCATAGCAAGAGGTATCGGTAGAAGATCAGATGCATTCAGCAAACAAGCAACGATGTCTTTAGTACCTCGCTGGGAAGTCATGACTGATGAGGCAAAGGCAATCACCAAGCGGATTGCTGTGTCTGCGGTGGTACTGCTGCTTGCCCTTTGGATTGTTAGAGCACTGATTCCGTGGGTGATCGTCGCGATCTGCGGTTACTGGGCATATCGGTGGTTGGCGAAGAGCAGTTAAGAAGGTTGGGGTGCCATGAGTTGCTTAGTTGTCGTCGATATAGGGATCCCGCATCCAGTCATTACCCAATGCACCTTTAAGTCGCTTCCTGCCTGTCGAGAGTGCTTCTGTTGCGCGCTTGGTGTCGTAGTGGAAGTAGTGCTCTTGGATGTATTGGATTGAGGTGTCGCAGTTGTTGCAGACCGTGGCAATGGGTACACCTCGCTCTAGTGCAAGGGTGATCCAGGTGTGCCGAAAGGAATACCAAGTCAAGGTTTTGCCAGTGTGTACATCTGCTTTACGGCAGTTGTTGGAGTCTTCTGCTGACCAGGTAGCGAGTCCAGATTCCACCAGCATTTCGAGGAGTCCATCACGCCAGATTCGAGAACTGAGTGCTTTGCCTGTGCGTTGATTGCAGAAGAGGAGAGCGTTCTTCTTTTTTGGTTTACAGGCGCTCCTGGAGGTCTCTTGTGGGCAAGAATAAAACTTTCCTTCAGGGAATTTTAGGTTTCCGGGAATATTTAACTCCTTAAAGATTGCATTCCCTTGGCTCTAAGTATTGCTATGGAGAATTGGCCCATCAGTGCTTAGAGATTATTTAATTTTCATTAGCTTGGAGTGATCCTTTGGCTTGAGAGCTAAAGATAGGTTTTTGTAGTCGTTTATGAATTGATAGGAGCCAATCTTTCCATTACGCTCATAGCTGACAATCCATAGCTGATCTAGCTCGATTGGATTTGGTACTATATCTGCCCCGCGAAACTTATTTACTTGACTCATTTTTTCTGTTGCAGATATAAGAATTAACCCATCAGGTAGTTCAGCTGCCCAGTTGAATTTTCGACTAATTGGCGCAAACCCTTTGCTCCATTCTTGGAGTCGCTCAGTGAGTTCATTTATATTGAATGCCTGGCCAGTTGTTGAGTAGTAGATGACATCAGAGGATAGATATTTACTCACAGCAGCATTTGGGTTGACTTCTGTTTCCCTAACATATTCCAAAAATGCTTTTACTCTTTTATCGTTGGAGTCAATAGGCTTGGCGTCAGCTTTTGAATTGTTACTTGCTAATGCAGAGAGGCCTTGTGCCCCAATGATAGACCCAGCAAAAAAACTTCCTATTAAATCACGACGTAAGATCATTGACATCTTCGTAATAGTATATAAATATATTCTATGCGCCGGAGCTGCTTTTTCTCGTCATTGCAATATTTTTTAAATACATTGAGTATTTATAAATTACTCATTCTCTCGAAGTCAAGGCATGGGGCAGCAGCACCAGCAAGCGATAGAGGAAGACGAAGAGAACGGTGCACTGGGATTGAACGATTAAAAGTGCTCTCATTATCTGGGATGTGTTTGGTTGCAGCTATCAACCCACATCAACTTCAGCAATTGGTTTGTCGTCAGTGGCTAAGCCAAGTGAGATCTTCATTCGTCAACTCCTTCTGTTCAAGTAAGAGCTAGTGAAGGAAGTTGTATTCAAGATGGTGGTTCACTCGCTCGCTTTGCTCGCTCGTTCACCGCACGATCAGCAATAGGGATCTAAGGAACTGTTGTGTCTTTAGTAAATGGTGTGTGGTCCTTATGAGCAGAGCAACCTCTCCAACCTGTTCATCAGATGAGTGTGGTGTTGGTAGAGGTGTTTGATTGTCTCTGTGTCTTTATCTTCTTGTGCTGTTAGCAACATCTTTTCGTAGATGCTGACTTTGCTAAGCATGGAGCGGCAAAGCTTTTCTTTAGCGGTAGTGAGTGTCGTCATGGTGTTGGTATGTCTATGTTGTCTTTCCTCTTAGAGTAGGGGGGTAGGTGTCTTTTTCTAGTGATAGCAAGGGTTTTCAGTCAAGAGCATCAAAGAAGCGCTTGATGATCAGCTCTTCTGGTGTAAGGCGCTCTCGAGGTTGTTGAGCCATCAGCTGTAAGGGGGTAGGCGTTGGTTGATCCTCTCTACCTGCTGTTAATTCATTGAGCCATTCATCGAGCATGTCATCTGTCATTTGAGGTTCTAAGGCTTCTGCTTGTTTTCGTTGTTGCTCTTGTTGCCAGATCTCAGTTGCAAGCTGCTCATCCCAAATCTGGTAAGAGATCATGATGCGGAAGATCTCCTCTTCTTTTTGACCTAGAGCTTCTGTGCCTTTGAAGTCATTGATGATCTGATCGATGAGATCGTCTGCGTCTCGCTGCAGCATGGCGTCGATAGTTGTTAGCTGTGCTTGATCGCCAAGCTGCTGCATCATCAAGCCTCGTTGCTCGTAGAGCTGCTTGTCTTTTTCTTGGCCCAATGCTTCTGCTTTTTGGTAAGCAGCCTTGGCTGATGCTTTGAGCTTTGTGAGCTTGGATGGCTCGCCTTTGTGGGTTTGGCTCCATTGCTTAGCCAATGAATCTTGAGAGAGCTTGGGAGTGTCTTGCAGCTTGGTGATGGTTTCATCTTTGATGGCTTTAGCGAGCCAGATGATTGCAAGCCTGAGGATTTCTTTGTCTGTAAGTTCGAGTTGATCGGCCAAGCCGATTGCCTGATGCTTTTCTGCCTTAGGAAGACTGACCGAGAGAGGCCTAGAGCGCCCTGTATGACCCTTGTCTACTGTTGATGCTCTTGCGCATCTAGAGGTGCTTTGCAGGGCCTTAAAGCCGCTTCTGGAAGCCTCATGTAAGGCGATGCGAATGGCTTCCCTTTGATTACATTGAAGAGAGTTAGTAAGACCTTCTAGCATTTGATCTTCTTGCGCAGATAGCATCGTTGTCATGCGTGCTGCACACTTTTGAGTTGATTGAATGATTGGATGCTTTGAAGAATCAAAGCGATGCTGCTTGATGGGGAAGAAGGTCTTGGATTTTGATGTTGTATTGAACTTACTTTGCTTGCTTTGACCCATGAGTTCGTTTTGGTGATACGTGTTTTATTGTTTGATCTAACCAATCCAATGGAGGTGATTTTCTGCAGCTTTAATTGTCTTTCTACCTTTGCTAAGTAGATCTGTTGCTTCATCGGCTCGGTAGTGGAAGTAATGGTCTTCTATGTATTTCATGCTGGTGTCGGTGTTAGCTGCAATCACAGGAACTGGTACACCGGCTTTAAGACGCATGCTGATGTGAGTGTGTCGAAAGCTGTACCAGGTGAGGTTCTTGCCGGAGTGGATGTTGATGCGTCTTTGGTTGTTGCTGTCATCATCGGCCCAATCTGCGAGTCGTGCCTCTACTAATGCCTCAGCGAAAGCGTCTTTCCAGATGCGTTCACTAAAGGCTTGCCCTGTCCGTTGATTGACAAAAAGCAAGTCGTCGGGCTTCTTGAATCTGGTGATATCTCTGAGGGTCTCAAGGTGACGAGCGATGGGAGCAGAGATGCGGTAATAGCGAGCTGTTTTGGTGTTCTCTGGCGGCACCTCAACAATGATCCATGTCTTCCTTTCTGCTTTGGGGATAGCGGTGTTCTCTGAGATGTGCTTCCACTTGATCTTGCGTAGGGAGCCAGGACGGATGCCGCTATCCATCGAGATGCGCATCGCGTAATAGATGAGTTGCCGATGGATGAGCTGTGCTGCAGAGCGGGGCGAAAGGCCATCAACGCTGACGGTTGTGATGTACTTGCCGCTGGAATCTTTGAGTAGCTGACCTTGTTCATCGAAAGTGCGTTGCAAGCCTTTGCTCCACCAGAGCCGGCTGCTTTTTTCAAGCTCTAACCACTCTTTTTCTGAGAAGTCATCACGGCGGTGCTTTTGGTCTTTCGGCAGCTTGATGCGTGGGATCTCAGGAAGGCTCTCTCGCGTGACAAAACCATGGGCGACGCCGACTTCCTCAAAGGCGCGTTTAAGGGCAGACATCTCTTGGAGGATGGTGGTTTGCACTGGGATCTTTTTGCCGATTTGTATGGCTCGTTCTTTGCGCCATGTCTCGTAGTTCAAAAAGGCCGAGCGCCGAAACTTGTGAATGGGCTTTTTGTCATCTCCGACGTAGTCCCTGAGCCAGCGCATCTGATTGGCAAGCAGCCTGTAGCGAGCAGCTGTAATCCCTTGCAGTGGGATAGAGCTGATCTTCTTTTGTTCTTTGGCTAGGAACTGTTGAGCCATCTCAGTGAATGAGATCGAACGGATGGCTTCTCCGCGATCAGCTTTGGCTTTGAGTTCCATGTAGAGAGCAAGACCAACCATCCAGGCATCGTCTTGTCCTGTGATGTCTGGTTTGGGATATTGACCCTTGGCATCTTTAAGAACAAAGCGGTGCCTTGTTCCTGCTTCTCGGTCGTAGAAGTAGAGGAACCATCGACCACCCCGCTCTGCACGCCTGTAGACGTAGGCGTTGTTATCGGTTGGGATCTGTTTTTTATCGAGAACGCTTGAAGTCGTCAACAGTTAGTGGAGCGAGCTGGTAACGCTTTGGGTACGGCAGGACCGCCGCAAGAGGGATGTCACGAGCGGCAGTGATCTGGTAACACCATGGTAACGATGATAGGTTATGACCAAAAGCGCTGCAAATACTAGATTATGGGTAATACGTGCGCATCAATGCCGATTACACTACCTAGGCTGAGAACTACTGTACTGGAAGGCTTTTGAGGGGCTGTCAAATAGGCGCTTACGCAATGCTTACGCTGAATACGGACATAGGCCGACAGGCCATTTGTTGTCTACTAGTAATGACTCAACGAACCTTGCTCGCCCTAACAGATCACGTCTCAAGGAAATAGACGTGCGTTGCAGGGTGGCCATGGGGCAAATGAGGTCCATCTACATACGTTATATCGCTTCAGAGATTTGTTTCATGAAACCTCAGCTCGATCTGAATTTATTTTTTTAAAAATTTCTAATAGGACCTGTGACCAACATCACAACTAGCAATGATTGGAGTCAATGACGTATAAGAGAAATTGGCAGATGATGTGTTTGTCGGCGGAAGAGATTCCAACGAACTTAAACACACTACTTATTTTTAATCATGACTACTTTTAAAAATCAGATCACCGAAGCTGAATTTGAAGCACTCGTTATGAGTGAGCTTGAAGACATGGAGCTAACTCCTGAACAACTGGCATTCGTAACTGGTGGAGGCCTCTGGTCTTGGGTTAAAAAAACAGCCAAGAAAGCAGCAGACTGGGTCGAAAGTACTTTGGGTGATGGTGATGGCGAACATGAAGTGAGTGACTACATTGACGAAGTCCTTGCGGTTATTGGTTTCCTATCTAGTAAGAAAAGTGACAAAAAAGACTGATCCCTTCTAGACAGGAAGTGTCTTTATCACCCCGCCATTGAGCGGGGTTTTTTATAGCCTTTTCAGCTTGTAATTAAGATCACAGTTGAAGATGACTGAGATCATCACAGCTGTTGCTGATTTGGGAGATAGTGTGTTTGTCGGCGGAAGAGATTCCAACGAACTTAAACACACTACTTATTTTTAATCATGACTAATTTTAAAAATCAGATCACCGAAGCTGAATTTGAAGCACTCGTTATGAGTGAGCTTGAAGACATGGAGCTAACTCCTGAACAACTGGCATTCGTAACTGGTGGAGGCTTCTGGTCTTGGCTTAAAAAAACAGCCAAGAAAGTAGCCAAGAAAGTAGGCAAAGCTATCGACAAAAAGGGAGATAATGATGGAAAGTTTGAATTGCAAGACATAATAGACATGCTTCCAATAGTAACTGTAGGGATGATGTAGTAAACTCTGATTAAAGGCTGATCATAAGTGTAGATATAGTATATTTTTATATACGTATCTAAGGCAAATTCAGATTGCTCCAAGCAGATCTTTGCTACCCCGCCAATGAGCGGGGTTTTTTGTAGCCTTTTCAGCTTGTAATTAAGATCACAGTTGAAGATGACTGAGATCATCACAGCTGTTGCTGATTTGGGAGACAGTGTGTTTGTCGGCGGAAGAGATTCCAACGAACTTAAACACACTACTTATTTTTAATCATGACTAATTTTAAAAATCAGATCACCGAAGCTGAATTTGAAGCACTCGTTATGAGTGAGCTTGAAGACATGGAGCTAACTCCTGAACAACTGGCATTCGTAACTGGTGGAGGCCTCTGGAGTTGGATCAAAAAAACAGTTAAAAAAATAGGTGATAAGATTGAAAGTACTTTTGGCGATGGTGATGGCAAGCATGAGGTAAGCGATTACATTGATGAAATCAGGGATCTCTTTAAGCCAAGCCCTTTTGACCCACGTCCAAACCCAGGACCTTGTCGTTGATTGGCGACTGATCCTTCTAGATAGGGCATATTTTTATATATGTATCTGAGGCAAATGCAGATTGCTCCAAGCAGATCTTTGCTACCCTGCCATTGAGCGGGGTTTTTTATAGCCTTTTCAGCTTGTAATTAAGATCACAGTTGAAGATGACTGAGATCATCACAGCTGTTGCTGATTTGGGAGATGATGTGTTCATCCGAGGGATAAGTCCCTCACAACCAATCCAAGCCAATGACAAACAACGAACTTACGATTGGAGAGCTACAGGGATTTGCAGGTTGCGGTACTTCTACTGGCAATGCTTTTAGGTTGGATAAGTCTTCTACTAAGTTTGCTGACAGGAATCAAAGGAAAGCAATTATACATTCAAATTATATTGTTGATCCTATTTACAAAGATGGACTAGATACTGGTCCTATAAATAAAAGTGAAGTTGGTCCAATGGGAAGAGAGCGATAAGCTCAGCTAGGTTCATCCATTATCACAGACCCAGCAATTCCTCTGAAGTTAGCTATACTCAGGGAAGAGTATTTACACCTAATGGCTGACCCAAAAGACAACGAAGAAATCAACGAGGAACTATCGCTCTTGCTGTGTCTCAGGCCATAGTCAGAACTCCGAATTCATTGTTCTCTTTGTCATCTTCCTGCTCCCTCTCGTAAATGATAGAAAGTTTCCTCACACCTCACAGCAACACCCTTATATTGAGGTGGGAAAGATTTCATCCAAGTATGTATTGCCATAGTGACTGGCAAGACCCCCTTGACATGGAAGACAATTTTTTTTCTTTTTGTCTAAGAAATGTGGTGGAAGGTTCAAGCCGCTACTATCTCTTGCTCCACGATGATCCTTCTGATGGTGGAGAGAGCAAGACCTGTGTGCTCTCTTATGGATCTGTAAGAGCAGCCTTCCTTGCTAAGGCGTAGTGCCAGCCCTTCTTTGACCCGACTGGTCTTAGGTCTGCCTCCCAAGAGTTCCCATCTGTTTCTTTGCGGTGTTGGATGCTCTCAAGTGTTCTCTTTCTGGTCAATGAGCGCTCCACTTTTGCAAGACCAGAGAGCAGACCAAGAAGCACAGGCGCGAACTTGCCTAAAGCTCTGGTGTTGATCAGCCCATCGAGGGTTCTGACGTGGATGCCTTGCTGCGGCAGGTCATGGATGTGATTGACTACCTCGACTTGAGTTCTGCCTAACCTATCTATCTTCGAGGCCACAAACTCATCGCCTCATCCCCATTACTCTGGAATGCTGATTGTGGATATAGGCAGCATTAGATCTTGAACCGAAAATTAGAGTAAAGCAGTGATAAAGAAGCATGAAAAAGGACGCCAACATCAATCAGCGCCCATACCTCAAAACCTACTTGAGGAGTGTTGTGTCTTTAGTTTAATCGATAACCAACTAATCTTCTGCGTTTTCAAATTGCTTTGCCAATTTGAATGCCTTTCTGATAATCAAATATGCGCCGTATAATCCAGCGATTAAGGGAATAACAATGAATGGATTAGGACTGTAGTTGGAATAATCCTTTACGCCATCGACGTATTCAATTCCTGAACATTTTAGATAGAAGAGACTCATGAAAATGATTGCCCATCCAAGGATTGAAAGAATTCCTCCTTTTTTATCCCCCTCATAAAACCTATCTAAACCCCACCCCCAACCAATACCGAGTAAGACACCTCTTGTGATTGCATTTTTTTCTTGCTTGCGAAGCATTGGTCAATTAATGGTTAAAGTTCGAACTAACCATAACTGATTCTTTCTGATAGTGTGTGAATAAGCAAAATACCCTCTAGGCGCAGGGCGAAAAAAGGTCCGTTTATGCTTTATGGAGAAGTCTGGAGATTATTTCTAAGTTGCGTGCATCAAGGACCATGCGCAAGGCTGTTCTTGCTTAACAGTCACCATTGCATTGCCGGATCCTTCCGAGCACTAGAGACCAGAACAGTCGCGATCAGCCGCTTGACCCAAGCGACCCTCTTGAGCTAGTACAGATGTACTGGACGCGCAGGGCTCGATGGCACGGTTCTCAGGCAGGCAACTATCACCCATCCCTTCTTCTGACCCAGAGGAGTGGCAGTGCATGGATGAGGGCACTCTCAAATCCTCGCGATCAGGAGCAGTGTGCATGACCTGTAATCACTTCCGCTATGCGGTCGGAAAGCAGTGCCAGACCTTATTGACCTGTCCCATTCATCAACGCTTGATTCCTCAAGGAGAGCACCTCAACAGCAAATGCCATCAATGGATCATCAGAAGGGAGCTGGAGGTTGGATGGGCTCCTGAAGTTGCATAGCAAGAGGGTTCGGTAGAAGATCAGATGCATTGAAAAAAGTAACAACCATGTCTCTGGTACCTCGCTGGGAAGTCATGACTGATGGGGCAAAGGCAATCACCAAGCGGATAGCTGTTTCTGCCTTGGTGCTGCTGCTTGGGTTTTGGCTGGTCAGAGCATTGATTCCGTGGGTGATCGTCGCGATCTGCGGTTACTGGGTCTATCGGTGGTTGGCGAAGAGCACTTAAGAAGGTTGGGATGTGATGAGTTGGCTAGGTGTCGTCGACATAGGGATCACGGCATCCAGTCATTACCCAATGCTTTTTTAAGTCGCTTTCAGCCTGTTGAGGGTGCTTCTGTTGAATGCTTGGCGTCGTAATGGACTCATTTTCTTGGATGTATTGGATGAGGTGTCGCAGTTTTTGCAGGCCGTGGCAATGGCTACACCTCGCTCTCAGGCAAGCATGAAACAAGGAACCACTTTTACAAGAAATATCCCCTGTGAAATTAGTGTTAATCCACACAGATTGCTTTCAGCCATGCCTGCAAGGGCTGCCAATCATCATGTTGATCGATCGATTGCCAAAACTCCTCAATCACAGATCGAATTGGTGTTTTGACAAGATTCCAGCGCTGCAATCGCGCATTGATGGCTTGTGCCTCAGCCGGCTCAGCAGACACAGCTTCCCGTTGCTGTGTCCACCAACGATCTCTCCAATCCAGCCAGGCTTTCCTTGCAGGTTCAGCACCATTTAAGACCACTGGCAACAAAGCTTCTGGCTCTTCCGGCAACCCCTTGGTCGATATTTGAGCAGCAAGGCCTGCAAAGAAGGCACCATAACCAACAGGCCAAGTGTCGAGGAGTGCAAGAGTTTTACGAACGGCATCATCACAACCCTCAAGATTGTCATTGCGATCAAAACGACTCGGAAGACCGAGACGACGCTGCATGCAAGCTCTATAATGAGATTGGTAAATAGGAGCAAATGTCTCTAATGACTGCTCCATTGGCTGCCGTGGCAGAAGCATTGCCAATGGTTCTTGCAGCAGGCGCAAGTTGTTATGGCATATCCCAGGTTGCCTGCCATAGGCATAGAGGCCTGTTTGATCAAAATAAGCAGCAGTAAATCCAGGCTCCCATTGATCCAAAAAGGCGAATGGACCGTAATCGAAACTTTCTCCCAGCAGAGACATGTTGTCGGTATTGAGAACACCATGGGTAAAACCTGCAGCCATCCACTCCGCCGTTAACCTGGCCACCCGTTCAACGAGTTCTGCGTAGAAGGCCAGCAACTGAGCTTCGATCGCGCCAGCAGCATTGCCTTCTTGAACAGGATAGGCAGCGGCAATCTGCGGATAATAGACATCAACCACATGACGCAACAAACGCTCTAGGCTCTGAGCATCCCGCAAATGCAGCAGCCGCTCACAAGTGCCAAAGCGCAGATGCGTGCGTGCCATACGCATCATCACTGAACTGCGAGTCGGAGAAGGCTCATCACCCCGCCAAAGCTTCTCACCGGTTTCCACTAAGCAAAGAGTTCGGCTCGTGGTGACGCCTAAACGGTGCAGCGCTTCACTGGCGATAATCTCCCGTACACCCCCTTTGAGGGTCAGTCGACCATCCCCTCCACGGCTCCAGGGAGTTGTACCAGATCCCTTAGTGCCAAGATCCTGAAGCTGTCCAAATCGATCACGCAGTTGACCATAAAGGAAGCCACGACCATCCCCAAGCAATGGATTGTATGTACCGAATTGATAGCCGTGATAACGCAGAGCTAATAACGGAGTACGAGCCTCAAAAGAACCATAAGCCTGCTCCAGATGATGATCCTCTACGGCATCAGGGTCAACCCCTAGCTGCCTCAGCAAAGCATCATTACGGAAACGCAATTCAGTACGCGGAAATCGTGCGGCATCAACCACATCCCAATACTCAGAGCCCAGACTTTCAATCTGCGGCTCAAAGTTCAATGCGAGTAGCAGGTTAGTCAATCCAACACAAAGCTGTCGTTACACGTTGTTCTCAAATTCATAGACAGCCCTCATGCATTCATGGCCAATATTTTATTCCCCTGTTTCGCCACATAGCAGCGGTTGAAGGAGCCCCCATCGTTGTATGGCCCACAACACCTGCCAGAGCAAGGCACTGTACCCTTGGAAATCGCGATGCTAACTCAAGACTTTTATCTGATAAATTGTAGCGGATGATTCTAAAATCTAATTCACGAGCTCTGCTGATATAGAGGGCGCTAAGAAAGTCTTTGATGACAGGGTTAGCGGAAAATTTTGTGTCAATCAATTGATCTTTAATATGATTCCAGTGCCAAAGAATGAGCCAGAAACTCATCACCTAGAACCTTGCAGTTCCCCCGCTCCCAGTACTTAGGGCTCTCTATTCGTTGGGTAGCTTGGCTATCTTGTGATTGTCTTTAATAGAGTCAGTGACTAAAATGGTGAACAGCGCAAGGTCGCTTAGTGATCGTAGAGATCTATTCGTTAAGCGTACATCTACTCGGCAAGATAATCTTGACATTTGCTATCAGAGCCTGACCACCTAGTAGGCACGATCAACGTGAGCGATTGCAAGAAGATCTAAGATTAAGTGGACTGATCAAAAGTATCGCTTACGATTCCATTGTTCAGGTCTTATTTAGATTTCAGAGCAATCGCGGTATAGATAACAATCCCCAGGCTTTTCCATGCGCGCTGTATTGCATGAAGTCATGATTTGGGAAACAGCACGTAGAGACCACCGCTAAGCCATTAGGCAAGGAATTGATCAGTCAAGACGCTTGAGCGCCTGAATCAGCAACGCAGGGGAACGGCTATGTAGAAAGGGCATGGAGCTAGGCCCATCAAGGAACGGCACGATACGAAATAGTTGCTCATAAAGTAGAGATGCCTCACGGCAGTAGACGTAGAGACCAAGGTCAACCAAGAAAGGAACGGCCACTAAGAGACATCCCAGTTGCTTTTGCCTGTTTAGATCGCGCTGTCCTAGCTCAAGCCAGTGCGGGCGATATCGAGAACATCGGCCATCGAGCGAATCTGATCCATCATTGATACCAGCTGAGCAGCACTGTTGAGCTCAACCCGCAAATCAATGCAGGCGGGTTTGCCATAGGATGTTTTAACCCTGGCATCGCTCACATTGATGTGGTTGTCTGAAAGACGCATCAGGATGTCTTTCAGAATTCCCACTCGGTCAATCACTTCAATACGCAACTGCACCGGGAATCTCTCGCCTGCGATGAAGGCACCTTGATTCCAGCGCACCGGCAATCGTCTTTCACTGGGGATCGAGCCAACATTGACGCAATCCTGCCGGTGAATCGTGATGCCGTGATTACCAAGAGCAACCGTTCCAAGGATCGCTTCTCCTGGCAGCGGACTACAACAGCCGCCCAGGCGGTAATCAAGGCCCTCCACGCCAAGGATCGGTACGCCATCAGACGCAGACAGCCTGGCTGGGCTTAACTCCACTTGAGCCACAAGCCGTTTCGCAACATTGACATTGCTGAGTGGTTGCTCAGGCTCGACAGTCTGAAGACGGATTTCTTCTCGCAAACGATTCAGAACTTGCTGCAAGGTCAAAGCTCCAAAACCAAGCGCCGCAAGCAAATCCTCTGTAACCGGTAAATTGCAGCGTTCTGCCACGCGAGTCATCGCTTCGCTACTGAGTAGCGCATCAAAACCATTGCGACCGAGTTCACGCTCCAAAAGGTCTTTCCCCCGTTGGATCGTTTCATCACGATGGCTTCGCTTATACCACTGACGGATGCGATTACGGGCTGTGGGAGTAGCCACAAAGTTCAGCCAATCGAGGCTTGGATGTGCTGTTTTGCTGGTGAGAACTTGCACGAAATCACCATTTTGTAATGAGGTCGACAATGGACAAAGCCGATCATTAATTCGCGCACCATGGCAATGGTTGCCAACCTCTGAATGAATCCGATAGGCGAAATCAACGACTGTTGAGTCTTTGCGCAAGCCCACTACATCGCCTTTAGGAGTAAATACAAACACCTCCTCATCAAACAAGTCTTCCTTGATCGAAGCAAGGTAGTCGTTGTGGTCATCATTGCCTCCTTCCTGTTGCCACTCGACAAGCTGACGAAGCCAATTAAACCGCTCCTTATTGGCGGCAGCTGGGGAACCACCTTCTTTGTACTCCCAATGAGCCGCAATGCCGAATTCAGACACACGATGCATCCCTGGAGTACGAATCTGCACCTCAATGGGCCGATGCTTGCCGAGGACCGCCGTATGTAGCGATTGATAGCCATTGGGCTTGGCTAAACCGATGTAATCCTTGAAGCGTCCGGGAATAGGCCGGAAGGTGTCATGCACGACAGCCAAGGCGCGGTAGCAAGTCTCCACACTGGGAGCGATAATTCGCAAAGCCGCCACATCGAAGATCTCATGGAATGCCTTTTGCTGGCGTTGCATCTTGCTCCAGATGCCATAGAGATGCTTCGGCCGCCCACTGACTTCACAAGCATCAAGACCCGCAGCTTCCAGTCGTTCCGTTAACAGTTCAACCGTGGTCGCCAGACGGTTCTCCCGTTCACTGCGCTTGGTAGCCACCTCTTGCTGAATCTCTCGGAAAGCCTCAGGTTCAAGAAGCTTGAAGGCCAAATCCTCGAGTTCCCATTTGAAGCGACCAATGCCGAGGCGATTGGCTAGAGGTGCGTAAATCTCGCGGGTTTCACGAGCAATGCGCTGCTGCTTATCAGCCTGCAATGAGCCAAGCGTGCGCATGTTGTGAAGCCTATCGGCCAATTTCACCAGCACCACGCGGATGTCGCTGGCCATTGCCAGAAACATTTTGCGTAAGTTCTCAGCTTGGGCCTCAGTGTGGTTAGTGAAATTAATCCCCCCCAGTTTGGTGACGCCTTCCACCAGTTCCCGTACCTCAGCGCCGAAATAATCTTCCAGTTGCTCCAGGGTTAAATCGGTGTCTTCCACTACATCGTGAAGGAAACCTGCAGCGATCACGCTGGCGCTAGCGCCGATATCCCGCAACAGATCAGCCACTGCCACGGCGTGAACGATATATGGGTCACCACTGGCTCGAAATTGCCCCTCATGCAGCTGAAAGGCCAAATCAAAAGCTGCTGCAAGCAGGGCTTCTGAATCGATTGGGCAACTCTGCCCAATCCCAGGAGGAATGTGCTTAATACAGTCTTTCAACCATTCCGGCAAGGCAATGCCGTAGTCATCAACACTGCTGAACGGATGTCTCCTGATCTCAGGCAAACCACACACCTCTGAACCACAGGCAGCATTGGCCTGTGTTGACTTTGGGGCAGTGGTGACGTTGAGCATCCGACCCAGCGCATCAATCCATGGTATTCAGTCTCAAGACTCCGTGCTACTAACGATGCCCAGCTCTTCAGAGCAGGTACTCGAGCTCAGCCAACTGCGCATGCGCTATCCCCGCAGCGCTGATTGGACACTGGATGGACTGAACCTAAGCATCAAGTCAGGAGAGAGACTCGCCCTGGTGGGCCCTTCAGGCTGTGGCAAGAGCACCGTGGCCAAGGCCGTACTGCATCTACTTCCCCCTGGCAGCATTTGCCAGGGGGGGTTGCTACTGACCGGCCAAGATCCAAGACCATTGCATCAGAAGCGATTGCGGCAACTGCGTGGTGAAGCGGTAGGTCTGGTTTTTCAGGATCCAATGACCCGCCTCAATCCGTTGATGACGGTGGGAAAGCATTTGCTGGACACTCTCAACGCCCACCAACCACAAGCTACCCCCAGCTGGCGAGAGCAGCGGGCAGAGGAACTCCTGGAGCGAGTGGGAATCGGGGCGAACCGGTTCCGCGCTTACCCCCATGAATTCAGTGGTGGGATGCGTCAGCGGCTGTCCATTGCTCTAGCAATCGCCCTCAATCCCCCTCTGGTCATCGCCGATGAGCCCACCACCAGCCTTGATGTCGCCGTGGCAGGTCAGGTTATGGCCGAACTCAGCAACCTCTGCGAAGAGCTCGGCAGTGCTCTCATGCTGATCAGCCATGACTTGGCGATGGCAGCTCGCTGGTGCGAGCGCATGGCCATTCTCGATGGGGGACGCATGGTGGAAGAGGGTCGGAGCGAAGAGCTGCTTTCTCATCCCCGCTCAGCTATCGGCACTCGGCTCGTGGGTGCCGCCAGGGCGCGTGAAGGCGGAAGCACTCCAACTTGCTCGCATACCGCTGCCGTCGTTCTAGAAGTCAATGCTTTGCGCTGTTGGCATGTTCTGGGAGGCTGGCCCTGGGCACCGACCTGGCTCAAAGCTGTTGATGGAGTGAGCTTCAAGATCCGTGCTGGCGAGAGCCTTGGTGTGGTTGGAGCATCTGGCTGCGGCAAAAGCACCCTTTGCCGGGCCCTCATGGGTCTTACGCCGATCCGGGGTGGTCAGGTGCACCTCCAAGGCCACAACCTGCTCAGCCTGCAAGGACAGCCATTAAGGCAAGCCCGTCAGGCCTTGCAGATGGTTTTTCAAGACCCCCTCGCCTGCCTCAATCCAAAAATGACGATCGCAGAAGCCATCGCTGACCCACTGCTCATCCATGGAATGGCAAGCCGAGCCGAAGCAAGGCAAAACGGGCGAAAGTTACTTGAACAGGTGGGCCTCAGCCCAGCAGAGGACTATCAAAACCGACTGCCTCGCCAGCTCTCTGGCGGCCAGCAACAACGCGTCGCCATTGCCCGAGCCTTGGCCTTAAAACCGAAGGTGCTGATTTGCGATGAGAGCGTCAGCATGCTGGATGCGGAAATTCAAGCTGAGGTGTTGGCTCTATTGCGTCAGCTTCAGAAAGAATTGGGGCTCGCGATTCTTTTCATTACCCACGACCTCTCCGTTGCCAGTGGTTTTTGCCACAGAGTGATTGTGCTCGACCATGGGCAAATCGTTGAGGAAGGACCGGGCGATCAGCTCCTTCAGAACCCCCAAGCAGCAATTACCCGCACACTCGTCGAAGCCTGCCCGAGACTGCCAACCCAAAAGGCTTAGAGGGATGGGAAAGAACACAAAGCAACACGCTTTGGCCTTTAAAACTCTAGTGAAATCGTTAAAATTGAACATCTATTGCGAAGCCAACACGCCTCAGGATCTATTTATCTTTGATCATTTGCCATTAAATGCATGGCCAAAATTGCAGGAATTGATATTAAAGAGGTGTTTCTTTAAGTATAAGATTCTGGCGGGCATGAAATGCCTGACCGACCCTTGGAACATTTTCTAGGTATGATAATTGCGCTTCCTCAAGAGCAGGTAACCTCTCGGTAAAATAAAACAGCAAAAGCCAAAATAAAGTCATCAAAGATTTAGCTTTCATTGACGCAAAACTATCAAACAAGCAAGAGGCCAGCCTTCGAGGCTGGAGCAGATGTCTCCCAATTTTCACCTGGTGACTTCACGATCAGCAGTTTTGACATCATTAATGATCTTGAAATTGGTACAGACAGGATCATGGCCTGGGGATCCATAGTAGATGAAGTCACTCAATTAGCCAGCACCAGGAGCCTGAGGAGAGAAGAGATGTCATCACTACTCAACTCGACAACTTCCAATGCTCATACTGCAGCCATATTCAGCATGAATACACGAACTTTCCTAGAGATGAATGACGCCAGAGTTGGTTTGCAGGGGAGCTCAGACAGTATGGTTGAAATTACTGGTTACAGCGGTAATCTCTCAGATCTGGTCATGGGATAGTCCTTAACCGTATTCTCACTAGGGAAGAATTATTTTGATCGATTGAAACTCATTATTGCTCAAGAGTTAAGCATTTTCAAAAAAACTTCCTTGAGTTATCACAGATACCTAATTCAGAGTGAGTAATAATCTATAGCGTCATTCGATCCTATGGTTTGCATTTGAATCTTTGCAAGAGTACGCCTTGCGACAAAGGCATTCTCCATCTCAAACCTCCAGAAATCATTGAGTTGCTGACATTGAGCAAGGAATATATCAGCTTCGGAAAGATTATAACCAGCGCTCTTGGCCACTTCAATAACTTTCGAAGTGTCGACATCTAATGGCGTATGCTGATCACCCCATTTCTCCAATGAGCAATCCTTTAATTGAGCCTGCAGATCAGGGTTGCGTCGCGCTTCAGCAATAAAAGCCTCCAGTTCGCTCATGCGCCTAAAAAAAATAGCTAGGAGACAGGGAAAAGTCCCCCAGATTAGTCAATGTCAACCTAATCTATCTCAGACTCTGCTGGCAGGCTGGTTAGATGGTTATATGTTGGACTCCTTCTACCAATTATATCTGCTATGGGCAAGCTGTTTCTGGGAAAAGGATCCCTCTGTGGCGGATCAATAACTTTTTAGAACTAACCTAATCTTGATTAATGCGTACTCCATGCCCCTTGATCTGGATTATTTGAGATAAGGTGAAGAATCGAATTGCTTGGATCTTATACCTTGGACACTTCACTATAATCTTTTTGATGAATAGAAAAAGTGGGCTCGGCAAAGACAAACTCAAAGTTGTAGTTTACCGCTATATTGAAAGAACATGCTTTGTGAAATGATACACTAACTTTAGTGTATTAGCTGATAATGGCTGAGAAGAGATTTCCACGGAATCTCGTGATTCTCATTACTGATCAAGAAAGGTCCCATGACCTTGGGTTTGCGGATACCTTTGATAGTGACTTACCCGCCACCTCGTGGTTATCGCAAAATGGCCTTTCTTTTTCTAATGCATTTACAAATACCAATCAATGTTCAGTAGCGAGAACTTCATTCTTTACATCCAAATTCCCCGCCCAGCACGAGGTCAAAGAGGTTATAACTTCTGATAAATGGGTTAATCCTCAGACTCAAGCACAGATTGGCTTGAATCCAGACATTCCCAACTTTGCCACAATACTGAAGAACGAGGGTTACGACGTTATTTATAAGGGCAAAGCACATATGAATATCGGCTTTAATCAAAATAAGGGTACAGCAAATACATCAGATGACGAATACATAGACCCAGACTTGTCTCTGCTTGGCTTTAATGAATGGGATCCCCCTGAAGCGGGAACATTCTCGAACCCTCTTGGTCTGACCAATGATCAGCGATTTATAAATGATGGTATAACGTGGCTTGAAGATAGAATTGATTCAGGGAATGATAAACCATTTGCCCTAGTGATTAGTCTGGTCAACCCACACGATATCCTTGCATATCCACCTTTAGGGCAAGCATTAGCAATAGGCAATGAAGATTATAAGTATAGCATTAAGGATTTTCTGGACGTAAATTTTTCATCTCAACAGCCTATTCCTGAGACCATAAATGAGAACATATCCAGTAATTACAAGCCCGATGTTCAAGCGGAATTCGTGGAAGTAATGGACAATCTTTTTGCGCCAATAGATGACACTATAACTAGCAATAGCACAAGCTATCTAAACTTTTATGCCAATCTAATCCAACGAACAGACCTCCAATTTAAACAGGTAATTGATACGATTAACTCCGACGCGGCATTTGCATCAGATACGATGATTGTGAAGATGTCCGACCACGGTGAGCTTGGCTTAGCTCATGGTGGTATGAGACAAAAAACATTTAATGCCTATGAAGAAGCGATTAAAACTCCTTTGATATGGAGTAATCCAGGATACTTTGAAGGCCGCGAATCCAATATTGAGGAACTTGTTTCTCATATTGATTTCCTCCCGACATACTTGAACCTCATTGGGGCAGAAAAAAATACAATTGATTCATATGATCTACAGGGAATTGACTATAGCGGAATTATTGATGGGAGTACAGATGACAATGAGTCGCAAGATTATATTTTATTCACCTGGGATGATGATTGGGCTGGACAAGACCCCCCATCTGGTGTGGCTAAAGACCCACAGCTAGGAATGTTAAACCCGCCTAGTAAAATTCAGGCGATTAGAACCAAAGAATACAAGTTAGTCAGGTATTATGATCAATCAAAGCCATATTCGAATCAGGTATATCAAGAAGAATTCTATGATCTAAGGGGCAATGGCACTGATTATTCTGACGAGCAACAGCAACCACTAGAATCTCTCAACTATTCTCCATGGGCTGAAACCAAACGCGCAGAAGCTGGCGAGGCAAAGATAGCAACCAAAGAAATCACCGATGAATATCTAGTCTTATCAGCACAATTAGATGCAGCTATAGAAGAGCGCTTACAAAGCATGCCTGACTTGCCTGGTGTTGAACCAACAATTGCTACAAAATTACTTGAAAATGGTACAAGAGAAGAAGTCTTTTACATTCACGATGGTCCAGGAAAATTAACCAAAGATCTTGAAATTGCATTTAATTCAAGAGATGGCCAATATTACAATATTCAGTATTTAAATTCAAGCATGAATGATAATGGAGAGAAGGTCGATGAATGGATAAATATAGGAGGAGAAGATAATATAATCAAAGGCACGAATAGCCCAATATACCTATATTATAAAGGACTGCCTAAAAATCTAGCCAAGGAGAATATACGTGTTGAATGGATTGAAAAGTCTGCGAGTCTGCCGACAACAAGCATTGCAACTCAAGGTGTCGCACCTGAGGCGATGATTCGTCTAACTGATGGGCCAGGTAAATTGACCAAGGATGTTGAAGTCTCTTTTGTCCCAAATGATGGTCAATATTATAATGTTCAATATCTGGATGCATACTTAGACGATGATACTGGGGTGTTGGTTGAATCATGGTCAATCATAGGGGGGGGAAGCATACAAGGTGGGGCAAAGCCTATAAATCTATCTTTTAAAGGCTTACCAGCAACATTGCGCGAGGAGCAGATCCGTGTCGCATGGGTTGGATCTTCCAGTGACCCTCCATCTTTAGACAGCGTGCAAAAGACTTATCAAGGGACAAATAAGAATGATCGAATCATAGACATCTTCTCCTTTTCAGGATCTGGTGAAACCAATGATCTCTTGAAAGGCTTAGAAGGTGATGACATCATTTTTGCAGGTAGAGGCAATGACTATTTGTATGGTGGAAAGGGCGATGACACTCTGATTGGTGGCCATGGAGATGATCGTTTAAATGGTGGCAGCGGCTCAGACAAGTTCACGCTCAGTCCAGGAAAGGATACAATTGAAGACTTCCAAATATTCAAGTTGGACAGGATTCTAATTGAAGAGAACATTGAATTGTTCTTCGAACAAGTTGGTAGCGATTTACTTATCAAAGGTGACGGAGGTATCGAAACGACTCTTTTAAATATGAGTAAGCATGACTTTATGCTTTTTCGGCCTATTGAGACTCTTTGATGAGAGTCAATAAAGAAATGCCCCTAATGTGCTTATCTGTTCATCAACTTCAGGCGTAGCAATTTCAAAAGATGATCAAATTCCTTAGGCAAGGGTGCCTCAAAGATCATCCGTTCACCGGTTAGTGGATGATTTAAACCAAGCTGCACAGCGTGCAGAATCTGGCCAGGTAAATCCATCGGTAACTTGCGGCAGCGGCTGTAAATGGGATCACCAACTATTGGATGACCAATGTGAGCACAATGAACACGAATCTGATGGGTGCGCCCCGTATCAAGCTTGAAACGCAGCAAGGAATAGTCAGCTAATCGTTCAACCAACGTCCAATGGGTGCAGGCATGACGGCCTCCGTCTTCAGTGATCACGGCATATTTTTTGCGATCCACCGGATGGCGACCAATCGCTGCCACGATCGTGCCTTGGTCACCTGTCGGAGCGCCATGCACGACAGCCAGATAGTTACGTGATGCAATTCGTTTCTGAATCTGCTCTTGCAGTTTCACCAATGCCTCCTGACTCTTGGCAATCACGATGCAGCCAGTGGTGTCTTTATCGAGACGATGCACGATGCCTGGTCGCAACTTTCCACTGATGCCAGGCAGATCAGAGCAATGATGCAACAGACCATTCACTAACGTGCCGTTGCGATTGCCTGGAGCTGGATGCACTGTGAGGCCCGCAGGTTTGTTGATCACGATCAGATGTCTATCTTCAAACAGCACATCCAGCGGCATCTCCTCCGGTTGCAGGTAGGGCAGCGGTTCCGGTGGTGGCATCCACAACTCCACCTCATCGCCTTGGCGCAAAGGAGTCTTCGCTCGCCCGGTGATGCCGTTCACACGTACAAGACCAGCCTCAATAAACTTTTGGATGTGTGAACGGCTCTGCTCCGATCGCTGGCTCACAAGCCAACGATCCAGACGCATTGGTAAGGGTTTGGGGTAGTGCAGCTTCAGCAATTCACCCTCACCTTCTCCGAACGCCAATGTCCGTTCGTCCAATGTCATGGCAATGGCAACTCCAGCGCGATCGGCCCCAACAGTGCTCGGCGAAAGTCATCCAAAAGCCGTTGAGCCATCCGCCCTGTATCACCAGAGGTGTGGCGTTCGGCAACAGTCATCAACCAAGCATGGGTATCAGCTTGCTCACCGGCCAAGTTGATGCCGTAACGCTGCTCAAGGACCCCTGCAACGACCCCAGCCGCTGCCTGCTTCTCCAACACACTCAGCGTCTCCAGCAACGCTAGGGCTACTAACTCAACGTCATAGGCGGCCTGGCCGATGTCATCGCAAAGGGCGAGATGCAAAGCAGCCTGTTGGTCATCGAGGCGGGGTGGCAAAACGCCGGGGGCATCAAGTAAGTCAAGGTTTTGACCCAAGCGCACCCAGCGCAGGGTGCGGGTCACGCCGGCGCGACGAGCACTCTCCACCACCTTCTGACGGACCAAGCGATTGATCAGGGCAGACTTGCCCACATTGGGAAACCCCAAAGTGAGTGCCCTTACAGGGCGTGGTCGCATACCACGGGAGCGGCGGCGCTGATTGAGCTGATCGCCAGCTCGTATGGCTGCTTGTTGAACCTGCTTAACACCTGTGCCAGCCTTGGCATCACACCACCATGGGGTTTGGGCCTGGTCACGGAACCAACGATCCCAAGATTGTCGAGCCGCAGAGGAAATCATGTCGCGGCGGTTGATCACGAGCAAATGCTGCTTGCCCTTAATCCAGCGCTGCAGCTGCGGATGAGCAGTGGCTATCGGGATGCGAGCATCTCGCACCTCAATGACAAGGTCAATTTTGTCGAGATTCTTGCTGAGCTGTTGTTCCGCCTTAGCGATGTGGCCTGGATACCACTGAATTGTTGGAGTGCTCACGGCACCACCAGCACCGGACAAGGGGCCAACTGGATTACCCGGGCTGCTGTGCTCTCGCTCTCGCCATCCAAATTCACACCGCGTGTGCCCATCACAATCACATCCACATTTAATTCATCAGCCACATCGCAGATCACGAAGGCAGGCTTACCTTCTCTCTCCAACACTTCACAAGCAATCCCAGCCTGCTCGACTTGCTCTCGAGCCCTTTTCAATAGAACTGCCACAGCCTCAGGATCGTGCATTTCAGGCCGCTCAGCCTGGACCACAGACAGGATGATCAAACGGCTGCTATGGCTTCTGGCCAGTTCCAAAGCCTTGCTGGCCGTTTCCATCGTTTCCCGGCTCTGATCAATCGGGAAGAGAACGGTTTCAAACATGCGTTTGAACAAAATGCTTGCTTCAATCTTGTCCTAGCGCCAACCAGATCAGTTCGCCGGCCTATCCAGCCAACCAGCCAAACAAAACACGGGTTAATCTCAGCGGGTTTTTCTTACCGTACGGCACAACCCCCATGGCGAAGCGTTCACTGTCCAGTCTCAACGCAGCGGACCTACGCAGTAAGCGTGTGCTGGTTCGGGTTGATTTCAACGTGCCTCTCAACGAGACCGGCGCCATTACCGATGACACCCGCATCCGCGCCGCCCTGCCCACCATCAATGACCTCATCGACAAAGGTGCTCGGGTGATCCTCTCGGCTCACTTTGGCCGACCAAAGGGACAAATCAACGAAGGTATGCGGCTCACACCAGTAGCAAAACGCCTCAGCGAACTCCTGGGTAAAACCGTGCCCAAAGCCGAAAGCTGCGTTGGTAGCGATGCCGAAGCCAAGGTCAATGCCATGGCCGATGGAGACGTTGTCCTGCTCGAGAACGTGCGCTTCTTCTCAGAAGAAGAAAAAAACGACGCCAACTTCGCCCAAAAGCTCGCAGCACTTGCTGACGCCTATGTGAATGACGCCTTCGGTGCAGCACACCGAGCCCACGCCTCTACCGAAGGGGTCACGAAATTCCTCAACCCCAGCGTTGCAGGCCACCTGATGGAGAAGGAACTTCAATACCTTCAAGGTGCCATCGACGACCCCAAGCGACCCCTTGCAGCGATCGTGGGTGGGTCCAAGGTCAGCAGCAAGATCGGCGTGCTGGAAGCCTTGATCGACAAGTGCGACAAGGTGCTGATCGGCGGCGGCATGATCTTCACGTTCTACAAAGCGCGTGGCCTTTCAGTCGGCAAGAGCCTGGTGGAAGAAGACAAGTTAGAGCTGGCCAAGGAGCTAGAGGCCAAGGCCAAGGCCAAGGGGGTTCAACTGCTTCTGCCCACTGATGTAGTTCTAGCCGATGACTTCGCCCCCGACGCCAATAGTCAGACCGTATCCATCGACGCCATTCCCGATGGTTGGATGGGACTGGACATTGGCCCAGACTCAATCAATCTCTTCCAAGACGCACTTGCTGACTGCCAAACAGTGATCTGGAACGGCCCCATGGGCGTGTTTGAGTTCGACAGGTTTGCCGCCGGCACCAACGCCATCGCCACAACCTTGGCGGACCTCAGTGGCAAGGGTTGCTGCACAATCATCGGTGGTGGTGACTCCGTGGCCGCTGTCGAGAAGGCCGGCCTCGCCGAGAAGATGTCTCACATCTCCACCGGTGGTGGCGCCAGCCTTGAGCTGCTGGAAGGCAAGGTGTTGCCAGGTGTCGCAGCTCTCGACGACGCCTAAGCAAAGACCTCGCTTGTCTGATCGGGCCATTGCCTTGCATAACGGCAATGGCCCCCGCATTCATTAGCTCTGATCAGAGCTCTCGAGCAAACTTCTGGCGCAATACTGATCTGACAGAGAACCTTCATCCCAGCAATCGTAAGGCGCATGAACAGCGAAGAAGACTGCAACTGACTTGACGATTCAGCACCTTGCAAGCTTTGAGCTGCCCGAGTGCAAACCTGCAAACTCTTGTAGGTCAAGCTCGTTGAGCATCATCAGGCAAGATCCTCAGTTTGCAGGCTTGAAGCAACTGTCAATGTTGAGCTTAAGCAGTAACAATCGAAGTAGCTCGACTGACAATCATGAGCAAAGCTCAGCTCAGTTCAACGTCTAGCCTTGCCTTTGTTGGCCTTGGCGCATTGGGTTTACCAATGGCTGCCAATTTGCTGGCTGCGGGTTATGAGCTGAAGGTTCATAGCCGCAGTCGTGCGGCTGAATTGAATTGGGCTTTGAAAGGTAGCCGTTCCTGCAGCTCACCAGCAGAAGCAGCAGCAGATAGCCAGGCTCTCATGATCTGCGTTAGCGATGATGAAGCAGTTGAAGCGGTTCTTTTTGGTTCTCAGGGAGCAGCTTCTATGCTCAGCTCTGGTGCCGTTGTGGTGGATTTCTCGACGATTGCCCCAGCAACGTCGATCACCCTTGCGCAGCGACTCGCTCAGCAAGGGGTGACCTATCTGGATGCACCGGTGACCGGTGGGACAGAAGGGGCCAGAGCAGGAACTCTTACCGTTTTGGTTGGTGGCAGCGCACAAGTTCTGGCAAGGGTGCAGCCACTGCTCGAGGTGATCGGTGAGACCATTCATCACTTCGGTCCGGTGGGACGGGGCCAGCAGGTGAAGGCGCTCAACCAAGTGCTGGTGGCTGGCAGCTATGCCGCCTTAGCAGAAGCAATCGCGCTAGGGCAGCAGCTGGGTCTACCGATGCAGGAGGTGATCAAAGCCTTACAAGATGGTGCTGCAGGTTCATGGGCTCTCAAGCACCGATCAACAGCGATGCTCGAAGATCACTATCCGCTTGGCTTCAAGCTGGCTTTACATCACAAGGATCTCGGCATTGCCTTGGAAACGGCAGAACGCGTGGGACTACAACTGCCCATCACAAGCCAAGTGAAATCCATGGAGGAACATTTGATTGAACACGGCCATAGCGAGGAAGACGTCTCAGTGCTGAGGCGGTGGTTTGATCAGCAACAGGCAGAATCTCAGCAATTCTGATCGAGCCTTCGATAGGCTGAATCAGTTGTTAATAATGCTTCAATTGAAGGTTGATCTTTATGTCTAATAAGAGCCAATAGATTCAGCCTGAATGTTCATTTGTGATCTACTGCTTCATGAACTCCAACTGATATGTGTAGAAGGGGTTAGTGATGATACCGGCAATATGCTATTTACTAGCTAGGCTGCATAGATCCATCCAGTGTAACGATTCAAGGCGCACAAGATGCACTTGAATACTCACTGATTACCATGGGAAAAATGATAGGCTGCATCACCAATCAAGTTATCCAGTGCCTTGAGCTAGATGTCGACTCCGTTGTTGTATAGCTTCCGTCGCTGCCCTTATGCAATGAGAGCCCGATGGGCTCTTTTGGTTTCTGGCCTTTTGGTGAACTTGCGAGAAGTGGCCCTGAAAAATAAGCCGCCAGAGCTGCTGCAGGCTTCTCAAAAAGGAACCGTGCCAGTGCTGTTGACTGCAGATGGGACAGTGATTGATCAAAGCATTGATATCATGCAATGGGCTCTTCAGCAAGCTGACCCCTTTGATGGGCTACGCAGCGGAAAAGCCGGAGAACAAAAAACAATTCAGGAGCTTATCGAACAGAATGATGGCCCTTTTAAATATCATTTAGACCGTTTTAAATATGCTGGCAGGTTTAAAGGAGAAGATGCCGAAGAGCATCACAACATGGCTAGAGACATTCTTGTGGAATGGAATGCGCGACTGGTACAACAAGAATCAAGGGATCGCAATGGTTGGCTGGTCGGAAAATCTCAGAGCTTGGCAGACTGGGCGTTATGGCCTTTTGTGCGTCAATACCGCCTCGCTGATCCATCAAGCTTTGATTGCGATCAAGATCTTCAAGCCATCAAAAGATGGTTGCAAGCTTTTCTGCAACAGCCACTGTTTACAAGGTTGATGACACCAGTCAAACCTTGGCTGCCAGAGCATCATCCGCAGGCTTTCCCTGCTGATTCAAGTTTAGTCAAAATAGATCAGCCATTGTTTCATCTGGCTTTGCTTGAAGACTGGCAAGACGCATGCAATCAAGGGGTTTATCAATTCTCTACTCGTGGATTAAAACTCAAAGAGATTGGATTCATTCATTTGAGTTACCTGCATCAACTTGAGTCTACTTATCATCAATTTTATCGTGATCGAGGCCAAGTGCTTAGCTTGAAATTAAACCCAGAGCAACTGACAATGCCGCTGCGAGCTGAACCCTCATCAGCCGGGGAGCTTTTCCCTCATCTGTTTGGAGTTTTGCCTTTGAACGCTGTAGAACTTGTGGAAACTTATCCATGAATGAACGCTTTGATGCCGATCAAGATCGTCTTCACTTTGCCGCAACTGAGAGGAACCGTGATGCCATTGCTGCTGTTCTGAGCAAGGCGCTGCCGAGCGATGGGAGAGTGTTGGAACTTGCAAGTGGCAGTGGCGAACATGCCGTTGCTTTTCAGAAACTGTTCCCAAAGCTCATTTGGCATACCAGCGACATTGATTCGATGCACCTTCGCAGCATCACGGCTTGGATTCATTTTGAACAGCTTGAACAGATCATGCCGCCCCCCCTCAAGATCGATGTCAACGCGCGCCCCTGGCAACTACCTGATGGACTAACTGATCATCTTTGCGGAGTTATTTGTATCAATATGATTCACATCTCTCCTTGGAATTGTTGTGAATCTTTGATCCAAGAAGCTGCTCAATTACTGGGCGACTCTGCACCACTGATTCTCTATGGGCCATACAAGCGTAATGGTCTTCACACGAGTGAAAGTAATGCCAGATTTGATGAGTATCTGTGCCAGCAAGATCCAACTTGGGGAGTGCGTGAGCTTGAAGATGTAGAACGTCTTGGGGTCAGTTCAGGCCTTTCGTTGAATGAGGTGATTGAAATGCCTGCCAATAACCTCTCCTTGATCTTTAGGCCTAGGCAATCATGACTTGATCACGCCAATCAAGACATCCCTAAAACTGTCGTCAATGAAGACGGCTGAAGCAATGAAGACTCAAGGGATCAGTTCGTCTTCATTGCTCACCACCCGTACACGCTTGGTCACTGTGATCACACCATCAGGATGCACCAACATCGCTGCCCATGTTTGGCTGCCGGGCGTGAAGGGGGCCTGCACCGATTTAAAGATGCCACCACCATGCATCGGTGCCAGCTGGATATCAGGCGTGCTTTGAAGACTGACCTGAGCAGGCGTAAGCGCAATCAAGCCACCAGCAACCATCGCCTGGCCCAAGGGCTGATCAAAGATCACGTCAACGTCGTAACGACTACCTGTGAGCACAGCATCAGGAATCAACAGGCTGATCGGCAAAGGTTTGCTGGCGCTACGCAGGATCGAGTGTTCGCTAATCACTTCTTCGCCAGTGATTAGCGAGCCTTCAGTGAGCAATGCCAAGCGTTGGCTTGCCTCAAGGGCATAGCTCAGGCTTTCCGCTTCACGATTAGCACTTACATCAACTGCAAATGTTGAGCGTCCGTCCTTTAAAGATTCGGCAGGACGAACAGACCAACGGGCATCAGGAAACTTGGCAGAGAAAATGCGCAAACGACTCTCCAGATCAGATGCATATTCGTCTGTGAGCAGACCTCTGAGGGCGTCACCTCCAGGCGTATTGAGAGCCTGCTGTAATCGGGTGCTGAGAGGCACAGCATCTGCAGCCCTACCAATCAATGGCATCAACGCTGAACACAATGCCAGCAGACTGGAGGCCAAAGCGACTGGCTTGAGATGACGCACTGGAGGCTTGAGGGCACTGCCGATAAGTTAGGCCGCACCTTCATGCTCTGCCCACTGCCATGCCCAGGCTTCTGATTGCTGCAAGCGGCACCGGTGGCCATCTTTTTCCAGCACTAGCTGTTGCCGAAGCCTTGCCCGGCTCCTGGAGCGTGTGCTGGCTGGGAGTGCCAGATCGCCTAGAAACCCAATTGGTGTCAGAACGCTATGAGCTGACCACTGTGCGCGCCGGCGGTTTACAAGGTCGCGGCCTGCGCAAGTTGGTGCAGTTGCTGCAATTACTCGCTGCCACTGGCCGGGTCAGAAAGCTACTGCGAAAGCAAGGCATCCAGACTGTTTTCACCACTGGGGGCTATATCGCTGCACCAGCAATCTTGGCGGCTCGCTGGTGCGGAATCCCTGTGGTGCTGCACGAATCCAATGCCATCCCCGGACGAGTGACGCGCTTATTGGGCCGCTTCTGCCAGGTCGTGGCTGTAGGCCTCTCTGTTGCTGCCAAGCGCATCCCAGGCAGCAAAGCTGTGGTCACAGGAACACCGGTGCGCTCGGCATTCCTTTCGCCACAGCCCTTGCCGCGTTGGGTTCCTGGCGGTGATGGCCCATTGCTGGTGGTGATTGGTGGTAGTCAAGGGGCTGTCGGACTCAACCGCATGGTGCGAGGCGCACTGCCATCGCTGCTGGAGGCCGGTTGTCGTGTGGTGCATCTCACCGGTAACAACGATCCAGATGTAGGAGAACTCGATCACCCCAACCTGGTGGAACAGCCTTTCAGTCATGAGATGCCTGGTTTGCTGCAACATGCCGATCTCGCCATCAGCCGTGCGGGCGCCGGCAGCTTGAGTGAATTGGCCGTCTGTGGCACCCCAGCCATCTTGGTGCCCTTCCCCCAAGCGGCAGACCAGCATCAAGAGGCCAATGCAGCCTGCGCCGCTGCGCTTGGGGCTGCCGTGATCGTGCATCAACATGCAGCCGAACATCGGGCTCTTGGTCATGCTCTGGAACAACTCATGGGACCTCGCTTACGCGGTGACGCTGCTGCCAGAAACCCTTTAATGCCCATGAAGCAAGGCATGATGAAGTTGGCAGTGCGTGATGCAGACCAGTTGCTGGTGACATTGCTGAAGCCACTCATCGGAGCAGGGCTTTGAACGCAGCAAGGATGCGGCGATTGCCTGACCTCTGCTGCAAACCAATGCGCAACCAGCGCTCCCCAAGTTCTGCAAAGGAGCGGCAGTCACGTAACAGCACGCGCCGATGAGCCATTCTCTCTCGTAATGGCACAAGGGAGATATCGCCACGAATCAACAAGAAGTTGGTGGCAGATGGATAAGACCGGATCCCTGGTAGGCAACGCAGCTGAGTTTGCATCCAAAGACCTTCCTGAGCAACCCATCCCTGGACCCGCGCTATCCACCGCTCGAAGGCAGGACGATCCGCCATCAAGGCAATCCCTGCAGCAATCGCTAATCCATTAAGAGGCCATGGATCTCGCCATTGCTGCCAACGTTGTAAACGGTCAGGCGTGCCAATGGCATAACCCAAACGCAATCCGGCCACAGCAAACAACTTTGTCAAACTGCGAATCACCACAAGATTGGGGTGGTTGACCACTAGCGAAACAAGAGACTGGCGCTCCCCATCGGGCACCAATGGCAAAAACGCTTCATCACAGATGACCAGCTGATAACGCGCTAGCAACGGTTCAAGCGATGCTCTGCTCCACAACTGACCAGTAGGGTTATGGGGATTGGTAATCCATAGAACATCGGTATCCGATAGCAGCGGAAAAGGCTGAGGCATCTCACCAGACCAAGAGAGGGGCAGTGGCAAAGCTTGCTGGCAGGCTTGCCAGCATCTCAGAGCCCTGCCGTAATCAGCAAAGCCTGGACTAGGCAGGCCACTCACGCCCTCAAACGCCGCATCACGAGCGGCCCAGGTGAACAGTTCCGCCGCGCCATTTCCCGGCAACACCATCAGGGGATCAACCCCATGCCAGTTGCTGATCACGTCTCGCAAGCGCTGATGGCTGCGATCCGGATAATCCCTCAGCGTGTTGTCAGTTAGAGCCCTTCTTAAACACCCTTGTAAAGCTCGCGATGGAGGGAAAGGCACCAAAGAGGCACTTGCATCCAAAAGCTGCTCCGGTCGACAACCCAGCCGTTGCGCCTCATCAATGCGATTGCCACCGTGAAGGGAGGGAGCGGAGCTCAAGTCAATGGCGACCCATAACAACAATCCATCCTGCCGAGTGGGAGGGAGTCGACGTGCTCAAAAAAGCCGATAGAAAGCAATGGCAAAGCAAATTTCTAATCGCTCAAACGATGCGCCGTCGTCTGACCGCCTTCATGGTGATCCTGGTTGGCAGCACTGCAATCCTTGGTATTGCTCAACGCAGTGGAGCTGAAAACAACTTCAAGGATCTCGTGCAACTGCTGGAGACAGGCACCTGCATGAGTTGCAGTCTTGAGGATGCCGATCTGATGCATGCCGATCTGCGTGCTGCCAACCTTGAAAAGGCCAAGTTGCAGAGAGCCGACCTCGGTCGCGCTCAGCTTGATGGAGCCAACCTAAACGGGTCTGATCTGAGCTTTGCCACCCTTCGCCATGCCTCATTACGTGGGGCCGATCTCAGAGGTGCCACGCTCACAGGAACAGATCTGATCGGAGCCGATCTCAGTGGCGCAAAACTGGACGAAAACGGATTGTCTAGTAGTCACTGGAAGGATGCCAAGGGAGTACAAGCAGTGGCTAGCGACTATGCCTCCCTCCATAACGCTGGTGTGGAGGAAGTTTTGCAAGGTCGCTATCCAGAAGCAGAGGACTACTTCAATAAAGCCCTAATGCGTCGACCGGATGCAGCAATCACTTGGGTTGCCCGCGGCATCACTCGAGCCGAACAAGCGAAACGAGAATTGGCCTCAAGAGATTTTGCCTTCGCTGCTGAGCTCTACGAACAACAAGAACAACCTGAAATTGCCAAGCAACTACGAGATGGTGCAGAACAAGTGAAACAAGATCTAGCCCAACGAGGAGGCAATGGAGTTGGTAGCTCGATTCTTAACAGTGCAACTGGTTTGTTTCAACAGTTGCTACCCATAGCAGTCAAATTTTTATCACCCCTCGCCTTTTAAAAGCCCAAAATGAAAGACCATTCATTGATTGCGTTGAACTACTGGGAATAAATTAAATTGCGTGTTGCTTTCGTAGAAGGTTGATAACCATAGCCGTAAGTCCCCCCCCGCTCGTCATTAATAATACGAGGTGTAACCATGATCACAAGTTCACTCTTGTTCTTTTTCCCACTGGTCTGCCTAAAGAACTGGCCAATCACAGGAATATCGCCAAGAATTGGCCATTTTCTAACCACCTGAATATCAGCATCACTGATTACACCGGTAAGTATCAGAGTTTGTCCATCGCGAACGCGAACAGCACCAGTTTCCAGAATCCGCTCATTCACAGTTGTAATGCTCCCGCATTGACCTTGCTGAATTGGTTCGCCAACCACAGCCGAAAGATTGGGTTCTAGTGTAAAGGTGACGAAGCCATTGTCATCAATCTTGCTGACCATTGCGCCAAGAGATAAGCCGGCAGTCTCAAATGTTGGTTCGCAAAAGATGTTGCCATTTTCATCTGATGTGACACTAAATGCAGTGACAACTTTATCGCCAAGACGTACATATGCTTCATTGGCATTGTCTCGACCGATCTCTCCAGGAATACTCTCTGAACTCTCAGATAGTATCAACGTGGGTGAAGCCATAACCTTAGTATTAGACGATACAATTTGTGCTCTTAGGAAGTCATAAAAAGTTTGATCCTGATAATTAGAGGCGGGGTTTGGAGCGTTTGCTCCTTCAGCTAACGATGTCCAGGTGTTGGATGACGAGGCTGTATCAATGTTGTACAGAGTTGGGCCAGCACCACCATTAGTAATGACTGAGCCAGAGGCATCGAACTGCATGCCCTCCGCCTTGATAGGGAGGCCTGCCTCATCAAACTTTATTCGCCCAGTAGATTCACCTGTTGGTGTCAGCTCGTAAACATATCCATAGTCATAGCCTGTAGTGTTGGTTGTGCTTACCTCACTTTCAGTCTCCACTGTTGTAGAGCTAAAAGTCTCTTTATTGGCAGGCATATTGCTCCCGAATGCTGCCAATAATTCGCCATTATCGTTGACAATTAAATTATCGCCAAACCGTATTGAAAAGCTATTGTTAATTTCGCTATCATTGTCTAAATTAACATCTAATATCTTCACTGATAATGCCACTTGCCTAGAGCGCAGATCGATCTGCTTGAGATAGCTCTCCGCCACAGCAACCAAGTGCGAATCCCCGACTAATGTGATTGTTTGCAAGCGAGAATCAGTTGTACCTGTAAGACCCCGTAGAGGGCCAGCTGACGCTCCGTAGGTTTCAATACTCGTGGTCTTAGAAGACGTTTGTGAAATCTGATTGCTGAGCTGAGATGTGCCTGCGGATGATGCCTCGCCAGATGTAATGCTGACGATATTCACCTTACTGATCGCAGCTCCGAGGCTGGCCAAGTAGTCAGCTGCAGAAGCAGCACTTGCTTGATTCAACCGATACACCTTCGAAACCTGAGGACCAAATGTTTTGCTCGCAACGGCACTGCCAACAAGCAACGTGCGGCCATCAAGCTTTCCCTGTAACCCTGATGCCAACAGCACCCCATTGAGGGCACGGGCATAGCTCTCATTTTGAAAAGCCATCGACACCTTCTTATTACCACCATTGAATGGCGCATCTGCTGATGTGCCCACGCCAGTCGTGTTTCCACTTTCTGAATCATCCCCTACAAAAATGAATCCATAGCCTCCCAATCGAGCAAGAGACATCAAGGCATCTTTCGCAGGAGCATTGTTCAAGGTCAGAGTCACTGAAGGACCACTCACCTGCACAAAACTGCGGTTACTCAGCACCATGGTGCCTACGGCCATATCTCCTAGTGGAGGCGCTACAGCACGTTGTCGCAAAGGCGGTACATAAGTCGCCTGAGGCACCCTGCCTGGCGTGCGTAGATCCAATCGTCCAGTTTGCTCAGCCTGAGCCGTCAACCCAGGAAAGCTAAGGATCAAATTGCGGCCGTCGGCACTAACCAAAGGTTCCAGTAACGGCCTGCCGGCCACCCCCTCAACATTTAATTGATAGCTCTTGCCTGATCCTGCAAGGCTCACAGATTGCAGCCCCAGTTGCGGCATCGACACTTGCTGTGGACCGCGGAGCAGTCCAGGCTTGCCCTGGGTAGTCAATCGACCTTCCCAGTTCTGACCACTCTGTCGCTGCTGCACAACGGGCTGCGGGCCCACACCTTCAATGATGACTTCAACGCTGTCCTGAGAGCGTCGCAACTTCAGCTCCATCGTCCCCTGCTTCTGTGCCTTCACCGGAGTTGGCAGCATCAAGCCACCGTTTATAGAGGCGCCATACAAACCAAGAGCTGCAAGCAAAGGAACCAGTCGCTGGGAACGAGACATACGGCGACCCAGGGTCGATCTTGCACACAATCTTCACGGATGGTATCGATCGATTTCCTTGCCAGCTAGGGGTGCTTCAGGCTTCAGGAGGGAATCCTTCCTCAGAATCAAAAATCCTTCGCTTCCCTTGTTTGGCAGGAACGGATGTTTTGTCATAGAAGGTTAGTTTCAGTTTGAGCTGCGTGAGTGCTGGTCCTGTTACGACCTCATCTTTGCGCCCATTCTGAGGGTCGAGTGCTGTTAGCTCAAGATCACTGGGTTGGACCACGAGCTGCAAAGCTTCTATTCCTCTAAGAAAGTCCTGCAGGGCGATAAAAGGTCCACGGGCCTGAAGGAGCACGGCTGTTTTCTCGTAACCACGTCCTGCCAGTGGGTTTTCAGGGCTGATCTCTTCGCCATCTGGGTTCGACTTTGTTCCCGGAGGCTCTTGACTGGTAGCTGCCGATGGTGACGGGGCGACTAACACAGGTTCATAGAGCTCCAGAACCACCCCTGCCGCCATGGCTTCGCGGCTCAACTGAGCCAAAAAAGTCTGAATTTTGTTCTTACCTGCCACCAGATTCAGCAACACATCCTGCTGCTGCTGAACCTTTGCTAGCTGTTCAGTGGCTGTCTTCAACTGGCCAGGCAGCAAGGGTAATGAGGCCTCTTGGTTGAGCAGTTGTTCCAGACGTTGCTGCTGGTCTTCCAAGCGAACAAAGGTAGGCGATACAACCGTGAAGACCAACGAGCAAGCCACCATGCCGCCTACCACGAGCGGCACTCCCACCAAGACACGCTCACGTGTGATTTTGTGCTGCCAGCTCGGCCGCTCTTGGCTGAGATTGGTCATGGTGCTACCCCCTGCTCCTCAAGCAGCCGATAGCGCTCTACCAAACCGCTTGCACCCAACTCACTCAATTCCTGTAGAGAAGGCTTCGCCTTGGGATCCAAAGTCACATCGACGCTGAATTGCACGAATTCCCCATCCTCATCAGCCCCCTCCCTCACCACTTTCAAAACCTTCACCCCATCAGGTTTCACCATTGGCAGTGCCGAAAGTTGCAGCACCAATGCATTGATGCGTTCAAAGGGCCCCGGAGAACCACCGCCCAAGGATTGACCGACAATTTTGATCTGCTGAGTTCTTACCGCAACCTCCTTTAGCTGTATGCCTTGAGGCGTCAGCCGGCTCAATTGTTCCATCAGTGCAGAGCTGGCTCGAACCGCGACCAACTGTTCAGCGATTTGGGTGTTTTCCTTACTTATGACTGCTGTACGTGCCTTTAGCTGCTGCAATTGCGTCTGATCCAGCCGCAATCTTTGTTCCAGTGGCTGCAAGCGATCAAGCTCAACCTGTTGCTGACCTTCTTGCCAGGTCAACCAAGCGGCCACTGCTCCAACAGCAAGCACCAGCAGAGCCCCGAGCCCAATGCCCTTGCCAAGCAAGGATCGCATCTGAGGCACAAGAGCAGGCTGAGCGTTCAGACCCAACTCCTGGCGACGTTCCTGCAGCAGATTCAACTCAGCCCTAGTCAATGGAGCCATCAGCATTGCTCCCAGGCGCCCGCTAGGGCTAAACAAGCCAAAGCTGCGAAGTCACCCTGCCAGAAATCAGGCTCTGGTCCTTCAAGGGCGGGTTGCTCTTCACCAACCAACCAAAGCTTTTGCTTGCTTAGGCACTCACCTTGATCTAGAGACTCCAACGCTAAACAAAGGTGCTGCTGATCAACTGCAGCGGCTGTAACCCACCATGCCAAAGGGGGCGACGCCCCTTCGCTGCGTAAACGCCAAGCCTGCAACACCTCATCAAGCTCCTGCAAAAGATCCTGCGTCAGATCGCCACCATCAAAAGAAGCCGAAAGAGCATGGTCGAGCTCAGGCAAACCGCTGCGTAATAGCACTAAACGCCAGTTCCCATGATGCTTCAACAACCAAGCCAGATCTCCTTCAAAGTGTTGGCTGGCCGCACGTACAGTCCGCCAGGCAGCCGTCAGCATCCACTCAAGGCTCACTAGCGGTAGATCCGCCGCTTCGACGACATCAATCCAGGCATGCACCATCAATCGATCAGTCCCAACCGCTAAAGACAGCGGCGTTCGAGTCGACAAAGATCCAGCAAGCTGCACTGATGAAACAGCTAAATAAGACTCCGATAAGGACAATGGCCAATTCAGTTTAGGGTTTAGTTCTCGGAGGGCCTTTACCTGATCCACCTCTGGTTCACCATCGGGCCAGCAGAGCAAGCGCCATTGACAGGTCTGCATCGGCAACAACATCTCCAGCTGGCCTCCGAGAAGACCGATATCCAGAAGTAGCTCCCCTAACAACTCACCCAAAGCTTGACGCTGGGTGGGCATGCCTGCACGACAAAGGCCCTGAGGCAGGGGTACATGTCGAAGAGTCAATCTCTCCCGCTGTTCCCAGAGCATCACGAGAGCAGACTCATCAACAACAAGCAGCACCCGTTGTTTCAAAAACCACCGCTCCGCCATGGCCTGCAACTGTTCCAGCTGCGGAAAACGCTCGCGTAGACCAGCCAACACCAAGGAAAGGCAACCACGCTCTGGACGAAGCGTATCGGCTACTGCCAGGGCACGCCGCTCCCTACAGCCTCCGACACATGCCGGAAGCCATGGCGGTCAAGCTGGCCGATCAGCCCATCCAAAATATGCGGTACCAAATCTGGACCCTTAAAGATCCAACCGGTGTAAAGCTGTAAAAGGGAAGCCCCAGCACTGATTCGCTCCCATGCAGCCTCTGGCGAGTCGATCCCTCCCACGCCGATCAAGGGCAACGCCGGACCTGCAGTGGCACGCAGCCGACGCAGCACCTCCAAGGCCCGTTGACGCAGTGGCGCTCCACTGAGCCCACCAGCCTCCTCCGCCAGGCTGCGACCCGTTTTGGGAAGGACCCGCCCGTCGAGGCCGAACCTGTCGAGGCTGGTATTCACAGCAATGACACCTGCCAAACCCTCCTCATAAGCCAAGCGAGCCAGGCCATCAATGGCATCATCCTCGAGATCCGGAGCGATCTTCACCAATAGTGGCGGGCATCCTTGCAATCGTCGCAATCGCTCCACCAGACGCCTTAACTGGCTGGCATCCTGGAGATCACGCAAGCCTGGTGTATTAGGAGAGCTGACATTGATCACGGCGTAATCCGCCAATGGTGCCAGCAACTCAAGCGACAAGGCGTAATCGTCTGGGGCCTGCTCCAATGGCGTGATCCTGGATTTGCCCAAGTTGAGACCCAGCACAGCTGGACGCTGGCCAGGTGAAGGCAAAGCCTGTTTCTCCAAAGTGCGACGCATCACCTCAGCACCGTTGTTGTTGAAACCCATCCGGTTCAAAGCGGCCTGCTCAGCAGCAAGGCGAAAGAGTCGGGGCCGAGGGTTACCGGTCTGCCCATGCCAAGTCACAGTGCCGAGTTCGGCGAATCCAAATCCAAAGCGATCCCAGATACTGGCCGCCACTCCGTTTTTGTCAAAGCCAGCCGCCAGTCCAACAGGATTACGAAACCGGCAGCCGAACAACCCTTGCTCAAGCCGCAGATCATGGCGTTGCAAATCCAAGGCTATAGCTGCCAGGACAGCTGATATGCCTGGCCAATCTCTACGTAGGGACGCCTGGCTAAGGGCACTCAATGCTGCTTGAGTCAACTGTTCCGGATCTAAGCCCTGATCATTCGCGAGTATTGGTCCCAGCCAACGGCGATACAACCCACCGGTGGAGTACACCTTTGCAGGTGATGGCTCAGCCATCCTGGGCCTCCTCAGATCTGATCCGATCCTGCCGCGCAGCGGCGCAACCGCCAGCGGTTTTCCCCCATAGGCTCCAATAGCCAATCGCGCCAACGCCAGGGGGCAGTCTTACTTGCAAGCTGCTCGATTGGTTGCTCCACCAACTGGGCCAACTCAACCAGGCTGAGGCCATAGCCACGCACAGCAAAACGATCAGCCAGCTCCAGTCTTGTGAGCAGCCGCTGCAAATCAGAAGGTGCATAACCTTCGCCATCTCCAGCTGCTTTGATCGGCTCAACAAGACCGAGTGCAATAGAGGCTGACCCCTGTCCAGACATCAAAGCTGGAGCACCACCTCCTTTGGAAAAGCTCACTGCGATTTGGTCAACCCTTTCATTGTCTGGGTCACCGCTGTGACCTTTCACATAAGCCAGGGGCACATCATCCAAGCGAGCACGGTCTAAAGCTCGCCAGAGATCCTGATTCAGGACAGGCTTGCCAGCCGCCGTACGCCAACCTGTACGTTTCCATCCCGCCATCCATTTGCTTAAACCATCAATTAAATATTTGCTGTCGGTACGGATCTTTAAATCTGGGTGACAAGGAAGATCTTTGAGCTGCTCCAGCACATGAAGGGCCGCCTGAAGTTCCATGCGGTTGTTGGTCGTGGCCGGCGCATATCCTCCGAACTCCTCCACGCTCCCATCCTCAAAGCGCAGCAGTGCCCCCCAGCCCCCAGGGCCAGGATTTCCACTACAAGCCCCATCAGTGGCAGCAGCCACAACCCGTCCACGACCATCAGCCATTTGAGAAGTCTGTTGTTGTTTGGTACAACACGGTTCGCTTGGTCCTTAGTCATTAGACGCTATGTCGCGAACCTACCCCGAGCTCCTCATGGCATTGAGAAAGCCAGGCAACAGGCTGTTGGTTGTAGGTCTTGGTTTATTCACTTTGCTGACGACCTTGCCAGCAATCTCCAAAACGATTTTCAACAGTCAGCCTCTCAATCAAGAACGCTTGGTCGTACTGGCTCAGGCAGTGGGAGGAAATCGCTGGAAACTGCTCGTAATCGAACAAATCAAGCCTCTGCCACTGTGCTGGGAAACCCGTCCAGACGGATTGGTCAACCCAACCCTTAATAACTTCAACTTTGCAGGAATCTGCAATCGTTACTTAGACAGCAACGGCTATTCCTTGCGAAGTAGCGGCGAAGACATGGTTCACAGCTTTCGGCTACGAATCAAACAAAGCCGAGGCCATCTGGAACTCAAAGCCCTCGATCCTGCACGGTCGGTTGCAATTACTGTTGCCAGCGCAATCCTTCCTCAACGCAATCGTGATGCGTTTGTGAAATTAAACCTAGAACCAGGGTGGAAGCTGGAGCGTCGCATATACCAAGGACGCAAACTCAGCCACGTCTACTTTGCTCATCCAGATCCTGTGAACGTCTTAATTGCCAAAGCATCAGCTCATCAAGGACCTTCCGTCTTCAATCAACTAGGAGCTCCCAAGGCACCACTCCCTCCCCCAATTTCAATAGCCAAAAACAGCGTCATACATGGCAAGGGCCCCATTCGACTTCTTGTGATTCCTTATCGTCCCTGACGCAGGCCACTGCAGAGAGGACAGTTGAAGTAGCGCCCCTTAATACTAGTCACTCTAATGATTGCCTCATATCATTAAGATTGTGAGGGGTGCGAATAAACAGTTCAGGGTCGAAACAAGGAAAGACTCCTGAATCTGTTCCACCTAAAAATCCCTGCCTTTGGCGGGGATTTTTTTTGCATATTGGCCACGCAAAAAAACACCGGCCCCGAAGGACCGGTTAAGAGTTAAAAAAACGGATGCATAGCAACCAAGCTGAAGGCCGCTATCCGCTGGCCATCACTTGAGGCTGACCTTACCGCCAACCTCTTCGATGGCCTTTTTGAGAGCCTCAGCATCATTTTTAGCAATGCCTTCCTTGATGGTCTTAGGAGCTGCTTCGACCATGGCTTTTGCGTCGCCCAGGCCGAGGCCGGTAGCTTCACGAACGGCTTTAAGGACCTTGATCTTGGCTGAAGCGTCGAAACTCTCAAGCACAACATCAAATTCGGTTTGCTCTTCGGCAGCTTCAGCAGCAGCGCCACCAGCAGCACCACCAGCAGCCATCACAACGCCTGCAGAAGGAGCGGCAGAGACGCCAAAAGCATCCTCAATCTGCTTAACCAGCTCAGAAGCCTCAAGCAAAGAAAGGGTTTTTAGCGATTCAAGAATGTCGTCGGTTTTTTTAGACATGGTTTGGATTAAGCAACAGATCAGGGAGAAACAGTCGAATCGAAGACGTTCAGCTCTCGCCACTCTCGGCGTGCTGATGAAGCGCCCGGGCAAGGCCGGAAGGAACCTCGTTGATACCCACAGCAACCTTGGTAGCCAAGGCATTGAGGGAACCTGCGATCTGCGCCATCAGAACCTCCTTGGTCGGAAGATCACCAATAGCCTTGATCTCACCTTGTGAGAGGAGCTTGCCTTCGAAAAGACCACCCTTCGTCTCGGATTTTTTAGTGTCCTTCTGAAAAGCCTGTACGGCCTTAACAGCACCACCAACATCGCCCTTGATCAGAACGAAGGCGTTGGTACCAGTCAGTAAGGATTCGAGATTCGACCAGGCACCATTCCCATTAATGGCGTGGCGCATCAAGGTGTTTTTGGTCACCTTGCATACCCCGTTGCTGACCTGCAAACGCGTGCGCAGATCAGACATTTCCTTAATGGAGAGGCCCTGATAATCCAGGACCAGTGCCATTTCGGCCTCGCCGAGAAGCCCCTTGAGCTCTTCGACAATCTGTTGCTTGCTCTCCAGAGTGCGGCCCATAGGAATTGGATCGGATCGGGTGAACAAGCTGGGCACGCACTCGCCAAGTGCTCAAAAAAGAGCAGAGGCCGCGTGTCGATCCAATCCCAACAGGGAAAAACCTTCGCATCTACCTCGACAGGACTTAAACAACCTCAGATGATGCATGAAGCATCACTGGAAGATGGCAACCTGTTGTCTTGGGTCGGGCGCGTGCCCGTTGGCTTTCGCCAAGGAGCAACCCTACAGCAACAAGGTCAAGCGTCCTCTTCGATGTCCTGAAGAGCAGTTACGTCCACTTCCACTGAAGGACCCATGGTGGAGGTGATGTACAGACTCTTCCAATAGCGACCCTTGGCACCACTTGGCTTATTGCGATCGATGGTCTCCTGCAAGGTCTTCAGATTCTCGAGTAGGGCGTCTGCGGAAAAACTTGCCTTGCCGAAACGCACATGCACGATGCCAGCACGATCAGCCCTGAATTCCAGCTTGCCGGCCTTGAACTCCTTGATCGCAGCCGCTAAATCCGTAGTTACTGTTCCAGCCTTAGGGTTTGGCATCAGGCCACGGGGACCGAGCACTCTGCCCAGCTTGGCCACCTTGGGCATCATGTCAGGGGTGGCGATCAAAAGATCGAAATCCATCTGGCCTTTGCCGATGGTTTCCACCAAATCATCATCCCCAGCCAACTCAGCCCCAGCTGTCTTGGCCTCAGCTAACTTTTCACCCCTGGTGATCACGGCGATGCGCACGCTCTGCCCCGTACCTTGAGGCAGAGCAACAGTGGTTCGCAATTGTTGATCGGTGTATTTGGGATCAATCCCAAGGCGCACGTGGGCTTCGATGGTTTCGTCGAACTTTGCTGTGGCGTTCTCTTTGACGAGCTGAATGGCCTCAATAGGCTGATAAACACGGTCTTCAACTTTGGCGAGAAGACCAGTAATACGTTTAGACAGTTTTGGCATGGCAGATGTGGGGTGCAGGCGACACAACGTGTCTCCCCCGAAAATGGTGAATAGATGAATCTTGAAGATGGACGCTACATCAGTGTCAGTCGCTGATGGAAACGCCCATGTTTCGAGCAGTACCTTCAATGATGCGCATGGCCGACTCAATACTGGTGCAATTGAGATCAGGTAGCTTGGTCTTGGCGATCTCTTCAAGCTGAGAACGGCTTAGGGAGCCGACCTTGCCATGGGCGGACTCACCAGAACCTTTTTCGATCCCTGCAGCCTTCGTGATCAGCACTGATGCTGGGGGAGTCTTGGTAATGAATGTGAAACTACGGTCTTCAAAAACCGAGATCTCTACCGGAATCACTAATCCGGCCTTGTCCTGCGTGCGAGCGTTGTACTCCTTGCAAAACGCCATGATGTTGACTCCATGCTGGCCAAGGGCAGGACCCACAGGCGGAGCAGGATTAGCTTTGCCAGCCTGAAGGGCCAGCTTGATCACAGATACAACTTTCTTGGCCATGGACGAGCGGGATTGAACGATTGCGGATGACTTGGCCCTTGGGACAAGTGCGGCAAGATGGTGGCCCACCTCTTTGGCCGCCCTCCGCAGGGAGACGGCCGCCGTTAGCTCAATTCTGTTTATTGATTTGAGAAAACTCGAGTTCCACAGGTGTTTCCCTGCCAAAGATTGAGAGAAGAGCTTTTAGCTTGCTGCGCTCTCCAGAGACTTCGATCACCTCCCCCTGGAAGTCCTTGAAAGGGCCCGAAGTCACAAGGATCTGATCGCCCTCAGCGAGATCGACCTTGACGAGCGTCTTTTTCTCAGCAGCACGCTTGAAGATGCGATCCACCTCCTGACGACTGAGCGGTCGGGGTTTGATGTGACCCCGAGCTTTCCCTGTGGCGCGGCGGTCCTCAGCCCCCACGAAGTTGATCACGTTGGGGGTGCTGCGCACCGCCATCATTGTGTCTTCATCAAGAACCATTCGTACCAACACGTACCCCGGAAAGACTTTCTCCTCAGTGGACTGACGACTGCCATCCTTTTTCAATTTCACCGCTGGGGTCTGGGGAATTTCGATCTCCAGAATCCTGTTGCTCACACCAAGGGTGACGGCCCGCTGCTCAAGAGTTGCCTTCACCTTCTTCTCACAGCTCGAGGCCACCTGAATGGCATACCAGCGGGCTACGGTTGTTCTGGCTGCAGGAGTTGGGGCCTTGGTACCCTCCTCTCCATCATTAGGAGCCGGCAGTTCCAGAACCTCAGATGGTTCTTGTGGTGTGAGCTCGAGTTCTGACACTTGCGCTGATAAGAAGCTAATGGTTTGGGAAAGACGGTTGAGGCAAGACAGCAAAACCGCCCTACACAATCAAACGAAAATCTGGGACGACGCCCAGCTATAAAACCGACTCACGGCAGCGATGAATGCAGCCGAGAGACTGACCATCAGGATCACGGCGATGGATTCGCTGAACAGCTGCTGGCGACTGGGCCATACCACCAGGCTCAACTCCTCATATGTTGCTGCAAGAAACCCACTCTGACGGGTTGGTTCTGCCTCAGGAGAATTGCTGGAGTCTGTGGTGTCCTCGGCAGGAGATGCGCTTGAGTCTGTGGTGTCCTCGGAAATAGGGCTGGTCACGGAGCTTAGGCCGGTGGCTATCGCCGGTGCTGAAGCACACGCCGGCAAACCAACACTTTACCGGATACCTGTTTCAATCCTCAGGAAGGAACTGAAATGGTTCAGAGGCCTGAGCACCTGGTATCACGCGCACGGCGCGGGCACCGCTGAAACGCTCTTCCAGCAATTCCGTGGCCAACGGGTTCTCAACCCGACGACGCAGTACACGCCGTAAAGGGCGAGCGCCATATTCCGGCTCATAACCTTGCAAAGCCAAAGCCTCAACAGCGTCTGCCTCCACACGCAATTCAAGACCTTGCTCAGCAAGCAGGCTGGAGAGATCGGCCAATTGCAGCTGCACAATTCGCTGAAGGTCATCAGCCTTGAGCGGACGAAAACGTATCACTTCATCGATGCGATTCAAAAATTCAGGCCGAAATTGCTTACTGAGGGCCTGATCCACCTTTTGAGCCAGGCTCTGATCAAGACAATCCCCATCTGCCCCCTCCTGTTGCGCCAAGCGAGACGCATCAAGGATGGCGCGGCTAGCCAAGTTGCTAGTCATCACAACCACGGTGTGACGGAAGTCCACGGTGCGGCCCTGCGAGTCAGTGAGACGGCCATCGTCCAGAACCTGCAGGAGCACATTGAACACATCAGGATGAGCCTTCTCAATTTCATCCAGAAGCAACACCGCATAAGGACGGCGACACACTGCTTCGGTGAGCTGTCCACCCTCCTCATAGCCGACATAGCCGGGAGGAGCCCCCAAAAGACGCGCCACGGCATTGCGTTCCATGAATTCACTCATATCGAGTCGCACCAGCGCCTCTTCCTCATCGAACAAGGAGGCCGCAAGCGCTTTTGCCAGTTCTGTCTTGCCCACGCCAGTGGGTCCAAGAAACAAAAACGAACCAACAGGACGGCGCGGATCCTTCATGCCCGCTCGAGCCCGACGAATCGCTGCCGCCACTGCCTGAACCGCTTCGGGCTGACCAATCACCCGCTCGCCTAAATGGGCTTCAAGATCTAGCAACTTTTGCCGTTCAGCCGCCAGCAACCGCTGAACAGGAATCCCAGTCCAGCGTGCAACGACATCGGCAATGTCTTCAGCCTCCACTTGCTCCCGTAGGAGCGCCGAACCAGATGCCTTGGCAACAGCCAACGTTTCTTCAAGGTCGGCCCGCCGTTGCTGAACCCTATGCAATTGGTCGTATTGAAGACGTGCAGCCGCCTCTAGATCTCCGAGTCGTTCTGCTTCAGCAATGGCATTGCGGAGATCCTCGTCTTGTTGCAACAAATCACGCAGCTCGGCCAGATGATCCCGTTCGATCTGCCAGCGCTCTCGTAAATCTGTGAGCTGAGATGATGCAGCAATCCGAGCAGCCTGTAACTGCACCCGTTCAGCCTCCGGTGCCTGCTCAGCCGCCAGCAAAGCAAGCTCGACACGACGCAGCTCCGCCTCCGCTTCTTCAACCACCTGAGGCTTCGAGGTGACATCCATCTTGAGCTGAGCTGCAGCCTCATCGATGAGATCGATGGCCTTATCAGGTAAGCAGCGGTCACTGATGTAGCGATCAGCCAAGCGATTGGCAGCAGTCACCGCACCATCGGTGATCGTGACGCCGTGGTGAAGTTCGTAGCGCTCTTTCAGGCCTCGCAAGATTTCAACGCTCAATTCAAGACTCGGCTCCTTGATTAACACCTGCTGAAAACGCCGATTGAGTGCCTGATCCTTCTCCACTGTGCGGCGATAGTTCTCAGGGGTCGTGGCCCCAATGCAGCGGAGGTCTCCCCTTGCCAAAGCCGGCTTGAGCAAACTTCCAGCATCCGCACTGGAACGATCGCTGCTCACCACCGTGTGCAGTTCATCGATGAACAACACCACACCTGCATCTGGATCGCTCACCTCTTTCAACACAGCCCGAAGCCGTTCCTCAAATTGACCACGAAACTTGGCACCAGCGATCAGTGCACCAAGATCAAGGGAGACCAAGCGCAAACCCTTCAGGGAATCAGGAACCTCCCCAGCCACAATGCGTTGAGCCAACAGCTCGGCGATGGCCGTTTTACCAACGCCAGGAGCTCCAATTAACACCGGATTGTTCTTGCCGCGACGCGATAAAACCTTGATCAAACGGCGAATTTCTGGATCTCTACCGATCACAGGATCTAGCTGTCCTGCCTGAGCTGCAGCGGTAAGGTCACGACCATAGGCCTCTAGAGCCTGAGGTTCTTGCTGGAGTTGCAATGGAGTTGGCTCCCCAGCAGCTATGGCAGGTTGTTGGATAATTGGCGGGGCAGGAGAGGAGACAGGTCTCGTTTGTGAAGCCACCGATGCAGGTGGCGCAGAATCGGGCGTAGGAGGAGAAGTCGGCGTTGATGTACGCAACTGGCGCCTGCCTTTGGGCGAGCGTCTCAACTCCGCTTCCAAGCGTTCACTGGGCATTCCTAGCTCTTCAAATAGCTCGGTTCCAATGCGCGGATCGCGCCCCAACGCAATCAGCAAATGAGACACGTCAATCAGCCGAGATCCCCAGCGAACTCTGGAACGGTCTGCTTCTTCAAGGAGGTCTTCAAGGTCATCGCCGATGAACAACTCATCACCACGAGCCATAGGCTGCTCGGCCAAAAAACCTTCCAAGCGATCCAGCAGCGCAGTTGAATCAATGGGCAGCGCCAACACCCAATCGCTGTAACGCCGATCACTGAAAAGCACCTGGATCAAGTGCTCCACATCAAGCTGACCATGTCGCCAACGGCGGGCGACATCCTGACCGACAAGCAACAAATCCCAAGCGTCATCACTGAATCGATCAGGATCACTTGTGAGACTTCCCTGGGCGGAAGCCGCTTGACTGGTCTCAGGATGCATAGGGTTCAGCTCGCGGCCTCACGAGAGGCCAGTTGAATCAGCTCCACCTTGTAGCCATCGGGATCTTCCACAAAGGCAATCACGGTGTTGCCATGTTGCATAGGCCCGGGTTCTCGCACCACACGCCCCCCTCGCTTTGAGATGGCCAAGCAGGTGGATTGAATATCCTCCACGCCCAAGGCGATATGGCCATAGCCCTCTCCCAACTCGTAGTGATCTTGGTCCCAGTTGTGTGTGAGCTCCAGCACAGTGGTGTCACTCTCCTCGCCATAACCGACAAACGCCAAGGTGAAGCGACCTGAGGGGTAGTCCTTTCGCCGCAACAGATGCATGCCTAGAACCTCGGTGTAGAAGTGCAGAGAACGATCCAAATCCCCCACCCTCAGCATCGTGTGCAACATCCGCATTTCGAGCGATCCTGACCTTTAAGACTCAGTTCATTCTGCGTCGTTCTACGACTGACAACAGCCTCAGCATCAGTAAAAGGGCTAGGCGTTTCACAGTCCGCGGGAGGGCAAACCATAGGATCCACGCAACTTCAATTCGTCACAGGTGATCGATTCCCTCGACCTCGTCATTGACACCATCGTGGCCAGAGAGGTTCTGGACTCCCGCGGCAACCCCACAGTTGAAGCAGAAGTGTTGCTCGAAGCAGGTGCCATTGGTCGGGCCATCGTGCCCAGCGGAGCAAGCACCGGTGCCCATGAGGCGCATGAATTAAGAGATGGCGACAGCCGCTACATGGGCAAAGGGGTGACTAAGGCTGTGAGCCATATCGAGGATCGGATTGCCCCAGCTCTCTGTGGGATCTCCTCCCTAGATCAGGCCAGTGTTGATGGCACCATGCAAGAGCTTGATGGCAGCGACAACAAATCAAGCCTGGGTGCAAACGCGATCCTGGCCGTGAGCATGGCCACTGCCCGCGCGGCCGCCAATGGCTTGGGTTTGCCCCTCTACCGCTACCTGGGTGGCCCAATGGCCTCATTGCTGCCCGTACCGCTGATGAATGTGATCAACGGTGGTGCGCATGCTGCTAACAATCTCGATTTTCAGGAATTCATGCTGGTGCCCCATGGAGCAAGCACCTTCCGAGATTCGCTTCGCATGGGCGCAGAAGTATTCCACACACTCAAGGGCCTGCTCAGTGCTCAGGGGCTCTCAACGGCAGTTGGAGATGAAGGCGGCTTTGCACCCAACCTGACCAACAATGATGCAGCAGGAGATCTGCTCATTCAAGCAATCGAAAAAGCAGGCTATTCGCCTGGTAAGGATATTTCCTTGGCACTAGATGTAGCCAGCACAGAGTTCTATAAAGACGGCTGCTATGCCTTCGGAGGTGGGAGTTACACCAGCACCGAAATGGTCAATGAGCTCGAAAAACTTGTTGATCGCTACCCAATCATTTCGATCGAAGATGGACTAGCAGAAGATGATTGGCAAGGTTGGGCTCTACTCACAAAAAAATTGGGGAAGCGTATCCAACTGATAGGTGACGATATTTTTGTAACTAGTACGAAGCGCCTACAACAGGGAATTGATCAAAACGTAGCCAATTCCATCCTGATTAAAGTGAATCAGATCGGCTCGCTAACCGAAACGCTTCAGGCCATTGATCTTGCTGGGCGCTCTGGTTACACCAGCGTGATCAGCCACCGCAGCGGCGAAACGGAAGACACCACAATTGCAGATCTTGCCGTTGCTACTCGTGCTGGGCAGATCAAAACGGGCTCCCTAAGTCGCAGTGAACGGGTAGCGAAATACAACCAACTGCTGCGAATCGAAGACGAACTCGGTAGTCAAGCTGTCTATGCAGGCGCCACAGGACAAGGGCCACGCGGGCGAAGCTAAGCACAGGCCTCAAAGGGGCACGACGGGTATCACTTTGGAAGACCTTCAGCGACTCTGACTCGACACATGATCCATGCGCGACTCACGTCCCAGCTTGATCTGCAATCTGAACCAACCGAAGCCCACCGGGAGAGCCGCGACCAACGGCAAGACAGCCCAAATCGGTCGACTACTTGCCCCCAAAAGAGCAGCTGCAATGCCTAGAGAGCCCAATAACACCGATTGACCAAGGGCCTTTTGAACGCTGATCATGCGCCGCAACTGTCGATCGGATTCACCCATCCGGATCTGCAATTGCAGATCTCCTTGTTCAAGGCGTTCAAGGCTTTCGTCCAGACGCCTTGGCAAGGCTGCAGCTCGGCTGCCAATAGCACCTACCTGACGTCCGAGCTCATTGAGCAAATCGTTTGGACCAGAACCGCTTGAAGTCATCAGTGGCAATAAATATGGCTTGGCTATAGCCATCAAACTAAAGCCTGAGTCGAGGCTTCGGCCCACACCTTCAAAGGTGGAGAGAGCACGCATCACAAAAATCAGCTCAACTGGCAGCCGAAAGGGTTGGCCATAAACCAACTCGTACAGATCTCCGGAAAGTTTCTCGATCACATTGGCGCTGAAGGGGGGCGTTAAAGCGTCTTGAAACATCACTCGCACCAACCGCCGCACAGGCCCAACGTCGATGCCATAAGCAATCAAACCCGCAGCCTGCAACTCCTCAACCAGGGCTGCCGCATCTCTAGCCGCCGCCGCACGAATCATCGAACCGAGCCGACGTCGCAAAGAATCGGAGAGCAGCCCCATCATGCCGAAGTCGTAGTAAATGAGAGCTCCATCAGGGGCCACGGCAAGGTTGCCTGGATGGGGATCGGCATGAAAAAAACCGAATCGCACGAGCTGCTGCAGATAACTGGCGGCTCCAAGCTCCGCTACGGCCGAGGGATCAATGCCTGCCTTCAATAAAGCCTCAAGATCATTCACCTTGATGCCTGGCAAATAATCGAGACAAAGAACACGCCGGGTGCTGAGCTCCCAGACCACTGCAGGCACGCGAATACGAGAATCATCAAGAAACTGTTGACGAAACCGAGCTGCGTACTGAGCCTCCACACGAAAGTCGAGCTCCCTTAATAAGACCCGACGGCATTCCTGAGCAATCGCCACCCAGTCGCGTCCACGTCCCCATTTGGGGTGACGTTGCAGTACAGCAGCGACCTGCTGCATGATTTGCAAATCCAGGCGAAACAATCGCTCCAGGCGGGGCCTTTGAATCTTCAGGACAACTTGCCGACCGCTGCGCAGACTGGCGCGATGAACCTGAGCTAGGGAGGCGGCTGCAAGGGGCTGATCATCAAGATCAATGATCTCTGCACAGCGGTCCCCCAATTCCTGCTCCAGCAGAATTTGAGCTTGCTCAAAACTAAATGCAGGGACCTTGTCCTGAAGATCAGCCAGTTCAGATACCCATTGAATTGGCAAAACATCAGGACGTGCCGAGAGCAACTGGCCAAGCTTGATAAAAGCGGAACCAAGTTGGAGCAATTCTGTAGTGAGCCAACGAGCTCGAATCGTTTGGCGGGCCTGCCGCCGCTCACTGGTACAACCGCCTGGATAAGTCCATTGACTGGCATCCCACCAAACAAAGATGATTAACGTCAAAACTGCACGCCAAATACGCAGCGCACGCAGCCCACGCCGAATTGCTACCAGCAGGGACGGACAAGCCATTACTGGTTGATCTCAACCTGGCGATTGAGGCCTGCCACCTTTGCCCTAAGACGATCGATCTGATCCTGAGCATGATCTTGATTAGAAGCTGGCGATGAGGTTGCCTTTGTCTCACTGACCTCGCCAGATTCCTGCTCCAGACGATCAGCCTCTGCAATCACCTCTTGCTGAAAAAGATCCCATTCCTTGCTAAACCGTTCTGGAGCATCCTGCGCCAGCAATGCCAGGCCAGCAGTAGCGTCAGCAAGCCCATGACCCAATCGTGCTGCTAAGCGGTTCAAGGTCGCTCTGAGTAGGGAATCAGGAGAACTCATGACCACAGCACGGATGCCTGAAACTGTGGCAGATCCAACTCGCAATCAAAGCACTTAAGGAGCGTTGGGAGGCCTTGTCAAAGTATGAGGTGGGTCGCTTGGAAATGGGGTGATCACGTTCAAGGGCTTTTAGGGATAGTTCCTCCTAAGAAAGTCTGATACTGGCGAGTACGGCCGTTGAGGGGAGTCTCTCCTGCGAAGGAAATCTGATGCTGGTGTGCTTGAAGGCTTGGGCTTTGGAGCTACTGGCTGAGGCGGCGTTGGCCTGCCAAAAGAGTTTGATGCTGGTGAGCTTGCAGGCTTGGGCTTTGGAGCTACTGGCTGAGGCGGCGTTGGCCTGCCAAAAGAGTTTGATGCTGGTGAGCTTGCAGGCTTGGGCTTTGGAGCTACAGGTTGAGCAGGTCTGGTTCCCTGAGGGTTGATTGGTGCAGGCAGTTCTGGAGCAGCCAGAGCAGGGTCAGCCAGACCGGGGTCTGCCGAGTCGGCTTCTGTGGCTTGGCGAATCGCTTGAAGCTCCTGTTCACGGCGAAGAGCAGCAGCAGCCAACTTCTCTGCTTGCTGCTTTGCCTGCTTCTCAGCCTGCTCTTTGGCCTTACGTTTGGCTGCAATTTTGGCCTCCTTGGCAGCGACGTCCGCCTGTAGGTCTGCACTTCTGCCACCATGCCGACGACGCAGTCCTTCTAGGCGCTCTCCAGGGAATGGAAAAGGAGTCGGTCCAAAAGACTGTTGCTGAGGCTGCTGCGTGTTCCCACGCAGAATCATGATCCTCTGGGTTATGCCATAGCCCAGGGCAAAACACCCACCCACCAACAAAGGTCCAAGCCAAAAGCGTGGGCGCTTGCGGTTCTTCTGCTCAGTTGGTGATGGTTTGGCCACGTGATCAAGCATATCCAGTCGTCTTGATCAGCTTTAAAGTTCAAACAAGGGCAAAACAATCCCTGATGCCAATCAATGCTGGCTCGATCAAGACCGATCAATCATCCATATTTAGATGGGTCAAAGTAGATGCAAGCACAAAAGATTGCAACCAGAAGCTTTGAAGAATTTATAGACGAAGAGCCGGATAACCTAAGTGTTGCTAAAAGCTCCCAACTGCTGCTTGCCCACTAATTGCGATCTTCTGTTTATAGACAGAAAGGCAAATTAGCTTGCTATCCCAACCATTCATGACATGGCCTTGTCGATAGCCTGAGATAGAAAGTAAGCAACCAGAACACTGATACATGTGTAAAATATGCCTGACTAGCTTGGATGCCTGCATCACCATTCGCTTCAGCAAGCACACGCAAATTCTTTGTTCAAAAAAGAAATGAGCCATTTCATGGCTGCCAAGTCAATGAACTGGAAAATCCGTTGCTGCATTGCAAGAGACTATGAGATAGAGATTACTGGAGCTTCGGGGAGCTCCAGTGTGCTTGAACCAAGCTCAGCAGACATTTCTCTTGAAATGTAGATCAATGTCCATTAGTTGCACAAACACTGTTGAGAATATGGCCAATCCAGGGGCATTGACGAATGGATAAGTAAATGAATTCGTAATAATCATGTATGCTTCTCTACATCACTCTGACAACATTGCGCCCGGTGGCATTGCTGAAAGCAGTATTCAAGAGAGATTTAAGTTGGCTTTATTAACATATAATTTCCACTTTATAGGATTACCTCTGCGTTGATGCATGCACTTATACAATAAGAATATTGCGAAACGAATTGCTTTAATCTGCTACACGGCATAATAGAAAAACTGAAAGCAAGGAAAGGGCATCTAGCCATAGTTGCCAATCATTATTGGCGTTATCATTTTTGCAAGGGTTCATAAAGGAAAAACTTTTGATGATAGAAAAGCTTCTAACAATTTAATCCTAAGCAAAAAGTTGATAGCCAAAAGAAGAAGTTGGAAACATGAAGCCTGGTGGCTTCTTAGATAAGCAGAAAACAAACAACTGCAACACTACTCAATCAGCTCAGGAAGTTTTCCGGCCTTGCGCGCAGCTGTACAGGTCACTGAATTGATATTAGTATATTCTGGGGGGGCAAGATATCGAGATGTAATGGCACAAAGTTTCCAACCAGTGTAAGGTTTTCGTTGCCCCGTAAGGTCTTCTGAAAAACCATTCGCTTGACACCAAGTTGATCTAGGGAATTGATAAGCACCAACTTTATCTTCACACGCAACATTAGCTTGACGGAAAAAATAAGTATTTCCATTGTCACTATTGATTTTGATGCTGAAGTCTTGTTGTGATTGAGCCTGAGCACTAGCTGGAGCAGAGAATAGAAATGAAAGCAGTGTTGTCATTAAAATCGGGAGCCTTGATAATGTTCTCAACTGTCTAGCACTTGATTGATTGTATAATAACAGTCTTTAACGCGAAAAGGTAAGCTTTTAATTTAATTGGCTCTATTCTTAAATATTATTCTGGTGATGATCAATTGAATCATCATCTATGAGCTAGCTTGAAAAACAAGTCGATAGACTTTGCGATTATTTGTATGTGATATTTGAAAGTTGTCAGTCGAGCCAATGTGTTTTTTATAGATGAGCTGGCTTCTCCCCTCAAGCAAGAAAGATTAGAGACAGTTTTCTTGATAGAAAATAATTTGCGAACTTACGATCTTTTCTATAAAGAAATAGGTCGTTGTGAATTCAATCAAAGTGGGTCAATGATTCAATCAATATATTGCCAATAGCAGCATACTTTGAATCCGAGGTTATGGCAATAATACCCAACACTTCTTATAGAAATATAAGCAGTAGTGTGCTTTTACTCATCTAAAAAAGGCAAAAAGCTTCACCTGCAAAAAAAGGGAAGGCATTCCCCTGGAGCGTAAGGTCACTTATGACACACTTTGAGGCAGTGGGATAAGTGATCCGCTAAAATGACCTTTGAAGTAAAAGCTAGGTAAGGGAGCTCTATCTTTAATGCCCAATCAATTATGCGGACCAGTAGGCGCTTTAACAGCTAGAGATTGGAAAGGACAAAGTCTTGAAATTTATCTCTCAATGAATCAAATTCTTTACGAGTTTGATCATTGATTAGGCCCACATGCCCATTTTCTATGGCAGTATGGGTTTCATTCAATGCTTTTAGCATGTAATAAATTTCTGATTGGGATTCAAAAGTAAATTTCATGGTAAAAGATATTAATATTATTAAAGTATCGCCGAGAAATGGATCGGGGCAATCTGTATAAACACTCATAAATTTAAATAGTGCACATGTCTATCGAGGGGATTGGCAGGTTGTAAATGTAAAGGGAAAATGAAAATGGTTAGGGAGGTAAAGGGAAGGATCAAGAAAATGTCTCGCGCAAAAGATTACAGACGGAGCTTTACTGGACAAGCCGAATGAGTATTAACCTTATTCAAGGTGGCTTTACCTAAAAGGTAATATGATTACCGGTTTAAAATTGAAATGATCGAAAACAAGCCTCTACCATACTGTTGAGAATCAAGATATAGACTCAGGCCTTGACTTAGTTCTATAATAGTGATTATATGTTGCTAAGCCTATATGGGCCATCCTATTGCGTTGATCATTGCCATTGCCCTGTTGTGCACTCTTTGGCGACTGTTGTATTTCTCAGATGTTGCCAGAAACTAGAGCTAAGAGAAAGAGATCTAGGTATCAAAAAGTCAACCCAAAAAATAGTTGTTACTTCTAATACTTAGCAGACATACATGGCTTTCACTCATTAAAAGAGATTAATATTTTACGACCACACACTAGATATCTCGTGCCGGCTCAATCGAGTTTCAAATCGTCTTAAAGATACGGTTTATTCTCCTGCTGAAGTTCTCTGACTATGAAGAAGCACTTTTTATGATTTGCAGGAGAATATTAATCTTGCTGGGATCCTTTGCTCACTTAAATCAACTCGATCATTAGCCAAATAATATCTTAGCGTTGATACTCGAAGTAGATTTTTGTTGTCCATTGGGGAAACGCTCTGTATGAGACCTGCTAGAGGGATGAATTCTGCAAAGAATAAGCTCTGCCAAATTGTGCTGTATCAGATTAAGCAGCCAAAAGCAAATCACCCTTAAAGGATATACAAAGACTATCGTTGCAATACCTAGAACAAGATGCCGATGAAATAACATGTGGGCATGATATCTTGATGGTAGTGGATTTGAACTATCTATCTATACTCATCCGCAAATGCTTTAAGAGTGCAATAGGTTGAGAAGAAGGAACTACTCTTGACTATCCATCGTAAATATGTAGTACAAAAACCATCCTACACCCACTAGCAATATTATGAGAGCCCCAATTATGTCCCAAGGAATGGAATCCATAATCTACTTTTTAATCCTCACAGTAATAGCTTAATAGCCACTATACTAGCTTAAGCACCAGCTCAAATGGAACAATGAAAAAGTACGCCTGCAAGGTTTGCACCTATGTCTATGACCCAAGGGTTGGTGACCCGACAAATGGGATCCCACCAGGCACGAGCTTTGCTGATTTGCCCAGAGATTGGAAATGTCCACAATGTAAAGTAGGAAAAGGAAAATTTAAAGCATGTAATTGATTCTGCGATCTTAAATTAACCATGTTTTGACTTCAAAAGTAGATGGTGGGATGAAATCACCAAAGCCTTTAAGCTGCTAACAACACTCAAATAGATCTTAAACTAAGAAACCTGGCAATTCTCAATAGCCAAGTGGTTTATCATTAAAGATGATGATTGTTAAGGTATATTGGCTTGTCGACATCAACTTGTAGAAGCCATTGCTTAGGTCAGAGTTCTCTGTGAGCGCTTGGAAGTAGATCAAAAAACAGAATTAATTTTGTCGGCAGGCCTTAAGAGCGGCTTACCAGACTGCATAATAGAATATGAAATATCAAAGACTTGTTGGGAAGAGATATGTTTCGGAAAATCTTCATTTGGTTGCAGACCTATCTTCTCGTAATTCATTGCTATCCTTGTGCTTGCTGTATTTAATAAAATCATTTCCTTAGAATTTATTAGGCTAAGTATTTCCTGAAGCACTTAGAATGTATTTTATTCAGGATCTATTATGTGCGCCACTGTCTCATTCGGCTAGGCAACTTTAGACATAAGGATATTAAACTATGAAGTAATTGAGGTGATTGCTTGATCGAGTATATGGATGAGTACCCTTAGATGAAAGCCACACGCTGAGATTAAATCTTGCATAGCATCTTCTTAATGGGCATGTAGAAATATGAGGAAGAAAAAGAATGCGGTAAGTTTTCTTATTCGTATTCTCATGGCTTTTTAAACGCTGATTTTAAATCTCTAATTAGGGCACTATCTATCATATGGCTTGATCAAGCCAATAAGTCGATCAAGCAAAAACTTGATTGATTTTTATCTCCTCTTGACTAGCCAATATAATGATATTGATAGTCAATGAAGCCCGATGCTTAATCTGTTCAGTGATTCTCCACTTTTAGCCTCTTGTCAGGCGTCATTGGTGCTCATTTTTGGAGTTATTATGCTCCTTCATGCACGTCGAAGCCGTCCTAATCTTAAATGGCATCCAGAATATCGTCAGTTATTAACCAAAGCCTATGATAACTCACCCTATGTAAAAGGAAATAAACTATAAACCTAAATCTTAGGCCATGCTTTTGATAGATGTGGATAATGACATGTTAATTCGATTTTGGCATGCCTTGCTTACAACATATGAGATTGAGAGGAAAATTATTCTTCGCGAATGAAATCTAATGGTTGGGCTTTGTTCCAGCCGCACATCAATTACCTGGAGCCGTTTAACTCATGTCTAGAAAAATAGTTTCGAGCCTTTTTTACTGCAGTGATCTGTTCGATTTTAGATCTTCACCCAAGCGACTAATTGGATTATCATCGTTCAGGCTTGGCGCCGGATAGAGGGTGGTGCAATTGAACGCAAAATCACCACCAGCTTTCTGAACAATGTCTGCAATCTGGAGGAAGACCTCCTGTTGAATATCTAACCAGTCTTTCCAAACAGTTGTTTTAGTAAAGCAATACACCATCATGTTGATCGAGGAGTTATCCCATTCGTTGAAATTCACCAAGATGCTCTGTTTTTGATCTATGTCTGGATGGTTTACTAGCAGACTTCTAACACTATTGGTAATTGTCTCGATACGGGGCAGATCTTCGTAGCGAAGGCTAATGCTGGCCTTGATTCTTCTATTATACATTCGTCCAGGATTCTCAATCGGAGTAGTCGCAAAGATCGAATTTGGTATATAGAGTGGTCGACGATCAAAGGTGCGAATGCGGGTGTGATACCAGCCAATTTTCTCAACTGTTCCATCATCAAAGTTTGAGGTGCTAATCCAGTCACCTTCTGAGAACGGACGAGTAAAAAAGAGCATGAATCCTGATAGGAAATTCTGAGATATCTGCTGTGTCCCAAAGCCGAGGCCAATGCCTGCTCCACCAAGCAAAGCGCCTACTGCTGCGGTAGAGACTCCAAAAGTCACCATCAGGGCCGCGATAGTTAAAATAATGACTCCAATGGTGAATACCCGATCCAATAAGGCGGTCAACATAGCCTCATCTCTGGGATCTTCCACCTTCAGCCAGCGTTGAATCCGATTCGATTGCAGGAGCAGTGCCCGGCCGAGATTGATGGTGGCCCACCCCAGCGCGATCACCACCAGAGCAGTTGAGACTGCTGAACTTTTAATGGGCAATAAGGCCTTAGCTTGCAGTTCCAAGAGATGTAACAGCCAACCCAAATACAGAGCTGACCCAAATCCAAGCAATAAGGGCCTTCGGATGGATCTCGCTACCAGAGGGCCAATTCGCCTTCCGTACTTATCCAGTAGAACGAGTATCAACCAAAGAATAGCTAAGAAGACAGTTCCGACCAGGATCCCTTCGTGACTCTGAAAAAAATCGATTTTGTTGAGAAGCTCTTGTTGCGTATTGGGCATGCGGCTTGATCTGGTTTGAGCAAATCTTACTGAGGAAAGTTGAATCAGGTTAGAGATAAAACTTCCTTTATCACATTAGACACAATTTCTCAAGAGCAAGATAAGTCTCTCTCAAGAAAATGGTCTGATCAAGAAGTGGTGTGTCTACCAGTTGATCTACAAGACATAGATGCACCGTCTCTTAGTGAATCAGATGAAGCCATCTTCCAGACTATTGCAGAACATGTAGAGGCAGAAAACTAGATCAATGAGAACAAGAAGACTAACAGTCACTGGTGGGAATGCTGATTCCACTCTGAAGTTGACCGTGTCGCTGAGGCCCATCTCTTCAGTTGCGGCAAAGAATTTGATTGATTCTTGCTCATCTGCTGAAGACGAGCAGATTGTTGTTGGTTATGGAGTCACCATTTCTTTAAGCATGTTTACGATGCCCTTTTGATTAGAGGTGATGGCCTTCGCCACAAATGACTTGATTTAGAGAAGGATTAGATTCTTTTCTGAGATGATTGAGGGCATACTTAATCAAGTTCCAAAAAACTAGCTGATAGCCAAGCAACCAACTGTCGATGCGAAGACCTCAAGCCTAGTTAGATCACTAGTAACCAAGAATTAGCCAGTCAGTTTAAGCCTTAGATTAGTGCCCATCATGGCAAATCTGCTTAAATTAAGTCAAAGAAACCTTGTCAGCAAAAGGAAGACAAGCAAATCTACTCATGAAGATCTATGCTATGGATTAGCTAATGCGAAGTCTGCAAACTTCTTGCGTAATGTCTGAAAACCTTTGAGCGATTTCCTGTCCATTTCAAGCAATCCATTCTCAACACACCATTGAGTCTGGTTTAAGGCCTTCAACATGTAATAAATCTCCGTCTGAGATTCAAAGGTGAACTTGACAGCCATAGGAGATTGCTCTTGCGTGGTATCTAGCTTAATAGGAATAAAAGCAAAACGAGCGTGACAAGGATTTGCGCCCCATCCCAAGCAGTGGTGAAGGTGTGATTGGGTTGCTATTTTCAATGCAAACAATCTGATTGTAGTCAGCGTTATTTGAGGCCTACCCTTGGAAGCAAGTTGATGGAGGTCTGTGAAAGAATTTTGTAGCTATCCAGCCTATCCTACTTGATTGGTGCCTAGATTAATATTTGCCTATTTCACTGCTTAACCTCTATGCAGGTCAAATATATTTTTTAGTCAGCCTCATTGTAAATGAGAGTTAGTTTCTATGGGGATAATATAAACAATTCCCTATGCGACTTGGCTTTAACCCTGCCTCTAGGGATTCTCTTTAAGGAGTTTCATGAGAATCTTTTGCTGCATCTTAGTCGCACGTAGAATATCTCTTTCTTGCTCGGCCAAGGCTAACTCTTTCTGAAGACGATCAATGCGCAGATCAAGCTCTTTCTCACTGCTACTCATGTTGGCTTCCGATCCATTAGGGGCAGACTTAAGACCTTGGCAGCTTAGATTCTACCCCTTCTTTAAGGGCCTCCCATCAGAAACATTATAAATATCTAAATTGAAGCAGGCCTCATGGATAGAATCGAAATAATCAAAGCTTGAATCACAGTTGACAGACATTTGTCTTGAATTTGTTGATGATCTTAGGATCAGCACGCCACTCCGGAGAGAGTCCGTTGGGCTCGTAGATTTCGCTAGTGCTTGCGTTGCACACAAAAATCGTGTTGCCAGTGTCAGCGCCTGACATCCACCGGCAAAGCATAGGAATCGTTGTTTAACCGTCAACAATCATTGAGCAAGCCTGCCGAAAGGAGGAGGATGTGGATTGAGCCTCTGCAGATATGGTTAATACAATGACAGAGCGCAGGGCTGTGAGTATTTGTTTCACTTGACCATAGAATGATTTATAATAATATATTCATTCACGCAATATCGACAAGGAAGAATGGATTTGGTTGATGCAACATGACGAAGATACTTCTGTTTTGACCTTGATATTCGATTAAAATAGTTCTGTCACTTGTAGTAAGACGATGCCAGACCTTTCACTTCCTACTATCCTGGCCATTGCAGCACTGGTAGCTCTTGTCCCTATTGCATTTGGTGGCTTTCTTGCGGTCAAGCGTCGCACAATCACGAGTTAAATCATTTGCTTTACCTTGTAGGTGTCGTTTTAATATCAACCTCCAAAAAACTCTGGGATAACTACGACACTCGCTACTTTTATTTAATCAATTCGACCCTTGATGACCTCCTAAGTAACCTGAGTGAAGTGAGAATCCTCAGCAGTGATCTTGATGACTGATCACTGCTGGGCGCCAAAGTAATCAAATCACCTTTAGGCAGTCAAAATGATTTGATTACTTTCAAAACGATAATTCTTAAACCAATTGCTTCCGTCATGCCCAATCATCAGTCAATAGAAATGTGTTATCTGCAAATAAAGAGGTGATTAGCCCGGTTAAAGGTTTTGAACTATTGTTCGCAGGGTATGGTATGCCTGCCATATTTCTTGATTTGGGTAAGGTAACCTTCGTGCACAGGTTTGGCTTATCTTGGTCATTGTAAACTCTATAATTAGCCAATACTGCTCTTGCGCCGACAGCTGAACACATTTCAAGTCTTGTCCCGGGCTATGTTCTTGGCAGTAGTTATGGTCTGTGGCGCCGGCTTGACGCTTCCCGTAAGGGCTGAAGCTGGCTGTGCAGCATTTGAGGCTATTGGATGGAATGAAAATTTAGCCTCTGGTGCAAAGTCAGGCTTGATCAATGGAGGCAGTTGGAGATGTTCAAATACTTATGCTGCTGGTGCTGGTTTTGTATCTGATGATTATGCAGTTACTGTGCATACTTGTTTTGATGAAATATTTTGCAGTGAGAGGGGCTTTGAAGTTGGAGCAATATACGTTCAAGTCAATAAGGATGGAATAAAAGGAAATTTCAAGGCTAGAGGGCAGGTTCTCAAGACAGATCGTAAGAGCATGAAGGTCAAGCAGGTGGATTCGGATATCGCATACAGCTGGACTGATGGTGGAATTAATGAGTTCAATACTGCATCACTGTTGATAGAACGATAGCCTTAGAGAAGATTTTAGTTGCTAGGATGAACATCAAGAAACGATGGCAATGAAGATATCTACACCTCATCGATGGCCTAAGGTCTTTGGCCAAATTTATCATGCCCGACTAATTCAGGTCTTTAAGGGATTGACTCTTACGGCCTCCAGATCTATCTCCTGGGGGTTGATTTTTTGAGTGTCTATATTTTATAAAAAATAAGTTCATCTCGATAGAGATGTTGTAAAGGAAAAGCTTAAATACAGAAAATTGTAGTCATTTTCCTCAGTCCAGGTCTTCTTCATCAAGGAATCGATTGGCTACTAGGGCATCGACCACTGCGAGCAAGGCGCCGCAACCCCAGATCAAACGCCAGATCTGTTCTTCGGCAAATACAGAGAGACTGAGGAAGACCAACGCCAGCACCACATCGAGCAGAAGTGCACGGCGTATCAGTTGCGGGGGTAGTGGAGGCATGAGCTATCTTAGCTCCTTTACTTGATATTCAGGATCGTGAAATTCACCAACTCATGGTTGGAGGAGATGGCTCCATCAACCTTTTTGATCACATTGACTGTAGCTAGACGTTGTGATTATATAGCGATATATTTACATCTTTTATAATTATAGCTATTGAGATAATTCTCGACAGCCGCATCATCTTTTACATTCAAAACAGGCCTTTCGCTTGATTCCTAAGAGGATTGCAATTCAGTAGATCTCAGCCTGGGTGGGCTAATTTCCGTTTAGTAATGTTTACTTTGGCTTCGTCTGCGATAAATTCGCTGCCGAGATTTTGCTTTTGCTGGCCCTTTGAGTAACCCATAGACAGCACAGCTTGCGAATAGAGCTGCGATTGCTCCTACCAAGCTTGATCCAAGTAAAAGGCGAGTGCTGAAGGCCCAGCCTTGAGTCCAAAGATCTTGGTCATTGAGTTGAGTGAGGTCAAACTTGTTTTGCCCTTGGTCAAGTAGGGAAGAGCCAACTTGATAGTTGAACCAATAGAGCGGCAAATAGGTGACCGGGTTGCTGATCCAGGTGCCTATGGCAGCCAGTAGATGGTTGCCGCGCACCACACTGGCTAAGGCGACACCGAGCAGTGTCTGTAACCCGAAGAAAGGGAAGCAGCCGCTGAACACTCCCGCTGCGACCCCTCGCGCCCGTTGCCCTGGCGTTCCTTCTTGCTTCCAGAGCCAAACAAGCCAGCGGCGCAGTTGCCTGCTGATGCCCTGGAGGGTTTGCTGGATCATGGCCAGACCGAAGCAATGGTGCTGCAGGGTGGCTTTGATCGTAGGAAGGGCTGAAGGTGCCAGTGATGATGTCTTCTCCAATCCCCCATCAACAAACGATTGCCGCAGTGGCAACGGCGGTTGCACCAGGCCAAGGGGGTATTGCTGTGGTGCGGCTTTCTGGGCCAGCGGCTGAGGTCGTTGGGCGGAGTGTGGTGTCGATCCCGGGGCAACAACTTTGGGTTAGTCATCGTGTGTTGTATGGCCATGTGATGGATGAGAGCGGCAAGGAACGAATCGATGAAGTACTTGTGTTGCTGATGAAGGGGCCACGCAGTTTCACTGGCGAGGATGTTGTGGAGATCCACTGTCATGGTGGATTGATGGCTGTTCAGCGGGTGCTTGAGCGTGTGTTGGCTCAGCCGCATGTGCGTCGGGCACTGCCTGGAGAGTTCAGCCAGCGCGCGGTGCTCAACGGCCGGCTTGACCTCACCCAGGCGGAGGCGATCAGTGAACTTGTGGCGGCGCGTAGTCGTCGAGCAGCCCAGTTGGCGATGACGGGAGTCGATGGAGGCATTCAGCGCCGCATTAGCTCCCTCCGGGAAAGGTTGTTGGATCAGCTCAGTGAGCTGGAGGCCAGGGTTGATTTTGAGGAGGATCTTCCCCCTCTCGATGGTGCTGAGTTGTTACTTGAGTTGCAGTGCGTGCGGCGAGAGCTCGAACAGCTTGTTGAAGATGCCAAGCGTGGTGATGTGCTGCGCCAGGGGCTACAGGTGGCTCTGGTCGGTCGCCCTAACGTTGGTAAGAGCTCCCTGTTGAATCGCCTCAGCCGCCGGGAGCGGGCGATCGTGACGGATCTTCCTGGTACGACCAGGGATGTCTTGGAGAGCGAGATTGTGCTGGAGGGTGTGCCGATCACCTTGGTAGACACCGCAGGCATTCGCGCCACACAGGATGCGCTGGAGCAACTTGGGATAGACCGTAGTCATCAGGCTCTCGCTGCAGCTGATTTGGCGGTGTTGGTGTTTGATCTCAGTCTGGGATGGACATCCGATGATGCGGCGTTGTTGGCTCAGATCCCAGATGATCTGCCAAGGCTTCTTGTGGGTAATAAAGCTGATCTTCAGCCTGCCTCGATGGCTGCTTCTCTAATGGCTGCTTCGCTGGGCAATGAGGTTGATGGCAAGGCTGTGGATGTGATGTTGAGCGCACTCACGGGGCAAGGAGAAGAGGCCTTGATTGAGGCTGTTTTGAAGACTTGTGGGGCCAGCGAAGCGCAGGGGTTGGTGGTTGCTCTTAATCAACGTCAGCGTGATTTGGCTCTCGCCGCTGCTGGGGCCTTGGGCCGTAGTCAGGAAGCAGCAGAGCACCAGTTGCCCTGGGATTTCTGGACCATTGATCTGCGGCAAGCGATCAGCAGCCTGGGTGAGATCACTGGTGAGGAGATCACAGAAGCTGTGCTTGATCGGATCTTTTCGCGTTTTTGTATTGGCAAGTAGGCGTCAATGGAAACTCACTATTGTTAATTCATAGTGTCAAAATGCTTTTTTCTGCCTAGTTAATCACTCCTCGAAAGATTGTCTTTTTGTTTGCAAGATGTTTTCCATGTCAGTCTCTACACCTTCGCTGACCCTGACTCCAGAATTGCGAAGCAGGCTTGAGAGCTGGTTGACAGAAGATCTCGGTCGTGGTGATCTCACCGCTCCTGCTTTGCGTGGTTGTCATGGTCGTGCGTGTTGGCGAGCGAAAGCCGATGGTTTGTTTTGTGGTGGAGTGCTCGTTGAGCCATTGCTGCATGCGCTTGATCCAAAGGCCAGGGTGCAGCTTCTCGTCACTGAAGGGGCTTCAGTTTCAGTTGGCCAAGATTTACTGCGGCTTGAGGGGCAGGCCTCAGCGTTGGTGGCTGTTGAGCGCACAGCACTGAATTTGGCGATGCGATTGTCTGGCGTGGCTACTGCAACTGCCGCACTCGTGGATCAGTTGCGTGGTTCGTCTGTGCGCTTGGCTGACACCCGTAAGACCACTCCTGGGCTACGTGTTTTGGAGAAGTACGCCGTTCGCTGTGGGGGGGGAGTGAATCACCGTTGTGGTTTGGATGATGCCGCCATGCTCAAGGAGAACCATTTGGCTTGGGCTGGCGGCATGGCTGCAGCTGTCGCCGCTGTTCGCACAAGCGCACCATGGCCAGCTCAGATCATCATTGAAGCGGAAACTGCCGAACAGGCTGATGAGGCGATTCGGGCTGGAGCGAATGGTGTGCTGTTGGATGAATTTTCCCCTGCGCAGTTGCAAGATTTGGTGCCTCGCTTGCGTCTATTGGCAGAGCAGCGAGCTGAAGGGCCTGTGGTTCTGGAGGCTTCTGGTGTTGATCTTGTCCAGTTGCATGCCTACGCGGCAACTGGGATTGATTTGATCTCGACGAGTGCTCCGGTGACGCGTAGTTCCTGGCTTGATATCAGCATGCGATTTGAATCAACGTTTGAATCAACGACGTCTGCCTAAGTCGTATTGAGGTTGTTCTGTTTTAAGCCAATCTTGCTTGCCAACCTAACGACTGCCTCACGCTCTGCTCTGCAACTCAGTTTCCCAAACATGATGAGCTGAGCGTTTAGTTTATCCCCGTGCTGCGCTCGCTTCGTCTTCCTCTGTCGCTTGCTGGTCCTGCTGCTCTTGCTTTGGCTAGCACTCCCATTGAGCCTGCCAGTGCTCAAGACGACGGCAGCGCAGATGATCTAGGCGTGATGGAGATCAACCTCAAAGACGCTGTGCAGTTCAACTGGGGCTTTCAAGGCGCACTGCAAGGAGCGCCTTTGCTCTTATGGTGATAGTGCTTACAAAAACGCTCATAGCGTTTGGCAGATCCATCGAGCCTTGCCGATAGCTTTAAAAAGGCAGGGCTGCATTCACTGAGGCCGTCTGATTGGAACCTGATGTAGTGGCCATAGTTGGAATAGGGGTCATAAAAGCCTTTCCTTACCCCAGCCGCTTTGGGGTTGGCATGGATAGACCTCAAGGTGTTCAACTCTCTTCTGTGGTCTTTGGGGTGGATTGGAGTCGAGAAATACCTGGCCTCCCAGAAGTGCCCACAACGCCCGCTCAAGCGATTCAGGACCATGGCTGAGTACCAAGCAAACCAATGCATCAATCTCGGCAGCTCACTTGCTTCATCAGGACGCAGCAGTAGGTGCAGGTGGTTAGCTATCAGCCAGAGCCCATAAACCTTCACGGCAAATTTCTGCTTGGCCTTTTTAAGTACCGCCAGTAAGACATCACGCCTAAGGGCTTTGGCAATCAAGAACTGCCGGCTATTGCAGCGCAGCGTGATGTGAAAACTGCATCCATGAGGCAGTAAGCGTTTTGCTCGAGCCATGCGTAGTACCCAGTTGTCGGCAGTAGGTCATCCGAGCCATGTACTGACGGCATCAGCGCACAATCATCAGCAAGGGAACAACCAAGAGCTGATGAGGAGAGTGAATCACGAAAGGATTAATCAGTGCATTGGCTCTGGTTGTCTAGCTTTTGTTGAGCCGCCTATTGAGCCGAAAACCTAGATGGAGAAGGCAGCTTTCAGGTTTTGCTAGACAAGCACGTCCTGATGCCCGTTCACTGTTCAAAAGATCAGCGCGCAGTGTTGTTGGTGATTGCTTGAGAACAGTGCTGAACCAGGCTTGCTGGTTGCCGGCATCGTGGTCAGTGATGATCAGGGTGATTGCAGGCCCATTTCGCCTCGGAGTTCATGCTCAGCCTTGCCCACGCTCTGGAGAGTCAACTGCGTGCGGCGATCGACCGTGCCTTCCCTGAAGCCGCAGCCTCAGCACGTGTGAGTGGCACTGGATTGGATCCACAATTGGCCCAAGCCAGCAAGCCTGAATTTGGTGATTTTCAGGCCAATGCTGCCTTACCCCTCGCTAAGCCGCTCAAGCAGCCTCCGCGTCAAATTGCTGCAGCGATAGTCGACCAGCTGATGGTCGATACGGAATTCACTGCTATTTGCTTGACGCCAGAAATTGCTGGGCCAGGTTTCATTAATCTCACCGTCCGGCCCGAATGCCTGGCTGCTGAAGTGCAGGCAAGGCTGGCTGATGCTCGTCTGGGCGTGCCGCTGGTGGAGGGCGATAACGATGGGCAGCAGCCCACTCCAGTGGTGGTGGATTTCTCCAGCCCCAACATCGCCAAGGAGATGCATGTGGGTCATTTGCGTTCCACGATCATTGGCGATTCCCTTGCTCGGGTGTTGGAGTTTCGTGGACACCCCGTGCTGCGTCTTAACCATGTGGGCGATTGGGGTACGCAGTTTGGGATGTTGATTACCCACCTGAAGCAAGTGGCACCAGCGGCTCTTGAAACAGCTGATGCTGTGGATCTTGGTGATCTGGTGGTGTTTTATCGCCAGGCGAAGCAACGCTTTGATGACGACGAGGCTTTTCAGACCACCTCCCGTGAGGAGGTGGTGAAATTGCAAGGGGGTGACCCTCTTTCCTTGAAGGCTTGGAGTTTGCTCTGTGATCAGTCGCGCCGTGAATTTCAAAAGATCTACGATCGGCTTGATGTTCGTCTCAACGAGCGCGGTGAATCGTTTTATAACGTCTATCTCGAGAGCGTCGTTGAGGATCTAAATGTCTCCGGTTTGCTCGTTACCGATGACGGCGCTCAGTGTGTCTTCCTTGAGGGTGTGACGGGTAAGGACGGCAAACCTCTGCCTGTGATTGTTCAGAAGAGTGATGGTGGCTTCAATTACGCCACCACCGATCTGGCAGCCATGCGCTATCGCTTTGCTGCTCCTCCCCAAGGTGATGGCGCTCGGCGTGTGATTTACGTGACCGATGCTGGCCAGGCCAATCATTTCGCTGGCGTCTTCCAGGTTGCTCAGCGCGCAGGTTGGATCCCTGATGCTGGTCGTCTCCAGCACGTGCCTTTTGGCTTGGTTCAGGGGGAAGATGGCAAGAAGCTCAAAACGCGTGCTGGTGACACTGTTCGTCTGCGCGAGTTACTCGATGAGGCTGTTGAGCGCGCTGAGTCTGATCTGCGACGGCGGCTGCAGGAGGAGGGACGTGTGGAGCAGGACTCCTTTGTTGAGCAGGTGGCCACCACGGTGGGGCTGGCAGCAGTGAAGTATGCCGATCTCAGCCAGAACCGAATCACCAACTACCAGTTCAGTTTTGATCGCATGCTTGCTCTACAGGGCAATACAGCTCCTTATCTGCTTTATGCCGTTGTTCGTATCGCCGGTATTGCGCGCAAGGGGGGTGATCTTGAGGTCACTACGGCTGAGCTTCAGTTCAGTGAAACACAGGAATGGGCTTTAGTGCGGGAGTTACTGAAGTTTGATGTAGTGATCGCCGAAGTTGAGGAGGAGTTGTTACCCAATCGTCTCTGCACCTATCTGTTTGAGCTCAGTCAGGTGTTTAATCGCTTTTACGATCAGGTGCCGGTGTTGAAAGCTGAGCAACCCTCTCGTAGCTGTCGCCTAGCGCTCTGCCGGCTCACGGCAGATACCCTAAAACTAGGGCTGTCGTTGTTGGGTATTCCCACGCTGGAGCGGATGTGATGGGGTCTTCACCTTCACGAATGAGTTCTGGTGCCCCCGCTCCTCGGGTGGAAGTGGAGTTTCTGAAGGCCTATAGCGCTCCGCTTGAGGGTCGCCGTGGATTGCTGCGCCTTGATTTTAATGAGAATACGATCGGCCCTAGCCCTCGTGTACTCGAGGCGTTGCGAGCGATTTCTGCTGATCAGATCGCCGTTTATCCGGAGTATGACGGGTTGCGAGAAGCGGTGGTGGCCAATTTGAGCAATCGTGATCAGGGCCGACCAGGGCTGACCCAGCCACTTAGCCCTAGTCAGATTGGCTTATTTAACGGCGTTGATGCAGCGATTCACGCGATCTTTCATGCCTATGGCGATCGTGGTGATCTCTTACTGACAACGAGCCCTACCTTTGGCTACTACACGCCCTGCGCCCAGATGCAGGGGATGGAGATTTTTGCCATTCCCTATGAAGGCAGCGACTTTTGCTTTCCGCTTGATGCGATTCGTAAGCGTGTGCTGGAGCAGAAGCCAAGGCTGTTGTTGCTCTGCAATCCCAACAACCCCACTGGCACTCGCTTGGCACCAGAACAGATTCAGCAACTTGCCATTGCTGCGCCTGAAACGTTGGTGGTAGTCGATGAGCTCTATGAGGCGTTCACGGGTGACAGCGTGATGCCTCTTGCCGACTTCACTGCAACCCCAAATTTGTTGGTGTTGCGTTCGCTGGCCAAAACCGCAGGGTTGGCGGGTCTTCGCATGGGGTTCGCGATCGGCTCTGCTGATGTCATCGATCGCGTCAGTCGTATGACTGGGCCTTATGACATCAACAGCTTTGCGGTAACAGCAGCTTTCGCAGCTCTTGATGATCAGGCTTACGTGGATGCCTACGTGGCTGATGTGTTGAAGGCGCGTGAGTGGCTCAGAATCCGCCTTCAAGCCTCTGGTTTGCCTTACCACCTCGATGGAGGGAATTACCTGTTGATCTGGCCGCAGCAGCAACCAACAGAGGTGGAAGCAGCCTTGCGCAAGCGGGGCATCTTGGTTCGGCTGATGACTGGCAAACCGCTGATTGATGGATCCTTGCGGGTCAGCATCGGCACGATTGAGCAAATGCAGCAATTTTGGCAAGCCTTTGCCACTGTTGAGTCTCTTGCAGCCTGAGTGACTGGCAAGACATGCTGATCGACTCACTCAGGCTATGGATGCGCTGTTAGCGCATCACCTCAATGACAGGTCCATCACCCAAATCGTTCGGCAGGCTGATGGTCGTTCCTGTCTGCTTCACGGGTGTACCTGCCATCGCATCAAGGAAGGGTTGCACCCCTGTTTGATCACAGTCGCTTGGCGCTGCACCACTCACGTATTGCACTGGGATGACTCGGCGTGGATTGAGTGCATTGACGACCCGTGCTGCTTCAGCGCCGTCATAGACCTTGGCGCCACCCCCTACGCCGATGATCAAGACGTCGGGACGTCCAAGCAGAACTTTGTCTTCTCCCGATAAAGAGGCAGCGCTGCCGCCAAGGTGAGCAAATTGCAGGCCACCCTGTTGCCAGCGCCATAGGGTGGCTTGGCCGAAACGGCGCCCGCCAAGGCGGTCATGGGGAGCCGCAAATCCCTCCAGGTTTAAGCCTCCAATGCGGTATGAGCCTGGTTGCACGAGAAAGCGACCACTAGCGACTCGAGCTCCTTCATCAGCGAGCTCAGAGCTGGCAAGGATCACAGTGGCATTCACCCGGGGCTCGCGCAGGCCTGCAGCGCAGCCCACGGCCTTGAATGGGTTGAGCAACACCGATTGCCCACCGCCTTGGATCAGTAGAGCACTGTGGCCGTAACTCGTAATCGTTACTCCGCCGGCAATGGCCGAGGAGGCTGAGGACAGTACTAAACCCACAGCTGAAGCTGCAGAAAGGCTACGGGTGCTCAGAACCTTTAAGAGGGAAGGCATGAGTGGAAGCGGGAGTGTTTTGGAAGTTAGCAGTGCTTTTCGCTGGCTTCAGTCAGACGCAAAAAGTTGGTAAGCAGTTGATGGCCTGCCTCCGTGAGCACACTTTCGGGATGGAACTGCACTCCTTGTAGATGGGGGTGTGTTCGATGACGTAGGCCCATGATTGTGCCGTCCTCTAGCCATGCTGTGACTTCTAGGCAGTCCGGCAGGCTCTCTCGCTCTGCAATCAGGCTGTGATATCTGGTAGCAGTGAGTGGTAGTGGTAAGCCTTTAAACAGCCCTTCGCCGTTGTGCAGCACAGGCGAGGTTTTGCCATGCATGAGTTCATCAGCTTGCACCACCTTCCCTCCGTAGGCTTGAGCTAGGGCTTGATGCCCCAAGCACACCCCTAGGGTGGGGATTGTGGGAGCCAGCTCGGTCAGCACCTCCATGCAAACTCCGGATTGATCAGGATTGCCCGGACCAGGTGAGAGCAGGATGGCGGCGGGGCGTAGCTCCCTGATTTGGCTGAGGCAGAGAGCATCGTTGCGCTCAACTCGTAGATCACCAGCGACAGGATGCTTTGCGGCCAGTTCCCCTAAATACTGCACCAGGTTGAAGGTGAAGCTGTCGTAGTTGTCGATAATCAGGAGCATGGGGCTGCAGGGCGTCAGAGCCCAAGGCGGATCAGTAGAGGAGGGAGCAGCAGCAGCAGGGCAATCAGTAGAGAGCTAATGGCGGCAACCATGACAGCAGCAGCAGCAGTGTCTTTGGCGATGCGGGCAAGGGGGTGAAAGCGGCGACCGATTGCTAGGTCCACCACAGCTTCGATGGATGTATTGAGCAACTCCAAGACAAGCACTGCTGCCACCGTGAGAACCAAGACGGCTAGATCGTTGAGATTCAGTCGCAGCCAGAGCCCCAGACCGAAAACGACGGCGCCGATCACGACATGGATGCGGAAGTTGCGCTGACTGACGATGCCATAGGCCAGACCCTGGGCTGCGTAGCGAAAACTGCTTGGTAGGTCTGCGGCAATTCGCCAGGCGCCCCGCCTGGCAGCTTGATGCCCTTGGCTGGATAGTGGGGTGATCTCTTCGGACAACAAATTGTTGGTCTGAGGGAGCATGTAGTGATCTCTTGGATTGCATCACTAGTGGTGATGAACCTTACCGTTGATGCTGAGAAGTTGCTCCTGGTAGCTCAGCATCGTTTTCAGGCTCTGATCTGTTGGGTGGTCCCAGCCCAGTAGATGCAGGAGGCCATGGCTTACCAGCCAGCGGAGTTCTAGGCCAAGTTCATGGCTGTGTTGTTTGGCTTGGCGTTGTGCTGTTTGCACTGAGACGACAATGTCGCCCAGTTCGACGCAAGTGTCTGTTGGTAGGACGAGGCTGTTATCTAGTGCTGGGAAGGAGAGGACGTCAGTCGATTCAGATCGTTGACGCCAAGCGTGATTCAGTTCAGTGATGGTGGCGTCATCCGTGAGTTGAAGGCCCAGGCTGAGCATCGGGCTGAGGCGCACAATCTCAGGACAGGTCAGGGTTGGGTCACGACGGACGCTTTCAATCCAGGCTGTGAGGTCTTGCTGCCAGGGACTTGCGTTAGTGAGGCGGCGCTTTGTGTCTGCATCAACCAAGCTCGTCAAAGCATCATCGTTGGCGGGATGAAAGGCCAGATCGAGATCGATCGGAGAGGTTTGCAGTGCGCTCATGCGCGCATCAATGGGGAAGTGTGGGCCTGCCGAGCCAGGCAATCATCAAGATGAACCCCACAACGCCAAAGGCGGTGAGGCCGAAGTGCCACAGGCTCTGTCCACCTTTGCGCACCATGTTGCGCATTGCCAGTTTCACGAAGCTTGGCGGTGGTGTTGCTTGTGATGGAGGCTCCTTGGAGCTTGGATCTGTCGTCATTGGCATGTCTGATTTATTGATCCATATCACTGCCTGGTCGATCGACACCCTGACGCAGCAGGGTCTGAATGAATCGGTCTAAATCACCATTCATCACCGCTTGCACGTCTGTGGTTTCTTCTGCTGTGCGTAGGTCTTTCACCATTTGGTAGGGATGGAAGACATAGTTGCGGATCTGATTGCCCCAGGCAGCTTCAACGATATCGCCGCGGATGTCAGCGATCTCGGCAGCACGCTGCTCCTGGGCGATCACCATCAGCTTGGCTTTCAGGAGAGCCAATGCCTTTTCTTTGTTTTGTAGTTGTGAGCGCTCTTGCGTACAGCGCACGGCTAATCCTGTTGGGATATGCAGAATGCGTACGGCTGTCTCCACCTTGTTGACGTTTTGGCCCCCGGCGCCCCCGGAGCGGCTTGTGGTGACTTCTAGATCTTTCTCGGGGATATCGAGCTCTACTTCCTGATCGATTTTTGGCATGATCTCCACGCCTGCAAAGCTTGTTTGGCGCTTGCCATTGGCGTTGAAAGGAGAGATTCTCACCAAGCGGTGGGTGCCCTTTTCATTACGCAGATAGCCGTAGGCATAGCGGCCTTCAATCTCTACCGTGGCGCTTTTAATTCCTGCCTCTTCCCCTTCGGAAAGCTCGTCCACGGTCACTGTCATGTCGTGATCCTCTGCCCAGCGGGTGTACATCCTGAGCAGCATCTGAGCCCAGTCTTGAGCATCTGTGCCACCAGCCCCAGCGTTAATTGAGAGCACGGCTCCTTCCTTGTCGTACTCGCCGCTAAGTAGTCGCTCGAGCTCCCAGCGATCAAGCCCTTGGCGCAGCTGTTTCAGCCCCGATTGGGCTTCGCTGAGCATCTCGTCGTCTGGCTCCAGGTCGTAGAGCTCTAAGGTTGCTTGGGCATCATTGACGGCACTACGCCAGAGCGTGATTTGCACCAGCTGGGCTTTAACTTCGTCCAGCTGACGCATCTGCTTCTGGGCGTTTTGCTGGTCGTCCCAGAAATCTGGTTGAGCAGCGAGTTGCTCGAGATCTTGTTGGCGAGCATTTAGAGCAGGAACGTCAAAGACAGTCCTGGGCTTGGCCCAGGCGGTCGGTGAGCTCAGAAAGATCGCGTTTGAAGTCGGTGAGGTCCAGCAACGTTGGTGCTTGAGTCCAGAGATCTGACGCTATCAGCGGGGCCAGCCTGCATAGGATCTCAGTGACGTCATCACAGTGCCATGGCCAAGGTTGAGATCTATACCTGGCAGTCATGCCCATTCTGCCTGCGTGCCAAGGCTCTCTTGGATCGCAAAGGGGTGAGTTACCAGGAGCACGCCATCGATGGCGATCAGGAAGCCCGCGCAGCGATGGCGAGCCGGGCTGGGGGGAGTAACACGTTGCCCCAGATCTTTATCGATGATCTGAGCATTGGTGGCTGCGATGAGTTGCATGCCCTTGAGGGGGCTCACAAACTTGATGGTTTGCTCCAAGGCAAGGTCTGACGCCATGCGACAGCTGTTCGTCTTGGATCCCCTGCAGTGCATTCAACCTGCCAAAGATTCCTCAGCTGCGTTGATGCAGGCGGCCCAACGGGCATCGATTGAGGTTTGGGCTTGTACACCTGCTGATCTTCAGGCTCGCGGAGATCAGCTCTCTGCGATTGCCATCCCTGTGGTGCCTGAGCCTTGGATTAGCACCGGTGAGCCCCGGAGCCTTCCTCTGACTGACTTCGCCTGCATCTGGATGCGTAAGGATCCTCCGGTTGATGAGGGCTATCTCTATGCCACCCATTTGCTCGAGCTGGCAGAGCGGGCTGGAGTGTGCGTGCTCAATAGGCCAGCGGCGCTGCGTGCCTGGAATGAAAAGATCGGTGCGCTGCGCTTCAACAGCCTGATGGCTCCCACGCTTGTGGCCAGTCGGGTCAGTGAGCTTGCGGCCTTTGCCCGTGAGCAAGGAGAGGTGGTGCTCAAACCTTTAGGGGGTCGAGCTGGTCAGGGGCTGGTGCGAGTCGCTGGTGCCGCTCCCGGACTTGAGGCCTTACTTGAGTTGGTCACGGATCAGGAGCAGCTACCGGTGATGGCTCAGCGTTTTTTGCCGGCTGTCATTGAAGGAGACAAGCGCATTTTGTTGGTGGATGGAGAGCCTCTTGGCGCCGTGAACCGTCGTCCTAAGGCTGGAGATTTTCGCAGCAACCTTGCGATGGGTGGAAGCCCTGAACCCACAGAACTAGACAGTCGTGAATTGCAGATCTGTGCAGAATTGGCACCCGTTTTGAGAGAACAGGGTTTGTTTTTTGTGGGAATTGATGTGATTGATGGCCTGCTGAGTGAAATCAATGTCACCAGCCCTACTGGCATTAGAGAGGTTGAACGCCTCAATGGGGTTCCCCTGGCTGATCAAGTGATTGCCCGTTTGCTGTTGAGTCTTGGTTGATCCTTGGCACGCAGATCGAGTTGGTCGGCCAGTACAGACAGCTTCATGCCAACTTCCTGTAATTCGCGTTCGACCACAGACCCTCGGACCAAACCAGCTCCGGCGGTGAGATCAAGCATTGAACCGCGTGCATGGCCACAACGGATGGCCACGCGCAGTTCCGTATCACCTTGGCTGTCGATCCAGCCAATCGGTGCCGCATAGTTGCCACGTTCAAAAGGTTCCAATGTGCGCAGCCAGGCCATCGCCTCCCGGCAAGGCAGACCCGCGACCGCCGGTGTTGGATGGAGAATTTTGGCCAGATTGAGGGATGTGTGATCACGGGCTTTGGCTGTAATCGGTGTATGCAGATGCACCAGTTGGCCATGACGTGCGAGCTGGGGGTTCCGTGGTCGCCGTGGTGTCAGCCCTTGATTGCACAGCTGATTGGTAATTGAGGCAACGACAAGTTCATGCTCGCGACGGTCTTTTTCAGAGCGGAGTAGTTCTTGGCCATCGTCATTGCGATCAGCAGTGCCGGCCAGAGCATCGGTGCGTAGCTGATTCCCTTGCAGGCTGAGTAGCCGTTCAGGCGAAGCTCCAAAAAAGGCATCCTCGTGGGTTCTTCGCCATAAGAAGCGGCAACTACCTGATTGGTGTTGACGTAGTTTGGCCAGTACTGGCAGCGGGTTTAAGGGTGTTTGGAGCTGAATGGATTGGCGTACAGCTAGCACCAATTTGTTGAGCTCACCGCTGCTTACTAAATCCAGTCCGCGTTTGAGAGCTGGTCTGTAACACTCCTGCCAGGGCTGGAGTCCCTTGGTACAGCGGACGCTGCTGGGCCAGAAATCTTTTGAATTGTGATGGGGGTCGAGCAGGTTTTCCGCCATCAGCCAAAGCTGTTCTGCTAGGTCCCGCGCTTCTGCTTGTTGGGTGATCACGCCATTGAGACGCAACCAACCGTGTCGACCCTGGCGGCTGAGTTGCCAACGCGGCAGTACCGCTTGAACTGCTGCTGTGCGGATCTGGTTGCGTTGTCGTTCTGCTGGATGGTCGAAAAAGGAAAAGGCCAACAGGATTTTCGGCCGGGCCTGAGCAGGGGAGTTGGGCGTCGCGTCTGTGAGACGTGCCAGGGTTGTATCGCTGAATCGTTGGGCCACCTCAAAGCGTCTGGGGCCTGCAAGATCAAGGCTTTGGCACTGACCTGTTGCTGCAAAGCAAAGGCCTGGTGCACTATCCCAGAGAAACTGGAAGGGATGCTCATCAGCCAGCAAGGGCAGGTGGTACAGCGGATCCACCTCGGCGAGAGGCAGGGCCAGGCTGAGGACACCTTCATCGCCCTTGCGTTCGCACCAGCCCCGGGATGCGGCAGTTAAAAGATTGCTGAAACTACGGTCAGCTGTCATCCGGGATCGGAGTTGAGCGCGGGTGCTGCTCAAATGTATGGGCCTTTCCCTGGTTTCCAGGCTTCTTTCCCATGCCAGACCAGCAGGATGTTGCATCCCTTTACGCCAAGGCCTCCACAAGGCGCGCTCTTTGGAAAGCCGCGATCAAGTGGCCGATGTACTCCGTGGCAGTGATGCCGGCGTTGCTGGCGGCAGGTTGGCGGGTGGGGGCCGGCGAAGCAGTGCGTCTTGATCAACTGCTTGGCTTTTTGGTTTCGGCTGTGCTGCTTTTGCTTTGGGAAAACCTCAGCAACGACCTCTTTGATGCAGATACCGGCGTGGACAGCTTCACCAAGTTGCATTCGGTGGTTGCGCTGCTGGGTCAGCGGAGACCTGTGCGCCGCTTTGCTCACTTAGCGCTCGTATTGGGCTTGTTGTTGATGTTGCTGTTGGCTTTGCGCAGCAGTGCTGCTGTGCTCTTTTTGGTGCTGGTGAGTTGTGGTTTGGGATATCTCTACCAGGGGCCGCCCTTCCGCTGGGGCTACATAGGCCTCGGTGAACCGCTTTGTTGGTTGGCTTTTGGCCCTTTCGCTACTGCCGCTGCCTTGTTGGCGTTAGCACCGCTCAACGGTGATGGATCAGCTATTCCATGGGCAACGGCGTTCACCCTGGGTAGTGGTCCGGCCTTAGCGACAACCTTGGTGCTCTTTTGCTCTCATTTTCATCAAGTCGCTGAGGATGCGGCTTTTGGCAAACGGTCGCCGGTGGTGCGCTTGGGCACAGCTCGTGCGGCGGCTTTGGTGCCCTGGATTCTTTCGCTTGTGTTTGCTCTGGAGTGGATCCCTGTGCTGCAGGGAGATTGGCCGCTGACAGCTCTGCTTGGCGGCTTGGGATTGCCTGCAGGAGCAGCGCTGATCCGTTTGCTTCGCCATCACCATGATCAGCCAGAGAAGATTCGTGGCAGCAAGTTTTTGGCATTGCGCTTTCAGGCGCTCAATGGCTTGGGGTTGAGCTTGGGCTTAGCGCTAGCGCCTTGCTTTGGCTTTGCGATGTCTCGCGCAGGTTGAGTTGATGGCTCTCAAGTTTCAGTGCAAACCGTTTTCATTTCGTTTGAGTCGGGTGTTGCAGACGTCTCAGGGGGTTGTTGAAGAAAGGCAGGGTTGGTTGCTGAGATTGGAGGATGCAGCTGGTCGTTGTGGTTGGGGGGAAGTGGCGCCGATGGATGCCGCTGGGCTAAAGGCCTGCGGCGATTGTTTGGTCAAGCTGCGCTTGGCACCAACGCGTTTGGAGTTGGAGGATGGAATGGCGTTTTGGCCTGCGCCTTTGGCTTTTGGTGTGGGTGCAGCTTTGGCGGAATTGGATGGCCTCGTGGGGTCTGTGGCAACAGGCGGTTGGCTTGCGGCGCCTGCCTCGGCTGTGTTGTTGCCGGCGGGGCAGGCCCTTTTGAATGCGTTGGATTCCATGCTTGAGATGGATGCCTCAGCAGGTGATCCCTTCACTGTGAAGTGGAAGGTGGCGGTCGCTCCAGATGCACTGGAGCGGCGCCTCTTGTTGCAATTGTTGGAGCGGCTGCCAGAGCATGCGCGCTTCAGGCTTGATGGCAATGGCGGTTGGGATCGCAGTGTGGTCAGCTGGTGGGTGGAGCGATGTCTGCAGGATCCGAGGCTGGAATGGTTGGAACAACCTTTGCCTGCTAGTGATCTTGAGGGTTTAAGAGCTTTGGCTCAACAGGTTCCCGTGGCTCTTGATGAGTCGCTTGTGCTTGAGCCATCACTGCGAGAGTCATGGTCTGGCTGGCAGGTGCGGCGTCCGCTTTTAGACGGTGATCCAAGACCACTGCTTAGGGGGCTGCAGGAGGGTGTGGGCTACCGGATGTTGAGCACGGCCTTTGAAACCGGCATTGGTCGGCGTTGGCTCCACCATCTCGCTGCTTTGCAGCATCAGGGCCCTACACCAGTGGCTCCTGGCCTGGCCCCGGGTTGGTGCCCTGAGGGACCTTTATTTAGCGCTGATCCCGAAGTGGTCTGGGCGACGGCATGAGGGAGTTGGTTGCCCTGCGTTGCAATCCCGCTCAGGCTGGGCAAAGGGCCTTGCAGCTTGCTCAGGCCTTGGATCAAGGCGATTGGGTGCAACTGCTGCCGCCCGTTGGAACTAGCGGTTTGATCCCTAGGGCTCTTTTGCCTGATGGTCCTGGTGTGGTGGTCGCAAGTGGAGGCACCTCCGGCGGACAGCAGCACTGTTTGCAGCCTTGTAGCCATCTCGACTTATCAGCTTCGGCCACAGGTCAATGGCTTCAGCAGCAGGGTTACGACCTGCAGCAATGCATGGTGCTTAATCCTTTGCCGTTGCATCACGTTAGTGGCTTGATGCCTTGGTGGCGTAGTCGTTGTTGGCGTGTTGGGCATGCATGGCTACAGCCTGGCTTGCTGAGGGATCCAGACGCTTTAGAGCAGTTGTGTGGCTCGTTGCCGGGATGGGGAGAGCAACCGGTCTTGATGTCTTTGGTGCCAACACAACTGCAGCGGTTGTTGACGCATAACGCTGGTGTGCGTGTGTTGAAGGCTTGTGCTGTGATTTGGGTTGGTGGAGCAGTGCTTTCGCCAGGGTTGATGAAAGCGGCACGGGACGAAGGGTTGCGCTTGGCACCCTGCTATGGAGCAACTGAGACAGCGGCGATGGTGACAGCGCTTGCTCCTGAGGATTTCCTGGCGGGTGCGACGGGCTGTGGATCACCGCTTGAAGATGTGGAGCTGCAGTTGACGCAAGCAGGCGCGTTGCAAGTGCGAACAGCGCGGTTGGCGTTGGCGCGCTGGTCGGGTGAGGGCTTGGAGGATGTTCGAGATCAGCAAGGCTGGTGGACCTCTGGAGATGCTGGTTGTTTGACAACTGAGAGCAACCAGCTTCGGCTCAATATCGATGGCCGCTTGGATGGAGCGATTCACTCTGGTGGTGAAACGGTGTTCCCTGAACAGTTGGAGTCCCGTTTAGAAGCGGCGGCGGTTGGTTTACCTCTTGAGGCTGTGTTGCTGCTTGCTGTTGAGGACAGGGAATGGGGTCAACGCTTGGTGGCGCTTGTGCGTCCTGCTGCTGGGGGGAATGGAGAGGATTTGATCAAGCACCTACGCCATCTCATTGCTGATTGGTCTCCCGCTGAACGGCCGATGCATTGGCGGCTTTGTCCAATGCTTGCTCCGATGGCGAATGGAAAATGGCAACGGGGCCATTGGCAGCAATGGTTGCGGTTGCTAGAAGCGGAAAGTACAGAGTTTTGACTATGGCCAGTCTTTCGGATAATGAGCTCAGTAATAAGAAATTAGCCGCGGGTTTGCTCGGGATTTTTCTTGGCGCTTTAGGGATTCATAAATTTGTCTTAGGCAAGAATAATCCGGCTATTATTATGTTGGTGGTTTCACTTGCAGGCGGTTCCATTACGTGTGGCATCGCATATGCAGTCATGCAAGTTATAGGTTTAATTGAGGGCATTATTTATTTAACACAGACACCGCAAGAATTTAAAGAGATTTATCTTGATGGTGACAAGGAGTGGCTCTGATGAGTGTTAGTTCATTGCGCATTTTGCCACGGATGATGCTTGCAGGATCAGCTCTAATGAGTTGTAGTATCTTCGCGTCTATGCCAAAGGATGCCTTTCATCCTTTTGTGTTGATGGCAAGTTTTTTACCGCTGCAGTTGGGGGCGTTGGTGTGGGTCAGATTGAGCCAATCTTCCCCACACCGGAAGCCTCCAGCCAGCGATCAATGCCTTCTGGTAGTGCACAGCGATGACGTGTCTGGGCATTGATCGCTAGATGGCGGATGAGAGCGTGGGCAGCGATTTGCTCTTCGCAGCGGAATTCGAAGTGAACTTGGAAGCTGTTTGGATTGAGTCGCTCTGGGCGTAGCTCTACAACCAAGGCTTCTCCGGTTTGGATCGGCCTGCGGAAATCTGCTTGACAATGGATGATCGGCAAGGCCACTTCTGGTGTTGCCTCAGAGTTGCGGCTGCCAGGAAAGATCTCTGTGGGGGTTAGGCCGTAGTGCTCAAGACTCTCTTCCCATGACTCATGACACCAACGGAATAGCTGATGGAAATGCATCACGCCGGCGGCATCAGTATCGCCAAAACGCACGACGCGGCGCAGCAATAACCAGTTTTCTGGATTCATGTTTGGGATTGTGGTTGCTAGGCAAGACCACCACAATGGTTTTGATTTGGATTGTGATGCTGTGGTGACGGTAAAGAGAGAGTTTGTTGATGATGCGGTTTTTTGAGTGTTATTGATGCCTTTGCGGTCGTTCTAGAAGCCTGCATCTCGAGAGATGTATTACCCGCGACAGCTGGGATGTGCCCCTTGATGGCTGGATTAGTGAAACAGGAGTTTTCAGAGTAAAATAAAAAAACTTAGATTCGGCTCCCAGATTACGAATAAAAAATGCATCAAGAAAGCCCTGCTAGCAATAAGAGACAAGCTTTATAGTTAATATTTTCTTGGCTCTTGGCCATCCTTGAATTAGTCTGCTTTAAGGCTTAAATGATCGAGAACAATGACAGCATCAGAACTTTACTCGTACGCAAAAGTTCAGTCCATAGAGATAGATGGCAAAAGAGACGTGATCACCCTTAGACCAGTTGTTCAATCTAACCTGTTCAATTCATTGGGCGAGGGTAATCATTATGCATTCCAGACAACTATCGACGACAAAACCTTCACCTTTGAGGCCGTTGTCAATAGTCAAGGACCAAACATAACCCTGGAACTAGGCAATGATGTTGCAGCTGCAATCGTTGAAACTCTCGATCAAAATGAAGACAATAAAATTAGCGATCGGGAATTCAAGGAAGGAATGGAGAATGCCGTGGTGTCATGCGATTACGATGAATCATTGCCTTGGCTCAACCTAGATGATGACAATGGTGAGTTGTTTTTCAATAGACATGATGAGGATAGTTACCGTCGGGTCAAGCTCTTCGGAGGTGATGAGGATGATGTCATAGTTGGCGAAGGGGGTAATGATGAGCTATTTGGTGATGGTGGAGATGATCTTTTGATTGGTGGCGAAGGCCGTGATCTCCATGAAGGAGGGAAAGGCTCAGATGTTTTTATGTATAAAAATGCAACTCACTCCGGCAACGGGAGCAAACGTGATGTGATTACAGACTTCAATGGCGAGGAGGGAGATCGTATTGATTTCTCGAATATTCAGACTGCGATTAAATTTATTGGTTCGGCTGAGTTCAGCGGATCTCCAGGAGAGGTGAGGTTTGATGCAGGTATTTTACAGCTCAATACAGATAAAGATCAAAACAGCGATATGGAGATTGAGCTGACAGGTGTGCAGAGTTTCTCGAGTGATTATTTGCTCTTGGCGCTTCACTAGAGCCAGCTTATTTAAGCATAACCTTGAGCTGGCCAGCTCAAGAAAATTCTTTAAATCATCTTAAGTACAAACTCTTGCATTCGGCTTGTAAGGCTTGATCTCGTTGCTCTATTGATTGCTTGTGATGTCATTTAGCCACTCTGCTAGCTGCTGATGTGATTGACTACATGTTAGCCCTCATATCTGATCATGAGAGTCAATCTCAACGGGGAGAAGAATGCAGCAGGTAATGTCTTCGCGTATATCACGATTGGCTTGGCATTAGGGCTTAATGGATTGGTGATAGCAGCTTGGCTAATTTGGACAAGATTGAACTAGTCAGTATTTATTTCGATCTCAGTAAAAGGCTCCGCATCAGCTCAAAACTTTTCTTGCCTTTTGCTCTTTGTGGATTCCTCAGTACACAGGGAATGCTTGCATTCCTAGGCCAAAGTTCAGGCCAATTCTTACAAGCCAGTAGCTGATCAACGCAACGGCTGCCACGATCAAATGCCAAGTGTGGATGGCAACGGGTAGTAATTGTCGTTGATGAATGGCCAGTACCGACCAGACGATCATCATTGCTGTCACCACTGGCCCAAAAGCATGCCATTGCACAGAGCTATTCAGATCTCCATGCAGTGCTTCAGTCGTGGCCCTAGTAAGGAAGCAGGTTGGGCAGGGAATGCCGGTGAGAGCTCTGAGTGGGCAGGACCAGCCTGGTAGCGATGGATGCAGACCCTTGATCCATAGGGAGCCAGTGAGTGTTGCAGGCAGTAGATAACCAGCCCGTTGGATCCGTCGCAGAAAACGGTTCAGTGCCTTGTGCCTTAGCGATCCACAGAACCCATGATCACGTCGATGGAGCCAAGAATGGCCATGATGTCTGCCACTTTCGCTCCCTTGAGGATATGGGGAAGGATTTGCAGGTTATTGAGGTCAGCAGCGCGGATTTTGAAACGCCACGGTGTGACGTCATTGTTGCCCTGTAGGAAGACGCCGATTTCTCCCTTGCCTGACTCAAGCCTGGTGTAAAGCTCACCATTGGGGATCTTGAAGGTGGGTGCAACTTTCTTGGCAACGTATTGATAGTCAAACCCGGTAAAGGGGCTCTTCTTACCCTCGGCCATGCGCTGAGCTTCGAGGTTTTCTGTTGGGCCGCCTGGGATCATCTCGCAGGCTTGGCGCAGAATCTTCAGCGATTGGCGCATTTCTTCGATCCGAACGCGATAGCGCGCATAGCAATCGCCTTCTTTCTCCCAGGCGACATCCCAATCGAAGTCGTCATAGCACTCGTAGTGATCCACTTTGCGTAGATCCCATGGCACTCCTGAAGCCCGCAGCATCGGCCCTGAAAGGCTCCAATTGATCGCCTCATCTCGTCCAATGGCGCCCAAACCTTCGATGCGGCGACGGAAGATTGGGTTGTTGGTGATTAGTTTTTCGTACTCATCGATTTTGGGACCAAACCAGTCGCAGAAGTCTTGGCATTTCTCTAGCCAGCCCCAGGGCAAATCACAGGCGACGCCACCGATGCGGAAATAGTTGTTGTTGATCAATCGTTGCCCTGTGGCTGCTTCCCACAGGTCGTAGATCATTTCTCTTTCTCGGAAGATATAGAAAAAGGGTGTTTGGGCACCCACATCAGCCAGGAAGGGGCCAAGCCAGAGAAGGTGGTTGGCAATGCGATTGAGCTCGAGCATCAGCACGCGGATGTAGCTTGCTCGCTTAGGCACAGAGATGTTGGCCAAGCGCTCCGGAGCGTTCACGACGATTGCCTCGTAGAACATTCCGGCTGCATAGTCCATGCGGCTCACGTAGGGCACGAACATCACACTCGTGCGGTTTTCGGCAATTTTTTCCATGCCCCGATGGAGATAACCGATCACCGGTTCGCAGTCCACGACGTCTTCACCGTCGAGGGTGACCACCAGCCTCAGCACTCCATGCATCGAGGGATGATGGGGGCCGAAGTTGACGACCATTGGCTCCGTACGCGTTTCCAGCTGCGACATGGGGCCTTGAGTTGCAGAGCGTTAGCGGGATCTTAGGAAGGAACCCATGCCCGATTCGTCCATTAACTCGGATTCAGGTTTCAAGCATCTGTCCGTAATGGAAGATGCCGTGTCGCAGCCTGTCGCTGCTTTGCCTGCAGAGCTGCTCGATGGCGGGTTGATCATTGATGCCACCCTGGGCGGCGGCGGCCATAGTGCTCTGTTGTTGGAACGTCATCCAGATCTCCGCCTGATCGGTTTGGACCAAGACCCCACGGCTCGTGCGGCGGCGGCTGAGCGACTGGCGCTATTTGGAGATCGCGTCACGATCGTGGCGACTAATTTTGTCGATTTCAGTCCTGCCGAGCCGGCAGTGGTGGTGATGGCTGACTTGGGAGTGAGCAGTCCCCAACTGGATGTGGCGCAAAGAGGTTTTAGCTTTCGCCTCGATGGTCCGCTCGACATGCGCATGAACCCCCAGGTGGGCGAAACGGCGGCTGAGCTGATTGGGCGTCTCGAAGAAACCGAGCTAGCAGATCTCATCTATGCCTATGGCGAGGAGCGCTTGTCCCGTCGCATCGCCCGGCGCATTAAGCACGATCTGGCAGAGCAAGGACCCTATGCCGGCACCGCCGCTTTGGCTTATGCGGTGGCTGGTTGCTATTCGCCGAAGGCCCGTCGTGGTCGTATCCATCCAGCCACCCGCACTTTTCAGGCCCTGCGCATTGCTGTGAATGATGAATTGGATGCCTTAGATCGCTTCTTGCAAAAGGCCCCTGACTGGTTAGTACCAGGTGGTTTGCTCGCAGTGATCAGCTTTCATTCCCTTGAAGACCGTCGTGTCAAGACTGCTTTCTTGCGTGATCAGCGCCTGGAGCGGCTAACCCGTAAGCCTTTGGTGGCCAGTGAGATGGAAATCGCTGCCAATCCACGTAGCCGTAGTGCAAAGTGTCGGTTCGCTCGCCGCTTGCCTCAAGCGATGACTGCCGATGCCCGCTGATCCAATCTGGTGGTGGGCTGTTGGAGTGCAACTGTTAGCTCTCCCTGGAGCATTGTTTCCGGTGCTACCGAGTTTGTTGTGGTTGCCGCTCGGGGCTGGGTTATGGGTTTGGCATGTGGGCTGGAGTGCAGGTTGGCTCAGCCTTGGTTTGGCCTGCATTGTTTTTTTTCTTGGCCTTATTGCTGATCTGTTAGCGGTAGCTCTTGCTTCTGCTCGTTTACGCGCAAGCCGCTGGGCAGTTTTGGGTGCTGGATTGGGGCTGCTGCTTGGCTTGGTGGGTCTGTTGCCTGCGCTGCCTTTTGGAGGCCCATTGCTAGGGGCTCTCTTTGGACCTTGGCTGGGTGCTGCTTTGGTGGAAACGTTGACGGCTAGTCAACCTCCATTAGCACTTGGATGGTTGCTTGCAGCTCGTCGTGGTGCGCTGGTCGGGCTTGCAGTGGTTGCTGGCTTATTGGTGAGCCGAGTAGCCCAGTTCGTTTTGGCGCTACTCGGCATCGCTGGTTTTTTGCTGCTCAGTTGGGCTTAAGCAGGCCAGTGTTGTCTGTGCTGCCGAACAACTGACGGTAGGCAGCAGTTGAGATGCAAACCATGGCAGGAACCATCACAAAGAGGCCCCCATAATGGAAGGTGGCGGCGATGCCATGGATCACAGCCTCCACGATCAGCAGCCAGAGCACGATCCACCATGAAGGGTTGATCACATTGATACCAGAACTCAATGCATTGGCTGAGTTCTTGCTGCCAAGCAGGCTGTTTTGAACGAGGAACTGTTGGGTGACCAGGAACCAGATTGCAAAGATTGCTAGGGCAATGCTTGGAATCACGATCAGGGCTTGATTGATCTGGCCTAGCCCCAGGCCTATCAGGTAGGCAATCACTGAGGCAACCGCGATCACGACGATATAAAGGATCAATGAGCCCAGTAGCCGCCAGCTGGAGGTTTGATCCCAACGTGTAAAGACGGCGAAGTCAGGCTTTCGACCATCGAGTGCAGTCCAAGCGCCTCGGATCAGTCCCACAATTCCCCATAACACCACGATGATGTAACCGATCAGGCCAACGATCAGCAGTAGATAACCCAGGACTGGATGTAGACCTCCAGTATTGAATCCTGCAACTTCTTTGAGAGCGGCGATGCGTGCACCACCAATTACCGCAATGCCGATGAAGGGGAGCGTGACCACCCCCACCAGGATTTGGAAAAGTAAAAAACTCCAGGGAGCTTTACAGAAGGCGTTCCAGCCGTCCTCGACGGCTTTGAGCACCTGAAGGTTGGAGCCGGTTGGAGTAGTTGCCACCGTCTTCGTTACAGATACTTCTAAAAAGTAGCCGCAGTAAAAGTTTTGCTCAGGATTTTTGGAAACTGCGACATCGATTGTGAGGCAGGTGTTGCTATCCAGCTCTCAGGTCGGTCACGACAGTGCTAATCGACTCCACAGCCTGGGTGATCTCTTCGCTTGAGGTGTTGCGACCCAAGCTCAGTCGAAGCGAGGCTTCCGCCTCAGCTGATGTGCGACCTAATGCCATCAGCACATGGGATGGGGATCCTTGGCTGCAGGCAGAGCCACTGCTGCAAGCAATGAGCGGTCGCAATTGTTGATGCAGGCTGCTGCCGCGCACTCCTGGAATTGTGATGTTGAGATTGTGAGGCAGCCTTTGTTCTAGCGATCCATTGAGGATGAGATCGGGCAGGCGTTCTCGTAAACCATCCCAGAGTTGATTGCGCAGCGTGCAGAGCTTTACTTGGCGGCTCGTGATGTCCTCCATGGCTAGTTCTACGGCTTTAGCGAGGCCCACAATTAATGGCACGGGTAGTGTCCCGGGCCTTAGGCCTTGCTCTTGGCCTCCACCCCACTGCAAGGGTTTGATTGGCATTTCAGGACGTACGACGAGTGCGCCGATCCCTTTGGGGCCGTAAAGCTTGTGGCCGCTGATGCTGATCAGATCGAGCCCGAGAGCATCTGGATCGAGATGGACGTGACCAAAGGCTTGCGCGGCATCGCTATGCAGAACCACATCACGCTTACGGCAAAGCTCTGACAGCTCTGCTAGGGGTTGGATGACGCCCGTTTCATTGTTGGCCACCATCACGCTCACGAGCAGCGTGTCGTTTTCAAATGCCTCAGCCAGTTGCGCCGGTCGCAGTAGACCATCCGCCCGTGGTTGTAGTTCCGTTAGTCGGAAACCTTCCTTTTGCAGTTGGCGCAGCGGATCGAGTACGGCATGGTGTTCAGTAACCAGCGTGATCAGGTGGCCTGGTGCTCCGCGTTGTTCTGCTCTTGCCCTGGCATGGCCCACTAGCGCCAGGTTATTAGCTTCTGTGGCACCGCTCGTAAAGATCACTCGTTGCGGCGTGACGCGCAGATGGCAGGCCAGTTGCTCTCGAGCGAGGCTCACGGCGGCTGCGGCCTTCAATCCAGAGCGATGTTGGCGGCTTGAGGCATTTCCCCAGTCCTCGCTCCAGTAGGCGGCCATGGCCTTTATAACCTCGGCAGCACAGGGTGTGGTTGCCTGATAATCCAAGCAAAGGGGGGATTGTTTTAGGGATCCACTGGAAAGGCTTGGCAGCATGGTGGAAAGTTCCGTTGCTCTGTCGCGCATGCGTCGTTCTTTCAGGATCGTTGGTCTGAGCCTCACGGCCTTGTTTTTGTTATGCCTTCGCCCTTCAGAGGCTATTGAGCCTCAGGAGGTTATTGAGCAGATGAAGAAGAGTAGGCCTGCCAATTTGGTGGTGTTAATTAAGCGCCCTGATGTTGGTGGCGACTATCTCTTGGGGATGTATGCGCTCAAGACGGACAAGTTTGATCAGGATCTGCGCCGCTTCAAACTTTGGCAGGAGTGGTCATATGACCTCAACGTTCACACGGAGTCAGTGAGCTGCAGTACCGAAGAACCTCTACGGATCACCCGAGATCGCAGAGCGGTGTATGTGCGTCGTCTTAATCCAGGGGGAATTGTGAATCCAGCGAATCGGGAGGATCATCTTGTGTGGTGGGCGGCTTGTGTCCCAGAGCTGGGCGGCACAGATCCAACCAATCTGAAAGAGAAGGCTCTATCACTCGGTTATTCAACCGTGTTGGTTGAATCCCAAGAAGTCTTGGTCGGACCAGTCCGTTGAGGTCCCTATCGCTTCAGGACTGTTGGGGCGATCGCTTCTAGATTTTTGCAGCTTGCAATCCTGTTGGCCCATGAGTGAGACCCTTCCCCAGAATGTCGAGGCTGCCCCGTCTCCGCGGTTACTACTGGTTGATGATGAACCCGGACTGCGCACTGCGGTGCAGGCTTATCTGGAGGATGAAGGATTTGAGGTCACCACGGCTGTCGATGGAGACGATGGCTGGCAGAAGGCTCAAGAGATGCTGCCTGATTTGGTCATCAGCGATGTGATGATGCCGCGTTGTGATGGCTATGGACTCCTTAAGCGGATGCGGGAGGACGAGCGCTTGGGTGGCACTCCTGTGATTTTTCTCACTGCTAAGGGGATGACGGCCGATCGCACCGAGGGTTATCTGGCTGGGGTGGATGACTACATCCCTAAACCCTTTGACCCTGAGGAGTTGGTGGCTCGTGTCCGCAACGTGGTTCGTCGGCAAGATCGCCTTCTTCGGGAAGCAGCTCGTTTCGCGGATACTGATGTGGGTCAGATGGCCCGGCAGATCACAGAGATTCGCACCATGCTTGCCCATGGTGATGGCAGTTCATCCAAGGATGTAGCGCTTCACAATTTCACGCCGCGGGAGGCGAGTGTTCTGCAATTGGTGGCTGAGGGGTTGATGAATAAGGAGATCGCTCGGAAGTTGGAGACATCAATTCGCAATGTTGAGAAGTACGTGAGTCGTCTGTTCATCAAAACGGGCACGTCAAGTCGCACTGAGTTGGTTCGTTATGCCTTGGAAAACCAGTTAGTGACATGACCATTGGCAGGCTGCAATGGCGTGTCTGATGCGGATTGGCTCTCAGCCAGCTTCAACCATGGCTGGACTTACAGCCAACGCATTGCTGCTGTGGATGCTGGTCGAGGGTTGGTGGAGTTGCTTGCGGTGCATTACACCCACTCGAGTCGCGATGTATGGCAACAGCGTTTGCAGGCGGGGCAGATTCGGCTGAATGGCGAGCTGGTGCGATTGGATCAGCTGCTCGCCTCAGGTGATCAGGTGTGTTGGCAGCGCCCTCCATGGCTGGAAGCTGCGGTTCCGGCGAGCTGGGAGGTGATTTTTGATGATGGCGATCTGCTGGTCGTCAATAAGCCTTCAGGGTTGCCGGTGATCCCAGGTGGGGGGTTCCTTGATCACACGCTGACGGGGCTGCTGCAACGTCGTTGTCAGCTGGATGGGGAGTCTCGGCTGCCAAGGCCGGTGCATCGCCTGGGACGGTTTACATCGGGACTGTTGATCTGCGCTAGGCAAAGGGAGACTCGAGCGAAACTCTCAGCGATGTTTCGTCGTGCCACTGCCGGTGATCAAGGCTGCAAGAAGATTTATCGCGCTTTGGCGCACCGCAATCTGAATGTCCATTGCGATGAGGTTGCCACGATCAGGGTCCCGATTGTGCAGACGGCTCACCCCATGGTGGGCAAGGTTTGGGTTGCTGCTGATTCATCTCGGCAATATGATTCAAAGCAGTCTGAATCTCGTGTTCTTACAGCCTTGTCAACTGTGCGATTGCTGGAGCGACGTCAGGATGCAGATTTGCTGGAGGTAGCAATTCAAACTGGACGTCCGCATCAAATCCGAATCCATCTGGCAGCGATTGGTTCACCCTTGATTGGAGACCCTCTCTACGGTTTTGATGGGCAGATTTCATCAGCAGCAACACCAGGTGATGGTGGTTATTGTCTTCATGCTCACAGGCTTCTGGATGTGCCCTACCGCAACCGTCTGCATGGCTTCACAGCCTGCTCGCCGCGGCGCCTCCAGATGAAGACAGAAAGATGAGCGGCGCCTATTGCACCAGTGAGGGTGATCGTTGCATCGCCAAGAGCTCGTGACTTGTTGATTTTGAAGCGTGGGTTGCTGATTGCATTCTCTTTGAATTCTGTGCGCCAGTATCAAGTGTTGCAGTCTGAAAGATTGGACCTGAAATTATTAATTTGAAAAATAAAATCTACGTTTTTCTCTGATGCAAATCAGGACGGATAAATTTCAGTTGGAGATCATATGACGTATGTTTTTGATGTTTCTGAGGATGCTTCTTGTGCTCAGCCGAAATCAACCTTTTATGCTGTTTAGCAGATTGTGATGAGGCGGGCTTTTGTGACCCATTTTGAGGGAACTTTGAGGTTGAAGAAAGGCAATCTTCAGTTACAAGGCCTGGGTTCTCTCGGTTTAAGCGCTAGCCAGTGGAAAGCCATTAATCAATCCAGTGCGATTGATCTTGTTCTTGCCAGCATCTTTCCTGAGAGCGATAGGCTTTCAGTTATTGGTGAGGGTGGCTCTTATACTGGGCTGGTGGGCACCGCATTTGTTAAGCCCGGAGATGTAGTGGTAGTTGATATTAACTTGTTCAGCCAATTTAGGCTTGATTGAGCTTGATAGATATTGTCTGTCCCTATTGTTTTTGCCAGAAGATTTGGCTGTGGCTCTAACTTTTCTTGAACTCAATTAGTCGTGAAAAGTAGAATGGAGCCTGATTGAGTTTGCTGCGGATGGGTTCGAATCCGCAGCCCCTTGCGGCTTTGATGATGCCGTCTTCGCGAAGGGTATACGCGCGAGTTGTTTTGCTAGGCCCTGGGAACAGCTGGCCAATGCGTTTGAGTAGCGCTAGTAGAGGGGTGTAAGGGGCAAAGCTCACTAGCAAACTTTCTTGTGTGAGTCCGCATAGGTGACGGACCATCTCTTCCGCTGCTTGTTGGGGGTAGTGGATGAAGACATCCAGGCAGATCACGGTGTGAAAGCAACCCTGCAGGCTTTCCAGGTCGGAGGTGCTGAAGGTTAGTCGGCTTAGATCCAGCTCCGCATCTGCAGCGCGGCGTTTGGTTTCGGCCACCATGGCGGCGGAAATGTCACTTGCGGCAATTGATCCAGCCCCCATTGCGGCCAGAGGAAGGCTGAGGCTTCCTACCCCGCAGCCGGCGTCGCAGAAACTCATGCCACTCAGATCACCGCGTTCCTGAAGCCAGGCGAGCACATCATCCACCGTTTTTTGATGGCCGATGCGGATGTTGCGCTGCACTTTATTGACATCATCACTTTCGCTGTAGATGCGATTCCAGCGATCAAACCCTGTTCCGTTGAAGTAGTTGGCTACTTCAGTTTTTTCGGCCTGTTTGAGCTCTTGGCGCTGTTCCATGGCCATTGAGTTGGCTTCAGACGATCGGGATCTTAAGCAGCATGCTTCCAGATCAGCTCTTCAGTATCCGGTTTCCACTGCCAGCGGAGTAAGTCTGTTAAGGGCTGATTCACAAGTAGCTCATCCAGTGTGCGGCCATTGCCTATTACCTGACGAGGGGCCATGGTGGCAGCCCAGATGGCCGCGGCAGGTTCACCACTCCAAGTAGCTAAACGTCGACTCCCTTCCAGGAGAGGCAATGTGACTCCTGCCAGAGTGCCATCTTCCAAACGACAGGTTCCTTTTTCGACCAGCAGAACTCTTTCATCCCAGCGATACTTGCCATCTTTGAGGCCGTAGGGAGCGAGACTATCGCTCACAAGTACCAGCTGTTGTGGTGCCAGTCTTTGCAATAGCACCGCCATGGTGGGGTCAACATGAACTCCATCGGCGATTAGTCCCATAGCGATCTCTCCATGCATGCAGGCTTCCCCCATCGGGCCAGCTGCACGATGGTGAAGACCGGGCATGGCATTGAAGGAGTGGGTCAGCATTCCCACTCCCTGGGAGAAGGCATCGGCAGAGGCTTCCCCATCTGCGTTCGAGTGCCCTAGGCATATCACGATGCCTAGGGTCCTGAGTCGTTCAATCACTTCAGATGATCCGGGAAGTTCTGGAGCCAGGGTCATCAAACTGATGTCTTGCTCAAAGCCGCGAATGCGTTCATCCAGTGCCCTTAGGCTCGGAGCACAGAGATGCTCCAGGGGATGGGCGCCGTGGCGTGCCATTGCCAGAAAAGGGCCTTCAAGGTGGGCCCCCAGCAGTTCACAGCGTTGCGGGCAGTGTTGTTCTCGGGCTGCATGCAGCACCGTTAAAGATTGACGCAGGGCTGCTACCCCGCAGCTCACAAGCGTGGGGCAGATTGCCTGTACACCGTCTTGCCAGAGTTTGTCGAGCAGCTTCAGGAGCTGGGGAATGTCTTTGGCGGTGAGCTCAGGGAAGGCCAATCCCAGCCCTCCATTGATTTGTAGATCGATGCCCATGGGGCTGAGCCAGTCGCCCTGCCAGCTCTCCCCGTCCATGGCAGAGCCATCTGCCATGGGTTGAATACTGAGCACCCGCTTGTGTTCATCTAAGGCCATCCACCACAGCTTGGTGTCCACGGCTTTGTTGAGAGGTTCGGGCAGGCGGATGTGGGTGATCCGATGCATGGGAGGTGGCCAGGTGGTGCTAGTGCGGGACCATGGCATTGTCGTCATTATTCATCGTGACCTCTGCTTCTCTGCCTGTGCCTTTGGCAGCTGCTGAATCGCCGCCGCAGGTGGCTGTGGTGATGGGTAGTGATTCTGATTTGCCAACCCTGCAACCGGCCGTCACCGTCTTAGAGGAGTTCGGTGTGAAGGTGGAGGTGCGTGTGCTTTCTGCGCACCGTACGCCCCTTGAGATGGTGGCCTTTGCAAAGGAAGCTCATCAGAGAGGTTTGAAGGTGATCGTGGCAGGTGCCGGCGGTGCTGCTCATTTGCCGGGCATGGTGGCGTCACTCACCACGCTGCCAGTGATTGGAGTACCTGTGCAGAGCAGGGCTCTTTCCGGGGTGGATTCCTTGCATTCGATTGTGCAGATGCCTGGGGGAATCCCTGTGGCAACAGTGGCGATTGGTGGAGGGCTTAATGCTGGCTTGCTGGCGGCTCAGATCCTGGCGATCTGCGATCCAAAGCTTGCAGAGCGGTTGAGGGCCTACCGCCAGGATCTTCACGATGCTGTGGTCGCCAAGGATGCTCGCTTGTTGGAGCTTGGCAGCGAGGCTTATTTGGGGCAGATGTGAAGGTCTTGTTGGAACCTCACAACTCCACTCAAGCCACAGGTAAGGTCCCGGCTTGATGCTTGTCTATGAGTTTTGATGCTGCGTAATCCTTTCACCCGCCTCTTGGTTGTTGCTATTTTCCCGGCATTAATCGTCTACATTGTTGTGCTGTCTCTCTCGGCAGCTGCGGGTATTCAACCTGGAAAAGTTTTAACGGATCTAATGCAGACATGCGACTTCCCAGTTGCTGTTGGCATGCTTTCTAATTTTGGATTTTTGCTTTGGGCTGCAGCGGCAGCCATAAGCCTTTTTGTTTCCCTCTCTGGGCTAGCAATAAAGCGTGATTGGTGTCAGCTGTTGCTAGTGGGTGGCATTTTTTCCACTAGTCTTTGTCTCGATGATTTATTTTTACTGCATGATCGTCATATAGGCCCTGATTTTCTATATACCTCCTATGCCATTTTGGCCCTATTCATCTTGTTACGCTTTCGCAAATTAGTCATCCAGGCTGATGTTGTGGCATTCCTGGCGGCGGCCATGCTTCTGGGCCTCTCGATAGTCAGCGATAAGGTTCAGGATCTATTGCCCATTGGCTACGCCACGGTGCAGTTGTTTGAAGAGGGCTTTAAGTTTGTTGGGATTGCTTGCTGGCTTGCATTTTGGTGGCAGGCTTCTTTGCGAGGCGCCACGCTTCAGGCTAGTGAATGATCTGCTGAGGATCTAAACGAGCGCTTTGGATTAGCCCTCGCGGAACAATATCGCTTGAAGAGAAGGCTAAACTTAATCAGCGGGGCCATTGTATTCTTTCACCATCTCCTGGTTGTTAGAATCAACTTCATGGTAATACTTGGATAGTAGTAATTGCTTTAGGGTTTGATCATTCGGAGGCCGCATTTGGCGTAAATATTAAAGAAATAATCATATTATTCTGAATCGCATAGAAGTGTTTTGATTGCTGATCGCGAATTCGCAAGGTATTGATAATATTAAATCATTAATTCTTAGAGGTAAATTAGATAGCCTAATGGAGTGGCGGCAAGCCACTCCATTAGGCTCCAGGAAGCATGTTCTGGTATCCCTAGAAGGATTACAAGCCAACGAAGGGTGTTCGGATGCATATCAGAACAAAGCCAATTCTGCATTTTGATGAAGTACGAATCGATAGATGTTGGTATAAGCAAATGAATGGAGGAATATTGATTAACATTAATCAGATCCGTTTGGGCCCAAACCAATACGATTAGTAAAGTGCTTAGATACCAGAATGATAGCCAGCGACCATAGTCGGTTCCGAGTATAAATAGGGGTGCAATGGCGATAATTTGGATCGAGGCCACCATGAGAGCAAAGCGGCGTAATTTAAAGCGATCATAATTAATATTGGCCATGGCACTATGGCCAAATCCTGCCAAGAGTAGACGTAATCCAGCCATGGCCGTTATCAGCCAAGCCAGGGGCACCCAAATCGGACCCGCAAAGCCTTTGAAGATTTTATAGGTTTTTGCAAATTGAGTGCCAGGGACCCTGGCTAGGGCCTTAATTGCTCCATCGGGTGATCCACTGATTAGCTTGTCTGACGGCCCCATTAGATCGGCAAGTGCTACCCACGAACTATGGATGGCATGGGCAATCTCACTATTGCCACGCGAGTGCAGAACTAAGGAAAATATTGCCAAAGTAGGGAGCAAGAATAGAAAGGCCCTTATTAAACCTTTCCAAAAAATAAATACATGGCAATTTCTATCTAGCGCGATCAAATAACCTGCTATTAGAATTAATATTGGTAGTGCAACAAAACCATATATTTCCTGGCTAAGGATGCCCATAATTGAGATTGTATTGATCATGATTAGAGCTGGAATTGTCGACCATCGACGAGACCACCAGGCCCTAAGAATTAATAGACAAGCAAGCAAAAGAATTAGTACAGTAAAATCCTTTCGGATCAAATTGCCAGTTGTCAATGGCCCGAGAAGCCCTACTGATGAAAGAATGACCAGTGGATGCAACAACAGCTCTCTACGCCAGCAGAGAAAGATCGCTAAAATTGCGAAGAATAAAAGAGATATAGCTAAAACAAGATTTTCAGGATTAACTCCTGTGAGAATTGTTAGATGATAAATGCCGGAGCCAGGCAGCCCTCGGCGTACAAAGCCTCCTGAGTAGTTTATAAGCCATTCCCCAACAGTCCAAGAATCGTTGTAGCTATTGTTTTCACTAATATTGCGCAGTATGCCTCGGAGGAATGTAGCGGAAAGCATCAGCATCACAATGCTGTCTGCTGAAGATAATGAGACACCCCAGAAGTGACTCATAAAAAGCTGTAGCCATCCATGTTTTTTCAAATCAATAGAAGCCTCTATTAATTTCTTGATTTTAGCCTTGGCGCTGACCGGTAGGATCAAGCCAGTTTTAAATCACATTGTAAGGCCTACTTATTGGGCATAATAAATGCAATGTAGCCGGCATAAAATTTCTGCAAAGGTTGATTTGTTGATGCTACTTCCATTGGAATACCTCTTCTTGAGATCGCTAAATGCTGACATTCTCTTTTTGTTAATTTGTAGACTGTTTGGTTGATGGGCTTTTTAAGCTCTTGCAATGTGGCCTTGACAACCACTCTTTTGGCTGAATGTATGTTCTGGCAGGTATGCCTGTGATTCACGATATTGCTTTTGAATCCAATCCTTAGCCGATTGGGTATGATTCAACCGGCAGTATTTGGCTTAAGCAAAATTTCTAAGTATTTTTTGCAAGCCAATATTTAGCTTAGCTGATTTGCTTCAAGATGAATAGTTTTGGACTGTATCTTCTTCGCTATCCCCAGCCGATGACCCTACTTGTTGACAACGATCATGTTAGCTAGAGAAGCATTGAATTGTTGGCGCAGAATGATTGCGTTATATACATGCAGATAGTGTCAGGGAGTGTTCTCTAGATTGATGAGAATGATTGGTCTAAAGTCCAGTTCTAATAGCCATGTCTGAAGAGAAGACTTTGCTGGGGTCAAGCTTTTCTCTTGCTTGCTGCCACTCCTCCAGTCGTGGATAAGTTCGGCGAAGGATTGTGGCTGATTGGCGCGAATCTTTCGCTAGGTAAAGTCTGCCATTCTCAGCAGCTATGTGTTCATCTAGATGGTCAAGTACCTCAAATAATCCCGGTACCGCTGCAGGAAGATCCACTGCAAGTGTCCATCCCTGCATTGGAAACGACAAGTGGCCTGGGTTACTAGGACCAAAACGCTTGAGCACAGTCAAAAAGCTCGAAGTGCCAATTTTTCGCAAGGCTTCTAGCGTGTAGAGCACTAAGTGTGAGGCGTTGTCTGGCACAACGAATTGATACTGCAAAAAACCGGCCGGGCCATAGATACGATTCCAGTCCTGCACACCATCAAGAGGGTGGAAATAGGCTCCGATTGTCTGCAATTCACCTAGCCTCTGCTTGGGTGCCTTGCGAAACCAGGCTTCGTTAAAGGCTCGTACGGTGAGCTTGTTGAGTAGCCCTCCAGGGAGAAAAGTCGGTGCTGAGGCCAAGGGCTTGGGGTCGTAAACCAGTGGATCAGCCTGTTGGCTGGTGGGTAGTTGTTCGGCAAGGGCATGGTCACCGCAGCTGAGAACTCCGCGGCCCTTTGCATCGAGGCTGTCGATCCAGGCGACGCTGTAACGGTAATTGCTATCAGACGCCACCATCGCCGCCATCAGCTCATCGAGATTGTGATATCGAGCGGTATTGACGCTGATCAAAGAGCTGCTGATTGGGATGAGTGAAAAGGTGGCTTCCACGATGATGCCGGTGAGACCCATCCCACCCACCGTTGCCCAGAACTGTTCGCTTTCATCCACGCTGCTTTTCCCGCTGGGGGTGAGCTCACGCAGCTTGCCGCTGCCATCAACAAGCAACAGCCGTTGGAGATGATTGCCAAAGCTGCCATCAACGTGATGGTTTTTGCCGTGCACATCTGCTGCAATGGCACCGCCAATGGTGACGTTACGAGTGCCAGGGGTGACGGGCAAAAAAAAGCCTGCCGGCACGATCACCCGCAGCAACTGATTCAGACTTACCCCTGCGCCGGCTGTCACAGAGCCTTTGACAAGATCAAGGTTGATTTGATCAAAGGCTCCCATCTCAACCGCAGAGGCACCATCCAGTTGGGCCGCATCACCGTATGAGCGGCCTAGCCCTCTAGCGATCAGTGAGGCCGGGCTGGCCTGACGCACTAGCTCCTGGACTTGTTGGACGCTGGCTGGCTGCACAACCTTTGCCTGCACTGGCATTGTGCGGCCCCAACCGCTGAGGATTTGTGTTTGCGAAGAGAGGGGCAAGGTCACAGCCTTGAAGCAAAGGGCGCAGGCAACAAGCGAATGAACCACATGATCTGTGCCCACCACCAGGGGAGGTATTCGATACCTCGACGGTTGGGGCGTCTCAGTAGATCACGCGCGACCGATTGTGGACTAACGCACAGAACTTTTGGTGCCTTGCCAATCGTCATCGATGTGGCCATAAAGCCAGCCTTGATGGTGCGCACTGCAAAAGGCTTCCTTTGGCAGCGCAGTTGTAGACCCTCGCAGAACGCAGTAAGAGCAGCTTTGGCTGCTCCGTAGTGATAGTTGGAGGGTCTGCCACGATCAGCTGCCACTGAACTGAATACCCACAACCGCCCCGGGCAAGACAGCCGCTCAGGAGTAGCAATCGCACTTAACCATGGCAGCAGACCGCTGTAGTTTGCAGCTGTGATTCGCAAGGCCTCAGTGGCATCGTTGCGCGCTAGTTCGAGATCACCAAGAGAACCCGCAGTGATCAAATACAAGTCATAGTTGCCCACCTGCGGCTTGCCAGGACCATCAAGGGCTACATCAGTCAAAAGATCGGTCTGCTCCTGGGTGACGACGGCGCCATAGTGATTTCTTAGTTGTTCGGCCAGTTGTTCGTTCCCAGCCTGGTTGCGGGCAATCAAATGGAACTGACGACAGCCACATCGAGCCAACTCATGGCAAATTGCCTGGGCTATTTCACTGGTACTTCCGAGCACAAAGGAGCTGCGAATCGGAGTTCTCGCTGCTTGACCCATAGTGTTCATCCTTTCGCAAACCTGCTAGATGAGAAGGCTGGATAAGGCCAGAAAATCCTAATCGCAGCAGCGAGAGCCACGATTGACCAAAGGGTGATAATTCGCCTAAGCACCGCAACCGGCAGGGCCACTGCAGCGCCAATGTCCAGTCTGCTTAAAAGCAAGACTGTGACGGCCTCATTCACTCCAACCCCGCCAGGTAATGATGAAGCTATGCCGATGACACCAGACAGCAAATAAATGCTGATGGCTGTTGGGATGCTGATAGGTGTAGGGCTCAGCAAGTGCACTAGTAACCAAAGCACTAAGGCCTCATTGGCCCAGAGCGCCATTGAAATCAATATGGCGGGCCAGATGGCGCGCCCCAGAGCGCCGCTGGGTAGATGATGATGCCAGCTTTTTAGGCGATTGGATAAGAAGCAGCGCAGGGGGCGTAAGGCGGAAAAGAAAACAACAGCCAACACCCCCACAGCCAGCAGTAGTTCAACGATCCAATTCAGGCCTGAAAGATGCACTATCAATTGCTTCGGCGTCAACAGCATCAGCAGAAAAGCCACGGCAGATGCATCAGCGATGCGTTCAACTACAAAGACGTGCACCAGGGGGCTGCGGGGGTAGTGCAGCTGCCTATGGAGCTGCCGAATCCGATTGAGTTCGCCCAACTTGGCGGGGGTTGCCGTAAGGGCAAAGCCACGAAACCAGCCGATCAGATCGGCCCAACTCAGTCGACCGATTCCAATTCGGCCCAGTAATAGCCTCCAGCGCCAATAACGGCCTGCATAGCTGACTGCCACGATGCCGTAGAGCACTGGAAGCCACAGCAGCAGCTTGTGGGACGACGCTACAAGTACTTGGCGCTCAGAAGCTGGCCTCTGCAGCATCGCCGTTAAAGCCACAGCTATGAGTGTCAGGGCAATGAAACTGCTCCATGCTGGTTTCCAGTCTTGACTGGGCTGAGAGTCAGCAGCTGACATCAGTTTCTACGCTCTTGCCATAGCAAGCACAACACTCCCAGACCCGTAGCGAACCAGATAGTCATCAAGCGGATTAGCAGAGTGGCCGGAGTGGCGACGGCAAGAGGTACACCTTGGAGATTCAACAGACCAATGGTGCCTGCCTCGGTGCTGCCAAGTCCACCTGGTAATAGGGAAAGAGCTCCGAGGAGGCCAGCGGCCGTGTGAGCAATTGTTGCTTCACCCCAGTTGATGCCGCTTGCGCCGATGCCTTTAATCAATATCCATAGGCTGAGGCCTTCTAATGACCATGCCACTACCCCAAGTATGGTTGCCGTTAGCAAGAGCCGCGGTCGCAACAATTGCCGTAATGCAATCAGACCATCCCCGCTTGCGCTGACAAACTTCTCAGGCAGCAACTTGTTAGCAGTTGAGTAAAACAACGATCTCAACCATCGTCCTGAGCCCAACAGCCAGAACCCGATCACAGCAATTAGCCCCAAGGTGCATAGCAAAACGAAAGGCAGTTGCCAACGCAGCAGCAAGGGCAGATTGAACAACAAAATAAGCAGTACAGAAGTACCGTCAGTGAGTCGTTCTACCGCCAACGCCATCAGAGTCGGGGGTGCCGGGATATTGCAGTTCTGCTTGAGTAGCCAAGAACGAACAGCTTCTCCGCTTTTACCTGGCGTAGCGGTAAAAGCATAGGAACCCATCCAGATCCGGGCATCATCTGCTATGGGTGGTTGCAAGAAGAGAGCTGCCAGCAACAGCCTCCACCTGCCGTAGCGAACCGTATAGCTAACCAGTACAAGCAGCAGCCCCACTGATATCTGTGGCAAAAGGCGTAGAAATAGCGGAAGTAACTTGTCGCCCTGGCTCCAACTCCCCAACAGCCCATAGCTCAGCAGGGTCAGAGCTATCAATGGCAACAAAGCGCCCAGCGAGAAAGCAGGGTAGGGCCTTGGTTCAGTGCAAAAGCTGCGGTAGTGGGGGATTGCGGCAGCTTGGAGTAATTCCCGATCGCCCCGACTATCGCCATAGGCTTCAATTGTCAAATGTTTGAGTGGCCCTAAATGGGCTTCCAGGCATCGCACCTTCTCGGAGCCCTTGCAATTAGCACTCACCAATTGCGGTTGCCATAAACCCTCTACTCTTGCTAATTCAGTGCAGAGCAGCTCTACGCCCAAAGCATCGGCTAGTGGTTGCAAGAGCAAGCGCGGTGAAGCAGAGCAGAGCAATACTCGATCACCACGCTTCTGATGCCATTGCAATCTCTGAACCGCTTCACCACGTAGTTGACGCTGCAGCATTGGCAGTAACCAATCCTGGCGACCGTTCAATGCGGCCTTATTAACGGCCTCACAGATACGAAAGGCTGCAATTACCTTCTCTTTGCAACGTCCAGTTTTGATGAGGCGTAGTTGCCATGCAATCAGCCAAGGCATACAGATCAGAACTGCCAAGACTGTGCCCAAGGCATCACGCGATCGTCGGCATGCCATCAGTAGACAATCACCCTGCAAAAGAGTGCCGTCCACATCAAAAACTGCAATCGCCATGATTATGCAGCTGCGTGGTTGACTAACCCGATTAGCAAAGTAGTCAAGACCCAACCGATCAAGGTGAACTGAATGCCGCGATCATTCAACAGAATCTCCTCAGGCTTTTCGCCATTGAGATCTGGTCTCAATGTGCCACGGCGTTCGACCTCTTCAGGATCACTGAGCAACTGATAGCGGAAAATCCCTACTAGTACGAAGGGTACGGTGAGCAGCATCCAACTGGTTGACGCTCCTTTCAGAGCTGGTCCGGCGGCCCAGAGTGAATAAGACATAAAGGAACTGGTTGCCACCAAGCTTTCAAGCCGCAGCAGTAGAGGTAATGAGTAGCGCTTCAATACTGTGCGGGTAGTTACCCCAGCGTTCTTCGTTACGCGAAGTTCGGCCTTGCGCTTTTCAATAGCTAGAAAAAGCGCTAGCAGTCCCACAGTGAGAAGGAACCAGGGGGAAAGGGGTAGGCCAGCAGCAACAGCACCTGCGATGGCCCGCAATAAGAACCCCGATGCGATAGCGAAAAGATCGAGCAACGGCTGGTGCTTCAGCTGCAAGCAGTAGCCGACTTGAATGAGGCCGTATAGCAGTACCACCCCTGCCAATTCTGGAGTAATTACGGCTGCGAAACTGAAGCTGACCACGGTGAGCATCAAGGCTGTGGCTAGGGCTGTAGGCACCGTGACCAGCCCAGCGGCGATGGATCGATGTCTTTTGCTGGGGTGAACTCGATCGGCATCTATATCAAGACAGTCATTCAGTAGATAGATCGCGCTAGAGATCAAGCAGAAAGCCACAAGTGCAGCAATTGCCCGCTGCCAAATCTCAATCTCGAAGCGGAAGGCAAAAAGTGGAGCAGCGAAAACCAACAGATTCTTTGGCCATTGCCGGGGCCGACATGCAGCCAGCGTTGGAGAAAGAGCCAAATGCATTGACTAGAGCTTTAGGTGATTAGCGATGCCGGGATAGAACCAGCGAGATCGTGTTTGCAAGGCAGGCTTTCTACCGCTGAGCCAAACGCCTCTAGAGACAATTCTGCCCTAACGCCTAAGGGTGGTCATGCTCTCCAGATTGCTTTGTCTTGATGATCTTTCCTTGGGGCGTGAGGCTTGCGCAATTAGCTCAAGCTGGCTGTTACTGCATCATCACAGCTTTCTTTCTGCGGACGCTTTTGCAAATGAGTCATCCAGGCTGATGGTGTGGCATGCCTGGCGTCGGCCCTGCTTCTGGGCCTCTCGATAGTCAGCGATAAGGTTCAGGATCTATTGCCCATTGGCTACGCCACGGTGCAGTTGTTTGAAGAGGGCTTTAAGTTTGTTGGGATTGCTTGCTGGCTTGCATTTTGGTGGCAGGCTTCTGCTTCTCTTCGAGGAGCCAAGCTTCAGCCTAGTAACTGATCTGCTGAGGATCTCAACGAGAGTTCTCTGATGCTTGGGCCATTGGTATTCCCTATCTGGTTGCGGCTCAGTCTGGTTTTGCCACTGTTCGCCCTCAATCTTTGGGTGCTGCGACAGTTATTACTGCCTTTGGCTCCTTTCCCAGGGCTGTTTGTCACGGCAGCGCTGATTGCATTTTTGCTAGATATCCCCAGTCGCTGGATTAATCAGCGTCTGGGGTTGCCCCGTTGGCTGGCCATCGGTGTGGTGGCAGTTTTGGCGGTTGGCTTGTTGGTGTTAGCGGGCGTTGCTTTGGTGCCCCGTCTAATTGATCAGCTTGGCCAGTTGATCAATGAATTACCTGGCTGGCTTGTGGCTGCAGAAGGTTGGGTGAGTCGGCTGCAGGAATGGGCTTCGGCTCGGGGCTTGCCTAGTGAATTTGGAGACTTCAGTAGTGATCTACTGACACGATTGAGCGGCGTGGCGACTCAGTTGAGTCAGCAATTACTCGGCATTCTTGGAGCCACTCTTGGCATCACCATCAACACCTTGTTGGTCCTTGTCTTGGCAGTGTTTCTTTTGTTGGGTGGCGATCCAATTGCTGCTGGGTTGGCTCGTTGGCTGCCGGCTCAATGGAGGGAGCTTGTGGTCGATACGATCACGGGCACATTCCGTGGATATTTTGCCGGGCAGGTCTTGCTTGCATTGATTCTCAGCGGCGGCCAAATCCTTGTTTTTACGGTGTTGGATATTCCTTTTGGAGTGTTATTTGCTGTCTTAATTGGTTTTACGACCTTGATCCCTTACGCGAGTGCGCTCACGATTGTTGGTGTTAGTGCACTGCTCGCATTACAGGACCCCCGCATGGGTCTAGAGATTCTGGCCGCTGCGATCGCTGTTGGTCAGATTGTGGATCAAGTGATCCAACCGCGCCTGATGGGAAGCATCGTTGGCTTGCAGCCTGCTTGGTTGCTCATTGCCTTGCCGATTGGTGCCAGAACAGGAGCATTATTTGGTTTTGGGCAGCTCTTGGGGTTATTGCTCGCCGTTCCCGTGGCGAGTTGCATTAAGACACTGGTTGATGCTTGGCGGGAATTACCTTTCGATCCAGCAGAGTCTTGAGCACGATCTCAACGCACGTTTCCAGATTCTGTTCACCCGTATTGATCTTTAGTTCGGGTGATGCAGGGTCTTCATAGGGGCTTGAAATACCAGTGAAATCTTTGATTTCGCCGGCCCTGGCTTTGGCATAGAGCCCTTTGGTGTCTCGCTCTTCGCAAATTGTCAGATCCGCTGCACAGTGGATTTCGATGAAATCATCAACATCCACAAGCTTGCGAGCTTTGTCACGGTCAGCTCGAAAGGGGGAGACGAAAGCGGTGAGCACGATGACACCGGCATCGAGGAAGAGCTTCGCAACTTCGCCGATGCGGCGAATGTTCTCCTCTCGATCTGAGTCGGAGAAGCCGAGGTCTTTGCAAAGGCTATGGCGAATGTTGTCGCCATCTAATACATAGGTGGCAAGACCTTGCTCAAAAAGGGCAGCATTCACTGCATTGGCAAGGGTGCTTTTGCCAGAACCGGATAGGCCAGTGAACCAGAGGATTGCACTGCGGTGGCCGCGTTGTTGTGCTCGCGATTGACGGTCTACGGAGGCTTCATGCCAGACAATGTTCGTGCCCTTGGGGTTTGTATCTCCTTGCGGGGCAGAGCTCATGGTCTTGATGTTGATTGGGCTGCCATTCTCCATTCCGCCTAGTTGATCTGTCAGCTCCTTTCAGCCACCAGCTTGTTTGGGACGGAAGCCCTCGCTTTGTAGGAAGTCCATCACCAGGCTCACCTGGTCGCCCTGTAGCTCGAGTAGATCGTCTTTGACTGTTCCGCCGGTGCCAGCCCGGGCCTTAAGGCGCTTGAGCAAAGCCTTGGCTTCTGTAGCGGTGAGTTCCAGCCCAGTGATCTGGGTCACTGTTTTGCCACGCTTGCCTCCGCGTGTGCGTTGCACCCGCACAGCTTGCTGCTCCTTGGGATTGGCTTGGCTGACATCGGGGCGCTCCATCGCTCTGGATTGCCCTGAAAAACCACCTGGGCCGGTGAATTCTTGCCAGCCACCTCGGGGCATTGTCTGATCGCCAATGTTGTGAATGTACGGGGGTTGGTGTTTTTGCATGCCATCTTCGAGGTGATCAGATGCAACTCCGCGATCCGATGGCTGCTGGTGATGCTCTGCTGGATGGTTGCTGCAACAACGATTGCAGCGCTAACGCGAAGGTGTTCAGCTTGAGGAGAGAGCTGATTCCAATTGCAGCGGCTGCCAGTCTTTTCGTGATTGGCCTGGCTTGGGCAGGGCCCATGGGGCGCATGGTTGAGTTGGCCGTGATGATCCCCGCCTATTTGATTAGTGGTTGGGGTGTTCTGACTACGGCTGGTCGCAACATTCTGCGAGGTCGGCTATTTGATGAAAACTTTTTAATGAGCATCGCAACGATTGGGGCGATCTGTATCGGCGAACTGCCAGAGGCGGTGGCCGTGATGTTGTTTTTTCAGATTGGTGAATTGTTCCAGGGCTATTCGGTTGGGCGTTCCAGGCGTTCTATTCAGGCCTTGCTTCAAGTCAAACCTGATCGGGCCAATCTGATGGTTGGTGATCAGCTCATCGAGGTTGATCCCAACAGTGTCAAGGTTGGTGACCAGGTGTTGGTTCGGCCTGGTGAGAAGGTTCCTTTGGATGGGGATGTGGTGGAGGGGCGTTCAAGTTTGGACACCTCGGCCCTCACTGGTGAATCGCAACCACGAGCCGTTCAATTGGGTGATAAGGCTTTGGCCGGAACGATCAACCAGTCGGGCGCTTTGGTGCTGCAGGTGATCAGGCCATTGAAAGAATCCTCTGTGGCCAAGATTCTTCAACTGGTGGAAAGCGCCGCCAGTCGCAAGGCTCCTACCGAAAAGCTGATCACCAGTTTTGCCCGCATTTATACGCCGATCGTGGTGGGTTTGGCACTGCTAGTGGCGGTCTTGCCTCCTTTAGTTGTGCAGGCCAATCCAATTGAGTGGCTGAATCGCGCTTTGGTGTTGGTGGTGATCTCATGCCCATGTGGCTTGGTGATCAGCATTCCCCTCGGCTATTTCGGCGGGGCTGGCGGTGCGGCTCGGCAGGGAATTCTGGTGAAGGGGTCGATGTTCCTCGATGCACTCAGCAAGGTGAAAAGGGTGGTGTTCGACAAGACGGGCACATTGACTCAGGGCTGCTTTCGTGTTTCGCAAGTCATCTCGGCGAATGGTTTCTCAGAGCAGCAGCTGTTGGAATTGGCCGCGATGGCGGAGTCACAATCAACACATCCAGTGGCTCAATCGATCAAGCAGGCCTATGCAGCCCCGATTGATTCATCCAGAATCGCCGCTGTAGAGGAGATCCCAGGCCATGGCATTCGTGCTGAGGTGAACGGACATTCAGTGCTGATTGGTAATGATCGATTGCTGCATCGCGATGGCATCGTCCATCAGGCCTGTGCAGTGGACAGCACCGTGGTGCATGTGGTGGTGGATGGTGTCTACAGCGGCCGCATCCTGATTGCAGATGCCATTAAGCCGGATGCTGTTGATGCGGTGAGCGCTCTCCATAAGCGTGGAATTAACGTTTCCATGCTCACAGGTGATAGCCATCCAGTGGCTGAGATCATTGCCGATCAGCTTGGTCTCGATGGCTTTTGCGCTGATCTGTTGCCTGAAGGGAAGGTTGCTGCACTCGATTGCGCGCTGCGCAGCGCCCATCAAGCTGGGGGCACCGTGGCGTATGTGGGCGATGGCATTAACGATGCACCGGTGATTGCTCGCGCTGATGTAGGCATGGCGATGGGAGCACTCGGCTCTGATGCCGCCATTGAGACCGCTGATGTGGTGATCATGACCGATGTCCCTTCTCAGGTCGCCAAGGCGATTGATATCGGCAAGCGCACCAGGCGGATTGTTTGACAAAACATCGCTATGGCGCTGAGTGTGAAGGGGCTGTTCATCGCCTTTGCGGCCTTTGGTGCGGCGACTCTTTGGTCGGCTGTCTTTGCTGATGTAGGAGTTGCCTTGCTGGCAATCCTCAATGCCTCGCGCGTTTGGCGCAGTTGAGTGGGCTAGCAAAGACTCCCTCTAACTTTGCGGCTTCAAACGAAAGCACTCTTTGCTGCTTGGGGTGATTCTTTCGATTCCTAGGGTGGTGTCGTTCTTGCCTGGCGTACCGGTGACCAGCACTCTGCCCTCTCAGCCCAAAGATGCGGACCTCGCTGTGAGTGCGCGACCTTCTGCCCAGGGGCGTTTCGGCAGATATGGGGGGCAATACGTTCCCGAAACCTTGATGCCTGCCTTGGCTGAACTGGAGCAAGCAGCTGCGCAGGCATGGAAAGATCATGCCTTCACGACTGAGTTGGATCGGTTGCTACGTCGTTATGTGGGTCGGGCGACGCCGCTCTATGAGGCTGAGCGACTCACAGCTCATTACCGCCGTTCAGACGGAGGCCCCAGGATCTGGCTGAAGCGTGAGGATCTCAATCACACAGGCGCTCACAAAATCAATAACGCTTTGGGTCAGGCTCTGTTGGCGTTACGCATGGGTAAAAAGCGGATCATTGCCGAAACAGGTGCGGGTCAACACGGTGTGGCCACGGCCACGGTGTGTGCCCGTTTTGGTCTTGAGTGTGTTGTTTACATGGGCGCTGAGGACATGCGCCGTCAGGCGTTGAATGTGTTCCGCATGCGTCTGCTTGGAGCCACAGTGCAGCCTGTCACCGCAGGCACGGCCACGCTTAAGGACGCGACTAGTGAGGCGATTCGTGATTGGGTTACCAATGTGGAAACCACTCATTACATCCTTGGTTCGGTGGCTGGTCCCCATCCCTATCCGATGCTTGTTAGGGACTTTCATGCCGTGATCGGTCAGGAGGCCAGGCAGCAGTGTGCTGAGGCTTTCGGTCGCTTGCCTGATGTTCTTTTGGCGTGCGTTGGTGGAGGGTCCAATGCCATGGGTTTGTTTCATCCCTTCGTGCAGGACCGCTCTGTGCGCATGATTGGAGTGGAAGCTGCTGGTGATGGTGTTGAAACTGGTCGTCATGCGGCAACAATCACCGAAGGTCGAGTAGGCGTCTTGCATGGAGCGATGAGTTTGTTGCTTCAGGATGATGAAGGTCAGGTGCAAGAAGCCCATTCGATTAGTGCCGGCCTCGACTACCCGGGAGTTGGTCCAGAACACAGCTACTTGTGTGAGATTGGTCGGGCGGAGTATGCCGCGGTTACCGATCAGCAGGCTTTGGATGCTCTGCGCTTGGTGAGTGAACTAGAAGGAATTATTCCTGCCCTGGAGACAGCCCATGCCTTTGCTTGGTTAGAGACGCTTTGCCCCACTCTCGCCGCTGGAACAGAAGTGGTGATCAATTGCTCTGGCCGTGGCGATAAAGATGTCAACACCGTGGCAGAGAAACTTGGCAATCAGCTTTGAGTGATGGCTACCGGCAGTCTTAAGGCACTCGCTGCTGTCTGGTGATGAGCTGCTGCAGATGTTTCGCTGTAAACCAAGCAACTGCCTCAAGTTCAGCTATCAATCCCAGTTTTGGCAACATGATTAGCTGATGATTTGCTCAACCCCAGTGCAGCGTTGCCTTGGGTGGCCCGTGGTATTCAATACCCCGTTGCACGGGGTATTGTTTGGTCGTAAGTCTTCAACCCACTATGGGCCAGTAACGCTAGAAGCTGCAGGGGCAAACGCTATCTGATGCAAGACACCTACGAGAGTCAGACCACTACTCAAAGAGCGGAATCAAACACTTTCCCATGGGCCTTTAGTTAATTTAGCGCCATCTGAACCAGGCCATGGAGGCATGGTGACTACATGCGCTACAGCTTCCAACTGTCCAGTATTGCGAAATTGCATCGCTCCGCCGCAAGGCGCATGTAACGCGGTGCCAGCATTAAAAGGCACATGTTTTTCAATGCCTTCATGCTTTATCCAGAACACCCCTTCCCCTTGAATAAAATACCATATTTCTTCTGTACACAATTGAATGGCAGCATGTGAAATAAAGCCAGGGGGAAAACGGCACAAGTAGGTATTTCCATGCTCAGTTTGAAGCATAAACTCCATTACACTGCCATCATCAGCCCTGCCTAAAACCCGCTCCTCAGGCTGGCATACTTGCTTAAGAGTTTCTGGAGTCGGCATTTTTGTTTTATCTGCGTGATCAGAATGCTTCTTATTCATTTGTTGTTCATCATTTAATCTCCTGAGCTAATTATAGCGTATCTATTGAAAATATAATTACAAACACATAAAGTAAGAACAAGGTAGGCTTTTTCTCCTTCGATGAAAGCATCCGCCGGGCAAGGCAAAGGCCTTGATCTCGAGAGTGCTTGATCCAATGATTCGAAGTTGCAAGCCTGGTTTGAAATTGGCGAAGAGTTACCCCCACTGCAGAGCGATTTGCAATCAAGAACTGCCTGCTATTGCAACGCAGCGTGAGATGAAAACTGTAGCCAGACGGCAGTAAGCGTTTTGCTCGAGCCATGAGCTGATGGCATCAGAGCTCGATCATCAGCAAGGGGTTAACGAGTAACTGATCACGAGAACAAATAAGGCAAAGATTAATCAGTCCATGGGCTCCATTGTTCAGCTTTTGTTGAACCGCGTATACCGCCGAAAAGCTAGTCGCCGAACATCGGTAGACGTAGTAAAAAAGTTTGCAACTCATCGCTAGCTGTCTCGCTTAGCAGAGCAGCCTTTCAAGGTGATTCGCCACGCTGCTGACGGCTGCCTTGGCTGTGGCATAAGCCATGCGCATCGGTCCAACGAGAGCAACTTGTCCGATGCCTTCCCCGGAGCTGTGATAGGTCGCTTGCACCACTGAACAGGCTTCCAGGGCGCTCTTGGGGTGCTCCGCGCCGATCCACACGCCTCCAAGTTGCTCACTGCCAACTGGCACCACTGCAGCTGGCTGCGTATCCATCAGTTCCAGTAAAGGTTGGAGGCTGGCGCTACTGCTGAATTCTGGCTGCGCAAGCAGCCTTGACATCCCATGGAACACCGCATCTGATTCAGCCGGTGTTTGAGCTTGGCTGTGGCTGTGAATCGCCTCTCGCAGTAAAGATCCGCTCAGATTGAGCTGCGGTGGCAGGCTCGACCAGTCGAGGCTGCCGTTGCCCGTTGTGGCCAATTGATCGCGGGTCCACTCCTCGATGGCTTCGAGTTCGTTGCTGGCTTCATGGGGCAGGCGCAGATTGAGATGACTGGCTTGGTTGGAGCTTTCCACCAGCATCACCAGTAGCCGGTCGCCACTGCGCACTAGGCGTACGGCTTGAAGAGTTGGCTTTGGCCGGGCGGGCCTGGTAATCAAGCTCATGAGGCCGGTGAAATCGGTGAGACGACGGGCCAGTTGCCACATCAAGTCATCGAGAGCTGCCCAGCGCAGACTGAGGTTTGTCAGTTCCCTTTCAAGGTGCTGCGCCGCCGATCCTGGAGGCGGCAGCAAGCAGTTCACATAGTGGCGATAGCCCTGCGGGCTCGGCACTCTTCCCGCCGAGGTATGAGGTTGGGTGAGCAGGCCACGCTGTTCAAGGGCTCCCATCGCCGAACGAACCGTTGCTGCGCTCGCTTTGAGGCCAAAGCGTTGCACCAGGGTTTTGCTGCCGACGGGCTCAATCGTGTCCACGTAGTGGTGCACCGTTGCTTGAAGCACCTGCTGTTGTCGTGCCGGTAGCGACTCCAAAGCGGTGAGGTCGGGATATTGATGGTACGGGGGGGTCGCCCTTCTTTTGTGCTCTGTCACGAACTCACTAAGCCGGCCTCAGGGTTGGCGCACTTTGCTTACAACCCAGCATCACCAAGTCTCGATGCTTCTTTCCAGATTGCAGCTGTTGTGGTTCTCGTCGTGCAGCTCGACAAGATTTTGTGGCGGAAATTTTGCTGCTGTTCGCGATGCAGTTGGCTTGCGCAAAGAGACCTGTCAATCGACTCATTGATGTTGCCTTTGTGAGAGCTTCATACTGGGCGCAAGACGATCAGATGATTAATGGATAAAGATGATCTAAAGAGTCCCATTGCCGGCCCATGAAGGCCCGCCCGTTTTTGATTGCCGTGGTGGCCACGGTGTTTGTCCTGTTCTCATTGGTGGCGGGGCTTGGATGGGCTATGGCCCGCCAAAACCCTCTTCGTTTGGTTGATCAGCCACTGGAGTTGCCACGTGCTGCAAGGTTTGTGCCTCGAGAGGCTGCTCTTGCCGTTCATTGGTTGATGGATCCAGTGCGTGTGCCGGCCTATGCCCAGGCTGTAGCTCCGGCACGCAACCGTCGCAAGGCTCGCGATGGGGCTCAGCAGATTCGTGATGGTGCCTTCGCACTCGCTGGTTTGGATTTTGAGTCGGAGTTGGTCGACTGGCTTGGTCCGCAAGTGAGCATGGCTCTGTTGGAACCCAACGGGCCAGAAGGATCCATGGGTTGGCTTTTGGTTCTAGAGAGTCGAGATCAGGATGGTGCGAGGCGTTTTTTACAGCGCTTTTGGCAAGTACGCAGCTTGGCTGGCACAGATCTGCAGATCAGCCGCTATCGGGGGATGGGAGTGATTAGTGGCAAAGGGGCTTTGAGCGGACGTAATCCCCAGCCTTTGGCAACAGCATTGATCGACGATGACCTGCTGTTGCTTGCCTCCGGCCGGGGGGTATTGGAACAGGCTCTTGATGTTTCCCAGTTGTCTGATCAGCATCAACTTGGCGATCAGGAGCTTGTCGAGATCTTGCGCCAGCTTGGCGATGGTGTGGCGCTGATGGTTGCCTCGCCGCCCGCGCTTCACTCTTGGTTAGGCCTGCCTAAGCAGCTCAGCCAGCGTGAGGATCTGTTGGGTTTGGTAGCTGCCTTGAAGCCTGAAGGGTCAGATTTGGCGCTGGAAGGGCTGTTGCGTTTCCAGCAACCTCTGGAAGCTGTTGCAAGTGAGGCTGGATCAGCTGATGGACTTGTTCAGCTCACTGCCTCGGCTGGTGGTGAGGCGGAGGCACTCGCTTTGCTGAGTTCACCTTCTCGATTACTGGATCCCTCAGATCAGGATCCTCTGGTGCAGTGGTTAGGTCCCTTACTGCGTCAGCAGTTGACGTCAAATGAACTGTCTTCGGCTGCCACGATTGCTGGTTTGGACGATGGACCGTTGTTGTGGCTTCAGCAGCCCGAAGGCTGGGTGGTTGCGACCAAGCAGGACCATCCAGCTGTCTCGGTGGTGGATGATGCGCTGACTGAGCAGGGTTTTATTCGTTCGGATTTGCCGTCTGATGACGAATCTCTGCAGGTGTGGACGCGCTTGGCACGTCAACAAAGCTCTAGTAAGAACTTGCTTGAGGCTCAGTTGGGCGTCGCTTTGGTCGAAGAGCCAGACCAGGCCTGGTGGGGTCAGACCCTTGCGGCTCTGCAGCAGCGCAAGCAGGGCAAGGCGTTGCAGCCTCGTCTTCGTCAGCTGAACAATCTCAATCGAGATGATCGTCCGCTTATTCAACAGCTGGTTCTTGGTGCAAATCCTGGTCGCGTGCAGCTTCAGCATTGGCGTCCCTGGACGTTGATGCAAACGCTTGCTGGTGGCTCATTGCAGCCCAGTGTGCAGGGGTTGGCCATGGCTGTGGGGCCTGATCAAGATGAGCAAAGTTCTTCTCTTCGCATGCGTGCCCGCCTCAACCTCGGTTGATCTTTTCTTATTGCGCCATGGCATCGCTGAGCAGCGTTGCCATGGCGTTGATGATTCGCTAAGGCCACTTACAGAACAAGGAATTCTGCGCATGATGGAGGTCGCTCGTCGCTTGCGAAGCCTTGGCTTTGCTGCTGATCGTCTGCTGAGTAGTCCTTACCTGCGTGCGGCTCAGACGGCAGAACTTGCTCAGCAGGCGGGGCTGGCGGGGCGGGTGGAATTCGAGAGTTGCTTGCTTCCTGGAAGGGATCCTTGGCCTTTGCTTGAAGGATTGGTTGGGCGCTGCCTTTTGGTGGGTCATGAACCTGAGTTGACTCATCTAGCAGCAAGGTTGCTTGGCATGCCTTCGGGCTGCCTGGTGTTGAAGAAGGCTGGTTTTGCTCACCTCAGATGGTCGCAGCAGAAACGAAGCCCTGCTGGCAGGGCAACGCTGCAGGTGCTATTGAGGCCTTCGGTGTTGTTGCCCTGTTCCGCTTAGGTTGCCAAGGAGTTGTCGAGATGCGGTGGGGCAGGAGCAGGTTGGGGAGATTCGCCACGATCGCAGTGGCATCAGCTTTCGTCCGGGGCTGGAGGGAGTGCCAGTAACCCAATCCGCCATCTGTGAGATCGATGGAATGCAGGGGCGGCTTGCTTATCGGGGTTTTCCAATTGCGGAGCTCTCAGCGCATAGCAGCTTTTTGGAAACCACCTATCTGTTGATCTGGGGCGATCTGCCCAGCCCACAGCAACTTCGTGATTTCGAAGCTGAGGTGCAGATGCACCGTCGCGTGAGTTTTCGGGTACGCGACATGATGAAGTGCTTCCCAGCTTCGGGGCACCCGATGGATGCACTTCAATCGAGTGCAGCATCGCTGGGGCTGTTCTATTCCCGTCGAGCCATCGATGACCCGAAGTACGTCTATGACGCCGTGGTGAGGCTGATCGCCAAGATTCCCACGATGGTGGCGGCTTTTAAGTTGATTCGCAAAGGGCAAGATCCCATTCAGCCTCGTGATGACCTGGCCTACTCAGCCAATTTCCTCTACATGCTCACCGAGCGTGAACCGGACCCTTTGGCGGCCAGGGTTCTTGATCGCTGCTTGATCCTGCATGCGGAACACAGTCTGAATGCCAGTACTTTTAGTGCTCGCGTGACCGCCAGTACGCTCACTGATCCTTATGCAGTGGTGGCCTCCGCAGTGGGCACCCTTGCAGGACCACTACATGGTGGTGCCAATGAGGATGTTTTGGCGATGCTCGAAGAGATCGGCAGCCCAGAGCATGCTGGTGATTACTTGGATGAAGCGATTGCTTCTAAGCGCAAGGTGATGGGCTTTGGTCATCGGGAATATCGGGTCAAGGATCCTCGCGCTGTGATCCTTCAGGGTCTTGCAGAGGAGTTGTTTGCCCGATTCGGCACCGATGAGATGTATGACGTGGCCAAGGCGTTGGAGCAGGCGGCTGCTACCCGTTTAGGGCCTAAAGGGATCTATCCGAATGTGGACTTCTATTCCGGTCTTGTGTATCGCAAGCTTGGAATTCCACGTGATCTTTTTACTCCTGTGTTTGCTATCTCAAGGGTGGCTGGTTGGCTGGCTCATTGGCGAGAGCAACTTGGCGCGAATCGGATTTTCAGGCCTTCGCAGATTTACACCGGTGCCCAGAACAGAACTTGGATCCCTAGTGATGAGCGTGTCTCTTCTACGGGCGCCTAAGTTGCAGCCAGCTCAGCCATCACCATGGTGACCACCTTTGCCACTGCAACCTCAGGCTTGGTGAGTTCTGGCCTTGATCTGGAGTTGAGCTTTAGTCAGTCATTACAAGGGCTGGGGCTTTCCCCGCAGATGGCCCATCTCATTTGGCTGCCGCTGCCGATGCTGTTGGTGTTGACCGCGGCGATGGTGGGCGTTTTGGTCACCGTGTGGCTGGAGCGGAAGATTTCGGCGGCTGTTCAGCAGCGGATCGGACCGGAATACGCAGGAGCTCTCGGCGTGTTGCAGCCGATGGCCGATGGCTTGAAGTTGCTGGTGAAGGAAGACGTGATCCCTGTCAGGGCGGATGGCCTGCTGTTCACTCTTGGTCCGGTCCTGGTGCTTGTGCCTGTGATCCTCTCCTGGTTGATCGTGCCCTTTGGTCAAAATCTGCTGATCAGCAATGTGGGGATAGGGATTTTCCTCTGGATCTCCCTCAGCAGCATTCAGCCCATTGGCCTATTGATGAGTGGCTATGCCTCCAATAACAAGTACTCACTCTTGGGTGGGCTGAGGGCTGCAGCTCAATCGATCAGTTACGAAATCCCTCTTGCCTTGGCTGTTCTGGCAGTGGTGATGATGAGCAATTCGCTCAGCACGGTCGACATTGTTGCCCAACAAAATGGTGCTGGCTTGCTGAGCTGGAATGTGTGGCGGCAGCCTGTGGGCTTTTTGATCTTTTGGATCTGTGCGCTGGCCGAGTGCGAACGACTTCCTTTCGATCTCCCTGAAGCTGAGGAAGAGCTGGTGGCGGGTTATCAGACCGAGTACGCAGGGATGAAGTTTGCCCTGTTTTATCTCGGTAGTTACATCAACCTTGTGCTTTCGTCCTTGTTGGTCGCAGTGCTCTACCTAGGGGGATGGGGCTTCCCCATCCCGGTGGAATGGCTGGCTGGTTGGCTTGGTCAGTCGGTTGATGCTCCCTTGGTGCAGGTGATCACTGGCTCCGTTGGCATTGTGATGACAGTGCTGAAGGCTTATCTACTGGTGTTCTTAGCCATCTTGTTGCGCTGGACTACTCCACGAGTACGTATTGATCAATTGCTTGATTTGGGCTGGAAGTTTCTTTTGCCGATCGCTCTTGGAAATCTGCTGATTACAGCTGCTCTTAAGTTGGCTTTCCCTGTTGCCTTTGGTGGTTGATGCAGCTAAAGCGCTCGAAGGCGCTGGATCTCGTTCCGGGAGGGCTAAGCACTTTTACTTATCCTGGTTAAAAAGCTTGTAGGATTTCTGGAATGCTCCTAGTGGGCCTCTTAGAGGGTCCTTTCGCATGTTCGGGTTCCTCAAAAAAGTTGCTGACTACACCCGCGACGCTGCGGATGCAGCGAACTATCTGATCCAGGGCCTTGCGGTCACATTCGATCATCTGCGCCGGCGTCCGATCACGGTGCAGTATCCATACGAGAAGCTCATCCCCTCAGAGCGTTATCGCGGTCGTATCCACTACGAGTTTGATAAATGCATTGCTTGTGAGGTTTGCGTCAGGGTTTGTCCCATCAACCTGCCTGTTGTGGACTGGGTGATGAATAAGGAGACCAAGAAAAAGGAGCTGCGCAATTACTCCATTGATTTCGGTGTCTGCATCTTTTGTGGCAACTGTGTGGAGTACTGCCCTACCAATTGCTTATCGATGACAGAGGAATATGAGCTGGCTGCGTACGATCGACATAGCCTCAACTACGACAATGTTGCATTGGGTCGTTTGCCAACCAGTGTGACGACAGACCCATCTGTGCAGCCTTTACGAGAGCTGGCCTATCTGCCTAAAGGGGTGATGGATCCCCATGATGTCCCTGCCAATCAACCTCGAGCCGGACAGCTCCCGGCAGAGGCGCTCAAGAGTCTGAGCTTGCAACAAGAGTCTGTTCAAGGGGATGAGGGAGAATCGTTGCAGGATGCTTCTGATCAAGACCAGCCCAGCGGATGACGATTGCTACTTCCACAGAATTAATCTGTTTCCTGGTTCTAGGCGCCGTGGTGGTTCTCGGCAGTCTTGGTGTCGTCTTGCTGGGCAATATCGTCTACTCCGCCTTTTTGCTTGGTGGCGTATTTATGGCTGTGGCTGGTCTCTATCTGCTCCTCAATGCCAGTTTTGTTGCAGCAGCACAGGTGCTGGTTTATGTGGGTGCAGTCAACGTGCTGATTCTCTTCGCGATCATGCTGGTCAACAAGCGCGAAGATTTGAAGCCGATCGAGGGATTGCCTATTCGAAGGCTGCTCTCTGGTGGAGTTTGTGCAGGGTTGTTTGTTCTTTTCTTTCGTGTGGTGATCACCACACCTTGGGCAGTGCCAGGCCCCGCAGCGATTGGAGTAGGGGCTACTGAGCGAATTGGTGAACACCTATTTACTGACTACCTTTTGCCTTTTGAGCTGGCGTCTGTGCTTCTACTGATGGCCATGATCGGTGCAATTGTGTTGGCCCGCAGAGATGTGCTGGAGACTGATGTTGGTACAGGTGATGCTGTCAATCAGGGTCTGATCGAGAAGGCTCAAACCCCGTTGCTTGTCGATAAGTCCACGCCCTGATCAGTTCAGGACACTTTGCTTTTTCCCCTGATTGATCCCATGCTCGAGTCCTCGTCCGGTCTTGTTCCTCTTCAGGCCTATCTCTTGCTTGCTGCGATGCTTTTCTGTATCGGCGTGTGGGGGCTGATCAATAGCCGTAATGCTGTTCGGGTTTTGATGAGCATTGAGCTGATGCTCAATGCGGTGAATATCAATCTGATGGCATTCTCTTCATATATTGATGGTGATCTGATCCGCGGTCAGGTCTTTGCTGTGTTTGTGATTACTGTTGCTGCTGCAGAGGCAGCTGTGGGTCTTGCGATCCTCCTTTCCTTGTATCGCAATCGCGTCACTGTGGATATGGAGCGCTTCAATCTGCTGCGCTGGTAAGGAGACCCAGGCATGCGTCTCGATTTGGTCTGGGTGATCTATCGGGCGGGAAGTCATTCTGCGCATCGTGAAGCCTGTTGTTGTGTTGACGAGCTCCAAGCGCTTGGAGTGAAAGTGGTGATGGCCATGAGTGGAGTGACGGCCAACCCTTTCCCCGATTTATTGGCCTCAGAAGCCGGCCGGCCTGATTTGGCTGTTGTGCTTGGGGGCGATGGCACGGTGCTCGGTGCGGCCCGTCATCTTGCCGTTCATGATGTCCCAATCCTTAGTTTCAACGTCGGCGGGCATCTAGGTTTTCTGACGCATGAACGCTGTTTGCTTGATGGCGGTCAGCTATGGCAGCGATTGTTGCAGGACAACTTTGCTTTGGAGCGCAGGATGATGTTGCAGGCTGCAGTGGACAGCCGCTCCCCTGCTGAACGAACTGCTCGACCTACTGCTTCGCTCCAGGATTTGAATGGGACTAAGGCACCGCACTGGGCCCTGAATGATTTTTATATGCGTCCTTATCGCGATGATGTGTCGCCTACCTGCACCCTTGAACTTGAGATCGATGGTGAGGTGGTTGATCATTACCGTGGCGATGGTTTGATCTTGGCGACACCCACAGGGTCTACCGGCTACTCGATGGCGTCTGGAGGGCCGATTCTTCACCCTGGCATTGATGCCATCATCGTGAGTCCAATTTGTCCGATGAGTCTCTCTAGTCGTCCGGTCATCGTGCCTCCAGCTTCACGGCTCGTGATTGGGCTTCTGGGAGAAAACACTCGCCGGGTGAAGCTCTGGAAAGATGGGGCGAGTGGTGCCCTGCTTGAACCAGGCCAGTGTTGTGTTGTTCAAAGGGCTCGGCACCATGCATTGATGGTGGTTCTTGAACAGAGCCCTTCTTATTACAGAACTCTCACGCACAAGCTGCATTGGGCGGGAAGTCTGCTCAACAATCAACCATCTCCCAGCTGAAGTTCATGGGCCTCGAGATCGAACGGAGGTTTTTGGTGGTGGGAGAAGAGTGGCGAGCTTTGGCAGGACCAGCCTTGCCTTTGCGTCAGGGTTACCTGGCCGGGTCTCCTCAAGGGTTCACTGTCAGGATGAGAATCATGGCGATGGAGCAGGCTTGGCTCACCCTCAAGGCTCCTGCTGAGGGGATTGCTCGCCATGAGTTCGAATATCGGATCCCTCTAGTCGATGCAGAGGCTCTCTGGGGTTTGGCGCCTGATCGTCTGATCAAGACACGTTATGAACTAAGCCTTAAAGGTGGTGATTGGGTGGTCGATTGCTTCGAAGGAGCGAATGCTCCTCTTGTGCTAGCGGAGGTGGAACTTGTCTCTGCGGAGGATCGGCTAGAGATTCCCGCGTGGTGTGGGCAGGAGGTGACTGGTGCATCTGAGTGGAACAATGCGGCTTTGGCACGCACCCCGATTCAGCAATGGTCCGATCAGAGGCGCAGAGATAACGGCCTGGCTTGACCAAAGCGCCCCAAGGGCCTTTATAATCTCTTAACAGTTCCGATCGAGTGAACTGGTTGTTCGGGCAGCAGAGGCTGCGGGAAGGCAACTTGTGTTTGGTTTGTACGATACCGATGGCATCCTCCGCTTTACATGCCGGGATCGTGAGGCTTGTATGGCCTATGTCGAGTTGTTTGATCTCGAGTCCGAAGGATGTTCTTTGATGTCCATCCCAGAGCCCGCTGTGCTTGGGTTTAGGAATCAGAGTCGGAGTCGTCTGGCAAGGAGCAGCAATTGAAACCATCGCGGCAGATCTTGCCGTGATCCATGGCCCAGTTCAGAAGGGCTACACGATTTTTTGAGCCTGTTTTGGTGAACATGTTGCTGACATGATTATCGACAGTTCGCTTGCTGATGGTTAGCTTTTCAGCGATTTCTTGGTTGGTTAGACCGTCGGCAACAAGGTCAATGATTTCCATTTCCCTTGAAGAGAGTGAGATATGAACGGCGGAACTGGGGATTTTGCCTGTGGCCATTTCCTCCCCATTGATTATCTCCGTTCATCTTACGCAGACTTTGGGCAAGCGATCCCTCATAGTTGGTGAGTAAGTGAAGGACATCGTGATTTGAGTTCAGCCTTGCAGCGCTCCATCGAGGCCGGAGCGGTGACGATCACTGCTGAGGTCATGCCTCCTCGTGGTGCAGATCCTGTTCATTCCTTGACGATGGCTCAAGGTTTGAAAGGTTTTGTTCATGCCATCAATGTGACTGATGGCAGCCGTGCAGTGATGCGGATGAGCAGCCTTGCTCTCTGCCGGTTGCTGTTAGATGAGGGGCTTGAACCGATTTTGCAGCTCGCTTGCCGTGATCGCAATCGGATCGCCCTTCAATCCGATTTACTTGGAGCTCATGCTCTGGGTATTCGCAACGTGCTCTGCCTTACAGGTGATCCGGTTCGGGTTGGTGATCAACCTGAGGCGAGACCTGTTCATGACTACGAGTCGGTGAAATTGCTGCATCAGGTCTCTGCCTTCAACCGTGCTGATGACCCTGTTTCGGGATTACTCCCTGATGGAGCGACTGCTTTGTTTGCTGGGGCCGCTGCCGATCCCAATTGCCAGAGCTTGAGTGGTCTGCGGCGTCGCCTTGAACGAAAGAAAGAGGCCGGTGCTCGCTTTCTTCAGACTCAGATGGTGATGAAACCCGCTGTGCTTGAACACTTTTGCAATGAGGTGGCCAATCCCCTTGGGTTGCCTGTGCTTGCTGGGGTGTTTTTGCTGAAATCAGCTCGTAATGCAAGCTTCATTAATAGGGTTGTGCCTGGAGCATGCATTCCTGAATCACTTGTGGCTCGGCTGGAGCACGCATCTGATCCAATGGCAGAGGGGATCGCTATTGCTGCTGAGCAGGTCAGGAGTTACTTGTCTCTTGCCCAGGGCGTCCATCTGATGGCCGTGAAAGCAGAAGAGCGCATCCCCGAGATTCTTGATCAGGCTGGAATCAACTTGGTGCCGGTGTGAGGTCTGTGCCAAGGAGTTCGGCCATGGCCTTCTGCTGAGGAGATGGTTCCACCAGGTCTTGGCGCCTTGCATCGGTGATCAGCCAATCAAGGGCTGCTTCTTGAAGGTCAAAGTGATCGCCGTTTTTGCCAACGCAGTAACGGCCAAACACCAGCTTTTCCACCAGCTGCACACCAGCTCCAATACGGGAATAGTCAAAGATGATCGAGTTGTCTACGGTTGCCCCTTCGCAGATGCAACAGCTAGGGCCGATCATTGATGGCCCAATAATTGTTGCTCCATCTTCGATGCGGGTCATGCCACCCACATAAATTGGCCCTTGCACATTGATCTTGTCCCAGTTCGCGGCAACGTTCAAGCCTGTGTAGATCCCAGGACGGACTTCCTTGCCAGGGATGCCTACTTGGCGAACCTCTCCTTGCAGCACGCTGCGAATGGCCCTCCAATAATCCGGAACCTTGCCAATGTCCACCCATTCGAAATCCATGGGTAGGGCGAAGAATGGTAAGCCCATCTCCACCAGCTTGGGGAATAGGTCAGAGCCGATATCGAAGGGTTGGTCGGAAGGAATGTGCTCGAAAATCTCTGGTTCAAAGAGATAGATACCTGTGTTGATTGTGTCGCTCAGCGCTGCATCAGTGGAGGGTTTTTCTTGGAATGCCTGAACACAATCATTCTCGTCTGTGACCACCACGCCATAGCTGCTGACTTGATCTTTGGGGACTCGTTTGGTCACCAAGCTCGCCAGAGCGCCTTTGGCTCGATGGCGTTTTACGGCTTCTGAGAGGTCGAGATCAATGAGGGCGTCGCCACAGAGCACTACAAAGGTGTCATCAAAGAATTGTTGAAAATCCTGGATTTTTTTGAGGCCGCCAGCGGAACCAAGGGCATCACCAATCAGTTCTCCCTCTTCGATGCGTCCCTCGAAGCTGTAGGCGATTTCTACGCCAAAGCGCTGGCCATCGCGGAAGTAGTTTTCAATTTCCTCAGCTAGGTGAGACACATTCACCATTACTTCTTTGAATCCGTGCTCCTTCAGCAGTTCGAGCAGAAACTCCATCACGGGTTTCTGAAGGATGGGAATCATCGGCTTGGGGATCACGTGGGTGATCGGCTGGACGCGCGTCCCTTTGCCGGCCGCCAAAATCATCGCCTTCATTGGCGTTGTTAGGCCTCAGCTCGGTTAAACAACATAGACCTCCATTCAAGCGGCATTCACGACCTCGGCCGGAGTGGCAGCTGGCACGTTAAGGCTGGTAAGTGGGAGCTGAGCAATGGTTCCTGGGGCCAGCAGTCGCTTCAGTCGGAGGGGGGCATAGAGGGATCCTTCCTGTGCCAGCTCCACTTTTCCTTGTGAGCATAGAAATAACAGAGCCCAGAACACGCCCACCCGATCCGTGTCCAGGTCTGATGTTGAGACCTGTTCCCACTGACCAACCAACTGCTCGAAATCAACCCAGTGCAGGGCCTGTTCCCAATCGTTAAGGAAAACTCCTAAGGCTGCAGTCGTTTCAGGAAGTTTTTCCCGGTGCGCCAGAGCGGTGACTTGGGCAATGGCCTCACGCTCGCTCAAACGTTTATTGCGTTTGCGGCGTCGCTGTTGCAGTTCGTCGGATTCGAGTTGCTCGGCGATGGATTCCAGTTGTTCGATGAGCTCGCCAAGAGTCACTGGCCTGCGTAGGGGCGGTGGTGCTGCCGGACGACGTAAGAGGTGGCGCTCTGGGCGCCTGGGAAGCGCAAAACTTGGATCTAGCCAGCCTTGCTCTCCCAGCTCTGCTTCGAAGCCTTCTTCAAACAGAGGTTCCGGTGGAAAGGTTTGGGCTTCGAGAACCTCTGCTTTGAGACCAACCAGGACTGATGCGGCCAAAAAGGCTTCGCTGCTGTCTGCTAAATCCTGTTCATAACTGCCGCCTTGCCGTTGCACTTGTGCGGCCACTTGCTGGGGCACCTCAATGCGCTGGCGTAGTTGATCGAGGAAACCATCAACCACAGCGATCACATCGACATCCCAGGGATCTAATTCACCTCGCTCTGCGGCATCTTGCAGCAGGCGGATTGCAAGGCGTGCGCCTGAATCAGCCCCCCTGTTCAGTCCATCATCCTGCAAGGCAAAGATCACGCTTGAAATAAGTTATCGATCTTGTTAGGCGCGCGCTAGGGGGATTCCATAGATCATCATGCCTTTAAAGAGTTATATGAATTTGGTTAGGAGGAAGCTGATGAGGTGGTTTCTAGTCAGCTTCCGTCTCAACGTTTGATCGTCTTGCTTGGTCTTGGTCGGTTGAGTTGGTGGCTTAGAGGCTGAGGTCGGGATTGCTTGGCATGGTTCTAGATCAGGCACTTCCGGCAGTGAATAAGCATCTATTGCTAGCCCTTAGACCTGCAATAACATCCAAAAGGGCTCGCGAGAATTGTGAATCGCTTTGTTGAGCTCGAGGCACAAGATCAAGATGAAATTGATCTTGCGAATCCCTTAAAATAACAACTAGCTACTCATTACTGCTGCAGACTTCAGGGTGGTTCGCTGTGCAAAGAAAGGCTGAAGCTCTTACTTTCTAGTGAGCTGCTCCGATCGCGTTTGAGTGATCGGCAGCCTTGGGGAGGAGACCAAAGCAGGCGTCATGGTGGTGTTTCGAATCATCAATGCTGAGGGTTTTTTGATGCTTTGCAGGGCTAATTCATCTCGCTTTACTAATTCTTGGATGGATGCGGTATAGCTATCGGTCATGAGTCGGGGGTAGAGGCCAATGCCGATGATCGGCACGAGTAAGCAGCTAATGATGTAGACCTCTCTTGGTTCGGCATCAACCAGGTTGGTATGAGAGATAAGTTGGTCATTCTCTTTGCCGAAGAAGATTTCTCTCAGCATTGAGAGTAGATAGATTGGGGTAAGGATGACGCCGATTGCTGCAAGCCCCGCAATCACAATTCGGAAAGTCAGCGTGTAGGCCTCATCGGTAGCAAAGCCCACGAACACCATTAATTCAGAAACAAAACCACTCATGCCAGGCAGAGCGAGGGAGGCGAGTGCACAGACAGTCCATAGGGCGAACATGATTCGCATCTTTTGACCCACTCCTCCCATCTCATCAAGTTGCAAGGTGTGGGTGCGGTCGTAGGTGGCTCCTACAAGGAAGAACAGACTGGCTCCGATTAGACCATGACTGATCATCTGCAGCATGGCGCCACTCGTTCCTAGGGCACTGAAGCTGCCTATACCGATCAGTACAAAGCCCATGTGGCTAATTGAGCTATAGGCGATCTTGCGTTTGAGGTTGCGCTGGGCGAAGGAGGTGAGAGCGGCATAGATGATGTTGACCACCCCAAGCACGATAAGAAGGGGGGCGAACTGGGCATGGGCTTCAGGGAGCAGTTGAGCGTTAAAGCGCATCAAGGCATAGCCGCCCATCTTCAGCAGGATGCCTGCAAGCAGCATGTGAACTGGCGCCGTTGCTTCTCCATGGGCGTCTGGTAGCCAGGTGTGTAGAGGAACAATTGGCAGCTTGACGCCGAAGGCAATGAGCAGTCCGGCGTAACAGAACAACTGGAAACCTGTCCCAAAGCTTTGTTGGGCGAGGTTGGTGTATTCGAAGTTGGGTGTGCCTCCGCCAAAGAACCCCATGGCTAGGGCCACCAGCAGAATGAACAGCGAACTGCCAGCGGTATAAATGATGAATTTTGTGGCTGCATATTGCCTTTTTTTGCCACCCCAGATCGCTAGCAGCAGGTAGACCGGCAACAATTCCAATTCCCAGGCCAGGAAGAACAGCAGCATGTCTTGAACGGCAAAAACTGCGATCTGGCCGCCATCCATTGCCAGTATCAGAAAAAAGAACAGCTTGGGTTTGAACGTAACTGGCCAGGCTGCCAGGACTGCCAGTGCTGTGATGAAACTGGTGAGCAGAATGAGTGGCATCGAGATGCCATCTGCTCCGACGGCCCAGGTGAGGCCCAGATCAGGTAACCAGCTCACCCGTTCGGATAGTTGTAAGCCGCTCAGACTGGGGTCATAGCCGTATAGGTAGGCAGCTACGGTGATCAGAAAGGTCACCAGGGCGATGCCGAGTGCAAACCAACGAACCTGCTTACCTTCCCCTTCATCAGGGATGAACGGCACCAGAAAGGCCCCCACAATCGGGAACAGAATTGAGAGGCTCAGCCAGGGGAAGTTAGCGCTCACTTGATCACTCAGCAGCTCGGCACCTGTGTCCAAGGGTGCGCTTATGGCAAACTCCAGCACGGACAGGCCTTTTCAGCACTGGTTGGAGTGTAGAAATGCTTGGCGTTCTGACACTGCATCGATAGGCGATAACACACAATTTGGTTTATCAGCTCACAGGATTGCCTAGGACGCCGAAAAGCACGACCAAAGCGATGACACCACCGAAAACGATGAGTGCGTAAAACTGAGCGCGGCCTGTTTCAAAGTACTTAAGACCTTCGCCACTTCCAAGCGTGAGTAGGCCGGTAAGATTCACCACGCCGTCAACCACCTTGGCATCCACTTCAAGCACTTCACGAGCCAGTTTGCGGCTGCCGCGTACGAAGATCTTTTCATTGATGTCATCCAAATACCACTTGTTGGCCAGGAAGGTATTGATGACAGGGAAACGATTGGCAAATAGTTCTTCGAGATCGAGGCGGTGCAGTGCATAAGCCAAGACAGCCAAGCTGATGCCTGCTGTGGAGATCGCCACTGAAGCACCTGCGAGTGGCAGGAATTCACTCCAGTTGAATTTTGCGGCCATTTCAAGGGCCTCCTCTGGGTTGAGCAGGCCTGCAAAGCGGCTGTTCCAGGGGGTGCCCAGTAGACCAATCAGCATCGAGGGCACTGCCAAGACTGCTAATGGCAGAGTCATGGACCAGGGCGACTCATGCAGGACCCCGCCTTGATGAGGAGGCTCGTCTTCACTGCCTTTGCCCGCAGCAGCAAGCAGGTTTGCCTGAAGGGTTTTGTCGTCTCCGCGGAATGGCCCTTCAAATGTGAGGAAGTAGAGGCGGAACATGTAGAAGGCCGTCATCCCTGCTGTCAGAAAGCCCACAACCCAGAGCAATGGGAAGGTTGTGAATGCTTGTCCAAGAATTTCGTCCTTGCTCCAGAAGCCTGCTAGAGGGGGAATACCGCTGATGGCAATGCAGCCGATCAGGAAGGTGATGGCTGTGATCGGCATTTTTTGGCGCAGGCCGCCCATCAGCCTCATGTCTTGGGCCAGGATGGGCTCGTGACCAACAACGTCTTCCATGGCGTGGATCACTGAACCTGAGCCAAGGAAAAGCATGGCCTTGAAAAAGGCATGGGTCACCAGGTGGAACATTCCTGCTACGGGAGCGCCGCAGCCCATCGCCAGCATCATGTATCCAAGTTGAGACACGGTGCTGTAAGCCAGTCCCTTCTTGAGGTCCATCTGGGTGAGCGCGATGGACGCTCCCAGAAAACAGGTGATCGTGCCGATCACGGCGATCACCAAACCCACCATGGGGAACTGGCTGTAGAGAGGTTCGAGCCTGGCAACGAGGAAGACACCGGCTGCCACCATGGTTGCCGCATGGATGAGAGCTGAAATTGGTGTGGGCCCTTCCATGGCATCGGGAAGCCAAACATGAAGGGGGAATTGAGCTGACTTGGCCATCGGCCCCATGAAGACCAATAGACATAAGGTCAAGGCCGCCCAGCCTGGAACGGTGCCGTTCGCGATGGCATCTGACAAGCCATTCGCAATGCCATGGAAATCAAAACTGCCCGTTGCCCAGAAGAGTCCGAGAATGCCAAGGAGCAAGCCAAAATCACCCACACGGTTGACGACAAAAGCCTTTTGAGCTGCATGGGCGGCACCATCTCGGTCGTACCAGAAGCCCACCAGGAGATAGGAGCACATCCCTACCAGCTCCCAAAACACGTAGATTTCGAGAAGGTTGGGGCTGATAATCAAGCCCAGCATCGAGCTGCTGAATAGGGCTAGATAGGTAAAGAAACGTACGTAGCCCTTGTCGTGGGCCATGTAGCCGTGGGAGTAGATCATCACCAGCAGAGCGATGGTGGTGACCAGGGCAAGCATTACGGCTCCAAGGGGATCAATCACATAACCCATTGGCAGCATGAAACTGCCGGCGCTGGCCCAGACGAAGAGATGTTCGACAGGAGCAGCACCGGTCAGCTGCTCGGCGAGGACTGCATAGCTCAAGACGGCGGCAGCACCTAGAGAGGTGAGCAGCAGCACAGCTACCGGCTTACGCAGGCGGTTAATGGTGCGGTTGAAACTGATTAGTCCCAAGCCTGTGGCGATCGCTCCGAGTAGGGGGAACACCGGGATTAACCAGGCGAGGTCGGCGGCCGAGGTCATCCGGTCCAGGCAGGATCATGGGAGTGTAGGCAATTCAGCTCAGCAGGCCTTCCAGCTTGGAGGAGAGGAAGGCCGCGCTGCCGATGGGGATGAAGCGATGGGCATACCAGAACACTCCCACAGCGATAGCGATGCCGAGCTGGGAAGGCTTCAAAGCTTCTTGCCATAGCAATTGTTGTCGTCCATCGATCACCGCCCTGAAGGGGATTACGGAGGTGTTTTGACGCAGTTCCTCAAAAGCATCGCCGAAGCGGGCTCGCAATCTGCGGTCGCCATGCCAAACAGCAAATAAGTGATGGCCGATCAGCCCTAAACAAGTCACCAGCATGAAGCTGCTGCCAATCCAGAGCGCATGCGAGAAACACCAGAGGATTTGGCCAATGGCTTGGGGATGTCTACTGATGCGGATGATCCCCGTGGCATAAAGCCGTACTTTCGGCTTGAGCAAGGCTGGGATTTCCAGCAGGTTGTAGGTGGCGGGATAGAGGAAGAGGAAACTGATGGCCGTGAGGGCCCAGATCATTGGCACCATGCCTGGCACCCCTTGCAGATTCCAGAGCCGCACCCCGTCATAGCGATGTGCGAGGAAGTAACCGATCACCACCACAGCGGAGGGAATGCTTGTTGCGGCAAAAATCAATCGCCATGCCCTAGCCCCGATTTTGGTTTCGGCATGGCTACGTAGGGCTGCTCCGCCGCTGTGGATCACAGCGAAGAGAAACAACAGAACAAGCATCACAAGGGTGCTGTGATGGAGCCCAGTGGATGACAATTGTGCCAAGCGGCAGTGGCAATGATTATCGATTCTGGCGCCCAGGCTTTTCCGCTTACAGTTTTTCTGTTGTTACTGCCGGGTTGGCAGGTCCTCCATGGCCGATCTGCCGTTCACACTCGATCAGTTGCGCATCCTCCACGCCATCGTGAGTGAGGGCAGCTTTAAGAAAGCAGCCGATAGCCTTTATGTCACTCAGCCGGCGGTGAGCCTGCAGATTCAGAACCTGGAGAAGCAGTTAGAGGTCTCCTTGTTTGATCGTGGGGGCCGCAAGGCTCAGCTAACCGAAGCGGGCCGACTTCTGTTGAGCTACTGCGAGCGGATTCTTAGTCAGTGTCAGGAAGCCTGCCGAGCTCTGGATGATCTGCATGACCTCAAAGGTGGATCATTAGTGATTGGGGCTAGCCAGACGACTGGCACCTATTTGATGCCGCGCATGATTGGCTTATTTCGCCAAAAGTACCCGGATGTGGCCGTGCAATTGCAAGTGCACAGCACCCGACGCACCGGTTGGAGCATTGCCAATGGTCAAATTGATCTAGCGATCATTGGAGGCGAGCTGCCATCGGAGCTCAACGAACTTCTTCAGGTTGTGCCTTACGCCAGCGATGAACTGGCCCTCGTTCTTCCGGTGAAACATCCTTTGTCGAGGCTTGTTGAACTCACCAAGGAAGATCTCTATCGCTTGGGCTTTATCAGTCTTGATTCCCAGTCCACCACTCGCAAGATGCTGGACCAGCTCCTGGCTCGATCTGGCTTGGATGTGCAGCGCTTGCGGATAGAGATGGAGCTCAATTCTCTTGAGGCGATCAAGAATGCAGTTCAATCTGGTCTTGGGGCAGCTTTTTTGCCTGTGGTATCGATTGAACGTGAACTCACTGCCGGCACAGTGCACAAACCGTTGGTGGTTGATCTGCAGGTGCGTCGTCAGCTGAAGTTGATCAGCCATCCTGCGCGTTACTGTTCACGTGCAGCAGAAGCCTTTAGGCGTGATGTTCTGCCAGTTTTTGCTAGTGCCGACAGCCCCATTCGTCAGAACAGGGCCGTTCTTGCAGATGGCAATGGTTAAGAGTCGACTCAGAATTGATCCGCTTCAGGTGTTACGCCCACGGAATCGTCAGCAACTCCTTTAGTAATAAATTTATTCTCTCTGATATCTGTCTGGTAGACGCAGCGGACGATTGGTTTATCGCGGATTGAACCGATATAAGCGAAGGTGTTCATGCGTTGCTTGCACTCTCTCACCTGGCTATTGGTGACGGCACCTTGTTTTTCCAGCACCGTCCAGTTTTCCCTACGAATGACACAGCCAGGCTGCAGACTTGGCTGTGTGACAAAACTGCTTGACGGGTTAAGCGTGGTGTACATCTCAACGTCGATGACGAAGGCGCTGGCTCCCCATTGCCGACAGAATTCAGGATCAGGCACAGCCATGTCCAGCTGCTGACTGCTGGCAATGTTGCCTTGGTCGCCTTGGGTGGTGCTAGTGACAGCACTGCCGATCCCGATCCCAACGATCAGAACCCCTGCGAGTACAGCCAGGCTGGCTGTATTCAAGCGGATGCCATTGCCTCCTGGTGGGGTGGGAGGGCCAGAACGACTTGAAGGGGAACGGTCATAGCTGGAGTCATCGCTTTCATAGCGGTTGCGGCGCGAGTAGCGGTCCCGGCGGCCTCCCTCTTGGCCATAGCTCTCAGGAGGCGATTGGCGGTTGTAACGGGAGCGATTCACAACAGCTCAGGGGTACGAGGGAGCCCCATGGAGTAATTCAGCACGCGGCACTCTGGGTTGTAGCTTAATTTTCCAGCCTGAAGCAGCTTGCGGATTGTTCCTTCGAGTTCTGAGCCAATTCTGCGCAGGTTGTAGTCGCTAAGTTCGCCTCCTGCATGTGAGGCCACCAACTCTGCGAAGCGTTGCTGGATCTCTTTTGTGACGGATTCTGTCCAAAGAAACTCGTTGTCAGGATCGAGATCAAGCGTGAGCTGGTCGGGGTCTGGAACGAGATCATTGTTTTCAACCCTGGCCGTGAAGATCCTGACGTGACGGGTCGTGCACTTCAATAGGGTCTCGTTCATGGCATGGACCGGTCCCGCAATGGGGCCCGCTAGAGCAAGTGAAGGGACTCTAGGAAGAGAATGGGGGAGGGCTCCTTTTAGGGTTGATGTTTACTTGTCGTGAGAAGCATGCGCGTTGCCATCGCAGGAGCAGGTCTGGCTGGACTCTCATGTGCCAAATATCTAGTTGATGCGGGACACATTCCAGTTGTTTATGAGTCCCGCGATGTGCTTGGCGGCAAAGTTGCGGCTTGGAAGGATGATGATGGTGACTGGTATGAGACTGGTTTACATATCTTTTTTGGGGCTTATCCAAATATGCTCCAGTTGTTCCAAGAATTGGGCATTGAGGAGCGTTTGCAGTGGAAAAGTCACTCGATGATCTTCAACCAGCTTGAGGAGCCTGGAACATACAGCCGCTTTGACTTTCCTGATCTCCCAGCTCCATTCAATGGAGTGGCTGCCATTTTAGGGAATAACGATTTGCTCAGCTGGCCAGAGAAGGTTGCCTTCGGCTTGGGTCTCGTACCGGCAATGTTGCGAGGCCAGGCTTACGTGGAGGAGTGTGATCAATATTCTTGGACTGAATGGCTGAGGCTCCACAACATCCCTGAGCGGGTGAATGAGGAGGTTTTCATCGCCATGAGTAAGGCATTGAACTTTATTGACCCTGATGAGATTTCAGCCACTGTCATCCTCACGGCGCTCAATCGATTCCTTCAGGAAAAGAATGGTTCCAAGATGGCCTTCCTTGATGGGGCCCCTCCTGAGCGGCTTTGTCAACCGATGGTGGAGCATATTCAGTCTCATGGTGGCGAGGTTTATCTCAACAGCCCCTTGCGGGAGATCAAGCTCAGTGAAGACAGCAGTGTGGAGAGCTTTCTGATTGGAGGTGAGCCGGGGAGTGAACCTAGGAATGTTCAAGCCGATGCTTATGTCAGTGCTCTTCCTGTGGATCCGCTCAAATTGCTTTTGCCGGCCCCTTGGAAGCAGATGGAGGTGTTTCGCAAACTCGACGGACTGCGCGGTGTTCCAGTGATCAACATTCATCTCTGGTTCGACCGCAAGCTCACGGATATCGATCACCTGCTCTTCAGTCGTTCCCCTCTTTTGAGTGTCTACGCCGATATGAGCATTACCTGCAAGGAGTACGAAGATCCAGATCGCTCTATGTTGGAACTGGTCTTTGCTCCAGCCAAAGATTGGATCGGCCGTAGCGATGAGGACATCATCGAAGCCACATTGGCTGAGCTCAAGAAGCTTTTCCCGATGCACTTCACAGGCGAAAAACAGGCCAAACTGCGCAAGTACAAGGTCATTAAGACACCCCTTTCGGTTTACAAGACCACCCCTGGGTGTCAGAAGCTTCGTCCGAGCCAGGAGACTCCGATTGCCAACTTTTTTCTCGCTGGTGACTTCACAATGCAGCGATACCTTGCGTCGATGGAGGGTGCGGTGCTCAGCGGCAAGTTGTGTGCAAATGCCGTGGATAGCTTTGGGGAGAAGTTATCCATGGCCCAGTCTGTTAGCAAGCCTCTCCAGGCCTGAAGAATGACTCAGCTAGCGCCGGATTCGTCGATTATCAATGCTCAGGCTTGCTTGAGTCTTGATGAGGCTTATGAGGCTTGTCGGAAGGAAACAGCTCAGTGGGCGAAAACCTTCTATCTCGGCACCATGTTGCTTCCTTCGATCAAACGCAGAGCGATTTGGGCCATCTATGTGTGGTGTCGGCGAACTGATGAGCTGATGGATAGCGCAGAGGCTCAGACGCGTCCTGTTTCAGAATTAGCGAAGCGGCTTGATCAATGGGAAGAACGCACTCGAGCCATGTTCGCTGGCCAGGTGCTGGATGGCCTCGATGCGGTCATGGCAGACACTCTTGAACGTTTCCCTCAGTCCATACAGCCTTATCTGGACATGATTGAGGGGCAGCGCATGGATCTGAATCAGCATCGATACGCCACCTTTCAGCAGCTAGAGCTCTATTGCTATCGAGTGGCAGGCACTGTGGGTTTGATGACCCAGCACGTCATGGGTCTTGACCCTGCATACACAACAGCCCCTTGGAGTTCTTCTCCAGAGACATCAGATGCTGCTATCGCTCTGGGAATTGCCAATCAACTGACCAACATTCTTCGTGATGTCGGAGAGGACCGTGGTCGTGGCCGTATTTACATTCCCCAGGAAGATCTCGACCGATTTGGTTATTCAGAAGCTGATTTGATGGCTGGACGTTTGAATAGTGCTTGGAAGGATTTGATGGCTTTCCAATTGGAGCGTGCTCGCGAGTGGTTTGCCCGGTCGGAAGCTGGAGTGCGCTGGCTATCTCAAGATGCCCGTTGGCCAGTATGGGCTTCCTTGCGGCTTTATAGAGGGATCCTCGATTCCATCGAACGCTTGGACTATGACGTTTTTAATAATCGAGCTTATGTGAGTCGCTGGATGAAGTTGGTTGATCTTCCTCTGTCATATCTGATGGCCCAAGCACGCTGAGGCTAGACAAACAGATTTTGAAAGAGGAGTACCGGTTCAGTTCAAACAGTTGTCTTTTGATTGGCGAGGAGATCCTTCAGTTTGGAAAGTTCTCCAGCCCAGCGTGGGTCGGGTGCTTCTTCAGCAGGCGCATCACTGTGTACAACTTTGTTGGCCGATTTTCTGGCTGATCCTGGGGCATTGCCGCTTGAATTTGTACCGTTGCGGCGTGAACCACCACCGGATCCTTCGTTTGTATTACGGCGTTCAGAACGCTCAACCCGCAAGTTGTTTCCGTTGAATTCTCGGCCGTTGAACTGTTCAATTACCGCATTGGCAATTTTCTCATCATTGACATTGGCGAAGCCGAATCCACGACAACCTCCAGTTTCTCGGTCGAGAACTGCCTTGAAGCGAATCCCCTCTCCAACGCTGGCCAGCTGCGTTTCCAGCTCTTTGCTTTCAAAAGTTTGCGGCAGGTTGCCGATGTAAAGGCGAACGCTCATGAAAAAGAGAGGGGAATGAGAAAAGGATGTGGATCAGGCCGATCGATGTCCTTATTGCCAGTGCAGTTAATCACAGCAAGGTTTGTTTTTGTTCCCACCAGTAAGTTGCCGCCTTAAAAGCTTGCTCTCGATTCTGTACCCGACCAAAGGCTTTTTCTTGGCAGAGATGGCGAAGCAGCTCACCTAGAGCTTGACCTTTGGGGAGTTTGAGGGTCTTTTGCAGTGCATAGCCGTCCACAGGAGGTGAGGGGTGGAACAGAGGATCATCGGCGTTCCGCCAACGCTCTAGCCACTGCACCTGGCTGATGTGCGGGAGCTGCAGGATGAGGGCTGGAAGGTCTGTTTCTAGATCGAGGTGCAATTGCAGCCGATCCAATTCGCTGAGGCTTGCAAACGCCATACCGTCGTTGCGTTCTTCCCAGTAACGAAGGAGTTGGCAGCGTTGACATTGTCGCCGGCTGAAGCGCAATGCGCTCAGCCCCTCATTGCTGAGCAGATGAGTGAGACGAGCCAAGGGAAGGGCAACGGCTTGCTCTTCAGGTTTGAGGGATTTGGCAACCTTTAAACATGGTGCTGGTCGGCTGATTCTTTCAATGGTGTTTTGCCAACAATCCAGTAGGCCACTGCGCAGCAGCAGCGGCAGCACGTCATCGGCCCAAGGCGCAGCCACGATCCGTTGTAGTTCTGCCTGAATTCGTTCAGGAGCTGCTTGGGGCAGAAGTCTGTGGTGGCAATTGATCCATGCCAAGGTTTGCTTCCCCAGGCTGAGCTGCAGTTCGGCTATCAGTCGCAGACCGCGCAGCAACCTCAGGGGATCGTCGAGCAGGTTTTGCTCACGTACCGCAACAAGTTTTTTTTGCTCCAGATCACTTAGCCCTCCCGTTGGGTCCACGAGCTGAGGGGTGGCCTCGAGGGTGAGGGCAATGGCGTTGAGACGGAAGTCCCGCCGCCAAAGGTCCTCTTCAAGGTTGGATCCCTCTTGGGCGGCGATGTCGATGGTCCAGCCTTTGATGACCAATCGCGCCATGTCCCTTTCGGCGTCCAGCACCACACATGTGCCTCCCACTGTCTTGGCCAGACTGCGGGTGATCTCTAGCGCCTTGTTTGGCACAATGAAGTCGAGATCTGGTTGCTGCTGAAGTCGGCCAAGGAGGCCATCACGAACGGCACCTCCTACTAAGGCCGTTCCAGCAGGAAGTTCTTGAATCGATAGTGGCCAGTGATCAGGATGTAATTGTTCCCAAAGGGCCTGGACCCGGATGGTGGGATCACCCTCCAGAATGGGTGCAGCAGAGCGAAGGGAGGGCATGTGTATTTGTGTCGACTGCCGCTGGGTTGATCGTTGTCAGGCCTATCACGCAGTGGAGCGGCAGCACGGGGTTGCCCATCTCAATGCGGTACCGGATCTGGAGCCTCAGAACCCACGCATCCATATCAGTGTGATTGATTTGCCTGAAGGAGTGACAGGCGTGGAATGGGATGTACGGGACTGCGGTAGTTTTCTTTTAGATCATGGGCGCTGGAAGCGATTGTGCCCTGGTCAGGAGCTGCCTCGATGAGCTGTCAGCCCGGTTCATCCTTGGAAGCAGATAAGGCTTTTTTGCTTTTGGCACTCCACAGTTCTTCAGAAACGCTTGGTGTCGCTGTTCAAGATTGCCGCGATCCCAAGACCAGTCGGCGAACTGCAACTTTCCCACTGGGCCGCGGGCTCTCAAATAGTTTGCTCAATTGTGTAGAGGAGCTTTTGCCAGCAGCCTCTTGGCCTCAGTTGGCTCGCTTGGCCGTGGCCATTGGTCCTGGCGGATTTACCGGGACTCGTTTAACCGTCGTGATGGCAAGAACTCTCGCCCAGCAGCTTGGTTGTTCCCTCGATGGGGTGAGCAGTTTTGCTTTGATGGCTCCTCGCTTGGCGGTTGCGTTAAGCCATGAGCAAATGGAGCAGCCATTTTGGATCGTGAAACCCCTGCAGCGGCGAGGAACTGTGGCCGGTCGTTATCAGTTGCAAATGGCTGCAGACGTTGGCGCTGCAAAGGCTGTTGTGGAGTTGGAATCGCCCCATTTGTTAGCAGAGGATTTCAAGGCCTTCCCTGCCCTTGATGCCCAAGATGATGTGGCTAAGGATGTGGAGCATTTGCTTGAACTGTGCGCCACGGCGCACAGTTTGGGCCAGGAGGTCGCCTGGACTGATGTGCTGCCTGTTTATCCCACATCTCCGGTGATGGTCTCGTCTTGAGGAGTTGGTGTCGTCCTGGGCCGATTGTTGTAGGAGGCCTCTTGTTCTGGCTGATTGCTGCCGGACCTTTGCGTCCTTATCGGCAAGCGCTAACGAATGGGAAGCCTCCTCAGTTGATCTTGGTACTAGGAGGTGATGTTGACCGTGAGCATCTTGGTATCCGATTAGCGAGGGATTTGAATTTGCCTCTGGTGGTTAGCGGTGGTAGCAACCTGGAATATGCCCAGTGGTTGGTTCGTGAGGTGGGGATTCCTCTGAGTCAGGTTCAGCTCGACTACCGCGCTAAGGACACCCTGGGTAACTTCACGTCTCTTGTGGATGAACTGCGGTTAAAGGGCATCCAACATGTCTTATTGGTGACTAGTGAGGATCATTTGCCCCGTTCCATGGCCGTGGGTCATGTTGTGGCTGGTAGCCGAGGGATCCGCCTGACAGGCATCTCTGTCTCTTGCGCTAATCAATGTCGGGAGGAGGGGTTGCGCAAGCGGATCAGCGATTGGTTAAGGGCTTGGGCTTGGGTGGCTACAGGTCGTGATCTTAAGGAGTGGGCCCAGCGGCGCTGGCCAGAGGCACTCAGCGCTGGCGGCGGAGACGCTCTTCTGCCGAACTCAAAAGTCCTTGATCCAGCAGCGCATTGATTCTTTTTTGGAGTTCTGCGCTGGTGGCTTCCAAGTCGTGTTTACGACGGCTGGAAGGTGGGGGGATCGGTTTGCCGATTCGAAGTTGTATTGGTATGAGTCGGGGTAATTGTCCACGTTTACCAAGGACACGGTGGCTATTGATGATCGCTACTGGAAGTAGGGGCGCATCGCTGCGAGCCGCTAGCAGTGCGGCCCCAGGCATGGGGGCATTGACGCGGCCGTTGGCTTGGCGAGTGCCATCAAGGAAGACCCCTATGGCCCAGCCTTCGTCCAGGCGGGCAGTGGCCATGCGAATGGCTTCCCTGTCACTGGCGCCGCGTTTCACCGGGTAAGCACCACAGGCACGGATGATTGCTCCTAAGAAGGGGATCCGGAACAGTTCTGCTTTGGCCATGAAGGCCACAGGCCGCCCAAGAGCATGGCCAAGGAGGGGCGGGTCAAGGTGAGAGCCGTGGTTGGCGACGACCACAACAGCACCTTGACGCGGAACATTGTCGTTGCCAAAGGTGCATCCCCTAAATAGAACCCGGAAGATGGGAAACACCAGTAGATAGCTCACGAGTCGATAGGTGAGACTTGGCTGCGGTGTCATTAGCACCGGCATGCTTGAGCTCAGGCGGGGTTTGGTTTGGGTCAAAGTTCAATTCCCCAGGTCTGCAGCACAGCTCAGCTGGATGGTCGCAACTCCTGGAAGAGATCGCTTGACTAGACCACTCAGCACATTGCCAGGGCCGATTTCGACCACTGTGTTGACCCCTTGGCTGGCCATGGTATCCATCGTTTCGCGCCAACGGACGCCTGTTGTCATTTGATCTTTTAGCCGTTGCTTCAGCAAGTTGGCATCGCAGGTTGGGATTGGATCGGCATTGCAGAGAACGGGGACACGGGCGTCTTTGAAAGTCACTTGATCCAGTTCAGCTGCAAATTCTGTGGCCGCTGTGGCCATGAAAGGCGAATGGAAGGCTCCCGAGACTGGCAACGGAATCGCTCGCTTGCAGGTCAGCTGGCTGCTGACCTTGCTAACAGCCTCTGGGGTGCCGGATAAAACCACCTGGGCAGCACTGTTGTCATTGGCGATCACGACTCCTTCTGTGTCTGCTACCAGAGCTTTTAGCTGTGTGCGGTCAAAGCCCAAGATGGCTGTCATGGCCCCACCACCGGCTGAGGCCATCAGTTCTGAGCGGCGTTGCAGAAGCAGCAGGGCGGTGTTTACGTCAAAAACCTCAGCCGCATAGAGGGCTACAAGTTCACCCAGGCTGTGCCCTGCGATGAGCGATGCCTCACGACCCTGCCTGCGCAGTTCATCCACCAGTAATGATTCAACGACAAAAAGTGCGGGTTGGGTATTGCGGGTGTCATTAAGGTCGGCTGGGTCATGATTGGTTTGGTCGCTACCACGGCAAATCGCAAGGAGATCACGTCCCAGTAGTCGAGAGGCGTGGGCAAAGCGCTCTTCGGCATCGGGCAAGCTGATGATCGGGTCAGCCATGCCCAGCTTTTGTGAGCCCTGACCAGGGAACACCCAAGCGATCGACATCAGAATGGTATAGCGATTTAGCGCGAGCCTAGATGGGCCCATGCCAGCGGATTAACGCTGCACCCCAACTGAGACCAGCTCCAAAACCGCTGCTTGCGATCAGTTGACCAGGTTTAATTCTCCCGTCTTGTACGGCTTCATCAAGCATGAGTGGGATGGTTGCTGCCGATGTGTTCCCGTATTCAGCCAGGTTGCTGAGCACCTTGGCCTGCGGAATGGCGAAGCGATTTGCTACTGCATCGAGGATGCGTTGATTGGCTTGATGAAGCAGGAGCCAGTCCAGTGACTCCGGGGCTGTGTTGGTGGCTTTGAGAAGGGTTTGGAGGATGGCAGGTACTTCTCGAACAGCGAATTTGTAGACCTCCTGTCCGTTCATCTGAATTGGCTGAAAACCGCCTTGCTGATGGCTATTACCTGCTACCAGGGATAGATAGTTTTGAATTTGCGGCAGGTTGAGGCAGTCGCCGCGGCTGCCGTCAGATTTCAACTGAAAGCCCAGCAGCCCGTTGTGAGCAGCACTCGTTGCTTCCAGAGCAACAGCTCCAGCTCCATCGCCAAAAAGCACACAACTGCGACGATCGTCCCAGTCGACCCAGCGGCTTAGTTGGTCCGCACCGATCACGAGTGCTCGCCGCATCGCACCAGTGCGAAGGAACTGGGCGGCAGTGATCAGGGCGAATAGAAAACCACTACAAGCGGCTGTGAGATCAAAAGCCACTGCTTCGCGAGCTCCCAAAATGGCTTGCAGTTGCGGGGCTGAACCAAAGAGATCATCAGGGGTTGATGTGGCCAGGATGATCAGATCAACACTTTCGGATTCCCAGCCAGCCATTGTTAGGGCGTTGGCTGCAGCTTGATGACTTAGGCCTGTCAGCGTTTCATTCGGTCCGATAACACGTCGGGCACTGATTCCAGTGCGGCTACGGATCCATGCATCGCTGGTGTCAACCCTTTGGCCGAGTTGGTCGTTGCTAATCCGTTGGGATGGTGTGGCACTGCCGCAGCCCACCAGGGCTACTCCGCTACTGATTGTGGACGTTTCAGCCAAGGGGCAAGTGGTCCAAGGTGGCGTCAGTCAATCACAGCGTTTCGGCAAAGCGCCTTTAGGCGCTTTCAACAGGTGTCTTTTGCAGTTCGGCTAAATCGTCCATGACACCATGGCTCGCTGCGGAGTGGGCTAGTCGTAGTGCACTGACCACCGATAGCGCCTTGCTGCTGCCATGGCCGATCACACAGATGCCATTCACACCCAGCAATAGTGCCCCACCATGTTCTGCATGGTCGAGGCGTTTCTTAATTCGCTTGAGGTTGCTGCGTAGGAATGCAGAACCCACCTTGCCGCGTCTGCCTCGGGGCAGTTCGGCTCGCAATACATCAAGCAGCACGCTGCCGACAGACTCCAGGAATTTGAGGAGCACATTGCCGGTGAAGCCATCGCATACCACCACGTCGAAAGCCCCTGAAAGAACATCACGACCTTCGCAGTTGCCCGCGAATTGAAGCCGATGCTCTTCGCTGAGTAGCTCATGAGTGCGAATGGCTAGATCGTTGCCCTTGCACTCCTCTTCGCCAATATTCAGAAGCCCGATGCGTGGTCGAGCCACCTGGAGAACATCGCGGGAATAGATATTGCCAAGTAGGGCAAATTGGTGGAGGTAGATGGGCTTGCAATCCATGTTGGCGCCCACATCCAGCACTAGCACTGGTTGTGTTGGATCTTTTGTTGGGAATAGAGCACCTATGGCGGGACGGTCTATCCCTGCTAGACGCCCCAGTCGGAAGATGGCTGAGGCCATCATGGCTCCGGAATTTCCAGCCGAATACATTGCTAGAACTTCGCCCTTTTTGACCAGGTCCATGGTCAGGTTGATGCTGGCGTCGCGTTTGCGGCGCACCACAGTGGCCTCTTCATCCATGCCCACAGAGGGACCGCTTGCGACAAGCTCCAGATGACCAGCGGCTGTGGCTTGGTTGAAGAGTTCGGTGAGACCCATGGCATGGACAGCCCCTAACACTTTTTCGGTCTCTCCGACGAACTTGATGCGGAGGGGAAGTCTTTGAATCGCTTTTAGACAGCCATCAAGAATGGGGCCAGGAGCCTGGTCTCCACCCATGCCATCGACGGCCACCCAGAGCCGATCGCTATTTTTGATGTCCTCCGCTTCTGGGTTGTATTCGCTGCTTTGTAGTCGCCGCAGGGGATCAAAAACGAGTGGCTGAAGCATGCTTCCTGCCATTGATCCAGCATTCGACACGACGGATCCAGCACTGGAAACAACTGTTCCGGCTACGTTCCCAGCGGCGGAAGCTGAGTTCGTGGCACTTCCTACCAGGCTGGTAACGGCTGCATTGCGGCGATACCAGATCACCAGACGCCTAATGGCTCTGGGGCGGGTGGTCTTGCTCCGGGGCCCGGAGGCCGTGGAGGGATCAGAGTCCTTCGGGGGCAAGGGAGTCGATGATGCGCTGGAACAGGTAGCCGGTACCTCGAGCGGTGAGGATCAGCTCGGGATTGGCGGGATCGTCTTCGAGTTTGGAGCGAAGACGTGAAATATGAACATCCACGACTCTGGTGTCTACATGTCGTTCAGGTGTATAACCCCATACCTCCTTGAGGATTTCGCCGCGACTGAAAGGCTCCCCTGAGCGGCTGACCAGTAGCTCAAGCAGGCTGAATTCCATACCGGTAAGGCGAATCCGCTCATCTCCTCGGAAAACCTGCCGCTTGTTGGTGTCGACTCTGAGTTCAGCCACTTGAATCACCCCTGAGTTAGGGATGCCGGCAACGTGCTCTTTCTCGACTCGCCGAAGCACGCAGCGTATTCGCGCTTCAAGTTCCTTAGGGCTGAAGGGTTTGACGACGTAGTCGTCTGCACCCAGCTCAAGCCCCGTGATTCTGTCAGCGACATCTCCAAGGGCCGTGAGCATCACGATCGGGACATCCGATTCTTTGCGAAGCTCTTGACAAACGCCATAGCCATCAAGCTTTGGCATCATCACGTCGAGCACAACAAGATCAGGCTCACAGTTGTGGAAGATATCGAGAGCTTCGTTGCCGTCACATGCCGTGACCACTTGATAGCCGATCATCGAGAGGCGGGTTTCGAGGATCCGACGAATGCTGGCCTCATCGTCGACCACGAGGATCGTCTCTTTAGATGGGCTGGTGGCCGTCATTTTTTTCTTTGGCGGCTGCAATCAATGAATCTTAGATAAGAGCTGTTAAGGCTTACCGGCCTTTTGGTTCATTTAAAGCCAACTTTCTTTACCTATCTTAGTAAGTGCGCACTGCTTCCGTCTACGTCTGTCAGAGCTGTGGCGCTAAGACCAGCCAGTTTTTTGGTCGCTGCGCCAGTTGCGGGACTTGGAATTCTTTGGTCGAACAGGTCGCTCATTCAACCGATGGTCGCCGCCGGAGTAACAGTTTTGATCCGGCGGTGGAACCAGCGGCGCGGCTCTCGATGGCGATGGCTTCTCTCGGGGATCAACCCGTTCGCCGTCTTGCCAGTGGCTACGACGAATTGGATCGAGTCCTGGGAGGAGGTCTGGTGCCTGGATCAATGGTGTTAGTTGGAGGTGATCCTGGGATTGGTAAGAGCACGCTGCTGTTGCAGAGCGCCACGGCTATGGCACTGCAACACTCTGTGCTTTACGTGAGTGCTGAGGAGTCTGCCCAGCAGGTGAAGTTGCGTTGGCTGCGCCTTGAGGGGGTTGCGTCGGACCTGCAGCTTTTGGCGGAAACAGACTTGGAATTGGTGCTTCAGGAATTGGAAGCACTGCGGCCTGCGGTGGCGATTATCGACAGCATTCAGGCTTTGCATGATGGGTCGCTTTCCAGTGCGCCTGGCTCTGTCGCTCAGGTGCGCGAGTGTGCAGCAGCTTTACAGCGTTTGGCTAAGCGTCAGGACACAGCTTTGGTTTTGGTGGGCCATGTCACCAAGGAGGGGATGCTGGCGGGCCCCAAGGTGCTTGAGCATTTGGTCGATGCAGTACTCACTTTTGAGGGCGATCGATTTGCCAGTCATCGCCTTCTGAGGGCTGTAAAAAACCGCTTTGGAGCCACCCATGAGCTGGGGGTGTTCGAGATGCAGGGGAAGGGCCTAGCTGAAGTAGGGAATCCCAGCGAACTCTTTCTCAAGGGTGAGTCTGCTTCTGGGGTGGCCACCATCGTGGCCTTTGAAGGGACCCGTTCATTGGTGGTGGATCTGCAGGCTTTGGTGGGCGTAACCAGCTATGCCAGTCCTCGCCGTACCGCTACAGGATTAGGCACCAACCGCTTGCACCAAATTCTGGCCGTATTGGAGAAGCACATGGGCTTGCCATTGTCACGCTATGACTGTTATCTGGCTGTTGCTGGCGGATTAGAAGTCGAAGAGCCTGCTGCTGATTTGGGTGTCGCCGCTGCCGTTGTTTCCAGTTATCGGGATCTCATGCTGCCAAAAGGCACAGTTTTGCTTGGGGAGTTGGGCTTAGGGGGGCAATTGCGGCCAGTGGGGCAGCTTGGGCAGCGTCTTAAGGAAGCAGTTCGCTTAGGTTTTCATCGTGCAGTAGTGCCGCAGGGCAGTGGCCTAGGACCCATCGGCAAGGAGCTGGAGTTGGAACTACTTGAGGCTGCGAGTGTGACTGAGGCTTTGGTAATGGCGCTCGGTGTGAATCCAGCTGATGATGGCTGCTGAATGGCAATGATGTTTTCGCTTTAGAAATAGACGTCTATGTTGCTTCGGCCTGTTGTCTTCAGCCAGTTCTCAATATCTAGGTAGCCGCCGGGATAGAGCCTTACCGCTTGGGTCCACACGTCTGCAGCTCTGTCGAACAATCGATCAGCTTCGTCTTGCAGACCAGCTTCTTGCGCTGTGCGGCCGCGTTTTTCGTAAATCAAGCCCATGTTCTTTAGGCAGGAGGGCTGGTTTGAGTTTTGGTCAAGGGCCCTCTGATAGGTATCAAGTGCGAGGTCCTCGTCCCCGTTGCTCATATAGATGATCGCCATGTTCTTGAGGGTTTCACTGCGGTCGAAGGGGCTTTCCTCAAGCTTCAGACTCTCTTCATAGTTTTCCAGTGCCTCTGCATAGTCGCCTGCGTTTTGGGCTGATAGGCCATCGCGGTAATACACATAGGCTCTTTTGGCCTTATCGTTGATTGGCATCATCTTCACGATTAGATCGGCCATCACCGTGAAGGTCTTGTCAATGAAGTTGTCTTTGTTTTGGGTGCGTGGCACGGCGTGAATAAAGGAATCACACCATTATCCTCGCCTTATTCTGAAAAGACTGTTTTGAGTCTCTGGTGAGATCTTTGGGCTGCTGTTATGCGATGGGCTATGCGTAACGATTGTCATTAGCGTGCGGGAACATTTCACCGATCCGTGAGCCGCAACGACCGTCCATTGGCTCATTCATCCGTCTCACTCGATATCGAGGGGATGAAATGCGGCGGCTGCGTTCAATCGGTAGAGCGTATTTTGCTTGAGCAGCCCAGTGTTGCTCGTGCCAGTGTCAACTTGGTAGCCCGCACTGCGTGGCTGGATCTCAACGATCCAGGCCAGTCTCTTGAGCCGATCCTTGCTGCCCTGGCAGCTCGGGGTTTCTCTGCTCAGCCAAGAAATACGGGCTCATTAGAACAACTGACGCCTTCAACGCGTGATTCGCTCGGGGCTTGGTGGAGTCAGTGGAGGCAGTTAATGGTGGCCTTGGTGCTGCTGCTGCTGTCGGTTCTTGGCCACCTTGCTGCCGGTGGACATCTTGAGCTGATGATTGTTGGGGCCTTACCCTTCCATGCCGGATTGGCCACGGTGGCTTTGTTGGGCCCTGGTCGGCCGATTCTTGTTGGCGGAGCGCGGGCGGCTCTTGCCTTAACCCCCACCATGGACACCTTGGTGGGATTGGGCGTTAGCAGTGCCTATCTGGCGAGCCTGGTTGCTCTGCTTTGGCCTCAGGTGGGTTGGCCTTGCTTCTTCAATGAACCCGTGATGTTGCTCGGCTTTGTCTTGCTGGGAAGGTTCCTTGAGGAGCGTGCTCGTTTCCGCACTGGGCGGGCCCTCCAACAGCTGGCTCAATTGCAGCCAGATACTGCCAGGTTGCTGGCCGGTGATGGGACGATCCGTGAGGTAAGAGTTGGTGCTCTCAGGCCTGGGGAGAGGGTTCAGTTGTTAGCAGGGGATCGCATTCCGGTTGATGGCATGGTGCTGGAGGGACATTCCGCTGTCGACGTATCCAGCATTACTGGTGAGCCATTGCCGTTGGAGGCAGCTCCAGGAATGGAGCTGACTTCAGGCAGCCTCAATCTTGAAGCCACCTTGTTGCTAGAGGTGCGACATGTGGGAGCTGAGACAGCTCTGGCAAGAATCATTAGTTTGGTGGAACAGGCCCAGGCGCGTAAGGCTCCTATTCAAGGCCTGGCTGATCGGGTTGCAGGTCGCTTTTGCTACGGCGTTGTCAGCCTGGCACTGCTGACTTTCCTGTTTTGGTGGCAACTGGGTGCACGTTTTTGGCCACAGGTCTTGCACGCTTCGGGTCAGGGGTTGGTGCATGGATATGGTCACCATGTCCCGCTTGGAGGCGTCGCTGAAACCTCCTTAGGATTGGCTTTACAGCTCGCCATCGCTGTTCTAGTCGTGGCCTGTCCCTGTGCATTGGGATTGGCAACGCCCACAGTGATCACGGTGGCCTCTGGTCAGGCGGCCCGCCGGGGGTGGTTATTTCGCGGTGGGGATGTGATTGAAATGGCAGCCTCGCTGAGGCAGGTTGTCTTCGACAAAACTGGCACTCTTACCCTTGGCCGCCCTTTGGTGGCGGGGGTTGTTGGCACAAAAAACCCTGATCAATTGTTGCAGCTAGCTGCAAGTCTTGAGCAAAACAGTCGCCATCCCTTGGCCCATGCTGTTTTGCAAGAGTCTCAACGGCATCGCCTTTCGCTATTGCCCACTTTGGCAACCCGTACCTATCCAGGCTCCGGCCTGGCCGGTGAGCTTGAAGGTGTAGAAGGAACGGTGCGAGTCGGCACACCGGAATGGCTTCAGGCTGAAGGGGTTCATTGGACAGCGGCACTTCAGGCTGATGTTGAGCAGTCGTCTCTTCAGGGGCAATCGGTGGTAGCCGTGGCTCTGGGGGAAGAGCCTTTGGGTCTTGTGAACATTGATGATCGGCTTCGACCTGATGTGTCTGTTGCTTTGGATCGATTAAGAGAGCAGGGGCTGACTCTGGCCATGCTTAGTGGTGATAGACGTCAGACGGTGGAACGCCTAGGGCAGCAGTTGGGTTTTCAACCCCATCAACTGGGCTGGCAGTTGTTGCCTGATCAGAAGCTGGAGCGCTTGCAACGTCTTCGCAAGGCTGGACTGTTGGCAATGGTTGGCGATGGCATTAATGATGCCCCAGCCCTGGCAGCAGCAGATCTTGGTATCGCTGTGGGTACCGGCACGCAGATTGCTCAGGATTCTGCTGATCTGGTGTTGCTTGGGGATCGCCTGGAGGGTTTGCCGGAAGCCCTGTTGTTGGCTCGCCGCACCATGGCAAAAGTGCGTCAAAACCTGACTTGGGCCTTTGGCTACAACCTCATTGCTTTGCCAATTGCTGCAGGATTGTTGTTGCCGGGCTTTGGGTTGTTGCTCTCCCCACCCATCGCAGCTCTATTGATGGCCCTTAGTTCAATCACGGTGGTCGTTAACGCTTTGGCACTGCGTACTACATGAGTGGTCGCCTTCTTGTTCTGGAGGGTATTGACGGCTGTGGCAAGACCACTCAGCTCCGTCACCTTGCCAAATGGCTGCCACGCAGCGGTTTGATGCCTGAGGGTGCAAGGTTGCATCTCACCCGTGAGCCAGGTGGTACGGCTTTGGGTATTGCCTTGCGCAAGTTGGTCCTTCACCCGCCTGGGGATGCCTCCCCGGAACCCCTTGCGGAACTGTTGCTGTATGCGGCTGATCGAGCCCAGCATGTGGCTCAGTTGATTCGACCGGCGCTTGAGCAGGGGCACTGGGTACTCAGTGATCGTTTTAGTGGCTCTACCCTTGCTTATCAGGGTTATGGAAGAGAGTTGGATCTGGATTTGATTCAGCAACTCGAGCAGATCGCCACGGCTGGACTTGTCCCGGACCTAACTTTTTGGTTTGAGTTGTCTGTAGAAGAAAGTCTGGTTCGGCGGGATGCAAGATCTAACGATCGAATCGAAGCGGAAGGAGTTGATTTTTTAACCAGAGTGGCAACTGGATTTGCTGTTTTGGCTAGGGAACGATCTTGGGTGCCGTTGCAGGCGGATCAACAAGTTGAGTCAGTTAGTTCTGCTTTGGAGAGCCAGCTCAAGCACCATTTCGGGCCTTTGCAAGAGAGCATGCGATGAGCCTTGAGATTGAGTCGCGTGGGCTGTTTGAAGATTTGATCGCTCAGCCATTGGCAGTTGCATTGCTGGAGGCAGCGTTGAGTCAGGGTCGACTGGCTCCCGCATATCTCTTTTCTGGTCCAGATGGAGTGGGTCGCAGTCTGGCGGCATTGCGTTTTCTCGAGGGCGTCATCAGTAGTGGTAAGGCGGCCCTGCGTGAACGCCGTCGTCTAGAGGCGTTCAACCATCCTGATCTGCTTTGGGTCGAACCGACTTATCAGCATCAAGGCCGCCTGGTCCCTAAGTCCCAGGCAGAGGAAGAAGGCGTCAACCGCCGTTCCCCCCCACAGGTGCGCCTCGAACAGATTCGGGGGGTGACAAGATTCCTAGGACGACGACCTGTTGAGGCCCCAAGGGGCATGGTGGTGATTGAAGCGGCGGACTCTATGCCCGAAGCTGCTGCGAATGCTTTGCTTAAAACGCTGGAAGAACCAGGTCATGGCTTGTTGATTCTGCTTTCGGCCGCTTCTGAGCGCTTGCTCACGACAATTCGTTCTCGATGCCAACAGATTCTTTTTGCTCGTCTTGAAGCAGCTGACATGCAGGCTGTTCTGGCCAGGACGAGCACAGCTGAGATGCGGTCGTCCTTGTTGGCATTGGATCACCCGGAACTGGTTGCGATGGCCGCTGGTTCTCCTGGGGCGCTGTTGCAGCATTTTTGGCTCTGGCAGGCAGTTCCAGAGGAGTTTTGGCTACGGCTTGAAGAGCGTCCCCAAAAGCCAATGGAAGCCTTGGCTTTGGCGAGGGACCTTACTGAGGCTCTTAATGGGGAGCAGCAGCTTTGGCTGATTGATTGGTGGCAACAACATTTTTGGATCCAACGGCCTGATCCAAGACCACTGAAACGTTTGGAAAGGCTGCGTTCACACCTGCTGGGGTTTGTGCAACCCAGGCTGGCCTGGGAAGTGGCTTTGCTGGAACTGATTCCTTGCGTTTAAGCGCTGGCGCGCTCTCCTTGCTTGTTTTGTGCTTCTCTGGCCTCCCTCTCTTGGCGTGCCTGGGTTAGTAGGTCTTGGAACTCTTCGAGTTGTCCTCCTGTAGGCAATTCAAGGCAGTAACCAGCACCGTAGACGGTTTTAATGAAGCGGGGTTTGCGTGGATCGGGTTCCAGCTTGGTGCGCAGGTGGCGAACGTGTACTCGGATGGTTTCGATGTCATCATCAGGTTCATAGCCCCACACCTCCTTGAGGATTAGAGAAGGTGCCACGGTCTGTCCATGGCGCTGAAGTAGGCAGTGGAGCAGCTCAAATTCCAGGTGAGTGAGCCGTACGGGACGGTCCAACCAAATCGCTTCAAATCGCTCAGGCACGAGTGTGAGAGGGCCGTAGCTGAGGATCTCGTGATGCGCGTTGGTGCCCACCGGTGCTCGATCGGTGCGACGGAGTAGGGCTTTCACCCTCACTTGCAATTCTTCAAGATCAAAAGGCTTTGTTAGGTAATCATCTGCGCCTGAATTGAAGCCAGTGACCTTATCTTTTGTGCCTCCCAAGGCGGTGATCATCAAGATCGGAATCCCCGCGGTGCGCTCGTCTCGACGCAACCTCTGGCAGAGAGTTAGCCCATCTACGTTGGGAAGCATCAAATCGAGCAAAATCAGGTCTGGGGTGTACTGAAGGGCAAGAGCCTGACCTTTGATGCCGTCTTCAGCCTTCTGTACGTCAAAACCATTGTGCTCTAAATGGCTGCTTACCAGTTCACGCATGTCCTGGTCGTCTTCGATCAGCAGGATGCAAGGCTTCATTTAGATCGGAGTCCAGGAGGAATTGGAAATCATCGGGGTGCTGTGAAGTCAGCTCTTGTCAGATTCTCTCAAGATTTGCTTTGAGGTGCATCATTGGCATCTCTGTGGGGGCATAGAGCCCAATCACTGAAACTCCCACGCAGACTGACCTTTTGCCTGGCTGACGAATACCTAAAAGGTGTCCTCTTTTTAGGAAGTCTTCCGAATCTGTCCACGCACTGTTGCGGATGCCCTCTAACAGGCAATCAAAACCACAGCCACCGGCTGTGGATCTGAAAACTCCCCGGGCGGGATTCGAACCTGCGACCAATCGATTAACAGTCGACCGCTCTACCGCTGAGCTACCGAGGATTGCAACCCGAAGAACCTACCCTTCATCCCCGCCGACCTGCAAGGGGTTGGAGGTTTTGTCGTAGCTGATGGCCAGATTGCCAGGCTCCTACTCGGCCGTTTTCCATCTTGGCAGCCCCATCAGCATGGTCGAGTTCTTCTAGGCGATGGGTGACCCATAGGGCGGTCAGGGGTGCGTGGGAGCGATGGCAAAGCTGTTGAACTGTTGCCAAAATCCTTTGTTGGCTTGCTGGGTCTAGTAGTGCTGTTGGTTCATCCAGCAGCAGCAGTGTGGCTTCACTGGCCAGGGCGCCGGCAATTGCTAGGCGTTGTTTTTGGCCTCCGCTAAGGGTGTGAATCGGGCGCGATTCCATGGCGGCCAAACCAACCTGCTCTAGGGAATCGCCAATGCGCTGTTGGCGTTGTTTGATTGGGATGTCGCTAGGCAAATTCAGCAGCAAGTCGCTGCCGCAACTTGGCAACAGCAGTTGATGGTCAGGGTTTTGAAACACCAGAGCAGCTTTGAGCATGCACGTCACCTGACCATGCTGTGGCTGTAATAAACCGCTGATTAGCTTGGCAAGGGTGCTTTTGCCGCTGCCATTGCTACCTACGAGCATCCATAGGCCTGGTTCTGGAATTGCAAAACTGCATTGGTCCAAGGCTTTTGTGCCGCAGGGCCAAATGAAGCTCACCTGCTCAAAACTTAGGAGGGGGGCCATCTCTAAAGATGCTTTGATCAGCGTTCTCGTTCACCATGGCTTCAGGTTTCAAAGGAAAAGCCAGGCCGCTTACTGCCTCCAGTTGCTGCTGTTTTCTCATAGAGCTGAACCGCAACTATTTCACTGACCAAAACAGTGACTTTCTTGTCTTCGACTTTTTCGCAACTGAGCTCCAGAAGGTGAGGCTGACTTCTCTCCAGGCACTTGCGCACTTGCTGGTAAACGGCTTCCGCATCTGCCAATGCTTTGCGCTGCACAGATACCGGCAAGGGGCTCAATTTGAGGGCCAGCTCAATGACGTACACGGACAAAGTTGACAGGATTGCATCATTCTTGCGAATCACGCCCCACTATTTGCCATGCAGACCAAAGTGGATAAGTATTTACACTTAGAAATGGACCGTTTCGCTCGAGTGGCCCTCATGCATCCTCTCCATGAGGCCAGTGTCCTCAGCGTCCTTTTGGAGTGATGTGGACAGTCAAGGTTCTTTTGCTCGGATAGGTGATGTGTGCCGCTTTAGGCTTTGATCTTGTCTTGTCGGCATTGTTTGTTTGGGTGTGTCGATCTGCAGCTCATCGATTGCGTCTCACAGGAGATCTGCGTCCCTAAGGAGTCAGAGCTCGAAAGCTTCTCGATTGAGTATTTATTTTTGAATGCAGTGATTAGAGTCTGGGAGCCCTTTGAGGGCAAGTATTTTTAAAATTGTCTTCCCCATAATGATCGACTTGCTGCAGGCAATGCCGTGTAATTTATGGCATCAGGGCTGGATTTTAATTTTAAATCAATCCCTGCGTAAGCAGTGAATCTATTGATTGAAGTCCTTTGCTATGAGTCGTTTGGCGAGGTCAATGGTCTAGTTGGCTGTGATGGGCTGTTTCTCTTGAATATCACATGGCCACTTAAGATTGTATTACTCTTCCCTTAAGAGACAGAGCAGTGCCTAATGAGTACTCCCCTTCCGTCGAATTCGCAGGCTCAGCGAGATGCTGGTGATTATCTTCGCGAGAGTTTGGTTAGACAAAAGCTTGTGCAACGTATTTGCGGGCAGGCTGTTATCTATTTTGGGGCATTTATTATTGCAGTTTCGCTGTATAAATTTGTCAGCGCTTTCTCGTTAGATGTGTCTCCTTGGCCTGAGCTGCAGCTTGGAGTCGCTGGCCTGTTGTTAGTTTTTTTAGGCAATTTTCTGCGACGCTCAACCTTTTTAAAGTCTTTACTTTCGGAGTTTAGTCCTTCTGCTAGAGCAAGTAGATCTCTATTGATGTTGATCCTTGCATTATTTATTATGGGAGCTGTTGCTCTATTCAAGCTGTCCGTTCAGGATGTTTTGCGTTACAAACGGCTGCTTGGAGAAGGAGGTATTCTTGAGTACTTGCAGGCTCTAATTCTATTCACTTCTGCCTGGGTCGCTTGGCTAATTTCTAGGGACTTCTGGAGGCGACTGTTGATGCGCTTGCATGGAGCGATTTATGGGATGATTGCTTTAGGACTGCTTTTTGTAGGCTTAGAGGAGCTTGCTTGGGGTCAGGTTTTGTTTGGCTGGAGAACACCTGAGAATATAGCGGCTCTTAATGCTCAAAATCAGACAACGATTCACAACCTCGAGTTTTTTCAAGATTATCTCGATATTAATCTTTTCCTGGTATCAGTATTGATGCTGGTTTTGGTGCTATGGCGGCCATCTTTTGGACTATTCCAATCAAGATCATCTCGAGGTGATGTAATTCCTGCCGGAACATTTTTTCTGCCCAGGTATTTCTGGCCTCTATTCTTTTGCGCTGCGTTTTTGTCTTATTTTGTTGCCACCAGGTCAGCGACAGCTTTGGTTCTGAATATTGATCAGGAGTGGGCAGAATTGATGCTTTATCTCTCCTTCGGTCTAGGGTTGCTGCGAACCTATGTCTTGCTAGCCAATCCGTCAGGGCGCCAAAATGGTTGATAGATATCTGCCGGTATTGAGAGAGTTGCTAGCTGAGTCAGTGATGTCATGAGCTGAGGTTATCTTTTGGTGTTAAGTATAATTCTTTTCGCCTATTTTCCCATTGATGACTGGATTTGGAAAAGTCTCTGACCAGGCTGGCTCTGCCCTTTTCTTCTGGTCTTTATTCTTCCTTAGGATGGTATTTGGCAGCTCTCTAGTATTCATTTCGGCAGCTGAGGAATGATGCGAATGTCATCTCTTGTTAGTGGGTTGAGCTCCTATCGCAGAGACAACTTCCCTTGGGTGGTTCTTGGGATGGCTGGCGGCTTTTGGCTGGTCGGACTGCTGATTCAGTTTTGGCGCCTTGAAAGCCTTACTGCTACTTACGACCAAGCTCTTTTTTTGCAGGAGCTTTGGTCTACTGCTAGGGGTCATTTTTTTGAAAGTAGCCTTTCGTCGGAGTTGTCGGCAGCTGTTGCCAATCAAGATGCTTTGCCAAGCATCGACTATCTGCATCTTGGCCAGCACGCCAATGTGCTGACTGTTTTGGCAGCGCCCTTAGTAGCACTCTTTGGTCGCTGGACCTTGCCGTTGATTCAAGTGGGGCTGTTGGCTCTAGCAGGTTTGGTGTTGTGGCGGATGGCGTCTGCCCGATTGTCGAGACCCTTGGCGATTCGCTTGACCGCGTCCTACTACCTGAGTGGAACCGTGATTGGCCCACTTGTTGAAAACTTTCACGACCTTTGTTGGTTGCCATTACTGGGCTTTTTGGTTGTTGATGGTCTCCTCAAGCAGGGGTGGCGCCAGGTGATGGCTTGCAGTTTCCTGATGCTGTTGGTGCGTGAAGATGCGGGACTCACGCTGTTTTCACTTGGATTTTGGGCAGCGCTTCGTCGACCTGGTGCACGCGCCATCGGCCTCATGGTCATGGCGATGTCATTGGTTTATGTGGCAGTCATGACTGGCTGGATCCAGCCCCAGTTTGATTCCTCCCTGTCTGATCGCTTCCTGCAGGAAAAGTTTGGGCATCTTTTGCAAGGCCGCACTGGTGGGACCTTCACCGTTCTATGGACGATGGTGACCCATCCGCTTCGTTTGCTGGCGGCCTTGGTGTCTCCCCCTGGAACCACCTTGGCTTTTCTGCTGGCGCCAGCGTTGCCTTTGGCCTTTATCCCCTTTGTCTCGCTGGATGTGGCCCTGATGGTGGCTGTGCCTTTATTCATCGCCTTGGTGTCCCAGGGCATGAGTGCGTTGTCGGTAACGCTCAGGTATGTGCTTGCTTTGGTCCCAGGGTTATTTATGGGCGCAATGCTTTGGTGGCAGGCCCATCCAGGTTTCTGGTCTCATCTTTGGTTCCGGCGTTTCTGGACGGGATGTCTTGCCCTAGGGCTTGTTTTGACTTTGGCAAGCAATCCCCATCGCACGTTCTCCGCTCTTGTACCGGATAGCTTTAGTCCATTCGTTCATGTTTCGCCGGTCGCCATGCTGCAGCGAGCTGCAACGGCCCGTCATGCCGTTGGGCTTGTGCCAGATAACGCCTCGGTCGCTGCTGATACTCCCTTGTTGCCGCTGCTGGCGGAAAGGGAAGTTGCCTTGCGCTTCCCGAAACATATCGAGTACTACAACCGTCAGGATCAAATTGAATCGGTTCAATGGGTCTTGGCTTTCCCTGGCTATTACCGTTCGTTGATGCCACTGTTTCGCCAGGAAACGTCTCGTTGGCGATCTATCAATAAGGCCTTGCAGGAACTCATGGAAGAGGGGCGTTACGGAGTGGTGAGCTGCGCGGATGGGTTGGTGGTTTTGCGCAATAGCGTTGATTCCTCTCCTGATGCACAGCGTTGTCTTGATGCATTGCTAGCACTGGAGCCTGGATGAAATAGAAGGTTGAGAACGTGCCTTCTGCTCGATTCCGGTTACTGTTGATTTGCTTTGGCAATAGCGAAGTGACTTTGCCTGAAATAGGCATGCGTCGCATGCTTCGTGAATTGCCGTTATCCCCAAAGGAGGAGGTGCTCATGAGTTCCAGTTGTTCGATGCAGGGTCTGCTGATCGCGGAGAACGCCGGCTGATTTTTACACCTGTTCCCTGATCAAATGGTTCCGCGCCAGAGTGGACCCGACGAGAGCCCCCGTCATGTGCGCATGGCGGGGGCATCGTTTTTGCAGGCTTTTAATCCATTGGAGGGTCTCAAGGTTGTTTGATGGATTTGTGCTCGGATCGCTGACAAAGTTCCAAGCCGCTCTCCCAGTTTTCACACCCCCAGCCAGCTTGTTTGGCTTGGCTCAATAGGCGCTGCTGTTGTTTTCGGTTGGATCCCCAACCTGGATCTTTTGGGTTGAGAAGCAGTACATCAAAGTTTTCTAGATCTAAAGACTTTCCTTTGCTGCGGGGGAAGTCAATGGCAATGCGTTGGCTGAGATGGGGGGCGAGATAGCTCGTGGTGGCAAGGCGGCTACTGCTAGGAATGTTTGCGATGGCTTCATGGGATGGGGTTAATGCATCGAGTCTTTCCAGATAAGGCCCACTAAAAAACCAGGGCTTAGCAAGGGCTACCCAGCAGATGGTGCTCCAGGTCAGTAGTCGCCAAGGAACGGCTTGTTTTGGGCGTACAGCCAGTCCATCAATGGCAGCTACAACAGCTATGACCGCAATTGGCAGGCTGTAGTGATGAATCAGTGTTCGTTGCGGTGACTCTTCCGATAGCAGATTCACCAGGATTAGCGGTAAAGCTCCAATCAGAACGGGTAGGGAGTTTCGGCGCCAGAATGGAGCGACGGCAATGCTGATTAACAGCAGATAGATCAGTCCGCCGATCCAATCCACATGCTCGATTAACAACTGAGGCTTTGTGATCAGATTGAAGAGAACCTCATCGAAACTGTCGCCTAGGTAAGAGAAAAGAGCTCCGGCTGCCTTAGGGCCTCCAGTACTGCCTTTCAGCCAGGGGTAAAGCCAGTGATTGAGCATGGCCAACCAGCCCAAGGCCAATCCAATGGCTGCAAAGGCCCAGATCCATCGCTTACGCAAGGCCTGCTCTAACCCCAGGCCTCCTACCACAAGCACAAGCCCATCACGGCAGCCAAGCAATAAGAGTAGTAAGCCAAACCACAGCCAGGCTTTTTTGGCTCGACTGGCCCAGTAGCAACCCGCCAGGGCCGGCATCACCCACACCTCTGGGTGGAAGTCGAACAGATTGGCGTTGAACACCACTGGCTGCAGCCACCAAAGTGCGCAGATCAGCCAGCACAGTTTTGGAGTAAGGCCTGCTTGGCGGCCCACCCCCCAAAGGGGTAGTGCTGTCAGGCTTAGTCCAGCCGCCTGGCTGGCGAGTAGCCATTGAACGCTGGCATGGAAGTGATATGGAAGGGCTGCCAGATAAAGAGTCCAGGCGCCGTGATCAGCTAGCAAATGAACCCCTTCCATCGAGGAATAGGGTGGCAACCCTTGGCTGGCCAACCAGACCCACTGGTCGAACAGGCCAAGATCGTAAGCATTGCTCTGCAGCAGAGCATGACGAGTTGCGGCGGCGGCCCAAAGCAACAGGAAGATTGCCAGGCAGGTGAGACTCAGGCGTCGGGGTGGGTAGGCCTTGGTGTTCAAGCGGCAATGCTCGAGTTTGTTGAGCTTCCCATAAGCTTTCGCCTCTGGTCAGACAGCACGTTGGCGGTGTTGATGAGCTATCGAATCAGTTCTTTGATTGGTACTAGATAGGTTTGATGCGGTATCTGTGGGCAGTAAGTGGAGTTTGGCTGCTCACACAAAAGAGCCTGCAGGTTATTTCTTGCATGTCCTTGAGTGAGAGGTTTAAAGCTTTCTTCCCAGTTAAGGCTCCCCACTAGATGGGTAGCACCTTGCGCATCCCAGGCTTTTAGTTTTTTCTGATTAATACTTTTGGCAGTGGTGAGCCATCCTTGACGCCGTGCAAGGTTCAACAAACTGGGATCACTGCCAGTAACGCTCACGATCCGAGCCTTGCTTGGGACTTCTTTGCGGATGCTTTGGGCTAATGGCATCCAGATTTCTGTTTGTCGACGCTCGAGAGCCCAATAATCAAAATTGAGTACGGTGAGGCTGATGGCAACAATCAGGGCAAGGTTGATGTTGGTCAACCATTGGGGATGTGGTTTTTTGGATGTGATTAGCTTCGTTAAAGAATGCCAGCCCCTTCCCATTAATGGGCAGAGAAAAATCAATAGCGGCAGTTGGTAGTACTCATGAATGGAGCTTGCTCTTAAGAAAACTGCTGTGCAGGCTCCCATGCTGAGTAGGCCTGTTGCCAGAATTTGACCACCTGCATCTCGGCGGCATTCCCACAGGCCAAAGATCACGATTGGTACACCCAGCACAGCCAGGTTGCGTACGCTGATTCTCAGCAATAGGTTTAGCCAGAGATTGACATCCAGCAGCATGCTCAGACTGCTGCGATCAGAGTTGTTGCCCCAGAATCCGAAGCTCAAGTCACTGGTTTGGCCAAGTTGATAAGCATGGCCATACCAAATGGCTCCAATCAGTATTGAGCTACCCGCATAGAGCCAAGGACCAGGCGAACGTGCAAGTTTTCCTAAGCCTCTAATCAATGTCGCAAGTGGTAGTGCTGGTCCAAGTGGTTGAGGCTGCATTTGCACTACCAAAAGGGGTATGCCGAGCCAGATCAAGGGCATCACTTTGATCAAGCAGGCAAGGCAAAATGCCAGCCAGCTGGTGAGCAGAGCCCAGCGAGAGCGCTGCTCTTTCCAGGCAAGCAGCCGCTCGATACTCAGTGCTGCTAGTAGCAGTAGCAGCGCTTCTGCCTGCAAAGTGCGGCCGTAATAAACCCCTAGTGGCAGGACAGCAAAGAAGACCCCGCCCCACCAAGCGCTAATCGGATCAAGCAGGCGATGCCCGATGCGGATGATAAGCACGATGGTGAGTGCGCTACAGAAAACCGAAAGGCCTCGTCCCAGCCATTCGTGCAGGCCCGCAAGCTTGTAAAGCTGGCCAAGTAGATAGGGATATAAAGGAAACTCGCATTCCACATATCCAGGGTTGGCTCCACTCCAATCAATTTGCGGCAACCAGATCGGTGTGCCTTGCAGGGCAAAATGCCTCGCCATGGCTGCTGTATCCGCCTGACGCCAGCTATGGATGCCGAGGATGGGAGCCTGCAATTGGATCAGGCGCAGGATTACCCCTAAGCCCAAGGGAAACCAGATTTGTTGAGCCCAGCGGGCAACAGACTTCGCCATCAGCAACTGGTTTCAATCAAGGGGTATTCCGGATGCAACTGGATTAGGTGACATCGTTCCAGACAACGATCATCAGGATCACTGCTATTTGAGCTCAAAAGGTATTTGATACAACGTTTTTGTAGTCGTAGTTAGCTAGGTCGACGTTGGCGAGTACCCCTAGGCAATGGCTTCTGGCAAAAAAATTCAGCTTCCTTTCATTGTGTTCGTTCAGTCTGAGCTGCTGAAACGATGAATGAGTTGGATGCGGTGATCTTGCTGGGTCAGCGCCATGAAGAGTGCTTCGAGGCCGTGGTTTGAAACGTCAGCCTCAACGGGTCGTTTGAGCTGATAGGGCTTCGACAGAACAAGCAGTTCCTTGAGCTGAGTAGTGAGGCTGTTGTGGCTTCGCCGAACCGCCTACAGGAGTTCTGGTTGGTGTGTTCGGCAGAATGCGTGACAGGGCTCGGCTTCCCTAGATCGAGGCAAGTTATTGGGTTTGCGGGCCACAAAAAAGCAGGGCCCAGTCTTCCTTGCTTTGCGCAAGCTTGCACTGCCGCTCCTGAACCATGCTGCTGATTCGCTGGGGATTGCGCGTCAAGATCCATTCAGCGTCTGGAACAGCATCTAAGGAGCTGATGCGCTGGCCTGCATACCAGTTGAGGCTTGGCCTTTCATCATTCCCCTCGAGCACCACCTTCCCTCCCTTTGCTTGTGCGGCGAGCTGGGCGACAGGTTCAACGGGCCAGTTCTCATTGAGTTCCCAGAGCCAGAGTGAGGAGCCCATTAATAGGTATAGAGCTGCGACGCTTCCAGCCACCATGCTGATTGCGCCCAATTTGCGTTTGGCATGGGTTGGGCGCAGCATCAGCCAGCCGCCGATACTCCAGCCCGCCCCAGCAGCGAGTGCAATACCGCTATAGGGATAAAACGTGAGAACTCGCCCTGATGCTCCTATCAGCCCGAATAGAACAAGGGAGACTCCTAGGGCCAGCCAGAGGAACGGAACATGTTTTAAAACTCCTGCACCAGGAGGATTTGTTAGATCCTTCCTGTGAATGAGCCAGGCCAGTGGTGCTCCACAGAGCAGTGCAAATGGGAGCCATAGAGGGTGGCTGTACCAGGGGAGTTGGGTCTTCAATGGCAGGATTGCAATCGCCAAAATGACCTGCGTGGCGAGTGCCCATTTGCCCCAACGGCTGTGTCGTTGACGCCAGGCCCAGGCCATTGCGAAGGGCCATAGCAACAGCCAGGGCCAACCACCCTCGAGCATCTCAATTACCGGGACTTTCCAGCCGAGGTCACTGCCTTCTCCAGCATCAAACAGAACGCGGCCTGCACCATCGCCTCCCCAGAGCCACAACGCTCCAGTTCCTCGATGTAATCCATGCCAGAGGTGCCAGGCCAGGCCAGGGATCAGCCCCACTTCAAACCAGCCTGTCAGTGGCCATCTCCACCAGCGCCTGAATTCGCCACCCCAGAGCATTGGAATCAAGGCTGCTGCTGCTGTTGGCAGCAGCAGAGGGGCTTTGAGCAGCAGCATGCCACTGCTGATGAGTCCTGCCCCCAGCATTCGCCAGCGGTCCATTGAGCTGCGATCGAGGCTTAAAACGAGTAACCACAACAAGGCCATGGCACTGAGTTGCGGACCGTCGAGCATGGCTAGCCGACCATGGCGTGCCACTGGCATCAACGTCAGCAAAATTGCAGCTGTAACAAGGCAGCTGGTTCGATCATTTGGTCGTAGATGCCATTGCACGAGCCCCCCTAAGGGAACAATCAGCGTCGATAGCACTGCAGGGGCCAGTCTCACCAGAGTGTTTGAGGGGAGCCCTGGTAAAGATGTATCGCCGCTGTTGCTGAGTTGGATGGCGCTAGCAATCAGCCAATGCAGGCCTGGTGGTTTGTTGAGGTAGGGCGACTCCCACAGGGTGGGGAGTAGAGCTTCTGGGCCCTGCTTTTGGCTTAATTCAAAGGCGACTCTGGCAACGATGCCTTCATCAAAATCACGCAGGGGTAGATCTCCTAGCCCCACTAGTGCAAGCACGCATGCCACCAGCCAAAGCAAGAGCAAACCCAGTAGAGGCGCTCTGCGAATGGATGGGTTGTTTTCAGCTGCTGGCGTGAACAAGATTCAGAGCTAGTCGGCGGGCATGGAAGGCCTTAGGCCAATGACCGTTATCCACTAAGTGTCACCTTTTGCTGGTCATTGACATCCTTAACCTGCTGAGCTGGGTTCAGCGCTTGCTAGCTCTAGAAGGGATGCTGGCTGGCATGGTTTGACTTGGTGTTTCTGATACCCACCATTGAAACCATTGATACATCTGTCACACCAAGAGGTGTTTAAGAAGAGAGTAAGGGCCAACATCAAATCGGCGCATAGCGCCCATCCGTGTGAGGAACCAAATGAAACTCTTCCAGCAATTGCTGGTGGCACCTGCTGCCTTGGGCCTGATGGCCCCAATGGCTGCTAATGCCGCAGACCTAGACATCAAAGGTGTGTCCGATTATTCGGCCTCCAGCGAGCAGGTCACCAGCATCTCCCAATTCCAAGATGTTTATCCAACCGACTGGGCTTATCAGGCTCTGAGCAACCTGATTGAGCGCTACGGCTGTGTCGCTGGCTATCCAAGCGGTAGCTACTTGGGCAACAGAGCAATGACCCGCTTTGAAGCGGCTGCTCTATTGAATGCCTGCCTCGATCGCATCACTGAAGTCACCGACGAACTGCGTCGCCTTCTCAACGAATTCGAGCAGGAGCTCGCCATCCTCAAGGGCCGTGTTGATGGCCTAGAAGCCCGCGTTGGTGAACTCGAAGCCACTCAGTTCTCGACAACAACCAAGCTTGTTGGTCAGACATCCTTCGTGATCGGCGCCAACACCTACGGCGGTGATGCCGATGATATTCACGGCAAAGACCGTGACGAGCAAGCTGCCAATGCAAGTGGTGCCACTGTCTTCAACTACGACATGCGCCTTGAGCTCAATACCAGCTTCACTGGTAAGGATCTGTTGAAGACCCGCTTGCGCGCTGGCAACTTTGCCGAATCCCCCTTCGGCAGCAATGGTTATGTTGGCCTCTCAGCCATGGAAGTGGCTTTTGGAGAATCCGGCGACGAGAATGAAGTCACCGTGGATCGCCTCTGGTATCAGTTCCCACTCGGCGAAGAGTTCACTGCGACCATTGGTGGCATGGTTCGCCAGGACAACATGCTTGCCGTATGGCCAAGCAATTATCCGGCTGAAACCATCATTGATTTCTTCACCTACGCCGGTGCACCTGGCGCCTACAGCCTCACCAAAGGTGGTGGTGCTGGCATCTGGTGGGATGACAATGACAGTGGCTGGAGCATTAGTGCTAGCTATGTCTCCGCCAACGCTGATAACGGCAACCCCAATCGCGGCGATGCCGATGCTACTGCTCGTGAAAAAGGTGGTATCGGCACTGATGCTGCTGCTTCGAACGGCACTGCTCAAATCGCCTACGCTGATGAGCGCTGGGGTGTTGCAGCTGCTTACTCCTATACCTCAGGAGACAATGGCGCTGGTCTTTACGCGGGTAATGGCACCCCGTTGGCAGTTCAGGCTGCTGGCATGGGCACAACCAACTCCTATGGATTGAGTGCTTGGTGGGCTCCAGAAGAGACTGGTTGGTTCCCAAGCATCAGCGCTGGCTGGGGTTACAACGACGTCAACGACAATGATGACAACGCCGTCTTTGAGTCGGCTACATCCCAGTCCTGGTATGTCGGTCTTCAATGGGAAGATGCATTTATCGAGGGCAATGTCCTTGGTGCTGCTGTGGGTCAGCCCACATTCGTCACTGACGTCGACTATGACGATAACGACCACGGCGACGAAAATGTTGCTGATGGCAACTACGCCTTTGAACTCTGGTACAAGTTCCAGGTCACCGACAACATCTCTGTGACTCCTGCGATCTTCTACCTAAGCCGTCCTTTGGGTGAACTTACAGATGGTGGTGGTCATTTCCACGGAAACGACGACGACACCTTCAACAACTTTGGTGGTTTAGTTAGAACCACCTTTAAGTTCTGATTTTTTGGCCCAACACAACGTTGGGCCTGATTAGAACACCTCCTCACAATCTCTATCAATTGCAGCCCTCCGGCAACGGGGGGCTTTTTCATGCTCTGATCACCATCGCTTGGTTTGGATGGGTCAGTGGCGATGATCATGCCATTGCAGATCCTTAATACTTCGGGCATCAAGATTCGCCTTGATGCCACGATCTGAGCTTCAAATCTGAAATAGATTCTGAATTCAGAATCTATTTGCAGCGAGCTCCTTATCAGGTGGTCGAGATTGATGAATCCACACTGATTCGATTTTGCAGAAGCTTTTAGTATCTATTGCTACTTGCCAGAAGCAAGGCTGTCACTTTGGCAAGTCTTTTTTGAGGAGTTAATACTCAAGATTCAGTACCTCTTTTTGTGTGAGGAACCAAATGAAACTCTTCCAGCAATTGCTGGTGGCACCTGCTGCCTTGGGCCTGATGGCTCCAATGGCTGCTAATGCCGCAGACCTAGACATCAAAGGTGTGTCCGATTATTCGGCCTCCAGCGAGCAGGTCACCAGCATCTCCCAATTCCAAGATGTTTATCCAACCGACTGGGCTTATCAGGCTCTGAGCAACCTGATTGAGCGCTACGGCTGTGTCGCTGGCTATCCAAGCGGTAGCTACTTGGGCAACAGAGCAATGACCCGCTTTGAAGCGGCTGCTCTATTGAATGCCTGCCTCGATCGCATCACTGAAGTCACCGACGAACTGCGTCGCCTTCTCAACGAATTCGAGCAGGAGCTCGCCATCCTCAAGGGCCGTGTTGATGGCCTAGAAGCCCGCGTTGGTGAACTCGAAGCCACTCAGTTCTCGACAACAACCAAGCTTGTTGGTCAGACATCCTTCGTGATTGGCGCTAACAGCTACGGCGGTGACGGCAAGCAGGGAAGTCTTGATTTGGCACACCAAACAAATGCAGCTGCGTTTATACAAGCTGCTGGGGGGCTTGACGAAGATCGTGCAGATGCAGCTGCAGCTGCGTCTGGTGCCACTGTCTTCAACTACGACATGCGCCTTGAGCTCAATACCAGCTTCACTGGTAAGGATTTGTTGAAGACCCGCTTGCGCGCTGGCAACTTTGCCGAATCCCCCTTCGGCAGCAATGGTTATGTTGGCCTCTCAGCCATGGAAGTGGCTTTTGGAGAATCCGGCGACGAGAATGAAGTCACCGTGGATCGCCTCTGGTATCAGTTCCCACTCGGCGAAGAGTTCACTGCGACCATTGGTGGCATGGTTCGCCAGGACAACATGCTTGCCGTATGGCCAAGCAATTATCCGGCTGAAACCATCATTGATTTCTTCACCTACGCCGGTGCACCTGGCGCCTACAGCCTCACCAAAGGTGGTGGTGCTGGCATCTGGTGGGATGACAATGACAGTGGCTGGAGCATTAGTGCTAGCTATGTCTCAGCCAACGCTGATGATGGCAATCCCAACACTGGTGGGGTTGGCACAGATGGTGCTGCTTCCAATGCAACAGCCCAAATCGCTTACGCCGATGAGCGTTGGGGCATTGCAGCTGCTTACTCCTACACCTCAGGAGATAACGGTGCTGGTCTTTATGCAGGTAATGCAACACCGTCTGCGGCTTTTGTTGCAACAACGGGAATTAGCAACTCCTTTGGTGTGAGTGCTTGGTGGTCTCCAGAAGAGAATGGTTGGGTCCCCAGCATCAGTACTGGTTGGGGTATTAACAGTGTCACACCAAACGATGCCTTTGACGATATTATTGATAGTGCTATATCCCAGTCATGGTATTTAGGCCTTCAGTGGGAAGATGCTTTCTTCGAGGGCAATGTTCTTGGAGCCGCGGTGGGTCAACCCACATTCCTGTCTGATATTGAATACGACGCTAATCTCCACGACTCAGATTTTGTTGCTGATGGCAACTACGCCTTTGAGTTCTGGTACAAGTTCCAGGTCACCGACAACATTTCTGTGACTCCTGCGATCTTCTACCTAAGCCGTCCTTTTGGTGGTATCACCAACGGTCAGAGAAGCGGTAATGCTTATGGATACACCTTCACCAACTTTGGTGGTTTAGTTAGAACCACATTTAAGTTCTGATTGAAATGGCCCAACATCTTGTTGGGCCTCAGAACCTACTCCTCCCAATCTCGATCAATTTCAGCCCTCCGGAAACGGGGGGCTTTTTCATGCTCTGATCACCATCGCTTTGTTTGGATGGGTCAGTGGCCATGCCATCGCCCATGCCTATCGCTGCTGACATTACGGCCTTAGTTGGGTGCACTCCGTTGGTGCGCCTTAATCGCTTGCCACAGGTCAGTGGTTGCCATGCGGAGGTGCTGGCCAAGTTGGAAAGCTTCAATCCCACTGCCTCGGTTAAAGACCGCATCGCGGGGGCCATGATTCATGCAGCGGAGGAAGCTGGAACCATTGCTCCGGGGCGCACCGTGCTGGTGGAACCCACCAGTGGAAACACGGGGATCGCCTTGGCCATGGTGGCTGCCGCCCGAGGCTATCGCCTCATTCTCACCATGCCGGACACAATGAGTACAGAGCGTCGCGCCATGCTTAGGGCCTATGGCGCTGAACTGCAACTCACCCCAGGCAGCGATGGAATGTCTGGTTCCATTGAGTTGGCAAAGGAGTTGGTAGCAACCATCCCTGAGGCTTATCTGCTGCAGCAGTTTGATAATCCTGCGAATCCGCAGGTGCATGAGCGCACAACCGCAGAGGAGATCTGGAATGATTGCGAGGGGCGGTTGGATGGTCTGATTACTGGAGTAGGAACGGGGGGCACACTCACAGGTTGTGCGCGTTTGCTCAAGCAACGCAATCCAAGCCTGCGAGTGTTTGCGGTTGAGCCAGCGTTAAGCCCTGTTTTGGCAGGCGGGAGCCCTGCTCCCCATCGCATTCAGGGGATTGGTGCTGGCTTCATTCCTAGCGTTCTTGATCTCTCTTTGATCGATGAGATCCTGCCGGTCTCTGATGACGACGCGATGGAGATGGGTCGGCGCTTGGCGAGGGAGGAGGGCTTGCTAAGTGGGGTAAGCAGTGGCGCTGCTGTTGCGGCTGCCCTGCAAGTGGGTAGTAGGGCTGAGATGGTGGGCAAGCGCCTTGTTGTTGTCTTGGCAAGTTTTGGTGAGCGTTATCTTTCAACGCCGATGTTTAGCTCTGCTTCGGCGGTGCCGGCGCAGCGTGATGGATACCTTTGATGTCTTCCAAATGACTTGTTTCTATGGCTGCAGATCCCTATCAGGTGTTGGGAGTATCCTCCACCGCTAGCTCGGCTGAGATCAAGGCTGCCTATCGCCAGTTGGTGAAAAGGCATCACCCTGACGCTGGTGGAGATGAGCAGGGGATCCTTGCGCTCAATGCAGCTTGGGAGATTTTGGGGGATTCAGACCATCGACGCGCCTATGACCGCACAAGAAAGCATGGCGTTTCAGTTGCTGACGAAGCGCATCAGCGAGGGGTTCGCAATGCTCGCGCTAGTGCTGCTGCTCGAGCGACCAAAGGCCAGGCAGCAGCAGAAGATGAGGCTCTTGTGCAGTGGATCAAGCAGGTTTATGTCCCGATCGATCGATTGCTGGGGCAAGTGATCAATCCTTTCCCTGCTCAGTTTCGCTCTCTTTCGGCTGACCCTTACGACGATTCCTTGATGGAGGTCTTTTGCACTTACCTGGAACAGAGTGGTAATCGCCTTGAGACGGTTAATAGGCTTTATCGAGCTTTGCCTATCCCTGCGTCCGCACAAGGTTTTGGTTTGAGCCTGTATCACTGCCTCTCCCAAGTAGAAGATGCTTTGGCTGAGCTGGAGCGCTACACGATGGGCTATGTCGATAGTTATCTCCACGATGGTCGAGAGATGTTGCGGGAAGCCAAAAAGCGGCGTTTACGCTTAAAGGAGGAACGCCGTCGGCTGGAGATTTCGTGAAAGCTGCCTGGCGCTTTTGGTCGTTTATTGCTCTGATCTGGTTGCTGTCTACGGGCATCGATCGGATCTGGTGGCATCACTACGCCAGCATTCCCTCTTGGGATCAGGCCGATTATCTCAACAGCGCTCTTGATCATGGACGGGCATTAGGCCTGTTACCAGGCGGTCAATGGCAGGGATGGAACGCTTTACTCGACCTTTCTCCCAAAATTCCGCCCTTGGCTTCGCTGGTGAATGGCACTGTGATGGCAGTGGCTGGTGATGCTCCGGAGCAGGCTGCTTGGAGCCTTAGCTTTTGGCATGGGCTGCTCCTTGTTGCTGTTGCGGCATGGGGGTTGCGTTTGCGTGGGCAGGGGATGGCATTGCTTGCCGTTGTCTTTGTTGCCATGGCTCCAGCCTTGTTGGAGTTGCGCGCGGATTATGTTTTGGAGATGCCGCTCACTGCTGCAGTCACCTTGGCGTTATGGCGTCTGGGGTGTTGGTGGGATCCACAGCGAGGTGGACGTTGGGTACAGGCCCTGTTTGCTGCGGCTGCTTGTACGGCGGCACTTTTGGTAAAGCAAAGCGCTTTGTTGGTTTTGCTTCCGGCGCTGTTATGGGCCAGTTGGTGTGCCTTATGTCGTACCAATCGCACCCGATTTCAGCTGCTGGCAGGTGTGGGTGTGTTTTTGTTCGGCCTGGGTCCTTGGTTACGTCACAACTGGATCACAACGCTTGGAGGAACGAATAGGGCCGTGATCGAATCGGCGGCTAGGGAAGGGGACCCTTCTCTATGGACCCTTGAAAACTGGCTTTGGTATCCACGTTTGTTGCCGGCGCAGTTAGGCCCTGTTCTGCTCATCGTTGGTCTCAGTGGTTGTGTGCTCTGGTTGGGTATTCACTGCCGCAGCCTTGGATCTTCAACACAGAGAGCAGTGTCTTCTGATGATCCACTGGCTTGGCGTTGGCTGATCGTGACTCTGCTGGCTGGTTGGTTGTGCACCAGTCTCAGTCCGAATAAGGGTGATCGATATATCACTCCACTGCTCCCACCATTGCTTTTGTTGCTTGCTAGGGGTTGGTGGCAATGGGGGCTTTGGGCGAACCGTAGCTGGCTGAAGGGCTCCTGGCTGATTTTGTCTACGACCCTCTTGGCGGGGTTGTTGGCCATCCTTCCTTCAGCTTTGTCGGCTCAGATCACTCGTTTGTCAGAGCGCCACAAGGGGCCTGTGGAGGCCATTGTCCGGGCGGCTGGAGGCGCTGATCCCAATGGCTTGCCCACCACAATCATCGTGGTGCCCAGTACTCCGGATCTCAATCAGCACAATGTCAGTTATTTCGGTCGCAGACGGGGTGGTCGATTGGTAGGTCGCCAGCTTGGTAGTAGTGCAGGTGATGTGGAGCCGGTGCTGCAGCAGGCTGAGTGGGTTGTGCTTGCAGAGGGAGATCAGGGCTCAGTTCGAGACACTGCGGCACGCCTTGATCAGGCTGTTCGCAGCAGTGGTGTATTTGTTGAGCTGCGCCGTTTTTCACGGCAATCTGGCGGCAGCTATTCCCTTTGGGCACGCAGTTCTGGGGTCCCTAGGGCAGCAAGCTTTGCTGAGCGTTTTCCATCTCTGGCCCAGGGGTTGGGGAAGGGACCTCAAGGGCTTGAGCCAGTCTTTGCTGCGGTCTCTGTCGAACATATGTTGGATGGCCATTTCAGTTATCGAACTGAAGTGCGAGAAGCCGCAATGCGGCGTTTGCTTGATAATCCTGTTGATACCGATGCCCGCTGGACATTGGCGCTTTTGGCAGTGTTGGCGAATCGCCCTGTTGAGGCAGCGACTCAATTCGCCGTCTTGGAGAAACGACTACCAGAGAGTCCTTGGCCCAGTGTTTATCGCAGTGTGGTGATCCTGGCGGGCTTGAATCCCTGGCAGGCATCAGCTGTGGCTGATCGAGCCCAGCGCAAGCATCCCAATGATTTATTGGCCGGTCTTGGTGATCTCAGTGGGGTTTTGGCAGGAGCTTTGTGGCGTTTGCCTGCGGCCTCAGGCTCGATCCCTAAGGCTGTGCAACAGGTTGAGGAAGCGCTAAAGCCCTCTTCTCATGAGAAGGGTTCCAGCTGATCGATCCGTAGCCACACGTCCGGAACAGGCATGCGCCAGCGCACTTGCCCATAGCCCTCTTTGACGGCCAGCAGTTCACCTGGACCTTCGAAAATGTAGTCGGGGGGAGAAGGATCACTGGCCGCTGCTTCAGTGCTGCTGCTAAAGGCGTGCCTATTGACCCGAACAAGGGCTCCTTTCTTGAGGGCTGCCGTGGCCTTTGCTGGTGCAGATGTTTCGGCCATGACGTGGTTTTCTCTAAGACTCAGGCTAGAACCTTCTCAGGATCACCAACATTCTGATTTGGGTCATTCACTCGCCCTCTATTTTTTGGCCTTCGGAGCTCTGTTGCTTGTAGCCGTGCTTCTCGATGACCTGGCGGCTCGCGTGAGGGTTCCGGGGATCCTGATGGTGTTGATTCTTGGTTTGTTGGTTGATAACCATTTGACTGTGGCTTCGGATGCGGCTGATGCGCTCCCTCCCTTGCTTTCCTTGGTCCACGCAGACCAAATCACGCAGGCAGCACTTGTTTTAGTGCTTTTCTTCGGGGGGCTCACGACGAATTGGGCAGAGACGCGCTCTGTGATCCCATCGGCCCTAAGGCTGGCCACTTTTGGTGCTTTATTCACAGCCCTTCTGATCACCTTGGCGATGCTTGGATTTGGCTTGGCCGAAGGGAGTGCTGGTTGGGTGGTGTTGTTCCCGCAGGCTTTGTTCGTGGGCGCGATGTTGTCCAGTACGGATGCATCTGCGACCTTTTCTCTCTTGCGGCCTCTCGCTGGACGCTTGCCTAAGCCTGTTTTGGACCTGATTGAGACGGAGTCGGGCTTCAACGACCCTGTCGCTGTGGTTTTGGCAGGGGTGGCAATGGCTTTGGCCGGCGGGGAGGGTGTCGCTCCGGCTGCTTTGGTGACTGTGGTGTTACGTCAGTTTCTTTTGGGCATTTTGCTTGGCTTTCTCGGGGGCAGTCTCACCACTCAGGTGCTCGGTAGTCGTAGGTCTCTGAATACCAATTCCATGTTGCCAGTTGTGAGTCTTGCTTTGTTGATGGTGCTTGCAGGTGGAACCACCTTGATGGGTGGCAGTGCCTTGTTGGCTGCTTATGTGGCGGGGCTTGTGCTCGGCAATGGTTCAAGCACCGATCAGTTGGTGCTTGCGGAGGCCCATTCCAGTTTTGCAAAAATGGCTGAACTGCTTTTGTTTCTTTGTATGGGGCTGGTGGTTTCCCCTGAGGACGTTGTTCGAGCAGCTGGCGGAGCATTCCTACTGTTTCTCTTAATGCAGGTGGTGCGTTGGTTGATTGTTCACTTTCTGCTCTTACGCAGCTCATTTTCGTTAGGGCAGCGGACGTTTGTGTGCTGCGCTGGCCTGCGTGGTGCGGTGCCTATTGCTTTAGCGATTCAGGTCTGGGCTTCGTCGTCGGTGAGTTGGGGAAAAACCATGCCTCCCCTAGCCCTGGCGGTGGTTTTGTTCGGATTGTTGTTCCAGGGATTTGCTTTAGTGCCTATTGCAAATCGCCTTGGGCTAGCTAGTCCACTGGAGGCTCCGCTCTCAGCCCCTTAGTCTCGCGGCCAATGCCGTCAGTTCTTTTATGCGCCTTCTACTTGTTGGTTGCACAGGTTTTGTCGGCCGTGAGCTGGTCCCCCAGTTGTTGGCAGCCAAGCATCAGTTGATCTTGGTCAGTCGCAAGGCTGCCTCTGGGTTCGATCAAGAGCGCCAGGCAGGGCAGTTGGAGTGGCTGCAGATTAATCCGGCGGATCCAAACAGTTGGCTCGATGGCCCACTACTGACTGCCTTGGCTCAAGTAGAAGGAGTGGTGAACCTGGCCGGAGAACCGATCGCTGAGCAGCGCTGGACAGCTGCTCATTGTCAGGAGCTGGAGTCGAGTCGTTTGGATACAACCAGGGCATTGGTGAAAGCCATGAGTCAACTCAAGACACCACCAAGAGTGCTCTTGAATGCCTCTGCGGTGGGCTATTACGGCACCAGTCCAGATGGCTACTTCACGGAAAAGAGTCCTTGTGGACAAGATTTCCTCGCTCACCTTTGTGAGCGGTGGGAGGCTGCAGCTGCTGCTAAACCGTCTGCTACCAGATTGGTAGTAGTGCGTATCGGTATCGTTCTAGGGCCCGAAGGAGGGGCTCTAGGCAAGATGCTGCCAGTGTTCAGGCTTGGTATTGGTGGTCCGGTGGGCAGTGGCCTTCAGTGGATGAGTTGGATTCATCGCACTGATCTGTGTCAGTTGATTGAAAAGGCTCTTAAGGAACGGGCTTGGTCCGGTGTGGTGAATGGGGTTGCTCCTGAGCCTGTCCCTATGGCTTCGTTCGCGGAGGTTCTCGGCAAGACTCTTGGTCGTCCAAGCCTCTTGCCGGTTCCAGGTCCGCTCCTCAAGATCTTGCTTGGGGATGGCGCTCGTGTCGTCCTTGAGGGTCAACAGGTGGCCTCAGAACGACTTGCAGGGTTGGGTTTCAGGTTTAAGTATCCCGATCTATGCCAGGCCTTATCCGCAGCCACCATGCCCACACCCCATTGATGAGGGCAGCGGTCATTAACAGGCTGATGGCGGGCAAAAATAGGGGCATCCAGAGTTGCTGAAACAGTCCTATTGGTTTCTCCACTCCCTGGCTTGCGGCCAGGATCGCTGTGACAAACCAGAGTGCTCCAGCAATCACTAGGAACACATCGATGATCAGCAGTCGGTCCAACCACTGTTTCCATTGGGGATCGGCAGAAGGAGTTGTCATTGATGTCTTTCAGTCAGCATGTTTGTAATGGCTTGGGCTAATCGTTGCCCGCCACCTGCCACCCCGAGTCTTTGCAAGGCCTGCTTCTGGCATTGTTGTTGCAGGTCAGGGTCCGCTTGGCTGCGTTTCAATAGCTCCAGAGTCAGTTTGGCAGTGTTCTGCAGGTTGAGCGCTTCGCCAGGCTTCCCACCAGCACAAAACACAGTGGGCCCGAGTAGTCGGCGCTGAGCTTCTGCGAATGCGGCGGTGAACTGGGGCCCCATTCCTGGAAGTTGTAGCACTGGCTTAGCGAGCCCTACCGCCTGTTCAGTCGCCGTGCCCGCCATGCTGATCAGGAGATCGCTGCTCTGAAGGACCGCAATGAAACAGTCGCGTTGCAAGGTGATGTGTCTTTGACCGAGCACAAGCTTGGTGTGTATTGCGTTGCCGATACCAGGTTGCATTTGCCAGCCTTGTTGAGCGACTAATTGAGCCAGGCTGCTGTCGTCTAGGGCTGGGACTAGTGCAAGATCTAGGCTTATTTCATCGCGGGCTAGTAGTTGTTCTGGAAGATATTCCACCATCTTCAACAGCAACAGCAGGTTGTGTTCTAGTTCTGGGAGGCGGCTGCCAGGCAGAAGTCCTAGGCGATAACGGCAGCTTGGTAAGCGTGCTTGAGGTGTGAGGACTGGATCCATAAAGGGATTGCCCAGAAAGCTCACTGGCCGTTGAAGTTGAGCCGTGAGGTCTGTTGCGGTGAGCTCGTCGCGGCTATAAACACCCAAAAACCGCTTACTTTTCAGACAGCTGCCACAAGGCCAAGGCAATCGCAGGCGACCTTCATAGTGACTGGAGTAAGCCACTAGGTAGATCGCGACGGGACGGCAGCTAAGCCAAGCTGCCATCACAGGGATCACATCGCCAATCACCACCAGCAGGTCGTAGTGGTCTGCCACCTGCAACAAACGTCCCAGGCGCCTTAGGAGATAGAACAATTGGCCTTGGAGCAGTTCAGTCAGCCTGCCTCGAAAACTGGTGTATCCAAGCCCGCCTGTGCTGAATGCTTTGGCCTGTCCAAGGATTTTGATTCCTGCCTCGGTATAGGCATGACCATGACCGACCAAAGGCAGGGCCTCCAGTTGATGGCCGAGGTTGAGCAGGGTTTTGCCTAGTAGGGCCCCGGAAAGGTCTTCCCCGTGTCCATTACTCAACAGCAGCAGCTTCGCCAAATCAGAGCTCCAGCCAAGCCTTTACTTTCTTCAAAGCATGCCAATTTGGTCTGCGAAGTAACCCATCGGCGATTGAGTCCTTGAGGTCTTTTGCAAACTCCGGTGCAACAGCAAGAATTTTTTGCACCATGTCGATTTGATCTCTTACACCCTTGGAGTTGGTTTCCAGCAGGGCCAGGCTGAGGTTGATACGAGCTTGGGGATCCTGGGCGTTGAGCTTTACCGCAGTGCGCGCGCTGCGCAGGGCCTCATCGGGTTGAGCATTGAGAAGCTGTAGCCAGGCTAGGCATGTCCAGCCAGCCGCTTGATTGGGCGTCGTTGTTGTGATGGTTTTGAAGTCTTCGATCAGCTCACTGGCTTCAGCTCCGGACTGATACCGGGCCATGGCTGTTTCGAAGAGGTTCTCGTTGGTGGACGCCATCGGATGCAGCAGAACTGCTTAGGTCTCTTCAGATTCCCACGGAGCGGTGGCCATTGACTTCAGACAGCGAATGAGCTGCCGCAACCGCAGGTTTGGCTGGCGTTGGGATTGGTGAAATTGAAGCCGCCGCCAATCATTTCAGTGCTGAAATCCAATTGCATCCCATAGATGTACAGCAGGCTCTTGGGATCACAGATCACACGGAAACTTGCGCCATCGGTTGCGGTGTACTCATAGACCTCATCACCCTCTTGGATATCGGCTGAGGGTACAAAATCCATGGTGTAGCTCATGCCGCTGCAACCGCCCGAGCGCACGCCTACTCGCAGCACCTGATCATTCCCCTTCTCAAGGCAGAGCCTGGCCAACTGCTGCATAGCTGTGTTGGTGATTTGGATGCCTTTGCCGTCAGTAGCGGTGTGGTGGGTTGCAGGATTAGTGGTGCTGGTCATTCAGTGCTGGCACAGACCTCAATTCATTTTATGGAGGGATTTCTCTCGTTGCACTATCCAATTCAGTCAACCTATCCGCCATATTTATAGAGTCGGAAGGATTTTTGTAGGAAGCGCGTGCGGGTCGCCATTGTGGGCGCTGGGCTTGCCGGATTGGCTGCAGCGGTTGATCTCGTTGATGCCGGTCATACCGTGGATCTCTACGAAGCTCGGCCGTTCATTGGTGGCAAGGTTGGTAGTTGGGAAGATCCAGATGGCAACCATGTCGAAATGGGGTTGCATGTTTTCTTTTTCAATTACGCCAATCTTTTTGCGCTGATGCGCAAGGTGGGTGCCATTGACAATCTGCTGCCAAAGGACCACACCCATTTGTTCGTCAATCGTGGTGGTGATCTTCGATCTCTTGATTTTCGTTTTGTCCTAGGGGCTCCTTTTAACGGTCTCAAGGCTTTTTTTACGACTCCTCAGCTGAACTGGATCGATAAATTGCGCAATGCCCTTGCTCTGGGAACGAGTCCCATTGTTAGGGGCCTGGTGGATTACGAGGGGGCCATGAGCACAATCCGTGCTCTCGATGCAGTGAGTTTTCAACAGTGGTTTCTCAGTCATGGCGGCAGCCTGCAGAGCATTCAGCGCATGTGGAACCCGGTTGCCTATGCCCTTGGCTTTATTGACTGTGAGGCGATCTCTGCCCGTTGCATGCTCACCATTTTCATGATGTTTGCAGCTCGTACGGAAGCATCCAAGCTGAATTTGCTTAAAGGCTCCCCTCATCGTTGGCTTACAGCGCCGATTCTTGATTACATCCAGGCAAGGGGTGGTCGTCTTCATCTCCGCCATCGTGTTCGTGAGGTGCACTTTCGCGATGACGAAGCTCCCGTGGTTACCGGGCTCAGCCTTGGCACACCAGACGGGGATGTCATGGTTGAAGCTGATTGCTATTTGGCCGCTTGCGATGTGCCAGGCATTCAGCGCTTGCTTCCTGAAGCATGGCGTAAGTTCCCCCAATTTGATGACATCTACAAGCTCCAAGCCGTGCCAGTCGCCACCGTGCAGCTGCGTTACGACGGCTGGGTGACTGAGTTGGGTAATGACCCCATTCACGAGGCTGCACGCAGGGATCTCCGGAGTCCTGTTGGCTTGGATAATCTTTTGTATACAGCTGATGCAGATTTCAGCTGCTTTGCGGATCTGGCCTTGGCAAGTCCTGAGGACTATCGCCGGGAGGGCCTGGGTTCTTTACTCCAATGTGTACTCACTCCTGGTGACCCCTGGATTTCTAAATCCGTAGAGACGATCGTTTCGCACACCGATGCTCAAGTGCGTGAATTGTTCCCTTCGTCTCTTTCTCTCAAGCTGGTGTGGAGCAACGTCGTCAAACTTGCTCAGTCTCTTTATCGAGAAGCCCCAGGGATGGAGCCTTATAGACCAGATCAGTCCACGCCTGTCAGCAATTTCTTTTTGGCGGGGAGTTATACCCGCCAGGATTACATCGACTCAATGGAGGGTGCCACGATGAGTGGCCATTTGGCGGCGGCGGCGATCCTTCATCAACCAGCCAAGTTGGCCACCAATCAGGCGGTGGCTTAACGATGGGACGCTGGCTTGAACACACAGTCACTAGCGATATCAATGCTCCCGTTGAGCAGGTATGGGCTGTCTGGATGGATCTCGAGGCCATGCCCCGCTGGATGAACTGGATTGAATCTGTCAAAACCCTGGAGGATCCAAGCCTCACGGATTGGACCTTGGCTGCTCAGGGCTTTCGTTTCCATTGGCAGGCAAGGATCAGCAAGCAGGTTGAAGGGCAGCAGTTGCAATGGGAATCCATAGGAGGGCTACCTACGAAAGGAGCTGTGCGTTTTTATCCGGAGAGCGAGAACCGTACAGCTGTGAAATTGAGCGTTACTTACGAGTTGCCGAGGCCCTTGGCACCCTTGATGGAACCGAGCATCCTGGGAGGGATTGTTACTCGTGAGCTCCAGGCCAATCTTGACAGATTTAGGGATCTTGTGGAAAGCGGTTACTGCGTTTCCTCCTGAGTACTCGAGGACAGCCGCCTGGCGGTTGAGGAGTGCATTGATCCTGCTCACGGTTGCGCTAACGGGATGCAGTACCGATCGCACTACTACCGAGAAGTTGGCTACAACACCGCGATCGGCTACGGATAGTTCTGAGCAGTTTGTGATGCCGATTGATCTTTCTGATCGGCTCACACCACTGCCTTCGGCCACAGAGGTTCAAGAGCGAGTGCTCGCAGGTCGAAGGGATCCTTTTCAACCGCTTGTTGGCTCAACAACTTCAAAGGGATTCATCCTGAAAGGTGTCCTGGTTGTTGGCGGGCAGCAGCGGGCATTTGTTCAAACATCAGATGGATCAGGAGCATTGTGCGTGGGGCCTGGAGGTCTTTGCCCCGGTCAAGTTGAGGCGGACCAGCTGTTACCTCCAAGCTGGTCGCTGCTATCGATCGACGTTCAGCGCGGCTGCATCACCCTGAGCCAGGGGGGCAAGTCTCAGCCTCCGACCTGCATGCTTTAACACAAGCACTGACAAGCCCCTCAAGGTCGTGGGGATCGGCTTCTTGATCGACCCTTCCAAAATGCTGCTCACAGCTGAGGCTTGTCTGGGGGCCAATGGAGATAACTTTGACTGTTTGAAGCTGCTGCAGCCAGTCGCTGCCAAAACGATGGCTGAGCAAACTTGCTGTGTGTGCAGCGGTTTTGCCGCTGCTGAAAGCAATTGCATCCACATTGCTGTTTGCGAGGGCTGTGGCCGTGTCCTCCGGGATTGCTTCTGGGCAACGGGATTCATAAGCTGCTACTTCAATCACGTGTGCTCCGCTTTCCCGGAAGGCTTCTCCCAGAATGGTGCGGCCACCGCTCTGGACTCTTGGCAGCAGCATCTTCAGTCCAAAGCCTGACACTGGGAAATGATTGATCAGGCTGTCAGCCACAAAGTTTGGGGGAACAAAATCAACCGCAGCTCCTAGGTGTTCAAGATATTGGGCTGTTTTGCGGCCTACTGCTGCAAGTTTTAGTCCCTTGGGACGATTAGCAAGAGATTGGCCGATACGCTGAAGCCGTTCTTCAACGGCCCGTACTCCATTGGCGCTGGAGAAAACCAACCAGTGGAAAGTCTTGATGTCGGCTAAGGCATCATCGAGGGGTTGCCAATCGTCGGGTGGGCCAATCACAAGAGCGGGCAGATCAAGAACGTTCGATCCAAGGGCATGAAGCCGACTCCGAGCCTCACTCTGTTGCTCCTGGGCACGGGTCATGATGATTGTGCAGCCATGAAGGGGAGCTATGGGTTTGCTGCTCATTTCTCTCCCTCATTTAGTTTCACAATGCCCGCTACCTGATGGCGCAGCCCTTCGCTTTCCTTGCTTCGTCCTTGACGGTGGAGCAGCGTAATAGCCTTGCTAAAGCTGTTGCGGGCACCATTGATGTCCCCAGCGACGAGCATCGCAACCGCATGATTTTGGTGGGTCTCAGCATGCTCAGGATTGAGTTGTTTCGCTTGTTCGTAGGCGTATAAGGCTTCTACAAGATTGCCTCGGCGACGCTGCATTAATCCGAGGTTGTACCACGCCAGAGCGACTTCCGGGGCTTGTTGGGTAGCGGTGGTGGTGAGTGCGATGGCTTCATCCAGTAGCTCTTGTTGCATGAGCAGGGCTGCCAGGTTGAGGCGAGCTCCCAGGCTCACTCTGATGTCCATGGGTAGAGCCACGGCTTCGCGGTAGGCCGTGACGGCTCCTTGGGGATCGTCTTGGGCAAGGGCAATGCCTAGGTGCAGAAGAAGTTCGTAGCGTTCGATCGGATTGGCATTTGTGTTTTCGTTCTGCTTTAGGCCTTGCCGCAAGAGCTGGATGCCGCGTTCTTTTTGCCCTTCGTCTACCTCGAGAGCGCCGAGTTTTGCACAGGTATACGGATCGCCTGGATGCTCAGCCAGCCAGGTCTCCATTGCTGTCCTCAACCGTTGGGATTTGTTGCTGCTTTGGAGTAGATCTGGCCGGTAGCCTTCGTGGAGCAAAGCCGGCTCAAGGTAATCGACGATGCGCCAATGGGGTTCTTCGCTGAGCAGATCCCTCACGCTGTCGTCAATCATGGAGTGGTAGGGGCGGCTCCAGTGGATTCGCGAGTGTCGGCGGAACAGACGGCTGACGTTGGAATAAGGGGCCATCGTTGCTCCCTGCTCAAAGCGCAGCAGGTTTATCACCAGAACATCAGGCTGAGCCATCAAGTTTTGTAGGCCTGAGATGGCCTCAGCGCGTAGTTGTTCATCGGCATCAAGAACAAGGACCCAATCCCCCGTGATCAGGTTCATGGCGGCATTACGGGCTGGGGCAAAGTCCCCTGGCCACGGTAGGTGCTCTATTCGTGCACCGGCGGCTTCAGCTATGGCCACTGTTGCATCCGTGGAGCCCGTGTCGACTAGCACGATTTCGTCTACGAACCCTTTCACGGACGCCAGGCATGCTCCCAGGCGACTCTCTTCGTTGCGTACGACCATCGAGAGGCTGAGCATTGGAGCTGGTTCGTAGGTTGGCTCGAGGATATAGACGTCAGTCAGTGAAGTCTTGGAACAGCGGCGTTTGGGTACTTGATTGCACCTGCGCAGGTTGTAGCAGGCAGGTAAGAACCTGGCGCTGCGCTTCAGGCATCTGACCAGGGCTGTAAGCCGCGGGGATGCCGATATTTAACACTTCAATCAGCTCATCCCAGATGTAAGGACTGCCGTAGACAACTAGGCCTGCGAGGCGTTTTTGCTGTTGGAGTTGCTTGACGGTTGCCACCCATGGCTCGTGGCGATCCTGGTCGCCGCGGAAGGGGTTCCCGCGTAAGAAAAGTTGCAGCATTACTGGGCCGATGCCCAATCGTTCTAGAGCTAAAGGCTGATCTGGGTCGTCTTGCCAGGGAGAGATCCCTAGGGGGTGACAGAGCAAACTTTGAAATCCAGCTTCAGAGGGCAGTACGAGTGCTGGGGCCGTGGCTGTGAGTACCGAGCATGGCAAGACTCCATCCACCCGCAGGAGATTGATGCCTGACTCAGTTGGGGTGACCGGTCCTGGATTGTGGATTTTTAGCGATGCAGTCACCAGTTCTCTGGCGAGAGCACGGTCTTCGTCTCGTTCCAGGGGTTTGTCAATGCTTGTGCTGTCTTTGAGGGCCAGCTTTGCAGTGGAGGTACCAACCTTTTGTAAGGCTTTTCGCCGGCGCTCTTGGGAGGCGTGCAAACGTTGCATTGGAATTTGGCCCGACTGGAGGGCCTTGCATAGGGCCTCGATAGCGTCATCTGCGTTCTCGGGCATTAAAATCAGGTCAGCACCGGCGGCAAAGGCCATCACGGCGGCTTCGCCAGCGCTATAGGACTGAGTGATTGCTCGCATGACCAGGGCATCGGTCACGACCAAGCCCTCGAACTTGAGTTGGCGGCGTAAAAGGTCTTGGAGAATAGCTGGAGAGAGGGTCGCCGGACAGGAGGCGTCGAGGTTTCGCATCAATAGATGGGCCGTCATGATGCTGTCGATGCCGGCTTTCATGACGGCCTGGAAAGGCACGAGTTCAAGCTCCACAAGCTGGCGGAGGTTGTCATCCAGTACAGGCAACTGCAGATGGGAATCCATTCCCGTATTGCCATGACCTGGGAAGTGTTTGGCGCATCCCAGCACACCTTCTGCTGCAAGGCCTTGTTGGAAAGCACAGGCCAAAGAAGAGGCGGCGGCAGTGTCTTCTCCCCATGCCCGCACATTGATGACAGGGTTGGCTGGGTTGTTGTTGACATCGCAGACGGGTGCTAACACCCAGTTGAGTCCGCAGCGTCGAGCTTGGTGTCCTGTGCAGCGGCCGTAGCGCTCGGCCAGATTGACAGCACGACCTTGGTCTTCTTGATAAAGCCGTCCAAGGGCCATGGGCGGTACGAGCCAAGTACCGCCTTCAAAGCGTTGACCGACACCCTCTTCCACATCGGCACATAACAGGAGGGGTGCTTTCGCCCATTGTCTAAGTCTCTTGCAGCGATGCCTTATTTCGGTGCTTGTGCCGCCCAGCAAAATCACACCGCCCACACCTTCAGCGAGCAGACGTTTTAGCTCAGCGTTGCTTAGTTCCCATTTTGGATAACGGCGTTGGTCATCGCTGGCATGACCACTTGCTCGCACCACCAGCAACTCAGCGACTTGACGTCGAAGGGGGCTCTGGATCGGCGGGTTCACGTTTTATTGAAAGTGGTTGTCTCGTAAGTGGTTGGTTGATCACTTTTTGATTGCACTTCTTCAAGGGTTTCTCGCTGTTGTTCCAATTGCTCAAGAAGGTTTAGTACCGAAGTTCCCTTCTCGATTCCGCGATCCAAATGAAAGTGCACTTCAGGTGCACGTCGCATCTGCAATCTGCGGCCAAGCTCGCCTCTGAGGAAACCACTGGCGGCCTCTAGACCCTCTAGTACTTCAGAGCGTTGGATCTCTTCGCCGTAAATGCTCACAAAAATCTTGCAGTGCTGTAGATCGCCGGAGACTTCCACATTCGTAATACTCACCATGCCCTGATGCACCCGTTCGTCGCGGATGCCATGGATGAGTAATTCGCTTGTCTCTCGGCGGATTAGGGCAGCGACCCGCTCCACCCGTCGCCCAGGTGCCATATCTATGCCAGTGATGTTGGATACACCATGGCATGCATGATTAAGACAATGCTGATCAATCCACTTATTAGGGCCCCAATGATGGCTATTGCAGTCACGGGATTACTGCGACGCTTGGCGAGTGGCTCGATGTAGTTATTGAGCAAACCAAGACAGAAGGCGATGAGGTATCGCGGATAGCGTGACAAGTTGAGAAATAACTCTCTCATCTTCAGTTATTGCAGAGGGTTTTTGGGAAATGGGTTAGCCCAAAGTGAGGATGATGCTACTTCTGAAGTCACAGATCACCTGAGCGCGAAGGTTGCCGGTATCGTGCATTCTCAGTGTGACCAGTTATACGACGTTAGTTTAGTGAGGCAGAAGGTACTGCGGTAGTTCCTCTGAGAGACCGCAGTGCAGCGTCTTAGGGCTTGCTGTTGCCTCTATTGCTTAGAGCGGCCAGCGGGGGGCTCAGATCTCAGCTCAGTTGGTGCGGCCATTCTGGCGATAGCCGTAGGCAGTGTTGCTCAAGAAAAGGCAATTGGCGAAGCCGTTAAAGGGGAAGAAATCTGGAACACTTCTCTTCGGCGCGTCGCAAATTTCTGTTGATTCATTGCTCAGCATGCACCATTTGCGGTTGCTAAATTAATTATTTGCCTAGAAGAAACTGTTTGATTGGTGTCTTGAAATACAGCCATTTGGCTAACTTTCAAAGCCGATTGCATTGATCTGACTTGATTGAGTCTGTATAAAACAGCTCTTTTCATTTTCCACTCTCAGTCTAAAGCCAAATGCGATTATTGCCCTTTTTGCCTTAGCGGGCTTTTGAAGCTGTTAGCTACTCTGCCGTTCTTTTGGCAGAGCAAACGATGATGGAACTGCATCAATTCCGCCATTCCGCCTTCTGTCTCAAGGTGCGGATGGTCTTGCAGGCCAAGGGTTTGACTTACCAGGTGGTGGAAGTTACCCCCGGGTTAGGACAGCTCAACGTGTTTCGTTTGTCAGGTCAGCGTCAGGTCCCTGTACTTGTCGATGGCGATGTTGTTTTGGCAGACTCCAGCACCATTGCTCGACATCTCGAGGCTAAGCAGCCGGAACCACCCCTCATTCCGGTTGATCCACAGCAGGCCGCGCAGGTGTACTTGATTGAAGATTGGGCTGATACGACATTGGCGCGGGCAGGCCGGTCAGCTTTGTTGCAGGCTGCAGCCTTGGACTCTGAGTTGCGTTTAGCTCTTCTTCCAGAAGATCTGCCAACTCCCTTGCGTCAGGTCATGGGAGATCTCCCGGGGGGGTTGTTGAACGGTGCCTCTGAGATCATTGGCCAGACAGAGAGGGTTGAGTTATTAACGAGCCTCGAACAATTGGCTGATTTGATGCAGAAACGCTCCTGGCTAGTAGGAGATGCGATGAGCCTGGCTGATTTAGCTGTAGCCGCTCAGATTTCTTTAATGCGTTTTCCAGCCTCTGCTGGGGCAGCACTTGCAGGTAAAGGTGTGTTCGGCCTGAGTGATCACCCGCGGTTGCAGCCCTTATTCCACTGGAGGGATCAGCTTGAGTTGTCATTGCTTGAGACGGATGACTCAGCCCGATGAGTCTTGCTTGAACACCGATGCAGAAATGGCTGTCTAATGTCTGATCCCTTGATTCGTGATTCTGATCACTACGTCGTTTTGGAGCCTGGCCAGCCTGAGCGGCTTCTGAGCGCTGCTGACACACTTGTTTGGTTGCAGACTTGGCTCCAGAGTTTGGATGTCTTGCCAGAGGATTTGCAGAGTCAGAACTCACTCGTGTCAGCGGCCCAGCGGTTGCTTGATACAGCTTGTGAGCTGGAGGTGGGCCAAGGTCTCTGCCTGCAGTGGTTTGCGGTGCGCCTGGAACCTCCTGGATCTGTTCAAAGTTGAGTTCATTTGGATAGGTTTAGTGCGCTTTGACAAGACTGTTGCTGAACCCCGATGCAATCGTGCAGGCATTGCGTATCGAGAAGACAAGCTCAATCCAAGCTTCCTTTAATATCATGAGCCTTTAAATCATCATTTATAATTGTTGCATTTCGCGATTTTTCAAGGGGCATTATGATGTGAATCTAGAGCCGAATGTATATCAGCGCATTGATCACTTCTAGACTTGCGGACTGAAGGAAGTATTCTATAAATAAAAATCTGTCTCGAGAGCATATAGAATGGCTGGAGACTTTGTTGAGTCATACGAGATAGATGCGTCAATTCAATTGCAAGTCTGAAATGGTATTGCCCTAAAATATTTTGCGTGTCACCAATGAAGAGCAGAAATTATATGGCTAGGGAGTATTCCAAACAAATTTGCTGCTTGCCACATAGTTCCAAGTAAAGGCAAAGATGATGCCAAGCAGTTGGGCGATTAGCTCGTTGGAAGAGATGTGCTCGTAATAAGCAGATGCCAATCCAATATTGGCCACGAATGGTAAAGAGGAGACAAGTAAAAACTTTGTAAGGCCCTTTATTAATTTTAAGCCATTAAGGCGTGCAAACCTAAAAGTTAAAATATTGTTGATTAAGTAATTGGATGTTGCTGCTAATATGACAGCAATAGGCAGAGAGGATTGAAAGGAATAAGCAAGTATATTGGTAAGAATGAAAACACTAAATAGCTGTATAAAAACACCACTTAGGCCAACGAGTGCAAAGCTTATTGCGCGACGAGGAATAAGCTTTAAGCTGATTGAATGTAGAAATGATAATAAGAAATCCCATGCGACTGCGATATCCAGTTTAGAGCTTCCATGTAGCCTCTTCTCGAAGATCAGGGGTAGCTCGCCAACTAATAAGGCTCCATTGCTTTTGGCTAATAATTCATATAGGAACTTAAAGCCATTGACATCAACAGAGCGAATGATTGGCATGGCCTGCTTCAAGTCGACTGCAAAAAATCCACTCATGTAATCAGTTAAATGGCGATATCTTTTTGAGAGACTTTTTTTGGCAAGAAAGTTTGCAAAAGTAGAAGCATTTTCTCGGTCATTGGTGAGACCATTGATTACAGATCCTTGAAGAAACCTGCTGCCAACAACAAGATCTAAGCCTTGGTCTCTTAGATGACTTATTGATTGTTTGATGACTGACGTAGGATGTTGACCATCGCAATCCATGACAAGAGCATATTCATGGCAAGCATTTAAGAGTCCTTCTTTGATAGCACTGGCAAGACCACTTCTGCCTACACGCCTAACTAATCGGATGAATGAATATTGACGAGCCAATTCCAATACCACCTCAGAGGTGCCATCTGGCGAATCATCATCTACAACGATAATCTCTAACTTGTATTGCAAGGATAGATCAATGATTGATTCGATGATGGTGCAAATATTATCCCTTTCATTGAAAGCAGGTAATATTATTGATAAGCTGGCAGTCTCTGCCATCTCTAAGCATTGGTTGACCACTTGCTATTTTAGCATCCTTAGATGCTCGGCAAGGCAAGCCCCTTCCGAGTAAAGAATCAATATTTTCTTTAGTTCTTGTCTGTTAGTAAATCCGTGTTATCTCTGATGGTTTATTTTGATAAATGGGGTTGTCTAGTTGATGGCTAATGTTTGAATTTGCCGAGGACAGGGTGGATTCTATTGCTCCATTGCTTCATAGTTGCTTACGAAACCAGTCGATTGTTTTTGTTAGTCCATCTTCAAGTGGAATGAGTGGCTTCCAGTCCAGTTGCTTTTGGGCTAAGTCGATTATTGGCTGGCGTTGCATTGGATCGTCTTGAGGCAAGGGCTTTGAGATCAAAGGCAGATTGGGTTGGATACTATTGCGAACTAACTCTGCTAGTTGGCGAATCGTGAATTCACTGGGATTGCCGATGTTAATAGGTCCAGTTGTATCACTGTTCATGAGGCGCAACATGCCTTCGATGAGATCATCCACATAACAGAATGAACGCGTTTGTAGGCCATCTCCGTAGAGGGTTAGTGGTTCACCACGAAGTGCCTGCATGATGAAGTTGCTCACCACCCTGCCGTCATCTGGCAACATTCGGGGGCCATAGGTGTTGAAGATGCGCATCACTCTGATCTCCGTGGCATGGATGCGTTGGTAGTCGAAGCAGAGTGTTTCTGCAATGCGCTTTCCCTCGTCGTAACAGCTGCGAATCCCGATTGTGTTAACGCAACCGCGATAGCTTTCTGGTTGGGGATGAATTTCTGGGTCGCCGTAAACCTCGCTTGTGCTTGCGAGTAGTAGGCGTGCGCCTACCCTGCGAGCGAGGCCCAGCATGTTGTAGGTACCAAGAAAACTGGTTTTGGCTGTTTTAATTGGATTAAACTGATAGTGAACCGGTGATGCAGGGCATGCCAGATGCCAGATCCGATCAACTTCGAGCTTGATTGGTTCGGTTACATCGTGTCTGATTAATTCGAAGCGTGGATGCTCGATCCATTGCGCAACATTGACTTTGCGCCCAGTGAAATAGTTGTCGAGGCAAATGACTTCTTCCCCCGCCTGCATGAGCCTGTCGACTAGATGAGAGCCAAGAAAGCCTGCGCCTCCGGTAACAAGATTGCGAGTCGGTTGCAAGGCTTCAGTGTTAGATATTTAGATCTGAGTCTAGGCGGAGATGTCTGCTCACTTGATACCAATAAAAAAGCTCCGCACCAGTAGAGATGCGGAGAAGAAACGAGGCTTGCTAGAGCTATTGATTAACTTGCAGATCAATTCAGCAACGCTTTTGACTTCGCCACCACATTCTCTACGGTGAAGCCAAACTTCTCCATGCATGTGCCACCTGGTGCAGAAGCGCCAAAGCTGTTCATGGTCACACTGTCGCCATCAAGGCCGATGTACTTGTGCCAGCCAAATGATTCGGCGGCTTCCACCACGATGCGCTTGCGTACAGCGTTTGGCAGCACCTCTTGTTTGTATGCGCTGCTCTGTTCTTCGAAAAGTTCTACGCAAGGCATCGAGACCACGCGAATCTTGTGGCCTTCAGCACTGAGTTGCTTGGCGGCTTGTACGCAAAGGTCAAGCTCTGTGCCTGTACCGATCAGGATCAGATCAGCTGTTCCTTCGCAATCTTCCAGTACGTAGCCGCCGAGAGCGACATTTTCGATGGATGAATTGGCTTGGTTGGCCATGCCCTGACGGCTCAGGCAAAGAGAGCTGGGGCGTTTGCGATTCTGGATGGCTAATTTGTACGCTCCGCTGGTCTCATTACCATCTCCGGGACGGAACACCAGCATGTTTGGCATGGCGCGCAGGGAGGGAATGGTTTCGACCGGTTGGTGGGTAGGCCCATCTTCACCGACGCCGATTGAGTCATGGGTGAGTACGTAGATCACTCCAAGCTCACTTAAGGCTGAAAGGCGCATTGAGCCGCGCATGTAGTCAGCAAAAACCAGGAAGGTTCCGCCGTAGGGGATTAGACCACTGTTGTGGTAAGCGATGCCATTGAGGATGGCGGCCATGGCGTGCTCCCGCACACCGAAATGTAGATAACGCTTTTCGGGTGTTTCCGGTTGGAAGGAGCCGGTTTCACCTTTGATATCGGTGTAATTGGAGTGAGTGAGGTCGGCAGAACCGCCAATCAGTTCGGGCAGATTTGGCCCCAGCGCGCCGAGGCAGATCTGGGAGTGCTTACGCGTTGCGAGGCCGCTGTCTTCAGGGGTATAGGTCGGTAGATCTTTGTCCCACCCCTTGGGAAGCTCACCGCGCAACATCCGCTCGAATTCAGCTGCTTCATTTGGGTATTGACTTCTGTAGTTGGCGAGTGCTTGATTCCACTCAGATTCAAGGCGAGCGCCTTGATCGATGGCCTTGCGGTACTGGTCGTAGGCCTCTTGGGGAATTTCAAAAGGGCCATAGTTCCATCCCAGTTGTTGGCGAGTGAGAGTGGCTTCTTCTTCGCCAAGGGGCGCCCCATGCACTCCGGCAGTGTCACTTTTGTTAGGGGAGCCGTAACCAATGGTGGTGGTCACCTTGATAATGGACGGCTTATCGGTCACGGCCTTGGCGGCAGCGATCGCCTTGGCGATGGCATTCACGTCGGTGTCGCCATTGGCGACATGTTGTACATGCCAGCCATAGGCCTCGTAGCGCTTGAGAACGTCTTCGGTGAAGGAAACGTCTGTGCGGCCGTCGATCGTGATGTGGTTGTCGTCGTAGAGGGCGATCAGTTTTCCTAGCTTGAGGTGGCCGGCAAGGGAGCAGGCCTCCGAGGCAATACCTTCTTGGTTGCAGCCATCGCCCATCACCACGTAGGTGTAGTGATCAACGATCTTTGCTTCGGGTTTATTGAATTTGGCCGCAAGGTGAGCTTCAGCGATCGCAAGGCCAACGGCATTAGAGATCCCAGCACCAAGGGGGCCTGCGGTGACTTCGACTCCAGGGGTCTCAAATGTTTCGGGATGTCCAGGAGTGCGCGAGCCCCATTGGCGGAATTGCTTGATGTCCTCGATGCTCACCGAGTCATACCCGGTGAGATGCAACAGCGAGTAAACCAACATGCAGCCGTGACCGGCTGAGAGGACAAAGCGGTCGCGGTTGAACCACTGAGGATTCTTGGGGTTGTGATGCAGAAATTGGTCCCAGAGGGTGTAGCCCATGGGGGCACAGCCCATGGGAAGACCAGGGTGGCCGCTGTTGGCCTTGTTGACCGCATCTACGGCCAGCATGCGAATGCTGTTGATGCAGAGCGTATCTAGGGAAGCAGTCGCAGCGACCATGGTATTGAGATGGGATAGCAGGGAGTCTGAAGGATGGAGGCGGCAGAGCCGCTTAGGCCATTTGGCGGAAGGCGAGGCAGACGTTGTGACCGCCGAAGCCGAAGGAATTGGAGAGCACCACGCTTAATCTGTGTTCTCTGGCCATGTTGGGGACATAGTCCAGATCACACTGTGGATCTGGGTTGAGGTAATTAATGGTGGGAGGCACCATGCCGTGCTGAAGGGCAAGCACGCACGCCACAGCTTCAATGCCGCCCGATCCACCAAGAAGGTGACCAGTCATGGATTTTGTGGAGCTCACAGGAATCTGATAAGCCCTCTCGCCGAGAGCATTTTTGATGGCTGCTGTTTCGTTGCTGTCATTGGCAGGAGTACTGGTGCCATGGGCATTGATGTAATCCACGCTGGTGGACTCCAGCTGTCCGTCTTTTAGGGCCAGGCGGATTGCTTCTGCACCACCAACGCCGCCAGGGGTTGGTGAGGTGATGTGGTGAGCATCGCAGGTCATGCCATAGCCCACAATCTCAGCATGGATAGTGGCATCGCGATTTTTGGCGTGCTCAAGGGTTTCAAGGACCAGGACGCCAGATCCTTCCCCGATGACGAATCCATCTCGTTCTGCATCGAACGGACGGCTAGCCGTGGCGGGGTCATCATTGCGGAAGGAGAGGGCCTTGGCACTGGCGAAGCCAGCCACACCAAGTGGCGTGATGCTTGCTTCTGCACCACCACATACCATTACATCAGCTTTGCCGAGTTGCAGCAGCCGGAAAGCATCGCCGATGGCATTGGATCCAGCTGCACAGGCTGTGGCCACTGCTGAGCTGGGTCCTTTGGCCCCTAACGCAATGGCGGCAAGCCCAGTAGCCATGTTGGGGATCATCATCGGCACTGTGAATGGGCTGACCCGACCGGGACCTTTCTCATTCAAAACGTGGGCTTGGGTCTCCATGGTGAGCAGACCACCGACACCTGAACCAATAATCACCCCGATGCGGGAGGAATTTTCCTCTTCGATGCTTAGACCGGCATCAGCAACTGCCTGCTTGGCGGCTACTACACCGAATTTGCTGAATCGATCCCATCTTTTTGATTCCTTCGCTTCGAGGAAACCGGTTGGGTCAAAGTCTTTGACCTCTGCGGCAAAGCGACATGCATGGGCTGACGCGTCAAACAGGCTGATGGCGCCTACGCCATTGTGGGCTGTCTTCAACCCTTCTAAATAGTCCGCGACCGTGTTGCCAATCGGTGTGACCGCTCCGAGACCGGTGATCACAACCCGATGGAGATCCCCCATCATGCCGATCCTCAGGCTTGCTTGTCTTCGATGTACTTGACGGCATCACCGACGGTCGTGATGCCCTCAGCCGCCTCGTCGGGGATCTCGATGTCGAAGGCCTCTTCGAGGGCCATCACGAGTTCCACGGTGTCGAGGGAGTCGGCACCAAGGTCGTTCTGAAAACTCGATTCTGGCTTCACTTCGCCGGCCTCAACACTCAGTTGCTCCGTAACGATTGAACGGACTTTCTCAAGGATCGCTTCCTGGGACATAGCCGTGAAGACGGGACGACGCATCCTACGAGCTGGCGGTAGTGGGGTTAACAACGGTGACGGCAACACGTCGAACTTGTCTCACTAGGAGTCTTGCCAGTTACCGTTACTTCAAGCCTTTTGTTCCGGACCAGGCTCATGTCTCACGCTGTCAAGATTTACGACACATGCATTGGTTGCACTCAATGCGTTCGTGCATGCCCTCTCGATGTTCTCGAGATGGTTCCCTGGGATGGCCATAAATCCGGCCAGATCGCTGCATCTCCTCGCACTGAAGATTGTGTGGGATGCAAGCGATGCGAAACCGCCTGCCCCACTGATTTCCTCAGCATTCGCGTTTATTTAGGCGACGAGACCACGCGCAGTATGGGCCTGGCTTACTGATCTGAGTTCAACGTCTCAGTCTCAGTTGGCCCTGTTTTGCGCATCTACCCCATAAGCTCAGCCCGGCAGGTGCCGGGCTTTTTTTATGTGCGGAATCGTTGCGGTTATTGGCTCCCGTGAGGCGGCCCCGTTGCTGTTAGAAGGGCTTAGGCAGCTCGAATACCGCGGTTACGACTCTGCTGGTCTTGCCACTGTTGAGCTGTTAGCTGAGGATGGTTCCAGTCGGCTCACTTGCCAGCGGGCTCAAGGAAAGCTGGTAAACCTCACAGCATGTGTGGAAGAGAAGGGTGCGCCAGGGCATTGCGGCATCGGCCACACCCGTTGGGCCACTCATGGGAAACCTGAAGAGCGCAATGCTCATCCCCATAGGGATGGCTCTGGTCTTGTGGCGGTAGTGCAGAACGGCATTATCGAGAATCACCGTTCTCTCCGCGAGGCACTTGAGGCTGAAGGGGTGAGGTTTGTTTCAGAGACAGATACGGAAGTCATTCCTCATCTCATCTCGCTTGAACTTCGTGCTCTGCAGGTTCAGGGCCGAGGCGTGAATGGAAGGATGTTGTTAGAGGCTGTGCAACGGGTGTTGCCTCAGTTGAAGGGTGCCTATGCCCTTGCCGTGGTTTGGGGGGAAGTACCAGGTGCTCTTGTCGTCGCTCGTAAGCATGCACCGCTGTTGATTGGTCTTGGCGAAGGTGAATTCCTCTGCGCAAGTGATACGCCAGCTTTGGCAGGCTTCACGCGCACGATTCTTCCTATGGAAGATGGAGAGGTGGCCTTGCTCACGCCTTTGGGGATTGAGCTTTATGACGCACAAGGCGAACGGCAGCAGCGAAGCCCTTCACTCCTCAGTGGCGGTGATCAAGTGGCCGATAAACGTCACTTCCGTCATTTCATGCTGAAGGAAATCCACGAGCAGCCTGAGACTGCGGAGCTGTGGGTAGCACGTCATCTGCCTCCAGATCTTTCGTCTGATGATCCTGTGGCTTTGCCCTTCGATCATTCCTTTTATGCCGATCTAGAGCGAATTCAGATTTTGGCCTGTGGCACGAGTCGTCATGCGGCACTTGTAGGGGCCTATTTGTTGGAGCAGTTCGCGGGGATTCCCACTTCTGTGTTTTACGCAAGTGAGTTTCGCTATGCACCGCCTCCACTAGCACCCCACACACTCACGATTGGGGTGACCCAGTCTGGTGAGACCGCTGATACTCTCGCGGCATTGGCGATGGATGCTCATCGTAGGCAGGCTCATGGGGAGCCTGCATTTGCGCCTCGCCAGTTAGGGGTCACGAATCGGCCAGAAAGCTCCCTGACTCGTCAGGTTCCATACATTCTCGATATTGGTGCAGGGATTGAAGTGGGGGTGGCCGCTACAAAGACCTTCTTGGGGCAGTTGTTGGCTTTTTATGGACTTGCGTTGGCATTTGCTGCTCGTCGTAGTCACCGTTCAGTGACTGAGATTGCCAACCTAAAAGACGAACTAAGGGCTTTACCGCATCAGCTGCACTCGCTGGTGGAGCTTCATGATCAACGCTGCGAAGTTTTAGCTAACCGCTTCGCTGATACTCAGGATGTGATCTTTTTGGGTCGTGGCATTAACTATCCCATTGCCCTTGAGGGAGCTCTCAAGCTTAAGGAGATCAGCTATATCCATGCAGAGGGATACCCAGCTGGGGAAATGAAGCATGGACCTATTGCTTTGCTCGATGCGCGTGTGCCGGTCGTCTCGATTGCGATGCCGGGAGTGGTTTTTGAGAAGGTGCTCAGCAATGCACAGGAGGCGAAAGCTCGTGATGCAAAGCTGATCGGTGTGGCGCCGGAGTGTCCGGATACGGCCTTGTTTGATGCTTTACTTCCTGTCCCTGAGGTGAGCGAGTGGATCAGTCCTCTGCTCACGCTTGTTCCGATACAGCTACTGAGCTATCACATTGCAGCTCATAGGGGTCTTGATGTGGATCAGCCTCGCAACCTGGCCAAAAGCGTGACAGTGGAATAGCTCAAGCTCAATTGACAATCACGTTCTCACTACGTCCGTAGCGGTCCTCAAAGCGCACGATGTCATCTTCACAGAGGTATGGACCACTTTGGACCTCAATCAATACCATGTGCATCCGTCCTGGATTGGTGAGTCTGTGTTTGCAGCCCAAAGGGATGTAGGTGCTCTGGTTTTCTCTTACCAATTGCTTTTCTCCGTCCTTTTCGACCAAGGCGGTTCCCTTGACCACGATCCAGTGTTCAGAACGGTGATGATGCATTTGTAGCGACAGGCTTGCGCCTGGGTTCACCTCGATTCTTTTGACTTGCCAGCGTTTACCTTCAACCACGGTGGTGTATTGCCCCCAGGGTCGATAGATCTTCCGGTGTGCTTTGCCTTCGGAGCTCCCGGAGGCTTCGAGTCGATTCACAATCGTTTTGACGTTTTGAGCCTGGCTGCGATCGGCAATCAGCACGGCATCGTCCGTTTCAACCACCACAAGGTTCTCCACGCCCAGCCCCACCACCAGCCTGTGTTCGCTGCGTAGATAGCAGTTTTGGGTGCCTTCGCTGATCACCCGCCCGCGCAGCACATTGCCGTTTTCGTCTCGATCTGCGTTATCCCAAAGGGCACTCCAGCTGCCCACGTCACTCCAGCCAGCATCGAGAGGCAGTACCGTGCCCAGCTCAGTTTTTTCCATGACAGCGACATCGATAGCAACGTTTGGACATTTGGCGAAGGCTTCACGTTCCAGCCGCAAGAAGTCGAGGTCGGGCACTTCCTGCTCCAGGGCAGCACGGCAACAGCTCACCACCTCGGGAGATAGTCGCTCCAGCTCGCTCAGGATGGCGCTCGCTTTGAACAAAAATATGCCACTGTTCCAGGTGAAGCATCCATTTGCCAGGAACTGCTCAGCGGCGATGCGATCAGGTTTTTCCACAAACCTGGCAATGGGTAAGGCTTTGGGTTCACCGTTGCCGAATGATTCTGCTGCTTCGATATATCCGTAACCTGTTTCAGGGGCGGTGGGCACGATGCCGAAGGTCACAAGTCGCCCGGCTTCTGCGGGGATGCGACCGGCTTCGATGACATGACGGAACTGGGTTGCATCGCGGATGACATGGTCTGCAGCCAGGATTAGCAGTAGCGGATCTTCGCCTCGTTCTGTGGCTTGCAGTGCCGCCACTGTTACTGCTGGAGCGGTATTGCGACCCATGGGCTCGAGCAGGATTGCATTGGGCTCCACCTCGATTTGGCGCATCTGCTCGGCCACGATGAAGCGATGCTCTTCGTTGCAGATCAGCAGTGGCGCACTAAGCCCCTCGATGCCTTTAAGTCTTTGTTGTGTTTGCTGAAGCAGCGTTTCTTCACTGGATCCGCTTAGAGCCCAGTACTGCTTGGGGTAGCTCGCGCGCGACAGCGGCCACAGGCGGGTACCTGTTCCCCCACAGAGGATCACTGGAATCAGGGGGGAGGTGGCCACGGTTTCGTACTTCAGTGTTCCCACAATCGCTTAGATATCTTGCTTCTGTCGATTGCTTAGAGCTCTAGCAGTCCAGGAGGTGGGGTGAGTAGGAGCCAGCCTTGATTGAGTTGCACTTCTGGAACGATGGCTTCTACGAATGGAACCAGAACTCGCCGTCCTGTCAGTACTTCGATCTCGAGGAGGTCGTTTCCGGCGGTGGTGAGGTCGGTGACATGACCAATTGCAGGGCCTTCCGCTTCCAAACGGGCCTCGAGGCCGACCAAATCAAGCAGATGAAACTCGCCTTCGGCCAGGCTAGGGCGATCACTTGAAGGCACCAGTAGGTTTTGGCCTACAAGTGCTTCGGCCGCATTGCGATTGTTCACCCCAGCAAATTTCACGACATAGAGCGACCTGCCAGGTAGTTGACGTCCAGTCAGCAATTCAATAGGTCGTGGCTCACCATTGCGTTCTTTGAGCCAGCGTTGACCAGGAAGAGTGAAGCGCTCAGGGAAGTCACTGCTGGGGTTGATGCGTAGTTCACCTTGCATTCCTTGGGCGGCCACCAGTTTCCCCACGGTGAGCCAGTCTTCGTCGCCGTTCATGGGCGGAGAAAGCATGTCTGCTGATAATGGCGCTAAGACTGCCAAAAGCTGATCTCATGGCCTCTGTAGAAGCACCGATCTTGCCTGGTTCCAATGTGGTTGTGAACGAGATTCGCTCGATCTACAACGGCTATAGCGGATGTGTGCAACGTATCAGTGGAGATAGAGCTGCGGTGTTGTTTGAGGGGGGGAACTGGGACAAGTTGGTCACGATTCCTCTGAAACATCTTTTGCTGTCTTGAGGTTTTTGGCAGCCCCTTCACTGCTGCCAGTGACTTTCTCTAGTCAGCAAGGAGATTGATCTCCATCTTTCAGGAGCATGGTTTTCTGTTCAGTGCGGCTTTAGTTGTCGGTAGCTGATTGGGTGAGTGCCTCAAGTGAATGGCGGGCTGCCTCTTGTTCGGCATTGCGGCGGGAGCCTCCGCAACCCTCTCCAATTGGCCGATCATCGAGATGAACTTGGCAAACATAACGTTGAGGATCGCCATGTTGCTTGCTTCGTTCTGCACATTCGTAGCGGGGTAGCCCGAGCCCCCGTGCCTGGCTCCATTCCTGCAGCGCGGATTTGCTGTTGAGTCGATGAGGATCGGCTAGAACCGCACTGCTTGCCTCTTGCCAGTGGGGTGTGAGCCAGTGGTGGATTGGCTCAAGGCTTTGCCAGCACTCATAGAGCGCTCCAATCAACGCTTCGGTTGCTTCAGCCTGCAGGGTGGGTTTAGCAGAGGCATCCCCTGCAGCCATGGGTCCGATGATGAGTACTGCTTCGATGCCGATACGTTGACCGACTTCGGCTAGCCAGCGATCACTCACAAGGTGAGCTCTTAATGCCGAGCGCTCGCCTACATCCATGCGCGGGAAGTGGCGATCGATATATTCCGAGGCGGCTAGCCGCAGAACTGCGTCGCCAAGGAATTCCAGGCGCTCGTGGTTGATGATTTCTTGAGCTGAGGTGTGCGTCAGTGCTTCATCGAGAATGGCTAGACCTCTCGGTTCAGTTCCAGGGCAGCTTTTTGATCGTGCAGGATCCATCAGCGCGAGTTTCTTCAGCAGGTTTTGCAGTTGCTGGACCCGCTCGTTAGAGAGGTTTTTTGGGGTTGTTCGGGATGTTTTCGTCTTCGATCGATGAGTCATCACGCTAAGGATGGATTGTCTGGCCTTCTCTGCAGATTGATCAACAGCGTTAGGGAAGAGGGTGAAAGCAGGTCGTAAGCCGGGTTCTGTTCACTGCTCAAGAGCAGTGGGTGCTCATCTATCTAGGACCGCCGTTGCCGACGGCCTCAAGCGGCGCATTTATGTGGAACGTGGCAGATGGCCAGCCATCGCCCCTTGGCCTTGCTCCCAACCGGGGTTTACCGAGCCAGCACCTCTCGATGCTGCTGGTGCGCTCTTACCGCACCTTTGCACCCTTGCCTGTGCCCGGAGTAGAACCCCATGAGGCCATCGGCGGTGTTTTTCTGTGGCACTCTCCTCACGGTCACCCGCACTGGGCATTACCCAGCAAGTCTGGCCATCGGGGAGCCCGGACTTTCCTCAATCAAGCTCGTCTTGCCAAGGGCAATGACGACTTGATCGCGAACACCTCACCTGCTTTCAGCTTCCATCATGCATTGAGGGCATAATTCCCTGTGATGGGGCTGTAGCTCAGCCGGATAGAGCGACGGTTTCCTAAACCGTAGGTCGTGGGTTCGAGTCCCGCCAGCCCCGTTTTTTGCCAACTGTTCGCGGTAGCCGGTACTACATCTGGTGGGCTAGGCAAATGCCACGCTCTCGCTAGTGTTGATTCGGTGGATCAGGCGTCATGACCCAGCTTCACGATCTGCGGCTACGGCTACTTGTTCAGCAGGAAAGCGAGAGCATTGCAAATTCACAGCCTATGGACCTGGACCTCTCTGTGGTTCAGGCTCGCTGCCTCTGTTGGTTGGCTTTATTGGCTGAGGCTCATGAAGATCAGGCCAGTGACGCTGAACGCCGAGGTGATACTGAGCAGGCGATGGGTTGGTTTGCTGATTCGATGCGACTGCGCGATGTGATCCAGGTGGTGTCCACCATTGAGATTCCCTTGCCGGCTCTAGGTGATACAGATTCGGGTGAGGGCAGTTTTTCAAGCGAGCCTCCTCTTGAGGCTTAGTAGATGCCATGATGGGATGTGAGCTAGACGGAGTGCGGTGCCTGAAGAGCCCTGTCAATGCCCTGACTGTCAAAGGTTTTACCGGGAGCATGATCGGTTGATTCGTGAGTGCCCTACCTTGCGTCATCAGCAGGAGCTCAATTGGGCTGCGTTGCAGTCTTTTCGAACACTTTCTGGTCGTGTGCTTGAAGATCTGCAGAAGCAATATGGTTCCCAAGCCAATGAGGCTGCTAATACTCAGACCACTCCTGTTGGTGGGGGAGAAGAGCCAGCTGATGCAATCCAGCAATCGATCGCTGATTTGGAGAACATCAATGCGCACCTGTTCTCCATCGAAGCCCTTATGGAACGCATCTTTGATGTGAAGGTGCCAGAAGCTGTTGAGCAGAAATTTCGAGAACTTGCAGGTGAACTAGCTCCAGATCCTCTCAATGTAGATCGGCTTCGCCTCAACCGTCTTCTGCATCAGACCCCTGATTTGCCTGATCGCAGTTAGTTTTTCGACCCATCGTTTATTGATTCTTCAGGGCACATCGCAGGTAATTTCTACGGGGAAGGGCTCAGCTTTCCAGATTGTCTGACAGTAGTCTTGGATTGAGCGGTCTGAGGAGAAGAAGCCAGTCCTTGCGGTGTTTAACAGTGACATCCGGTTCCATTGTTTCCGGTTGGTCCAGGCTTGGTTGACCTCGTCTTGGGCGCGCAGATAATCGGCGAAATCGGCTAATACGAAGAATGGATCGAAGCCAGTGAGGTTGTCGAGCAGGGGGCGGAACAGTTCGCCATCGCCGTTGCTGAAATGGCCAAGGCCGATCAGTCTTAAGGCTTCCGCTAGCTCGGGCAAGGTTTCAACAATTTGCCTGGGCCGATAGCCGTTGGTTTGGAGCTCCATGATTTCCGTCTCGGTTTTGCCAAACAGGAAGAAGTTCTCAGGGCCGACTCGCTCACGGATTTCAACGTTGGCACCATCAAGGGTGCCGATGGTGAGAGCTCCGTTCATCGCGAACTTCATGTTGCCGGTGCCTGAAGCTTCCTTGCCTGCTGTTGAGACCTGTTCGGAGAGGTCTGAGGCGGGATAAATCTGCTCAGCGAGTTTTACGTTGTAGTCAGGTAGGAAAACGACCCGAAGGCGGCCCTCCATATCGGGATCAGCGTTGATTGTTTCGGCAATGCCATTGATGAAGCGGATGATTAGTTTGGCCATGTAGTAGCCAGGTGCTGCCTTGCCTCCAAAGATCACGGTGCGCGGAGCCATTCCCTTGGCCTGGCCGTTTTTGATGCGCAGGTAGTGGGTGATCACCTGCAGGGCATTGAGGTGTTGGCGTTTGTATTCATGGATTCGTTTGACCTGCACATCGAAGAGGCTCGAAGGATCCACCAGAACACCGGTTTGTCGATGGATGTAACCGGCAAGTTTGCGCTTCACCGAAAGTTTGGTTGCTCCCCATTGCTCTAGGAAGGCGGTGTCATGTTGCCGCTCCTCCAGCTTGGTGAGTAATTCCATGTTGGTGATCCATTCAGGACCAACGTGTTCATCGAGTAGTCGTGAGAGGGCTGGGTTGGCAAGGGCTACCCAGCGCCGCGGCGTGACGCCATTCGTGACATTGGTGAATTTTTCCGGCCAGATCTCAGCGAATTCAGGCATCAGCTGTCGCTTCAACAGATCAGAGTGCAACGCCGCAACACCGTTCACATGATGGGCTGCAATGGTGGCCAAGTTCGCCATGCGCACGGCCTTGCCACCATCCTCATCGATAATCGACAATTTTCGCTGGATCACATCATTGCCTGGGTACCGCAGGCGCACCTGTTGTAGGAAGCGGCGGTTGATCTCATAGATGAGCTCAAGGTGGCGGGGCAACAGGCTGGCAAAGCGAGTGAGATCCCACTTCTCTAGAGCTTCTGGCAACAACGTGTGGTTGGTGTATGCGACTGAGCGGGTCGTGATGTCCCAGGCGGTATCCCAATCCAGATAGTGCTCATCAATGAGCAGTCGCATCAGCTCTGCTACCGCAATCGCCGGGTGGGTGTCGTTGAGCTGAACGGTCCAGTGATTAGGGAACTCTTCAATGGGAATGCCTCGGTTACCAAGACTGCGCAGCATGTCTTGGAGGGAGCAGCTCACAAAGAAGTGTTGCTGCTTGAGGCGCAGGCGGCGGCCTTCATCGGTGCCGTCATTGGGATAGAGCACCTTGGAAAGGGTTTCTGAACCAACCTTTTCTTCCACAGCGCCGTAATAGTCACCGATGTTGAAGGCGTAGAAATCGAAGCTTTCAGTAGCGTCTGCTCGCCAGAGGCGTAGGCGGTTACAGGTGTTGACCCGATAGCCAAGGACCGGCACATCGTGGGGAATGCCGATGGCATGCTCGGAGGGGATCCAGCGTGAGCGGTAGTTCCCCTTGCCGTCGGTGTAGCTCTCGGTGCGACCACCAAACCCAACGAAGCAGGCCTCCTCGGGTTGGGGGAGTTCCCAGGGCCAACCACCCTTGAGCCATTTATCTGTGACCTCTACCTGCCAGCCATCTCGGATCAACTGGTTGAAGATGCCGAATTCGTAGCGGATTCCATAGCCGATAGCTGGCACCTGCAGGCTGGCCAGTGATTCCATGTAGCAGGCGGCAAGACGGCCTAGACCTCCATTGCCGAGACCGGGCTCTTCTTCGACCTCAAGGATCTGATCGAGTGATTCGATCCGGAAGCGGCGTAAAGCTTGCTCTGCGATGTCTTTAGAGATGCCAAGGTTGAGCAGGTTGCTGTTGAGCTGAGGACCGATGAGGAATTCCGCAGATAGATAGGCCACCGTCTTGTGGGGTCGGGCTCGAATCGCCTCAAGACTTGCCAGGTAGCGAGTCATCAGCCGATCCCGCACGGCATAACTCAGGGCCATGTAGAGGTCATGGTTACTTGCTGTGGGAGCAAGTTTTCCGAGGGTAAAGAACAGATGTTCTGTCATCCCGTCGAATACAGCATCGGCATCCAGCCCGGCTCGTTCAGGATCTGCGAAGCACCCCGGAGTGGGCAGGCGTAGATCTAGGGGGTGGGAGCTGCTCATGACGGCGGAGAGAAAATAATGTGGGAGGGCTGGAGGCTCTCCTGGAAAGGGTTATTAAGGAAACGACTAATCAGGCGTAGCAGGAGTCAGTGGTTGATCGGCAGCTCAAAAGGTGTCACGGTGATTGATTTTTCATCCTCGTCAGGTGCTTTGAGGATGCTCATTCTCTTAAGGCGAAGGGTTTAGGCCATTGAGCCCAGCTGGGGAATCTCTGGAAGTTAGCTGCGATGTGCGGATTGTTTGCCTTAGCAACCGCACATCAACACCTGCAGGTTCTCCTCACCCTTCGTTTTGAGAAGACCAAAGCAGGATTTGCCTTTCCTTTAATCTCGCTCACAAAGACTCAAATACGGGCTCCATGGTTTTGCATTCGGTGTTGTCTGTGCTGAGCAGCCACGACGTGGAGGTGGCTGAAACTTTGATCGGTGTGCTGAATTTCCTGCTGATTTTTGTTGCAGCACGCACTCTTGCTGAGCTTTTGGTGCGTTTGCATCTACCGACGATCGTCGGCGAACTTCTCGCTGGAGTTCTGATCGGAGCCTCAGGTTTGCATCTATTGGTGCCGCCGAGTACTCATTCTCATTTGAATGATGGTTTGGTCAGCCTGATCAGCGCTTTGGCCTCGATTCCTCCTGAGGCAGTCCCAGACCTCTATTACGAAACCTTCCCCTCTCTGCAAGCGGTTGCCACGCTCGGCTTGTATGCCCTGCTTTTCCTCACCGGGTTGGAAAGTGAGTTGGAAGAGTTGGTCGCTGTAGGAGTCCAGGCCTTCACAGTGGCTATGGCTGGCGTGGTGCTGCCTTTTGCCTTAGGCACCTTTGGTTTGATGGCTCTCTTCCAGGTGGAATTGATCCCGGCGATTTTTGCTGGTGCTTCGATGACTGCTACCAGCATCGGTATCACTGCCAGTGTGTTTGGCGAACTCGGCTATCTCAAAACGCGAGAGGGCCAGATCGTGATTGGTGCGGCTGTGCTTGATGACATCCTTGGCATTGTGATCCTGGCTGTTGTTGTGGCCTTGGCCACAGGAGGCAACCTCGAGATTGCCCCGATTGTGAAACTTGTCGTAGCAGCGACAGTGTTTGTGGTCTTAGCAATCGTGCTTAGCCGTACTGCGGCTCCAGCCTTTGATTGGGTGATCGACCGACTTAAAGCGCCTGGAGCGGTTGTTGTGGCCTCGTTTGTGATTCTTGTGCTGTGTTGCTTTATCGCTACGGCGATTGGTTTGGAAGCCGCTTTGGGGGCCTTTGCCGCTGGATTGATCCTCAGCAGCTCGAAGAACAATCACGCGATTCAGCAGTCGGTTTTGCCGATCGTGACCCTCTTCGCCACGATTTTCTTTGTTTTGGTTGGCGCTGGCATGGATCTTTCAGTGATCAATCCTCTGGATCCTGCGAGCCGCTCTGCACTCGTTGTGGCTGGCTTCCTGGTTGTTGTAGCGATTGTGGGCAAGATTGCTGCTGGTTGGGCTTTCTGGATTGACAAACCCACCAATCGTTTGGTTGTTGGTCTTGGCATGATGCCTCGCGGTGAAGTTGGTTTGATTTTTCTTGGGCTGGGTACAAGCGCCGGACTGCTTTCTCCTTCTTTAGAAGCTGCGGTTCTATTGATGGTGATTAGCACCACCTTCCTTGCACCGTTGCTTTTGCGTTTGGTGCTTAAAGACAAAACGCCTGGAGGCGGCAACTCCATCCCTGATGACGTTGCTGCCAATCCTGTTGGCCTGGTTTAGTGCAGCTTTTTTGATTGCATAGCCCTGATAAGTAAAAGAATTGCCTACCATCAACTTTCGCCACCGTCGCCGTTGTGACGTCAGCTCCATCTGCCGTGCTTAATGCTTCCTGGAGCCATCTGGGGCACGATGTTCATTGTCTACAACGCATCCCAGATCAGGATGTTGAGCATGGGGGACGCCAACGGCCGGCATTGTTGTTGGTACATGGCTTCGGGGCTTCTACCGATCACTGGCGCCACAACATTCCAAAGCTTTCTCTCACCCATGAGGTGCATGCCATAGACCTGCTTGGCTTTGGTCGTAGTGCCAAACCTGGTGGGCTCGATTATGGCGGGGACCTTTGGAAAGACCAGTTGGTTGCATATGTCAATGAGCGGATTGGAAGGCCCACTGTGATTGTTGGCAATTCGCTGGGAGGTTATGCAGCCTTGGCTGCAGCTGCTGCTCTTGAATCGCAATCGGCCGGAGTGGTTTTACTGAATGCTGCTGGTTATTTCAGCGATGAGAAGTTTTCTCCAAAACCAAAAGACATGAGTTCGAGGCTTCGCCAGATGATTGGGCAAGGTCTTTCAAGGGATCTTGTGGTGAAGTGGTTGATATATCCCTTAATCCAGAGAATGATCTTTGAGAATCTGCGCAGGCCTGGTGTCATTCGCAGGACTCTCCAGCAGGTTTATATAGACCCTGCCAATGTTGATGATGATCTAATTGAGTCGATTCGTAGGCCTTCTCTGGATCCAGGCGCATTCCAAGTGTTTCGCAATGTTTTTCAGGCACGTGGGCTTAGGGGTAAGGCTATTGATGAATTGTTCAATGATTTGCAAGCTCCTCTGTTATTGCTCTGGGGTGATGGTGATCCTTGGTTGAGGAATGCAAAAGCCAAGCAAGATAAGTTTCGCACATATGCCAGAGAAGCTTCTTTGGAAGTGAAAGAGGTGCTTTTAAATGCTGGACATTGCCCTCATGATGAGGTGCCTGACTTGGTGAATTCTGAATTGCTGGAGTGGCTAAATGGTTTGAGTATTGCTTAATTTAGGAATGCTCGACGGCCATAGTTCTCCTCTCCTCCGTAAGCAGAGTCCCTATCCTCATTGGCAGTATCTGCACCCAGAAAGTGGTGATCGTTTGCGGATTGTGCCTGAGCGAGGTGGTTTAGTCACTGATTGGTGTTGTAACGGCCATGAGCTGCTCTATTTGGATCAGGAGCGTTTTGCAGATCCAGAGAAAAGTATTCGCGGAGGCATTCCAGTGTTGTTTCCCATCTGCGGAAACCTGCCAGGTGATTTATTACCCTTGCCAAGTGGTGAGTTCATTCTTAAACAGCATGGTTTTGCTAGGGATCAGCCTTGGGAATTACAGTTATTAGAAGATCACAGTGGCGTGAAGCTTAGCTTTGTTGATAGTGAAGAGACACGTGCTGCTTATCCATTTTCTTTTTTGCTTGAGATGGTGGTGCGCCCGATTCTCAATGCTTTAGAGATCGAGGTGAATGTACATAACCGTAGTCAAATTACGATGCCCTTCAGTTTTGGCTTACACCCTTATTTCAAGGTGACTGATTTGAATAAGGTCCGGTTGGAAGGTTTGCCTCATTCATGTCTCAATCATTTGCAGATGGCAGAAGCTGAAACCGCCATCCAATTGGCAGCTTTAACTGAGGGGGTGGACTTCTTGGCTCGCCCTGCGGGGCCAGTCACCCTTGTGGATGAAGCCGCTGGCACATCTCTGCAGCTTCAGCATGAGAACCCCATGGATCTCACTGTGGTGTGGACTGATCCGCCGCGGCAGATGGTATGCCTTGAGCCTTGGACTGGTCCGCGGGAGGCATTGATTAGTGGTGATCGCAAGTTGGAGATCGACGCTGGTGGCCAGCAGAAGCTGAGATGTGCCTTGGTTAATTGTTGATCAATTTCCTCTATTGATGCAACTTTAATCCCCAGTGAAAATATCTTCATTTTCAGATTGAGTACGCATAGTCTGAATTGATATTGGTTGGCCAAGCTTCTTCCTTTTGGCTTGTATTCGGCCATGTCATAAGATTTAAATTAATCTACCTTGAGTGGACTTGCCTTGAATGCATCCTTGCGCAAAGGGCTTGGAGTCTTGGGCTTGATGATCTAATCATTTTCTAAAAGTTTAATATGGGATATGTTGATCTCTGCAGTGACCATGGCTTGGATATAATCTTTTAGGGTTAAAGTTAATTGATTGATATGCTTGGGTGCGATTAAAGGCTTGGGAAGAGGTTTAACCGTTTAGATCTTGTGCCTGAAAGTTGTCTATATGCTAGTGACTATTCCATGGATTAAGTCTGAGAAGATCCTGCGCTTTTCGATGCTCTATTGAGGCATTCTGCCATGCCTGCTTGGCCGTTGATTAACCAAAAACCCCTGGTAATCGGCCTCTCGCTAGTTGCTGTTTTGGGTCGAATTGTTGCTTCACAGCTTCAATCAGTGGCTTTGAGGGTGCATCCAGCCAAGCAGGCAGGCGATCGCCAGCTTGGCTGGGTTGCTGCAGGAGTGTGAGCTGGCCACCGAGGCGAGCAATCTCGTGGCGCAACGCGTTGAGATCCTCGCTTTGGCTGATCCCTTTTTCGTTGGCTGGTGATATTTGCCAGCCGTCGCCGATGCCAGCGCCAGCGGCAAGCTGCCAATGCCAGCCGTTGAGGGCTTGCAGTTCTTTGCTGGCGATCAGCCGGTGAATGTTGCTTGGTTGCAGCGCTACCCGTACCAGCCAATGGTTGCTATCGAAAGATCCTTCAGATGGGTGTGGCTCTTGATGGGGGCCGAGCCAGTCAAGCTGTTTTGTGCCCAGTTGATGTTGATTGGCGAGGGTTTTGAGGTGGCCTATTTGGTCGTTGACAGCTTGATCGCTCACGCTGGCCACGCCGATGTTGAGATGCCAGTCTTCTAAATCTGTTTTGATCCAATCGCAGTATTCCGGGGTGAAGCTGGTGCGCAATAGTGCAGCTCGCCATGCTTCCAGCGCTTCCAGAGAACCATCAAGGCGAAGGCCGATGTGTGCTGGGCGGATTGGTTGGCAGCGCAGAGTGAGTTCCGTGATCAGAGCCAAGCTGCCCCAACTGCCGCACAGCAGGCGCATGAGGTCATAGCCAGCTACGTTTTTGACTACCCGGCCTCCAGCATGCGCAGCAATGCCATCGCTACGCAGGAGGCCGATTCCGATCAGTTGGTCGCGGATACCCAGATGCCGCTGTCGCAAACCGCCGGCGAGGCCTCGAGCCACCAACCCACCCACACTGCCAGCACTGTTGGGATCTGTGTTGGCTTGGCTTCCCCTGGGCCAGTTGACAGCTAGCCACTGATGGTGTTCTTTTAAAGCCATTTGGAGCTCTGCCAGCGGCAGGCCTGCTTCAACAGTGATCGTGAGGTCGTCGACAGCGTGATCAATGATGCGATTGAGACCACTCACGCTGATTGGTTGTGAAGGCATCTCCACAGGCGGCCCCCATTGCAGACGGCTGCCAAGACCACAGGGCAGCCAGGGGGTTGCTGCTGCATGCAGCCCCGCAACAAGATCGGCCAGTTCATCTGCCGTAGCAGGTGCTGGCACGTTGGCGGTATCGGCGAAGAACGTGTTCACGTCACGATGGTGCCATGAAGATTGTGGTGCTTGATGACGACCCCACCGGCTCCCAGACTGTGCATGGCTGTCTGCTGCTGCTGCGCTGGGATGTTGATGTGTTGCGGCATGGGTTGCGCCACCCTTCGCCACTCTTGTTTGTGCTGGCCAACACACGTGCGTTAGCCCCTGATCAGGCGGCATCCCGCAATCGTGAGATTTGTTCTGCTTTGCGGCAAGCATTCGCGGCGGAAGGCATGTCAGCAGCGGAAGTTGTTGTGGTCAGTCGCGGTGACTCCACGCTGCGCGGTCATGGCGTTTTGGAGCCTGAGGTGATCGCTGAGGAGCTTGGCCCCTTCGATGCGACGCTGCATGTTCCTGCTTTCCTCGAAGGAGGGCGTACCACGGTGAATGGCGTGCATTTGCTTGATGGCAAGCCAGTGCATTCCAGTGCTTTTGCCAAAGATCGCTTGTTTGGTTACAGCACCAGTGATCTCCCTGCTTGGCTAGAGGAGAAAAGTGGTGGGCAGATCCGAGCTGAAACTGTTCAGAGCCTTTGCCTTGCGCAGTTGGATGCGGCTGTTGAAAATCAAGATGCTGCGAAGCCATTGAAGACAGGCCGCACAGAGTTGCGTCGTTGGTTGGCTCGGCTTCATCACAATCAGTCTGTGGTGGTGGATGCGGAGCATTCTGAGCAATTGCTGGCCTTAGCAGAAGCGGTAAGGCAGTTGGCTGGTCATAAGCGTTTTCTGTTTCGCTCTGCAGCAAGTTTGCTCAATGCGTTGGCAGATCTTGCACCCCAACCTCTTGCTGCTGATGGCTTGGCTGGCATGCGACGGACCGATCACTCAGGTCAACGATGGCCTGGGTTGGTGATAGTTGGTTCCCACGTTCCTCTGGCTGATGCTCAGTTGGAATGTTTACTCGAGGAGCCAGAGTGCATGGGGGTGGAATTGCCAGTTCCCCGCTTGGCGCAGATCTTGCAGAGAGGCTTGTCTGATGGGCGCTTGGCTGAATTGGAGCAGCATTGCTTCAATCAGCTGGGCGAGGCGCTTGCCATCGGTCGTACACCGGTGTTGTTTACGAGTCGCGGTGAATTGGATTGCTCAACATCAGCGGCAAGGCTGAGCTTTGGCGTTGCTTTGGCTCAATTGATGGCTCGTCTTGCGGCTGCTCTCGCGCCGAGGTTGGGCTATTTGATCAGTAAGGGTGGAATTACAACCCACACTCTGTTAGCAGAAGGGCTGGGTTTGGAGATGGTGCAGCTTGAGGGGCAAATCTTGCCAGGCTTGTCGTTGGTGCGGCCTTTAGCTGGAGATGGCTTGGTTGATCTGCCGATCCTTACCTTCCCCGGAAATCTTGGCAATGAAACCACGCTGTTGACCGCCTGGCGATTGATGGAGGCCGGCGGCACAGGCCAGTAGTTCCATTGGATGGGCGACGGCCACATCACCATCCAGATGGCGGCGGAGTTGCAAGGTGCAGCCAATGTTGGCGCTGGCAATCAGCTCCGCTCCAGTGTTGCTGAGGTCAGCAACCTTGATTCTCCCCAGTTCGGCAGCTTCTTGAGGGTTGACCAAGTTATAAATTCCTGCGCTCCCACAGCAAACTCCGGCTTCTGTGGCTTCGCTCAAAACTAGATGTGGAATGGCCTTCAATAGTTGTCTTGGTTGGGCTTGGATGCCTTGGCCATGAATCATGTGGCAGGCATCGTGGTATGCAACTTTCAGAGGAGTTTGGGGGCTGGCAGGCTGCCCATTGTGATGGGCAAGAGGCTGAAGCTTTTGCTGAAAGTTGCTGTCGAGACCGTGTTCCGCAAGGAATTCATGCACATCGAAGACGGGAATGTTGAAGCTTGCTGTTGCGTTGAGGAGTTCGCCGTAGGCCTTCATGGTGTGGCCACAGCCCGAGGCGGCCACCAGCACAGCCTCTAAGGGCTCGGCTCCAGCAGGTCGCCCTGGGCCGACAACATTGGCAAAGCTTTGGACAAGCTTCTCGGCTAGCTCTCGGGTTTGTTTGAGTTGCCCCTGGTGGTGGGAGACGGCGCCACAGCAGCCTTGATCTTTTGGCACAACGACTTCAAAGCCATTCGCTTGCAGCACAGCAATAGTGGCTCGGTTCACGTTGGGATCGAAGCAACGTTGCACACAGCCAAGAACAAGCCCCACTCTGCTGCGGCGTTGACCTGTTGCGGGGTGGAGAACCTGCAGATCATCCTGAAAATTTTCTGCTGCAAGAGCAGGTAACAAGGCCTCCATCGCTTCCAGTTGGGGCCCAAGAATTTTGTTGATACCGAGGCGGCGGCTGAGCGCTTGTATTGGTGTCCCCGCGTAGGCACGCAAAGGTTGCAGAAGGGCGCGCAGTCGGCCGGGATAGGGGAGCAACTTCAGTAGAACTTGACGAAAGTGGTTCTGGCAGGGGCTGCGAAGTTTTGCTTGGTTCAGTAAAGGGCGCGTCGCCTCGATGAGCTGGTCGTAGCGAACGCCTGAGGGGCAGGCACTCACACAGGCAAAGCAACCTAGGCAGGAGTCGAAGTGGCTGGCGACGGTGGCATCAAGCTCCAGCTCACCGTTGTCGATCGCCTTGAGGGTATGGATTCGCCCTCGTGGTGAATCCATTTCAGTGCCCAACACTCGGTAACTTGCGCAGGTTGGCAGGCAGAAACCACAGTGCACGCAGGGGTCGGTGGCGTCTGCTGGGAGACGGCTTAAGACCTTGTCATTTTGGTTTGGCGTGACGTCAACAGATGTCATGCTTTGAGTCTGGCGACTTCCATGTCGCTCTGTCGCATGCCGGCAGTATGTGCCATCACTATTGGCGATCGTTCTCAATACCGTTGGCTGTTGCCTGAAGATTTGCTTTTTGGCACCAACTTTATGATTTTTTGCTCATGCTACTTACTCAGGATAAATATTGCCGCTAGCATTTAGATGCACTGCCAATTTGATGGAAAATATCCTGGATTTTGGGCTCCCAAGAGTTCGAGATATGGGCATTGTTTGTAAATTTAAATCATTATTGCAGATCAACCTTTTGAAAGGTATCAGGAGTTTATTTTAAGCGGACAAATAACCCTTTGTTAGCTACAATCTGATCTTTGTAGATAATCGTAAACTGCCTTTGTTCTAAAATTGGATCTAGCAGGCTCTTGTTTTGGTCAATGCTTGCAACAATGTCTCCTGATTTAGGTAAGTACCTTTGACCCTTGTTGATACCGTCCTTGATTAAATAAGTTTTTGTCTTTGAATCGTATTCAATCAGCCTATCATATTTTAATTGTCCCAGGAACCGCTCGCGTGAAAGCCTCGATTTCTCGTTGATAATGAGGTTGACCTCGTTGCCAATTCTTTTAAGATGTTGGAGGGTTTCATCCAAATGTTCGAAATTTGCTTGATTAGAAATTTGCTCTAGTTTTATCCATTTTGCAGTTTTGTAAACGCTTGAAATTCTGAGCGCTGAGAACTGCAAGTGTTCGCATATGAGAATTCCAGCAGCAAATATTATGCTGGTGAAAACAGGTTTCTTCGTATTTAAGTGATTTTTAATCCATGGCTCAATCCATTTTGACCATGCATAAGCAGCATTGATAATAATTACTATTTGGAGGGGAAATGATTGATAGTCGTCTGCTTTCAGGCGTGTTAGGCCAAGAAGAGCTGTCCCATAAATAAACGCAGCAATATTAAAAGAATCAAGTATGTTTAATGTGACTAATTTTTTTATAGCCATCCATAACCTTGTGATGGTTAAGAGGCCTAACGCTGTGATCCGAATGTCGAGATTCAGATTGAGTTGATTCCCCTCGATGTAAAGACCTTCACTTGCATAAACTCCTGGAATTAAGGAGAGAACTACATAGCTTGCAATGAATACTGGAATAAGAAGAAGAATGTAGAGATCCAGCTTGTTGCTTTTTAAGAGTTTGCTGAATAGGTCTTTAAGATGGTTCGGGCCAAAAGCTGACATCTTCTTCGCCTCTAGCGCAAGATTCACGATAGAAGGCGTTACGAAGAGAAGGATGGCTATATCTTTAGTTAAAGATCCTATTGATGCGAGAATAATGGCCGTGTAGAAAGTTGTATTTTTATTCTCTTTAGCGTGTCTAATGTAGCAATATAAATAGGCTGCATAAAGTGTTCCTACTGTTCTCTCGGAGTAGATGACGTGGAAAAACGTAAATACTGTAGAAGGGTGAAAGAGAAGGATTATGGTGATAAATATTGCTAAGCTTGACTGATTGACTTTTCCTTTTATTGAAAGGTTTTCGACGATTTTTGTGCAAAAGAAAACTATTAAAAAAAGTTGGAATGAGCAAAAAAGTAGCCAGGTCTTGATTTGAACTGTGAACCAGCTAAGAATGTGTAAATCCTGATGGGCTAGTGGGAAAAAGCGAAAATCGCTTCTCCTCATTGTTTCGTTGACAAAGCTGTAGCGGATTGAAAAATTATCTAACAGGTTTCCATTGATTAGGTCTGGATACCAGCCAATCATGTCGAAGTAAAGGTAGGAAGAACCATAGATTATTGCTATTGCATAGCAGGCAAGAAGGATTGAAGTCAGTGGATTCTTGCTCCCGAATTCGATTAAGCTTTTCAAGAAAGGGCGAGTTGATTGATATTGACTTTTGTTCTTTTTGTAATGTCGACGTGCAAGCACTGTCAGCTTGTACGTCCCGGTTAATATGAATATTAGAAAGAGGTCGTGTGCGTATCCGAGATATAAGCGAATCAAAGCTCTGCCTTCACTTGAATTGGCTGTTGGTAGTAAGTGGTTGTTTTTGTGAATCCAGATTGCCAGACATATTCCGATGCCTGTAATTAAGCTGCTAATTGTTATGAGGACTATTGGCCATGGAAATTGTAAATTGCTTTTTGAGTATTTCTTTTTTTGGATTGCCATTTTAGTAATTTAGAGCTCTTGATTGCCGAGTTGGAATTTATGAGATTTGGCTTATTGTTTATGTAGCGATTGATTGTATTCTGCGATAGTTTTAAGGCTGGGTAGGCATGGCTGAAGGGCAAGGTTAGTTGCGTTTCAGAATCGTTTGATGATCGTTTCAGCGAAACCACTACAGCTCACAGGTTCTACTGGCGGGTCCATCAGGCGAGCCAGGTCATAGGTGATCTGTTGATTGGCAATCGCAGCACTTAGCCCTTTTGTGATCAAGTCTGCGGCTTCTTGCCAGCCCAGAAACTCCAGCATCATCACGCCGCTGAGGATGACCGATCCAGGGTTGATGCGATCAAGGCCGGCATGCTTGGGTGCTGTTCCGTGGGTTGCTTCGAAAATGGCAGCGTTCTCGCCGATGTTGGCTCCCGGGGCCATGCCTAAGCCGCCCACCATCGCCGCAGCGGCGTCGGAGATGTAGTCGCCATTGAGGTTGAGTGTCGCGAGAATCGAGTATTCCTGCGGCCGCGTTTGGATCTGTTGGAAGATGCTGTCGGCGATCCGGTCATCGACAAGCACCATCGCTTTCCATTGGCCGTTGCCATGACTGGTGCCGATGGCATCCAGCACGGCGAGTACTTCGGCATCGATGCTGGCCTTTTTCTCAGGAGTCAGGCTGTCGTAGCCAGGTTCGATCATGCGGGCATTGGCTTGGATGGTCAGTTCTGGATCGTTCTCAAGATTGCCGAGAATCCAGCTCTCTCGTTCGGTGACGCACACATCGCGGAACTCGCTTGTGGCGAGTTCATAACCCCAGTCACGGAAGGCTCCTTCCGTGAACTTCATGATGTTGCCTTTGTGCACCAAGGTGACGTGGCGCTTGTCGCCCTTCAGTCGAAGAGCATGTTGGATCGCTTTGCGGATATGGCGCTGGCTGCCGTGCTTGCTTACAGGCTTGATGCCGATGCCTGAGCCTTCAGGAATCTGGCGTTTGCCCAGCTTGCCGTTGGCTGGAATGACGACTGCGTTGAGATGTTCGCGCAATTTCTGGCCGACTGGATCATCGGCTTCCCATTCCACCCCCATGTAAATATCTTCCGTATTTTCTCGGTAGACGATGACATCAAGATCCTGAGGCCGTTTGTGGGGGCTTGGTGTGCCGTTGTAGTAGCGACACGGGCGGACGCAGGAATACAAATCGAAGATTTGACGTAGGGCCACATTGAGGGAACGGATGCCGCCACCGATTGGAGTCGTGAGGGGGCCTTTGATGGCGACCCCATAGGTGCGGATCGCTTCAAGGGTGTCCTCTGGTAGGTACTGGTAGGTGCCGTAGAGATCGCAGGCCTCGTCGCCTGCATATACCTTGAACCATTCGATACGACGCACCCCTTGATAGGCCTTTGTTACAGCTGCATCCAGCACTCTTTGGGTCGCGGGCCAGATGTCGACACCTGTGCCATCGCCGCGGATGAAGGGAATGATTGGCTCGTTGGGTACGACTGGCTGGCCGTTCACGAAGCGGATGGCCGTGCCCTGGCTTGGTGTGGAGAGCTTCTCGAACTGAGCCATGGAAACGTGCTCGACGGTGACGCGTGCTGAGGCGAGCCTATGCCTTGGTGGTGGCCCTGACGACCAGGCTTTAGAGACTTAGCTTGAGCTTGCCAAACTCTTCTCGAATTCAGTAGTGCAGTTCTACGTCCATAGAGAGTGATGGAGATGTCATCAATCTCAGAGCGTTTGCCTGGTCAGATCTGGGTAGTAGCGGCTTGTTTCAATGAAGAGGCTGTGATCTGTCAGTTCATAGAACGAGTGCTGGCCTTGCCGGAAGTCAGTCATTTGTTGCTGGTGGATGATGGCTCACGTGACGCCACGGTGGCTCAGATCCGCATATGGCAGCAGCGATTTGTTGGTCCTAAGGCTTCTATTCCAGTCACTTTGTTGGAGCTCACAAGGAACTTTGGTAAAGAAGCGGCAATGCTGGCTGGCTTGGATTATGCCCAGGGTCACTGCGATGCTGTGGTGCTGATTGATTCAGATCTTCAGCATCCGCCAGAGCTGATTACGCAGATGGCTCAGGCTTGGCGTGATGGTGCTGAGGTTGTCACTGCAGTCCGTGACGATCGTGATCAGGAATCAAGGTTGAAAGTAACAACTTCCTCCTGGTTCTACAGGGTTTTCAATCGGGTAGTGGATTCCATTCAACTGATTGATGGGGCAGGAGATTTTCGTTTACTCAGTGCACCAGTTGTGCAAGCCCTCACTCAAATGCGCGAATTCAGTCGTTTCTCCAAAGGTTTACTTCCTTGGACCGGATATCGCAGTCTCGAGCTGAGTTATAGCAGGGTGAAACGAATGGGAGGTCGTAGCTCCTGGAGCCCCCTGAAGCTATGGAGCTATGCACTCGACGGCATCTTTTCCTTCTCAGTGATTCCTCTAAAGATTTGGAGTTTTTTGGGCCTTGTAGTTTCCTTGATTAGTTTACTTTACGCTGCAGTTATCATTTTGATCACGATTTTCAATGGAGTTGATCTTCCTGGCTATGCCTCACTCATTGTGGCGGTTCTGTTTTTTGGGGGCATTCAATTGATTGGTATCGGTGTACTTGGCGAGTACATCGGTCGGATCTATGTGGATACCAAAGCCAGACCACACTATTTCATTAGGGCCATTCACGGTTCACTTTGAGTGGAGGCACTGGCTTGTAGTTTTTTTACTGCTTGCCACTCCATTTGACGCCATGAGGATGAGAAAAATGTACGAGATAAAGGGAAATCTGTTAGGCCTTTATGAATCTCTTCTGGCTTTAGCGCTGCAGCTGGATGCGATAGCAGCAAAGGTTGTGTGTGCGGTGGTGAGAATGAAACAGATTTGAGTTCTTGCCAAGCGGCTTTGAGCGGAGCATCCACCATTCGCCCTGTGAAAAGTACGCCGGCAAATCGGGCGTTGGTAGCTACTAACGCTTTGCGCAGTCGTGGTAAAGCCATGCGAGTGAGGGTTTGCAGCACAAGCCACTTCAACCAGCCACCATTCGTTAGAGCTGTTAGCCAGTAGCGTGATGACAGTCCAGTGGGCAAGGGCTCAGCAGTGGTGCGTAACCAGCTGATGCCTTGTTTAGGGGCTAGTTCGAGGATCACATCGAGCACGATGGGCACCAGATGCACATGTTGATGGCCATCAATGGCGATGATGGTGAGTCCAGTGAGTTCTCGAAATCGCTGGATTTGAGAATTCAGTTCACAGCGAATTTGCCTTTCAAGTCGTCGTCGTCTTGGTGCATTTTTAGGTAGGCATGATGCCAGCATTAACGTCCCAAAAGAGCATTTGAGCCGCCCTAAATTATCAATGAGTTCATAGACTTGTTGAGGGGGCGCTACTGCTCGACCTTCGCTTAGGCAGAGGTGCAAGCAAAGTTGAAGGCTGGGGTAGCTTCTACATTGTTCAATAGCGGACTCAACGGCATTGCCGTTGACCAGCAGGCTGGCGCTGTCGAGCTGCCTGGCCGCAGCAAGAGCAAGGATGGCGGTGTTGGTCGCGTTGGTGAGACCTAGGTCATCGGCATGCAGTTGAGGCTTCGTATTGTTAGATCGTTGGTGCCGGCGCATGCTGAATCGGGCTGCCCTTGACCAGATCAAAGCATTGAGCAATGTCGGTGTAAAAACCAGCATCACTGTGGTGATGGGTAGTGAAGCCCAAGGGCTGAGCGCCAATGGCAACAGTGCGCTCACGCTGACATTGACACTGAACTGCAGAAGCAACCAGCGACGTGCGAAGCGCTGTCCAGTTGTTTCTGAACGGAAGGTGTACAGGGCATGGCCTAGATAGCTGACCAATGAGGCGGCCAAGAAGCCACTGAGGTTGCTCAGCCAGAACGGTATGAGCTTTGCCATGAGCACCAGCAGCGTTGCGTGTATGGCTGCAGCTGCTAGTCCGACTACTCCATAACGCCCTACCCGTGCAGCCAATGGCTGCAAACTCATGAGAGCACAGTCTCAAGGACTGTATTCATCGTTTTGAGATGATCGAGTAGCAATAGACATGACATGGCAGAGCGATTCCTCATCAGGGACAACATCAAAGTGTCGCAACCGTAATGGCATGGCACTGATTGATCCTGCAAGATTGGTACGCTTTAGGAGACTGGATGCAGTCGCTACAAGATGAATCACTTGGAGTTTGCTCAGGGCCAGATTGAATGGTCATGTTTTGAGTCCGCATATACCAGCCGCTCAATCCATCTTCATTTGCTGATGGGATGATCCAGAGATTTGCAGTTGGTTTGAGGGTGAGCCCCTTGATCTTTCTCTACTAATACACCTTTGGAGCTCGTTGCTTTAGTACCGCCTTGTTGATGCAAATCAACTCAGCGGCGAGGTTGTTCTCTTAACTCTCTGCAATCGATGACTTCATGAAGCACCGGCTATTTTTCATGTCCTTTCACCTTTGAAAGCTTTGTTTCCCCAATTGCGGTAGCCCTTGCGAGCGCACTCAGAGAAGGCACTAAGGCAGCCCATACGATGGCCGAGAACACTGATTTCGTGAGCTCTTTCCTTAAAGACGTGGTTGATCTCTCCAGTTATCGCAACCTGGTGGCTGCAATTGGAAAGGTCTTGTTTGTGGATTCCTCGGTGCCGCCAACGAGGTGGCAGCACCGACGATGCGGTGGTCTGAGGAGCTTTGCAATCGTCAGATTTGAGCAAACTGCGGCATAGTTCTGCATCGGTTAGTCCACTCGCCCCTGTGCGTCGCGTCTTTTTTCTGGTTCCGGGGACTACTGATCGCTATCGCTGCGGTGGTCTTTCAGTGGCGCTCCATACCGCAAGGTTGGTGAACAGGCTTATTCCTACTGATTTGGTGACCTATCGGAACCGTCAGGACGATTATCTGTTTTTGGATGATCTTTTGCAGCAAGAACCAGCTCAAGGGGAAACACTTTGGGTGGTGAGCTGGGGGTTTGAAGTGCCGAAGTTGTTGCGGCGTCTAAGGGGGCGGCATGTGGTTTATCACGCCCATAGCAGCGGTTATGGATTTGATCTTCCATCAGGGGTTCCTGTCTTCGCTGTGAGCAGAAATACCCTTGGCTACTGGGGTGACCGGGCTCCTCGCAACCCTCTGTTTTTGGTGCCTAATGCTTTAGAGCCCTATTGGTTGGAGAGAGGTGCTCGGCTTGGAGAAGCTGTGGCTGAAGCTGGAGATCGCCCCATCGATGTCTTGGTACAGGAGCGAAAGAGTAGCCGTTATGTGCTGGGGCAATTGGTCCCTGCCTTGAGAAAGCTGGGGCTGAAGGTTGTGGTTCAGAGTGGCTGGGTGGAGGATCTGGTCGCTCTGTTCAACGATTCCAAGGTTTATATCTACGATTCGGCTGAGTATTGGCGGAGTAATGGCCTGAGTGAGGGCTTTGGTTTGCCCCCTCTGGAGGCGATGGCTTGCGGCTGCGTTGTGTTCAGCAGTTTCAACCATGCGCTCGCCGATACACTTGAGCCGAGTGTGGTGGGCCATCAGATTGGTTGCGGCAGTCTCGCTTGGGATGTGCGGCGGATTTGCGAATCTGTGCGAGAGCCGGCGGCTTGGCGTCCAACTCAGGAGCGGCTCAATCAGCTGTTAAGTGAACATACGGAAACGGCTTTGATGTCGCGTTGGAGATCGGCGCTGGCTGCTATTGAGACCATGCCGTCAGATGAACTGCCCCTCAGGAGGTCTTCACCTTTTGTGTTGCGATGCAATCGAAAGGTTGGTCGATTATTGAGGCTCTTGAGAAAGCTGATCTCTCGCAGCTAATTGTTGCTTCTGTCTTTCTGATGAGCTGCTGCATCGAATAAGGGACTTGGGGATGGTCAATCGGTTGGCTGGCTGGCACTGAAGGTCAATAGGGCTTGGAAGTACAGCCTTATGTTGTGGGCATCTCATCAGGTGAGGTTGATACTTGCCTGAATCTCACGTGGCTAAACATAAGAGAAGCTTTGGTCGCAGTGCAACCCTGAAACACGTCAGGGGGATTCTTAGTTATCTACCTAAGAGGCAATTAAGAGGATTCTTTTTGTTGTTATTGATGTCCATTGGTGTGGGATTTGGGGATCTTTTGTTTGTGGGTTTGATTGCTAAGTTAGTGGGTTCGTTAAGTGGCTCTAGTCTCGCAGATAATCTCCCCAATGTGAGGGTTTTCGGAGGTGATGCTCTGGATAGGGGGCTATGGATTGTGGGGATCTTGATTGTTTTGATCTGGGCCTCTACTGGATTGAAATTCCTTACCCAGTTGATAGGTGCCAGAGTCAGTGCGGAGATATGGTCGGCCTTGGGTAACAAGATCTATGGAAATCTTTTGTTGCAGCCGTTTGACTATTTTAAGGATAGTAGTTCTACCAAGTTACTCACGCGTCTGAACCGTGTATTGAGTAAAGTCTCGGATAATATTGTAATGCCAATATTAACAATTTTTGGCAATAGCTTGTCTGCTGCAATTTTAGCTTTCGGGGTTATTGTTGCTTTTGGGTGGATTGCACTTGTTGTTTTTGGCTTATTGCTTTTTGCCTATTCGATTGCTTCTTTGTTGATTACGCCAAGGATGCGCTTTCTCTCGAGGCAGAAGTATGTATATAGCCGACGAGTCAATCAAATACTATTAGAATCCTCCAGGTCTATTCGTGATATTCATTTGCATGGTTCTGAGGTTTTCTTTCTTCGTCGTTTTGAGGAAATTGGATCTCAAGGCAAGCGCTATGATCGTATATCAAAAATCCTGCCTAATTTACCTCGCTTTGCAATTGAGCCTGTAGGGGTAACTGTTTTGTTTGCACTCGGTCTTCTTCCGCTTTTGATTGGCGGTGAGAGCCAAGACTCTGTACGCGATGCATTGCCTGCTCTCGTAGGCGTGGTCTTTGCATCATTGCGACTAGCGTCTCCAATACAGGCTGTTTTTAAAGCAGTAACCATCTTGAGAGGATCACTGCCAGATCTAGAAAATGCCATTGATCTTCTTCAGCTTAAGCCTAATCGCTTGCTTGATTCATCTTCCGGCCCGGTTAGTCCTGCTGGAATTATGCCACGTTATACGATTAAATTGAATGGAGTTTCTTATAGGTATTTAAAGCATTCTAACTGGGTCCTAGAGGATGTTGAGTTGACTATTCCTGTCGGGGCCAGAGTGGCACTGGTTGGCACCACTGGAGGAGGTAAAACCACGGCGGCTCATATTATTTTGGGCCTGTTACGTGCTCAAAAAGGGAGTTTACTACTTGATGGTGTAGATATTAGGCAGGAAGAGGTTCAAGCCTGGCAGCAATGTTGTGCTTTTGTTCCCCAACATATCAGGCTTCTTGATGCAAGTGTGCGTGCAAATGTTGCCTTTGGTATTGATGATGCATGCATTGATGAAGATGTTTTCTGGGACTGTCTCGAGATGGCTCAGTTGGCTGAATTTGTCTCTGATTTGCCTTTTGGAGCTTTCACAAGGATCGGTGAAGATGGAATGCGCCTTTCCGGTGGTCAGCGCCAGAGATTGGCTTTAGCAAGAGCATTCTATAAGCGTGCCAAAGTACTGGTGCTAGATGAGGCTACAAGTGCTTTAGATAACAAGACGGAGAGTGATGTCATGGAATCACTTGAGCTGATTGGAAGGCGTTGTACGACAATTGTCATTGCTCATAGATTGTCTACAATTCGCTTTTGTGATCGAATTTATGAATTTAGTCAAGGTCGGGTGGTGGCTTCTGGCACCTACGATGAGTTGAAGGATCGTTCGCGATCTTTTGAGGAGTTGGTCAATCTTCAGGATGGCTGATGTTGTGTTGGTATCCACAGCGGATTGGGATCATCCGTTGTGGACTAATAAGCAACATGTGGCCTGTTCTCTTTTAGATGAAGGTCACAGAATCCTTTATGTAGATTCGCTTGGGTTGCGGATGTTTCAGCCCACTGGGCGTGATCTTCGACGTGTTATTAGTCGTTTGAGACGTGGTCTTAGCTTGCCCAGGCAAGTCCGTAAAGGGCTCTGGGTTTGGTCTCCTTTAGTTCTTCCAGGTGGTAATCAGGGAATTGCTTTGATGTTGAATCGTCTCAGCCTTGCGATGGGGTTGCGTTTAGCTCTCTGGTTTATTGAATTTCGTCGACCTTGGTTATGGACATATAACCCTCTTACGGCAAGGTTTCTGAGTTTGAAGGGCTTTTCTTTATGCATCTATCACGCTGTTGATGCATTGCAGGAACAGCCTTGTATGCCTCGGGAAGTGATTGAAGCTGAAGAGCAAAGACTATGTCGCTTGGTTGATCAAGTGTTTGTGACTTCTCCACAACTGAAACGTCAGCTTGAGCCGCATTCTGCACGGATTAGATATGATCCCAATGTTGCCAATCAGGATCATTTTGCGCAGGCGATGAAGGTTGGATCGGCAGGCTTGCCTAGCGACCTTGAAGTTATAACGTTGCCCAGAATTGGTTTTATCGGGGCTGTGAGCAGTTACAAGCTGGATTTTGAATTAGTTGTAGCAGTTGCTCGTTCTAAGCCGCTTTGGCAGTTCGTGTTTATTGGGCCTACTGGTGAGGGAGAGCCCTTTACAGATATCAGCTTGCTTGAGAAGGAGCCAAATATCCATTTGCTCGGTAAGAGATCTTATGAGGATTTGCCGCGCTATTGCGCAGGATTTGCATGTGGGTGGTTGCCATTGCGGTTGACGCCTTACACGGAGGCCATGTTCCCGATGAAATTCTTTGAGTACATATCCGCCGGTTTGCCTGTAGTGGCTACAGAGATTGATGCTTTAAGAGAGTTTTCTTCTGTTGCTTGGTTGTGCGATGACACACCTGAGGCCTTCTCCAAAGCTTTGACGGGTTGCTTAGCTGGTCATGGACCTGATCAGAGTGAGCGCTTGGCGATGGCATCGCAGTACACCTACCAGGCGCGTACTAAACGAATGTTGTCGGCTTTAGAGGCCTTGCCATGATTAGAGATTTGAGTGTTATTACGGTATGCATGAATCGTCAACATCATTTGTTGACCTCTGCTCAGCAATTAGCTGCTTGGCCCCATCATCAAGAACATTTGGTCCTGGATTGGAGTAGTCGAGATCCTGTGCAAAGGAGTCAGTTGCCAGATGATTCCAGGATTCGTTTGGAACGCGTCGAGCGGGAAGAGCGATGGAATCTATGCCGTGCTTATAACTTCGCAGCACAACTCGCAAGGGGTAGTCTCTTGCTCAAGCTAGATGCAGATTGCTGGCCAGAAGATCTTGACCCTCTTGCATATTTTGCGGATGGTTATGAAAGGTGTTGGTTTGGTTCTGGCCTGGATGGCCGCCTTGGACAGTTCTTAATGGCACGTGAATCTTTTGAAGCTGTTGGAGGCTTCAACGAAGTTCTCGTTGGCTATGGATTTGATGACAAAGATCTCAAGGCCAGGTTGCAGAGCCTCAACTATTCCGTTCAGCTAATGCCGGAAGCAGCTATCGGGGTGATTCCTCACTCCATTCATGAACGAGTGAGCCGTTTGCGAGCCCCTCAGCTCAAATCCACTGCTTTGGAAAATTCGCGTAGCTTTGCTCTGCATAGGGCTACTGCAATGAGCAACCGAGTAGCTGCAGCTCACATGCCTTGGACAGCTCAGCGATCAGGCAGTCGTTACGAATATGTTGCTGCTGGTCTATGGCGGTGTGACCCCAGCACGATTCCAAAAGTTGATGGCTTAGCTGCTGCAGAACTCCAGCATTTGCGTCGGCAGGTGTTCTGGTCACGCTTCCTTGAGCTGCCAGATCTGCACGTAAAGCTTTTGCCTGTCAAGCTCCTCCCTCCCGATCATGAGGGTAAATTTGTTGTTCGCTCTTGGCATTTGTGTTATTGGCATACTTTGCGTCGGCTTTTGCGCATCCCTGTCAATCTGCTTATCTTGTTTAAGGGATGTCTACGCCGCCCTTACCCTTGATGGGCACGTTTTTTTGAAGTTCTTTTAGATGTTCTATTGGAGCAATTGTCAAGGCCTTATGCCGTTAACACGACTTGGTTGCTGATAGGCACTATAAAAGCATCAGAAATTTGATTAAAATCCTTTTCATTTTCGCTTGGAGAAAGCTTCTTGTTCTTAATTTTTTTCTGAGTTGGAATGTTTTGAAAATCAACTTGCCATCCTTGTTTACCGCCTAGCTTCGTCAAACACTTAATAAGTACCTTCAGTGTCTTGCGGATGTACTTCAGTTGCTTATGTTCGACGTTGGCTATGTCACTCAAAGATCTGATTATTCTATGTATTGGAGCACTTTCTTGAGTCTCTTGCTGATGTTCCCGAGCGAGTCCCCCTATCGGATTGATCAGGTGATGTCATCACCATGGTTGATGACGTTGTTATTTTTCAGCCAAGTGCTCTTTGCGACTTGCATCAATTGGTTGGCTGTCCGCCAGAAGATGTCTTGGTGGTGGATTGCTGTAGGCCTTTTTTGTCTAGTGACTACGGCTTTTTTCACGTTGTCCTCATGGGGTACAAGCGATGTCACCAAGTTGAATCATTACATCGACCAGTTTGTTGTACATCTACCTAGAGAGCCCTTTTGGTGGATATTGGCTCCCTTGATCAAGGTTCTTCCTTACAGGATGGCAGCCATTCATGGGCTTGTTGCGACGTTTTTCGCTGTTTTGGCCATCTTTCTCTCCCGTTGTTGGCGATTGCCAGGCTGGGGTGGCTGGTGGGCTTTGTTGTTGTTGACAAGCCCATTCCTAAGAGGGTTTTTGCAGAACGCTCACACCCGACAGGCTTGGGCAGTTTTACTGGCTGTGCCACTGTTTCTACGTGCCTCGGGCTTTGTTGAAATACGAATACTTCCTGTTTTATCTTCTGCTGTTTTGGCTTTATTTAGTCATCTCACGGCTTTCCCTATGCTTGTTTTGGCCTCAATTCCTGCAAGTTGGCAAGGCATAGGTTCTTTGGCCAGGTTGCCGCGTCTCGTGAAGATTGGCGTCTTTGGATTGCTCGTCGTTGTATTGACTATTTTTGCACAACCGATCTGGCTCAAATTGCTGGATTACACAAGTCAGATGAATTTTTTTAGCTCTTATTCAATTCAGCGACCTGTTTTGGTTTCAGAAGTGCTTTTGTTGGTAGCGGTTGTTCTTTCCTGCCAAAGGAGAAAAATATCATGGTCTGTTTTGAAGCATTGTCAGGCGAGTAGGACTTTGCTTCTTTACATGTTGATGTTCATCATTGTGCAATGTGGAGTGAGGTTTGAAATCTACCCACAGATCGTCTTCAGATTTGCAGATCCGATAGGGTTATTTTTGCTGCTATCTGTACTGCGTTGGTTTCAACTTTATAGCATTAATAAGATGTTGCTGCCTTTACTTCTCTTTAGTTTGATGATCTGGGGTAAGCAATTGGTTGACCCGGTTGGCCTTAATTGTGGCTTTGATGATGACTTCCTTTGCATCCCAGACAGGTGGCCTTGGCAGATTGTGTACTATTGATTTATTTGTACTTTTTTAGACAATTTTGAGGGGGAGTCGTTTAAAGGTTTGGTTTATATGCTGGTGGCCGCAAAATTATGCTTATGTCTTTTAGAGGGCTTTAATCCCTTTAGTTGCTCCAATAAGCATTGTAAGGTTATTATGGAGTTGTGGCTGATTTGTTTGGAGCTTTAAGGCGTCATATGGGTCGTTTGTGTCGACGCCTCCTGTGGCTGTTGAGTTATAAAAAAATCAAGGCTTCTGAATGTTCTGTCGAAACTGCTATCGCTGCCGATGATATACATAGTGCATTAAGGCTTCTTGAATATCAGCAGTATAAATATCAGTGGCATTTTCAGGTGGAGAGGTTTGTTTTTAGACCAGATTGCAGGCCGGTAGGACCTGATAAGGCTTTGACTTTACTTGTCGGGATTCACAAGTCTGAGTCTCTCCTTTCTCATCAGTGTTTTTATGCTGGAATTGCAGCTATTTATATTTCTATTCAACAAAAGAATTCAGTTAGTTTGGATGGCTTACACCCATGGCTTTTCAGGCAGGCAGGCCTGACTAGCTCAGAACAGATTGTTTTTAGTCCTCATTGGCGTAACCGTGAATGTCCATATAAACAAATTATTTCGGCTCGCGCCTGCTTGCTGCAGTTATCTCTTTCTGAAGGAAGGGCTGCTGCTAAAACAATTGAGTCAATTGGCAACGCAAATTTACGGATTCTCAATGCGATGCCTTTTCGAGAGATTTCTGCTGATGTGCTATATCGCAGTACTACTAATCTTTTGAGAGGACTTTTGTGTCTAAGCTTTAATCGGTTAGGATGTCATCAGTTGTGCAATTCCTTGAAAAGATTTCGGATAGAGCTTGAGTGTGGTCGATATCGAAGACCAGTTGAAGAGGCCAAGGAGAATCATCTTGGCCTCTTGATTGAAGTCCTTGACTTGGTCGAGTTGGCTATGACGTCAGATTCACAAGTTTTGCGTGAAAAAAGGCTTTCCATAATGATTAACATAGCTTCGCCTGGCATTGCTGAGGGGGCGCTTGACTGGCTTGACTCCCTTGAGCCTAACTTTTTATCGGATAGCTAAAATATGGCAAAGATTGTATTGCATATCCATGATTTGGGCTTGGGGGGTGCAGAGCGTATTGCCTTGAAGTGGATTGCTTGGTTGCAGGATATGGGGCATGAGGTAACTCTTTTATTAGGATTCCCGCCTGATGAAGTATTTTTCCAGGCGCCGCCTGGCCTTCAAGTAGTTACCCGCCCTATTGGATCAAAAGAGTCGACTTGGAGATGGCTGCGAAGTTATTTAGCCAAGTATCCACCTGATCTAGCAATTGGTGTTTCCACCAGGCCATCGATTAACTTGCTATTGGCCAATGTAGGTAAACCCTGGCGTGTCATTGTTGCAGAGGTTAATTATCCACCGGCAAAAATATTGCCATTATCGTGGTGGATTTTACGCAGAATTCTTTATCCAAGAGCAGCTCTGCATCAGGTCCAAACTTTAAGAATCGGTCAGTGGCTTGAAGATTCAGGCTTGACTAGCCATTGGCGGATTGTGTCTAATCCAGTGGAATGGCCTTTGCCGATCCAGGACCCTTGCATTTCTCCTGAATCTTGTCTACCGGCTAAAGCACAGGTTATTTTGGCTGTAGGGACTAAGCCTCATCAAAAGGGATTTGATCGATTATTGCAGGCCTTTAGTTTGCTTGCCAATGATCATCCGAATTGCTGGCTTGTTATCGCGGGTGTTCATCAGAGTCATCCTTACTTGCGTCAGACTCTTTCCGCTCATGTCAACGGTCAAAGCCGGCGTCTGTTAATTAGACGTGTCGGGAATGTGGGCGATTGGTATGAAAGAGCTGATCTTTTTGTCCTTAGTTCAAGGTTTGAAGGCTGCCCCAATGTGCTTATGGAAGCAATGGCATCTGGGACAGCATGTCTTGCCATTGATTGTCCAACAGGGCCTCGAGAGTTGATACAACATGGCGTTAATGGTGAATTACTACCTGAAAACGTTGATGCGCAGAAGTTGGGAAACTCTATTGCAACCTTGATTGAGAACCCTTTAAAGCTTGAACGTTTTGGGCGAGAAGCTCGAAGGATCCGTGAGTTGTATTCACCGTCTGTAGTTCGCAAGCAGTTTGAGGATGTTGTTCAGCAGGCTTTGGACCCTCTTGTGATGGTATTCGCACCCACTAGATGTTCTCCTTCGGAGACATTTATCCGGAGCAATCTTGCTGCAATGCCTTTGCGGCAAATTGCTTTTTTTGGCGATGAATACGCTGGAACTTCAAATAGTCCTGGGCAAATGGCCTATGGCGTTGCAATTTTCCTTAGCAAGGTCTGCACACGTCTTGGTCTTCAGCGATTGGCAACTTTGCCATCATCATTCATCGCTTATTGGCTGATCCGTTGTCATAGGCCAGACGTGATTCTTGTTGAATTTGGTTTCCATGCAGTGCGGGTCATGGATGCTGTTCGCTGGAGTGGCGTGCCTCTTGTTGTGCATTTCCGGGGTTCTGATGCATCCGCAGACAGGCGTTTGAGATTGTTGCAGGAGCGCTATAGGCGTCTGATGCGTATCGCATCAGCATTCATCGTTAAGAGTCGGCCCATGAAAGTCGTTTTGGAGGAGCTTGGGGCAGATTCTGAACGGATCACAATCAGCCCTTCTGGGGCAAACCCCACTTTGTTTTACGGAGCTTCGCCTGCAAATGCACCACCCCGAGTGTTGTTTGTCGGTCGATTAGTTGAGAAGAAGGCTCCCTTAGATGCGCTTGAGGCTTTTGCAATGGTTCAGCAGCGTTCTGAGTTGCCACTGCATTTGGATTTCATTGGTGAGGGTCCCCTGCGACCGGCTTTGGAGGTGCGCATCCGAGAACTGGGCCTCGAGGGTCAGGTGGAATTGCTGGGATTTCAGTCACCTGCCCAGGTAGCCGCATCGATGCGGCAGGTGCGCTGCCTGCTGCTGCCCTCCCGGGTCGCGGCGGATGGTGATTCCGAGGGATGCCCCGTGGCCGTGCTCGAGGCGCAGATGGCCGGGTTGCCTGTGGTCTCGACCCGTCATGCGGGGATCCCGGAGGTGGTGCTTGAGGAGCGCACCGCTTTCCTTGCAGAAGAAGGGGATCTGGAGGCGTTGGCGTATGGGTTGCTGAGGCTGCTGGAGCATCCAGCTCTGGCGGCGCAGATGGGGCATGCCGCGCAGCGGCATGCCCGCGAGCGGTTCACGGTGGGGAATCACATCTCCACCGTGGCATCTGTGCTGGGCCACGCTGCAGCCCAGTGTCACCGTAGCCGTCATTCCTGATCAGCAGTCTTGTGACTGGATCTCATCTGAGCCTCTTGCTGTTGATGAAGTTGTAGATCTCGCCACTGCTGCCGATTTCGCTCAGCACTTTGCTGATAGTGCTCAGTCCCGCCTGACGGGCCAGCTTCGCTGCACGGTGAGCAAGGCGAAGGTTCAGTTCATGTCTGCGATGAAGATGTCGCTGGGGATCCCAGAGTTTGAGATTGGACTGTTTGGTGATTTCGATGGAGAGGTTGATCAGGCGCCTGTCATGAGTAGTGATGTCGCGGGATGAGACCCCGTGAATCGCCAAGTGGGTGGGCACGAAGAAAACAGCTGTGTTGGAGGCGTAGGGAATCGAGCGAATCTTGGTTAAATAGCGGGAGGGGATTCGTCTCTTTGCCGACATGTAGCGGGTTCGGTTGGGGTTTCGGAGCGCATAGATATCGAGGGCTCCGCCTTCTCCTTGATCGCGATCGTCTCTCAGGTAAATGAGCCCTGCCAAAAGTTCCTTGGGGTTGTCGCAATGGGGGCCTAACTGCGTTGTGCCCTCCATGGTGCAGGGAGAGGTTGCCCGCCCATCTCCTCGAGATTCAGTGTGGTCGATCAGCTCCTGAAGGTGAGGCTGCAGATGGGGGGGGAGATGGGGATGAATGAACTGGATTAGGTCTTGCTTCTGTGCTGTCCAGGCGGATGCGACCGTGTTGAGTTCCGTCAGGTCGGCTGGAAGTGATGTGAATTCCCAGGGATAGGCCGTGTTCTGTGTGTAAGGAGTGTTGGGTTTGGTAAAATGATGGATTGCCTGGCTTGTGGGGAAGCGGCTGGCGAGCGGTTTGAGTAGCGCTTCGGGAAGGAAGTTACGGCAGATCCAGAGTGGAAATGTCTCGGGATGAAATTCGGCTTGCTTGAGTTGTTCCGAGAATGAAAAATGGGAACTGCAGGTATCGCTCATTGTTTGTCTTTTCTGGCCTGGATTCTAAGAGGCTTGATTTCAATCCATTTTTTACAAGGACCCCAAGCGGCAGAAGCGCCGCCTTGGCGCTGTTGAGGCTCTGTAGCCTCTGCTCATGAGCTTTCTGGCCGGCCTCAACGACGCCCAGCGCAGGGCGGTGGATCACCACGAAGGGCCGCTGTTGGTCGTAGCGGGTGCCGGCAGCGGCAAGACCCGGGCCCTCACCCATCGCATCGCCCACCTAATCGGTGAGCATGGCGCCGATCCGGTTCAGATTCTGGCGGTGACCTTCACCAACAAGGCCGCCCGAGAGATGAAGGAGCGGCTGGAGTTGTTGCTGGCCCAGCGCCTGGCTCAGAGCCAGTACGGCCAGCCCTGGAGCACGCTGCCGCCGGTGGAGCAGCGTCAACTGCGTTCGCGCATCTACCGGGAGGTGACTAAGGAGCTGTGGATCGGCACCTTCCATGCGCTGTTTTCGCGCATGCTGCGTTTTGATATCGACAAGTTCAAAGATCCGGAGGGCCTCACCTGGACCAAGCAATTCTCAATTTATGACGAGGCTGATGCCCAGAGCCTGGTGAAGGAGATCGTCACTCAGGATCTTCAGCTAGACCCAAAGCGTTTTGAGCCGAAGAAGGTGCGTTGGGCGATCAGCAACGCCAAGAACCAGGGATGGCTGCCTGATGAGCTGGAGGCCAATGCAGAAGGCCAGCGGGGCAAGCTTACCGCTGAGACCTATCGCCGTTACCGAAAGGCTCTTGCGGCGAACAATGCACTCGATTTCGACGATCTTCTGTTGTTACCAGTGCAGTTGCTACAACAGAACGAGCAGGTTCGCGGCTATTGGCATCGCCGCTTCCGTCACGTGTTGGTGGATGAGTATCAGGACACCAACCGTACCCAGTACGAGCTGATCAAGCTTCTGGTGCTTGATGGTCGAGATCCTCAGAGTTACGACGATTGGCAGGGGCGTTCAATATTTGTGGTCGGTGATGCCGATCAGAGTATCTACAGCTTCCGGGCTGCGGATTTCACCATCTTGATGGGATTTCAGGACGATTTTGGTGATCAGGCTCCGGAGGACTCCACACGGACGATGGTCAAGTTGGAGGAGAATTATCGTTCCACTGCAACGATCCTTGAGGCTGCCAATGCGCTGATTGCGAACAACACCGAACGGATCGAAAAGGTATTGCGACCGACGCGTAGCGAAGGAGAGCTGATCACACTCACTCGTTGTGATGATGAGATTGCCGAGGCCGAAGCAGTGGTGCATCGGCTGAGGATGTTGGAGTCTGCAAACCCAGAACTCAGTTGGGGGGATATGGCGGTGCTTTACCGCACCAATGCCCAATCACGCGCCATTGAAGAATCATTGGTTCGTTGGGGAATTCCATATTTGGTGGTGGGTGGCCTTCGCTTTTATGACAGACGTGAGATCAAAGATGTGTTGGCGTATCTGAGGCTTCTTGTTAACCCAGCAGACGGTGTAAGTCTTTTGCGTGTTATCAATGTGCCTAAGCGGGGAATTGGTAAAACCACTATTCAGCGCTTAACCGATGCGGCTAATCAGCTTGGGATCCCGCTTTGGGATGTGGTCAGTGATCCGGAAGCCGTGCGTTCTTTGGGTGGTCGTTCATCCAAGGGTCTTTTGCAGTTTTGTGAGCTAGTTAATGATTTGCAGCGGCAGATTCAGGAGTCTTCACCTGCGGAATTGATTCAGCAGGTGATGGAGAAGAGTGGCTACGTGAGTGAGCTGATTGCAGATGGAACTGATGAGGCGGAGGAGCGGCGTCGCAATTTGCAGGAATTAGTCAATGCAGGTCTTCAGTATCAAGAGGAGAACGAGGAAGGTGATTTAGAGGGCTTTCTGGCTAGTGCTGCTCTGTCAAGCGATGCCGACAGCAAAGACACTGCGGCCGACCGGGTCACCTTGATGACCCTGCATAGCAGTAAGGGGCTTGAGTTTCCCGTCGTTTCTCTAGTGGGCCTGGAGCAGGGACTGTTCCCGAGCTATCGCTCGCTAGATGATCCGGCTTCGCTGGAGGAGGAGCGTCGTCTTTGTTATGTAGGGATTACCCGGGCTAAAGAGCGGCTGTTCATTTTTCACGCCTGTGAGCGACGGCTCTGGGGAGGCATGCGTGAGGCTGCCGTGCCATCAGTTTTTCTTTCGGAACTGCCTGAAGCACTAGTGCATGGTGACGTCCCTCAGAGCGGAGGGGCCGCCATGCGTCGTGAACGTCATCTGGAAAGACTGACGCGTGTGGATCGTCAGCGGCCTAGTGCACCGCCGGCAAATGCTGTTCGACGTCGACAGACTAATTCCGCTTCTAGTCGCCGCTGGGCCGTTGGTGATCGGGTTACGCACTCCAGCTTCGGTGTTGGTGAAATTACACATACCTTCGGCAGTGGTCAAAAGGTTTCAATTGCGGTGAAGTTTGTAGGGATGGGGCCAAAGATTCTTGACCCCCGTCTTGCGCCGATAGAACCATTGGAGTGAGGTGATAAGAGAATTGGGCTACTTATCCCTGAAAATGATTGCCTTGAAAAGGCAGCGCTGCTGTTGATTCGCACTTTGGGTCATAGCCGGCGTCAAGGTGCTCGATCTTGTCAACAGACCAATCCTCAGAGGATTGGTCTTGTAGAGGCAGTTCGCCTTTTGCGTAACCCTGCTTCGAGAGAGGGTGGAAAAGGCCTTGCATTTCTTTTGGATGGAGGTTGCTTTGAACTGCTGTGTGCCCTTTGGCAAGGTGGTCGCGGTTGGAACAGTTTTTCCCTTGGTTGGCTTTGAAGGACCACTCTTTTCAGTAAGTACCAGTCACGGAGCTGCTGAGCTGTGGTCAAGTACCACGATCCGATATCTATGGCTCAGGTTTGTGGGGGATTTTGTACTTCTGTTCAGTAAATATTGCTCTGGCTGTTTGCCTGGTTGACCAACGCTGCCTTCGCGTTGTTTTTTGGCTTGATGTCTGCTGACTGACTTCAACCTCTGTCTTATTGCAAGCAATAGTATTCTTATGAGTTGAAGGACTGAATTAACGGCCTAGTATTTGAGCGATCTCAGCAGGGGAAGGCTGAATACTCAATCCCCAGTAAGGATCTAGTAGTTGATGTATTGCTAAGGCTTGCTGATCAAACGGTAATTTCAGTGCAGAGATTAATTCTTCGCTCAAGCGTTGTCTTTCCTGCCATTCGATCTGCTCCTCTTGTGCTTTGGTAGCTGTCAACAGACTTAGATCCTGCTTAGCTGTGACATTGATCCAGTGCAGATTTTTTTTTAAAGCTGTGGCGTAACCCAAATGTGTGCCGAAAGCATTGCTTGCTAATCCATCACTAAGTTCCAGAAGTGTGCGCAGTGAGTCTAGAAACCAGGGGTTTGAGCGGTGGCCATTGCAGGCGGTGATCCAACCATCTGGAATAGGTAGGCTCAGAGGATCTTTCCAGTGCCGTAGCCAAACCACTTTTAAGTAACCATATTGATCAGCAATGGAGCTGACTGCATCGATACAGGCCTTTAGATCCATGGATCGTTCCACTTGATCCCAGCTGTGGGCTAGCACCACCAGTAGGGTTTTGCCCCAGTGTTCGCGATATAGCTGCAGCTGCTTAGCAGTGAGCAAAGGTTTTGCGAAGCGAATCCATGGTCCAATCGGGTGAGCAGGGACAGCCTGTTCTTCCTGTAACCATCGAGCACGTAATGGACCCATGCAAAGGTAGCCTTGCTTTGCCCAGGCTTTTGGCGCTTCAAAACGTGAGCTTTTTGCAACTTTGAGGCCGTGTTCCAAGAGCACTTCAAGCGGGGCTCCAACTAGTGGCAAACCGCAATAGCGTTTCAACTGAATATCGTGGCCGTAGTGGTGCGATGAAGGTTCTCGTTCGCGTCGATTGGGGGTGAAAAAAGCTTTTTGCGCGTCAGGCTTTTGGAATTGGTCTTGGTGCCAAAGGTCATGGCAGAGATTGGGTTGTATCGGATTGCCTTGGTAGGCCTGATGGACCAATCCCTGCCAAGCCTTCAAGGCCTCCCATTCCGAACGAGCCAAGCGTGTCCTGAACAGGATGCGTCCCCAAGCGATGGTCTGCCAGCGCAGGGTGTCTTTCATAGAATGCTTTGAAAAAGCAGAACAGCTACCACGGTGTTGATGGCAGGGATCTGCTTATACATGGCTTCAAGGCGATTTATTTGAACCATGCTTGGTTCACTGAAGTTCTGATCAGGGTAGAGATGCATTGCCATAAAAAGCTCGTTTGTGCTGAAAGCTATGGCGACGCGAGAAAAAGTGGATACGAATTGCCTCGGCTTGCCGATGGTTTCATCGAGTGGTAGCCATAAAAAATCTCATGATTCCGAAGTGCCTGCAGTTGCTGAACTCTGTAGAAATCAACTAGTAGGATGCTTAGTTTGAAGCTGTTAACCCTTTCGGTTAGCGATAGCTGCAAAGTCGTAGATTTGATGTCTGTTTCTTAGATCTCTTTACTCAATGGTAGATGGTTGGAGAGGAGAGTGAGGAGCAGAACTTTCCCATGCTGATGACGTTGTTGTTGACTTTCACCCTTGTTGCAACAGCAAGCAGAGGATGATTGCAGCGGATGATCCTTCTTCGGTGACATACAGCCGAGATCATGATTTCAGCTCATTGATGGGCTAGCAGCCAGTGTGAGGGGTGTAGCAATAGAGATGACATCAACAGTCTCATGATTAGTACAGTCTTATTATTCCCTTTAGGTGAAATAGATCGATGAGATCTATAGTGATTACGGTTTTGATTCGCATGGGTTCTTCTCTACCTGAGAATACAGTTGTTAACGCTATAGGAGCAATGCCTTTGTACTTTAATATGTCTGAACAGTTCATTTCAGAGCAACCACTAGTCAGAGAGGAATTCTCATGACATCAACATCGCCAAGCAGCTCAACCGGCCCATGTTGGTTGATGTACATACCCTGGTTACTTGGCGTAACGATTTGCTTGTTGTTATTTAATGCGGCTTTGGGAAATGCGGGAAATTCTCTGAACCATTTGGCCTCAACATGCAATGTTCGCTTGCTTGATTCTGTGCATTCATGGCATGAATTTGGTTTTTGGGAGCTTGGTGGTCTGATGACTTTTCGAAAATTATTGGTGACTCTGCCTTCATCAATACCTAAGGATCTTTATTCCTCACAGTCCACCTTATATATTGTGCCCCATTATTTCGCCTACCAGTTGGCTGGAGTGGTTGGATTTTGGCAAGTAATTCGGGCTTCTGCTTATGCATCTGCAGCTTTAATTTCTCTTTCTGTTGCCACGCTGTCATGGCTAATTATTGAAGAACGTTCTCGTTCAATTTCGACCCCTCGTTATATTTTGGGTTTGGTCTTATTTGCTGCTTTTGCTGTTGTCTTCCCAAGCGAGGGTATTTGGGGAGCGTTGTGGAATAGCGATGACCGGGCTCTTTCTTCTGTCCTAGTGGCTGTTAGTGCATCATGCTTGGCGTTGGCGATCCGTTTGAGGAGTGCTTGGCTTCATATACTTTCAGCGGTGCTGTTGGTGATTGCTGCAATTGGCTGCCCAAGGATGGGAGTGATGTGTGCAATCACAGTGCTGATTGGTCGCTATGCATTGGAATTGAAAGACTCTTTTGTTCGCGCTATCTATTCTTGGTCAATGGCATTGGCTCTTTTCGCTTCTAGTGCGATGCATTATATCCGTCTTGCTGTAGTTGATTTGACAGGACGCTTCATTTTAGGTGGTAGCTCCATGCTCGACCGTTTTGGCTTTATTCATAAAACAAAAGGCAAAGCTCAATCAGATTTGGATTATGAATCAATAGCTCAGTCTTTTGGTTTTGCATGGAGGCAATCTGAATTGATGATTGACAAGATATCAAAAGTCGCTAGCTTTGAGCACCTTCTTCTGTACCTTTTGGCAGGTACTGGCTTGATTGCATTGATTACTTACTGTAACCATGTGAATTCTCTATATTCAGGTTCACTTGCAATCGTAACAGCTCCCCCGTTACTCTGGTGTGTTTTGATTAACCAGTCGGTAGCAGAGCATCCAGATATTCATGCCATTACGTGGACAGCAGCTTTAGGTCTGGGCTTGGTTTATCTCGTCGCCTGTCTCGCAATTGCTCTTCGCAATCGTTTGGGTTTGTTTTGTAGCGTTATAGGGGGAAGTTGGATTGCTTACTGGTTATTCCTTTGGCAAGTTCAATACTTTCTGCGAGCGTATCCCGCGTTGCGATCTGCGTATCCTTTATGAAAGCTCTGAAGCAAGCACTTCTGTATGTATTCAAGCGCATTTTACGCGTAATCAAAGGCCAGCAGTATAAGCGGCTATTTGATGCATCGGCAGGTAAGCAACCTTGTCTGGTTGCTTACCTGCCGATGCAAAATCGGGGATGGATTCTCTATTTCCTTTGGAGAGATCTTCAGGCGCAGTTTAGTTGCATTAAATCGGTTGGCTGTGAGATTGCTGGGGATGAAGCTGAGTTGCGCCAATTTATCGGTCGTCACGATATCTATGTAGTGGCTATGGGTTTGAAGTTTTTAGATGAACTTATTGAGTTTGGAGTACCTGAAAAGCGTATTGTCTTTTATCATACTCATGTGCGCTTGGGTTTACCACTTGATCGGATTGATCGGCTTCATGCAGTGCTTGTTTTAAATCACTTTGAAAAAGAATTGGTGTCTATGCGTAAGGTTAAGAAAGAACGGATTCATGTTTTTCCTGCTGGATACGACCCCTGTTTATTTGCAGGAAATGACCAAGATGGGTTTTCTCAACAGTGTGGCGAGCGTAATATCGATGTTTTATTTGTTGGCCGTTATCGTGAAGGCCCTGATGGTTATTACCATAAGCGTAAACGTTATGGCTTGCAGGTACAGATAGTCAATCGTTTGATTATGATGGGCCTAAATGTAGCCATACTAGGCCATGATTGGGAGTGTTGTGAATATTCTCTTGATCAACGCGTTAGCTTGATTGATCTACCACATTCTGAGACCCCTAAAGTTTATCAGAATTCTCGCTTGGTTTGCTCGGTGGCGGCTCAGGAGGGTGGTCCTGTTTCTTTCCTAGAAGGAATGGCTAGTGGCTGCTTGATGCTGTCATCTCCAACAGGCTTCCCAGCAGATATTCAGTCAGGCGAGCTTGGAAGTTGGCTGATGCCCTTACGAGCGGACTGTGAGGCTTGGTGTATGCAAATTACAATGCTGTTGTCTAACAATGAGCTTCTTAATGAGGATGTTTTTCGCCAACGCTTTGAGATTTTGAGACCCGCTCAGTTTTCTGCTCTTGCTCGTCAACTCGTTTCGATTTGCTTCTCTGGCCATCATTCTGAGATGAATTAATTATTTAGGTTGACTTACTCGCTATAAACCTCTCGAATTTTCGTAGTCTTCGGATAGACAAAGTTGTTTTGAGAAGTGAGTTATAAACGATGTCTAGGGCCTCTTGGCTTGAATGAGCATGGACGTTTTCGCCAAGGATTTTTTGTAGCGGATGAAGACTTGAAAGTTCAACTGGAATTCCTTTTAGGATGAAACGTAGCGCAAGCATTGAAGTTGGACAGTAAACCTTATCGATAGAGTTGTATTGAAAGGTCTTTTTTTTGTACGGTCTTTTTTGCTTTTCTCTTTCGCCTGTTTGAGTCAAATTAATTTCTAGAGGCTTGTACGAGTTGTATATGTTTTTTGAATCATGCCTGTCTTTGATCCTCTCAATTAGCTCCTGGTTGAAATTTTCGCGGTTGATTGAGCGCAACGCTAGTAATACTGGTGCCGGGTTGATTAGAAGAATGTTGGATGAGTTTTTGATGCCGAAGTCTTTAATTGTTTTCCCGGTCAGCATGATTTGATCTTCTCCTTGTTGTTCTTTTAGGTATGAGTAGAGAGCATTCTTATGCTTATTTTCGAGTAGATCTTGACCTGGAAATTTGAGTGTTTGGAGTTCTTTGCTAAAGCGGCTTGCACGAAATAGGCCAAACTTATGACTTTTTGGAGCATAGGCGTGATCAAGGATCACCAGCCTTTCAAGAGCAGCTTTTTGAGCACTTGATGGGCCTAATAGGATCGTTCTGGCGAATGTACCTAGATAGCCGAAAGTTATCTTTTTGTGATTCGAATATAGATCTGATGTGAGGTAGCGAAAGCTTGTGAATGGGTGTGATCTTCTGCACAGTGTGCGGACACGTGGATCGGACTTCGGGTGACTTGGGAGAAAGTATTGAATCATAGTCTCGCTATGCATTGCTAGAGACATCTGCTTGTGTAGATGATAAATTTAATCAAGACTTTATGACAAGAAGTATTTTGTGCATGGACCCAGATCTTAATATTCAAAAGCAATTCTCTAAATATCTTACCCGATAATTAAGATTGCTCCCATTTGGAGAGCAAGGGTTCTTGATTCTTTGTATTTATTCAATGGTTAATTTGTCCATGGCTTTGACTAGATCATCAACTAATTTAACTTGTCCCAAGAAAGCCTCAAGAAGTGTTAGAGGAAGCGCACTTGGACCATCACATAAAGCTTTGTTGGGATCGGGATGAGATTCAAGGAATAACCCCGCAAGCCCAACGGCCATGCCAGCACGGGCGAGTTCAAGAACTTGTGAACGCCGGCCGCCCGAGGCGGCTCCACCAGCATCGCGGCATTGCAATGCATGGGTGACATCGAAAATCAGGGGCAAATCATTGCAGGTCTGCTTCATGACTCCAAAGCCCAGCATGTCGACAACTAGATTGTCGTAGCCAAAGTTGGAGCCACGTTCACAAAGAAGCAATTTAGTGTTGCCACATTCGCGAAATTTTTCAGTAATATTTTTCATTTGCTCTGGGCTCAGGAATTGTGGCTTCTTGATATTGATCACGGCATTTGTTTCTGCCATCGCCCGCACAAGATCTGTTTGGCGTGCCAGGAAGGCAGGAAGTTGAATTACGTCGCAAATGGCGGCAGCTTCAGAGGCCTCTTCTGGTGAGTGAACATCAGTTAAAACCGGGATTTTATATGTTTCTTTCACGGCTTTTAATATGTTAAGACCTGTTTTTATTCCTGGACCTCGATACGAATGAATTGAAGAACGATTGGCTTTATCGTAAGAGGCTTTGAAGATAAATGGAATGCCTAGCCGTTGACAAACTTCAACATAGTGACCGGCCACGTTGATGGCAAAATCAAGACTTTCAAGCACATTCACCCCGCCGATCAATACGAAGGGTTGGTCGTTGCCAACGCTAATACCATCTATTGAGACGCTAGTACTTGTCATCTTGATTGTTCGTTTTGATGTTCTGTATTGAGTGTAGCCGGCTTGGGCAATCGACGGTATTTTTGTGATTTTTGGATGACCTTGATCACGGTGATATGGAATTGCTGAACTGCCTTTGCTTGTCTGATATCTTTTTGTAGCCTTTCTAGGTTTGTCTTGATACTAGTGAATGATTGTTGGCTGGAAATTATGAGGCTTGCCATAGTATGTTCTACGCGAATATCGGCTGGCTCAGCATTGAATTAAAGGCCATAGTGGTGAGGTAAAAAATGTTTTAATCGAGAACAGATCTTCTTCTCCTGCTTTGGAGAATCGCAGCCTTGCCATTCTTGAATCGGAGACATTGCTTTGGATGTGCTTCCTGCTGCTGTTCGTTGGTTGGGCTTCATTGCTTTTGTCATCATGCTCAAGTCATAGGGCTACGACGTTGAATTTTGTTGCGCCTGATTCGGCTTGGGTGTCTGCTCCATTGAGTTAGTGAGACGAGAAAGGTTTACGCTCATTTTCATGAGCGAAACATGTGAGTCATGACCACGCCGATACCGATTTATATCGGTTACGACCCGCGTGAAAGAGCTGCAACCAATGTTCTGATTGACAGTCTTTACCAGCACAGCTCGATGCCGCTGGCAATCACCCCTTTGGTCACTCCTCAGCTAGAAGGCCAGGGCTTGTTTCGGCGGGAGCGCGATCCGAAGCAAAGCACGGCATTCTCCTTCACGAGATTTCTTGTGCCGAAGCTGATGGATTATCAAGGCTGGGCGATTTTTATGGATTGCGACATGCTTTGTCGTGGTGATATCGCGGAGCTATGGGCACAGCGAGATGAACAGATGGCCGTGATGTGCGTTAAGCATCAGCATGAGCCAGGAGAAACGAAAAAATTCTTGGGTGAGGTGCAGAGCCCCTACCCGAAAAAAAACTGGAGCTCGCTAATGATGCTGAACTGCTGTCGTTGCAAAGCGCTCACAGTTGATTACGTGAATAGGGCTACGGGTTTGGATTTGCATCGTTTTCACTGGCTTGCAGGTGATCATGAGATTGGAGCTCTTGATGGTGTGCTTTGGAACCACTTGGTTGCTGTACAGGAGGACCTTGAGCTGTCAGATGAGCAGATACGACCCCAGTTACTGCATTGGACTCTGGGTGGACCATGGTTCCGCGATCAGCGAACAATGGGTGGCGCCTTAGCGGCTGAATGGTTTAGTGCTCGTGATGATGCGATGAAGCTTTGGGATTAATGCCGATGGGAGTTCAACGCAGTGTCGTGGCCGTGCCTGCAAGGCTTGAATCATCGCGATTACCTAATAAGGTTCTGGCAGATATTGGCGGGATGCCAATGCTGCAGCGTGTTCTTGAGCGCTGTAGTCAGGCTCATGGGCCCACGGCGGTTGTCCTTTGCACGGATAGTGATCGATTGAAAGAGATGGCGGAAGACTGGGGTTTCCCGGTGTTGATGACTTCGGCTTCATGCAGTTCAGGTAGCGAAAGAATTGCTTCGGTTGCCGATCATTTGGTTGCCATGGCCTGGGATGAGCAAGCTGATCGTTGGGAGCAGCAGCAGCAGCAACAGCGGTTGGCTATGACTGCAGTGATCAATGTGCAAGGGGATCAGCCGTTCTTGGATCCAGCGGTGGTGACGACAATGGCGATGGATTTCGAGCAGAGAGAGATTGTTCCAGCTGTGATAACCCCGGTTTACCGACTCAAGCCCGAGACCATCCATAACCCAAATGTTGTCAAGACGTTGATTGCTCAGGATGGACGTGCTCTTTACTTCTCCCGCTCAGCAATTCCGCATGTGCGTGATGTGGACCCTTTGGATTGGCATCGCCATACCACCTACTGGGGGCATGTGGGGATGTATGGCTTTCGAGGAGATGTGTTGGCTGGTTGGGCGGATCTACCACCATCCCCTCTTGAGGATGTGGAGCGTCTTGAACAGCTGCGATTAATTGAGGCTGGCTATACGATTGCCACATTTACTGTCGAAGGATCATCTCTTTCTGTTGATACGAAGGAGCAGTTGGAGGAGGCTAGGAAGTTTTGCTGAAATCATGACTGTGAAGCCAAGGTGAATGGCATTTATTGGTCTCTGAGCCAAGTTGCAGATGTTGACCATATTGAGTCAATATTGACATTCGTTAATTGATTTTTGACTGCGTGGTAGATAGGCGATTGCCACAGCCCTAGCTGCTCTAAAATGTCTTCTGGTATTAGAGTATCTGTAGCACTTGCATTAATCTTTTGTCCCCAGCGTGGCTTTTGGTAGTTAATGTCTAGGAATTTGCATAGGTTCGCGTAAGTTTTCTATGTGAACAATGTTTCGTAGAAGCTGATGAAGTAGTTTTCGTGACCAAAGGCTTCGTCTAGGGCACCCAAGGTCTGCACATAATTACTGCGAATCGAGACTTGTTTTGGCAGTTTTTTAACAAGAGAACGAAGGCTTTCTATTGCCTCGTCTGGGGATAGTTGGCAGCGTTTACGCAGTTTCATGCGTTGGCTGGAAATCACTCGTTCAATGGGGTCACGCATCAGAAAAACCGGCCGAACAGGAATCCCGCGTTGCGTAAATTCACGTTTGATTGTCATCAGGGTATTGGCGCTTAGGCATGAATAGGAGGGGGGTAATGTCTCCGGTTAGGTTGATATAAGGTTGGCTTAGCAGACTGCAGAAGTAGTCGTAATAGCGTTCAGTATCCTTGAAGAAGCGTTGGCGACGCCAAGTGCGTGGCTTGAGCCATGAACCTTGTTGTTGCCTATAGCGGACTAGCTTTGGAACAGTTAATGCATCGTGGATGTGATATTCCTTGTAGAAGCCAAAATGTGAATCGGCTCTGTTATGTAGCTGTAATGGAGCAACGACGTGCCGGTTTTTTGCGCGCCAACCACGAGAAGGAAGACACCTTGTTGTGTCGTCGAGTTTGTTTTAGGCATTGCGGTCCTTCCAGCCTTTTTTGCGCAGTTGATGCCATTGACCACGGGCTTTTAGTAGGCGTTCTGCGAGTTCTCGCACTGCACCATGCCCCCCACGGCGTTGGAGCACGGCATCGGCTTGGGATCGAAGGGGACGACAGGCATCCGCAGGGGCTAGTAAGAGCTTGACCAGAGGGCGCACGATCAGGTCATTGAGGTCGTCGCCGATAAAGGCGGTCTGTGATGGGGCGAGGTTTAACTGCTGTTGCAGTTCGGACAGCGCTGCTGTTTTGTCTTTGATTCCCACTAAGCAATGCTGAATGTCCAGTTGTTTAGCGCGAAATTCGGTTGCACCTCCTTTGCCACCGCTGAGGAAAGCAAGGGTCAGCCCTTCTTGTTGGAGCAGTCTTAGTCCCAGTCCATCGCGCACATCAAATCGCTTTTGCAGTTCACCGTGAGCATCAAGCCATAGCCCACCATCGGTAAGGACTCCATCAACATCCATCACCAGTAGATCGATGGAAGCTAATGCCTTCCACTGCAGTCGCCATTGCAGCTCTCGGTTCCAGTAACGGGGGTGGGTTCGAGAGATCAGGGTGGTGCCGCTCATGTCAGCCCTGCTTGAATCAGATCATGAAGCCGTAGCAGCCCGAGCAGCTGTCGGCCATTGCTTGCTGCTGAAACCACAGGTAAGACCGAGACCGGCTTGCGACGATTACGTTCCATCTGTTTAATCGCTTCCACAACGAGTAAATCAGCTTCCACAGTGATGGGATCTTTTGTCATCAAGTCAATGGCACTCAGTGAGGCCCATTTTTCGGCTGGATGATTGCGAAGGGCACGACGCAAGTCACCATCAGTGATGATTCCTAGTAGGCGGCCAGGATGGTTGGGATCCTCAACCCAACCACTGCCAATCCCATCGCGGGTCAGTCCGCTAATGACCTCTTGAAAGGGGGTATTAGGAGTTAACGGATGAAGTTTTTTAGTGGGCACCATTAAATCTTCTGCAGTGCTTGTCAGTTTTTTACCCAGCGCACCGGCTGGATGATTGATAGCGAAGTCGGTTGGTGAGATGCCCCGACGTTCCATCCACACTGCGGCAAGTGCATCGCCAACTGCCATGGCCACAGCTGTGCTGGCAGTTGGCGCTAGATTCAATGGACACACTTCACGATCGACGCTGGCTTCAAGCACCACATCGCTACCGTCGGCAAGTGAGCTATTGCGACGACCCACCAGGGCGATTCTTGACGTGCCACGTCGTTTGAGATGAGGCATTATTTCTAAAAGCTCAGCAGTTTCACCGCTGTTGGAGAGCATGAGGCAGACGTCCTCTTGGGCTACCACTCCCAGATCGCCATGCATTGCATCGAGTGGGTTGAGGTAAATCGCCATTAGGCCGATAGACGAAAAGGTGGCGGCGATTTTGCGGGCCACGATGCCGCTCTTCCCAACACCAGTAATGACAAGTTTTGCGCCTTGATTAGCGCAGTCCTCGAGTAGGGCCAAGGCCTGTTCAACTTCTGCTGTCCCTAGTCGTTCGGCAGCGGCGGCGATGGCGGCGGCCTCTTCCTGCAGGCAGCGGGTGAGGGCAGACAAACTGTAAGTTCGTGATGATGCGGTAATTCTCCTGCATACCACCGCCATGGAGAGTCTGTTGAAGCCAGAGCCTGGATTCGATGGACCAGGTTTGCCAATGGGTTTGTTGGCGGTACTGCAGCAAGTTGCGTCAGAGGTTGGGATTAAACGCCTTGCCTTGGTGGGTGGTGCGGTTCGAGATGGCCTGTTGCATCGGGTTCATTTTGATCCCTGGCGAGGTTTGCCTGATCTCGATTTGGTGGTGGAGGGTTCAGCGGTGGTTTTAGCCAAGGCGCTTCGCCGGCATGTAGGGCCAGAGCAGTTGCCGCAGCTGCGTGTGCATGGGGCTTACGGAACGGTGGAACTTGTGGTTGATGGGTTATTGCTTGATTTAGCCACTGCGCGGCAAGAAACCTATGCATCTCCTGGACAAAACCCGCAGGTCAAGGAGGGTCTTCTCGAAGAAGACTTAGCCCGAAGGGACTTCACGGTGAATGCCATGGCTTTGGAGTTGCCAGGGATGACCTTGTTAGATCCCCATGATGGTTGGGCGGCTTTAGCCAAGCGTCAGCTGGTTTTTTTACACTTAAACAGTGTCGCGGACGATCCGACGCGAGTCGTGCGAGGGGCCCGTTATGCGGCCCGGCTTGGTTTTGTATTGGCGCCTGAGGCTCTCGCTCAGGTGCGCTCCACTCTTCAATCCTGGCCTTGGGCTTGGCGTCCTGGCGAAGCGCCGAAGCTGGCACCGCCAGCCCTTTCAACGCGGTTGCGGATGGAGTTGGAGTTGTTGTTGGAAAGGGAGCCTTGGCAGAAGGCAGTGGCTTATTTGCAGGACTGGGGAGCTCTGGTGTTACTTGATGAGGACCTTCAGGCTGATCAAAACTGGCATCGTCGAATGCGCTGGGCCTGGCGTTTGGAGCTGCCGTTGCTGACAGCATTGGTGGCCGGAGCTGCGGACCCTCTGGCTATGGCAGAACGCTTGCAGCTGCCACAATTGCAGCAAAGGTTGTTGGCGGAAGCGGCCGAATTGCAGATTTTGTTGGCTTCGCTAGAGGTCGCTGAGAGTTTGTCGACGTGGTCGCCCGCTCGCTGGTGCGAAACCCTGGAGGGCAATGGTTGGCAGCCAGAGGCGGTGGCTCTTTGCGTTTGCTTGGGTGTACCGATGTGGCGACCCTTGCTGCGTTGGTGGGGGCGTTGGCGGCAGGTGAAGTCTCCTGTATCGGCACAGGCTTTGATTGATCAGGGCTGGCGACCCGGTCCAGCTTTGGGGGCCGAATTACAGCGGCTCAGGCTGGAGCTGATCGATCAGCAGGTGGCGTTGAGGTGATGTTCTTCTGGCGGCGCTTTGGGCTGGGAGTAGTGGTCATCCTGGTCTGTGTGGCATTTGCCTTGAAGGCTCTTTTGTTGGTGGATCTCACCAGCTTGTGGAGTGATGTGCTTTAAAGCGTTGACAAGAGTTTTCTGCCGACTTTCAGGGATCTGTTGGCAATGCTCCGCAATGACACCCATCCGCCGGTTTATTACAGCCTGCTCTGTTTCTGGGGTCAGATCGTTGGGCAGAACGCTGTGACGTTGCGATTGCTTTCCTGGTTGGCCTATGGGCTTGGTGGAATTGTGATGGTGTTTCAGGCAGGCGCCTTGGCTCAGGCAATAGGTTTGTCGCGGGGTAGGAGATTGTGCCTTGCGGCATTGCTGGCTTTTTGCAGTTCCTATCCGGTGCGTTTTGCGATCGATGGCAAGAGTTGTGCCTCTTTGGTGTTGTTTGTGGGGCTTGCTTGGTGGCGGCGACGACGGCTTGGGATCTATGGCAGCAGCGCTGGCGGCTGGGCGACAAAGCCACACTGGCTTTGCTTCCTGCTTTGGTTTGGATTGCTTACGCGGCTGCTTATCTTTTTCGTGATTGCACGGGTAGCTGGTTGGTTCAGCCAGGTTTCGCTCTGCTTGAGGAGACCTTGGCAAGGGCCCTTGGTCCTTGGCCCTTCCCGAAAATTGAGTCGTTTGTCTTGCTGATGCCGGCTTTGCGTCGATGGGGTCGAATTTCTGCTGGTCATGATGGTGATGAAGGCCATAGAAGGGATTGACAGCCAGCTGTAGTTGCTGGTTCTCTTTTGGATCAGAGCGGTTTGATCCCATCCGCGTTGATGCTTCTGGCCGTAGTGGCCGTGTCGTTTCTGAAGCCGTTGGCTTTTAGCCGCTACTTCTTGGTGCTGGTGCCGGCGGCTCTGCCTTTGATTGCGGTGAAGTTGGGGGGTCTTCGACTCAACCTCCGAGGTAGTGCCTTAGTTCTTGTCGCTTTGACGGCCCTAACTGTTTTGTGGTGGCAGCAGAGCTATATAGGGCTTCACCCTGGCCTCGGCACTGCCGGTGGTAGCGAACAAGACAATTCTCGTGCGATTAGCCAATCACTAGCCGGCCATGTGGAGCGCTATGGACGGCGGTCGAGGTTACTTAATTTGAGTGATCATATGGAAGTTGCGGCTGGTCGGATGCTTAGCAATCCAATGCCTTGGGTGATGCTGCTGCTCTGCAGAAACGATTGGATAAACCACCTTTACCATCGGTGATCTGGCTTGCGAGTAGTGGTCCTGACCAATCAATGCGTCGGCGGCTCAAGCCTCTGATTAAGAGAGCTGAAAGAGGGGGGTATGAATGTCGGGAGGATGGCCCATAGATTGAGTACAGACGCATCTTGCGTTGCACGTTGACGACGTCCAATGTTGGTGACTATCAGTAGCTAACTTCAATTGAATGAGCAGCAACCACTACATCGGCTGAACCTGGCCGATGCGTTGCCAAGGCCCGTCCCTGAGCAGCTCTGAGGCGATCTTGGTTGAACAGGCCAGGAGTAATGGGCCGCAGGTTTGTGGATCCACCATGAGTTCGAGCAGTGCCTGGTGGTGTTCACTGCCTGGTGTTACATCGTTCAGTGCAATTTCGATCGGTGGGGGTTCGCCGTTGATGCTTGGATTGAGCAAGTGCCAGTTGCGGCGATTGGCTGGGGCCAGGGTGCTCGAATAGCCAGCTTTGAGTAGCGGTAGAGCACCCTGCAGGGAGGGAATGGCGGCGGCTTCGAGGATGAGACGTAGAGGTTGTAGCCCTGCTCTATGGCGTTGGTGATTGCTTGCACTGAGCATTTCACCGAGATGGCCCAGTAGTCCGAAGCCGGTGATGTCGGTACATGCATGAATGGTTTGCATTCCTGTATGTCTCTCTTCAAGGCTGCGCAGCGCTGTCAGGAGGTTGTGCTGGCTGATTGTCATCTGCGCAAGTGCAGCGTCGAGATCCTCTGGGTGAGCTTCTCCTGCCATGGCTGCAGCAAAGATCACGCCGCTGCCTATGGGGCGGCTGAGGAGCAGGACATCTCCCGATTGCAGCTTGCCTTTGCTCCAAGGCACACGCCCAGAAGCCACCTTGCCGTTAACGCTAAGGGTGAGCTGGATCCCAAGATTGATTGGTTGGGGCGGAATGCTGCGGGCTTCGAGGGTATGCCCTCCAATTAATTTGGCGCCTTGCGGTTCGAGGGTTGATTGGATTCCTTTGAGCGTTTGGACCAACAACTCTTGTTGAAGTTCAGAAGACACCTTGGGCAGGGTGATGACCGCCTGTGCAGAGATCACATGCGCACCACTGGCCCAAAGATCTGAGCAGGCATGCAGTGTGGTTAAGCGACCATTAAGCCAGGGGTCGCTGATCAGTGCAGGGAAACCATCGACACTTTGCAGCAAGCTGTCGCCTGATGATGTGCTGGCAATCAAGGCAGCGTCCTCAGGTTGTTGCCCAAGAGCTCCTAGGCCTGCCTGCTTTAGGGCATCGTTTAAAGGCTTTTCAGCCAATTTGGCTGCGCAACCTCGGCAAGCCATGCCCTCCTGTCGCTTGAGAACGCCGCTCATGCTTGGGAGTTCGTTAAAGCTCCCCATGAAGCGCCGATCGATAGCTTCTTTCCAGTACCAAAGCCAGGGATGGGGCCCGATGATCAGGTTGCCCCAAAAAGCCCAGGCGGTGAACCTCCCGGAGGTCAGCTGACCTCCCAGTATTTGCAAGGCAAGCTGTTGTGGCTGCCATGGACGGGTGGGTTGTCTACGGCTGAGCCGCTCTAGGTTTTGGGCAAGAGGCTTTGCGGCTTGCACGGCCCATACCCCTGCGGCTGGCCGCTGGGCCTTATCAATCACCGCACAGTCGCCGACGGCGAAGCAGTGGGGATGGTTGATGACTTGAAGTGTCTTAGTGGTGCGAACACGCCCAAAGGGATCCACGGGAAAGCCACTGGTAGCAAGCCAAGCGGGGGCTTGGCTGCCAGTGCAGAGCAGGGCGGGGCCACTCAAGGGAGTTCCGCTTGGCACTATTACGATTGCGGCCCTGGAGAGGGCTTGTTTTAGAGCTGGTCTGGGTTGCCCATGATGCGCCTGCAGATTTAAAGGGCGCTTGGGCCAGCGTTGACGAAGGGCGAGCGCCACTTCTACTCCCGCCAGGCCAGCCCCGATCACCGTCAGTGGCGTGGAATCATTGAGCAGCACCTGATTGTCTTGCTGTTCAAGCCATGCCAGGGCAGGCTCCAAAGGCTTGATTGGCATTGCCAGTGCAGCCTGGCTTCGTTCAAGGTAAGGGCCCTTGTTGAAGGTTTCGGCGCCCACATCAAAACTAATTCGTTGGAAATGTATGGGAGGACGCTTGGCGAGGAGCAGGCGATTGTTGTGGGCCTCCACTGCTGTGATTTCGGCAATGATGAGTGCTACGCCAGCTCGGTCGGTGAGGCGACGGAGGTCGATTGCGATTTCACTGTGTCTGTAATGACCGGCAATGAGACCAGGCACCATGCCGGAGTAGAGGGTGCTGCTGTGGCGGTTGATCAGGGTGATCAGTCCTGCAGGTCGGAGTTGGGGACGCATGGCCCAGCGACGCAGCATCAGGGCATGGCTATGTCCCCCCCCGGCCAGAACGAGGTGATCAGCCGTCATGGTTTATCAGCGCAGCATGGAGTTGAGGCTTGGTATTGCGTTGGCAGTTGACCGTGTTGCCTGTGGCGAGATGTTCAACGACCACCCACCTTGAGCACCGTTTTAATTGTGCGTAGCAGGATCATGAGATCTAGCCAGCTATTGAAGTATTTGAGGTAATAGAGGTCGTAAGAGAGTTTGAGCTCTGAATCCTCAACACTTGCGGCATAGGGGGCGCATACCTGGGCCCAGCCGCTTAATCCCGGGCGCATCCAGTGGCGCTTGCGGTAGTGAGGAATGCTTTCTTCCAGTTCATGCTCTATTTCAGGACGTTCAGGTCGCGGTCCAATCAGGCTCATGTCACCACGCAGCACGTTGATGAGCTGAGGGAGTTCATCGAGGCGCGAGCGTCGCAGCCAGTTGCCTATTCGGGTGATGCGTGGGTCGCCCGGCATTGTCCAGCTGATGGGGGCATGAGGTGGTAGCACTTTCATCGTGCGGAGTTTCAGAACCATGAATGGCTGGCCTAACCAGCCGCTGCGTTCCTGGATGTAAAAGATCGGACCGCGATCTTCTAACCAGATCAGCAGGGCCGCTGGCAGCAGGAATAGCGGTGTTGTCACCGCCAACAGCAGCATTGCTAGTACCACATCTGCTACTCGCTTGAGTTGGCGTTGAGGGCTGAACAACATGTTCCAGGGAATTTCGGAATAGCTCAGCCAGGCTTCAGGCAGCAGCTTTGGAGGCAGTCGTTCGAGTTGTCGCTCTGCAAGGGCAAGAGGTGTTGTCAGGTTGCATTCGCGGGGGTCGCGTTGCTCCAATCTTTCGAGTAATTCGCTGCAAACAGGTTGGTGCCTGAAGTTGGGTGATACAGCTATCACTAATGGCCCTTGTTGTTTTGCTACCTCTGCAGCAGGTAGCCATTTAGGCATGAGTCTTGTGGGTGTTTGTCGCCAGGCCTGAAGGGTCTGATCTGCTTCTGTTTCGGAGGCTAGAAGGATCAGCTTGGGCTCTTCAGCCTGAAGTCTCCCCTTGCGCAGACTGACTCGCACTAGGAGTGACCATAGTGTTGTTGGTAGCAGCCATGACATCTGGGTGCTGCGGTGCACCAGCCAGATGTCTAGTGGTGGATTGATCACCCAGCGCAGGATCGCCACCAGCATCAATGTGGTCAGCAGGCAAAGCCCCAGTCGTTGGATCAGTGTCCAGCGGGGCAGTCGGCGCCAGCTCAGCAGGGTGTATGTGCCCAACAGCCAGCCCAGTAGTAAATAGGCCGTGATCGTTGTCACCATCCAGCCAAGCTGTTCCGTTAGCGGTTGTGACCAGATGCTTGATAATCCAGCCAGGACTCCCACTAGGCCAAGCAGATCTAGGCCTACACAAGTCAGCAAGTTGCGGCGAGGATCGCGCCAGGACAAGGGCATCACAGCGACTTGGTGACCCTAGGTCTGCTTGGCTATGTGTTGGTCTTGGGGAACAACAATGGTTTCATTGTTGTTCCTGGCTGTAGCCCTGTGGATTGGCCTTCTGCCAATTCCAACTGTCGCGGCACATGTCTGACAGGCTGCGTTGGGTGTACCATCCCAACCGCTCGGCGGCCAGTCTTGGATCTGCGACGCTACATGCGGCATCTCCAGCGCGGCGCTGGTTAATGCTGTATGGAACGGGTTGGCCGCTTGCCTTTTCAAAGGCCTGCACAACTTCCAATACCGAGTGGCCTTTGCCACTGCCGAGATTAAGAGTGAGGAGTTGCGGTTCCTCTCGTTGCAGTACCTCCAGTGCAGCTCGGTGTCCCTCAGCTAAGTCCATCACATGGATGTAGTCGCGCACAGCACTCCCATCGGGTGTAGGCCAATCGGCTCCAAATACTTGGAGTTCCGCTCGCCGGCCCACTGCTACTTGGCTCACAAAAGGGAAAAGGTTGTTGGGTATTCCCTTGGGATCTTCGCCGATGCAGCCGCTGGGGTGGGCTCCAACTGGATTGAAATAGCGCAATCGGGCAATGCGCCAACCAGGTTCGCTGCAGGCCAGGTCATCTAGCAACTGCTCCACCGCTGCCTTGCTTTGACCATATGGATTGATCGGTTGCACCCGAGTTGTCTCAGGGATTGGGATTTGCTCGGGATAGCCATAGAGCGTTGCACTGCTGCTGAAAACAATCGTGCGGCAGTTATGCCGTTGCATGGCTTCCAGCAGGCAGCGGCTGCCAGCCACATTCACATCCCAGTATTTCAGTGGCCACTGAATTGATTCATGAACTGCCTTAAGCCCGGCGAAGTGCACCACAGCTGCGATGCCGTTTTCCATTGAGTTGAAAGCGCGATCTAGATCGTTGCTATTACGGATATCTCCCTCCAATACGAGCATTCGCTCTTGAGCGGTCACTCCAGCAAGTTCGGCTACCCTTTTTGAGGCAATAGCTGAGCTATTGGAAAAGTTGTCGAGTATCACTAGTCTGTGGCCGGCTTCCAGAAGCACCAGGCAGGCGTGACTGCCAATGAACCCGGCACCACCCGTGATCAACAACTCGGCCATCGCAAATTAAATGACTTAGGCAGTCAGGCTAGGAGCTGTACCTGTTCCATTTCATAAGACTCTTGAAATGATCAGCTGACCAGAGGAGCCATTGCAGAGTCTGCGGGGCATGGTCGGCCCCCTTTCGTTGTGATAGTGAGCTGTCCTTCAATGTTCAGAACCGTAGTCCTCAAGGCAGCAGCTCAACCCTGAACTCCATTAAAGCCTTCGAAGGCTTCGGGACCTCGTTGAAGTCATGACCTGAAACTTGGCTGAGCTGGTGTGCGAGCGAATCAATCCTTTTCTATCGATGAATGAACAAACTCTTGCCTAGCGATGCTCCATTGCAGCGCCGGTCGGTTATTGATTTGGTATTGCAGCATTTCGTTGGCAGCATCAAATACACCAGATTGATGGCTTCGACCCACCATCGCCTACTTCCGAGAGCTTTTCGACTCGTGATCAGCTATTTGCGCATCAATCGTTGCCTCTGGGATTGAACCTCATTCAATTGCTTGTTGGCGTGGTATTTCGCTGGTGTTTTTTTAGGCCCACATTGGTACCGCAATGGCCAGGACTCCGCCAGTGGTGAATACAGCAGCAGAGGTCACCACCATCAGTCAGTTGTTGAGATCAGTTAACACATCATTATCTATCAGGATTCTTCTTGTGAGCGGTACTTTCCATAGGCGTCCTGCTCAGGGCTTTTTGAGCGTAGGGGGGCTCAAGGTGGTGCCATTTCTTGTTGATTTCAAGGCTTGCTGGGCTTGGGCAGATCGCTTGTGGCTTGATCCGTTGTGGTGGTTGCCAGCGGCCTGAAGCCTCGCCAACAGTTCAGGGGCATTGCGCGACGTGTTTGGTTGCCTCGTTTATCGAGCTTGGTGATCACTGGCCCGGCAGACTGCCTACTGGTTGTCGGTGAAGAGTGACTCAGCTGCAGAGCCTGCGAGGAATGGTGGATCTATTGCCGGAACAGACGAGGTGCTGGCAGGCGGTAGAAAGCGTTGCGCGAGATCACTTCCGCAGAGCAGGGTTGCAGGAAATTCGCACGCCTCTTCTGGAAGTGACTGAACTCTTCGCACGTGGCATTGGTGAAGCTACGGATGTTGTTGGAAAGGAGATGTATACCTTTGTTGATCGGGGTGATCGATCCTGCACCCTTCGGCCGGAGGGAACCGCTTCTGTTGTGCGTGCTGCTCTACAGCACGGCTTGTTGAGTCAGGGGCCACAGCGTCTTTGGTATGGCGGTCCAATGTTTCGCTATGAGCGACCTCAGGCTGGTCGGCAAAGACAGTTTTATCAGATTGGTGTGGAGTATCTCGGGGTTGGCAGTCCTCGTAGTGATGCTGAGGTCATTGCATTGGCCTGGGCACTTCTGGTCGACTTGGGGGTGCAAGGTCTTGTTCTGGAGATCAATAGCCTCGGCACCCTTCAGGATCGACAGAAGTATCGAGAGGAGCTTGTGGCGTGGCTAGAAGCCCGTAGTGACCAGCTTGATGACGATTCACGCAAGCGTTTGTATACCAACCCACTGCGTATTCTTGATAGTAAAAACCCTGCAATCAGTGAATTGTTGCAGGATGCTCCCACGCTTTTTGAGGCGCTCAGCGTGGAGAGTAAGGCCCGCTTTGAAGAGGTTCAGGTCGACTTGGAGGCTCTCCAGATACCTTGTCAACTCAATCCTCGTCTTGTGCGCGGCCTTGACTACTACGGCCATACCGCTTTTGAGATCACTAGCGATCAGCTTGGGGCCCAGGCCACAGTCTGTGGAGGAGGCCGATATGACGGGTTGGTTGAGCAGTTAGGGGGGGCGCCAACGCCCGCTTTTGGTTGGGCTCTTGGTATGGAGCGGTTGATGCTTTTGCTTGAGGCTGCGGCGAGTCTTAATCCAAGTGGATCAGCTGCTCGCTTAACGGCTTCCACGAGGCCGGATCTTTATGTGGTGAATCGGGGAGAGCAGGCGGAACGAGTCGCCCTGGTCATTGCCCATCAGCTACGGGCTGCGGGGCTCATGGTGGAGCTGGATAGTTCTGGAGCTGCCTTTAATAAGCAGTTCAAGCGTGCCGGTCGCAGTAGGGCTGCCTGGGCCTTGGTGATTGGTGATGATGAGGTCGAGCGGGGCGAGGGACGCCTTAAGTATTTGCAGGAGGCAACAACTCAAGCCAATCCGACTCCCATCGATCAACTCCATCGACTCGACGATGTCACTGGCCTTGTTCGTTTGGTTCAAGAATGACTTCGTATAACTTTCTTCGCAGGCTGAGCTTCCACTTAATCTTTTGCCATGACTGAGCAGGTCTCTCCCCTCATCTTTTGTTGAACTCGCTGTTTACAACGCTATGAGTACCTTCCCGATCCGCAACATCTGTTGCATTGGTGCGGGTTACGTAGGCGGTCCGACTATGGCGGTGATTGCCGATCGCTGTCCACAGATTCAGGTGAACGTGGTGGACCTCAATGAGGCCCGCATTGCTGCTTGGAATGACCTTGATCTCAACAAACTGCCTGTGTATGAGCCTGGGTTGGATGCGGTGGTCGACCGGGCTCGCGGGCGCAATCTCACTTTCTCTACGCAGGTGGACGCTGCGATTGCTGCTGCTGACATGGTGTTCATTTCGGTGAATACACCAACCAAAACAAAAGGGCTGGGGGCCGGTCAGGCCAGTGATCTGCGTTGGGTGGAAGCTTGTGCTCGTCAGGTTGCTCAATCTGCGCAGGGTCACACGATTGTGGTTGAGAAGAGCACGCTGCCAGTGCGAACCGCTGAAGTTGTGCGTTCGATTCTTGAGGTAGCTCAGCGGCAGGCGGTTGATGGAGAACTACCGATCAGTTTTTCTGTGTTGTCCAACCCAGAGTTCCTGGCCGAGGGCACGGCGATTCGTGATTTGGAGTCGCCGGACCGTGTGTTGATCGGTGGTGAAAACCCCGTTGCCATTCAGTCTTTGGCAGAGATTTATGGCCATTGGGTGCCAGTTGAGAAAATTCTGCTTACCAATCTTTGGAGCAGTGAGCTCTCCAAGCTCACCGCCAATGCGTTTCTTGCTCAGCGCATCAGTTCCATTAACTCAGTGGCGGCTCTTTGCGAACGCACTGGTGCGGATGTTCGTGAGGTGGCGCGCGCTATTGGAAGCGATTCTCGCATTGGCTCCAAGTTCCTTCAATCTGGGCCTGGATTTGGTGGGAGTTGTTTTCAGAAAGACATCCTCAATCTGGTTTATCTCTGTCGTCATTTTGGTTTGCCGGATGTAGCGGACTATTGGGAAAACGTAGTGGCTCTCAATACTTGGCAGCAGCACCGCATTTCTCGTTTGGTGGTTCAAAAGCTTTTTGGAACGGTTACAGGTAAGCGGCTGGCACTGCTCGGCTTTGCTTTTAAGGCAGACACCAACGACACTCGAGAAGCGCCGGCGATTCGTATCGCACATGATCTGCTTGAGGAGGGTGCTCAGCTGGCTATTTATGATCCGAAGGTGGATCCGCAACAGATTGCGTTTGATTTGCAGTTGTCGGCTAGTTCCCCGCCAGATGTCCAGGCAGGTCCTACCCGTGCCGCCCTTAGCGGCGAAGGAACCTGGTGGTCCGGCAGTAGCGTTGCCGATACAGTCGCTGGTGCTGATGCTGCGCTGATCCTGACGGAGTGGCATGAGTTTAGACAGCTTGATTGGGTCGCCTTGGCCCCTTTGATGCGACAACCTGCCTGGGTGTTTGATGCTCGCGCTGTTGTCGATCCAGAAGCTGTGAAATCGTCTGGCTTGATGCTTTGGCGAGTTGGAGATGGTGCTGTATGAGTCGATGCGTTGTTGTTAGCGGTGCTGCAGGATTCATTGGCGCTGCCCTCGTGCAGAGGCTGTTAGCCCAGGGTGACCGTGTCATTGGCATTGACAACCTGAATGACTACTACGATCCGTCTTTGAAGCGTGCACGACTTGCTCAGATTGAAGCGGCTTCCCTTACAGAGTCTTGGACTTTTTATCCAATAGCCTTGGAAGATGGTGCAGGCATAGAGGAATTGTTTAGGGCTGAGAAGCCTCAGGTGGTCGTTAATTTGGCGGCTCAGGCAGGGGTTCGCTACTCATTGGAGAATCCGGCGGCCTACATTCAGGCCAATTTGGTGGGCTTCGGTCACATCCTTGAGGGATGTCGTCATCATGGAGTGCAGCACTTGGTGTATGCCTCAAGTAGCTCGGTATATGGTGGCAATCGCAACTTGCCTTTTCACGAGCAACAGCCTGTGAATCACCCGGTGAGTCTCTATGCCGCTACTAAGAAGGCCAATGAATTGATGGCTCATACCTATAGCCATTTGTATGGGTTGCCTGCTACAGGATTGCGCTTTTTTACTGTGTACGGACCTTGGGGCCGCCCGGACATGGCTCCGATGCTCTTCGCCAGGGCGATTCTTGCTGGCGAGCCCATCAAGGTGTTCAATTACGGCAAGATGCAGCGTGATTTCACCTATATCGACGATATCGTTGAAGGGCTACTTCGTTGTTGCGACAAGCCTGCTACCGCAAATTTAGGCTTCGATCCGCGGAACCCTGATCCAGCCACCGCTGCTGTACCCCACCGTCTTTTCAATATTGGTAATAGCGAGCCCATTGAGTTGATGTATTTTATTGAGCTCTTGGAGAAGTCTCTCGGAAGGGAAGCGGTGAAGGACTTCCAGCCGATGCAACCTGGTGATGTGATGGCCACCGCTGCTGATACATCTGCTCTTGAGGCCTGGGTGAATTTTCGGCCGTCGACCCCAATCGCAGAGGGGGTGGAGTTCTTTTCTCAGTGGTATCGAAGCTTTTATGAGGTTTGATCGAGAGCCTTACATGCATGTGCATGTAAGGCGTCAACGCACCATCGCCGCAACATTTCCGCCGTCTACTGTCAGTAATGCACCAGTGGTTCGTGGCATTAAGGCTAATGCCACGAAAGCATTTGCCACATCACTTGCTCGGACTTCTGCACCGAGCAAGTTCCCACCCATGTAGTTGGCTTCGCTGATGCCGCGCGCTTCCGCTCGTTCTCGAATCATTGCCTGATCGAGCAGGCCGGACCGAATCCGATCTGCATTGATGGCGTTACAGCGAATGCTTGAGGGCCCTTCTTCCAGGGCGTATTGCTTCATAAGTGCCAGCAATGCCGCTTTTGCAATTCCGTAAGCTCCAAAACCAGGGCCTGGGTTTAGCGCTTGCTTGCTGACATTGAAGAGCAGCTGTCCGCCTAAGGATTTGCTGGTTTCTGTCGTTCTATTGCCCTGGGCTCGAAACAGGCGAACTGCAGCTTGTGCAACGTGCTGGTGAGCAAATAGGTTGAGCTCGAAGCTTGCTCGCAATTTGGATTCTGGAAGAGTGGCAATGTTTCCGCTCCAAGCCGCCCCAGCATTGGATACCACGATGTCTAAGCCCCCGAAGCAAGCTGCAATTGTCGTGAATGCATCATGAACCTCAGCCGCATTGGTGAGGTCGCACTTCAGTCCGAGAGCGCTTGAGCCACATTCTTTGGCAGTCGTTGTTGCGGCTTCACCATTCTTGTCAAGTACGACAACTTGTGCACCTTGCTTGGCGAAGGCAAGGGCGATCGCTGAACCAATTCCACCACCACCACCAGTGACCAAGACAACTTGGCGTGCCAGTGGTGCTTCTTTGCCCTTGCCGAGCTTTGCTTGTTCGAGACTCCAGTACTCCATCTCGAAGGTATCTGCCTCGTTGACTGGTTGAAAACGTCCCACTGATTCAGCTGCCATCAGTGTGGCGGCCCAGGCTTCACCAATATCTGCGGTGACATTGGCTTCGGTTGTTGAACGTCCTAGGCCAACGAGGCCAAGTTCAGGGATTGCGATCAGCCTTGGTAGTGGATCGAGGTGTTGTTTATGGCTTCCAACGCGAGCATTCTGACGCTCGAAGTAATCCTGATATGAGGTGATGTATTTCTCTAATGCCAGTTTTGCTGAGTGGAGCCATTCCTCCAGCACGTGGCAGGATTCAATCGCTTCATCTCCTTGGAGTTGTGGAGGCTTGTTGAGAATGAGAGGCCAGGGTTTGGTTCGGATCACGTGGTCGGGGGTAGCGACTCCACGGCGAGACCAGTCTTGGAGGTGAATGTCGTTGACTAGTTGGAGTGCCAGTGGGGTTGAGCGCAACTCCATAAGCCAACGTTGGGGGGCGTTATGCACAGCTGCGGATTGAGCCAGGGCACCACGTAAAAGCGGGAGCAGAATTGCAGCGATGTTTGTTTTAGGAGCTGGATTGGTTGGTGGTGGTAGGCAAAGCGTTGGGGTGTCCCCAAGACGCTCTTCCGCCTCACGCACCAAGTTGATCATTCGCTCGTAGCTTTGTTGTGCTGTGGCTCCAAACGAAAATAAGCCGTGCTTGAGAAGCACCATCCCTTCAAGTTCAACTCCCGCTTGAGCTGCTTCTACTTCTGCTTGTTCGTAGGCTTTGATGGCGGCCATGGCTAGTTGAAAGCCAGGCATGACATAGGGAACAATCGCGACACGTCGACCGTAGAGTTCACGGCAGATCTGTTCGGCATCTGGTTGATCTGCTAGGGCTAAAACAGCTACTGCGTGGGTGTGATCGACGAATTTGCTTGGTAAGAACGCGTGTAGGAGTGCTTCAACCGAAGGGTTGGGTGACGATGGATCGATCAGGTTGCTGCGTTGAGCTGCAACCATGTCTTCGTCGCTAAGTGCAGATAGATCTCTTAAGGCTTGCAGGTTCTCCAATCGCACAGCAGGATGGCCGGCCGGCTCGATGGTTGATAGGTCCCAGCCCGAGCCCTTCACGCACAACACTGGTATGTGATCGCCAAACAATCCTATGCAGCTGGTTTTAACCGAGGTGTTGCCTCCGCCATGCAGCACCAGCTGGGGATCTGAGCCGAGCAGACGGGCTGTGTAAGTGCGGAGAGCCAGGTCTTCAGAGACGTCCTGCGCGGCGTAAGACTTGATGGCAGCTTGTGCCTCGGCATCCGACCAGCGGTTTTGGCACGTCATTGATTGGTGCGTATCGACGGGAACGTTACTTCAGTCGCGCTGTAGTTCCTCTGCTTTCTCCTTTGCTGATGTTTAAGGGTCAAAGCTTTATTGGGCAGTTTGTTGAGATGTTGCCATGCCACGAATTATAATTCCTTGGGATGAAGTGTTGACTGAAGAGATTCTCAGTCAGATGGCTGAATTTTTACTGATTGGTGATTGTGCATATGCTGTTCCGTCTGGGCTTTGTAGATGAAAAAGATGTTGAGATAAAAGTTCTAACGCCTCGGATGATTAGGGTTTTGAATGATTATGGAGCAATATATAGCAGAATCAACGTTGGCTATTTCTTTCAAGTCGAGCAGTCTTCTGTTGATCATTGCCGAGCTCTAGATCTAATGAACTATTTTAGCTCTGGTGTTGGAAAGATGTAAAACTGAGGAATAAAAGCTTGCTATGTGCAGTGACATATCTTTTTTGCAAAGTATTTAACCCCGATGAGGATTTGCTTCTTTTGCATAGGTTCCAGTCAAGCCTTAAGGAGTAGCAATGTAAGGATCTTCTTTGTATTTGAGTGTGTAGGTTGAGTCGACCTTAGTGATTTCAATTCATCTAATATTGGCATCTATGGATAGTAGGATTGATCTATGGCTAAAGACGACCTTGAGTTTGATTGGTCATTGATCAATCTTTCCGTAGTGATATTTTTCATTCATTGGTTTTGATTTCTAATCATCGCAGTAAAGCTCCATGAGACCCGTCTCGCTTGCTGTCGCGACTCCGCGTTCGGTGATTAGGGCCGTTACGAGGCGCGCAGGGGTTACATCAAAAGCAGGGTTGAATCCTTCGCTTTGATTGGGAGTGAGTTGCACGGTGGTGAGTTGGTTGTTGCTAGAAGCGTTGTTGTTTAGTCCTTGGATGTGGGTCACTTCCATCGCCGAGCGGGTTTCGATAGGGATTTCTGCGACCCCATCCGAGATTGACCAGTCGATTGTTGAGCCGGGTAGGGCTACATAAAAGGGCACGCTGTTGTCTAGGGCCGCTAAGGCCTTGAGATAGGTGCCGATTTTGTTGCACACGTCACCGCTGCGTGTGGTTCGGTCGCTACCTACGACGACTGCGTCAACATATCCTTGCTGCATAAGGTGCCCACCCGCGTTATCCACGATCACGGTATGGGGTACGCCTTCACGACCTAGTTCGTAGGCGGTGAGGCTCGCGCCCTGGTTGCGGGGGCGTGTCTCGTCAACCCATACATGAATGTTTAGGCCGGCCCGGTGGGCCTTGTAAATCGGTGCCAGCGCGGTCCCCCAATCAACGGTGGCTAGCCAGCCAGCATTGCAGTGGGTGAGCACTTGTATGGGCTCTTGTTGTCGCACGCTTGGTCTGCCTGCAGCAAGCTTTTGGATGATGGCTAAGCCATGGTTGCCGATGGCCTCACACATGGCCACGTCCTCCTCGGCAATGAGGGCAGACTCGGCTCTGGCGGCCTCTGCCCGCTGAGCTGGTTGAAGCGGTTTTACTTTGTCTCGGATTCGTTTGAGGGCCCAGCGCAGATTGACTGCTGTTGGCCGGGTGGCATTGAGTTGCTTAAAGGCCGCCTCTAGGGCGTCATCGCTGGGGTCTGCTTGTAGGGCCAGCATTAATCCATAGGCCCCGGTGACTCCGATCAATGGAGCCCCACGCACCACCATGGTGCGAATTGCGGTTGCGGCCTCTTGGCAGTTGCTGAGTTTGAGGGTGCTGAACTTGTGGGGCAGTTGGGTTTGATCGATCACGCCGACTGAATGCCCATCTTTTTCAAGCCAGATGGTGCGCCAGGCTGTGCCATCAATGTTCATGACCTTTCACCATTTAGATAATCCTGGGCAGTGTTGATCGAGTCGATGTTATGCCTGGGCAGCTCCTAATTTCTAAAGCGGTTAGGTTGCATGGCTAATTCATCCTGGTGCAATCGCCCATTGTGATATTTGGCTACTAATACATTGAGCCTTGCTGCGAGCAAGGCTTCTGCATTGAAGTCATGGTTGAAGATTAGCTCAAGTGTGGCTTGTTGATTATTGCTAGGCCCAGTAACCTTTTGGGCTGAATGAAAGCATTAGGCCTGGTCTAACCTTTCCTGGGTTAGTGCCTCTTGTGTTTATGAGTTAACTCTTTTTTAAATGAACATTATCAAGACAAACCTCGCCTTCAGGTTTTAAAATGTTTTTTAAGCCAGTTAGGATTTGCTCTTGTTCAACCCAATGTAGTGGATCAAGGTGGCTCTTTAGATGATTGCCCGCTTGAATCATCTAATTGTTATTTCACGTGTGTGTGCATGCATCTTGATCGTAAACACTTTGTAAGTTATCTCAGGGATTGATGGATTCTTTCTGCTGGAGACCTTGGCTAGTTAATTTTTTGAAGGTTGAATAAATATTTGCTAATTAAACTCATGACTTGATGTGATACTTCGACTATCAGTTGTATGCATGAAGCCCTTGAAGGCTATAAGTATTGATCTATTGATCGAGTTATTGACGGGCTATGCTATTTAAAGCTGAAAGACGTTAATTGAATCGCCTCACAACTTCTTCTCTCGAAGGCGCTCGTTTGGGAGTTTTGGGAGGTAGTGGTCTCTATGCCATTGAAGGCCTTGAGAACATTCAAGAATTGGAGATTGATACTCCCTTTGGAAAGCCTTCGGACGCTTTTCGACTCGGCACCCTTGACGGTATGGAGGTGGTATTTCTTGCTCGCCATGGGCGTAATCACACTTTTTTGCCTACGGAAGTTCCCTATCGAGCGAATATTTGGGCGATGCGTTCGCTTGGTGTGCGTTGGATCCTTTCGCCTTCAGCAGTTGGTTCATTGCAGGAACAGGTGCGCCCCTTAGACATGGTGGTACCTGATCAATTCATTGATCGGACTCATCAGCGACCACTGACTTTTTTTGGAGATGGGGCGGTGGCTCATGTGGCAATGGCTGATCCTTTTTGCCTCACGCTTTCTCGCTTGTTAGCTGATGTTGGCGAAAGCCTGATGCCGGATGGACGCCAATTGCATCGTAGTGGTACCTATCTGGCGATGGAAGGTCCGGCCTTTTCCACTCGAGCTGAATCGAAGCTGTATAGGAGTTGGGGCTGCATGGTGATCGGAATGACCAATCACACTGAGGCTCGCCTGGCTCGGGAAGCAGAGATTGCCTATGCTTCTTTATCAATGGTTACTGATTACGATTGTTGGCATGGTCACCATGACAGCGTGACGGTAGAGATGGTGCTTGCAAATCTGAGGGCCAATGCACAGTTGGCCACAAAGATCGTTCGGGCAACAGCCAAAATGGTTGCAGATATTCGTCCCGTCAGCACAGCTCACAATGCTTTGGAAGATGCTTTGCTAACCGCCAAAAAACATGTAACTGACAAAACCCGCCGCAAACTTGACCTCTTTACAAGGCCTTATTGGGGCGAGTTTGGCGGTAGTTGATGGTCAGTTTTTGTTTTTTACAAGATCTAACTCTGCATGTAAATCCCTACCCTGCTAGGCAGGGTTTACACACAGAATCTTGATTCTAAATTAAGCGGAACCGACTCCAGTGAAGGAGCCGAAGAAGAAGAGTCCTAAGACTGAGAGAACCGCCATGCCGCCAACGGTGGCAACTAACCATAGGGGTAGGGACCCTTCTGTCCAACGGCGTTCCCATGAAACGGCTGGACTGCCGTCTGGAAGACGGTCAGGTATGCGTCCGTCAGGGCCTTTAAGTTTCGTACTCATGCTTCAGATCCCTTAGTTGAAGAAGTAGCTGGTAAATAGCACGGCTGTCACAAAAACCAGCAAAAGCCCTAGGTAAAGGCTGGTGCGGTTCAGTTCTGCCGGCAGGTTGTTCGGGTTTGGGTTTTGCTCCATGGTTTGGGAGTGGGATCAGCGACGGATGAGCTGCATGGCGGTTATGGCGCCAAGAAAAAACACTGTGGGTACACCCAGGACGTGTACAGCGAGCCAACGCACCGTGAAAATCGGATAGACACGGACGTTAAGCGCTTGAAGAGGTGCAGAAGAAGATTGAGCCATGGTTTATTGCAGGCGCAGGTCGAGTTGGGATTTGGCTTCGTAGCGTTGGCTAACGACAGGAGCCTTGCTTTCGCTTGCCTGGAAATAGGCATCAGGGCGAGGTGTGCCGAATGTGTCATAGGCAAGGCCCGTGGACACAAACAGGTAGCCGGCGAGGAAGATCGACGGCAGGGTAACGGCGTGGATCACCCAGTAGCGGATGCTAGTGACGATCTCGAAAAAAGGGCGTTCCCCGGTGGAGCCAGCAGCCATGGCCTCAGGCGTATCAGCTTTTAGATCCTATAAGGCTGAGCCTCAACACTGCGTCTGGTGAACGGCATGGTTACAGAGCGTTGCTCATTTGGCTGAAGGTCAAGCCTTAGCCCACCCAGCGCAGAAGGTGGCCTCGTTCCCCAAGAACAAACCCTTTGGCTTGGCTTTCAGAGCTGGTGTCGAACAGTATCCTGATCAAGTTCGAGGGCTGTGTGTCGCCCATGGGATCGATCTGCCAGCTTTTTCCGTCATCCAGAGTCTTAATAAGAGTTCCGTTGCCGCCCGCTGCCCAGATGCCCCCGTTGGGATCCCAGGACAGATCTAGGTAGTTGTAGCCATTGGTGATTGGAATCATCGCTTTCCCCCAGCTGTCGACGTTGCCGGGTTGATCGTTCAGGCGGATCTCGGCCCCCCTGGCCACCATCCATAGTTCACCGTTGGGTTGATAACCCAGGCTCTGCACCCGCTTGCTGCTCACCCTCTCATGGTTTTGCCAAACATCCTGGCCTACATCCAAGGTGGAGAAGAAATTGCCGAGACTGCTCACGCTCACGTAATTGCCAGCTGCACTGCGCCTGAGGTCGCGCACTGCACCTGCTGCTTCACTCACAGTTGCTTTCCAGGTGGTGCCACCATCGCTTGTGCGATAGATGGCACCTGCGTTGGTGGCAAGCTCAGCATTATTGGGACCTAGGTTGGTAATCAGATATGGATCGCCTGGGAGTTTGTTTTCAATCTTCAGGCGTGACCAGTTCTTGCCTGCGTCAGTGCTGTGCATCACCAGCCCTGGCTGCCCAGCGATCCAACCCTCATTGCCGTTGAAATCGATACTGATGAGCCGGAAGTTTTCATCTTCTTCAAGATCCAAGCTGCGCTTCTTCCAGCTGACACCGCCATCATTTGATTCCATGATTAAGCGGTTGGTACCAACAACGAAGCCGTGGTTGGCGTCAGAGAAACTGATGTCCAGAGGATTGGACTCAGTGTTCAACTCCAAGGGTTGCCATGGGCTGGTGCTGGCGATCGGAAGTCGGCTGGTGACGCACCCACTGAGGCCGAACCCGATGGCCGCAATCAGCAGAAGGTTGAAAAGGTTCGAGAACAGGCGGCTCATGGCAGGGATGCGTTAACGCAGTGAGTAGAGGGAGAGGAAGAAGGCGAAGGCCAGTGCCAGGCCTCCAAAGATCAGGACATTCTTTTGCCCTGGTGTTAAGCGGTTGACGCCAATGCCGTAGTTGAGGTTTTGGTCAAAGCCGCTAGGTGCACTGCGAGGACCGATGTTTTTGAAGGCGTCGATGCGGGCACGGCATACGGGGCAACGAAAGTTGGTTGGATCGAGATCCTTGAAAGCTGTTCCGGAAGTGATGCCAAGCTTCTTGACTCCTTCTTCTGGGTCATAGACGTAACCGCAACTGCGGCACTCAAAGCGATGGGTGAGCTCATCGGTGTCGGACTCTGCTGAGGCGATGGTGTCTGGGGCCATACCATCAACGTCAGTTTGAGCAACTGATTCGGCTTCTGTCGAGTCTTCGGCAGGTGTGGTTTTGTCGCTCACAGCTGCACTGTCAGGTGGGATAACTCTATCGGCGTTAGCCCATGGCAGTGAATGCCAGACTGAGAAGCAAGTCGTACTTGTCCATGTTTGCGCTGCCGGGTTATGACGCTTTTCTCGGCTTTCTGCTGATCTCAGCAGCAGTACCGATCTTGGCGCTTGTCACTAACAAGCTCTTGGCGCCTCGCAGTCGCACCGGCGAGCGGGAGCTGACGTATGAATCAGGGATGGAGCCCATTGGTGGTGCCTGGATTCAGTTCAACATTCGCTACTACATGTTCGCTTTAGTTTTCGTCATCTTTGATGTGGAGACCGTTTTCCTTTATCCCTGGGCTGTGGCATTTCATCGCTTAGGTCTATTGGCTTTCATCGAAGCCCTTATTTTTATTGCCATCCTTCTTGTTGCACTGGCTTATGCCTGGCGCAAGGGTGCCCTCGAGTGGAGTTGATTTCATGTCAGTGACCCCCTCCATCGATGCCGTACGTGACTTGCGTGCAGCGAGTTGTGGCCCCGTAGGCGCTCCCAGTGTGACCAGTGACTTGAGTGAGAACATCATTCTCACAAGCCTGGACGATCTACACAATTGGGCTCGGCTTAGCAGTCTCTGGCCGTTGCTGTATGGCACCGCGTGTTGCTTTATCGAGTTCGCGGCTCTGATTGGATCACGTTTTGATTTTGACCGTTTTGGCTTGGTGCCCCGCAGCTCTCCTCGGCAGGCTGATCTCCTGATCGTTGCGGGCACGGTGACCATGAAGATGGCTCCAGCCCTGGTCAGGCTTTATGAGCAGATGCCTGAGCCTAAATACGTGATTGCTATGGGTGCATGCACGATCACTGGTGGCATGTTCAGTGCTGACTCCACTACTGCTGTGCGTGGAGTAGACAAGCTCATCCCCGTAGATCTGTATCTCCCAGGGTGCCCACCTCGCCCTGAAGCAATTTTTGATGCGGTGATCAAGTTACGCAAAAAAGTGGGTGATGAATCGGTTGCTGAGCGGATCAAGATTGCCCAGACCCACCGCTACTTCACAGTGCCCCATCAAATGAAGCGAGTTGAGCCAATTGTTACCGGGGTTTACTTGAGTGCTGATACCCAGAAAGCTGCCTTGACGCCTGGTGCTGGGCTACCAATGGCTGCGGAGTTGAACACCTCTGAAATTGATGCCAGCCCAGCTTCTCAGTCTTCATCAACCTACGAGTCATGAGCGAGACCCCTTCCACCCCCCCGGTGCCGGCGGGTCCGGAACCGGGACCTGTAAGCCGCTGGCTCAACCAGCAGGGCTTTGAGCATCAGTTGCTTGATCCTGATCATCTTGGTGTGGAGGTGATTGGTGTGGAGTCGATGTTCCTGCAGGTGATCGTTGCAGCTCTCAAGGCTGATGGTTTTGATTATCTTCAATGCCAGGGTGGCTATGACGAAGGCCCTGGCCAGCAGCTGGTCTGCTTCTACCATCTCGTGGCCATGGCTGAAATGGTTGCAAAGATGGGGGTGGGAGATTCGTCGTCGGAAGCGGCCAAGGTCCGTGAGGTACGCCTCAAGGTGTTTTTATCCCGTGAAGACATACCTTCGCTCCCATCGATCTACGGCTTGTTTCGAGGAGCTGACTGGCAGGAGCGGGAAACCTTTGACATGTTCGGCATCAACTTTGAGGGACATCCCCATCCGAAAAGGTTGCTAATGCCTGAAGACTGGAAGGGCTGGCCACTGCGGAAAGATTATGTGCAGCCAGACTTTTATGAGATGCAGGATGCTTATTGAGCATTCTTTTTATACTTTCGATAGAAGCGCATCACCGCTAGGGCAAGGCTGCGTGGGTCATGGCGCAGTGTTGCGCGAGGCCTTTTCCCTTGCAATGGAGCTTGCACCAACTCATAGCCCTTGGCGATGAGTGCTTGAGCATCACAGTTGACCGGTTCAGCACCTCGTGCTTGATAGTGCTTCACCAATGGGGATTCTCCTAGGTCATCCTGGGCCAATACGGCATTGAATAGTTTCTGGCTGATGCCCAGGCTGGCGAGTTGGGCTTCGATTGCTCTTAGGTGACCAACAACATCCAGGCCATCTGTTTCCCCGGGTTGAGTCATTAAGTTGCAGATGTAAAGCTTTGGTGCTCGGCTCTGCTGGATGGTTCGAACTAAGGCCGGTACAAGCAAATTGGGTAATAGGGATGTATAGAGGCTTCCAGGTCCTAGAAGAATCAGGTCTGCATTAGAGATTGCCTCTAGCGCGCGGGGCAGGGCTGGCGGTTGTGCGGGCAAGCAGCCAAGCCTCACGATTGGACTTGGGGCCTTGCCGATCGCTGATTCCCCTTCAATGCGCTGGCCGTTTTCCAGTTCTGCCCAGAGCTGTACATCTGCATTGGTAGCGGGAACGACCTGACCCTGAACTGCGAGGACTCGACTAGACGCTGTGATGGCTGTCTCTAGATTGCCCGTGATGGCTGATAGTGCAGAGAGAAAGAGATTGCCGAAGCTGTGGCCCTCTAGACCACTACCTGCTGAGAAACGATATTGAAAAAGTCTTGTGAGCAGGGGTTCTTCGGTTGAGAGTGCCGCCAGGCAGTTGCGAATGTCGCCTGGGGGCTGAACACCAAGTTCGCGACGCAGGACTCCGCTACTGCCGCCATCGTCCGCGACTGTGACGATCGCTGTGATGTTGCTGCTGTAGCGCTTCAGGCCACTGAGCAGAGTGGAGAGGCCTGTTCCACCTCCGATGGCGACGATGTTAGGGCCGCGGTTGAGTTTGCTTTTGGCACGAAGGGCGTCAACGAGCACGGTGTCCTTGTCGGGCGCTAGTGCTTGTTGGATCGAACCAAAGCTGCGGCTTTGTCCCCATAGCACTAGGGCGGCTCCGATTAAGACCACTAAAGGACCTGTAATGCTGCGTGGCAGCACAGTTGTGATTGTTCCCAGTAGCCAGACGAGGGTCTCGATGATCCAGTAGATGGGCTTGAGGTCCGCCCAGATGGCGGCTCCTAGAAGTGCCATAAGAAGGCCCAGGCCCGAAGTGAGCAGCCAGCGCTTGACGACCAGTCCAGGTAGCAGCCAACTCACTGCTCTGCGAGAACGGATCATTAGACCCCTTTCGCTAGCAGCCTTTATCCCTTTGATATTGGCGCGGCGCTGATGAGAGCGGCGCTTGCTAAAGCGGTGTTTGGGCGAGGTCACATGCGCGGGGACAAACCGGCCATAGGTCTTTAACGCAACTGTACGAAAGCTTTCCTTCTTCGACATCCCGGGCAAAATGACTCGGTTCCCAGCACAGGGTCTTTGTGTCAAAAGCCACCCCCGTGGTCGAGATGTGTGATCTCACCATGCAGTGGGGACAATGGCCAGTGCTTGATCAGGTCAACTTGGTCATGCAGCCTGGGGAACGCTTGGCGGTCGTGGGGCCCTCTGGTGCAGGTAAGTCCACGGTGTTGCGGTTGCTGGCAGGTTTGGAGTTGCCTACGAGCGGAGAGCTTCGTCTCTTTGGGGAGCAGCAGGCTTATTTGCGTCTTGATCAGGAGCAACCCCCTGATGTGCGCCTTGTTTTTCAAAACCCAGCGTTGCTGGCCTCCCTCACTGTCGAGGAGAACGTGGGGTTTTTGTTGATGCGGGGGGGGCGCATTAAGCAGAAGGAGATTCGTGAGCGAGCCATAGCTTGTCTAGAAGCTGTAGGGCTTTACGATGTGGCTGATCTGCTTCCAGGCCAGCTCAGTGGTGGCATGCAGAAACGAGTAAGTTTTGCTAGGGCCCTCATTGATGATCCTGATCGGGAGAGCGGAGCGATGCCGTTATTGCTTTATGACGAGCCAACTGCTGGCCTTGATCCTGTGGCTTGCACACGAATTGAAGATTTAATTGTTAAGACCACCACAGTGGCTAGAGGTTGTTCGGTAGTGGTAAGCCATGTACGCAGCACGATTGAACGTTCTGCAGAAAGGGTGGTGATGCTTTATGGAGGCAAGTTTCACTGGGCTGGCTCTATAGAAGACTTCGGTAAGACGGATAATCCTTATGTTGAACAGTTCCGTACCGGTAGTCTTCGCGGGCCAATGCAACCTGAAGAGCATTGATGTCTATGCGACGCAGCGTTCGTGATGCGATTGTCGGATTCTCCATCGTTGGAGCAGTGGTTGCCTTTGCAGGAACCTTGTTCTGGTTAAGGGGTGTGCGTCTTGGCGCCAAGGTTTGGAGCATCAAGGTGAACTTCCCCGATGCAACCGGTCTTGCTGAACGTTCCCCCGTGACTTATCGCGGCATCTTGGTGGGCACTGTCGTCAAAATTGATGTGACTTCCCAAGCTGTGCGGGCCACCCTCGAAATCAATAAGGGTGATCTGCGCCTTTCCAAGCCTGTTGTCGCCAAGGTGGCCTCTAGTTCATTGCTTGGTGGTGATTCTCAGGTGGCGTTGGTGAGTCTTGGCCAGCCGTTGTCTGCTAATGCTCCCCTGCCTCGATCAATGGATTGTTCTGGCAGCAAGGTGTTGTGTAACGGGGCAACGATTGTGGGTGAGCCTCCGGTGAGTATCTCTTCAGTGACAGAGACACTTGAGCGCATTCTGCAAGAGGTAGAGAAGCAGAAGTTGGTCACGTATTTGGTTGATACCACCAAGCAGATTGAGAGCACGGCTGAAGATGTCTCCAAATTAATGAGTCAGCTCAAGGATGAGGTGGCTCGAGCTGAACCGATGATTACCAATCTCAATCTGGCAACCGGCCATATCAACAATGTGGTTGAAGCATTCGATAATCCGAAAACAGTTAATGATCTCAAGCAGACTGTGAGTTACGCTCGCTCGCTTACTCAAAAGTTTGATGCAGTGGGTGGAGATGTGGAAAAGCTTACGAATGATCCGCAATTCATGAATTCTTTGCGTAGCGTTACGATTGGCCTTGGTGAGTTTTTTAATGAGCTTTACCCGGCCCAAACTACTGGTAATAGACCTTGAAATATTAAGCTCTTTAGAGCCTGTATGCGTGATCAATTCATAGGCATAAGTATTATTTAACCTGGTCTATTGCTTCCATTGCGATGGCGGCAATCGCTTGATCAGTTGCCTTTGGCAGTTGGACGTATTTGCCGGCGGCGGCTTCTGCTAGGTCCTTGCCCATACCACTGCCGATGAACTTGCGCTCGGTGTCGATGACTAGCAATTTGATCCCCAGACTGCGGTAGCGGCTCGCTACATCAAGTAATTCCTGCTTTAGATCCGGTGGATCTTCTCCTTCAAGTTGTGGCTGACCTAGTGAGGTCCCTAAAGGCACATTGCCGCGTCCATCAGTGATGGCAACAACGACAACTTGGGCGAGATCTCCTTTAGACAATGCGTTAGCACCCACACGAGCAGCTTGGGTAAGACCATGGGCGAGAGGAGAGCCGCCGCCGCAGGGCATCACTTCTAGCCTTCTTTTTGCTGCAGTAATCGATTTGGTTGGAGGCAGTAAAACCTCCGCTTGTTCTCCTCGGAATGGGATGAGTGAAACCTCATCTCGGTTCTCATAGGCCTCGGTGAGTAAGCGAATGACTGCTCCCTTGGCGCCCTGCATGCGATTTAGAGCCATCGAACCGCTTGCATCAACAAGGAAAATGACGAGTGAACCAGCCTTGCGTTGCAGCAACTTGGCTCTCAGATCTCCTTCTTCGACAATCACTGTGCGATCCGGCTGTCTGGATCGCCGAGCTTTTTGATATGGGGCCGCAGCTCTTAATGTCGCGTCGACGGCGATACGTCGAACAGGGCCACGAGGGATGATGGGCCTGACGTAGCGGCCACGGCTGTCACTGAGGACTGCCGAACGGTTCCCACTGTTTCCACTTTTTGACTTGGCTGCAGAAAACAGCAAAAGGTCTGGATCGATTGCAATTGCTTCTGGATCAAGCATGAACTCTTCTGGAACCGGTGGTGATGTCTGCTCTTCAGGGGTGTCTTCGTCATCATCTTCATCCTCTTCAGAAGTGTCTTCTTGCGATTGATCTGGTGGTGGCGGTGCTTGCTGTTGCTCTGGCGGGGGGGGCTCCATTTGCTCTTCTTGAGGCGGCAACTGCAATGCACGCGGTGCAATCACCAGCCGCACGGCGACTTGGAGGTCGTCTGCTTCAACCTGGTCTCGGCCGCTGAGAGCCGCGTGGGCCCGTGCCACGCGTACTGCATAAAGTTCAGAGCGATGCCCTTCCACGCCTCCACGAATGGCTTCATTGACCAGATATTCGATCTGTGCGTGACTGATTTGTACATCCGGCAGCCATTGACGAGCCAGTAGCAGCTGAGTTGCTAGTGCTTCGGTCTCCTGGGCCCACTTTGCAGCGAAGCTGACACTGCATTGGCCATGGGCCAGTACTGCCTCGGTGATCTCAACACGTTGCTCGTTGCTGATCAGCTGGTCGGCAGAGAGAGCGATGGCGAAACGGTCCAATAGGTGGTCGCGCATTGCCCCTTCTTCAGGGTTGTAAGTAGCAATCAGTAGTGGACGGCAGGGATGGCTGAGGCTGAGGCCTTCTCGCTCTACTCGGTTTTCGCCGGCTCCCACTGCCGCCAGCATGAGGTTGACGATGCCGTCATCCAACAGATTGAGCTCATCGAGATAGAGCACTCCCCGATGGGCTTCTGCTAGTAGTCCAGGTTGGAAGACAGGGGTTCCACTGGTTAGGGAGGCCGTGACGTCTACAGCGCCAACAAGTCTGTCTTCAGTGATGCCAATTGGAACTTGCACAAAGGGTGCTGGGATCACACGGCTCGGCAGTGGCTCCTTTGAGTTCTCCTCATCGGTGGCGCCCTGTTTCGTGATCAGGCGTTGGCTGGCTTCGTCCCATTCCTCAGGGAGCTTTGGATCCAGGTTGAGACCAATGGGGCGATGAATTTGTGAAGTTTGCTGATCTTTGCTAAGGGCTTCCAGATCGAGCACATCGATTGGCGGTAGCAGTGCATGCAATCCCCGTGCCAAGACCGATTTGCCAGTGCCGCGGCCGCCGGCGATCACCACCCCACCTAGTTCTGGATCAACCGCTGCTAGGAGCAGTGAAAGCTTGAGCGTTCCATGGCCTGTAATTGCGGCAAGAGGAAAAGCACGAGTGGCCATGTCCTGGCCTGCTCGATCTCTGGACCTTGTGTTGGCAGTTGCGGCCGATCCGCTTGCAACCATGGAGTCCCCCCGGCTCAATGACGTGTGCGCCAGTCTCGCTGATCAACTCGGAGTTTCTACTGCTTATTCTGCTCCAAGCACGTTGGCGGTGGCACTAGGAGCCAATTTGGCTAGTGCTTTTGGACCTCCGCGTGCCACCTTGAGGGCAGTGCGGCCTGAGTTAGAGCAGACCATCCATGAGTGGCTCTCAACATCGCTTGGAGAGGCATCGGGCGAAAGGGTGAATCCTGCAGGTTTGCGTTGCCGTTGGTCGCCATTATTTGAGACGGACCCCGTTGGCGGTCCACCCGAGCAGCCTGTCTACATCAATGCGGTAGTTGTGGTGGATGGGCCGCGGCTTGCTTTGTTGCAGCCTTGTGAAGCGGCTGCGCTGTCCTTGTTAGCCAGACTGCTGGCCCTGGAGAAGCGCTTCGGACGAGATCGCCAGGCAGAGTTGATGCGCTGGGAATCGCGCTCACTGGATCTTGATTTGCTTGCCTGGGGCGCACTACAGGTTCAGCACGAGGCCCTAATCCTTCCTCACCCCCGTCTGATTGAACGAAGTTTTGTCGTGGTGCCACTTGCAGCGGCCCTAACGGGAGTGGCTCAGGTACCGCGCCGTATTCCCCCTGATTTGGACTGGCTTGAATAGGGGTGGCGCAATTCAAGTCCTTGTCTGGTCATCAGCCACCATGCTGGGAGTTCTTTGTTTGTGGTCAACATGGTGCCTCTTCCGCCCCCTGAGCCATCTTTGCTGTTGGAAACCACAGCAGCGTTAGAGGCAAGAAAGATTCGTTTTGAGATCAACCGTTTTGAGCTGCCGATTGGGGTACAGGGTCTCTTTGGTCTGATTCGCCATCCTGGTGCTTCCTTAGCGGTGCCAATCACTGCCGATGGCAGGGTTGTGGTGCTTCGTCAGTACCGCTTTGCGGTAGCCCGCCGCATCCTGGAATTTCCTGCTGGCACGCTTGAGGATGGTGAAGATCCCCAGACTTCGATGGAGCGGGAACTGGCAGAGGAGGCTGGCTACAGCGCAGCTCGCTGGGATTCTTTGGGGCAGATGCTGCCTTGTCCTGGCTACTCCGATGAAGTCATACACCTTTTTCTGGCCCGAGACCTTAAAGCCCTGAGCGAATCTCCTGCTGGTGATGAAGACGAGGATCTTGAGGTGCTGCATATGACCCCAGCTGAATTCGATGCTTGCTTAGCTAGTGGTGATGAAGCTCTGGATGGCAAGAGCATTACCGCTTGGTATCGGGCGCGTCAGTTGTTGGGTCTCTAAAGATCACCATCCCGCTGGTTGTTCTGGTATTACTGCGAAGCAGTATTTATCTATGGAGGTTGTGCCTAATAACAAGCAATAGCAGGTATTAAATAAGGCTTTTTAAGCAACCTTGCTCATGTGAGTTGTGGTTGCTGGACTCAGCAGCTTCTGCAACATAGAGACAACCTGTTGCTGCTGCTCTTCGCGCAATTCTGGGAAGATCGGCAAGCTCAGCACTTGACTGCAAAGCTGTTCAGTGACCGGCAGGCTGCCTGGGCCTTGGCTTAGGCCTTCATAGGCCGGTTGGAGATGGATCGGGATTGGGTAGTAAATGATGGTGTTAATGCCATGTTCTAAAAGACTTTGTTTGAGCCAATCACGGCAACTGCTATCCGGCAGGGTATTGCTGCCATTGTTTTTTGACGGTTTGCCAAGGCTCTCAGAGTTGCTTTGGTTCATTGGGCAGCTCGTTACCCGCACCACGAATTGGTTCCATGCATGTTGCAGATGGCTTGCTTTTGTTTGATCTGGAAGCTCGAGGCAAGGAAGGTTTGTGAGCAACGTTTGATAACGGGTCGCGATGGCTTGTCGCTTCTCAACCCAGCAAGAAAGCCTTGGTAGTTTCACGTTCAAAACTGCGGCTTGCAGTGCATCCAGTCGGCTGTTGTAGCCAAGTTCTGTATGCAAATATCGACGCGGCATTCCGTGAACAGCGAGTTCTCGCATTCGCTGAGCAAGCTTTGCGTCATGTGTGCTGACGGCTCCACCATCGCCAGCGCCGCCAAGGTTTTTGGTGGGAAAGAAGCTGAAGCAGCCCACATCGCCCCAACTGCCTACAGATCGTCCGTTCCACGCTGCACCACTGGCTTGGGCACAATCTTCGATTACTTTCAGCCCATGTTTGTTGGCGATGGCCATCAGCTGTTCCATGTTGACGGGGCGGCCGAAAAGATGAACTGGTAAAAGAGCACGAGTGGCTGGGGTTATTGCTGCTTCGATTTGTTCCAGGTCGATGAGATAGGTGTCCGCTTCGACGTCCACGAAGACAGGTGTGGCGCCTACCGAACTGATTGCCTCGGCAGTGGCAAAAAAGCTGAAAGAACAGCTGATCACCTCATCTCCTGCTCCGATATCCAGTGCCCTAAGGGCCAGGACCAAAGCATCGGTGCCGCTATTGCAACCAACGACATAAGGCACGCCAAGGGAGTTAGCAAAGCCTTGTTCAAAAGATTCAATTTCGGTGCCGCCGATGTATTGGCCACTGCGCAGCACGCGCAAGACCGCCTCATCAAGGTCAGGCCCCAGTTCGACTAGCTGTTGAGTAAGGCTAAAAGGGGGCACCTGCATGAGAAGCACCTTAAGCCGAGCCGAAGACGGTTTAGCAGCTTTTGAAGTGGCAGATCAGCCGAACCAGGGGGGCTCTTGCCCTGGGTGCCACTTGATGTTGCAGCCGATTGAGGCCTGCTGGTGGGGAGAGACATCCTGCCCGTTCAAAACGGCATCTAAGGCAGCACGTAGGTCCGATCCAGTCACAGGTGCATCGTTCCCAGGGCGGCTGTTATCCAGTTGGCCGCGGTAGCAGAGTCGCTGCAGTCCTTGTGGAGAGGGAGCAAAGAGGAAGAAGTCTGGTGTGCAGGCGGCTTGTAGGGCCTTGGCGAGGCTTTGGTCAGTATCCAGTAGATAAGGGAAACGCCAGCCTTGTTGCTTGGCCTGAGCCGCGAGCTGCTCAGGACCGTCTTGGGGATGAGTGATCAGACTGTTGCTGGCGATAGCCAGTAGCTGCACGGAATCTCCGTAGTCCTGATCAAGATGGGTCAGTTCTTTTTCAATGTGTTTCACGAAAGGGCAGTGGGCGCAGAGCGCCATCAGCAGGAGGGGCTTGGTTGGCAGGTTGCTTGTTTTGATTGTGTTCAGGGCGCCAAGCCCGCCATCGATCTCAAGATTGGTGCCGGGTACCACTTTCAATTCAAACGCCGGTAAGGGGGTCCCGAGAGGCAGCATCGTGGAGGGAGTGAGGGCCATGTTGGGAAAGCAGTCCTTCAATGCTGCTTCAGGATGACTTTGCATGGCTGCATCAATGCCGTGAAGCAAGTCAATGCAAAAGGAAAGACCTTCCTGTTAGTGGCTTTGGCCGTAGTGCTTAACGGCTGTATGACGTCGTCTTCCAAGCCCAGCTGGGCTATTTATCCCTTGCAGCGGCATCAAGCTCATGACGGCCTGGCGGTGGTGAGTGAGCCTGATGGCTATGGCGTACATCTCTTTCTCGAAACGGACACCAGTGATCCAGGGATCTGTACGCCCCGTTGGTTGCCAGACCCTGCAAGGCTTTTCAATGGCAATGGCAATGCCCCATTCAGCTCAGGGCTTGCGTCTCGTAAGGAATTTTTCGTGGTAGTGGCCCGCGGGGATGTCCGCCGTGCCTTGAAGCGTGAGCTGAAGGCTCTTTGTGTTGATCGGGCACCTAGGGCGAGATGGCGTTGGCAGGAGCCGCCCCGCGCTGCTGATCAGGTGAAGCCTTTGAGATTGCCTGCGTTGGAGGAAGAAGACCTGCTCAGGGATCCAGAAGAAGAGAGGAAGCTTCAGGAGGAGTTGTTAAACGGCAACTGGTCTGGAAGCTGATCGAATAGAACTCTTGGCGACCTTATTCGGGGCATCCAGTGAAACTCGGCGTGGCATGGGAGAGAATCGCTGCCAATGTTTCCTAGTGCGTTCGCTCTGATGCTTCTCGATCTAAGCGGTAAGAAGATCCTCGTCACAGGTATCGCCAACAACCGTTCCATTGCCTGGGGCATCGCTCAACAGTTGAAAGCCGCCGGCGCTGAGCTGGGAATCACCTATTTGGCTGATGAAAGGGGCCGTTCGGAAGGCAAGGTGCGCGATCTCACTGCTCCTCTAGAACCCAGTTTGTTTTTGCCTTTGAATGTGCAGGACAGCAATCAGATCGAGGAGGTGTTTGCTGTGATTGCCCAGCAGTGGGGCCAGTTGGATGGTTTGGTCCATTGTCTTGCCTTTGCAGGCAAGGAAGAATTGGTGGGTGATTACAGCGCCACCTCGGCCGAGGGATTCGCACGCGCCTTGGAGATCAGTGCCTACTCGCTGGCCCCGCTTTGTCATCACGCCAAGCCTTTGTTTAGTGATGGTGCAGGGGTTGTGACGTTGACCTATCTCGGTGCAGATCGTGCCATTCCGAATTACAACGTGATGGGTGTTGCCAAGGCTGCTCTGGAGGCTTCAGTGCGTTATCTCTCTGCAGAACTTGGCCCTGATAAGCAGGTGCGTGTGAACGCGATCAGTGCTGGCCCCATTCGCACTTTGGCTAGTTCTGCGATCGGCGGCATCCTCGAGATGATTCATAACGTTGAAGAAAAGGCTCCCTTGCGTCGCACTGTGACCCAGATCGAAGTTGGAAATACAGCCGCGTTCTTGCTGAGCGATCTTTCCAGTGGTATCTCCGGTCAGACGCTTTATGTGGATGCTGGTTACTGCATTAACGGAATGTGATTTGACTGGCAGCATGACTTCATTTGGATGGGCATCATGACGTCGCTAAGGCAGGGGGATGTACATCGCGTCACCGCTGAAACCGACGTGCTTGTTCGTGTTGGGCTTGATGGCTGTGGTCAGTGCAATGTTTCTACGGGGGTCGCCTTCCTCGATCACATGCTTCACCAGCTTTCCAGCCATGGCTTGCTGGATTTAGAGATCACCGCGACTGGTGACACCCACATCGATGACCATCACACCAATGAGGATGTGGGTATTGCTGTTGGTCAGGCCCTATCTCAGGCACTTGGAGATCGACGTGGCATCCACCGCTTCGGTCATTTTGTGGCACCACTCGATGAGGCGTTGGTTCAGGTCGTTCTGGATTGCTCCGGTAGGCCTCATCTCAGTTATGGCCTGCAAATTCCCTCTCAGCGAATTGGTAGCTACGACAGCGAGTTGGTGAAGGAGTTCTTCGTGGCAGTTGTGAACAACAGCGGCCTCACCCTGCATATTCGCCAGTTGGCAGGCACCAATTCCCACCACATCGTTGAAGCCTGTTTCAAGGCTTTTGCCAGAGCTCTGCGCATGGCAATTGAAATCGACCCGCGAAGGGCCGGTGCAGTACCTAGCAGCAAGGGTGTGCTGGAGCAGGCTGGCGGGCAGAAGAGCTGAATGCTTTGGGGGTGGGGATTTCCTCGCTCGCGGGTGTAAGCCCTTTTGCGTAAGGATTGGTCAATCTTGATCAGCCTTGCAGTGAGCACAGTGAGCGATAGCCCTTCAACAGTGTCCGCGGCCTCAATAGATGTACCCGGCGGGTTTGATCGGGATGACTGGGCTAGTGGTTATTGCAATGTTGAGCAAGAGCTCAATGCTGTGTCTTTACGCCCCCTGAGGGGACAGATTCCAGCTGAGCTGCAAGGCAGCCACTATCGCAACGGTCCAGGCAGGTTTGAACGCGATGGGCAATGGGTGCATCACCCCTTTGATGGCGACGGCATGATCACTGCTGTGCGATTCAGCGATAGCAAGGCCACGCTGAGTAATCGCTTTGTGCGAACGAAATATTGGCAGGAAGAGGAAAAGGCCGGTCGCTTCCTCTATCGGGGGGTGTTTGGCACGCAGAAGCGTGGTGGGGCGAAGGCGAATGCTTTTGACGTGCGTTTCAAGAACATTGCCAATACCCAAGTGGTTCAACTTGGTGATCAGTTACTGGCTCTTTGGGAGGCGGCTGGTCCGCACGCGCTTGACCCTGTCAGCTTGGAAACTCATGGGCTTTCGAGTCTCAATGGGGTGCTGAAGCCTGGAGAGGCTTTTAGCGCTCATCCCCGCTTCGATCCTGGCCACCATGGCGAACCTCGCATGGTCACCTTTGGTGTGAATACAGGGCCGACTAGCAAGATCCGGCTGATGGAGTTTGCCACTCAGGGCCCAGATGCGGGACGCCTCATCAGTGATCGCACAGATAGTTTTAAGGGTTTTGCTTTTCTGCATGACTTCGCGATTACTCCTAACTGGACGCTCTTTTTGCAGAATGCGATCAACTTCAATCCGTTGCCGTTTGTTCTGGGTCAGAAGGGTGCGGCGCAATGTTTAACGTCTAAGCCTGGAGGCCAGGCAAAGTTTTGGTTGATTCCTCGTGATTGCGGCACTTTTGCTGGGCAGCCGCCGCGCATCTTTGATGCTCCCGATGGTTTTGTTTTTCACCATCTCAATGCTTGGGAGGAGGGGGATGAGTTGGTGTTGGAGAGCATTTATTACAGCGATTACCCCTCGATTGATCCCGGCGAGGACTTCCTCTCGATGGACTTTGACTTTTTCCCTGAGGGTCGATTAGAGCAGTGCCGCATCAATCTTTTGGGGAAAGGAATTGAAACCAAGCGCTTTAGTGAGCGTTGTTGTGAATTTGCGATGGTCAATCCACGCCGAGAAGGGTTGTCGGCTCGTTATGCATGGATGGCTGTGGCAGAGCGTGAAACCGGCTATGCCCCCCTACAGGCGATCAAGAAACTGGATTTGAGCAATGGTGATCAATGCTTGTGGAGTGCAGCGCCGCGTGGATTTGTCAGTGAGCCATTGATGGTGCCACGCCCTGGCAGTGAAGCTGAGGATGATGGTTGGCTGTTGGTTTTTGTATGGAATGGAGAGCGTCGTGCCAGTCAGTTGTTGATTTTGAATGCAAACGATTTAAGCGAGCAGGCAGTGCTTGAGATGCCTATAACCATTCCATACGGATTGCATGGCAGTTGGGTTGCTGCTGATTGATTGATTGAGTTTAGGGTGTTGATTGGCGAACAAATTCCAAGCTTATTTGGAATTTGTTCGCTCTGAGCTTCAGGATTTGGTTGGTTGACTAGATAAAGTCAATCACATCAGCAGCGAGAAACTCACCCTTATCAACATCCTTCAAGGTGGTGTGAATGCCATCTGCTGTGATCAATAGATCATCACCAACTTGCGTCAAGGACAGCTCAAATCCATTGCTCTCCAGTCATGTTTGGTTGTGAATTGGCGCCTTTGCTATGCAATTCATTCATATTTTGATCGCTCAAGGGCGCTAGATATAAATTAGACATCTAAATGTTCAATATTTTCAGCTCCGATGCGGTTGTTGTGCTCTCCCTTGATGCTTGGCTTGCTTGTTGGCTCTAGTGGATTGATGGGCTTAGCAAGCTCGCCTGCTCATGCTGGGGAACTTCGATGTGATGGCACTTTGCTGCAGCTCAGTGTTCGTGAAAGTGGAGAGCTGCGTTCAGATCGCTTTCGTTTTTCCTTGCAAGTTGAAGCCGAGGGGAAAACTTCATCGGCAGCAATGGATCAGCTCAATCAGCGCTTAGCCACAGTTCGCAGTCGCCTGCGGTCACTCAGCCTGGGCGATCTCAAGATTCCTGCTCCACGCAGTTATGCCATTGATGGCACTAGCGGCAAACCGCGCTTGCAGCGTGCTTTTACCAGCGTCAGTGGTGAGGTGGGCCGATTCAATTACGACGCGTTGATTCAGATCGCAGGCAGGCTGCCTGGTGTTGATTTTCAAGGCATGTCTTCACTTGCTGATCTTGCCAGTGAACAGCAATTGAAGAATCAGTTGTTGCGTAGGGCTCTAAAGCAGGGCAAGCATCAGGCTGAAACCACCTCTGATGCACTTGGCCTCAAGCAGGTGCGATTGCTGCGCATTGATCAGCGCGGTGATGGCTCGATACGTCGGCTCAGTTTTTCAAAAGCAGCAAGCTCAAGCTTCAATCCCGACGAAGCACCGCAGCCGCGCCAGTCGCTCACGCTGAATCTCGATTACTGCTTGTCTTGAAGACAAACAGATTCGCAGCCAATACATTCTCCTGGATGTCTTCAATGACTTGATGCGCGATCGCTTGCTTTGGATCCTCAGCCTGCTCTTCGTGGCCTGGATGGTTTGGTCTGAAACGAGCTTTCAATATTTCGATCAATCGCTCGCTGATGAGCTTGCTCTCTCCTCTGCTGATGTTGCCGTTGTGGGGGGAGCCTTCCTGCTGCCCTATGGCCTCGTTCAGATTCCTGTCGGTTGGGTGTTGGATCGTGGCCGTGCCGAACGTTGGCTGTTACTCGGTGCCATCACGGCTACTGCACTGACACTGGCCTTCGCTCGAGCTGAAACCCTTGATGGCTTGATCATCAGCCGCGCTGGCATGGGTCTTGCTTGTGCTGTTGCCTTCCCGGCCTCAGGGCTGCTTGCGAGGCGAACCCTGCCGCCGCAGCGTTTTGCCTTGGCGATGGGTGCTACCGACAGCCTGCTTGGTTTTGGCGCTGCCTTGGCTGCTTTGATGCCTGTGTTGATCCATTTGGGCTCCTGGCGGCAGCAGGTGACGTTGCAGATCATGGTGTTGGCTTTGCTGGTGGCAACACCGTTAGTTGTCGTGGTTGTTGCCAGCTCGCAGCAGAGTCGTGCAAAGCCAAGCCAATCGATCAGCGAACGCCAAGTCACTGATCATTCAGGGCGCTGGAGTGCCGATGCCATCAAGAAGGTTGTCCATGCGGCCTTGATTTATGCCTGGGGTGCTGGAACTCTTTTTGGCTTTTGTCAATATGGCTTGCTGTCCGAGGTTGAGGGGTGGAGCGGTTCCCTCAAGGTGGGGGTAGGCATGGTTCTTTCCCTCTTTACATCCGTAGGAATGCTTGGGGCAGGTTGGTTTGGCAGTCATCAGTCCAGGAGTGCTCCCATCTTGTTGGCGGGCAGCTGCAGCGCCGCCGCCGCTCTGCTGGTCTTGGTGGCGACCAACCCTCAATCCGTCATCGTTTTGATTTTGGCTGGAGCCATTCTTGGTCTGGGCCTTGGCACGAGTGTTTTAGCTTTTCCTCTTGCAGAAGCTGCAGCTCCTCCAGCTCAAACGGCTCTTGTTGTCGCTTTTGTGAATACAGCAGGCACGTTGATGGGAGCTTTGATGATCATGCTCTCTGGGGTATTGCTGCAGGTATCGACCCCCGGCAATACAACTCTGGTGGTGTTGACCTACGGCAGCCTTGCTTTGTTGGGGATCATTTTGGCTGCCTTGCTTCAGATCAACACCATCAAGCGATCTGCTCAACTCCTTAGTTGAGAGCGGATTGGTTGTTTAGCGATTCGGTGGTCTCGCGATTAGGGCTTGTTTTGTTTGTGGAGCAGTTCTTGCAGGGCTGGATCTAACAGGGCAAAGGCGCAACCTCTGTGGCTCCATTGGCGTTTTTGCTCAATAGTCATCTCTGCAAAGGTTGTGCCGGTTGCGTCGACTTCGAAGATCGGGTCATAGCCGAAGCCCTTGTCTCCTCGAGCTGCGTGGGTGATCAAACCTTCGCAGCGGCCTTCGACCTCCAGTAAAACTTCATTCGTCTCAGATGCGATGCAAAGAGCAGCGCTGAAGTGAGCGCGGCGATCATCGATCCCTTTGAGTTCTTGTAGTAGGCGCTCAATCCTTAGGGAATCACTCGCGGCATAGCGGGCTGAATACACCCCAGGGGCGCCTGCCAGTGCCTCTACGCTGAGTCCGGAGTCGTCTGCGAGGGCCCATTGCCCCGTGGCTTGAGCAACTGTCAAGGCCTTGATGCGTGCATTCTCTGCAAAGGTCTGGCCTGTTTCTTCCACGGCAAGATCTTTGGGTTGGGCTTGCACGCTGAGCGGCAGGTGAGCCAGCAACTGACGGAACTCGCGGATTTTGCCAGCATTGCCGCTGGCGATCACCAGCACCCGCTCTGACAATTCATTGCTGCTCATGTTCGTTCTGCGAGCTGCTTTGCCCATTTCAGAGCTGCTTTGACGTCTGTCTCGCTGGGAGCTTCGCAGTAGATCCTGAGCAGGGGTTCGGTGCCGGAGAAACGCAGCATCAACCAGTGGCTAGGTCCAAGTCGAAATTTCACGCCATCTGTACGGATCACGGCCTGAACGGGTTGATCAGCAACTGTGGCTGGAGGGGTTTGCTCAAGCAGCGTTTCTAGTCGTTGTCGCGAGTCCATATCAGCAAGGCGTAGATCGAAGCGTTCGTAAAAACTGCTCCCCCTACAACGCTCTTGCAGGGCTTTCATGCGTGCGCCGAGGGGCTGCCCTCCCTCCACAAGTGCTTCCAGTACAAGCAGGGCTGCAAAGAGGGCATCCCTTTCAGGCAGGTGCATTCCGAAGCCCACCCCTCCTGATTCCTCACCTCCCACCAGCACATCGCCGCTGAGCATTTCAGCGGCGATGTATTTGAAACCAACCGGTAGTTCCAGCACCTCCCGGCCTAGATCCTCAGCAACTAGACGCATCAGGTCAGAGCCACTCACGGTTTTTACAACCTTGCCTGGCAGTTGTTTGGCTCGGGCGAGGTGGTCAATCAGGAGGGGCATCAGCAGCTGGGTGCTGCAGAAGTTGCCAGCTTCATCTATGGCTGCAATGCGGTCGCCATCGCCATCGAACACAAGACCCACGGCGGGTTGTCCGGTAGCGCTGGAGGCCTGCACAGCTGCGATCAGCTGGCTCAGATATGGGGCGAGGGGTTCGGGCGGGTTGCCGCCGAACAACGGGTCGCGCTGGGCGCGAATTTCTTGAATCAAGCCTTGGTTGTGGGGGTCCAGTAGCTCGGCAATGCAACCCGCTGCTGAACCGTGCATCGGATCGATGATGACCTTGAGCCCCATCTTCTGCAGGCCCTTCATCAGGGACGTTAAATCGAGCTTCTCTCGCAATCCTTTGAGATGCTGCCCACGCCCATCAAATCGCTTGGTAATCCCATTGATGGGTACTGAGATCCCTCCGGCAGCAAGTCGCTGTTCCACAGCTGCGGTGAAAGTGTCTTCCACTGAGCCGCCAAAGGCCCCCTTGATTTTTAGCCCTAACCATTCCGGAGGATTGTGACTGGCTGTCACCACTAAGGCGCCAAGGGCCTGATGTTGAACGATTGCCCAGCTGCAGGCAGGTGTCGGCACAGGCGTTTCGGTGAGTAAGGGCTCCAGCTCACAGCCGCGCACGGCGGCAGCAATGGCCTCTGCCATTTCCGGAGCTAGAAAGCGGCGGTCGTAGCCGATGATCACTGACTGGCTTTTGAGTTCTGTGGGTGCGCGATAGGCCAGCTCCTGTGCAGCAGCAGCAGCAACGGTTAACAACCTTTCGACTGTGATATCCACGCCGATGACCCCGCGCCAACCGTCGGTACCGAAGTGGATGGGGGCCGCGGCCAGCGGCAGGGGGGCCGATGCCATAAATGATCAACTAATGGACTGGATCTAGCAGGCAGCCGCCGTAACGTCGGCTGATGGGTGCCACCCCTCTCGCTGCCAACGTTCTGACTGATCGCTTGCTGCGTAGTTGGCTGCGCTGTCGTCGTAGGGCTTGGTTAGACCGTTATGGCGATGGAGAGCAACGGCTCTGGACTGCTCACCGCACTCTGCAACTTGATGATCAGCAGCGCAACTTTGTTGCTTTGTTGCCGCGCAAACCATGCAGGGGTCTAGACGGTTGCAGTCAAGGCTGCCCAGGGGTGGTGGGGCTGAGGCTTAAGGGGGTTGGTCCTGAGGGGCAGTTATTGGAGGCCCATCCTCCATTGCTGCAGAGGGTCGAGGGGCAAAGTCGTTGGGGGGCATTTGCTTACCGACCGGTGCTTGCACGTCAGGGTCGACGCTTGACCAGAGAGCATCGCTTGGCTTTGGCCCTTGCTGGTCGTTTATTGGCACCGCTGCAGTCGGCTCCCGTGCCTGAAGGCTTGGCTTTGGCCGGAGCTAGTCGCAGTCTTCACATGGAACGAGTTTCATTGCTGGGCGGGCTGCAGCGGCAGCTTGATGATGTCCTGGTCAAGTTGGCCGCAGACCTCGAGCTGAGTGAGCCTCCGCCTTTGGTTGCTGATCGGCGTAAGTGCAAGTTGTGTTCCTGGCGAGGTGTTTGCAATGCCGTGGCTTCTGTAGAGGGACATCTCAGTGAGGTGAGCGGTATCGGGACTCGTCGACGGCAGATGCTTCAGGAACTGGGGATCCTTGGTTTGCAGGATTTAGCGGCAGCCGATCCGAATGAGCTCGGAAGTCGTTTGCAACATTTCGGTGAGCAGCACGGGGAAGTGGCTTGTGAGCTTGTCGCTCAGGCCCGGGCTCAGCGGGATGGTCGTTATGAGCGCTTGAACTCCGCATCAGCTTTACCGGAATTGGCCACTGCCCCTGGTGTGTTGTTGTACGACATCGAATCTGATCCAGATGCTCGCGATGATTTTCTGCATGGTTTTGTCCGGCTGGGCCGCAGGCCAGATGGCAGTTGGGATTTAGAGGGCGCGCAGTATCACCCCTTTTTGGTGCTTTATGAGCATGGCGAGGCACGTTGCTGGCAGCGGTTGCAACGCATGCTGAAGAGTTATCCCGACTGGCCAGTGATGCATTACGGCGAAACGGAGTCTCTAGCTCTTCGCCGTATGGCTAAGCGGCAGGGAGTTGACGCGGCTGAGTTGAGTGCACTGAGCAAGCGCATGATTGATGTGCACGATCGGGTGCGGCGTTCTTGGCGATTGCCTTTAAACAGCTATGGGTTGAAGTGCGTGGCTAGTTGGCTGGGATTTTCTTGGCGTCAGGTGGGTGTCGATGGGGCTCGAGCTCTGCTTTGGTGGCGCCAGTGGCGTGGTTCAGGTCTTCAAGATCGCGGCAGTTCCTATGCCCTGCGTTGGATCTTTGATTACAACCACGATGATTGTCTCGCCACTTGGGCCGTGGCGGCATGGCTGTTAAAGCAAGATGAGCTGTGAAAGCAAGACGAGTAGCTGGGCATCGTCAAGCCATGTTCATTCATTCATGGGTGGAGTCACAAATCCCGTAGGAATGGAGAGGCGCACTCTTGTTGAGTCTTCCGCCAGGCATAGTTCAGCCTCTGTTAGCGACTTGCGGCGCACCAAGGCCAAGCCATAGCTGCCTCTTGAGTCTTGGTCTTGCATCACTGAAGTAATGACCCCTGCTCGATTGTTGACACCTGTCTCTGGCTCAAGATTGATTAGTTTTTGGCCTACGGGAATCGGGCGGTTGGCTTGCCAGTAGCGCAGTTGTTGTTTGATACCACCGCTGTTGGCCAGCTTGGCCAAGGTTTCTTGCCCCAAGTAACAACCCTTGCTGAGACTCACCCATGCGGTTAGTCCCAGTTCAAACGGGTTTGTATCGCCATTGATTTCACCAGGTTCAAGGGGCAGGCCTTGCTTGAGTCGCCAGCTTTCAATTTGATCTGCACTGGCCTGCTGCATAGCAGCCCATTGCTTTGGCAGTGGTTCGTCTGGCAGCAGCCAGGCCACCTCAGGAGTTTGCTCCTGTTTGAGTTGGGCCAGTATCTGCAGGCGTCGAATTGGCTTGATCGGCTTCAGTCGAACCTGGTCTGCAGGGAAGATCACCTGTTCAAATCCCGTCGCGACGGCGTTGTGATCGCCGGCGAGAACAAGCACATCTGCACCTCTTTCATCCAGACGAATCTCCAACAGCGCCCGCACCCTTCCTGTGGCGGTGAGCCAGCAGCAGCGCAGCAGGGAGCCTGTTTCGGCAGCCAGCAGATCGGCACTGGTCTGGCCGTGAAGAAAGTCTCGACTACCAGAACCTTCCAGCCTCAATAGGGGTTTAAGGGCGTCCCAGCGTTGCTTGCTCGAGCTGCTCATGTCTCCGTCTCCAGCTGTCTGGCCCGCTCAGCGACCTGATTGAGCTGGTACAAACTGACAAGCTCTAACTCAGCAGCATTCAAGGCTTCTTCACCACCTTCTTGTCGATCGACGATCGTGACGACGCGTCTCACCAGATAGCCCATCTCACGCAGCTGTTGCACGGCTTTGAGTGACGATCCGCCTGTGGTGACAACGTCTTCCAAAACGGTGATGCGTGCACCTCTGGGAGGTAGTGGACCTTCAAGCCAAGCAGCGGTGCCATGGCCTTTGGCTTGCTTTCTCACGATTAGCGCATTGAGAGTGCGTTCCGCTTGTGCTGCTGCCATCGCCACTGCACTCACCAAGGGATCGGCGCCGAGGGTGAGGCCAGCTACACAAACAGCATCGGGCTCTACATATTTGAGTAACGCCAGGCCTAGCAACGCCAGGCCAGATCCACTGAGGCTGACTGGCTTGCAGTTCACGTAGTGGTTGCTTTGGCGACCAGAGGCCAGGGTGAAGTCTCCATGGCGGTAGGCCTCTCGCGCTAGCCGGTTGAGCAGCTCATCGCGGCAGGCCTCCGCCGATGGGGGAAGAGGGCTCATTGGGCTGGTGCGTTAAGGATTCATTGCCTAGTTTGCGCGTAGTCGTGTTTTTTGCAGTTATGGCTTGGGTGTCCTTCCATAAGCTAAGGATGCTTGGTTTGGCCCTGGTGACACCATTGGCAGTCACTGGATGGGGTGGCGGTTTGGCCTGGGCGAGGCCTGTGGTTTGCACCACGACCCTTGAAGCACCGGATGCCAATCAGTCGTCGAAGGGCCCTGTGGAGGTGAGCCAATGTGGACCGCTGGAATCCACTGGGGCCTTAATCGAACGTCGTTTTTACAGTTGGACAGCTCCCTATGCCCGGGGTGTGGATGTGCTTCATCAGCTCACGGATATGCTCGGCATCGCTGTGGCCGGTCAAGAGGGCAATCGCTTGATGGGATTTGGTTTCCCTGATCAGACAATCATCTGGGATGGTTCTGCTGTGCAGAACACCTATCAGGTGCTTCTAGAAGAGCAGAGCCCTTCCCTACCTTGGCGAACTGTTGATATCTCCAGCGGTTTTGACAACAGCCTTGCGGGGGATGTTCCTTCAGAAATTGTCATGGTGGAGGATGGTCCTGAGATGAATGTGGCGCCTGAGGCCTTCACTCCTATCCGTGGCATGTGGTAGATCCGTGATTGAGGGGGTCTAGCAATCTGGTGAATGCAGCGAACTCATAATTCGCCTAAGGCGAGTTCGATCCTCGCGACCCCCATATTTTCTTCATTCAATGAGGTTGCTTTTCCTGGCTGTATTGCTGGTTCTACCGGCTTTTTTCGCTGCTGGAGAGGTTGCCTTGTTGCGGCTGCGGCCTAGTCGAGTACAGGTTTTAGTGGAAGAGCAGCAGCCCGGAGCTTCCGCCGTTCATCGTCTTCAGCGCCGTTTGAGGAGGGCGTTGATGGTGTCTCAATTGGGTGGAATGCTGGCGTTGGTAGCCCTGGGCTGGGTTGGCCGTGGTGTTGGACATCGCTGGTGGCCTCTAGCTGATCCTGCTAGTCGCTGGTTGGACGGGGGGCTTTTTCTGCTGCTTGTGGTGTTGGCCACCTTGTTGGCTGGTTTTCTTCCTAAGGCCTGGGTGCTGAACCGTCCAGAGGCTTCAGCTCTAAACCTCGCTCCATTGTTGGAGATGGTGATGCGTGTGCTTGCTCCCCTTTTGGCTCTTCTGGAAGCTGTCGCTTCGATGATGTTGCGGCTGGTTGGTTTGAATGCACATTGGGATTCTCTCGTTCCTGCTCTCTCTGCTGGTGAGCTGGAGTCTCTGATCGAAATTGGTGGTGTAACAGGCCTTCGTCCTGATGAGCGCAACATCCTTGAAGGTGTTTTCGCCTTGCGCGACACTCAAGTTAGAGAGGTGATGGTGCCACGTTCTGGCATGGTCACCTTGCCTGTTGGGGTCTGCTTCGCTGAACTGATGAGAGTGGTGCATAGCACCCGCCATGCGCGCTTTCCAGTGATCGGTCAGTCCCTAGATGATGTCAGGGGTGTGCTTGATTTACGTCGGTTGGCGGAACCCATCTCCCGGGGTGCTTTGCAGGCAGAATCTCCGCTTGAACCTTTTTTAGAACCAGCTGTAAGGGTTCTTGAGACCAGCACTTTGGCTGAATTGTTGCCGATGATCCGAAGTGGACAGCCGCTACTGCTTGTCGTTGATGAGCATGGCGGCACCGAAGGATTGGTTACAGCTGCCGATCTCACTGGTGAGATCGTTGGCGATGAGCCCCATGCAGACGACGATGAGCCGGATCTTGAGCTAATTGAGGGTCAGTCAGACACATGGATGGTTGCAGGAGATCTTGAGATCATTGAGCTCAATCGACAGCTCAATCTGGACTTGCCTGAAGCTGATGGACATCACACCTTGGCTGGCTTTCTGCTTGAAAAGTTGCAACACATACCTTCTGCTGGAGAGGCCTTGCGCTGCGATGGTTTGCAGTTCGAGATCGTAACGATGAAGGGTCCTCGTATCGAGCGTGTGCGACTGATTCTTCCCAGTCACGATCACACTGAGGAATGATCGTTGATAATTTCCCCGATGCGCCATGGCCTGCCGATGACCGATCCCATGGTTCCGGTGAAGGTCGGTGTGATCGGGATTGGCAATATGGGTTGGCATCATGCCCGTGTGCTCAGTCTGCTTAAGGATGCGCAGCTGGTGGCAGTCGCTGATCCCGATCCTGAGCGTGGTCAGCTGGCAACTGAACAGTTTGGATGCGATTGGTTCCCTGACTACCACAGCTTGCTAGGCGAGGTCGAAGCGGTCTGCATTGCTGTGCCGACATTGCTCCATCACAAGGTCGGGCAGGCCTGCTTGGAGGCAGGCCTGCATGTGTTAATCGAAAAACCGATTGCGGCCAGTCAGGAGGAGGCATCCGCATTGATTGTGGCGGCGAATAAGGCTGGACGGCTCTTGCAGGTTGGCCATATTGAACGCTTTAACCCTGCCTTTCGAGAGTTGATCAAGGTGGTGGAAAATGAGGAGGTGGTGGTTCTTGAGGCTCGTCGCCATAGCCCCCATGGTGACCGAGCCAATGATGTGTCGGTGGTGCTTGATCTGATGATTCATGACCTCGACTTGGTTCTTGAGCTGGCGGGTGCTCCGGTGGTAGGTCTGGCTGCTGCAGGAGGGCGCACTGCTGAGGGCCCGATCGATTACGTCAATGCCACGCTTGGCTTCAGCAATGGTGTGGTGGCTAGCCTCACGGCTAGCAAGATGAGCCACCGCAAAATTCGCAGTCTCAGTGCTCATTGTCGGGGCAGTCTTGTTGAGACTGATTTCCTTAACCACACCCTGCATATACATCGTCGTGCTCATGAGTGGTATTCAGCCGATCACGGTGAGTTGTTGTATCGCAATGACGGTTTTATCGAAGAGGTCAGCACGACTTCTATTGAGCCTCTCTATGCCGAGTTGGAGCATTTTCTTCAGTGTTTGCGAGGTCGTGAGACACCAGCCGTGGATGGGGAGCAGGCTTCGCGCGCGCTGCGTTTGGCTGACCTGATTGAACATGCCGTCGAACACCCCGGCATGGGGCTTTCCTTGGAGGAGCCCATCTGAGTCGTTAGGAACAAATCAGTCCAACACTCTCGGCTCGCACAGCGCTACTTTCTCAGGGGCTTCTTTGCAAATCGGCTGTTGCTCCATTCGCTTGCTTGTGGCGATTGGGCTTTGGACTCCATCGATTGCGTTCAAGGTTTAGAGCACTAAATTTTCAATCTCAGTTGTCTCGCTGATGGAATCAACAAGCACCGCACCGAGCGATCAATACCGTCGAAGTGTTCTAGGTGTGCCAGTGGATGCATGCCGCGATGTTCAGGCTGCGGCGATTGGTTTGCATGCTCGTGGTGGTGGCCAGATCGTCACGCTTAATGCGGAGATGACGATGGCGGCTAGAGAGAATCCCCTGCTAGGTGATGTTATTGCCGCGGCAGATCTAGTCATCCCAGATGGGATTGGCGTGGTTTGGGCGCTGAGGCGTCAGGGAGTTGTGGTGCCGCGCAGTCCTGGCATTGAACTGGCACGTTCGTTACTTGCCTATGCAGAGGCTCATGATTGGAAGGTGGCCCTAGTGGGAGCAACCCCGCAGGTCATGGATCGTTTGAGGCAACTCCTGAAGCAAGACCTGCCTGCTATGCGACTTGTGATGTCTTCGCATGGTTATCAACCCCAAGATGCTTGGCCTGGCCTGGAAGCCAAGTTGAGAGTTTTGCATCCTGATCTTGTGCTTGTGGCTCTAGGAGTTCCCCGTCAAGAAACATGGATAGCGCGCGTAAGGCGGGCATGTCCAGGCCTCTGGATGGGTGTTGGGGGAAGTTTCGATGTATGGGCTGGCATGAAAAAGCGAGCCCCCGAATGGATGTGTCAGTTAGGGCTCGAATGGCTCTATCGGTTGGGCCAAGAGCCCAGCCGATGGAATCGCATTCTTTGTCTGCCTACCTTCGTCTGGGAGGTATGGCGTCGAGGAAAAAAGCGTTGATTGAAATGAATGCTTCAGCGGAAGCCCACAGATGCTTGCCAAACAAAGACAAGCAGGAAGAAGAAAATGGGGATGAGTGGAAGAACATCCACTGCGGGAGCGTAGGCCTGATAGGCCTCTGGCAGTTGGGCCATCAGATCGAGAGTGAAGGCTGCCATCCCTAGTTGCTCAGCTGCGTTTCATGGACGTTACCACGTGTGATGTGCTGCTGAGTCCGGTTGCCAAGGAGCGAAATCCTCTGAAAAACAGTCATCTTGAATTGCCTGGCTAATAGCTGAGGTGAATCTGATCAGCTGGGTGAGGTTGTGCAGGCTTAGAAGCGTGAGTCCTAGGAGCTCCTCGTTGCGAATCAAGTGATGCAGATAAGCCCGGCTGTGATTGCGGCAGGCTGTACAGGTACAGCTTTGATCTAGGGGTGTGTGATCTTCACGAAAGCGGGCATTGCGTAAATTCCAGCGCTCGCCAGCGACAAGCGCTGTGCCATGTCTTCCCAGGCGGGTAGGCAGCACACAGTCGAATAGATCGATACCGCTGGCAACTGCAATCGCTATTTCTCGCAGGGTGCCAATCCCCATCAGATAGCGGGGGCGATCCTGGGGAAGCAGAGGAGAAACCTGGCGCACGATGCGATGAATGTCTTCAACCGGTTCACCCACGCTGACGCCACCGATGGCGATGCCAGGCAAATCAAAGCTGGCCACGATTTGAGCACTTTGCTCTCTGAGGTGGGGAAAACATCCTCCCTGAACAATGCCGAATAGGGCTTGATTTGTGTGTTGATGGGTGTTCGAGCAGCGTTCCAGCCATGCATGGGTGCGCTTACAGGCAGCCTCCACATCGCTTTCGCTGGCTGGGTATGGGGGGCATTGGTCGAAGGCCATAGCGACATCAGCGCCAAGGGCCATTTGAATTTCGATGGCGCGTTCTGGCGTGAGTTCAATCTGGCTGCCATTACGAGGGTTGCGAAAAACGACCCCGTGATCATCAATACGATTCAGGTCTGCCAGGCTGAAAATCTGAAAGCCACCTGAGTCGGTAAGCAGTGGGCGGTCCCAGCCCATGAAGCGATGCAGGCCACCGGCATCGGCCACGATCCCCTCGCCTGGCTGAAGATGGAGGTGATAGGTGTTGGCTAACACCATCTGAGCTCCGGTGTCGGCCAGTTGAGTGGCTGTGATGCCTTTCACCGTTGCCAACGTGCCCACAGGCATGAAACGAGGTGTGTTGACAGAACCATGAGGAGTGCGGAAGCAGCCAACGCGAGCACGTGTGTGTGAACAGTGGGCGTTGATCTGAAAATCAAACACGGCTAGTGCTACGGCGATACTTCAGCGCCACAGGGCACCAGGCCGATCATGACCCTACGTTGGGCTTTGCCTTTGGCTGGAGGTTGGAGATCTTGCGCGCTCCCCTTTGGCTCCGGGATTTGACTGGAGCATGGATTTTCTACTCCGTATTGCCTGCTTGGCCAGGGCTGAAGCCACGTTTTGAACGGATTGCTCGATTTGCTCCTTGGATCGGATTGGTGCTGGGAGGACTGCAGTCTTTCCTTTGGCTTGTCTTGATCCGTGCCGATTGGCCGACCTCGGCAGTGGCACTTTTGGTCATCGGGCTGGGTGCCTGGCTGTCGGGTGGTCTTCACCTTGATGGGTTGATGGACACGGCCGATGGTCTGGCGGCTGGTCGCGAGCGCTGTCTGCAGGCTATGGACGACAGCTGTGTTGGAGCTAGTGGAGTCCAGGCTCTGCTTGTGGTGGTGTTACTTCAGATTGCAGCCCTACTTCGGCTTGGTTCTCTAGCCCCTTTGGCTTTGCTGATTGCTGCCTTTTGGGGGCGTTGTGCGCCGCTTTGGGCCATGGCGCGCTTCTTTTACTTGCGTGAGGGGCAGGCTGGCACCGCATCCTTTCATCGTCGTTATCGCAAGGGATGGCAGGAAGCATTGCCAGCATGCGTAGTGCTGCTTTTGGCATTAACGGTTGTCCCTTCACTCATGATCGTGGGGTGGCCCAGTCAGATGGTTTTGATGGCAGGAATTGGTGTGGGTGTCTTGCCGGCGTTTTTAGTGCCTGAACTGCTTGGACGTCGTCTTGGTGGGCATAGCGGGGACTCTTATGGCGCTTCAGTCGTGCTGGTGGAAACAATCACGCTTCTGTTGCTGGCGGTGTTTCTGCCGGCAGGCTGAGCAGAAAGGCATTCCCTTCGCTGGGAAGGGCTGGATCAAGGTTCGCTGGAGAGGTGATCAGTTGCAGCGAACCCCCCAAATCTTCAGCCAGTTGGCGTCCCAGGGCTAGGCCAAGGCCGCTGCCGGGACGATCGCCACTGCTTTGGCCTCGAATGCCTCTGCTGAAGATGCGCTCACGCTCTTGCTTGTTGATGGGATCACCTCCATCCCAGACGCATACTCCGTTTTGTTGCAGGCAAAGGCCGATAGGGCGTCCTGCAGGGCTATAGCGGAAAGCATTCTCCAGCAGGTTGGCCACGATTTCAGCGACCACTCCATCTCCTGAAGGACGTAGCTCTTCAGTCCAGGCAGGCCATTGGCTGGGTCCATGCCAAGGGCGTTTTTGCAAGGCTGATGTGGCTATGGCGCGTTCGATCAGTGGTGTTAGTAAGGATTTGATAGTGAGATCAGTGGCTTGTGGCAGTAATGGAGGCAGCAGCAATGGGGCCTTGATGCTTGGTTGGATGGGCAGATTGTCCTGGCCGATCTGGTCGAGGCTGGAGATATAGCGATCTAGTTGTGCTTGCTCGCTCAGCAGACCCTTGATCAAGTTGCGGTGACGACTATCGGGCTCTAGGCGCTTCATCAAGAGTTGGGCATAGGTTCGAAGCGCGGCTAGCGGATTGCGCAGTTGATGCACCATCAGGCTGATTTGTTCCCGTTGCTCGGCCAGCTCGCCAAGCAGCCTGGCGCGCTCAAGCTCAAGACTGAGGCAATGGGTGATGGCACTCGCAGTAGCAAGCAGCCGTAGGTCTAGGCGGGTGGGCCAGGATGGCGAAGAGAGGGGTTTTTCGGCTCTGAGTACTCCAAGCAAGATCGTTCCTTCTTGAAGCGGGTACCAGCGTCGATCAGGTGAGGGTGCACGAAGCTCAGGGTCTGCCTCTACAGGTGGCAGGGATTTGTTCCCTGTGGCGGGCCACTGACTTACGGCTTCCAGGCTGGGGGCGCGCCCGTCTCTTGTTTGAGCGATATAGACCACAAGCTTCTCTAGTGGAGCTTCCGCTTCGAAGCTGCTGAGTTGTTGCTTCACCAGATTGAGGAAACGGTTTGACAGCTTCATGGCGAGCGATGTGCCTCTGGACACCGACACCAAGAGGCTGATACGAATGACACCTTGTAAATTCTGAAAAAAGTATTAAAATTTGAGCGTCGATTGGCTTGAAAGCCTCGCCCAGAGGCTGTAGCTCAAAGTCGGACAAGGCAGAGGTTGCACAAATTGTGTCACCAAAGCCACAGCAGAGGTTGCACAAATCGTGTCGCCAAAGCTACAGCAGAGGTAGATGCGTCCTCTGTTGGATCCTCGGCCTCGGCCGATCATGTTGAAAGTGATCCCTCAGGGTGTTGTAGCTCTGCTGCGATTCCCTGAGTAAGGCTTGCTGACATTTGGGCATCTTCATGCTCTTGCATCGTGCTTGAGCGCTATTTGCAGGACGGTCCTAAGCCGCCCCGTTCCTCTCTCCATCGCACTCCTATACAGGAGTTTCCCGTTTATGTCTAAGAAGCGCAAGCGGATCAGCCGCAGACGATTGGCTGGTCAACGGGTGTTGGCTCATGTGCCTACTTTCCATCTCGAAACCGGTGAATACAAGCCTGTGACGGCAGCTCGTCGTTACATCGCCGAATCTGGTTTGGTCTCACCAGCGATCCTTAATGTTCGTCGTAACGAACACACCACTGATCGCTTTTTCTGGGGCGAGAAAGGATTGTTTAGTGCTCAGTACGCTGAAGAGAACCATTTTCTCTTCCCCTCTTTGCGCTTGATCGTTGACTCCGTTGGGGAAGAGGTCATGTTTGAAGGCCTTGAACTGACTTCCGACGACTGGGAGGAGATCGAGGAGTATGAGTACGCCTTCGTTTGACGAGAAAGCGATTCCTTAGTTGAACCAAGAGTGCAAGGCCTGTTGCATCCGGGGGATTAGTTCTCCCGGAATGCAGTGGCCCCCTTGGAAGCTCACTAATGCCGTCTCCAATTCGCTTGTTTTTAGGCTTTTGAGGAGTTGTTCAGAGGCGGCGTAGGGAATTACGTCGTCTTGGCGCCCATGCAGGAGAAGCACAGCGGGGCGAATGCTTGGAGCTACCCAATTTGGATGTGGGTATGCACTGCAGCCGATTAGGCCTGCTAGAGGTAGATCACAACCACTCGCCAGGGCCATTGCTCCCCCTTGAGAGAAACCCAGCAAAGCCGTTCTTTGTAGAGGAATTTCTGGGGTTTCCAGGGCTTTCAAGCGAGCCTGAAGTTGAGAGATCGCATCAGGAACGGCTGCCCAGTCGCTTGGAAAGAGTCCATACCATTGCCGGCCCAGACCTTGAGGATGACGTTGTTGTGCTCGTAGAGCCACTAGTTCTACGGGAGGCTCGATGACTTGGCAGAGCTCTTGGCCAAGGGGCATCAGATCGTCTGCATCTGCACCCCAGCCATGCAGCAGCACAAGCCTGTAGTAAGCACCTTTGGGAATGTCGCGGAGAAGGTTGTCGCTCACGGTAGGGGTTGTATCGCTGCTGCGTAGGTTGGCCCACGGAATGCTTTCGTCTCTGCTGCCATGGCTCCCATCGCTTTGTTGAGCGTTTCAAACAAACATGGGATTGTGCCTCTAGCGGAATCCTTGCATCGCATGCATGGGTTTCAGCTGCTTTCCAGTGGTGGCACAGCCAAAGTGCTGGAGGATGCTGGTCTGCCCGTGACGCGGGTTGCTGAGCACACAGGTGCTGCGGAAATTCTTGGAGGACGGGTGAAGACTCTGCATCCTCGTGTCCATGGAGGCATCTTGGCGATGCGGGGCGACCCTGATCATGAGGTCGATCTGGAGCAGCATCAGATCCCTCCCATTGATGTAGTGGTGGTGAACCTTTACCCGTTTCGGGAAACAGTGGCCAATCCGCAGGTGAGTTGGGAAACTGCAATTGAGAATATTGATATCGGTGGCCCCGCCATGGTGCGAGCGGCGGCAAAAAACCATGCGCATGTGGCCGTGCTCACGAGGCCGGATCAGTACGACAGATTCCTAGTGGCTTTAAGTGATGGTGTGGATGACCAGCTCCGTCGTGAGCTTGCCCTTGAAGCCTTTGAGCACACCGCTGCCTATGACGTGGCCATCAGCCATTGGATGGGCGAGCGGCTGACTGAGCAAGCTTCCCAATGGCTTGAGGCTATTCCCCTTAGGCAGAGGCTGCGCTATGGCGAGAATCCCCATCAGCATGCGGCTTGGTACAGCGCTCCGAAGCAGGGTTGGGGCGGTGCCATTCAGTTGCAGGGCAAGGAGCTCAGTACCAACAATTTGCTTGATTTGGAAGCTGCCCTGGCCACTGTTCGGGAGTTTGGATATGGCACGGATGGCGCTCAACAAGCTGTTCAAGATGCTGCCGTGGTGGTTAAGCACACCAACCCTTGTGGCGTCGCGATTGGCACTGGCGTGGCGTCGGCCTTAAGCCGTGCCTTGGATGCGGATCGGGTGAGTGCATTTGGAGGGATCGTGGCTCTGAATGGATTGGTGGATGCCACGACTGCTCGGGAGCTCACCAGTTTGTTCTTGGAGTGTGTTGTGGCACCAGGCTTTGAACCAGAAGCTCGGGAAATCCTTGCCAGCAAGGCCAACTTACGTTTGTTGGAACTGGCACCAGGTGCCATTGATGCGGCTGGTCGTGATCACATTCGCACCATCCTCGGCGGGGTGTTGGTGCAGGACCAAGACGATCAATCGATTGATCCCACCAGTTGGACTGTGGCCAGCAAACGCTCGCCTAATGCTGAAGAAAACGAGGATCTCACCTTTGCATGGCGCCTGGTGAGACATGTGCGCTCTAACGCCATCGTGGTGGCTCGTGCTGGCCAGAGTCTCGGAGTTGGAGCGGGCCAGATGAACCGAGTCGGCTCGGCGCGACTAGCCCTTGAGGCAGCTGGCGATCAAGCCAGGGGTGCTGTTTTGGCTAGTGATGGCTTCTTCCCCTTTGACGACACGGTGCGTTTGGCGGCTAACCATGGCATCTGTGCCGTAATCCAGCCTGGAGGGAGCAAGCGTGATGCAGATTCAATCGCTGTTTGCGATGATTTTGGTCTGGCAATGGTGTTGACGGGAAAGCGCCACTTCTTGCATTAAGTTAGTAATAATCAAAGCTAATATCGAGCCAATTTGTTTGCCTATATTTTGACTTTGTTGATTTCCTTGATGAGTTTCATTCTGACTGAATTTGCTTTGGCTTTGTTCCTTGCTGCAAGTGAAATGCGCCCTGGCCCTGCACAAAGCAAGTAAAAGAAAGTAGTTGCATAAACACCAGACAATTCAAAGGCATAGCTATGGTTTTCGACCACGGCGAAGGGGAATCCTTGCAGGCCAGTATCAAATAAGTGGTATGTAATCGCAAAAGCCATTGTCGATAGAAGGCCAAGCGCACATAGCCTAGTAGCAAGTCCGAACGCGATTCCAATTGGACAAATGATTTCTGTTAAAGCTGCTGCATACGTCCACAGCAGAGGGTCGCCTGGTAAGAAGTTAAGGTGTTGGCTGATGACAAATTCCGAGAAGCCTTCTGGATTTTGGAGCTTCTCTAATCCGTTGTGGACCATCAAAATGCTGACCCCGAGCCGGAGTATGAGAATTCCAAATTCGGAGAAGTAGTTAATCGATTCTGACGATGAACTGGCTTGAGGTCCTAGGTCAGAGTCAGATCCCTTTGCTTTAGGGGTTTCGGAGCCGGCCATCATCACCATGGATTGCAGGTGAGCACTTTAGAGAATCGGTTTGCAGATCAAGGCGATAACAGGGTTGACTCGCTCAGAAAGCTGCATGGCGACGTGGTGGGCAGGTCAGTCCATGGGTGGCATGGAAGTCTTCTTGAACCTTCCAGGTGAGTCGTCGCGAGATTTGTCGCACGATTTGCCTCAGCAGCTGGTCACCACTTGTCTGTACAAGACCATCTGGTAGCAGGGTGATCACTTTCGGTAGTTGGATCCACACCGAAAGATCCAAATCCCAGTTCACGATGGTGGTTTGCTGGACAATTTTGCTGTCTTCTGTTTCTGATGGCTGAAGTTTCAGCCCAGCCTTGAAGTCCACATCGTAGTGATCACAAAGGGGCTGATCTTGATGAGTGAGGTCCACATTGATGATTTGGTAGAGCCCTTGCTGCTGAGGAAGCAGCTTTAGGCCGATGCAAGGCTCCACTTCAAAGCCAAAATTTCCGAATCGACCAAGGGTGAGGAGATAGGACTGATCATCGAGGGCCTTGACCTCCATGGGTGCAGCACAGCGTTGAAACCAGCCTTGATGGTGGTCAAGATATGCCGCCACGTTTTTTGGCGGCGCAAGCATCTCCATGCGATCGGAAAAATGACTTCGATAGCAGCGGACTTGTGAGTTGTCGCTGAGGCGCAGGTATTGGTCGGCAGGTATCGACAAGGGCGGCACGGATGGTCATCCCTGGCTGGGTTAGCCGGGGATATTAACAAATGTAAAGCCAGGGTGTTGTTCAGTCGGAGGTTAGGTCGATCAGCTTCTGAATCACATGTTCAACCACTCGATCGGGTGTTGAGGCTCCGGAGGTGATGCCGACGCTCACGCTTCCAGCAGGTAGAAAATTACTTTCGATGAACAGATCTTCTCCCAGTGGCTTGTGTTGGATGCTGTTGTTATCACCAATACGTTCTGGGGTATCGATGTGGAAGGATCGGATCCCTCGGCTGATGGCGATTTCCTGTAGGTGAGTGGTGTTGGATGAGTTGAAACCACCAATCACCACCAGTAGATCTAGAGGTTCATCAACTAGCGAGAACATTGCTTGTTGCCGCTCCTCTGTGGCGTCACAGATGGTGTTGAAGGAAAGGAAATGTTTGTTGAGCTCTATTGGGCCATATTTTCTGAGCATGGTGCGCTCGAATAAACGACCGATTTCCTCGGTTTCACTTTTCAGCATGGTGGTCTGATTGGCTACCCCAAGGCGTTGGAGATCTTGATCTGGGTCAAAGTTTGCAGAGCATGCCTTGGCAAAGCGTTTCATGAACGCTGCACGATCTCCTTGGCCCAGGATGTAATCGGCGACTAGTTGGGCTTCATCAAGGTCTAAAACAACTAGATAGGTCCCTGCAAAGGAGCTGGTGGCCAAGGTTTCTTCATGCTTCACCTTGCCATGAATAATTGAGGTGAATTCTTGCTTCTTATGTTTCTCCACGGTGTGCCACACCTTGGAAACCCATGGACAAGTGGTGTCGATGATGTGACAGCCACGCTCATGAAGCAGCTCCATCTCCTGAACAGTGGCACCGAAGGCGGGCAGGATCACTACATCGCCATCATTGACGCAGGAAAAATCTTTGACACCTCCTTCAGCGTGGATGAACAGCACGTCCATTTCGCGTAAGTGTTCATTCACTGAAGGGTTGTGAATAATTTCGTTAGTAATCCAAATGCGCTCGCTTGGGTAGTGCCTACGGGTTTCATAAGCCATCGCAACTGCTCGCTCTACTCCCCAGCAGAAACCAAAGGCCTCAGCCAATTTCACCTGAAGTCGCCCATGTTGAAGCACATACCCGTTGTCTCGGATTGAGCCAATTAGGCTGCTTTGGTAGGCCTTCTCAAGGTTGCTGGCGACTTCGTTGGCTCGCCCGAAGCCCCTACGGTTGTAACGCTCAGAGTGGTGTAGCGAGCGTTTGAAAGCTTGTGTATCCATCGTGGCAGCAGCAATCTCCTGACTCTATGGGCAGCTCAACACTTTTGAAGCATAAAAAAGCCCGGCACAGGGTCGGGCTTGATGGGATTCAGGTTGTTGATCAGGCTTTAGTTGCCGGCTGAGGCGAAGTCGGGATAAGCCTCCATACCGTGTTCACCGATATCAAGACCTTCGATTTCCTCTGCTTCTGTTACGCGGATTCCGCCAAACAGTGCTCCGATGACAGACCAGGTAACCCAACAGGTCACCACGGTCCAGATGGCGTAGGCAGCGCAGCCGACAAATTGAGCCCAAAGCTGACTTGCGCCACCCCCAACGAATAGCCCAAGAGCGGAACCATCACCTTGGATGTCAAAGCCCCATAGGCCGATCACGAGGGTTCCCCAGATGCCACAGACGCCGTGGACAGAGAAAGCTCCAACTGGATCGTCGATGCCTAAAGAGTCAAGGGCTGAGACCGCGAACACCACAATGACACCACCGATTAGGCCTGCAACCCAGGCCCCTACCATCGTGAGATTCCCACAACCAGCTGTAATGCTCACTAGGCCGGCAAGTATGCCGTTGATGATCATCGTTAGATCAGGCTTGCCGGAGTAGATGGTGGAAATGATCGTTGCGCCGATGGCGCCACCTGCAGCCGCGAGTGTGGTTGTTACAGCCACGTAGGGGACCCATTGATCCATGGCGAGCTGGGAGCCGGGATTGAATCCATACCAGCCGATCCAGAGGATTAGGGCGCCAAGGGTAGCGATGGACATGTTGTGTCCTGGAATCGCTTGGGCCTTGCCACCGACAAATTTGCCGATGCGCGGACCGAGCAGCATTGCTCCCACCAGACCTGCCCAGGCACCGACGGAGTGAACGATCGAGGAGCCTGCGAAATCAATGAATTCAACGCCTTCGCCAAAGGCAGTGTTGAGCCAGCCCCCGTTCCATTCCCAGCTGCCAGCGATTGGGTAAATGAAACCAGTTAGCACTAGGGAGAAGACCACGAACTCGCCGAACTTGACGCGCTCTGCAACGAGTCCTGAGACGATGGTGGCAGCGGTGCCTGCAAAGGCTGCTTGGAAGAGGAAGTCGACGCTTGGGACAAGACCTCCTTCGCTGATCAGTTCAGGGGTTACAGCAGGATCAAAGAACAGGCCGTTGAAATAGAGCCATCCTGCCGAAACAGGATCGCCGTACATCAGCGAATAGCCGATGAACCAGTAAGCCGTTACCGCTAGGGCAAAGACAAATAGGTTTTTGGCGAGGATGTTGACCGCGTTTTTTTGACGACACATTCCGGCTTCGACCATCGCGAAGCCGGCATTCATGAAGATCACCAGAATCGTTGCAACCAGAAGCCAGAGATTGTTGGCTAGGAAGGCAGCATTCAGTTCTGGCATCTCGGCGGCATGGGCCGAGAGGTTGAAGAGTCCTAGGCCGAAGAGGGCCAAGGGCACGCAAGCCAGCCAAGTCAGTGAGCGATTGGAGCTGAAGCCACGGATGCTGCGCAGGAGGAGCATTGGCCCCTCCAGGAGACTGGCCTCCTGAAGGCGAACCGTGCGCCGCCTGGAGGGCGGAAGCGGAGCAGTTGTCATTGGAAGAAGCAGATCTGCAAAACGAGCTGGAAGCCTTTGTGATAGCTCAAAGGTCAAACTTGCTCAACTTGCAATTTTTTTATGTTCACTCTGATACGAAATATGGGATTGGTGGACGCTTTTAGGTCTATTTGCCGGGGTGAAAGTTCGATCTGTTACATCTGGAGCTCTTTTTGCTGTGTCAACTCTGTGTCGTCTTGGTAGGCCTAAGGCCCTCCCAGGTGATCTTGTCGCGGTGAAATCCGAAGCAACAGGGAATGACTTCCACGCCAGCTGTAAGAGCCAGGCGAAAGAGTTCGCCATAGCGAGGGTCTGCGCTATCCCCTGGGGCGAACGCTTGGACATCGTGGCGGCTGAGGCAGGGCACCAAGACTGCTCTGGACTCTGGCAGGACACCGATTAGCTCTTTGAGATGTTTTTGCCCTCGTTCTGTCACCGTGTCGGGAAAGAGGGCTAAGGAGTGTTCGATCCAGGTGGTGTTCTTGACCTCTAAGTAAATGGGTCTGGTGTCGGAGCAATTGGCATCAGGGGTTAACAGCAGGTCAATGCGGCTGCGTCGGTTGCTTCCATAAGTCACTTCCGCACGGATTGCTGCGATCGGACCGAGGACTTGCTTGAGGTGTCCGGCTTCAATCGCGGCTCTGATCAGGCTATTGGCCAAGGCTGTGTTGATACCCACCCAGCAGAGGCCGCCCTGGGCGCTGGGTGCCTCCGCTTGCTCCCATGTCCAGGCCAACTTGCGCTTGGGAGAAGGCGCATGGCGGAGTCGCACTCTGCCTCCAGGATGAAGAACACCAGTCATCGGACCTGTATTGGCGCAGTGGGCTGTCACGATTTCGCCGCTGACTAGCTCCACATCGGCAAGGAAGCGCTTGTAGCGCTTCACCAATATTCCTTCCTCGAGCGGTGGGAATGTGAGTAGTGGACTCCCTAACAATCCTTCCGGGATGGCCTCGGTCATGGGGATGCTTGCAGGGCTTGAGAATGCTGCTAAATGATCAGATGGTCTGAGGCCCAAGGATGGGGAGATCCTTAAAGCGTATTGCTCTGGTTGTCACAGTCGGCACCTTGCTTAGCAAGGTGGGAGGGCTGGTTCGTCAGCTTGTGATTGCGGCTGCCTTCGGGGTAGGAGCGGCTTATGACGCTTACAACTACGCCTACGTCTTGCCGGGGTTTCTGTTGATTCTCCTGGGTGGGATCAACGGTCCTTTCCACAGCGCCATGGTCAGTGTCCTCAGCAGACGGCCGCGGCAGGAGAGCGCTCATGTGTTGGCGGCGCTCAACACCATGGTTAGTGCTGCTTTGTTGTTGTTGACGGCTCTATTGGTGCTGGCAGCCAATCCGTTGATCACTTTGGTGGGCCCAGGTCTGAGTCCTGAGCTGCATCGGATTGCTGTGGTTCAGCTTCAGGTGATGGCACCAATGGCTTTGTTGGCAGGTTTGATCGGCCTGGGCTTCGGCTCCCTTAATGCTGCTGATGAGTTCTGGATTCCGGCGGTTTCGCCAATCATGTCCAGTCTTGCTTTGGTGGTCGGTGTCGGAGTTTTGTGGTGGCAGGTCGGCACGAACATCGGCTCCATGCAGTTCGCCCTTAGGGGTGGCATTGTTTTGGCACTAGCCACCTTGGTGGGAGCCCTGTTGCAGTGGCTGATTCAACTGCCGGCGTTGATCAGGCAAGGCTTGACCAAGATGAAGTTGGTTTGGGATTGGCATCATCCAGGTGTGCGGGAGGTATGGCAGGTCATGGGCCCGGCCACCCTTTCTTCAGGCATGTTGCAGATCAATGTCTTTACAGATCTGTTTTTTGCTTCCGGCATTTTGGGTGCGGCAGCTGGTCTGGGCTACGCCAATCTTTTGGTACAGACGCCTTTGGGGCTGATCTCCAATGCATTGCTGGTGCCACTGCTGCCAACGTTTGCCAGGCTCACTGCCCAGGAAGATCGGCCTGCACTAGTCACTCGCATCCGTCAGGGGTTGATGTTGTCTACGGCCAGCATGGTTCCTCTGGGGGCCATGTTCGTGGCTCTTGGAACCCCAATCGTTGCTTTGGTGTACGAGCGAGGGGCCTTTGATGCCCAGGCGGCCAGCTTGGTGAGTGGATTGCTGATGGCCTATGGCGTGGGCATGCCTGCCTATCTAGCTCGTGATCTGCTGGTGCGTGTGTTTTATGCCCTAGGTGATGGCACTACCCCCTTCCGACTTTCTACGGCAGGGATTGGCTTGAATGTGGTGTTTGATTGGTTGTTGGTTGGTGGCCCAACCCCTTGGGGCCCTCAGTTGCCATTCAATTTCGGGGCTACCGGTTTGGTGCTGGCGACGGTTGCAATCAATCTGCTGACCTGCGCAGCTCTCTTGGTGGGCTTGCATTCGCGGCTAGGGGGCTTGCCTTTGCAACGGTGGGCTTTTGATGGCGTCAAGGTGCTTTGGGCTGGCCTGGCGGCAGGGTTTGCGGCTTGGGCTCTGGCGACCTTGATGCAATGGCCTCAGGACCTGCTGGGACTTTTGATTGAGGTGTGTCTGTCAGTCATCACTGGCCTTGCTGTATTCGCTCTTATCAGCATCTCTCTTGGTGTCGCTGAGGTGCGTGAGCTAGCGCGTGAGCTGCGTTACAGAGTTATTTCTCGCTGAGGCGAACTTCGCGATCCTCACGGACTTGAATTGGTAGCTCCAGATGGTCTCGGCCCACCAGCTGGGGTCCCTGTACCGAAACGATGCGTGCTTCGATCCCGAATTCCTGGAAGGCGTTTTCGAGCTCTTGAATCAGAGCTTTCTCCACCTGGTCCTCAGCATCGACAACTTTGCCGATGAGTCGCTCCCCTAGTGGTCCGATGCGTTGACGCATCACTTCACGGGCGTTGGTGACCTCGATGATCAGCACTGGCCCTCCATGGATGGCAGCAACCTTATCTGCAGTAGGGCTCCAGGATCTCCTCAAGGTCACGAAGTTGAGAGGCTGGGATTAGGCGCGCCAGTGGTAGGCGGGTGCTCCCTCCACCTAGGGGCACTTGCACTGATTCCAGGGCTTGGCGGGCTGCCACATTGGCGCCTTCATTGAGCCTGACGCTGCATTCGATGGCAAGGTTTTCTGCAAGCCCTGCATCGCCCAGATAAAGGTGCCAGCTTGCGATCTGAAGGTAGATGCGATCGGCAAGGGATAGTTGTAGCTCTTTTAAATCTGCTGGATCGATTGTCATAAGTGATGGTCTTGCTAGGTGGATGCTGGCTTGATGTTGGGATCAGGCTTGCTCTTCGGTGGTCTTGGCCTTGGGTCTTTTGACGACTACAAATGCAAGGTGGATGAAGAGTCCAGTAAGCCAGATTTCGCTGAACCAATCCAAGTGTGGCCATGGGTGGCGCATTTGTTGAATGAACCAAAGGCCACTGTTGAAAGCTGCAAAGGCCATGGCATGCAGGGTGAAGTTGACGATTCGAGCGAAATGTTGATAGGTCGGGTCGGTTGTGTCGGCGTTGCCGTACCAGCGAATTGGCATGAGCAGTGTCCTTGTAGATCTCTCGATTGTGGCGCTTGGATGAGACTCGGTTGACGAAGGCCCCCATGATGAAGTCTGATGTTTCCTTCTAAGCGCCTGTAGCTCAGCGGATTAGAGCATCTGACTACGGATCAGAGGGTCGGGAGTTCGAATCTCTCCAGGCGCGCTGATTAACTGCCCTTCGGGCAGTTTTTTTTTGCACTTGGGTCCGGCGGCGGTCTTAGGGCTAAGGGCTGTGCTTAAGACGTGAAGAACCATTGCCTACGATCCGAAAACTGTTGGGTTCTGTAAATGACGGATCGCTTCTTGGCTTCTATTAATGCTGCCCTGACGGATTCCGACCCGGCGATTGCAGGCTTGATCGATCAGGAGAGGCAACGTCAGGAGACCCATCTAGAGCTGATAGCCAGTGAGAACTTCACTTCTCAAGCTGTGATGCAGGCTCAGGGTTCTGTGCTCACCAACAAGTACGCCGAAGGTCTTCCCCATAAGCGCTATTACGGCGGTTGTGAGCATGTCGATGCGATTGAGGAGTTGGCGATCGAGCGTGCTCGGCAGCTCTTTGGTGCGGCTTGGGCCAACGTGCAACCTCATAGTGGGGCGCAGGCCAACTTCGCCGTCTTCCTGGCGCTGTTGCAGCCCGGTGACACCATCATGGGGATGGATCTATCCCATGGGGGGCATCTCACTCATGGTTCTCCTGTCAATGTCAGCGGCAAGTGGTTCAAGGTCGTTCATTACGGCGTGGAGCGTGATAGTCAGCAGCTCGACATGGAGGCTGTTCGTCAGCTGGCCCTGAAAGAGCGTCCTCAACTGATCATCTGCGGCTATTCGGCCTATCCCCGTACGATCGATTTTGCTGCTTTTCGAAGCATCGCTGATGAGGTGGGCGCTTACTTGTTGGCGGACATGGCACACATTGCCGGCCTTGTTGCGGCTGGGGTCCATCCGACTCCTATCGCTCACTGTGATGTGGTGACGACGACCACCCACAAGACATTGCGTGGCCCCAGAGGCGGCTTAATCCTTTGTCGTGATGCGGACTTTGGCCGTAAGTTTGACAAGGCAGTGTTTCCTGGCAGTCAGGGCGGCCCTTTGGAACATGTGATCGCAGCCAAGGCTGTGGCCTTAGGAGAAGCTCTTCAGCCAGAGTTCCAGGCTTATAGCTGCCAGGTGGTGGCGAATGCCCAGGTTCTTGCTGGTCGCATTCAGGAGCGCGGGATTGCGGTGGTGAGTGGAGGAACAGATAATCATCTTGTCTTGCTGGATCTGCGCAGCATTGAGATGACCGGGAAGGTTGCTGATTTGCTTGTCAGTGACGTGAACATCACCGCCAATAAGAACACAGTGCCCTTTGATCCTGAGTCGCCTTTTGTGACCAGTGGTCTGCGCTTGGGCACGGCGGCGCTTACAACTCGTGGCTTTGATGAGGAGGCATTCCGTGAGGTTGCTGATGTGATTGCAGATCGTTTGCTTAAACCGCAAGATGAATCGATCAAGGCGCAGTGCTTGGAACGGGTGAGACAACTTTGTGGCCGTTTCCCTCTCTACAGGGGTGCCCTCCAGCCAGCGCTTGCTTGACTGGCCCTTCGCTCTGGAATCACAGGTTTGCTCTGCTTAGGATTCATTCCATCGGCCCTTCTTTAGGTCGCTTGCTACAGGAGCGAACTTGACTCTCGCGAGCAGCCCCTTTGCTTTTGCTACGGCGAGCTTTGTGATCGCTGCTGTGCTTACCACTTTGGTTGTCCCACTTGTGCGGGCGCTAGGCCTTCACCTTGGTCTCACTGATCAGCCTGACTCCCGCAAGCAGCACAGCACTCCGATGGTGCGTCTTGGTGGCATCGCCATGGTGCTGGGATTTGGTTTGGCTCTGGCAGTGACATGGGGGCTGGGGGGGTTTGGTTTACTTGCGCCTGCGAAGGATCAGCTGATCTGGTCCACTCTGGCGGGGGCTCTTTGCTTTTTTGCGATTGGCCTGGCAGATGATTTGTTCGTTTTGTCTCCTTGGCCTCGTTTGGCAGGACAGGTGGCCGTTGCGTTTGCAATGTGGACTCAGGGGGTACGCATTGGAACGATTGAGTTCCCCTGGTTGGGGGAAGGCTCTTCTTCTTTAATTGCCTTGCCGGATTTGCTTAGCCTTGCTGCCACGCTGGTGTGGCTTGTGGGTATTACCAATGCCATCAATTGGCTAGATGGTCTTGATGGTCTTGCGGCAGGAGTGGCTGGTATTGCCGCTGTTGGTCTTGTGTCGGTCAGTTTTTCACTTCATCAAGTGGCTGCAGGTTTTCTGGCAGCTGCTTTGGCGGGCTGTTGTCTTGGTTTTCTGCGCCATAACTTCAATCCAGCCCGAATTTTTATGGGTGATGGCGGCTCCTATTTCCTTGGCTTTACCTTGGCAGCAATCAGCATCGTGGGACCAGCCAAGGGACTCACCACCGTCAGTCTGTTGCTGCCACTGTTGATTTTGTCTCTGCCTTTGGCTGATATGTCGGCAGTGATTATGGGGCGTTTGCGGGAAGGCCGTTCTCCCTTTTACCCTGATCGTCGCCATCTTCATCACCGTCTGCTGCGCGCCGGCTTCAGTCATCGCCGAACGGTGTTGTTGATCTACGTGTTTACACAATGGCTAGCAGCATTGGCCCTCGTGGTGGCCAATGCTGAAATGCGTTTTTTGTGGCTGGCTTTAGCGACAGCCATTCTCGTGGCGACAGTCGTGATCAGCCGTCGTCAACGTAGTGCTGAAGGTGTCTTCGTAGACCCTTCTAGCCCCCTTGCAGCTCCTAGTGATCCACGTGCCTATCGCGATGGTCATGGCTGAAGCTTCGGCTAAGCATGGTGTTGAGATCCTTTGCATTGGCACGGAGCTGTTGCTTGGCAACATCCTTAACAGCAATGCTCGTTGGTTAGCTGAGGAGCTGGCTGCTCTGGGGCTCCCTCATTACCGCCAAACTGTTGTAGGAGACAACGTTGAACGTCTCAAAGAATCAGTTTTGGAGGCTGTTGATCGCAGTCGGATTCTGATCACCACTGGTGGCCTAGGACCAACGCCTGATGATCTGACTACTGAAACTTTGGCGGCTGCTTTTGATACGCCGCTTGAGGAACGTCCAGAACTTTGGTTCGAGATTCAGGCCAAGCTCACTGCTGGCGGCAGCATTTCTGCAATCAGTAATCGCAAACAGGCATTGTTTCCTCGTGGAGCTGAAATCCTTCCAAATCCTTCCGGCACTGCGCCGGGGATGATCTGGTGTCCTCGGCCGGGGTTCACTGTGCTCACCTTTCCGGGTGTGCCTTCTGAAATGAAGCAGATGTGGTCCCAGACAGCCGTGCCATGGCTGCGTCAGCACGGAGGAGTGGCTGACATCTTTGTGAGTCGGCTGTTGCGGTTTACAGGCATTGCTGAATCCACGCTGGCTGAAGAGGTGGCTGATTTGCTTGAGCAGGGCAATCCAACAGTGGCCCCTTATGCCGGCCTGGGAGAGGTGAAACTACGGATCACGGCCCGAGGGGCAACGGTGGAGCAAGCGAGGCAGCTATTGGATCCAGTGGATGCAGAACTCCGTCATCGCACCGGTTTGTTCTGTTATGGCTCGGATGGTGAGAGCTTGGCTTCGGTTGTGCTGGATTTGTTGCGTCAACGAGGTGAGACCGTTGTAGTGGCAGAGTCTTGTACAGGTGGCGGAGTTGGTGCCGCTTTGGCTGCTGTTCCGAGAGCTTCTGAGGTTTTTCTTGGCGGGGTTATTGCTTATAGCAATGCCATTAAGCAAGCCCTACTGGGGATATCCACAGACCTTTTGCACCAGCACGGTGCAGTTTCGGATCCTGTGGTACGGGCTATGGCTGAAGGCGCGCGTCAACGGCTGGGGGCAGATTGGTCCATTGCGGTGAGCGGTGTGGCAGGCCCTGGCGGTGGTACGCAGGCCAAGCCTGTGGGGTTAGTGCATATCGCAGTAGCTGGACCGCATGGCTGTGATGCAAGCCCTGTGCAGTTCGGTGTTCGTCGTGGAAGGTTGGCAATTCAGGAGCTGAGTGTGGTTCGCAGTCTCGATCGGCTGCGCAGGTTCCTGCTGGATGGGAGCTAAGGTTTTCGGCTACTGCCTCTGAACCTTGAGCTCCGGCACCCTCTACGACAAGGTGTGGGATCTCCATCGGGTGGCTGAACTGCCTGGTGGATCCACTCAGTTATTTGTGGGTTTGCATTTGATCCATGAGGTCACCAGCCCGCAGGCTTTCGCTGCTTTGCGGGACAAGGGTTTGCCGGTGCGGTGCCCTGAGCGCACCGTGGCGACTGTTGATCACATCGTGCCGACGATCAGTCAGAAGCGTCCGTTTGCTGACCCTTTGGCTGAGGAGATGCTCAGCACCTTGGAACGAAACTGTGCCAACTACGGGATTGTTCTTTGCGGCCTTGGCAGTGGTCGCCAGGGCATTGTGCATGTGATAGCTCCTGAGTTGGGGCTGACCCAGCCGGGCATGACTGTGGCTTGTGGTGACTCACACACGTCTACCCATGGGGCGTTTGGCGCCATTGCTTTCGGCATCGGTACCAGCCAGGTGCGGGATGTGCTTGCCAGTCAGAGTCTTGCCATGAACAAGCTCAAGGTGCGCCGGATCTGGGTCGACGGTCAGCTTGGTTCCGGTGTTCATGCCAAGGATTTGATCCTTCATCTGATCCGAAGCCTTGGGGTCAAAGCTGGCGTGGGCTATGCCTATGAGTTCGCCGGACCAGCCATTGATGTGCTCTCCATGGAAGAACGCATGACCCTCTGCAATATGGCGATTGAGGGAGGCGCTCGCTGCGGATATGTCAATCCTGATGGGGTCACTTTTGACTATTTGCAAGGACGGTTTTATGCGCCTACTGGGGAGGCTTGGCATCGGGCAGTGGCCTGGTGGAGCAGCTTGGCCAGTGATCCCAATGCTGTCTTTGATGATGAGGTGACGTTTGATGCGGCCAGTATTGCTCCCATGGTCACCTGGGGCATCACTCCTGGTCAGGGTATTGCTGTAGACGAATCGGTACCGACTGCTGATTCGCTTGAGCCAAGTGAACGTCCAATCGCCGAGGAAGCTTGTCGCTATATGGATTTGGAGCCGGGAATGGCGATTGAAGGGGTTCCAGTTGATGTTTGTTTTATTGGCAGTTGCACCAATGGTCGTCTTAGTGATTTAAAGGCTGCTGCCGCTATTGCCAAGGGCCGCCATGTAGCACAAGGGATCAAGGCCTTTGTGGTGCCAGGTTCGGAACAAGTTGCCAGGGCTGCGGAAGCAGAGGGGCTTGATGGTGTTTTTCGGAAGGCTGGATTTGAATGGCGTGAACCAGGCTGTTCCATGTGTCTGGCAATGAATCCTGATCGTCTGGAGGGGCGTCAGATCAGTGCAAGTTCCAGTAACAGGAATTTCAAGGGGCGTCAGGGTTCGTCCAGAGGTCGCACCTTGTTGATGAGTCCTGCAATGGTGGCTGCTGCTGCCATTACCGGCCAGGTCACCGATGTGCGCAAGCTAATCAGCAACACTGTTCCTTCTCAAAGCTTCCACCAATGACGATTGAGGCTATACCTTTCCCTCATGGCCCTATAGACCAGGTTCGGGGCCGGGCCGTGATGTTGCGTGGTGACGACATTGACACGGATCGGATCATCCCAGCCCGGTTTCTTAAATGTGTGAGTTTTGAGGTGCTGGGAGATCAGGTTTTTGAGGATGATCGCTTGGAACTGGGTGGTTCACATCCCTTCGACCTGAAGGTTCATCAGGGTGCTTCGATCTTGGTTGTTAATGATAATTTCGGCTGTGGTTCTAGTCGTGAACATGCACCTCAAGCTTTGATGCGCTGGGGTGTCCGTGCGCTGATTGGACAGAGCTTTGCAGAAATCTTCTATGGCAACTGTCTGGCGCTGGGAATTCCATGTGCAACTGCCGCCTTTGCTCACATTGATGCCTTGCAGCAGGCGGTAGCAGCGGAACCGTCGCAGAGCTGGGTCTTCAATCTTCAGGATCAGCAGTTGACGAGTGCTGCGGGTTCATGGGATTTACAGATTGAGTCTGGCCCTCGCGAGATGCTGCTTAGCGGACGTTGGGATGCCACATCCCAGTTGGTGGCTCAGGACGCAGCCCTAAAGCGCACGATGGCAGACCTCCCATACCTCAATGATTTTGTGGCGTCTCTGCATTGAATGTTGTTTGTTGAGGACACGAAAGATTGAATTTTGAGTGATTTGCTGCGGCAGATCATTCGCAGCGTGTCTATGAAAAGAGAAAGTGAGCTGGTCATGGTTTCTCTCCGTTACATCTGCACTGTGGTGCTCGTTCTGTTAGCTCCTCCAGCATTTGCGGCGCCAGTTGTGTCTCTCAATGTTGAGCCTTATACAACACAGATGGAGCAGTTGCACCAATTCGGAGCGTGTAGGAGTTGTGATTTGCGCGGGGCAGACCTCCGTGATGCTCATTTGATTGGTGTAGACCTTCGCGATGCTGATCTGCGGGGTGCTCGTCTTGAGAGAGCGAATCTTGAGGGTGCTGATCTAAGTGGGGCTCGCTTGGATGATGCTCTGCTCAATGGGGCGGTGCTTACGAATACTGAGTTGAGTGGGACAGACTTGCGCCGTGCAGACTTACGTGAGGCTGTGGTGATCAATGCTTACTCGCCAGATGTGCGTACGGAAGGAATGCAGTTTGCCGGTGCTGATTTAACCGGTAGTCATTTGATTTATGGGGGTGCTCCTTGATCAACTGAATTAGAAGAGGTGCTCTTCAAATTGATCGAATTGATTGATGGGTGTATAAGGAACAAAAGGTACGCCGGTGCCGGTGAAGTTGAAATCATTAAGACGGAAACGAAAGCCGCCGATACCTTTGTAGGGGTTGAAGTAGAAACCGAAGTCATAGGAACGACGTTGCCAGCGCAGTTCGATGTTTGAGTTAATGATGTCACCGTAATAAATGGATTCGGGGTCTATATTCATTCCTATGCCTGCACTAAGTACTAAAGGGCCTGCAATTTGCTGGTTGATGCCTATCCCAAATGTCCCTAAGTCAACGGCTTGGTCAAATTCAAATGGGCTTTCGCCTTCTTTTAGAGTTATTCCGCCGCTGAGCGAAAGTTGTGTGTAGTCAAGGAAAGGTTTGCTGAATGTTCCTAGAGTCAGGGTTGGTCCAGCACTAAAAGTGATGGTGTTTTGAGTAGCAGTATTAATTTCACTACTGTAAGCGCTTAATGAGGCTCTTAGATTAGTTCTAAAGTCCAGACCAGGTACGATAGCTGCAGGAGAATACCGGTAGGCTGCTTCTGGTGTGAGGGCAGCAGGCTTTCCACGCCAGATTGGGTACCTGCTATTTAGAGATCCATAGAAGTTGATACGCCATAGATCTGAAAGGTTTTCATTGGTAAATGATTCCGCTTGATAGTTGCCTACACCAGCCCTGATGAGAAAGTTGTTTCTTAATTTCCCCCAACGCCATTTGGCGTTCTTCTCAAGTAAAGCTCCATAGGCAGAGTAGATATCTGTTTCTCCCAGTGATCCGTTCCAAGCTTTGTAGCGATAGGCCCCAAAGATATGTGCATCAATCTCGCCAATGAGGGGAATATCAAGCTTATTTTTGAGGTCCCCCCAGTAACGGCTGCCGTCAGCAATATTTAGAGGGTTAAAAGTGCTTAAATCAGCATTAATTTCAACATCCCACCCCAAAGTTTTCCCAGTTAGTTCTGCTTCCAGGCCGAATAAGTCAGCAGCTGTAATTGGCTGGGTTGTTTTGCCGCTGTTAATTGAGCTGCCAGGAGCAACGTAGCTGTTTGTCTCTCCGTCGATGGCGCGCTCTAGAAGGAATTGAGGCTGGAGGGAGAGGGTGTAGTTCTTTGTTAGCTCGATAGGTTTTAGATCACGACCAACAAAGAAACCATCTCGATCGTTATTGTCTATGCCGAATACCCAACGGTTCTCAACTTCTTCCTGCTTTTTGATGGTTTGTGTTCTGGAGACTGGGATAGGAAAACGATCTTCTATAATTAGCTGATTGCGGCGGCTTTGGATCACAATATCCCCACTAGGTTCTTCAGTGGCAATTACATCTTCGGCATCAATACGCGTTTGAGAGGGTGTGTAGGGATCATTGGAGAAGCCCATGCGATCTGCTTTCCATCCCTCTGGGCTGATCGTGACCTTGGCGGCTTGAATCCTCCAGCGGCTGATCGATCCTGTGATTAGCTTTGTGTTCGCTACTTGGTTTAATTGAGAAACTTTAACTCCGCCATATGCATTTGTTTCTCTTACATCCCTTGCTGAGGCCAGATTTCCTCTTTGCAATCCAAGGGTAAGGGCTTGTTGGAACTGGATGCTGCTAATCCGTTGATCGATCTTGGCAATTGCCTGGGCGCGCAATGCTTCTTGCTCTGCTGGAGAGAGCGTCGATGAATTCGTCTGGGCGAGTCTTTGTCGTGTGGCAACAGCTTGGGGAGGCGTAGTGCCAAGAGGGAGAGCCTCTGCTTGGGCTTTAGGGTCACCCTCTCCAAGGGTGATCGACTCAAGTGTCTCTTGGAGTCCTTGGCGAGTTGTTCGATTAGCACGATCGGGGTCAGGACAACCCAGTGGTGGCGGAACGTCAACTTGCTGCGGGGCTGTGTTGTCTTTGCCCCAGCGGTATCTCAAGCCAATAAGGTAAGCATTACTTCCTTCCTTGACACCGCTATAGGTGCCGAAGGCTCCTGAGCGATGGTGAATGCGTCCCACAAGAGAGAGTTGTTGTGAGACTGCGGCTTCAAGCTCAAAGCTCAGATAGTTGAGCAATTTTGCATAGTTCTCGCGGTAGGTCTTCTCATAGTTGCTATGGGCCGTGTTGAAGCTGATTCCCTCGATCACGCCAAAACTCAACCACGGTTGTACCCATAGCCGTGCTCCGATACCCAGCACACCTTCACCAAAGCTCTGTGCAGGTGTTTCTGCAAATGGTACTGATTGATTGAAGGCTCCTCCAGCTTGTTGGTTGGCATGGTGAGCAAAGAGGTCTGCTTCTAGTTCAAGAGCGAAGGGGCCTGCACGAGCGATTCTTTTCTGCAGACCCAGGCCCAGGAGATATTCCTCCCTCATTCGGCCATTGAACAGAAAGGTGTCTCCAAAATTTGAATCAATCATCTGGCCACCCCAAGCCGTTACGGCCCAGGGATGGGGATGCCAATCTGGTATCGGCGGCAGCACAGGTGGACAGGCCATGTCTGGGAGATTGTTTGCGTCTTGTCGAGATATCTCGGACGATTGCGGTGGCTGATCTGCCTGGACCCATTGATTGTTTTGGGCAAGACTTTGATCCCAGATCGTTGTTGAAGCGGTCTGGTTGCTGATAGCTCCAGCGGTGGTGCTGTTTAACTCAACGTCTAAAGCGGTGGGGAATCCGAGGCTTTCGCTTTCTTGTATTGCTAGGCGCCGTCTTGGCTTTGAGGGGTTTTGTGGGATCTGAGCTGCATCGGGTGAATTGGGGCCAAGGTCGATTGCTGCGCTGTCGAGATCTAGAACGCCATAAACGTCCTCTAGTTCCCCTTCTTTTTGAATCAGGCTGTAGCGCAGGGAACTGGCTTGGAAGTACTGAGATCCCTTGCGGAAACGAACACTCCCCCTGGCATAAAGGGTGTTGAAGTTGCTGTCGAACTCAATGCGGTCTGCATGAAGGACGCCTCCATTGAGAACGGCCTTGACGTTCCCTTCAGCGATAAAACGCTCTTGTCTGGCGTCATAGCGTTGACGGTTAGCCCGAAGTTTGAGCTCTCGTGGAGGTTCGGGAGATTGTTCTGGCAGGCTTGGCTGGCGTTGAAAGCCTGTTGATTGCCCCAGCTGCCGCCCTGGTCTAGCGATGGGAGCCGCTTGGCTGGGCGAGGAGGTGCCTTCTTTGTATGAGTTGCTTGACTGAGAATTTGCTTCAGCAGGGATTAACCCTGTAGCAAGGAAGAGCCCAACGAGAAGGGTTGGGGGACTTTTCGCCGCCAATAGGCTTCAGCTGGGGCAGCTGATCTTCCCATGATTGATGGAAGATCTGAGCAGGCCTCAGTCCAGTGTGTTGCGTGACCCGAGAAGTTTCGCTTGCAAAGGTTTTTAGTCTTCGAGATCCTTACGGGCTGGTGTCCTCGAAGGATCGCTGGCCAAGAAGCCGAAGACGAAAACCGCAATGAAGAAGAAGACGACCGAGTAAACGGAGAGCTTGAGGGCGAGCATGGAGAGACCGTTCAACTTCTAGTACATCGATGACATCTTATGGGGCATAGAGGACACTTAGGGATGCAGGAGCAGCTTCAAGCCCAACGATTGGCGTGGATTGAAACTTTTCGAAGTCGCTCTCGGTGGGATCTCAAGCCAGGTTGGTATCGCGCAGGGGATCGTGACCGGCTGTCTCTGCTTCACGATGATTGGGCTCAAATCCATCGACCTGACTGGGTTGCCAGGGGTTTATTGGTCTGGCCTCGAGGCGGAGTATGGCTGCAATTGCAGCAGGAGATCCTTTGTCCTGAAGACTGGCGACAAGCTCAAGCAAGTTGTTTGCGGCTGGTCTTGGGTTGGTGGGCTGATCAGATGCGCCTGTGGGTGGATGGTGTGTTGGTGCATGAGGGGGATCTGTTCGATACCACTTGTCGGTGGAGCCTTCCTGAATCGATCCGTTGGGAGCGACCTTTAACACTCTTGCTGGAGTTGAGGAGTCCTAGCCATGACGATGGCGCGTTGATCAACAGTGAGTTGGTGCTGGAACCCAGGGCCGCTGCAGTGGATATAGATCAGGTTCTGCTGCCTGAAGCGCTGGCGCTCTATTTAGAGGTGGGAGAGGAGTTGCCGGAGGCTTGGCTTGAGCTGGATCCGCACAGTCAGGAGGCAACCGTGGCTGTCGACCAGCAACTCCGCAATGCAGCGCGGCCGCCGGGGCTGATCCATTGGATCGGTCATGCCCATCTTGATTTGGCCTGGCTGTGGTCAGTGGCTGACACTTGGCAGGCGGCAGAGCGCACGTTCCGCTCTGTGCTGCACCTGATGCAGCGATTTCCTGATTTTCATTTCAGCCACTCTTCGCCGGCTCTCTATCAGTGGGTTGAACATCACCGTCCAACTCTTTTTGCTGCGCTTCAGGATGCAAGTCGGGCAGGTCGTTGGGAGCCGATCAATGGCCCTTGGGTCGAGACTGATTGTGTGCTGGTGAGCACTGCTTCGCTTTGGCGACAGTTCACGCTTGGACAGCAGTACAGCCGATCAGCATTTCCGGAGTGGTCCCATCAGGTGGCCTGGCTTCCAGACAGCTTTGGCTTTGCCGCTGGTTTGCCGGCGGTAGCTACCCAGACAGGAATCCGTTGGTTCTGCACCCATAAACTGGCCTGGAATGCCAGTAATCCCTTCCCGCATCGGCTGTTTCGTTGGTGCAGTCGTGGCCAGGCTGAGGTGCTAGCGCTGATGCTTCCGCCAATTGGCACTGATGGGAATCCGATGGCCATGCTTCGCGAGCAGCGGTCTTGGCAGGCGTCTACCGCTGTTGAAGAGGCTTTGTGGGTTCCGGGAGTTGGCGACCATGGAGGTGGCCCCACTGCAGAAATGCTGGAGCAGCTGCAGCTTTGGGAGGATCATCCTCAGGCTTTGCCCCAGAGACCAAGTACAGTAAGGTCTTACCTTGCGATACTTGAAACTCACATTGAGACTTTGCCGGTGTGGCGTGATGAGCTCTATTTGGAGCTTCATCGCGGTTGTGCGACGACCCGTCCCGATCAGAAGCGTCAAAACCGCCACCTTGAAAGGCTTTTGAGGGAAGCGGACCTGGCTATAGCTTTGCTTGCTTGCCACCTTGGCGATAGGACTGACGTTCCTGGAACCTCGGCATCTTCATTGCCAGATTGGCGGCCTTTGCTCTTTCAGCAATTTCACGACATCCTTCCAGGCACATCGATTCCTGAAGTGTTTGAGCAGGCTGAGCCGGTCTGGCGATCGTCATGTCGTGAATCAAGGCGGAGCCGCGATCAGCATCTGCAGCAGCTTTTGCGCAGTGGGGTGTCCTGCTCCGATCGATTCGATCCAGAGTCTTCTGGTGGGTGCTGGGTCTGGATGGGTCTACAGCCACTCCAGCGTTGGTCGCCTGTGCTGAGATTGCCACGAGATCAATGGGGCAGCGCCGGTGGGAAGCTTCCATGCCAAGAGGCCAAGGGAGGCGGAACCTGGGTGCAGTTGCCTGTGCAGCAAGGGGTGACAGCAGTTCCGCTTCAACGTTGTGTCAGTAAGGCCTTAGATGTTGTTGATGGTTTACCTGTTCGTGGGGCTGTGCAGATTCAGCCCCTTGATCAAGGGGGTTGGCGGATTGGCAATGGCCTTTTGGAAGCTGATTTTGGTGCCGAAGGCTTGCAGCAACTTTGGGATCGGAACGGGATACCTCAGTTGGCAGGACCTCTGATCTGGGGGCGTTTTCGCGATCGTGGCGAATTTTGGGATGCCTGGGACCTGTCGGCAGATTATCGCCAGCATCCATTGGCTCTGAACTGGAATGGTTCCATGGAGCTGGTGGAGCGCGGATCGCTTGTAGCGCGCTTGGTCTTGCGAGGTTGGGCTGGGAGCAGTGCTCTGCGCCTTGATGTGCAGCTGAGAGCTGATTGCCCCTGGCTCGAGCTGCGTTTAGGCGTGGATTGGCGTCAAAGTCATGAGTTACTGCGTTTGGAGGTTCCCCTGGCTTGCTCAGCGGTGCGATGGGCGGCGGATACCAGCGGTGGAGTCATTGAACGGCCTGCTGAAGCTATGACGGCTAGGGAAAAAGCACGTTGGGAGGTCCCTGTGATCTCCTGGTTGGCGAGCGAGTCGGCGGCGCCGGGTGGTGGCCTTGCGGTGTTATTGGATGGGCCTCAGGGTGTTCAGGTGTGCCCAGACAAGCTTGGTGCTTCTCTGCTTAGAGGGGCTACTTGGCCAGATCCCTCTGCTGATCGAGGTTGGCATCGTCAGCGATTAGCACTGATGCCTGTTCCCGATGGCTGGAGTCGGGAGGCTGTTCCTCAGGCAGCGTTGGCTTTTCGAGAGCCGGGCTGGTTGGGGCCTTCTGATCTCAAGGTGTCATGGCCAGGATTGCCGTCGCTGCCTTCAAGGCTGGTTCCATTGGCTGTGACGTATGCCGAAGCAAGGCAGCTGAAGCTCAGCGTGCTTAATGCCGGAGCAACACGCCAGTCTTGGGCCGTAGGGAAGACTTGGCGGGTTGGTAGCGCTCCCGAGTCCTGTCTCGGCGAAGCGGTAGAGCTGAAGCCTGGAGAGTTGGCTGAACTATTGCTTGAGCGTGTCGATTGATGTGATCGTTAGTCTTCGTGTTCTTCAAAGGGGTCTTCGAGTTCTTTTGAGGGAGGGCCAAAAGCTGTGTAGAGCCCGTATCCGGTCAGTCCGAAGGTGATGGTGACCATGGCAATGAGCAGGGAGTAGGTCTCGGAAGAGGAGTTTTCCATCACATCTCTCGACAGGATTAGTCCGTATGCGGACTATGACCATTACAGTAGGCATGCTTCATCACCATCCGAGACCGAAGCTCCGTTATGGCTCAAAGCACCCGTCTGGGAAATCTGATCAAATCTCTACCCGGCTACGCCCCTGGCAAGGTAGTGCCAGGTTGGGGGACTACCCCAGTGATGGCTGGGATCGGCTTCATGTTGCTGATTTTCATGGTGACCATCTTGCAGATCTACAACCAGTCGCTTCTCCTCCAAAGCATCAGCTTTGAATAGATTGTCCTCGGCTCTGCTGGGCTGAGGTTCGCCTATGAATGTGTTTGGCATCGGTCTCCCCGAGATGGCGGTTATCGGCGCCATAGCACTGCTTGTATTTGGACCTAAACGACTTCCAGAGTTTGGTCGCACCCTTGGTAAAACCTTGAAAGGTTTCCAGGCGGCCTCAAAGGAATTTGAGCGCGAGATTCATAAAACGATGGCAGAACCTGAGCCCATCGAACAGGCTGCGACTGAAGAGTCCAAGCAGCAAGACACCAATGCAATAAGTGAAACCCCTCAGGAGGCTAAAAACCCTCCCGCCAGCTGAGAGTGGTATGAGGCCGGGTCGTTTACGTCTATTGGTAGGCCTAGGTAATCCAGGCTCAAAGTATGTCGGTACCCGTCACAACATCGGCTTCATGGCCCTCGATAAGTTGGCTGGGCAGAAGTCAGTCAGTTTCCGGTCGCAAACAAAGTTCCATGGACTGATGGCGGAAGTGGGGGTTGGGTCAGCAAGGGTTCGATTGCTGATGCCTGAGACTTATATGAATGAAAGTGGTCGGGCGATTCGTGCAGCCATCGATTGGTTTGGCTTGGAGGTTGATCAGTTGCTGGTGCTTGTAGATGACATGGATTTGCCTTTGGGTCGACTGCGGCTTCGCGCTCAGGGAAGTGCAGGAGGTCACAATGGTTTGCGCAGCGCGATTAAATATCTGGGGACTCAGGATTTTTGTCGTCTGCGGATCGGGATCGGTGCTCCAGGTTGTACCTCTGAGGAACGAAGAGCTCGAACCGTCTCGCATGTGCTCGGGGTGTTTAGTCGGCAGGAGAGCCTCCTAGTCGATCAAGTGCTTGATGAGGTGCTGATCGGTTTGGATCTGATTGAGTGCCTTGGGTTGGAACGGGCAGGTAATCGTCTCAATGCTTTTCAACCGGAGGGTTGTTCTGCCTGCTGATGAGTCATTTCCCTGTCACCACAGCTCGCCTCTGTGTACACCGGCAAAGCTTTGCCGACCAACGCTTGGATGGGGAGGTCTCGGCTGGGGGGTTTCAGTGGCAGTTCAGCTGGGCTTTCGATCGGGGTGAACTGAAAGTGGAACCCTCTCTTGGGCGAGCACTTATTGAGGATGCTTTATTGCGCTTCCTGGTTAAGGCTGACTACCATCTTGAGCCTGGTGGGGATTACATGTTCACTGTTAGGGCCCGATTCTGAAGTTGGGTGGTTCGGGCCAAAGGAGTTGTTGCCCGAGGTGGTCTTCAAGCAACACCATTGCGGCTATGGCGTCCAGATGATGGGGAGGCAGGATCATTCCTCGGGGTAGCCAGCGGCGCCAGTTGCTTGGGGGCCATAGCTCCCAATAGCGATGGCGGGCGCGCAGTGTGCTTCCACGTTCTTCGACCACATGCAAGGGGGCAATTTGCAGCAGAAGGTGCTGCCAGTATTCACTGCTGGTGCCGTTGCCGATCAAGATGCCTTCTAAGGGCGCTTGGTTTTGCCAATGAATGATGAGGTCGAGCACAGCGGCTGCGGCCACCACTTTCCCCTCAAGCACAGTACTTGTTGCTGTGTCTGCAAGCACTAATCCACATTTATTGCGGCCAGGATCTACGGCCACAAGCTTTGTCATGGTTTGTCTTCGGGAATCTTTGTCCAAGGACCACCCACGGGCTGCAGGATAACTGCTACTGGATCGGCCGTATCGCTATTGCGGATTGCCACGGCTTCTAGCTCAATCCGCTCTTTAGAGCGGTTCAGTAATGCCTGGCCGAGCCGGTTCATTTCACTGCCATCGAACTGCAGTCCTGAACTGAGGGATCCGCGTCTTTTTACCTCTGCCAGAGTTGATGCAAGCAGGAGCCTAAGTCGGTTGCGTACGGTTTCGGTGCTCTTCTCATTTTGGTCAAGAGTCGTTCGTGCGAGGACTTCGCCTTGTCGGACGATGTTGATATTTTGGCGAGCATCCGGGAAGGCATACACCACGTTCTCCCCACGCAACACATTTGCGGCAGAGCGCACATAGACCACCCAGGTGCCTGGCTTTCGGATGATCTGTTCGATGCGGTTGATATCGGTGCGTGGCACGAGCAGGATCTGTCGATTGGCTTCTTCACCGGGACGTACGCGCCGAAAAGCCTCCAGGTTTGCTTCCTGAAGTAGGCGGTCGATGACGGCTTTCGCCTGGCTGGGGTTGTCGAGCCGCAGGGTGGCTGCGGCAAGTTGCTGCCCACTGCTCAGCACAACATCCCCTCGACGTAAGGCAATGAGGTTGGTCTCGAGCTGCCTCAGTTCTTTTTCAGCCGCGCTAATTCTGCTGCGAACATTGGCTAGTTCAACTTCCGTTCGGCGGATGTCGGCATCTTTTTTGGAAATGTCGCGACTGAGACGAGCTCGTTCCGCTTCGAGCTGTTGTCTTTGTTGTTGTAGTGGTGCGAGTTCGTTGCGAAGGGCGGCAGCTCGCTTTTTGGCTTCCTTTAGTTCATTCTGAACCTGATTGCTGTCCGACCTGGCCTGCTTGAGATCAAGCTCGGCATTGAACTGGGCCGACCGACTTGAATTGAGGGCATCGCGGCTTTGTTGGAGTTTGGCCTGAAGGTCATCCAGTTCAAAAAGTCCTACTCGCAGTTGTCGACTGACCAGCAGCATCAGTCCTAGGGACAGTGCGCTAATCAGGCTGCCAGTGAGAACGGTTATGAATACGGCTGTCCTTCGCGGTCTGAGATTGAAAAGGCTCAGCCTTGCTTTGCCTACTCGGCTGCCAAGTCGATCGCCGAGGGTGGAGAGCACACCACCGAGGACGAGTAGGGAGAGGATCAGCAGCCAGCCGGTCACGACAATGGGCGGGTGGGATCAGGAATAGTGTCAACCCGTTTCACCATCCTGGACTGGGACGGGGATCAGTTGAATTTTTTAGCAAGGGCAATCGGATCAAGAACGGTGATTTTCTTGCGATCGATTTGCACTAGACCTGAATTGCGCAGGTCTCCCAACAGGCGAGTAATGGTGACGCGAGTCGAGCCGATTGCTTCAGCGATGGACTGATGTGAGAGGCGTAGGTCAATGGTGATTCCTTGTGCCCCTGGAACCCCGAAATCCCGGCAGAGGACTAGTAGGAAACTCACAAGCCTTGATGACATGTCGCGGTGAGTGAGGGTCTCGATCATGGTCTCGGTTTGCAAGATCCGACTCGAGAGACCCTGCAGCAGAAGTAACCCCACGCTGGTGTCGTTTTCGATCGCCTGGCGAACTGAGGTCGCTGGCGCTGTGATCATTTCCACTCGGGTGAAGGCTACGGAGTGATAAAAACGGTCCGAGCGATGGCCTGTGATCAGAGAGAGCACGCCAAATAGGCTGTTTTCACGCAGTAATGCCACGGTGATCTCTTCACCAGATTCATAGACCCGAGATAGCCGAACGGCGCCGCGTCGAATGAGATAAACCTTTTCGGCAGGATCGCCAGGAAAGAAGATGGTTTTGGAACGCTCCACCATTTCGTTGCTGGCGCCATCCAGTTCACGGATGACTTCCAGCAGGGTTTTCTGGGTTGGAGCAGGCGAGTTGGCCATGCTTCCGGACCCTTGAACATAGGGTTGCTGGGCGTAACGGCTGAAGCCGCGGATGACGCCGGTCATGGCTGCGCAGCAAACGGCAGAAATATGAAGTTAGGTAGTGGACCTCCACCACCATGTAGCAATGGTGACGTTTTTTAGTCTTCTTGCATTAACGCCGAACGTTGGAAGGCTTGTAGATTTTGTAGGCCGGGTTCTGCCAGATTCAGCAAGTCGTTGAGTTGATTCCTGCTGAATGGAGCCCCTTCAGCGGTGCCCTGCAGCTCCAATAGGTGCCCATTGGAGCCCATTACTACGTTTAGATCCACATCAGCCCTGGAGTCTTCGCTGTAGTCGAGGTCGAGAAGGGGATAACTATCAACTAAACCAACGGATACTGCAGCAACTTGGTCGATGACGGGTTGATGCGTGAGCAGGCCTTGTTCCAGCAAGCGATCGCAGCCTCGTTTTAAGGCGATCCAAGCGCCGGTGATGGAGGCTGTACGTGTGCCTGCATCAGCCTGAATGACGTCACAATCAATTCGCAGGGTGGTTTCCCCAAGAGCGGCCATGTCGAGCACGGCGCGCAGGCTGCGGCCAATGAGGCGTTGAATTTCTTGAGTGCGGCCGGAAAGCTTGAGCAGTTCACGGTTCTGTCTTTGCGGTGTAGACCCAGGGAGAAGGCGGTACTCGGCGCTGAGCCAGCCTTTGCCTTGGCCTTTGCGCCAGCGGGGTACACCTTCTTCAACGCAAACACTGCAGAGCACTGCGGTGCGACCAGTGCGGATGATTAAGGAACTGAGGGCAAAGCCCATTGGATCCCATTTGATCTGAAGCGGCCGCATCACGTCAGCAAGGCGGCCGTCAGCACGTGGCTGGGGGGATGTGAGCATCGTGCTGTTGGTGGGTGAGATGACCTGAGCCTGGCAGAAACAGGTGCTTTTACACCATGGATAGTGTCAAGAGCCTTGTTAAGCAGCTCCCCACCGCTACATTTGATTTCTGCTGGTTTTGTCGGGGCGATTGAGATTTTTATGACTGCCAGCCTGAGCCCTAGCCATCGCTCCGTGGATCCGTGCATGACGGACCAACGCTCGCAGGAGAGTGATGGGAGTCGGTCTTTGGTAGCAGTTGCTGATAGGCGTCTGCTGCATCTGGTAGCTCCTGAAGGGCAGCTTCAGGTTTATACAGCGCCCTATCGAGGCAGTTTTTCTGTTGTCTTGAGTCAGGCGTTAAGAACGGCTGGGCTGGGAAGTCGTGTGATGGTGGCTCAGTTCCTCAAGGGAGGAGTAGACCAAGGCCCAAATGGGTGTGTGCGCCTATGTGGGCGACTTGAGTGGCTGCGCCCGGCGGTTCCTGGCTGTCTGTCTGAGCCTGCTTCAACGCTTGCCGTTGACTCCAGTGCGCCTGAGGCCGTGGAGGCCATTTGGCAGGAATGTCGGGATCGCATCTTGGCGAGTGATTTGGATCAAATGGTGTTGGATGAGGTTGGTCTGGCGATTGCTCTTGGTTATCTCGATGAAGCTGATGTGTTAACAACTCTGGAACATCGCCCCGGGTCGATGGATGTCATCTTGACTGGCTCAGTCATGCCATCGATCCTGATGGCAATGGCTGATCAGGTCACTGAGTTGCGTCGTGGTTTCTAATGCTTAAAAACGACCGTTGGATCACCGAACAGGCCGCAGCAGGGATGCTTGAACCCTTTCAAGCCGGATTGATTCGACATCTTGATCCTGAGCAGCATCAAAGGCCTGTACTTAGCTTTGGCTGTTCTTCCTTTGGTTATGACCTAAGGCTCTCTGCGAAGGAGTTTTTGATCTTTCGCCATGTACCAGGCACGGTGATGAATCCGAAGCGATTTAATCCTGCAAATCTCGAATCCACCCCTTTGCATCAGGATGAGGATGGCGAGTATTTCATCCTGCCGGCTCATTCTTATGGTCTAGGTGTGGCGTTGGAGAAGATGAAGGTGCCATCAAATATCACTGTAATTTGTTTAGGCAAGAGTACCTATGCCCGCCTTGGCATCATCGTTAATACGACTCCCGCCGAAGCCAGTTGGGAAGGGCATCTCACGCTTGAATTCAGCAATAGCTCTGGAGCTGATTGCCGTATCTATGCCAATGAAGGCATTTGTCAGCTTCTTTTCTTCGAGGGTGATCCCTGCGATACCACCTACAGCGATCGCCAGGGTAAATATCAACATCAGCCAGAACGCGTCACTCTCGCCAGGATTTGACCGAAAAAGATCTGTTGAGAGCAGACATGCATTCAACAGATCTTTTTGATTTTGTAGGCATTGATAGAGTGAAGATACTGATCTCCTCCCCCACTTATGTCAGACAAGCAGCCAAAGTCAGCACCTCCTGAGGTGGAGGTGAATACCTCAGGCGACTATCTTGGTGGATGGGGACAGTTTGGCAACTCTTTTGTCTTTTGGGTGAGTGCGGTCGTTCTCGCCGCTTGTGTAGGAGTTTTGGTGTTCAGTATTGGCCTGCTTCAAGGTTAAAGATGAGATTTTTTGCAATTTAATTCCATGAGACGGACTTCTTTGCTGTTCAGGTTTTCTGCGGGTTTTGAAATTCTTGGTGGGATTTTTGCTCTTCTTCTGCCTATTAAATTTTGTTCACTACTTTTTGGTTATATGCTAGTCACTGAACAGGTAGGTATTGCAAGATTATTTGCATTGGCAATCATTGCTCTTGGCGGGGCGTGCTGGGAAGCATCAAGCCATGCGCCGATGCAAAATCCGAGAAGATCTCTTTGTTATTATAATATTGCTGTTGGACTTTTGTTAACGTCTATTGGTGTGAGCCAAGATGTAACTGGTGTTCTTTTGTGGCCAGGAGTATTTATTCATCTTGCAATAGGGATTTTGCTTTTGCCTGGCCTTAGAAAGTTAGAGATTTCCTAGATAAGGGAATTGATTCTATTTATTTGGTTAAATGCCTAAATGGTTTATTCGCAAATCAGTCCTAGATATAAGAAGAATTTGGCTAGAAAAAGAAACTTGCTATTGTTTAGGGATTGGGATATTTCCTAATGAGCTTTTAGCGCTAAGTGTAACAAGGTGCCTAAAGATCACCTCAGCTGTTTAACTTATTGATCTTTGCTGCTGGCTTGCCGCATTAAGTCGCTCTCTGCGAAGGAAAACTGCCAAGGGGGAGTGTCTCTTGTGACATTGGTGGTACTGCCAGTGAGAAACTGGGGTCGGCTAGCTAGGAAGTAGTGGTCATTCGTCTGGCCTATTAGGTAGAATTTGCTCGCGATAAAAACTACTGAGGAGGAATAAGAAAGCACTTTAAATGCTTCGCTATAGCAAGATCTCTTTTAGTATTATGGTCCATAGGCTACTTGCGATATCTTGTTTTGGCCTTATGCGACTAGAGTGTTAGTTGGAGGTTGATAGTGATATTCTGCTTGATCTGTTTAGTTGATATAATTATATTAATTGATGGTTTAAGAGCTCATGCAGTGGCTCTTCGTGTTATTGATGTTGATTATTCTTTGATTTTTGCTTAGCCATGGCTCATTGGCCCAATGGCCTCTAAATCGTTTTGCTTCTCAGTTCGTTCTTGTGATGCATTCAGGCTGCTGATAGCGCCTACTCCGGCGAACTTGGGTAGGGGTTGGTTTTGAATCAGAGCGTCAGTTAATTGCTGTAGTTGTTCTTGTGTGCGTGCACCCAGCGATAGACCTTGCAGTTCACCTTTGTTATTGAAAAAGTTCAGCTGGGGAATACCGTTGACGTCGTAGCGATCGACTAGGTCTTGCCAGCGTGGGTTGTCGACGTTTACCAGCACAACGTCGAGCTGGTTTTCGTTGTTGCGCTCAGTTGTGAGCATGGCTGGGGCCATTTCACGACAGGCTTGACACCAGTCGGCATAAAATTCGATCACGGTCGGTCGACTATTGGTGAGTGCGACATCTGGGTCGAGGGAGCGTCGTGCCAGTTGCTCCAGCGGAGCCTCAGCATTGAGGCCGCCTCGCAGCAGGAAAAGAACGACTGCTAATCCCAATGCTGTGAATAGCAGTATCAACCTTTGGCCTTTGCCGAGAGTGGAAGACGGGGAACTTCCGGTCATGATGGGCAAGATTCTCGTTGCACTTTGGCAGGTCTGTTTTGTTGTTGTTGCTCGCTTCAATGGGCTAACTGTTCAGAAGTGAAGCGTCTTTTCACGATTCGTTGAGGCTGATGCTGATGCTGCGTCTCCTCGTTGTGCCTTTTCGTGCCCCTTCGTTGCTGTTGCTCTTTGGGGTGGCGGTCGTTATGGGCAACCATTGGTCGTTGCTTCAGTCTGAGCAGATAGACAGCCTCGGCATTGATGTTGAGCTCTTCTGGATTGTTGAGGTCCTTCAGGCGGTCGTGTTGGTCGTGGTTTGCACGATGCCGGATCTGATCTTGCATCAGGTCTCCTTGCTGATGGCTGCCAATCGTGCAATCAGTTTGCTGGTGGTTTTGTTGTTGGTGATCACCGCTGGCCTGTACCTACTTCACCTGAGCTTGCTTGCGGATGTTCTCATCCTTGCTTCTGCGGTATTGCTTGCGCGCTTGGATCTCACTCGCATTCGTGTGGTGCCACCACCGGTTGTGATGGCGATTGCTCTGGGGTTGATTTTGCTTGGCGGGATATGGATTGGCCAGCAGATCTCTACGCCTTTACATCCCAGTCTCGCAGAGCTTTTGGCTGGCTAGGCCTAAATAGCTCCAGAGGTTGCCGAGAACCTTTTTTGTATACAGGCGTGTCTCTGGGTAAGGGATTCGTTCCACCCAGAGCTCAGGGTCTGCAGCCAGTTCTGGGGTTAGCCAGTTGGCTACTGCAGCGGGCCCGGCGTTGTAACTGCCCACTGTCAGCCATGGATTGCCTTGCCATTGCTTCAACAGCATTGCTAGGTAACGGGCCCCAAGTTCAATATTGGTTTCAGGCGTGGCCAGCACTTGCTTGTTTAGAGGGTTATCGCTGAGTTCTGCCGCTGTTTCCGGCATCAGTTGCATCAGCCCTATTGCGCCTACTGGAGACTCCACGCCTGGCGAGAAGCGTGATTCTTGCTTTGTTATGGCCAGCAATAGTTCAGCTCGGACGTCACTGCGGTGACTCGCTTTTTTGATCTCAGGCAAAAAGCGATATGGATGTTGGCTTTGATGGAGCAATTGGCGTATGTGGCAGTCCTCTCCTACGAGTCGCAGGCTTGTTCGCCAGAGCTGACTTAGCCCCGTCCAGTCATCGCCGACGGCCATCCTGAGCCGCCCTTCCACCATCCTGGTGTTGGGATCATGTTGTGCGCGATCGACTTCAACCCTCAGAGTCCGCCATGTTTCCCAGGCCTCCATTGCGAGACCAAGTCGCCAGAGTTCGTTGACAAGCTTTTCTCCACTACCTAGTGGGGTCCAGGATGGGAGCTCAGGGTTCGAAATTGATACGGTTTGCCCTTGCAGTGCAGGCAGATCAGCTCGACCAAGGCGTGCCTGGGCGCGCCAGGTGTAGTAACCATTGGGATGGGATCGGAGCAGCTTTTCCCAGATCTGGGTGGCCTCTCGATTGCGACCCTGTTTGGAGGCAGTGAATCCGATCCAGAACTGTTGCCTAGCGGCGAGGGGCTCCGGCAATTTTTGGGTTGGGATGCTTTCGAGAATCGATTGGGCCTTGTTCCATTCCTCTTTCAGCAGAGCGTCTCGGCTCAGATCCCATTGCAGTTGCCAGCTAGCAGGACTATCAGGCCAGCGTTGAAACACATCGTCCGCTTGGTTCCCATTCTCGAGGCGTACGTGGGCTGCCGCCACACTGGGGGAACGATCAGCAAGGGCAGGCGGCAAGGACTCCAGCAGAGTCGCCTTCGGATGAAGAGGTTCACTGAGGAGGCTCACCGCTTTAGGGCTTTCAGCAGCCTCTGGATCGTCTTGAGCCAGCTTCAAGAGCAGAGATTCGCCCTGGAGTTGTTCCTCCTTATTGCCTCGGAGCAGTGTCTGGCCAATGGCTAGAGCTGTTGCAGGATCAGGGGGTTGTTCTTGTAGGCAGCTCAGGGCTGTTCTTCCGTCGCCTAGTTGTGCAAGACCAAGGGCTAGTTCTTGTCGCTCTTGGTTTGAATGTCCGTTCCTTGCCGGAACGCTGCAGGCGCTGAGTAGGACTTCTGCGGCACCTGGCCAGAAGACCCCCCAACGCGTGAGGTGAATGGCTCTTTGATGGCGACTGTTGCTGGTATCCAGTTCAATTGCGCTGGCTAGTGCCGCTGGATGAGCAGGATGTTGCTGGAGTAGTTGCTGTCGCAGTTCAGGGTTATGGCGCCCGAGGCTGTAATACGCATCAGCCGCCGTCGTCGTGTTTGGAAAACGTTTCAGCAGGCTTTGCCAAAGATGATTGGCCTTTGATTTTTCCCCAAGACGCTCGGCTGTTTGGGCTTGCAGCTTGAGGGCAACGGCTGCTAAGGGGCTGTTCCCCCAGCCTTGGCCGGCCAACAGCCTCTGATGCCTAAGGGTTGATCCTTTTGTCTTGCTCACGAGCAGCAATGAGGCATCTCGGCGTTGCTGGGGATCGATTGACCAGCGATAGGCCTGCCAGAGCTCTGTTTGCGACATTCTTGGCGTAAGTCGCTTGAGCTGTGGTTTTAAAAGGGCTTGCCCAGCGAGGCTTGCCGCCAAGCTGAGTACGGCTGTACCTCCGAGTAGAGGGAATCCGCGAAAGGGGCTCGCGATCACGCCAGAGCAGAAACTGTTGGCATTCTGTGGCGATGAAGTCCGGTTGTGTGATGCAGTCTTCGCAAGGATTTATGCCGCTTGCTCAGGCTCAGCGCTCTGAGTGTGCACCCGTTGCGGAAGCGGCCTGATTCGTTGGGGGATTGCGCTGGCTTTGGCCAATGCAGTTGCGGCCTTGATGGATTGTGGCTTTGGTTGTGGTTTGAAGTGTGCCTGAGCTCGTCACTTTGCTCTGGGCCCCAATGCTTGTGGCGTTGAGACTGTCTTTGATCATGTCCCCTCTCGATTGAGTCTCAGGCTCATGCCCTTTAATCTTCAGTCCATTATTGAGACCTGATGGTCTTTGCTGCTCTTGACCCCTTAGGTGTTCCCCTCGGGACTGCCCAGGCCAGCTTCGGCACAGATGGCATTCGCGGTCGGGTCGGAACGTTGCTGACGCCTGCGTTTATTTTGCAGGTGGGCTACTGGTGTGGTCAGGTGTTGCCTGATCAAGGCCAGGTGTTGATCGGGATGGATTCCCGTAGCAGTGGTGCCATGGTGTGCTCCGCATTGACGGCTGGTTTGACCGCTGCAGGTCGAGAAGTGTGGACCTTGGGCCTATGTCCCACCCCCGCTGTGCCTGGATTAATTCGCAAGCTTGGCGCTGCAGGCGGTTTGATGGTTTCAGCAAGTCATAACCCACCTGAAGACAATGGCATCAAGGTGTTTGGGGCCGATGGTGCCAAACTCAGCCCAGCCAAGCAGGGTCTCATCGAAGCGGGGCTTCGCGGCGAGGCCATTGGTGACAAAGGTCGACCAACGATCACGAGTTGCGGCCCTGCTTATCAGCGCGACGAGCTTCTTAGCCACTATCGCGATGCCCTGCTTTCTTCAGTGCTACATCAACGCCTGGATGGCGTGCCCATTGTGCTTGATCTCTGCTGGGGAGCGGCAACAGCCTGTGGTGCTGAGGTGTTTGCGGCCCTTGGGGCTGATCTCACTGTGTTGCATGGTGAACCGGATGGAAGGCGCATCAATGTCGGTTGTGGTTCTACCCAGCTCGAGCCGTTGCGTCGAGCTGTGATTGAGCGCGGCGCGGTCATGGGCTTTGCCTTTGATGGGGATGCTGATCGGATGCTGGCTTTGGATGGACAGGGTCGCGTCGTCGATGGTGACCATGTGCTCTACCTCTGGGGATCAGACCTTCAGGATCAGCAGGCTTTACCTCAACAAAGGCTGGTGGCTACGGTGATGTCGAATCTTGGATTTGAGAGGGCTTGGCAGCAAAGAGGTGGGATTCTTGAACGCACGCCGGTAGGTGATCAGCATGTCTATGCCGCCATGGTGGAGAGCAATGCGGCTTTAGGTGGTGAACAGTCTGGCCATATCCTTTCAGCAGCTCATGGCCTTTGTGGTGACGGTGTGCTCACTGCTTTGCAGCTTGCCACTCTCTGTCATGGCAGGGGGCTGAGTCTTGGTGAGTGGTTGGATCAGAGTTTCCAGGCGTTCCCACAAAAGTTGGTCAATGTGCGCGTTCCTGATTTGGAACGACGTATGGGTTGGCAGCATTGTGAGCCTCTGCAGGAGGCGGTCTTGGCGGCAGAAGCAGCCATGGGTGAAGACGGCAGAGTCTTGGTAAGGGCAAGTGGAACGGAGCCGTTGTTAAGGGTGATGATTGAAGCGGCGGATTCTGCTGCTGTGGAGTTCTGGACAGCACAGTTGGCCGACCTTGCCGAGCAATACCTCAATCGGGGTTGAGTTTGAGTTGGCGGAGTGCAAGCTGCAGAGCACCATCCAGGGCATCCCCCTGGCCTTTGATCCAGCTTGCAGTAGGCATTCGCTTGGCAATAGCTTGCTCGATCAGTTCGCGAAAGGGTTGTAGATGTTCAAAGGCTCCGCCGTTGCCACAGATCTTGGGATCCGATAGCCCAAGGCTTTGGGCAACTCCTGTGATCGCTTCGGCGATGCAGTGGGCTGATTGTTCAAGGATCGCGATGGCATCCTTATCGCCTACCTGGGCTTCTGCAACGACGAGTGGCGCGAGTTGAGCAAACCCGGCAGCACCGAAATTGGGCTGCACCACAAGGGCTTTGATAGCTGTTGCCGATGAGCAATTGAGAGCGCGCCAGAGTTTCTCGCGTAGAGGTCGATCGGGGATGCGGCCATCGGCCATGCGCAGGCTGAGCTGTAGCCCCTTTTGTCCGAGGTTTTGAGCTGAGCCACCCTCATCAAGTAGCCAACCCCAGCCGCCACAGCGTTGTTCTTTTCCTTGATCATTTCGCCCGATGCAGATCATGCCGGTGCCACTGATCAGGACAATGCCTGCGTCTTGGGGGAAGGCCCCATGCAGGGCCGTGCGTTCATCCCCAGTTGCTAGGCATTGGTTTGATGGGATTTTTAGACAACGCGCGAGCAATTGCTGGGCTTGCTCTTGCATTGGGGTGTCATGTTCTATTCCGCTTGCTCCGACGGCCGCTGCAGAGATCAGAGCTTTTTCAGATCTCAATCCAGCATTGCCGACAGCCTTGCTGAAGCTGCTTCGCAGTGCTTTCTCAAAGCGTTCTTCACCTTCAGAGGCGTGTAGGTGAATAACCCCGCTGCCGAGGCCCTCTGCAATCGGTAACCACTGATTTTGATGCCAGCGGCTTAGGCGGCATCGGGTTTGGGTTTGGCCTGCATCAAAGCCTGCAAGGAAAAGGCCGTTCACGCTGTCTGTTGGAGTTGTTTTTGTTCTGGCTGTGTTTGGGCCAGTGTGGCGAGGCAGAACCAGCCCACGAGTTGAACCTCAGGTCGAAAAAAAATGGTATCTGTGATGCCATGAACCGCAAGCCCCGCCATGGCGGCCAGGCTTGCCAGAGCGGGGAGGGCCAGCGGATTGTTTGAGTTGAGGCCAGCGAGGCCCCTACGCATGCTGCTGATTACTAGAGCGAGACTTGCAATGAGGCCAGGCAGTCCGGTTTCGACAAGGATTTCCAGGGGAACAGAGTAGGCACTTAGGGCGTTGAATTTGGGCTGTTGAAAGAGTGGATAGATACTGTTGAAGGCAGCGTTGCCAGGGCCAATACCCAGCCACGGGCGTGCCTGAATCATTTCAAGGCTCGATAGCCAAACGTTGATGCGGAAGTTGTTAGAGCTGTCACTTCGCCCTGCGATCAAGCTTGTGATTCGGGTGCGGATGGGCTCAATCTGGGTTGCTGCTATCACCAACATGGCTGTGCCCAAAACAATCACGATTAGGGGCAGCAGCCGACGCCAGAAGAGAGGCCAGTGGCTGGTACTGCGCAACAGCAGCAGCCCCAAAATCACAGCTAGAGCGGAAAGCATGCCTAGCCAACCTCCGCGGCTGAAGCTGAATAGGGTTGCTGTGATGCCAAGCCCTAGAGCGACCATCGCGTAAAGCTTTGCCCCCAAACCTTGCCATCTCAGTAGGGCTACTAAGGCCAGCGGCAGGATGGGTATGAGATAGCCGGCTAGCAGGTTGGGATTACCAAGTGGACCATAAATTCGCACTGTCCCTGCAGCCACTGAATTGGGATCTGCCCAGTGGGCCATTCCCTCAGCAGGGGCATAGAGCTGCCTGATTGCGATCACAGAAGAGATCAGTTCGCCGGTTAGTAGGGCAGCCACCAGGCGATCCCACCAGTCGCTCCTGGTGGCTAGTAGCTGTCGCATCAGTGCGTATACCCCCAGGTAGCTGATGAGTTTGATCAATCCTTTGGCAGCTGCCAATGGAACGGGTGAGAACCCTGTAGCGAGACATGCAATAGCGAGAAACACAAGTAACCAGCTACTGATGCTTCCAATTCGGCCAGCTGGTGTCACGCAGCCCCAGATGATCCATAACGCTCCGGCTGCCAGGATTGTTAGTCCAAGCCCTGTTCGAGTCAGCATGGGCAGGGTTGCTAGGAGCATCATCAACAGCAACCCCGCAATCCATTGCAGGCGCATTTGCATCGCCTTAGAAGAGGGAATGCGTCCCTGCCAGCGCAGTAGAAGGGGCTGTGGGGCCGCAGTCTTAGGCATCAGCAGTCGCTATCTTCTGCACTGGGATTATCGACCTGTTGCCATAAAGCTTCGAGGTTGGACAGTTCAGGAGCTTGTTGGTCGTTGCGTTGGTAGAGCCTGCGGTAAACCTGTAGGCCCTGATTGAGCACATAACGTTCTCGCTCCGTCGGCACGGGTAGTGGGTTGGCCTTTTGCCAGGAGTGGGAAGCATCTTTAGGACGCTCGAAACAGTTGCTTTGTTCAATCAGCATCACCATCGGCTCGATAACAGACATCACATCACTCTGGATAAAGAGTTCACGGCCTGGTTGCAGGGCTGTTGCTAAGGCGATTAACAGGGAGGGTTGCAGCACCCTGCGCTTCTGATGACGACGTTTAAACCAGGGGTCTGGGAACTGGATGGACACCCATTGCAGCTGATCTCTAGGCAGGGCATCAAGCCATTCCTCAAGGCTCACATTGACGTTGCAGAACAAGAAGCGGAGGTTGTCGAGTTCGAGTTCTTGGCGATCCCTTTCCGCTGAAAGCACAAGCGGGTGGCGAATCTCAACACCCACATGATTCCACTCTGGTTGAAGTGGAGCCAGGCTTAACAGGAAGCCACCTCGAGCACAACCGATGTCGAGATGGAGAGGGCGGCTGGATTGCGCAAACATTTCTTCCGGGCTTGGCAGTGGCCTTGGAAGTTGGAAGAAACGGCTGAGGGGATTGACGTGCTGGCGCACACTTAGACCGATTTGGCTGGTTCCGAGGCAGAGGGGTCATGCCTAAGCAAACCCCAGCAGGCCGTGTAACCGTGAATGTGGGTAGCGCCAACGCCTCCGGCAGGGCCGATTTCACCGTTGCAGAACACTCCAGCGATAGGTAGTTCTGCCATCAGTTTGCGTGCGATGTGTACATCACCATTGGGTACGCCGTAGAGGCCATGTCCTCGCCCGAGGCAAGCCATTAATAGGCCGAAGAGAGGGGGGCTGGTATTGCGCTCTTTTGCGGCACCGAGCAGTTGCTCAGATTCTTGCCGTGAGGCCTCAGCTTCCCGCAGCTGAAATTGCACGTTTTGGCCAGCTCTTATTTGCTCGGCGACGGCAACGGCACCATTCTTGGGATCTACTCCGATCAGGTTCCTCACCAAAAAAGCTCCTTGAGGCTGAGGTGCTCCGGTTCCTGCTAACACCAGATCCCGTCGTTCTATTCCTAAAAAAAGTGAATGCCGGACTATCTCTCGTTCTTCTTCTGAGAGATCATCCATCACTCGCTGTAGGCAGGCCATCGGACTGTCCCGCTGGTTTTCGTGACTGAGCTCCAAAAGAATATTTTTTTGCACCTGTTCAATGGCGAACACAGGACCAATCGGTTTGCAACCCTGTGCGACCACGACTTCCAGATTCCAGTCGCCCCCAAAGCTGCAGCCAACGGCGCCCATGACAACGCGGTCGTCAAAGAACAGGGAGCCATGAGGGGCATTATGAGGGCCTGCAATGCCACCGAGTTTGGTCGTGGTTGGGTAGGCGTAATCCAGGCCGCTAATGAGATCATTGATGGAGCGTGAGCTGGGATCCACAAGCAGCAACATGCTGCGGGCATTGAAAGGATCAGCGCCAACCCATTCTTGCCAGTGCTGAGCTGGTCCATCTAGGTCTGGTAATGACTGGGTTTCAAGGCAGAAGGGCTTGAGAATGGCTCCTGGCAGCTGCAGCATGGTGATGCTGAGAGCAGGTTCTTTTTCTAGTTCTGAGGCATTCCCTTTGGCTGTGGTGCCAATCACGCCTCCACCGGCACACCCCAACCAGTGGGTTGCTTTCAGTCGACGCTGCAATAAAGGCAGCAATCGCTGTAGATCGCTGGCGTAGTGGGTGGAGGCAAAGACGAGTGCTAGATCGGCCGAGCTGCCCCCAGCCAGGGCTGCCGCCACCTCGTTGACCGCAGCTTCAAGGGAGGGTTGGCTGGACAATGCCGTTCGGCAGCTGGCCTGGGATGAGCTGCGTCTGAACCAATTGAGCGGAGAGAAGGGCTCCATGAATTGGACCCTAACAACACTGACGGAACTCAGGCCAGCATTGATAATGACGCCTTCACGAACCTCCTAAGTGCCTGAACTCCCCTATCGCACTCTGGTCTGGCTGACCTACCGCCTGGCGGCAATGTTTGCACTGGGCCTGCCATTTGTTTTGTTGATCTGGGCTTCGGTGCGTCGGGAGGCTTCGATGGTGCGTTTACTGACCATCTATTGGAAGATTGCCAGTTTGCTAGCCATCAGCGTGCTGTTGCTGACCGATCAAAGGCCTATTGGTTATCTGACGACCTTTTTGGCCCCCTTGTTGATGGTGGCTTCAGTTTGGTTTTGGGTAGACCTTAATGAGGAGCTTGCCGATTTACCCCCCTGGCGGCCTCTGCCATTAACGGTGCGTATTTGGCGCTGGGCTCTGAGCGGGTTCGGTCTAATGGCGGCGGTTATGGCGTCAACCAGTCTTGCTTGCGTCAAGGACGTTGCAGGGGCTAATTGTCGCGTCTGGCTTGAGGCTCCGCAGGGGTTGCATCGGGTTGCGGAGCGATTGTTCGATTTCGTTTTCGGTGGACAGTGGACCGAAGCGGTCGCCGCATTTGTTGGTTATGTGGCCTTGGTGGCTTATGTCGTGGGCTTGCTGCAGTGGCTTCTGGTGCGACTTCCCCGTCAGGGTCGGGTTGCTGGTGAATTCTGACCCTATTGCCTTTGATGCGATAGAGGAGCTGTGAGCAAAATCACCTCGGGTCTTGCGGCGCGTCAACACAATACAGAGAACTTGCAGAGAAGCTATGTGCATCGAGGACAGGTTGTCCTCACAACCAAATCAGGACAATGACATTCGACAAAGCCGAGCTGATTACCGACAAGTTCTTTACGCTGATTGCTGCAATTTGTATTGCTGCGGTTATCTGTGGATCACCTTCCGCAGAAGCTAATACAAATTCGAATGCAGGCCTTTTAGAGCAGGCCAGCAAAGAAGAGACATCTTTTCTATCTGGTTTGCCTGACGTTGACCCTATGCCATTGCCGGATTCTGCTACTGGAGCTTTTTGATGGAGGCTTGATCATTGAACCCACTGCGCGATTGAATGATTTTTTGGCACCCTTTCGATGCTTTGAGTTCTGCTTTTTCAAGCAGAATGTTCAATGACTGCCGTTCTGGATGCGTGTGTGCTGCTTGTGAGCAGATGTCACACCGCATTGACTTTGATAAGCCTCTGGATATCGCTAGTGACGCAAAGGCTCAGTGCTGATGACATTGGTGGTGACATGGTTGTGATGGATGGGGGGATGTCGTGGAGCCCCCCCCCCTTTTATTGATGTTCGAGCACGCCCACGCAGCGACCGCAAAGGGTGGGATGTGTCATGTGCTGGCCGACATCAGTTTCGTAGTGCCAACAGCGTTCGCATTTGCTACCGCGAGCCCTGGCAACCTCGATCGTCGCCAAGGTGTTCTCCTGACTGGCCAGTAGTTCTGCCCATGGTTCACCACCTACTTGTAAATGAGACACCAGCAACCAGTCGCGCAATCCATCCACATCGGGATCTCCTTGTTGCCTGAGCCAGTCGAGTGCTTCCTGGAGCGCTTCGCTGCGTGCTTCCAAGCGGACAGCTGCTTCAAGTGCCGCACCCAGCTCTCCTTGGCTTCGGCAGTCTTCTAGAACGCGGTTCACGGCGCTGCGCAGTTCACGTAGCTGGTGCATTGGTGCCATTATTGAGGGGTCTCGCCAGGTCTCTGGGACCGTGGGCCATCCCCTACGAAAGACAGAGTCTTCCGCTACGGAGTAGGGCAGGTTCTGCCAGATGTCTTCGGCCATATGACATAGCACTGGGGAAATGGCCCCAGCTAGACGCTCAATGATGAGAGCCATCACCGTTTGACAGCTGCGTCGGCGACGCTCGGATGGTGAGCTCACGTAGAGCCGGTCCTTAGCAATGTCGAGGTAGAAGTTCGATAGGTCGACTACGCAGTAGCTCTGGAGTAACTGGAAGAAGCGATAGAACTCGTAGCGATCAAAGGCCGTTGAGATCTCATCCATGACCTCAGCTGTGCGTTGCAGCATCCAGCGATCGAGTAGGGGTAGCTCTGGCACGGGAATCGCGTCGCGCTCGGGATCGAAGTCGTGCAGGTTTCCCAGCAGATAGCGGGACGTGTTACGCACCTTGCGATACACATCTGCGATCTGTCGCAGAATGCTGGCTCCGATCGGAACATCGGCGGAGTAATCCACAGAGCTCACCCATAGGCGCAGAACGTCGGCGCCGTAGGGAGGTTCTTGTTTCTGGTTTTTGCCACCGTCGATAATCACCGCTGGATCGACGACATTCCCTAGCGATTTGCTCATTTTCCGACCCTTCTCATCGAGGGCGAAGCCATGGGTGAGCACCTGCCGATAGGGAGCTTGGCTGTTGATGGCTACGGAGGTCAGCAAAGAAGACTGAAACCAGCCCCTGTGTTGGTCAGAGCCTTCTAGGTACAGCTCGGCAGGGTAGGCGAGGCCATCTTGTTGACTGGCAACAGCCGCCCAACTCGACCCCGAGTCAAACCATACGTCCATCGTGTCGGTTCCTTTACGCCATCGTTCAGCTTCTGCGGCATAGGCCGGTGGCAACAGCTCGACTTCATTGCGTTCCCACCACACGTCGGCACCATGTTCTGTGATCAGGGCCTTGACATGAGCAAGGGTCTCGTCGTTCAACAGCACCTCATTGCCTTCTCGCTCGTAGAACACTGGAATCGGCACGCCCCAAGTGCGTTGTCTGGAAATACACCAGTCGCCCCGTTCTCGCACCATCGCTTCCATGCGATTGCGGCCCGAGGCTGGTAGCCACTCCACGCTGTTGATGGCTGTCAATGCTTCATTGCGGAAGCCTTCGACAGAGGCAAACCATTGTTCTGTGGCGCGAAAAATGGTGGGTTTCTTTGTTCGCCAGTCATAGGGGTAGCGGTGGGCATAGGGTTCGTGCTTCAGCAGAGCACCTCTTTCCTCAAGTGCCGCAATGATGGTGGGGTTGGCGTCTTTGAGCACGTTGAGACCAGCGAATGGACCCGCCTCGCTTGTCATTGTTCCGCTTTCGTCTACTGGGCAGAGCATGCCCAGGTCGTGCTTTTGGCCTGTGTTGAAGTCGTCGACACCATGGCCTGGTGCCGTGTGCACAAGACCAGTTCCCGATTCGGTGGTGATGTATTCACCGCCGATCACGATCGGACTGTCTCGATCCAGTAGTGGGTGTTTGTAGATGAGACCTGCAAGAAGGGCTCCCTTGACCGTGGCGCGAGCTGTGAGTTCCAGCGCGAGGGTGTCGCGTAACGATGGCAACAATTCAGCGGCCACTAGTAGTAGTCGACCTTGGTTGTCCACTGCAAAGGAGTAGTCGAGTGTCTCGTTGACCGAAACCGCAAGGTTGGCGGGCAGAGTCCAGGGGGTGGTGGTCCAGATTGCAATTTGCAGAGCCTGGCCGAGTTCGAGGCCGTTATTCGGCAGCTCCAGGCCCTGATTGCCAAGAGATGTGCGCAAGTTCTCGGGCAGCTTGGCTGCTGGAAAAGCAACGTAGACACTTGGGCTGGTGTGACCGTCTGGATATTCCAACTCCGCTTCAGCAAGGGCTGTACGGGAGCTGGGACTCCAGTGCACCGGCTTGAGTCCCCGATAGATGTATCCCTTTTGAAACATCGTGCCGAATACTTGGATTTGGGCGGCTTCGTATTCCTTCTGGAGCGTTAGGTAGGGATGCTCCCAGTCGGCCCAGATGCCCCAGCGGCGGAAGCCTGCCATTTGGCTGTCCACTTGCTTGCGTGCAAAGGCTGCAGCTTTCTTGCGCAATTTCAGTGGTGTGAGTGCTTCGCGCTGCTCTTGATTGAGGTTCTGCAACACCTTCAGTTCGATCGGAAGGCCGTGGCAGTCCCAACCGGGCACGAAACGCACTTGACGGCCACGCAGGATTTGATGCTTGTTGATGATGTCTTTCAGCACCTTGTTGAGGGCATGGCCCATATGCAGGGCTCCATTGGCGTAGGGCGGCCCGTCATGAAGGGTGAAGTTTTGGCCCTGATTGTTCAGGCCAAGCTCTAAATCAATGCCTTGTTGCTTCCAGAACGCTTGTAACTCTGGTTCTCGTTTGATTGCATTGGCGCGCATGCCAAAGCTGGTTTGCAAAAGGTTGAGAGTGTCCTTGTAAGAGGTTCGTGCAACACCATCCGGTTGTTTCCCCTGGGTCACGGTGTCACTGCAGCAGGAGAGATTATCAATGGAAGGCTGTGTCGATTCAGTTTTTACCGCTGTTGTCTCTTGAATGCTTTCAGTGTCTGTAGTTGTTTCTGGCTCGCTATCTGTTGGGGCCTTGGCGGGAGTCACCTGGAGGATGTCTTTGGGCTGTTGGGTTTGAGATGGCTGTTGAGTCTCAGTTGGCTGTTGAGTTTCAGTTGGCTGTGGCGTTGAAGTCTGCTGCTGACTTGCTTTCGGCTCTTGGCGCTCTAGAACCTTTGCTTCAGGGTGTGTTGAGTCTTTAGGGGAGTCAGTTTTGCCAACGTCAATAGTTTGTTTGCTCTTAGCTGGTTGCTGATCTTCTGATCGTTGCTCAGTGGTCTGCTTGGGGGCTACCGATGTCTTGAGGCTGGTATTGGCTGAAGCCGAAGAACTTTCTTTAGGTTCAGAGTTGGTTTTTGCTTGATCTGCTGCTGCCGCCTCGGTTGACACCGTTGGGGGAATGTTGATCGCTTGTTGATTTGCTGATGAAGGCTGGCTTGTAGATGGCTGTTGCTCAAGAGCTGTTGCTGAGTTTTGGTCTGCGGTTGGTTCAGGACGCACCCATTTCTTATTGCTTGCGTTTGGTTTTGGCCGCACCCGTTCCATCAACCCGTTGAGCCTGTCACCGATGCTTGCTAGTGAGGCCAACAGTTCTTTGAAGCTCTCAGTGGTGAGAGGCTCAGGGCTTTCTTCTGATTCAGGGCTGGGTTCAGATCCCTCCGCTGATGTGATCTCGTTGGCCAAAGCTGAGTCTTGGTCTGCGTTGGGTTTTGGCCGCAGCCGTTCCATCAATCCTGTGAGGGTGCTGCCCAGGTTTGCGATAGAGGCTCCTAGTTGCTTGAGGCTGGTGGTCCATCGCTCCCGAGAAATCAGCCCTTGCTGATCATCCGCACTGAGTTGTTGCCAGCGGTTTTGGGCGACTTCTACCCCGAGTCTGCTCACGAGTAGTGCGCCACAGATCACTGCCAGCATTGGGGCCCCCTGCAAACGGTCGCTGCTGGTGATCAGCCCCAGCCCCAGCATGAACACCACAGCTCCCCACAGCCCGTCACGGGGGCGACTGAGTTCAGTGGCAAGCAGCGGTAGCAGGAGTACTGCCAGGCCGAACAGGAGAGAGAACTCCCCGAGGAGGGTGGCCAGCATCTTTGGTACAACGGTGTAGGCCCATTCTGGAGTGGTGTTTAGAGTTCAGTACGTGCCCATCTGGCGGAATTGGTAGACGCGCTGGTTTTAGGTACCAGTGGCTTAGGTCGTGGGGGTTCAAGTCCCCCGGTGGGCATCCTTTTTAAAGCCCTTGGTTTGATCAGGGGGTATGTTTCCATTTGATGACTCAGGTACTCTCCAACCCGGATCCTGTTGAGGCTGAAGCCAGCTCCAAGTCGGCCTCTCAACAGCTAACGGTGCCGAAGGAGTACCTCGATCCGCCTTCCCCTTGGAATCCCACTGTGGGATTGTTCCTGGGCGGTTATGGCTTGGCGGCTCTAACGATTTGGCAGTGGTGTTTTGGTGATTGGCCTTTACAAATTCTGGTGGCATTGGCGTTCTTCGCCTTGCATATGGAAGGCACTGTGATTCATGACGCTTGTCATAAGGCGGCTCATCCGAATCCTTGGATTAATCAGGCGATGGGTCATGGTTCAGCAATTTTGCTGGGCTTTAGTTTTCCTGTGTTCACAAGAGTGCACCTTCAGCATCACTCACATGTGAATGATCCCAACAATGATCCGGATCACATTGTTAGCACTTTTGGACCGCTTTGGTTGATTGCACCGCGGTTTTTCTATCATGAATATTTCTTCTTTCAACGACGTTTATGGCGTCGCTTTGAGCTGATGCAGTGGGGGCTTGAGCGCGGTTTGTTTGTTTCAATTGTGATCGCTGGTCTTCATTTTGACTTCATGAACTTTGTTTATAATTGTTGGTTTGGCCCTGCTTTAATGGTTGGGGTCACCCTGGGCCTTTTCTTTGACTATTTGCCCCATCGTCCCTTTACTGCACGGGACCGTTGGCATAACGCCAGAGTGTATCCAAGCAGGATGATGAATTGGTTAATTATGGGCCAGAATTATCATCTTGTTCATCATTTATGGCCGTCTATTCCCTGGTTTGAGTATAAGCCGGCCTACGAAGCAACAAAACCTCTATTGGATGCCAAGGGATCACCTCAGCGGCTCGGATTTTTTGAAAGTAGAGCCGATGGGTTTAATTTTCTCTATGACATCGTTTTGGGTGTCCGTAGCCACAAAGCACGTCGTAGCAAGATGCGTCCACTAGCAAAATTGATACCCAGCCGCCGCTGGCGGCGACGTTGGATTGGTTTGCTGCATCGCACTGCTGTCTTGCCAGAAACCAAGAAACGTTGATTATTCTGCCAAAATTTTTGGCACTCTGAAGAAGTCGCCTTCGCGTTGAGGAGCAAGATTGAGAAGTTCTTCGCGTACTGGTGTCGCAGACACCTCGTCAGTACGCGTCACATTCACTACTTCTACTGCTCGTGTGGTGGGTTTTACGTTCGTGGTATCAATTTCTTCAAGCTGGGCCACGTAAGCAAGGATTTTCTCTAGCTGCTCTGTATAGGTCGCGATCTGATCATCTGGCAGGTCTAGGCGAGCTAGCTGGGCCACTTTGCGTACGTCTTTGGCGGTGATCTTGCTCATGCTGCGGTAAGGAAGCTTGTTAGATCTTCGCTCAGCGCGGTAGCCGCTGTCTCTAGCAATGAGGCACCATGCTCTGGCTTAGCAAGGTAGGGGTTTGAGCCCATGCGGCCATCCGGATGCCGTCGGCGGAAATCCTCCGGGCCGTGGATCGGTCCTGCAGGGGCTGGCTCCGGTAGAGGTCGTTGTTTGCTGAGCAGACTGGGTTCTATGTGCAATGTGAGAGCAATTTCGCTGGGAGTGGCGTGCTGGCCTTCTTGATCGCCATATAACTCTCTGGCTGCGCGAAAGACAGAGCCCGCCATAAACCAGTTGGCCAGTTTGCATCGCAGTTTGGATGCCACGGGTAGGTCGTTGCTGATGGCGCTGCTGTAGGCCTGGGCAAAGGCGGCTTTAGTGGTGGCGATATTGCCGCCATGCCCGTTGATCACAAAGATCCGCTCGAAGCCATGGTTGGCAAGGGATATCACGAGATCGTGGATCAATGCGAGCAAAGTGGCGGGTTTTAAGCTCATCGTTCCGGCGAAACCGAGATGGTGTTCAGCCATCCCGAAGGCTTGGGTCGGTGTGACAAGCACCCCTGTGCGACGGCCGACTTCAAGAGCTACTGCTTCAGCGGTGAGTGCATCTGTGCCAATCGCGCCAGTGGGTCCATGTTGTTCGGTGGAGCCAAGTGGCAGGATCACGCCTTTGCAATGGTTCAGATAGTCGTCCACTTCTGGCCAGCTACGCAGGGCTAGGCGAATGGAGTCGACGCTGCTGACGGCGCCGGGCAGGGTGGAGGACATGATTGGGAGGGATGCTTTGACGAGGGATTATTGGGTGCTGCTGTTGAACCAATGGCTTTGTTGTTGCAGAACTTGGGTTCTGAACAACAGCATGGCGGCCACGCAAAAAAATGTGTAGCTCAATCAGAGAACGCTTTAGTTGCTGATGCTTTTCAAGCTGCCTGTAGGGCGTAAAAATCTTGGCTCAGTTGTTCAAGGAAGCGGATCGATCAGAGATTCAAGCTTTAGAGGAAGGTGTTGGCGATGTTAATCAACGGTAAGAGAGGGAATCAGAGCTTTCACCGCAGATTGTGAAGCCATGGAGTCTTTCGGCAGTTGATAGCTCACGAGCGTTTGCCATGATCGGGTTGTTTTTGTAAAGGCATTTTCTCTTGCAATGGTGATCAATTAGTTGTGGATTGGGATGGTTTGTTCCAGGCGTATTTCCCATACAGGAGTCTGTTGCGTGTGGTCTTAGCTGAATGTCAAGAGATAATATCTTTGAATCTAGTTCGGGTTTGTTCAGTAGTGGATTCAGACTTTGGGCTCATATTGTACATATGAATTTACTATCTATGGCCCAGTCTCTGAGCTTAGAAGGCTTACGCGAGAGGTTTTTTCGTTTACAATATTTACCATGCTCTTGACCTATCTTTCATCCTTGTTGGCCAAGAGTGTTTATACTTTTACTGTCATTGGTGCAATGATTCCCCTTCAATATGCACGAGCTGAAAATCTTACATTAAAACTAATTAACGGAGATGTGGTAAGTGGCGAGTACTTGCCCGAAGAAAGTAACAATAAGATCAAAGTCCTACTTAGCCCTTATTTTGGGCGCATTGAGGTCGATGCCTCTTTCATTAAACCAGAGTCCGCTCAATCTCTCTGGCTAAGCTCGGTTGACGTAGGCATTGATGGATCGAATACGGGAGATGATTTGTCATTTGGCTATTCTCTTTCGGCTTCCACTCGTTTCAAGGGAACGGATCATGAGTTTAATGCTTCGGCGAGCTTTGACTTTGATAAGAGTGTAGATGCTGAGAGTGTGTCAACGATTGATACCAATCAAGGCGCATTATCTATTCGCTATGACAGGATTTTATCTTCTCCTAAGTGGAGTGCATATGCTTCCACGGATTATACTTACAATGCTCTCAATGATGTTGGTGTTAACACGAATGTTTTTTCAATTGGTTTTGGTTATAAGGTTTTGGACAATAAGAAATTATCTTTAAGAGTCTCTTTGGGCCCGTCTCTGATCTGGTTTGATGGTGGCTTTGGTTGCAGCACAGGCAATTACGTTTCGGATGGAATTACATTGGAAAAATACTGCGGTGAGATCATTCCATCTGGAACAATCGGTGCTGCCATAGAATGGGATGTGAATGAGAAATTTCGCCTGTCAATTAAAGATCAATTGACAGGATCATTCGTCAATGGCATGGCGGCAGGAAATGATTTGAGTGGTACGCTAAAGTTTTTCCCTTCAAAAGACTCTAAATTTTATATGTCTTTAGTGGCTCGGCTAATTTATAGTGCTCTTCATACACCTGATGTTGATAACACATTTAATTTTAAGCTTGGCACAGAGTTTTAAGTCTCCTAGAAGAAATAGAAGTACAAGCAAACGTGTTTCGCAAGGTCGACAACAGCTTCCCTTTGCGTTTGATTTTAGGCTCAATCAAACCCTAGAAAAGTGGAACCAGGTAGCGGTTGCATTTAGACGAGCTAACGGTATCAGTGATGGCGATTGAGAGCGAAGTGTTTGATAGATGTGGAGAGTAAGTCAATGTATCTGTAGAGGGGAGAATTTTCGACTTTGCTGCACCTGGAATTTTTTACTAGCCTTCGATTGCTGTTTTTAGTGGTTAAAAGGTTTAATAGCCTTAAGTGTAATCTGGAGTTCTTTGATTACATTCCATTGTGCTCCCGCGAATCGCCGTAGATCATCCCTTGTAATTTCTCCAGTAGCTTCTTTGTGAAGCCAGTAATTGTCGTATACTTGCACCCCGTTGACAATTTCAAAGTCAACGTTCATGTCGTAGGCAATCATAGAGTAATTGGCCTTTCTTTTTATCCATTCGTCGTTTTGCGCTTTTGACATCATGTTGAATGTTAGGGGTGTAAATGCCCTGACATGAGTTGGGTCGCTCCAGAATGTGTCGTGCCTGAAGTGCGGGACGTGGATTTCAATGGTTCCCTCGTTTTTTGTTATTCTGTACAACTCTTGCATTATCAATTTAAATTCGTCATAGTCTTGCCCAACGTGCTCCAAGACGTGCTTTAGAAGGATGTGATCAAACTCGTCGTCTTCGAAGCGCCATGGCGTTTCTTTGATGTTCATGAGTATGTCTGGTTTGCACTCTTCGAAGTTGTCGGCGTTGACGTAGTCGTCTCGGCGGTCAAATCCGCATCCCAGGTTTAATTTTTTCATTAGGTTGTGTTTTGGCTGATCCACTCTGGTCAACCTTGGCTGTCTGGTTTTGGAGTACGTGCCTCTTTGTCTTTGGGGTATTTAACTGCGATTGTTTGGATAATAATGATGGAAGCCTTCCAGGGTCTTTGCCAGTTGCTTAAGTTTTTCTTGTATTAACCTTGGCTGTTGATGTCATTTATCTTCACCCAAATCACTCCAATAGCCACCGAGCCCATCGCCAAGGATTTCCCGGCACTTTCAAGGTCTTTCTTCTATCGTCCTGCAGAAGTTGTTGGACCTGAATTGATTGGCTGTTTATTAGTGAAACGCCAAGCCTCAGGTGAGTTGCTCTGGGGCGTGATTGTTGAAACGGAGGCGTATTCGCAAGAGGAGCCCGCCTGCCACGGTTGTCGGCGTAGGTCAGCCAGTAACGAAACGCTGTTTGGTGAGCCTGGTCGTTTTTACGTGTATGTGAGCTATGGCATTCACCACTGCGTCAATGTGGTCACCGATCGTGCCGAATGGGCCAATGGTGTTTTGTTGAGGGCGATTGCACTTCCGGATGAACCGGAACGCGTCGCGGCGGGGCCAGCTTTATTGGCGCGTCGTTTTGGTTTGGACCGCTCCGATGACAGAGCAGCCGTCACAGGAGAGAATGACGTGTGGCTGGCACCTAGGCCGGCTGCTTTCGGTACGCCAACGCTTGTGAGCACAACCAGGATCGGTATCTCTCAAGGACAAGATCTTCCTTGGCGTTGGTATCTCAAGAACTGTCGCAGCATTAGTCGCCGTGCCAAGGGAGATCGCACGCCGCCTTTGCAACAAGCCTGGACTCCTGTTGCCAGTGATGGCCAATGAGCGGCTGGTCCCATCGACACATCCTTGATCTGGCCAGCTTCTCCCTTGAGGATTACACCTCTGTTCTGGAGCTAGCGCATCGCTTCCGCTCCATGCCTGTCACGGGTGCGCGCAAGTTGCCGGCGTTGCAGGGGCGTTTGGTGGCAACGTTGTTTTTTGAGCCCAGTACGCGCACCCGAAGCAGCTTTGAGTTGGCGGCCCGTCGTCTTTCGGCTGATGTGCAGAGTTTCACTCCAGCCAGCAGTTCACTTAGCAAGGGAGAGACTTTGCTTGATACAGCTCGCACCTATGTGGCGATGGGGGCTGATGTGCTGGTGGTGCGTCATAGCTCGACCAGCGTTCCCGAACAACTTGCTTGTGCTTTAGATCGTTCAGGCGAACGCACTGCCGTCCTCAATGGTGGCGATGGTCTGCATAGCCATCCCAGCCAGGGATTGCTTGATCTCTACACTCTCGCCCATCATTTTGATCCGGATCAGCCTCTGCCTGAAGCCATACAAGGCCGAAGGATCGTGATCGTTGGAGACGTCCTTCATTCACGTGTGGCGCGATCCAATCTTTGGGCACTTACTGCCTGCGGTGCAGATGTTGTGTTGTGCGGCCCGCCGAGCCTTGTGCCTCAAGATTTTGTCGCTTTTGTCGAGGCACCACCTCCTGGTCAATCACATGACCCTGTTCAACATCGTGGTTGTGTGGAGGTGGTGCGAACCCTTGAGGAGGCTTTGCCTGGTGCGGATGCGGTGATGACTTTGAGGTTGCAGAAGGAAAGGATGCATCAGTATTTGCTTACTGATCTAAACCGCTTTCATCGTGATTATGGGCTCACCCACGAGCGCCTGAAGTTATGCGGTAAACCTGTACCTCTGCTCCATCCTGGGCCTGTGAACAGAGGGGTTGAGTTGGGTGGATCATTACTGGATGATCACTCCATCAGTCTTGTCGAAGAGCAGGTGCGCAATGGCATCCCAATCCGCATGGCCTTGCTTTATTTGATGGCAGCTGTTGATTCTTACCCAGATCCTTCCTTAGAAGCCATCGGCTGAGGAGCTATTCCTGAGATCTGAGTGCTGTAGTACTTCATGGCGGCTTGTAGTGCTGCGTCCGGTGCCGCGATTGAGGGGCCTAAACCAGGCAGCATTGGGAAATGAGCATCAGGGGCATCAATGTCGATGTGCTGGCTGGGCATTCCCGTGAGCAGCATCGATGAGCGTTGTTGAGACACCACGGCGACTAACCACTTAAAAAGCAGAGTGATGCGGTTCTCCGGGTTGGGCATGAAGGCCAAGTGGGCAAGAGCCCAGCACATCCAGCCAATCCCTCCTGAGAATTTGAAGCCACGCAGATCTGCCACCGCTGCCACACGATCAAGAATCGCCATGCTGCCGAAATCAAACCAGTTGAATGTTGGCCGGGATGACCCGCTCACTAGTGCAGCGATATCTTTGCCCACAAATCCGCCGGCTTGGGTGGCTGGGCCGGCCATGCCAGGTAGGGGTGTCTGATTGGTTGTGTGCCGATAGGAGCAGAGGTCTCCAACGACTCGGATTTCGGGATGGCCGGCAACGGAGAAGTCTGGTTCCACAACGATTCGCCCCCCCTTGTCGAGTTCACAACTGATCGAGTCGGCCAAATTGCGGCCAAGGTGCGAAGGACGCACGCCAGCAGTCCAGATCACGGTTGCGGCCTGAAGACACTGCTCCCCATTCGGGGTGCTAATCATTACCTCGCCGGGTTGCATGGACTGCACCCTGCCTTTGAAAATCATTTCTACACCGAGTGATTCGAGAGTCGTGCGGGCTGATTTCGACAACATTTCAGGCATGGCGCGCAGCACCCTTTCGCCAGGATCAACCAAGTAGATCTTGGTTTGGTCCGGATTGAGTTGTTTGAATTCACGGCGCATGGCATTGCGCATTAACTCAGATACGGCTCCTGCCATCTCACAGCCAGTGGGCCCTGCACCCACAATCACGACGCTCTGTAGGAATTGACGGGCGTTGGGGTCGGGCGTCTGTTCGGCCTGCTCCATCGCCATCAGGAGTCGGCGCCGGATTTCTTCGGCGTGCTCAAGGATTTTCATCGGTGGAGCAAAGCTGCGCCATTCCTCATGCCCGAAGTAGGTGCTGCCAGAGCCGGTGGCGAGCACGAGGTAGTCGTAACTCAAGCTTTTGTTATTGAAAACGATCTGTTTGTCTTGCGGATTGAGCTGGGTGACTTCACCGAGCAGAACTTGCACATTGAATTGCCTGCCAACCAATTGGCGTAGGGGGGTGGCCACATCTCCTTTGGAGACAAGGCCTGTAGCGACTTGGTAGAGGAGGGGTTGGAAGAGGTTGAAATTTCTTTTGTCGATCAGAGTGACGCGCACCTCTGTATTGGCGAGAGCTTTGCAAGCACGCACTCCTGCAAACCCACCACCAATAATCACAACATGGGGCGCACGGCGTAGGCGTTCTTCTGGTGGCTCTAATTCGAGGAAGAAGTGCTCTTTGCCCATGCTCCCTCTGATGATGGTTTTGCTTGAAGGATATGGAGCCTGTTGGTAATTTCCTTTGAGGTCATGCTTCTTACTTAGATCACAACAACTTGAAGCCTTCTAGGAGCAGACCGTAAAGCAGACCAATCCTTGCCATGTCTAATAATTGGCGTGCCAGAGCGGCCCGCTTGGGAGCAGGCCATTGGCGCCGTAATCGCACCATCAATTCCCAAATCACGACAGTGAGAAGAGCTCCGATGGGGTCCATGAGGTCTAAAGCGCCACTGATCGTTCCAACCGAGCTGCCTAACAGAAAAGTTATTAATAAAACGATCACAAACAATGAGCTTCTCCGCCATGGGTTCACAGCCCAGAATTCCAGGCGCTCTCCTGCTTGACCAACACTGCGTTGAAAGCGAGTGAACTGAAGCTGTTGGGGCATAAGAAAAAACTGGCAGGGTTGGATTGAGTTGAACCCCCATCACCCAGCCTGGAATCCTGCCAGACCCTTTTGCAAAACTTGTAGCGTATGTGTCTTCATTCTCTCCAATAGTTAGTGGATTTGAATGAAAAAGCTTGCTAGGCAGGGTTTGGCAATTGATCTGGGCGATTAACTAGCTTCGGCTTTGGCTTTACGCGATGACTTGCCTTCGAGTAGCTCAAGCAGAGCTTCCATTTGTGCCATGACTCCACGCACCTCGCCTGCTTCGGGGAGAAGGCCATCTTCCATGACTCCTTGATGCATTTCACGTAGCTCTTGGCGGATGTAGCGAAGATGACTCACCACCTGTTCACGTTTTGACTGCGACATTGAGGACCAGATCCTTCTTCACTCTCTTTTAACGCATGGACTGTCAAAGAGTGCTGGTGTTCGCATGTCAGATTTCCTGCAAGGGCAATTAAGGCAAATGTGAGTAGGGCTGAAGGACGTGTGATCACGGTCATCGTGACAAGACCTGCCAGTCCAATCAGGATCTGATGTTTGTGCTTACGGATACTTCGAAGAGGAAACTCCATGGCCTTAAGACTTGCCTAAGCGGATTTGCATCTGACAAGCCTCTCTATAGCATCGATCTCGTTGAGACCTGAATGGAGAATAGGGGATTCGAACCCCTGACCTCTGCGGTGCGATCACAGCGCTCTACCAACTGAGCTAATTCCCCAGCGGCAGGAACCTAGCGTCCAGGCAGAATGGAGCTGCGCCTTGCTTGAGCAAACTCCATGCAGAACTCCAAGGTGCTTTCCATTGATATTGCTGGTGCGATTACTCCAGAACGTCTTGAGGCCTTTGATGATGAGGCAACTGCGGTACTTGCTAGGCGTCTTGAAGATGACGATTACCCCACGCCCTTTGCCGGGTTGGGCGATTGGCATCTATTGAGGGCTTTGGCGATTCATCGCCCTGAGCTGACAGCTCCATATGTGCATCTGATCGATCAGGAACCCTTCGATGAAGATTGAGGCGGCACGCCCTCTTATGGGTCGCCGTCTGCTTGTAGCAGTCACTGGCAGTATCGCGGCTGTTAAAACACCATTGCTGGTGAGTGCTCTGATCAAGGCCGGTGCTGAGGTGCGCTGTCTTGTGACTCCTAGTGCTGCTCGTCTAGTCAGCCCTGTTGCTCTGGCCAGTCTTAGTAGGCATCGCTGCTACCAGGATGAGGATCAATGGAATTCGAGTGAACCTCGTCCTTTACATGTGGCCCTGGCTGAATGGGCTGAGCTTGTCATTGTCGCTCCTTTAAGTGCAACGAGTCTTGCCCGCTGGACTCAGGGGCTTGCAGAGGGGCTTCTGGCAAGTTTGTTGCTGGCTTGTGAACGGCCGGTACTTGCAGCGGCAGCAATGAACACTGCCATGTGGTCCAACCCTGCCGTGAGGAGGAACTGGCAAGAGTTGCAGACTGATCCACGCGTGCTGCCATTGGCACCTGAATCTGGGCTGCTGGCCTGTGATCGGATTGGGGATGGCCGCATGGCCGATCCGAAGTTGATTGAGCTGGCTGTGGTGAGTGGGCTTTTGCAGGCTGATGAGACAGGCAGGCTGCAACGCGATTGGCAAGGGCGAAGGTTGTTGGTTACCGCTGGATCGACAGTGGAGGTTTTGGATCCAGCCAGGCTGTTGATCAATCGCAGCAGCGGCCGTATGGGGGTGTTGCTGGCGCAGGCAGCTCGGCTACGCGGTGCCCAGGTGGATTTGGTGCATGGTCCTTTGAAACTACCTGTTGCTTGGTTGGAGGGGTTGGCGGCCTATCCAGTGACAAGCGCAGATGAGATGCAGGACATGCTGGCGCAGCTGCAGTCCAAAGCAGATGCAGTGGCAATGGCGGCGGCGGTTGCGGACGTCCGTCGGGTTAACCGTGCCCAGACTGAGAAACTTTCGAAGGATTGCTTGCTTCAGTCTTTTTCTCAGGGCTGGGAGCAAGTCCCTGACCTTCTAGCTGAGCTCGTTTTAAGGCGACCAGTTGGTCAGGTTCTGCTTGGTTTTGCTGCACTAACTGGTAATGAAGATCAGATTCAGCAGCTTGGTGAGGAAAAACGTCTTCGCAAAGGCTGTGATCTGCTTATGGCGAATCCGATTGATCGCCCTGGTCAGGGTTTTGAGGAGGATTTCAATGGTGGTTGGTTGCTTGCTGCCGGTGGCAGAGTCCGTTCTTTACCTGTTACGTCCAAGCTGGCATTGGCGCATCAGTTGCTTGATGCCATTTTGGAGGTTCAGGTCGTGATTTCGACGCCATCTTGACCCAGTAGATCGATGAAAGTTCGCAGTTGCAGCCTTGGGATATATGGCCAGCCTCCGTTTTTTCCATGGTCTGAAGCAGGGTGTAAAGGTCTTGACGGTCTTCCGGCAAGCTTTGGCGAAAGGGACCTTCCTGGATATCGCGATGGATCGTTTCAATCTTCCGCAGTAATGCCAGCAGGGTCTCTGCCTGTTTGAGCTCATCGGCCACCTCTCGTAGTTCAGCTATCAGTGGGGCTATACGGCCTTTTATGGCGTCTTCGCTGTGGGTGGTTACTGAGCTCGGTAAGCGACGGGTTGTTGAGAGGTACAAGAAGCTAGCCATAACACCTATTTGTGCCCTGTAGGATCCAAACGATCATTTTGGGCGGTTCATCCCGCAGTTATCTGGCCTTTCGGCTTCTTCCCATGCTGTTTCGTCCTTTGCTGGCCCTGGTGCTGGCTTTCTGTCTCACCTTTGTAGCTGCCCCAAGCAGTGTCTCCGCCGCAATCACAGATGGCGCGGGCAATAGCGATTTCGTTGTTGGCAATGAACGCTCTAATGCACGTTTTGGCAACATCGTTAATACCGGTAGAGCAAACGATTGCCCAACCATCGCCGCGGGTTCAAGTGGATCCATCAGCATTGGCTCTGGCGATACTCTCAGCGACATTTGCTTGCAACCGACTGAGGTGCTTGTGAAGGTTGCTCCTACAAAGCGCAAAAAAGCTGATTTCGCTAAAACAAAGATCATCAGCCCATCCAATAACACCACCATTGAGCAGGTTTTCGGAGACATTTCTGGTTCTGGCGCCTTTGCTGAAAAGGGTGGTATTGACTTTCAATTAATTACCGTCCTCGCTCCTAACGGTGAGGAAGTGCCTTTTGTCTTCTCAGCTAAAGACATGCAGGTGGATTCAAACAGTTCTTCAATCTCTGTTGGTACTGAGTTCAAAGGCACAACAAGGACACCGAGCTATCGCACCAGCAACTTCCTTGATCCCAAAAGTCGCGCTTTGACTACAGGTGTTGACTATGCACAAGGCCTCGTTGCATTGGGGGGTGATGACAAGGAGCTCCAGACTGAAAACGTGAAGCGCTATATCGATGGCAAGGGTCAAATCACCCTCTCTGTCGATAGTGTTGACGCTGGTTCTAATGAATTTGCTGGCACCTTCGTCGCATTACAGACTGCTGATACAGACATGGGTTCTAAGGAAGCTCGTGATCTCAAGATCTCTGGAGTCCTCTATGGCCGTAAGGGCTGATTAGAAGACTTCTCATCGTTTCTAATCCTAATTAACTGAAGATTTTTCAAGGGGGCCTATGGGCCCCTTTTTTTTGACCATGCTTTAGTTGCGTCTGGTCTTAGCTGATCAAAACCAGCCGTCTGGGAGAATCTCCCGGCATCCCCAGGCTTGTCATGATTGCCAGTCCCTCTGCATCTGCCCAGTCTCCAGGCGTGATCGCCCCCTATGGAGGGAAACTGGTGGATTTGATGGTGGCTCCTGATCAGCAGGAAGCTGTCAAGGCCAGTGCCAGCCATGTGTTGGAGTGTTCAGATCGCAATGCTTGCGATCTGGAGTTGCTTGTCGGTGGAGGCTTTTCGCCTGAGCGGGGCTTTATGCACCAGGGAGATTACGACGCTGTTGTTGCAGGCCATCGCACTCTTTCCGGCTATCTTTTCGGCTTGCCAATCGTGATGGATACCGATCGAGAGGATGTAGCGATCGGTGATCGGGTGTTGCTGAGTTACAAGGGTCAGGATTTGGCAGTTCTCCAAGTCGAGGACAAATGGGAGCCCGACAAGGTGGTGGAAGCCAAAGGTTGCTATGGCACCACCTCTCTAGAACATCCCGCTGTGCGCATGATTGCCACTGAACGCAAGCGCTTTTATCTCGGGGGCACTTTGCAGGGTTTGGAGTTGCCCAAGCGTATTTTCCCTTGCAAGAGCCCTGCTCAGGTTCGGGCGGAACTTCCTGCCGGGGAGGACGTTGTTGCCTTTCAGTGTCGCAATCCCATTCATCGTGCTCACTACGAGTTGTTTACGCGAGCTTTGCATGCCAGCAATGTGAGCGAGAACGCTGTTGTGCTAGTTCATCCCACCTGTGGACCAACTCAGCAGGATGATATCCCTGGCGGTGTACGTTTTCAGACCTATGAGCGGTTGGCTGCTGAGGTAGATAATCCCCGCATTCGCTGGGCCTATCTTCCCTATGCCATGCATATGGCAGGTCCGCGCGAAGCCCTGCAACACATGATTATTCGCCGCAATTATGGATGTACCCATTTCATCATTGGTCGTGACATGGCCGGATGTAAGTCTTCCCTTAGCGGCGATGACTTCTATGGCCCTTACGACGCGCAGAACTTTGCACAGGAATGTGCAGTAGAGCTGGCAATGGAAACGGTCCCCTCGTTGAATCTTGTTTTCACTGAAGAGGAGGGCTACGTCACTGCCGAGCATGCCGAGGCTCGTGGATTACATGTCAAGAAGCTCAGCGGTACGCAGTTTCGCAAGATGTTGAGAAGTGGCGAGGAGATCCCTGAGTGGTTTGCCTTCCGTAGCGTGGTTGAGGTGCTGAGAGCCACGTGATTCCCTGAGCCCGAATAACATTCTTTCATTACAGGCAGGAGAATCTTGGATAAACGCTGGCGCAACGTAGGCCTTTACGTTCTTCTGGTGGTCGTGGTGGTCGTGGTCGGAACGGCTTTCCTCGGCAAACCTGGCACGACTGAGCGGGAGACTCTCCGCTACAGCGAATTTGTTGAAGCAGTTCAGGACAACCAAGTGAGTCGTGTGCTGATCTCCCCAGACCAGGCCACCGCTCAGGTTGTTGAAAGCGATGGTCGACGCGCGGATGTCAACCTTGCCCCTGACAAGGACCTTTTGAAGCTGTTAACGGATCACAACGTTGATATTGCTGTTCAACCAACCCGTCAGGCAGGTGCTTGGCAACAGGCCGCCGGAAGTTTGATTTTCCCCTTGTTGTTATTGGGTGGACTTTTCTTTCTCTTCCGACGTTCTCAGAGTGGGGGCGGCGGTGGCAACCCTGCCATGAATTTTGGCAAGAGCAAGGCCAGAGTTCAGATGGAGCCGTCCACTCAGGTCACCTTTAGTGATGTTGCTGGGATCGAAGGGGCAAAGCTTGAACTGACCGAAGTCGTTGACTTTCTCAAAAACCCTGATCGATTTACTGCTGTTGGCGCAAAAATCCCCAAAGGTGTTCTGCTGGTAGGCCCTCCTGGAACTGGCAAAACATTGCTTGCCAAAGCAGTGGCTGGGGAAGCTGCGGTGCCGTTCTTCTCGATTTCAGGCTCGGAGTTTGTCGAGATGTTTGTTGGGGTTGGTGCCAGTCGAGTCCGTGACCTATTTGAGCAGGCCAAGAAGAACGCTCCTTGCATTGTTTTCATTGATGAAATTGATGCGGTGGGTCGGCAGCGGGGCGCTGGCCTTGGAGGTGGCAACGATGAGCGTGAGCAGACTCTTAACCAGCTGCTTACTGAAATGGATGGTTTCGAGGGCAATACCGGCATCATTATCGTGGCGGCCACCAATCGGCCTGATGTGCTCGATTCGGCGTTGATGCGCCCTGGTCGCTTTGACCGACAGGTTGTGGTGGAGCGCCCTGATTACACCGGTCGCCTGCAGATCCTCAATGTGCATGCCCGCGATAAGACCCTGTCCAAGGATGTTGATCTCGACAAAGTGGCACGGCGCACACCAGGCTTTACAGGGGCTGATCTTGCCAACTTGCTCAATGAAGCGGCAATCCTCGCAGCTCGGAGGGAGCTCACAGAAGTGAGCAATGACGAGATTAGCGACGCCATTGAGCGGGTCATGGTTGGTCCTGAGAAGAAGGATCGTGTCATGAGTGAACGGCGTAAGCAACTGGTTGCTTATCACGAGTCTGGTCATGCCCTGGTAGGAGCGCTTATGCCTGATTACGACTCAGTGCAGAAGATTTCCATCATTCCTCGTGGTCAGGCTGGTGGTCTCACATTCTTCACCCCGAGTGAGGAGCGGATGGAGTCGGGTCTCTATTCCAGGGCTTATTTGCAAAACCAGATGGCTGTTGCTCTTGGTGGTCGAGTTGCAGAAGAAATCGTCTATGGCGAAGACGAGGTGACCACTGGTGCCTCCAATGACCTTCAACAGGTCGCTCAGGTCGCCAGGCAGATGGTGACGAGGTTCGGGATGAGTGACAAGCTTGGTCCGGTCGCTTTGGGGCGGTCTCAGGGAGGGATGTTTCTTGGTCGTGACATCGCCTCTGAACGCGATTTCTCTGAAGACACGGCAGCGATTATCGATGCGGAGGTCTCTGATCTGGTTGATGTGGCTTACAAGCGTGCCACTAAAGTATTGATCGAAAATCGTTCAGTTCTTGATGAGTTAGCGGATTTGCTTGTCGAGAAGGAAACTGTTGATGCTCAAGATTTGCAGGACTTGCTGATCCGACGCGATGTCAGGGTTGCCGAATACGTCTGAGCGCTCCGGTGATTGTCTCTGGCTTGATAGGCAAGAGGTCTTGATAGCCTCACTACGAGCCCAGCCTTTGGTTGTGGTATTGCGTAGCGAGTACGACCATCTTGAGGGATCTAGCTACAGAGCTTCTTTGTTTGCAGTTTTCGAGCAGCTGCATCTTCTCGGAGTTCGGCATGTGGAGCTGGCCTGGTCTCCTCATCCTGGTTGGATGTCTTTGATGAGGGAGGTGCAGGAGTGCTTTGCAGGGCTCTGCCTGGGAGCAGCATCTATTAGCTGTCCAGAAGCCTTGCAGTCTGTGGCAGAGCTAGGCCTTGCTTATGCCATGACTGCATATTGGGATGCCGACCTTCATCAGAAGGCGCGGGAAATGCATCAGGTCCTTGTGCCTGGGGTTTTCACTCCCACTGAAATCAAGCAGGCTTACCGTTCTGGATGCCGGCTCGTTAAGTTGTTCCCTGCATCAGTTTTGGGGGTTGATTACTGGCGTCAGTTGGCTGGACCAATGGACTCTTTGCCCTTTGTGATTGCCGCTGGTGGGCTTACGGTTCAAGACTTCGTCCCCTGGCTTAATGCGGGGTATGACGCTGTTGCTCTTGGGCGTGATTTGGTTCAAAAGGGGCAGCTTGACCATGCATTGAAGGCTTGTTTGAAGCCTCCGGTAACGACAGGCTAACTTCGACTATTTGTTGACATTCGATTGAGATGCTACATATAAGATAGCTATTTATTCTTCAATGTCTCAGCTAACCATCAGGCTTAGCGTTAAAGCCGATGCTCTTATTGCACAGCTTCAGAAGGAGATCTTTAATCGTCGCCGTAAGAAGGTCAGCGCAGCTGGAGTGGTTGAAACCTTGGTCGAAAGCGGTGCCAAGTCTCAGTCGGACAAGCGCTTTGCGACTTCCTGGACCAATTTGATCAAGGACATCGAAAAGGCTGCCAAGCTCGCCAATACCCATGGCAGCAAGCCTTCAAATCTCACTGCTGATGAGTGGGCCATGGTGTTGACTCATCGCAGTCGTGGTTCAGGTAAATCAACGAGTAAGACTCCTGCAAAGAAAGCCTCTGCTGCTAAAGCCCCCGCAAGGAAGGCTTCGACTACCAAAGCCCCTGCGAAGAAAGCCTCTGCTGCCAAAGCCCCTGCAAAGAAAGCCTCTGCTGCCAAAGCCCCCGCAAGGAAGGCTTCGACTACCAAAGCCCCTGCGAAGAAAGCCTCTGCTGCCAAAGCCCCTGCGAAGAAAGCCTCTGCTGTTAAAGCCCCTGCGAAGAAAGCCTCTGCTGCCAAAGCCCCTGCAAAGAAAGCCTCTGCTGTTAAAGCCCCCGCGAAGAAAACCTCTGCTGCTAAGGCCTCCGCGAAGAAGTCTTCCAGCACATCAGTTGGGACGTCGCGACCAGCTCGCCGTGCACGCAAAGCTAGTGGGAGCAAAAGTATTGTTGCCTCCACGTCTGTAGCAAAACGCATGGCGAAGGCCGCTGGTCGTCTCGGGACCTCTGTCGTTAGCTCGGCGGTTGGGGCCAACGGTAGCGTTCCATTAGCGCTCAAATGAGCACTTGATGTTTGGAGGTGACTGGCTGATCTAGTGCCTCCGTTTCGTCTTTTAAGGCCTCGGGCGAATGGGTAACAACCAACGGTTTTGCCAGTCGTACTAAGAGGCCTTCTTAATTGTCGAGCCAGTGGTTTGGCAGTGGCGATCCCGCTGGTGATTAAGGCAATTCTGCTGTGGCGATCATGGCTCCATGGCTCGTGAATTAGCAGCATCACGAGGGAAGAGCGCCATTGGCAGCGCATGCTTTAACTATTTGTCGATGATGATCTAGTAGTAGGACCTTGTGAAGGGGGGAACCATTGCTTGGTCTAGGTAGGCTCAGATTTGCTTTACCAGAGACTGCACTGTCCTTGTTGGCGTAAGAGGTGATCAGCGAGTACAAGGGACACCATGGCTTCAACTATCGGTACGGCCCTAGGTAGCACGCAGGGATCATGACGACCTTTGGCAGACAGTGTCGTGGTGTTGCCATCAGCGTCAATTGTTTGTTGATCTTTACGGATGGTTGCTGTTGGCTTGAACGCCACTCGGATTACGATCGATTCACCGTTAGTGATCCCTCCCTGGATGCCACCAGAGTTGTTGGTGGCTGTTCGTAGGCGACCATCATTGCTGGGGAGGAAAGCGTCGTTGTGCTCGCTGCCTTTTAGCAGGGTGCCGCCAAAACCCGAGCCGATCTCAAAGCCCTTGCTGGCAGGTAGTGACATCACGGCCTTGGCGAGGTCTGCCTCAAGCTTGTCGAACACAGGCATCCCCAGACCCATTGGGGCATTGCGGACAACACACTCGATCACACCACCGCATGAGTCGCCTTCACGGCTGATGGCTTCAATACGCTCCACCATTTGCGCTGCCATGACTTGGTTCGGGCAACGCACGATGTTTGCTTCGACGTCATCAATGCTGACGTCCTGGGCATTGATTTCGGCTTCCAGGGTGTGAATGCGTTTGACCCATGCCAGTACTTCGGTGTTATGGGCTTTGGTCAGTAATTGCTTGGCAATCGCTCCAGCGGCTACCCGCGCAATCGTCTCTCTTGCGGAGGCTCGTCCTCCACCGCTTCGAGCTTGAATGCCGTACTTCGCCTGATAGGTGGCATCGGCATGGGAAGGCCGAAATGCAACATTCATCTCCTTGTAGTCGCCAGGCTTGTGATCCTTGTTGCGCACCACCATGGCGATTGGTGTTCCAAGGGTTGTGTTGTTGAGCAGACCGCTGAGGATTTCGACTTGATCTTCTTCCTTGCGGGGTGTACTGATCTTGCTTTGGCCAGGTTTGCGTCGATCTAGCTCGGCCTGAATCTTCTGTAGGTCAAGCTCAAGCCTTGGTGGGCAGCCTTCCACGATGACTCCCACGCCCCCTCCATGAGATTCACCGAAGGTGCTGATTCGGAATAGATCCCCAAAGCTGCTGCCCATCAAGAACTCATTCTTATTAGAGAGTAATTAGTCGCTGCGCAGCGGGGAGCTTGCTTTGCTCATCTTCAATTGATGCGGGGAGTTTCAGAGACAACGGCTTGACTGCTTAGCGCTTGGGAGAAGCGCAGTCATTGTTAGCGTCGCTTTCAGCTTGAACAATCGCTGAGATCCTGCGCTCTTGACCAATGGGTTCCGCTTCATCCTTTGAGGTTTCTAGAGGATTTTCCTCGCAGGTAGAGGAGCGTGTGCTGCTGGTGAGGTTGCCCTGCAATCCCATCTTTCCAATTGGGCCGATTTACCTGGCCGATCACCTGCACAAGTGTTTCCCGGATCTCCCTCAACGGATTTTGGATTTGGCTGCTTTGCCTGTGCTGGATGTTGAACGGGTGTTGTTGGCCACGATTGATCAGTTTCTCCCCACCCTGCTGGTTTTTTCTTGGAGAGATATCCAGATCTATGCACCGGTAGATGGCCGTACTGGCAATCCACTGCAGCACTCCTTTGAGGTGTTTTATGCAAGCAATCCTTTGCGACGCCTCCGGGGCGCCTTCGGTGGATTGTTGTTGATGAAAAGCCATTACGGAGAGCTCTGGCGCAATCAGCGACTTGTGCGACATGGGCTGCGAGCAGCTCGTCGCCATGTCAGCCATGCCCGGGCTGTTTTGGGTGGTGGTGCAGTGAGTGTGTTCTATGAGCAACTTGGCCGCTCTTTGCCGAAGGGCACCATCGTGTCGGTGGGGGAAGGAGAGCTCCTGTTGGAGAATTTGCTGCGCGGCGTTTCCCTGAATGATCAACGCTGTTTTGTGGTGGGTGAGCCAGTGCGAGCTGGTCTGATTCATGAGCAGCCTGAAAGGCGTCCTAAAACCGCCTGCGATTACGACTACATCTCATCGATATGGCCTCAGTTGAATTGGTACCTAGAGGGTGGTGACTTCTACGTCGGTGTACAGACCAAGCGGGGCTGTCCCCACAATTGTTGCTATTGCGTTTACACCGTTGTGGAGGGGAAACAAGTACGGCTCAATCCTGTCAAAGAGGTGGTGGCGGAGATGCGCCAGCTTTATGACCGTGGCGTACGTGGCTTTTGGTTCACTGATGCACAGTTCATCCCCGCCCGCCGATACATTGAGGATGCCAAAAATCTTCTGACGGCGATCCAGGCCGAAGGGCTCAATGGAATTCGTTGGGCCGCCTACATCCGTGCCGACAACCTTGATGCCGAGCTTGCGGAGTTGATGGTCGTAACCGGCATGAGTTACTTCGAGATTGGCATTACCTCAGGGTCTCAGGAGCTCGTGCGCAAGATGCGCATGGGGTACAACCTGCGAACTGTGCTTGAGAACTGTCGGCTGTTAGTCCGCGCTGGCTTCCGCCAAAACGTGTCGGTGAACTACTCCTTCAACGTGATTGACGAAAGACCGGAAACGATTCGTCAATCCATCGCCTATCACCGCGAGCTGGAACGGATTTTCGGGCCCGACAAGGTGGAGCCTGCCATCTTCTTCATTGGCCTCCAACCTCACACCCATTTGGAGCAGTACGGCTTTGAACAGGGTTTGATTCAGCCCGGCTACAACCCCATGAGCATGATGCCCTGGACGGCTAGGAAGCTGCTCTGGAACCCTGAACCGATGGGAAGCATTTTCGGGAGAATCTGTCTCGAGGCTTTTGAGACTGAGCCTGGCAATTTCGGACGTACCGTGATGGCCTTGCTTGAGCGGGATTACGGGGTGGCGCCTTTGGAGGAGGCTCTACGGGCTCCAGTGATGGGGCGGGCGGCCTTGGCTAATGCCGTGAGCTGATAGACGAGTAAGGAAGCCATCGCCAGGATGCCGACCACTCCACCGAGGGGGTTGTCAGCTGGCCCGGTGAGCCAAACCGGCGACTGAGGGGAAAATTGGATGAGGCCGGATTGGAGGGCAAACCAGCCACCCACCAAACCTCCGTGCAGTCCTACACATCCCCAGAGGGAACCATGGTCGAGGCGCCTGCGAATGGCCAGCACCAGGCCCAGTAGGAACAGCCCGCTCAGCAGGCCGAGCATTGGCCAGATTCCAATGTTAAAGCGTGTGTGCACCAGGCTGAAAATCAGGGCTTGAATGGGCAGTGCCAGCTGTGCTCCGATCAGTAGCTTGAGCTCTCCCCAGAGCCATCCGCGGAATAGCAGCTCTTCCAGCAAGCCCACGACGAGGCAGAGCAGAATGGCATTGAGCTGTTTATCGGCGTTGAGATCCCCTAGCCAGTAGCCCCAATGGCCGCTGATCGTGATCACGCTGATTAGCAGCAGCAGGGCCCCTGCCCCGGCCAATCCGAGGAGCAGGGGTTTCACAAGGGTGTTGCCAAGGTCTGCACCAGTGATGCCCAAGCTGCGCCATGGATGTTGGCTGATCCAGCGGGCCCTAACCCAGCCAGGCAGTAGCACTAGAAACAGCAGTGCACTGCAGAGGGTTCCCAGCAGGCCGCGCCATTGGAGCGGCAGCCCTGGCAGGAACAGAACCGTCGGTTGCATGATCAGCCAGCCCAACCCGTAGAGCAGGGGGATCAGGGTCACTGTCGGCAACCAGCGCCATCGTTGGTTTAACCATGCTGACCAGAGCGGATGTAGGCCAGACCTGTTCAGCTTTCCTGTTCCAGTGTGCTGGTCAGCCCCTTGGCTTTCAGTGTTTCGCAGTAGAACTCGGCTGGTTCGAGGTCGCAGACGATCACCAGCCCGACGCCGGTGTTATGGGCTTCCAGCATCACGGCCATGGCGTCCTGCTCGCTTAGCTGGGGTACCACCTGCTGGAGGGTGACCACCACGTATTCCATGGAGTTCACCGGATCGTTGTGAAGAAGCACCTTGTAATGAGGCGATTGCTTGCGGATCCGCTCGGTTTGCTTCTCGAGGACGGCGGCACCACCGGGACTGGGGCTGGGGGCATTCACCGCCATGGCCAGGACGATCGGGAGGGCCCCAATGTACGTGGGCCGCTTACCCATGGTGCAGATGGTGAGCAATTCCAGCTTCAAATGGCGGGGGATTGATCCTGTGGTCTCAGAGGGCACGGATCCGACGCATGGCCTCGTCCACATTGACGCGACTGTTGAAGGCGGAGAGACGGAAGTAGCCTTCGCCTGCAGCACCGAAACCGCTGCCTGGGGTGCCTACCACGTGGGCGTTTTGGAGCAGATGATCGAAGAAGCCCCAGGAATCCATGTCGTCCGGTGTCTTCAGCCACACATAGGGCGCATGCTCACCACCATGCACTTCGATCCCGGCGGCCGTAAGTTCCCTGCGGATGATGGCGGCGTTTCTCATGTAGAAGCTCACTAGCTCATTGATCTCCCCCTGGCCTTGGGCGGAGTAAACCGCTTCGGCGCCACGCTGAATGATGTAGCTGACGCCGTTGAACTTGGTGCTTTGGCGCCTGTTCCAGAGATTCCAGAGCTCCACATCTGATCCATCGTCGCTTTTGCCCTTCAAGCCTTTCGGTACCACAGTGAAGGCGCAACGGGTGCCGGTGAATCCAGCATTCTTGGAGAACGATCGGAATTCGATGGCACACTCGCGAGCGCCCTCGATCTCATAGATCGAATGCGGCAGGTCGGGGTTCTGGATGAACGCCTCATAGGCAGCGTCAAACAAAATCAAGACGCTGTTGGTGCGTGCATAGTTCACCCACTCCTGGAGATGGGCTTTTGTGGCTACCGCTCCGGTGGGGTTGTTGGGGAAACACAGATAGATCAGATCGACTGGTTCGGAGGGGATCTTGGCTGCAAACCCATTTTCGGCGTTGATTGGCAGGTAGCTCAGGCCTGCGTAGCGGCCGCTTTGATTGGCGTCGCCGGTGCGACCCGCCATCACGTTGCTGTCGACATACACCGGATAAACTGGATCTGTAACGGCGATGCGATTGCTGCTCCCAAGGATGTCGAGGATGTTGCTGCTGTCGCACTTCGATCCGTCGGAGACAAAGATCTCCTCGGCATTGATCTGACAGCCTTTGGTCTGGAAATCATGCTTGGCGATCGCTTCGCGCAGCCAGTCGTAGCCCTGCTCCGGGCCATAGCCATGGAAGCCAGTGTTGGTCCCCATCTCGTCGATGGCTACCTTCATCGCGTTTCTGCATGCCAGTGGCAGAGGTTCGGTTACATCGCCGATGCCGAGGCGAATGAGCGCAGCATCCGGGTTGGCTTCACTGAAGCTTTTGATCCGCCTGGCGATTTCGGGGAATAGATATCCCGCCTTGAGTTTGAGGTAGTTGCTGTTGACCTGAACCACTGATGAGCTGGCTGTCTTGGCAGGCATCTTGCTACGTCACGGGTCCTTGCGCTGTGTCCGGGGGTTGGCCAGCGTTGTCCATACGATGGGATTAGTGCCCTGTTGGCCATGACCGTCGCCTCACCCCGTCTGGAGCCGGTGGATTTCGACAGCCTGGTCAATGCCGGGATCAATCGCCCTGCCCGTTACATGGGCCATGAGTTGGGGGTGGAGTCTCGTGATTGGCAGGCCTCTCGGGTGCGCTGGGCTCTCTCCTACCCGGAGATCTACGAGGTGGGCGCGAGCAATCAGGGCCACATCATTCTTTATTCGATTCTCAACGCAGTTCCAGGTCAGCTTTGTGACAGGGCCTATCTTCCCGCTCAGGACCTGGCCCAGCGCTTGCGGGATCTTCGGCAGCCTCTGTTCGCGGTGGAGAGTCGCCGTCCTCTCCAGGCCTTCGACATCCTTGGCTTCAGTCTCTGTTATGAGCTTGGGGCCACAAACATCCTTGAGATGCTTGATCTGGCAGAGATTCCTTTGTTAGCAAGCGACCGTGGTGATCAGCCCCTGAATGATCTAGCAGCACCACCATTGATCTTTGCTGGCGGACCAACGGCTACCAGTAACCCTGAGCCCTATGCCGCTTTTTTTGATTTTGTAGCCCTTGGCGATGGTGAAGAGCTGCTGCCTGAGATTGGTTTGGTAGTGGCTGACGCTAAGGCCAATGGACTGAGTCGCTCAAGCCTTTTGCAGGACTTAGCTCAGGTGCCTGGCGTTTACGTGCCGTCGCTTTACGGTCAAGGCCCTGATGGCACCTCCATCGTTCCTTTGGAGCCTGCTGCGCCGGCCAAGATTCTGCGACGGGTGGCCAAGCCGATGCCTCACTACGCCATGGGTTTGGTTCCACATATCGAAACGGTGCATGATCGACTCAAGGTGGAGATTCGTCGCGGTTGTACTCGTGGTTGTCGTTTTTGCCAGCCCGGCATGCTCACACGTCCAGCTCGGGATGTTGATCCGGAGGCGGTGATTGAAGCAGTGCACAATGGTATGAAGCGAACGGGATATAGCGATTTTTCGTTGTTGTCGCTCAGTTGCAGCGATTACTTGGCTCTGCCAGCGGTTGGTGTGGAGTTGCGAAATCGTTTGGCGGATAAGAATGTGACCCTTCAGTTGCCCAGCCAAAGGGTCGATCGCTTTGATGATGATATCGCTCACATCGTTGGCGGTGCTCGTCAGGCCGGTCTCACCTTCGCGCCGGAGGCTGGCAGTCAGCGCTTGCGGAACGTTGTCAATAAAGGTCTTACGAACGCCGACTTGCTGCAGGGGATCCGCATGGCGATGCAGAACGGCTTTCGCAAGGTCAAGCTCTACTTCATGATCGGATTGCCGAGCGAAACGGATGAGGATGTGCTTGGCATTGCCGACACCTGTCAGATGTTGCAGGAGCAGTGCAGGGATCTTGGGCGATTGAACCTGAAGATCACGGTTAGCAACTTCACTCCAAAGCCACATACGCCTTTTCAGTGGCACAGCGTATCTACGCAAGAACTGCAACGACGTCAGCAAAAGCTGAAACAGGCATTACGGGCGCTCAGAGGCGTAAAGGTCAATTTCACTGATGTGCGCCTCTCCGCCATGGAGGACTTTGTCGGTCGCGGTGATCGTCGTCTCTCGTCGGTGATCGAGGCAGCCTGGCGGGCGGGGGGAGGCATGGATGCTTGGTTCGAGGCCCTTGACCGCACTTATCAGGCCTGGGTCTGGGCTATTGCAGCTGCAGGGCTGGAGGGCCGATATAGGGATCTGGAGTTAGGGAGCTGGGGAGCGACCTCAGCCCTCAATCGCGATGATCTGAGCAGCTTCTGCGCTCAGTCTCTGCCGTGGGATCACATTGATACGGGCATTGATAAGAGCTGGCTGGCAGAGGATCTGCAGCGTGCCTTAACGGCAACGGTGGTGCCTGACTGTTCTTTCGAAGGCTGTAGCAGTTGTGGCGTCTGTGGTTCTGAAATGGGTCACAACGAGGTGGTGCCACCGCCGCCTGTGCCAGATCGGCAGCTTCAGAAAACCCCTTTAACGAAGCGAGCCTGTCGCATCCGTCTGCGATTCGCAAAAACTGGTTCGATGGCCCTTCTTAGTCATCTGGATGTCATGCGTCTGCTTGAAAGAGCACTGCGGCGCAGTGGTTTGCCAGTGAGTTACAGCGGTGGGTTTCATTCCCTGCCGCGTTTGCAAATAGCTCTGGCTTTGCCTTTGGGGGTAGAGGCCTTTGGGGAATGGATGGATCTCGAGTTTGTGGAGCCGGTGGAGGCCGAGACCATGCGTCAGCAGCTTCAGGTCACCTTGCCGAAGGGACTCTCTTTGCTTAGTGCGGAATCTGTGCCTGTAGGCGGTAGCAGCCTCTCTCAGTTGCTGGTTGCAGCCTCATGGCGCTTTGATTTGGCCATTGAGTCTGAGAAGCCATCGACGTGGCATCAGTGGCAAGTAGCTGTTGAGTTCTTGAAGGAAGCTCATGAACTGCTGTGGCATGACATGGATAAGAAGGGACGGCCGCGTCAACGAGACTGCCGGCCAGCATTGCGTGAACTTCAACTGTGCAACAGATGCGAGGAGGGAGGTGAGTCTCTTTGCTTAGACGTCGTTCAACTGCGTCTGGAGGCAAGTATTGATTCGATGGGCCGTAGCCTTAAACCTGTTCAGGTGCAGCATTGGCTTGCAGAGCAGATGGGTGAGCCCTTGCGCATGAGCAGTGTGCAAAGGCAGGAACTCAAGTTGCTGCAGTGTTAGAGTCAAAATATGACGTGAATGCAGAGGCAATTTTTGCCACTGGTCCGTCCCGGCCTTCTTCACTCCAATTCTGAGCAAAGCGAGGCTATTTGCTGCTCGTTCATTCCGTTCCCTCTGTTCGGGAGCAGTGAGACACATAACCCATAGGAGTTTTTGGCTCCGTCTGCTTCTTCAACGGCCTTTGGCTGTTACTTCGTTTTCCACCCGATGCATTGAGCCGGCAGGCCATTGATCGGTTCTGAGTCCAGCAGGGCTCCCTATTTATTTTCTATGCCCCAGCAAATTGTCATCTCTGAGCAGCTGCGCATCGCAGCCTTGCTCACAGATGAGCGAGTCGATGAGTTGATCGTTGCTCAGGGTCGATACCAGATCGGAGATGTCTACCTCGGCACGGTCGAGAACGTTCTCCCGGGAATTGATGCCGCTTTTGTGAATATTGGGGAAAGTGAGAAAAATGGTTTTATTCATGTCACTGATCTGGGCCCTCTGCGTTTGAAGAAGGGTGCTGCAGGGATCACCGAGCTGCTGGAGCCCCGTCAGCAGGTGTTGGTTCAGGTGATGAAGGAGCCAACAGGGTCTAAGGGGCCAAGGCTTACTGGCAACCTGGCACTGCCTGGTCGCTACTTGGTGCTGCAGCCCCATGGCCAGGGGGTGAACATCTCTCGCCGGATTAATTCCGAAGGGGAACGCAATCGCTTGCGAGCACTTGGCGTACTAGTGAAGCCGCCGGGTGCTGGCCTGTTGATTCGCACCGAGGCCGATGGCATTAGTGAAGATCTGCTGATCGATGATCTGGAGGTTTTACTCAGGCAATGGGAAGCGATCCAGCAGGCGGCAGAGAATGCTCTACCACCGGTACTGCTCAATCGCGATGAAGATTTCATTCATCGCGTTTTGAGAGATCACGTCGGTCCAGATCTTGTGAGAGTAGTGGTGAATGATGCCGCTGCCATTGAGCGTGTGAGCAGTTTCCTTGGCCAGGAAGGGCCAAATGTATTAGTTGAGGCCCATAACGAATCCACCGAACTTCTTGAGCATTACCGAGTTAATGCTGCCATCCGCGATGCTCTCAAGCCCAGGGTAGATCTGCCATCCGGTGGCTACGTGATCATTGAGCCGACGGAGGCACTCACTGTTATTGATGTCAATTCAGGCTCGTTCACTCGTTCGGCCAATGCTCGTCAGACGGTGCTCTGGACCAATTGTGAGGCAGCTATTGAGATTGCCCGCCAGCTGAAGCTTCGCAATATTGGCGGTGTGATCATCATCGACTTCATCGACATGGAGTCGCGCCGTGATCAGTTGCAGTTGCTGGAGCATTTCACAGCAGCCGTTCGCGATGATGCTGCACGTCCTCAGATTGCCCAGTTGACTGAACTGGGGCTGGTGGAACTCACTCGTAAGCGTCAGGGGCAGAACATTTATGAATTGTTTGGCAGGGCTTGTCCTGCCTGTGGTGGCCTTGGCCATGTGGCGGTACTACCTGGCAAAGATCTGCTACAGCCACTTGCTATGGCGACTGGATTGGTGAGATCAGCAGCCTCTGCTCGGGCTGAAGCGCAGGTGCCAGGGGATGGCGGGAATGGTCGTCGTAGGCGTGGTGGGCGCATTCGTTCTGGTGCGGTTGAGATGCCTGCACATACGCCTCCTTCTGGTGTGGCGAATGGAGTTGAGTCAACCACGTCTGTTGAACCTGAGAGACAAGAGCCTTCGGCCTCGTCTGAGGGTGTTATTCGTCGCCAGGAACCTGAATTGGTTGCTGTTTCAATGGATTCAGGGCAGGAGGAGGTTTTTGCTTGGCTTGGATTAAACCCTTTGCTTTTGATTGAGCCACCTCCAGAGAATGACAACCTTCTGGTTCGCGTGGTTCGGCCTGGGGAAGATGCTGAGTCTGTCCTTGAGGAGGCTCGTGAGCAGCTTTCAGCTAGTTCCAATCGGCGTCGGCGTCGGGGACGAGGTGGTGGTCGAGGGGCCGGCCGTGGTGCTCCCGAAGCCAGTCTCGAAACCCCTTCATCCAATGGCACAGAGGTCGTTGTCCAGCAAGCCAAGGTTGTCGCAAAGAATGAGCCTCTAAGTGTTCAAATCACTCCTCTTGAGGTTGATCATTCATCGAGTAGCGCTTCTGTAGAAACCGTTTCTTCAATTTCCGAGCCGCAGGAGAGTGAACCCGAGGATCCGCGCCGCCGCCGCCGTCGCTCCTCAGCTGCAGGCTGATATGGACCCTTCGGCGGAATCCATCGCCGGAGTTGATGAGGTGGGTCGGGGCTGCTGGTTTGGTCCTGTGTTTGCAGGAGCGGTTGTCCTGACTGAAGTTGCGGCAGTCGAATTGTTAGCTGAGGGGTTAACAGATAGCAAAGCACTGACTGTTCGCCGCAGGGCTCGCCTAGTGCCGCTGATTGAGGATGCCGCGACGGCTTGGGCTCTTGGACAGGCCTCGGCTCGCGAAATTGATGCTCTAGGCATTCGCTCAGCGACGGAACTTGCCATGCTGAGGGCATTGCAGCGGCTACCTACACCGTTGGAGCTTGTCTTGGTTGATGGCGTGTTGCCATTGCGCCTCTGGATGGGGCCACAACGTACCGTGGTGCGCGGTGATAGCAAATGTGCGGCCATCGCTGCAGCCAGTGTGTTGGCCAAGCAGGCTCGTGATGGGCTGATCAAGCGGTTGGCTAGTCGCTTCTATGGCTACGGTTTGGAGCGACATGTTGGCTATGGAACGGCGATCCACCGGCGTGCCTTGTTGGATTTAGGCCCTACAGCGCTTCATCGTCGCTCATTCCTCACCAAGCTGTTTGCTGTTAATGGCAGTCTCACTTGAGCGTATGGGTGTCTCTTGGCACCATTGGCTGAAATCCTTGACAAGTTGTTGGCCAACACGGGTTTTGATGCCAAGCAGGATGCCGCTGAGAATTGATTGACCGGTGCTTTTTAACACCCCTTTGGGGATCAGCTTCAGCAGTGCTGGTGGGGTAACGCTGACAGATAGCAGAGCTTCCCCTTCAAGACCCTTTGGGGTGGCTTCCATGATGGCCTCCAGGCCGAGGTCGAAGTCATCCACTAGATCTAGACCTTTAAGTTCGCTATCGGTTGCGCGGATGCTGAGTTTGCCGTCACAGTTGTCTACTTTGAGTGAGACAACTGGGTTGATCTGCAGCTGAAACACGTTCAGGCTGGTCACTGCGTAGCTGAAGCGACCCTCACCTAGTGGGGTAAGTTTTTCCCATTCCAGCAGAGCAGCCAGAACCCTATCCTGCTCGAGCAGGTAAGCAGGCAGTCGCTCAGTGTTTTGCCTTACCGGCAAATTGAGGTTCTGGCAGGCTTGGAAAGCCAGAGGCATGGCTTGCGGTTGACGCGTCATGATCCTATCGACCTCACTTGCGATGCGCTTCTGATGCCAATACGCGTGGCCTTCCTCGGACCGGAGGGAACCTATGGTCAGCAAGCGGCTCAAGCTCTGGCGGAGCTTGAGGGATTAGCAGATTTTGAGCTGGTGCCATGTATAGGTCTGCGTTCCGTCGTTGAGCATGTGGCCACTAAACGCTCTGAAATGGCGGTGGTTCCGGTGGAGAATTCCGTGGAGGGTGGTGTCACTGCCAGCTTGGATGCGCTTTGGTCTCATCCGCAGTTATGCATCCTTAGGGCAGTGGTTTTGCCGATTCGTCATGCTCTACTGAGCAGTGGCGGACTCAAAGACATCTCTGAAGTCCTGTCTCATCCCCAAGCTCTGGCTCAGTGCAGTGGCTGGTTGGCTGATCATCTTCCTGATGCCCTGCAGTTGCCTACAAGTTCTACGGCCGAGGCGGCCAGCATGGTTATAGATAGTCGATTTCGGGCAGCGATCGCTTCTCGGCCTACGGGCCAGGGAAGAGGCCTTAAAGAACTGGCTTTTCCTATCAACGATGTCGCGGGCAATCGCACCAGATTCCTGTTGTTACGGCAGGGAACACCGCTGCAACGTGGGGATGTGGCCAGCTTCGCATTCTCTCTGCATGCCAACGCCCCGGGCAGCCTGCTCGAAGCACTCACTTGTGTGGCTCGACTGGGGTTCAATATGAGTCGGATTGAGTCGCGTCCCTCGAAGCGAGAACTAGGTGAATACGTGTTCTTTGTGGATGTGGAATTGAGGGATGGGGGTATTGGTGCATCTGAGCAGCTCATCGAGGCCTTGCAGCCTTTGTGTGAACATCTTGTGCATTTCGGCTCTTATCTCAGCAGCGACTTGGAGCTCGATTGAGATCAGTCGCGGCTGCGGAAGACACCGAATTGCATCAGACCATGGGCAAAAGCCCAGCGCATCAACAAAATCGTTGGTATTTCTCTGAATCCCTTGACCACGGCGGCTGGACCCAACCCGAGCACGGCTCCAGGACGACGAAATCCCTCCAAAATCGAATCATTCCAGGAGGGCAGGATGGATCTTGTCCAGTCGTCAGATTCGACAGTGCCGCAAGCAAAAGGGCTATGTAGCAAATTGCGGCGGAATCCTTTAATGCTGGCGAATTCCGGATGGGCCCACTGGTCGAGTAGCTGACGCATCACCCATCGCTCAAGGCTGGTCATCTCACCATCTTCGTAATCACGGCGGTTCCAATCGGCCACCGCAAGTACACCTTTTGGCCTCAGCACACGCAGCAGTTCATCTGCATAGCGCTGCTTGTCTGGCATGTGGGGGCCTGCTTCCACACTCCAAACAGCGTCGAAGCTACCGTTGGCCAGTTTTAAATCGAGGGCATCCATTACCTGGAACTGGCAGGTCATCCCCTCAGGAGTGAGTTGAGACGCTCGTTTCACCTGGGCTGGACTGATGGTGATGCCAAGCACGTCAAAGTTGTAATCCCGGGCCAGGATTCTTGCGCTACCACCAATACCGCAGCCCACGTCAAGTACTCGGGAGCCTCGAGGGAGTTGGGCCAGTCCACTCCATTGAACGAGCTCATGTACGAAGTCTTGCTTTGCGGCTCGGAAATCTCTGGTGCTAGGAGGTTTGCCGTAATAGCCGAGGTGGACGTGTTCACCCCAGAGCCGCTCGAGCAGCTGGTCATTGGTCCAGGCATCGTAAGCAGAGGCAACACTGGCGCTTGATTTGTATCGCCGATCCCGTTGGGTCCAGATCACTACAGCAGAAGTCAGGGTTGTCCCTGCCAGGATCAATATCCACACCCAAAGGTCCATTAATTGTTGGCTTGATCGACGTTGGTGAGGCTTTCTTTGAGTGCAGTCCTTGCCGCAAGCTGACGGCGGGTGTGGTCAAGCATCTCGTATTCACGCTGCAGGCGATGGCTGGTTCTTGTGAGCTCCAGTAGTGCCTGTTGCTCTTCAGCCACAGGTCCCCCGAGATGGGCGCCGATCCAGAAAGAGAGTTCCCTGGGAAGATCAGGCAGGTCATCCGGCATGGTGATGTCTGAATCTGTGAGCTTGCCTGTAAGCATCAACACATCGTGTAGGGCTTTTGCAACGCTGATGGATAGCTCCTCTAGCTGGCTGTGGTTATCCATTTGGTCATCCTCGATCCAGCTCACCATGGCAGTGCGGAAAGGGGCGTCTCGAATCACATCGAGCACTCGGAAGCGCTGCTGTCCAAGGGTGACGATATTGCTGCGTCCGTCTTTGGATGTTTGGTGTTGCAGGATCTCTGCACAACATCCCACATTCGCCATTGTTTTTGTTTGAGGATCCCAGCGCAGCACACCAAAACGCCGATCACTTTCAAGCACACTCTGGAGCATCATTCGGTAACGAGACTCAAAAATGTGCAGTGGAAGCACTTCTTGGGGGAATAAGACGACATCCGGCAGAGGGAAGAGAGGCAACTCCCTGACGGACAGGTCGGTCACAGATAATGTCCTAGAGAGATTAAAAGCCTAGTTAGCCGGCACACATCTTGGAAGACCTTCAGAGTTTCACTTCAATGTCAACACCACTTGGGAGGTCGAGTTTCATCAGTGCATCGATGGTCTTTGCTGACGGGTTGTAGATATCGATGATGCGCCGATGGGTCCGAGTTTCGAAGTGTTCCCGTGAGTCTTTGTCCACATGGGGTGAGCAAAGCACGCAGTAAATCTTCCTTTTGGTGGGAAGAGGGATTGGGCCGATTGCCGTCGCGGCAGTGTTGTCGGCTGTTTCAATGATTTTGTCGCAGGAAAGATCCAACATGCGACGGTCAAAAGCCTTAAGGCGGATGCGGATCTTCTGCTGAGCGATAGCCGTGGACATGAAAGGTTTAGGAGATTTTCCCTGTATTGGGATTAGGGATGGATTGTCGAGGTTCTTTGGGGATGCATTGAACGTTGATCGTTCATGCAGGCTGAAGCTTTGAATTTAAGGGATGACAAGGCAAAGGCCCAATCATCCCCCTCTTGATCATTCGATGATCTTCGAGACAACTCCGGCACCGATGGTGCGGCCTCCTTCGCGAATGGCGAAGCGCATGCCCTGTTCGATGGCCACAGGGCAGATCAATTCACCAGTCATTTTGATGTTGTCGCCTGGCATCACCATCTCCACATTGGAGCCGTCTTCGGCTGTGAAGGCGGTAATTTGGCCCGTCACGTCAGTGGTTCGGATGTAGAACTGTGGACGGTATCCGGCGAAGAAGGGGGTGTGGCGTCCACCTTCTTCTTTTTTGAGGACGTAAACCTGGCCCTCGAATTTGGTGTGAGGTGTAATTGAGCCTGGCTTGACGAGGACCATGCCGCGCTCGATGTCTTCCTTCTCGATGCCGCGAAGTAGGAGCCCGCAATTGTCTCCAGCCAAGCCTTCGTCAAGATCTTTACGGAACATTTCCACACCGGTCACGGTGGTCTTGCGGCTGTCTCTAATGCCGACAATTTCAATTTCCTCGCCTTTTTTGACCTTGCCGCGCTCGATTCGTCCGGTGGCCACCGTGCCACGACCAGTGATTGAGAAAACGTCCTCTACGGCCATTAGGAAAGGTTTTTCGATTTCTCGCTCGGGCTCTGGAATGGATGAATCAACTGCCTCCATTAACTCATCGATCTTTGCTTCCCATTCAGCTTCACCTTCAATGGCTTTGAGACCAGAGACTTGGACTATGGGGATGTCATCACCAGGGAAGTCGTAGCTGCTCAGGAGTTCACGGATCTCCATTTCAACGAGCTCGATAATTTCCTCGTCGTCGACCATGTCGCATTTGTTGAGAGCGACAACCAGTGCAGGCACGCCCACCTGCTTGGCAAGAAGGATGTGCTCCTTGGTTTGAGCCATGGGACCATCGGTTGCTGCGCAAACAAGGATTGCGCCGTCCATCTGGGCCGCACCGGTAATCATGTTCTTGACATAATCCGCGTGGCCGGGGCAGTCCACGTGTGCATAGTGACGCCCATCGGTTTCGTATTCCACGTGGGCGGTATTGATCGTGATACCGCGCTCACGCTCTTCAGGCGCGCCGTCGATCTCGGCGTAATCTTGCACTTTGGCTTGACCCTTTTTCGCAAGCACACTTGTGATGGCTGCGGTCAGGGTTGTTTTGCCGTGGTCGACATGGCCGATGGTGCCAATGTTGACGTGAGGCTTGTTCCTCTCAAACTTCTCGCGAGCCATTGTGTAAAAGAATCGGGGGGTGGAAAGTGGGTGTTGTAGAGATCAGGAATTGCCCTGATTCTTGGAGATGATGGCTTCAGCAACGTTGCGAGGAACTTCCTCGTAATGGCTGAACTCCATCGAGAAGATACCCCGACCCTGAGTCATAGATCGGAGCTGGGTGGCGTAACCGAACATTTCGGCTAGAGGCACTTTGGACTGCACTTTAGAGAGTCCATCGTCAATGGACTGGCCTTCAACCTGACCTCGCCGGGAGGACAGATCGCCGATGATCGAACCGAGGAAATCCTCGGGGATCTCGACTTCAACCTTCATCATCGGTTCAAGCAGCACAGGATTGCACTTCTTGACGCCGTCTTTGAAAGCCATCGATCCGGCGATTTTGAAAGCCATCTCGGATGAGTCCACATCGTGGTAAGACCCGTCAACCATGGTGACTTTCACATCGATGAGCGGGTAGCCAGCGATAACGCCGGATTCGCATGTTTCACGCATGCCTGATTCGGCAGGCTTGATGTATTCCTTGGGAACGATGCCGCCGACAATCTTGTTGACGAATTCAAAGCCTGACCCAGGTTCGCCTGGCTCCATTTCGATTACCACGTGGCCGTATTGGCCTTTACCACCAGTTTGACGGGCAAACTTGCCCTCGCCTTTGGAGCTGGCACGAATGGTTTCCCTGTAGGAGACCTGAGGAGCGCCGATGTTGGCCTCCACCTTGAATTCTCGCAGCATGCGATCCACGAGAATTTCAAGGTGGAGTTCGCCCATACCAGCAATCACGGTTTGACTGGTCTCAGGGTCTGTGCTGACGCGGAAGGTGGGATCCTCTTCCGCTAATGAAAGCAGGGCTTTGGAAAGTTTTTCCATATCACCCTTGGTTTTGGGCTCAACAGCCACCGATATCACTGGCTCGGGGATGTAGAGGGTTTCTAGGACAATTGGATCGTCAGTCGTACAAAGGGTGTCGCCTGTCGTGGTGTTCTTCAGGCCTAGAACAGCACCGAGATCTCCAGCGCGTAGTGCATCGACCTCTTCACGGTCATCGGCCTTGAGAATGATCAGTCGGGAAATTCGTTCTTTCTCGTTCTTCGTGGAGTTCAGCACATAACTGCCTTTCTCGAGCACCCCTGAATACATACGCACGAAGGTGAGCTTGCCGTAGGGGTCCGACATCACCTTGAAGGCCAAAGCACTAAATGGTGCGTTGTCATCGGATGGCCTTACTGCCTCCTTGCCATTGGGAAGTAAACCTTGAATGGGGGGTACATCAACAGGAGCGGGTAGGTAGTCCACCACTGCATCCAATAGCAGTTGAACGCCCTTGTTCTTGAAGGCAGATCCACACAGCAAAGGTACTAGGCCGTGATTGAGAACCCCTTCGCGAATGCCTGATGCAAGTTGGGCTTCGCTTAGTTCTTCCGTCTCTAGAAAAACTTCAATCAGTTCTTCGTCGGTTTCAGCAACACATTCCATCAGCTTGGATCGCCATTCAGCGGCAAGCTCTTTCATATGGTCTGGGATCTCTGTTTCTTCGATGTCCTTGCCGAGATCGTCCTTATAAATAAAGGCTTTGTTTTTAACGAGGTCAATAATGCCGCTGAGATCTCCCTCTGCACCAATAGGCAGCTGGATTGGGATGGCGTTGGCTTTGAGGCGATTCTTGATCTGTCCGTGAACCTTGAGGAAGTCGGCCCCGGTGCGGTCCATTTTGTTGACAAAAACCATCCTTGGAACGGAATAGCGATCGGCTTGCCGCCAGACGGTTTCTGATTGAGGTTGCACGCCACCTACCGCACAAAACACGGCGATTACACCATCGAGCACTCGCATCGAGCGCTCCACTTCAATGGTGAAGTCAACGTGCCCTGGGGTGTCAATGATATTGATGCGGTGATCGTTCCAGGTTGTCGAGATCGCAGCCGCTGTAATCGTGATTCCGCGCTCGCGCTCCTGAGCCATCCAGTCGGTGACGGCGGCGCCGTCATGCACCTCGCCCATCTTGTGAACCACACCGGAATAGAAAAGGATGCGCTCTGTACAGGTGGTTTTGCCGGCGTCAATATGGGCGGCAATCCCGATATTTCTGACGCGTTCCAGGGGAAAGGCGCGAGCCACAGGAAACTCTCCGGGGTTTGGCGTTAAAAGGCGGGTGCGACTCTACATGTCAGCCGTTGGAGCGGTTCAGTGCCGTCAGGGCTTGGCCATGTTCAGTAGCGATAGTGGGCGAAAGCTTTGTTCGCTTCTGCCATCTTGTGGGTTTCTTCTCGCTTGCGAACGGCGCTGCCAGCCTCATTGGCGGCATCCATTAGTTCAGCAGCCAGTTTTTGGGACATGCTGCGGCCATTACGGGCGCGAGAGAAGTTCACCAGCCAGCGCAGGGCCATTGCCGTGCCTCGCTCCTGGCGCACTTCCATCGGCACCTGATATGTGGCACCACCAACACGGCGGGCTCTTACTTCCACCAGTGGCGTGGCGTTTTTTACGGCTGTTTCGAAGAGCTCTATCGGGTCGCCACCGGTGCGCTCATTAATCAATCCAAAGGCTTGAGCCAGGATGCGTTGTGCAGTGGACTTCTTGCCGTGCTTCATCAGCCGAGAGATCATCATCGTGGCCAGTCGGTTGTTGAACTGGGGATCCGGCAGGACTGGGCGTTTTTCGGCTGCGTTGCGGCGGGACATAGACCGTTAGGAGTGGAGAAGGCGGAGGTAGCGCTAATAAGGAGAGAGATTAATGAAGAGGCTCTTTAATCCTGCTTCGACGCCTTGGCGCCGTATTTTGAGCGGGATTGACTGCGATCCTTGACACCTGCAGTGTCCAGAGTTCCGCGGATGATGTGATATCTCACCCCAGGCAGATCTTTGACTCTGCCGCCGCGGATGAGCACCACAGAGTGTTCCTGGAGGTTGTGGCCGATGCCTGGGATGTAGGCCGTGACCTCAAAACCTGAGGTAAGGCGCACGCGCGCAACTTTGCGTAGGGCTGAGTTGGGCTTTTTAGGTGTGGAGGTGTAGACCCGTGTGCAGACACCACGTCGCTCTGGACAAGCGCGCAGCGCAGGAGATTTTGTCTTGCGAGTCAGGTGCTGACGCTCAGTTCGGATCAGCTGTTGGATGGTTGGCATCGAAGGTCGGCATTTGGTCGGAGATCCGACCTGATTCCACAATCAACCACAATACCGTTTCGGCTTGCCTGATTGATGATCAGACGGAGTAGATTGCGATTAGAGCAGCTCTGCAACCAAAACGTATTTCAAATTTAATCTTAAAAAGCGATGGAGGATGTGGTGATAAGGGAGGTATGGGCCCTTCCAGTGCTTCGGTTTTGTTGAGCGAGAAGCCAAGTTTGATCTCTTTAATTATTTGTTGGCGATTGGATCGAGACCTCTGGCATTTTTAAGAGGTTGATTAGCTTCTTTGGGGATTGCCTTTGTGGTGGCGCAAAATGAGGCCAAGTCCATTGTGGATTCTGGGGGGTGTGCCTCGACCTGTTACAACCAATTGATTCGCTACCAATAGGGACGTTGAACTGCCTCCATCTAAGTTCAGGCCGTCTCTGATCCCCAGTTTTTGCAGGGCTAGGCTTGTCTCCAGCAGGGTTGGATCGCTGCCCCTGGCCCCTTTGAGAGTGAGTAGCCAGAGCTTTCCACCACCTTGGCCCACCACACTGCGTGGAGCAGCAAGGGATAGAAAGCTTGGGCTGAAGCCTTCTTGTCTTCCAGACAGAACCACCCGCCCGTTTTGCAGCAGCAATGGACCCCCACCAAGCACTTGAGGCAGTTCGCCAAGAGGATGTGATGCTTTCATCCGCATGCTCACTGTTTCACCAGTCGCCGCCGGTAAACGGAAGCCTCCTCTGGCTACGACCAGATCCCCATCCTTCCTCAGAGGAACCCCCCGGGCCAGCTGCACTTGCTGGAAGCTCTGTACTACTCGCCCGTTGATGATCATCATTGCTTGTTCTTCTCCGCTGAGGGCTTGGTAGATAGGCCCCCAGGCTCTGGTGTAGCGACTAAGGCCTCGCTGCACATAGCCACTATTCAAGGTGTCAACATTCCATCTCTGCCCATTAGAACCTTGAAGTTCTTGTTGAAGTTGCAGGCGGCCGAAGGATAGATGTCCTTTAGGGCCCCAGCCGATTGCCCCTCGATTGAGGATTGGCCCTGAAAACCATGTGCCATTAAGTCGTAAGGCCCCTAGGGGCAACTGGCGCACTCGATTGAAGAAACCCCCGTTGATGGCGATCAGAGCGTCTGCAGGTTGGGCCAACTGGTTGAGAAAACGCAGGCCTTGTTGATGGTTAATTTGCGGCAGAGGCCTGAGGAGCAGGCCTTGCTTTGACAGATTTGTACCGACCCTGGTGATCTGCAGTGGTTTGACCCCAACGTTCACCACTTTTGTGTCGAAGATCAGGCCGCGCTGGATGAGGGCCTGGATGGATGGATTGAGCAGTGGTGAGCTCAGGTTTGTTGCGTTGCTGTGCTTGCCAATACCGTCCAAAACAATGCGCCAGGGTTTGTCCAGGGTGAGGCTGCTTAGGGCTTCTGCCTGACCGATGAGCATGAGGCCATTGCGTTGCTGCTTGGGCATCAGGCCTAATGCCTTCATCTGCTTACGCTGCTGGGCGGTGACCTGAAGATTAAGAAGGAGATTGTTGTCAAGGCTTTGCACGAGTGCCGGACCGCTTAGGTCAAGCACCAGACGATTTGAATTGCTGCCCTTGCCCTGCCGAAGACCTTTGAGGCGTGGTGTTGGCAGTTCAACGTGAAGGGTCTTGCTTTTCCGCTTGATCTTGACTCCTGTCGTCGTGAGCCATTCGGCCACATTCAATGCCACTTCATCTTGAAGCGTGATTTGTGGGAGGGATTTCAGAGAGGCTTTGCTTCCATACCATTGCAGTTGCTGTCCGTTTGGCTGGGTGGACCTGCGGAAGCCAAAACGTCCGACCAGTAGATCCAGGGGAAGCCAGAGCTGGTTTGGAGTGCCATCCCAATGGCCTCTCCAGCGCCAAGGGGCCTCGATTAACTGACCATCGATGTTGAGGCGATCTCCAACAAATAAGTTCGCGGTTCTTACCTCAACAGTTGGAGGTGGGGGAGGAGGAGAAACCATGATTTGGACGCTAGTCCTCTCATTCGGCTAAGTCTTAGAGGAGGGCGCCTGCCTAGGATCAGTGATTGAGCTTTTCACTGTGACCGCAGTCCACTGCGGTGCAGGAAAATAGTTTGGCTGAAGGTTATGTCTCAGGATCACCGTCGTTCCAATTGGCCCTATTGCGACAGCAGCGCTCCTACGGCCGTGGTTGGCGAAAAGGATGCATGTGGCGTTGGTTTCTTGGCTCAAATTGATGGGCTAGCTAGCAATTGGATTTTGCAGCAGGCACTTCGGGCCCTGAACTGCATGGAACATCGCGGTGGTTGCGGAGGTGATGCGGATTCCGGAGATGGAGCAGGTCTGCTTTGCGCTATTCCCTGGAGCTATCTTGAGGCCGTGTGGTCTGCAGTGGAAGCTGCAAAACATCGTTGTGGCCTGGGCATGTTGTTTATGCCTCGAGATGGTGCACGTCGCGCAGAAGCACGTTGCTTTTGCGAGCAGGAGGCCGAGTCCCTCGGTCTCAGGTCCAGAGGATGGCGTGAAGTCCCTGTGGATGTGGCGGTGTTGGGTCCCCTCGCCCGTGATACAGCGCCGGTTATCGAGCAGTGGCTGGTGCAGGGATCTCAGCCAGGTGATGCTTTGGAGGCGTTGTTATTTCGATTGCGGCGGCGTATCGGAGATCGTGCTCGGCGGGCCTGGGGAGAGCATGCCAATGATCTCTACTTGGCCTCACTAAGTAGTCGCACTGTCGTTTACAAAGGCATGGTGCGCTCCGAGGTGCTTGCGGCGTTTTATGCCGATCTCCGCGACCCTCGCTTTGAGGTTCCTTTTGCGGTTTATCACCGCCGCTTCAGCACCAATACGTTGCCCCGTTGGCCACTCGCCCAGCCGATGCGTTTGCTCGGTCATAACGGTGAAATCAATACGTTGTTGGGCAACCTGAATTGGGCTAGGGCCACTGAAGTCAACCTAGATAGCGTTTGGGGTGTTCATGCGGCTGATCTCAAACCGGTTGTTAATGCAGCTTTTAGTGATTCCGCCAACCTTGACGCGACTCTGGAGCTGCTTGTACGCAGTGGTCGCCCGATTGTTGACAGCTTGTTGACTTTGGTTCCTGAGGCCTTCCGGGAACAGCCAGAGCTGGCTGACAAGCCAGAAATTCAGGCTTTTTATGAGTATTCCGCGTGCACGCAAGAGCCCTGGGATGGCCCAGCCTTGCTTGTGTTCTCAGATGGTCGCAGTGTTGGTGCCAGCCTCGATCGCAATGGCTTACGCCCGGCCCGCTATTGCATCACCAGTGATGGCTTGGTGGTGATGGGTTCAGAAACTGGCGTGGTTGAGCTTGAGGAAAGCCGCATCATCGAGAAGGGACGCCTTGGCCCTGGGCAGATGTTGGCGGTTGATCTTGAAAAGGGTCGTTTGCTGCGCAATTGGGATGTCAAGCAGGAGGTTGCTGGCCGATATCCCTATGGCGAATGGCTCAGCCAAAACCGTTGCAAGCTTGGTCAAAAGTCTTGGCAGCAGGATTCTCAACTGGGAGATCTGGAACTGCTTCAGCAGCAGACAGCCTTCGGTTTCACTGCTGAGGATTTGGAGTTAATCATCGACTCAATGGCGGCTGGGGCCAAAGAACCCACTTTTTGCATGGGTGATGACATCCCATTGGCGGTGCTCTCCGATAAGCCCCACCTCCTATACGACTATTTCAAGCAGCGCTTTGCGCAGGTCACGAACCCGCCGATTGATCCCTTGCGGGAAAAGTTGGTGATGAGTCTCGAGATGCATCTGGGAAAGCGTGGTTCTCCCCTCAAGCCTGAGGCGGCGGCGGCTTCGTTGATTCATCTAGAGACTCCGATTCTCAATGAGGCGGAACTTGCAGCTTTTGGTCAGCTGGAGTTTCCAAATACCACACTCTCCACTTTGCTGCCCATTCATGATGGGCCTAGCGGTTTGGGAAGTGCTCTTACACGACTCTGCGTTGCAGCAGAGGATGCTGTGCGCGATGGCAGCCAGATCGTGGTGCTTTCCGACCGCGGGGTTGTTGCTAGCACCACCTACATTCCACCGCTGCTAGCGGTTGGTGCAGTGCATCACCACTTGCTGAAGCAGGGTTTGCGGCTGAATGCTTCCTTGGTGGTCGACACGGCACAGTGCTGGAGCACCCATCATCTGGCCTGTCTAATCGGCTATGGCGCTAGCGCTGTGTGCCCTTGGCTTACTTGGGAGACTACGCGGCATTGGTGGCAGCATCCTCGTACTCAGAAACTGATTGAAACCGGCAAATTGCCAGCGCTGACGATTGATCAGGCCCAGGTCAACGTACGTAAGGCGCAGGAAGATGGCCTGCGCAAGATCCTCTCCAAGATCGGTATTTCCTTACTTGCTAGTTACCACGGCGCTCAGATTTTTGAGGCGATTGGTATCGGTGCCGATGTAATTGAGCTGGCTTTTAAGGGCACGACCAGTCGAGTGGCTGGACTCAGTCTCAATGACTTGGCTAGCGAGACCCTCACCTTCCATGCCAAGGCATTTCCTGAATTGGATCGCACCAAGCTCGAGTTCATGGGCTTTGTGCAATATCGCAGTGGCGGTGAATTTCATCTCAACACTCCGGAAATGTCTAAGGCCCTGCATGCGGCCGTGAGGGCTGGGCCGGGCTACGACCACTTCTCTACCTACAAGAACCTGCTGGAGAATCGGCCTGCTACTGCCCTGCGCGACCTGCTGACGTTTCGCTTAGCCCCTGCACCCCTCCCGTTAGATCAGGTTGAAAGTGTTGAATCCATTTGCGCACGTTTTTGTACTGGTGGAATGAGTCTTGGCGCCTTATCGCGCGAGGCTCACGAGGTGCTTGCCGTGGCGATGAACCGTATCGGTGGGAAGAGCAACAGTGGTGAAGGAGGAGAAGATCCGGCTCGATTCAAGATCCTTGCTGATGTCGATCTTGAGAGTCGTTCAGCAACGCTGCCCAGCATTAAGGGTTTGCGCAATGGCGATACTGCTTGCTCTGCGATTAAGCAGGTCGCCTCTGGTCGCTTTGGTGTGACGCCGGAATATTTGCGGAGCGGTAAGCAACTTGAGATCAAGGTGGCTCAAGGGGCAAAGCCTGGTGAGGGAGGTCAGCTGCCTGGGCAAAAAGTTGATCCCTACATCGCGAAGTTGCGCAATAGCAAGGCTGGTGTGGCGCTGATCTCGCCACCTCCCCATCACGACATCTATTCAATTGAGGATTTGGCCCAGTTGATTCACGACCTTCATCAGGTTCACCCTGCTGCCAAGGTGAGCGTGAAGCTGGTTGCTGAGATTGGCATCGGCACGATTGCTGCTGGAGTGGCGAAGGCCAAGGCCGATGTGATTCAGATCTCTGGTCATGACGGTGGTACAGGTGCCTCGCCTCTGAGTTCGATTAAGCACGCTGGAAGCCCTTGGGAGTTAGGTCTCACCGAGGTACACCGTTCACTGCTTGAAAATGGCTTGCGTGATCGTGTGTTATTGCGTGCTGATGGTGGTCTTAAGACTGGTTGGGACGTGGTGATCGCCGCATTGCTTGGTGCTGAGGAATATGGTTTCGGCTCAGTCGCGATGATTGCCGAGGGCTGCATCATGGCTCGCGTCTGTCATACCAACAAGTGTCCTGTGGGGGTTGCTACCCAGCAGGAGGGCTTGCGCAAGCGCTTCCCAGGTGTCCCGGAGCATGTTGTCAACTTCTTTCTGTTTGTAGCTGAGGAGGTGCGCCAACTGATGAGTGTGCTCGGTGTGGCTCGGCTTGAGGATCTAATTGGCCGCACAGAGCTGCTTGAGCCTCGCAGCCTCAACCTTGTGAAGACCCAAACCCTTGATCTTTCTTGCTTGTTGGATCCGATTCCGGGGGCCGTTGATCGGGCTTGGTTGATTCATGACGCCAAGGCCCATGACAATGGCCCGATCCTCGAGGATCAGCTGCTTGCTGATGCCGAGCTGATGGCAGCGATAGATAGCCATGGTCATATCGCCCGCAATCTCGCGATCGTCAACACGGATCGCAGCGTTTGTGCACGGATCTCTGGTGAGATTGCTGCACGCTATGGCAACAAAGGTTTTCGAGGTCAGCTCGATCTCTCCTTTGAGGGGGCTGCCGGTCAGAGTTTTGCGGCATTTCTGCTGCAGGGGGTGAATGTGCGCTTGGAGGGTGAGGCCAATGATTATGTCGGTAAAGGCATGAATGGTGGTCGGATCACGCTCGTACCAGCTTCGAGTGCAGATCAAAGCGGCAGCCAGGTGATTTTGGGCAACACTTGCCTGTATGGCGCGACCGGTGGAGAGTTGTTTGCTTTAGGTAGGGCTGGCGAGCGTTTTGCTGTGCGCAATAGCGGTGTGAAGGCTGTTGTTGAAGGTGCGGGGGATCATTGCTGTGAATACATGACCGGTGGGGTGGTGGTGGTGTTGGGATCAACTGGCCGCAATGTTGGGGCAGGGATGACCGGTGGCGTGACGTTCCTGCTTGATGAGCAGGGAATGGTGAGCGATCTTGTGAACAAAGAGATTGTTGAGATTTTCTCGCTAACCACTGTTGAGCAGGAAGCCATTCTCAAAACACTCCTCGAAGCCCATCTCGCGCAGACCGGCAGTACAAAAGCCAAGGCGATTTTGGCCAACTGGATCAGTTGGAAAGCACTGTTTAAGGTGCTTGTTCCACCCAGTGAAAAGGTCAATGTTGGTTTAACTTTGCTTGAGAAAGTTGCAGCCTGATGAATGCCTTGGTTTATCAAAACCGAGAAGTTTACGGCGCAGACTTTGACCCTTTTGCCAGAGCAGCGGCAGACTTACTTAGCTGCCCACCATGAATGGATCAAGGCTTTGCGCTCCGAAGGTGTCAAGGTTTCGAGTGGTTTTTTGGTTGATGCTGAACAACGACCAGGAGGTGGAGGGTTGTTGGTGCTGCAGGCAGACTCCTTTGAAGCAGCCAAACGCTTAGTCGAACAGGACCCGATGATTGTTGAGGGTTTAGTTAAATGGGATCTGCAGCAGTGGATCCCTGTGTGTGGGGAGCTCATGGCTTGAGTTCAGCGTGGGTGGGCGGCCATCAGCCGCTGGACCTCGCCGGCGTGGTAGCTGCTGCGTGTAAGAGGGGTACTAACCACTTGGAGGAACCCCAGCTCGGTTTCCCCCATAGAGCGGAAATACTCGAACTGTTCTGGTGTCACAAAGCGATCGACTGGCAGATGCTTTGGGCTTGGCGATAGGTATTGGCCGATAGTTACTATGTCGACCAGGTGACGGCGTAGATCCTCTAGGACCTCAATCACCTCAGCATCTGTTTCACCTAGCCCCACCATCAGGCCGGACTTGCTATAGACCTTCGGCCAGCCTTGCCGCACTTGATACAACAGCTCAAGAGATCGCATGTAGTCAGCTTGTGGACGAGCCCGTTTGTAGAGCCGGGGGACGGTCTCAATATTGTGGTTGAGCACCTCCGGAGCTGCTCTCATTACCTTGGCGAGGGCATCCCAATTGCCGTTGAAATCTGGAATTAGCAGCTCAATTGTGGTTAGGGGAGAACGTTGGCGAATGGCCTCGATGCATGCGACGAATTGACTGGCTCCCCCGTCGCTGAGGTCATCACGGTTAACTGAAGTGATGACCACATGACGAAGGTTCATCTGAGCCACCGCTTCGCTTAGGCGCTCTGGCTCAGTTTGGTCTAGGGAGCGTGGGCTTTTGTCAAAGTCGATGTCGCAGTAAGGGCAAGCGCGGGTGCAGCCCGGCCCCATGATCAAGAAGGTGGCAGTTCCTCCTGCGAAGCACTCCCCGATATTCGGGCAGCTGGCTTCTTGACACACCGTCTTGAGATTGAGGCCCTTCAGCAGCTCGGCTACCTCGCCGATTCGTTGCTGTTGTGGAGCCTTGACGCGCAACCAGTGGGGTTTCAGTAAGGCTTTTCCAGTCATGAGAGCAGTTCAGGAACCCACTGGCAGCAGCAGTTCCAGGCGACTTCACCTTCTACAGTGAGCCTATCGGGATGTAGCGCAGCTTGGTAGCGCACTTCGTTCGGGACGAAGGGGCCGCAGGTTCGAATCCTGTCATCCCGATTGATCGTTGCTTTAGTCCGAGGTAATCCCTTTGACAATTGATATCAATCAGTTCTCTGATCATTCTTAAGGCCTGCCAGTGGGATGCATGAGTAAACCCTGGGAAGACTATTGATGGATTCTTAATGCCTAGGCTAAGGAAAACTTGCGTCAGCTGCTTGACTTTTGGAATGGAGGTTCAAGGCTTAAGGGAAATTTGAAGTGATGAAACCAGTAATTTTCCTTGCCGCAGTGGCAATTGCGGCTGTTCTTTTTGTTCTAAATCCACGTATGGCTGTAGATCACGGTCGGCCGATTTATCTTGTTTCTTGTCGTGTGGAGTGGTCGGTGCATTGGTTGGGAGCCTTTAGGAAGGGTGGCCTATTGGGGCTCTATCCACTGGATCGTGCTGCTCAAGCTGTTGTGTCTGACACTCCTATTGAGTACGTCTCAAAGGATGAGCAAATGGCTATCGCAATGACCACTGTTATGAAGCCTTGTCGCTGAGCGCTTGCGGTATCAAGAGGATTGCTCTTTAAACGATGTTGCAAAGTCACGAGAAAGCTATGTCGTTTAAATCACTATCGCCAGGGGCGGTAGTCTCTTTTTAAGAGACGTTCCCTGACAGTGGTGGTTGACGAGAGCAACAACGTCTATCGCTGTCTACTAATGCCTTTGCTGGTGGCTTATGCCCAACCAATTGTTCTGGTGAGCCAGTGACAGAGGCAGTGGTGGATGTCTTGGTGCTTGGCGCTGGTCCGGCGGCCCTGGCCATTGCTGCAGCCCTGGGCAAGGAGGGTTTACAGGTCTCAGCACTGACGGTTGGCAATCCTCGCGAGCCATGGCCATATACCTATGGCATTTGGGGTGACGAGGTGGATGCCTTTGATATGGGGCACCTGCTCGAGCACCGCTGGTCGAACACAGTGAGTTTTTTTGGCCCAGGCGCCTCTGACCCCAATGCTGACGAGAATCGGCCAAGTCCTCATCATCGGGATTACGGCCTATTCGACAAGATCAAGCTACAGGAGCATTGGTTGCAGCAATGCGAAGCTGCTGGTTTGACTTGGCATCAAGGTCTTGCAACTGATTTTGCTGCTGATTCCACCGTTAGTACTGTGACCACCGCGGAAGGTGTTGAGCTGCAAGCTCGTTTGGTGGTTGATGCAACTGGCTATAAGCCGGTATTTCTGCGTCATGTAGATCATGGGCCGGTGGCGGTTCAGACCTGCTTTGGCGTGGTGGGACGTTTCAATAAGCCCCCAGTGGAGCCTGGCCAGTTTGTGTTGATGGACTACCGCTGTGATCATCTGAGCCCTGCGGAGAAAGCTGAGCCACCCACGTTTCTTTATGCCATGGACTTTGGTGGGGGATGCTTCTTCTTAGAGGAAACATCGCTAGGGCTCGCGCCTCCGGTGTCATTAGAAACCCTGCGTTCACGCTTGGAGCGGCGATTGGCTCATCAAGGCTTAACGATCACTGAATTGCAGCACGAGGAGCTTGGTTATTTCCTGCCGATGAATTTGCCTCTGCCTGACCTGCAGCAACCGCTGCTTGGTTTCGGCGGCTCGGCGGCGATGGTGCACCCTGCTTCGGGCTATTTGGTGGGCAGCATGCTGCGCCGCGCACCTTATGTTGCAAAGGCTGTGGCTGAAGCCATGGCCGATCCAGGGGCGGGGCCGGCGGTGCTCGCGGCTGCAGGTTGGGAGACTCTTTGGCCCAAGGAGTTGCGCCGTAAGCATGCTCTTTATCAATTTGGCCTTGAGAAGCTGATGCGTTTTAAAGAGCCCCAACTGCGTGATTTCTTTGTCAGTTTCTTTGCTTTGCCGAGCGAAGAATGGTACGGCTTTTTGACCAACACTCTTAGCCTGCGGGAATTGGTCGCTGCCATGGTGAACATGTTTGTTAGCGCCCCTTGGAGTGTTCGCTGGGGCCTAATGGGTATGCAGGGGCGGGAGCTGAAGTTGCTTTCACGCTTTCTTTTTCCGCCTCGCTAAAAAGTGCCCTGTCAATTCAGAGATGCCTTGAAACAATGTTCAGCTTGACTGACTTTGCCTTGTTTTCAAGCCAGTTCGGCTCCGGGGTATCCCCTTGGTGTCACCACATGATTGTCTTGCAAACGACTGCTGCTATTGCCGATTAACACAATCGTGAGCATGTCCACCTCTTTGACTGGCAGCGTCTGCAGTGTGTGCAGCTGTATGTCTTCCTGCGCTCGTCCAAGTTGACGTGCTACGACCACTGGCGTGCTGGGGGCTCGATGCTCCAGCATGAGTTCAATGGCACGCGTCAGCTGCCAGTCGCGTTTTTGAGAGCGTGGGTTGTAAAGGGCTACCACGAAATCTCCGCTGGCTGCACTTTTCAGGCGGGTTTCAATCTTTGACCAGGGAGTAAGGCGATCGCTGAGACTCACGCTGCAGAAATCGTGCATCAGAGGGGCACCTACCTTGGCGGCGGCTAATTGCAGGGCTGAGAGGCCTGGATGCACCTGAAATTGTGGCCGATCACTAGGGGGTTGTGTGAGCCATAGTTCCAGGGCTAGGCCGGCCATGCCGTAGATGCCACTGTCTCCTGAAGAGATCAAGGCGACTCGTGCTCCCTGTTGGGCTAGCTCCAGGGCCTTAAGGCAGCGATCCCGTTCGCGAGTGAGTTGCCCGTCCAGACGGGCTTGATCTGGGCGGCGCAACGGTTCCAGTAGATCGAGGTAGAGGTCGTATCCAACCCATATGGCACTGCGGGCTAGTGCTGCACGGGCATCGTGGGTGAGAAAGGCCAAATCTCCAGGACCGCTTCCGATTAGATGCAATTCGCCTCTTTGGGGTGCAAAAGGTTGATTGGCTTCGCTGATGGCGATGGTGGTAGCACCATGTTCAGCGTTTTGGGCGTGGTGAATCTGTTTGGTTAGCAGCAAAGTGCCTTTGTTGTTAGCTGCGAGTAGTGCTGCTGCTTCGGCCACGGAAGAGGTGCCCATAGCTTTTGCTACCACAGCAGAAGGTGTGGGTACGTCAACTTCTGCGAGGGCATCAGCGTTGAAGAAGCGCACAGGCCAGTCCTTTGCTTGCGCGAGAGCGAGCAGAGCGGTTTCATCGGCCTTTCGGTCAATGCTGGCAAGGCCTGCTACTGCCTCTGGGGCAAGGCCTGCCTCTGCTAGGGCAGCTGCCACGGCACGCTCAAGCAGGCTCAGGCTTGTATCGCGTTCACAGCCAATTCCAATCCATAGACTGGCGGGATGCCAGCTGCAAGACATGCTGCTTTGTGGGCCGATGGTTAGCTGGTCTGGCCGAGCTTTATCACCATTGGCATTGGCATCAAAAACGTCTTGTGCAGCAGCAGTTGTTTGCCAAAACGTCGCACCAGAATGCTGCAGAAGCAAAAGCTTCCCCCCTTGGGCTTGGGTCAGCATCAACTGATTCCAGTTGTCGCGGCTGCCGCTACGTCGCCAGCCCCAGCCTTTGCCAAAACTATCGAGGGCCAAGCGGTTTTGGCTGTTGGCGTCTCCGGTGAGTACAGCATGGCCGCCTAGCTCTGCGGCCAGTTCCATGGAAAGTTGTTCTGCGCCCGCCTGGTGACCGCCCAGCAATGGCACGATGTGTTTGCCATGGGCATCAAGGACGATCACGGCGGGATCTTTGTCCTTCCCAATCAGTAATGGAGCAATTAAGCGGGTCACGGCGCCGATAGCACCCACGATGAGCAAGACCCCGTTTGGCTGCCAGTTTCTGCTCAGCACTTCGCTGGCGGGGCCAACTACAAGGCTTTGAGGTGTTCCCTCGAGAGTGTTTGCTGCACGCGGGGTAAGGGCCAGTTGATCCACCTGGTGGCGTCTTGCAAGCCTTTGCAAAAGGGGCCAGGCGCTGACAGAGAGACCAAGAGCCAGGCGCAGAGCGGGGCTAGGTGCGTCGGGATGGGTCAGGGCAGGTTGGCCAAGGGGAACGTTGGAGGCTGTTTCCTTTTATTTGATCTCGGCATGAGCGTTAAAGCATGCTTTTGGATCAATCAAGGGTTGGCCAAGAGGGTTAGGAATTGGGTCTTGGGGAGGCTTGGGCAGCGTCTGCTTTGAGTTTTGGCTCTAGTTCGGCGTTTGGTTCTAGATCAGGAGTTGGCTCGAGAGCAGAGTCTGGATCAGGGTTTGGTTCTAGATCAGGAGTTGGCTCGAGAGCAGAGTCTGGATCAGGGTTTGGTTCTAGATCAGGAGTTGGCTTGAGAGCAGAGTCTGGATCAGAGTTTGGTTCTAGATCAGGAGTTGGCTTGAGAGCAGAGTCTGGATCAGAGTTTGGTTCTAGATCAGGAGTTGGCTTGAGAGCAGAGTCTGGATCAGAGTTTGGTTCTAGATCAAGAGTTGGCTCGAGAGCCGAGTCTGGATCAGGGTTTGGTTCTAGATCAGGGGTTGGCTCTAAAGGAGATTCTGGTTCGGCTTCGGCTTCTGGCTTTAGTTCGGCTCCAGACCCGAGCTCTGTATCGGGTTCACTGGAGAGCGCTAACTCCTGTTTTGCAGACGGATCAGAAAGTTCGTCTTGGATAGGTTTTGGTTCTGATGCGTTGTCAAGTGTCGAGATTTGCGGGGCTTCTGATTTGTCTTGAGGGGTTTGATCAGCCAAAGGCTGGTCTTCTTCTGGCTGGGGTTCCCCTAAGAGCCTTGCTACTTGCTGATTTGTCAGCGTTGCCTGCATCCAAACTGGCTTGACTGCTTCGCTGGTCTGAACAATCCTCAGTTGGTTGTTGAATACTGGATTAATTGGCTTACTAAAGCCGTCGAGCATCTCTGTTTGAACGCTAATGGGGCCTGATCCTGAGGGCAGGCCCTTGATCCAAATGGCGTCTTGGTGAGTGATTTGGAAACTTTCACCATTCACACTCACTTGGAGTCGCCAGCGGCCATCGCCTTCTTTAAGGTTCTGAATGGGAGCATTCCAGATCAACCAGTCCAATAGAAGGGGTTCAGTGTTGCTGAGTTCTGAGGGGCTAACGGTGACGAACCAAGGCTCATCTTCTGTCGGTTGCGTTTTTTGCAGAGGTTGAAGCTGATGCAGCCGCCATTGCAGGCTGGCCTTGGGATCCTTTACAGCTTCGCCCCATGGATAAGCGGCGTAGGCGCTGAGTCTGTGACTTCCAGGCTGCAGGCCTTCCATCGCAATACGCAGTTGGCCACCATCTGCTTCGCTAATGCGGAGTGGTGGATTCTCATCAAGTTGCACCACAACATGGGCACCGAGGCCTAGTTCTGGATCGTTGGTCAGTGGCCAGTCCTTCAAATTGAGGAAGAGCTCCCAGCTCCCATCCTTCTTAAGCACTGTCCCGTCTGTTGGGCTTTCCAGGCTCAGTTGGGGGTGATGCTTGGCGAGTTGCTCTCGCAGTTGTTGTACTGCCCCTGGTGGGGCAATCTCTTGCAGAGTTCCAGTTGGCGCTGGCACGCGTAAGGATTGCGTTGTTGAACGTTCCTTGTTTTGGTTGTTAAAGGGCCAGCCTGGCAGGGCTTGTGCGGGAGAGAGCCCAGAGATGCTCAGCAGCACAACCAACACCAGGCCTTGCAATAGGCGCATGGCCTTCCCATGCCATAACGACAGATTGAATTGCTGACGCCGGCTCGAAAGCGGCATTGGAGGGAGGCAAGATTTGGTCATTCTGGGCAGCCACCCGGTGTGGGTAAAAGCGTGGCAACTCCTTGCAAGGCGGCAGTGTTGGATTAGTTGATTGATTTATGTTAATTAGCGTTGAAAATCTGCTTCTTTTGGAGTTGTAAACTTACGTGTATTAATGATCCGCTTCTGTCAGTGGCCCTTCTGCAGACGCCAGGCCCCCACTGATTAGCGAGCGGATAGAACATTTGTTACTTGCTGTCGTAGTGAGTGGTGCTCAGCTTTATGCTGCTCGAAGCGGTCCCCTTGTAGGGGCCCATAGCTCCAGTGTGAGTCTGAGTTTCGACTTTCGACTTGTGCTGGCGCCCGGTATCAGCACCACTTCGGTGGTGGTGTCTCCGGGGCCCCGGCAAGCCCATGGGCCTGTCGAAGGGGTGGACCTCCACCTCGATCCCGTCCCTCGAGGAACCTCTCGATGACCATCAGCCCACCAGAGCGTGGGGAAAAAGCGAAGCCCATTTACGATCAACCAGTCGACCGGGACCACGTCCCAGCCGACTTCGAAAAATTCGAACAACCCGGATTTTTCTCGAAAAGCCTCGCTAAAGGACCAAACTCCACAACCTGGATTTGGAACCTCCACGCTGACGCCCACGACTTCGATACCCACATTGGGGATCTGGAAGAAACCAGCCGGAAGATCTTTTCGGCGCACTTCGGCCATTTGGCCATAGTGTTTATTTGGTTAAGCGGTGCCTTCTTCCACGGTGCCCGCTTCTCCAACTACTCCGGCTGGCTAGCCGACCCCACGCACGTGAAACCCAGTGCGCAGGTCGTTTGGCCAATTGTCGGTCAAGAAATCATGAATGCTGATGTGGGTGCCGGTTTTAACGGCATCCAGATCACCTCCGGCATTTTCCAAATTTGGAGGGGTTGGGGAATTACCAGTGAGACGGAGCTCATGGCTCTTGCAACTGGTGCCCTAATCATGGCTGCCCTGGTTCTCCATGGCGGAATCTTCCATTACCACAAAGCAGCTCCAAAGCTGGAGTGGTTTAAGAAGATTGAGTCGATGCTTCAGCACCATCAGATTGGTCTGTTTGGCTTGGGCTCTCTTGGTTGGACAGGTCACTTGATCCATGTGGCCAACCCCACCAACGCCCTTTTGGATGCCATAGATGCAGGCACTCCAATGGTGCTTGATGGCAAGACCATTGCCTCTGCAGCGGATATCCCTCTGCCACACGAGCTCTATAACGCTGATCTCGTTGGCCAGATTTATCCAGGTCTTGCTTCAGGCATCGGGAACTTCTTCTCAGCTAATTGGTGGGCCTTTAGTGATTTTCTCACCAACAACGGAGGAGTGAATCCTGTAACCGGTGCTTTATGGAGTACTGATGTTGCTCATCACCATTTGGCATGGGCGGTCTTTTTGATGTTTGGAGGCCACGTATACCGCTCAAGATTCGGTATCGGCCACAGCATGAAAGAGATCATGGGGAACGTAAAGGGTGACCCCCTCTTGTTCCCAGCTCCCAATGGTCATAAAGGTCTCTTTGAGTTCCTTTCCAGCAGCTGGCATGCTCAGTTGGCAGTGAACCTGGCCTGTATTGGTTCTGGGAGCATCGTGGTTGCACACCACATGTATTCTCTGCCTCCATATCCATACCTAGCGACTGATTACCCAACGGTTCTTGGGCTATTCACACACCACATGTGGATTGGTGGCTTGATGATTTGCGGAGCAGCCGCTCACGCTGGCATCGCAGTCATTCGTGACTATGACGTCTCAGTTCACGTCGATAACGTGCTTGACCGCATGTTCAAGGCGCGCGACGCCATTATCAGTCACCTCAACTGGGTGTGTATGTTCCTTGGCTTCCATAGCTTCGGCCTTTATATACACAACGACAGCATGCGTGCTTTGGGTCGTTCCCAAGACATGTTCAGCGACTCTGCAATCCAGTTGCAGCCTGTCTTGGCTCAGTGGATCCAAAGCCTTTGGGCGTCTTCAATCGGCACATCATCTGTGGTTGGTACGGCAACAGGTCTGCCAGGTGCAGTTAGTGATGTGTTCAACGGAAGTGTTGTAGCAGTAGGCGGCAAGGTGGCTCTGATGGCTATTCCCTTGGGAACAGCCGACTTGATGATTCACCACATCCATGCCTTCACCATTCACGTAACTTGCCTCATCCTTCTTAAGGGTGTGCTTTTTGCCCGTAGTTCCCGTCTTGTTCCTGACAAGGCAAATCTTGGCTTCCGCTTCTCTTGCGATGGCCCAGGTCGTGGTGGTACCTGCCAGGTTTCCTCTTGGGACCACGTGTTCCTAGGCCTGTTCTGGATGTACAACTCCCTCTCGATGGTGATCTTCTACTTCTCGTGGAAGATGCAAAGCGATGTATGGGGCACTGTTAATTCAGACGGCAGTGTGACTCATCTCGTTTCTGGCAACTTTGCTCAAAGCGCCATCACTGTGAATGGTTGGTTCCGTGACTTCCTCTGGGCTCAGTCCTCACAGGTACTCACGAGCTACGGCACTGGCCTCAGCGGCTATGGCCTGCTATTCCTTGGTGGCCACTTCGTGTGGGCCTTTAGCTTGATGTTCTTGTTCAGCGGCCGTGGCTACTGGCAGGAGCTATTTGAATCCATTATCTGGGCTCATAACAAGCTCAAGCTTGCTCCCACCATCCAGCCCCGGGCACTTTCGATTACGCAGGGCCGCGCAGTTGGTGTAACCCACTTCCTGTTTGGTGGCATTGTGACCACCTGGGCCTTCTTCCATGCCCGCCTTCTTGGGCTCGGCTGACCTTTCCTGACCTTTCCCCACATGGCAACGAAATTTCCTTCGTTCAGCCAGGGTCTGGCACAGGACCCTACAACCCGCCGTATTTGGTACGGCATAGCCACGGCTCACGACTTCGAGAGCCACGACGGCATGACCGAAGAACGGCTTTACCAAAAGCTGTTCTCTACCCATTTCGGTCATCTGGCTGTTATTGGCCTATGGGTTGCAGGAAACCTGTTCCATATCGCCTGGCAGGGCAACTTCGAACAGTGGGTCGCCGACCCACAAAATGTTCAACCGATTGCCCACGCAATTTGGGATCCTCACTTCGGTCAAGGCATCACTGATGCTTTGACTCAAGCGGGGGCTTCCCGTCCAGTAAACATTTGCTATTCCGGTTTGTACCACTGGTGGTACACCATCGGAATGCGCACCAATACAGAGCTTTACCAGGGCGCCATCTTCATTGACATCCTGGTTGCTTGGCTCTTGTTCGGTGGTTGGCTGCATTTACAGCCAAAGTTCCGTCCTTCGCTGGCGTGGTTCAAGAACGCTGAGGCGATGATGAATCATCACCTCGCAGTGTTGTTCGGTTTCACCAACATCGCCTGGACTGGTCACCTCGTTCACGTGGCCATTCCTGAATCACGTGGTCAGCACGTCGGTTGGGACAACTTCCTCACAGTTCTCCCACACCCTGAAGGGTTGACCCCATTCTTCACAGGAAACTGGGGAGCCTATGCACAGAATCCTGATTCTTTGAATCATGCCTTTGGTACTTCTGAAGGCGCTGGCACGGCCATCCTTACTTTCCTAGGTGGTGTTCATCCACAGAGTGGTGCCCTTTGGCTGACTGACATCTCGCACCACCACATTGCGATCGGTGTCTTCATGATCATCGGTGGCCATATGTACCGGAATAGTTTCGGTATCGGCCATACCTTTAAGGAAATTACCGACGGTCACAACACCAATCATCCCAATGATCCTCATAAGGATGGTTTCCGAGAAAAAATCGGTCACTACGGTCTCAATCACAACGGGATCACCGATACGATCAACAACTCCCTGCACTTCCAACTTGGTCTTGCTCTTGCCTGTCTAGGTACAGCAGCCAGTCTTGTAGCGCATCACATGGGCGCCTTGCCCTCGTATGCCTTCATTGCGCAGGATTACACCACTCAGGCAGCTCTTTACACCCACCATCAGTACATCGCCATCTTCCTGATGTGCGGTGCCTTCTCCCACGGAGCAATCTTCTTTGTCCGTGACTATGACCCTGAGGCCAACAAGGACAATGTTCTTGCAAGGGTCTTAGAAACCAAAGAAGCACTGATCAGTCACTTGAGCTGGGTTTGCATGCTCCTCGGTTTCCATACCCTGGCGCTGTATCTCCACAACGATGTGGTGATTGCTTTCGGAACCCCCGAAAAGCAGATCCTTGTTGAGCCCATCTTTGCTCAGTTCATTCAGGCCGCTAGTGGCAAGGTCATGTATGGCCTTGATGTGTTGCTTGCGAATGCAAATAGTGCCCCATCCTTGGCTGCGGCTGGGATGCCTGGGGATCACTACTGGATGGATCTGATTAATGCCAGTCCAGAAGTTTCCAACTTCATGCCTATTGGCCCAGGAGACTTCCTGGTTCACCATGGCATTGCCTTGGGTCTTCACACCACTGCATTGATCTTGATCAAGGGTGCACTTGATGCAAGAGGTTCCAAGCTGATGCCCGACAAAAAGGACTTCGGCTATGCCTTTGCTTGTGATGGCCCTGGACGTGGCGGCACCTGCGACATCTCTGCGTGGGACTCCACTTACATGGCTATTTTCTGGGCACTGAATACCATTGCTTGGGCAACTTATTACTGGCACTGGAAGCACCTTGCCGCTTGGCAGGGCAACATGGCTCAGTTCAATGAGTCGAGTACCCACTTAATGGGTTGGTTCAGGGATTATCTCTGGATCAATAGTTCCCAGATCATCAATGGCTATAACCCATTCGGGATTAATAATCTCTCCCCTTGGGCATACATGTTCCTAGCAGGCCATTTGGTCTGGGCAACAGGATTCATGTTCCTGATCTCTTGGAGGGGTTATTGGCAGGAGCTGATCGAGACTCTCGTTTGGGCTCATCAGCGCTCTCCGATTGCCAACCTGGTTGGATGGCGTGATAAGCCAGTAGCTCTTTCGATCGTGCAGGCCCGTCTCGTTGGTGTGACGCACTTTGCAGTGGGGAACATCTTTACCTTTGGTGCCTTTGTGATTGCATCTACAGCTAGCAAGTTTGGATAACATCCCCTCTCGCTAGTTAGTTAGTCGATTCATCGTCAGAAAGATAATTCCCCGTCAGGTTTTACTTGACGGGGTTTTTTCTTGCTTTGTTGGATGCATTTCTTCTTAGAGTATTGGCTTGTAAAGCACCTTATTGCTCAAGTAATGCCATGGAAATGGTTGGTCAAATTCTTTGAAATTGTCTAGTCAAAGAGTTTGGCTTTGATTGGATTAATTGAAAAAAAGGATGCCAATTGAAAGCCTTCAAAAGTTTGTTCTTGCCCGATAGAGGGCTTCTTTTTATTCGCTTTCTCTGGACTGTCTTGTCTCTGAGTTAATCCGTTCTGTGTATACAAGTCGACTCAGGGAATCTTGTTAGGTGGTTTTGCTTAGATTAGACTTTCTTCTCTCTTTGTATTGGCGAATACCAAGATGCGAATGTAGGCCGATTTGTTCTTTAAGGCTGCTCGCTTTGAGGAGGCGCCAATGCCTCTAATTGTCTATCACCCTCATGCGATGTTTCTAGGCTCGCCTTAGTCTTCTTAGTGCCTTTTTCTCCCCTCCCAAGGCCTGAGATTTTGAAGTTGGGTGGGGATTTTCCGCCTCGCGAAGGAGAGGCAGAAAATCCTTAAAGCGCTTGGCTTAAGCGGGCTAGAGGCAGGTTTCTTATTTCCACCTTGCCACACCTTTACTCATTGCCCTTTCAGCATGCCTTGGCATTCTTGAAGCAATAAAAAACCTGGGGAAGCAATCAAGCCACCCCAGGAGAAGGTTTTCTACTTTTCTATTTGATGATGTGTAAAGCTGCTTGATTCTTAAGAAGCCCAGACATTCATGGGAACATTCAGCAGTGGTTGCATGTGCAAAGTGTTGCATAGGAACCATGCAAAGGCTGCGCCCGCGCAGCCACCAAGCCAAAAGCCACTCGTGAAGTCTGCCCAGCCTTTCCTTGTGAACAGGTCGGCAGGAGGGTTGGCAACAGTGACATCCGGGGGTGGCACGGTGGGTGCCTTGCCGGGGACGTTGTAAAGCACTAAAAGAGCAGTAAGGATATGCACTGCTCCAACTGTTGCCAATAAAGCTGCAGTTGTAGCAAAATCGGTAGTTCTTAACGGACCCATTACAAGGAAGGGACCGTAAATGAAGTAGCCGATCGCGGCACCAGTTTCCAAGCCGCGGAAGTTTGCAGAAATACCCTCGCGATATAGGGGAAGATTGTTGACTAAGGCTTTCACGAAGTAGCCACTATTGACTGGAGTGGCCAGGTTTCCGACGCAGGGGTCAGCAGCAGGCTGCACAGCCCACTCTTCTACGTGCCCTCGGTCACGGTACTTTTCGTTGAGCGTCTTGGGGCCTAGGGGCAGGTTCTCGTCAGTCATTCGGCATTAGGGGAGTCGGTTGGCTGGGGTTAAGCGTCTACAGCTCAGTCGGTGGCTGTGATATGGCGACCCACTAGGACAATGAAAATTGCCGGTGTCACTAGCACGATCAGGGGTACAAACACCGCAGGCAGCCAGGTGGCAGCAAAATCACTTGTCATGGCGTCAGCCAAAGGTTCCATAGCTACTGTATAGATCGCCTTTGAATAGGGCCTATTCAGGCCCTGTTGGCGACATAAAAGTTCAATCCATCACTATCGGGCTCATCATCGGTTACCGCTGTTTCAACGAGCCATCTTTCAATGAATCAACTGTTTGCTGGTGCTGCTGTTTTAGCTCTCACGCTTGTGCTCTGGGGTTTGGGTAGACGCCCCCGCAAGCTCTTGCTGAGCAGTACCGACGCCAGCAGCGTGGCTGCTTTGAATCGTGTTCAGCTAACGCTAGCCAAGCCTCAATCGCAGGGATCTGAGGATTCCACTTCGTTAGCCCTTGAGAATCCGGTTACATGGAATTCGCCGGCTACGTCTCTTGAACGCCTTGCTCTGCAAAGGCAGTTACGTGAGGCCATGGCTGCCGGCCCTGAGCAACGATTAGAGGCTGTAACCCTGGCAGGCCTCTGGGGTCATGCTTCGGTTATGTCACTGCTACGGCAGGGGCTGCACGACTCCGATGGCCGTGTTGTAGCTGCTGCAGCGGCAGCGCTTGAAGGCTATCGAGGTAAGCCGCGTGCAGAGCTAATTCAGGATGTTCGGCCGCCGCGCAACGTCGCCCGAATGCGGTAGATCGGTCGTCCTTGGCTTTCGTGGTAGGTGCGCATGACTAACTCGCCTAGTAGACCAAAGCAGAACAATTGGACTCCCGTCAGGCCGAGTACCACAGCCATGGTGAGTAGTGGGCGGTTGCCAATGTCTTCTCCCATAAGCTTGATCGCCAGTAAATAGATACTCGTCAGCAGGCTCCCGCCCATGGCGAGTAACCCGCCGAAGCCGAAGACGTACATCGGTCTGGTCAGAAAGCGCTTCATAAACCACACCGTGAATAGATCCATCAACACGCGGAAGGTGCGATCGATCCCGTACTTGCTATTGCCGTATTGGCGTGCACGGTGGTTGACTTTCACTTCGGTGATCAGAGCCCCTTCGATAAAGGCCAAAGCCGGCAGGAAGCGGTGCAGCTCGCCATAGAGACGCATATCGGTCAGGATTTCTTTCCGATAGGCTTTCAGTGAGCAGCCGTAGTCATGCAGCCTTACACCGGTAACTCGGCCGATCAGGCGATTGGCAATTTTTGAGGGCAACTTGCGCTTTAGGGCAGCATCCTGGCGTTGATGACGCCAGCCGCTCACGAGGTCGTATCCCTCACGCAACTTCGATAGGAGTAGCGGGATATCGGCGGGATCGTTTTGGAGATCACCATCGATGCTGACAATCACTTCACCTTGGGATACGTCGAACCCTGCAGCCATGGCAGCCGTTTGGCCATAGTTTTTGCGTAGAAGTACGCCCACCAGTTCTGGCGTTTTAATACTTAGCTGCTCCAGCACCTTGGCGGTTCCGTCGGTGGAGCCATCATTCACCAGCACCAGCTCGAAGATTTCACCAGTAGGGCGTAAGGCTGCAAGGAGTTGATCTATCAACTTTGGCAGGCTTTCCTCTTCGTTGAAGAGGGGCACTACGACTGAGAGGTCCATGGGCGAGGGCATGCCGGAGGCCTTCCGCAGTAGAGAGCAACTTAGGCGCTGCCCTTCAGGGGAGAGTGGTGCCGTCATGGCAGCGTTCCACTCGCCCCGCCCCGCGTAGCTCAGCTCGGTAGTAGCAGGCCACTGGATGGGTGTCGTTGGCAGTCAGCCGATCGCAACCGATGCCGTTGCGTCCATGCTCTTTACCGGAGCTATGCCAGTAGCTTCCGTTGCCTCCATATACGCCAACGTGGCTGCAGCGTTTTCGACTGCCGAAGAAAATCAGATCTCCAGGGCGGAGTTGTTTGGTGTTGTCAGGTTGCACAGTTATTGGCGTACAGAACCTTTCCTGCTGATAGGCGTCGCGCGGCAGCCAGATGCCTTGACTAGCAAAGGCGGTCTGTACAAGGCCAGAGCAGTCAAAATCTGGCCCGATGCTGCCGCCCCATAGGTAAGTGTTTGGCTGGCTGGCTGCTGCCTCCACCCAGGTCATCACAGCCGCTAGTCGTTGCCGGATCTCTCTGATGACAAGCAGTTGAGGTCGCCAGCGTCCCCGTTGAATGATCTGGCCGTTCACTTCGCGCAGATCAATCCAGCAGGGGTATCCGTCTTCCAGTAGCCGCACCCGTAGCCGTGTTAATGGCTGTTGATATTTGTTGGGCTTCGCTGCATCGAGCACTTCAAAGCTTCGGCCTGCGGCCGCCTGGGTGGCCAGTCCAGCCCCTTCGACACCGGCGTAACCGTTGACTCCCTTTTGAAGTTGCCAGCAGCTGCCTGGAGCAAGAAGGTCAGTGGTGATTGGGGTGCCTAGGGTCGGCATTGCCTGAAGTGATTAGCAATGGCGTTCTACCGCCCCGATAGTGCTATGCAGGCTCAGCTAAAGGGGCTGTTAGATCGATTGGCGGCAGAGAGGCGCCCTGGCCTTCATAACAGCGTGGCGATCAGCTGGGTTCGTTATGACTGTTCTGATCCAACTCCCGGCAGTGGCTCGGGGGCCGGTTGGTCGGATCAGCGCATTCTTTTCCCTGCCAGTGTGGTCAAGCTTGTCTATGCCCTTGCTGCTGAGGCATGGCTCCAGCGGGATCTGTTGCCAGAGGCCGATGAGCTTCGTCGGGCGATGCGAGACATGATTGCTGATTCGAGTAATGACGCCACCAGCCTTGTGTTGGATTTGCTTACCGGCACGACAAGCGGCCCATCGCTGCTGGGAGAATCCTGGCAGACTTGGCAGCAGCAGCGGCACCTGGTGAACGACTGGCTGCAAGGGTTGGGATGGGAAGAGTTGGAAAAGGTGAACTGTTGCCAGAAGACCTGGGGTGATGGACCTTATGGTCGAGAGCGAGATTTTTATGGCGTAGGTCTCGGGAATCGCAATGCGTTAACCACTGCAGCTACAGCTCGCCTGCTTGAGTCAGTGATGACTGATGCTTTGGTGTCTCCGTTGGCCTGCAAGCGCTTGCGTCAGCTTCTTTCAAGGTCTATTGATCTCCTGCAGCGCAAGGCTGATCCAGAGAATCAGGTGGATGGATTTCTTGGAGAAGGTTTGCCGGTGGGATCCCGTTTGTGGAGTAAGGCTGGCTGGATGAGTCAGGCTCGTCATGATGCGGCTTGGTGGTCTTTACAAGGAGGCAGGCCGATGCTTTTGGTGGTCTTCACTCAAGGGAGGGAGCGAGCTAATGACACAACCCTCTTGCCGGCAATAGCTCGCGAACTCAGCAAGCTATAGGGTTAAAAGAATTGAGGCCTCTAAGTAAATCAAACGAGAAAAAGTTGAATCTGAGTGAAAGCGGTATAAAGCAGGCATTACATGACTATATAGTATTTATCTATACAGATAAAGTCTTTAATGGTAAGTGATTTTGTGAATTTATATCCTTTTATCTTTTTAAAAGTGCTCTCACTTTTCTCGTTTGGCGGGGCTTGAGTGGATCGATTCAGTCAAGCCGGTTAAAGCGGGATTAGTTTGGAGAAAAGCTACATATATTATGCTTGAAGTCAAAGTGACACGCATGCTTTGGAGACTCTATGCTTAAGTGGAGAGGGCAAGTCTTCCTATTATACCCCGTTTAACAAATCGCCTTTAGAGGGGTAAAGCGGTAGAGAATTTGTTAGATGTTTAATGCTTTTCAACCCCGGCTTGGTTAGTTGAGTAAAAAATAATAAGCTTTTTAGTTGTGTTCATTGCCTGCGTTTGTCGAGCTGGAGAGCCTTTCGCTGAAGGTTACTCAGAATTGGACAACGAATTCCTTGCATGCCTTTGCAGTCAAAGCGATTTGCCACGCCACGAAGAAAAATTCTTGCTGATTTTTGGACAGCTTCTTGGACAACGCAAGTTCGCAGCTGGTCTGTACGGCGCAAATCCGTTTGACACGCAGGAACTGTTTGAGGGCAGTCGATTGAAGCCGTTTGAGGAGTACCTGGCACTCTCGGAAACTGACTTTCAACGGAGAGGGAGGGATTCGAACCCTCGACAAGAGTTGCCTCCTGTAACTCCTTAGCAGGGAGCCGCCTTCAACCACTCGGCCACCTCTCCAGCGGCCTACATACCCTACCAATACCCACCTCTAGTGCTTTGTTTTAGTTGTCTGGGTTTGGTGTCAAATCACCAGTCTGGGTAGTCGATGTTTGAAGCTGCAGAGCACCTCCCATGGAATTGATCCACTGAGATCACTCCATTGTTGTGGTGTAATACAGGCTTCACCGTCCTTGCCTAGGAGGGTCACGATGCTTCCCACCTCTAGGTCGGGATGATTTGTGGCATCCAGCACGAGTTGATCCATGGTGATGGCGCCAACCTGGGGGAGAAGCTGACCATCGGCTATTGCAGAGATTTGGCCTGATAGTGATCGGCTAACCCCGTCGGCATAGCCGATTCCTACGACGGCTAGGCGACTGGGGCGTCGTGTGGTGAAGCGATGGCCGTAACTCACTCCCACACCTGCAGGCACATCCCTGATCAATGTCACCCTTGCTTTGACGCTGAGAGCTGGCTGAAGGTCTACTTTTCCTTGTAGTTGGAGGTTGGGGCTGTGGCCATACAGAGCAAGACCAACGCGCACCATGTCGTAGTGGAGTCCGCGATCGCGAAGGGTGCCGGCGGAGTTGGCAAGGTGCCGCGTAAATCCATTGTGTTGCTCTGGCAGCGTTCTTAGCACCGTCTCAAAGTGTTGCTGCTGCTGATCCGTCACCATTGCGGCTTTCCCTTGGAGATCCCCATCTGCCAGGGCTAAATGGCTATAGATACCCTTTAATTCCAGTTGATTGAGGTGGCCTATCGCCTCCACCAGCATGGGAGCCTCCTTTAGCTCGCAGCCGAGGCGGGTCATCCCAGTATCGATTTTGAGCTGAATCCTGAATTGCCGGCCGCTGCCATCTGCAAGGTTTTGGCAGAGCAGAGCCTCTCGCATACTGCTGAGGGTGGGCATGAGTTGCCAATGAAGGCAAGCTTTCAGGTCTTCGCTATGGGTGAGATTGCCTAGCACGAGCACTGGGGCATTGTGGCCGGCTTGACGAAGCTCAATCCCTTCTTGGAGGGTTGCTACTCCAAGGCTTTTTGCTCCTCCTTGCAAGGCGGCTCGGGCTACGGTTAAAGCGCCATGGCCATAGCCATCAGCTTTCACCACGGCCATCAGGGCACAACTTTTACAAAGGTGTCTCCGAAGGCTGCGGCAATTGGCTTCCACAGCTGCGGGATTAACTTCCACCCAGGCGCGCTGACGTGGATCGGCTTTTGCCATCTGCTCAGGGTTTTTGCCCCTAGGCAGATCACCGTGTGGGGCGATCAGGTCTCGCATGCTGGCAGGGTAAACAAGGGAATGACCTCACCCTTGGAGTGTCGGTAGCATGGCGCTTAATAAGGGGGCTGGCATGAGCCAGGTTCTCGTACTCAACGCGTCCTATGAACCTCTGAACATCACCACCTGGCGTCGCGCCCTGGTGATGATGTTCAAGGGCAAGGCTGAGAGCCTGGAACAGGATTCTTCACGCATGGTTCGCGAGGACACCATGCTCCCTACGGTGATTCGGTTGCGGCATTTTGTTCGGGTGCCTTTTCGGCAATTGCCCCTGACGCGTCGAAATGTGTTTTTTCGCGATGGTCATTGTTGCCAATACTGTGGTTACCAAGGAGAGAAACTCTCCATAGATCATGTGATCCCTCGCAGCCGTGGCGGTAGCGATACCTGGGAAAACGTCACCACGGCTTGCTTGATTTGCAATGTTCGCAAGGGCAGCCGTACTCCTCAGGAGGCTGAAATGCCTCTGCATCGGTTGCCGCGGCGACCACTCAGCAGTCTCAGTTTTGAGGCGACTCGACAGATTCACTCGGGCCGACACAGCGAGTGGGAAAAGTATGTAATCGGCTGGGGCTCTGGTGATACCAGCCTCAATGTCAGTCTTCCTCCTGATGACTGAGTTCTTCCAGTTGATGGCGTTGCTCTTCGGCAATGCAGGCGCCGATCAGCTCTTCCAGCTGGCCAGTCAGCACTGGCTCGAGGGAGAAATTGCGTCCTAATCGGTGGTCAGTGGTGCGATTGTCTTTGTAGTTGTAGGTGCGGATCTTTTCGCTGCGGTCGCCAGTTCCCACTTGGGCTCTTCTCGTTGAGCTTTCACGCGCGTTGGCTTCTGCAATTTGTCTTTCCAGCAACTTCGCTCTCAGGATTTCCATGGCACGTTCTCGATTCTGCAGTTGGGAGCGTTGCTGGGTGCAGAACACCCTGATACCGGTGGGCTTGTGGAGCAGGTCCACTGCCGTTTCAACCTTGTTGACATTTTGTCCGCCAGCCCCGCCTGAGCGAGCAGTGCTGATTTCTAGTTCGCTGGGATCGATCTGCACTTCCACTGCATCAGCTTCTGGCATCACAGCCACTGTTGCTGTGGAGGTGTGCACTCGACCTTGGGATTCTGTAGCAGGAACTCGTTGAACTCGATGCACGCCTGCTTCGAATTTCAGTTGGCTGAAGACGGCATCGCCTTTGATTGAGAGGATGAGCTCACGGAATCCCCCCAAATCGGCCTCTGTTGCACTCAACGGTTGGACTGACCAGCCAATCCGTTGACCGTAGCGCTCATACATGCGGGCTAAATCACCTGCCCATAGGCAGGCTTCGTTTCCGCCTGCACCGGCGCGGATCTCCAGCATGACGCTGCGTTGATCACGAGGATCACTTGGGAGTAGGGCCAGGGTGAGGCGTCTCACCAAGACTGTCTTGCGTGCCTCTAGTTGTTGCAACTCTTCCTGGGCTAAAGACTCCATGGCGTCATCACCCCTACTTTCTCGCAGTAGCTGCTTGGTCTCTTGCCATTCCTGCTCCACATGCTGGAGTGCTTCAAAATCGAGTACGAGGGGTTCCAGTCGTGCTCTTTCTCGCGCAATACTTTCAAGAAGTTTGGGATCAGCTGCCACATCGGGATCAGCTAGCTGGCGCTCCAGGCTTTGAAAACTGGTCTTGGCTGTTTCCAGCCGAGTGATGAGGGTTGAAGAGTCCATACCCATCAACAGCGGATGTTATTGGCACCCGGCGAAGTCTTTGAGGACAACAGCTCAGTCTTCTTTAGAGGTGTTGTCCTTGTTGTTATTTTTGGCGTCTGGTTTTTTTTCATCCGCAGCAGCATCGGCACTGCCCATGCCGTACTTGCGCATGAAGCGATCCACGCGTCCTTCAGTATCAAGAATTTTCTGGGTACCGGTAAAGAAGGGGTGATTACCACTCCATACATCAACGTGGAGTTCTGGTTGGGTGGACCCGGTGGTCATCACCACCTCTCCATTGCAGATCACCTTTGCGTCGGGATACCAGTTGGGATGAATATCAGGTTTAGGCATATCAGGATCAGGAGATGGCAGTCCGGGAAAAGTAGGAGGGGTGAAGGATCAGCGCTTGGAGAACTGAGGAGCTTTGCGAGCTTTCTTGAGGCCGTACTTGCGACGTTCCTTGGCGCGGGGGTCTCTGCTGAGATGGCCTTCAGTTTTGAGCGGTTTACGGTTGTCTGCTGATAACTCACACAGTGCTCGTGCCGCACCCTGTTTGATGGCGTCGGCTTGGCCGGTGAGTCCACCACCGTGAACGTTGACGAGGACGTCGTATTGCTCGTTTAGACCAAGGGTTTGCAGGGGTGCTTTCACTGCCGCGAGATAAGCGGGATTGAAGTTCAGATAGTGGTCACCGGGGCGTCCATTGATGGTGATGGTGCCAGTGCCAGGGACAAGGCGAACGCGGGCAACTGAGGTCTTGCGGCGGCCAGTGCCCCAGTAGACAACGCTGTTATTGGAACTGCTCATTGCGATGAAGCGGCGGGATTGAGCTGAAGGGTTTGGGGTCTCTGGGCGGAATGGGGATGTTCCGGGCCGCGGTAGACCTTGAGTTTGCGGAACAACTGTCTGCCAAGGGCGTTGTGTGGAAGCATCCCTTTAATGGCTTTTTCGACGATGCGTTCAGGTAGACGATCCTGCAACGCTTGGAAGGTTTCAACCTTCATCCCTCCTGGACGACCAGAGTGACGGCGGTAGAGCTTTTGATTTGCCTTGTTGCCGCTGACTCTAATTTTGTCCGCATTGACCACCACAACAAAGTCACCTGTATCCAGGTGAGGGGTGAAGCTTGGCTTGTTCTTGCCGCGCAGCACGGAGGCCACCTCAGTAGCAAGTCTGCCGAGTGTCTGATTCTCTGCATCCACCAGAAACCACTGGCGTTCGATCGAATCAATTGAGGGAACGGAGGTCTTGTTCATCACGCCGGCATGCCGGTTCGGAGATGCACTATCGCAAGGGATAGTGCTGGGCAGGGAGCATCAGGCACATTTAGGACTGAGCCTGATCAAGCTCGATCTTTAACTTTAGCCTTTAATGGGAGCAAATCCAAAAAGATCACTGATGGAATGGTTCGCGAAGCCCTTGTGTTTGCCTTAGGGGTGAGGCGTTGTAGTGGGAGTTCAGCTTGACTCCGGTGCAGATGGAGGATCCAAAGGAGGATCATTTGCTCCGAGGGAATAGCGCGGTTGGCAGTCATACCAAGCGCCTTTAGAGAAAATGTCTTCTTCGTATCCTGCACGCAGGAGGCAAAGACCCTGAGCTGGTGCCGCTTCTTTAACTTCTTGACGGCGTTTCTCCTTCCAGCGCCGCTCAAAGGTCTGAAGATTAAGTCGGTGTTCGCCTAAGGCCACCAATTGGCCCATCAACAGCCGCACCATGCCATAGAGGAAGCCGCTGGCTTGGATCTCAATCATTATTAAATCTCCCTGCCGCTCAATCTTTGCTTCCTGAATTGTGGTGCGGGCATGGGCTCGTCGACTACCAGTTCGTTGAAAAGCGCTGAAGTCTTGCAACCCAAGGAGCCCCTCTAGAGCCATTTGCATCATGGTTTCATCAAGACGAACGTGGTAGCGGTGCCAGCTCCAGGGGGTGAGGAACAGATTGGGTCGCCGACCGTTGTAGATCGTGTAGCGATATCTTCGGTATATGGCTGAATGACATGCATGCCAGGAGGCTGGGCGTGCTACTGCTTCCCGCACACGAATCGTGCTAGGTAGTCGTCCGTTTAGAGCAGGTGCCCAGCGTTCCGCTGGGATGGGGCCACAGCAGTCGAAGTGCACAACTTGGCCCGCAGCATGGACGCCAGCATCTGTGCGACCTGCTGCAACGGCTTGAATAGGCCTCTGAGGATCAAGCTGGGAGATTGCATCTTCAAGCACTTGTTGAACGCTCACCGCTTGTGGTTGACGCTGCCAACCGCAAAAGTTTGAGCCTTCATATTGCACGCTGAGGCCAATACGTCGAACTGGCGTACTTTTTGGCAGTTCGACTTTGGAGTTAGGGAACATTGCTGATCAGTCCAGCATGTTGTCACTGTTCCCAGGCTTTAGACCAACTCTATGATTGCCATCTCAGCATTGTCGCCGCGGCGAGGCACCGTACGGATGATGCGTGTATAGCCCCCTTGACGATCGCCATAACGGTCTTGGGCCTTGTCGAAAAGCGCATGAACCAGTTGCTTGTCGTAGATGTATCCGATGGCGCGGCGTCTTGATGCCAGGCTTCCGTTCTTTGCAAGAGTGATCATTCGTTCAGCTTCGTCCCGAAGGGCCTTGGCTCTGGCTTTTGTTGTTGTGACACGGCCTTCACGGATGAGTTGAGTGGTCAGACCGCGAAGCATGGCTTTGCGTTGATCAGTTGGGCGCCCAAGCTTTGGGACTCGACATTGGTGACGCATGGTTCTCGGTGGTGCGCTGGGGCGGGAATGGAAAAACTGCTAGGCGCTGGTGCGGCTTTGTGGAATAGAGATGCCGATGCGCTCTAGGGCTTCGATGACCTCGTCTGCAGACTTGGAACCGAAGTTCTTGATCTCAAGCAGGTCCTCATAGCTGAAGCCCATCAGGTCAGACACTGAGTTCACCTGGGCTCGCTTGAGGCAGTTGTAAGCCCTTACAGAGAGGTTGAGCTCTTCAAGGGGGATCTGTGATTCAGCGGAAGGCTCGGGTTCCAGGCCAGGTTCTTCCACCATGGTTACGGTGGCAAGGGGCTGAAAGAGTTCGATCAGTAGGTTGGCTGCCTCTGCAAGGGCATCATCTGGTGTAGTTGAACCATCGGTGACAATTTCTATGCGCAGCCTCTCGCGGGTAGAGCCTCCTTCTGCGACGGCGGTCTCGTCGATGGTGAAGTTCACCCGACGAACAGGCATGAACACAGCATCGATCTGCAGGAGATCAATGGCGCTGATATCTTCGTTGTGGCGATCAACAGGCCGGTAACCGATCCCTCGCTCAACATGCACTTCTAACTCAAGGCTGTGACCCTCATGCACAGTGGCAATTTGCCGGTCTCCATCCACCACATGGACTTGCGAGGAGAATTGCAGGTCTTTAGCTTTGACCTGGGCGGGGCCGGTAACCACAAGTCGTCCGATCTCTAGTTCACTCGTTCGACTGTTTACCGACAGCTGTTTGCAGTTCAACAGGATGTCGAGCACATCCTCTCGGACTCCTGGGATGGTCGCGTACTCGTGGTTGACACCTGCAATGCGCACGGCGGTGATGGCGCTGCCCTCAAGGCCCCCCATCAGCACCCTGCGGAGGGAATTCCCAAGCGTGGTGGCTTGCCCGCGTTCGAGCGGTCCAATGAGGAAGACGCCTGTCTGGGCGCGATCATCGGCAACTTGATGCTCGATCCGGTCGATCTGGTATTGCAGCACGGTCTGAAGCGGGGAGAGAGGGCAGGAGCTAGGGAGTGAAACGCGGTTCAGACGCGCCGGCGTTTGGGCCGACGGCAACCGTTGTGGGGGAGTGGGGTGACGTCTCTAATAAGAGTGATTTCGAGGCCTGCCACCTGCAGGGCGCGGATGGCAGTTTCACGGCCGGAGCCGGGTCCACGAACCAGTACCTCGATCTGACGCATGCCCTGTTCGAGTGCCCTACGGGCTGCAGCTTCAGCTGCAGTTTGAGCAGCGAAGGGGGTGCCCTTACGAGCACCCTTGAAGCCACTGGCTCCAGCAGATGACCAGGCGATAACTTCCCCAGCTGTATCGGTGATTGAGACGATCGTGTTGTTGAAGGTGCTTTGAATATGTGCAACGCCATTGGGGACGTTGCGCTTGGTCTTTTTGGAACCTGTTTTTTTGGTGGGTTTGGCCATGGGCTGGGGCCTGGTAGATACGGTTTGGGGAGGGTCTGCCTTGGCAGCTCAAAGAGATGTTGCTTATTTTTTCTTGCCAGCCACGGTTTTGCGTGCACCGCGACGGGTACGGGCATTGGTTCTGGTGCGTTGACCGCGAACGGGGAGGCTCATGCGGTGTCGACGTCCCCGAAGGCAACCGATATCTTGCAGTCGCTTGAGGGCCATTCCCTCTTGGCGTCGAAGGTCTCCTTCAATCGTGAAGGCTTCTAAGGCCGTACGCAGTTTCTGTACATCTCCATCTTCCAGATCTTTGACTCGGATGTCAGGATTGACGCCAGATTTGGTCAGGATGGTTTTGGCTCGGGCTAGACCAATTCCATAGATGTAAGTGAGTGCAACTTCAACCCGCTTGTCACGGGGTATGTCTACGCCAGCAATCCGTGCCACTTAGCAGTTAATCGAGGGGGATAGGGGTCGCCGATGGTGGCGAGAAAGGTTGGTGGTGATTGAACGGCCCAATTCAGTGCCGTTCAATCACCAATGAGGAACAGGGGGTTATCCCTGACGCTGCTTGTGCTTAGGGTTGGAGCAGATCACCATGACCCTGCCATGGCGGCGGATCACCCGGCATTTCTCACACATTTTCTTGACCGAGGCACGCACCTTCATGGAGTGTGGCTCTCCAAATTTCCAAACGGCAACCCTACCATGCAGGTCAACATAGGGATTTCTCGATGCTGATAGCGATTGATTCGATACTGCCGTGGGCTTCCACCGTTTGCAGCAGTCCTTGTTGGCGGTAATGGTCGATAAGGGGGGCTGTTTTTTCGCGGTAGACCTCAAGGCGATTACGAATCACGCTTTCGTTGTCATCACTGCGGCCTCGGGAAATTAACCGTTCAATTAAGACTGCATCGTTGAGTTCCAGTAGTACAACAGCCTCAATTGGTTGCTTGAGTTCCTCAAGTAAGGGTTCGAGTGCTGTGGCTTGGATCAAGGTGCGTGGAAAACCATCCAAGAGCCAACCACCATGTTGCTTCTTGAGTTGATTTTCGACGATGGCGAGCACCAGCTCATCGCTGACCAGCTCGCCTCGGTTCATAACAGCAGCAGCCTCCTGACCAAGGGGTGTTTTGGCGCCGACCTCAGTACGCAGTAAATCACCAGTAGATAGGTGCATTAATTCATGTGCTGCGCAGAGACGTTCAGCCTGGGTCCCTTTGCCTGCCCCAGGGGGCCCTAGGAATAGGAGACGTTGCTTCATGGATGGCAAAAAAGGGCTTGCAGACGAAGTGGGGAATCGTTCATTGGCGGACAAGGCCTTCGTAGCGTTGAGAAATTACATAGGTCTGAACTTGTTTGGCGGTGTCGATGGCAACACCTACAAGGATCAGCAGTGACGTAGCTCCGAGGCCTTGAAAGGTCTGAACGTTGGTGGCGCGTTCCACCGCGGCGGGAATGATTGCAACTGCACCGAGGAACAATCCGCCCAGCAGGGTCAGTCGGTTCTGAACCCCGGATAGGTAGTTCGCTGTAGCACTGCCTGGCCTCACTCCTGGGATGGCCACGCCTCCCCGTTTGAGGTTTGTGGCGATGTCTATTGGATTGATGGTGAGTGAGGCGTAAAAGTAAGAAAAGCCGACAATCAGCGCGAAAAACACCAAGGCATAGGGCCATGGATTAGCGGCACTTGGGTTAAGAGTGCTTGCAGCCCTGATGAGTAAAGGGTTTTTGGTGAAGTTTGCAATGGTGATTGGTAGAAAGATCAGTGCAGAAGCAAAGATGATTGGCATCACACCACCAGCATTCAGCTTCAGAGGTAGATAGCTCTGGCGGTTTGGTAGCAAATTGGTTCCACCTATTTGTCGTTTTGCGCTCACAATCGGCAGACGGCGTGATCCTTCCTGCACGAAGATGATCCCAACGATTGTCATTAGGAAAACCATCACGAGCACAATGATGCCGACCACATCGCCGCGATCGCCGGTTTGTGCTTTTTCAATCGTTGAAGCCAGTGCTTTTGGCAGGGTGGCAACGATGTTCAGGAAGATCACAAGGGAGGCCCCTTGACCAATCCCTCGGTCAGTGATGATTTCGCTCATCCACATCACGATCATCGAGCCTGTTACTAATGCCAGGGCTGTCTGCACGACAAAGACGACCTCACTGAGCCCTTCAACGGCGTACTGGCGGAGGATGAGGGCAAAAATCACACTTTGAACTAGACCCCAGCCAAGAGCTACATAGCGCGTGATCTGTGCGATCTTGCGGCGACCAGCCTCGCCTTCGTTTTTTTGCAGGTCCTCGAGTTGGGGTAAGGCTGCTGTGAGTAACTGGAGAATGATCGAGGCGTTGATGAATGGGAGGATCCCAAGAGCGAAAATCCCCAGGGTGGAGATGCCTCCACCGGTGAAAATATCTAGAAAGCCGATCAGTTGTCCGCCCTGTTGCAGGAAGCTCTGAAAGGCCACCCGATCAATACCTGGCATTGGGATGTAGATGCCGAGGCGAATAAAAAGCAGTAATCCCAGGGTGGTCAGCACTCTGCCGCGCAGCTCTGGGTTGCGCACCAATTGGCTGATGACTTCAGCGGCACTGGGGTTGCGACCCCGACTGACGAGCATTGAGAGAAGGGATTGGGTGGGTTTGAAGCAATAGAGCAGTCCGTTGACTGAGGACTTGTCGGACTGCTCAGACCATAGACATGAAGGTGTATTGACTTGGCATCGTTTCAGTCAAGGATTTCGCATGTGCCGCCAGCGGCTTCGATCTTGCTGCGGGCTGTAGCTGTGAATGCAGCGGCCTGAATGGTCAACTTGACTTTGAGTTCTCCATTGCCAAGTACCTTTAAAGGGTATTTGGGACTAGTGACAACACCACTTTTGACAAGCGTGTCGAGATTAATGGTGCTACCCGCCTTGAGCTCATTGAGGGCCGCTACGTTCACCACAGTGAACTCTTTTGAGTTCACTGTGGTGAAGTGTTTGAGTTTGGGTACGCGCCTATAGAGAGGCATCTGGCCGCCTTCGAAGCCCGGGCGGGTAGGGCGACCAGATCGGGACTTTTGGCCACGCATGCCGAAACCACAACTTGCTCCTTGGCCAGCGGCAATACCGCGACCTTTACGCATTTTGCGGCGCCTTGCACCTACGTTGGCTTTGAGAGAGTCGAGTCGAAGAGAAGTCATAGGGGAATCAGGAGTAGATCTGCTCGAGGGAGATCCCCCGTTCCTTTGCGGTCTCCTTATGGGTACGGAGACTTGCCAGAGCCACCATGGCAGCTCGGGCATTGTTTAGAGGGGTTTTGCTGCCGAGACGCTTGGCTAGAACGTTTTTGATTCCGGCTAGTTCCAGAACTGTGCGAATTGAACCGCCTGCGATGACCCCTGTTCCTGGGGCAGCGGGGCGGATTAGCACGTTGGCAGCACCTTCTCGTCCGTTGGAAATGGTGGGGATGGAGTTGTGGCGAGTGAGAGGAACCTTGACCAGGTGCTTCTTGCCATCAGCGACACCCTTGCGAACAGCACCGATCACATCGCCGGCTTTACCGACTCCAACACCCACTTGGCCACGCTCGTTGCCGACAACCACAATGGCCCGGAAACTCATCTTTTTCCCACCTTTTACGGTTTTGGAGACGCGGCGAATCTGAACGACTCGTTCTTGCCATTCGGAATCACGCTCTTGGCCTCGGCGGTCGCCACGGCGTCCGCCACCTCTGCGCTCACGCCCCCCGCCACGGCGCTGCTGTTGCTGTTGTTCTTGTTGTTGACCTTCCGCAGCTGCGGGGACGTCATTTGGGGTGGTCTGGGTGTTGGGTTGGGTCATGGTGAGAGCAGGGATCAGAACTGAAGGCCCGCCTCACGGGCGGCGTCGGCGAGGGATTTCACTCGGCCGTGGTACAGGTTGCCGCCGCGATCGAAGACCACCTGTTGGATGCCCTTGGCGAGGGCGCGTTTTGCGACTAAGTCCCCGACGGCATTGGAGGCGTCACAGCTGCTGCCATCGGCTTTAAGGCTGGTGCGTAAGTCCTTGTCGAGAGTCGAGGCGGCGCAAAGGGTGTTTTGGGCCTCGTCATCAATAACCTGGGCATAAATGTGGTTGTTGGAGCGGAATACAGCCAGGCGCGGACGCTGGGCGGTGCCCTTGAGATGCCGCCGCAGGCGCCGATGGCGCTTTTGGGTCTGCTGCTTTCGGGAGAGGTTAGACATGGTGGGTAATGCGGAGGGAAGTCAGGCAGACCTCTATTTCTTGCCGGATTTGCCGGCTTTGCGCAGGATCCGTTCGCCCTCGTATCTGATCCCCTTGCCCTTGTAGGGCTCAGGAGGACGAATGGCTCGGATCTTTGCAGCTTCGTTGCCCACCAGCTCCTTGTCTGCACCTGAGACGGTGACGTTGGTGTTGTTCTCTACTGCAAAGGTGACTCCTTCGGGTGGGTCCATTTCTACCGGATGGCTGAAACCTGCACTCACGACAAGCTTTTTGCCTTTCACTTGTGCACGTGAGCCCACGCCGATGAGTTGTAGTTTGCGCGTGTAGCCCTTGCTCACCCCTTCAACCATGTTGGCGACAAGCGAGCGACAGAGACCGTGACGCTCACGCGACTTACGTTTCTGACTAGTGGGTGTAACCACAATTGTGTTCTCCACCTGACTGACGCTGACGCCTTCTGGAAGGGTGCGGTTCAGTTCTCCCTTGGGGCCCTTGACGCTGACTGCAAGACCATCAAGGGTTACAGCCACCTTGTCGGGGATGGGGATGGGATTCTTACCGATACGAGACATGGTTCAGGTTCCGGGTCAGTACACGTAACAGAGCACTTCTCCGCCAACGCCCTGTTTGCGGGCATCGCGGTCGCTCATCACGCCTTTGGAAGTAGAGATGATTGCCATCCCAAGGCCACCAAGGACCTTAGGTAGGGCACGGGTGTTCTTGTAAATGCGCAGGCCTGGCTTGCTCACCCGCTGCATTGAGCGGATGGTGGGATGGCGGTGTTTGCCGCTGTACTTCAATTCGAGGACTAGATGGGTGAGTACACCTTCACCTTCTTCACTGATTTCAGAAATGAAGCCCTCTTGCTGTAGGACTTTGGCAATACTGCGTGACATGCGGGAGGCAGGAACGCGGGTGGTTTGGTGACGTTTTTCACTCGCATTGCGGATGCGTGTGAGCATGTCTGAGATTGGATCGTGGTTGGCCATAGTTCAGTCGTCTCCGAAGAGGGCTTAGTTGCTGCGGAACGGCATTCCCATCTCTCGGAGGAGGGATTGGCCCTCTTCATCCGTACGGGCGCTGGTCACGATGGTGATGTCCATACCCCTGATGGCATCGATCTTGTCGAAGGAAATCTCAGGGAAGATGAGTTGCTCCCTCACTCCAAGGGTGTAGTTTCCACGGCCGTCAAAACTCTTTGGGCTGACACCGCGGAAGTCCCTGATTCTGGGCAGTGCAAGATTGATCAGGCGCTCAAGGAAGGCATACATCCGCTCTCCGCGGAGTGTGACGGCGCAACCTATAGGCATTCCCTGCCTGATTTTGAAGCCAGCGATGGCCTTCTTGGCCCTAGTCACGACAACTTTCTGGCCAGTAATAGAAGCCAGTTCAGTAATGGAGGCCTCCAAGGACTTTGCGTTTTGGGCGGCCTCACCGAGCCCTCGGTTGACGGTGATTTTTAGCACCTTGGGGACTTCGTGAATATTCGAGAGGCTTAGGTCCTTCAGCAGTTTTGGCTGAATGGTCTCCCGGTAGCGCTGTTTGAGTGACATGGCTTGGTGGAAGGGTTCTTCTGGACGTGGTCAGAAGATCGGGGATTGGGAAGAAAGGGAAGTTGGTGGGCTGGAAATTGTGATTTAGATGGCCCAGGGTTCTGTGGTTTGAGTTGTGATTAGTCGATCAACTCTCCGGTTTTTTTGAGGCGGCGTTTTTTGCTGCCGTCTTTTTCGACAACCAGCTCCACACGACTGGCGATCTTTTTTTTATTGGAATAGAGCATCACGTTGGAGGCGTGTACGGACGCTTCCTCTGAGACAATCCTGCCGCTTTCTCCCTCTTGGGTGGGTTTGACGTGACGGGTGCGAATGTTGACGCCCTGCACAATCACGCGGTTCTCTATGGGCAGAGTGCGTAACACTTCGCCAGTTTTTCCTTTGTCCTTGCCTGTGATGACTTGGACGGTGTCCCCTTTATGGATGCGCATCTTGATGCGCTGAGTGGTTTTTTGTTTGGGGGTTGCGATAGGCATTTCAGATCACCTCCGGAGCGAGGGATACGATTTTGGTGAAGTTGCGCTCGCGAAGTTCCCGAGCCACCGGTCCAAAAACACGAGTGCCTCTAGGGTTTTTGTCCTCGTTAATGAGCACTGCGGCGTTGTCGTCGAAACGAATCGAGTTGCCAGTATCTCGGCGCAGGGTTGCTTTTGTGCGCACCACCACAGCTTTGACGACCTCGGATTTCTTGACGCTCATATTTGGCATCGCGTCTTTGACGGCTGCCACGATGACGTCGCCTACATGGGCATAGCGACGGTTTGAGCCCAGCACACGGATGCATTGGATTCGCTTGGCGCCACTGTTATCGGCAACAGTGAGGAAGGATTCTTGCTGAATCATGTGGAGACCTCTTGAGCTTTGGGACTGTGGCTGAGGACTTCAGCAACCGTCCAACGCTTTGATCGGCTGAGAGGGCGTGTCTCAGTGATTCGCACGCGATCACCGACACGGCAGGTGTTGCCAGCGTCGTGGGCTTTATATCGGGTGGTTCGGCTGACCGTCTTTTGATAGATGGGATGGGGGAAGCGGTTTTCCACCGCTACCACTACTGTTTTGTCCATCTTGTCGCTGACGACGGTGCCGAGCCTTTCCTTGAGTGCCATGGGTTCTAAGGGGAAAATCAGGAGGAGGCGGCGGAGCGGCTGCGCTCTTTCTGCACCGTCAAGAGCTGGGCCAGCTTGATGCGGGCCTCTTTGAAGCGGTGCGTATTACTCAGCTGCCGGGTGGCTTGCTGAAAGCGGAGATCGAAAAGCTCTCGGCGGATGCCATCGATCTGCTCTGTGATGTCGGCGTCGGTGAGTTTGCGCACCTCGGCGGCTTTGGGATGGGCCATGGGTCAGGACTCCGCGGTGATGGCGGGCACACTGGCAGGGTTGTCGCTACCAGCAACCTTCTCTTGGTCGTCCAGGCCGATGAACTTTGTTTTGATGGGTAGTTTGTACTGGGCAAGGCGCATGGCTTCCCTAGCAATGTCTTCGGTGATCTCTGCACCGCCCATTTCGAACAGAATCCGACCTGGCTTAATGACGGCAACCCAAAATTCAGGGTTGCCCTTGCCAGAGCCCATGCGTGTTTCAGCGGGACGCATTGTGACTGGCTTGTCTGGGAAGATCCGGATCCAGATCTTCCCACCCCGTTTGACGTAGCGGGTCATGGCTCGGCGGCTGGCCTCGATTTGGCGTGAGGTAATCCAGCCACATTCCTGGGCTTGCAAGGCAAACTCTCCAAAGGCAATGGTGTTGCCCCTGGTTGCGACGCCGCGCATACGGCCTCGTTGCTGTTTGCGGAATTTGACGCGTTTTGGACTCAGCATGGTTCAGGCCTCCTCATCAACCCTCGTTTGAGCGATCTTCGAATTGTTGGGGTCGACGATTTCCCCTGCGCCGTGGGCTTGCACCCACAGGCATTGACTGGGCCTCGTCTCCCAGTACTTCGCCTTTGAAGATCCAGACCTTGATGCCTAGTACTCCGTAGGTAGTGCTAGCTACTTTTGTGGCGTAGTCGATCTCGGCACGAAGGGTGTGTAGAGGCACACGGCCTTCCCGGGTCCATTCGGTGCGAGCGATTTCGGCGCCGTTGAGCCGACCACCAACCTGGATTTTTAAGCCCAGTACACCCGCTCGCTGGGCCCGTTGTACGGCCATGCGGATGGTGCGGCGGAAGGCGACTCGCTTCTCGAGCTGCTGGGCGATGTACTCGGCCAGCAGGAAGGCATCGGCATCGACTCTCTCGACTTCGACGACGTTGATCCGAACCTGTCGGCTGTGATCACCGATGGTTTTTTGGATGCCGGTTCGCAGCTCTTCGATGCCACTGCCCTGGCGGCCAACAAGCACACCTGGTCGTGCAGTCTTCAGTTCCACTTCGAGTTGGTCGGCCTTGCGGGCAATCAACACATCGCTGATGCCTGCTGCGCCGTACTTCTTATGGATGAATCGACGGATCCTGTCGTCCTCCTGAAGGAGGATTGGGTACATCTTGCTGGTGGCGTACCAGCGGGATCGGTGCTCCTGGGTGATCCCCAGGCGTAAGCCGGTTGGATGGATTTTGTTTCCCATCGGTCGGTGTCCTCGGGGGTCAGGAGTCGGTCTGGGCTGCCACAGCAATGCTGATGTGGCAGGTTTGCTTCTTGATCGCGAAAGCGCGACCTTGAGCTCGGGGCCGATAGCGCTTCATGGATGGACCCATGTCGGCGCTGGCTTGGGCAATCACCAGCGATGCTGGATCAAGACCCAGGTTGTGCTCTGCATTGGCCACAGCTGACCTCAGAACTTTTGTGATCGGGCCAGTGGAGCGGTAGGGCATGAACTCGAGCATGATCAGCGCGTCGCGATAGGTGCGACCGCGGATTTGATCGAGCACCCGCCGTACTTTTGATACGGAGCCGCGGATGAAGCGGCCGTGGGCCTTGGCGATAGTTGTCGTCGTGGGGGATGAGGTCGTCATGGTCTCAGCGGCCTCCTTTTTTGTCTTTGATGTGGCCTTTGAAGGTGCGGGTGGGAGCAAATTCACCCAGCTTGTGTCCAACCATCTGCTCGGTGATGAACACCGGCACATGGCTCCTGCCGTTGTGAACGGCAATGGTATGGCCGATCATCATCGGCAGGATGGTGGAGGCTCGAGACCAGGTTTTGATCACCGACTTGTCATCGTCAGCATTTTGCTTTTCCAGCTTGCGAAGCAGGCTGTCAGCAATGAAGGGGCCTTTTTTTAATGAACGTCCCATGGCGGGTTAAGCGAACGGCAGAACAGTGATTGACATCAGGAATCGCGTCCTCCTCGGCTTCGTTTGGAGGTGCGGCGACGTTTCCGAAGAACGAACCGATTGCTGGGCTTGTTCCGCTTACGCGTCTTGAGACCCAGGGCAGGCTTGCCCCAGGGTGTCACCGGGCCTGAACGGCCGATCGGTGCACGTCCTTCGCCACCACCATGAGGGTGGTCACAGGGGTTCATCACACTGCCGCGAACTTGGGGGCGTCGCCCTAGCCAACGGCGACGCCCAGCCTTGCCCAGGCTGGTGTTGCGAACTTCCGAGTTGCCTACTTCGCCGAGAGTGGCGTAGCACTCATTGCGCACAAGGCGGACCTCAGTGGAGGGCAGCTTGAGAGCGACGTAGTCACCCTCCTTGGCCATGACTTGTGCACTTGAGCCGGCCGTACGCGCCATCTGGCCACCCCGGCCGGCATAAAGCTCAACGTTGTGGACGCTGGAGCCAAGAGGGATGGCTGAGAGTGGCAAGGCATTGCCTGCCTCGATCGGTGATTCCGGGCCTGAAATCAGCTGCTGACCAATGGTGATGCCGGCCGGAGCAAGGATGTAGCGCTTCTCGCCATCAGTGTAGAAAAGCAGTGCTAGGCGGGCCTTGCGATGGGGGTCGTAATGGATCGCCGCCACTTTGGCAGGAATGCCGTGCTTATTGCGACGGAAATCGACGATGCGGTAAAGGCGTTTGTGCCCGCCACCGCGATGGCGGCAGGTGATCACACCTCTGTTGTTGCGACCCTTGCGGCGATGTTTGGCCACCACAAGCGAACGCTCGGGTTTACGGCCGGTGACCTCATTGAAGTCTGTGACCACCCTGGTGCGTGTTCCTGGGGTGTAAGGGCGGAAGGTACGGATTGCCATGATGTGTTCAGACCCCTCAGGACTCAGGGAAGAGTTGGATCGTGTTGCCTTCGGCAAGCCGCACGATGGCTTTTTTGACCTGGGCGCGCTTGCCAGTGAAACGACCCACTCGACGGCTGCGCCGTGGAGGATTCATGGTGCTGATGCCGACCACACGGACATCGAAGAGTTGTTCTACGGCTGCCTTGATATCAGGCTTGGCGGCACGATGGTCAACCTCAAAGGTGTACTGGTTTTGTTCCAGTGCGCTGGTCGCCTTTTCTGTGATCAGTGGACGGCGGATCACATTCGCGAGCCGACCGTTGAAACGTTCAGTCATCTCCGTAAACCTCCTGGATCTTGGCGAGAGCCTCCTCGCTCAGCACCAGAGAATTGGCGTGGAGCAAATCGAAGACGTTGAGTTGATCGGCGGCGATCAGTTTCACCTTTTCGAGATTGCGCACGGAGCGTCGGATGATCTCGGAGGGTGTGGAAAGAATGATCAAAACCTTTGCATCTGCGGCAACGCCGAGCCTTACAAGGGCGTCTGAGATCTCTCGGGTCTTCGGCGCCTTCAGGCTGTTGCCAAAGTCTTTGACCACAATGACGTCCTCAAGACGGGCCATCAGCGCGGTGCGTAGGGCCAGACGACGTTCCTTGCGGTTCATCGCCAGGTTGTAGGTCCTTGGCTTTGGTCCGAAGATGATGCCGCCGCCTGGGCGTAAGGGGGTGCGGATCGTTCCCTGGCGGGCACGGCCGGTGCCCTTTTGCTTATAGGGCTTGCGACCACCACCCCGAACCTCGGCACGAGTGAGGGTGCTTGCAGTTCCCTGACGGCTATGGGCCTGCTGCCTGAGCACTGCACGGTGCATGAGATCAACAGCCGTGGTTTCTTTAGAAACTTTGAGTTCAAGGCTTGCCTTGCCGGCTTCCTTGCCCTGCCAGTCGTGAACAACACATTCAGCCATCACTTACCTCCTTGAGCAGGCTTGCTGCCTACGCGTTTTGCGGGTCGGATGTTGAGCAGGGCGCCTGGCTTGCCAGGCACCGACCCCTTCACCACCAAGAGATTGCGGTTGCTGTCCACTTTGAGGATGGTGAGTCCACGGGTCGTGCGCTTTTTGCCGCCGTAGCGGCCAGCCATGCGTTTGCCTGGATAAATCCGCCCTGGCGTGGTTCCAGCACCTGTGGAGCCTGGCTCTCGATGGTTTTTGGAACCGTGGCTCATCGGACCACGGCTGAAGCCGTGGCGCTTTTGATAACCAGCGAACCCACGCCCCATCGTGTCGCCGCTGACGTCTACCTTCTGGCCAGCTTCAAAACTGCCGACGGTGATCGCTGCTCCCAGCTCTAGGCCTTCAAGGCCCTCGACGCGATATTCGCGTAGATGCTTCAAGAGAACCTCTCCAGATTTGGTGAGGTGGCCTTTGGAAGGCTTGTTGATCAATTTTTCGCGGGTATCACCGAAACCGATCTGCACGGCGGCATAACCGTCGGTGTCAGAAGTCTTGAGTTGGGTGATGCGGCAGGGCCCAGCCTCGATCAGGGTGACCGGGATGGCTCTGCCTTGATCGTCGAAGAACTGAGACATGCCCAGTTTCTTCCCAAGGATGCCGATTGACATGGAAGGTACAAACGCCAGCGTGGATGTCCTCCGTCCGTTGTCCGGTCGGGGGGTTGTGATTCAGTGCTGATTAAGGGAGCGCAGTCGTCGCCGAAACACCTCGGACCGTAAGAAACGGCGGCTGAGGCAATTTCGGATAGGGCTAGCGAGCAAATCAGCTGGCTGGGACTTGGTCGACCTTTTGAGTCAATCAGTTTCCCGGCAGTTCAGGGATAAATCCCTTTTCTGCTCTGGCCTAGGGATCCGGCGCAATCGTCGGATCTGATTCGTCTTCTGGAGGCCCGGCTAGCGGACGGGCACAGAAATACAAACCAAACCAAGACCTTACACCACTACTTACTCCAATTAAATATTTTCCGAACCTGCTGGCAGACTCATGGCTACTTGAGTGATGTCGTCATGCCGCTGTTGCTTTCTGGTCGGGTGTTTCGCCGTGACCTGGATGCTTGCGGCTGTCTGGCCATGCATGTTCCCCTTGAAGGTGGCAGTGAAACCCGTTTGCTGCGAAGGCTTCGGGCTGCTGGATACCGCACCCAGCTCAGCTCAGCTCGGGGGCTTGGCGATCCGGAGGTGTTTCTTTTTCAGCTGCACGGTATTCGGCCTCCTCATCTCGGTCATCAAAGCGTTGGGCGCAATGGAGCTGTCGGTGAGGTTCAGCAGGTGATGCCCCAGTTGGCTGAATTATTTGTCGACAACGCTCCTGTGGTGCTCTGGCTTTTGGAGGGGCAGGTGCTGTCAAGATCTGAGCTCTTGGCGCTTTGTGATCTTTGTAAGCGTGAGTCGCGTTTACGGGTCGTTGTTGAGATGGGTGGTGCTCGCAGTTTGAATTGGCAGCCGATGTCTACTTTGCTCGGGGACTGAACACTATTCCTTCTAACCCTTGCCAGCAGAGTGCTCTTCGCGGTGAACTCGCCCTGGCCAGTGGGTCTTGGGTGAAGTTGATCTGTGGTGCCAGCAATCAGGATCTGCTTGCCATTACAGACCTTTGTGCGGTTTTTGCCGCGGCTGGTATTCACTGTGTGGATGTGGCGGCCGATGCTGCCGTTGTCAGGGCAGCTCGTCAGGGGCTGGATTGGGTGCAAGCGCGGAGTGGTTTTCGTCCTTGGTTGATGGTGAGCATCAGCGATGGCAAGGATGCCCATTTTCGAAAAGCTTGGTTTGATCCTGCTCGTTGTCCAAGGGATTGTTCGCGGCCTTGTCAACATGCTTGTCCAGCTGAGGCTATTGGTGAGCAAGGGGGGGTTCAGCTAAGCCGTTGTTATGGCTGTGGACGATGTCTGCCGACTTGTCCGCTTGGCTTGATCGATGAACAAGACCGGCGACTTGAACTTAGAGATTTCGGACCTCTGTTGGCGGAATTGCATCCTGATGCAGTCGAGATTCACACGGCACCTGGGCGGGCTGAGGCCTTTGAATCCACAGTTGCAGAGCTGATGTCGGCTCAGGTGCCTCTGCAGCGGATTGGGGTGAGTTGTGGCCTTGAGGGGCATGGGCTCACGGTTGAGGCTTTAGCAAGTGAGTTGTGGCAAAGATATGTTTGTTTAAGGCGTTCTGGGCAAAGACCTCTTTGGCAGCTTGATGGCCGACCCATGAGTGGCGATATCGGGTCAGGAACGGCTCGAGTTGCTGTAGCGCTCTGGCGGAAGCTGCGGCCATTGGCTCCGCCTGGCCCCCTTCAGTTAGCGGGGGGTACCAACGCCCACACGATCACCTATATCTCTAATGACCATGGGCCGGCAGGTATTGCCTTTGGAGGCATGGCTCGTCGTCTCCTCCAGCCCTGGTTGCTTGAAGCACAGGCCAGGCATGTGAGTCTCAGAGAATGGCCTGAGGGTTGGCAAGCTGCTCTTGCGCAGGCAGAGCAGCTTGTTCGTCCATGGCTGTTCCGCCAATCTGGCTCGTAAGCCTGCTAGAAGGCCATTACGGGAGCCATCTCTGCATGGCTGGGGCTGAGGGCCATGAAGCCAAAGCGTATTACTGATGATCTAGACCGATTGTTGGATTTGTTGCCTCTTGCGGTTCAGCAGGCTTTGGCGACACCCAATAGCCGGGAGGATTTACTTGAGGTGGTCTTGGATCTCGGCAGAGTGCCTGAAGCACGCTATCCGGGACGAGCGCTTGCTTTAGGAGAGCAGTGCCTCACGCGCGATGACCTGCAAACCACTGTTGATCGATTGGGCCAGTTTGGTGCTGACAATCGTGCTGGCATTGAACGAACTCTGCATCGCATCAGTGCTATTCGTAATCGCCAGCGAGAGGTGGTGGGCCTTACCTGCCGTGTGGGAAGGGCCGTTTTTGGAACAGTGGCAATGGTGAGAGATTTGCTGGATAGTGGTCAATCGCTCTTGCTGATGGGGCGCCCCGGAGTTGGTAAGACCACCGCGCTGCGTGAGATTGCCAGGGTTCTTGCTGATGATCTGCAGCGCAGGGTTGTGGTGATTGACACCAGTAACGAGATTGCTGGTGATGGGGATATTCCCCATCCAGCTATTGGTCGGGCCAGGCGCATGCAAGTGTCACTGCCAGAACAACAACATCAGGTCATGATTGAGGCCGTGGAGAACCACATGCCGGAAGTCATCGTGATTGATGAAATCGGTACGGAGCTAGAGGCCCAGGCTGCGCGCACGATCGCTGAACGGGGGGTGCAGCTTGTGGCTACGGCCCATGGCAATGCTTTGGCGAATTTGATCAAGAATCCAACCCTTAGTGATCTTGTTGGCGGGATTCAGACTGTCACTCTCGGAGATGAAGAGGCAAGGCGGCGACGTACGCAGAAGACTGTGCTTGAGAGGGCTGCTGAGCCCACTTTCCCTGTGGCAATTGAAATGAATACTCGCAATCGTTGGTCGATTCATGCCGACGTGGCTACCACTGTTGATCAGTTGCTGCGCGGACAGTTGCCACGCCCCCAGTTGCGGGAGCTGGGCTCTGATGGATCGGTGCGGCTCGTGGATGCGCAGCCGAGTCGATCATCTTCACCACGTCCTGCTCTGGCGGCGGTCCCTCTGCCGGATCCAAAAGCATCTTCTCCTAGAGCGGCCCCACTTGCTCAAGATCATGTTGAGGCGATCTCTGCTGAGCGTTCAGATCACAGAGCAATGCAGGTGCTCTGTTGTGGAATCACTCCCCAACTGGTGGATGAGGCTATTCGTCGTCATGGCTGGCCTGTTCGTTGGGTGGATGACCTCAATGAGGCTGACGTTGTGCTCAGCATCCGTAAGGGACTCGGCCATCAGCCAACTCTGAGACGTCAGGCCCGTGAATCACGTGTGCCGGTCCTTGTGATTAAGTCCGACACATTGCCTCAGGTAGAGCGTGCGCTGGAGCGGCTGTTAGCACGCCGCGCTGGGCCGCAAGATCAGATCTCACATTCAGAGTCTCAGGATGGTGATCAGGAAGATGCCCTGGCTGCACTTGAAGAGTGCAGATTGGCTGTGGAAAAGGTAGTGCTGCCCTATGGACGACCGGTGGAGCTCTTACCCCGTAGCGAGCAGGTTCGTCAGATGCAGGTTGATTTGGTGACGCGCTATCGCCTTAGTAGTGATGTTTTCGGCCAGGCGAAACAACAGCGATTGCGGGTTTATCCCCCTTGAAATCGCTCTGCTTGATCAGCATGCATTGACGAAGGTGGCTTCAATGTGGGTAACTATCTGGATTCCAGTGAAGTCTCCTCTGCGGGCTAATGATCTGGATCATTGGGCCGTCGCCAAGTGGTAAGGCAGCGGGTTTTGGTCTCGCCATTCCTAGGTTCGAATCCTAGCGGCCCAGTTTCTCAATCCTCAGTTGACGTCTCGCTCCCTGTTGGTTTTCGACTTTGACGGTGTCATTGTTGATGGGATGGGCGAGTACTGGTGGAGTGCCCGTCACGCTTGCATGCAGTTAGTGGGTCTGGACTTTGGTCCAGACCCTTTGCCCGATGCGGCTCCTGAGGCTTTTCGTTTGCTCCGGCCCTGGATCCATCAGGGTTGGGAGATGGTGCTTCTGGCGGCAGAGCTGCTGCGTTCTGATGGCCCCTTGCTGCGGCATGGGGCTAAGGCCTTTTCGGTCGATTATCACTTGCGATGTCAGCAGGCTTTAGAGGCTTGGGGATGGCAGCCAGGTCAGTTACAGGAGGCCTTGGAGCAGGTGCGGCGGAGTGCGCTGGAGGCCGATCGGTTGAATTGGCTGGCCCGCCACCGCCCTTTTCCTGGTGTGATTGAGCGTCTTCGTGGCCTCCACGATGAAGGGTTCGACTTGGTGGTGCTCACCACCAAGGGGGCCGAGTTCACCGCTGAACTGTTGAAGGGCTTTCAACTTGCTCCTCATGGGTTGTACGGCCATGAGTCGGGTAGTAAGCCTGAGGTGCTGCTGCGGTTAGCGGCGGAGCGACCACTGCGGGGCTTCGTGGAGGACCGTCGTGCCACCCTCGAGACGGTGCTCGCGACGCCCGGACTATCTTCTCTGCCTTGCTATCTGGCGAGTTGGGGCTATCTCAAGCCGGAAGACTGTCGGACCTTGCCCATGGGCATTCGCCTGTTGGAGCCAGAAGCTTTGGCGGCACCCTTGGCGAGCTGGCCCTGATCCGTTAGGGTACGTCTGTACTATCTAGGACGGTTCGCGGTTGTGGTGGTATTGGACTCTTTGATCGGTGTCCGTCAGCTTTGCCGCAGTGCTTTTTGCTTCGCCTAGGTCAGCAGTCGACGGTACTCGTTTAATCCTTTATTTACCATTGCCATGTCAGTTGACGTGAAATCAGCCCAATCCTCTAAGTCTGATTCCCTCCAGGCTGAACCCCGTCCAGGTGAGCGGGACAAAGCTCTCAATTTGGTGCTTGGTCAGATTGAACGAAATTTTGGCAAGGGTTCGATCATGCGCTTGGGGGATGCCTCTCGGATGCGGGTGGAGACCTTCCCTACAGGGGCGCTGACCCTTGATCTTGCCCTTGGCGGTGGGTACCCGAAAGGACGAGTCGTGGAGGTGTACGGTCCGGAGAGTTCCGGTAAAACCACCCTCACCCTGCATGCCATCGCCGAGGTACAGCGTCGTGGTGGCGTCGCGGCTTTTGTGGATGCCGAGCATGCGCTCGACCCGGTTTATGCAGCCTCTTTAGGAGTGGATATTGAGAACCTGCTGGTATCGCAGCCGGACACGGGGGAGATGGCTCTGGAGATTGTCGACCAGCTTGTGCGCTCTGCCGCCGTTGATATTGTTGTTGTGGATTCTGTTGCTGCGCTCACTCCTCGGTCTGAGATCGAAGGTGAGATGGGCGATTTGGCTGTGGGTAGTCAGGCCCGTCTGATGAGTCAGGCGATGCGCAAGATCACTGGCAACATCGGCAAATCCGGCTGCACGGTCATTTTTCTCAACCAGTTGCGTCTCAAAATAGGCGTCACTTACGGCAACCCGGAGACGACGACTGGTGGCAATGCTCTCAAGTTTTATGCCTCCGTACGTCTCGATATCCGTCGTATTCAAACGCTCAAGCGCGGCACGGAGGAGTATGGAATTCGTGCCAAGGTGAAGGTGGCTAAAAACAAGGTAGCCCCTCCGTTTCGTATTGCTGAGTTCGACATTCTTTTTGGTCGTGGCATCAGTACCCTGGGTTGCTTGCTTGACCTAGCTGAAGAAACCGGTGTTGTCATCCGTAAGGGTGCCTGGTACAGCTATGAGGGCGACAATATCGGTCAGGGACGTGACAACACGATTACTTGGCTTGAGCAGAATTCTGAAGCCCAGGAGCAGATTGAAGTTCTTGTGCGTCAGAAACTCACTGAAGGGTCTGAGGTGACCGCTAATTCCATGCGTCCGTTGGCGGCTGCGGCCCGTACTGCGGCTAAAAAACCTGCCGTTAGCTTGGCATCTGAAGCTGCTTAAGACTGGCTAAAAGAACGAGACAACCCAAGAGCTCTTTGAGGGTCTTGGGTTTGTTGCTGAAGAGAGATTTGGGATGATTGATGCTTTCTTTCCCCAGCAGGTTCTTTTACCTGGCATCGGCGGGGGTCCACCATCCAGCGGCTGGGCCTATGAAGCGCGCTACGACCCACAAAGCCACCATGAAGCCGATGCCAATCCAGGCGCCACGGGTTGTGATGGCGTAAAAACGCTCTTTATCACGTTGGGTAATGGGCAGCCAGGAGACGATTCTGGGGGAGTCATCTTTTTTGGATTGTTTTTGGCGTGGTGCTAGGCCCTGATCGGATCGTCGTCTGGCTTCTCCCATGGCCTTCCTCGTTGCTGTTTGGTTGTTAAAGAGTAGTTGGCTTAATCCGGTAATAGGCGTTGCAGGGGTGTCCAGGGTTCGAGTGTGCTCAGCACTTGCTTCCCCCAGCTCCTTCCTCGTAGACGTCCATCAAGGATTGCCAGTCGTCCGTGATTCTTTCGGAGCGGGGCAATCGCTGGTGTTAGCAGGCTGAGAGCTTCAGGCAAGAGAAGGTCTCGGAACCAGTCACGACCTTGATTCTTGAGGGATTCTACTCTTGCTGCTGTGAGTGGTGACTCTACGCTCGCCAGGGGAAGTAAGGCCACGATTAGTTGTTCTGGGAGAGGGAGTTGATCCTGGTGATGAAGCCACCAAGCCCAGCGGCAACAGACAACACCGTTGGATTCGGGAGCGGTGGTTTCATGAACGACTCTGCGTCCAAACTCCGCCGCCAACTCACTTGTGAGTTGGCGGCGGAGTTGCTGATCGTCAAGTAACACCACAGTGATGCCCGGACGCCCCAGGATCAGACGGCGGCATTGATCGAGCAGATGCTCTGCATAGATTTCGGTATTCGGTAGTGGTTGGCGTCGCGGTGCAAAGAGAGGTATTGGTTCCTGCAGGTTGGGTTCACTCAATCTGGCCATGACGGTGGCAGGAAAGGCTGCAGCGTCCAACTCAGTGCGGACGAGATCGTTTTCCCTTGATCCGCTCAGCAGGACAGACGGCTGGTCTTGTAAAAGACCTGGAAGATTTTGAAGGGGTTCGAGCGGTTGTAGATGCCATTGCCATTGCAGTAGTCGGTGATCGAGTTCGGCCCAGCTTGCCCAAAAACGGCTATCGGCTTTCAGCACTGCAGGCCAAGGGGAAGGTGAGGGGCCTAGAAGTCGCATGAGATCCTTGAGAGCCTGAATTTCGCTGCCATCAAGGCGAACCTGGGCATTGGCTCGGGTGGCGTGAGTAAACAGGCTGCGGCTTAATCGTTCGTGCAGTTGCATGAGGGAAGCCTCCGCAGAAGGATGTGCCCGACGCAAACGCTCCCAGTCTTGAGGTGTGATCGACAAAGCCATGCTGTCCCTTAGTCGCTGGCTTAGTTGGTCTGCTTCTGGAATGATCAACTGCCTTGATTTGAGATGCCCCTGGTGGTGTGCCTCAATCAACTCACTGTGGTTCATCAACCACAGTTGATTCCCTGAGGGCGGAAGGTCCCCTTCCCAGCAGGGGAGTTTGATGCCTTTCGTCAGCAGTTGTGGCAGTTCTACCTTGAGGAGTCGCCGTCGCTGCTGATCGGAAAGGATCATCACAGCATCCTTGGCCTCCAGGCAGAGAGGAACCAGCAGACCAAGCCACCAGTGGTCTTTGCTACGAGGGTCGAGCTGGATCAGGGTGTGATCTTTGCGCCTGAGACTGCGGGCAACAAGACGGCTCAAAGTGAGGTGATGAGGCCAGGGGGATGAGTTCTGCAGGAGCAGGTGCTTGAGCTGCTGATGGCTGCGGGCTTCGAGCATTGCGAGAGCCTAGGAAGCCGTAAACCCGAGAAAGCTCCATGTTGATTGGTCGATCAACATGGACTGCAGTGCGAGAACCGGAGGGATGGAGCAGAACAAAAAAAAATCACTTTGCGCTGGAGTTGTAGGGCTTGGGCTGATTGGTGGCTCCTTGGGATTGGATCTGCAGGCGCTTGGTTGGAAGGTCAATGGTCTGGTGCATCGTTCCAGTACCGCTGATAGGGCTCGCGCTAGGGGTTTGGCTCATTTGGTGAGCACCGATCCGAGCATTCTCGCGGATTGTGATTTGGTGATCCTGGCGCTGCCTTTGGCTCAGCTGCTCAATCCAGATCCGAATCTCCTAAAGGCTTTGCCTGCAGCTGCTGTTGTCACTGACGTGGGTTCAGTGAAGATGCCTGTTTTAGAGCTCTGGCGCGACCTACACCCCCGCTTTGTGGCTAGCCATCCCATGGCAGGCACCGCTGAAGCAGGAGTGGAAGCAGGGCTGCGGGGCTTATTTAAGCAACGTCCTTGGGTAGCGACACCTGACAATCAAACAGACCTTGAGGCGCTCGAGTTGGTGCGTCGATTTGCGGTGTCTTTGGGCAGTCAATGGTTTACGGCGGATGCAGCTAACCATGATCAAGCGGTGGCGCTGATTTCCCACCTGCCTGTGCTGGTGAGTGCTGCGTTGTTACGAACAGTGGGTGAGGAGCGTGATCCTGCTGTTCGCGAACTAGCCAGAGTGCTCTCTTCTAGTGGTTTTGCTGATACCACCAGAGTGGGTGGTGGGAATCCCCAGTTGGGGACATCTATGGCTGAGAGCAACACCGCAGCGATCTTGCGTGGTTTGGCTGCTTATCGCTGGAGCTTGGAGCAGCTTGAGGAGGCCGTTTTGAATGGGCACTGGTCGCAGTTAAAGGCTGAATTGGAACGTTCCCAGGCATTGCGACCCAGCTTTCTTGGTGCTGCCAACAACGACCTCAATGCGCCACCCGCAACTGATGACCTCGCTGAGCCATGAGCTGGCGACAGGTCATGAGTGCCGAGATGCTCACCCCTGCAGTACCTTCACCAGGGTGAATTGAATCGCCACAGAGCCAGAGCCCTCGCATGGGGGTGCGGCTTGCTAGTCCGAAGGGCCCAAATTGTGAAGGGTGCTGCCCAAGGCCACCCACAATTCCATTGGGCCGACCAGTCCAATGTGCAAAGCTCCTGGGTGTGGCTAGTTCTTGATGCCGCCAATCTTCAGGTGCGAGATCTAACCAACTTTCAAGTGTTTGGCGGATGGTTAACAGGGCCATTTGCTTGCGTTCTAGATAGGTGGATTCAGTTAGGCCACACCACTCCGCTGTGGCGGTGAACACACTTGCAATCACTGTGGCTTGACCAGCTGGAGCACGGCCATCGCCTTCACGGCTGATTGATACGAATAGGGAGCCGGGTGTTTTGGATGCTCTTTGCAGATGGACAGGACAGTTTTTTGGCAGGGCGCTGCGATCGATGGCCCCGTAGAACACCAAAGCTCCACTGGGCTGAGGTAATTTCACTAGCCTTTGGCGATAGGCCTTGGGCATGCCTGCTCCTTGTGGCATCAGCGATCTCAGGCATTGAGGAGGCAGACTGAATACCACATCTGGTGTGGTCAGTTCTAAAGCCTTGCCATTGGGGGTTTTGATGCCGACTGTCCAAGCCATGCCCCGCGCGGCTACTTCTAGGCCCACCACACGATGGCGCAGCAATACCTGGCCGCCATCCCGCTTTAGGGCATGCATAAGATCTTCGCTGAGTTTTTGCATCGAACCCTGCAGATGCCAGAGCCCAAGAGGTGCTTGAGCCATTTGCAACACGGTGGCTCCATAGAGGGCGGCTGTGCGATCGAGCGGTTCTTGCGAATAGAGTTTGATCTGGAGGTCTAGGAATTTGCGAAGGCGCTGATCCTGCGCACAGCCGCATAGCTTTAAGAGATCTGCCACTGTCAGGCTGCTCAATAGCCCTGAGGTGAGTGTGGCTGGACGGAGAGCCTGGAGCAGTTGGCCTAAGTCCCAAGCGTTGCGGGGTGTGACCACAGGATCATGGCTCGCAAAGTCCCAGTTGCTTTGGTGGAGCTTGGCAGTGAGGGCCCAGAAGGCTTCACTACCAGGGAAGTGATATTGCCTTTCTTGTTCCCAGCGCTTTGGATCATGCCAGAGCTGAATGGGTTGGGATCCGTCGGCGAGATCTACTACACAAGCGGGATTGAGTAGCTCCGCTTGTGGCATGGGCAGGTTCAGATGCCTATAGATGCGTTCATGGCTGCCACTGGGTTCTAGACCGGCAACCTGGGTGGCACCCACATCGAAGATATAGGGACCTCGCCTGAAGGTTCCAGCACACCCTCCCGGTTGATGGTGCGCTTCCACCAAGGTGACGGGTAATCCTTGCTTGGCTAAGAGGGCTGTTGTCGTTAGGCCGGCAATGCCGCCCCCGATCACGATGATTGAGTTCTCAGCCATCCGGTCATGCTGGCAAGCTCTCAAGTGGTATGGGTATGAATGAGCGTCTGAGAAAGGGCCTTGTAGCAGCTGAGGGCCTCTTGAGTGGTGAAGTCATTGAGGATGTTGAGTGCGTCGCTGGCGGATGCATTCATCAGGCCTGGTGTTTGCAGTTGCAGGGAGGTCGGAAACTGTTTGCCAAAACAGGGGGGGCAGATGCTTTGCCAATGCTCAAGGTCGAAGTTGAGGGGCTAAAGGCTCTTAAGGCATGGGTTGATCCGGGAGTGTTGGAGGTGCCGGAGCCTTTGGCGTTTGATCAGGTCTGTGGTGAAGCCGTGTTGTTGCTGCCTTGGTTGAATTTTCGGGCGGGTAATCAGGCATCCCTGGGCCGTGGGCTGGCCCTTCTCCATCGGGCGTCTGCCGCCGAAAACCCTGGACGCTTTGGTTGGCCCGCGGATGGTTTTATCGGTGCTGGCTCTCAACCAGGAGGGTGGAGGGAGGAGTGGGGCGACGCATTCGTGACGCTGCGCTTGCGTCCTCAGCTCAGAGAGGCGGCTCGATGGGGCTTGGATCTGGTTGATGTTGAGCCAATCCTTTCGGCGTTAATCCCTTGGTTGGATCGCCATCAACCGAGTCCAAGTCTTGTGCATGGAGACCTTTGGAGTGGAAATGCCAATGTTCTTTCAGATGGGCGGGGAGTCTTGCTGGATCCTGCTACCTGGTGGGCCGATAGAGAAGTTGATTTGGCGATGACTCAATTATTCGGTGGTTTTTCGCAGGATTTTTATATCGGATATGAGAACGTATGGCCACTTCCAGCTGATGCAAGCAAAAGGGTGGAGGTTTATAACCTTTATCACCTCATCAATCATGCCAACCTCTTTGGAGGCTCATATCGAAATCAGAGCCAAGCCATTCTGAATCGTTTGGCAAGTTGGTTGCTGACTTGAACTGCCTTTGGATTTTGCAGTGTTCAGCCTAAATATTCCTTGCGGAGGGTCTGAACCCTTTCAGAGAGGGCAGCGCGTTTCTCACTGGTGGTGAGGTTTTGCCAGCTCCATTGGCCCACCATTACGACACCAAGCAGTTCGAGCAGTCCAGGCACGATTGGCAGCAAATTGATTGTGTCCATCACTCCCTTGATCAGGATCTGGGCAATGATCACAGCTGCGAAGATCCCCAAAACCTTGCCGATACGACCCATCTGGCTCCAATCGAGCTTGTTTAGGGTTTCGTTGACCTTGCCAACGGCTTCGCTGTAACGCTCTGAGAATTTAATCTCCTCATCTGCGTTATCAACGCTGTTTGTGGTGGTCGTTTCTGTGGTGGATTGTTCGTTTGTCACGGTGTTGATGTCGCTCATGAACACGAAACCGATGGCAAATCTTTGCTGAGCGTATCGAAAGGATCTTTGTTATGCCAGGGCTGTTGGAGTTTGATCTTAATTGCCTGATGGTTTTGCGTCGCAGCTTATTGGCTGTGGCGCCATTTGAGGGATGTGCTCTTTTATTGGGTGATCAAGATGATTTTAATAGTGATCAAGGCTGCAGTATCTGGAATGTGCGGCTGATTTGGCCTTGCTGCAATGTCTGGGAGCCGGGAATGTTAAGCCTCCCTGAAGACTCGGATGATCCGCATCTTGGGGCTGCGCTGCTGCCATCACGCAAGTGTCGCTTTGCTTTGGATCCTCGTGAACAGTTGCAGGCTCAACGCTTTGCCAGAGAGCACAATTGGCAGGTGTTGGGCAGTGCCCATTCGCATCCTGGCGGTGAGGCTGTGCCGTCCGTTATGGATCAGCGCTGGGCCACTGTGCCGTCGTTACTGGTGATCGTGGCTGGTTCCGGCAATGTGCGCGCTTGGTGGCTGACAGGAGTGCAACCTGGCCAGCAGCATGAGGTTGCGCATTTGGGACAGTGGTAAGGGCATAGCTAGCGGCATTCTTTCCCCTATGGGTCTTCACGAAACCGTTGATGTTGACCTGAGCCCCGATGAGTTAGAACGTTTTTCTCGTCATCTCACCCTGCCAGAGGTTGGGATGAATGGTCAGAAACGGCTCAAGGCGGCTTCTGTGTTGTGCGTAGGTAGTGGCGGGCTCGGTTCGCCGTTGCTGCTTTATTTGGCTGCTGCTGGTGTAGGCCATATCGGGATTGTCGATTTCGATGTTGTTGAGCTTTCTAATTTGCAGCGGCAGGTGATCCATGGCACGAGTTGGGTAGGTCAAGCAAAAACGGACTCTGCTCGGGCGCGCATCCTTGAAATCAATCCCGATTGTCTAGTGGATGTCTACGAGAAAGCGCTGTCGCGAGACAACGCCCTAGAGATCATTCAGCCGTACGACATTGTTTGTGACTGCACTGATAACTTCCCTAGCCGTTACCTGGTGAATGACGCTTGTGTTCTTTTAGGTAAGCCCAGTATTTATGGATCGATTCATCGCTTTGAAGGTCAGGCGACGGTGTTTAACCTTGATGCTGAGAGTCCCAACTATCGCGATCTAGTGCCCGAGCCTCCACCCGCTGGCTTGGTCCCTTCCTGTGGCGAAGGCGGAGTGATGGGGATCCTGCCTGGATTGATTGGTTTAATTCAATCCACGGAGGTCATTAAAATCATTACTGGTATCGGCACGTCGTTGAGTGGAAGGCTGCTGGTGGTTGATGCTTTGGCGATGACTTTTCGGGAAATGTCTTTGCGGCCGAGTCAACCGCGAGCTGTGATTGATCAGCTCATTGATTATCAAGACTTTTGTGGTTTTGGTGCTGATAAACCAGCTCAAGAGAAGGCTGCTGGGTTGGAGAGTATTTCAGTTCAGGAGCTCAAATCTTTGCTCGATCTTGACGCTGAGGATTTTGCCCTGGTGGATGTGCGTCATCCCAATGAGGCTGAGATTGCTTGCATTGCTGGTTCAAAATTGATTCCGCTCAATGAGATTGAGAGTGGTGAGGCGATCGAAAGGTTACGGCAGTTGGCCTCTGGCCGGCGCCTGTTTGTTTATTGCAAATCGGGCGTTCGATCTGCAAAAGCTCTACAAAAACTCAAGGATCACGGTATTAGAGGTATTAATGTTGTCGGTGGATTTGATGCGTGGAAGAGACATATTCATTCTAAAGATACTTGATGCTGGAATGATTATCTTTGCTGAGTTAGGGGATCAAAAAGCCCAGAAAGGACATCAAATACGGTCGTAATTACAGCCTTGTCTCTTAAGCGCAACCTGGCTGTCACAGACATCCCTGGACGCAGCTGACCAAAATTAAGAAGATCAGGTTCTTTCGGTTTGATCAACTGCAAGTCTGCAGTATAGATTTTGAGGGCTGAATTATTGTTGTCTCCTTGAGTCATTGGTGACAAAGAGAGAACTTTTGCTTCTATGCCTCCAAACTCAGCTGTAGGGTAAGCATCAATATCAAGATTCGCTTTAGAATTAACTTCTACTGGAGCACTAATTTTTGATGGAATTTTTACTTTTGCAATTAGCTCGCGGTCTGGAATTATTGTTGCTACGACATCTCCAGGTTGAATCCTTTCTCCCGGAGTTTGATATTTAACATCTTGGATAAATCCATCTACAGGCGCTTTAATAATAAAACGCCTAGATTTTACTTTCAAGATATTAATTGTTGATTGCATCTCTTCTATGGACTGTTCTGCTTGGTGATTAGATCGTTCTTTCTCTTCTTGTAATGAAAGAATTGCAATTTTTATTTGTGCCACTTGTGCTTGCTTTTCAAGAACCTGGTTCTTTTGCACAGCGCCTAGATTCGCAAGATAGGTAAGTTGTTTTAGTAGAATCTTGTCGAGTTGGAGTTGCTCTTCTTTTTGGCGTATGCGCAAATCATACATCTTATCCTCTTTAATCTTTTTAAGAGACAAAAGATTTAATCGCCTAGTCAGGCTTTCAAGGCGAAGCTTTGTCTCATCATCACCGTAGACTATAAGTGGATCACCAGATGCAACAGACTGATGGGGTCTGGTAAGAATCGAACTGATAACACCATGATCTATGGTTGAAACTTTGACAGCCGGTCTTGCTGTTGTTAATTCACCTTGTAGCATTACGATCTCTTCTACTCTGGTAAAAATTGACCAAAGCAAAAGAGCAATAGTTCCAGAACCTAGAGTCCAAATTAATACACGGGACCAAATTGGTGGTGGTGGTAATAAGCCCAGATCTACGGGAGGTGGTTTTTCAAGCTGGCTCTTTTTTGGGGAGAAAAAATCGAAGATATTCATGTTGGCTCTCCAAACTGTGATTGATACAAGGCAAAATACCTACCTTTTTTTTCTATTAACTCTAAATGTGTGCCGACAGAATCCACTCTGCCAGAGTGCATAACGATAATCTGATCTGCTTCAATAAGTGTTGAAAGGCGGTGGGTAATCATTAGAAGGGTGCTATTAGAAAAATATGACCTCAGGTTGCTAACAACTTGACGCTCTGTATCAACATCTAGTGCTGAAGTTGCTTCGTCTAGTACAACCATATTTGGATTTTCAAGTAACATTCTTGATAGTGAGATTCTCTGTCGTTGTCCGCCTGAAAGCCCTGCACCCTTTTCACCAACTGGGGTACTATAACCATTAGGCAAATTCATTATAAATTCATGCGCACATGCAATTTTTGCCATTTCAATAACCTTTTTACTTTCAGCTTGTGGATCCCCAAGGGCAATATTTGAGAATATAGTACCTTCAAAGAGCATGCAGTCTTGAGGTACATATCCAAGTTGTTGTCGGAGTGTATAGAGGTCGACTTTAGAAATATCATAATTGTCGATTAATATACGCCCGGAAGTTGGTGCATAGAGTCTTGGGATCATCTTCAGAAAAGTACTTTTCCCACATCCACTTTGGCCAACAAGTCCTACAAATGATCCAGCTTTAATATCGAGACTTACTGATGAAAGAACTGGAGCTGTAGTAGAAGAATAAGAGAAGCCGACTTCTTCTGCTCTTATTTGTCCTTCTATCGGGGGCATAACTATGTGGCCCTCTTCATTTTCTCCGATTTCTAGAGGTTGATTGACAATATCACTAACACGTTCTAATGAAAGAGACATTTCTTGAAAACTTTGCCAAGTTGAGGCAAGTCTCAGCATTGGTTGAGTTACATAACCACTGATAATTCTGAATGCAATTAACTGACCAAGAGTTAGTTGATTGTTTACTACTAATGTGGAACCAATACCGATAACAATGATGCTACTAACTTTATTAATTAATTGCAGTGCGTTTGAGCTGGTCGTGTTGGCAAGAATAGCTTTAAAACCCTGGTTAATAGAATTAAGGTGTCTTTCCTCCCACTTTTTACGTGAGGCTAATTCTGCATTTTGAAGCTTTACAGTTTGAATCCCACCAAGTATTTCTACAAGTAAGGCTTGAGTTCTAGATGCAGCCTCCGCCCGTCTACGAATTAATCTTTGAGTAATCGGCGTAATTCCAACAGTTACTGCAAATAGAAATGGTATGGTCAAGATAACTGCAAAAGTGAGAACACTGCTATAAAAAAACATGACGACGAAATATAAAACTGCAAAAATCGCATCTAGGACAGCAGTTAATGCCGTACCTGTTAGGAAGCGTCTGATATTCTCAAGTTCACCTAAGCGACTGGACAATTCACCTACAGGCCTGCTATCAAAGAAGCGAGCATTAAGTTTCAACATCCTAGAAATAATTGCAGAGCCAACACTTATGTCAATACGATTTGAAACTTCTACAAATTGAAATGTTCTAAGACTGGCGAATGTGGTCTCCAATATTACAAAAATCAGCATCAAGATAACAAGAGGGCTTAGAGCATCAATCGCTCCTTTACTAATCACCCTATCAATGATTTGCTGAAACAATAAAGGTGTCGCTAACGCAAATAACTGATTAAGGAAGCTAGCTGCAAAAACTTCGATAAGTTGTGCTCTATATTTTTGTACATATGGGAATAACCAGGCCAAACTAAATCGTTTACGGGGTGTATGAAGCCCTATTTCGACTGAAATAACTTGGGGTGATTGAGAGAGGCGTGAGGATGCCTCTGAGAGGCTTAGCTTTTCTATACCCTTAAGAGGATTAAGTATGGTCAACTCGCTATTATTAGTATTGACAATTACAGAACTCAAACCTTTGCTATCTATCCAAACACAAGGCAAAGGAAGTCTGAAAGGATTGTCAATATTAATCCTAACCGCTCGAACGGCGAAACCAAAGCTATCCATTATAGAAAGCATTCTAATATTCCAATTGATATCATCTTTATCGAGTATATCTGCTGCCCTGATAAGAGTATCTCGTCTAATTGGTAGTTCGAAGTATTCAATTAGCATTTTCAGACATGACACAAAGCAATCTTTGCGATTGGCACCACGTGCAAGGCGATAGCCTTTATGCTCCGAGCTATTGTCATCATTTTGAAGTTCAGGAGTAACAGGAATAGTGGTTTTATCAACATTTTCCTCAAGACTTTGGCTTGCAACTCTCTGGTCGATGTTGGGCTCTAAAGAAGTCAAACTCTGTTCTTTAGGACTATCTCTAAGTTGTATTTCCGCAATTCTAGGCCAGTTTTGAATTGTAAAAAATGTACGACATACTTCTGGCGTGATGACCTGTCCATACATGAAGCCATCCTTTGGGACATCAAGGTAAATAAGCGGCCCTTTTGGCATGTTCTGAGCCATATATTTATAAATATAAATCTTCTCTTGAAGTCTAAAATATTGTGAATAGCCAGGCTCTTTTGATTGCAGAGTGCTTTCAATTCTTTTGTAGATGAAAGGAATTTCTATCTCACATATCTTATCACTTAGAATGGCATAAATAAAACTTTTACTTTCTACACTTAAATCATTGAGATCAATATTTCTGTATCTACAAGTTGTCTTAGCCCTAACTTCTTCGCTTAGCGAGTTATCAATGATTTGAGAAATTCCTATAATAGCTGGAGCTTTTAGCGTGTCTATTGTTAGTGATCCAAAGGTACGTGCTTTATCGATTAATCTGACCTCACCTGAATCAAGAAGAATAAGTTGTTCAGAAACAGTATTCCTTGAAAATATTAATGAACCTGCTTCCACTGTTGTAATAGAAGAGTTGTTGAAAAGTTTGTCTGAGAATTCTGTATAGATAGTTTGAGTTAGTTTCAACTATATCAGCTCCCCACTTCCATTAATTGATTAGCTAGTTGACTAGCAATCTCTCTGGATTTTCCACTAAGAACAAGGTTGCCGAGAAAGTCCTTGGTACGCTCATCGTATTGGCTATCAAATCGATATTCAAGCCTAATAATTGCATACCATTGATCCGCCATAAAAGGTGAAAAGAGTTGTCTGGCACCTGCGGTTCTTAATCGAGCACCCACTTCTGGGTGGGGAGTCGTTAGGTCTACAGGGCCCACAATTCCTTGAGTCTTTGACTCTGGTCCACAGCTATGCATCTCAGCTGCTACTCCAAAGTCTATTTCTCCAGCTTCAATTGAATAATAAAGACTATAGGCAAGATCTTCTCCTTCGACACGAATTAAACTGTAAAGAACTCGATCAAGACGATCCTTGTATCTCAAAAAAAGGGACTCACCAGAGCCCTTCAGGATCTCGTCGATAACTTTTTTACGTTTTAGTCTGTATTTGGCATAGGCTATAAGTCTTTCATCATTCATAGCAAGCAAATGATTTTTACGCCAAGCCTCAAAACTATTATCATCAGTGATATTTAGTTGACTTACTAAGCCCTTAATTGCTTCTGCTCCCGTTAGGCTGTCATTTGATGATTCAAGCTTAAATTGGTTGACAAAATCAATCTCGGCTTGCGCTCTTGAAACTGGTTCGATTAACTCATGAAGAGCTAAGCATTGGACCAGTTGTCTGTGGGAGTCTTGATCCATAGACAAATGATAGGTACAAAACAAGGATTTGTCTCTATCTCGAACGCAAATCCCCAAATAATTCGCTAATAGATTTGAAGATGACTTGAAGCACTTGATTTCAAGGTGACTGTTTACCGATATTATGTTCTTTGTTTAGGCCAAGAGATTCTGTACAGTCATAAATCTGGCTGATCATGACAACATCAGCGAGTGCAGGATCATGTCGATTGGCTAGTTTGACTAGGCCTATCAATTCTTTAATTGCAGATTGGGAGTTTTTCAGATGACCAGCCTTATGTTTAAGGGTGAAATTTTCTGAGAGCCATGATTCCCAGTTCACCTCTGAATTTGATGTGTGAGAGATTTGGCTTTGAAGTTTTTCTATTGATCGTAAGAATGCTCCTGGTCTTTTACAGGCTTCAATGCTTTGACTGAGTAATGACTCTCCTGCGGCATTAAATCCCGGCAAAATTGTAAGTCCATCTTCAATTATGTCTGAAGATGGATTATAGGCCTCAAGCTCTAGAGAAGATTCGCTTCGAACAATTAATAAATACTTTCTATTACGTGTTGGCATTACCCATCTGCCTTTAAAGTCTTGACTTCTCGCTAATAGCCTTAACCTTAAGTCTTTATCCATTCTTTTCGCTGTAAATGTTGCTACTCGCTCTCCGGCAATGGGTGTCATTAGCATTCCAAAGACCATGGCCATCGATGTGCTTGGAGATTCTATAAGTTGAGATAACAATGGCTTTGCTTTGTTTAAAAGGCCACCAACTTGTGAATTAAGCCAGTTCGTCAGGGAATCTGTTGTAGACAACCCACGAACTAGGTTTTCTTGAGGTTGAATAGATAGACTTGAGCCAGATGAATCGTTAGCACTGCTACTTGACGTTGATAAACCTGCCAAGTTATTTCGATAGTAGTTCGACACCGTTCCTGTTGAAATGTTGTTAGAATCAATCAGCCTATTTCCAGATAGAGAACTAATATTGTTGTATTTTCCATTGTTTCTTCGTTGGTTGTCAATATTGCCATTGTCTATGTATTGGCTTGATTTCTTTTGATTAATTCCTGATGGCTTATTGTCAGAGCCCTCATCTCCGAAATCCCCTGCTGCTGGACTATCTGCAGGGGATGGCTCCTCTGTAGTTGGATTTGGAATTGATTCTGGATCTGCTGAATCGTCATTATTACTAGGAATATTAATAACAACTCCCGTGTCATCTTCAGCGCCGCCACCGCCACCGCTACCACCGCTACCACCGCCACCACCACCACCACCGCCACCACCACCAGCCTTCTTAGCACTTGTTTTAGTTGGAATTAGTGGATCTCCGATTACACCATTTATATCTCTTCCTTGCTTATCTTTTGCAGTATCGAAAAAACCATTGTCTACAAGCAACATACTAATTAAATCAACCTTGCCATTATTGTCTAAATCTATTAGATAAGCTGAGCCGTCAATCTTGCCAATATCATTTGCATTAAAACCACTTTCGATGGCTGCCTTATACACTTTTTCACTATTCTCCGATGTGATCTTAACGTCCTTTAATCTATCTTTTGCTAATTGAGAAACGCCTGTGTCATCATAGTAATGAACACCGTATTCAAGCTTTTTAAGCCAAGTTTTTAGCGAACCATGCTTCCTCTTATTATAGCTCATGGGTTTTGTATGAAAAATATAGGGAGTTCCATTAGATGTTGTTTTAATCAAAGTATCTAAGTCAACCCCTCCTTTTCCAAATTCGACTTCAACAATGGCACCTTTTTTACCTTGAGTATCAATTGAGAAATCCAGTTCTCCTACAGGTGCGGATGAGATTTCTTTATTGCCAAGCTCTTCGAGCTGGGCGGCAGTGGTAAGAGTAGATTGCTTAGCTTGCGTTCGCTCTGATTTGGTAATAAGGGCTGCTGAATCACTTTTTGCTCCACGTGAGTCCAACATTACGACATGATCGTCAAAACTAGCTTCGTCTAAAATCTTTAATGAACCATTGGCAAGGTTATCAAGAAACTCCTTGCGTTCAGTTTTTTCACTCGCAACATCAATAATTTCCAAGGGAACTAGAGGGGTCATTATCGTGTTATTGAATTGATCTTTAGCACTAACCTCAATCAAAAAGAACTCTTCGTCAATTTTTAAATCACCAACTATTTTTATTTTTTTCATGATTCCTTCTTGGTCCACACTTAGCCAAGAAGGAAGTGCTATCTTCTTGTCATTTGTATCATAAGCCGTGACCTTAATATCAGTATACTCATTGTTGTCACCATAATCAAAATCTAACAGCTCGCTAAGATCCCATTGCGTTTCTTCATCTTTATAAGCAATGCCAAGTTCATGCCATCCAAGGTCCATATTGTAAGTAATCCCACCACCAATATCCTGCCAACCTTCATCATTTTCATACTCATCCATAAAGCCAAAGTCAAACATTTCAAATATCTGGAAAACTTCTTGTTCTAATTCAGTGAGATTTTGAATAGCTGTTCCAGATTCTAGCTTTTCAAATATGTTGTCAATTTCAGTTGTGCTGCCCCGTGAAAGATAATCCAGACCACCTATTAATGAGTCATCATAATTTGCACCACTTACGAATAACCTAAGCATACCGCTTGTAATACCTGAAGAGTCTCCGAGTTGGCCAGCACTATCCTTTGCTCTGACAAAAATTCTATGCTCACCATCAGGCAACAAATTAATACTATTCACAAACTCTGATAATTGAAGTGAGCCTGTTTCTTGATTTAATCTTATTAACTCACGGCCATCATCCAATATGAGCTCATCTGGGATATCGACCTCCCATGTTGTCTTATCATTAGCATCCTTTTCTGAGAATATTTTTTTTAAGTCAAAAAGCCCTCTATCACCAGATCCTGATATTTTTAAACTGGTACTCTCAGCTTCTCCTCTTACAAATAATTCGTTATCCAGCTCATCAATATATTGATAAGAAGGCAACTTTTCACTCATGACAGTTGATCCTGAGACCAATTTCAGCGAATCAGACCAATGTATCCCTAACTCTACAAATTTTAGGCCTTTTTTATCTATTAATCTGCCATCATTTGTTTCTACGAGAATTCTAACTTTTGTTCCTTGTGTTAAGCTCTTAATGTCTTCATAGTTAATTGAGTTGCCTAATGTACCATCACCGTTAAGCACATAAATTTTTGCTTCTACTGTCAGCTTCTCGCTTGAATCGCTATTTGCCGAACCAGAGGCTGCATTCAAAGAGGTTATTAGTGTATTGGAATGATTCATTTCAGTATTGTTTCTATCAATTAATCCATAGTATTCGTCAAAACTTCCTCCATCTATATTTAGATAACATTCTAACTCTGGATTCGCTAAGATCATATCAAAACTTACAATAGCCTCTGGCTTTAACTCACCAATAGCTTCGTCTACTTCTTCAATGACTAATTGTTTAGTAGATAATTTCTCTGTCATATAAGCACTATATGGAAGCAGCTCTAGCGAGTCAGACCAAGAAATATCTAGACTTGTAGATTTGAGGCCTTTCAGACTTATATCACGACTATCAGTCGCCTCAATAGCAACAACAAGATAGCTATTAGGTTGTAGCTTACTTAGGTCACTGGCTGCTAATGGTTTCAATGTACCATCAAAGCCATACTCGTAGAATGATGGTTTAATTAGAAGTTTCCCTGTAGAGTCAGGTTCGCCTGTTTGTGATAAACTATTAAAAGAATAAATAATACTATTCGTATTGTTTATTTCATTAGCATATCGATCTAATGTTTTCCCTTCAGGGTTTTGCTCATCTAGCTTTAATGTAACTTCAACTGGTTTACTTGGATCTTTTAAAAGCACTTCAAATCTAAGTATTTCTTCTCCAGCCTGATCTCCAACTGGCTGATTCATTATCATTGAACTAAATGTATCTAATACTTGTGTATCTGGCTGTATAAATACAGGAGCTGTGTTCTGTATAGGTATCCATATTGTTGAGACATCTGTTTCTATCGGTTCAAAGCTTCCGTCAGTATCTCCTTTGACCCTAGTCTTCGTCCAGACATCTATACCTATACCTGTAACTTCATCGAATCCATCCTGTATTTCAATCATGACCTCATCTGGTATCATCTGAACCTCCGTAGGATCAATTGAAAGAATCAAGCCGTTGAGGTTCCCGAAATCATGCTTTTTCAGATTATCCTTCTTTATATCACTTAATTTCTTTAGATCAAGCGCAAATGTTTTCCGACCTTGCTCATCTGTAAGTACGCGGTAAAAATTATCTGAAACCATATCATCATTTTTCAAGACCAAACTTACTTCTACAGGATCTAAAGAGATACCGTTTTGATCTTTTGAATTGATTTGTATTTTATATGTTTTGAGATCAATAGGCTTTTGATTCTCTATCTTTATCAATTCTCCATCTTGAGTCAATTGAAGCCATTCTGGTAATTCTGTTAAAGAACCATTTACTTCCAATGTTTTTGCTGTTATATCAGTGTATAAAGTTTCGTCTTTATGGTGAAATTGAAGCAATTCAATGAGATCCCATTCTCGGCTTTCATCCATATATACAACACCTAGTTCCCCTGGAAGATCCTCTAAATTATCAATATTAAGTTCTAAATCTGTATCTGGATTCTGTATACGAATATTCAAAAGAACCTCATCACCTACACTGTCAATAAGTGTGGGGGCATTGAGTCCTAGAACTAATCCAAGATCTACTCCTAACCCCTTTGCAGCAAAACCACCTAACTCATTAGCTGCAAGCTTCGTACCATCCGCTCCCATCGTTAGGAAAGTAGGCGCAGCCGTTGGTTTGAATTTCAAATCAAACCAATCTGTTTTAACATCATCGATAATAGCCAACTTTAGATCTACATCATCATACCTATCTCCATTTTCATTTTCAGATTTTACTCTGACTTTAATCAGGTTTAAATCCATATCATTACTAGCAACTAGGGGTTGCTTTGTTAATACACCATTTGAGTCTACTTTTAACCATCCTGGTAGTGAGACTTCGGAGTCATCTTCATCTAGCCCAATGGCTGTAATGTTATAATAATCCTCATCATCACTAATATGAAAATCTAAATATTCACTTAGATTCCAGCTTCTAGCTTCTTCCAAATAAATAACACCAAGTTCGCCAGGATTATTTCTTAATTCATCTATTTCAGAATCTATATCATGGTTTAGAGCTAGCCTTACTTCTTTCTTTTCAATTCCACTAAGGCCAACTGGAGGATTAAAGATTAACCTCATCTCACCAAAATCATTATCTTCAATCTCTATATATTGATTAAGGCCAACTACACGGTAACCCTTTGGATCTGAACTATCTTTTTCATGAAGTTCAAGTTCGAGTTCATCTCCATGCATCATGTCAATATCATAGAATAAGCTGTAATAATCAGTCACTAAGGCTCCACCCTCTTGCAAGGGTTCTTTGAATAACTCAACGATGTGTTCTAAAAAGAAATTGATATTCTCTTCCAGTAGAACTGGTGCATCGTCTACATCTTCAATTTCGATTTCAAGAAATGTACTGGCGTGTGCATTTGAACTATCATTTGCCACGATTTCCAGCAAATATCTACCTACGTCAGCATTACCAGCCGCTAAAATTTCTAAATCAGCACCAGATTGACTAGAAAAAGAATGTAGGATTGTCTCTTTATATAGGTCTTCAGTTGCATATAGATCGAGTATACCTGTCCCAATAGATTTTCCATCGATTTCTCCATGAGGAGACCTAATATTAATCTCAATGGGAGAGGATGGATCATTTACAATAACATCAAATTGAACTATTAGCTCCTTAGCCTGATCTCCAACAGCTTCTCCAACCCCCTGGAATTCATAGTTTCCAGCTAGCATTTCGAAACTATTGTTCTCTTTAATATAATCAGCTTCACTAAATTCATGAAATAAAGGTAATGCAGAGCTTATCAACTCACTTTCGGCTACCATCTCTATTGAGTCTGACCAAGATATTTTTAAGTTTGCTGATTGAATTCCTTTATGCTCAAGATCTCTATTGTCAGTCGCCACAATCTCCACTCTCAGCTTCTCACCTTCATCTAAGGCTGAGAAGTCATCTACCCCTAGTTCTTCTCCTTTTGAACTGCCATTCACTCTATAAAACCGTGGCTCGATTAATAATTTATTTTCAGCATTTGGTGATTCAGATGCCTTGGTAAGTATATTCAGCCAACCTACTTGACCCGGGTTCAACCTTTCTTTGTAGTCACCATCAATCTCCCTAAACATAGTCTCAATGTGATAAGTTAATTTTTCCGATTCACTTTCAGATAACCTTACATTTTCCGCAAGATCAGGATCATCAAATAGATTCCCTAGATTCAACTTCGCAATGTCATCCTGCTTTATAAAAGCAACCCCGTCATCTATTTCACCTAAGGCTTCAATATCTGGATCTTCCTTTACAAATGGACTGTCATTTACGTTTACAACTTTTACATTTAATCTAAATGTGGCAGTTTCTCCATACTGATCAATTGCTTGCCATTCAAGTTGATTTTCACCAACCTCAGGATCGTCTGGTGCAATGATTGCATTTAGAATACCACCACTATTCGTAGATGAATTGTATTCCAACCACCAAGGGAAAGCCCCAGGTATCACGATATCCATCTGATCTCCTTCATCTTCATCCTTGAAGAGGCCATCAAGGTTTAGTTGCCATAAATGATCACCTTCTTCTATTTCAACAGTTTCAACCCAAATGCCAGTGGTATCAACTTTAGCGTTCTCTCGATCAACCTCAGGAGGGTCATTGATGTTTCTAACATCCAATTCAAGCTTTTGGATGAAAGAGGCACCCTTTAAATCAGTTGCCCGTAAAAGTATTTTTTGAATATTATATGTAGTATGTTTTGCTTGAGGTTTTATATTGAACTCGCTATTATTGATACTTGCAAGGTCTTCTATCGAGTCCCCCCATGTTAGTCCTTCATTACCACTAATGCTATAAGCTATAATGTCATTATTAACTATATCTTCATCGTCAAATACTTTATCAAGGTTGATGTCAATCCTCTCTCGTAGATTCAATGTCTTTCTGTATATCTTCCTTCCTGCCTCTACCCTTTCCTCCCATTCTTCAAACAATAACTTAGAAAAAGTTGGCGCACTATTAGTATCTGAGACTACCAGCCTCGTTAAACTTTTTGGAGCGATTACAGATCCACCTAGAGGATCTGTTGCTAATATTTTTAGATTTAGAATACCAACATCGTTATTACCAGGAGTTCCAGTTAGATTACCATCGCCATCAAGATTTAACCAATCAGGAAGTTCTTTTTCTGCACCATCTTCATCTATCGCGACTACTTGAATAGTAATATCATTGATATTATGGTCTATATCGTTAAATCTCTCTTTAAGATTCCAATTTCCTTGCTCTCCTTCTTTAACAGTCTCAAGTTGATCTGTCGCAATATGTACAGGTGAATCATTTTGTGGCTGTAAAACTATCTGAAAATTCTTCGCTTCAGATTCCTTTTCCTTGTTGTTATTTGTACCCCTGCTATAGGCAACTGCAGTAATAGTATATTTTCCTGATTGGTTATCAGGGCCTACCCAATAAATGTTCTTCCAGTCTTCGTATCGCATTGTTTTTTCAGCCACCCAATTATTATTTAGATCCTTATTTTTATAATCGTAGTTCTTTAGTGGATCATACACACCTTCAACTTCTAGTAACTTAGAACCTTCTGGTAAGTTGGATAATTTCATATACAATTCTTGTCCAGCTCCATTTCCTCTCAATTTTGGCGCTAATACTCCCCCTTTTTCTGCTAGTAAAGGGATAGGTTCATCCTCATTTCCTTGCATGTCACTTTGTACTTCCAAAAGTGGAACCCTAACCTTTGCATTATTTTTTATCTCTAAGTATTTAGCGCTACCTTTATTGGTGCTAGCGCCTTCTTGAGCAATAGGTATAATTGCAATAAGCTTATCATGCTCTATTTCACCCAAGTAAAGGCTAAGACTTTCTAGATTACCTTCCTCAATCAGGTAACTTCCATCTCCAAGCTTTTGTGATTGAACATTAAACTTACTTAGACTAGGCAAATCATCCGTAAAGACAGGTTGTGCTATGTCTTTTTGACTGCTATCTACAGACCCTATAATTATACTTAGTCTTTCAGATTTGTCCTTGTCAGAGCTATCAACTCTTAGTGTCAAATCACCTAGATTTAGCCAACCGTTATTTCCTATATCTAGTGGTAGGTTGTCATAGTTATCTATTGAAAGTATTGGCTCATCAGCTACTCCTGTAATGCTTATGTAAATTAATTGTTCCTCTGTAATTGCAATCTCACCCTCTAATGGAGGTGTGCTTAACACCTCAATACCAAATGAATAATCTCCTGAGATGTCTTCATTGGCCAGTATTTTGTATCCCTGAATTTGATCCAGAGTGATTACCTGCTTATCTAGACTTATATTCTGATTGTTAGCATCCATTATCTTTAATTCTGGTGCTATGTTTTTAATCTTATATTGGAGTGTGTCATCAAAATGTGCCGCTTCTACTTCTACAAGATCAGCTAGCAAGAGACCTTGCTCGCTATCTTCTAGCATGGACTTCTTATCAAGAATACTGACTTTGGCAGGTCTTGCATTCCTTGCAAATTGCAAGTTCAATTTGTTTAGATCGCTACGTGCGGTGTCGCCATTGCTCAACTCACGGCTGATGCTTGTAATTGATATTTCATAGTTATCAATAGCTCCAAGTGAATAATCTTCCAGAATCATTTCTTTTGCATCAATTGCATCAATCAAAAGCAATCGCCTACCATTTTCAATACTTGTCTTTATAGGAAGCCAATTGTTATCTGACTCATGTTTTATCCTAAGCCCTTCGGGTATTTCTAATTCAATCCTTAACGTTTCAGATCCATCTTGATCTACTAAGGCGCTCTGAATAGTTTCCTCATTTATTATACTTGTTAGCTTAATGTTGCCACCTTCTTTTAATGCTAATGATTGACTTTCGTAACTAATTTCTTTCGGCTTATCAGCTAATGCCCTTATTGTAACTAAAGCCGTTTGCATGTTTTTAGCCAACGAACCATTTGATTTTTCTTTTGATACAGCAGTCCATTTAAAGCTAATGTTTCCTGATCTGTTTTTTGGTGGAATAAGTTCCATTCCATCGAGCTCTTCTAATTCAAACTTTAATAATTGTCCTGATATATCAATATTCTCGTAACTCCCACCTTCAACTTCCTTTCTTATTTCAATGCCTTCATCTAGCTCGCTCAACTCCATAGATAGGCTTTCAGACCCATCAATATCGACCAATTCGCATCGTTGCAATAATGCTTTAAGTAGAATAGGTTCATCTTCATTTACGGCTATACTTTTCAATTGGTGTATTGGGGTGTCAGCTACAGCTGTAACATCGAATGCATGACTTGTAAGTGCAGAACTTAATAAAGTACCGTCTGACTGTAGTTGGCTTATTAGAACTTTGATGTTAACTTCTCCACTCCACATATTACTTGGGATTAGTTTTATTTCTCCTCCATTTGAGGTTAAATCCGACCAAGTTAATAACCAGTCACCTCTTGAGTCAAGTACACCTAATGAGGGCACTACTTCATCTGGGAGTCCACTAACCCTTATTAACGTTAATGCATCTCTACCATCTTCTTGCCATTGATCACTTCCTTCGCTAATGAGTTTAATGGTACCAAGCTCTCTATTTTCCTTGGCATGGTTACCATTAACTTCTAAATCAAGGTCAGCTTTTCCAGAGGGGGCAATCTTTAGCCCCACATCATACAATAAATAATACTCTTCTTCTGCACCTTTTTTTCTAGCCTCTAGCTTTCTAAGAATTTTATTACCAGCAGACCAATCTGGCTGATTCAGCAAAGTAGATAATGAGTCAAGCTCAATACTTTCTACAAATTCATTTAAATTTCTTATCTCATTACTTTGGCTCTTTGCATCACCATCATCGAACCAAACCTTTAACTGATTCCAAGAATCATCATTTAAATCCAGAATTCTATCTTTGTTATTGTCAAAACTAGCCAGTGCGGAACTACCAGAATAGAAACTTCTATTTCTTCCTTGAGAACCTGTATATTCTGACAATAACTCTTTAATAGAATCAATATTTATATCACCACTCTGACTGTCATTTTCACTGCTGTTATATATTAAAAAACCTGCAGTTAAATCATTCCCATCATTAACATTAGCCTGTAGCCATGCAGTTGGCACAGCAGGGGCATTTGGTAACATTTTAAATTCCTGATTATTATCAATGTCCTCTAAATTAGTCAATGGCAGCACATCATTCTTTAAGCTCATTACAATTGGATCTACAAAATCTTCTCTTAGACTTAATCTTGGCGCGTCACCTGTGTAATTATCTAAATCGATATTTTTGATTACAGCTGTTGACCTTGAGTCTCCACCAGGCTGATCACTGATTCTCGCAGATAAGATAAGATTTAGTTTTTTATTCTTAAGTTCATCGACATCATCTTCATTTTTAACTAAATAAAGATTTCCATTATTTATATTCTCAAATTCATTAACTAACTCTTCATTATTCTCCTCACCAATAGGATCTATTGTAAATAATGTCATCGTTCCAAAAGCATCTGTAGCTCCTACCGCATTAAACTTTCCATTTAACTTTTCCGCCAATGTATAGCCAAGTGGAATATTACGGATAGCCAGAGTCAGTGATTCTGCATTATTTCTATGACCGCTTTTACTTGCGCCACGCCGTACTGGAATCTTTAGCCTTCCCGTTTCCTCTTCAAACTCTATTAGTTCTTCTATTTCTACACTAGATAGCTCTGGAGTTCGAGCAACCTGAGCTACTTTCCATTCAAAGGCTATATCCTCACCTTGATTAGCCAACCCACAGGATAGGTCGTCATTTAATGTTGTTTCTCCTGGGACTAGTTCTCTAGCAGAAGAAACTACCTTGACATTACCTTTGAATGTTCCTCTAAAGCTTTCTGAACTTTTTACTTTTATCAACATCTCTTCCGAAAGTTCCTTTTCATTTGAACTAATGTCAATAATAAACCTTTCTAATTCTTTTCCATCTCGCTCTATTGTTTCAACAGCTGTAACTAGATTTGACTCATATTCAATTTCTGTACCAATTGGCATATCAATTTTGAACCTTAAACTTTTCGTTCCTGGCGGACTATCTGTCGAAATCTTTAAGAGGCTTTCTTCTCCCGACCTCTGCACCGTTATTGGAGTCAGTAGAAGATATTCTGGTTTTTTTGTTATTAATGGTGAAGCATTTAAAATGATTTTTTTAACACTAGAAAATGCTTGAAGGCCATTACCAGGTTCAGTGCTAATAGCAGTTAAGTTTAATTCTATACTATTTTCATTTCCTGTTTGATCTCGTACTATACTATCACTCCATTCCTGACTATTTAGTATCACCAAACTCCCTTCTCTTCTGCCAAGTAAATTTCCAACTCTATCAGTAAAGAGTATATCTTCTCTTCCTTTTGGCAGCTCAATCTGATAGCTTATTAGCTCTCTTAAGTCATCTGAACTTGCTTGCACTATTTCGCCTACTTGCGTTAGCAATAGAGAATCACTCTTGTCTATATTTGTATTTTCATCTAGCCAAAGTGGTTGACTAGGTATTGCTTCAAGGCTATATGATGTGTTTTTTGTGACCAAATCAGATATTAACCCTGTATTACCAAGCTTGGTATTTGAAGAAAACTTAAATGAGAAATCACCGATTGCATGACTGTTAGCTGTTTTTATCTGTAGCTTGTTAATGATCTCTCCTACCTCAATCGATGAACCCACAAATCTCCAGGATCCATTGGCTTCAGCATCTACAACACTTACACTTTCACCATCTGATATTGATATTAACTCTATTCCCTCAGGGTTTTTATCTGTTCGTTCAATCATAAATTCAACTTTTTCCCCTTCTACAGACGGAAGCTCTAGACTTATAAGTTTATTGATAGGCACCCTTGAACCTTCTTCATAAGAGATCTTATGATCTAATACACTTAGAGACGGTACCCTTACCTCTCTTTGTAGTTCAAACTCTATTGAAATACTTACTGATTCTCCTGATGTATCTGTTGCTATTAAATTTCCACGCCATTTAATCAATCCTCCATTAGCGTTCAAACCGAGCCCTGAGCTTGATCCTGAGAATTTAAGCCTATCCGAATCGAATTTAAATATAGCCTCATCCCCTGATAGTCCAGCATTGAATATTTCATTTGCTCCCTCAAACTTGTATGTTAAGCTCTCAGCAGGATCAATATTAAGATCTGGGTCCAAAAATAATGAAGGAGGAAGCTCTAAATTGATTTCACTTTCTTCTTTTAGTTTTACCTTCAGACCAATAATCTCTTTTTCTCCTTGACTGGAATCAATTATCACCTCTTTAAAGCTAATTCCATTGTCTTTTATCAAACCAAGTAATTCACCCTCATCTTTAATTGCTATTTCAGGCGGCCTATTTCTATGTCTTACATATATTGGTACTAACGCAGAGGCATTTAAGCCTCCAACATCACTCACTCGTACCATGAGTATATGTTGACCAAGATTATCTTCTGTTGGATTCACATGCAAGACTCCGCTATTCGAATCCCAGTTAAGCCATTTGAAGTCTTCATTTATTGGCCCATTGTTTACACTCTCTAAGTTGATAATTCCACGATCTTCAGCATCTAGTTCTATTTGAATACTCAATCTTTCTTTATTGTCAATATTTAGATCTATATCTGTAAACCAATCCCTAACATTAATCTGTCTATCTAAACCAATAAAAAATGCATCCATATCATTTTCACTAGGAGGGGCCTCTCCAGACACTGTTGGTTTTTGCTTTGTAAGAAACTGATCAAGTACTGCTGTCCTTTCAGGAGAATCATTCACATTTTCTACTTCGATTGTGATTTCTTGCTCCTTATATAATCCTCCAATATCCGTTGCCCTTATTAAAAATCTGTTTATCCCTACATCGTCATTACTTGCTTGCCCTTGTATTCGCCCGTTTTCACTGTCTATTGTCAACCAAGCAGGTATACCCGCCTGATTCGGAGCTGAAACAAGTTCATACCTAAGCTTCTCATTCGCATCTATAGCTAAATCTATGTCCAGGAAAGCATCCTTAGGTAGACGATATACAAAGCTCTGTTCTTGTTTTAGGTTAGGAGGTTTGATTTCCACACCAACCTCAGGATTATCATTGATGTTGTTTATATTTAAATATAGATCTTTCGAAACCTTTCCATTCCTTTGATCATCTGCCTGGATCCTTATCAGCTCATTCCCAACATGTTGATTTAATGGAACCCCACTTAAGATTCCTGTTGTCGAGTCAAGACTAAGCCAATCTGGAGCTGTAATTAACTTATAATTTAGTTCTGAATCATCTTGATCCTTAAATAACTTTTTAATATCTCGAGTAAAGATTATATCTTGACTGGCTTCAGGGCTCAATATTTCGGCTGATAGTTCTTGATCAGATACTAGTTCAGGCGGATCATTAACCTCCTTAATTGTTATCGCTATGTTTTCTCTAGTAGAGTTTAAATCCTCTCCCATCCTCACAGAAAATGCATACTCTCCTATATCTTGTTGATCAGGATGTGTTTTTATAGTCCACGCTTTAGGGCTTTCTTCCCCAATGATAAGTATTTCATCAGCCGATATACTCTTGCCGATTGCCGGCAGTAAAACAGGTGTTATCTGCACATCTTTCTTTTCTGTTACATCATTAATTAGGAATGGTAACCTTGCAAATAGAGTTTGTGGTTCGTCACTCTTTATTTTCCCTAATGCAACACCCATATTTCCCTTTGGAAGAGCTGCAGCTATTATTCCGTTTAACGCTTGACGTTCTTCCTGATTATCATCTTCAGCATAGTTAACGACTGACCCTGCTTTTTGGAACAAAGGTAGATGATCCCTATTAAAGATATTATTTGTCTTTAGCTCTTCCTCAACAATCTCTATTGAGGATGTTCGCCAATTTAAATTTAGTTCGAGACCTATAACCCCTTCTCCGCTACTTCGCCCATCATGAACATAGATTTCCATCCAATATTTACCAACATCACTTTCATCTTCTACAAACTTGTAACTCAAGACGAATTTATCTTTACCAACAATCTCAGGTGTTGGATCCACTTGCACTAACTCTAACCAATCTGGTACTTCTGCTGAATTTATCCCCGGAAGCGAAAATGATTCTAATACCCAATCACCCTTTTCTTCGATGTCATAAATAGGAGGGTATTTGCCAACACTAATTAGACTTTCTTCATCCTCAAGTACTTCCTTAAGTTCAAAATCATAAGTCAGTGGTGTATTATCATCACCAACTACATAACTCCCATTAGCATTTATAGGCTGCCATATAATTGACCCATTATGCATATGTTCTTTCATGATTGAAGTTATTTCTTTTGATGACACAATTGAAGAGGTGCCCTCATCCTTTGAGGAACTTACACTCCATGTTCTCCAAATATTTTCTTGGCCGTTAATAATTTTTCTGGTTGCCCTCTTCTCTTCGCTTGCCTTAACTGACGTTCTATTTTCTATATTTTTTTCTACACTCTCGTTTTGGTCTTCTGAACCGATCGTGCTGCTTATTAATTGCCGACTATTCACATCACTACCATCTTCTAAGTTAATATCCTTGTTATTGCTTAAACCATCACTCTTTATGATGCCTCCATAGCTATATATCTCTGGTGAATCTGATTCTGTCTGGTTTTGAGTAATGCTTTCATTGCTATTAGTGTTGTTAGCAAGAAGCTGTTCAATTTCCCCTTCTTCCCTTAAGTGAATCCCATCTTTTGTCTCAGATGTTATTCCATTTTCTTTATAGACAAGTAAGGGATCATTTGAATACTCATCTCCTATCAACGGAGAAAGATTATCAGGAACTAGAGTAGTGTTAGCTTCTTGATTAACTATATACAACCCAGACAGTCTGTCATGCTCTGTTTTGTTCGCTGATGTATTTGATGATACTTTAGTAGATTTCTCATAATTAACTTCTTCCCCTATGTTTTCCCGGTGCCTCCCGATTTCACTTGTAATCTCTACATCTTTGGCTTGATCTGTCTCTGTCATGTAATTTTCATGCTTATACCTCTGATTCGGATCTATTCCATGTAAGAGCAACTCAGCGTTCCACGGCGTTCCACCTTCTTGGCCTTCCTTCCTCAATCCTGGAATAGTACCCGCAAGCGCCTCAAGATTCCCATCTACTCTTTCTTTCTCGATTTCCACTACTTCATTACTATTCCATTCATTTATATTTTTCTGATTGTCTTCTTTGTCTAGATTTAGAGATGAATTAGCAATTTCCGCATACGTATTCTCAACCTGACCATTGGATAGCCCATTGTCCGCTAAATATGTAATTGCATAATCAGATGACTCTCCGAATTGCTCAGATGACCATTCACCATAATTAGCGATCTGATCCTTCAAGGCCTGAATCGACCCTCCGCTTATATCTCCATACTACATCTTTTGTTTTTGATTGAAAACGCACTTTTCCCTGTCTGGTGATTTTCACTTACTCTCCAGACGTAATCAGCTTGTACTACCCTGCTTTAAGCTTTCAATACACTCTTTTTAGGCAATTCACTCTCATGAACTTTCCCTTTATTGTCATACTGCATCGACTAATTACGTAGTATCCATAGATGAGGAAGTTATCTTTAAACTAATAACTATTAGAGACTAATATAATTTTCAACTATCCATTGATTGTCGCAAATTGCATTATATTCATGTATTAACTTAATCTATGTTGAGGTATGCTCCCTGGACCCTACCCTATCCAGAAGAAGATCCTCCAATAATATCATTCTGCAATTCTACACCTCTTATATCATTCGTAGTTGTTTCCATCGGCGTCCCTGATCCACCTGTTAGTTGGCCATTGTTGTAGTAAATTGCATCGGGATCACTGTTTGTACCTGGAACAGTGGAAGCCCTAGTCCCCAACGGTGAATCATATCCGTCAACAGAGGCATTTGCTTCGAGGGCGTTTTGCTTTGTAAATGATGCGACATCCCAGGTATAACTGCCTTGTGAAACTAGCTCGGTCCATGTAATTTCCTTCTGTGAGTTACCTATTCCAGTGAATGTATCTTTGCCTGTATGTAGTGTTTTGCCCCAGTCTCTATCAAGTTCAATTAAATCTTCGATACTAATCTTTCCATCAAAGTTTGCATCTACATCTCTTGAATAGGTCCCTGAGTCCCCTGTGGTAGCTTTTTTAGTGGCAGGATCTATATATTGACGCCTAGCACCTGCATTTAGATATGCTAAGTCTTTCATGCCAACATTTCCATCATAATCTAAGTCCCCTTGGAAGGTAATGAGGTTTTTAGAACTATTACCTATGCCTGAATCAAATTCTTGAGATCCGCCATTGGTGCCGCTATAAACCTTGTACAAATCTTGACCAGCATTAAAGACCTTGCCCGCAGAATTGTCATTAATTTCTACGGTTACCCTTAGCAGTTTTTCTTCCTGCAGAGAATCATCGTAGATCCCATATGCATCGAATTCACCGCCTGCTAAAGATGCATATTCAGATGTACTCTCTAGGACATTGTCTCCCCCCACTTCTATTAAGCCAGACTTGTTTTTAATAACCCTACCTACCCACTCTCCACCATCTGCAAAAGTATCGCTGAGGTTATAATTGTCAATGTATATATTATCAGCAGCTCTATTCCCCGTGTTTTTCCAATAAACATCTGCAGAGACAGTATCACCGGCTCGGATTAAGTTAGTGGTGATGCTAGTCTCACCTGGATCTAAGTTCACACCAATCTTTCTTTCACTGCCAAATGCAAGGAATGATGTTTGACCTAGTTCGACCATTCCCTTGTACAGACTTACATCATTTCTTGTGATTTTGACATCTTTACCTAAATCTCTGAGCGTATCAATTTCAGTGATACTACTTGAAGAATCACTGCTCCCTGTATCACTGGTAAAGATTGTGGAATCTTGGTTAACGTAGATGTTAAAACCTAATGTCCCATCAAATTCGTTAGTAGTTGCATCTCCTGGAGCTGACACCAGTTTACCGTCACCAGTTGTTGTATATGGAGAAGAGCCATCTTCCAAGCTCGAGCTGAAGTTAAGTGCAATCGATGCGACGACCTCCTCGTCGTCATACTCAAGATCCTCCCCTGTCCTATCACCTGAATTTTTCTGGTCGAGATGTTGCAAGCTAGCGGCAGCAATTCTGATCTCACCTTTGTCGTTATCTATATGAACAGCATTTGCGATAGGGAACAATGACTTGTTAAACTTAATTGCGTTTTGTTCTATGCTGCCAAATAAGTCACTATTGAAGCTAATAGTTAGATCAATTGACTCAAGATCATAATCTACTACTAGATTTTTCGCCTTGATGTCTAAGATGAAATTTTTATCATCCTTGGATCCAAGTCCATCAACAGCAATACTTGTTATGTTGTCTGTATCACTAGTGTCTTTGATTATTTTTTTGCCATCCATATTATCTCCACTGCCAGTTTCTAATTTGGCATTTTTAAGTTCATATGTGATTTCTAGTGCATCATTTGCGTAGGGGGATGGAGATGCCCATTCCCATGTAGTGAATGCTCCACCTTCAGTTCCATTCCCATCTCCGTCATCTGCTACTAATCTTGTAATACGTGATAGGTCATCATTTGCAAAATAGAAAACACTGTTATTTGAATAGTTTCGACCGACTGCAGTCTCAGCATCTACGTAGGCACCAGCATTCCTTGCCCATTCATCGTATGAATCAAAGTCAATCTCCTCAAAGTTGTGCTGTTGGCCATCCACATGAGGGTAATCACTTTTAAACACCCTATTTGCGACTTTGGTATAAGTGCCACCTGGCTTGTTCCAGCCACTGGCCGTTGTAAAACCGCCCTGTCCATCAGTAGTCGATAAAAAAGTTAGCTTGATGTCCCTTGTGCCGTCATTGTCGATATCAAAGTATGGATTGCTATTCGCACTAGGAACCGTTGGCAGCACCATGTCTGACAACAGGAGTCTTGGCGTTCCATGATCAGTTGCTTCACCTGGCATCTTGACCTCCTTATTGGGGGACCCCGGCAAGTTCTAATGACTTGTCTATTAGCACCAACCTAGCCCTTTTGGGACATTGTCGTCAACAATAATGTTTAGGCTTACGAATTGCTCATATCCCCTGTGGTGCAGTGGATTTGCCCTGATTTACTCTTGCGGGTTTATTGTGATCAAGTCTCAGCTGTCTCCTTTGGGATTCAAGTCAAAGGTTTCGCTGTTGTTTTTGCAGTCACTTCTATCGAATTTTGGCCTCATAGGCCTCCAAAAGAAACGAATGAAAGCTTTTTGGCATCACTGTATTTTTGCAGTATCACAGCATGCTAATAATCTACCCCTCGTTTTAGCTCCACTCCTAGCTCGGCATAGTGCTTGTGGCATACCATCTCTGAGTGGACTCCGGCTAGATCGAAGTAGGCAGGTTGGTTTTTGCAGCGCCCGGTGATGATCACTTCGGTTTCGGCCGGCTTACGCAGCAGGGTTTGAACAATCGGCTCCACAGGAATTAATTCAAGATCCACGCTGGGATTAAGTTCATCGAGGATGACAGTTTTATAGAGCCCACTGGCGATGGCGGCTCTAGCGATCTCCCAGGCGCGCTCTGCTTCGACGTAATCGATCGGTTGTTGTTGACCTCGCCAGACGATGGCATCACGGCCGGAGCGAAGATGATCAACAAGATGGGGGTAGCTTTCTCTTAGGGCCGCAATGGCAGCATCTTCCGTGTAGCCATTGCCACCTTTCAGCCACTGCAAGATCAACACGCGATGGCTTTTGTCTTGGCTGATGCCGCGGCCAATGGCCTGTAGGGCCTTGCCTAGGGCACTGGTGGACTTGCCTTTGCCCTCACCGGTGTAGATCTCAATCCCACCGGTAGGAAGGAAGGGAATAACGCCATCAGCCTGAGGCTCCGGACGACGATGGGCGCGCATTTCGGAATGCAGATCGGCCACCTCAACCAGGGCTCTTGGAGCGGCTCGTCCGGTGACGATGATTTCCATGCCGTCAGGTCGGTCGGTGAGTGTTTTGACCACATCTTCAACAGCCAGCAGGCCTAGATCCAGCACGGGATTGAGTTCATCAAGCACAACGACTGAATAGAGGGCGCTGGCGATGGCTCCCTTGGCGATGTCCCAGCCGCGTTGGGCTTCTTGGCGATCAAAACGGGTAGCGTCCTCGGCGATGAAAAATTCACCCCGACCTGTGCGCACTTGGTCGATCAGGTGAGGGAAGCCCTGTTGCAGTGCCTCAATGGCAGCATCTTCGTCGTAGGCGCGGCCTGGGCCTTTTAAGAATCGAAGCAACAGCACCCTGGTTCGTCGTTGCTCGCAGATCCCGAGCCCGATGGTGCGTAGGACAACACCAAGAGCGGCCTGACTTTTGCCTTTCCCCTCGCCGTCATAGATGTGCAGTTGACCATGACTGCGTTCATTGCTTTCAGCTGCGGTCGCGATGCCAATCCCACGTCTTTTGCTGCTTGATGTTTGGCGATTGCTGGGTGTCTTGGATGCTGCCGCCTGCGAAGTCATTGACGGGTCCTCTACGGTTGGAGCTTAACGAGATCGATGGGCTGAGAAGGTGGTTGCTGGGACGGCTGGCGCAGCGGTGTTTCGGCAGTTGGAACCGCTGTCAGATCGTGAGCATGCCCAGTTGCAGATGTTGCGCAAGTGTCTTGCCAGTTTTAGACGCGTGTGTGTGGCCTATTCCGGCGGAGTTGATAGTGCACTAGTGGCGGCGATTGCTCGGGAACAACTTGGACCTCAAGCCTTTGCTGTGACAGGGGTCTCTCCTGCACTGGCCCCTGAGCTTCTCGATGAAGCACGTCAGCAGGCTGCCTGGCTTGAGATTCGTCACCAGGAATGCATGACTCAGGAATTGGATGATCCGGCCTATAGCAGCAATCCCACAGACCGCTGTTTTGCTTGTAAACGTGAATTACATCGGCATCTGGGCCCGATTGCGCAATCAGCCGGTGGAGCTCAGGTGGTGGATGGCGTGAATCACGACGACTTGGGAGAGCATCGACCTGGCATTGAGGCGGGCCGTCAGGCGGGTGTGCGTTCTCCGCTGGCTGAATTGGAGATTGGCAAGGATGGTGTACGCCAGATCTCACGATCTCTTGGCTTCCCTTGGTGGGATAAGCCTGCGCAGCCCTGCCTGGCTTCTCGTTTTCCCTATGGCAATAGCATCACCGCTCAACGATTGCGTCAGGTTGGTCTGGCTGAAGCCTGGTTAAGAACGCTTGGTTTTGCTGAGGTGCGAGTGCGCAGCCAGGGCTTGGCTGCACGCATTGAAGTTCCTGCTGACCGGATTGAGGATGTGGTGCTTGAGTTGGATCGTGAGCAGGTTGTTGCGCATTTCCTTGCGCTGGGTTTCACCTCCATCAGCCTTGATCTGGAAGGTTTGGTCAGTGGCAAGCTCAATCGCACTGGCCAAGTGCATTGAAGGCGTGGAATGGCTTACGGCTTTATTCCTTTCGCGACTCCTCTTGACTGCGTTGCCATCGGCGGGAGATTGAGCTTGATGCTCTCGCTGATGCCATAGGCCATAACCTGGAAGGTCGTTACTCGCTGCTTTTACAGCTGGGCGAGTAGGGCAACAACAGCTTGTCCGGTGCTTTATGGAGAATCTGCTCGTTAGAGCTAGCTCTGCCGACTGTTGAGCCACGCTGGCTCACAAGGGTGTCGCATAAGGGAGGCTGTTGAGATGCCCTATCCCTTTGTCGGTCTGGATCTTGACAACACAGGCAAAATCGAGAATTTCTTCTTCAGTACGGAGAACAGCTTCAGTTGCGATTGGAGCTTGATTCAGGGCGCGCAGAGCGAACACCAGTCGTTGTCTTGCTGCTTGGTTGTTGGCGGTTAATCAGGTTTTGTTGGCGATGAGGCTTTGCGGCGAGGGATGCCTCAATCCGCAGGACCTCTGCTTCACGAATGGCTGTGTTCTTATCCAAGTACTCAATGCTGTTTGGGTGTGCTGGTGGCAAAGCTTCGGCTGCGCTTCCAGCTCGCAAACAATACAGACTTTTGCAGAATCAACCATGAGCATTTCTGCACATCAAATTCAAGCTGCTAGAGAGGCCACTTGGGAGCCACATTGGTCGGAGAATTAGCAGTTTTTGCCTGCTGACGACTTGGTTCTGCTTGCTTAGACCTAGATCAGGAGTCCGAGGACGTCGAAACCCTGAAAACCTGTCCTGGACTTGAGGGCATCCAACGCGGGACCCTTCTTCATGGCAGTTGTTTGCTCTACTTACAGAGCAAATGCATAGGTTCGAGATGCTTGTGCTCAAACTCACCGCTGGCATTGAGCCAGGACACTGCGTTTTTAAAGAGGTTGGGTGAATCTATTGATAGCGGTGAAGGATGAAAACAAAAAGTCGCCACCGCTCTAGGGGGGAGAAAATAAATAAGCAAAAGCCCCGACTATTGGCGGGGCTTTTTGATGCTTAGTTGTTGAAGTTCCCTGATAGGAAGAGGTTTGGCTTGTTTCGCAAGGGCTGGTGGAACTAACAACATTTAGGTGAAACGAAGCTTTCAATGCTTTTAATCAGACAATAGAGATGATGGCTAACCATTCTTCATCTTTGGCTTAGGTTTCATCTCCTCTTGTCTGCATCCCTATACATTGCTTATGGCTTAAAGGTGGAGAGTAAACCGAACCTGTGTTCATGTTGAACCATTCTCTCGCTCCTGGGTTTGCATTGACTAGGCTATTATCTCACTTTTTTAAATATCCAGTGTTGGTTGTGGTTGTAGATAAGTGTTTGGAACGACTTGGCCAAATGGTTAGAGCGTTATGGTCACTTTTTCGCTAGACCATTTCTCTGTACTCAAATACTTTTCAATGCTTGTTATGAAGCCTACAGCGGAACTACTGAAGCAGTCTCAAGAAGAACTCAGTCAAACAGAATTAGCGATTCAAGGCCTGGAAAAACAGCTAGGGCTAATGAACAAAAGGTTTGATGAACTGAATGGAATGGTGATTGGGTTGGGGCAAGTTCTTGCTTTAGAAGAGAGAAAGAGAAACGGTGATCAGAAAAGGGAAGAGCAACGGTTGAGGTTGGAAGAAGAATATTTGGATAAGTTTGAGCATGACAGGAGGCTTGACTAGTCACCAGCCTCTGAATCTCAAGCCACCACGAACCGGAAGGTGGATGAATGGGGCAATGTGAGAAGGCGTTGAGATAAAACTTGCCTTCTAGAAGTGCCAGTAACGACCACTCAATCACTTCAGTATTGGTTTCAGAAGGTCTCTAGATGATTAAGCCTTTGGATGGCGTACTGCGGTCGCTAGAGCTGCTGGTGTTTCCCGTTGGAAGCTCTTTAATGCATGGCTTTTGGCGCAAAGTTCCTGGCGTAAGAGCTCACAAGCTTGTTCCGGCATCGTTTGATCGCCGCAAGTGAAGACATCCACCGCCGCATAACCATTCTCAGGCCATGTGTGGATGGAAAGATGCGATTCAGCTAGAAGGGCAAGCCCTGTGACCCCCTGAGGCTCAAATCGGTGGGTGATCAGATTGAGAAGAGTGGCACCAGCACGCTTGGCTGCTGTTGTGATCGTGGTTCTCAGAAAGGCTTCGTCATTGAGCTTGGCGTGATCGCAGTCATAAAGCTCGAGGATGCAGTGCTTGCCCACCATGTCGGTGGCGCTGTGATTGATGGAGCTTGTGTTGTCTTGGCAATTGGTGTCTTCCCATCCTGGATTGGGATGCAAGCAAGACAGGGTTCTCTCCATCAAGGCAATAAAAATCAGCTCGCCACCTTAGCGGACCTCTTCCGATCGATTTAAAGATCCTGCTTCGATGATCTGTGATTGTTGTTGCCATTCATCTTGGAAGCCTTCCAAGTGGGTCGCGCTAACGAGGCACTGATGTTTCTCTCCTACAGCCTCGAGCAGCAGCAACTGTCTGCCGGGATCCAGTTCCGCAAGAACGTCATCCAATAACAGCAGAGGGGGTTCACCGCAGAGTTCGCCTACGAGTTCTAGTTCGGCAAGCTTGAGCGCCAGCACCACGGTTCGTTGTTGTCCTGCTGAGCCAAAGCGGCGCGCTTCTGAATCGTTGAGTAGCAATCTCACCTCGTCGCGGTGAGGACCGATCCGGCAACTTCCTAACCGTTCCTCCTCACTGCGCTGGCCGAGGAGTTGCGTTTCGATCGCCAACCTCCAAGGTTCTTCCGCTTCCTCACCTTCGAGTTGGCTGCCTGGCTGATAGTCGAGTCGCAACCCTTCTTTGTGTTTGCTGAGGGTTTCCTGCCATCGGGCTGCAAGTGGTTCAAGGCGGGCGAGAGCTCGACTGCGACGTCGATGAATGCGTGTGCTCACTAAAGCCATCTGTACATCGAAGGCATCCAAGAGGGAATCACGCTCCTGAATCGGGATGTGGCGCCACTGACGCCACAGCTGGCTTCGCTGACGCAGCAGCTTGTTGAAGCGACTGATCAGATCTGAATAGATCGGTTCAAGTTGTTGTACGACGCGATCAAGCCATTGGCGCCGCAGGGCAGGCTCGCCTCGAACGAGATTGAGATCGAGAGCGCTAAACCCCACGCAACGCAGTGGACCGATTAGATCCAATTGGCGGGTGAGCGTTTTGCCGTTGCGGCGGGCTTGTCGACCTCCTTGCCGCCGCAATTCCAGTTCGAGCTTCTCAGTGTCATCAGCGATGGCGCGAAGTAGGGCCCGCTGTTCTTCCCAGTGGATCAAGTCTTGATCGCTGCTGGCGCGATGCGAGCGCAGGCTGCCGAGTAGCTCTACGGCTTCGAGAAGGTTGGATTTGCCGATGCCGTTGGGGCCAATGACCAGCAGCCGATTTCCCGTCAACTCCAGCTGAAGCCTGCTGTAATTGCGATACCCCTGCAGTTCGAGCTGGTGAAGCCGAATCGGTCTTGGAGCGGCATGAGGTTAAGGTACCTTGATTGAGGGGGCTTGAGAGTTGCTCTCATATAGCGGCATCCAGCCGATATTTGTGGGCATGTAGCTCAGTTGGATAGAGCATCAGATTCCGGTTCTGAGGGTCGGGGGTTCGAGTCCCTCCATGCTCGTATTTGCTTTAGCTCCCATACTCTTCTAGAGCTTTCAGTGGCATCGTTCAGTTGAGGAGCTGATCTCAATTCAGGTTGTAGTCGGTCAAGCAAAGATGGCCAGATTGCTGCAGTTCTCTCGCCATGCTTGGGTCAAAAGCGTGGTTTAGATCGCTGCAGGAAGGATCCAATAACGATGTTGACTCGACGACTTAGCGGAGTCGATAACTCATCGCTCTTATGCCATCTGGATCAATAATGAAGCCTTGATCCTTCAATGCTTTGAGGGAGATGGAAGGTGCCAATATTGAGATGCTGCAACCAGGCATAATTCGGCGCAAATTGTCAAGCGCTTGATGTACGAGAACTGCAAGCAATTGTGCTTGTAATGAGCCGGGTTGGGCGACGAGATTCCAGAGGTTGACATTGAGGCCATGGTCGCTTGTGGCGCGCACAAAACCAACCAGGGTTCCTTTTTCTTGTTCAATAATGCTTAGATGCCAAACGCTTCGCTCAAAGGCCAGGGCCCATTGCTCTGAAGTGTGGGTGGCTTCTCTGCAACGAGCGAGAAGTTTGTTGAGTGCTTGAGGATTGGGTGGCTGTTCAAGGTCTAGCCGGAAGCCGGGGGGGAGTTCGGGCTGTTGAAGAAAGGCAAGCAAGGTGGTTTCAACCGGTGTTGCGCATGCCTGCAGCAATGCCGTTAATGGTGAGCAGTGCGCCTCTTAGCAGTTCGCTGCGGCTGTAAGTGCGACCATCGCCAGCATCGTTCATGGGTGGCTGCCGGTTCTGATCACGCAGCTTGCGAAGCAGGGCCACTTGCAGAAACCCAAGGGGCACGATCGTGCGATTGCGAAGATCGACTGATAGCTGTAGGGCGGGATCGGCCGCGAGCAACCTGGGTTGTCCTGTGATGTTTAAGACCAACCGGCGAGTGAGGCTGTACTCCGTTTCGATGATCTCGAAGATACGGTTAAAGGCTTCACGGTAATCTTCGCGGCCAAGGCTAGTCATGTAGTGATGGGCCAGGTCTAGGTCTACTTTTGAAAGGGTCATCTCCACCTTGGAGATCAGCATTCGGAAGAATGGCCAGCGTTGGTGCAGTCTGCGTAGAAGGTCAAGCTGGTCAGCGTCTGATTCGACTTCAGCGGCTAAGGCTGTTCCAACGCCAAACCAGCTCGGTAGCAGGAATCGACTTTGCGTCCAGCCAAATACCCAGGGGATCGCTCTCAGACTAGAGAGGTCCTTGGCGCCGCTTTTGCGTCGAGCAGGACGGCTGGAGATTTGCAATTTGCTGATTTCTTCGATCGGCGTGACCTGTTGGAAGAAGGCCACCAGATCAGGGTTGTTGTGGACGAGGGCCCGATAGTGCTCACGTGAACGGCCAGCCAGTCTGGTCATCAGTTGATTCCAACTTGGGGTGGCATCTAGCTGGTTGGTTACCAGACTGTTTTGCAGGACGGCCGTTGTGAATGTTTCTAGGTTGTAAAGGGCTAGCTCGGGCAGGCTGTATTTCGATGCCAGTACTTCTCCCTGCTCAGTGATCTTGATTCGGCCGCGCACGGTTCCGCTTGGTTGGGCAAGGATTGCTTGGTAGGCAGGGCCACCTCCTCTGCCAACAGATCCACCGCGTCCATGGAAAAGGCGCAGAGCCACACCCTGGCGGTTAGCTAGATCTTGCAGGGCAATTTGGGCTTGATGGATCTCCCAATTGCTGGATAGAAATCCGGAGTCTTTGTTGCTGTCCGAATAGCCAAGCATCAGCTCCTGCAGAGGTTGGACCTGTTCGCTGACACGAGGGAGCAAATTGCGGTAGACAGGTGAACTCAAAAGTGCCTCCATTACTGCTGGAGCCCGCTGGAGATCCTCTACGGTTTCGAAGAGGGGCACCACAAGCAGTTCGGCATGGCCAGCAGCCGGATCCACGAGGCCGGCTTCTTTGGCTAGCAGCAGCACCTCGAGTAGATCGGAAACTGTGTGACTCATTGAGATCACATATGTGCGGCAGATTCGGCTGCCGAATTCCTCCTGCAGTCGGTGCAGCATGCGAAACACGGCCACCGTTTCTGCTGTACTGGGCGACCAGATAACGGCAGAGGGGATCAGGGGGCGGCGAGTCTGTAGTTCCTCCATTAACCATTGCACTCGCTCATTTTCGGCCATGTCGCCATAGGCCTTAGGGAGGTTTAGGTAGCGGGTTAATTCGTCGAGAGCATCGCTATGGCGATTGCTCTCCTGGCGGATGTCAAGGCTGGCTAGTGAGAAAGCGAAGATGTGGACCTGATTTAAGAGGGTATCCAGAGGCTCACAGCTCAGATCTGTGCTGACCAGGCTGTTGCGGATCAGTTCTAGGTCGCTGCGGAATTCTGCTACTGATTTGTAGTGAAGGGCTTCTCCCGCATTAATTAGATTGGGGCTGGGGTTTAGGCCTTCTGGTGGGGTTTGCCAGCCTGCTTCGGCCAATTGCTGGTTGCGTTGTTGAGTGAGTTTCAACCTCTCCAGGGTGTAGCTGAGTTTGAGGCGATAAGGCTCGAGTCGATAGCGGGCTGCGCGTTCCTCGTAAACCTCGGGGAATCGAAGCCGGTCCATTTCCAGTGACTCCAACAGTGGAGTGCTTACCTGGCTCCATTGCATGGAGATGCTGAGTTGATCACGGAGTTTTTGAACGGCATTGACATAGCGCTCCAGCATCAGCTGACGTTGATAACAGGCGGTGCGCCAGGTGATTTCTGGCGTAACGGAAGGATTGCCGTCTCGGTCTGATCCAACCCAAGATCCAAAAGTGCAGAAGGCAGCTTGTGGAATGTGTACGTCCGGATAGCTCTCGGCCATTGCAGTGATCAGGCGACGCCGTAGCTGGGGCATGGCATCAAAAAGCACCTGTTGGAAATAGTGGAGGGCGTAATCCACCTCATCCAGAACGGAGGGCTTGAACTGATGAAGCTCATCGGTCCGCCACCAGAGCCTGATCTCCTCCTCAAGCTGCAGTCTCAGGCTTTCTTTCTCAGATGTCGATTTTGTTGGATCTGATTGAAACTGCTGCAACAGGCTTGCAACCTTGCGTTGCTTATGGCGAACGGTATGACGGACGATTTCAGTGGGATGAGCAGTGAAAACTAGGCGGATATCCATCTCCTGTAGAAGGGTCTCCAGCTGAGCTGGTGGCACGTTGAGACGGCGAAGTCGTTCGAACAGCTCCCTGAATGTGGCTGGGTCTGTCTGCGTGGCGAGCGGTGGAGCAAAGGGGTCATAGGGTTTGTCTTGGCGGTTGTTTTCTTTGCCAGAGGACATACTTGCGAGGTAGCTGTCTTCCTCGATCCGTTGCTCGAGGATATTCACCAGTTGGAAATAGAGGGAGAAGGCGCGTGCTGCGGTGATCGCTTCTGCTAGGTCCATCTCTTGGATCAACAGCACGATTGCTCTGCTGGCACTGTTCTCATCTGCACCTTCAAGGGCCAAAGGTTCACTGAGTTGCTTTAGTCGAAGTAGTCGTTCTGCCTGATCCGGTGGACATTCGCTGCGTAGCACCGTTTGCCAAAGGTCTTCCACCAGTTCAAGGCGGTTCTGCAGTAAGCGTCCTGCCTGCTGCCCTTCTCCGATTGCTCTGGGCTGTTCGCAATCAGTTTTTTGGGCGGAAGACTGCTGCATCGATGCGCTAGTGGACTCAGGTTTGGCCATGATCATCCCAAAATGGCCTCGGCTTTGCTTGCGTTGAGCTCTTCGGCGTTCATTTCGGCAATGCTGTCTTGAATGACAGCCTCCACAGACTTGCCATCGGCATAGCTCTGTAGCCATTGCATGGCTTGATTGCCCTTATTTAGGACCCTATGCAGCGGTGCAAGTTGTTTCTCCAGACCTAGATCTCTACTGATCGGAATGATTCCCTCGAGCATTGTCTCGATCCAGGAGCGGCACAGGATGGGGCTCCCATCTCGCCAGTGGTGCAGGGTTGCGTCCAGGCTCATTTGAGCGACAGCAGAATCATTTGCATCACAAAGATCAGCAAGTTCATCGGTGGTTAGTCGACTCACTTTGAGTGGATCCAGTTGGCTTGGGTTCTGAAGAAGGCTGAGCACGCGCAGTTCGATTAGGGCAGTCACTGCAAGCAGAACATCGGGATCGGTGATTAAGTCGCAGATGCGCAGCTCTAGACGGTTGAGTTGATAGGGGCGGCGAGGTCCGTTTGGCCGTACTGAGGTCCATAGATGACGCTCATTTTGCATCGTGCCAGTGGCCAGTTGTGCTTCAACCCAAGCGACATAGTCAGGATGGTTTTGGAAGAGTGGTACCCGCTCTGGAGTGAGTGGAAATTGCAGCCATCGCTGAGAGTGGCTTCCCGTGGGCTGGCCATCGAGGAAGGGGGAGCTTGCACTCAGGGCAAGAAAGAGGGCTGCTTCACAACGCACCAAGCGCAGCGCAGCAAAGAGCAGCGGTAGATCTTCAAGCCCTAGGTTGATGTGAACACTGGTGGTGACCACCCTGGTGCCGTAGTTGGCCTCAATCAAATCGTGATAGGGGTTGAGCGGATCAGATCGTTCAAAGTGATGACTGTCTCCCAGGCTGAGGGTGCTCCCAGGAATCAATGTGAGCTGCCGTGGAACCAACCATTGGCGCAGTCTTCGCCTCGGAGCCAACAGGGCTTCCCTCAATGGGCCGTAGTGTTGATTTGGCTCAGTGATGTATTCCAGATTTCGGTGGTCTGGTTCTGTGACGAAATCAGCAAGATCACTTGCTGCGGCAGTAGCTACGCCGACGTGCTCACCGCTGAAGCGTCCTGTGAACAGCTCCACTTCGAACCCCTTAAGTAGCAGCCTGGTATTCATGACTTGTGGGACTCGAGGCAGGCCAGGGCTGTGAGCATTCCCCTTGCCTTGTTGAGGGTCTCTTCGTATTCCTTAGTGGGGATGGAATCGGCCACCACACCAGCGCCTGCTTGAACCTTGACTTGCCAGCCGCCTTCAGGATGGGGCCGCACAATCATTGTGCGAATGGTTATAGCGGTATTCAGGGCACCATTGAGATCGATGGACCCATACACACCTGAATAGGGTCCTCTTGAATCGGGTTCGAGCTCATGAATGAGCTGCATGGCTCTGATTTTTGGGGCGCCACTGACCGTGCCTGCTGGGAATGAAGCCATGAGTAGATCCCAAACATCCTTGCCTTTGGCAAGCACACCTTCCACTGCACTGACGATGTGCATGACGTGGGAATATTTCTCGATCACCATCAGATCTTTCACCGTCACACTGCCAGGCCTGCAAACGCGTCCAAGGTCATTGCGGCCAAGATCAACCAACATCACATGCTCGGCACGTTCCTTGGGATCGGCTATCAAGTCTGCTTCAAGCTTGCGGTCTTCAAGTTCGTTGCCGCCACGCGGTCGCGTGCCGGCAATAGGCCGAAGGCTGGCCTTAATGCCATCGGCGACAGGCTCTGCCTTGACCATGACTTCCGGGCTTGAGCCAATCAGCTGCCAGTCGCCGAAGTCAAAGAAAGCCATATATGGAGAAGGATTCACCATTCGCAGACTTCGGTAGAGCTCAAGTGGCTGTTGAGGAACTCTGGTCTCCAGCCGTTGACTGATCACAAGCTGGAACACATCCCCTGCGGCGATGTGTTGCTTGGCCGTTTGAACTGCCTCCTCAAAGCCTTGTTGGCTGTAGTTGCTGATGGTGGGAGGTGGAGATTGACCTTTTGGTTGCCATTGCAGTGGCTGAATCGGCGCAAGTGGTTCCGCCATGCACTTTTCTAGATCTTGAATGCGTGCTTGCGCCTGATCCCAAGCTTCGTTAGCCGTTTGCTCGCCACTCAGGTCTGCGTATGCCACGGCAGTGATGAGGCGTTTGACTTGATCAATGATCAAGATGCTGTCCATCAGCATCCAGATGCCATCAGGCGGATCGTTGTTGTCCCTTAAGTGAACGGGCACTGTGGGTTCAACCCACTTGATCAGTTCAAACCCCCACATTCCATAGAGCTGGCCAAGGGGGGGTAGGCCTGGCAGGGTTGCGGTGCGATAAGGAGCAAGCCATTGCCTGAGCCCTTCAAAAGGGTTGCCGATGGCTTCATCGGTTCGTCCTTCTCGCCAACGACGTGTGAGGTGTTCCCCTCGGCAGGTGGCTGTCCAAAGTGGATTGCAGGCCACCACACTCCAGCGCCCAAGAGTTTCACCCCCTTCGACCGATTCAAGTAAAACCCCAGGGGGATGATCTGCCCCAACTTTTAACCAAGTTGTGAGAGGGGTCTCCAGATCCGCTGGCCAACTGCGGGCCAAAGGAATGAAATTGGCACCACTAGCAGCCATCTCAAAGAAATGGTCACGATCAGAGCTGAGCATGAGGGAATCTTCGCAGCTGGTGCCGATTGGTTGAAGATCCCCGTACCCTTCAGGCGAAAGGGACTCAGGCGTCGTAGGTGTTGCGCCCGCTGAATTTTAATTTCGCTGGATTGGCGTTTTCTCCGATCCGGCGATTATTGACGTTCACCATAGCCCTCCCTTCATTGACTTTCTCGGGGAATACGCCGTCTTTTGGATGCAGGAATTCGGTGTCACCACCTGGGAAGACGCGATAAATTTTGTAGTCTTCAATCTTGGGTTTGAATGTACGCAGCTGAGTGCCTAATGCGAGGCATTGTTCTTTGCGAGCGAAATACATGAGGTTCTCGCCCTCATTCATTTCAGCTGCGCCGCCAGTGGGTAGTTCGAACGCCTGAGCTGTTGAGCTGCTCCAAGTGATGGCGTATTTCTCTTCGGTTTCAGCGGAATTTAGAAGGCCCCCGGTGCTCCCTAGATACTTGGGATACTGACCTGTTAACGCCGTTGCTGTCATGAGTAACCTCGAGAATCGGCATACCGTTACTGGTGAAAAGTAGCACTGCGTTTTGTGCCCTATGGCACTGATTGGCAGCAAGCTTCACACCCGTCAACATTGTGGCTTGTTTTGGAGTTCAAAGTTTTTCCTCAGCGATGGGAAAAAATACTGTGAGCCCTTTGTCCCGACGCTGTGTTAGCCACCCACCCAAGCTGGCCAGCATTCGTTGGGTTGCAGCTTGGCTGAGTTGCAGGCTGCCGGTTTTGGGGTCCCAGCTCAGCACTGGGCCTAGAGCAGCCTTTTGATCCCTACTGCTGGCTCCTTGATCTTCATGATTTGGTATTTGGCTGAGGATTTGAAGCTTTAGGCGGGGGCCTGCAGGGCGAAGCGTGAGCGATAGGCTGCCACCTGCTGGCAGGCCGCGGCTCGTGCGATCAATTAATCCACCCAGCATCGGTTCAAGACGTCTTGGATCACTAAGAACTTCTGGCAAATCAGGGGTGATATCGATCTGGAGTCCTACCCCGCGGCGTTCGAGCTGCTGACGCCAGGCTGGATGAAGCATTGTCAGCATGGCGCCGAGGTCGGTATGGGCGAGCATGGACGCTTCTGGCGGCTGCCGCTGAAGTTCTGCGGCATGAAAAATGAGACCGAATCGATCAATTTGCTCAGTGCACTCAGCATCGATCTGTTTGAGACGGTTGACTACGACACCAGGAAGGTCCCTTCGCCTGAGCAGGGAGTGGATCAGGGTTCGGATGGTCGCTAGTGGGGTTCGCACCTCATGAGTGAGTGCCTCCAACAGAATGAGTTCAGCACTCGTTGCTTGATTGGCTTCTCCTCTGGACTTGGCCGGGTGTGATCTTTCAGGAATCGGTTGCAGTGTGAGACTTGGGGCCATGCCGGCCAACCGTTCCGCAAGTCGAGGCCAGAAGATTTTTTCTAGTTCAGGATTACTTTGTAAAGGTCCTAGGTTTGCCAAAGCCTGACGAAGCTCAATGGCATGGCCAGGGTCTTCGCTGTTCAGTCTCAGGTCCAGCATCTTCAAGAGATCACTGAGGGTTTCTGGATCACTGCGCATTAACAGATGGCGCTCTGCGGGTTTGCCATGCAGGGCCAGGGCAATTTGAACATCCGGGGTAATGATCAGCAGAAGGGGCTCATGACCATCGTTTTGGCGCAGTGGTAACCGTTGATAGCCCCCGACAGCTGAATTGCTTCTCTCATGGATTGATGACCTCACGCGACTGGGAGGCAAGAGGCCGCCTTGAGGAGAATGGAGTGTTTCGAGCTCGTCTGGTGCCCAGACCCATCCTTTTAAGCGTTCGAGCAGTCTTGGCTCATAGAGCGCAGGTAGGGGTGCTGCCAGCCAAAGCCCCTTTTCAGGATCCATGGGCAGCAGGATGTCGTCTTGCAAGGTGTCCAGAGCTGCCCACCACAGGCGTCGAACGGTGGCTTCATCGACGCGGCCAGGAGTGACACCTTCTGCAAGCCGTTGTTGGATTGTGGTGAGCGAGATGGAATCGCTCACCAGTTGTTGAGTCTTGTGTGGCTTCTGCGTGCCACCGAAAGGCAGAGTCCAAGTGCTACGAAGTTCACCACCATTGCTGAGCGGCCATAGCTCATAAATGGTAAGGGGATACCAGTGACAGGGCCAAGGCCAATGGTCATAAAGATGTTCACGACCACTTGGAACATCACCATCGTGGCGACGCCTATGACAACCAGTGATTCGAAGTCAGTGCGGGCTTCTCTGGCAACTTGTAGTAGGCGTCCCATGAGTAGCGCGAAGCCTGTTACGACAAGGATGGTCCCGATGAAGCCAGTTTCTTCCCCTAGGGCACTGAAGATGAAATCGGTGTGCTGCTCGGGGATGAAACGTAACTTGGTGAGTTGACCTTGCAGCAGCCCTGTGCCAAATAGCCCGCCAGAGCCAATGCCCACAGTGCTTTGCAGGAGGTGATAGCCACCACCTAGGGGGTCTTTGGTGGGATCGAGAAACAGCACTAGCCGTTCTCGTTGATAGTCCTTGAGGCCATGCAACCAAAGCCAAGGGGTGGTAACAGCCACGACTCCTTGCAGCGCCAAAGTGAGCGAAGCGGCCAGGCGTTTCCATGGCAGTGAGCGATAGGCCAGCAAACCCATCAGAGGGAGCCATGCGCAGAGAGTCCAAGGCCATAGCCCTGCAAGGAGTGCTGTGGCTAGAGGTGATAGGAGCAACAGGACCCATTCCCAGGGCATGTCAGCCCAATAGAGCATTGTCACTAGCAGGGCGCCGAACACGAGTGAACTGCCGAGATCCGGTTGCAGGAAGACCAGTGTCCAGGGCACAGAAATCACGGCCAAAGGCCTCATCAGGTCGATGGGGCGTTCTATCGGGTGGCGGTCGAGTACTGCTGCCAAAAGGAGTATTGCTGCCAGTTTGGCGAATTCAGATGGCTGAACATTCACCCCAGCGATGCTGATCCAGCGCTGAGCGCCTAGGGCGGAGGTGCCGATTAGGCGAACGGCTACCAGGCTCAGAACAGTGAGTGCGTAGAGGGGAATTAATAGCGGCCGCAGTCTCTGGACTGGCAATCGGGCCAGTAACAGAGCGACCAAGCATCCCAATCCAGCGGTGATCCAGTGGTGATACCAGTCGGCGTAATCAGCCTGTCTTTGAGTGCTGGCGATCAGGACGCCCGCAAGGATCACCATGGCCACTGGCACCCCCCAGAGCACTAGATCCAGTTCTTTCCACCATCTGCGTAGATGCCCATTAGAACGGAAGGACTTGCCACCATTGCGTCGCCGCCTCTGGCTTGAAAGCATGGTCAGTTGGCCTTGGAGGCGCAATCCAGAACTTGTTTGGCTAATTGCTTGAAGGCTTTGGCACTCACTGATTCGGGTCGGCTATGAACGATGGGGCTCCCTTCATTACCCCCCTCTTGCACAGGCATTTCCATAGGGATTTGTGCCAGCAGAGGGACATTGTTTTCCATCGCCAGCTGCTCTCCCCCTCCAGAGCCGAATAGGGCGTAACGACGCTCTGGTTGATCGGGAGGTACGAAGGCGGTCATGTTTTCGACCACGCCGAGCACGTTGATGCCCATTTGCTTGAACATTGCCAGTCCTCGGCGAGCATCCTGCAGTGAAACTTTCTGGGGGGTGGTGACAATCACCACCCCCGCAATAGGAACTGCCTGCGCTAGTGACAACTGTGCATCGCCAGTGCCTGGAGGTAGATCGACCACCAAAACATCTCGCTCCCCCCAGTAGGCCTGATAGAGGAATTGGCGGATAATCCCGTTCAGCATCGGGCCGCGCCAGATCACTGGTTGGTTCTCCTCGATTAGCAGACCCATCGACACCATGGCTATCCCATGACTTTCGATCGGGATGATGCATTGCTCAGCACCGTTGCCGCTCACCTCAGGCGTGCGATCAGCGACTCCAAGCATGGTTGGAGTATTTGGTCCATAGATATCGGCATCGAGCAGTCCCACGCTTAGGCCCTCCTGGGCTAGCGCGCAGGCCAGATTGACGGCCACGGTGCTTTTGCCAACACCCCCTTTACCACTGCTTACGGCGACAATCTGCTGAATCCCTTGGATGGCCTGGGGCTCGGCAGATTGTCCATGGCCAGCCTGGCCTATAGGCCCCTGGCTGGCAGTCTCCCCAATTTCAATCTGCACCTCACTGATGCCGTTGAGCTCTAGTAGTGCTTGTCGAGCTTCTTGTGCCAATCGATCCCTTTGGCTTTGGGCAAATCCAGGCAAGGTGAGGCGGATGACGGCGCGAGGAGGAATGACACGGACCTGGTCAATCCAGCCCATTTCAAGAGCCGAGCGGCCGCTGCCTGAATCCTTGACTTGATCAAGCGCATTGTGTGCCTGCTCGGCCGTGGCCATGCCTTTACTTCAGGTGAGAGGATCCTATGTGTGGACTCTCGCGACAGTTCTCAAGGGCGATATCTGAAAAGACACAAAAACAGAGCTGTCCTGGTACAAAATACAACGCAATTCTATTACTGTTGTCTGCATTGTTCCTACTTTAATTGGCAAGCTTATGGGTGCTTCTGAGAATGTTGGTCAAGGTCCTCCTCCTCCTCACTCGCGCAAACGTGCACGTGAATTGGTACTCGGCTTGCAAGATGAGATCTGTAATGAACTGGAGAGTCTGGATGGTGGCCAATCTTTTAGAACTGACAGTTGGGAGCGGCCTGAAGGTGGTGGTGGGCGATCCAAGGTGATGCGTGAGGGCCGAGTTTTCGAACAGGGCGGCGTTAATTTCTCTGAGGTGCACGGCGAGGAGTTGCCTCCGTCGATTTTGAATCAGCGACCTGAGGCAAAGGGGCATCCCTGGTTTGCTACCGGCACTTCGATGGTGCTACACCCGCGCAATCCCTATGTACCTACGATCCACCTTAATTACCGCTATTTCGAGGCGGGGCCGGTGTGGTGGTTTGGTGGTGGCGCTGACCTCACGCCGTTTTATCCCTACCTGGAAGACGCCCGCCATTTCCATCGCGTTCACAAGCAGGCTTGTGACACGGTTGGACCTGAGCTCCATAAGGTCTTTAAACCTTGGTGTGACGAATATTTCTATCTGAAGCACCGTGGGGAGACACGTGGTGTGGGTGGAATTTTTTACGACTACCAGGATGGATCTGGAGTGCTTTACAAAGGTCAAAACTCTGAGGGGCCCGCTGCACAGGTCTCACGGGAGTTAGGGCCTCATCCGAAGAGCTGGGAACAGTTATTTGAGCTGGCCAAGGCTTGTGGGAAGGCTTTCTTGCCGGCTTATGTGCCGATTGTGGAGAAACGTCAGGAGCAGGCCTATGGCGATCGAGAACGTCAATTCCAGTTGTATCGCCGTGGGCGATATGCGGAGTTCAATCTGGTCTGGGATCGGGGCACGATTTTCGGATTGCAAACCAATGGTCGAACTGAGTCGATCTTGATGTCTTTGCCACCACTGGCTCGTTGGGAGTATGGATATGTCGCACCAGCTGATTCAAGGGAGGCTTTGCTCACTGATTTGTTTACTCGACCTCAGAATTGGTTTGAGGATTCGACGTTGGAGGAGCGTTGTCGACCACACCAGGCGGTGGATTAGAAGACGTCTTCCCACGTACTCCCAGCATCAAAGCATCGGTGACTTTAAGGGCGATGGCTTGAATGGTTGCTTCTCTGGTTTTGGGGTTGCGGAGATTTGCCTCCAGACTCCCTTCCAGCATTCCGATCTCAAGGATGCTGATCCCTCGTCGTGGTCCACCAAGGCCTCCCCGAAAGAATCTGGGAAATCGACCGAAGCTCTGAGCAAGACTTTCATCCACTCGGTTGAGGTTGCGATTGAGGGCCGGGATTAGTCCAGATCCATATCCATGCGGGCTGTATGCATCGAAGTGAATCTCTAGGATGTAGTCGCCCTGCCTGGAAAGGCGGCGGGCTACGGACCAGTTGGTACGTGGATCGCTCGCTTTAGCAATTGAGAGTGCTCCTGGGTCGTAGCCGATGATATTGAGCCCTTTTTGCTTGCTGAGGGCAACGACTGCATCGCGTACTTTCCGGTTCCAAAAGAGTTCATCCCGCATGCGGGGATCCATCGGTGCTTCTCCCCTTTGATCAACTGCAGCACCTGGGGTTCCTGAGCCATGCATCCCCTGTGAGTCTGCATGTCCTGCCATGACAACAATCTTTAAAGAGGGAGACACAGGTTGGCGACCGACCCAATTGCCCCTTAAGCGCGTGCGGGGACCGGTGTTTAGCTCTGCAATCGGTGATTGAGACGGTGCTGTTCTTGAAGGAGATTCAATAGGTGGCGGAGATGGTGCTTCTGCGGAAGTGGCCGGGCAAAGCAAGCTGATCCCCAAGCTGAAAGCTTTGCTCAGAACCAATAGGCTCCTGCCTCTAGCGCTGAGATTTGAAATCACTCAGATTGGAGAGGATAGAAGAGAGCCATCGCTAGCCAGCTCAAGGGGCTGGGAGAGTTCCAATTCCATGGCAATCAGTTCGTCGCGATGGGCCCTCAGCCGCAGGGTGCTGCCTTCGTCGTCGCTGGCGCTGATCAAGCGAAGTTCAACGGCTTCAATGCGGTTGGCGCGATTGCTGTAGATCAATCCTGCGAGTGGGCCCAGACCAATAAGCAGAAGTGGCCACCAGTCCAGGAGGGGATAAAGCTGGCGGACAACCAGTCCAAGGCAGCCTGAACCAATGGCAGCGTATAGGGATAACAGGATTGCCAGCGATTGGCTGGAGGCAACGCTTCCACTGAAGCGAAGGACTTGTCTATCAGCATCGCCACTATCTTGCTTCCAGCCTCGTTCCTCCAGCCAGTGGATCATTCCATTGAGGACCTCTAGTGGGGGACGCGGTGAGTGAACATCTACAACCGTGGTTCGGTCTTTGCTTGCTGCCCGCAGAAAGAACACCAGGCCGATGGCCAGTAGCACTGTGAGTAGCAGGGTCGAGGAGAAGACCGCCGGCATCGCGTTCGTGCATGGGTGCTGATGTACCCATCTGTTCTAGGTCTTTACGATGCCATGGCAGGGCTCTATCAGTCGCTTTGCATCAGCCTTTGCTGAAGCGAGGAGCTGAAGCATGTGATTCGGTCGGATCAGGTTTTGGGCAGCGTTGCTTGGTGTTGCTGTATGAGCCTTGCTTAGCTCTTTAGAAAATTCAGGGCTTTTTGCAGCATGCCTTTCGAAAGCCGATGACGTGGCAGCCTCAGGGCTAGTTGATGCAAGATTCTTGCTTGATGGTTGACTGTTTTGAGCAAGGAGATCAGCAGCCTGGAGACGGTTGCTCCCAGATCGAGAAACTGTTGCGGTGGTTGAAAAAATCTTGCTTGATATCGGCCAGACAGTTCAGCGAGGGCATGCGTCGGATGCTCAAGGCGAGCGAGTGACCATGCCTGATTCAACCCAGTCTCGCCACCGTTTTCAAATCAGCAAAATGAGCAAGCCGGCGCTGTGGCGCTTCAGAGTGGTGAGGATCTGTCCTGGCCCTGCGCCATTTGCTTAATGGCCGACTTTTCTCAAGCTCCTGCAAGTTTTGTCGTTTTCGATGGGGATCTCGACTCAGACTGGGCGAATCGATATCTCAGAGCATCTGCGATTGCGGTAGACACTGAGGCCATGGGACTGATTCATGGCCGTGACCGCCTCTGTCTCGTGCAGATTTGTGACCCTGCCGACAATGTGGCATGCGTGCGGATTGGTTTGGGTCAGACGTCTGCCCCTCGCTTGCAAAAGCTCATGGAGGCCCCTTCTGTTGAAAAGGTGTTCCACTTTGCTCGCTTTGATGTGGCCGCACTTGCTAGCGGATTGGGCATCTCCGTTTTGCCCATTTTCTGTACGAAGGTGGCCAGTCGCCTTGCACGAACCTATAGCCCTCGCCATGGGTTAAAGGAGGTGGTGATGGAGTTGGTTGGAGTTGAACTGGATAAGCAGGCCCAGAGCAGTGATTGGGGACGGGTTGAGGAACTCAGCGATGTTCAGTTGGCCTATGCAGCCAACGATGCTCGATATCTGCTTCCGGCTAGGCAGCGTCTAGAAATGATGTTGCGACGTGAGGGGCGCTGGGAAATTGCGCAGCGTTGTTTCAGTTGTATTCCTGTGATCGCGGAACTGGATCGTTTGCGATTTACCCAGATCTTTGAACATTGACGAGTGTCGTGGGCTTTAGTCCTCAACCATGAAGTTCTCTTCACTGGCCACAGCTTCCAGAAGGCGGTCGAGTTGAGAACCTGAGGTGTTTTCTCCTTCTGTTGGGCGTGAGCGAGCCGCCTCAAGTAGACGTTCGGCAATGGCCTTGCGGCCTTCAAGATCCCTAACCTCCTCTCGACTTGCTGTCAGTTCAACCTTTCTTCGGGCCGAGGCAAGGCTAATGCTGAGGCAGCTGGCCAGTTCGGCGTAGATTTTCACTAAGGCATGGTCTTGCATGGCCGCCATGGCAGTGGTGCTGCAAGCGTTCAGTATCCGCTATGGCGTGTCAAACAGAGCGTTGTCTAGGTGCTCTCCTATGCCCTAATAAAAGCTGTGAGATTAGTGCTGCGAGTGCAGCACTGCCGCCAGCTGTTCCCATTCGTCTGTTGCCAATCCTTCCTAATCGTTGTCGAAGGGAGTCGTCTTTTAACAGTCTCTGAAGCCTGTCTGCCAGTTCTTCTTTGCTTTGACAGGGCAGTACGGCTCCTCCTAAGAGGCGACTTTGCCGTATGGCGAATTGTCGTTTGAATTGTGGTCCTGGTCCAGGCATCGATAAGGCCGGAATGCCTAGACCTACAAGTTGTTCTGTGGCGGTTCCAGCGGTGACAAGGCCCACTTCGGTCCAGGCCGCCCAGCGGTTGAATTGACCAGGCCCGAGCAGCAAGAGCTGTGTACCTTTGACCCAGCAGGCCTTGGCTCCCATGGTGTCGATGGGGGGGGTGGATGGTAGGTATCCATCGGTTCTGAGAATCGCTTCGAGCTGGTTGAGGCTGGGTTGGGAGCCAAAGGCTACAAGTACTGCTAGAGGTAAATCGCTATCGAGCTGGCCTAGGCCTTCAAGGAGTCGCTTGAAATTCGTGCCTGCTTCGGGCATTCGACTTCCACAGAGCAATAACAGTCGCCGGCATCGGTTGAGGGCGGCAGGACTTGATTCGACCTTGAATCCATCCATCATTGGGTTCCCAGGCGCCGTTGCGGCTACCCCGTGGCGTCGTAGTCCTCTGGCGGTGAGATGATCACGAACGGCAACCACTCGGCATCGCGAAGATCGCATTAGGGCCCATTCCCAGGGATCCCATTCACTGCCTTTGAGGCGGTGGTAGTGGTCGCTCAAGGCCCGGCCTGGTCCACTTCTCCAGGTGTAATCACTTTTCGGTGTGCCGATGAAGCCATAGGTTCCACCACTGCTCCATGCCATGAGCAGTGGCAACAGGTCTCCTACTGCCAGAATGGCTTTGCCAGCTTTGGCTGAGCGGCGCACACATCGCCACTGTCGCCAGCTGAGCAGAGTGAGTCCGGCGGCAAGATCAGCAATCAGGCCCCGCAAGCTTTGATTGCTGAAGCCACCACTTGGCAAGGGCGCTGAAGGGCCCAGGCGCTTAAGCCATCCAGCGGCTAAGGCATGTTCAAAAGCTTGTCCTACTCCTACGAGGGGAAGCACTTCAATGGGCAGATTCGGACATTTGCGATGGAGTGCCTCCAACACCCGTAGTGCAATCAGATCCTCGCCATGCCCGTTGCAAATCACGAGCAGAGAGCTAGCAGAGTGGCTGATACGATCCGCTGCAGGGAATTGAGTCTCCCTGGCGGCGGCATGGCCAAGTGGTAAGGCAGAGGATTGCAAATCCTTTATCCCCAGTTCGAATCTGGGTGCCGCCTTCGACAATGTCCTCCAAACAAGTCGCAGTAACTGGCGTGTTCTCGTCTTAGTTCTCTGCAAAAGCGGAAGGGGAGCGGAAGGGGAGTTGGGCTACTTCTCAATCAACGTTGTCACGATTCCACGAACTTAACGAATGAGATTAGCCTTGAAGAAACCGGAGCCAAGTCCAAACCATTTTTTCTTGTCTTGTAGGAAAGTAATCGCGAGTTCAAAGTCCATCAAGCCTTCATCCTCAATGACTTCTTTGGAGAGTCTTCCTTCGCTCTGTTTGGCATAGTTCTCATAAATTTCGTCCTTGCGGGATCCAAGAAAATCAACTATTTCTTGAAGAACATGATCTCGCCATACCTCTTTGCTCTCTTCGCTTAAAACTTGCTCGTGAGCGTCTTTCATATGAGGGCAATAAACCAGCTTTACTTAAGCTAACATCGCTCATGATCTTATTTACTCAATGGGCAGGAAATAAGAGCAAATAAGAAAATGGTTGAAGTACAATTCTCATTTTAACAGCGTAGGAGGAGGGTGTTCTTTGCTCTGCCGCCTTTTTTGAAGTTTGTTGATCTCTCATTATAGAGGCCATTGAATAGTTTTGATCGCTTAATTAGAAATGAGCTCTATCTTTATTCTTGTTCAACATATAAAGGGTTGGGGATTTTTATGTGTTTGGGGTTCTTTGTTGGTTCCTCTGTTGGATCCAACCAGTTAGCCGCCATCCTGAGACCATTGGCTGTCGCGGTTCTTGCTTGAGGCGAAGACCAGAGAAGGGCAACGATGAGGCCAAATAAGACTGTTTTCATTAATGGACGATTAACCTCTCAATGATCAGGGCGACAAATGCTCCTCTTAGGAAGGAAATCCACAGCAAGCCATAGTCAGACACCCCAAGCTTCTTCTTTTCACGTTCAATAGATCTTTTGTGTGCTTCGATCAGGTTCATGCGGCTAATGCTTCCTCTTTCATGATAATCCTGAGGATTGTTGAGAGTGCAAGACCTATTTATTTTCTAATAGATCGAAAAGAGCAACCTTGATCCCTTAACCTCATCACCAAACTCTCCTTTGCAGCATTTCTCTTGGACCGACCTCCAAATTTTCCTCCTGTTTTCAAGTGGTGGTGAATGTGCTCAAGTGTTTTTTTCACGGGTCAGCAAATGCTCTCCTTCAGCAAGACCAGAAAGAAGTCCAAGAAGGACTGGCGTCAATTTACCTATTGCTCTTGTGTTGAACAGGCTATCCGGTGTTCTGATATGGATGCCTTGCTTCTGAAGATCGTGGAGCCTTGCAATCGCCTCCACTTGGTTTCTTTCTAGTCGGTTCAACTTCACGACTAACAATTCATCACCTTCATCGGTTGTTGCTAAAGCAATTTGCAGTTGTGCTCTGCCCACTTCTTTCCCCCTAGTGCTGATGGCCTCGTGAAAGTTAAGACAGCACTCTGCTTCATTTAATGCCTCAGATTGATGATTGGCGCTCTGACATGAAGTGTTTGCTGGGGGGCTTTGCCTAAGCGCTTGAATGTCAATCAAAGGAATCGGCTTTACCTGCTGATGCTTTGATCCCGAATGCTCAGGATTGATTTAGGAGTCCTATGAGGCAGATATTCAGAAAATGAGGCCTGTACTTGAGGGCCTCCGAAGCGGTGCTCTATTTCAGGCTTGCCCCTAAGGCTCTTTATCTTTATGGGGGGGAGAACCTGTTGTGGTGAAAGAGACAGCATTCAACTCGGGTTGAGCTCTCTTGTCACCAATGAGGTGGTCATGATCATTGAGGTGAAAGCACTTGGTAAGTGGATTGACGTTTCTTCTTTTGTGGGCCTGCTTGCTCTTTGGAGGGTCAGAACATTGGCGCATGGTGCGATTGTTGCCATATGCGGGTATTGGATATACAGGTGGAGGTTGATGAGCTCTTGCCGAGTCCGAACAGACCTTGCTAGTACTGCCGTCCTTAAGCGAAGGTTCTGCAGAGCAGGTCACAAGTAATCCAAAGAGGTGGGGATATAGGATATTGATTCCTTCAGCGTCATCCAGTGGCAGAGAAAAAATCAGTGGCAGAAAAAAAAGGACAGGAGTTAGCGACTGTCTCCGTTTATTTGAATACAGGCATAGTTGCAGGTATTTTTGCGGTTGGATTCCTCGTTTCAGCGGTTCTGTTTGCTGCTATCACCTTGATTGCAAGGGCGGTTGTATAAGTGAAACGAGCGACAATTAAAGAGAGAATCATAGAGGTGGTCGATTTTGTGACAACCGAATCACCCTATCGATCAGCAACACAGGTATGGGTCAATGACTATGTGTCTTTTCAGCTGGGCTCATCGCCAGATCAATCTTTAAAGGAAGGAGATGAGTTGCTAACCATGTCTATTTATTGGAATACAGGAATAGGGGCAATTATCTTTGGTCTTGGTTTTGTAGTTACAACACTCTTGCTTGCAGGTGTGTCTTTGATTGCATGGTGATCTGAAGGGGGTAGAGCTTGATCCATGATCTTTGTTTATTCCTGCAAAGCATCAGGCCCTTCCTGGTTTTTCGTTGGGATTGGTGAGCTGCCCACTGCCACCTGATCAGTCTGGACAAAGCAATTCAATTGCACCAAGGCAAATGCAACGCTGTTGTGGAGTGAATGAAGTGCTGCTTGGGATATTGATTTGGTCTTGCTCTACCATCCTGGCGCTTTTTTGGAAGACCTAAAGCTGCTTTGAGCTCGAACAGCCTAGTGTTTGTTTAATCATCACTAGATTCAATGGCAAAGGACAACGGCAAGGGCAAGAAATCCAAGAAATCCAAGAAATGCGCGAGCTCCTCCGGTAGTAGGCGGATCCTTTGGTATGCATTTGGGGCTGGAGGTTTAGCCGCAAGGTGGATAGCAGCATTTGCTCTTTTGGCAATTGCGATCAAGTTGTATCCGCTTAAGCAGGAAGCAAAGTTTTTTAATGCCTGTATTGAAGAGACAAGGAACAGCGGTATTAGCGTCTCTGCAGCAGTTCGTTTCTGCAATGGAGGCACCTAAGGGAGGGGTTGCTTTGTTTGCTGAAGCTTGGATTTCACCCGGCTTGAAATTGCTTATCAGTCTGAGGTCGTAGATGCCCAAAAATTAGTCTCGGGTTTAAGGAGGTCGGTTGGGGGTGTTCTTTTTAATCTTGATGCCAAAAAACTGCTTCCCTCTTGGGAGGGGGGCACCTTTTGTCTAGGGTGAGTCAATAGGAGAATGACCTCGATGCCACGCCGTAATGCAGCCATTGCCGTAGGTGTTGCCACAGCTGCTGTCACTGCTGTTGGCTTGTCGTTCTTTCGGGTAGGAAAACCCCTGGCGATTGTTTCTTCGGCTGTTGTGGGAGTTGCCGCGGTGGCGGCCTCAGCAAGAAGGGAGGGGGAAGAAAATGATGCAAATGCTTATATTAAAAGCGGCAATGCTAAATATGGGATTGGTGATTATCAAGGATCAATTGAAGATTTTAGCAAGGCATTAATCATTGACTCTAAGTATGCTCTTGCATATTATAATCGTGGTAATGCAAAGGATGAACTAGAGGATTACAAAGGTGCGATTGATGATTACAGCAAGGCTTTAGAAATTGACGCCAGGCATGCTGTTGCATACAACAACCGCGGTGTTTCAAATAGGAAATTAGGTGACAATCGAGCGGCAATTGCTGATTACAATAAGGCGCTAGAGATTGATTCTCAACTTGCAGTTGCTTACCTAAATCGTGGAATTTCAAAAGAGAATGATGGTAACCTCACAGGTGCTTGTGCTGATTGGAGAGAGGCATCCGCGCTGGGTGATGAAATCGCTGCTAAGTGGGTGAAAGAGTCATGCCGCTAGATTAGGTTCTTGCTGTCTGCACAATGCAATTTGGGAGCAAGGCTGGTTCACTTTTGGCTGATCAATCTTGAAGCTTTCTAAGCCTTTGCTTTGCAAAATTGCATGGATCCTCTTTCCTCACGCCCTCTTGTAAAATGAAGTTGTTAATTCAGGATTAGTGCAGATTGAATTAACCCGTTCTAGAGGCCTAATGCTCTTCTGTTTGCTGAGGTTCTGCTGAGCTATCTTAAGCGCTTTCTTTACTGCTTAGAAAGGATCATTGCTGTTCTCTGACTGCTAAAGGGGCAAACCTTTCCCTTCACTAAAGCCACAACGAGCAGGATTTTGCCCTGGGTCTTCTTGTGGTGCGCAGGATAGACAAGCTTGCAGGTAGGTTCGCTAGCCAGTTATATGGATCCTCTCCTTGAAGTTGCTCGCTCTTGCTGGTCTCTCACAGTTGGGCTTCTCCGGTAAGGATCTCTCCACTCATGGCCCTTGCCCTGCAGCGGAGTTTTTTCAAAGAGAGCTCACAATCACCCTTTACCGGCCAGGCTTGAGGCAGTCCTTCTGCAACCCCTCGCCCATCAAACTTGCTTTCTGCCACGCTGCTCACCGTGGCTGTCCACCTTTTCTCGTTCAGGGTGCAGCTGCCTGATTTACAGCGTAATGGGATGCTCTCATCCGGTGCGTTGGCGACAAAGGTGAGATGACGGCTGGATCCGTGTACTACGCCTCGGCCGATGAAGCGTACCCCGGTCACTGTCGCTGTCTTGCGATCCATCTGAACAACATGGCAAGTCTGCAGAGAGCCGCTCCCCAATCTGTATTTACATTTGCTAGCAATCGTTTCAAAGCGACCAATAGCGTGGCGTGGATCGGCGATCGAACTTGTTCCAGCAACCATGGACAGGCTGATCAGTAAGAGGGGAACAATCGGAGTGCGCATCTAGTTAATAGTCGCTATCAGCGACACACATTCCCAGACAACGTATGCCATTGATTGCGGTTCGCCGACAGTGTTTGCAAAGGACATCCCCCTCCTCAGGGGTGTCAACCGCTTTTGCCTCCTTTCCCTTTAGAGGTTTTCTGGAGTGACATGGATCGGATGATTTGCCGGTTCTCGTCATGGTCGCGAGGATGGCGATTTGATTCGATTTTGTGATCATGCCCCTTCAGATGGGAGCGCTGGTGAAACAGGAGTGGGCACAAGTATCTCAACCTTGACGTTGCAATTTCTAGAGTCTTTCGATTAGCTCGGTTGGCAGTACTTAGCCAGGTGACGGCAATCCATTTGGAGTCATGAACCCCTATCAGGCGCTGGTTGAGCTGGGAAGATTTGGATCAGGTGTCACCACGACCGGAAGAGTGGTTGCAGTAGAGCGGATGGGGACCACCTTGACGGGTGCCTCTGGAGCAATGTCGGAATCCAGTTCCTTCAGTTCGCAGGCTGCTAAAGCTTCTTGAAGCAGTGAATCAAAAGTTGCTCCAGGCAAGCGGTGGCGTGAGATCTCGAGGAAAGTGCGAGGCAGAGATTCCGCTGCCGCCCTTCGTAGGGCTGGATTGCTGAGGCGATGTTCTTGCTCACCTTGGATGGCTCGGATGAAGCGACGAGTCACATCTCGTTTGGTGGATGCCTTGATGACGGTGTCGCTATCACCGAAACCGTTGTGTGCTTCGCGTTCGAGATCGCTGATGCGACGCTCCAGGCTTTCAAGAACTTCCTCAGCTTCTTTGCAGATGTGTACCAGTTGCCCGTCAGAGAGATTGGGGAGGTCTGCCACATAAACCTTGCCGTGGTCCCTCAGGGCTAAAAAGGTTGGCCTCGGACCCTGACCTTGACGGTGGGGGGCGTTGCGATCGTCGTAATCACTATTGATTTGCCGTCGTGGAGGCACAGGTCCTGCTGAGCTACGGCGACGCGTTATGCGCTGGGGGCTATCAAAGGGCATTGGATTTAAGTTAGATCTGACGACGCTGTTGCCGAAATATTCTCTCGGCTGGGATAGGTAAATATTACTTGAGGACGTGCCTGAAGATCGGCTCGAGAATAGCCTCGTACAAGTCGGTTGTAATTAGTTAGAGAGATATTGCGACTCCAGAGCCCTTGCGATGCCATGCTTCAGCTCGGTAACCCTCGTAATCTCTCCCCGGTTGAGGGAGAGGCAGTTTCGACTTGACCAATAGGCCAAGCTTGAAGAGCTTGTTCGTTGCAAACCTGCAGGACATCACTTACTGCTTCTTCTGAGACCACTAGGCAGAAACCCACTCCAAGATTGAATGTGTGCCAGAGGTCATGCTCTGGAATCTGGCCAGCATCTTGGAGCCATTGAAAAAGTTCTGGTCTGGTCCAGCTGCTTGGATCTATGACGGTAACTAATTCTTTTGGACAACATCGGGGAAGATTCTCTGGTAGGCCTCCACCGGTGATATGTGCCATGCCGTGGAGTGGAACTTTTGCTTCTAGGAGGTTTTTTACCAGCTGGCCGTAAAGGGTGGTAGGGGTTAGCAGGGTCTCGATTAGAGGTTTGTTGTCGCATCCGAATCGAGTGTTCTTATTGGCCTCAGTAAGGGTCAGCACTTTGCGCACCAAGCTGAACCCGTTGCTATGAACGCCACTGCTGGCCACACCGATAATCTGATCTCCAGGCTTGATCTTGCGACCGTCAATCATCTCGTCTTCTTCTACCACTGCTACGCAAAAGCCTGCTAGGTCGTAGCAACCTGGGTCATAAAACCCAGGCATCTCGGCGGTTTCTCCTCCTAGTAGGGCGCAGCCGCTGCTGCGACATCCCTCTGCGATTCCCTCCACAACTTGTGCCATGGCCTCTGGACTGAGGGTTCCTGTGGCGATGTAGTCGAGGAAAAAGAGGGGTTCAGCGCCACTGGTGATGACGTCGTTGACACACATTCCAACCAGGTCCAGCCCTACTCCGTAGTGGGCTTGATGTTGCTGCGCTAGTTCGAGCTTGGTGCCGACCCCATCAGTTCCTGCGACAAGCAGAGGCTTGTTTAGCCCTGCGGGGAGGCGTATCAAGCCTCCAAACCCTCCCAGACCACCGATCACCTCTGGGCGGTGGGTGGCTTCGACGCTAGATCTGATTCGTTCGATGAATGCCCTACCTGCTTGGACGTCAACGCCCGCGGTCTTGTAGTCCATGGTTTCGACTGGCCCTCTCTAGATCCTCCTCTGCCGCCCTCCATTCAGCCAATGTGATGATTGTCCTGTCTTGGATTAGCGGGGCCTCTAGATGGCATCAGTTTGACTGATCAGGGTGGCATGGCTCTGGCCCTTGCAAGTCCAGTGAGGATCTGTTATTCAGCTGGTTAAAGTTGCATCAATCTGACGAGGAGGTGTTGTTCGAGCTCTCCTACAGAGAGGATGTAATTCGTACGGTTTAGGGAAGTTTGGTTGGTTGAAGGACGTATTCCTGATGGGGATGATTTTTTCTCCTCATTCAAGTGTCGTCTGCTAGTAATGAAATCTTCCGTTTCGCTTCTTGTTCTTGCTGGTGTTTGCTCCAGCAGTGCTGCACTATTACCAGCCTTTGCTCTTGATCTTGACCTCGACAAAAAGGTCACCAGGGAACAGGTAAAGAAAGCCCTACTTGAACGAATCTCGCTTCTTGCGACTCCTTTGTCTGCCAATCAAGGCAGCTCAGATCAAGGCAGCGCTGATGTCGCTACTGGTTTAACTGTTGATTCAGTTGTTGAGACACCACAAGAGTTGTCAATTGTTCCAGTTGCCAAGCTCAACCGACCTGTCAAGCCAACTCCCAGTGTTGTTCAAGTGAGCACTGGTGAAGCAAGCTGGTACGGCCCGGGCTTCTTCGGAAACCGAACTGCCAGTGGTGAAGTTTTTAGGCCAGGCACAATGACAGCTGCTCATCGCAGCTTGCCTTTTGGTACCAAGGTAAGGGTGACCAACCTTTGGAATGATCGTTCTGCTGTTGTGACAATCAACGATCGCGGCCCTTTTATCGCACATCGCGTCATCGATCTTGCTCATGGTGCTGCCCATGAGCTTGGTTTGATATCGAGTGGTATTGCCCAAGTGCGTCTTGAGGTGCTGCGCTGAGTTTTTCTGTTCTCAGTTCAACGGCTGAGTTGCAGCGATGGCGTAAGCATCAGCAGTCTTCGGTTCATTTCGTACCCACCATGGGCGCTTTGCACCGCGGTCATGGCCTGCTGATCAAGTCAGCTCAAGGATTTGGCAGCCTTCAACCAGCCGCTGTGTTGGTGAGTGTTTTCGTGAATCCTTTGCAGTTTGGCCCTGCTGAGGATTTCGATAGTTATCCTCGTGATCTTGAGGCCGACTGTGAGTTGGCATCAAGATCAGGTGCCTCTGCACTCTGGGCTCCTTCAGTTGATCAGGTTTTTCCTGGGGGGGCTTCTTCCCAGTTCAGGATTCAGGTTCCTTCTCATCTTCAGGCACATTTGTGTGGGGCGAGTAGGCCCGGTCACTTTGATGGTGTGGTCACGGTGGTGGCTCGCCTTTTGGCTCTAGTTCGGCCAGAGGTGCTTGTGCTTGGCGAAAAGGATTGGCAGCAATTGGTGATCCTGCGCCATTTGGTTACCCAGTTGGGTTTGCCGGTGCGGGTGCATGGGGTCGCCACGGTGCGGGATGAAGATGGCCTGGCTTGTAGTTCCCGTAATCGTTACCTCATGACTCAACATCGCCAGCAGGCGTTGGCCTTGCCTCAGCTACTTGCTCGAGCTGCTCGGGAGTCTCAGGAGGATGGACGAGCAGTTGATCTTGATGGGCTCCGGACCGCATGGGAGCAACTTGGTTTGGAGGTTGAGTATGTAGAAACGGTAGATGCCTTTAACCTGCAGCCTTTGCATGCTGGCCGCAAGCTTTGCCTTCTGGCGGCGGCCGTGCGTTGCGGGGAGACTCGTCTCATCGATCACACTTTTCTGATGTCTCGTCAGCCAATTGTTGCTATAGACGGACCTGCCGGTGCTGGTAAGAGCACCGTGACACGAGCCTTTGCTGAACGGCTTGGCCTGCTCTACCTCGATACGGGGGCCATGTATCGGGCTGTCACTTGGTTGACCCAGCAACATGATGTTGATCCGCAAGACCCTATGGCAGTCAAAACCATCCTTGAGAATCTTGAGCTTGAGCTTGAGCCATCTCAATCAGGAGCACAGACGGTTCGGATTAATGGTCACGACGTAACAGAGGCGATCAGATCGCCGGAAGTGACCTCCTCGGTTTCAGTGGTTGCTTCTCAAGGCTGTGTTCGTAAGGCTTTGACGGCTCAGCAACAGAGGATGGGTTTACGAGGAGGTTTGGTTGCTGAAGGACGAGACATTGGTACGGCCGTTTTCCCGGATGCCGAGTTGAAGGTGTTCCTTACCGCCAGCCCGGCGGAACGTGCCAGGCGTCGCGCTCTGGATCTGGACAATCGTGGTTTCCCGGTTCCTGACCTAGCTGCGTTGGAAACACAAATCGAGGAACGTGATCGCATGGATAGCACCCGCGAGGTTGCTCCTTTGCGGCAAGCTGAAGATGCCACTGAGTTAATCAGTGACGGCATGTCGATTGAGGAGGTGGTTCAGGTCCTGATGGATTTGTTTCGCGTGCAGGTCCCCGAGGAGGTTTGGCCTACACCTAGGGGCTGAGTGCAATCAGTAGGCCTTCACAGGCGTCTTCAAGCAGATCGAGAACTTTTTCGAAGCCTGCATCTCCTCCGTAATAAGGGTCTGGGACCTCTTCAAGTGATGTTTTGGTGGCATAGCTGAGCATGGGCTCGATCCTGGCAGTTGCCATAGGGCCGACTTCAGTGGCCAGGCTCTGAACAGTCGCCAAATTATCTGCGTCCATGGTCAGGATTAGATCAAAAGTCTGCAGATCCTCCAGGGTGATTTGTCTCGCTCGGCTGGGTAGAAGGATCCCTCGCTGCTTGGCAGCACTACGCATGCGCGAATCCGCTGGCCTGCCAACGTGCCATCCACCGGTGCCGGCGGAATCCACCACGAAGTGCTTCTCCATGTCTTGGCTTTTTAGTTGATGCAGGAAAACCCCTTCTGCAGCTGGGGAGCGACAGATGTTGCCGAGGCAAACGAACAGCAGCCGATGATTCATTCAGACTCCAAGCGTTGCGGGATGAGCGTGATTCGCTTTGCATACCACTGAGGCATCTTTGATTGCACTTGCAAGGGGTCTTTAAGTCTATTGATGGGTTGCCTTAGCTCATTTTTGTTGAGTTGAAATCAACAATGCACAAAAGAATCTCGTTTTCCAATGAGTTGATATGAGACTTTGTAAGGTCTTGATCAGAGCGCTCTTAGAGGTCAAAAAGAACGTTATGGATATAAGACTCGGTCCATTGGTGACCATGGAAGCGGGCCAACATGGCTCTTGCTGGATCTTTTTTCGCTCTGTAGCTCAAGTATCGCTTCTGACCTTCCAGCAGCTTGAAGGCACGTTGAGGGGATACCTCCTCTGCTATTTCGACAAGATCTAAGTAAAGGTTTAGGTAGTCTCTAAATGCCGGCATGATGACTTCATCGATCAGCTGGTTCCCTTCATTGCCTAGGTGTAGGCGAGTCCAGAGAAATCCTGGGGAAAAGTAAGGTTTAGCTTCTTCTGGTATCGGCCCTCCCTCAGGGAGGCGAACTCTCCATTGTTCAAAGATTGGCATCAGTCGTTCCCAGACTTGTTTGGTATGGCGTTCGTCACTTGTTATTGCTGGCTGTAAGTCCAGTGCTAAAAGGTGCCCAGATGGAAGTGTTACTAAGTCTGCACCGAAGAACGGAAGATCGAAGGTGTGATAAGGGTTTATCACGAAATTCAAGACCGAGGCTGAACTGCCGGCCTCCACGCACGCGGCTCGCACCTGTCTGAACTTTTTGGTTCTGCAAGCCCAGGTGCATGTTGTCACCTTGATGGGTTGAGATTTGGAGCCTGTTTTCCCTTCTCTTTGCAGGAACTCTGGAGCCACTGGGTATGGCTCAGGCTTCAGTGGTATTAAAGCGTTGATGGCATGGCTGAGGAACGGCGCCCATCGCCATTCGGGCATCCTGACTGGATCAAGGCTGCTTAGGCGTAAGGATGTCATCGAGGTGGGTCATAGTCTGCGTCTGCCGGCGGAGATGAATCCGGTTTAGTGCTGGCAGGAAATAGGAATTCGTGTAGGAAGCGATCAGACCATGCCTTGCCGAAATGACTCGTAAACAAGCCGTGGGCTGGATCCCGCTCAGCGCTGTAAATGTCATAAGCGATCTGTAGTTGTTTGACTTCGGCCGCCGGTATTAGGGAGGCCTTATCGCTGTTTTGTTGGTGCAGCTCCCAGTAACAGTGCAGGAAAGCGTTGAACGCTTCAGGTAAGGAGTTGGTGGCTTTTTCGGCGCCGCCTCTGCAGAACAGTAACCAGGGGGAGAAGTATTGATTGGGATCGAACAATCGCATTGTCTCCTCTCCACTCAGTTCAGGGAAACGATTTTGGAGGGCTTTGAGTCCTTGGAAGTGGCGCTCTAAGTAGGAGTGATCTTGAATGAGTGGTTGGAAGTCAAGGATCGCTACTAGCTTTTGTCTCTTCCCAAACCACAACAAGTCCAATCCCATTAATGGCTGATCAATGTTGTAGTTCGGATAGGCCACTGAGTTGAGGACCTGAAGGCTTTCCCCTGCATCGAGTCGCGAGACCCTCCAGCGACGGAACCCTGGTACCTGCCAGAGCCAACTTCGAATCAAGCTGTTTTTTTTCTCGTTTCGACATTCCCTAAGACCATCAGGAACTGCTGCAGTTTCTCCGCCTTGAATTCGGATGCTGGAGTGCAGTTTCTCAAGTAATGGGTCAAACATCTAAATGTGACCCCTCACTTCTTTGGGCTGAGTTGAAGATTTTCTCAAGATCAGTGGCTTGATGCTTCATGGCATGTTTGATGAATAGGCCAATCACATACCAAGATCGTTCGATCTCCAGAGTGGTCTTATAGGGACTGGTGATCGCAAGCATTTCATCCTCAGCCAGGTTGAAAGTGTTGACCAGTTGAAGGTGTTGATTCTCCGTCAACCTTTTGCTTTCCTCTTAGGCCACAGCATCCTCAGTGCTGCCGCCTCGTTGACGGCTCGTGAGGAATCCAAATAGGACCTTCCCAATTGCAGCCACTAGGTTGCCTTCCAACTCCTTGAACATGGCCATATTGCAGTGAAAGGCCATATTTGCCTCCTCGACCATGCGCTCGGCGGTCTGCTGATTGATCGGCAGGCTATCAAGGGTGGCGGTGTACAGAGTCTTGAACGCTTTGGTGTCTTCAATCTCATCAAAGATATAAAAACGCACGCCGTCATTGCCCCCTAGCTTCATGGCCTTCTGGGCGATGGTCTTGAGAATCTGACCGCCTGAAAGGTCCCCGAGATAGCGGGTGTAGTGATGAGCCACCAGCAACTCAGGCGACTCCTGAGCCAACTTGTGAATACGGGCCACATACTCCTCAGCAGCCAGCGTCGCCTTGGCCAGATTGCGCCAGTCGCTGCCGAAATAAAAAATCAAATCTTGTTCTAAGGCCTCGCAGCGATTGAGCTCGGGGAAGCCAACAGGTGCCACCACCGGATGCTTTTGCTCACGCAGCTTGCCGATTTCTGCTTCCAATGCGGAGTAGACGAAATAGAGATCAGCCACCAGCATGCGATAACTGGACTGATCAACCACACCTTTAAGGAAACAGCTCACGAAACCAGTGTTTTCGGCCATCGTGTGGGCGGCCTTGGTGCCTTCTCTAAGTTGGCTCGCAAGGGCTACAGCCAAGGTGCTTGAAGTCGGATGTCTTGATTGACCCTAGGAGGCTAAATGGCAGTTTCAGTAAGACCTTAAAAGAAGGATTCGCACTTGAACAGGATGCAACGGCAATGAGGCTGAATTAATTCTGATCACGCTGCGCGACGAGCTCAGTGAGAATCAAGTCGATTCGCTGCAATTCGGTATGTTCGGCTAATGAGGCGTCGATCTTTTTTTGAGGCATCCTTAGCTTTTGCCCAATCGAGATAATTTCATTTCGTAATCGCTTGCGATAGGCGTTGAGATCCCCAATGGTCTCCTGTAGCTCTTCTCGTGTGGCTTCAGGCATTGGTTTTAATAACTCATCTTTAAGCCTACACTTGATTATTTAAGCATCATTTCAAGCAAGAGAACCCCTTTAGAGGAGGTCAACATCGAGCCTTTCGAGCAATGATCAACGCAACTCAATGAAGCCTTGCATGGCTTGCTTCTGCTCTGGCTGGCTTGGAGTCTGTTGGAGTTCCGAAGCCCAAAAGTTTGATCAAGCAGTGTTTCTTGGCTGCGTGGATGCTTCAGTGACGAACCGTTGCGTGATTGCTTGCTGATTGGCTGTGTTTCGGTATATAGGCTTACGATTGCGTTCGTCTTCAGCCCAATCAAGGGGGGCAAAACCCATTAGCGCAAAGGTCTTGCCGCTTTAATGCAGGCTTCTTAAGGCGTCACCCGCATTAAGAGGTTTATATGCAAGTGGTAATGTCCATCTAGCTTTTGGAGTCTTCCCTTTATGGTTCAGAAGCTCCCTAACCCCCAGTCCTGTCCGGCTTGCCAATGCTTGACGCATTCTCTCGCGCTGTAGTTGGTGCTGATGCCAAAGGGGCTTGCCTCGGCAGTGCCGATTTGGCTTCTCTTCGTCAGCACGTTGCGGATGCCAACATTCGAATCGATGCAACCAATGCAATCGCGCAACACATTTCTTGTATTGCAGCGGATGCAGTGAGCGGCATGGTTTGCGAGAACACAGGCATGACCCAGCCTGGGGGTAACTGCTATCCCACTCGCCGCATGGCTGCTTGCTTGCGCGATGGAGAGATCATCCTCCGCTATGTCAGTTACGCCCTCTTGGCAGGGGATGCATCTGTTCTGGATGACCGTTGCCTCAATGGTCTCAAAGAGACCTACGACGCTCTGGGCGTGCCTATTAAGAACGCAGTTCGTGCTGTTGAGATCATGAAGGCCGCTACTGTCGCGATCATTACGGATACAAATTCTGGCCCCTCTGCTTTCCAGGGCATCTCTGGTAAGAGTTCTGACTGCCAGGGCATTGCTGCAGAAGCTGCTTCCTATTTTGATCGTGTGATCAGCTCCCTGAGCTGAATCATTCGTAATCTTCTTCAAGTTACCTATCACACTTCCATAAAAGGAATCACACGATGAAATCTGCTGTCACAACAGTGATCACTGCAGCAGATGCAGCAGGTCGTTTCCCTGATATAAGTGACCTTAAAGCTGTCAAGGCATCCTTCGATCGTGCGGTTCCCCGTATGGAAGCTGCTGAGAAGCTGGCTTCTGGCATAGACAATGTGACTGCTGATGCACTTAAAGCTGTTTACAGCGATGGTAAGTATGACCTTGCAACTAGGGACAAGTGTGCAAGAGACATCAACCATTACTTGCGCCTTATTAACTATTGCTTGATAGCAGGTAGCACTGGTCCTCTTGATGAGTGGGGTATTGCCGGTGTTCGAGAAGTGTTTCGCAAACTCGGTATCCCTACTTCTGCCTACATCGAGGCCTTTAGCTACATCCGTGAGCGTGTATGTGTTCCTCGTGATATGGATCAGCAAGCTGCCAACGAGTTTAAGGACCTTCTTAACTACCTGATTAATGCTCTCTCCTGAACCTCAATGCCTTTAGGCGGCTACCTCTCAAGGTCTGCGCAGCTTGTTTTTTAGCTTGGTTGGCCTTGTCTGTAAAAGCATTGGGAATCTATTTGATTTAAAGATCTCCACCAAGCTCTTCTGAATTCCTCTTATCGCTAGTGACTTGAGATGTGCTAAGCCTACATACATGAGCAAGGATGAAAACTGTAAGCCTGATCTTGAGGATTTATTTGATGACTTTGCTCATCCAAATCCACAAATCAAAGAAGAAGCTTATTTGAAAATGTCTCGCCACTGGCCTGAGGAGTCAATGCCTAGGCTGCTGGCCAATCTGGATCAGACGGATATTGAACTTAGAAGAGCATCTGTAAAAGCCCTTGGTGCATTTGGTAGACGCTCCTTGCTCCCTTTGGCGCAGATATTTCATGCCAATGAGAATAGAATAGTTCGCACAAGTTGTCTCAAGGCTTTTGTGCAAGTGGCAGCTAAGTTCCCTGGTGAAGCCTTCCCAAAAGAGGCCATGGAGGTTGTCGAATTGGCTCTACAGGATGATATCCCTGAGTTGATACTTACAGTAGTTCCGCTTCTATCTCTTCTCGGCAAGCAGGGGCTTCCGCTTCTGCTACAGAGTTGCAAAAGTAAGAATATCTTGTTGGCTGCTATTGCAGTAACTGCTCTTGGGGAAGTTGATGATCCTGCAGCTGAAGCTTGCTTGAAAGAGCTTCAGGCGGACGATTTAATTGATGATTTGTTGGGAGGGAGCGTGATTGATGCTCTCAATACATTGGAGCAACGTAATGCAGGCAAGCCCAGTACTCAATAATGACTAGCGTTCATCATTATGTTTCTTTAGATCTTCGTGCGAAAGCTGATCAATTGCGAGCTGCAAAACCCTATTGACGCTTTTATCTTGTTCTGCAGACTTTCTTGCAAGCAGTTCATTGAGGGTTTCCGTTGCCTTCAGTTTCATTAGAGACAAGGCTGCATTCTTTCGGACTTGAGGGTGTAAATCATCGAGCCTGGCCAATAACATTGGCTGTGCCCAGGATGGTTCGTGTAGCTTGCCAAGCAATATGGTTGCTTCAGCACGCACATCGCTGGCAGGGTCAACCAAAGCTTCTAGGAGAAGCTCTCGAGCATCTGTATCACCCAAGGCTTGTATTTGCTCTCCCAGGCCGGCGATGGCTGCCGCTCTAATTTCTGCATGGTCGGATTGGGCTGCATTGCGAAGAGCATCAGGTGCTTGAGCTCCCACAAAGGCCAGCCCCCAGCTAGCGAATCCACATTGCATTGCTGTGCTGTTGGGATTCATGAGGACCTCTAGCAGGAGCTCTACTGCATCGGCACCAAAAATCGCCATAGCTCCTGCCGCTGATCCCTGAACGACAGGGTCTGGATCGTTGAGAAGGGCCTCGAGGAGATTTGGCAAGGTGCTTGGATCGCCAACCAGTTTGAGGGTCTTTGCGGCGGCGCGCCTCACCGTGGCACTGGAATGCTTGTGTAGGGCCACACAAAGTGCTGGCACCGCAGCCTTGCCTACGACGCCGAGACTTTCTGCAAAGGTACGTCGAAGCAATCCTCGATGATCGCCAAGACCAGACACCATGCGCTGAATCTGCTCTGCATCGGCTTTCGGTGTGTCTCCACGTCTGAGCAGAGCCTTTAACTCATCGGCCAGTTCAGCGGCTTCGTCTTCATTCAGCAACGACTCGTCAGTATTGATGCTGAAGGGGTGCTCCTGTGTCAATGTTGTCGACTTGAGAATGCATGCATTATCGATGTGAGCAAGGTAATCACTAGAGTCGAGAGATCAACGGATCCACTGTTTTAACGGTTAAGGCCCTTATGCAAGCCTGCCTGATAGAAGGTTAAGGGGATAACAATGAGACCATGATGCCGTTTGTGAATTGTGCAGGATTTTGGCTGTAATTAGAAATTGTGCCTTCATTCTTTTGGAATTGCACTAGTAAGGATCCTGACCAAAGGCTTTGCTGCGTTTTTTTAGCCTTGAAGTTAGTTAAACCCTTTGCCATCCTGATTGCCTTTGGAAGGTCAGCTGCTATGAATTTGTTTAAGGGATGGTCAGAGCTATTGCTATAGTTATTGGACCTTGAAAGGATCCTGGGACTGTGTTTGCTTTGTTTGATAAGCAGTTAAGTTTGGCTGTGCTGGAGATTGTAGACTCCAACAGCTTGATAATTGCTATTAGCTAGAACAGCCTCAGGATGTTGATAGAAGCTATAAAAATGGTCTTTCATGTCATTGATCTGAAGCCATTAGAGGTTCTCTTTTTTGGGGTGATTGATTTGTCGATATAATAGTGGTCAGTAAAGCGACGATAAGCTGTTCAGTGAAGCTTGATTATTCAGAGTCGAACTTGATTATTGAGGTACTCCAGCCCTCTTGTTGGATTGTTGAAAGTTGGTTTTGTTTTTAAGGCTATTACCAATGCTTGCGCAAGTCTCGACTCCTTTCCAGATTGTATATCAGTCAATGTACTAAGAGTTTTAGCGCTGCGCTCTATTTCCATAGAATGGAATCCCTTGCTTATTCCCACAGCTTTTCTATCTCAAAACATGTTTTATTGTTGATCAATATGACTCATATGGATGAATCAAAAGCTACAGGTTGTAGTACGGAAGCAGGAATAGCTTTTTGGGTTGAGGTTGAGCTACGTGAACTATTTATAAGTGAGCTCAATTGGGCGGGCAATAGCGCGGTATTCTCATTAAGTCAATGATGGTAGATTTCTTTGCCGACAAGTAATGGATGAGTCGATGATACTTTGCGGCTTAAATTGGCACATGGATTTCCTGCTATCCTGGCTTTGAACCTAATGTTTTGCTCTTTAGCTGACGCTTCTTTTAGTGGCTATTTGTGGAGTTCTGGCCATTCTTTGTTGTTTTCTGCTTTGTCGTATTAGCTGCAAGAGATAGAAGTAAATTTTTCTGGCTGAATAAGTCAATCATTGTTGAAGCTATCGTTCTAGTGGAAACAGAAGCTCCTGCCCCTGAACAGCTGGTAAGATCAACTCATGAATTCACCTATGCATTGTATTATTATTTCCCCAACTCTTTAATGAAAGCATCTTCGCTCGAAGCATCTATCACATTGAGCTTACTGAAATCTGGCTAGTGTTTTCTATGTTGAATTGGGGCAGATATTTTACTGGCCTGTAAATTGTAAAGAGTCATTCCGTAGTCAACACTGAGGCTATTTGCTATGGGAGAGAATGATTGATTGAGAGGTTTTTGAGGGTCTTGGCAAGATGATAAGGATCAATTTGGCTATTAGATCTTTCAATGAGTGTTGCCTCTGTTGACCCTCTAACTCAGATCAGTTGTAGCGATACTTTGCTTTTCCAGCTTCTTCCAGGAGGCATGCCTCTAACGTGAGATCGGCCCCTTTTGCAAAACAGCAGAGTTCAAGGTCGCCTACTACTTCTTAAAAGATGACTGAGATAGGAATGCAGTGTTCCAGAGTAATGGCTTGGTTAACCTTTCTGCCTTGTTCCTCGTTCATATTCTGATCTAGTGAAAGAGCTGAAGAGCCCATTCGATCATCTTCCATCTCTCAGCCAGGAAGAGGCACTCAAGATTCTTTGTACGCCTATCAATAAGTTGGAGTTGGCCAGTGATTACTACAAGGCAGCCTTTCACCTAAGCAAATTCCCTGGACCCTTGACAGAAGAGGCCTTGTTGCGCCTGGTTGAGTCAGAGTCCTCTGAGTTGCCTGTTGTGATTGCCCGTAAAAAGGCCGTTGAGGGCTTGGCTCGTCTTGGTTGTACAGCTGCAATTCCTGCCATTGGTCGCTGCCTCACAAGCACTGATCCAAATTTGGTTGAGATTTCCGCTTGGGCCCTTCAAGAGTTGGATTGTCAGGACCCTGATCTACATCAACTCATGATGTCTTTGCTAGATGATCCCAAGCAGCATCGGCGTGTGTTGATTCAGAGCCTGGCTTGCCTTGGGGTGGTTTCAGCGGCACCAAGAATTGAGTCTTTGCAGGATGATGCCAAACCTGGGGTTCGTGGTGCTGCTCTTGCTGCAGTGTTTAGGCTTTGCGGCAAAAGAGATCGATTGCTTGAGCTGGAGTTGCATCTGGCCCTTCCTGTTCAGATGGATCGGTATCTTGCAATTCAGGATGTTATCGATGCAGGTGAATTTGATTTACTTAAGGCTACTTTAAGGGCACCTGTATCTCCGACCTTTCGCATGCGGGCCTTGAATGCTCTTTGGCCTGAAGAGGTGGTAAAGAAGAATGGCCTTGATTTGCTGGTCATTTTGGATGGGCTGATGCTTGATGACCCAGATGATCTTGATCTCGTGCATCATTATGATGAATCCCCTAAAGATGCCTTCCTGATTGAGGAACTATTCGGAACTGATTTCAGTCGCTGTTATCTGGCTCTTCAGACCTTGCGTAGTCGCAATCCAACAGAGCTTTGGCCTTTGTTGTTGAAATGCTGGGAACGAGCAAAGAAGGATTATGGTGCGCTCTATTTCTTTATGGTTCTTTTTAGATGTATGACCGATTGGCCGGAAACAGCACAACAGAAAATTCAGGATTTCTGCTTCTCTGCACTTGATCGGCGTTGGCCTGATTTTATTAAATTCAAGCCAGCTTCCATCCTTACGCTGATGCAATATAGCCCCGAGATTGGTTGTTCCTATTTGTCTCAATGGCTGAACCCAGAGAAGTCTCCTTACTGGGCCTGTCGATATGCAGCATTATTGGCTATTGAGCCTTTGCTTCATGTAGAAAAATGGGGCGCATTGGTAGAGAATGTGGCTAGAAATAAGGAGGACCCACATCGCTTTGTTCGAGCTAAGGTTAACAGTCTTGAGATGAATCGTATCGGGGTTTCTCCTCCTGTAAGGTAAGGGTATCCTTCTTTGCTGATTCGCCTTGATCGTGAATCTTGGATAGTAGTATTGATTATAGATTTAGTGCTTTATTTATTATTGTTTTACTGGTCAACTATCAAGATATTGAGCCTATTAATTCCTTCATGCTTTTATCTCTAAGTGTTCGAGAGGCCCTGGCTTTTGCAAGGTAAAAACGGCAATGGCTTAGTGGGCCTGGAACGCAGGATGTGAGTGCATGGGACAGTTAATAGATGCATTGAACTGTCATGGCATTTCTCCCTCTTGTTATTTCAGTCTTACGACATATCACTAGTTTCTTTGATGTGTTAATTCAGTGTGAGGCAGAGCGCAACCAGCTTTCGTTAAGATGATCGCCTAGATTGACAATACGTTGGAAGTGAAGTGGACCGTGCTTTGAGCCCCAGAGCTGCTCATGTGTTTTTGGGTCAAATCCGCGATCTCGACTAATCCAAATTTTTTCATCAAACTTCACCTCGCTGACCAGATAAGTCATGGTGTTGTTGCGAGGAACTAGGCAGTTGTTACCAGGTTCAACTTGTCCTTGATATTGGTTTGGTTTGACTTCCTTGAAGTGCATAGAGCAGCCCCGTCGCGGAAGGAGCGTATCAGCGCATAGGTGATTGAGAAGGTCAGGGTAAAACCCCGCGCCAGCCATGCGCTTAGGCTCTTGCAAACTATAATTCTCCAATATGAATGCTTCTTTGCTTGCTAGTAATTTATGCACGCCCTGACGATAAGGACGCCATGGATCATAGTCATAACTTTGCTCTGAATAATATCCAGGCCCTTGAAATACATCCCATAATAGTGGCCTAAAGTAGATATTGATTCTGGCAAAGTGGATTGGATCTTTCTGAGCTTGCTCCTTGTTGCTGTAGTGCGCAGCTAATGTTTTGGCGAAACGTAGTAATGAACTCTGACGCATCTTTTTTGTTGATCCTTTAGTTTTTTAGCCTGCGCACTTCCGAGGCAAAAGATGTTTGCAGGACGCCTGAGCCTTCTGATGTTCGTAGAACTGATGATCGGCACCGAATGTGTTTGGAAACAAACCAGATTCTCTCCTCAGCAATAGATTGCCCATATTTGGTTATCAGCAGGAAAGTCCCGTCTGATAGGAATTCATAATTTGAGACAGCTTTTTCAGCTTCTGCATAGCCCCTACTTCTTAAGATCACCCCTTTCTCATGGGTTTTTGGGATAGGTATTAAAAGGCATGAGCCCGATGTGACCTCTGACTTTACATTTGGCTCCCAGTCACTTTCAGCTTGCCATTCCATTTTGAACGGCGATACGGGCATGCTGTTGTGACTTGTCGTGGACTTGAGGAGTTGGATAACTTCCGGATCTTCGCTATTGACCTTTTGGATGCGAATCTCGCTCAGTACTTCCTCAAATTGTTGGAAGGCTAGTGAATGGCTACTTCGCATTGACCGCCATGTACCTTCACATTGAGCAACGAACTGCTCAATGTTCATCAAGAGATTCGTTTGAGTCTTCGTTTTTAACACTTGGCTGATTGCCACTGGCTTTTTGAATCATGCGTACCATGGAGTCAACCATCATCGACATCGCCATGGGAATTTCTTTCCCTGAGGGGGTTAGGGCAGATTGATCACCCGGTTGTTCACTTGAAGGGGGGCGAAACAGAGGCATGGGAAAAGTCGGTGATGGAAAGTTCAGTTTGTCGCCCTGTCGACAGCTCAATGGTTTGCAGGGAAATCATCTCCCTTTGGCCATGATAAACAAGCAAGAGGTGTCTTCCTGTGAGCTGGAAGCCAAAATCATTAATTGTTTTCAGTTTGCATGGCTTCATGATTTTTTGGGCTTGGATATAAGCTCATCAACCTATAGATTCATCCTTGTCAGTCGCTAGCAGGCAAGAGGAGAAGAGCAATCAGGAGTCCCTTAGGTATAAATACTGGCGAGTTGCCTGGTTCGATTTCGCTGCCGGGCCATTGACCCAGGCGATTGCCCTAACTAAAACAAGCTCTATCTAATCTCTGGAAAATTACTCCACCAGTCAATCGCTTCTTGCTTCACCTGCTCAAGCTTGTCTTGGTCTCGCAGTAGAAATTGGAGAAGAGTCATGAAACCAACTTTGCCTCGTTGAAGCTTCTGAGATGGACAGGCAGAGTGGCACCAATACCATCGGCAAGATTCTTGCTGGGAGGAAATAACTGATGACGGTCAGTGAAAACAAGGCCTCTTTTGAAAAGTTGCTTAGTAAGCAACTGCATGGTTTTAGTCAGTTGAGTGAGGCCTTAATTTTGAGGCTGATTCAGCTTGAAGAAAGGGTCGCGATACTTGAGAGTAGTCAATTTTTGAAAGATGATGGCTGCCATGAAGCCACTAAGAAGCTCCTTGTTGATAGTGAGGAGCGCGTGAGGCACCTACAGGGGCTTTTAGACGTTGACCCAGACCGATGCACCTCGTTCAACCTCGCTTACGCTATTTCATCAGAAGGGCAGACCCTTCAAGAGGTTAAGCCTGAGAATAGCGAATCAGACTAAACCTTTAATTTGAAGACAGAAGATTTCCAGACAGAGGGGAATGTCGATCAGTGTCTTGAGAATGGGGATGGGACTTTTGACGATGATGTTGGCGATACTCAATGCGTGGAGGATGCGCAAACAAATCTGCTTTTAGCCTGATCTATGTTTTAGATCAGATCAAGAAGTCGGATGCGAAATTGAGCCACTTCTTTGGCAATGGATGGAGATCCCAATAGAAATGGGTGGTCCTTGATCGTGTCTAGGACTAGATTTAGTTTAGTCTCCTGACTAAGTTTATTTCCCTCTTTTGTAGACTGATAGTTCTTCCAGGCCTCATCAAATATCATCGCAAAATTGTCTGCATTATTGAACAGGCGGTCGCTCTTTTCGTTGGGCGGAGAGAAAGACACGGCAATGGGCATCTTAAATTGATGCCAGGACCCAGATTTGAACTGGGGACACGGCGATTTTCAGTCGCCTGCTCTACCAACTGAGCTATCCCGGCTAGTCGCCTTCGCGACCTCGGAATCTTAAATCACTGGGTGAGGCAAAGCCTTGCCAGGGTGGTGATGAAATCATTGCCTTAGGCGCTGGGTCAGCAACCTTGCGAGGCGCAAACCCAATCGCGTCTTGGCGGCGATGATCATGATGCTTCAGGGGGCAGTCCAAAGCTCATCAGTAGATCAGCAGTGGCGTTGTCGTTCCTGCGTTGATGGTGAGCTTGTTTTTTGCCATCAAAGCCTTCTGCCTGATCGATCGCTCTAGTCTTTGCGGTGATGAGCTGCGCACTGTGATTCAGGCGTTTTAGCTCGCAGTTCTTTCCATCTTCGAGTAGCAGAAAACCGACTTACACCCTCCCTTCTATGACTTGATGCTCGGGGGGCTGGGGGCAGTCTGTTGGACAAAGTGCTATCAGCCTGCATGTTTCCTCCTGGTTGGCCCATCTGGCTAGAGGAATTCTCATGCTTACTCAGGCTGCCGGTTTGGCTCGGTGTCGTGTTCGAGCAGTTGATCTTGTCGTCTGTTGGCTTTCTGCATTCCCTGCCCTATGCGCTTTTCAATTGAAGGTAAAGGCCATGCCCTCTTGTTATCTATGACGGCGTTTGCGCTTTTGACTCGTGGCCTAATTCTTGATCATGCATCTTTTCGGCTAAAGCTAAACATTGCCTCTGGACTGGCAGTCGCCCTGTTGGCCAGACTCACCCATTGCTAATGGTTTTGGGGTTGTATTTGCTCTTTTGTTTTGGGGTTTTTGCCAGGCAGATCGCACCACCTACAGTAATGCCAAGATTCTTCAAGCAATTTCTGGCTGCCAGAGCTGTGGCACCAGTGGTGAGGATGTCATCAACAATCCAAACCCGATGAAAGGACCAGTCAGTTGCGTTGTTGCTAAGACCTGGCACCGCTTCGAATGAATGAATTTGATTTCGCTGGCGTAGCTGTCTGTCGAGATGGTGTTGTCCCACGGTTGCATGGCGGCGGCGTAAGAGGCCATGGCAGGGACGGCATAAGCCACTGGCCAGAAGTTGGGGTACAGGATTTGCTCGGCTTAGGCTTTTCCAGCTCGGAATCGGGACCAGCACAGCGTTGATGGGGACGAGCGGGGTCAGCAGTTTTGCTAAGGCGTGGATCGCTGAGAGCTTCCGATTGCGACGCAGATTCAACAACAGCCGGCGGAGATGACCTTCGTACCAACCCAGCGCCCGCCAGTTCAGGGGACTGAAGCCTTTTAAGCCATCGGCTGGTAGATCGAGTTTCATGCAACAGTTCAGGCAAGGCTTGGAACACTCGGCCTCTGAGGTAATCGCTGCCCGGCAGATGGGGCACTGGGGTTGCATGAGCAGGGCATGACCTGCTCGCATCAGGGATGAAAGCAATGCAGTTCAGCTTCTGAAGCAAGGATTCCCCTCGTTCTTTTGGCAGGGTTCCCTTATGAGGCCATATCAGCCAGATGATTTCGGCATGGCTTTCAGCATGGCCACCAGAGTGTGATGGGCATCTTCACTATCGGCGAGGGTGTGGTCGAACTTGATCTCTAAGGCATCCCCATCCACTTCAAGTTCCATCGTTTCCGAGGTGATTAAAATCATCTTGGCTGTTTGGGGGTCTTTAATTCCTCCGTAGTAACGCGCATAATTCATGACAGCCTCGGCATGGTCGCCATTCATGTGGCGACAGATGCGTGCACTGACATCAGGGGTGAGGGGGTCGGAGCTCATCAGCAGTGGTGTTGTAAATTTTGAGACTAGAGATTGGAGAGCCTGAAGTGAGCTCTTCCCACTAGGAGTTAGTCAAAGCGCTGTTAAAGAAGGAAGTATCTCTAGTTCGATCACATTGAAGCTCATTGAACTTGTCTTTATGACAACCAGTCCAGTCAAAATGTGGTCATGCCATTTGGTTAGCATCATTCAGAGCTAGTGATCCGCTTCTTGCTTGGTACTAACCAAGTTGTGTTGAGGAGAGATCGCTTGCAAGGCCAGACGGGCGACTCCGGCAGCTGGTGGGTTGGTGCAAGTCTTGACGGGTATGCCAAGGATCCGTTCTCTTAATCGACGCCATTGGGGATTGCGGGCACCCCCTCCCAGGCTGATCACTTGCTTGGGAGGTGGCGCGCCAAGTTCTTTGAGACGTTGCCAGCCTTGCAATTCGATGTGTGCGAGGCCTTCCAGCAGGCCATGGAGGTAGAGGGAATCGCTCACAGGTCGTGGATTTAGCTTTGGTTCGAGTGTGGGATCGTCAATTGGGAAGCGTTCGCCGGGGGCGGGAAGAGGGCGCAGCATTAGACCACTGTTGAACTCTGGATTGATCTGGCGGCTTAACTCTTTGAGCTCGGTATCACTGAACAGTTTTCGAAGGACGCTGCCCCCGGCATTGGAGGCTCCGCCGCAGAGCCATCGTCCGCCAACGCGATGGTTGGTGATGCCAGCACCACGGATTGGACCTTCCGTAAAACGTTTCAGCACAAGGGTGCTGCCCAGCACGGTGATGCCGTCGTCGGGACCTGCATTGGCAGTTAAAACAGCAGCATTGGCGTCGGTGGTCCCTGCTACTACGAGGAGTTGTTTCGGTAGGCCAAGGCTTTGGGACTGCTCAGATGCCACCGTACCCAGAACTTTGCCGCTGCTTACGATCTCAGGAAGTGCTGCCCGCCAGGCTGTTTCGGCAAAGCTGGCAGGCCAGGTCTGATTGACTAAATCCCAGCCGAAGCGCAGGTTGTTGCCTTCTTCTCCCCAGCACCAATTGCCTAGCAACCAGCCGCTGATCCAGTCCGCTTGATGGCGAAGCAGAACAGAGGGGCCATGTGTGCTGATTAGTCGTAGAGCTCTTGCCAGGCTGCTGCTCACACTTGAGGCTGGTTCTTCATGGGATACAAGGGAGATGAGTGTTGGCCTTTGTTCCGGGCAGCTCAGGTGATATGGCAGGGCTGTGTCGAGTGGTTTGCCAGAGCGGTCGCAGGCCAGCAGTGTTCCTGAGGTGCCATCGATAGCGACTGCACCCAGGTTTTGTCGCAGGCTGCTAGGTAAAGCACGAATCAGCTCTGTGCAGCAGGTTTTCCAGTCTTCAGGACTCTCAAGCCCTTTTGGATAGTCCGCTTTGCTTGTGTGGATCAGCTTGCCGTGCTCGTTGAGCACGGCAAGCCGTACGCCGCTGGTGCCAAGGTCGATGCCGAGCGCCAGGGACGAGTTAGGCATGGGGTTTCTAGAGGCTGCTTCCCTGTTTTTGTTGTTGGGCCTCTGCTTGAAGCAGAGTGGAGGCCTTGTCCTTAACGTCTTCCCAGGGAAGCTTTAGATCAGGGCGACCGAAGTGGCCATAGGCAGCAGTGTCTTGGTAGAACCGTCCTCCGCGTTGTTGAGGCAGCTGTCTTAGCTTGAATTGTTCAATGATGGCACCAGGTCGCAGGTCAAAATGGTCTTGCACCAAGGCTGTGAGTTGGTCATTCGTCACTTTTCCGGTGCCAAAAGATTCCACTAGGATCGAGACGGGTTTAGCCACGCCAATGGCATAGCTGAGTTGCACCTCTGCACGTTGAGCTAGGCCTGCTGCTACAAGACACTTGGCCACAAATCGTGCGGCGTAGGCGGCAGAGCGGTCCACTTTGGTTGGGTCTTTGCCGGAAAAGGCTCCACCACCATGGCGGGCATAGCCGCCGTAGGTATCTACGATGATCTTTCGGCCAGTAAGGCCAGCATCCCCCTGGGGGCCTCCGACCACAAACTTACCGGTTGGATTGACTAAAAAGCGGGTCGCCTCACGATTGGGTTTGAGGGGGAGGTCAGCAGTCGCTGGTTCTACGACATGGGTCCAGAGGTCTTGAGTGATCCGCTCACGGATTCCATTCTCATCCGAGAGGCCCTCTACCTCCGAGGTGTGTTGAGTGGAGATCAAAATCGTGTCGATCGCGACAGGACGGTCGTTTTCGTAGACCACACTGACTTGGGTCTTCCCATCAGGTAGCAAGTAGCTCAGAGACCCGTCATGACGGACTGCAGCGAGTTGACGGGCAAGGCGATGGGCGAGGCTGATGGGTAGGGGCATCAGCTCAGGGGTCTCGTCGCAGGCGTAGCCAAACATGATCCCTTGGTCTCCGGCTCCCACCTTGTCAAGAGGATCACCTGAATGGTCGTCGGCTTCATTAACCCCTTGGGCGATGTCTGGTGATTGTTGATCCAGGGCAACGAGCACGGCGCAACTCGTGGCATCAAATCCACCTGCACGAGCACCGCTATAGCCAATCTCGCGGATTACGTTCCTAACAAGATGGATGAAATCAACCTGGGCGTTTGAGGTCACTTCGCCTGTAATGAGGCAGAGCCCTGTATTGACAACTGTTTCACAGGCAACTCGGCTGCTGGGGTCTTGAGCGAGTAGGGCGTCTAGAACGGCATCACTCACTTGATCACAGATCTTGTCGGGATGCCCTTCTGTGACGGACTCAGAGGTGAAGACGTAACGGCTCATGGAGAACTGAAGTTATGCGTAATTTTAGGGTCTGCCTTGACGGCTACTTGACGGCTAGATCATTCCAGTGGTGGATAAGGTGGTGGTAGTTCGTCAGTGTTGGGGGTTGATTCCAGCCGGCCATGTAACCAAGGCTGAGACCTATACCAGCCTGTCGAGCCATCTGTAAATCGGAATCGGCATCACCAATCAAGGCGCACTGGGCGGGGGCTAATCCCATTACCTGGCAGAGTCTTTTGACGGCATTTGGATTGGGCTTAGCTGGTTGATGCTCAGCGCTCCAGAGCTCGGTCACCGTGTCATGAAGATTGTTTTGGTTCAGGAAGGTCTCAATCCCTGAGGCGCTGTCATTGCTAATCACGGCGCAGATCACCCCTTGTTGTCGCAGCGCTTGCAAGAGCGAAAGGGCACCTGGTAGCAGAGTCCTGGTTGTTACTAGGCAGGGCACTTCATTCTCAAGAGCATCCACAGCTGCGAACACTTCATTGGCCAGAGCAAGAGCCTGTGGCCAGCCTTCTCCGAGCAGACAGAACACCGTTGCTGTGGAGATTAAGTTGTGATGCCTTGACGCTACGGCGATGGTTCCGCCTGGATCGAGTCCTTCAGCGTTGAGGCCATAGGCAGCAGAGAGAAGCTCCTCAATTTTGCAAACCACACTTTCGCTGGCATTCCCTCCGTGAAACCTACGAATGGCTTGTTCGATTCTTCCCTTTGCCAGAGTGAGCAGATGGGGTTCGCTATGGCAAAGGGTGCCATCCTTGTCGAACAGCACCCCTTGGATCTTGCCGATGGGCGTCCCCCTCAGCAATAGTTGAGGCATGGGCTAGCTATCAGGATTAGTCGAGGGGGACAACTTCTGGATCTTCGCCTTCCTCGGCCTGCTCGAGCAGCATTTGCTTGTAGCGGGCGGCCATTTCTTCAGCTTTGTCAAAGACCTTTTGTGGATCGGTGAGCATGTCTCCGGGTTCGGGCTCAAGGGCCTTGGTCGATAGTGAAATTCGACCTCTCTCCGCATCGAGATCGATGATCATGACCTTCATCTGATCATTCACGTTAAGAACCGAGTGGGGGGTCTCGATATGCTCGTGACTAATTTCGGAGATGTGAAGTAGGCCACTCACGCCACCGATGTCGATGAAGGCTCCGTAGGGCTTGATGCCGCGAACGGCGCCGATGACGACTTCGCCAACCTCGAGGCGATTCATCTTCCTTTCAACCAGAGCACGGCGATGGCTCAGGACCAAGCGATTGCGTTCTTCGTCGACTTCGAGGAATTTCAAAGGTAGGAAGTCCGCGACAAGCTCTTCCTTTGGCTTGCGGGTGCTGATGTGTGATCCGGGGATGAACCCTCTCAGGCCTTCCACCCTGACCAGGGCACCCCCGCGATTGGTCGCAAAGACTTCGGAGTAGATGGTTGCATCTTCCTTTTGTAGCTGTCTTACCCGTTCCCATGCACGTTGGTATTCGATGCGGCGAATTGAAAGGGAGAGTTGTCCGTCTTCGTTCTCCTCACTCATGATGAAGAACTCGCGGATCTCTCCGGGAAGTAAGACGTCGCTGAGTCCTTCGACCCGATTGATCGACACTTCCTGAAGGGGCATGAAGGCTGCGGTCTTGGCCCCGATGTCGATCATTGCGCCCTTTGATTCAAGGGCAAATACCGTGCCGTTGACAATGTCACCTGGCTTGAAGTTGTAGTCGTACTTGCTCAGTAGTGATGCAAATTCATCGAGGGTGAATCCAGCTCCACTCAGGTCGTTTTTGGCTGCTCGGCTGCTCGGGTCATCGGCTGTTGGGACATCCTCTGGAATGCTCAGGTCTTCTTCAGCCAAGGCTTGCTTGGCAGCTTCGGCTGTTTCAGAAGTGGTATTGATTACCTGCTCGCTGCTAGTGCTATCAGCAGCAGAGTCCTGAACTTGTTCAGTAGGAGTCGCAGACATTGTTGGATGGCGGTATGCCCTATGGCAGTGCGCAAGGAAATCCGAGTGGCCCGCCGACCTTTCGGAATTAATTGATCACTCTACAGATTGACTCCTTATTCTCAGCGAACGGCTGCGAGCTGTTCCTTGTTGGCATGAATGCCTTCAAGTGCTGCTACGAAATCATTAACTCCACGGAAATCACGATATACCGACGCAAAGCGTACGTAAGCGACCTCGCTCATTTCCGATAGTTGGTCCAAAACCATTTCGCCGATCTCAGCACTATTCACTTCACGCCCACTTCTTTGCTGAAGTTGCAGTTCAAGCTCGTTCACCATTGACTCAAGTCTGTCTTGCTCGAGACCGGTTTTTTGACAGGCCAGCGTAAGGCCATTAAGGATTTTACTGCGATTGAAAGTCTCCCTATTGCCATTACGCTTCAAAACTGTGATTGGAACAGTTTCGACGCGTTCGTATGTCGTGAAGCGAAAGTCGCAATGTAAGCATTCACGGCGCCTTCTTACACTTCGCCCGGCATCAGCAGCGCGGGATTCAAGTACCCGACTATCAGTGTTTTGGCAGGAGGGGCATTGCATGCCCGTAAGACTCCAAACTTAGTGAACTAAGTCTAGACAGTAATTCGAGCCTTGAGAAGGACCTGTTGAACTGCATTCTCAGGCTTTAGTGCTGTAAATCCTTTGCGAGACAATGAGACTGCATGATTATTTGGATCAACGAGATTGGAGGAAGAAGTGCTTAAAGATAAAAAAAAAGCCCCGCCGAAGCGGGGCTTTGAAGAGATTGGCGTTTTATTTGCCACTGTCTTTGCCGATTTTCGGCGGATCACGGAATGCAACCGCGAAGAACAGGGTGGCAACCACCAGGGTCATTAAGAGGGTGTAAGCAAAAGCATCCATTGAGAGTCTCCGTAGGGTCGATCAGCTGAAGGTGTAGTTCCTGTGGAAGGCTTAAGTTTGCCCTGGAACGCGACGAGTAGAAGCGTCGCCCAACTTTTGGAAAACACCGAATTCAACTTGGTCGCCAAGGTCAGGATCGATACCGGCAAACACGTCGCGGTACAAGGTCCTAGCTGCATGCCACCAGTGGCCGAATAGGAACAAGAGCGCAAAGTTGACGTGAGCAAAGGTGAACCAGCCTCGAGGTGAGCTTCGGAAAACACCATCCGAAGCATAGGTCTCGCGGTCGAAAGTAAAGGCTTCACCAAGTTGAGCCTTGCGAGCCAGACGCTTCACATCAGCGGTATCAGTGAAGGTTTTCCCATCCATGGAACCGCCATAGATGGTTGCCGTTACGCCTTGCTGCTCAAAGGAATTCTTTGCTTCAGCACGGCGGAATGGGATGTCAGCACGCACGACGCCATTCTGATCTTCGAGTAACACAGGGAAGTTCTCGAAGAAATTCGGGATGCGACGGACCTGCAGATCATTGCCTGCCTTGTCTTTGAACGTGATGTGACCGAGCCAGCCAGTAGCAAGACCGTCGCCATTCACCATGGCACCAACCCTAAATAGACCGCCCTTTGCAGGGCTGTTACCTACGTAGTCGTAGAAGGCAAGCTTCTCAGGGATAGCGGCATATGCCGCCTCTTGAGTAGCGCCTTCATCCATGGCTGACTGGACACGACGGTTGATTTCAGTTCTGTAGAAATTTTGGTCCCACTGATAACGGGTAGGTCCAAACAGTTCAACAGGTGTGGCAGCAGATCCATACCACATCGTTCCTGAAACGATGAAGGCAATTGCGCAAACAGCAGCACAACCACTGGCTAAGACTGTTTCGATATTGCCCATGCGAAGGGCTTTGTAAAGCCTTTCAGGTGGGCGGTTGAGCATTTGGAAATGGCCACCAAGGAATCCAAAGATTCCTGCCGCAATGTGGTTCGCCACAATGCCGCCTGGGCTGAAGGGGTTGAATCCTGCAGCACCCCATTCGGGCGCGACATTCTCCATATGACCTGTTAGTCCATAGGAATCAGAGACCCACATCCCTGGACCATAAAGTCCTGATAGATGGAAGGCTCCAAAGCCGAAGCAAACGGCACCTGCAAGTGTCAGGTGGATGCCGAAGATTTTTGGAAGGTCTAAAGCAGGTTCTTGAGTACGTGGATCTAGCCAAAGATCAAGATCCCAGTAGGTCCAGTGCCAGATTGCGGCCAGCATTAACAGGCCACTGAAGATGATGTGAGCGGCAGCAACACCTTCGAAGCTCCAGAGGCCTGGATCAACACCGGTTTCACCGGTGATGCTCCAGCCCCCCCAGCTGCCAGTAATTCCGCAGCGGGTCATGAACGGCATGACATACATGCCTTGCCGCCACATGGGGTTGAGGACGGGATCCGAAGGATCGAAGATGGCTAATTCGTAGAGGGCCATGGAGCCGGCCCAGCCGGCTAACAGGGCTGTGTGCATGAGGTGCACGGCCAGAAGTCGGCCGGGGTCGTTGATAACGACCGTGTGCACCCGATACCAGGGCAATCCCATGGGTCAGGTTCGGGGGAACGAAACGAAGCTGCTAATGCAGCCAGACCCGCAGATCGTAAGACGTGCACCATTAAGTGTGGAGAAGGTTGTCGCTAGCTGCAACGTGCAGTGATACATGAATAGCTCTTAAAAGAGTGGGTTTGGAGGGCTATCGATTTCGTCAGGCTGAGGTTTTGCTGATATTCAGGCTTGGTTACAAACTGCAATGCCGCGCTTGAGACAAAATGGGTTGTCTTTTGCGTTCAAGATCCATGCCCATCATTCGCTTTGTCCGGGAAGGCAAAGATGTTGAGTGCAAGCAAGGCGAAAATCTCAGAGAGGTTGCCTTGCGCGAGGGGATGGAGCTCTACGGGCTGAAAGGAAAGTTGGGGAACTGTGGAGGTTGTGGTCAGTGCATTACTTGTTTTGTTGGAATTGAGGGGGAAAGCAAAGTTGGTGCGCTTTCTCCACGAACTGAGGTTGAGGAAATCAAGCTCAAGCGCCGCCCTGAGAATTGGCGCCTTGCTTGTCAGACCATTGTTATGTCGTCAGTGATCGTCGTGACTCGACCACAGGAAGCCCTGCTTAATGCCAAGAGTCGACTTGAGGCGGCGCGTGCGCAAAAGCTGTCTTAATAGGCCATCAAACCCCTCGAATCAGAGGGGTTTGATGGTGTGATCTCAGCTGGTTTTGAAAGGGCGTGGGCTGCTACGCCCGGTGACGAGGATTGAGCAGATTGCAGTTTGGGTAGCTTGCGGGTGATACTTTCCCGGAGTAATCCTCTGCGGCCATGCCTGTAAACAACTTCGGCTTCCTAGCCACCCTTCTGTTCGTAGCGGTTCCGATGTTGTTTCTGATTGGTCTTTACATCCAGACCAACAGCAACAAAAGCTGATCAACTTCTTGCTGGTTTGAAGGCCATCCGCTTGCCAGTTTCAACTGCGTTCTTGGTCCTGGTCAATCAGGACTGAAGCGGTTTCATCAACTCAGGTGAAGTTGCTCACCGGAACTCCCAACCAGCGTGTCGAGGTCCTAAAGGCCCTTGATCAGTTCTTGATGGCGACTCTCCCAAGCAATTGAAATTAGATCTGCGTTCTCTTTAACCGCCATCTGGGCCACCCTCGCTTTGATTCATCCTTGCTTGATGGGTGTACCCAATGCGTTGGGGCTGATTCTCATGAACTTGCCAATGTCTGGGCGGGGAAGGGGTTACAACTCTTTTGGTGGGGTTCCACGATCTAGCTGGACAGCTTTTAGGAATCCAGACTTAGCCGACAGATATCAGCTGTTTTGAACTTGGGGAGGTCAGTTCGGGTAGAGCATTTTCAGCATTGCTTCCAGCTAGTTCTTGGTCAGTAGGTTCTTTTGCAAGTTTTACCAGGCTTTGCAGCAGCCTATGGCGAGTGAGCTAGGACTTCAGCATGCTGATGACGAGTGAGAAGACTCAGCCTTGGAAGCTGCGTAGGCGGGTGTTACCGCAGCACACAGATCACGCTGGGGTGATGTGGCATGGGGCCTATGTGGCATGGCTGGAGGAGGCTCGAGTGGAGGCTTTGGCGCAGGTAGGCTTGCCCTATGCGCGGATCTCCGCAGCCGGATTGGAGATGCCTGTGGTGCGTCTTGAGATTCACTATCGTCGTGCGCTTCGCCATGGTGAGGTGGTAGAGCTGCAGAGTTGGTCTCTGCCCTGGGATGGGGTGCGATGGCCATGGTTCACAGTTTTTGCATCGGAGGCAGGGGATCGGGTCGCTGATGCTCAGGTGGATCTTGTGTTGCTCAATGTCATGGGCTCGAGGCGGCGGGTGCTACGTCAACCCCCAGAGCCTCTTGCGAGTGCTTTACGGCAACTACAACAGGGGGTCGAGCCGCGCCTATAAGATCATTGGTTCATACGTACTATTTTCCTGGTGGAATGTCGGCATTGGTGGTGGCTTTGGAGCCGCTGTCCAGGGATTGGAGCGGCTCGAATGGGGGACCTCGAGGCGCTAGGCCAGGCTCAAGAGGTCAGTCTGGCTGAGCTATGGACTTGGCCTGAGGAAAGGTTGCGCAAGGTGCTCTCCTGGCCGACAGCCTTGTTCAAAGACTTGAGCCTCCACCGCAGCAAGTGGGGAACTTGTCCAAGTGTCGACGTGCCGGAGGATGTCTTGTTGCCTGTGGATGTGCTTTGGCCGGAAGGGTTTCGTGCCTTGACGCGCCCTCCTTTGGCGCTTTTTTGGCAGGGCCGGCAGGAGCTTTTGGGATGCCTTGGGGCCCGTAGGGCGGTAGCAATTGTTGGCACACGACGGCCTTCGAACCATGGTTTGCGTGTGGCTGAAGCATTGGGTCGTGCTTTGGCACTAGCGGGTTGGCCTGTGATTAGTGGCCTTGCAGAAGGGATTGATACGGCTGCCCATCGCGGCTGTTTGGAAGGCGGTGGTGCGCCTGTGGGCGTCCTGGGCACACCGTTGCAGAAGGTCTATCCCCGGCAGAATGAGGGCCTTCAAGCTCTGGTAGCGGCTCAAGGGCTGCTAGTCACAGAGCAGCCCCGGGAGATTTTGGTCAAGCGCGGTTGTTTTGCAGCCCGTAATCGCTTATTGGTGGCCTTGGCAAAGGCTGTGGTCGTCGTCGAGTGCCCCGAGAGAAGTGGAGCCTTGATAACAGCGCGGCGGGCAATCGAGCAGCAATGTCAGCTGTTTGTCGTGCCCGGAGATGCAAGGCGATGGTCGGCCCTCGGTAGCAATGCTTTGTTGTTGGATCAGGCTTCCCCTTTGCTAAGCCCTGAAGCTCTTGTAAAACAACTTGGTACTGGTCCGCTGGCGGTTCATTCTCCTTCGGTTGCTTTTGATTTGTCTGGTTCTCGATCTAGCTCACGAGCTGGCCAGGATGGCGATACAGCACTGTTAAAGGCCATTGGCGATGGGGCGTCCCTGGAGGATTTGATGACCTGTCTGAATCTGTCTTCGGCGCGATTGACAGAACAATTGCTTCAGTTGGAGCTGCAGGGGGTTTTGGTGGCAGAGCCTGGGTTGTATTGGCGTTTGGCCTAGCCTGTTTCGATGGCATTGCTGGAGATTTCCGCAGCAGAGCTATTGGCCTGGCGTCGTTTGCAGATTGCTGAAGGAGGCCGTGCTGTTGATTTTGACTGGTTGCTTGATTTGGGTGGAGGTTTGCGCTGGAGCGATCTTCAGCAGCTTTATCTCGACCCACGCCGTTCAGTGCTGCTTGAGCGATCTCTTGATCAGCTCGCAATGATCTGGAAGCAACATCTTGATCATCACATTCCTCTTCAGCATTTGATCGGTTGCTGCCCTTGGAGGGATTTTGAGCTGGAGGTCAGTGCGGTGGCATTGATTCCCCGACAGGAGACGGAGCTGTTGGTGGATTTTGCTTTGCAAGCATTGGTTCGGAAACCTTTTGGTCGCTGGGCCGATTTGGGGACAGGGTCAGGAGCACTAGCTGTGGCGTTGGCTCGCGCTCTCCCTGTTTGGCGTGGACATGCAGTTGATTGCAGCATCGAGGCCTTGGCTTTGGCGAAACGGAACTTGCAAAGGCTTGCGCCCCATGCCTTATGGCAGCTGCATCAGGGCAGTTGGTGGGAGCCTTTGCGGCCTTGGTGGGGAGAGTTCAGCTTGGTGCTGGTCAATCCTCCCTACATCCCAGAAGTTGTAATGGCTCAACTTGAACCCGTGGTCCGTGATCATGAGCCTCATTTGGCTCTATACGGGGGAGCCGATGGGTTGGTGGCCACTCGTCAAATCATTGCTGGTGCCATGCAGGCCTTAGAGCCTGGTGGTTGGCTGTTCTTGGAACACCACCATGACCAGAGCGATGCCGTGCTGGCTTTGATGCGTCAGCAGGGTTTGGAGAATGTGGACTACAAGTCAGATTTACTGGGGGTAAGGCGCTTTGCCATTGCTCGGCGTCCTGATCATCAAGACTCTTTGAACCATGGCAGTGCTGCCCTCGGCTGTTCTTGACGCCAGTGCCTTGGCATCCAGATTGCATGCTGGTTCAGCGGCATTGTTGCCGACAGACACCTTGCCAGCTTTGGCGGCCGCTCCTGTTCACGCTGCACAGTTGTGGACGATGAAGCAGAGGTCGGCCGACAAACCTCTGATCCTGATGGGAGCTACTCCTGAAGAGTTACTTGCGCATGTTTTGCCGCTTGCTTTGGAGGATGCCTGGTCGATGGCCAGGCGCTATTGGCCAGGGGCCCTCACCTTGGTTGTACCGGCTTCGGGTGTGCTTGTTGAGGCTCTTAATCCTGGCGCTTTCACGCTTGGGTTGCGAGTACCGGATTGTGGAATGCTGAGGAACTTGCTGAAGCAGAGCGGGCCACTAGCTACCACGAGCGCGAATTTGTCTGGTGCTGTGCCCACTTTCTCTGCAGATGCTGCTCATACTTGTTTCCCAGGATTGCCATTGTTGGGGCCATTGCCATGGCCGACGCCTTCTGGTTTGGCCAGCACGGTGGTGGCTTGGCAAGGGGCCGGGCGTTGGCATGAGTTACGACGTGGTGCAGTGGTGCTTGAGCTTTGAATGAATCGTCTGATCAAGAGAGCCTGACGATTCAAATGGTCGAACCGAACTTGTTAAGAGGTGCATTTCAGAGACCACTTGAGTGATCTCTGAAACTCGTCTCCAACGCGGTGATTTGTTGAGGTTGTTGCTTGTAAAGAGAAGAGCTGTTGTTGATTGGTGGTAAAGCTTTTGCTGCTCTGCGGCCTAGTCACGAATCCCTATTCGTATCAGCCAGTTGAGTTCATCTAGCTCCTGCTTGAATTCGTCGATGTTTTTTTCACAAGTCTGGCGAAGTCTATCGAGTTGAAGATATTTTGTGCTATCTGTCTCCACATTATTCATTTGAGCAGTCAGGCTGTAAAAAGCTTTCCAACACTCTTTTAAAACATTATTGAGCTCACAGCCTCTATCGAGCTCTGATTGAGAGAGTTTTGTGAGCTTCACTCAATACCTTGAGATGCTGTTTAAACATAGAAATACCAGAGCCGAAGTACCAAGACCTTAATAATCCCTGCATTTTTAAACTGTTGCGAAACCCTGTCGCAAGGTTCGTTAAAGCATTTGATTTTGTTGGGCAATGCTATATCAGTGGTTAACTACTCTAGTTTAATGGCGTATACTGGCCATTATTATGGAGGCTAATTAATGCAAAAAATGCAAAAAGATGCAAAGCATTTCTTGTGAATTGATCTTTGCGCTGGTTGGTGAGGCTTTTAAGGCAGGGTGAGGTTGATTGATGGTCAGGTTTTTAATATCTTCCTGTGCTTTTTATTCAGGGCTTGAATTGTTTAGATCAACAATGTCCCGACCATTTGAATCTTTGTGCCAGCCGTTATTTTTTCTGCAAAGGCCAAAGTTGAGAAAGTCTAAGGCGATTCATTCTTGAAGATGCTTGGGGGATAAGTCGCCCAGCCTCTTAGTATCTTCTTCAGTAAAAAATTTCAAAACCTCATTTTTGATATCAAGCTCAAATGTTTGCTTGTCGAACACTAGCTCGCCTTGATTCAGCTTTATTGCAAGCTTTCGGATGGTTGTAGTAACACTCAGAAGCTTGACAGGATTCTTTTGCTGTTTGTTGATTTCTGCAACTTCTGCACTTGTAGGTTGTGGCATTATTGGAATTGGGTAGCCAAGTTCGATTGTTTTCTTCATTAGATCATCTCTCAATGTCTTTACTGCACCTGCTTGACTTGGGTCACCCGCAAGAATAGCCTCAACAAACTTCATTGGATCATTCCTTTTGGATTGGGATGAGTGAAGTAACGTTCTTATAGAGGCTTTGATGGCAGTGCAAGGCGAGATTGGGTTTCTCTGATTAAATCAGTTAGCAACCTTGATACTTCTTCTTTTTTGCTTGCTGCAATTGATTTGATCTTCGATAAGGTGAATTTGTCTGAAGTAATCCATTTAACGACTTCGTCCAATCCTTTATTTGGCCTTGACCATCTCAGTAGGCAGCCTAGTGCGATGACAATCTCATGGATATAGTAGTCGTGAATGTCAGTGGCAATAGTTTTCCACTGGCTGTTGAGATTTCACTGCTCTCAGAGTAAATGCTTGGCATTTTGTTAACTTTCTAGCCCTCAATCATTGCTAAACACCTTGATCTTTTGCCTCGACAAGAGCATCAGTTCTGCTTAGGCAATATGTGCTAACTGCAAACCATACGAGTTTCATTCTAAGTGTCTCTTCGTTGTCAAATTCGTCTTTCAAGTCAGAGTCTACATATCCTGTCTCCTCTATGATCTCATGGATATCGGCTTCAAAATGCTCGTAAAGATAATCGAGTTCCCATACTTCTCTGAAGTCGTCAAATCCTGCAGATATGCCTCGATGGTTAATCTCTCTAATCTCCTGTGAATTGCAGAAGCGCTGGTCCAGGAATTCTATAAATCTCATTGCCTTGGCTCTTGTTTTCGGAGGATCCTAGCAAGACCTTCTCTATTGGGCCCAAATGCGATTGGTACCATCAATCCTTCATTGCCTTTTGTTGTGGTTGCTTCCTGTTTTTGATGCATCTTCCTCTCATAAAATGGGATTGAGCAATCTCCATTAGCAGTGGAGATTTCTTGTCCTTGGAGATTTTTGAGCGGCTATTGTGAATTTTGTTTGCTTTCATATTTTGCCATTGGATCTGATTCTCTGATCAAGGTTTCCTTGCGAATGTCTTGGTCGTTGCCCCCGTGTTCAGTGTTGTCGATGGTTCTGTTTGGTTGGTGGCATTTTTTTGAGCTTGGGGTTAGAACCTCTTTGTAAGCTTCAGATCCTTTGATTGCGGCGTCTAGAAAGTAGACAGTTGTTCAATGATGGTCACCATCAACTCTTCACAATGTTGTCAGTCACGTGAAAGTGGCTTTGATGCCTAAATTGCCTTCCTTCACATGCTCTGGCTGATCGGCTTAGTATTTCTTCTTCAGGCCAGCTTTCATTGGCTATTAGAGCAGGCGACTGTGATTAGTACACCGATTTTTGAATTAAGGGGTCTGGGTTGGGTGCTGTTGTTGCTTGGAGCTTGGTTGCTCGCAGGGAAGGTGAAAGATCAGGCTGATGGTTGAGAGGTTTGAAGAGTTCTTTAAGACAGGACGTTCGACAAGTGTGTCCAAAAAGAAAGGCTCTTGTGCTCCCTTGATCTTCTTGTTTGGCAGCTTGGCTGTTGGTTGACATTCATCTTTCTGAAATGCCGGCTAACGGATTTGAACCGATGGCCTTCGCTTTACAAAAGCGCTGCTCTACCACTGAGCTAAGCCGGCAATCCTGGAAGTGTAACGACGGAGGTGGCTGCTTCTGGCTGACAGTTGGCAATCAGCCACAAGGTGAGTTCGAGTCGGCTTTGACAGCCGGTTTTGGCGAGGGCATGGCTGATGTGACTTTCCACGGTTCGTGGACTAAGGATCAGTCTTTGTGCGATGGCTTTGTTACTGAGACCCTCAAGCAACAAAGTCACCACGGATTGCTCCGCTGGGCTTAGTCGTTGCGTTCCAGCTGATGGAGGCAATGGCAAAGAGTTTGATTGATTTTGTGGCTGCATAGCAGCAAAGCAATTTCTTTCAGGATTCCCCCTCTTCTCCGCCCTATTCCATTGCTCCAGGAGTTGACACGGATTCTTGGCTACTGACAGCCTTCTCTTGGCTACTGACAGCCTTCTCTTGGCTACTGAGAGCCTTGGCTTGGTTACTGACAGCCTTGGCTTGGGAACGTTTGATCGGCAAGTTAGCCACTAAGGCCGTCATGCGATCTTCGGTTTCAAGGCTTACTTCGCCTTCCTCAAGGTCAATCTCCACGTACTTGGCAACGACCTCAAAGATTTCGCGCCGCATTTGATCGAGCAGTTCAGGGCTTAGATCGCTGCGGTCATGGGCAAGCACCAGCTGAAGGCGCTCCCTTGCCGTTTTGGCACTGGCTGGTTGGCGGCCCAGCAATTTGTCAAGAATGTCTCGCAGAGTGGTTGCCATTACGTCAAAAGATCTTGGTTTGCATCAAGCGCCACACCTTTTCGCGTAGTCCCAGTCCTTCCTTGGCCGGATCGATCAGAGGAACATCTTCCCCTTGCAGGCGACGCGCAATGTTGGAGTAGGCACGAGAGGCTGGAGAGTTGTTGGCACTGAGGGTGAGCGGCTCTCCGCGGTTGGTGCTCACAATCACCTGTTCGTCCTCTAGAACTAAACCAAGCAAGGGCAGCGCCAGGATGTCGGTTACATCGTCTGCGGCCAGCATCTCTTGATTGGCCATCATCTTTGGACGCACCCTGTTGAGCACCAGCTGAACAGGGCTTACGCCATGGGTGTTCAGTAAGCCGATGACACGGTCGGCATCGCGCACTGCCGAAACCTCAGGCGTTGTGATCACGATTGCTTCCTTGGCGGCAGCAACAGCATTTTTGAAGCCGTCTTCGATCCCCGCGGGGCAATCAATCAATACATAGTCGAATTGCTTGGCCAGCATCGCGGCAATGCGTTGCATGTCCTCAGGTTTGAGCCACTCGAGCATGCGGGGGTTCCCGGCGGGCAGAAGGGAGAGGTTTGGCTCCTGCTTGTGTTTCACCAGGGCCTGATCAAGCCTGCAGTTCTCTGAGAGCACTTCCTGGGCGGTGTAGACGATTCGGTTCTCCAGGCCCAGTAGTAGATCGAGGTTGCGCAAGCCGAAATCGGCATCCAACACAACGGTTTGAACTCCAAGCTTGGCAAGAGCGATACCCAGGTTGGCGGTGAGGGTGGTTTTGCCGACACCTCCTTTTCCGGAGCAGATCAGAATGGTGCGTGTCGTTGGCGCCACGGGCCATTGAAAAGTGCGGTCAGCTTAAGTGGCCTAGGCAATAGGCCCAAGAGAAATGGTCCAAGGTTTGCAATGGAACAAATGGGCTTTGTTCAACGGGGTATGAGCCGGAGGCTTAATCGTGATGTGTGTTTGCCTTTTGAGGCTGAAGAATTAACCGTTGAATCTGTTAGCCCTAGCAGGCTCGATCATGATTGTGCCTGCTTCAAGTCGGGCCTCTTCTGCTAAGCCAGGTTGGGGTTGATCTTCAGGGCCTCGAGCAACTGCATCGGCAATACGCAGCTGAAGTGGTCTGAGTTGTAGGGCCACAATTTTTGCTTTGGTGTCGCCGTCCTGTCCGGCGTGAGCAATGCCGCGGAGTCGCCCCCAAACCATCACGTCGCCTCCAGCTGATATGCGAGCGCCGGGGTTGACATCCCCGAGTAGCAGTACGTCTCCTTCTGCGCTCAGATGGTCGCCTGATCGCAGAGTGCCTTGGTGGAAGAGCAGTTTTTGGGGCGTCTTGGGCTTGGGTTGTGTATCGCTAGAGCGTGTTTTGGAGCTGTTTCCCTGTGGAGAGGCCATATGCGTTGGATAACCCAGAGCAGCAGCGCTGACAAGGGTTTCTCGCAAGTTGGCGTGAATTCTGGTCAGCGTCACTCCTTCTTTGTTCAGCAGCTCCCTCAGCTGATGCAGGTCCCGGCAACCCAGATGCCAGTCGCGGCAATCGAGTTCGGTGGGCCCAGGATCAAGTTCATTGAGCATGGCCGGCAATGTTTCTCGCCAATGTGCTTCTCGGCACCAGGGGAGTGTGAGTCGTTGTGCCTCAGGCTCGCTCACCTCGATCTCCAAGACCCTTTTCAGATGAGGACGCTAGGCCAGTCCGTCTAGGTTGCCAGCGCAGCTTGAAGCTCCCCATGAATCTCTCGGGGATAAATCAACCATGAAGAGTCGGCTGGGGTAATCAAGCTGGCGACCAGAGGAGAGGCTTGCTCGAGGGCTCGCAATTGCCTTCCATCCCAAAGACGTAGCCCTCCTTTGTAGGGGTGATACCCGCGCTGTTGCTGATGGCGTAATCCACAGCAGAGCGCTGGATCGAAGCCTTGGCGTTCAGCTATTTGCCGAGCCAGAGTGAGGACCTCTAGCTGTTTGCTATGGCTTAGATGTTCCACTGCAAGGGCTTTCAGGAGGTGGCGATTGAGGAAACGTTTGCAGAGTTCGGCTAGAGGTGCAGGTCCCTCGTCTTGCCAACGCAGGAGGTGATAACCGGTGCGCAGGTCATCATTGGCCAGGAATGTGTCGAGGTCGAGTTGATTGAGGCTCCAGAGCCAGGTGGCCATGATCTTGTCGGCCCAAACATGAGCAGCTCCGAATTGGCGAGCGGTGCGCACCACCTGCTCAAGCAGCCAGTTGCAAACAACATTGAGACGGTGGTTATAGACACTGCGGTACATCAGGTTGCGTACGACCAGGTAGTGCTCAACTGCCATGAGGCCTTTTGGATGAATGGCCATGGCTCCATCAGGCGCCAGGGTGAGGGCGGAGAGGATTCGCTCGAGGTCGAGCTGGCCGTAATGGGTGCCTGTGCTGTAGCTGTCTCGCAAGAGATAGTCGAGTCGGTCGCAGTCCAGTTGGCTACTAACCAGAGCCTTGATCACGCTGTGGGGTGAACTGCCCTGTTCAAGAAGATTGGCTACTCCATCTGCAGTGCCCTGGGCGTAGGCCTCAAGGGGCGCACGCACGGCGGGATGTTCTCTGACTAAACGCGCCGACCAGGTCTCATGGTCCAGACCAAATATTTCCTCTCCGGTATGGCTTAGGGGGGCATGGCCGAGGTCATGCAGTAGGGCCGCTCCATAGAGCAGTCCGCGATGTTCCTCTAGGCCTGAGTCGAACTGCAGCAACCTTTCCAGAGCAAGGCGTGCGAGATGGAACACACCAAGGGAATGGGTGAAGCGACTGGACTCAGCTCCATGAAATGTGAGGAAGGCTGGCCCAAGCTGACGGATGCGGCGCAGCCGCTGGAATGGTGCCGCATCGATTAACTGCATCACCATGGCCTCTGCTGCATCGCTGGCATTGAGGGTGATGCCGCGATGGAGAGGGTCGTGATACGTGCGCAGACTCATGGATCATCACGATTCTGCTGAGTTTTTTAATTCAACATCTTCAGCACTATCGAGCTGAAGATCTTCTGTGGTCGCTAACTGGGCATCCTGATCGCGGTCGAGTTGGGCCTCCATCCAGAGTTCAGCATCATGCAACCAACGGTCTTCTTCCCCGCCAGGATTGAGGGGTTCAGGAGGATCCAGAGTCCGATCAGGCTCGATGCCCTGGTTTTGAATGTCTCGGCCGCTTGGAGTCATGTATCCGGCTACCGTCACGGCCAGGCCACTGCCGTCGCTCAGGTTGGTGAGTGTTTGGATCAGACCCTTGCCAAACGTGCGGCTACCAAGCAGCTGTGAGCGGCTGTTGTCTTGCAGGGCACCAGCCAGAATTTCGCTCGCGCTGGCAGTCCCGCCGTTGACCAGTGTCACCATCGGACCGTCATAAAGGGTTTCAATTGCAGAAGGGATTGCTTCGTTAATGCGCTCTCGGTTGCGTGTCTCCACGATTGGGGAGCCACTCAGGAAGTCATCCGCTACTGCTAGTCCAGAGCTCACTAACCCACCGGAGTTATTGCGCAGATCTAGAACTAGGCCTTCAATCTCTTTTTCTGACAGTTCCTGAAGTGCTTCTTTGACCTGTTCGGGCACTCCTTCGCTGAACTGGGTGATGCGTAGGTAGCCCAGGGTGTGTTTAGCACTCCTCAGTCGGCGGGTCCGTACTGGCCTGAGATCCACACTGCGTCGCTCGAGGGTGAGTTCTTCGCTAGATCCATTTGGGGGTTGCAGCTTTACTACAACTTGTGAGCCCACTTCTCCCCTCAGCCTTGCCGCTGTGGCTTCGAGGCCAAGGGATTGTGGAGACTGGCCATCCACGCTGAGTAAGGCCGTGCCGCTTGTGACGCCTGCATCGGCCGCGGGGGACCCTTCAAGCGGAGCGATAACCACGACCTGGCCATCTTCAGCGCGGGCCCCCAGCTGTAGGCCAACGCCGTTGATCTCGCTGCCCAAATTGGCGGTTTTTATGGCGGTGTAGTCGTCTGGTCTCAATAGTCTTGTGTAGGGATCTTCAAGTGGAAGCAGCATCGCTTCGATGGCCTCATAGGCCTCATTACTACTGTTGATTGTTTTCTCTAATGCCTGCTCTCTTAGCCTTCGCCAGTGCACCTCATCGAACTTGGCTGGGTCTAGATATCCCTGGTTGACGAGCCGCCAGCTTTCAACGACCAGTTGTTGAGCATCATTCAATGCCATGGCTGGAGCCGCCATCAGCAGCACGCCAAGACCCAGGCTCAGCCACGCAAGCCATAGGCGCCGCAGCGGATGTGATCGGGAGTTAGTAGTCGGCAACATTGGCTTCATGCCGGGTGCTGTCCATGCAGGACGTTAAGTAGACTCTCGCAATCCGGACCCTCATTTGCATGACGAACTCCTCACCTGTCTACGACTGGTTTCAGGAACGTCTTGAGATTCAGGCCATAGCTGACGATGTCAGCTCCAAGTACGTGCCTCCGCACGTCAATATTTTCTACTGCTTAGGCGGAATCACGCTGGTGTGCTTCCTGGTTCAGTTCGCGACAGGTTTCGCGATGACCTTTTACTACAAGCCCACTGTGACTGAGGCCTATAGCTCTGTGAGCTATCTGATGTCAGATGTCAGTTTCGGCTGGTTGATTCGTTCTGTGCATCGCTGGAGCGCCTCGATGATGGTGTTGATGCTGATCTTGCACGTCTTTCGCGTCTACCTCACTGGCGGCTTTAAGCGTCCGCGAGAGCTCACCTGGGTTACCGGTGTTGTGATGGCTGTGATCACCGTTTCTTTCGGGGTAACCGGCTATTCCCTCCCATGGGATCAAGTCGGGTACTGGGCTGTGAAGATCGTTTCAGGCGTGCCTGCTGCTATTCCCGTGGTTGGAGACTTTATGGTCGAATTGCTTCGCGGTGGCGAGAGCGTCGGCCAGTCCACCCTGACTCGTTTTTATAGCCTTCACACCTTTGTGCTGCCCTGGCTTCTTGCAGTGTTCATGCTCATGCATTTCCTGATGATCAGGAAGCAGGGCATTTCAGGACCGTTGTAAGCGTCAATCATTCAGATTCAAATCCCACTTCACGTTTTTATATTTCAGTTCAGCACCGACTTCATTCGCTAACTATTCGGCCAAAATCCCATGCACATTCTTAAGAAGCCCGATTTCTCTGATCCAAAATTGAGGGCGAAACTGGCCAAGGGCATGGGGCACAACTACTACGGGGAGCCTGCTTGGCCGAATGATCTCCTTTACATCTTCCCAGTCGTGATTCTGGGCACGTTTGCTTGCCTGGTTGGTCTTGCTGTTCTTGATCCCGCGATGTTGGGTGATAAAGCAGATCCCTTTGCAACGCCTCTAGAGATTCTTCCTGAGTGGTATCTCTATCCGGTGTTTCAGATTCTTCGGGTTGTTCCGAATAAGCTGCTTGGCATTGCTTTGCAAACCCTTGTTCCTCTCGGGTTGATGTTGATTCCCTTCATCGAAAGCGTTAATAAGTATCAGAATCCATTCCGCAGGCCAATTGCGATGGCCTTCTTTCTATTCGGAACTGTGATTACGATTTATCTCGGCATCGGTGCTTGTCTCCCCATCGACAAGTCGCTAACTCTGGGTTTGTTCTGAAAAGTTTTAAAAGTCAAGATTTGCTCGCATCAACCCGGCTTCACGCCGGGTTTTTTGTTGCGTTCACTTCATGAGTTGGCAGAAGTTCATCGAGATCCAACCACAACACGTCGTCGGGGCAGACGCGTAGAAGGTGGTGAAGAAGTAGAAATCCCACCATGGTCCAGGTTTGGTAGGTCCTTGACTGCTGTCCTACCCAGGTGCCTGTTGGTCCATCAAAGTATTCCGCCCATTTTTGACGCGGCAGTTGGTTTAATTGGCTCCAGTAGCACTCCTCTAGTAGGGCGCGCATTTCACCCATCAGCAGCACGTCGGCCTCAGGATGACGCCGTTCATGTAACAAGATTGAGGCTCCGAAGAACCAGAGCAGGCTGGGCCAGTGTCCGCCGTTGTGATAGCTCCATGGCCAGTTTTTCGGGTCTGAACCTGTCTTGTTCTGCCATTCCGCCCCTTCCATGGGCGGATGGCAGATGCGCATGGGCATCTGAGCCATCAGATGCTGTCGGTTGTGAAGCACCAGTCGGAACAGAGCGCGCTGTTGCGGGGCGGTGAGCAGCCCAAACAGGCAGGCTAGGGAGTTCCCGAGACTGTAAAAACGAAAGTCAGGTCGTCCGGTGCGGATGTTGCCGATGAGATAGCCACCCCGGTTTTCAAGCCAGTCTTGAAGCCAGTCGGGAACGACCTGTGGCTGCACGTTGAACTCGTTTTGGTGCTGGTTGTCGCCGTATTGCTCTGTGGGCCTTCTCCGCAGCACCTGCATGGTCTTGCTGGTGACCCAGTAGTGCTTGAGCAGGAATTGACGTAGGTCATGCACCCATTGGCGGGTCAGTAAGAGACGTTGGTCGAGAAGCCGACTGACATGAGTTTTGCGACTCAGTTCCATCAGCTCGATGCAGCTGCGCAGGCAGGCATAGAGCAGGACTTCCACTTCAAGTGGTGCCCCCCAAACATCCATGGGGCGGTCAATCATGAATGAGCAATCCTGCACAAATAGAACTGGAGTGCCCTCGAAGGTGGGATGCAGCACGAGATCGAGCATCAGCTGCACACCTCGTTGGACCTTTTGGTTGGTGCCGAAGTTTTTGTCACCGCTGCGCTTGACATAAAGCCAGCACAAAATGGGCCACCAAAGGCTTGCGTCCACAGAGGTGATCCTGCCGATTGAGCGCTGGCCATAGTCAGCAATGAGCTCGCCTTGTTCCTCAACGAAGCTGGTGGGGAACACCCCGCGTGTCTGATATGTGGTGCTTTGCAGATCTAGGCAAACGCTGAGGAATTGCTTCACCTCCTTGTAACGCTTTTGGGTGAGTAGGTAGATCATCACGGGCACGTTGTCGCGCAGGAAGACCTCGCCGTAATTGAGAGCTTTGTTATGGGGCTGATGCTCAAGAGCCGCCACGCTGCCTGCCACAGTGCCGCCTACTTCGATCAGCGTGCGTTCGAAATGCTCCTTGACCTGCTCCACGACCTGGTCTTCATTGGAGTTGGGACGAACCCTTTGGTTTTGCTGGTTTAAGCGTCCGGCCATGGACTGATATGCAATGCATTTGCCAAACGCTAGTGATGGCAGCCCTGACCAACAGTGGAAGCAACTATGGAGATGGGAGC